>NZ_BMFP01000001.1:0-156385 GCF_014638845.1 Pontibacter amylolyticus
TCTTGCTCGTCTCTTGCATATAAGTCAACTTTTGTGTCAACTCATTTCAGGACGGTACACTATTCTCATTAAAAAAGCCCTGCATTACTGCAGGGCTTTTTTCTTTGTCGGCTATACCTATTTCAGCATGGCATCCAGTGTGTTGGTGGATACGGCATGGTAATTCGGCTTGGCTCTGATGTAGATTTCCTGTGCCTTTTTCTTGCCTTCGGGCGTTGCAGCAAGTGCTTTGTAGATCGGTACCAGGAATTTGCGTCGTCCTACATTGGTCAGGAAGTTGTCGAGTGCCTTGTCAGCTGCCGTGTAGTTGTTGCGGATGGTGTGGATGAACCAGGCTGCCAGTACCTCGGAGTTACCCGAATTGGTGAAGCCAAAGGCTTTGTCCAGGTCAGTTATCTGCTGCTGGCTCATCTGCTCAGGCAGCATGCGGATGAAGTGCAGCCATTCGTGGCTCGACCAGTCTTTGGTCTGCAGCTGACTGGCCGGTTTACCACCCTGCCAGGCCTTGAATGATTCCTCTACCTGTGCGAATCGCTTGGAGATCGGCTTCAAATGATCTTCCGGAAGCCCAGGCGTATACACCCAGCCTTCGATGTTGATCTGCTCGGCTACTTTCGCATCGCCCTGTATCAGTTCTTTGCGCAGGAAATCCAGGAAGAGGTCGGTGTTCGTACTCTGGAAAGCGAATGTTTGGAAGTATTTGTTCAAGAACTGGTCGAAGCGCTCACGGCCCACAACACGCTCCATGTTCTGTAAGAAAAAGTTTCCCTTCTCGTAAGCAATATCCGTCAGACCTTCGTCCGGATCGCGGCCTTCCAGATCCAGCTTGAGGCGGGTATCATCACTGTTCGGGCCCAGTTCTTCCAGGGTATTTTGCAGATCCTGGTAGCCCAGCACATTCAGCATGTCGGCATAGTCCTTCCCGTAGATCTCCTCCATGATGCGGCGCTCGAAGTATACGGTAAAGCCTTCGTTCAACCAGAAGTCGTCCCAGGTGCCGTTGGTCACCAGGTTGCCGCTCCAGCTGTGCGCCAGCTCATGCGCGATCAGGCTCGTGAGGGAGCGGTCTTTGGCCAGCACAGTAGGCGTTACAAAAGTGAGGCGTGGGTTTTCCATACCTCCGAAGGGGAAGGAAGGAGGGAGCACCAGCAAATCGTAACGGTCCCAGCGGTACTTGCCATATAGTTTTTCGGCAGCCACCAGCATCTTGTCCATTTCGGCAAACTCGTAAACGGCGGCATCAATCGTAGCAGGCTCGGCATAAATACCCGTCTGCTGCCCGATCGGCTTGAACACCATATCACCCACCGAGAGGGCCATCAGGTAAGAAGGTATAGCCTGGCGCATTTCGAAAGTATAGCTACCCGTGTTGTTTTTCTGCTGTGGGTTTTCGGCGCTCATCACCGCCATCAGCTCATTTGGCACCTGTACTTTGGCGCTGTAGGTAATGCGTATACCTGGGCTGTCCTGTATCGGAATCCAGGTGCGGGCCAGGATCGCCTGCGACTGCGTGAACAGGAAGGGGTACTTCTTACCGGCCGTCTGCTGCGGATTGAGCCACTGCAGCGCATCCGCGTTAGCGGTGGTACGGTACTGGATGGTCACGTAATCCGTTTCAGGCTGTATCGCAATAATCAGCGGCCGACCCAGAAATTCTTTTTCATCGCCTAGTCTGAACGTGGTAGGGGTCTGCTCTTTGCCCAGGTATACCTGCTCAATTTCCAGGCCGCGTGTATCGAAAATAATTTCGTTGCCTTTCGCCACGTTCTCGATCTGGTAAGAGGCTTTTCCGGAGATCACCTTTTCATCAAAGTTCACGGCAATGTCCAGGTCCAGGTGGCGGGCCACGGCCTCGGCAGGCCTGGCGAAGCTGTGTACGTCGGCAGGTGCCTGTGCCATGCCTAGCTGTTCTGCTGTCATAGTTTCATCGTTAGTAGTGGTTTGGGTAGAGCAGGCGCCTAACTGCAGACTACCGGCCAAACCCAGTCCGAGTAAAAATTTACGGTATGGAGTCATTGTATACTTTGGTTATGGGGTGGAAAGATACATTTTTTGCCATGAACTGTAAAGTACCGTCGTCTAAATGCATCGGCACGCGCATGGGGTGCGTACTATGTTATAGAGGTATTTGTATTAGTTACAGGTGCGAAGCCACTCCAGCTCAAGTTTCGTACCAATGCAGCAGGTATGCTTTGCTGGCATATATAGAACATTTTATACCTGTTTAAAGTAAACAAAGCAAAATCGAAGTGAAAAGGCACCAAAGCAGAGAAATAGCACAATTTTAAGCGCATATTTATTATTCGCGTCTAACCCGCCTCTCGCCTAAGCCATTAAACCAACAACCATGAACCCTTTCATCCTACAGAAATTTAAACCAATCGGCCTGGTCGTCTTTTGCCTGTTCACCCTGGCCTCCTGCAATAAAAGCGGCGATAAAAAAGAAGAAGGCGGCGTAAAAGAAATGCTCGGCCTCAACACCGTGGCCGCCACCGAAACCGACAGCCTCTACATCAAAGACTACATTGGGCAGCACAAGCAATTTAAAGAACACGAGGACCTGATCTACCAGTTTTACGGCGACCGCGAGTATCGTCTGGGCTGGTTCAAGGGCTCCGACCTGGTACCGGAGTCAGAGAAACTGCTGACCACCCTCAACAATGCCGCACAGGAAGGCCTGGACCCCAAAGAGTATAAAGTGGTCGCCATCGACGAGATGATCAGCCAGTACAACGAATTGGGCCGGAAGGACTCCGCCCGTTTGGAATTGCAGCAGCAGATCGATATTGCCCTGACCGCCACTTACTTTAACTATGCCTCTGACTTTTACAAGGGCCGCATCGACCCTCGCAATGTAAAACAGGTGCAGTGGGGCGTACGCAACAACAAAATAAAGCTGCACAAAGCGCTGCAGACCATTTTAAGGGAGCGAGAGAGCACCTACCCGTACTATGAGTTTGAAGCACTGCACAAAGGCTATACCGACCTGCGCGATGCCCTGCAGAAGTACCGCGAACTGGAAGAGAAAGGAGGCTGGGCCAAAGTAGAGTTGGGCAACAAAAAGATGCTGGTGAAAGGGGATACTGCCGCTGCGGTCGTTTCGCTGCGCCAGCGCCTGAACCCAGGCAAACAGATCAACGCCAACGACCCGGCCATGCGCAAGTTTGACGACAAACTGGAAGCGCAGGTAAAAGCTTTCCAGGAGCTGCACGGCATTGTGCCGGATGGCAAAGTGGGCGGCAACACGCTGCGCACGATGAATGTTCCGGTGGAGGACCGCATCCAGCAGATCATGATGAACATGGAGCGCTGGCGCTGGATACCCAAGCGCCTGGTACCCAAGAGTCTGGACCAGAAGTACATCTGGGTGAACATACCCGAGTATAAGCTCTATGTGTATGAAGACCCAAGCAACAGCCCCGAGGCAGAGCGCGACTACAAAAAGACCATGGAGATGAACGTGATCGTGGGCAAAACCATGCACTCGACTCCCATTTTTAGTGACAGAATGGAATATGTGGTGTTGGCCCCTTACTGGAATGTGCCTAATAGCATTGTGGAGAAAGAGATTGCGCCAGGTATACTGCGCGAACCCGGTTACCTGGAAAGACAGAACATGGAAGTGGTGACCAAAGAGCGCAACCCGAAGCAGATAGACCCGTCGTCCATCGACTGGTCGTCTGTCACCGAAAAAAACTTCCCCTATATGGTACGCCAGCGTCCGGGCCCTAAAAACTCGCTCGGCACCATGAAATTCCTGTTTCCGAACGAGCACGCCGTATACCTGCACGACACACCATCAGGGTCATTGTTCAGCCAGACCCAGCGCGGTTTCAGCCATGGCTGTGTCAGACTGGAACGTCCCATGGACCTGGCGAAATACGTGCTGAAAGACATGCCTGAGTGGAATGAAAGCCGCATACAGGAAACCATCAATGGAGGCGAAGAGGAGTGGATCACGTTACCGAAAAAAATTCAGGTATACCTGGTATACTTCACCAGTTGGGTAGACGAAGATGGAAACGTACACTTCCGCGATGATATCTACGGCCACGATAAGCGGTTGGAGCAGGAGCTTTTCAGCTAATCCAAAGGTATAAGGATGGAAGTATATCACTTGCGCTATGAAACAGATAGGTATAGTAGGCCTGCTTTCCGGACTCCTGTTATTCGCCTCATGTGGTGGGGAGCAGGATACGGGTGAAAGGCCGGGAAAAATAACAGACGAGCCCATGACCCCACAGGAAGCGGAGCCGGATACCACGCTTCAACATGTGGCGGAAATAAGTATTCGTGCCACCGGTGGTGAGGAACTGGAAAGTATGACATTTGACCAGGATACCATCGAGGTGAAGGCCGGCACGCTCATAAAGCTGACCTTCACAAACGAAGGGAAGGACCCGAAGATGATCTACAACATCGTGTTTACAAAAGAGGGCTATTCGGCGCAGGCCGCCCATATGGGAGGAAAGGCGGGTGCATCTGGCAACTACCTGCCTGATAGCACCCTGCTACTCGCTGCGTCGCCCCTTGCTTTGCCCGGCCAGTCTGTAACACTGGAGTTTACGGCACCTGACACAAGCGCCGTATTCGAGTTCGTGAACACCTACCCGAGCGAAACACCTTTGATGAAAGGAAAGCTGATTATCAAGGAATAAACCCTGATTTTAGATATCATTCAAGAAAGCCCCTGCATGTTTGCAGGGGCTTTCTTTTTGATTTTTAATCACTTAACAGGTATAGCCCGAGAACGAATTGCAAAAAAACCATGTTAGAAAGCTGACGATATTAGAGGGAATGCATACTTTTGCAATATCCTGAAAGCTTATGAAATTCACCAACCCCGACTGTCTGAACTGTTCTAGCCGAGCGCACTCCCTGCTAAGCTGCTGCAGAGCATCTGAGCTGGCGCACCTTTCTGAAACAAAATCGTGTTTCACCTACAAGAAAGGGCAACTGATCTTTCATGAGGGAGGCAAGCCATCAGGCCTTTATTGCATCAACACCGGCAAGATCAAAATTGCCAAGCTTGGCAGCGACGGCAAAGAGCAGATTGTGCGCCTGGCCAAACCCGGCGACCTGATCGGCTACCGCGCCCTGATGGCCGACACCAATTATTCCGCCTCAGCCGTAGCACTCGAGGATGCCGTGATCTGCTTTATACCCCGATCCCAGTTCCTGGAACTGATCAGTCAGAACGTGGAGTTTGCGGGTGGCCTGATGAAACTCATCTCCAACGCACTGGGGGAAGCGGAAGAACGCATGGTGCAGATGGCCTACAAGCCGGTGCGCGAGCGCTTGGCCGAGGCGCTCCTGCTGCTCCAGAAAACCTACCAGGAGCGCGAAGAAGGAGATAAATTTACCATTTCGATTTCCCGCGAAGACCTGGCCTCTATTGTCGGTACTGCCAAGGAAACCACCATCCGCCTGCTTTCCGAGTTTAAGGACGAGGGATTGATCACCGCCAAGGGCAGTTCCATTACCATTCTGGATCACGAGCGGCTGTACAAAATCAGCCACATGTACGACTAAACGCGCGCTGGCGCAAGGTATAGGGTAGGGGCAATAAAAAACGGCAGCCGTATGACGCCTGCCGTTATTGTAGCTCAGTCTCTCCTCTAAGCTAAAAATCACCTTATACTAAACACTAAACTTTAATCACAAAACATTATCTTGAAAGGCTTGCAGCTCTCCTGCATCTGCCTTTTTTGTCATTCTTGATGTTACAAATGTCGGGCATCCTGCCGGACTATGCACTGAGGTATGTCAGTTCAGAAAATGACATACATCATCTTTTAGGCTTAACCATCCAATTACCTTTGTCTCAGACATTAATAAAGGATAATTGTGATGGAAGCCGCACTCCAAACCAATATTCAGAACTGCTACCACTGCGGGGATTCCTGCGGTGACGAACCCATTGTGGCGCACGAAAAAGCCTTTTGCTGCGACGGGTGCAAAGCCGTTTATGAACTTCTCGAAGAAAACAATCTCTGTACGTACTATAACCTGGAGGAAAGTCCGGGCCTGACTGGCAAAAAGCCTGTCTCAGAGGCGCGTTTCGCTTATCTGGACGATCCGGGCGTAGAGGCCCAGCTGATCAATTTCCGCAGTGATAAGATCTGCAAACTTACCTTCTACATTCCGCAGATGCACTGCAGCTCATGTATCTGGCTGCTGGAGAACCTCTTTAAGCTGAACCCAGGAATAGCCGAAACAACGGTGAACTTCATGCGCAAGGAAGTGGCCCTCACGTACCTCCACGAAAAGACCTCGTTGCGTGAAGTGGTGGAACTGCTCACCCGCATCGGGTATGAGCCCGCCATTACACTGGCCGACACAGACGGAAAGAAAACGACCAAGAAAAGCCGCACCATCATTTACAAGTTGGGTATAGCCGGTTTTGCTTTTGGTAACGTCATGCTGCTGGCTTTCCCGGATTACCTGGACTTTACCAAGGAGCTTCAAAATAACTTTGGCTCTTTCTTCGGGTACCTGAGCATCCTGCTGTCTATACCTGTGTTCTTCTACAGTGCCCGTGGTTTCTTCACATCGGCCTGGGAAGGCATCAAGCAGCGGATGGTCAACATCGACCTGCCGATTTCTACCGGTCTGCTCGCGCTCTTTTTTGTTTCCCTCTTCGACATCTTCACCGGCCGCGGACCTGGCTACCTCGACTCGTTCACGGGCCTGGTGTTTTTCATGCTGATCGGCAAGTACTTCCAGCAGCGCACCTACGACACGCTGTCCTTCGACCGTGACTATACCTCGTATTTCCCGGTGTCGATCACGGTGCTGAAAGAGAACGGCGAGGAAAGCTCCACAGCTGTACGAAACCTTCAGGTAGGAGATCGTATCCGTATTCGTAACCAGGAACTTATACCTGCCGACGCCATCCTGCTGCGCGGCCGTGCCATGATCGACTACAGTTTCGTATCCGGTGAGTCGGAGCCGGTGGAGAAGGTGGTAGGCGAAGTGATTTATGCCGGTGGTCGCCAGGTGGGTGAGAGTATTGAGATGGAAGTTGTGAAGGAGGTGTCGCAGGGTTACCTGACGCAACTTTGGAACGACACCGTCTTCTCTAAGAATGAAGCGCAGTACCTGCATACCTATTCTAATATAGCTGGCAAGTGGTTTATCATCGTCACCCTGCTGGTGGCCGCCGGAGCGCTCATCTACTGGGTGCCGCGCGACATGGACATCGCCATGAAGGCCTTCACCTCTGTGCTCATCATCGCCTGTCCCTGCGCCCTGTCACTGGCAACGCCTTTTGTGCACGGCCATACCATGCGGGTGTTCGGGCGCAACAAGTTCTACCTCAAAAATACCGGCGTAGTAGAGCGTCTGGCCAAGATTGATACCGTGGTGTTCGACAAGACCGGTACGCTCACAGAGCCCAGCGAAGCGGAGGTAACTTACACAGGCAAAGCCCTTTCAACGGATCAGTCACAAGCGATACTTTCAGTGCTGCGTCACTCTACGCACCCGCTCAGCCAACGAATCAGCGAGACCATGAAAGGCAGTACGGCTCCTGTTACGGGCTTTCAGGAATACACCGGCAAGGGGCTGGCAGGCGAAGTGAACGGCATGCTGGTACGTGTAGGCTCGGCGGCATACCTGGGTGTTCCCGTCGATAAGCAAAAAGACACGCTTAAGACTTCCGTGTATGTCTCCATAGACGGGGTGGTGCTGGGTTACTATACCTTCTTTAACGTGTACCGCGACGGACTGAAAAAAGTACTGGGTGACTTGAAAGACAAGAAGATCGCGGTGCTCTCCGGCGACAACGACCACGAGTCGGCACGACTGCGGGAACTGCTTGGCACTGAGGCAGAGTTGAACTTCAACCAGTCGCCGGTTCAGAAGCTGGAGTACATTCAGAAGCTGAAAGAGCAAGGCCAACACAAGGTACTGATGGTGGGAGACGGACTGAACGACGCCGGCGCCCTGAAGCAGAGCGATGCCGGTATAGCCCTGAGCAACAGCGTCACCAACTTCTCACCGTCCTGCGACGCCATCCTGGATGCTGAGTCGTTCGACAAACTGAGCACTTTCCTGAACTTCTCCAGGAAGACCATGAAGCTGATCCTGCTGACCTTCGCGGTGTCGCTGGTCTACAACGTGGTCGGACTGACGGTGGCCGTGATGGGACTGTTCACGCCGATCGTATCCGCCATCCTGATGCCGATCAGCACGCTCAGCGTGATGACCTTTGCCACACTCTCCGTAAAATACGCCGCCAAAAAAGCGGGACTGTAATAATTTGTGAATGAGTGATGGAGTGAATGAGTGATTGTTAAATTGTTAACACAAATTGAATTCATTTAATCAGAACTCAATCACTCATTCACTCCATCACCAATTCACTCAATCACTCAACCACTAACTCAAAATCCGCCATGTATATCATATTCATTCTTATTGCCATCAGTATACTTGTAGCAGCCGCCTTTCTGGGCGCTTTCCTGTGGGCCGTTCGGTCCGGGCAGTACGACGATGACTATACGCCAGCCGTCCGCATGCTTTTCGAGAACGAGGTGGGCGGAGGGCCTAAAACCGATAAGGCAGGCCAGAAACAGCAGTAAGCCACACTGATTACTGATGACAATCACCTGGAAGAATGACATTAGTCATCTTTTCGGAGAGGCCGATTTCTCAATTTTGCACATCAATATCAAGCAAATAAACAGTATTTCACAACACACCTTAACCAATGGAGGACACCGCACATGTCAACTAATGTAGGAACCACCTTAGAACCGAACCCGAAACGGGTAGGTCAGGATTCAGGGGGGATAGAATCCTTTTTCTACGACAACAAGATTGTTCGCGACTTTGGTATCGCCACCGTATTCTGGGGCGTAGCCGGTATGATCATCGGTACGCTGATCGCGTTCCAGCTCGCAAACCCCGACGTGAACATGGGCAACCAGTACACGACTTTTGGCCGTATCAGGCCGCTTCACACCAATGCGGTGATCTTTGCCTTCGTGGGCAACGCCATCTTTATGGGGGTGTACTACTCGCTGCAGCGCCTCTGTAAGTCGCGCATGTACAGCGACAAACTCAGTAAACTGAACTTCTGGGGCTGGCAGCTGATCATTGTAGCCGCTCTGATCACACTTCCGTTGGGTATCACGACTTCTAAAGAGTATGCCGAGTTGGAGTGGCCAATCGACATCGCCATTACACTGGTATGGGTGGTATTCGGTTGGAACATGTTCGGCACCATTGCCAAGCGTCGCGAAAAGCACATGTACGTAGCCATCTGGTTCTATATTGCCACGTTCCTGACGGTAGCGGTGCTGCACATTGTAAACTCTTACGAACTGCCTGTTACCTTCTGGAAAAGCTACTCTGGCTATGCCGGGGTACAGGATGCGTTGGTGCAGTGGTGGTATGGCCACAACGCGGTGGCGTTCTTCCTGACCACGCCGTTCCTGGGCCTGATGTACTACTTCCTGCCAAAGGCGGCGAATCGTCCGGTATACTCATACAGACTTTCCATCATCCACTTTTGGTCGCTGATCTTCATCTACATCTGGGCTGGTCCGCACCACTTGCTGTATACCTCACTGCCTGACTGGGCTCAGTCACTGGGCGTAGTTTTCTCGGTGATGCTGATCGCTCCAAGCTGGGGTGGTATGATCAACGGTCTGCTTACCCTGCGTGGCGCCTGGGACAAGGTGCGTGAAGAGCCGGTACTGAAGTTTATGGTTGTGGCGATCACCGCTTACGGTATGGCTACTTTCGAAGGACCGATGCTGTCGCTGAAGAACGTAAACGCCATCGCGCACTTTACTGACTGGATCGTAGCACACGTGCACGTAGGTGCGCTGGGCTGGAACGGCTTCCTGACCTTCGCGATGCTGTACTGGTTATTCCCACGCCTGTACAAAACGCAACTACACTCTAAGAAGCTGGCCAACGCGCACTTCTGGCTGGGTACACTGGGTATCCTGTTCTACGCCATCCCAATGTATTGGGCAGGTTTCACCCAGGGCCTGATGTGGAAACAGTTCACGCCGGAAGGCACCCTGCAGTACTCTAACTTCCTGGAGACTGTGCTGCAGATCGTACCAATGTACTACCTGCGTGGTATCGGCGGCGTGCTATACCTAAGCGGTGTTTTCCTGATGATCTATAACCTGTACAAGACGGCTAAGTCTGGTGCGCTGGAAGCAAACGAGGCGGCAGTAGCTCCTCCGATTGTGAAAGAAGTGAGCCACAACGCCGGTCACTGGCACAGCTGGATCGAGAAACGACCAATGCAAATGGCGATCTGGGCGACCGTAGCGATCCTGATCGGTGGTCTGGTAGAGTTTATACCGGCCTTCGTGATCAAGTCGAACGTGCCGACCATCGCCAGCGTGAAGCCTTATACCTCACTGGAGCTACAAGGCCGTGACCTCTACATCAAAGAGGGCTGCGTGAACTGCCACACGCAAATGGTGCGTCCATTCAGATCAGAGACCGAACGCTACGGCGAGTACTCTAAAGCAGGCGAGTTCGTGTACGACCACAACTTCCTGTGGGGCTCCAAGCGTACCGGTCCGGATCTGCACAGAGTGGGTGGCAAGTATCCGCACAGCTGGCACTACCACCACATGCTCGACCCGACTTCCATGTCACCGGGCTCCATTATGCCGGCCTACCCGTGGCTGTTTGAGCAGGATGTGGACCTGACCACCACGCAGAAGAAACTCGAAGTGCTGAAGCAACTGGGTGTTCCTTACGAAGACGAGTACATCGCCAACGCAAACGAGGAGCTGATGAAGCAAGCCCGAGCCATCACCGCCGACCTGGCCAAAGAAGGACTGGAAGTACGGCCTGAGACGGAAATTGTGGCCCTGATTGCTTACCTGCAACGACTGGGCACGGACATTAAGGTAAAGGAAACACAGGAGTAATAAAACGACACAAGTATCACGTATCACGACACACGATCATCATAAGTCGTGATACTTGATTCGAGATACGTGATACGAGTGTCCAAATAGCCGAAAACAATGTACAAGAACGTGTTACAAGCCATAGAAGGCATTGAAATATACCCGCTCATTTCATTTACGATCTTCTTTTTGTTCTTCCTGGGGCTGCTGGTTTACGTGGCTTTGATGGACAAGAAGTATGTGAGCAACATGAGCAGCTTCGCCTGTGGCGACGATGAGGAAGAACAAACAATAGGAGGGAACATACAATGAAATCTCCCATAATTAAACTGAGACAGCTGGCCCTGGCGGCCGGTTTTGTCCTGCTGACGGGTGCAACAGCTTTTGCGCAGGATGCAGTGCAAGGCAAGAAAATATTTGAAGGGAACTGCGCCGCCTGCCACAGCATGGATGCTGACGTGGTAGGACCAGCCCTGAAAGACGTGCACGAGCGCCGTGGTGACGAATGGTTACACAAATTTATTAGCAACTCGCAGGAACTGATTCAATCAGGTGATGCGGATGCCGTAGCCGTTTACGAGAAGTTCAACAAAATGCCGATGCCGGCTTTCGGGAGCTCCCTCACAGAAGACGACATCAGCCATGTGATCGCTTACATAAAAGAGGCCAGCGCTGCTGCTCCTGCCGTGGCAGAAGAGCCGGCAGCCACGACAACCGCTGAAGCGGCAGCCCCGGCTGCCGTGCAGGAAGTTGCCTTCATGGATCTGCCTCCAATCGTTCACTTTATCTACGGCCTGGTTGGTCTGATCATCCTCCTTATTATCGTAGTGCTATTTACGCTCTTCCGACTGATCGTGCCAATGATGGGCGACTCTCTGAAAGACGAGGAGTTTCAGACTACATTCTCTGGACGTGTATACGCCCTGCTGAGCGGTGATGCCACCGTCATGACAGGCAAGGCAAAGGACGTAATTCACTCCACCCACGATTTTGACGGTATACAGGAGTATGACAACGACCTGCCGCCCTGGTGGAAGTACCTGTTCTACGTGACCATCGTGTTTGCTGTGGGTTACATGCTGCACTACCACGTGTTCCGCACCGGAGCGCTTCAGATAGAGGAGTATGAGACAGAAATGGCGCAGGCAGCCCTGATTACCGCCCAGAACGTGGAAGACCCGAACGCGGTCACCAACTTTGAAGTGCTGACAGACGCTGCAGCCCTGGAGTCCGGCAAGGCCCTCTACATCCAGAACTGCGCCGCCTGCCACGGCCAGGCCGGTGAAGGAACGGTAGGCCCTAACCTGACGGATGAATACTGGCTACACGGAGGCGATGTGAACGATATCTTCAAGACCGTGAAGTTCGGTGTGCCAAGCAAGGGCATGGTGCCTTGGCAGGGCAAACTGACCAAAGACCAGATGCTGGAAGTGAGCAGCTATATCCTGTCTCTGCAGGGCAGCAACCCGCCAAATGCCAAAGAGGCGCAAGGCGAAAAAGAATAAACCAACCCTTGTGTGAGAGGCAGGCATTCGAAAGGGTGCCTGCCTTTTGCGTTTGAGGGGATTACTGATGACAATCACCTGGAAGAATGACATTGGTCATCTTTTTACAGACCGCAAATCTGGAATTTTGTGTCAGCAAAGAGCAGCACAAGGCTGTAGCTGGCTACCAGTATAACTTTCAACAGGCAGGATTAATATCCGCACAAATTAAACTGCCATGGCAATTAAATCGCACACCGCCCCGGACGAATTCCGGGACCACATCTCGACAGTAGACGAGCATGGAAAAAGGGTATGGGTGTACCCTAAAAAACCCAAAGGCAAACTTTATGACTACAGGAAGTGGGTGAGCTACGGCTTGCTGACGCTTCTGTTCATTGGGCCTTTCATCAAGATAAACGGACTGCCGCTGCTGATGCTCAACATCGTAGAGCGCAAGTTCGTGATCTTCGGCGTCCTCTTCTGGCCCCAGGATTTCTTTATCCTGGTGCTGGCCTTCCTGGCCCTGGTGGTGTTCATCATCCTGTTCACGGTAGTTTACGGCCGTTTGTTCTGTGGCTGGGTCTGCCCGCAGACCATCTTCCTCGAAATGGTTTTCCGCCGCATCGAGTACCTGATCGAGGGCGACTACACCAAGCAGCGCGCCCTGAACAAGATGCCCTGGAACACGGAGAAGATCCTGAAGAAGAGCTCCAAGACCGCTATTTTCCTGTTGATCTCCTTTGTGATCTCCAACTTGTTCCTGGCCTATATAATAGGTATAGATGAACTGAAGAAAGTGATAGTAGAAGGCCCCCTCAACCATATGGCTGGCTTTGGCTCTCTACTGGCTTTCACGGGCGTGTTTTACTGGGTGTTCGCATACTTCCGCGAGCAGGTATGTACCATCGTTTGTCCGTACGGCCGTCTGCAAGGGGTGATGCTCGACAAGAAAAGTCTGACAGTTGCTTACGACTACGGGCGGGGTGAGCCGCGCGGCAAGCTGCGCAAAGGGCAGGAGCGCACCGATGGTGATTGCATTGACTGCCACCAGTGCGTGCAGGTATGCCCGACAGGTATAGACATTCGCAACGGAGCACAGCAGCTGGAGTGCATTAACTGTACCGCCTGCATCGATGCCTGCAACGACATCATGCGCATGATCGACAAGCCGGAAGGCCTGATCCGTTATGATTCTGAAGAAGCCATAGCTGAAGGTCGCCAGTGGAAACTCTTTACGCCACGCGTGATGGGCTACAGTGCCGTGCTGATGTTACTTATGGTGGTGCTCACGACACTGTTGCTGACCCGCGACGATGCCCAGGCCACGATACTGCGTACGCCAGGTCAGCTATACCAGAAAACAGAGCAGGGCACGGTGAAGAATCTGTATAACATCTCCGTGATCAACAAAACGAATTTTGACATGCCGCTGACCCTGAAACTGCACAACACGGACGGCACGATCCAGATGGTAGGCAGCGAACTGGTACTACCGGCACAGGGCAAGGCGGATGGGGTGTTCTTCGCTGAGATCCCACAAGATCAGCTGACAGGCATGAACGCCAAGATCGAGATTGGAGTGTACCACGGTGGTGACCTCATCACCACACAGGACACCAAGTTTCTGGCCCCAGCTAAATAAAGACAGCTTTAATTAAGAGCAACCATTCAAGCGCATTCATCATGACAACTGATAATAATAAAAAATTCACTTTCTGGCCTTATGCCATCGTCATTGGGTTGGTATCCTTTATGGGGTACATCATCTACTTTGTGATACAGGCCATGAACCAGGATGTAGACCTGGTGAGCAAAGACTACTACGCCCAGGAGATCGCCTACCAGGACCAGATAGACCGGGTACGCCGCACGCAGGCTTTGGGCGATGTGATGCTGCAGTACAACGAAGAGGCAGGCAACATCCTGCTGCAGGTACCGGCTACCTACCAGGACAAAAAGTTGAGCGGCACGATCACGCTGTTCCGCCCGTCGGATGACAAGCTGGACAAGGAGCTTCCTTTGCAGCTTGGCCGTGACAAAAGCCAGCTCATTGAGGTGGGCGACCTTGAGAAAGGACTGTGGAAAGTTCGCGTCAATTTCAGTGACGGGGCAGAGGCGTATTATTCAGAAAAAACCATCCAAATAAAATAAAGCCATGATCTGGGCAGGATTTCTATTTGGTTTACTAGGCAGTTTCCATTGTGTCGGGATGTGCGGCCCTATAGCAATGGCGCTACCATTTGTCGGGAGCTCCGGCTGGCGTTACTACGTCGGCCGGCTCCTGTACAATGGTGGTCGCATCGTTACCTACGCATCGTTGGGCGCGCTCGCAGGCGCCTTTGGTCAGTCACTCGAGATGGCGGGCCTTCAGCAAACCGTTTCCATAGTTTCCGGTGTGCTGATCTTATTGTTGCTGGTTTTGCCGGCTGCTTTCAAGGGCAGGGCTTCCAACGTGCTGGGAACAGACAAAGTGATGGTTTGGGTACGTAAAAAGCTCGGTTTTTATTTCCAGAAAAACTCACTGGGATCCCTTTTTATGGTGGGGATGCTCAACGGTCTGCTTCCCTGTGGATTCGTTTACATTGCCCTGGCTGGCGCCATCAGCGCCCCAGGTATAGGCGGTGCCATGCTCTACATGGCGCTCTTTGGGTTGGGCACTTTCCCGCTCATGTACATCGTCTCGCTGTCAGGCAAACTCATCAGCCTGAAGGTGCGGGGCATGTTTAACCGGGCTGTCCCTTATGTGGGCATGGTACTGGCCGTGCTGTTCATTGTGCGCGGACTTGGCCTCGGTATACCTTACCTGAGCCCCGAAGTAGTGCAGACGGCGCAGCACACCACTGAAATGAGCTGTTGCTCAAAGCCAAAATAATTTAAAGCCAATACTGTTAAAAGTCACTTTTTCGGATGACGCAACTCACTGCAGCCGAAACGGACTACCTATACCTTTACACTAATAACCTATACTACTATGATGACGCTATCGCAGACCAAACGCATTCTGGTTCCGCTGGACCTAAACGAAACGGGGGAGGACCTGTTGTACTATGCCGGGCAATTGGCACATGCGCTGGGGGCGGAGCTATACCTGTTCCATGCCTGCAAAACGGCTGACATGACTTTCACGCAACAAAGCAGCTGCATTCAAAAGCTGCGCTCGTTTGCCGAGCGTGTTTTCAGCCGAGAGTTCAATGCCGCCAAAGTTGCCGCCCCTTTTGACTGTGTGGTGCGCCCCGGGCAAATTCGCGACAGCATACAGGCCGTCGTACAGGACTATCAGATTGATCTGGTACTGATGGACGCAGGAGCACGTGCGAACAAAGGCATTACGGGTGAAGCGGCAGAACTAACTGCAGCCATCATGGACCTGGTGTACTGCCCGGTCATGGTGCTTCCGGCCTCTGTCAGGTATAGGAAGCTCAAAAACCTGATTTTTGCCACCGACTTTACCGACCAGGACCAGCGGGTCCTCTTCCGGATAGCCGACCTTGCCCAGCAGCTAAAAGCTAAGTTAACGCTCGTGCAGGTATACAGCGAAGAGGAGCGCTCCCAACTGTGCACCTACAAAGCAGCCATGATGGAACTTGAAAAGCAGCTGAAAGGCCGTAAAGTAGCGTTCAGGTTGCTGGAGGAAGAAGACGTGTTGGAGGGCATCAGTGAGTTTGCTGAAGAGGATTCGGCTGACTTGCTCATACTGGCCACCCAGGATAATTACCTGATGGAGCGCCTCTTCAGCACGAACTACATGAAAACCATGGCCTTCCACACCCGCATCCCGCTGCTGACCTACCGACAGCATAAGAAAAAGCCTTGCTCCGGCTGCTGTGCGAACTGCAAAAGCAAACAAGCGCAACTTCAAGCAACCATTCAGTAAACGCGCTTCCACTATGGCAGTCAGGGATTTCATAAAAAAGGGTATGATTGAAGGGGAAACAGAAACCCTGGAGCGTGGAAACTGCATCTTCAGAAAAGGAGATCAGGCCTCGTTCTTATACCTTGTTACACAGGGCAGCGTGGCGCTTGCAGGCTATACAACAGGTATAGACGAGCAGGTAGTTGCCCCACCAGACTTTTTACTTGGAATCACTGACCTGCTTCATGAAACCTACAGTTTCACGGCCTATACCTTGGAGCACACAGAGCTGATCAGGATAGAAAGGGATGCCGTACAAAAAGCACTACAGGAGAACCCGATGCTGCGCCTATACCTGCTTAAGATGATGAGCTGGGAAGCAAGCCTCACCAAGACAATATACGAATAAACCAACCCTTTTATGTACAGGAGCCGGTAGCCGATAGCTGCCGGCTCTTTGTTTTTACAACTTATACCTAAAGCTGGTAGTAAACAGAAGCAGTTTGATCACGCCACATTTTATGAAGAGAATCATAAGCCGGCTGAAGCTTGTCATTCAGTTCATCTATGCCAGCATTGGCTTTTACCCGACCTTGATCTCTCTGCTCTTTTTCGGAATTGCAGTTTTAATGATCTATTTCGAGACCAGGGGCATCAGCAAAGCACTCGAAGACGAACTCCCGTTTTTCATCATCAGTCATGGCGAAACGGCCAATATGATCCTCAGCTCGATTGCAACAGGTGTATTCTCATTGATCGTTTTCAGTTTTACGATGGTGATGCTGGTGCTCAACCAGGCCAGTGCCAACTTCTCGCCGCGGGTAATTCCGGGTCTTATAACTTCCAAATCCAACCAGAAAGTACTGGGCTTATTCCTGGGGACCCTGATTTATACCCTGGTGGTGATGGTGAATGTTCGCTCTGAGCACTATGATACGGATTTGCCCGGGTTAGCCGTGTTTATGGCTATGTGCTTCACAATCCTCTGCCTGGCCTTTTTTGTGTATTTTATTCATTCCATCTCAACCGCTATCCAAATTGGCAGCATCCTGGAAAGTATTTACAAGCTGACACTGCATAAGCTGCGCCAGGAACTGGAGCAGGATGAGGGGAAAGAACTCCCCGCCCTGTTTGATAACGCAAAATGGCAACTTCTCGACAGCAGCCACAGCGGATACATGCAAAAAGTTGACAAGAATGCTGTGATAGAGCTTTGCAGGGAGCATGATGTGGTGCTGGAGTTTTTGCAACCTCTCGGGCATTTCGTGATCAAAGGACTACCCTTTGCCAGGGTAGCTGGGCAGTTGAAAGACAAAGATGCTTTCTGCGATGAGTTGAACACCCAGGTAAGCTACTATCAGGAAGAACTGGCGGAAATAAATTACCTCTACGGATTTAAACAGATCACTGAAAGTGCGGTCAAGGCGCTTAGCCCCGGCATAAACGACCCGGGCACCGCCATAAAAGCAATAGATTACCTGACAGATCTCCTGATCGTGCGGATGCGGCTCACCGATGAGAAAATATTTCATGACAAGGAGGATGTGCTTCGGCTCCGGCTGGACGAGGTGAGCTATCCGGAACTTCTCAATCAGTGTCTAGGCCCAATTCGGGTCTATGGCAGGAAGGATCCCGTTATTGTACTGCGTCTGCTGAACCTGCTCAAAAACCTGTGCCTGACGGCCATAGCACATCCTGAAAGGCTGGGGCCGATCGCTTCGGAGGCACTACTGATTGTAGCGGATGCAGATGATTCCGTGCAAAATCTGGGAGATCGGGAGAAGATCAACCATATGATAGATGCTCTAAACAATAGTAACTTGCTGCCCCGATCACTGCCGAAGCTCAGCTTATAATTGGGGACTTAAGCTGGAAAAGTTATTTTTACAGGAATTGCTAATTGCTGTTTATGATTTTTGATTCGATTAAGAGGGTTCTGGGCAGTGTGTTCAACATCATCCATGAGACCGATGAGCCGGGTACAATACGCGAGATCTATGATAAGATTCCGGTGCGCGGCAACAATACCTGGATGCTGATCTGCTCTGCCATGCTGGCCTCCATCGGTCTGGACACGGGCTCCGGAGCCGTCATTATCGGAGCCATGCTTATTTCGCCACTCATGTCACCTATTCTGGGACTTGGGTTGGCGGTGGGTATAAATGACCGCGAAATGTTGTGGGCATCCGTCAAAAACCTGTCCATTGCAGCAGCGGCGGGCCTTATCGTGAGCACATTTTATTTTATGATTACACCGTTGGGTGAGCCCACGAACGAACTGCTGGCCCGAACCAAACCTACCTTGCTGGACGTGATGGTGGCTTTTTTCGGTGGTGTGGCCGGTATCGTCTCTATTTCAAGGTCAGACAAGTCGAACGCTATACCTGGCGTGGCCATTGCCACCGCGCTGATGCCACCGCTGTGCACGGCGGGCTACGGACTCGCACTGGGGCGTTTTGATTTTTTCTTCGGTGGATTCTACCTCTTCTTTATCAACGCGGTCTTTATCAGTCTGGCCACTTTCCTGATCGTAAAGTACCTGAAGTTTGACACCAAGCATTACGTTGACAAATTCACTGAACGGCGTGTGGCGCGTATCATGGCGCTCGTGCTATTCATCGTGGTTTCGCCGAGCGCCTATTTCCTCTACAACATTTACCAGAGCGTACAGACCAAAAAGAAAATCGAGAACCTGGTCGTGCGCGACTTCGCTAACCGGAACAATGAAATCATAAAGTGGGAGGTGACTGATACCGATACGCTCAGTACGATCAAGATCTACAGCGTCGGAAATCCTGTGAATGACACCCTCATCGCGCACTACAACACACTGCTCGCCAACAACTCGCTTCCCAAACACCAGGTAAAGCTGGTGCAGCTCGATGTGTCCGCTGAGGATGTGCGCCGCATGGCCTCTGATCTGACCAACAACCTGACGCAGGACTTTCTGAGAACGATCGAGATCCAGAAGCTGCAAAGCCAGCGTGCCGATAGTATGATGCGACTTGCCAACTCCTACACGCCCGTCAGTGCCAGCCGTGAACTCAAGTTGATTTTCCCCGAAATAGAGAAAGTGGAAGTAGGAGAGATCGTTTCGGTTGCTGAAAACAAAGCGAAGCTGGATACAGTTATGCTGGTTGTGATCGGATGGAAAAAGCCCCAGGCTGCCAATCCGGCCAAAAGTAAAAATGCTGTGTTCGTGGACCCGGCCAAGATACCAGAATACGAGCAACGTATAAAGCAATACATGGCCAGCCGCTTCCGCCGCGATTCAGTGAGAGTTTCATCTTCCTTATAAATATAGTATGGCAAGTCAGAAAAATGGCTCTTTGAAACATAAGCTCTATAGCATCATTTTTGAAGCTGAAACACCGGCAGGCAGGACCTTCGACATCCTCCTGCTCATCATTATCGTGGCCAGTGTCGTTGTGGTTTCGCTGGAGAGTGTTGTTTCTCTGAGAAGGGATCACCTGCACCTATTTCAGGCACTTGAGTGGACTTTTACTATCCTTTTCACAATAGAATATTTCCTTCGCATCTACAGTTCCCAGAAACCACTCAAGTACGTATTCTCTTTTTTTGGGATAATTGACTTTCTGGCTATCATTCCGACTTACTTAAGCTTATTTGTGGTGGGCTCCCAATACCTTCTGGTGATCCGGGTTTTTCGCTTGCTTCGTATTGCCAGGATATTCCGCCTCACCCGATTTGTTAATGAAGGCAAGGTGCTATCCAAAGCCTTGAGTGCCAGCCTTACCAAGATCACCGTGTTTTTGGGTGTGGTGGTGATGATGGTGATTGTTGTGGGCACCCTGATGTATGTTATTGAGGGTAGACAAAGCGGCTATACCAGCATTCCCATCAGCATTTACTGGGCCATCGTGACACTCACGACAGTGGGTTTTGGCGACATTACACCTACCACACCGTTGGGCCAGTTGCTGGCCAGTTGCCTGATGATCATGGGTTATGGCATCATTGCAGTACCTACCGGCATCGTATCAGTGGAGCTGTCCAGGGCTGATAAGCTGGATGCCACGTCTCGTGTCTGCCCGAACTGCCACAAGGAAGGGCACAGTTCCGACGCCAAATACTGCGATAACTGCGCCTATCCACTAAGAGGAAATACATAGTAACAAAAAGGAGCGTGGCAATCAGTCGACGATAATCCTGGGAATGTTCATCGGGAGTCTCGTCAGCAGCTCGTAGTTAAGCTGCGTGCTGAGTTCGGAGAAGGAGGCTACCGTGATATGTTCGTTTCCCTGTTTGCCAAGCAGTATCACCTCATCTTTGAGCGAAACATCCGGTATACCTGTCACGTCCACCATCAGCACATTCATGTTCACGATGCCCACCACCGGCGCCCGGTGCGATCTGACCAGTACCTGGCCCTGGTTGCTCAGGCTTCGGCTATACCCCCAGGCATACCCCACAGGTATAGCGGCGATCAGCATGTCACTGCTGGCCTGAAAGCTTTTGCCATACCCAATAAACTCACCCGCCGGTACAAGCTTCAGGCTCATCACGTGGCTCTTCCAGTTGATCAGCCGCTTCAACGGATCGGTGCGATCGGTACTCACGCCCATATAGCGCTGGTAAATCTCCGGGCTCGGCCAGAAACCATACTGCATGATCCCAACACGCACCATATCCAGGTGTGTTTCAGGGTATGCCATCACAGCGGCTGAACAGGCCGTGTGCAGCGATTTAATCTGGAGTCCTTTTTGCTGCAGCGAGCGCACGGTCCGGCGGTAGCGGTCTAACTGGGCAGTTACCCGGTCATGGTTTTCGCTGCTCTCAGCGCCTGCAAAGTGTGTGGAAACGCCCATCACCTCAAACGCACCGGGTTGGTTCAGAATCAGCTCGGTGGCGTATGCTACCTCTTTTGCTTCTAACCCAATGCGGTTCATACCTGTTTCCAGATCTAGATGGACCCGGGCTGGTTTCTGTAAAGAACGGGCGACCTTTGCTGCCTGCTCCAGCCGTTCGATTGAGAAAACATAGAACTCAATATCGTGGGCTAAGGCCCAGGACAGCTCGTCGTCGTCAAGGTAACCCATGATCATGATGGTGGCCTTGTTTGCCAGTACCTGGTGCAGGCGATGGGCTTCGTCAGCACTGAAGACCGAGAAATGATCAACTCCGCAGGTATAGGCCAACTGCCCGAACTCCTCTATGCCGTGCCCATAAGCGTTCCCTTTTATCACCGAAGAAAAACGGGTGCCTGGTTTGAGTTGCGCTTTAAGAAACCGGATATTATGTGCTAAAGCGGAACGGCTTATTTCGATAGAGGAGCTGTAAAACATGAAATGGCTAGGGGTTTAGAATAGATGCTGCGATGCGGTAAAACAAAGCGGCCCCTACAGGTATAAGTTCGTCAGGGAAGTCGTAGTCGGCGTGATGTAGCTGCGGTTGGTCCGTACCGGATCCCAATCCAAACAGGGCACCATTGAAGTTGTTGGTGAAGTGCCCGAAGTCCTCGGACCAGCGCATTGGCGCAGCTGCCTCTTTCACCTCCATGCTCAGATACCGCACTGCCTGTTCTACTAACTTTACTGCTTCAGCGTTATTGCGTGTGGCAGGAAATTCTTCCAACCAATCTAACTCATACTTCAAACCGTACTTGAGCGAAACCAACTTAACAGCCTCTATGGCAAGCGCCTTCAACTGGTTGAAATCTTCCTGTTCAAATGCACGGAGCGTGGCCATCACCGTTGCGAAACCGGGGTTGGTGCCAAAGGACATTTCACCCAGGCGCGCATGCACAACGGTCAGCAGTGTCAGGTCATGAAAGTTTTGCTGATCACGCACCAGGGCATTAAAGGCCTGTATCAGTTCGCTCATACCTTCGCCCGGGTTCAGGCCATTCTCCGGCTCCGCTGCATGCGACTCTCTGCCATAAAGCTTCACTTCAAAACCGACTGAAGCCGCCGCGAAAATATCGGGGCGTACTACAACCTGCCCCATTGGCAAACCGGGAAGATTGTGCAGCGCAAACACATGATCAGGCGCTATCTCCTGGAAGGCAGGTGTTTGGAGCACTGCCCAGGCACCAGCGCCGGTTTCCTCTGCGGGCTGAAACAGCAAAACCACCCGGCCATGCGCCAAAGGATAATGGTGCAACATACTGGCAAGTCCGACTAAAGTGGCTATGTGCCCGTCGTGACCGCACTTATGGCTGACACCTTTCTGAATGGAGGTATAGGGCAGTTCGTTTTGCTCCACTATCGGGAGGGCATCCAGTTCTGCGCGGAACAGCACGGTAGGCCCGACGGTTGACTCTTTCCCATGGAAGATGGCCGCGAAGCCGGTGCCGCCCAGCTCTTTCACAATTTCAGCAGGCTGATACCGCTGCAGAAAGTTCTGAAGGGTATGGCTTGTCTCATACTCATGCCCGGAGAGTTCGGGGTGCTGGTGCAATTGTTGGCGCAGCGCGATGATCGCATCCGGATCAGGTATAGAAACAGTGGATAGGGAAGGGGACATAGATGGAGTTAGCATAGCTGTCAATAAGGCTTACGGTTGATTGAACTAAAACTTTACAAAAATGCCTGCCCCGCAACATCTTTATGTCAGCAGGGCAGGCTGTCCTCTTATACAAACGGATATTTACGAAGTGAACTCAGCACAAATCTCATCTACTACCTGTAGCAGCACTTGCCCTAACTTATGGACGCCGTTGCGCACTTCCTCCAGGTTGGTCTCCTGTCTGGCATTCAGCTCTACAAAGCGCACCACTTCTTTTATGGACTCGATCTTCATGGTGTCGATGGTGGACTTTACCTTATGCGCCATGGCGCTGACCATTTTCCAGTCTCCCAGCTCCATGGCTTTTTGCATTTCGCGCACGGTAACAGGTATGGTGTCAGCAAAAAGCTGGCGGGCACGGTTCATAAATGCCTCGTTGTTGTGCGACATTTTCTGAATGACCTCCATGCTATAAAGCGGAGCGGCCACTACTTTCTGTTCCTGCGCCTGATTTGCTGTAGTCCTGTCCATTTCCACGCCATCGCTTTGCTTCTTAGGTACCAGGCTGGAGATTTTGGTATACAGAACTTCCGCTTCAAAAGGCTTCGAGAGATAATCATTCATACCTGCGCTCAGGTATTTTTCGGCATCACCTTTCAGGGCGTTTGCGGTCAGGGCAATGATCGGAATAGAAGCTTTTTGCGGGTCGCTCATAGCCCTGATCTGCATCGTCGCATCTATTCCGCTCAGTTCCGGCATCTGGATGTCCATCAAGACGAGATCATAGTCCGATTGCTTCACCATTTCGACAGCTTCGAGGCCGTTGTAGGCTACGTCCAGCTGAAAGCCCCATTCCTCCATGATCGCCTGCGCCAGGAAGACGTTTACTTCATTGTCCTCAGCCAGCAACACCTTCACGGCGCCCAGGCTGCTGAAATCAACGGCAACAGATTCATTTTCGATCAAATACACTTCATCGCTTTTTGGGTAGGTGATCATAAAGTGGAAAATGCTTCCTCCCTCCGGATTGTTTTCCACCCAGATATCGCCTCCCTGACGCTCCACCAGGTTTTTGCAGATGCTGAGCCCGAGTCCGGTGCCTCCATATTTGCGCGTAATACTGGAGTAAGCCTGCGTGAAGCCTTCGAAAATAATATCTTTTTTATCGACCGGCACGCCTATACCTGTATCCACCACCGAAATCTCGATGGTGAGGGTAGTAGGCGTTTCTTCCAGTGTTCTGCCGTTCAGGACAACGCTTCCTTCTTCTGTAAACTTGATGGCATTGTTTAGCAGGTTCAGCAGGATCTGGTTTAGGCGGTACGGATCACCCTGCAGCAGGGTATGCGGCAGGTCCAGTTCGCCCAACTGAAAGGCAATCTCCTTTTCTTCAGCCTTGTACTTCAATGTCTGGAAAGCAGTTTGCACCGTTTCTTCGATTCTGAACGGTATGGATTCGAGCTCCAGTTTGCCGGCTTCTATCTTCGCCACGTCCAGAATATCGTTGATGACTACCAGCAGGTTGTCAGCCGACTGATTGATGATCTTGAGATAATTGAGTTGCGTTTCGTCCAGCTGGGTTTTGTGCAGCAGGCCACTCATGCCCAGTATACCGTTGAGTGGTGTTCTGATCTCGTGGCTCATGTTGGCCAGGAAGTTCTCCTTCACTCGGGCTGATTCTTCTGCCGCCTCTTTCGCGTTTTTAAGTTCGCGCTCGGTCTGGATGCGGTCGCTCACATCCTGCGCAAAACCAATCACATACGGCTCCTGTCCATCTTCACTTACCTTATAATTCTGGTAGCTGAGGAATCGCTCTTCCTTGTCTTTGCGCAGCACGCTCAGCACCCCTTTTACCACGGTCTGGTTCTCAAACTGCTTCAGGTAATCCGGGAAATTCTGGCGGTGCAGTAGCGGGAAGAACTGCTTCAGGGATTTGCCCAGAATCTCCTCTTCTTTATAGCCCAGCATTTCAATCAGGTATGGGTTGACAGAGAGAATAACACCCTCCATATCGTGCGTGCACATATAAGCCTGACTGTACTTGATCAGGTCGCGGTATTTCTTTTCACTCTTCCTGAGCGCTTCATCAGCCAGGCGACGCTCCGTGATATCGCGCGAGGAGGACTGAAACTTGATGACCTTGCCGGCACTGTCTGTAATGGGCTTAATACTGGTTTCCACCCAGATATAATAGCCATCACGGTGCCTTTGGCGGTGCTGCACCGTGATGTTGTTTCGCTGTTTCAGGGAAACCTGCTGGCCCATGCCCTGTACCTTGAGGATATCCTCGGGGTGAATTAGATCAGAGGCAAAAACACCGATCAGCTCCTCGGGCTTGTAGCCGAGCATTTCTTCCGCGGCATTCGACACATAGGTGTAATGGCCCTCCTCATCATACAGACACACCAGATCGCGTGAGTTTTCTGACAGCAGCCTGTGCAGTTCCTCACTTTCCTCCAGTCTTTTGTTAGCGTTGTATTGCTCCGTCACATTGTCGGAAATACCGAGCACATGTACTTCCCCGTCTTTTGTGATGAGTGGCTTTTTAATGGTGTTGAACCACTCCACACGGCCATCGGGAAGGGTAAACTTCTCCTGCACGCGTAGCTCCTGACCTGTCTCAATCACTAACTGATCGATACGGTTGAAATGATGCAGTTCCTGCTCCACCTCATGCAGATCGCGGTTGTTCTGCTCTATCACATCATCTGGTGTAAGGCCGAACAGGGCAGCAAACTCCTGGTTGGCAAGTTTGAAGTTGCCTTCCCCGTCCTTCACATAAATGAGCGAAGGACTTGTGTTGAGCACCAGTCTGATAAAGTCATTTTTCTCTTTAACCTCAAATGCAGCCATGCGCTCTTCGGTTACGTCGCGCACTATGGTGAGCACCTCCTCGTCATTGTACTTTACAATTCTTCCTTCGAAGTAGCGCTCATTTAATTCATAATCGATCGACTGCATCTGGCCCTTTGCCAGCACATCCTGTATGAGGTTAAAGGCTTTCTGGCTCAGGGGTAATGGGAGCGTGTCGAAGAGTGTTTTGCCTATTACCTCAGAGGCTTCTATCACTTCGTGCTGAGAGTGCTCGTTGTGCATCTCCAGGTATACGCCCTGTTTATCGATGATGAACATCAGGTCAGGTATGGCATCCAGGATAGCCCGTATTTTGGCTTCTCTGTTGCTGATCTCCTGCTGTGCGTGGTGCAGGTCGGTAATATTGAGGCCATGCCCGATCACGAGCCTTACTTCGCCCTGTTCGTCGAGCACCGGGTTCAGCTTGCGAATATGGTAACTGGCATGGCCCTGTTTATCAACGAGCTTTTCCTCAAACGATACCTGGCGGCGCTCCACTAAGGCCTTCGTCAAATACTTGCCGCGGTTTTCGATGCGGTGCAGCGGCACATTGCGGTAGGCGCAGTACTCCTCATTCGTTTTGTTAATGATCCATTCCCGCAGGTGAGGATCTGACACGGCGGCCGGGTTAACGAAAATGTAGCGAAGCTTGCTGTCGTAAACGGCCACGTCGGAGGGGAGATTATTCAGGATGGCCTCGTAAAACTCCTTCTGCTCTGCTAGCTCCTGGTTCTTCTGGCGCAGCCTGGTAACGTCTTCAGCCGAACCGATGATCTGACTTACGCTGCCATCGGCATTGCGTTTATAGACGGCCTCTCTGCAAAACAGGATTCTGTTGGAACCATCACTGGCACGCACACTATATGTGATTTTCCGTATCTCGCCATCCTGGGCACTTAACATGCCGGAGGTATGCTGCAGCAGGAGGGGCTTGTCTGCGTCATCTACAACTGACATAAAAAAGTGCCCATCCATCGCATCCAGTTCCTGCTGCGAATATCCCAGAATTGTTTTAATGCAGTTGTTCAGGTAGATGCTTTTGTTTTGATCCAGATCGTAGATGTAGATGATGCTCGGCACCATGTGCATGACGTTCTGCACAAGCTCTGCCGTCGTATCAGACTGATTTGTTCGGAGTAGCTGTAGCTCGCAGGCAAGTGTTTCGGCCTTTTGCTCGGCCTCCTGGCGTGCTTTTCTTTCTTTTTCGAGCTCCTGTTGCAGTACCTGCAGCTCGTATGAAGTTTCCATCATGCAATCAATAAAACCCGAGTAAAAGAGAAGCGGATTTCCTTGCAAATTATCTCTTTTCAGTGAGTTAACAATCCAATGAGGCAGATAATTTTATGCGAAATCGAATATTTTCTTTCACAAGACTTCGCAACATGTATACCTACCTGGATCTACAGGCGCTCCGAATCTAAACATCTATTGACCCAGCTTTGTTATGCGTATGATACTTTTTTGGAACTAACACCTTATGTTATCATACAGTAAAACCCATGGCGACCTGCCGAGCAGATGCGCTAAATTTTAATTCAATGCCATACAAAATCAGGGATGCTATGAGACACACACAGAGCATAACACTGGGAATCCGAAAACTTGGATCCGAAAGCGCACTGATGAGAAAAAGTGCAGACGAACCATCTAAAATACGACAATTCCTGATAGCAGACGTACATTAAAGAAGGCGCCCCTTAACTACTGCAGATAGCCCATTTCCAATGGATGTAAACAAAGAACTAGAATTGTTTCAGTTCGAAAAACTTACCCAGACGCTCTTTCTCAATCATCCGGATGCCATCTTTCTACTGGATCTGGAGGGGAAATTCATGATGGTAAACGAAGAATTGTGCCGAATGACCGGGCTTGATCGGGACACACTGATCGGCCGGAGTTTTGAGCCACTCATTGAGGAAAGTAACAGAGCCTTTACAAGGGAGCGCTTTCTGGAATCGAAGCAGGACATTCCACAGCGCTACGAAACCGCCATTGTCACCAAAAGCGGTATCGCGCACCTGGATGTCACCAATTTCCCGCTCAAAAACGACACCCGCCTCCTGGCAATTTTCGGTATTGCCAAAGACATCACCGACAAGAAACGGAAAGAGACAGAGCTTGAACAGTACACAGCGCTATTGAAGGTTCACAACGACGAGTTGGAGATATTCAGGAAAATACTGGCCCATGATATGCGCAAGCCCGTTGCCAACGCACTCGGCTTTGCTCGGCTCCTGCAAAAAAAGCTCTCTGAAAGCAAAGAAAACGAGGTGAAGCGCTACTTACTGCATACCGTAGAGTCTGTTGATGTGATGCTGCGCGATCTCAACGAACTGATCGCGTTGCAGTCGACTGGCAAGGAAAGCAAGGAAGAGATTGACGTCAACAAAACATTAAAGCGTTTGGTCAACTTCTTTCAGGAAGAGATCAGGCAGGCGGGGGCGGTCCTGGAGATCGACATTGCAGAAAATACCCGGATGCATACCATTAAGGCCTATTTCAACAGCATCCTCCGCAATCTGATCTCCAATGCGCTGAAGTACCGCAACCCGAACCGCAAACCAGTCATCAGGTTATCGGCAAGCATGCAGCATGAGCTCATCACCATCCAAGTAGCTGACAACGGCATCGGTATGGACCTGGTCAAGATCGGTCCGGAGATGTTTCAGATGCACCGGCGATTTGCCCCAAAGGTAGCGGAGGGAAACGGACTGGGTTTGTACATCGTGAACCAGCAAGTCAGGTTGATGGGCGGGCAGATCAGAGTCGAAAGTGAGGTCGATAAAGGGGCCACGTTCACGATCATACTGCCTACGAATTAATCCTGTAGCTATACCTTACTTCACCGTCAGCTCGTGGCTCTGGATCATGCGGTAGATCGTGGATTTGCCGATGTCGAGTTTGTCAGCTACCAGCAGCACGTTGTAATCATACCGGTCGAGGAAGCGCTGGATGATGGCAGTCGTATATTCCTTTAAGCTGCGCTCTTCGGCCAGAAAGTCCTTTTCATTGTGACTGGCGGAAAAATTAATATCCTGCTCCTGTATCGTATCCTCATCCGCCAGCACGACGGCCAGTTCCGCCAGCGCCTTCAGTTCGCGCACGTTACCCGGAAAAGCATAGGAGAGGAGCTTCTGCTGCGCAGCCGGTGACAAATGTTTTCGTCCGAGGCCGTTCTCTTTGGCAAAGGCATCAATAAAAAACTTCGCCAGCACCAGAATGTCGCTGCCTCTTTCGCGCAGGGGAGGCAACTGGATAGGCAAACCCAACAGGCGATAATACAAGTCCTCTCTGAAACGCCCTTTTTTTACTTCCTCAGCCAAGTTTTTATGCGTGGCCACGATGATGCGCACATCCACAGGAACCACGGCATTGCCGCCTACCCGCGTAATTTCCTTTTCCTGGAGCACGCGCAATAGTTTAGACTGCAGACTTATGTCCAGTTCGCCGATCTCGTCCAGAAAGATGGTGCCCTTGTTTGCTTCTTCAAACTTGCCCAGGCGGCGTGAGACGGCTCCGGTAAAGGCACCTTTTTCATGCCCGAACAATTCGCTCTCGATCAGTTCACGAGGTATAGCCGCCACGTTTACCGCCACATAGGGGGCTTTTTTGCGGGTGCTGTTGTAATGGATCGCTTTGGCCACCAATTCTTTGCCTGTACCTGTCTCGCCGTGAATGGAAACGGTGATGTTGGTTTTGGTGGCTTTATCCATCAGGTTGAACACCTTTTTGATGGCATCGCTGTTGCCAATGATCACTTTGCTGAAGTCGTACTTCTGCCCGATCTCCTCTTTGAGGTGGTCTATCTCCTCGCGCAGGGACACATTCTCCCGTATCTTGTTGATCGTGTTCCAGAGCCGCTCCGGAGTGTCTTCGTCCTTTACGATATAGTCATAGGCACCCAGTTTGAGCAGATCCACGGCCGTTGCCACATCTTCCTGACCTGAAATCACCACCACCTGCACATCCGGGTTCTGTTCTTTGATGCGCTTGAGTACCTCGGAGCCGTTTTTGTCTGGAAGCGAATAGTCTAGCGTCACCACATTGGGGCGCAGGTGCATGTTGGCAAGGCAATCGTTGGCAGAATGAAACTTACGGATTTCGTAGTCCGGATTCAGGGAAAGGTGGTATTCGAGCAGTTCGCTATACCAGACGTCATCATCCAGTATAAATATTTTAAAAGAACCGTTTGTCATCAGGCGTCGGGTAATTGCAAAGTTCGGGTCAAATATAACTGAAAAGTTATATCCAGATAACAGTTCCCGGCCCAATTTTGGTTTACGGGCAGGGCTTAATTAATATTTCAAAATAATGTTATAATTCGCCACGGTTCAGTACTTTAACCTAAGTAGATATACGCGTCTGTTCTCATAGCTACTTCAATTCGAAACAAGGAAAGTGGGATCGGAATCCTAGTTAAGGTAGTTAGTTTTGAAAACGCATCCGGCAGGGGAGACGCATCACAAGTTGACGCCCTGACAGGTATAGCCAACAGACTACAAGCGTATCAACGGGAAGCTGTTGGCACACCTAATCACAGGTATAGAAGGCACATCAGGAAGTTGAAGCGGCCTATACCTTCGTGCTGATCACTTCACACTTGGCGCGCACAAACATGAAAACGCCGTAGCAGATGAGACCTAAAGCCAGTATTCCCAGCAGGTAGGAACCATAGGACGCCTCCTCCATGAATTGGAAGGCCTCAGAACTACTGCCTGCCTCACGGGAATTCGAGGTCAGGGCGGCACGCAGGAGCAGATAGCCGATGATCAGCCAGACTACGCCACGGGCTATGTAACCTACCATGCCGGCCCGCACGAGCGAGGTGCGGAGTTCCGGCTTCAGCTGCTGCGCCTGCACTTTGCTCATGTACTTGCCGGAATAGGCGCGGTAAAACTGATAAATTCCCATGATCATGGTGCCAACCGCCACAGCGCCCAGCAACCACTGCCCGAAAGGCTGAGACAAGAGCTCACGCGCCAGCGTCTGACGCGAGTCTGAGCCATTTCCTCCTCCACCGTTGCCTAAAAGAAGCTGCGCAGCTGTAAAGGCAAGCACACCGTAAACGGCACCGCTAAAGGCGTAGCCGATGCGCTTTCCTATACCTTTTGCATCAGTGCCTTTCTCCTCGGTATCGCGGAAGGCCTGTATGAAGCGCCACAAGGTATAGCACAGCATACCTGCCGTCACAATGCCCAATAGCACTTTGCCATAGGGCTGCTCCAGGATGAACTGAAATACACCGGTCTTGCCGGCCTCTTCTGTGCTCTGACCGCCCAGCTCGAAGGCCGCCATAAAGGCGAGCGCCCCAACCAGGCAATACACGATTCCTTTAGCGATCAGGCCTACGCGGGCAAAGCGCACGACCCATTCCGGACGGGGGGTAGGTATACGGGAAGGTGAAATAGAAATATCCATATAGTGAGTATTTAACCTTCCCATACACGAAAACCCGCAGCTAAAGTTTGGTATCTTGGCTATAAGTTTTTGAACCGCTTATGTGCCTCTTCCTCGAGTCGGGCCCGGTGGTCCGGGTGCGCAATCTCGATCAAAGCCTTGGCGCGCTGCCGCAGGTTCTTCCCGTACAGGTAGGCAACTCCGTATTCGGTCACCACATAATGCACGTGGGCGCGCGTTGTCACCACGCCCGCACCCTGGTTGATGTAGGGCGTGATCCGCGATATACCTTTATTCGTTACGGACGGCAGTGCAATGATCGGCTTCCCACCATCGGAGAGGGCTGCACCCCGGATAAAGTCCATCTGGCCGCCTATACCTGAGAACTGGTACGTGCCAATGGAATCTGACACTACCTGACCGGTCAGGTCAATCTCGATGGCGCTGTTGATGGCGGTCACTTTCGGGTTGGAGCGGATGACGGTCACATCGTTCACATAGTCGGAGCTGAGCATCATGATCAGCGGGTTATCATCCACGAAATCATACAGCTCGCGGTTGCCTACGATAAAGCCCGTCGCGATCCGGCCCCGGTGCTTCTTCTTGAACTCGTTCGTTATGATCCCTTTCTCCACCAGCGGCAGTACCCCGTTAGAGAACATTTCCGTGTGAATACCAAGACCTTTGTGATTGGTCAGGCTTCTGAGCGTGGCATCCGGTATACCGCCTATGCCCATTTGCAGGGTGGCGCCGTCCTCTACCATCTCGGCGATGTAGCGTCCGATGGTTTCCTCTGTTTGGGTGATGCGCGGTCCATAATCCACTTCCGGAAGCGGCTCGTTCACCTCCACCAGCGCATCAAAACGACGGATATTGATCAGGGCATCGCCGTGAGTGCGGGGCATCTGGGGGTTTACCTGCGCGATGACGTGCTTCGCGCTGATAACCGCCTGGCGGGCAATGTCCACAGAGACTCCCAGCGAGCAGAAACCGTGGCGGTCGGGAGGCGACACATGCACAATCGCCACATCGAGCGGCATGATGCCGGAACGAAACAGGTTCGGGATTTCACTCAGGAAAATAGGCACATAGTCGCCGCGGCCGCTATTGACCGCCTCGCGCACGTTGGCGGATACGAAAAGGGAATTGATATAGAAAGCGTCGCTGCAGCGTTCATCGGCGCAGGGCATGTCGCCAAAAGTGGAGATACTCACCAGCTCCACATTTCGAAGTTCGTCAGCGCGCTCGGCCAGTTTATGCAGCAGATACTGTGGTGTGGCAGCACTGCCATGCACAAACACACGATCTCCGGATTTGATAACAGAAAGGGCGTCTTCGGCTGAGGTGTACTTCAATTGGGCTTGATTCATGGTTTCTTGGTTTTTGAGTGTAAGCTTTGGGCGTATCGCTTAACTTACGGCTTGTCATACACTCGGTTTGAAATGCCTCCGAAATCGGGGCAGACTATTTATTTATTCGCAAAAGAATATATAAATTTGACAGCAAGCGATGATAAATGTCACCCTTAAAAATAAGCACGCGTAAGGAGGGGAGGAGAGAAGCCCCCTGCCTCCGCCGACAATACACCAACTGCATCTATGAAAAGCTTTAAAAATCAACTGTCTTCAGCGCTATACCTCTTTCTGTGCGCTATTTTCCTCAGTTCATGCGTGGCCACTTCGGGCATCGACCACACCAACACGATCAGTTCATCAGAAGGGGTTCTAGGCAAAAAAAACACATATGCCTGGTATCAGCCTACACCGGCCGCGCAGCCAGCCTACGGCCCGGGCTTTGATGCCGACCTGCACAAGCACCTGCTCAAAGCGATAGAAGAAGAACTGGAGCGCAAAGGCTTCACCAAAACTACTGTGAACCCGGATATGCTGGTTGCCTATGATGTGAGCGTGTCGGTGCCGGACGCCATGGACAAACCGGAGCTTTATGGGCCAGGCTTCGGGTATAGCTACGCCTATATGAGTGGCTACAGGTATAACTATGGCAACGCGGAGCTGCCCGGTTACCGCGCGGTGGATCTTTTCAAGCAGGGTACCCTGATTTTAGACGTGATCGACCCGAAAACCAAACAGCTGCTCTGGCGCGGCTGGACCGAAGGAGCGATCAAGGACTTCGGCGCAGGCCATGGCACCGTGAAAAGCCAGGTACAGCGGATCGTAAACCGGATGCCGAACGCTACACAGCCTTAATAAGAAGACTCCGCCTGAAAAGCGGGGTTTCTTTTTTTTATACTCAATCAGCCCTGACGAGATTATTGAAGCGCATTACGTCGGAGGGTTTGCCAACCACATAAACTACATCGCCCCGCTTCAATCGTGTCTGCGCGTTGATCTCAAGCAATGTTGCGCCCTCCCGCTTGATAGCTACCACTGTTATGCCGAAGCGATTGCGCACATCGGCTTCTACCAGCGATTTACCTACCAGCGTGTCATCTTTTGTAAAGATTCGAAAGGCAGCCACTTCTATATCAGGCAAGTCTGCCGAAATATTGCCGCCCTTGGTTTTGCTGCCCGTCATGCTGCGGAGCATCTCATAGTTGTCAGCCCGGATACTGAAAGTAAAATTATCGATCTCATCGCGTGGCATCAGGTATTTGGAAAGCACGCGCGTGAAAATCTCTATCGACGTCTCAAACTCCTCGGGTATCACCTCATCGGCTCCTAGTCGGTAACTCTCTTCCATTTCCTTCACAAAGCGGGTCCTGACGATAATGTGAACTTTATCGCTTACCTCTCTGATGCTGGAGATGATTCGGTTGGTCGCCTCCTGGTCTGAAATGGCGATGACCACCACCCGTGCCTTGTGTATGTTTACGTGCGACAAAATGACACCGTGCACCGCGTCACCGAAAATGATGTTTTCTCCTCGCGACTGTTCCTCTCTTACAGTCACTGCATTGAGCTCCACGATCACGTAAGGTATGCTGGCATGGCGTGCCGCTTTGGCCACATTGCGCCCATTTATGCCGTAGCCCACAATGACGATATGGTCTTCCAGACGGTGCATATCGTCCAATGGCTCAAAGTTGGCCGGAGCATTGGGTAAATGGTTGTTGTCAGACACCCAAAGAGCACTCAGTTTATTGGCAATGGTATGGAAAGAACCGATCACAAAAGGTGTGATCGAGATGGTGAGCAGCGATACGGAGAGAAAGTACTGGTATACTTCCAGCGAAAGCAGACCACTCTTTATACCTGTTTTGGAAAGAATGAAAGCGAACTCACCCACCTGAAAAAGGGAAAGCCCGACCAGTATGGACGTTCGTAACGGGTATTGCAAAATTCGGGCAGCCAGGGCCGCGATCACTGCCTTCAGGAGAAAAGTGCAGGCAGTCAGCAACAGGATCAGCGGCAGGTGCTGCAGCATGAAACCAATATCAAGAAGCATCCCGATCGAAACGAAGAAGAAGCTGGTGAAAATCTCGCGAAATGGAAGGACGTTACTGGTGGCCTGGTAGCTGTACTGTGACTCGGAGATAATTAAGCCGGCCAGAAAAGCGCCCAGCGCCAAAGACAGGCCGATGCTCTGTGTCAGCCAGGCCACCGCAAAACAGATGACGACAATACTAAGAATGAAGAGCTCTCTGCTCTTCGTCCGTGCCACTACAAACAGGAGCTTAGGTACCAGGTAGCGGGCGCTGATCAATACAAAGACAATGACAAAGGCGCCTTTCAGCACCATGAGCAGTAACTCGACCACGATGTTCTCAGCCCCGCCCGCCATGAGCGGCACCACCAGCATCATGGGCACGACCACAATATCCTGAAAAATCAGAATACCGAGTGCTATTTTACCGTGCGGGGTGCTGATCTCCCCATTGTCTTGCAACAGTTTTAGCACTATGGCGGTACTGCTGAGCGAAATCAGGAAACCGACAAAGAAACCTTCGGCTGCCGAAAAGTCGAACATCATCAGGACAAGGCCGACCAGCACTATTGTAACAAGTACCTGGGTAGCGCCACCCAGCAGTACGGTACGCTTGATCAGGGCCAGGTTGCGCAGCGAAAACTCCATTCCGATGATAAACAGGAGCAGTATCACCCCGATTTCGGCCAGTATCTCGATGTCGTGTACATCTTTGACCAGGCTCATGCCATAGGGACCGGCGATCACACCAGTTATGAGGAAGCCCAGGATGGTAGGTAACCTGAAGCGCTGAAACAGCAAAATCACAACTACGGCCAGTCCCAGGATAATAACGACATCAGACAGGAAAGGAACTTCCATTCGATTTTATATCCTAAAGGTTTTTGTTATTCGAGTTTGAGTATTCTAAGTTGAATTTTGGTGAAAAATAATAAAAGATTTAAGAGGAATAGCATACAACAAAAGAAGGGCAGGCACAATAAATAAATGTTTCCATAAAACAGGCAGCAGGTTTTTTGCCGGATAATTTTTGCACTATATTTAAGGTTCAAAACCATTCAGATTACAATCCCTTATGAAGCAGTACCTGGACCTCATGCAACACATCCTTGACAAGGGCGTGAAAAAAGAAGACCGTACCGGCACCGGTACCCTGAGCGTATTTGGTTACCAGATGCGTTTCGATCTGTCAGAAGGCTTTCCGCTGGTGACGACCAAAAAGGTACACCTGAAGTCCATCATCCACGAACTGCTGTGGTTTTTGAAAGGGGACACCAACATCGCCTACCTCAAGGAAAACGGCGTGACGATCTGGGACGAGTGGGCGGATGAAAATGGAAATCTGGGTCCGGTATACGGTTCGCAGTGGCGCAGCTGGCCCACACCCGATGGCCGCCATATTGACCAGATCACCCAGGTGGTGAATCAACTCAAACACAACCCTGACTCAAGACGCATTATTGTGAGTGCCTGGAACGTGGCCGAAATCGAAAACATGAAGCTGCCGCCTTGCCATGCCTTCTACCAGTTTTATGTAGCCGAGGGCAAACTGAGCTGCCAGTTATACCAGCGATCCGCCGATGTGTTCCTGGGCGTACCCTTCAATATTGCCTCGTACGCCTTGCTGGTGCTGATGATGGCGCAGGTGACCGGTCTGGAACCGGGAGAATTTATCTGGACGGGTGGCGATACACACCTATACCTGAATCACCTGGAGCAGGCAGAGCTGCAACTGACACGTGAACCGCACACACTGCCTACCATGCGTTTGAACCCTGACGTGAAGGATATTTTCGACTTTACATTCGAAGACTTCAAACTAGAGAATTATGTTTCGCACCCAGGTATAAAGGCGCCTGTTGCTGTATAAGTTATTAAGGTATAAGCCTATAAACCAAAATGCCCGAAGTATAGCTTCGGGCATTTTTCGTTAGGGGTTGGTAGACCAGATGCCGGCTTCCTTAATGAACACGCGCCGGTTTAGTTTGAGCTGTGCCACGATCAACTCGGCAAAGTCCTCAGGCTGCATCACGCGATCCGGATTACCATCCGTCAGCTTCAGATCGATAGCCATGTCGGTGGCCACGGTGCTAGGTGTGAGGGTGCTCACGCGGATATTGTGCTTGCGCACCTCCTGCATGAGCGACTCCGAAAGGCCAATAAGCGCAAACTTGGAGGCACTATAAGCACTGGTCACCGCAGCGCCTCTTTGTCCAGCCGTAGAGGAGATGTTGATGATGTCACCTGTCTGACGCTCGATCATTTCCGGCAACACCGCGCGGGTCACGTAGTATGCACCCATCAGGTTCACCCGGATGATGTTTTCCCACTCAGCCGGCTCCAGTTCCAGGAACTTGCCAAACTTACCTATACCTGCGTTATTGATCAGGATATCAATCGGGCCGAGCTCGGCGCCAATCTGCTTCACCGCTTCGTTTACTGAGTTTATATCCGTCACATCAGCTGGCGCAACCGCCGCTTTTACACCATGTGCTTTCAGCTCAATGGCAACCTCTTCCAATTGTGCCTTGGTGCGAGCCAGCAAGCCCACGTTGACACCCTCTTTGGCCAGAGCGATCGCGATGGCCTTGCCTATACCTTTGCCAGCGCCCGTAATCAGGGCACTTTTTCCTTTTAATGATTCCATGTTGTAAGCAATTAATGTTTGTAGCTACAAATATACAACAGAAGCGCATGAAAGTTTACGCATTTGAAAGAGGTAAGACCAAAAGAAGGACTCAATGGTAAGCCACTGCTCTCTTTTCTTTGCTGCTCTGCATGGCCAGCTCGATGATGCGGATGGTATTTCGGGCCTGTTCTGGTTTCACCTCGAGCTCCGCTATACCTAAGATGGCATCCCGCACATTATCATAAAAAGCGCGGTAATCGCCCGCTTCACTCTGAACCTTGCCCACGATCCTTTGTCCCTGCACTTCTGTATCCAGTTTGCCCCAGATCTCTTCAGGCTCAACGCCCCAATTGGCCCCTGTAGGTGAGAGACCCGCTTTCAGGGCCGCTTCCTGCACATCCAGCCCGTACTTCACAAAAGATCCTTTATCACCTGACAGGATGAAGTGGGGTCCCGGCTGCTTCACCAGCATACCTGCTTTCAAAATCGCTTTCAGACCATTGGCATAGTAGAGCGTCAGGTCAAAGCTATCGGTTATTTTCCCGCCACTCCGTTGCGTGCGCAAATCGGCGTATATTTCGTGCGGGGTCCCGAAAAGCACGAGTGCCTGGTCGATGAGGTGCGCACCAAGATCATAGAGAATGCCCGAACCCGGCAGTTCTTTCTCTTTCCAGGTCTCCGCAGCAGGTATAGGCCTGAACCGATCGAAATGGGCCTCGTACTCCACCAAGCGCCCCAGCATTGCACTCTCAATAAGCTTCTTCACCGTTTTAAAATCACTGTCCCAGCGGCGGTTCTGATAAACGGTCAGCAATTTCCCTTTTTGTCTTCCCAACTCAATCAGTTCGTTCGCCTCCTCCGAAGTAACGGTAAAGGGCTTCTCGACCACCACATGCTTGCCCGCTTCTAACGCTGCTTTGGCCAGGCTGTAATGTGTGTCGTTGGTAGTAGCTACGATCACCAGGTCAATGGCTTCGTCCTCCAAAACGCTCGTGGTTTCGGATACAACTGCTGCATCGGGGTATAACTGTCTGGCAAGCGCAATGCTTTCGGGTCGGTTAGCCTTGATTTTGCTGAGTTTCAAGCCCTCCACAGCGGAAGCGATCGGTGCATGAAAAACCCGTCCGGCAGTGCCGAAGCCTAGAAGGGCTATGTTAATTGGTTTACTCGTCATTAGAGGTAATTATAAAATTTCATCATTTGCCGCCTTCAAATGCTTACGTCAAGCTAATTCATTTGCTGCATAATAATAAAGAATCTCCTATATTTAGTCCTTTCTTCCACCAACCATACCTGCAATTTGAAACAAATTTTACCCCAACCAATTAAATTTTTAAGGTATAGCTGTGTCGCTTTTGGCTTATTCATTACAACCTCTGTTGCTAGTTTAGGCCAGAATCAGCCATTTGCCGACTCTACCAGGTTTGCCGCCGATACGGTGCAGGTCACATACAAGCCTTACGAATTAAGTGCAGCAGATTTTAACAAAGGGCTTGTCAGCTCTGTGGAACCGGCTATCATCGGCAGGTTTGCGGGCTTGCGGGTGGTGCCCGGCGGAGGTGCACCCGGTGCAGGAGCAGAGATGGTGCTGCGGTCGGGTACTTCTTTATTTGGAAACAACAGCCCCCTGGTGGTGATTGATGGTGTTTTGCTCGATGCTTTCAGCCACTCGCTTCATGCAAGCAACCTGAGCTGGCTGAATCCCGATGATATTGCCGCGGTTTCGCTGCTGAAAGATGCCTCTGCAACCGCCCTTTATGGAGGTGCCGCTGCAAACGGAGTCCTGGTGATCACAACGAAATCAGGAAACGCGGGCGACAAAATCCGGCTGCAATACAATGCGACAGGCGCAGTTTCAAGCCTGCGCAAAAGGGCTGATATTTTTTCTGCGGATGAATTCAGAAGTCTGATTCGAGAGCGATATCCTAACCAGCAGCATCTCCTGGGCGAATACAATACCGACTGGCAAGATGAGATCTACCGTACGGGTTTCGGATTGGCCAACAATCTAAATGTGAGTGGCGCAATGGGGCCAGTACCGTATCGGGTGTCTGTTGGACAGCTAAAGCAAGACGGAATTCTGAAAACCTCCGGGTATAAGCGCAACACGCTGGCCGTCAATCTCCAACCCAGCCTTTTTCAGAAGCATCTGACTTTCAATCTTTCTCTGCATAACACCCGCCAGGAATTGCGGCTGGCAGATGAGCGGGCCATACCTGCCGCCATGGCTTTTGACCCTACTCAGCCCGTATATGCTGATAACATGTACGGTGGCTATTTCACCCATATGCGTCCAGATGGCTATGTCTTAAATTACAATGTCAACCCGCTGAGTCTACTGGAGCAGAAGGAGAACCTAGAGAGCATCAGAACACTTTCTGGACAGGCACACGTAAAGTACAAGCTTCACTTTCTACCTGCTCTGACAGCCAATTACAGGTATGCATACTTCAAGTCCGAGGGTGATTACAGAAGTAACATTTCCGCTGACATGGCTTCCCGCGCGTACAGTCCGATTAATTTCATTACACATGACCTGGAATCAAAGATCGTGCATTCAGAAGCATTCTTTGCGCTGGACCAAGCTATACCCGGCTTAAGCAGCAAGCTGAGCCTAATTGCGGGTGCACTGAAAACAACCCGGGAAACCGTATCAAAATCAACAGAAAATAATAGAGACGACCTAATTCACTCAAGAGGCAGAAACTACGGGGCTACGCATGAGAACCTGAGCTACTATGGCAGCCTTGGCTATACCTTGCATGACCGCTATACCTTAAAGGGTTCTTTCCGAAACCTGTCTGATTTGAATTCTAAGGAGGATGCATTCCGGCAACAGTCAATTGCAGTAGGTATAGGCTGGGACCTCAGGAAAGAGGCATTTCTGACTAACGCGGAATTCATCTCTCATCTGAAGATCAGGGCTGATGTGGGTAGTTTCAGCCGGCTGGATGAGCCCAACAGGTTCAGGACGGTGGTGTGGGCACCCGTGCAAGGCAACCCATTTGACTATGGATTTATTGGTTCTCGAGTTGAAGTTGATACAGAGAAGACATTAGTAAAGAGTCTAGGACTTGAGTTCGGACTAATGCAGAACAGACTTACGGGAACCCTCGGTTACTTTCAAAATAAGTCAAGTGACCTGCTTATACCTTACAGACCTCCAGTTGGAAGTGGCTCAGTGAGGTTTGTAAGTTTGGGAAGCCTAAGCGTGTCCGGATTAGAAATGGCAATGCATTATACTGTTATTCAGAAAGAGGGCGCCTACTTAAAGCTGGGCATGCATGCCACTGTTGTGAAAAACCGGTTAACAAGTCTGGGAGAATTACAAGTGTATACTTTCTCTGAAAATGATTATGGCCTCAGGTTAGCCGTTGGAGAACCTGCACAGGTATTCAATCTTTTGAATCAATTATATGATAAAGACGGGAAACCAATTCAGGGAGAATATGAAAAAAACAAACTTGGCTATTTCGAAAGAAAGCCGATGGGAACGAACCTACCCAACACCTACTTCGACCTGAGTTCTAGCGGCGGTTACAGAAATTGGGAAATATCTTTTCTAATGCGAGGTGCTGCAGGGCATGAGGTATTCCATCAAGCTAATGCTCAGCGCAGCTGGCTGAATGCTAATTATGATGATTGGTACGTTTCCAACGCGAACCGCAGTTACCTTGAGACTGGCTTTATAAGCCCACATCGGGAGTCCAGCCATTTTCTAGAGGATGCCTCTTTTTTGCGCCTGGAATATTTGCAACTGGGCTACAATGTTGGGAAATTGCTAGGCAGTAAAGTTGACATGAAAGTCAATGTCACTGTACAGAATGCTTTTGTATTAACCAAGTATAATGGACAGGACCCGGAAGTGGCCAATGGTATAGACAGAGGTCTCTATCCACAACCGCGCACGTTCTCGTTAGGATTAAATCTGAGTATATGAGAGGTGAAAAGGCTGCCCCAAGGTATAGGAAGCCTTTTCTATACCTGTAAGCCTGCTTTCATACCCTGCAACCAATCATGATTGATCCGCAGGCAAGAATCCTCCAGTTTCTCTATACCTCGTATACCTGTTATATTGGTCCCGAACACGCAATCAGCTTGAACCAACTCTTCCGGTATAGCCAGCACCTGACGTACTGCTATACCTTGCTGAAGGCACCAACGCAGGATATTGCGGCGCAGAATCCCATTCACACAGCCTGTCTCCAAAGCGGGGGTATAGAGCGCACCATCCTTCAGCCAGAAAATATTGGAAGAGATCAGCTCCGCGACGTTGCCTTTTGCATCCAGCAGCAGCATATCATCAAAACCACTGGCTTTCTTCTCCATACCAGCCAACACATAGAGCGGTGCTTGAGGTCCTTTGAAATGGGAGAGGGGGGAAAACAAAGTTCTCACTGACTGACAAATACCGATCTGTATACCTGAATCAGGTATAGGGTGGGCAACTTCTGCATTCGCCAGCCACTCTATATCATTTGACAGCGGAGTATACAAACCCTCCCCGGCACGCCATACCTTCAATTTGATGCGACCATACTCAATAGCCTTGCGCTGCTTGACCAATTGCAACAGATTCTCCTCCAGTTCCCCATCCCAGAAATACGTAGGTATAGCCAACTGCAGCGCAGCGGCGGCTTCCCGTATCCGATCCTGATGATCCCGCCAAAAACGGATCTGACCATCCACTACCATGATCGTCTCAAAAAAACCATCACTGTATTGAAAGGCCCGGTTCGTGATCGGTAGCTTCAGATCTTGCAGCGGCAAGAAGTGGTTGTTGTAGAGGAGCAAATTGAGTTAGAAAGTTAGAAAGTTAAAATTTAGAAACTTCATACCTGTTGTCATCTTGCAAAGAACTTAGCAGCAAGCAGCTAAGGATTTCGGAGCTGGCAACAAAGATTCTTACAGAATGACAAATGGGATCACATTATTATTCTCGCATTCAATTAGTTCTATCGGATCAATGCAAACCGTTTCCCTGGCATGGCCTTGACCATCCCTTTAAATTCCAGCCCTAACAGCACGGAGGCTAGCTGATTAACGGGAACCTGCGATTTCCAGCCCAGGTTATCCATTTGCTCTTCGCCGGATTGGATCAGCACCTGCAGCACCTGCATTTCCTCCGGTGTGAAGTCGGCTGGGTCGAGCGCAGGTATAGACTTAGCACGTTTTGCGGCCAGATTGTCCTCCACATCCCAGTTCAGCAGCTCGATCAGGTCTTGGGTCGAGGTCAGCAAAGCGGCTTTGTGCGATTTGATCAGCCAGTTGGTGCCCTCCGACATAGGCGAGTTAATGTTGCCCGGCACCGCCATCACTTCCTTGTCATAGCTGTGGGCAATGTCGGCAGTGATCAGCGTGCCGCTCTTGAATGCTGCTTCGATGACGATGGTGCAGTCCGACATACCGGCGATGATGCGGTTACGGGCCGGAAAGCGGGGTGCGTCGGGTTTGGTGCCGAAGGTGTTCTCCGTGATTACGCCGCCTTGTTCAAGCATTTTCTCGGCGTACTTCTTGTGCACGCCCGGGTAAATAGTGTCGGGCCCGGAGGCCATCACGCCGATGGTCGGAAGTCCGGCCTGCAGTGCGGCCCGGTGCGCAGCAATGTCAATGCCGTAGGCCAGACCGCTCACGACCATCACATTATAAGGCTTCAGTTCATCAACAATCCGCTCGGTCACAGCCTGCCCATAACTGGTTGGTTTACGGGTACCTACAATGCTGATGATGCGTCGATGGTTTAAGTCCGTATTTCCCCTAAAATAGAGGAGGGGCGGGGCGTCGGGCAGTTGCTTCAGCCGGTTCGGGTACTTCGGTGAGGTATAGAACAGCAATTGCACATGCTTGTCTGCAGCCTTTTTTAGCACATCTTCCGCTTCCAATAAGGCCTGACGACCGTTGTCGCGAATGCTCTTCGCTACACGTTCACCCACGCCCGGCACCTTCAACAGCTTGGCAACAGGCGTGTCAAACACGGCTTTGGCAGAGCCGCAATAGCTTACCAGCACCTTCGTCAGCTGGTCGCCAACGTGGGGCAAAAACGAAAGGGCTACTTCAAACTGGGCTTCCTGTGACATGCACCAAGGTACGCAGGCTTAGCTTTTGGTGTTCAGCTGTTCCTTGATTCCCACCAGGAAAGAACGCACTTTCTCCAGCGAATTGATGATCTCGATCTTGTCCTTTGTCTGCACCGACTTGTTCTTCAGCACTTCTTTGGCGCCCTGTATCGTGAAGCCGCGCTCTTTTACCAGGTGGTAAACCGCTCGCAATTCTTCAATGTCCTTGGCAGTGTACTGGCGGTTGCCTTTCTTGTTTTTCTTCGGCTTGAGCTGGTCAAACTCAGTCTCCCAGAAGCGGATCAGGGAAGGGGCGACGTCAAATTGGGCAGCTACTTCACCGATGGTGTAGTACTGCTTTTCGATTTCTTTTTCTTTATAAGGCATAGTGTCGGTTTCAAGGTATAGGGCAGCAGCACTAATTTTCGGGTATGGCACGCAGAATTACGGCTAAAATTGCTACTTTTGCCCTAATGCAGGCCCGTGTAAGCATTGCCCGAAAGGGCTGTTTCTATAAGGCAAAAATTCTATATTTTTTGTTATTAAACAACAAGTATAGCAGATTGTATCTAAAGGCTTAATAATCATAGATGAACTCAGCTGAGATTAGACAAAAGTTTCTTGACTTCTTTGCACAACGGCAGCATCAGATCGTGCCGTCAGCACCCCTTGTGGTGAAAGATGACCCCACCCTGATGTTTATCAACTCAGGTATGGCGCCCTTCAAGGACTACTTCCTGGGCAACAAACCCGCCCCGTCCAAGCGCATTGCCGACACCCAGAAATGCCTTCGCGTATCGGGCAAGCACAACGACCTGGAGGAAGTAGGCTACGATACCTACCACCATACCATGTTCGAGATGCTGGGCAACTGGTCTTTCGGCGACTATTTCAAGAAAGAGGCACTGGCCTGGTCCTGGGAGCTTTTGACAGAGGTATACCAACTGCCGAAAGCCAGACTGTATGTGTCGGTTTTCCAGGGTGATGACTCCGAGAACCTGCCGATGGACCAGGAGGCGTTTGATATCTGGAAGTCTATGATTGCGGAAGACCGCATTCTGATGGGCAATAAGAAGGACAACTTCTGGGAGATGGGCGACACTGGTCCTTGCGGTCCGTGCTCGGAGATTCACGTGGACTTGCGCACCGACGAGGAGCGTGCGCAGGTGGACGGCAAGACACTCGTCAACGCTGACCATCCGCAAGTTGTCGAAATCTGGAACAACGTATTCATGGAGTTCAACCGACTGGCCGATGGCTCGCTGGTAAAACTGCCTGCGCAGCACGTCGATACAGGTATGGGCTTCGAGCGTCTGTGTATGGCCATTCAGGGCAAACGTTCTAACTACGATACCGACGTTTTCCAGCCGCTGATCCAGTTCATCGCCAAAGAAGCCGGTGTTGTTTATGGAGAAAACGAGCAAATAGGCATTGCCATCCGCGTGATGGCCGACCACATCCGGGCCATTGCTTTTGCGATATCGGACGGACAGCTGCCATCCAACAACAAGGCCGGTTATGTAATCCGTCGTATCCTGCGCCGTGCGGTCAGGTATAGCTTCACCTTCCTGGATTTCAAAAAGCCTTTCCTATACAAACTGGCAGCCGTGCTGGCCGACCAGATGGAAAACGTATTCCCGGAGCTGAAACAACAGTTGAGCTTCGTGCAGCGCGTGATCGAGGAAGAGGAGAACGCTTTCTTGCGCACTCTCGAAAACGGTCTGAAGCGCCTGGATGCACTGGAGTCTAAATTCAAAGAGAATAACAATACCATCGACGGCAAGACCGCCTTCGAACTGTACGATACCTTTGGCTTCCCGCTGGACCTGACTGCCCTGATCGCCCGTGAAAAAGGCCTGAAAGTGGACGAGTCTGGCTTCAGTGTGGAGATGGAGCAGCAGAAAAACCGTTCCCGCAATGCTTCAGCACAGGAGCAAAGCGACTGGGTGATCATTCAACCGGATGTGGAGACAGAGTTTTTGGGTTACGAGCATGACGTGGCAGATTCACACATCGTGCGCTACCGACAGGTGAAGACCAAAAACAAAAGCGAGTACCACGTTGTGCTGGACCGCACGCCGTTCTATGCCGAGAGCGGCGGACAGGTAGGTGACACCGGTTACCTGATTTCGGCCACCGAGCAAATTGAGGTGCTGGATACGAAGAAGGAGAATGACCTGATCCTGCATATCACCTCGCAGCTGCCGCAGAACATCGAAGCCACATTTAGGAGTGAAGTAGACTTTGAGCGCCGCAACCTGATTCGTAAGAACCACTCTGCTACGCACTTACTGCACGCTGCTTTACGTAAAGTTTTAGGTGAGCACGTGCAACAGAAAGGCTCTCTGGTAAATGAAAAAGTACTGCGGTTTGACTTCTCTCACTTTGCCAAGGTAACCGACGAGCAACTGCGCGAGGTAGAGACGATCGTGAACGAGCGGGTGCGCCAGGCGATCCCTTTGGAAGAGCAGCGTAACGTACCAATTGCCCAAGCCAAAGAAATGGGTGCCATGGCGCTCTTTGGAGAAAAGTATGGCGAGTCTGTGCGCGTGATCGCTTTCGACCGTGACCACTCGGTAGAGCTTTGCGGCGGTACGCACGTGTACAACACTGGTGAGATTGGCTATTTCAAGATTCTTTCTGAGAGTTCTGTAGCGGCTGGTGTGCGTCGTATCGAAGCAACCACCGCTGCATCGGCCGAAGAGTACATGCAGCAGCAGTTGAACGAGCTGAACGCCGTGCGCGAAGTGCTCGGTACGCACAGCAATATTTCGGGCGCCGTGCAGAAACTGCAGGAAGACAACAAAGTCCTGCAAAAGCAACTCGAGCAATTCGAACTGAAGCAACTGACCAGCCTGAAAGAAAGCCTGGTGCAGAAAGCACAGTCTATTGACGGTGTGAACTTCGTAGCGGAGAAAGTAGATGTAAGCACTGCCGATTACCTGAAAAAACTGGCTTTTGACATGCGTCAGGCCGTGGACAATCTGGTGCTGGTGCTGGCCGCTGAAATCGACGGGAAGCCACAGATTGCGGTGATGCTGTCAGACAACCTGGTTTCGGACCGTAAGCTGAACGCCAGCCAGATGGTGCGTGAACTCGCGAAAGAGATCAAAGGCGGCGGCGGCGGACAGCCATTCTATGCCACGGCTGGAGGCAAGGACACTTCCGGTCTGCAGGCTATACCTGCGAAAGCAGAAGAACTGGTTAAAACATTGATTAATGCTTAATATAAAGTATTGGAAGCCAACTTTGAGACAAAACAAGTAAGGCTTTTAGTATTTATACTTGTAAAATGGATAAAGCAATAAGAGACAAATACCAGGCGATCATCGGTCTGGAGGTGCACGCCCAGCTGCTTACGGAAAGCAAGGCCTATTCGTCTGACTCGACAGAGTATGGCGTGATGCCGAATACCAACCTGAGCGTGATCACGCTGGGTCACCCGGGCACTTTGCCGCGCATTAACAAACGTGTGGTGGAGATGGCTGTGAAAATGGGTTTGGCGACTAACTGCGACATCACGCGCTACAACATCTACGCCCGCAAAAACTATTTCTATCCGGATCTTCCGAAAGGCTACCAGATCACGCAGGACAAAACGCCTGTCTGTACGGCTGGTTATCTGGATGTAAAAGATGCTGAGGGCAATGACAAGCGCATCGGCATCACGCGTATTCACATGGAGGAAGATGCCGGTAAATCCATGCACTTGCCGGGCGAAACGGAAACACTCATCGACCTGAACCGTGCGGGTGTACCGTTGATCGAGATTGTGTCCGAGCCGGATATCCGTGACTCAGAGGAAGCCTACAACTACCTGACGGAAATCCGCCGCTTGGTGCGCTACCTCGAGATCTGCGATGGCAACATGGAAGAAGGCTCGCTGCGTTGCGACGCCAACATTTCGGTGATGCTGAAAGACTCGCCGCTTTGGGGTACCAAGGTGGAGGTGAAGAACATGAACTCCTTCCGCAACGTGCAGCGCGCCATCGAGCACGAGATCGAGCGCCAGATCATGGTGATAGAAAATGGCGGAAAGATCGATTCCGAAACACGCAACTTCGACGCCAACACCGGCACGACCACGGCCATGCGCTCCAAGGAAACGCTGAACGACTACCGTTACTTCCCGGAGCCAGACCTGCCGCCGTTGGTGATTGAACAGGAGTGGCTGGAGCGCATCAAAGAAACCATGCCGAGCCTACCGCAAGAGCTGTACAAGCGCTTCACAGAGGAGTTTGGCCTGTCTGACTATGACGCAGGAGTATTGACTGATGCAAAAGAGATTGCGCTGTACTACGAGGAGCTTTGCAAGCATACCAATAACTACAAGGGCGCTGCTAACTGGGTGACGGGTCCGGTAAAGTCCTATCTGAACGAGCTGCAACTGCACATCAAGGACTTCCCGCTGCAGCCGCACGCCATTGCCGAGATCATTGCCCTGGTGGACGAGAACAAGGTGAGCCACTCGGTAGCTGCCAAGAAGATCTTCCCTTACATGCTGGAAAACCCAGGTATACCTGCACACCAGGTAGCCGAGGAGCAGAACCTGCTGCAGGAGTCTGATTCGGACTCACTTAAAGCCATTGTGGCGGAAGTGCTGGCCGCCAATCCGCAGAAAGTGGAGGAGTACAAGGCCGGTAAAAAATCGCTGGTCGGTATGTTCATGGGCGAGATCATGAAAAAGACCAAAGGCAAAGCCGACCCGAAGGTGGCAAACCAATTGCTGCAGGAAGGACTTAACGCTTAACTATATCAGACAAAGGAAGTTTTGACAAAAGACAAAGGATGCTCTTTCTTAAAGCTCCATCCGAAGATGTCAAAATAAAAGGCCTTTAGATTTTTGTAGGAAAACCTACCTGAATACATGATCCTTTGTCAAATAGTCTTTTGTCAAACTGTCAAAATATAAAAATATGAACCTAAGAAACTATGTCGTACTGGCCGCCTCGGCTGCATTAATAGCCAGTTGTCAGGGGAATAAAACGGCCACGAACAGCAGTGCCTACACGATTGAAGGCAAACTGCAGAACGCCACACCGGGTCAGATTTTTCTGTTCGAATTGGGGGAGCAGCAGTTTATTGCCCGCGACACAGCTGATATTAGTCAGGACGGTACCTTTACTTTTCAGGGGGAGGTGAAAGAGCCCACCTTGTATCGCCTCGGCCTTGATCAGCAGAATGCTATGATGATGGTGCTGGAAAACAAAGCCATAAAGGTGGAAGCAGATGCCCGCGACCTGAACAATACGGCCAAGTTTGAGAACTCCGAAGACTCGGAGCTTTTTCAGCAGCTGAACAAGATGGTGAGTGAAAACCGTCAGAAAGAAATGGCGCTGAGCGAGCAGTTTAACCGTGCCATGTCGGAAGGTAAAACAGAAGAAGCAGAAGGATATCGCCAGCAGTACCTTACGTTGCAAAAGGATGTCAAAAACTTCATTGCCAAGCACCCTAACTCCATTGTATCGGCTTTTGGTATGCTGAGCCTCGTTAACCCGCAGTTGGATTTCGCTTTTGCCGATAGCATGCTGACGCTCTATACCCAGCACATACCGGAGTCGAAGTATACGAAGACACTGACGGAACGCCTTGCCAGCATGCGCACAACGGCCGTTGGCTCTGTTGCACCCGATTTTAAGCTTCCAACGCCTGAAGGTGGCGAAATAGCGCTGTCCTCACTCAGAGGCAAGTACGTGCTGATCGACTTCTGGGCCAGCTGGTGCGCCCCATGCCGCAAAGAAAACCCGAACGTGGTGAAGATGTACAACAAGTACAAAGACCAGGGCTTCGAGATCTTTGGTGTGTCGCTCGATCAGTCGCGTGAAAAATGGCTGAAGGCGATTGCCGATGACAAGCTGACCTGGCCACAGGTTTCGGATCTGAAAGGATGGGAAAGTGCAGCGGCACAACTTTATCAGGTAGACGCCATCCCGCAAACCATCTTGCTCGACAAAGAAGGTAAGATCATTGCCAAAGGATTGAGAGGCGAGGAACTGGAAGCGAAAATCGCTTCGCTTGTGCAGTAAGAAGGTATAGCCATACCTCAAAACAAGAAAAGCCCTTCCGCACTGGAGGGGCTTTTCTTGTTTATAAAGAATAATACTGTTTAAAAATCACAAGGAACGAGCTCAAGGTATAGCGCAGTTCGTTTACTGCTTCTCGCTTGCCATTTGCAACGTGGAGTATTTTTGTCGATGCTGTTCAATGGGACGCTCACGTCAACAACGAGTTTCCTCAAGCAACTTATTCCTCGGAAAAACCATACCCCGAGATTACTTCTTGAACACGCGTTGCAGCGCTCCCCAAAGCAGCTTTTTCTGCTCCTGGTCACCATCGAGCACAGCCAAGGACTGCGAAAAAACAACCGGCACACGGCCAACCACTACCGGATTGTAAAGCGTGAATTTATCATGTGGCAGGTCGGTGTCAAGGCGACTGGCGAAGCTGAGGATGTAGTTGGTCTGCAGGGTATCACAGAGGGCCTCAAACTTGGTTGTGGCACCGGACACATTGTTTACAAAAGCAACATCAGCAGGGCCAAAGCCGATCGCCGCCAGTATCTTGATCAGGAAATCAGATTGCGGTAGGGCCCTAAATTCCGGATCGGGCAGGGTCACCAAAACAACCAGGCCCTTCCGGTTTTCGCCAATCACCTCAAAGGACTTCGGCAGTTCCGCTTTCTCTACTTTCAGTAATTTAGGTATAGCCGCTGGCGGAGTTGTTGGAACAGGAGCTGTCGGGCCAGTAGGTATAGCCTTTGGCTCTGCTTTTTCTGACACAACAGGTATAGCTGCCTCTTCTACTGCAGGCGCACTGACTTCAGCTACCTGCTCTTCAGGGAGCCAGTATAGCGTTTCCGGCATAAAATGTCGGAGGAACTCACTGTTAAGTTGATCTGGCGTCAGTGCTGTCATCGGATTAGGTATAAATTACTTCTGATCTTCCTTTAGATCAAAAATAGAGCGCAGTTCGTTAGCCTCACTCGGCTTCATACGGCCCGCCAGCACCAGGCGCAGTTGGCGACGACGCAGGGCACCGTCATAAAGCTTGATCTCTTCTTCTGTTTCAGGTATAGCCTCCGGCACATCGATCGCTTTGCCGGATTGGTCTACAGCCACAAACGTGAAGAAAGCCTGGTTCGACATCACTTTTCTTCCGGAAGGAATGTCTTCGGCATACACCACGATGTGCACTTCCATAGAAGAAGAGAAAGCGCGGGTCACTTTGGCCTCGAGGGTTACCACGTTGCCCAGTTTTATACTTTCAGCAAAAGACACGTTGTCCACCGAAGCCGTTACCACAATGCGGTTGGAGTGGCGCTGGGCGGCAATGGCCGACACAATGTCCATCCAGTGCATCATTTTGCCACCCATCAGGTTGTGCAGGGTATTGGTATCGTTAGGCAACACCAACTCGGTCATGATCACGTAGGATTCGCTTACTTTTTTCTGTTTACGCATGTCAGTTCTATAAATTCTGCCGCAAAGATAGGGGACGAAGGTCCAAACAAAAAGCCGGGTATAAATTAAGATAGTCTACTTATGCTTAAAAAGAAGGCTTGTCCCAACCGGACTTACCGAGCAACGGCACGAATTTGAAGTCAGTGAAGACTTCCTGCGCAAATTCATTTTCGCTGGTGCGGGTAATGCGTAGCATTTTCTGGCTCGTTTCACCCCCGACAGGTATGACCAGAATGCCGCCGATGTTCAGCTGACTCACCAGCGTTTTTGGTATACCGGGCGCGCCGGCCGTCACGATGATCTTATCAAAAGGCGCGTGCGCTGGAAGGCCCAGGGAGCCATCGCCGTGGAAGGTATGCGGGAATAATCCGTAGGTCCTGAAGAACTTCACTGCCTTGTCGTAGAGCGGCTTGTTGTATTCAATGGTGTATACCTTGGGCGTGAGCTGCAGCAGCACACAGCACTGGTAACCAGATCCGGTCCCGATCTCCAACACCTTATCAGTTGGCTGCAACCGCAAAAGCTCCGTCTGGAAGGCCACGGTATAGGGCTGCGAAATGGTCTGGCCCTCGCCAATCGGGAAGGCTTTGTCTTGGTAGGCTTGCTCAAGAAAAGCTTTTTCGAAAAAGAAATGCCGGGGTACCGTTTCGATTGCCGCCAACACCCGTTCATCGCGTATACCTTTGTCTCTCAACTGTTTTACCAAGGCGCGGCGCATGCCTTTGTGCTTGTACAAATCTGTCTGCATTTCCCTCTGAATCTGTAAAATTTAAAAAATCAAGCTGAGCAATTTCAGGTATAGGGATCCCGCTATACCTTGTCTGAACTCGGCCTGAAACTCGTGTATTGCGAAAATAAGCATACCTGCCCACAGTTACCTAACCGGATCGTAATTTAATCTTGCCTCCAAGCGGAATAACAGGAAGCACCCGTGCATATGAGCGAAATCATGGTTAATTTTGTATGCAGACAACCATTCATAAAAACATGTTCACAGGTATAATTGAAGGCATGGGCCAGGTGCAGGTCATCCGGGAAGAGGGCACCAACAAGCAATTCACCCTGTCGTCTCCTTTCACGCACGAGCTACAGATCGACCAGAGTGTGGCCCACAACGGCATCTGCCTGACGGTGGTAAACATCACGGAAACTGATTATACCGTAACGGCCATCGACGAAACGCTTCAGAAAACGAACCTGAACAGCCTGCAGGTGGGCGACAAGGTGAATCTGGAGCGCTGCATGAGCGCCAACGGCCGCTTCGACGGGCATATCGTGCAGGGGCACGTGGACCAGGTGGCGGTTTGCGAATCCGTGGAGGACCAGAACGGCAGCTGGGTGTTCACATTCTGCTATGACCCAAGCCTGGGCAATGTAACGGTGGAGAAGGGATCTGTGACGGTAAACGGCATCAGTCTGACAGTTGTCAATTCGCAGGAAGACCGGTTTTCTGTGGCGATCATTCCTTATACCTACGAGCATACCAACCTGCACCAGGTCAAGCCGGGCAGTACCGTCAACCTGGAGTTTGATATTATTGGCAAGTATGTTGCGAGGTTGTTAGGGAAAGCTTGATTTAAGCTTTTACAGGAGTGACAGAACTTTTCAAGTATAGCAAATGATATTGTTCTATAGCTTCGCCTGTGCGGCGGGCACTCACTTTTTGTCTTGACACAAAAAGTAAGCAAAAAAGTCAAGACGATTTTGAACTCGCTGACCGCTCAAACAAAAAATCGTCGTTCGCGCACCTGGCGAAGCGATCTGTTTCATCGCTCCGGTGCAAGTTAGTCTTGCTACACCTGCCAGTGGTGCGTGTGGTATATGATAGAAACTACAACGCTTATACCTTGAATGGGTAGTGGCTGAAAAGTCCCCCTTCGAAGGGGGCAAGGGGATGTTAATCGTGCACGAACTTCCTGCCTATACTTTAATCAAACCCTGACCCTTACTCCACCACAATCCGGTGATAAGTAACCCCATAACCACCCCAAACCCCCAACCCGCCGTTTATATTGGATCGTGTTGTATTCGGTGAGCCGATGGGACTGCCGTTGTTGTTGCGCTCGTTCTCCAGGGTATACCAGAAGCGGTAGTGCTCGATGTCAACCGCAGCCCAGCGCACCACAATCGTGTCTCCCTTCCCGAAATAACTGTAAGTGTCCAGGTCAACCTCTTGACCAAGAGACTCGCCCCGGTCCAGCGGGAAACTCAGGTTCCGCACACCATTGATCAGCTCATCATTGAAAACGGAAGCAAAGTAGCCGGGATAGAAGGGTTCGCTGTTGCGCTTTGTAAAGTAACGCACGCTATTTCCCAGTGTGTCGGGATCCTGGTAGCGGTAAAAAAGTATAAACAGACTGTCCTGCTCAGGGTCAGGGTGGGGTTGCAAAAAAAGCTCCTGCAGCGGGTTCAGGTTAGGGATGGTAGTAGAAGAAGTCAATTCCCGCCCTTCATAACTAATTCGTAACTGGTAGCTTTTGCCTACCTCGCCTAACAATTCCTCGGAGGTATAGACATAGAAAATAAAACTGCTGTTGCCCGTCAACTGCGCCTCAGGTATAGCGAACTGCTCCGAAACCACCCGCCTTAACCCCGGCCAAAAGGCGGCGGCGGGCACTTCTTTTAAGGTATAGCTTTTTCCGCCAGAGCTCACAACCACCTGCGCTCCGTGCACAAAACTGGCCTCGATATCGGCAGGAGAAAAGCCCGCGAAAACAGGCCTGCTGCGCGTAAGGACCACCACTGGCGGAGCGCCCTGCTCTATATGCCCTTCCACTACCAATTGTTCCTGTCCGGCAGGTATGTCAATGGTCAGGTCCTCTTCGCAGGCGACAAGGGATGAAAGCAGTAGCAAAAGCAGAAAATATCTCAGTCGCATCGTTTTACCATTTAAAGTTCCAGGTGACAGAGGGCAGCGGGAAAGGAATCAGCGACACCTTCTTGGCCTGCACTTTTGTATCCGTGCCGTAGGGTGTCCCTTCGCTGTCAATAAAGTACAGAAACGGATTGCGGCGGCCGTACACATTGTAGATCGCAAACGTCCAGCTCGACTGCAGCCTTTGTCGGGCTTTTCCCTCCAGCGTGGCGGACAGATCCAGCCGGTGAAAGGGCTCCATCCGGAAACTGTTGCGGTCACCGTACTGGTAATTGACCGTCCCCTCGATCAGGTAGCGCCGCTCGGGCATGGTGGTTGCCTGGCCCGTGCCGTAAACGAAGCTTCCCCCGAAGGTCCAGCGCGGATTGTAGGTATAGGTGGCTACTAACGATACATCGTGCCGGCGGTCGAAGCGGGCTGGGAAGGTGCGGCCCTGGTTGATGTCGGGGAAGGTGCGGTCGGTGCGCGACAAGGTATAGCCGAGCCAACCCTGCAGGTCGCCGTAGTTCTTGCGCAGGAAAAGCTCCGCCCCGTAGGACTCCCCATTGCCCCGCACAAACTCGTACTCCAGATCGCGGTTGCTCGGACCGGCCACAAAACCCTCCCGGTACTCCAACTGGTTTTCCATGGTTTTGTAATAGAACTCCAAGGAGCCTTCGTACATGTTCTGGCTGAAGCTTCGGAAGTACCCGACAGCATATTGGGTCGCCCGCTGTGGCTCCACGATCGCTGAGCTTGGCACCCAGACATCCAGTGGCAGGGTGGTATAGGCGTTGGAAACCAGATGCAGGTACTGCGCCGATCGGGTGTAACTGGCCTTCACAGACGAGTTCGCGCTCAAGGTATAGCGTGCCGAAAATCGCGGTTCCAGTGTCTGAAAGGTTTTCACGCGCGCTCCATCGGCATATGCCACCGAATCAATGGCTCGTTGGTTTTGGTCGAATTCATAGAGTGTAAAAGGCCCCGTCTGCGCAAAATAACTGCCCCGTATACCCAGACTCAGCAAGAGCCGATCCGTTACGTTCCAATCATCGGACAGGTAGAGGGCCGCCTGATGGGCCGTTTTGGAAAGGACCCGATCCGTAGAGAAGACATCGCCTTCGGCAGTTTCGGCACTGCCTGTGCGGGGGCGCAGGGTATGGTGGGTGTACTGCAGGCCATATTCTATCTGATGCTGGGCTGAGGGGGTATAGGCAAAGTCTGTCTTAACCGTATAATCCCGAATGCCCGTCTCTACACCTGTGGTGATATCGCCGAAATCCCAGGTGAAGTCAAAAGCATAGTCGCTCAGAATACCAGAAACATCCACGGAGTGCCTGTCCGAAAACCGGTGATTCCATCGGGCAGTGGCCGCAGCGTTTCCCCACTGAAAATCGGCCACGAAACGGCCGGAAGAAAGCGTGAGCGAGCCCACATCCTTGCCATAATAACCGCTCAGGTATAGTTTGTCTTTGGGCGACAGGGTATAGGAGACTTTCCCATTGAAATCATAGAAATAGAAGGGCACGCCGCCCTGCTCGGTGTTTCGCAGGAAAGGACCAAATACGACATCCACATAGGTGCGACGGGCCGAAAAGATAAATGCAGCCTTGTCTTTTACCAATGGCCCCTGCACTGTCAGGCGGGAAGCGATAAGCCCAATACCGCCCTCGGCCTGCAGACTGTCAGCGCTGCCTTCGCGCAACTCCACGTCCAGCACCGAAGAGAGGCGTCCGCCATACCTGGCCGGCATGTTCCCTTTGATCATGGTGGCACTGCCGATGGCATCGCTGTTGAAGACGGAGAAGAAATTGAGCAGGTGACCGGGATTGTAAACCACCGCCTGATCGAGCTGAATCAGGTTCTGATCGGCCCCGCCGCCGCGCACATAAAAGCCCGTGTTGCCCTCGCCACCAGATTGTATGCCCGGCATCAACTGTACCGTTTTCATGATGTCCGTTTCCCCAAACAGCACCGGCAGCGTCTTCACTGACTTCATCGGGATGTCGAGTTCGCCCATCGTGGCGGTTTGGGTGATAGGTTTGAGACGCGTACCAATCACTTCCACTTCCCGTGTGCTGTAGGTGGCTGGTGTGAGTCGCAGGTCGAGCGTTTCGTTGCGGAAAAGCTGCAGCTGCGTTTCCTGGTTCTGGTAGCCAATGTAGCGGATCAGCAAGGTATAGCTGCCGGGCGGGGCACTCAGGCTATACCTGCCGTCGGGCTCGGAAACGGTGCCAATGGAGGGGCGTTCCTTCAGGCTGATGGAGGCGCCTGCCAGCGGTTCGGCTGTGTTCGCATCGAGCACCCGACCGCGCAGCACAAAGCTGTCCTGCGCCCATGCGGGGAGCATGGACAAGAGTAAAAGCGGCAGAAACAGGTATAAGAAATATCGTTGTTGCAAGTCCGGTAATCAACTGTTCTAACAATACGACAGAAACAGCGGATTATGCCAAAGGTTTGTGCTGAAAGCGGGTATATTTCCGGAGCCACAACCGGTAGCCCACCACCGCCAGCATGGCTGTACCGGCGCCAACCAAAGCCCCGCCAATAATGTCGCCCGGATAATGCACGCCCAGGTAGATGCGGCTGTAAGAAACAACCACGGCCCAGATGACCAGTACGATCTTGAAGATAAGGTAACGGTCGGAGAGGATCAGGTTAAAAAAGACGGCCAGCGCAAAGCCTGTGGAAGCATGGGAAGAGAGAAAGCCGAATTTTCCGCCGCAGCCGCGCACCAGGTTTACCATGGCCGAAAGCTCCGGATCGTGGCAGGGGCGTAGACGCGCAAAATAGGGTTTGAAGATACCAGAGGCTACATAATCAGCCAACCCTATACCTGCCACAGCCATCAGCAGCATTGGGATGCTCTGCATTTTGTAGCGCCAGATAATGTAGCCGATCAGCAACAGGTAAAAGGGAATCCAGAAGTATTTGTTGGAAACCGTGACCATCACCGTGTCCCAGAACGGACTCTGCTGCTCGTTCAGGTATAGGAACAGTTCCTGGTCCAGCTTCTCCAATCGATCCAGCATGCTTATTGAACGTTGATCCAGTCGATGTCTTTTTTGAGATAGCCCAGTGTCTTCTCTTCCGGTCCACCCGCCTCCGGTTGGTGGTTGTATACCCAGGAGGCATGCAGCGGCAGACTCATCAGGATAGACTCAATGCGTCCGTTTGTGGCGAGACCGAACTTAGTGCCGCGATCATATACCAAGTTGAACTCCACATAGCGTCCCCGACGGATCAGTTGCCACTGTTTCTCACGCTCCCCGAAAGGCAGATTTCGGTTTTCATTAATGATCTTGGTATAGAAGGGCGCAAAGGCATAGGCAACGTCGCGCACAAAGGCGAAGCGCTCTGCCATACTGATCTCATCAGTGGCCATCAGACGGTCGAAGAAAATGCCGCCCACGCCGCGTGTTTCTCTGCGGTGCTTGTTGTAGAAGTAATCGTCGGCCCATTTCTTGAACTCCGGGTAGTAGGATGGGTGGTGCTTGTCGCATACCTCCTTCATGGCCTGGTGGAACTCCCGCGCCTGCTTCACATCCACATAAATTGGCGTCAGGTCGATGCCGCCCCCGAACCAGGCTGTACCGTCGCCCGCCTCAAAATAGCGCACGTTCATGTGCGTGATCGGCACCATCGGGCTGTGCGGGTGCATCACCACCGAAACGCCCGTCGCAAAGAACTTCGGGTCCGGCATCTGCAGCATTTTCAGGAATTGGGGGGAAAGCTCGCCTTGCACGGCCGAGAAGTTGACGCCGCCTTTTTCGAGCACGTTGCCGTTTTCGATGATGCGGGAAATACCCCCGCCGCCCTGTTCGTGCTGCCACTCGTCTTTCTGGAAAGTAGCACCGCCATCGCAGTTTTCAAGGTCGCGCACCAAGTCCAGCTGGAACTGGCGCATAAATGCTTTAACTTCTTCTCTGAACATTTTTTCTCCTTTTTGATTATTGGTATCACGACACACGTATCACGTAGCACGACTTTATTGGGACAAAGGAGTATTTAAAACAGTACAAAAGACTTATAGGGAACGGCTATACCTTGGTGTCCATATTCTTTTGTCCTTTATCACGAAGTCCTCGACAATAAAAAAAAGTCGTGCTACGTGATACGAAATACGTGATACGTACCCACAAAATTACCAAATAAACCCCGCTCTACCGAACATTCGTAAGGATTTCAGAAAAAGGGCTTTTTTGCTTAACTTCGGGCAATAACTACGCGCAACCTATGTCAAAAGAACTGATGGAGGCATTTAAGATCGATACAGCAATTCTTAAGAAAGCCTACCGACTCATGATAACTGCCAAAACGATGGCAGACACCTACGAAGAAAATAAAACCATCTGCAGCAAGTATGTGCACAGCACCTCGCGGGGACACGAGGCCATTCAATTGGCGGCCGCCTTTCAGCTAAAGCCCTACGACTTTGCCGCGCTCTACTACCGCGACGACTCCATGTTGTTAGGTATAGGCATGCAGCCATACGAACTGATGCTGCAACTGATGGCCAAAGCCGATGACCCCTTCTCAGGCGGCCGCACCTATTACGGACACCCCTCGCTGCGCCGTGAAGGCTTCCCGACCATTCCGCATCAAAGCTCGGCCACCGGCATGCAGGCTATACCTGCCACGGGCATGGCACACGCCATTTCCTATTTCGAGTCGCAGGGACTGGCCAATGGCGAGGAAAAGCCTGTCGTGCTCTGCTCGCTGGGCGATGGCTCCGTGACCGAGGGCGAAGTAGCAGAGGCATTCCAAATGGCGGTGCTCAAGAATCTGCCCATCGTATACCTGGTGCAGGACAATGACTGGGGCATTTCGGCAACAGGCAAGGAAATGCGTGCCATGGACGCCTATGAATATGCAGCCGGATTTAAAGGGATGGAACGCCTGCGCGTGAACGGCTCTGAATTTACGGAGTCTTATGAAGGGATGCGGGTAGCATTTGAGTATGTGCGGGAGGTGCGCAAGCCGATTCTGGTGCATGCCAAGGTTCCTTTGCTGGGCCACCACACCTCCGGCGTGCGCCGGGAATGGTACCGCGGAAACAACTTGCAGGAGCACGGCGTGAACGACCCGATCCCAAAGCTGCGTCAGGTGCTTTTAGAGTCAGACGTGACGACCGAAGAAATACAATGGCTGGAGCAGGAGGCTCAGAAAGCGGTGGCCCAGGACTACCAGCGTGCCCTGGATGCCCCTGTACCTGATCCTGCTACCTTTGACCAGCACGAGTTTGCCCCGACACCCGTAACAGAAGAAAAAGGCGAGCGCAGTCCGGCTGGTGCTGAAAAGACCATCATGGTGGACGCTGCTTTGCATGCCGTGGATGATATTTTGCGCACTTACCCGGAAGCCTTATTTTATGGCCAGGACGTAGGAGGGGAGCTCGGCGGTGTATTCCGTGAAGCGGCCCTGCTGGCTAAGAAATACGGCGATGCCCGCGTGTTCAACACCCCGATCCAGGAAGCTTACATTGTAGGCTCCACCGCAGGTATGTCGGCCGTAGGAGCCAAGGCCATAGTGGAGATCCAGTTCGCCGACTACATCTGGCCAGGTATGAACCAACTAGTAGAAGAGCTTTCGAAGAGCTGCTACCTGTCCATGGGCAAATTCCCGGTGCAGTCGCTCATCCGGGTGCCGATTGGCGCTTATGGCGGCGGCGGACCTTACCACTCTGGCAGTATTGAATCTACTTTGCTGACCATCCGTGGCATCAAGGTAGTATACCCTAGCAACGCAGCCGACATGAAAGGCTTGATGAAAGCTGCTTTCCTGGACCCGAACCCGGTGATCATGCTCGAGCACAAAGGCCTTTACTGGTCAAAAGTAGCGGGCACCGAAGACGCCAAAACCGTTGAACCGGATGAAAACTACATCCTGCCACTCGGAAAGGCCAACGTGGTGCAGTATGCCGACGATGAAGAAGTCCGCTTGGGCAACTCCATGACCGTGATCACCTATGGCATGGGTGTGTACTGGGCTAAAACAGCTGCCAAACAGTTCAAAGGCAGCGTAGAGATCCTGGACCTGCGCACCCTCAACCCGCTTGATTTCGAGGCAGTAGTAGCTTCGGTTCGTCGCCATGGCAAGGCGCTGGTGCTGACCGAAGAGCCACTGATGAACTCCTTTGCCGAGTCACTGGCCGGTCGCATCTCCAAAGAGTGCTTCCAGCAATTGGATGCCCCTGTCTATACCTTGGGTGCCGCCAACCTGCCGGCTATACCTTTGAATGTGGAATTGGAGAAGATGATGTTGCCGAATCCGGAGAAAGTAGCGGCAGCCATGGAAGAGTTGCTGAACTACTAATCTCAGGTATAAAATAATTGAAAAGCCCCGCCAGGTTCATGGTGGGGCTTTTTTGTGAATCAGGAATTAGAAAGGATAGCCAATGCCGATGTTGAGGTTGGTTCGGCGCTCTGCGGGGTCCGTCTGGCGGAACAGGTCGGAGAACCGGAAGTCGCGGATCACGAATTTGTTGCCGTTGATGTCGCCGGCCGGATCGTATACCTGCGTGGCAAAGTCGAAGCGCAAAATCACAACCGAGAAGTTAAGACGCAAACCAAAGCCAGTCCCGACCGCCAGTTCTTTGTAGAAGCGGTTGAACTGAAAATCCGAGCCCGGGCGGTTATCAGGCTTGAGCATCCATACGTTGCCGGCATCAACAAACAGCGCCCCGTTCAGGAACCCAACCATATTGAAGCGGTACTCGGCACTGGCTTCCAGCAATACCTCGCCCGGCTGCTCTGGCACCAATGTCCCGTCTTTTACATCGGAACGAGGTGTAGCGTAGGAGCCAGGCCCCAAACGTCGGGCTGTCCAGGCGCGAACACTCGAAGCGCCTCCGGCAAAAAAATACTTATCATAAGGCAGGGCGGTGGAGCCGAAGAGCGGAGCACCCACCCCCGCATTGACTCTGTAAACAAAATAGCGCTGTCCACCCAACGGGATGTAACGACGATAGTCCGGGTTGAGTCTGGCGTATTGAAACTGACGCAAATTGCCCGTCTCAGGCATAATACCAAGTTTGGAAGTAATGCCACCCACCTCGGTCAGCACGCGCAGATACCGGGCATTACGGGACTGTATGAAGTCGTTGGTGTTGTAGATGAGGCTGAAGCTGACAAAGGAAATAAACCCGCTTCTGAAACTTTCGCTGAAGGACCGGATACTCGGATTCTGTAAAAAGGTACTGTCAAAATCAGGGTTGATACGGCCCACCTGAATGATGTTCACATTGACAGGAGAAAATATATACTGTACCGTCGGTGTCTGCAGTGGGCGCGGGTACTTAAACCAGATGTAGTCTAGCGAGGCTTCGTAGATAGAGCGGGAAAACTCAGAACGGCTTACATTAGTGTAACCCGTATAGATTCTTGTTCTGGGGTTATATTCCTCCAGTATGTTCCCGCCGCCAAAAGGCAGCTTGAATGTCGGAAAAGTTAATGCCGCATCACCACCAAACTCCCGGATCATGACCGTTTCGTTGGGATCCGAAATGTTTATCTGCCCTTCCAGGCCACCACGTATTCCAAAATCCAGGTTCTCAGCGCCACCAAACACATTGCGCACCTTTAGCCTGACACTTGAAAATGGTCCGGGGCGGCGTTCCGTAAAGTTCATGCCCAGTTCGGTCGTTTCCTGAAACTTCTTCGAAGGAACGGCATTGATGAAGGCATTGAGTTGATTGCCCGATAGTGAATCCGTGAGATCTGTGATCTTGCTGTAGCTGACGTTGCTGAACTGAAACACATCCATTTCGGAGAGCCGCCTTTGCGTAAGCGAAGTCCTGAACTGGCTGTAACGCTGCCCTGGGTAAATGGAAACCTTTTTGTCCAGTATGTTGGGCGAAAATTTCTGGTGATAGGCCAGGTATTGCACATTGTTGTACTGTAGCGTGTCACGCACCAGGCCAAAGCGGTCGGCATCCGTCTTAAAGTATACATTCCGGAGAGTATAGGCCTTGTGCGACTGCTGATCCTCAGGGTTCTGGATAATGGTGTTCACCCTGACCGTATTACCCCCAAAGCTGGTGTCCACGTCGAACTCGATGTAGGCGCGGACAAAGTCAAAATACCCGTTGTGGCGCACCATCTCGTAGAGGCGGTCACGCTCGTCACTGATCAGCTGCTCGTCGTACACGTCGCCAACTTTGAGCAAAGACCGGTCTTCGTACCGCTTCACGACCTTCAACAGCGAATCGTCCGGAATAGTATAGCTGAACTCGCTGTAGCGGTAGGGTTCGTTTTCTTCAATGTTGAGCGTGATGTATACCTTCTTGCCCTTTTCCTGCTTCTCGTAGCTCAGTTCGTGATTAAAGAAGCCTTTGGTGTTCATGTAGATCTCCACCTGGTCCATGGTGCGCTCCATCAGCAGGGAGTCGTAAATGGCGGGGGGCTCGCCGATCTGCATCAGCAGGTTGCCTTCTTCCTTGCGGTCACGCTGACGGGCAATGCGGCGGTCAAAGCGGTCCTGTATGCGGCGGGATTTTGTGGAGTCTCCGGCTTCGGCTACTTTGCTGGCCCGCTTCGTGCGTAGTTCCTCAATCCGCTCGTCAATGCGGGAGGGACTGTAAAACTTTTTCCCGAAATTATAAATGGCCAGATAAGGAGTAGAGCCCAGGAAAGTACGGTTTGGCTGCTGCTGGTAAACCGCCTCAATATCAGTCTGGCTCACATGGTTTATCCCTTTGGGCTCTATACCTAGCAGGAGTTGCTCGTTCTCGCCCAGATTTTTGGTGGGCACACAGGCAGCTAAACTAATAATTGTAATTACCAGCCCGAATATGTAACATCGTGTTCTCAAACGATTCTCTGCTCTATGTTGTCGAAAGCAATTGTAAAGTACGTTAATGCCCTGCAAGTAAAAAAATACCGCAACCAACACCAAGCCTTTGTGGTGGAGGGAGCCAAAAGTGTACTGGAACTGCTGAACTCAGACTTTGAGCTCCAGCACCTGTTCATCACGGAGGAGTTCCTGCAGGAGCACGGCAACAGACTAAGCAAAGGTACACGATACGAACTTGTTACGGAACAGGATTTGACAAAGGCGGGCACTTTTTCCAGCAATAATGCCGGACTGGCTGTGGCCCACATGCGGCAACTCCCAAATTTAGCGTTCAAATCCGGTGATTTTACGATCGCGCTGGACGACATACGTGATCCGGGCAACCTGGGCACCATCATCCGCATAGCAGACTGGTACGGCATCCAGACGATCGTGTGCTCCGAGACCTGTGCTGACTTTTACAACCCCAAAACCATTTCAGCCACCATGGGATCGTTTACCCGGGTCAAGGCCTATTATCTCAACCTGGGTGAATGGCTGCACGAACTTCCAGAGGGTATCCCCATCTACGGGGCCTCGCTGGACGGCGAGAACCTGCACCACATGCAATTGCAGCCCCACGGCGTCGTAGTGATGGGAAACGAAGCCAATGGCATACGCCCGGAAGTCGCCAATGAAGTAAACCACCTGATCAAGATCCCGGCATTCGGCAAGGCAGAGTCGTTGAACGTAGCCACGGCCACGGCCATCATCATCGACAACTTTATGCGTCACGCAGATATCTAAAACAAAAGAGGCCTCCGATAAGAGGCCTCTTCTGTTAACAGCATAATCAACAAACAAACAGATTCTTAATTAAGTAGTCTTAAACCAAAGCTGATCACGTTGGCATCCGGGCCACGATTGTCTTTGAACAGGTCGTTCATGTTGTATTTCACAAACAGGTCCAGGTTGCCGTAGCCTACCACCCCAGTCAGACCATACTGAAAATCACTCAGGTTATAGCTGCTTCGTATCTTTTCCTTCTGCGTCTTGCCGCCGTCTTCAAACTTGAACTTAGAGTGGGCGCCCAGGCGGTAGCCTGCAAACGGACCAACCCCGATCTTAAATCCTTCTTTTCCGTTCTGGCGCTTGAACTTCAGCATCGGCATCAGCGGTACGTTTACAGAAGAGTGCGTCAGTTTGGACTTGTCGTAGTTGATCTCCGTTTCACGTCTGAAGTAAGTCACGTCATTCACATCCTCTTCGATCACAAAGTTGCGGTCGAACATATAGTTGTTGAAAGCGAACTCCATACCGGACATCAGGTAGAAGGGGCTCTTGCGACCACCGATCTGAGAGTTGAGGTGCCAGTTGAGGCTCACGTAGCGAGACCCAAGCGGCTTCAGGTCGGGTACCTGCTGGTTGTCCGTGTTCAGAAACGTGTTCAGGCCCAGGTCCAGGTCAAAATTGTAACGGGTGGCTTTGTACTTCTTCTCTTCATTGTGGGCACGGATGCTGTCACGTTCGGCCCGGTTCGGCACGTTCACGTCGACTTTGGTGTTGCCGTCCTTTTCTTCTATCTCTACATCAATCTTGATATTCTTATTGATGCGGATCTCATGCTTTTCTTTTGTCACCTTGCCATCCTGATCAGTTTCCTGCACGGTGATGGTGACCGTTTCAGGGTTGTTGTCATCTTTGCCAAACACTACCGTCGTTTCCTGCGACTTCAGTTCCTTGTTGGCGCCGTCCATACGGTCCACCTGGTCTACATACTTATTCAGGACGCGCATCAGGGAGTCGAGGCTGTAGTTTTCGAAAGCTTTGAGCTGCTCCATGTTCTGCAGGTATAGCACCATTTTAGCGCCATTGGCCATTTTCACAACGATCGTATCCTGCTGGCCGAGTCGCTCGCCTATGGTTTGACCGCCTTTGGCAGACGCACCGGTGGCTGCAGCCATGATGATGGCTGTTACGAGAAGTAGTAACTTTTTCATGGTTTTAAAAGATTAGAGTTGAATGACTTTTGATATTTTCTGTTTTCCTATTTGCGTTTCCAGTGCAATTCTGTCGGCGTTGATACCGAGCTCCGACAGCTCCACCCGTTCCCCGTTCGAGAGGTTGCGAACCTGCTTGAAGATGTTCTTGGCCAGTTTCTGCTTCTTCTCAAAGCCACTTAGCTCTTCATCAGTTTCCACTTCCTGCACCGCGACAGCACGCTTTATTATAATTTCAACGGGTTGCGCGTTCATGTCCACCGTATTAGCTGCTAAAACAACCGGCGTTGTTTCTCCTGTGTTATCGAAGTTTGCTTTCTCGAGCGTTTCAGGTATAGAGGGCTTCTCAACCAGCGCCGCCAACTGTTGAGCAGACACCGAATTTATTGTACTGTTTTTCGGGCTGTCCTTTTTCACATCTGCTTTTGGTACTGCTTTCGCGATCGCTTGCTTCGTAACCGCTTCAGTCTGCTTGGTTACCGAGGCAGTAGTAGCGGCTGGTGTGGCAGGCTCAACCAATACTTCATCTGAAGAGGAGTTGGTGGCTGGCTGCTCAGCTACTTGTGCCAGATGCTGATGGGTATTTTCAGGTTCTTCAATAATGAACGGCTGTTCAGGTTTCAGACCGTTCACATCAGCCAGGCCGTCTCTGTCAACAGGCACGGTGCCGTTCTGCACGTTGTAGAACACGATGCCCACAGAGAGCAGCAGTGTAATAGCGGCCGCGATAGAGTAGGAGAGCCACATAAATCCGCGCGGTTTCGACTCGCCTTTGCTGGCGGCAGGCATCTCGGTTTCTATCCGGTCCTGCAGTCTGTTCCAAAGGTCGGCAGGGGGCGTGGGCGATGTGTGGCCCAAACGATCCTTGAATAGTTTGTCTATGTCTTCTGGTTTCATGATTGAACCTCCTTTTTATCAGCTGGCGACTGCTTCCTGTCCGGTTAGTCTTCTTTGCAGCATAGCACGGGCTTTGCTTAGCTGCGATTTCGAAGTGCCTTCCGTGATATTCAGCATGTCGGCTATTTCTTTGTGGGAATATCCCTCAATTGCATACAGGTTAAAAACTGCCCTGTAGCCGGCAGGTAAAGTGCGCAACAACTCCAGCAGTTCGCCTTCCGCCAGATCGTGGTCGGCTCCCATACCGCCCGCCACTTGTACGTGGTCGTCTTCGATCGACAGGTATAGCGACTCTTTTTTTCTCAAAAAACCAAGCGCTTCATTCACCATGATGCGTCTTACCCAGCCTTCGAAGCTGCCTTTGCCCTCAAACTTATCTATGTTCTGGTATACCTTCATAAATCCGTTCAACAAAGCGTCCTCCGCGTCCATCTGGTTTTTGAGGTAACGCAGGCACACACCGTACATTGGCGAGGCAAAGCGCTCGTAAAGGCATTTCTGCGCTTTACTTTCGGCCTTTTGGCAACCTGCTATTAACTCCTGTTCCGTCACGCTGGGTAAAATTTTATCAAATGATGTCGCTTATCTGGCTTTTCTGAACTGTTGTTCTGCTCTTTACCTCTTAGATGTGGATACTCGTCCGGAGGTTGCTTAAGCAAAAATAAATTTCTGATATTTTTTTGGAATAGTGGTGTTGTTGGCTATAAAATACTGGCTGTCAACCAGATTTTATTTCACTTTTCTGCCATGCATCAGCAAACGTAGGATGTGTGGCGATCCATCACACCAGCAATTTGTTTTAAGAACCATTCTGAATTGCTGTTAAAAGGGGCTTTTCTTTCGGAATACCTTATATTTGTATCAATGAAATTCGTGGCGATACTTTTTTCCCTGTTCCTGTTCTGGACGGCCTGCCTGCCGTGCACAGATAAGATCATGGACAGCCACGAGCATCATCCCAACCTGATCGATGTCGCCGATACGACTGGCGAGTCGCCCTTTCACGAAGACACTTGCCCTTTGTTTTGCAGCTGCGGCTGTTGCGCTACGTTCACGGTGGCTGTAGAGCCGGAGCATATTGTGTTTCGTATACCTGTCATTCCGCAGACCAAACCGCTCATCTACCCGGAGTTAGGCGAAATCAAGATCGCCTCCGCCTGGTGGCACCCGCCACGGCTGGCAGCCTGATCCAACTATCCGATTATAATGCAGCTTTGACTTAACCACAGGCCCGAAACGGTGCTTGCGGCGCAGCTGCATATCTATTCCATTGATTCAAAATCAAGTTTACCATGTTTAATAAGATCATCGATTTTTCGATAAATAACAAACTGGTGATCGGGCTGATGGTGCTGGCATTGATTGTTTGGGGAACCTACTCTCTGACGCAACTCCCCGTAGACGCCGTTCCCGACATCACCAACAACCAGGTGCAGGTGGTCACCTCTTCGCCTACACTAGCCGCTCAGGAAGTGGAGCGCTTTATTACCACCCCCATTGAAATGGCGCTCGCTAATGTGCCGGACGTAGTGGAGATGCGCTCCGTATCGCGCTTCGGGCTATCTGTCATCACGGTCGTGTTCAAGGACGAGGTGGACCAGTACCTGGCCAGGCAAATGATAACAGAGCGCCTGGGCGATGCGGCCAGGCAGATACCCGAGGAAATGGGCACGCCCGAACTGGCACCCGTTACAACTGGTCTTGGCGAGATATACCAGTATGTGCTGGTAACCGATCCGGAAAGCGATAAAAAATACAGCCCCACCGAACTGCGCACCATTCAGGACTGGATCGTGCGACGTCAGCTGCTGGGAACGCCCGGCGTGGCCGATGTAAGTAGCTATGGCGGCTTTCTGAAGGAGTATGAAGTGGCCGTGAACCCGGCAAGCCTCCGCAGCATGAACCTGACCGTGACCGATGTGATCGGGGCGCTGGAGCAGAACAACGAAAACACCGGCGCGGCTTACATCGAGAAAAACCAAAACGCTTTCTTCATCCGTGGCCTCGGGCTGGTTAGTTCGCTGGAGGATATCGAGCAAATCGTCGTGTCCAACCGTAACGGTATGCCTGTGCTGATCCGCGATGTAGCCAAAGTACAGTACGGCCATCCGGTGCGCTACGGTGCCCTGACGCGTAACACCGAAGGTGAAGTGGTGGGCGGTATCGTGTTGATGCTGAAAGGCGCCAGTTCATCGGAGGTGATCAAAAACGTGCAGGACAAAGTAGCCAGCATCCAGTCCTCTTTGCCGGAAGGTGTGGTGATCGAAGCGTACCTGGACCGAAGTGACTTGGTAAGCAAAGCGATCAACACGGTGGCCACGAACCTGATCGAAGGCGGCCTGATCGTGATTTTCGTGCTGGTGCTCCTGCTTGGCAACCTGCGGGCCGGACTCGTGGTGGCGTCTGTTATACCTTTGTCCATGCTTTTTGCGCTGGGCATGATGCATGTGTTTGGCGTGTCGGGCAACCTGATGAGTCTTGGCGCCATTGACTTCGGTCTGATCGTGGACGGGGCTGTGATCATCGTGGAGGGCGTGCTTCACTTTATTGTGGTCAAAAACAAAGACCTGCCACTCCGCCGCTTGACACAGCGTGAAATGGACCTGGAAGTGAAAGACGCCGCCTCCAACATCATGAACTCCGCCGCTTTCGGGATGCTCATCATCCTGATCGTATACCTGCCGATCATGGCCCTGGTAGGTATAGAAGGCAAGATGTTTAAGCCCATGGCCCAGACCGTAAGCTTTGCCATCCTGGGTGCTTTCATCCTTTCATTGACTTACGTGCCCATGGTGTCAACGCTCTTGTTGAGCAAGACCACCAAGCACAAACCGAACATTTCTGACAGACTGATGGGTTTTCTGGAGCGTCTATACCGCCCGGTTATCACGTTCGCCCTGCGCAGCAAGGCAATCGTCATCGGAGCGGCTTTAATTCTTTTTGCTTTCAGTTTATTCGTGTTCAGCCGAATGGGAGGCGAGTTTTTGCCTGATCTGGAGGAAGGCGACTTCGCCATGGACCTAAGACTGGTGCCGGGCGCCTCGCTCAGCCAGACCATCGAGACCACGACCAAAGCCAGCGAAATCCTGTTGACCCAGTTTCCGGAGGTTACTGAGGTGATCGGCAAAATAGGAACGGCCGAGATCCCAACCGACCCGATGCCAATTGAGGCGGCCGACGTGATGATCCTGCTCAAAGACAAAGACGAGTGGACCAGCGCCAGCACCCGTCAGGAACTTGCTGCCAAAATGGACGAGGCCCTGAAAGTGCTGCCGGGCGTTAACTACGGCTTCCAGCAACCGATCCAGCTGCGTTTCAACGAACTGATGACGGGTGCCCGACAGGACGTAGCCATTAAAATATTCGGGGAGGACCTGGACCAGCTTTCCGATCTGGCGGGTCAGGTTGACAAACTGATTGCTCCCGTGGAAGGTGTGCAGGATATCTACGTGGAGGAGGTGACCGGTCTGCCGCAGATTGTGGTAAGCTACAACCGGGCCCGCATGTCGCAGTACGGTCTGCAGGTGGCAGACGTGAACGCGGTGCTACGCACGGCCTTTGCCGGACAGACAGCAGGGGCCATCTACGAAGGCGACCGCCGTTTCGACCTGGTGGTGCGCATGGAAGGCGGCTCCCGCAACGACCTGAATGATATCGAAGACCTGTTTGTGTCGCTGCCGCAGGGCGGACAAATACCGCTGCAACAAGTAGCCGACATTAAGTTTGAGGAAGGACCGATGCAGATTTCGCGCGAGGATGGCCGTCGCCGCATCGTGGTAGGCTTTAACGTGCGCGAGCGCGATGTGGAGTCGATCGTGTCTGAGATCCAGGAGAAGCTGGACCGCGAACTGCCGCTTCCGGCTGGCTACTATATCACGTATGGCGGACAGTTTGAGAATCTGGTGCACGCCAAAGAGCGTCTGTCTGTAGCCGTTCCGGCCGCTCTGCTGCTCATCCTGTTGCTCTTATACTTTGCCTTTAAGTCCGTGAAGCAAAGTCTGCTCATTTTCACCGCAATACCTCTGTCAGCCATTGGCGGCATCTTTGCACTCTGGTTGCGCGATATGCCTTTCAGTATCTCGGCTGGCGTAGGCTTTATTGCCCTGTTTGGCGTGGCGGTACTGAACGGCATCGTACTGATCGGTTACTTTAACCAACTCAAGCGGGAAGGGATGACGGATGCCTACGAACGCGTGCTGCTAGGCACCAGCGTACGCCTTCGACCCGTGCTCATGACGGCTTCCGTAGCGGCGCTAGGCTTCCTACCGATGGCGCTTTCCGGTTCGGCCGGAGCAGAGGTGCAGCGCCCGCTGGCAACGGTAGTGATCGGTGGCTTGTTTACCTCCACCTTGCTGACGCTTGTGGTGCTACCAGTGCTTTACTATGTTTTCTCTTCCAATGAAAAACCAACCGAAGAGGAAGTACACCGCAAAGCAGTACCAGCACACTTCATCACGTTGTTGCTGCTTGCGGGCGGCGTATTGTTCGCCGGACAAGGTATGGCGCAATCGGTACAGGGCCCTTTGAACCTGGAGCAGAGTATCAATTATGCCCGTGAGCACAACTTGGGTCTGAAGAGCGCTGCCTACAGTGTGGAGCGCGAACAAGCGTTACGCGGCGCAGCCACCGACCTCCCGAAGACCAACCTTTCCTACAGTCGCGGGCAGATCAGCACCACCAACCAGGACGAGTACATATCCGCCTCCCAGCAATTTGCCTTCCCGACGGTATACCGCGACCAGGCCAAACTGGCAGACGCCACCATCCAACAGGCAGAGGCGCAAAAGCAGATCGTGGAGCGGGAGCTGATCCGGGATGTGAAACAGGCCTGGTACCTGCTACAATACCAGAATGAACGCATGCGCCTGCTCCAACAGCAGGATAGCCTCTACGGTCGTTTCACCAGGGCTGCCACCATTCGCTTCCAAACAGGGGAAACGGGATACCTGGAGCAGGCCACCGCCGAGACCCGCAGCTTAGGTATAAAAACAGAGCTGCAGCAGGCACAGGCAGACCAGCAAATTGCCGAGCGGCGTCTTCAACAACTCCTGCAGGCGCAGGAGCCGCTACAGTTTGCAGAAGAACGGCTAAGCAAGCGGGAACTGCTCCTGCAAGCTGATAGCTCGGCCTTAGCGGCTAATCCATACCTGGCCTTTTTACAAAGCACCACGCAGGTAGCCGAACGACAGAAGCAACTGGAGCAATCGCGTATCCTGCCGGACTTTACGGTAGGCTACTTCAACCAAACCTTTAGAGGAGAGGCTCCGCGTGACAACCCCAACAGAGTGTATGGCGCTGGCGACCGCTTCATGGGGTATGAAGTAGGTATAGCCGTTCCGCTTTGGTTCGGCGCGCAGCGATCGCGCATCAAGGCGGCCAAGATGAACGAGGAGGCGGTGAAAAGCCAGGCACGCTACCAGCAGCAATTGCTTTTGACGGAACTGCAGAATCTGGCGCAGGAACTTCAGAAGCACAGCAACACATTGGCTTTCTTTGAGCAGGGCGCCTTGCGCCAGGCAAACCAGATGAACAAGGCGGCCGAGCTCAGCTTCCAGACAGGCGACATCGACTACGTGGAGTATGTGCAGGCCCTCGACCAGGCTTACCAGCTGCGCAGCAATTACCTCAACGCGCTCCGCGACTACAATCAAACCATTATTAGTTTAGAATTCACAGCAGGAATCGAATAACATGACAGCATATAAAATCAGAATCATCACTCTTTGCGGACTTATCAGTCTGGCAGCGTGCTCCCAGCAGGCGCCTGCCGAAGAACCGGAGGCCGCCACAACGGAAGCGACCGTCAGCGCATCACCCTTTGTTGTTACCTTTTCGGAAGAGCAGCAGAAAGTAGGCAGCATTGAACTGGGATCGATCGAGAATAAGCCGCTATCGGCCCGTATCACAGCCAACGGTCAACTTCAGCTGCCACCGCAAAACATCGCCAGTATCAACCCTTTAATGGGCGGCGTGGTGCGCAGTATACCGGTCAAAGAAGGAGCGTATATTCAGAAAGGGAAAGTGCTGGCCACCATACAGAACCCGGAGCTGATCAAGCTGCAGGAAGAGTACCTGACCACCCGCAACCAGCTGCGCTTTGCGGAGCAGGACTACGAACGCCAGCGCACGCTCAGCCAGGAACAGGTGGGCTCCCGCAAGCGCTTCGAGCAGGCTGAGTCGGATGTGCAGGTACAGCGGGCCCGCCTCAAGGCACTGGCCACGCATCTGGCTGCGATGGGCGTTTCCCCGAAGAACGTGGAAGCAGGGCAGATCACCTCGTCCTTCGCCATTACTTCGCCAATCAGCGGATATGTGCGGGTCATCAACGTGAACATGGGCTCCTATGCGCAGCCGGGACAGCAAATGTTTGAGATCGTGGACAACCGTCACCTGCACCTGGAGTTAAGCGTGTTTGAGCGCGACTTCAACAAGATGAAAGAAGGGCAGAAGGTGCTGTTCACGTTGCCAAACGTGGCAGGAGAGCCCCTGGAGGCGGAGATATTTGCCTTGGGAAGGGCGTTTGAGGGAGATTCCCGCATGGTAACCGTACACGCCGATCTGGAGAATAACCAAAACACTAACCTGTTGCCGGGTATGTATGTCAATGCACAGATACTGGCTGGAAAACAGGAGCTGCCTGCACTACCGGAAGAGTCGGTGGTTCGCTATAAGGGCAAACACTACGTTTTTGTGAAAGAGGGGCCTACCACCTTCCGGATGCAGGAAGTGGAGACAGGTATAGCCGAAAATGGGTTTATGGAAGTGAAACCTTTGAAAGAGCTACCTGAAACAGCACAGGTCATCACGAAAGGTGCCTATTATGTACTGGCCGAGAAGATGAAATCCGAAGTAGCCGAAGAGTAACAGGTATAGCACTGATCTAAAAAAATACAGCGCTGGCTCCAATGAAGGGACCAGCGCTGTTATTTTTTGAAAGGATTAATTATTAATTAAACTTTCAACTTTTAGCCATGCTTTTATACGTGGCAAAGGATGTGTTTGGTTACAAATCTTTGAAAATAAATTAATTATTTTTCAAAAAGTGCCCTAGGAGGCTCTATTGGCCACTAAAATCGGTTCCAGCACCGTCCATACATTGTCTGCCAGGATGCGCTGCCCCTCTATGGTCGGGTGTATGCCATCGCCCTGGTTCAGTGCCTGCTCACCGGCCACGCCTTCCAGCAGGAAAGGTATAAGCGCCACATCTTTGTCTTTCGCCAGTCGGGTGTATACCTGTTCGAACTCTTTTGTAAAGCGCTGCCCCATGCTTGGCGGCATCTGCATACCTGCCAGAATGATCTCCGCTTCCGGGTTCTGCTCCCGTACCTTGTCGATGATCGTCCCGAGGTTATCGTAAGTCGAAGCAGGGTCTATACCTCTCAGGCCGTCATTAGCGCCGAGTTCCAGCACAAACACATCGATCGGTTGTTTCAGCAGCCAGTCGATACGGCTTTTGCCGCCTGCGGAGGTTTCGCCACTCAGGCCGGCGTTAACAGCTTTGTAAGGCAGCCCCAGCGAGTCGATGCGCTCCTGAAGCAGGGCAGGGAAGGCCTGGTCGGGCTCCAGTCCATACCCGGCGGTGAGGCTGTTCCCGAAAAACACGATGGTCTTGGTGCGCTCGTTTTTCGGGGTTTGGGCAGTGGTGGTGGTGTCGTTTTGTACCTGTTGCTCCGTTGCCACCTGCTCTGTGGTGGTTGCCTGTTCGCAGCCTGACAGGGTGAGGAAGAAAGCTAGAAAAAGGGGGATATACTTACTCTTATTATTCATGTAGCTGATTTTTTCCTAAATTTAGTTTTATCAATCTTAAAACCTATAACGACCGGTATTAGTTATTAGGTTCAGGTTAGTACCACGTATACCTATACCTGCAATGCTATACCTGTCGTTTATCTTTCTTTAAAACACAAGCTACGTGTCTACTATACTAGAAATCAAGAACCTGAAGAAAACCTACGACAGCGGCGACCGTCACCTCACCGTGCTCGAGGGTATCAACTTTACACTGCAGGCTGGTGACACCTGCGCGATCGTGGGGCCGTCCGGAAGCGGCAAAACGACCCTGTTGGGCCTTTGCGCCGGACTTGACCGGGCCAGTAGCGGTTCTGTTGTCCTCAACGGTGTGCAGCTCGACAACCTGAGCGAAGACGCCCGGGCGCAAGTTCGCAACCAGTACGTGGGCTTTATCTTCCAGAACTTTCAGCTTATACCGACGCTCACGGCTTTGGAGAACGTGATGGTGCCACTGGAACTGCGCGGGGAGCGCAATGTGCAACGTGAGGCCATGGATTTGTTGGCCCGCGTGGGACTGGCCGAGCGCCACGATCACTATCCAACGCAACTGTCAGGAGGGGAGCAACAGCGGGTGTCGCTGGCAAGGGCTTTCTCCAACCGGCCAACAATATTGTTTGCAGATGAGCCCACCGGTAACCTCGATGAGGAAACCGGCGATAAGGTGGAGAAACTCCTGTTTGAGCTGAACCGTGAGGCGGGAACCACGCTGGTGCTCGTGACCCACGACCTGGAACTGGCAGAAAAAACACAGCGCATCATCCGTATCAAGGGTGGGCATGTGGTGTCTGATACGAGAACTTCTGAGAGGGTTCATCAGCCTGAAGGCTCCAATCTCTAAGGAGATTACTGACAGCAGACTCTTGACAAAAGAACTTTTTGACAAAAGACAAAAGAGGCAAAAGTTTACAGTAAATGTAATGACAGGTTTTAGACCCCTCTCGTCCCTCGACCTTTGTCAAAAACTCCTTTGTCGAATATAAAAATTACCTCACTAAACAGCACCTATACCTTGTCTGACAACAAGCCAAATCCGGATAAACCAAAACTGAATATACCCTGGCTTCTCAAAATGGCCTGGCGCGACACACGTCGCAGCAGGGGTAGACTGTTGCTGTTCCTGTCTTCTATCGTGCTGGGTATAGCCGCCCTGGTAGCCATCAACTCGTTTCGGGACAGTCTGCAGTTAGCCATCGACGAAAAAGCCAGGACCCTGATCGGGGCTGATCTGGTGATGGGCATGAACAAAGAGCCCGACTCACTTTCGCTGGCCATCATCGACTCCGTAAGCACATTGGGCAAGCGCTCAGACGAGAACCGCATGATGTCGATGGTGTACTTTGTGAAGAGCAATGATACCCGCCTGGTACAGGTACGCGCGCTGGAAGGCGAGTTTCCTTACTTCGGAGCCATTGAGACAAATCCAGTAGAGGCCAGCCGCAGTTTTCGGGAAGACAAACGTGCCCTCGTTGATTATAACCTGATGCTGCAGTACGATGCCCAGGTAGGCGACTCGATCCGGGTTGGCGCTGTGACCTTCGCCATTGAAGGGGCCCTGCACCGCATACCGGGGCAAACGGCCATGACCGCTGCCGTTGCGCCTGTGGTATACATTCCCAGACAGTACTTGCCTGAAACCGGCCTTATTCAGCGCGGCAGCCGGGTTTCTTACTACTATTACTACGATCTGAACGAAGCCGTGCAACCGGACACACTGGGCAGTAAACTGGATCCACGATTTGAAGAACTCGGCATGTTCTACGACACGGTGGAAACACGGAAAGCGAGCATGGGTCGCTCTTACGATGAACTGGCCCGTTTCCTGGCGCTCGTAGGCTTTGTAGCCTTGCTATTGGGCTGCGTGGGCGTGGCCAGCGCCGTACACGTTTACATGCGCGACAAGCTGGCAACCATCGGCATTCTACGTTGTCTGGGTATGAGCGGCAAGCAGGCCTTTCTAGTATACCTGTTTCAGGTGATGGGCATGGGCTTGGTAGGCGGCATAGCCGGTGCGGCATTGGGCAGCGTCGTGCAACTGATTCTGCCGAAACTGTTCAAAACCTTCCTGCCTGTTAGTGTGGATGCGCATTTCTCTGTAACTGCTGCGGCACAAGGCGTGCTCATGGGTGTAGCGGTGTCGGTGCTCTTTGCGCTCTTGCCGTTGCTAAGCATCCGGCAGGTATCGCCATTGATTACACTGCGGGCCACCGTCGAACATTTAACCAATCAGAAAGACCCGCTCCGCTGGGTGGTATACGGTTTGTTGCTGGGCTTTATTGTGGTATTCTCGCGCTGGCAGATGGGCACCTGGTGGCAGGCGCTCTATTTTACAGGAGGTGTCATTGCGGCCTTCCTGGTGCTGGCCTTGCTTGCAAAAGGCCTATCCTGGACCGTCAAACGCTTCTTCCCGACGCACTGGGGCTATGTCTGGCGTCAGGGCTTGGCAAACCTCTACCGACCCAATAACCAAACCCTGTTGCTGATGGTATCGATTGGCCTGGGCACAGCGTTGATCGGTACGCTCTTCATGGTGCAGCGCACTTTGCTGAGCGAGGTGTCGCTTTCAGGCACTGAGAACCAGCCCAACCTGGTGCTCTTCGACATCCAGAACAGCCAGCGGGAACAGGTAGCTGACCTGACCAAGGCAGAAGGACTGCCGATCTTATACTTCGATCCGATCGTGACGGTTAGGCTGGAGCAGATCAATAACCTGACCCTGGCCGATGTGCGCAAGGACACGACGCTGGAGATCAAACCGCGGAACTTCACACGGGAATACCGGGTAACTTACCGCGATCACCTCAGTGATTCTGAGAAAACGGAAGCCGGTGAGTGGAGCGAAGGACAGTATAAAGCTGGTGGCAGGGTGCCTGTCTCGCTCGAAGAAGGGTATGCGGAGCGCATCAAGGTGAAAGTGGGGGACTCCCTGATTTACAATGTACAGGGAGCGACTATACCTGCGCGTGTAGCTCATCTGCGCCGCGTAGACTGGAACCGGGTGCAAACCAATTTCCAGGTGCTTTTCCCGAAAGGAGTATTGGAAGAAGCGCCACAGTTCCATGTGCTGATGACTCGCAGCGACAACGAGCAACAGGCCGCGCAATTCCAGCGCCGTATGGTGGAAACGTTTCCGAACGTATCGGCTATCGGGCTTGACCTGATCCTGCGCACCCTGGAGGAAGTTGTCAGCCAGATCTCCTTTGTGATTCAGTTCATGGCGCTCTTTAGTATTATCACGGGACTGCTGGTACTGGTGGGCTCTGTCAATGTCAGTAAATTTCAGCGGGTGCAGGAGAGTGTGCTGTTACGTACCCTGGGCGCTAACAAGAAGCAGATCCTGGGTATAACACTGATGGAGTACGCTATGCTTGGCATACTGGCCGCTGCTGTGGGTTGTGTGATAGCCTTCGGGGCTGCCTGGGCCTTGGCGGTATTCAGCTTCGAGATGGAATTTGTGCCCGTGCTCTGGCCTTTGCTGGTGATATTCGTGGTGGTTACACTTTTGACCGTGGCGGTGGGCTTGCTCAATAGCCGTGGGGTGCTGAACAGGCCGCCGTTGGAAGTGTTACGGCGGGAGGCGTAAAAACAAAAAAGGGATCTCTTGAAAGATCCCTTTTTCTAAAGTTTCCATAGACAACAAATGCCATCTGCAAACTTTGATTATATTGGTTTATACGCCCGGCTTTTTAAGAGGTTACAGCTCCCAAATAAAATTCCGAAAAAATTTAATAGGTGCTGGAAGCCAGCATCACCAACGTGCAGTGATGCATGGTCTCTATACCTGCATCCTCGGCCATTTGCTCTAATTCGCGGTTTTCGGTACCCGGGTTGAAGATGATGCGCTTCGGCTGCAGCGAAATAATGTAATCGTACCAGGTCGGCTGATTCTGTGGTCCCACGTAAAGCGTTACCGTGTCAACTCCTTCAATTTTCTGTTCTTTATCCGTGATAATGGGCTGTCCGCCAACTTCTCCTTTGCGAATCCCCACCGGCACCACTTCGTGTCCGTGTTGCTGTAGTCGGTGAATGGCCTTGTAGGCAAAGCGGGAAGGATTATCGGTAGCACCCAGTACAAGTGTCTTTTTCATGGCTCAGATATTTTGATCTCTCTATTTAACCGCTTTACGCACCGAAACGTTACAGGGCAAGCCGGTATAAACCGAATACAATACAATCGGCTATACCTGACGCAGCACTTTGGCAGCAATCTTCTCGGCGCAACGCTCCCCGTCCATGGCCGCCGACGCGATTCCACCTGCATAGCCCGCGCCTTCTGCGCAAGGGTATAGGTTTTTGATCTGCACGTGCTCCATTGTCTCACGGTCACGCGGAATGCGAACCGGGGAGGAGGTACGGCTTTCAACCCCGATGATCTGGGCATCGTTGCTCAGATAGCCGCGCATTTTGTTTCCGAAAGTTTTAAAACCTTCCCGCAAACGATAAGCCATGGCTGGTGAGAACAGTTCGTTCATATCCACTGGCGTCAGGCCAGGTTGGTAAGACGTTTCCAGCAAAGTACCACCGGTTTTCTGGCGTGTGAAGTCGAGGAGGAGTTGGGCAGGGGCTTTCTGGGTACCACCCGCCATTTCGCAGGCTTTGCGCTCCAGCGCTTCCTGCATACGCAATCCGGCAAGCGGACCGTACTTTTCGAGCTCCATATCTTCCAGTTCGATTGCTACGACTATACCTGAATTGGCAAATTTAGAATCGCGGCGGCTAGGCGACATGCCATTCACGACCACTTCGCCTGGAGCCGTAGCAGATGGCACGATAAACCCGCCCGGACACATACAGAATGAGAAAATGCCACGCTGTTTGTTATCGTATACTGTCTGGTGCACCAGGGCATAAGAAGAAGCCGGCAGCCAGCAACCGCGGTCTTCGCATTTATACTGGATGCTGTCGATCAGTTTCTGCTGATGCTCCACACGCACACCCATTGCAAAGGGCTTTGCCTCGATGGTGATGCCTTTGTGGTGCAGTAACTCAAAGATGTCGCGGGCGCTGTGGCCGGTTGCCAGAATCACAGCCTCGCCAGTATATTCCTGACCATCCTGGGTCACGACGCCTTTCATTTCGTCCTGCTCCAGGATAAAGTCAGTCACGCGCTTGTCAAACAGTACTTCACCGCCGGCGGCCTCTATGCTCTCGCGGATGGCGGAGATGATACGGGGCAGTTTATTTGTGCCAATATGTGGGTGGGCGTCGAACAGGATGTCGCGGGTGGCGCCGTGCTGCACGAAAATCTCGAGAATACGCTGCAGATCGCCCCGCTTTTTGGAGCGGGTATAGAGCTTGCCATCCGAGTAGGTACCGGCACCGCCTTCCCCGAAACAATAGTTTGAGTCTGGGTTTACTACATGGTCTTTGTTGATGGCGGCTAGGTCACGTCGTCGGGCACGGACGTCTTTTCCGCGCTCCAGCACGATTGGCTTTAGCTCCAGCTCAATGCAGCGCAAAGCGGCAAAGAGTCCGGCCGGGCCAGCGCCCACTATAATCACTTTCCTGGCGTTGCTGACATTAGGGTAGCTATACCTGGCTGAAAGGATATCGGCAGGAGGGGTGTCCAGGTATAGATCAGCCCGCACGCGGAGCAACACCTGGCGACCGCGCGCGTCAATAGAGCGCTTAATGCGGTGGATATGCTTCACATCATCCGGCTTGAGACCGGCACTTACAATAAGCTCACGCTCCAACAGTTCGTCGTTGTACGCCACTTCCGGCGACAACACGACTTCAACTTCTTTCTTATTCATTTACAGTTAGTAAGGTAGTTATCCTTAAATTCTTAATTCAATTGTTAAATTGTTAATGGTTAAATTGTTTATACTTGAATTAGAATCAAACCGGATCAGTCTCATTCAACAGCTATAGCAAAACTGGTTATGCCATCAACGCATAAAAGCTTGCTATACCTTAATCAACAACAAGTCTAAACAGCCCAAAACAACAATTTAACCATCAACAATTTAACAATATTATAAATCCCCATTCAGCACTTTTTCCACCCAGCCTTTGCCCCAATTTTCGAGTTCTTCTTCATTCCATATCTCAGGGTAAAAGATGCGCTTCTGGAACTTGGGAGGCAGGTATTTTTGCCAGTTCGTGCCTCCGGTGGCGGCGATCACTTCCGGATCGCGCTGCAGGTAGCGCACTGCCGATTTGTAATGCATCAGTGGCCAGTTGACGTTCACGTTGCTGTCCAGTTCACGCAGCTGGCGGATCAGACGCGGGTTTTGCTGCTCTTCCTCAGACAAACGCTTGTAGGCAGACCAGACGTTCATTTGCTCATACTGCCTGGCAAACTGTATCAGCTGCTGGGTATACTTTTCTTCAAACCGGATTAATGTCAGAGTTTTGGATCCTGACGAAACCTCGGTAGCGCCTTCTTTCCAATAGATGCATCCCATCATTTCTTCATGTGTGCTCTGCAAACCCAGCGCCTTGCGTTTCTCTTTATCGGTCAGGTTACGCAGTTCTGTAGAGGCAATTTCGATCATGCGGTACTGCACCGACTGGAATCCACTGGCCGGCATCAGCGCCATCCTGAACTGCAGGAACTGCTTCGGATCCATGCCGTCCACCATCACATCAAACGAGTCGATCAGGTTTTCGAAATAGCGGTTGATGCGCTTCAAGCGTTTCAGGAGTACATCACCTGTAAGCTCCTTGTCTTCACCTATTTGCCTGTACTCTTCCAGGCAGAGCTTGAAGTATAGCTCTGTGATCTGGTGATACATGATGAAAATCTTTTCATCAGGTATAGAAGTGCGCGGGTTCTGCAGACTCAACAGGGTATCCAGGTGAATATAATCCCAGTAGTTGAGGTAGTCCGTGTAGTAGAGACCTTCCAGATAGGCAGCCAGGTCCTGACCGAGCGGCACGTACTTGGCTTCCAGTCTTCTGAGCTGCTCCAGCACTTCCGGCTTAAAAGGTTGTTGCTCCATGGTATACAGATGGGGGTTGGTGAGTCGCCATTAGCCTACAAATAAACTAAAACAATCGCATAGATTCCGGCAAAAGGCAATTTTTTATCACAAGCTGTATCCAAAACATACACGCTATCTTCAAAACATAAATCAGTGGAAATAAATCCACGACTTGCAGGCAACCTTCTGTCTGTTATTAACATCCTGTGTACAGGAATTCTGTGAATCAAGCTAGTAAGGACGAAAGTTAATGGTCCTAATGCCTCTTTTGATAGAGTAAATCCGACTGTTGGTAGAAAACCAAAGAATATAACGGTGAAAAAATGTTATCATTAGCCTTATTTGTTAAATTTGGGTTTTACGATATTTACCCGCTCCATCTCCATGGCAGAAAAAAGCAGTGTTTTTGATATGATAGGTCCTATCATGATCGGGCCTTCAAGCTCCCATACCGCTGGTGTTGTGCGCATTGCGCGCGCTGCGATACGGGTATTAGGAGCTGCTCCCGAGGAGGCCATCATCACTTTCTATAATTCCTTTGCCCAAACTTACGAGGGCCACGGCTCTGACCGGGCCATCGTGGCCGGCCTGCTGGACTTCAAAACGGATGACAAGCGCATTAAGGAGGCTTTTGACCATGCCAAAGAGCGTGGCCTGAAATATACCTTCCGTTCTGTTGGCAATGCCTCTACCATGCACCCCAACACCATCAAGCTGAACCTGAAGGCAGGAGATCGCCAGGTAGAAGTGATCGGGCAGAGCCGGGGAGGTGGCGTGATCAACATTGTGGAAGTAGACGGTTTTACGGCCAGTTTCTCGGCCAACCTGCATACACTCATCATCGATGCGGATGACGTGAAGGGCAGCATTGCCTTTATTGCTACCGTGATCGCCCACGATGACTGCAACATTGCTACGATGAACGTATCGCGCAAGGGCAGAAACGAAATGGCCCGCCAGTTCATCGAAATGGACTCGGGTATTAAGCCGATCACGCTTGAGTACCTGAAGCAACTGAGCTGGGTGAAGCATGTGATCTACATTCCCAATATCGATCTTTAAGAAGAAATCACACTATGAAAAAAATGTCAAACAAAGTGCTGTTGCTGGCTCTTGGCTTAACTGTGGGCGGATTTGGTTCGGCCATGGCGCAGCAGCAGGGCGCAGGGGGCGACGGCATCTGGTCGCTGCAGGAAGCAGTTGAATATGCTAAAGCAAACAACCTGCAGGTAAAAAGAAGCCAGATAAACAAAGAGGTAACACAGACAAATCTTAGCCAATCCAGGGCTGGTCGATTACCAAGTATAAATGGAGGCTCTTCTTTCAATTTCAACTATGGTACTTACGTCGATCCAACGACATCCGAACTCCGTAGCGAACAGAGCCGCACAAATAGCTATCAGGTAAATGCTTCCTTGCCTTTGTTCATGGGCTTCCAGCAGGTCAATAGTATTAAACGGAACGAGCTGGATCTGCAGGCCGATGAACAGGACGTCCTCTCTGCTCAGAACGATATTACAATACAGATCGTAACATCGTACCTTAACATTCTATTTGCTGATGAATTAATCAAAACATCAGAGTTGCAGAGTAATGTTACAAAGCTACAGCTAGACCGCACACGTATACTTTTCAAAGCTGGAAGTCTTGCCGAGAACTCCGTTCTGGAACTGGAATCACAGTTAGCGACAGACGAGCTGAATCTGATTAATGCGCAGAACCAGCGTGATATAGCCCGCCTTAACCTGATTCAGCTACTTAACCTTGAAAGAACAGACAACTTTCAGATTGCCATACCTGAAATTCCTGAACCAGACCAGAATCCGGTGTTAGTAGATGCTGTACAGGTTTATGATGTAGCTTTACAAACACTCCCTGCCATACGAAGTGCCGAAATTCGTCTTTTAAGTGCTGAAAAGGGCGTGGAAGTAGCTAGGGGAGCCTATTATCCAAGGTTGTCGCTTAATGGAGGATTGAATACGTTCTACTCCAGTGCAAGGGACTTTCGCTTTGCAGAGCAAGGCAAATTGCAGGCTACCCCATTGGGCTTTACTGACATAGAAGGAACCAATCCTTTTATAATATACACTCCAACCACTACCTTCAGAAGGGAAACTTATTCATTTATGGATCAACTTAAAGATGGTGTAGGCAAGAACTTTGGCTTTTCATTGCAGATACCTATCCTGAATGGATTGCAGATACGCAACAGCGTACAACGAGCCAAACTTTCGCAAATGAATGCAAAGCTAAATGCTGATTTAGCCCGCAATAACTTGCGACAGACCATTGAGCAGGCTTATGTTGATGCAATTGCAGCTCAAAGACGCTACATCGCCGCCAAAGGACAAATCACAGCTGCTGAAAAAAACTATCGTAATGCAGAGCTTAGGCTCAATAGTGGCGTCATCAACACGGTGGATTTCAACGTGATAGCGAACACCTATCGTTCTGCCCAATCTAGCTTGATACAAGCTAAATACGAATATACCTTTAAACTAAAAGTTCTGGACTTCTACCAGGGCAAAGACCTCTCTTTCTAATATAAAATTATGGCTGCAAAAAAATCGAATAAGCTTATCTATACCCTGATAGGCGGACTGGTTCTGATTCTTGTACTGGCTCTTGTAGCTAAAAAGGCAGGTTGGATCGGTAAAGAAGAAGGAACGGAGGTCGTGCTGGCAGATGTCAAGCGCACCGAAATCGTTGAAAAAGTAAGCGCCTCAGGCAAAGTGCAACCTGAGACAGAAGTAAAGATCAGCCCCGACGTATCGGGCGAGATCATCGAGCTGACCGTGCAGGAAGGCGACTCCGTAGTAAAAGGGCAGTTGCTGGTGCGTATACGCCCTGATAACTACAAATCGCTGGTAGATATGCAGACGGCTGGTGTAAACCAGGCCCGTGCTAACCTGTCACAGTCGAAAGCGCGCCTGGCACAATCACGTGCTAATTTTGCGCAGGTAGAGCAGAACTACAACCGTAATAAAAGCTTGTTTGACCAGAAAGTAATCTCCGAGGCCGAGTATCAGCAGATCAAAGCGCAGTACGAAGCCGGTAAGCAAGAGATAGAGTCGCTGGCGCAGAGCGTTCGTGCCGCTGAGTTTGGTATACAGAATGCGCAGGCCTCTTTGAACGATGCCCGCGAGAACCTGAACAAAACAACCATCTACGCGCCGGTAAGTGGCACCGTGTCAAAACTTAATGTGGAGAGAGGAGAACGCGTGGTGGGTACCTCCCAAATGGCTGGCACCGAAATCATGCGCATCGCCAACCTCAACAACATGGAAGTGCGCGTGAACGTGAACGAGAACGACATCATCCGGGTAGGTATGGGTGACTCCGTAATTGTGGAAGTAGACTCATATACCAGCCGCGACGAGAAGTTCAAAGGCATCGTAACCTCGATTGCCAACACGGCGAAAGACGCCGCTTCGCTAGAGGCTGTGACCGAGTTTGAGGTGCGCATCCGCTTGCTGAACGACTCTTACAGCCACCTGGCAGACAAGAACGCCCGTCCTTTCCGTCCGGGTATGACCGCTTCGGTTGACATCATCACAGAACGCAAAAATAATGTTTTATCTGTACCTTTGTCGGCAGTGACAACTCGTTCTAACAAGCCAGCCAAGGTAGAGGGCGAAAACGGTGACGAAAAGGATGTCGATAAAAATGCAGAAGCAGCTCCTGCAGCTCCTGCCGGCCCGATCGAAGAAGTAGTATTTGTGCATGATGCCAACAACACGGTTAAATCTGTGAAAGTGAAAACCGGCATCAGCGACTTCGATAACATCGAAATTCTGAGCGGCCTGAAAGAAGGACAAAAGGTAGTTTCCGGTCCTTTCAGAGCTGTGTCGAAAACCCTGAAAGACGGTGCCAAAGTGGCCGTGAAAGACGAGAAGTCACTAAACAAATCAGTTTTGGCTGATGCGAATGGTGAAGAAAAATAAACATCCGGTTTGGAAAAAATTGCAGTAATAGGAGGGGGAAGCTGGGCTTCGGCGCTGGTGAAAATCCTCTCAGAGAATAAATCGCAGGTACACTGGTGGATGCGCAATGAAAACGATGTGCAGCACCTGATCAATTACCGCCACAACCCGCGCTACCTCAGTGGCGTGACCTACGACCTGAACTACGTGAAGCCCTCAACGGACCTGCGCAACGTCGTGGCTGTGGCGGACTGGGTTATTCTGGCTGTTCCTGCAGCTTTTATACAGGAGGCCCTGAGCGGACTGGAGCAGCATGCCCTAAAGGGCAAAGTGCTGATATCTGCCATCAAGGGAATGATCCCGAAGCAGAACATCCTGATCACCGACTACCTGGGCCAGCAATACGGCGTACCGAACAGTCACCAATTGGTCATTGCAGGTCCCTGCCATGCCGAGGAGGTAGCCATGGAGAAGCAGTCATACCTGACCATTGGCTCGTACGATATGCCCACAGCGGAGCGCTTCTGCGAACTGTTGCGTAACCGCTACACGAAAGCCAATCCACTCGAAGACCTGGACGGCGTGGAGTACTGCGCTGTGATCAAGAACATCATCGCGCTGGCCTGCGGTATAGCCCGCGGTCTGAACTATGGTGACAACTTTCAGGCAGTACTCGTATCGAATGCCATGCAGGAGATCGAGCGTTTTCTGCATGCCGTCATGCCGATCCACCGTGACTTGAACGGATCGGCCTACCTGGGCGACTTGCTGGTAACGGCTTACTCGCAGTTCAGCCGCAACCGTACCTTCGGTAACATGATCGGTCACGGCTATACCGTAAAATCGGCGCAGATCGAGATGAACATGGTGGCGGAGGGATACTATGCCGTGCAGAGCATTTACGAGCTGAACAAAAAGCTGAAAGTGGATATGCCGATCACCAAAGCGGTCTACCTGATTTTGTATGAGCGCATCGCGCCGGCTGTCGAGTTTGAGATTTTGAAAGAAAAGCTCACCTAAGTTGAGCTGCCAAATAGCGCGAAAGGCATACCCGGTGGTGTGCCTTTCGCGTTTAAAGCCCAAGCCATTCAGCGGGGCCTGACGCATGAAACAGCATTTCCAGCAAATTGACATCCTAAAGGGACTGGCCATCATTGCCGTGCTTCTGTTGCACTCGCTCTCGCGTGAGCAGTTGGAGACCAGTTACGCGGTCTTTCACATATGGCAGGCGGTTCCGATCTTCATGGTGCTGATGGGTATGAACCTGGGGTTATCCTACGGTAGCAAGACCTTACACTTCGATCAGCTCTATACCTGGCATTATTTCCAAAAGAAAGCCCTGCGCATCATCTTTCCGCTTTTGATCATGTATGGCATCTCGCTGGTGGCGGGCTATGTCTGGGAACAGGTATACGCTTGGAATGTCTATACCCTGGATTGGAAGAACCTGATCGGGGTACTGCCAGTTTCGGGCAAAGGCAATTACTTTATCACACTTTTGCTGCAGTCCCTGTTTGTGCTTCCGCTGATCGGCTATACCTTCAATCGCTGGCCAGTGCGCACGACCTTGGTGTTGGTGCTCACGGAAGTTGCCTTTCAGCTGGTTGCCTATCAGATCGGCTATTTCCAAGAAGATCGCTACCTATACGATGCCGCTCTGTTCCGGTATTTCTCGGCCATTGCCTTGGGCCTGTGGCTCTCCCACCTGATCACCAGACCGGACAATAGGTATAGCTGGCTCCTGTTCCTGGCTGGAATTGCCAGTGGGGTATACCTGTACTTTTATCAATATCAGGGCATCAGTCTTCCTTACTTCAAACCGGAATGGCAGGCGCAGGTGTTTCTTACTTTCCCCTACGCTGCCTTGCTGATCTACCTGGGCATCCTGGCTTTCCCGCAGCAGTCGGACTTTTTAGCTTTCCGGGCCATGGCGACCCTTGGCAAAGCATCATATCACATCTTTCTGGTGCAGGTGCTTTACTTTGGTCTGGTGCAGGACGATACGAACATTGCGCTGAATCTGGCAATATGCCTCGCCGCGGGTTTTGTCTTCTACTGGTCAGAATCCTACTTAAGCAAAATAATATCAAAGTAAAAGCCCATACATCCGCACAATCTTTATACCTTAAGCTATGATTACAAAAGTAACCTGTGCCCTGATCGAGCAGTTTGGTCGCGTACTGATAACCCAGCGCAGCAAAACCATGCCGCAAGCCTTGCTTTGGGAATTCCCGGGCGGAAAAATAGAAGAAGGAGAAACAGAAGAGGCCTGCCTGATACGAGAAATACAGGAAGAGCTGAACCTCAGCATCACCCCGGTGCAGCGGCTTACGCCTGTGGTGCATACCTACGGCGACAAAACCATTGAGCTTATACCTTACATCTGCCAATACAACAAAGGAACGATTGAACCCCAAGAGCACCGGTCTTACCAATGGGTTGTGCCGCAGGATCTGGCCAATTACGAGTGGTGCCCGGCCGACATCCCCATCATGCAGGAGTTTGTGGCACTGGCAGAAAAATAATTTTCTGCATAACAAGTAAAGCCAACCTTTTCACGAAAAGGTCAAATTGCCGTACCTTTGGGGATGGAATTACCACAATCATTTGCGCAGCGCATGAAAGGGCAGCTGGGTCTTGACTATACCCGATTCGAGGAGGCTTTGCATCAACCCGCACCCACCAGTATCCGGCTAAACAGAAACAAGTTGCCGGGACAGCCCAGCCTGCCTCGTATACCCTGGACGGAAACGGGCTTTTATTTACCTGAGCGTCCGCAGTTTACGCTGGACCCGCGCCTGCATGCCGGGGCATACTATGTGCAGGAGGCCAGTTCCATGTTTTTAGAGCAGGCACTCCGCCAACACACAGACCTCAGTCAACCGCTCCATGTACTGGACCTCTGCGGAGCGCCCGGCGGCAAGTCGACTCACATCGCCAGCCTGATCTCACCCGATAGTCTGTTGGTCGCCAACGAAGTGATCCGCAGCCGCGCCAGTATTCTGGCCGAGAACGTGACCAAATGGGGAAGCGGCAATGTGGTGGTGACAAACAACGATCCCCGCGACTTTAGCCGACTACCGGAGTTTTTTGACGTGATGGTGGTGGACGCGCCCTGCAGTGGCGAAGGCATGTTCCGCAAAGACCCGCAGGCCGTGAACGAATGGTCAGACGAGAATGTGAACCTCTGCGCCCAGCGCCAGCAGCGCATCCTGATGGACGTATGGGACTCCCTGCGGCCAGGCGGCCTCCTGATCTACAGTACCTGCACCTGGAATCTGGCTGAGAACGAGCAGAACATCGCCTGGTTGGCCGATCAGGAAAAAGCACAGCCGCTTTCCCTCACGCTGGATCCGGCATGGCGCGTAGAAGCCACTTCGCTCAACGGAGTTTCCGGCTATCGCTTCTATCCGCACCAGGTGCAGGGCGAAGGATTCTTTTTGGCAGCACTTCGCAAAACCGGGGAGTATGAGGCACCACAGCGATCCACGAAAAAGAAGAAGTATAAGCTGGCACTGGCCGGCAAAAAAGAACAGGCCCTGGTCAATGACTGGCTAGTGGAGCCCTACCGGTTCGCCTGGGTACAGCATGGGGAGGTGATCTCCGCTATACCTGAAAATCTGTTTGAAGAACTAGACGAGCTTTACCAGAACATGCACGTAATCTACGCTGGCACCGAGATAGCCGAAGTGAATGGCAAAAAGCTGAAACCACTGCAGGCCCTGGCGCTGTCACAGCACTTTAACAAGGCCGCTTTCCGCACCGAAGAGCTCGTCCTGGAATCGGCCCTGCGTTACCTCCGCAAAGAAGACATCGGCATCAGCGGCAACAGCAACGACTGGATCCTGCTGCAATTTGAAGGTCTGCCGCTTGGCTGGGCCAAACAGGTCGGCAGCCGCCTCAACAACTACTACCCAAAAGAGTGGCGCATCCGCATGGAACTGCCAGGAGTTTTGGAGTTTAAGAGTTGGGGAGTTCGGGAAGTTAGAAAGTTAGAAAGGTAGAAAGGTAGAAAGGTAAAATGTAGCGACGTTTCAGCGTCGCGTCGTTACGCAACATTACCATTTCCTTGTAGGGACAGGTCGCGACCTGTCCGAATCTTGCACAGACATACCTCGAGTTATACCTGTCCTGATCGTTCACAGGCAATCAACCCTGATTATTTCGATAAAAAAACCATGCTATGCAAGACGATTGAATCCGCTTAACATGGTTTTATTGTTATTGACATCCGATTGGCTATTGAGCGGGCAGGTCGAGACCTGTCACTACATCAACTTACTCTACAAACAGCACCAACCCCTTCAAATATTCACCTTCGGGGTGGAAGATGGAGATAGGATGATCGGCGGGCTGGGAGAGGTGGTGCATGATCTTGATACTGCGACCAGCCTCGATAGCAGCTGCCATTACCGTGTTGTTGAACAGGTACTTGTCTACCACCTGAGAGCACGAAAAGGTGAACAGGATGCCGCCCGGCTTGATGCGTTTCATGGCCTCGGCATTCAGACGCTTGTAGCCCATCACGGCATTGTGGCGCACTTTCTGGCTCTTGGCAAAGGCAGGAGGGTCCAGGATGATCACATCGTAGCGGTCTTCCTTGCCTTTCAGGAATTCAAACGTATCAACTGCGAAAGCCTCGTGTCGATCCGGTGCCTGACTCAGTTGGCCGTTTTTGATCGTTAGCTCAATTGCCTTCTTCGACACGTCAACCGAATGCACTTCTTTGGCGCCCGCGTTGAGGGCGTATACGGAGAAGCCACCGGTATAGCAGAAGGTGTTCAGCACTGTTTTGTCTTTCACGTAGCGGGCCAGCAATTCACGGTTTTCGCGTTGGTCGATGAAGAAGCCCGTTTTCTGACCGCTTTCCCAGTCCACAAAGAACTGGTGCTCGTTCTCAGTAGCAATCACACCGCCACTAGATTCACCAAACAGGTAGCCATTCACAGCCTGCACCGGCGACTTGGCCGGAAGTGACTCTGCGCTCTTGTCATAAACTGCTTTCAAATGCGGACCATAGATTTCCTGCAGGCCTTTGGCAACGTGCTCACGCACCGAATACATGCCCACAGAGTGGGTTTGGATCACAGCCGTATCCTTGTACACATCCACAATCAGGCCGGGCACGCCGTCACCTTCGGCGTATACCAGGCGGTAGACATCGGTGTGCGGATTGTCAACCAAACCAAGTCGTTTGCGGTAGTCGTAGGCTTGCTGCACCTTGCTTTTCCAGAAGGTATAGTCCGGCTCGACCTGCTCAAAAGAGAACACGCGCACCGCAATGGAGCCAGGCGCCCAATGGCCTATGCCCAGGAACTCACGCTGGTTGGAGTATACCTCTACGGTGTCGCCTTCTTCCGGCTCCGTTCCTTCAATTCTTTTAATAGCGCCGGAGAAAACCCACGGGTGAAAACGCTTCAATGAGTGTTCTTTTCCTTTGGCCAGGTATAATTTGGTGTATGGCATCCAATATAAATATGATGATTATTTAACGAGCTGTTGTTGAAATGATGCTTGTGCTAAAGCAGTATGGTAGTATGAAAGGCTGGAGACCAGGCAATTTGTTCCGTATAAGACCGGAATTTTAAGTTTGCCATACCTGCAGAATTATAAAAATATATGTATCAGAGAGTTATAATGTAATTACCTGCAAGTCTTTGAGATAGGTATATAGTTTTTGAACAGGCAGGCCGACTACATTAAAATAGGAACCTTCGATCTTCTCGATCCCGATCTTTCCGATCCATTCCTGTATGCCATAGGCACCCGCTTTGTCGAAGGGCTGGTAGTGCTCGATGTAATAGTTGATTTCCTCGTCACTCAGCTTCTTAAAGTATACCCTGGTCGCATCATGGAAGATGGTCTTGGAATTCTTTGTCAGGATACAAACACCAGTGATCACTTCGTGATGGGTTCCGGATAAGGCGCGCAGCATGGCAAAGGCTTCCGAAGCATCGGCAGGCTTGTTCAGGATGCGCTCACCCAGGCAAACGATCGTATCGGCCGTGATCAGTACTTCGTTCTGCAAGTCTGCGGTATAGGCATCTGCTTTGTGGGAGGCCAGAAACTCGGCTACCTGCGCGCGTTGCAGGTGCTCCGGAAAGTCCTCGTTCACTTCCTTCACCCGCACCTCGAAATGGATTCCAAGCCCGGCTAAGAGTTCTTTGCGGCGCGGGGAATTAGAGGCAAGCAGTATCGGACGAGATAAATTCATTTTCTTTGATTGAGCTGAATAAGAATCCGCAGATTGTTTTCGGGTAAAAGAAGGTCGATTTCTGAGGCATGATGGCCCCGCTGTAGCATACCCGCTTCACCTGTTCCATCGACACCTCGTTGGTGATCAGGGCCAGGCGCGCTTTGCCGGAGTCCACCTGGCTGACACAGGCCGTGAAGTTGCGCACATAGCTCAGGCCCGGGTAGTCACGCTGCGCTTCGCGGCCAATTCCCAGCACCTTCTCGAAAACGAAAAAATGCATCACGGTCAGGTCGAGGTCTTTCACTTCCTGGGGCACCGGCCAATCGATCAGGTGGTGCACTTCCGGCTTGAGGCGCAGTTTATAGGCGTTGCCCGACAGGTATAGCCCGAAGGCCCAGTTCTTACCCACGATCACCTCGTTGAGTTCGTAAGCATCCTCTTTGGGTGTCACCACAAAGTAGGCACGCAGGCGCTCCAGAAACTCCTCGTCCGAGAGATCAATATTCTCCAGCACCCGGTGTGTTGGCAGGATGCGCAGGTCGTCGGCCTCGGTGTTGGTGAGGTACATCAGGTGGTAGTTGTAGGCCTCCTTGCCGGTGTGGTTCGGATTGTCGGCCATGCGCTTTTTGCGGTACTCCAGCGAGCCCTCATAGCGATGGTGCCCATCGGCCAGCAGCACCTGACGTGATTCCAGCACCTCCAGGAAGTGCCTGATCACGTCGTGGTCGTGAATCACGGCCAGCACGTCGCGCACACCCTGGTAGTCTTCGGTCACATAAAGCGGCGACTGGATGCTCTCGTCCATGTAGCGCTCCAGTACAAAATCAGGATCGGTATAGAGGCCGTGGGTAGCGCTGGTGTTCATCAGCGTCTTGTCCAGGAGATCGATGCGATCGTTCACCGCACTGGGAATCGTGTTTTCGTGGCGCAGGAGCACGCCTTCGTTCCAGTCGTAGGCTTTGATGTGGCAAATGAAACCCTTGCGGCAGTATTCGCGCTCGTTGCCGGGCAGCCTGAAATACTGGTAATACACATAAATGCCGGGAAGCGGGTCCTGAACGATCGTACCGGTGGCTTTCCATTCCTGCAGCATGTCGGCTGCAGTATCAGCTGGCTTGTCGCCGCGAGGAACCGAGAGGTGGATGCTGTTGATCGGGTTCTGGTACAGCGCCTCCCGCTGTTTTGCTGACACTACATCGAAAAGGGGAGAGGTCAGTTCTTCGATCGACTGGCTCAGCTCTTCTTTGTAACGCCACGCTTTAATGGGTAATATTTCGGCCATCAGGTTTGCTTACAGGTATAGGTACAGCTCTTAGAGGTATAGGTTAATCAGGTATAGGATCAGGGCGCAAGTCGTTTGCGGGTCCATTGGGTATCGGCCTGCTCAAACACAATGCGGTCGTGCAAACGGTTCGGGCGGCCCTGCCAGAACTCGATGCGCTCGGGCTTCAGTACGTAGCCTCCCCAGTGCTGCGGGCGCGGCACTACGTCCAGGTTGGCAAAGTCCTTTTCAAATCTTGCCTCCGCCTGCTCCAGTTCTACGCGACTGTTTATCTCACGGCTCTGAGGCGAGGCCCAGGCCCCGATCTGGCTGCCGCGCGGCCGACTGTGAAAATATACATCCGACACATCGGCTGCCACTTTCCCGATCGTTCCCTCTATACGCACCTGCCGTTCCAATTCAGCCCAGAAAAAGGTGATAGAAGCGTATGGGTTCTCAGCCAGCTGCTGTCCTTTGCGGCTGTCGTAATTGGTGAAGAACACAAAGCCATCCGAAGAGACCTCTTTTAAAAGCACTACCCGCGCCGAAGGCCGGCAGTCGGCCGACACGGTGGACAGCACCAGCGCCGTCGGCTCCAGCACTTCTGAAAGAATGGCTTCGTTGAGCCATACCTTAAACTGGTCGAGCGGGTCGTTGGAGACGGACTCTTCTGTAAGCGCCTGCCGGGAGTAGTTCTTCCGGATAGAGGCAATGTCGTGTTGGAGCGCCATAGCGAATGCGATGATTTGCCCCAAAATTATAAAATAATCGGCTGAGGCTTAAATTTTAATTAATATTGCAATAATTTAAAAATATTTTATAAAATTAGAAGACTTATTTCCAGTGTTGGCAGGCTTTGTGTGGCCGCTGGTTGTTTTTGTCCAGCTAAGGCGTTCTACAGGATTTGTACCCTAATGTGTTGTTTCCGTAAGAAGGTATAAACAGCGATTGCCAGGCCTGCCAGGCCAGAAGTTTATGTAAGGTATAGCAATTAAACCCTGGAGAACAATGGAGGAAGAAAGCGAAAATAAGCCACAAAACGGCAGTATCCTGATATCGGAGCCATACCTGGGCGATCCCAATTTTGAGCGCACCGTGGTTTTGATCTGCAGCCACGTGGAGGGGGAGGGAACGTTTGGGCTGGTACTCAACCGTTTGTCAAACCTTAAGCTGTCTGATGTGGTTGATGTATATAACGATACCTTTGAGGCCGAGCTAGGTATAGGGGGACCGGTGCAGTACAACACCCTGCACTACGTGCACCAGATAGCGGACTTGCCCCAGGCAGTGCAATTGAACGACAACCTGTATTGGGGAGGCGACTTCGAATCCCTGCGTACTTTGATTGGCACCGGCGAGGTAACACCGGCGGATATCAAGTTTTTTCTTGGCTACTCCGGATGGACACCCGGCCAACTGCAGGAGGAGATCGACAAAAATGTTTGGATCGTAAACAACAATGCTGCGAATAAATTATTTAATTTGGAAGCAGATACACTTTGGCGTAACATTCTGCGCCAAATGGGCGGAAAATACAAGGTACTTTCAAACTACCCGGTAGATCCCCGCCTGAACTGACAATAAGTGGACTAAAAACTGAAGTCATGACAACTGATAAACAGCACACCGACGCAAACGGAGCTGAGGCCAACAAGCCCCGGCCACAAGACGAAGCACAAGCCAACGGGCAGCAGGCCTCGTCTCCGATGGATATTGTAGAACAGCGCCTCGCCGAGATCAACGCACAGAAAGAAAGCGCACAGGACAAGCCATCCGAAACAGGTGTGCCCAAAGAAGACCAGCCTGAAATAAACCCAGCACTGGCTTCCGAAGCAGAGACGTCAGAGACAGAAGAAATAACTGAAGCTTTTGCAGAAGCCAACCTCCCTGAGGCTGAAGCACCTGCCACAGAAGCAGCCACTCCAACAGAAACAACGGATACCTCTTCGTCTGCCACCACGACACCTGAGGCAACTGAACCGAACACACCAGTAGCCGCTGCTGATGAGCACCACGACGAAGAAGAATTGGATGAGGATGACCACACGGACTACAGCCAGATGCCCCTGGAGGATCTGCGCAATCATCTGACCCAGCTTCTCAAAGTGCCCGACGCAAAACGCAAGTATAAAAAGATCCAGGAAATCCATCGCCAGTACGAGGATAAGTTTCAGATTGAGAAGGGCCAGGCACTTGACCGTTTCCGACAGGAGGGAGGCACCGAAGAAGACTTTGACTACCATGCGCCCGTAGCGCACACAGAGCTCGAGCAGCTCTACGCCGCTTACCGCGAGGCTCGCTACCAGGACCGACAGCACAGTGAAGAACAGCGTGTTCGCAACCTGGAGCGCAAGCGTGAGCTACTGCAGCAGTTGCGTACCCTGGTAGAATCAGCCGAAACCAAAAACAGCAGCGACGAACTGAAGAAGCTGCAGGGAGAATGGAAGAGCATCGGACCCGTACCACCGGGAGAAGCGCAGGAACTGTGGGATTCGTACCATGCCCTGCTAGACATCTTCTACAACAACCGCAGCATGTTCTTCGAAATGAAGGAGCTGGACAGGCGCCGTAACCTGGATGCCAAAGTGCAGTTGATAGAACGTGCAGAAGCACTTCAGAACGAGCCTTCCATCAACAAAGCCTTGCAGGAGCTGCGCCATTTGCATGAAGAATGGAAGAACATTGGGCCTGTTCCGAACGAGCAGCGTGACGCGATCTGGGAGCGCTTTATTCAGGCTTCTGAAAAAGTGCATGAGCAGCGCCGTTCGTACATGGAGGAGCGCAAGACCATCGAGATGGCCAACCTGGAGAAGAAGCGCGGGCTATTGGCTCGTTTGCAGGAGTTCCAGACCTTTAACACTGACCGCATAAACGAATGGCGTGACAAGACAGACGAGATCCAGAAACTCAAGGAAGAGTGGGACAGCGCCGGTCTTGTACCGAAAGAGTACGCCGAGGAGGTCAACAAAAACTTCTGGGGCAATTACAAGGCGTTCTTCCAGCACAAGAACCAGTTCTTTAAAGGCCTGGATGAGCAGAAAACACAGAACTTGCGCCTGAAGACGGAGCTGTGCGAACAGGCCGAGAGTCTGAAGGAGAGCACAGACTGGAATACGACCAAAGAGAAGATGATCCAGCTTCAGAAGAAGTGGAAGACCATAGGCCGCGTGCCGGATAAGCATTCCGATAAGATCTGGCAGCGCTTCAGAGCGGCTTGCAACGAGTTCTTCGACCGCAAGCAGGCCCAGGAACAGCAGAAGGGAGCCGAAATGGAAAAACTCTCTTCAGAAAAACTGGCCCTTTGCGACCGTATAACAGAAGAGCTGACACAACCCAACACGACGACTTCGCTGGATGATTTCAACAGGATCGTAGCGGAATGGGACACCCTGGATACTGGCAACAAGCGTGTGAACACAAGGGTAGAGGAGCGATTCCTGTCTCTGATGGAGCGGTACCTGGAGCGCGTTCCTGACCTGCCTTATGATGAGCGTATGACCATTGTGGCTCAGCTGCAGGTAGACCGCCTGAAAAACAGTCCGGATGCCTCGCAGAAGCTATACCAGAAAGAACAGACAATTCGTCGCGAGATTGGCCAGTTGCAGAACGACATACAGACCCTGCGCACCAACCTCGACTTCTTTGCCCGTTCCAAGAACGCCGATAAGCTGCGCGAGGAATATGAAGGCCGTATAGAAGACACGCAGAAACGCATCGACATCCTGCAGCGGCAGCTGGCCGCTTTCAGAAGATAAAAAATTTCTGTTTGATACTCAAAAGCTTATCGTAAAAGCGCGAAAAATCCTGTTACGGGTATTTGTATATTAAAAACCTTATTATACCTTTGCAACGCTTTAGAACGATAGGGCAACATAAATAAAGTATCGCCTCCTTAGCTCAGCTGGTAGAGCAACTGACTTGTAATCAGTAGGTCGCTGGTTCGATCCCGGCAGGGGGCTCAACTTTATTTGTACTTTTACCGCCTCCATAGCTCAGCTGGTAGAGCAACTGACTTGTAATCAGTAGGTCGTTGGTTCGATTCCGACTGGGGGCTCTTAAAAGGCTTCAGAGAAATCTGAAGCCTTTTTTGTTTTTATACCCCCCTTATTCCCGCCTAACTGCTCCTCTCAACGTTTTTGGTCCTTAAGGTTCCGGGCTATATATGCTTTATCAAGTTTTATGACTTATTTTGGGGAATCATCCAAGCTCCGAACACATCCTATGCGACTGATTGAAGTAAACACCCCCGAACTGGCCGAAGAGTTTCTTAAAGTACAAGTAAGGCTTTATCGCAAAGACCCGAATTATATCCGCCCGCTTGACAAGGATGTAAACCAGGTGTTCGACCCTAAGAAAAATAAACTCCTGCGCGACGGTGAAGCGATCCGCTGGATTTTAAAGGACGAAGAAGGGGAATCTATTGGCCGGGTGGCCGCTTTCATCAACAAGAAAACTGCGAACTCCTTTGAGCAGCCAACCGGCGGCATGGGTTTCTTTGACTGTATCAACGATCAGCAAGCTGCCAACACACTCTTCGAGGCTTGCCGCCACTGGCTGCAGGAGCGGGGTATGGAGGCCATGGACGGCCCGATCAATTTCGGGGAGCGTGATAAATGGTGGGGACTGCTGGTTGACGGCTTCCTGGAGCCCACTTATTGCATGAACTACAATCATCCCTACTACCAGCAACTGTTCGAGAACTACGGCTTTAAGCTCTACTTCAACCAGTACGTTTACTATCGCACCGTAAACGATCCGCTCACGCCGGAATACCATGATAAGGCGCAGCGCATCCTTTCTGACCCGGACTATACCTTTCAGCATATCGACAAGTCCAACTTGGACAAATACGCTGAGGATTTCCGGATCGTATATAACAAAGGCTGGGTGAAACACGAGGGCGTGAAAGCCATGGGCGAAGCGCAAGCTAAGTCTATTATGAAAGCGCTGAAGCCTGTGCTGGATGAAAAGATCATCTGGTTCGCTTACCACAAAGGAGAGCCTGCCGGATTCTTCATCGCTATACCTGAGCTGAACCAACTCTTCAAATACGTGAACGGAAAACTGGACACATGGGGCAAGATCAAATTTATCTACCACCGCTGGAGAGGGTCTTGCAAGACAATGTACGGCATTGTGTTCGGCATTACGCCGGAGTGCCAGGGAAAAGGCGTGGAGGCCGCCATGGTGGTGTCAGCAGCCAAACTGGTACAAGGCAACCCCAACATACCCTACTATGATCTGCAGATGAACTGGATCGGCGACTTTAACCCAAAAATGATGAAGGTGGTAGAGCAGGTAGGCAGCCGCGTCCTCAAAACGTATGTCACCTATCGCTTCCTCTTCGACCGCGAGAAAGAGTTTAAGCGCGCACCGATCATCAAGTAGGTATGGATTCACTGACGCAGATCGTACTGGGTGCCGCCGTGGGCGAAGCGGTAGCCGGCCGTAAACTGGGCAACAAGGCCCTGCTTTGGGGCGCTATTGCTGGCACCATACCTGATCTGGACGTACTGGCCAATCCTTTGCTGGACATGGTGGGGCAACTGAGCTTTCACCGTTCCATTACGCACTCTTTCTTCTTTGCCGTCATCGCCTCGCCCTTGCTGGGCTGGGTGCTCTGGCGGCTCTACAAAAACGAGCATGCCACCTTCCGGGACTGGACGCTACTGTTTTTCCTGGGCTTCACGACCCATGCCATACTGGATAGCTTCACCACCTGGGGCACCCAGCTCCTCTGGCCTTTCAGCAACTATGGCGTAGCGTTTTACAACATCTTCGTCATCGATCCATTTTACACGGTTCCTTTCCTGATCTGCGTGATTGCTGTGCTGTTCTATGACCGGCGCAATCCCAAAAGGAGGCGCTGGAACAATGCCGGATTGCTTATCAGTTCGCTCTACATCATTTTCTCGTTCGGGGCACAGGCCTATGCTAAAAGCGTTTTCAGGGATAGCCTGGAAGCGCAAGGTATACGTTACGATTCGGAGATCGTGAAAGCCACTCCTATGAACACCCTGCTCTGGTCTATCACAGCGGCAACGGAGGACGGCTATTACAACGGCTTCTACTCCTTGCTGGACCAGGACCAAAACATCAGGTATAGCTTCGAACCCCGCCAGGAACAATTGCTGGACACGTACCGGGGCGATCCGAAAATGGAGCGTCTGCTGCAGATCACCAAGGGCTACCGTGCGGTAGAGGAGGCACCTGAAGGCATTCACATCAAAGACCTGCGTTTTGGTCAGTTTGACGGCTGGCAGGAAGGCAAGGGGCAGTATGTGTTCGTATACCACGTGTGGCGCAAGCAGGATGGCTCCCTCCAATTCGAAGAGATCAACAACCGTCCGAAAATAGACGGTAATTATCTGAAAGCTTATTTGCACCGGATACTGGGTAATAAAAATTAAAGTCAGGCGTATGACATCAGCGAGATGGTTGCTTAGCGGCAAAAAAGCCGTGGTAACGGGTGGCTCCAAAGGTATAGGCGCCGCCGTAGTGGAAGAATTTATCGGATTGGGCGCCGAAGTGCTGGCGGTGGCGCGCAAAGAAGAGGACCTGCAACAGTTGAAGACGAATTTTACGGACGGGTTGGAGGTACTGGTAGCCGATGTTAGCACTGCAGCAGGCCGACAGGCGCTGCTTGACAAAGTGCACTGCCACTGGGGAGCGCTGGATATACTGGTGAACAACGTAGGCACTAACATCCGGAAGCCAACCACCGACTACACAGAGGCAGAATACGATTTTGTGATGAGCACCAACCTGCGCTCTGCCTTCGAACTGAGCCGTAGTTTCTACCCTTTGCTCAAAGCATCCGGACAGGGCAATATCATCCAGATGACTTCCGTGGCAGGGCTGACGCATGTGCGCACCGGTGCTATTTACGGCATGACCAAAGCCGCACTGGTGCAACTCACCAAAAACCTGGCAGGGGAGTGGGCCGCGGATGGGATTCGCGTGAACGCCGTCGCGCCCTGGTACATCAGCACGCCGCTAGCCCAGGCGGTGCTGCAGAACGAACAGTACCTGCACGAAGTACTTGTCAGAACACCGATGCGTGTGATCGGCAAGCCCGAGGATGTGGCAGGTGCCGTGGCCTTTCTTTGCATGCCGGCGGCAGCCTATATCACGGGGCAGACACTGGCAGTTGACGGCGGTTTTACCATAAATGGTTTTCACCCGCTCTAAGCTGCAAAACAGGTATAATTCCAGCTTTTAGGATAGCTAAACTATCCCCTGAAACGCTGGTTTATTAATCCAAATTTCACTACTTTTGTATGATAAGGATACAAGAGCGAAACACCTGTTCCCAGTGCTCTTTTTAACCCGACATGCATGGCAAAAATTAGATTGCTTTTACTCTTTAGCGCTGCTCTGCTGCTTCTGACTGTTTCATCCTGCAAACCGATGTGTCCAATCTCTTCCTGCCAGGTGCGCATGGAGCACTTGCATGGCGAACAGGAGTTTCGCGGCCAACCCATTTACAAAAAGCAGAACCCTAAGATAGGCGAAAAGCTGCCGAAGCAGACAGGGGAGGTGCGCAAGCGCAGCAACGACAAGAGCCAGCGCAAGAATTAACGAATAGTACAGGCTGTTGCCTGATCAGTATATTATCCAACACAAAACTATTATTTAGACCTTGAACATGAACGAAGGCGAACGAATAATACCGATCAACATTGAAGACGAGATGCGCGGTGCATACATCGACTACTCAATGTCTGTTATCATTTCCAGAGCCTTACCCGACGTGAGAGACGGCCTGAAGCCCGTACACCGTCGTGTGCTGTACGGTATGTCCGAACTGGGGGTATCTTATAACAAAGCCTATAAGAAGTCAGCCCGTATCGTAGGAGAGGTGCTGGGTAAGTACCACCCGCACGGTGACTCCTCGGTATACGAGACCATGGTGCGTATGGCACAGGAGTGGTCGCTGCGCTACCCATTGGTAGACGGCCAGGGTAACTACGGCTCGATAGACGGCGACTCGCCGGCTGCGATGCGTTACACGGAGGCCCGCCTCAAGCGCATTGCCGACGAGATCCTGGCTGACCTGGAGAAAAACACGGTGGACTTTGTGCCAAACTTCGACGACTCCCTGAAAGAGCCGTCTGTCATGCCGGCCAAGTTCCCGAACCTGCTCGTGAACGGCACGTCCGGTATCGCGGTAGGTATGGCCACCAACATGGCGCCTCACAACCTGACAGAGGTGATCAACGGAACGATCGCTTACATCGACAACAGAGAGATCACCGTAGCTGAACTGATGCACTACGTGACGGCCCCTGACTTCCCGACAGGTGGTATCATCCATGGTTACGACGGTGTGAAAGCTGCGTTCGAGACCGGGCGCGGTCGGGTGCTGATGCGCGCGCGCGCCAATTTTGAAACGAATTCCGCTGGCAAGGAGCAGATCATTGTAACGGAAATCCCTTACATGGTGAATAAGGCTTCTCTGATCGAGAAGACCGCCGCCCTGATCAACGACAAGAAAATAGAAGGTATATCGGACCTGCGAGACGAGTCGGACCGTGACGGCATGCGCATCGTGTATGACTTGAAGCGCGATGCTATACCTAACGTAGTACTCAACAACTTATACAAGTACACAGCGCTGCAATCTTCTTTTGGTGTCAACAACGTGGCTCTGGTAAAAGGCCGCCCGATGACGCTGAACCTGAAAGAGCTGATTCATTATTTCGTTGAGCACAGACACGAAGTGGTGATACGCAGAACACAGTTTGAACTGGACGAAGCCAGGAAGCGTGCCCACATCTTGGAAGGCTTGCTGATCGCCCTCGACAACCTGGACGAAGTGATCAACCTGATCCGTTCGTCACGCGACCCGGAGATTGCCCGCAATGGCTTGATGGAGCGCTTTGCGCTGTCAGAGATCCAGGCGCGTGCTATTCTTGATATGCGTCTGCAGCGCCTGACCGGCCTCGAGCGCGACAAGATTCAGGCTGAGTATGCGGAGATCATGAAACTGATCGACTACCTGACTTCTGTTCTGAACGACGAAGGCCTGCGTATGCAGATCATCAAAGACGAGTTAAACGAAATAAAAGAGCGCTACGGTGACGGGCGCCGCACCAGTATCGAAGCCTCCACCGGCGACATCTCTTATGAGGACATGATTCCGGAAGAGAGCATGGTGATCACCATTTCGCATGAAGGCTACATCAAGCGCACCTCACTCAGTGAGTACCGAAGCCAGAGCCGTGGCGGTGTAGGCTCAAGAGGCGTGGCCGCTTCTAAGGAGAGCGATTTCACAGAGCACCTTTTCGTGGCCAGCACGCACCACCACATGCTGTTCTTCACGGAGTTTGGCCGTGTGTTCTGGATGAAGGTATACGAGATTCCGGAAGGAGGGAAGACCACCAAAGGACGCGCCATTCAGAACCTGATCAACATTGAGAAAGACGACAAGATCCGTGCCGTCATCAATGTGCGTGACCTCAAGAACCAGGATTTCGTACTGAACCACAACCTGGTCTTCTGTACAGAAAAAGGCACCATCAAGAAGACCGTGCTGGAAGCTTACTCCAGACCTCGTACTAACGGCATCAACGCGATTACGATCAACGAGGGCGACCGTTTGCTGGATGTGCAGCTGACGACCGGCAACAGTGAGATCATCATAGCCCTTAGCTCTGGTCGCGCCATTCGCTTCAACGAAACACAGGTTCGACCGATGGGTCGTAACGCAGCGGGCGTGCGTGCCGTAACACTAGCCGGACCGGACGATAAAGTAGTTGGTATGGTTTGTGTAGAAAACGCAAGCACAGAACTGCTGGTAGTTTCTGAAAACGGATACGGAAAGCGCTCCCTCTTGGAAGAGTACCGCATCACGAACCGTGGCGGAAAAGGCGTAAAAACCCTGAACGTGACTGAAAAGACCGGTAACCTGGTGGCGATCAAAGGAGTGGTCGATACCGATGACCTGATGATCATTAACCGTTCGGGCATTACGATCCGTCTTCGTGTAGCTGACATTCGTGTCATAGGCCGTGCCACGCAAGGGGTACGACTGATCAAACTGACGGAAGGCGACCAGATTTCATCTGTGGCAAAAGTAGAGATGGAGAACGAGGAAGAAGTAGCTGAAGCCCTGATGGAGCAGTCAGAACTGAAACCGGAAGATTCTCTACAGCCTGATACTCAGATAGATCCTGAGGTTGCTGAAGATGAAGTTTAAGCTGTAAATGGAATTTTATTTTATTTATTAATCGTTTAACAAACAAACAAAAACCAATCTCTGAACAGTATGAAAAAAATATTGATGACAGCCATGGCAGCCGTAAGCGTTCAGGTTGCTGTCGCTCAGAACTCGGCCGTGAACAGTGCCGTGCTAAACCACAAGAACGGCACGCTGGACAAAGCGCTGGCTGACATTAACAAGGCAACTGAGCACAAAAAGACACAGGATAAAGCAAAGACCTGGTTCTACCACGGTGTGATCAATCAGGACCTGATCGGTCACCCGATCTATGGCAAACTGGCTACTGAGAAAACGCCGGAAGTGGCGCTTGCCTCATTTAACAAAACGCTGGAAATTGACGGTGAAAACGGTCAGTTCGGTAAAATGGTGCCTGAGCGTATGGAGATGCTGTATGGCCAGATCCTGAACCAGGCGGTGGAATTCCACAACAGCCAGGACTGGGACAACGCCATCGCCAAGTATGACATGGCTTCTATGGTGAATCCTAAGGATACAACAGCCGTGCTTTATGCTGCTTACGCTTCGACTGCCAAGCAGGACTATGCCTCAGCGGTGAAGTATTATGATAAGTTGATCAGCATTGGTCACACAACGGAAGATGTATACAAAAACAAAATTCAGTTGCAGCAGGCCATTGAAGCACCGGATGATGTGGTAATGGCGTCTATCGCTGCTGGTCTGGAGAAGCATCCGAACAGCGTATACCTGATGCAGGAAGAACTGCGTTACTACCTGAAAAACGACCGTGCTGACGAAGCGATGGCTAAGCTTGACAAAGCGATCGAAGCCGACCCTAAAAATGCCAGCCTGTATGCCGTTCGTGGTAACCTGCAAGAGCGCAAAGGAAACATCGACGAGGCTTACAATAACTACAAGAAAGCTGTAGAGGTAGATCCAAACAACTTCGACGGATTCTTTAACCTGGGCGTACTGGAGTATAACAAGGGCAGCGAGTTCAACAACAAAGCTGCTAAGATGGACTACGCTACTTACAAGAAGAAAGGTCCGGCATTGGAGAAGCAGGCCATAAAGCACTACGAAGCTTCATTGCCATACTTTGAGAAAGCCCTTGAGATTCAGCCAGAAGATCAGGCCACACTTGCCAACCTGCAGCGTGTATATACGCGCCTGAAGCGTACGGCTGATGCGGAGAGAATCGGCAAGAAACTGAAGAACTAATCTGATAGCATAAGCTTAAGAGAAGAGAAAGGGAGTCCAAAATAGACTCCCTTTCTTATTGCCATCTGTGTTATTTAACATAATATAAATTATAAGACTGATTATATACGAGTATTTATACTCTACAATAAGTGTCACTGATAATATACTTTATGTTAAGTAGATGTATTTTTAATTCTAAACCAGAAATCGATTACAGAATGTCGGAAATGACAGGATATTGTACATGGTGGCTACACGGTAACCTACTTTAGTATCTATAAGGGACTTTGAAGTTAACAAACTGTCTGTTGAACGCCTCTGTCACTTCCGAATGGTTAAGCCCTGATTCTATCATCTGTTCACGCAGCTGTCTGGGTACGCCTCTGGCTATCTCGGGCCAGTAAACCAGTATGAAAATTCTTACTTAACATAAAAAAAGTAGCCAGATGTATCACCTGGCTATTTCCTCTATACCTGTTATGGGTCTTAAACGATCACAATCGTATTTGCTTCGACTATCGTGGACTGAGCAAAATACTGCTCGAGTTTCGGCTGATTATCAAGGCTGGCGTACTCTTCGTCTCCACCTCTTGCCCAGCCCAGCACCGCCAGGGCGATGGCCGTTGCGATGGCTATAACGAAAGCAGGCCACCAGCCGTCTACCTTGAAATTACGCACCAGCATGTCTACCAGTTTGATCATCAGTGCCGTAACGATCAGGCCGATAATGGCTTCAAGCAGAAAAAAAGACACCAGGTTAAGCACGCCGCGCAGCAACCAGCCGATCGTTGCATTGAACAGACCGATCAGAAAAGCCACCCAAAGCGCTGTCAGAAAGCTCTTCACGTGCACCTGCGGCAGCGCGTATGACAATAAGAGAATGACACCGGCGCTTACTAATAAGTTGAGTAAAAAGTCCATAGTTTGTTTGTTTTAGTGACATTTTTTTGTCCTAATACGCATACAAACTTTAATGGATATTCGGCGGTGGAATTTCGAAGTTGTTTAGCCTAGGGTTGCTGTTTTAAATAGCCGTCTTTCAGCTTGTTACGGAAAGAATCCTCGAACTTTAAAACCTTAGGCCTGGCAATGGATACGACATAGGGGTCGTCGGGATTGTTGCGGTAATAATCCTGGTGGTAATCTTCGGCAATCCAAAATTTGCCTGCCGGTTTGATTTCAGTCACAATCTTGTTGCGGAATGTACCCGCATCCTCCAGTGCGCGAATGTAATTAGTGGCCTGACTCCGCTGCTTCTCATCATGATAGTAAATGGCGGATCGGTACTGCTTGCCTACATCGGGGCCCTGGCGATTCAATGTAGTCGGATCGTGCGTGGCGAAGAACACCTCCAGCAACTCCTTGTAAGAAATGACGTTTGGCCTGTACCAGATGCGCACCGCCTCGGCATGACCCGTTCTACCGTTGCTTACCTGCTCATAGGTAGGTTGCTCCTCTCTCCCACCGGTATAGCCGGACTCTACGCGGTCCACTCCCTTTAGTCTTTCGAAATAAGCCTCCGTACACCAGAAACATCCACCGGCAAAAGTAGCTTTGCTGAGCCCAACAGTATCCGGACTGTCACCGTAACTGTAGGCGCTTTGCTGTAAATAAGTTCGCTGCTCTCCTCCGGATTCTGTGCACATCCAAAGCAGGAGTAAAAGAGGGAACAAAAGAAAGGTATATTTCCGAACCATACGCCACAAGCCTTATTATTGGCTACGCTAATTTAACCGCGTTGGATGGGTTTTGTTGAAAAAATTCAGCAATCCCCTCCCGGGTTATCATTTACCCGTTATCCGGTGCCTGAATCGCATGCTTTTTATCGGCGATCACTTTGTCCAGGTCCCATTCCACCCGCTTTTTGAGAGGCGCCCGCCGCACGTTACAGTCTGATTTGGTGCAGATCGGACAGGATACTTCCACACAAGGGTCGGTATGAATAAAGAGCTCAATATCAGGATCGATCTGTTCCCGCACAAGCGCCCCAACGGCCTCCACTTCTTCGTGCGCCTCCAGCACGGTGAGGTACCAGGGCACAGTCAGGTGACAGTCTATGTGCAATGTGTTGCCGTACTTGATCACGCGCAGGTTGTGAATATCGATCCAGTTTTCGCGCCGGTTATCGTTCAGTACCCGTACAATGCGCTTCAGTAATTCATAGTCAGCCTCATCCATAATCCCTGCCAGCGAGGCCCGCAGGATACGATAGCCTGTGTAACAGATGAAGGCACCGAATAGAATGGCCACCGCACTGTCCAGCCATACCTGTCCGGTCAGGTATAGCAGTAGCAGGCCGATCAGTATACCTGCCGTAGAATAGGCATCGGTTTTGAGGTGCTTGCCACCGGCCACCAGTACCATGGAATTGGCGCTGTTGCCTCGGCGCTCAGTTACGTAACCAACTATGAAATTGATGATACCCGAAATGGCGATCAGGTATATACCTGAATCGAGCCTGGAAATGACCTGTGGCTCAAACAGGTTGTAAAAGGATTTAAGAATAATGGCCCCTCCTGCCACCAGAATCAAAGAGCCCTCCAGGGTGGCGGCAACAAACTCTATCTTGCCGTGCCCATAGGGGTGGTTGAGATCTTTCGGTCGCGCAGAAAGCACCAGGCTGTAAAGTGAAAACCCACCGGCCACCACATTGATAATGGACTCTAAGGCATCGGTGAGAATCGCATTGGAGTTGGTCAGATAATAGGCCAGGAACTTGGCAAAAAGCAGCAACACACCCACTACCAGCACAAGTAGTTGCATGCGTACGTTCTCGCTTTGCTGCGGCGGCATTTTATTCATTGCAGATAACTGGATTCCGGCAGGTGCATGGCACACCGTCCTATACCTTACAAGATACAAGGTACAGGCGCCTGAGACAAACTTAATGTAAAATAGTGGGTAGAAAGGCGGCCAGTTAACCTAGCTCAGTGTGTCTGTCAGATCAAGCCAATTTGGATTCATGGACTCCACCAGACGCAGATGTTCCTCGGGGCCGGACGATTTGATGCGCTGTTCACGCACCCGTGCTATTTCTTCCAGATCGTAGTGCTCGTAATACACCAGTTTGGCCTGACTGGAAGGGCCATCTTTGGCAGCCATTTGCCGGAGCAGGTCCTCAGAGACGCCAATGAACAGCTGTGGCAGGGACTGATCGCCCATGATGTATACATAGAAGTGATTGATGTGCTGGTTTGGCTGCATAGCAAAGGTGAGTTTGTAACAAGGTATACGAAAGAAGATATACCTGGTTAGGAAGCCTGCAGCCACTGGCGGGCATCCTCTGGAAGGAAGAAAGTACGCATGGCAATACCGGAGCTACTGTCCACCGTGTTGTCAATCTCAAGCTGCGTGAAGAATTCATAGGAATACACCCAGGCAAAAGACTGCACGCCTGCTTCTCGCAAACCGGGTATCCATACCTTGCCCATCCATTTGGTGTCCCCCGAATGGCCTGTCACCTTCGAGTTGTCATTCAGGATTTTGGTGATCTTATATTCATGCACATAATCAAGGATTTTCATACACCCCGCATGCCCTTTTGCTGAGTCCAGCCAGCCCTGCCAGTCAGATAGCAACAGTTTTTCTCCTGCATTCACCCTGATTTCAAGGTAATCGCTGCTGTGCACCAATTGTTCTTTATTTTCATGTACATGGAACATAGCGATCGTTTGGATTATCCTTTTCTTGTATTTTTCTACACAATCGATTGACTTAAAGTTACTTATGCCGGGCTATTCATTTAATTATCCTACTTATAAATCTTTAAATGTAAAGCTTATTGAACTATAGCACCTCTAATTTTCATTGTACTGATACAGCCTCTTCACTTGAAAACATACATGAAGCAATATAGAGACAATTATTGCCAAATCAGCTACGACCCTAACTCCAATCAGGTATACCTGAAATGGCTCCTTCCTCCAGATGAGCAGGCACTCCTGTGCAGCTACGAAAAGGGCCTTGATATGGCCATTTCGAATCAGGCTGCGAGTTGGGTGACTGATAGCAGCATTGGGTTTCAGGTAGATATATCGATGCAGCACGCCCTGGCCCAACTGGCAGCCAGCCGGTTACAGCAAACTTCGCTGAAGCGGTTTGCACGTGTTACGCCCATTGATGTATTCCAGGAAATTGTCACGCACAAAATATGCAATCACATCAACGACTTGAGCACAAAGCGAATCGAATTCGAGGTTTTTCATGACCCGAAAGACGCCCAGACCTGGGGTACGCTGGCAAGTCATTTATGCGTAAATTGAATTCCGAAACTAAAGCAAACCAAAGCTGAACACATGACACTTGGACCCAAATTAGTCGAAAAGCTTGACAAACTGTACGCACCCGACAGTAAGCTCGACCAGCACTACAATGGGAAGGACCTGACTTTTATCACCAACGAAAATGGCGAGGCGGTTACCTTGTTTATAGGCAAACGCCTGGAAGACGGTGCGATCTCAGGGGAGCGCTATGTGCGTAAGATCGTGCGCGATAACAAAACCGGCAAAGTAGTGCGCAGCCACTGGGACCTGAAGGGAAAAGTCACCAGAAGCACCTGATTCTACAGTTCCTGCATGTCAAAATCTTTCCCGCGGCCATACCGGATCAGGTCGTTCAGCATGAACACGTCCAGCGTATGCAGGTCTTTCACCAGAAAGCTGCCTTCTTCGGGGATGTCCAGCACCTGAAACTCGAAGCGCTCGCCGTAATTCTCCATCACATACTTTTTCCCTTTCCGAAGGTTGTCAAACGATATGGCCATGCTGTGTCTTCTCCTAAGATTTTCGGCAAGTATAGGCAGCTTTCCGTTCAATTCTTACCAGATAGGCTATCTTTGCTGAAAAATAATTTAACGTGCTAGAGATCATATACGAGGACGAAAGCTATGTAGCGGTGAACAAACCAAATGGTTTGCTGGTGCACCGCACGCGCATTGCAGAAGAGAAAAAAGAGTTCGCTCTCCAGATGCTGCGCGACCAGCTAGGCTACCAAGTATACGCAGCTCACCGGCTCGATCGCGGCACTTCGGGCGTGCTCCTCTTTGCAAAAAATCCGGAAGCCGTTACACCCATGGTAAAGGCCTTTGAAGAAAAGCAGGTGGACAAGGCATACTATGCCATCGTGCGCGGCTATACCCCTGAAAAGGATACGATCGACAGTCCCATCCGCCCCGATAAAGACCACAAGCACAAGGCTCCTCAGGATGCCGTGACGCAATACGAGCGCCTGGCTACGGTAGAGCTGCCTATACCTGTCGGCCGCTACAGCACGGCCCGCTACTCGCTGGTGAAGGTGGAGCCCGAAACGGGGCGCATGCACCAGATCCGGAAGCATTTTGCACACATCAGGCATTACATTGTGGGCGATAAGCGGCACGGCGACTGGCGACACAACCAGATGTTCCGGGAACAACTCGAGTCCCCGTTCATGCTGCTGCACTCGGCCTCGCTGGCATTTGCCCACCCTTTCCACAAAGGCTTCATTGAGATAAAAGCGCCACTACCACAACACTTTGAGCGCTTGTGCCTGCAGTTCGGCTGGAAGGAGGCATTGCTAAAAGAGGGGTTTGAAGACGTGTCGGTTTCAGGTATGGCGTAGCATCTGGTTCACCATTTCGAGCTGCAGTTGAGCTACAAAGGCATTGCGGGAATCGGCGTTTAGGACGGTGAGTAAATAGGCCATACGGGACATGCGCCAGTCCTGCACCACTTCCCCGTTTCTGGAGCGATAAACTACTTTGAAGTTCTCATGGAGGGGCACATGCATGCAATTACACACCTCCGTGGCCCGCTTTACCGCCTCACTTAGCTCCTGCAGATTTTGGCAGCCTTGCTGCTCGAGCAGGTCGCTGGCGTAGCAGGTCAGGTTGCTCTCGGCCAGGCTATCAACAAAGCTATCGATTGGACTATGGATGCTGAGATGGTCGATGGTCATTAACATGGCATTCGGCTTAAAGTTCTATTTCACTTTTATACGCTGGCTGTCTTGCGCTGATGCAGTTCCCTGAGTCGCTCCATCAGGCCCCGCTCCTCCTCCGAGAGATGAACTGGTAGCTGCACTTCTATCTTTACGTACAAATCTCCGTGCTGGTCTGCTTTGCCGTATACGGACATCCCCTTTCCGCGCAGGCGCAGGGTCTTGCCATTCTGTGTGCCGGCTGGTATTTTAAGCCTCAACTTACCGGTCAGTGTACTGACGTGCTCCTCCCCTCCCAATATGGCGGTATACATGTCGAGGCTCAGCTTCGTGTGCAGATCATCCCCCTGTCGCTCAAAGCCCGGAAGAGGCTGCACCTGCACCCGTATGTACAGGTCACCGGCCGTGCCGCCCGCCATGGCAGGGCCTCCTTTGCCCTTGATCTTGAGCACCTGACCGTCCGCCACGCCCGGCTTTGTCGTGATCCGAAGCTGCTGGCCGTTGACGGTTAGCAAACGGGAGGTACCAGTGTAGGCTTCCTGCAGGGTGATGAGCATCTCGGCTTCATAGTCCTGGCCTTTGGGCGCCCGCCTGCCGGAGCGGAAACCACCGCCCTGCTGCGCGAAACCTCCTCCGAAGAACTGCTCGAAGAAATCAGAAAAACCGCTTCCTCCTCCGAACATATCCCCCATGTCGCCTTCGTAGTAAGTGCCGCCCCCCCCGCCGGGTCTTCCCTGGTGGGGTCCGCCCTGCTGCTGGAAATGCCGCCAGTTGGCACCCAGTTCGTCGTACTGCTTGCGCTTCTGTTCATCTCCCAGCACTTCGTAGGCCTCACTGATGTCCTTGAACTTCTCTTCGGCTGCTTTGTCGCCTTTGGTTTTATCCGGGTGATACTTCTTGGCTAAAGCACGGTAGGCCTTTTTGATATCGGCCTGGGAGGCAGACTTCTCTACGCCCAGTATCTTGTAATAGTCCTTGTAGTCCATGCACGTAAAGGTATAAAGGTCAGCTACAGGTATAAAACGCAAACCTGCACCAGGGGTTAAGCAGGTATAAAACAAATAAGCACCGCCCCGGGAGGCAGTGCTTATGGTGTCTAAAAAATGTCTGAACGTTAGATGGTGTCTGTCACGACGAGCAGTGCGTAGATCACACCCGGAATCCAGAAGAGTAGCGTCAGGATAAGGCTGATCCAGAACTGCGTGCCTATACCTACGTGCAGGAACACGGCCAATGGAGGAAGTAATACAGCCAGGATGATCTTAATGATGCTCAGATCACCACCGCGGCGGTCTTGCTTCAGGGCTTCACGAACCTCTTTCTTAAACTCCTTCTTCTCTAATTTGGTCATACTGGCAAGGCGCTCTTTTGCCATGGCCAGGGCCTCTGCTTCAGTCATTGTTACCTCTTCGGTGGTAGGTGCTATCGGGGCAACTTTAGGAGCTGGCGCCACAGGGGCGGCAGGTACGGCGGCGCTTGCCTCCAGCATTGGCTCCGCTACTGCTTTTTCAGCGGCTTTCTCTTCGGCTGCAGCCATGGCAACTTCACTCAATGATAGCTCAGGAGCTACTTCCTGCTTTGCTGCGGGCTTCTTCAAGTCATGGTAAGGTGCCTGCTTGTGGCCAGCAAACTCGTAGTACTTGGCTGAGCTACAGGCGAACATCAGTTGCGCGGCTATCAGAACAAATACCAGGTTAAGTAAACTTTTAATCTTCATAGTTTTAGGATTTTAAGGTATTAAAATAAAAAGATTGATCCCAGGTTAAGGGCAAGTGCTATATGGAGAGATAGTGCTCTAGTTATATGCAAAACTCTTCATATATAACTTACAGTACTGTATTCCAACATATTTTGTTCTCTAAATAGTATGCTTCGAAAACAAAGCCCCGTTGCGGCTTACCAATTCCTGAAGCGTTCGGGCCAATAGCATCTGCAATTCCTGCCAGCGGGCACCTCCCTGCTGCGGGAATTTCTGGTTTACCTCGAGTTCGATGCCCACATACTCATTGGCTGTGAATTTACGACGCAGGTAGGTTGGGAAGCCATCGGATATACCCAGGTAGGGGTAGTTGAAGCGGACCAGTAGGTCTTTGTCTGCTTTGTTGAGCGCTGCTTTCCAATCTTTGCTGAAAGCCTGCTCGTGCTTCCGCTTGGGGTCATAGAGCAGTCCGATGTCAGCCTGGCGCTCCTCTCCGTTCAGCACCGGCGTAAAGGTATGAACAGCCACATGCAGCACGCCCCTTCCCGCCGATACGAAATCGGATACCATTTGCTCTACCTGCTCCCGGTAGGGTTTGTAGTGTTTTTCAAGCAGGCGCTCCTTTTCTGCGGGTGGCAGTACTTGGGTATAGGATGAGAAAAGCTTGGCATGATGCAGTGAACGGTTCAGCTCCACCAGAAGCCGGCTGGTCTCAGCATAGAAACCTACATCAGCGATTGGTTTTAGGGTATTATACAGTTCCAGTGCGCCAATATCGGAGCCCTGGTGCGTATTCAGTATTTCCTCGTGCCCCTGAAAGAGTGGTGCATAGGCAGCGGGAATCAGGTTTCCTCCGTGTTCACAAGTCAGTAGTAGTCTCAGCATGGTTTTTCAGGTATAAAAACGCCGCCCCACTCCAGGCAACGCGCAAGGCTTTGGTAGACCCGCCGGATGTCCTGCTCTCCGGGGCTTTCGCCCATCGCCTCCACGATGCGCTTGGAAAGACAGCCGCGCGACAAAATCACATTCAGGGCATAGGCGACATGGGGCTGCTCTTCGAGGTTGAGTGTTTCGGCTACGATGTGCTTCCACAGTTCGCCTACCGTGCAGTTATCCTGGCAGTCGAAGCCAAAGCAGTCGATAAAGTCACGGTCGTTGATCACAACTTCCTGTCCACTGCGTACCACCTGCAGGAACAGGTCCGACAATCGGTTTTCGTCCCACTGCTTCAGTTTGTCTATACCTACCCAACGCTCACCAACCAGCGCCTGTATAGCGGCTACCACAGCCTGCAGCACGGCCATGTCGGCTACCGGACTCTCCTGAATATCGATGATGCGGATCTCGATGGCACTGCGGTCGAAGCGGGCGATGGCACCGCGCGAGTTCAGGAATTCCTCTTGCAGTACGCCCTCCGGATCGTAGGGTGCCACGGCTTCATACATCCGGTTCAGGATCTGCTCCTGATAATCTTTTTGTGTGAACACGGCCTCTGGTACCACCTTCCCTGCAATCGCCGGAATCTTGCTCTGGTTGTGGCGGTATACCTCCAGGCGGGTGTCCAGCAAACCGGACACCTTACCGTCCAAAACAGGCGAAGAGGCAGCCAGGGCAGGTATAAGCGGCAGCACCATCCGGATGGCAGCGTGCAGCTTTCCGAACTCCTCGTCGTTGCCAAAGGGCAGGTTCAGGTGCGTACTCTGCAAATTGGCCCAGCCATGTCCGCGGCAGTCAAAAATGCGGTTGTAGGCTTCGTACACGGCATTGTGCTCGTGGGGCCATAGTTTGGTTTCCCTGAAGGGATCCATCAATGGGTGGGCGCCTGTCGGCAGCAGCATGGCGTTGTGCTTTGCGAGCAGCTGGTTTATCTTCCGGACATGCTCCTGGAAATCATTTTCCAGCCCTTCCAGGGTATGGGCGGGGGACTGTGTTTTCAGTTCCACCACATGCAGCACCAGTTCATTGGACCAGGCCATTTTGCCAAACTCCACATCCGACACGTAGGCGCCTACCTCGTCATAGATCAGCTGGTCAGTGATGGGCCGCACCTGCAGCGTGTCCCGGTCCACGATCATGTATTCCATCTCCACACCATAGCCTTCAAACAGGTGCAGTGTCGCGGGTTTAGTACTCATCTGTTCTAACGTTCTTGTTGTCATCTATGCGTTTCTTTATGGATTTAAGGATAGCGGTATAAAGCTCTTTTTTGAGTATCTGGTCCTCACAACCGGCGTCGATGCTGGGGTTGTCGTTTACTTCAATCACGTAGGCCTTTCCGTCAATCTCCTTAATATCCACTCCATATAGCCCATTGCCGATCAGGTTCGCCGCCTTGATGGCCGTGTGCAGCACCGCAAAGGGTACCTCTTCAAAAGGCACCGTTTCGGCATCACCTTCGGTATCATTCTTTTTACCGTCCCAGTTATAGATCTGCCAGTGCCCTTTGGCCATGAAGTACTTGCAGGCATAGAGCGGCTGCTTGTCCATGATGCCGATGCGCCAGTCGAAGTCCGTTGGGGTGAACTCCTGCCCGATAATCAGCTCCGAATCAACCAGCATTGCATCCAGTTCCCGCTGCAGCCCTTCACTGTCTTTGGCCTTCACCACGCCCTGTGAAAAGGAACTATCCGGTTTCTTGAGCACGCAAGGTATACCCAGCTCCTGCTCCACCAGATCGCGGTTGTCTTTGTGGATGATCATCGTTTTAGGTATAGGTACTTTGGCTTTTGTAAGCAGTTCCGCCAGGTATACCTTGTTGGTGCAGCGCAGGATCGAGATCGGATCGTCGATCACCACCAATCCATCAGCATACGCTTTGCGGGCGAATTTGTAGGTATGGTGGTTCACCGAAGTGGTCTCGCGGATAAAGAGCGCATCAAACTCAGCCAGTCTGCGGTAATCGTCTTTCGTGATCATCTCGACGTAGAAGCCCATGCTCTCACCGGCCTCCACAAAGTGCTGCAGGGCCTTTTTGTTAGAGGGCGGTTCCTTTTCATCCGGATCAACCAGTATGGCCAGGTCGTAAATTTTGTTGCGCCCGATTTTAGCGCCTGAAAAGCGGTGCCTCGCGAAATAGGACTTCGCAAAACGCAGCAGGTAGCGCCAGTGGTGCTCCGGTACGTCGTTGATAGGTATGGCCGAAATGCTCTGCAGCACCCACTCATCCTTATAGACAAACTGCGCCCGCAGCAGGGGCGCCTGGAACAGGTCATGCAATTGCTTGCACAGCTTCTCGTACTTCTGCGCCACATTCTGCCCGAAGTAAATGCTTAGGGTAAAAGACTTGGACCGCAGACTCCCGAGGGTTTTCTGGATCAGGTCGTTAAGCTCCACGGTAATAGCCCGTACGATGGTCGGGCTTTTGAGGTCCTGCATGGTGGCCACACTGGGTATTGGCTTGTGACCCCGCGCCTCGGCCAGCAGGGACACGTAGTAACCGGCGCTCTGGTATTTGTAAGAGCGGCACAGGTTAAAAATTCGGGCATTCTTTATGTCCGTATAGGCGGTATCTGTGAGGTAGGTTTGCACATCCACCACTTCCACGTCTTCTATCGCCACATCCCAGTCTTTGGGATAATCCACTACAACTATTTTTCGCATGGTTTATTCGTCGATGGGTTCAGAGTCCACTGGCTTGATGGCCAGCAGGTTGGCATCAAAAGTAGCCATGCCCAGCATAATGGAGTTGAGCAGGTGCGATGCTTTCACCTCGTAGTAATTGTTTTGAAAAAAAGGATTCTCCTGATAAGGGTCGGCCACCACAATCTGTTTCTGATCATCTGCAAAGCCACACAGCACCACAAAGTGCCCCATCGGGTAGCCGCGCACATCGTCGTACATGGAGTTGCCGGCTTCATCACTCGTTTCCCGGGCGCTCTGGTACAGGTAAGTAGCGCTGAGTCCAGTAAGCAGCGGAATGCCTTTCTCAAAATACTCGCGCAGCAGGCCTTTGGTCAGGTCGGTGCAGCGCAGCTCGCCGCCTCTTTCCAGAAAATCAATGTAAGCCAGTGTGGCTCTTTTAAACTTAGAGCCCTTCTTAAAAGCCAGCTGTTCCTCCAGTTTCACGATAATCTCCTCGTTGGTGAGTTGGAACCAGGTAGGATCAAAAATATGCAGGTTGTAGGTATAGATGCGGGCCTTATAACCCCGCTTCAGGGCATGGCAGGCCAGCAAAACCTCCAAAGTACCCCCTTCGTCCAGATACGGCACTTCTTTGATGACCTCGCTGAGCGAGATGGTATCTTTGAAATAACGATACACCGCATGCAAACTGGTAGGTCCGCAAGTGGAGTCGTCAGGTTGCGTATGGATCTTGATTGGAATCACAGGCAGCTATTTTGTGTTGCACTTTATATCAGTGTGCCTGTTATACGCGGACTATGAAAGAAGTTATCTGTATTTTAGAAAGAAGAAGTAACAGTATGCCGCAGGATCAGTGCCATTTCTGCGCTTAATAATTCCGGTTTATATTGGGGAATATAAGTCGAAAACGTATCTTGTCTTTTACATAACGCTTGTTTAGAATGAACTGGGCCTATCGGATTACAAAACGTGATAAAGTGGCATTTGCGCTGGGGTCAGTGTTTGCTATCATTATTCTGGCGAACTGGTTTGCCAGCTACAGCATCGGGCGGGTGAGCAACCAGTTCAGTGAGGTATACCACGACCGTTTGGTGCCTTCGCTGGTGATATCGGATGTGATGGAACGCTACTACCAGAACCGCCTGACGCTGGAGGACCATATTCTTTCAGGCTCTGCCGCCCAGCAAGACAGTCTGCAACAGCTCGTGGAAGCGAATACAATGGAGATCGAAGCACTAATCAGCCAGTTTGAGAAAACGTATTTGATCGAGCGCGAAAGTGCCGGGCTTGCTACCTATAATAAAGAGTTCGGAAAGCTGGTGGCGGTGCAGGACCGCATCTTAAAACTGAGCAGCGAAGGAGAAAAAGCACAGGCGGAGCACCTGTACCGGACAGAAGGGCATCAGGCCTTCCTGCACTTGCTGGAGCCGCTGCACGAACTGATCAAATTGCAGGGGGAAGTAGGAAAGGAATTGTACCAGTCAGCTGATAGACAAGTGAAAACCCTGAAGGTGCTCTCATACCTGGTGATCGGTATGTCAGTATTTATCGCCCTGCTGGTGGCCACGCTCCTGCAGGCAACCCGCAAATTAAACAATATCAAACCCCAGAATTTCAGAATGAATTAAGGTGTGAAGTTAAAAAGGCAGAAAGTTAGAAAGTTAAAACCGAAACTGTAACGGCTCTTTATCTTCCTAACTTTCTACTTTTCTAACTATTTAACTTTTTAACTTATTTCACCAGCTCGCTCAATGCCTGCTCTGCCCTTTCGAATTGGAAGCCGGCAATCGCCTGTTCCATCAAGGCAGCGATTGCCTGGGTGCAAAGATTGCCGATACTGCCCTCGTGGGTATGGGTGACAGACTCCGGAACGGCGAAGGTGCCCGCTTCAATTCGTTCGCCCACCACTTTATACGCATCCCGGAAAGGCATTCCAGCCAGCACCTCTGCATTCACGGCGTCTACGCTGAAGGCATACTTGTATTTCTCTTCGTCCATGATCTGATCACGCACCTGCAACTGTGGTAGCATAAAGGCCATCATCTGCAGGCAGTCCTTCAGTTCGGTGATAGCCGGGAAGAGTGATTCCTTGAGCAACTGCAATTCGCGGTGGTAGCCGGACGGCAGGTTGACGAGGAGCATGGATATTTCAGTTGGTAATGCCTGCATGCGATTGCATTTACCGCGCATGATCTCAAACACATCCGGGTTCTTCTTGTGCGGCATGATGCTCGAGCCGGTCGTCAGGTTATCGGGCAGGCCCACAAAGGCAAAGTTCTGGCTCATGTACAGGCACAGGTCCATCGACATCCGCGCCAGCGTGGCTGCCACTGAAGCCATGGCCGTACTCACCACCCGTTCCGTCTTACCGCGACCCATCTGGGCGTACACCACATTGTAATTCAGGGTGCCAAAGCCGAGCAGATCCGTTGTCAGCTGGCGGTTGAGCGGGAACGAAGAGCCGTAGCCCGCAGCCGAGCCGAGCGGGTTTTTGTCCGTGATTTTGTAAGCCGCTTGTAGTAGGAGCACATCATCAACCAGACTCTCAGCATAGGCACCAAACCAAAGACCGAAGGACGAAGGCATGGCCACCTGCAGGTGCGTATAACCGGGCAGCAATTTGTCTTTGTGGCGCTCACTTTGCTCCTGCAGCACATCAAACAGGGCTTTTACCTCCCACACCAGTTGCTGCAGTTCGTGGCGCAGGTATAGCTTCAGATCCACGAGCACCTGGTCGTTGCGTGAGCGGCCACTGTGGATTTTTTTGCCAGCCTCTCCTAGCTTGCGGGTCAGCTCCAACTCCACCTGCGAATGGATGTCTTCCACGCCCGGTTCAATCTCAAAATCACCTGCCACAATACGGCGATAGATGTCTTTCATCTCCTGCTGCAGCGCATCCAGATCTTCTTTCTCCAGCAAACCTACCTGCTCCAGCATGCGCGTGTGCGCCAGGGAGCCGAGTACATCGAAAGCAGCCAGCTGCATGTCAAACTCAGGGTCGCGGCCAACGGTGAATTGCTCGATCTCCTTTTTGACGTCGGTGTTCTTTTGCCAGAGTTTCATATTATGATTGAGTGATTTAGTGATTGCGTGATTGAGTGATTTTTCTTTCTGTTATTTCGAACGCTAGTGATATATCTGAATCTGGGTTTTTACATCCTGATTTCTCGCGCTGCTCGAAATGACATTTTATTTCGATTTCCGCTTGTGGCACTACTTTACTACCCTTTCCAGGATATCAATATAAAGCGCTATACCTTCTTCCAGCTCCTTCAGGTAGATGAATTCATCGGCCATGTGCGAGCGGGCGGAGTCCCCCGGCCCGAGTTTGAGCGAAGGTATGGAGAGCAACGCCTGGTCGGATGTGGTTGGGGAGCCGTACGTCGTGCGGCCCAATGCTATGCCTGCCTGTACCAACGGGTGTTCCATCGGTATAGAAGAAGGCTTGAGTCGCATGGAGCGGGGCGTCACTTCTGCCTTTACGTGCTGCCGTATCACTTCCAGCACCTCGTCCATGGAGTAGGCATCGGTCAACCGCACATCTACGGTGAACCTGCATTGGTCGGGCACCACGTTGTGCTGCGTACCTGCCTGCACCATGGTCACCGACATCTTCACCGGTCCCAGGTGCTCCGATACTGTCGGGAAACGGTAAGTTTGAAACCAGGTAATATCCGGGAGCGCTTCATAGATTGCATTCAGTCCTTCCTCACGGGCAGCGTGACCGGAGCGGCCTTGGGCGACACAGTCGAGCACCAGCAAACCTTTTTCGGCCACGGCCAGCTGCATGAGCGTTGGCTCGCCCACAATGGCCGCTTCCAATTCTCCCAGTTCGGGAAGGATCAGTTCAAGTCCGTTCTTCCCTGAAATTTCTTCCTCGGCGGTTGCCGCAAAAACCAGGTTGTAGCGGAGATCAGAGCGCTCATAGAAGTACAGAAATGTTGCCAGCAGCGACACCAGGCAACCGCCTGCATCGTTGCTTCCTAATCCATAGAGTTTGCCGTCTTCAATGGTAGCAGCAAACGGATCGCGGGTATAGCCGGTGTTGGGCTTGACCGTGTCGTGGTGCGAGTTGAGCAGCAGTGTTGGCAGCGCTGCATTGTACTGCTTATTAAAGGCCCATACGTTGTTGAGCTTGCGGTGAATCTTCACTCCTTTGCTTTCCAGAAAACCTGCCATCAGGTCGGCCGTCTTGTCCTCTTCTCTGCTGAAAGAAGGTATAGCGATCAGCTGCCGCAGCAGCGCCAGCGACTCCAGGTATAGATCCTTATGCATGACTGAGTGTGATGGTGGTTCCTGAAAAGGCGCCTGCACTGGCTGAAGAAGGAAGTCCCTCTGCTTCCCCGATCAGCACAGCGCTCACGCCCTGGCGGAGCGCTGCGAAGGCATTGTCCAGTTTCGGGATCATGCCATCCGTTACAATGCCTTTCTCTTTCAGTTCCCTGTACTTGTATTGGTCTATTTGGGCGATCACAGCGTCATCATCTTCTGCATTGGCTAACACACCTTTCTTTTCGAAACAGTACACCAACTGTACCTGGTAATGTGGTGCCAGTGCCGTAGCCAGTACCGAAGCGATGGTGTCGGCGTTGGTATTGAGCAGGCTTCCCTGCCCATCATGCGTAAGGGGTGCAAAAACAGGAGTAAGTCCGGCATTCAGCAGCGCTCGTATGGCATCAGCATTTAAAGTTTCAGGACCAGCTATATCCCCGGCAAAACCGTAGTCCACCGTTTTCACGGGGCGCTTGGAGGCAGGTATGGCATTAGCGTCGGCACCCGTCATCCCGATGGCGTTGCAGCCCAGTGCCTGCAGTTGTGCCACCACGTTTTTGTTGATGAGCCCGGCGTACACCATGGTCACCAGCTTGAGTGTTTCAGCGTCGGTCAGGCGGCGGCCTTCTACATATTGTGGCTGTATACCTAGTTGCAGCCCGATGGTAGAAGCGATTTTGCCGCCACCATGCACCAGTAGTTTTGGCCCGGGCAGTTGCGCGAAATCAATCAAAAAACGCTGCAACCGCTCCGGGTTATCTAATACATTTCCGCCTATTTTAATGATGTACATTTTTTGTATTGAGTGAATGAGTGAGTTAGTGATTGAGTGATTTGGGAATGATTCACTCATTCCTTTGCCCCCGCTCGCTTCCCGCCACTTGTGCATCTGACACATACTAGCGGTTAGAGTCCGCCTGATGGCTCACACTCGCCAGAGGCGAGCGTGGCAGTTCTAAATTGAAGATCAATCAACAATTAACAATCGCCAATCAACAATTAAATACTCTCCAACATCCGCTTCAATACAGCCTGCGCTGCATACAAACGGTTATTGGCCTGTTCGATGACCAGCGAGTTGGGTCCGTCCAGCACTTCGTGGCTGAGTTCCAGACCACGGCGCACCGGGAGGCAGTGCATCACTTTGGCGTCATTAGTCAGGGCCAGCTTTTCATTCGTGATCATCCACCCTTCTCCATCCGTAAGCACCTTGCCGTATTGCTCGTAGCTCGACCAATTCTTCACGTAAACGAAGTCCGCATCTTGCAAAGCCTCATCCTGGTTGTGCAGCACCTTCGCACCTTTTGTAAACTCTTCTGCCAGATCATAGCCTTCCGGGTTCGTGATCACCAGTTCCACATCCGCCTGCTGCATCCACTCAGCAAAAGAATTCGCCACGCAATGCGGAATTGGCTTGATGTGCGGGGCCCAGCTCAACACGACTTTTGGTTTCTTGCCTGCCGCAGCCTGCTCTTTGATCGTTACCAGGTCGGCCAGACTCTGCAGCGGATGGCGCGTCGCGGACTCCAGGCTCACGATCGGAGCTCCTGTCAGCTCGATGAATTTGTTCAGCAAGTCTTCGCTGTAGTCTTCCTCTCTATCCTGCAGCTTCGGGAAAGAGCGGATGCCGATGATGTCGCAGTATTGTCCCATCACGGCCGCGGCTTCGCGGATGTGCTCTACGGTGGCGCCGTCCATGATCACGCCATCGCGGGTTTCCAGTGCCCAGCCCTCTTTGTCGAGGTTCATCACCATCACGTTCATGCCCAGGTTCATACCAGCCTTTTGCGTGCTCAGGCGGGTACGCAGACTCGGGTTCATGAAGATCAGGCCAAGGGTTTTGTCCTGACCGAGCGATTTATGCGCGTATGGTTTGTTTTTTAGTTCAAGTGCTTCGTTTACCAGGGCGTTGACGTCCTGCACATCGTGTACGGAAGTGAATTGCTTCATCAGGCAGTTACTTTTTTGGTAAGGATGGATGAAAATGCTTTCAAAAACTGATCAACCTCTGCTTTGCTGATCGTCAGGGCAGGCAACAGACGTAATGTGTTTTTGTTGGAAGAACTACCCGTGAAGATGCCATACTGGTTCAGCAGTTCTTTGCGGATGGCAGCGCAGGGTTCGTTGAGTTCAATCCCGATCATCAGACCTTGTCCGCGCACCTCTTTTATACCCGGCATCCCTTCGAGCTGCTCTTTCAGATAGTGCCCCATGATGGTGGCATTCTCCAGCAGATTCTCTTTTTCTATCACCTCCAAAACAGCCAGCGACGCGGCACAGGCCAGGTAGTTGCCTCCAAACGTAGTGCCCAGCATGCCGTGGCGCGCCTCAATGTCCGGACTGATCAGCACGCCGCCCACCGGGAAGCCATTGCCCATCCCCTTGGCCACGGTGATCAGGTCGGGCTGGATGCTCGCATGCTGGTGCGCAAAGAATTTACCTGAGCGTCCATAGCCTGACTGCACCTCATCCAATATAAGCAAAGCACCTACTTTTTTACAGCCCGCTTCCAGTGCTTTCAGGAAGTCAACTGTCGGGATGTTTACCCCTCCTACACCCTGTATACCTTCCACGATGACAGCAGCCAGTTCCTGTCCATGCTCCTGCAGCGCCTGCTCAAAAGCAGCTACGTCGTTAAATGGCAGGAAGATGATGTTGTCTGTCTGGTTGATCGGCGCCACAATGCTTGGGTCGTCGGTAGCGGCCACGGCAGCAGAGGTGCGGCCATGGAAAGAGGCCTTAAAGGAAATAACCTTTTTGCAACCGGTCTGGAAAGAAGCCAGCTTGAGGGCGTTCTCATTAGCCTCGGCACCGGAGTTGCAAAGGAAAAAGTTATAGGTCTCGTAACCGCTGAGCTTGCCCAGCTTTTCAGCCAGCTCCTGCTGCATCGGCATTTGCACCGCGTTGGAGTAGAAACCGATGTCGTATAGCTGACGCGCGATGCGCTTGACATAGTGTGGGTGAGAGTGACCGATCGAGATAACAGCGTGGCCGCCGTAGAGGTCGAGGTATTTTCTGCCTTCCTTGTCCCAAACAGACAAACCGGCTGCTCTTACAGGTTCGATATCGAAGAGCGGGTATACATCAAAGAGGTTCATGGCTATGGAATTAGATGTAAGAGGTTAGAAAATAGGTATAGAACAGTGTTCTTGGATATGTGAGCATTGTTGAATCGCTAGTTGTTGATTGTTAATTGTTTAACGAATTCATGGCGCGAGCGTCCTCGCTCGTGACTTGCTATCGTGGGGCCTCTGGCCCTTTGTGCTAAACTAAGGAAACATACAATCGGGCCAGAGGCCCCTCCATACTAAACACGAGCGAGGACGCTCGCGCTATAAAGCCTTTAAAACGCTGCCGCTTTTAGCTTTAAGCCTGTCGTTTCGTCCAGACCGAACACTAGGTTCATGTTCTGTACGGCCTGTCCGGCTGCTCCTTTCAGCAGGTTGTCGATCAGGCTGGTGATCACGAGCATGTTGCCATGTTTCTGCAGGTATAGCACGCATTTGTTGGTGTTAACCACCTGCTTCAGGTCCGGATTCTGATCGGTCACCAGGGTAAATGGATGTCCTTTGTAGTAATCCTTGTACAAAGCCTGCGCCTCTTCCAGCGACAGGTCTGACTGCAGGTAGGCCGTTATGAAAATGCCCCGCGCAAAAGGTCCGCGGTAAGGTATAAAGTGAATGTCCGGCTGGCCTTCTGCCTGCAGGTATAGCAGACTACGCTTGATCTCACGCAGGTGCTGGTGCTCCATTACTTTGTAGGTCGATACGTTCTCCGTGCGCCAGCTGAAATGCGACGTCGCGCTCAGGCTTTGACCGGCTCCGGTTGAGCCCGTGATGCCACTTACATGCACCTCGGCGTTCAGCAGGTTTTGCTTAGCCAGTGGCAGCAAAGCCAGCTGTATACCTGTAGCAAAGCAACCCGGATTGGCAATGTGCTGCGCCTGCTGTATCTGCTCGCGCTGCAGTTCCGGCAAACCATATACAAAGCTTCTGTCACCAGCTTCTACTACATCACTTGTAGTGTGTTCATTCCAGCGGAAATCCTGGCTCAGGTCAATGATCTTTGTTTCAGCCGATATTTCGTTCTCTGCCAGAAACTTAGCCGCTTCTCCGTGGCCGGCGCATAGAAAGAGCACGTCGACAGGTATAGCAACATCCGCTGAAAACAGCATTTCGGTTTCGCCCAGCAGATCAGGATGGACGGCGTAGACTGGCTTGCCTGCCTGGCTGCGGCTTTGCACAAATAGCAGTTCTACGTTGGGGTGCAGCAAAAGCAGACGCAACAGCTCGCCGCCGGCGTAGCCCGCCCCGCCTACTATACCTGCTTTTATCGTCACTGCCATTATAGTTCGGTGTTGTTGATCTTGTGGTACATCATGGCCTGGTTGCCGAAAATCTTCGAGAAGCCCTTCACATCCTCCCCGGACCAGGCATTGTTCATTTCGCCGTAGCTGCCAAACTTGGATGACATCAGGTCATGCTCCGACTCAATACCCTCTACCTGGAAACGGTAAGGCGCCAGCAAAATGTGTACTTTGCCGGTCACATTCTCCTGTGTGTCCTGCAGGAAGGTCTCAATGTTGCGCATAGTCGGGTCGATGAACTGCCCTTCGTGCAGCCAGTTGCCGTACCAGGTTGCCAGTTGGTCTTTCCAGTAAAGCTGCCATTTGGTGAGCACATGCTTTTCCAGGGTATGGTGCGCCTTGATGATGACCATCGGGGCTGCCGCCTCGAAACCAACGCGGCCTTTGATGCCGATGATCGTGTCGCCCACGTGGATGTCGCGGCCAATGGCAAACGGTCCCGCTATACCTTGCAGGGCCTGAATTGCCTGCACCGGGCTGTCGTATACCTTGTCGTTTATACCTGTCAGCTCGCCTTTTACGAAGTGCAGCGTCACGCGCTCCGGCTGCTCTTTGGTGAGCTGCGTCGGATAGGCGGATTCTGGCAGTGGCTGGTGCGAAGTCAGGGTTTCTTTGCCGCCTACGGAGGTACCCCAGATGCCTTTGTTGATGGAGTACTGCGCTTTCACGAAGTCATACTCCACGCCGTGCTTTTTCAGGTACTCGATCTCCTCTTCGCGCGAAAGCTTCATGTCGCGGATCGGGGTGATGATCTCAATATTGGGGATCATGATGTGAAAGATCATGTCGAAGCGCACCTGGTCGTTGCCGGCACCGGTGCTGCCGTGGGCCACGTAGTCGGCACCCAGGGCTTTGGCGTGGCGGGCAATGGCCATGGCCTGCGTCACGCGCTCGGCGCTAACCGACAGCGGATAGGTGTTGTTCTTGAGCACGTTTCCGAAGATCAGGTACTTGATGCAGCTCTGGTAGTAGTACTCGGTCTCGTCGAGGTTGGTGTGCTGCGCCACGCCCAGGTCATAGGCGCGTTTTTCAGTCTGCTGCAGTTCTTCCTCAGAAAATCCGCCGGTGTTTACCAGTACCGAATGTACTTCCAGTCCCTTTTCTTCTTTCAGGTACTTTACACAGTAAGAGGTGTCAAGGCCGCCGCTGAAGGCTAAAACAACTTTCTTCTTCATGTCTTTTTTAGATGCTTGTAGGATTAGTGTTTTGGTTTCCGTGGCTTTGTGCAAAGGTGCCATAGCCAACAGGTATAGACGGCTCTTCCACAGGTGTCAGGATCTGCAGCTGCTCGCGCGCAATCGGTTTCTGCTCGCGGGCCGGATCGTAGAGCATGGCGGTGCACAGGCAGTTGCTGCGATTCTTCATCATCAGGATCTCGTAATTGATGCAGCTTTTGCAGCCATCCCAGAAAGCGTCGTCGTCTGTCAGCTCGGAGTAAGTAACCGGGCGGTAGCCCAGGTCAGAGTTGATCTTCATCACGGCCAGACCGGTGGTCAGGCCAAAGATCTTTGAATCCGGGTATTTGGTGCGCGACAGCTCAAAAATTTTGTTTTTGATCAGCTTGGCCAGGCCACTCTTACGGAGATCCGGTGACACGATGAGACCTGAGTTAGCCACGTACTTCCCATGGCTCCAGGTTTCGATGTAGCAGAAGCCTGCCCACACGCCGTTGAGGTCGAGAGCGATCACGGCCTTGCCTTCCAGCATTTTCTGGGCAATGTACTCGGGGGTACGCTTGGCTATACCTGTCCCTCTGGCCTTGGCTGAGGACTCCATTTCATCGCAGATCTGCTGCGCATAACTGGTGTGTTGCGCAGTGGCAACGGTAATGATAAAAGGAGATGGATTCATTATAGAAATTATATACCGGGGCTATGCATATGCATAACCAGCTGATACAGAATTAGAAATAATTGAAACAATGCCTTAAAACGGATATACGGCTACGCATACCTTCATCAGGCTACAATCACTCACATAAAAATTTGGGAAGAATGACTACTACGTGGGTAGTCGGGAAGCACGTCGGCCTAGGGCCTGTAACGGACCACGGCATTAATGGCCCTCAAAACTATCCTGGCAGACAGGATAGAAAAAGACGCACCCTTCAGAGAAAGGTGATTTACCATCGCAGATGATAAAGTCGGCTTTTTTTTCATTTCAATTTGTTGGTTCAAATTTTATAAAAACAGGTCTTCGCCTGTTCCAGAAAGCAAAGGTTTGCAATTATTATCGGTAACTACAACAAATGGTTGTAGATTATGATAAAATTTACACCTTACTACAAAAAGTTACAACATTTAGTTTAAAATGCTTCCGATTCTTTGATAGATGCCTGCAAAAGCTAAGGGCTCGGCCAAGGGCACTCATCAAAATTTTAGCGGCATTGCGTATCTTGCAGTGCAATGAAGAATTTATCCCTTAGCGTTATCATCGGCCTCATCTTTTCCGCCATCGGCACGGCCTCCCTGTTCCTGACACGCGACCCACTCATGGCTGCCATCTGGCTGAGCTTCGGCAACGGCCTTATCTTGTCCAACCTGCGCTTCAGCAAACCCGATGCGGCCGGCCATATGGTGGCTGCGCCTATACCTAAAGTAAGGTTCTATGTCGGCATAGGTCTGATCGTGATGGCGGTGGTGCTATTGGGCGTACAGGTATACATGGATATGCAGCTGGCCTAGGCTAGATCCTGCTCTGCAAAACCATCTCTACGTTTACCAGTTTAGAGTCCCGCTTCAGCTTCAGCCTTACCTTGCGGCCCGGCTTGCTTTCGAAAAGTTCCAACAGTTCGTCCAGGGCCAGTTCGGTGCAGTCACGGCCGTTGATGTTGATGAGTTGGTCGCCGGGCAGCAGTCCACTCGCTTTGGCGGGTGAGTCATCTATGACATGCGACACGATGTAGAAGTTGGCTCCGGGCAATGGCGTGCTGATCTCAAAACCCGTCATGTTGTAGTAAAACGGCTCGCTGTATTTGCTGTTGGGCATCAGTACCATGCGCTCGTGCGGGTAGTCAAAGATCACGGTGAAACGCTTCAGAATATCAGAGCCTATGTTACCGTTGCGGTTCGCCAGGTTGAGCGCCGCCTTGATCGACTCCTCGTCCGGATAAGAAGCCGGCAGATCACGCAGCTCGTACCTGCCCAGCGAAAAACTGTTGATGCGACCGATCTTGCCATTGATATCCCCGCTCAGTCCCCTACCCAAGTAGGCTTCCATCACTTTAGGAGGCAACTGCAGGCGCGCGTCTGTGGGTAGGTATAGCGATATGGAGTGACTTGCGCCGGTATCAATCACCATCTTCACTTTAATGGAATCCCCGTTATGCTGTCGTACATCCGCCTCCACATAGGCTTTGGTGTTCTCGATGTGGAGCGGGTATACCTCGCCCTTTTTGGGGACTTTTAGCTTAATGTCTGGTCGGTAGAGCGTGAGCGTCTTGCTGCTGTAGTTGATCTTGACAATGAAGTTCCGGAAGATGTCGTAACCGATAATGCCGTGTATGGGCATGCCCATGCGGGTCGACAAGTTGAAGATATCCTCCATAAGCACATATACCTGGTGGTTGACGCCTACTATACCCGGCATGCGCATTATGTTGCCTTTCGAGTAGATTGCCTCCAGTTCGTGCCCCGTGCCCAGCCCCTGCAAAGTAATGCGACCGGCCTCGTTCAGACTGAGCGAGTCGGAGTAATTCAGGCGGGTGATCAGGGTGTTTTTCACACCAGAGTCCAGTATGAAATGGAGGGGTTGCGAGTCGTTGATCTGCACCGGAATAATGATCAGGTTATGGACCAGCTTGAAAGGCAGCGTGATGCTTTTGCGCTTGGAGGTGAAGTAGACGGTATCGCTGGCAAACGCCTGCCCCATCGCTTCAGAAATTGACAGACAGAAGCAAAGACAAAGTAAGAGAAAGGAAGAAAACCTTGTCATGGGAAGACCTACATAAGACTCAGATAATCAGTCTTATCTATATACGTAGATTTTAAGACAAGATGGTATCGATACTGAATATTGTTGTTTTAGTGCAAAAAAACAACTGCAGCACTGTGGCTCGCTATCTTCAGACAGGCAGCTGCCGCCCGGAAGGTATAAGTGCAGCGCTATACCTGCTGCACTTATACCTTCCCAAACAACTCATCAGCAGCTCAAGACAATGCCCCATATCCGTCTTTAACTGCCCTTGTGTCCTGAACCTCTCCTACCTCTGCCTAAAGTTAAGCAGCGTCGCTATACCTACCCGGAAGCCCACCTCCTGGAAGCTGCGGTCGTGGAAAGAAGCGGCCGTTTCGATGCGGAACACCCGGAACACGTTGTCCAGGGAGTAGCCCACTTCGTAGTAATGCGGTGAGTGCTGCGTTTTAAGGTAGTTGAGGAAAACGTTCTCTTTTATACCTGTGAAACGCACCTCCGGGATCTGGGTGAGCAGGAACTTACGGAACTGGTAGTGCGTGTGCGCTGAAAAGTAGCTGCCATTCGTGCTGTACTGGTAGTAATCGAGCAGGCGGAACGAGCCGGCCGGCTTCATGCTGCTCAAGATGGTGCGGTTACCGTCGAAATGGTTGTAGTCCATGAAGTACATGCTTTTGCTGTTGAGGAACGTGCCGCCGCGCAACTCAAACTCCAGTTTACCACGCACCCCAAACGCCAGTGCATGGTTGATACCCAACTGCACCTGATCAAAATTCACGTCGCTGCCCAGCACACCTGATACGCCTTTTCGGTACATCAGTAACAGCTCCGGCGAGCGCTCCATGATCGGGATTTTACGACCATTGTACATCCGGTAGCGCTGCACGGGTCGATAACTCAGGTTGGCCTGCAGCACCAACGCTTCGTGTTTCGGAAACTCAGTGCTCTCCAGCTCCACGTTGTCCGGCGTGCTGGGGGTAAAGGTTCTGTCTTCATCGGTATAGAAAAAGCTGCGGTCGGTGTTGTTATAGAGCTGATTACGCTGCGACCACTCCAGGTTACCGCTCACCTTCAGCCATACCGAAGGCTTGTACTCAAAGCCTGTCTCCACAAAGCTCTTTTCATAGATCTTCATGTAGTTGCGGCGGAAAAGGAGCGTGCTGAGCGTGTTGATGTGCGGGTGGATCGGGTTGTCGCTGTTGAACTGGTCTACAAACTTGCCACCGTCCAGGTAGAGCAGGTGTGATTTGCCTTTGCTCCTCACTGCATGCGAAACGCGGGCCTTGCCGTAGAACGTTTCGCTGTCGAAGCCATACCGTACAGTGGGCGCCACTTCAAAACTGCGGCGCAGGCTGTCGTACTGGTGGCGCAGCTTGCCGCTCAGGTTCACGTTCCAGCCCTCCACGGTGTTGTAGTATACATTGGCAAAGGTCGGGTCGATGGTCACGCGCGTTCTGGGCGATAGTCTGTAACCGCCACCCATCACCAGGTCCTGCGGCTTGAATTTTCTTTTTTTGATGACCTTGGTCGAGTCTTTGCCTGTCAGTTCGGCCGACTTGATCTGCGCCAGGGAGTCGTCGCGCTGGTAGCCTTTGATTTCTTTATCGCTCAATGGCACGGGGCGCACCGAATCCCAGTAGGCAGAGTCGCGCTTGGTGGCGAGTTTGTCTACGGTATAGCTGCGCTCCGACACCACTTCCGGGTCTTTGCGCTCCTTCAGCGCTTCCTTTTCCTGCTCCACGATCAGCTGCCGGAACTGCTTGCGCGTCAGCTTGTCCTGGTTGGCCAGCGCCTCCAGGTTCGGGTTCCTGTTATTTGATTTAATAGCGGCAATCGCCTCAGGCACTTCTTCAACTTTCTCATCGATAATCTCCTTCGGCGCTACCAGTTTCTTGTTGAGCACCACCTTGTAATCAGAGCTGGAGGCCAGGTAGCGGAACTCGCCTCCGAAGCCCATCACTTTGCCCGAGAAATGAAACTGGTGTGTAGTCGGCATCCAGACGGCCGGGGCCACTTCGGCATAGTTCTGCTTCACCCGGATCGGGAAACCCATCATGCTTGTTTTAAGGTCGAGGCTGTGGATGGCCCAGTAGCCCTCGATGATGTAAATGTAGCCTTCAAACACATTGTCGCCACGGGAGCGCGGCGTTACTTTTATCTTGTTCACGTCCACGTTGCCTTCCTGAAAACTGCCCTCGTACTGGAACTTGTAATAGGCAAAAGCAGACCGCGACAGCGGCGAGACCATCTCCACCACCTTGTCGTTGTAGAAACTCGCACTCACAAAACTCATCGGCGAAATAGTGCCTTTGTTGTCACCCGAAGTGCGGATAGAAATCACTTTTTCCTCAAACTTGTTGGGCTGCGCAAACTTGATCTCGCTCACCGATTCCACGGTATAGGCCTCGTTCAGCTTCACCCCTTCTTCCTTGAGCTTGTTCTTCAGAAAGAAAGGGGCGTTGGTCAGTTCGCCGGTGCCTTTCACGTATACCTTCATCTGGTAGCTATCGTACTGCAGCAGGTGGTACTTCTTTTTGGCGATGGCCTTCCGCATGATGGTATAGGCCGGGTCCTCCCCTTTTCCCTTCACCTGCACCTCCTTGAGGGCAAAGGACTGCTCTCCCAGTCTAAAATCACGCTGCACCCAACTGTCCGTAATCTCGAACTGCACCTGCTGCGCTTCATAGCCGATGTACTTGACCACCACCGTGTGCTTTCCTTCCGGCAGCTTGATCTCAAAATCGCCGTTCGCGTTGCTCGACGAACCGTTGTTGAGGTTGGTGATGTAGACCGAGGCAAAAGGCAGGGCTTCGCCTTTCTGGTTTTTAATGCTGCCGCGTATTCCCTGGGCAGAAAGGGAGAGCTGAAACAAAACGAGCAGCAGAGTAAACAAACAGGAAACTAAACGCATAGGTATAACGGGCAAATTAACAGGTTTGAGCTTGGAAAAACAGACAGGAAACTAGCATTTGGATGGTATACCTGGATGGCTTCGAATACAGGCAAAGGGGTGTGCAAAGCACGGAGAGGACACTAAGTTCGTTTTCATAAAAAGGGTTTAAGGTAGAAGCAGCAAGCAGTAGTATGCTTAGCGCAATATATAGTTAAGATGCAATTTAACCTTCATCAGTTGCATCTTATTTCAAAAAAATTTACGGATTGCCTTAAAAGAACAGCTGCTATACCTGAAAGTAAACTTCAGGTATAGCAGCTGTTATGAAGAGCTTGAAAATACGTTTCTATTCCTCCGGCAGGTATAGCGTCAGACTTCCTGGTTTAAAGGCCACTTCATCCAGGTGCCCCATTTTGGAGCGGTCTTTTGTGATCAGGTGCAGGTGCATGTAGGTGTCGTGGTGGGTGAACACGGCTTTGTGCTCAGTCGAGAAAAAACCGACGATGTCAACGGCCGCCTGGCGCAATCCGTAACTAACCAGTCCCTGGTGGGCTTGGTCAGGGTTGCTGACCTTGGTGCCGGCGGGCAGGTTGACGATGTGGATCGTGGCCTGCTCTACTTCGCCGCTTACCTTAAAGGGGAATGGTCGCTTGCTATTCTGTGTCACGCTGTCCAGGTATAGCTCGAGTTGTGTCATGGTTCGGATGGAATCCGGTAAGGCACGCTCACGCCAGCTGGGTACATGGGCAAACACAAAAAACGGGGCTTTGGCCGCAAAGGTCTCCTCTATCCGCATGGTTGTGTCGCTGGTCACCACCGATTTATAGGACTTGCCATCCAGGATCATGAGCTCGCCCGACAGGTACTCCAACGGCCCCAATCCGTAGAGGTGCTGTTTGTTGGAGAGGGTGTCCAGATCGATCGTTCCGCCCAGCTCGCCCTTCCACATGACGTTGCGCATCGCGCCCACCACCTGTACTTCACTGGAAGCGGTCGCGGTGTTTTGAGTGACATCTGTCGTGCAACTGCCCAGGAAGACAGCCGATAAAAGGCTGATGGAGGCGAGTGAAAAGTTTTTCATGTTTTGATATCGTAAAAGCTACCCCTAATGAAGAAGCAAACAGGTATAGCTTTAGTTTAAAATTTTGGTCTCAGACTCTACTTTCTTGAGGTAAGCGATGGCTTCGTCAGAGAAAACAAAGGGCTTCAACTTGTCCTTCCTGGCGGCTTTGTTGTAGAGGTAAATGATCTGGAACGGGTTGTCCAGGTTCGACACCAGCTTCTTTTTCAAACCATTTCGCTCAATCACATCGGCCATGTAAAAGCCGGGCACGTGCCCACTCATCCCGATCACCTGGTTTCTGATCTCTTTGCTGGTATACTGCTTTTCGCCGGAGGCTATGTCCTTGATGGCGGCCTCTACTCTGGGAAGGTTCTGTTTACCCAGATCCAGCAAATAGGTTCCCCACTGCATGTCGCCCGGCATGTTGGGTGCAACCGCATATTTCTTGTCAATCAGATCAGGAACGCCCTCGTTCATCAACATTTGCAGCATCAGCAAAAGACTTTTGTCTTTTTCAGCCACTTCGTATTGTTTCTGTTTGTTAAGCAAATGGTGCAGCTCATGACCACCCACCGCACCGGGCTTCACCTGGTTGAACTTATACTCGGACCACAGGTTCAGCACCATGTTTCCATTATGAGCTACCGCATCGTTGCTCAATGCGATCAAATATATACTTGCATCAGGACTTATGCCATGCATGCGCTTCGGCAGCATGCTGTAGCAGGTTTTGTACATCGTGTTCACATATTCCTCTTTATCGGCTTTTAACTGCGCCAGGTATTGGCGCAGTTCTACTTCATGCGCTTTGTACACGTGGATACTGTAGGTCAGGTAATTTGCCTGGTTGTCCTGTAAGCGGACTTGCAGGATACTGTCATGCTGGGGCAGGTAGACCACTTCCATGGTCTTGCGGAATGTGTTCAGGTAAGCTTCCTTGTAATTCTGGTTTTCGATGTACTGCTGGTTGCCTTCCATCGCCAAAAATTGCTTCCAGGTAGCATCGTGCAGTCGCTTCCCCGATTTCAGGGTGTCCACCAACTCAAAGTAACGTTCTGCTGCCGACACATCCACGACCTGCGCCTGCGCCGTGTATCCGGAAACAGCTAAAAGCAAAAGGGTAAAAAGTTTTTTCATGTAGGTATAAGATTGTTTTGGGAGATCAAATTGAAATGGACAGGACTGAATGCCAGGTATAGCGAATTGCCTAAAGTTACTCAGACCCTCAGCGAGCCCCGGAATGCCCGGTTGCTGTAGTAGGATTGCGCACCGTTGTGGTACACGAACACATGGCCGTAGCGAAAATCGGCAAACAGCGCTCCACCCAGCTTTCGGATGTCGGCTGGCGTTTTGATCCAGCTCGAGGTTTTCTGGTCGAATTTGTCGAGTTTTTGCAGCCCCCGGTACTCTTCCTCCGATAAAAGCTCAATACCCATAGCAGCAGCCAAATCCAGCGCATTGTTTTCTGGCCGGTGCTCTTTCCTGGACTCGAGTCCTTCACGGTCGTAACAAACGCTCCGGCGCCCCTTGGGACTTTCGGCTGCGCAATCCATAAAAATGTATTCACCCGTTTCCGGATCCAGCCCCACCACGTCTGGCTCCCCTTCTGTGCGCTCCATCTCAAGCAGCGACCACAGTTTGGCAGGGCTCGCCTCCAGTCTGGTTTGTACATCCGCCCACGCTATACCTATGTGACGGTGCGTGTTTTTCTCAAAGCGGGTTTTCAGGGTCTGGAGGAGTTCTTCAGTTTGTGCTGAATTAAGTTTGTTCGTATTTATCATAATAATCTCTTTGGATTTAAATTAGTTACTCAACACTAATGCTAAACTTGTCTTGCGTGCCATACTTCTCTGGTTTCCCTAAAGAGACCATCCATCTGTCGTATGTTGCCCGGGCCAGCCACTGCACCACGTAGTCGCCTTTCAATTCGCGGACAGCGGCAGCTTCACCCGCCAGCTTCTGTGCTATTTCAAAAAATTCACTTTTTTTGCTGTGATGGAACACGAATGCGGCATGAAACTTATCGATCGGCAAACGGATCTGTTCATCCAGGTAGAGTTGTTTGACCTGCGCGAGCCTGATGCTGTCACGCTTCGCCATGTTGTTTTGGAACAGGCCGAGATACGCGCCGACAGTCATCCGGTCTGCCTGGTCCGTTTTATAAGCGTAGGCTAACTTATCACTCACACCACCTGAGTTTACCACAGCGGGATCTAAGGGACGCAACATGCCAATCAGCACGCCTAAAACGCAAACAACTGCTACCAGAAAAGGCGCCCTCACCCACTTTTGAGGAAGGTTTGGGCGAAAGGCTTTTACTATACCTACCAAGAGCAAAGCCGCCAGACAAAAGGCAATGATCGCCAGCAACAGGAAACTTGTCAGGCTATAGAAATAAGAAAGTATGCCAACAGGTATAAGAGAAAGCAGTGGGGTTAAATTTCCTTTCATTTCGACTATCGTTATACTTTCTTTATTTTCAACTATCGGGAGAGCCTTTTTAGCCCTTCTTCCAGAGAGCCCACAAAATTGACCTGGTTCCCGTTGTTGCTTTCATATAGGAAGTCTTGCACGCTCTTGCGGGTATATTTCGAGAAATCGCCAACGATCGCCAAACGGACACGGTAATTGGAAAACTTCTGAAGTATTTCGCCTGCCATGCCGTTTTTCAGATCAAAGAAAGCAGGCGTGATGTGCTTTTCGTGCATTACGATTCTATCAAATCCCTGAAAGTAAAGGCTCCCTAATAAGTCTAAGCCGTCTTCCGTGCTATTGATGATCGTTTCTCCCGAAATCACTTCGGCTATTAAAGTATCGTTAATAGAATGGGTTTCTGTCTTCATGTTGATTGCTGTTTTGTCCAGATGGTTCGAAACAATGCCTGCTGATAGAATATTTATACCTACTTGCTGCACAGTAGTCAGCTGCTTTTCCTTTAGCTTTTCTCACCAACTACTATGCCGCTATATAGCACTCACCCAATATAAGCAATTCTCTAAATTCCAATCCCATGATCCTACTAAATAAATCCAATACAACTTTCATTTAATGCCAGTATGTCCTGCTCTACTTCATAATTGGGTAGCCTGGTCGAAATACTATTATCCTAACAAAACGCTCCCTCCTGCCCTGTTTTCAAACCTGTTGCCTGCCTTAGAAAATCTTTGCCGAATTTGTATAAAAGCACACTTCATATCTGCTAATTAGGAACCCGACAGCCTATTTTCTCTAGCAAAACCGGGTTTACAGCCAGATTTTAAGTATATTCAAAATTGGTGATACTGATATCGGAAAATGATTTTTATACTTTTCTAACAAATACAAATGAGCACTGCGTCACATCAAGGACACTCATGGTTGACTAAGCCTAAGTAAAACTTTGCCGACCTGAAGCACTGTGATTACGTTAACTATAACTGAAACTATAACTGACCCTAACAAAACTGACAAAGAGAAATGACAGAAAACAAACCGGTCCACTACGAGATACATACCCCTACCAACCACCGGCAACTCAACCGCGACGAAGTGGTTGACTTCCTGTTCCTACACCTGGACCAGTATGGCGACGCCCGCGAGGACATTGGCAAATGCCTGGACTATGCGCTGTCAGATGCAGAGGGTAAGGGCGGATCGGTGATCGTGGCCCGTGAAGAGAGCAAAGTAGTGGGCGCACTGATCCTCAACAATACCGGCATGAGCGGGTACATACCGGAGAACATACTCGTATACGTAGCCGTTCACAACAGCCAGCGCGGCAAGGGCGTTGGCAAAAAGCTTGTGCAACTGGCCACTGAGACAAGCGAAGGCAGCATCGCCCTGCACGTAGAACCCGACAACCCGGCCCGCCACCTGTACGAGAAAATGGGCTTCACGAACAAATATTTAGAATACAGACTTATCCGATAACAGCATGGCCGTCTTAAAACTGTGCCGCACGAAACTCAGAAACAACTATAACCACCTCGATCGGATTTTCCGCGAAAAGGGCATCGACTGGGGCATTGTCACCAAACTGCTTTGCGGCGAAGAAACCTTCCTCAAGGAAGTGCTCGACCTCGGTGTCAAGGAGGTGCACGACTCCCGCGTCTCGAACCTGATCGCCATCAAGAAAATGGCGCCCGATGTGCAAACCGTCTACATCAAACCCGCCCCGAAACAAAGTATACCGGACATCATCCGCTACGCCGATGTCAGCTTCGAAACCGAGCTCGACATCATTAGGCTTTTGTCAGATGAGGCCGTCAGGCAAAACAGAATCCATAAGATCATCATCATGATCGAAATGGGCGACCTGCGGGAAGGCGTGATGGGCGACGACTTGGTGGACTTCTATGCTCAGATCTTCAAGCTGCCCGGCATCTCCGTGATCGGCCTCGGCGCCAACTTCAACTGCCTGCATGGCGTGATGCCCACACAGGACAAACTGATACAGCTCAGCCTGTACAAACAGATCATCGACGCCAAGTTCAACATCGAGATCCCCTGGGTGTCAGGTGGCACGTCTGTCACGATACCGCTGCTCTTCAACCACCAGATGCCGCGGGGCGTCAACCATTTCCGGATTGGCGAGGCGCTATTTTTCGGGCTTAACCTGTTCACCGGCGAGACATTTGAGGGCATGCACGACGATGTGTTCGAATTCTGTGCCGAGATCATTGAGCTGAACCAAAAGCCCATGATCCCGATCGGAACGCTGGCCGAGAATCCCAGTGGCGAGAGCTTCGAAATCGACGAGAGCCTCTACGGCAAAACATCGCACCGCGCCATTCTGGACGTCGGTCTGCTCGACATCAACCCCAAATACCTGATCCCCAAAGACAAAGACCTGAGCGTAGTGGGTGCCAGTTCCGACATGCTGGTGGTGGAGCTGGGTGAGAACGCGCAAAACTACAAAGTGGGCGATGTGCTCAGTTTCAATCTACGGTACATGGGTGCGCTCAGCATCATGAACTCCAGGTATATCGCTAAAGAGGTGGTGAGCTGAATGGTTAAATTGTTGATGGTTGAATTGTTAATGGTTAAATTGTTGGGAGCACGATTAACCCACCCCCGCCCCTCCAAGGAGGGGATTTTCCTGCACGATTAGGGTATTTACGACGGTGTATGATTTAGAAAGGTCTAGAGATGCACGATTCAGATAGGTAGCGATCTGCATTAGCGTTCTTTTGAACATGGATGTCCGGAAGAGCAATTGGTTTTGATCATGATTATACCTGCACGATCCGGACAGGTTGAGACCTATCCCTATAGACGGTCATCTTGTCTTGAACGCATTTCTAAAGGCGCTGCTGCTTCACAGTTTTTTTGGCCATAAGGTATAGCCAGGTCACAACTTTTCGGAGCTTGCTACGTCTCTATGGTGTATCTGAATATGGCTATCTCTTTATACCTTGGCTGCTAAACCGACTTTGACCAACCGCATTGTCTACTCCTTCGAGCTGTTTGAGCAGGTGTTGGCGCGTGGAGGCACGCTTACCATTGTCGTCGCTTTGCTGGCCCTGTCGTGGCTCAATTCGCCTTGGGCAGCGTCGTGGCTATACCTCTGGGAAAATCCCCTGACTATTACGTTCGGAAAATTCAGCATCGCCAAGCCGATCGGCTTCTGGGTGCAGCAGGTTTTGCTGGCGCTCTTCTACCTGGCATTGGGACTCGAACTGAAACGGGTGCTGCGCGTGGGTGAGCTGAAGGAAAGACCCGACATGCTGTTTGCCATAGCCGCTGCTCTGGGCGGTATGCTTATACCTGCGGCGCTCTACTTATACCTGGCACCGGCTGCTGCACAGGCGGGCTGGAGTGTGGTAGCTACCGCTGAAGCGGCGGCAGTGCTCGCGCTGCTGGCCCTGGCCAGCAATTCCCTGTCCCTCTCGCTACGGGTGTTTTTGTCCTCCACCGCCATTATGCAAGGTATAGCTAGCCTGTTGCTCAGCGTGATTCTCTATACCTCTATCCAAAACCTGCTGGCACTCTCTGTTGCCACCGGTGTGTTTGGTTTGCTGGTGGTGTTGCGGGCGCTGCGCAACCGCTCCATGTGGCTATACCTGCTACTGGGGCTGGTGATGTTGGTGAGCTTTCTACTGGCCGGCGTGCAGGGTGCGGTGGCAGGTGTACTGCTGGCGCTCGTCATCCCGATCCACTCGCGGGTGCTGGAGGAAGACTTTGTGACGACCACTGATACCATAATGGGACAGCTCCACGCCCTGCGCATGATGAAACGCCCGGAACCCGGCGAAGAAATAGAAGAGGATTTTCAGGCTGCTGCCCATACGCTGCGGGTCAATTGCACTGAGTCACTGTCCCCGCTGAGGCGCTTGCAGCGAAAGCTTTTGCCCTGGGCGGCCTATCTGTCCCTGCCCCTTTTCGCATTGGCTTATGTGCCCTTTGCCTACAACAGCTTCGCCTGGCGTGACCTGCTCGGCCCTGTGCCAATGGGCATATTTGTATCGCTAGTACTCGGCAAGCCACTGGGTATGCTGCTGTTCGCCTGGCTGGCCTCGCTGACAGGCATAGTGCGTATACCTGCTTCTGTGCATTGGGGACAGCTGACGGGCGGCACACTGCTCATGGGTGCCGGTTTTATGCTGTCGCTGTTTCAGGGGCAGCAGGTGTTTTCTGCCACGGAGCAACTAACTCTCGTGAAGATCAGCATTTACGCAGCCTCTGCCGTGGCCGGCTTGCTTGGTCTGCTGGTGCTGGCAGTGGCGGGCAAAACAAAAGACCTGCCACACACGCAGGTATAGCAGGTCTTTTTAATAATGACTAGAGAGTACTCATTACTTATTATTCATTAGTCGTTGCCCAAGAGGGCGTCCAGGAAACCGATCTCTTCATCCTTTTTCTTGTACACGATCATCGGGATGTCGTCGTTGAAGCGCAGGATCTTCTCGGTCACGCTTCCCAGCACAAACAGCGCGGCAGCCGATTTGCCCTTGGCTCCGATCACGAGCATGTCTGCTTTGGCGCGCTTGCACTCCACCATGATTAGTTCGCCCACATCATCCTCGTTTTCCTGTTTCACAAGCCGGAGCGTGGCACGGTCTTTCAACGCAGGGAATCGAGCGAGCACTTGCTCAAACTTGTTGCGGGCGAAGCCTTGCATGCGTTTATCAAAGTCCTCGTAGTGTATGCCCAGTGTGATGTAACCGGTAGGCACCTGGTAAACGTGCAGGCAGGTGATGCGCACATCAGGTCTCAGGAGCGATGAATTCAGCATACGCTCAAGCGCCATCAGGGAATAATCAGAGAAATCAACGCTGACCATGATGTGGTTTAAGATAGTACCCTCATTCTCAGGCACAAACAAGACACTCACACGGCCGTTTCGCAGAATTTTCTGGGCCAGCACGCCACTTCCGCGCATACGGAATTTACGTCCTACGACAACAAGGTCGATATGCTTCACCTTAGACCAGTGCAGCAGTTCTTTGAGAGGCGTGCCTTCTACTACCTGCACATCAATCTGCACCCGACTATCGGACCCGAAATGGCTTTCTACTTTCTCGACAAGCGCCGTGCGCAGTTTTTCGTCGGCCGGCATCCCGTTTGGCATGCTTTCGAGCACCTCGTCAGGTACATCCAGGCTTTTTTCGGCATGGATGAAGTACACATGCTCTATTTCAGAAATGGAGCATAGAAAAGCCGTATAGCGGATCAGTGTGTCATCCATCTCCGTCAGGTCGAGCCCCACCATAATACGTTTCAGCGTGTTCATGACAGTGTTTTGGTTTATGGGTTAACGTATGCTGCGCTGGTCTTTTTCCTGCTCACCCCCTCTATTTCGTTCCTGACGTAACATTAAAAGCGCAGATTGGTACTAAATGTAAATCAGCTACGAATTTAACAAGGATACATTTACAAACTAAGCATTTTTGATGTTTTTAGCTATACTCGCAGGTTTCCTGTTGGCATTTGCTGCGCCTCTGCTCCACCGCTGGCTCGGCAAATGGGTGTTAGTGCCTATGGCATTGCTGCCTCTTTCCATCTTTGTATACCTGCTCACCCTTAGCCCCGCTGTGCTTGGCGGCGACAAGTTAGGCGAACTGCATGCCTGGGCTCCCTCTCTCAACATTAACCTGCACTTTTTCCTGGACGGACTCAGCCTGCTCTTTGCTTTGCTCATCACGGGTTTTGGCACCCTCATTATGCTGTACGCGGGCGGCTACCTCAAAGGCCACCCGTTGCTGGGGCGATTCTACCTATACCTGACGCTGTTTATGACAGCCATGCTGGGACTCGTGCTGGCAGGCAACATCATCTCCATATTTGTATTCTGGGAGCTTACCAGCATCAGCTCATACCTGCTCATCGGCTTTAACCAGGATAAGGAAAAATCACGCAACTCAGCCCTGCAGGCACTGCTCGTGACCGGGCTCGGCGGCATGGCCCTGATGGGCGGCCTGATTCTGCTGGGCATGGCAGGCGGTAGTTATACCCTGAGCGAGCTGCTGGAACGGGGCGATGTCGTGAGAAACCATGGGCTCTACCTGCCTGCGCTGGTGCTCCTCCTGCTGGGTGCTTTTACCAAGTCGGCGCAGTTTCCCTTTCACTTCTGGCTGCCCAACGCCATGGAGGCGCCGACGCCTGTCAGCGCCTACCTGCACTCGGCTACCATGGTGAAGGCAGGCGTATACCTGCTGGCCCGGCTCACCCCCGTGATGGGCGGCACCGACGAATGGCAGTATACCCTGATGATGGTGGGCGGCATCACAACCGTACTGGGTGCACTGCTGGCCACGCAGCACGTTGATCTGAAAGCCATACTGGCCTATACCACCATCAGCGCGCTGGGTCTGCTGGTGACCATGACGGGCATCGGAACCGCGCCGGCCATGGAGGCGATGGTGGTTTTCCTGCTGGCGCACGCCCTCTACAAAGGCACCCTGTTTCTGGTGGCCGGCAACGTGGACCACGCCACCGGCACCCGAGACCTGACACAGCTGACAGGCTTATCAGGCTCCATGCGCTACACCGCTGTTGCGGCGCTGCTGGCTGGCATGTCCATGGCCGGCATCCTGCCTTTTTTCGGCTTCATCGGCAAAGAGCTGCTCTACGAAGCTTCGCTCCAGGAAAGCCCCTTCCGGTGGATGCTCTTTGCGGTAAGTTTCTTTTCCGGGATGGTGTTTGTGGCCGTGGCGATCGCTTTAAGCTATGGTGTCTTCTGGCGTCGCAGTACGAGCCCCACTCCCCTGCAACACCCCGACAAGCCCCTGCTATACCTGCCACCTGTTGTGCTGGCCAGCGCAGGACTGGTGTTTGGCTTGTTGCCGGGTTTTTTTGTGACGCCGCTACTGCGCCGCGCAGCAGAATCCATGCTGGGTGTGGAGCAGGTGTTTGAACTGGCCTTGTGGCACGGCTTTACGCTGGCACTTGGCCTCAGCGTGCTGACCGTTCTGCTGGGGTATGTGGTGTACCGTTACGCGAACCGACTGCTGAGCTACGCCAGCCGCTTCAACAGGCTGTACCTTTTTGGGCCGGCCAACCTGTACCAACTCACACTCAAGGGCTTTCTGATCGGCGCTACCAAGATTACCGCTACAATACAGAACGGCTATCTGCGCAGCTACATCGTGGCCATCGTCACGGCACAGATCTCTCTGGTTATCCTCGCGCTTTGGGACGGCGGACCCCGCCTGGAATTAGGCAACCGTCTGCATGAACTCTCACAGCTTCGCCTGTACGAGGTGGTGCTGCTGCTCATGGTCGTGTCGGCGCTGATCTTCCTGTTTAAGTCGCAGTCCCGCCTCACTTCTATTGCCATTATGGGTATAGTCGGTTACTCGGCAGCGCTCCTTTACATCTTGTTTGGAGCCCCCGACGTAGCCGCCACACAGCTGCTCATCGAAACGCTTACGGTCGTGATCTTTGTGCTGATCCTGCACAAGCTCCCTGCTTTCAAATACCTGTCGCACGCCTCGGAGCGCTACAAGTACGTGTTGCTCTCGCTCACTTTCGGAGCCGTGATGACGTACGTAATCCTAATCGTCAAGCAATACCCGCTCGACTCTGAGCTGAAAGCCTATTACGGCCTAAACAGCTACCTGCTCGCGCATGGGCGAAACATCGTCAACGTAATCCTGGTAGATTTCAGGGCCTTCGACACGCTCGGCGAGATTGTGGTGCTGGCCGTGGCAGCCATCGGGATCATGGCCATGCTGAAACTACGTATGCAGAAAGGAGACAAACCATGAAAACCATTGTACTCGCGACCGCCATTCGCATCCTCATCCCACTCTTCATCATCTTCTCGGTCTATACCTTGTTTCGGGGCCACAACCACCCGGGCGGGGGCTTTATCGGGGGACTGATCGGGTCCATCGCTTTCGTGTTCCATACCATGACGCACGGCCCGCAGCACACCGTGGACACCTTCCTGAAACTCAACCTCTATGGCTACCCGCGACAGCCTAACCAGAGCCGCTCGCTCTACCTGATGCGGATGATGCGCGTGAATGTGTGGCGCCGCAGGAAAATGGCCCGTCATCCGGACATGAAGCACCATATGGTCCGCATCGAGTCTGTCTACATTATCGCCACGGGTCTGTTTCTGGCCGTCACCAGCGGTGTGTTAGGCTTGCTCTCCGGTCAGCCTTTCATGCACGCCTACTGGACTGATTTTTACATACCTGTGCTGGGTAAACCGGGTACGCCGATCCTGTTTGATCTAGGCGTATACCTGCTGGTCATCGGGGTGGTGCTCAAAATAACCTTTGTGATGTCAGAAGAATAAACCCATGGAACTCATACTGCCTTTTATTATCGGAATTCTTTTTTCTGCGAGCCTCTATCTGATCCTGCACCGGCACTTCTTCAAGCTTATACTGGGTCTGATCCTCTTCGGTCTGGCAACCAACCTCTTTCTGTTCGTCATCGGCCGTCTGACACGCGGAGGATCGGCCATTATCGAGCCGGATGAAAATGTAGCCGTGGAGCCTTTCGCCGACCCGGTGCCGCAGGCGCTGCTGCTCACTGCCATTGTAATCGGTTTCGGCATTCAGTCCTTTACCATTGTGCTCATCAAGCGGGTATACCAGTCGTTCGGCACCACCGACCTCGACGACATGAACACCACCGACCAGATAGAAGAAAACCACTAAGCGCCCTCTATGAACCACCTGCTCATCATGTTGCCAATACTCATTCCGCTGTATGGGGCTATCCTGAGCCTCTTCTTCTGGCGGTCTGTGCGCGCGCAACAGGTTATCGGCATCCTGGCACAGGTCTGTCTGCTGATAGCTTCCTTTATGCTGCTCTTCGATATAAATGAAAACGGCATCCGCACCACCCAGGTCGGAAGCTGGCCCGCTCCCTTTGGCATCACGCTGGTGGCAGACTTATTCAGTGCCATGATCGTGATCACTGGTTCCATTACCGGCATGGCCGTCTACCTTTTTTCCATCAAGGGGCTGGACAAGGCACGGCAGACGTTCGGCTACTACCCGGTGCTCCTTGTCCTGCAGCTGGGCGTGTCGGGTGCCTGCCTGACGGGCGACTTGTTCAACCTATTTGTTTGGTTCGAAGTGCTCCTGATCTGCTGCTTTGTGCTGATTGCGCTGGGCGGCACCAAACCGCAGCTGGAGGGAGCGATAAAGTATGTCACCATCAATTTTCTGGCTACCAATTTTCTGCTTGTGGGTATAGGGGTGGTGTACGGCACGCTGGGTTCGCTCAATCTGGCTGAGCTGGCGGTGCTTGTACGCACACCGGCAGCGCACCCGGCCCTCATCAACATGGCGGGCATGTTTTTCCTGATCGCATTCGGTATAAAGGCCGCCATTTTCCCACTGTTTTTCTGGCTTCCGGCCTCTTACCATACCCCGCCAATTGCCATCTCGGCTTTTATAGCTGGCATCATCACCAAGGTGGGCATGTACGCGCTCATCCGCCTTTTCACGCTGGTCTTTGTGACCGACCAGGATCTGACCATTCCGCTTTTCACGGTGCTGGCGGGCTTTACCATGGTAATCGGGGTGCTCGGGGCCGCTTCACAGAACGATTTCCGCAAGATCCTGTCTTTCCACATTGTCAGCCAGATCGGGTACATGCTCATGGGGCTGGCGCTGTTCACCCCCCTGGCCATTGCAGGGAGCATTTACTTCATCATCCACAACATCATGGTCAAGACCAATCTCTTCCTGATCAGTGGTGTAGTGGCGCACCGCCATGGCACCTTCGCGCTTAAAAAACTTGGCGGCCTATACCTGCAGCAGCCCTTGCTGTCTGTGTTGTTCTTCATCTCGGCTTTTTCGCTGGCAGGTATACCGCCTTTCTCCGGATTCTGGGGCAAGTTTATGCTGGCCAAGGCCGGTTTTGAAATCGACAGTTTTGTCATCGTCCTTGTTTCGCTGGCCGTCAGCCTGATGACGATTTTCTCGATGACCAAGATCTGGAATGAGGTATTCTGGAAAAAGAAACCGGTGGTGGACCCTTTGCTGGAAGTGATGACGGAACAGGAGCAGCGCCATAACCGACTGCTGCACCTGCCAGTCGTTATCATGACGGTGTTCATTCTCTTTATCGGGCTTTATGCCGAGCCGGTGGTGGCGATGGCACAATTGGCGGCCGAGCAGCTTCTGAACAGCGAATTATACATCAACGCCGTATTGAAAAGATAGCATGAAAACATTCATCGTCCATTTTCTGATCGCCTTTATTGGCAGCTACGTTTACTTCAAGTATGGTGATCCGTTTTTGCCTTACAATGCGGTCTGGGCAGTGTTCGTGGCATCCTTCATCATGTTTATGCTCTGGCTGACCACCCCTTTCTACCACCGCGCCTACTTTCACAAACTGCCCAGGGCCATCAGCCTGTTTATTTACTTTCTGAGAGAACTCGTGGTGGCCAACTTCCGGGTGGCCTACGACATCCTGACGCCCAATTACCGCATGAAGCCTGCTGTGCTGGCCGTTCCGCTGTCTGTCACGACCGACCTGGAAATTACGATGCTCGCCACCATGATCACCATGACTCCGGGCTCGCTGATGATCGACGTAAGCGCTGACCGCAAGTTTATCTACATGCACACGCTTTATGTAAAGGACAATGATGTGGAGTCCGCAAAGCAGGACGTCAAAGACGGATTTGAACGACGCATAATGAACCTGACACGATGAGCCTCTTCTCCTTCACTCTCATATTCGCCATGGCTGCCCTCAGCATTTGCGTGGTGTTGATTGGTATACGGTTTGCGATGGGCCCTACGCTGCCGGACCGCATCACTTGTTTTGACATGTTCGTGTCCAACATCATCGGTATTGTGGCCATCTACACTGAGCTCACCGGCAACCACGACTTTATTGATGTGGCCATTATTCTGTCCCTGTTCGGTTTCCTTGGCTCGATCTCTTTTGCCTATTATCTCATGAAATCAACCCGATAGCCTATGTTCGAAAACATCAACTTTCTGCTCATCCGCGAAATCATCAGTTCGGTGCTCATCATCATGGGGGTCGTCTTCATGCTGATCGCCGCTATCGGGCTTTTGCGCTTCCCGGACTTCTACATCCGAATGTCAGCCATCACGAAGGGGTCGACACTGGGGCTCGGTCTCATTTTGACAGGTATGGGAACCTACTTTAACGAGCCCGATATACTGTTGAAAGTGTTGCTGATCATCGGATTTACGTTCCTGACCGCCCCGGTGGCCGCACACGTGATCGGGCGTACGGCTGTGCGCAACAAGATTCCGTTTTGGGAGCGAACCGACCTGGAGGAGTTTAAGGACTACCTGCGAAAAGAGCACAGCACACACCGCGACCACGAGCGGGACAACAAGCATCTTTAGCAGCAGGTATAACAGGATTAGTTAATGCGTGGGATGATGTAAAAAGGGCCGGATGGAGTCGGCGTAGGTGTCGAAGGCCTCAACGGTGGTCAGAATGTGGTCAGGATACGTCAGGGCGGTGAGTTTGCCTCCGAAAACGCAGCCTGTGTCGATGTTGATGGTATTGTTTTTCCAGCGCGGCTCCCGGACAGGCGTGTGCCCGTATACCACCACCGCCACGCCGGAGTATTCTGCGGCCCAGTCTAGGCGAACCGGCAGACCGTGGGCATCCACTTCCCCGGTGGTTGGCCCATACAGGCAGAGGTCGCGCACCGATTTGCTGTGTCGTCCGTGCAGGCGCTCTTCCAGACCGGCATGCGCCACGACCAGGCGACCTTCATCCAGGATAATGTGATGCGGCAGATGGCCCAAAAAATCCCGCACTCTTAAGAGAAAAGCCTGATCGTAATGTTCGAGCTGGGCCATGGTCAGCTCCAGCCCATGGCGAACCTGCACGTTACGCCCCATCAGCTTGCGGTAAAGCTTGTCATCGTGGTTGCCGCTTACGCAGAGGGCCACATCCTGCTCTACCATGTCCATGACCAGGCGCAGCACTTCCGGTGAGTTCGGTCCGCGGTCCACCAGATCGCCTACAAATACGGCCATGCAACCTTCGGGCGGCGTCACGCGGTACCTGCCTGCTGCTTTGTCATCATTTACCTCATATCCAAGCTTTTGGAGCAGTGCCCGTAATTCATCAAAACAGCCGTGCACATCTCCAATGACATGGAAATGGCCGCGCAGGTCTCTCAGTATCAGGTTTCCACTTTTGTCAGGCTCGTGGTGCATAGGTCTTTATTGTATTGATTCTGGTTCGGTCTTAACCAATATAATAACTAGAAAACGGCCCTACAGGTTAGATTTCCAGTGTTATTTTTTTTTGAAGCGACCAGCGATTATACTTTTCCGGACAGGGTTTTCTGGCCTGCAGTATTAAAACAATATTATTGTAAACCCTATCGACCCTTCTTTTACCTATTGGGGTCCTGCAGATCAGCGCCGATGCCTTCTACACTGGCAGCGGTACGGAACCCGCTCACCAAGCAATCTTTCCAGTAGTTGAAGAAAGAGCGTCTTTTGGCGCGCACCACCTCAATAGCACCAGCCCGGAGCGCTTCTCCTTCTTTTGGATTGTCAGATTCGATCACCCATTGGTTCGCCACCTTAGAGAGGATCTTCTTGCCAGTGGACTGGCGTTTGCCTTCGTCCTTGGTCAGCAAATCCACTTTAAAATTCTGATACCGCACGTTCAGGTTGCCACTGGCCTGGTTACGATACAGCTCTATGTTAAAATCACTTTCCTGCAGACTGCCATCTTTCACGCTGATAAAGGCGGTCGGCTCCAGGATTGGGTTGAGGATGGCCGGATCTGTGGGTCCAACTTTACCCTGTAGGGTGTGGTGGCCATCGGGGTCCAGCAGGTTCAGCCTGATGGTGACAGCGAGCGGCGCCTTTCCATATAAGGCTGCCCTGGCATCGATCACAGCCGGTTTTTTAGTGGACATGCGGTTTTTGTCGTTGGTCACGTTGCTGATCGTTGCATTCAGGTTTCCGAAGGTGATCATGCCTTTTTCGGTGGCCTCTTCTGCCAATTCCTCGTAGCGGATGTGCATGCCCTGCACCTCTATTTTCTGTATGGTCAGGCCTGTTTTTAGCTCCTGGATGAAATCGTGCGGCAATGGTTTGTTTCCTTTCGCACCGAAGTTTTTCCGATCCATAAAAGCACTCAAAGAGGGATTTTTGATCATCACATGGCGGGCTGCCAGGTTATTATATCGGGAATGCACTTTGTAATCGACTCCACTCAGATTTATTTCCGGCACCTCCAGCCGCATGGTCGTCACAGCTTTACCCTGTAACCGGGCAAGCGCTGCGTTGTCCAGAAGCGGGATCAGTTTCAGATTGCCGATGTTGAGGGTGCCGTCTTCGGTGTTGGCTTTAAGGGCAGTCGCGTGCAGCTTGTAAGTGCCGTCCGGCAACCTGAATTCGGCAATACCCGATTCCAAGGCCATGCGGCGGGCGTAATAGGCGCGTTCTTCATCCTGAAAGGCGGTGCTGTCGAGCTGAAAATCTTTCACCGAGATCGTGAAATCCTTCAGCGCAATCCGGTCTGCCTTCGCCTTCTGCCCTTCCCTGATTCGCAGGGTGGCCTCCTCTACCTCGATGCTCCCGATCTGCAGGCCTTTCAGAATTCCATCTACAGATTCGTGCAGTGGCTCATGACTCTCGGTCGAGTCCTGGCGCATTTCCGTGATCAGGATAGTGGGCTGTTTTACCTGAAGTTTGCTCAGATTAAGCGGTTTACTACGCAAAATACCGAGGAAATTTATACCTGCCAGCACCAATTTGTTTGTTTTGAGATCGATCAGGGTGCGGGGCGCTTTCACTGCCGTTGTGTCGCGCTGATGTGCTTTGTGGTTCTGATCCCATACCTCAAAGTCAGGCACCAGGTGGATGGAGTCTGCTGTAATGCGCCCGCTTAGTAACGATGCGTCAAAGCCGTGCAGGTTTAAGGTATAGAGCGAGTTTGAATCTGTTTTTACCCGCGACTCCAGTTTTTCTTTTAGCCAGGGGTTAAAATACAGGGATGTGAGAAAGCCTATGAGGATGACGAGTAGTGCAAGAATGAGGAGTAGCCATACCCACCACTTCTGGAAGAGCGTTTTTATTTCCACGTTTCGGATTTGTTTCAGTTGAATACGAACACCAACACGATGTGTTTATAGGCTCCTGGCAACTCTTGTTTTAATCTGCTCCGATTTTAGATAGCCGGGATGTTAAATGGTGACCCAGGTATACGCTGATAGCAGGAGCAGTCGTTAGAAAAATTGAGTCAGCGCAACGCATACCTCAGGCACAGAATCACCATACCGTACCAGTTCTCACATTTAAAAAAATGAGCGGAAGACCAACTTAAGTTATGAACGAACGTTCAATCATAGTATATTTGAACAAACGTTCATCATGCTATGCCCCGGTTTCAGGAAAAGAGAGAGCTCAGTATCAATAAGTTGGTTGAAGTAGCCCTGCGGCTATTCGCATCAAAGGGCTACGAAGCCACCTCGATCCGCAACATTGCCCGCGAAGCGGGTATATCGCTCGGGCTGCTGTACAATTATTTCAAAAGCAAAGACGAGTTACTGGAAGAGATCTTTCGCCGCAGCGTGGAAGACATACATGCCTCCTTTGTGCAATCGCCCGAACAAGGTGGCTCAGGTATAGAGCAGCACATAAGACAAACGGTTAAGCTGCTGAAAGAGAAACAGGATTTCTGGAAATTGCTACACGGCATCCGGATACAATCAGAAGTGGTCAGGCAGTTGATGAACGGCATGCAAGAGCAGACAGCCTACATCGAAGACCGTATCCGGCAAAACCTGATAGAGGCAGGCATCCCCTTCCCCGACCTCGAAGCTAAACTCCTCTTCGCCTCCATCGACGGTATGGCAAGCCATTTTCTGCTCTACGACAATTACCCCATCGATGACGTGGCCTCTCTCCTCATCATGAAGTATAAGAAGTGATTGTTGATTGTTGATTGTTGATTGTTGATTGTTGATTGTTTAAAAAAATAAGATGAAATCACCTAACTGGCTTGACCGTATTCTGTACCCCTTTGCACACCATACGGTGCAGCTGCAAACCGGTCAGATGCATTATGTGGATGAGGGGCAGGGCGAGCCCATCGTGTTTGTGCACGGTACGCCTACCTGGTCTTTCGTCTGGCGGCAGCAGATCAAGGCCCTCAGCCGCACCCACCGCTGCATTGCACCCGACCACCTGGGCTTTGGCCTTTCCGACAAGCCGGTTGACTTTTCCTATACGCCTGAAGCGCACGCACATAACCTGGAGCAACTCATCGAGCGCCTTCAGCTGAAAGACATCACGCTGGTGGTGCACGATTTTGGCGGCCCTATTGGCTTGAGCTATGCCCTGAAGCACCCGGAGAATGTGAAGCGGCTGGTTATTTTGAATACCTGGATGTGGTCGCTCGATGAGGAAGCGCAGATGATGAAGATCAGTGGGTTTCTCAATGGCGGTGTTGGGCGGTTCCTATACCTGAACCTGGGTTTTTCAGCCCGCATGCTGCTGCCTAAAGGCTACCACCATAAACGGCACCTCAGCAAAGACGTGCATCAGCATTATCTGAAGCCGCTCAACAACAGCCGCAACCGGGTAGGCACCTGGCACTTTGCAGTGGCGCTAAAGGAAGCAGGCCCTTGGTTTGCCAGTCTCTGGGAGCAACGTGCAAAACTTCGGGCTATGCCTAAACTCATACTTTGGGGAGAAAAAGACAAGCTGCTACCATTGCACCTGCTTGACAAATGGCAGCAAACCTTTCCGGAAGCGGAGGTAAAGCGTTTTGAGGCCGGTCATTTTGTACAGGAGGAAAAAGGAGGAGGAATCGCTGATAGTATTAAACAATTTATATAAAGAATATGTAATATTTATTGCAGTTAAAGTAATCTTTTTCATACCTTTATAGTCAAATTAAAACTATGAAAAAGATCATACCTTCTACATGGCTTTTAGTCATTTCTTTTTTTGCATTTTCTTGCGATAAACAGGACGATGAGAGCACCACGATCGTACCGAAAGTGGAGGCTACCATGGAGAGGTCTTTTAACTATCTGGAATCTGAGGAGGAGGAAAAGGCGGTCTACAGCCTTAGCCTGAAGGAAATGCAACTCCTGTCGGATGAAGAAAAACTGCAGATAGATTTTGCGCCTTCCCGTCCAACTGGAAATGATGCCGTGGTGTTTAGCATCAGGCAAGCGGATCTTTTGAATGGCTATATCGGTACCTATCCGATCCGTTCGCTTTCCAACAACAAAAAGGGACGCGCCGATATTACCTACTACCACTACTACAACAAGACAAGCAAGAGCGCTTTGTTTAGCAGCGGCAACCGGATGGAAGGTATGATTGAGATCAAGGCTTATAATGCCACGACCGGCCTGGCCAGCGGCAGTTTTGAAGTGATGATCAGCAATGTGACGGATCCAACTTCTTACGAGAGTAACCCGACTAAACCCCGCAAGTGTAACATTACCTTAAAAGGTAGCTTCAATAACCTGAAACTGATAAGCGCTCACTAGCCCATCTGGTTAAGTATAAGGTAAAGACCAGCCGCAACCGCGACTGGTCTTTATTTTTTATGACGTTCCTGCAGCACAGCCACTACATCGGCCAGTTCCAGTCCGGTAGCTGCCAGCAGCACCAGTAAGTGGTAGAGCAGATCGGCCGCCTCTCCTTTCATGGTGTCCAGTTTGCCGGCTACCGCATCGATCACGGTTTCCACAGCCTCTTCGCCTACTTTCTGGGCGATCTTGTTTACGCCCTTGTCGAACAGGAAATTGGTATAGGAAGCTTCCGTCGGGTTTGCCTTGCGCTGCTGAATGACCTCTTCCAATCTGGCAATAAACTGAATAGCGGCCATACGCTTTGCGGCCGCATCTTCCCCAAAGCAACTGGTATCGCCGGTATGGCAGGTAGGTCCGTTGGGCTTTACCTTGATCAGGAGCGAATCATTATCACAGTCTTCGGCAATATTGACAACCTGCAAGGTATGGCCCGAAGTTTCGCCCTTGGTCCAGAGTCGCTTTTTAGAGCGGGAGAAAAAAGTCACCAGCCCCTCTTTTTGCGTTTTGTCCAATGCTTCCTGGTTCATGTAGCCCAGCATCAGCACCTGACTCGTATCAGCATCCTGTATGACAGCAGGTATAAGCCCGCCCATTTTATCAAAATCTAACATAGGATCAGTTTAAAAATTGTTAAATTGTTGATGGTTAAATTGTTGCCTGGTGCACGATTAGGATAGGTTCCACTGCTTGATTATCAGTGCACGAAGGACGGTTCGTGACCTGCCCGAATCGTGCATAAAAAAAAATCAACAATTTAACCATTTAACAATTCAGCCATTTAACCATTCACTCAATCACTCCACCACTCATTCAAAAATCACACCCTCACCGCTATACCTTCTGCCTTCAGGAACTGCTTCAGGTCAGGTATGGATAGTTCGCGGAAGTGAAAGAGACTGGCGGCGAGGGCGGCGTCCGCATGAGCCACCTGGAAAGCGTCTGCAAAGTGCTGCATGGTACCGGCACCGCCCGAGGCGACCACCGGAACGGAAACAGCCTCCGACACTGCTTTCGTAATGTCGAGCGCGAATCCCGCTTTGGTACCGTCATTGTTCATGCTGGTGAGCAGGATCTCGCCCGCTCCTAAGTCTATCACTTGTCTGGCCCAATCCACAGTGGCATGTTCAGTCTCCACGGTTCCAGCGCGGGCGTATACCTTCCAGCCGGTGGCGTCGGTATACTTGGTATCGATGGCTACGGTCACGCACTGACTGCCGAAGCGTTTTGCCAAATCCTCTACCAACTGTGGGTTACGTATCGCAGCGGAGTTGATCGACACTTTATCAGCCCCGGCTTGCAGAAGCACCTCCACATCGGCAACAGCGCTGATGCCGCCGCCCACCGTGAAGGGTATGTCGATGTGTCGGGCGATGTCACGCACGAGTTCGGCAAAGGTCTTGCGCTCCTCGTTGGTGGCCGTGATGTCCAGGAAAACCAGCTCGTCGGCGCCCTGCCCGGCATACCATTTGGCCAATTCCACCGGATCGCCGGCATCCCGGATATTCTCAAAACGAACCCCCTTTACGGTGCGGCCGTTCTTGATATCCAGACAAGGTATAATGCGTTTAGTTAACATAAAAATCGCGCTAAATCCTTTAATGAAATCGTTCCTTCATAGATCGCTTTACCGATAATTGCCCCTTTCACGCCGATCTCCTGCAGTTCCTCCAGATCCTGCACCGTCGTGACGCCACCACTGGCAATTACCTGGGCTTCTGGCAAGGTGAGTTTCAGGTGACGGTAGGTGTTGGTGGATGGTCCCTGCAGCTTGCCGTCCTTGCTCACATCGGTGCAGATGAAAAGTTTGGCCCCGGTTTTAAGGTAGCCTGACATAAAATCCTGCAATGGATATTTGCTCTCCTCGGTCCAGGCGCTGATGGCAATGTTGGTGCCCTTAAAATCTGCCCCGATGATGATCCTGTCGGCGCCATACTGCAATAGCCAGTTCTTCACTTTCTCGGGTTCGCGCACCGCAACGCTACCGGCCGTGATCTGGGCTGCACCCGCATCAAAAGCCTGCTGCACGGCTTCGTCGGACTGCAGTCCACCGCCAAAGTCGATGGTGAGGCTGGTGTTGGCGGCAATGCTTTCGAGCACGTTCAGGTTCACCGGTTTGCGGGCGCGGGCACCGTCAAGGTCCACCAGGTGCAGCCGCTTAATACCGTTAGCTTCGAAGCGTTTGGCCACTTCCAAAGGGTTGCTGTCGTAGGTGGTTTGCTGGGAGAAGTCGCCCTCGGTCAGGCGGACGCATTGCCCGCCGATCAGGTCAATGGCTGGGATTATTTCCATCATAGGGTCAGAAAATTTTTAAGGATCTGTGAGCCGGCAGCACTGCTTTTCTCGGGGTGAAACTGCGCGGCGTAGAAGTTTTTATATTGCAGAGCGGCTGAGAAGGGCTCCGGATAGGAAGTCTGCGCAATGGTGTACGCACTCAGCGGCACATAATAGCTGTGCACGTAATAGGCATATTCCCCCTCGGCTATACCTTCAAACAAAGGCGAAGTTAGCTTCTCGAGCTGGTTCCAGCCCATGTGCGGCACTTTCAGGTCAGTCTCGAAACGTTTCACAGGCAGAGGGATGATCCCCAGCATCTCCGTATCGCCCTCCTCAGAGTGTTCGCAGAGCAACTGCATGCCCAGGCAAACACCGAAAAAAGGCTGTTCAAGCGTTGGCAGCAGCTTGTCTAAATTACGGGACCGCAACTGCGCCATGGCCGACGAGGCCTCTCCTACGCCCGGGAAAATCACCTTATCTGCCGCTTTGATCGTCTCAAAATCGCAGCTTAGCGTGGCCTGCACCCCCAACCGCTCCAGCGCAAAGAGCACCGACTGCACATTACCGGCTTTGTAATCAACTATAACGAGGTTCATTTTATAAATGACTAATGAGTAGTGACTAATGAATAATGGTTAAAGGACAACGTAATTAAAGTGCCTGCAACCTTAGGGTTGATTCAGTTTACGTTTCAGAAAGGTCCGCAAAGCGAAACAGAGAGACCTCTTAATAGTTTTAAGCAACTCTAATCCTGTCAATCCTTAAATCCTGTATATTCTTGGGGCAGGGGCCCTATATCAAGATTCAGAAAAACAAAAAAAGCCTGACTCTGGACGGAGTCAGGCTTTTGGAAAATATAGCTTAGTTAAACTAAATCAAATCCATAGGCTAACGGCTCCGAAACTATTGTTTCGTGCATGATGATGGTGCAGATGTGCCATTGTGCCTTTCATTGATGCAAAGATAGCACATCCGGTTAAAAATATTACAGACTGGCCTTAAAAATTTCGCTGGCTCCTATACCTTACAGCAGCGTGCCCTTCAGAATACTGGCCGCAATCGTGAAATAGATCACCAAACCCGTCACATCCACCAACGTAGCCACAAAGGGAGCCGAGGAAGTGGCAGGGTCCAGTCTGAAGCGTTGCAGCAGGAAAGGGGTCATGGAACCCGACAAAGTTCCCCACAAAACAATCCCGACCAGCGAGAGCCCTACCGTCAGACCGATCAGGACGGTATGGTCGCCGTAGTTGTAGAAGCCGGCCTGTTGCCAGACCATGATCCGCAGAAAACCAATTGCCCCCAGCAGGCAGCCGAGCATCAGGCCCGACAGCACTTCCTTCCGCATCACGTACCACCAATCCTTCAGGTCAAGCTCCTTGATGGCCATGGCACGCACGACCAGGGTAGCGGCCTGCGAACCCGAATTACCGCCGCTAGAGATAATGAGCGGGATAAAGAGCGCCAGCACGACGGCCTGCGCCAGTTCCTCCTCAAACAATGCCATGGCAGAGGCCGTCAGCATCTCGCCCAGAAAAAGAATGGTCAGAACACTGGCCCGCTTGCGAACAAGCGTGAACAGTGGCGTATCGGTATAAGAAAGTGCCAAGGCCTCCAGACCACCTAACTTCTGAATATCCTCCGTATCCCGACGCTCGACCTCATCAAAGATATCGTCGTGCGTGACGATACCCACCAGCACACCGCTTTCCGAAACGACCGGCATCACAGAACGGTCGTATTTATCGAACTTCTCAATGGCCTCCTCCCGGCTCATGGTGGTAACCAGGCTGACAAACTGGTAGTCCCTCAGCGATTCGATGGTTTGGTCATCCTCCGCCATCAGCAGTCTGCCGATCCGGATATCATCTACCAGCTTGTTGTTTTTGTCGACCACATACACATGATTCATGGTCTCGGCTTTCTTTCCATATTTCTTAATATGGTCCAGCGCCTGCCGCACCGTCCATCCCTTTTTTACCTGCAGGTAATAGGGCGTCATGATGCGGGCAATGCTTTTTTCGGGGTAGCCCAGCAGGTTCAGGGCAATGCGCTTCTCTTCCGGCGAAAGCAGGTTGATGGACTCTTTGATGAGCAGATCAGGAAAATTCTCAAAGATCTCGGTCCTGTCGTCGGGCGCCATGTTCTCGAGCATTTCGGCTGTATCGGCCGAGGCCAACTGCTTGAGCAGATCTTCCTGCAAGGCATAAGGAAAGTAGGTGAACACGGCCGACTTCTGTTCACCCGGCAACAGCAGAAAGGCCAAGGTACGCTCCTGCTCGTTCAGGCCACCGATGTGCTCAGCGATGTCGCTGGGGTGCTGGTGGCTCAGGTCGTTTATGTCAGCATCTGCCAGGTTTGGTCTCACAGTTCTAATTTTTTTCTTCTTTTCCTTCCTGTGTACGGCTACGGCGTGTAAAGCATACCACTTTCTATGCTAAACAGCAGAAGCGTCTTCATTCCTGCCCCTCAGGTTTTTGATTCCGTTCAATTCCGTTATTTTTGGACCATGAAAAAGATAATGATACTGGCTGGTGTGTTTGCCGTGACAATGGCGCAGGCACAACAGCGCATGACCCCGGAACTGCTCTGGAAGCTGGGCCGGGTTTCTGCCGAGACTATAACACCCGACGGTAAATCCGTGATCTATGGCGTGAGCTACCCCAATGTGGAGGAAAACAACAGCGAGCGCAACCTATACGCTATACCTGTTGCGGGCGGACAAGCAACGCAGCTGACCTCCACCAAGGGCGGCGAGAGCGTGGTGCATATCGACAAGGCTACTGGCGACATCGTATACCTGCACAAGGGTCAGCTGTGGCAGTTGGCGGGTGGCAAAGGCGAGCCGAAGCAACTGACTAATGTGGAGGGCGACCTAAGCAATGTACGCTTCTCTCCGGACGGAAAACATTTGCTGTTCTCCCGCGAAGTGGAAGTGAAAAAGATGCACAGCACCGACCTCTACCCGGAGTTGAAAAAATCCAACGCCTATGTGTATGACGATCTGAACTACCGCCACTGGGATACCTGGGAAGATGGTAAATTTCAGCATATCTTCTTTGCCAGCTACAACAACGGGCAGCTGGGCACACCGGTGGACCTGATGAAGGGCGAACCATTCGATGCGCCGCAAATGCCCTTCGGTGGCAAGGAAGACGCCATCTGGAGCCCGGACAGCAAAGCCATCCTCTATGTGAGCAAGAAGAAGTTCGGCAAGGACTACGCTGTGAGCACCAACACCGACATCTACCGCTACGACATTGCCAGCGGCAAAACCACCAACCTCACCGAGGGCAACCCTGGCTACGACACTCATCCGACATACAGCGCCGATGGCTCTAAACTGGCCTGGCTGGCCATGGACGAAGACGGCAACGAGGCCGACCAGAACGAGCTGATCGTACTGGACACAAAATCGGGCAAAAAACACAACCTGACCAAAGACTGGGACGAGACCATTAACGGGTTTGAGTGGAGCAACGACGGCAGCAAAATCTGGTTTGTAGCCCCAACCAAAGGCACGATACAGGTATACGAGGTCACGCTTCCGAAAAACCTCGACAAGTTCACTGCCAAAGGTATACGCCAGGTAACCAAAGGGCAGTTCGACGTGAATGGCATCGTAGGCCAGGCTGGCAACAACCTGATCGTGTCGCGCAACGACATGAACCATGCGCCGGAGCTATACCGCCTGGACACTAAGTCTGGCCAGCTGACGCAGCTCACCAAAGTGAACGACGAGGTATACGGCAAGCTGGCCAAGAGCAAAGTAGAGCCGCGCATCACCAAAGCTAGCGATGGCAAGGATCTGTTCTCTTGGGTAATATATCCGCCAGACTTCGATCCGAATAAGAAATACCCAACGCTCCTGTACTGCCAGGGCGGTCCGCAGTCGGCGCTCACGCAGTTTTATTCGATGCGCTGGAATATGCAGCTGATCGCGGCACAGGGCTACATTGTGGTGGCACCTAACCGCCGCGGCATGCCGGGCCATGGCGAAGAGTGGAACCGCCAGATCAGCGGCGACTGGGGTGGTCAGCCTATCCGCGACTACCTGTCTGCCATCGATGACGTGGCCAAAGAGTCTTATGTGGATAAAGACCGGTTGGGTGCGATTGGCGCCAGCTACGGCGGCTACTCGGTGTTCATGCTGGCTGGTCTGCACGAAGGACGTTTCAAAACCTTCATTGCCCACGACGGCCTGTTTGACATGCGCAGCTGGTATGGCACCACCGAAGAAATGTTCTTTGCCAACAACGAGCTGAAAGGCCCTTACTGGGAAACCAAGTCACCGCAAAGCTACAAGGAGTTTAACCCGATCGAGCACGCCAACAAATGGGACACCCCTATTTTGATCGTGCAGGGCGGACAGGATTTCCGGGTAGGTATAGAGCAAGGACTGCAGGCCTTCCAACTGGCCCAGCTCAAAGGCATCAAGAGCCGCCTCCTATACCTGCCAGACGAAAACCATTGGGTACTGCAGCCGCAGAACGCCATTGTTTGGCAGCGTGAGTTCTTCAAGTGGTTGGATGAAACGCTGGATAAGAAAGCTAATTAAGACAGAAAGCCCGGTACTGATTGGTACCGGGCTTTTTTGTGTCTGAATCTTGATTTTCAGGATTAAAGGATTGACAGGATTCTCGTGCACGATTTACAACCCCCTGCCTCCTTCGAAGGTGGCCTTTTCTGCCGCTTTTGATTTACATGTAGATACTTCGTGGCAACATTCTTAACAATACCGGGTCCAACCACCCCTTACCCCTCCTTATCTAAGGCGGGGAATCTGGAACTGCCATTTTACAGGTATAAGTTTTGTCGTTTCTGTCGCAGACCACTTGCAGGTATAGCAAGACTAACTTGCCCCACCAGCAATGAAACAGATCACGCTGGCCAGGTGCTCTTTTCGACGCTCCACTGTTCGAGCGTTCAGCGAGTTTGGAGCGTCTTGATTTTTTTGCT
>NZ_BMFP01000001.1:156395-226679 GCF_014638845.1 Pontibacter amylolyticus
GGGGGTAGGGTCCCTCTTTCTTTTTATCAAGAAAAAAAGTAGGGCCCGCCCGGCCAGGGCAAGATACAAAGCAAAACAGGTTACTATACCTGCAAGTGGTCTGCTACAGAGCGCCTATACCTATACCTATACCTATACCTATACCTATACCTATACCTATACCTATACCTATACCTGGGCCAGAGGCCCCACCATAGCGGACACAATCGTGGACACTCACATCATACTACCGCATAACTTGCTACTAAAACGATTCCCGAAGCTCAAATGCCTGTCGCATTCTTTTGATCAAACGCTCGGATTCCTGAAAATTCACCGTTTGCTGTCCATCCGAAAAAGCTTCCTCCGGCTTCTGGTGCGTTTCGTAGATCACGCCATCGGCTCCAGCCATGACGGCGGCCAGCGACATCGGTTCTACATGATCCCGCAGGCCGATGCCGTGCGAGGGATCAACAATGACCGGCAAGTGGGTTTTAGCTTTGAGTACCGGCACAGCGTTCAGGTCGAGCACGTTGCGGTAGGCGTTTTCGTAGGAGCGTATACCGCGTTCGCAGAGCATGATCTTTTCGTTTCCGTTCGAGAAAATGTATTCAGCAGCTTGCAGCAGCTCTTCCAGTGTTCCGGAGATACCGCGCTTCAGAAGTACGGGCTTTTGCGCCTCACCCAGTGCATCCAATAAATTGAAATTCTGGCTGTTACGGGCTCCCACCTGGAACACGTCTACATAATCCATCATGTCCTCGATCTGCGATACCTGCATGACCTCGGTGATGATCTTGATGCCGTTCTGTCTGCAATGCTGATGGAACATGCGCAAACCCTCTAGCCCCATTCCTCTGAAAGCATATGGTGAACTGCGCGGTTTGAATACACCACCCCGCATGATCTTCACGTTGTTGGCCTTCAGGTGTTCCACCACCAGCTCAATCTGACGCTCACTCTCAATCGAGCACGGACCGGCCATGATGCTGAAGTTGCCCTCTCCGATTACCACGCCGTCACCCAGGTCGATGAGCGTCGGATTCACGCGCCATTTCCTGGAGATTAGTTTATACTCGTCGGATACGCGGTGGATGTCGGCCACGCCGGGCAGCTGGCCCAGGGTGCGGATGTCAAAATCCTTTTTGCCGATGCCGACGATGTAGTGTGCTTCCTGTGTTTTTACTTCATTGGCTTTAAAGCCTATACCTTTCACTTCCTGAAGTATCGCTTCCAGGAGCTCGGCAGGTATACCTTGTTGCAGTTGTATGATCATGCGATTTCGTTCTGTTTGATGCTTTGAATAAATGTACGGATGTTGTCCTCGAGCATTCCCTCTTTGGCTATGGCCTTCACGAAAGCACTGCCGATGATGGCGCCGCTGGCATGGTTGCACGCCTGCGCGAACGTGTCGTGGTTGTGGATGCCAAAACCGATGATACCCGGATTGCGCAGGCCCATTTCGCTTACCCGCTCAAAATAAGCCTTATTGTTGACGGATTGCGCTGTGGTCCCCCCCGTCACTGAAGCCGAAGATACCATGTAAATAAAGCCGTTGGTGTGCGAGTCGATCTCCCGAATCCGTTGCTCCGGCGTCTGCGGTGTGATCAGGAAAATGTTGCTGAGGCCGTTTTGCTCAAACATAGTTTTATACTCCCGCACATAATCCGACAATGGCAAATCAGGCAAAATCAAGCCGTCTATACCTAGTTCGCTGGCTTTCCGGAGAAAACGCTCCACACCATACTGCATCACCGGGTTCAGGTAACCCATCAGCACCAGCGGTATCTGGGTATGCCGCCGGATGTCCTGCAGCTGTTCGAAAAGCTTCGGGATGGTCATGCCGTTGCCGATGGCGACATCGGAGCTTTGCTGAATGGTCGGTCCGTCTGCCAGCGGGTCTGAGAAAGGCATGCCGATCTCGATCAGGTCTACGCCATTTTTCTCCAGTTCGAGAATGCTCGGCACGGTGTCCTCTAAGTTCGGATAGCCGGCCGTGAAGTAGATCGAAAGTATACCTGTGGGCTTATGTGCAAAGAGTTGCTGTAATCTATTTTCCATCTAAGTTGAATCTGTCTAAGTAAGTTGCCAAATCTTTATCACCCCGTCCGGAAAGGTTGATCACCACCACGTCATCCGGTTTTGCGCCCAACCTGCCGATCGCTGCCAGGGCATGGGCGGTTTCCAGGGCAGGTATAATACCCTCGAGTCGGGTCAATTCCAGCACCGCCTGCAGGGCTTCTTCATCCGTGATGCTCTCAAATATGGCGCGGCCGGATTGGTGCAGGTGCGCATGCAGCGGACCAACGCCCGGGTAGTCGAGGCCGGCAGAAATGGAGTAAGGCTCCGTTACCTGCCCGTCTTCTGTCTGCATCAGCAAGGTGCGGCTGCCGTGGATAATGCCTTCTTTGCCTAGCACGGAAGTGGCGGCAGATTCACCGGAGTCTATACCTAAGCCGGCGGCCTCCACGGCTACCAGCTTCACTTCAGGCGTATCCAGGTAGTGGTAAAAAGCACCGGCGGCATTGCTGCCACCGCCCACACATGCGACCACGTAATCCGGGTTCTCACTGCCGGTCTTCTCCAGCAGCTGCGCCTTCATCTCCTCGGAGATCACCGCCTGAAAACGGGCCACCATGTCCGGGTATGGATGTGGCCCCACCACCGAGCCGATGATGTAATAGGTGTCTTCCGGGTTGTTAATCCAGTCGCGGATGGCTTCGTTGGTCGCGTCTTTCAGCGTGCGACTACCACTGGTGGCGGGCACTACTGTGGCTCCTAACATCTTCATACGAGCCACATTAGGCGCCTGACGTTCAATGTCCACTTCACCCATGTACACGATGCATTCCAGGTTCATTAGTGCACAAACTGTAGCTGTGGCCACACCGTGCTGCCCCGCCCCTGTCTCCGCGATGATGCGGGTCTTGCCCAGTCGCCTAGCCAGTAATATCTGCCCGATGGTATTGTTGATCTTATGCGCCCCGGTGTGGTTCAGGTCCTCGCGCTTAAGGTAAATGTTCGTGTTATACTTTTCGGACAGGCGTTTGGCAAAGTATAGCGGCGTCGGGCGACCCACATAATCCTTTAGCAAAGCCTGTAGTTCCTCCTGAAAATCCGGCTCTGCCATGATCTTCAGATAATTCTGGCGCAGCTCCTCCACATTGGGGTATAGCATTTCGGGCACATAAGCCCCGCCGAATCTGCCGTAAAACCCGTTTTCGTCTACTTGGTATTTCATATATTTTTTGATGAAAGACTGCTTGACAAAAGACAAAGGACTTTTTAGAGAAAGAGTCTTTTGTCAAAATGTCCTTTGTCTAAATGTAAAATAAATTAACTATTAACCAGCGCCATAAGGCGCCTCAGCTTCTCCACATCCTTCAGCCCCGGCTCCAGCTCAAAGCCACTGTTCACGTCGATGGCAAAGGGCTTCGGACGGAGCTTTTCAAACTCCTTACTCTCCAGATTCTCCAGATTCAGGCCGCCGCTCAGGAAATAAGGTATAGGTGAGAAGTTGCCTTTGAGAATCTCCCAATCGAAGACAGTGCCGTTGCCGCCGTAGTTGTTGCCACGCGTGTCAAAGAGGAAGTACTCGCAGTAGCGCTCGTAGAGCAAGGTGTTCTGGAAGGAAAAGCGATCGTCTACCGAAAAGGCTTTAATCAGGCGTATACCTGCCTCCTGCAATTCCCGGCACTGACCTGGTGTTTCGCGCCCGTGCAACTGCACCAGATCCAGGCTATACCTCTGCACCATAGCGCGCATAACTTCGGTCGACTCATTTACGAACACCCCTACTTTCTCTATACCCTGCGGAAGCTCCGCTAAAAGTTCCGGTGTGATGGTGCCTTCGCAGTAGCGTTTGGAGCCTTCATAAAAAATAAAGCCCATGTAGTCTGGTTGCAAGGCGGCCACCTGCCGGATGTTGTCCGGTTCGCGCATGCCGCAAACTTTTATTTTCAGGTCTTCCATGCTACTCAAGTCTTTTAATGATGTAGTACGAGCCTAGGACTGTGCCTGCTCAAGCGAAACACGCTGCTGTAGCTGGCGCAGCTCGCGGATGAACTCAGCTGCTGCCCGTTCCGGTCTGCCGTCTGTCATGAAGGTCTCCCCGATCAGGAAACCGTTGTAACCAGCCTCCTGCAACTCAACCAGGGTCTTTGGAGATTTCAATCCGCTTTCCGATACTTTGGTTATACCTGCCGGGATGAACTGTGCCAATTCCAGCGAAAGGGCTACATCCGTTTGAAAAGTCTGGAGATTACGGTTGTTCACGCCTACAATGGTCACATATTCGCACAAGGTAGCTTCCAGCTCCTGCCGGGAATGCACCTCCAACAACACTTCGAGTCCGAAGGAGCGGGCGAAGGCGGCCAGTTGCTGGAGTCTTGCCGGTTCAAGCGCGGCAGCAATCAACAGAATGGCGTCGGCTCCAATGGACTTGGCCTCCACGATCTGGTACTCGTCCACCGTAAAATCTTTGCGCAGGATCGGGCAGTAATTGTACTTGCGGGCAATCATCAGGTCTTCGTTTTTGCCTCCGAAGAAATGGCTATCCGTTAGGATGGACAAAGCAGATGCACCCGCCTGCATGTAGCCAATTGAAGTCCGCTCCACGGATACATAGGGGTTGATGTCGCCTTTGGAAGGTGACTTGCGCTTGATCTCGGCAATGACGCCGCTCTTGTCGGGCCGCAACAGGTAGCGCTCCAGTGACAGGCAGGGCGTTTCAAAGTACAGGCTTTTTTCTAGCAATTTTACCGGGTATAGCGCTTTGCGTTCTTCTACCTCTTTGTATTTATGTGCGATGATCTGGTCGAGTATGTTCATGTTTTTTGGATTTTAAGATTTGGAGATTGGAAGTTTTGAAAATGACTACGCCGTCACCATCTTTTGGTCGTTTATCAGCTTGTTAAATAAGGTATAGGCCCTGCCTGATTCAATGGTTTCTTTAGCTAAAGCAACTACATCAGGTATAGCGGTCTCGGGACGGGCGCAGTGGATGGCCATGCCGGCGTTGGCAGAGACCACGTCGGTTTGGGCAGCGGTGCCCTCGCCTTTCAGCACCTTCAAAAAGATTTCGGCAGACTCCGCTATACCTTCGCCACCCTTGATCTGGGCATGTACCAAACGGCTTAAACCCAGGTCTTCTGCGTCGAGTAACTGCTCTTTGTTATCGGCAATAACCTTGAAGGGGCTCGTCAGGGAAATCTCGTCGTAGCCATCCAGGGTATGGAGGATGCTATATCGGATGTCGGGCTGCTGCTGGTAGAGGTAGCCGTACATGCGGGCCAGCTCCAGACTGAACACGCCCACCAGCTGTTTCTTCGGGAAGGCCGGATTCACCATCGGGCCAAGCATGTTGAAGAAGGTCTTCACGCCAAGGTCCTTCCGGATCGAGCCGACACTCTTCATAGCCGGGTGGAAGAGCGGCGCGTGCAGGAAGCAAATGTTATACTCGGCAATGCTGCGCTCCAGTTTATCGGTGTCGGTGGTGAACTGTATACCCAGGGCTTCCAGCACGTTGGAAGAGCCGCAAGCGGACGACACACCATAGTTGCCGTGTTTGGTCACCGCGATTCCGTTTGCTGCTACGACAAAGGAAGATAAGGTCGAGATGTTAAAGGTATCCTTCCCATCGCCGCCGGTGCCGCAAAGGTCGATCGGGTCGTAGGCATCCAGTTCTACACGGTGGCACAACTCCAGCAAGGCATTGCGGAATCCCTCCAGTTCCTCTACCGTGATGCTGCGCATCATGTAGACTGTCAGGAAGCTCGAGATCTGGCTTTGGTTATACCTGCCCGCGGCAATGTTTTTCAGCACCTCCCGGGCCTGCTCCCGGCTCAGCGTTTTATGTTCGAATAAGTGGTTCAGTATTTCTTTCATGTTCTTTTCGTATCACGACACACGTATCAAGTAGCACGACTTTCAACTTTTAACTTTCAACTTTTAACTTTCAACTTTTAACTATTCAACCAGTTCTTAATCATCTCCCGACCGTGCTCCGTCAGCACCGACTCCGGGTGGAACTGCACACCCCGCACATCATAGTCGCGGTGGCGGAGGGCCATGATGTTGCCGGTGCCGTCCACAGCTGTTGGCACCAGGCAGTCGGGTAGGTCTTGTTCTACCAGCCAGGAATGGTAGCGGCCGGTGTTGAATGTTTGCGGGAGGTTTTGAAAGAGCGGCTCCTCTTTGCAAACCACCTCAACGGGTGTCGCAATGGCGTGCCATACCTCGTTGCTGTTAAACAGCTTACCGCCGTATACCTCACCTATCGCCTGATGCCCGAGGCACACCCCGAACAGGCTCTTAGTGGGCCCAAATTCGCGGATGATTTCCTTCAGCATACCTGCTTCGTCCGGTATACCTGGTCCCGGCGACAGCATGATCTTTTCGAATTGAGACACTTCTTCCAGGCTTGTCTTGTCGTTGCGTCGCACGGTCACCTCCGCGCCCAGTTCCAGCAGCAGGTGCACCAGGTTGTAGGTGAAGGAGTCGTAATTATCGATAACCAGAACGTTCATATTAGTTGATCTCCTGTGCTAAGGTGAGGGCTTTGCGCAAAGCCAATAATTTGTTGTCCACTTCCTGCAGTTCGCTGTTCTCGTCCGATGCGGCCACGATACCGGCCCCGGCCTGGTAGAAGAGTTTGTAGTCCTTGCTGAGGAAAGAGCGGATCATGATGGCGCTGTTGAAATTGCCGTTGAAGTCCAGGAAGCCGATGCAGCCTCCGTAAAAGGAGCGGTTAGTCGTTTCGTACTGATCGATCAGCTGCATGGCCTTGTACTTGGGAGCGCCGGAAAGCGTGCCCGCCGGAAAGGTGCTGGCCACCATCTGCAGCGAGTCTTCCCGCTTGTGCAGCTGCCCCGACACCTTGGACACCAGGTGAATGACGTGCGAGTAAAATTGTATCTCCCGGAATGTCTCCACCTCTACCTGGTGGCCGTTCCGGCTCAAGTCGTTGCGGGCCAGGTCCACCAGCATTACGTGCTCGGCATTCTCTTTCGGGTCGGCCAAAAGCTTTTCGGCCAGGGCGGCATCGGCGGCATCGTCACCAGTTCTGCGAAAAGTGCCCGCTATCGGAAAAATGCTGGCCTTGCCGTCTTTGATCACCAACTGTGCCTCTGGCGAGGAACCGAAGATCTTGAAACTGCCATAGTCGAAGTAGAACAGGTATGGCGAAGGGTTGACAGAGCGAAGCGCCCGGTATACGTTAAAGTCATCTCCCTGAAAAGCCTGCTCAAAGCGGCGGGAAAGTACCAGTTGAAACACATCCCCCCTGAAACAATGCGCCTTCGCCCGTTTGATGTTCTGCAAAAAAGCCTCCCTGCCGATATTGCAAGCCTCCTCGCCTATCGATTTGAAGGTATAGCTCGGAATGTTGCGGCTGTTGAGCAAGGCCTCCAGCTGTGCGATGCCATGCTCCTCTTCCGTGCCATAGGTATGCGAGAAAATAAATGCCTCGTTGGTGAAGTGGTTAATGGCAATGATATAGCGGTACACGGCATAGTACAGGTCTGGCATCTGCTGGCGGTCGGCACGCAAATCAAGCTCAATGTCCTCGAAATAGCGCACCGCATCATAGTTCATGTAGCCAAACAAACCATTGCTGATAAAGTTGAAGCTGTTTTGCTGGGGTTCAAATCTGCCGGCAAAATCCGAAAGCCTGGCAGCTACATTTACGGCTTCGGAAATTTCTGTCGTTGCGCTGCTGCCATCCGGAAATATTTCCGTCAGGATTTCATTCTCCGCCTTGATGCTCGCCATCGGACTGCAGCAGATGTATGAGAAACTGTTCTCCGCGCCATGGTAGTCTGAGCTCTCCAGCAGAATGCTGTTCGGGTAGCGGTCGCGTAGCTTCAGGTATACGCTCACCGGCGTGAGCGTGTCGGCCAGGAGGCGTTTATGCGTTGTCGTGATTTTAAACTTTGTCATCTTACAGATTTGAATTAAAAACAAAAAGCCTGCTGTTCAGGCGAACAGCAGGCTTTTATACCTTTGGCTATAGACTATACTATCTCTTCATAATATACATAGCGGGGCTGTTCACGAGACTTTGCGTAACGTGCCACCACCATGCAGTATGAAGAAAATTCTGGATCATGTACTTTTTTGAAAACGGGGAATATTGGAACCCTGTATTGCAAAGGTAAAGGCTAAACCGGGGAATACAAATTCTCAGGAAAATATTTTTGATCAAATGCCTCCGGATTCCAACCTGGCCTTCAAAAGCCGCTATACTTCTCCTGTATGATCCTGCCATACCTGGATTTGGGACAGCAATTCCTTATTTGGGAATATTTTGCAAAAGCGCCCCCCTGCTCCCTTCCAGTTAAACTTTGTTTGCCAGCTATTTGGAGCATCTCAGCTGGCATGCGTTGATTGGGTCTGATTTTTGAGAAGAACCAATTCCACTTGCGTGTATTTACCCTGGCCAATGGTTTGTATTAGAATCCAGGCCAGTAAATCGGGGTAGAGCTGAATATATTTGAGAGCGTGCTATGAAATTGGTCAGAAACGAAATTTTACACAGGCAAAGCAATATTCTTATTGAATTTAACCACACGGAGGGCTGGCTCTATGTGAACTGGCGCGGCTACCAGAACTACGACACCGTGGTAGCTGGCTGTGAGAAAATTCTGGAGCTGCTGCTGGAATCAAACTGTACCAAGGTGCTGAACGACAATACGAACGTGGAAGGGATCTGGTCAGGGGCCTCCAAATGGGTGGGCCAGGACTGGCTCCCGCGGATGCAGGCTGCCGGGCTGGAATGTTTTGCCTGGGTATACTCTCCCAGCGCCTTTAGCCGCCTTTCCGCTGACAAGACGCTCAACTGCACAGAAGACCAAAGCTTTATTCAAACTTTTGATGATATAGAGGCAGCCAGCGACTGGTTGCGCGCCTGCTGAAATCCAACCAACCGCTTACAACCAGATAAAAGGCTGACTGTTAACTTACAGTCAGCCTTTTTATTTCCTGTGTTTTACAAAGTCCCTTTGGTGCTGGGTATAGAATTGTCTTCCGGATTGCGTTTTACCGCCACCTGAATCGCTTTGGCAAATGCCTTGAAGATCGCCTCGATCTTGTGGTGCTCGTTCTGCCCTTCGGCTTTCACATTGAGGTTACACTTGGCCGCGTCGCTGAACGACTTGAAGAAATGGAAGAACATCTCGGTCGGCATGTCCCCCACTTTCTCGCGCTTGAAGTCAGCCTCCCATACGGTCCAGGGTCTTCCGCTAAAGTCAATGGCTACCTGTGCCAGCACATCATCCATCGGCAGCAGAAATCCATAGCGACTGATTCCTTTCTTATCGCCTAGCGCTGCCAGGAAGGCTTCTCCCAGGGCCAGTCCGGTGTCTTCGATGGTATGGTGCTCGTCAATGTGCAGGTCACCTTTTACCTGTATACGCAGGTCAAGCTTGCCGTGCTTGGCAAGCTGCTCCAGCATATGGTCAAAGAAACCAAGACCGGTATGGATATCCATCTGACCGGTACCATCCAGGTTCAGATCAATGGCAATATCCGTCTCGTTCGTTTGGCGCCTGATTGTAGCGCGACGGGCCGGTAGCTTCAGGAAGGTATAGATCTCATCCCAGTCGTTGGTGCTCAGGGCTGCTTTTTCTACCGTGTTCTCGCCGATAAAAATCGCCTTGGCTCCCAGGTTTTTGGCCAGTTGCACGTCCGTCAGCCTGTCTCCTATCACGTAAGAGTTCGCCAGATCATACTCACCCGACAGGTACTTTTTCATCATGCCTATACCTGGTTTTCTGGTCTCCAGCCCTTCATGCTCAAAGCTCCGGTCGATCAGGATGTCAGCGAACTCTATACCTTCTCTTTTCAGGATGTCGAGCATCTTGTTTTGATAAGGCCAGAAGGTATGCTCCGGGTAGGAATCGGTGCCGAGCCCATCCTGGTTGGTCACCATCACCAGCTCATAATCCAGCTCGGTATAGATTCTGTATAGGTTGCGGATCACTTTAGGCAGAAACTCAAATTTTTCGAAAGAGTCCACCTGAAAATCCGTTTTCGGTTCGACCAGTATGGTGCCGTCACGGTCTATAAACAATGCTTTTTTCATTTTTTATATTGTATCACGTATCAAGACACACGTAGCACGTAGCACGACTTCGGTGAAATGGACAAAAGACTATTTGACTAAAGACAAAAGACGGAATAGCTACAGCATAGTCGTTTCCCGAAAAATCCTTTGTCCATTGTCAAATATTCCTTTGTCCAGTCCTCGCTGAAGGCATCGTGCTACTTGATACGTGTGTCGTGCTACTTAATTAAAACTTCGCGATGGCCTGAAACAGTTGCTGGTTTTCGTCTACCGTGCCAATAGATATGCGAAGGCAACCTTCGCAGCCTGGCAAACTGGCGCGATTGCGTACGACGATGCCCTGCTCCAGCAAATAGGTATAGAGACGATTAGCCTCCTTCACCTTCACCAGCAGAAAATTGGCATCTGAGGGGTAGACTTTCTCCACAGCATCCAGGGTCGGGAGTGCCTGTGTGAGCATTTCCCTTTCCTGCACGATCTCCTCCACCATATAGGCCAGTTGCTCTGTCTGTTCCAGTGCTTTCAGGGCCAGTTCCTGGGTGGCTTCATTTATATTATAAGGCGGCTTGATCTTGTCAAGCAGCGCAATGATCTCTTCCGAGGCAAAGGCCATACCTAAACGTAGACCTGCCATACCCCAGGCTTTGGAAAAAGTCTGCAGTACAACCAGGTTCGGGTACTCGGCCAAGCGGGTGGCCCAGCTCGGCGCATCGGCAAAATCAATGTAGGCCTCGTCGACAACCACCAGTCCGTAAAAATTATCCAGCAGGGTTTCGATGCTTTCTGTCTCGATCAGGTTGCCGGTCGGGTTGTTGGGCGAGCAGACAAAGATCAGCTTGGTCGTGTCTTTCACCTGCCGCAACACTTCCAGCACCGGAATCTGAAAGTCTGGCGTCAGCTGCACAGCGTCCAGTTGCACTTCGTTCAGGTTAGCCGATACCTCATACATGCCGTAAGTGGGTGGCAGGTGCAGCATGCTGTCCTGTCCCGGCCGGCACACCATCCGGAACAGCAGATCAATGGCTTCGTCAGAACCGTTGCCCAGGAAAATCTGGGAGGCCTTTACCCCTTTTATACCTGCAATCTTCTCCTTCAGCTTTTTCTGATGTGGGTCCGGGTAACGGTTGTATCCTTCTCCGGCCAGACTACCCAGGTTGTTCTCGTTAGCGTCCACAAAAACACTGGCTGCCCCCTTGAACTCGTCGCGTGCGGAGGAATAAGCTTTCATTTTCAGCACGTTCGGCCGTACAATTTTCTCCAGGTTAAACATTTTGCACCTCCTTCAATCTGATACTTACTGCTTTTTTGTGGGCTTCCAGACCTTCCGCGGCGGCCATTACCTCAATCGATTTCCCAATGTTCTGCAAGCCTGACGGGGTGATGTGCTGAAAGGTGATTTTCTTCACAAAGCTATCGAGCGACACGCCGCTGTACGCCCGGGCATAACCGTTGGTGGGCAAGGTATGGTTCGTGCCCGAGGCATAGTCGCCTGCCGACTCCGGACTGTAATTGCCCAGGAAGACCGAACCGGCGTTGGTGATCTCGTCCAGCACTTCCTCAAAATTACTGATGGAAAGGATTAAGTGCTCCGGAGCGTATAGATTTGAAAAGCGCAGCATCTCTTCTACGCTTCCAAGCAGTATACCTAAGCTGTTTTGTAAGGCTTTGGCTGCAAATGCTTTGCGGGGCAGCACTTCCAGCTGCTCTTGCAACTCCTTCTCTACTTGGTTTAACATCTCAACAGAGTTGGTCAGCAGCACCACCTGCGAGTCAGCGCCGTGCTCTGCCTGCGACAGCAGATCGGCCGCCACAAAAGCGGGGTTGGCTGAGTCATCGGCTATCACGAGAACTTCCGATGGTCCGGCTGGCAAATCAATGGCCACGCCGGTTTTGCTGAGCATCTGCTTGGCTACGGTTACATACTGGTTTCCCGGTCCGAAGATCTTGTTCACCGCAGGTATAGACGCCGTACCAAAGGCCATGGCTGCAATCGCCTGTGCACCGCCCACCTTGGCAATTCTGTCTATACCTAAGAGGGAGGCTGTGTAGCGTATGGCCGGGTGTATGGAGCCGTCCTTGGTCGGTGGGGTGCACAGGAGCACTTCCGTGCAACCGGCTAGTTTGGCGGGTACCCCCAGCATCAGCAATGTAGAGAACAAAGGAGCCGTGCCTCCCGGAATGTATAAGCCTACCCGATCGATCGGCACGCTTTTGCGCCAGCAAGTCACGCCCGGCATGGTTTCTACCTGCTTAGGCTGCTCGGCCTGCTGCGCATGGAAAAGCTGTATGTTACTGTATGCTTGCAGAATGGCTTCCTTCAGTTCAGCGGATAATTCAGATTCTGCCGCTGCAATCTCCTCCTGCGTAGCAAAGAGGCTTGTCAGTTTTACGCCGTCATACCTTTGCGTCAGTTCCAGCAAAGCGGCATCGCCCTGCTCCCGCACCAGTTGGAAGGTCTGGGCTATACCTGCTTCCAGGTCTTCATAGTTTTGGGTGGGCCGCTTGACCAGTTCCTGCCAGTCTGCTTGCGCCGGATATTCTATTTTGCGCATCATATGATCATTTTTTCAATAGGTACTACCAATATGCCCTGTGCACCAGCCTCTTTCAGCTTCTCAATGATCTCCCAGAAATCATCCTCATTTACTACCGAGTGCAGTGAGCTCCAGCCTTCCTCGGCCAGTGGTAAAATGGAAGGTGATTTTGCACCCGGCAGCAGCTGGCTGATTTCAGCAATCTTCTCGTTCGGGGCGTTCAGCAGAATATATTTCGCTTTCTGGGCACGCTGCACGGCGTGGATGCGGAACAACAGCTTATTCAGGATCTCCTGCTTTTCAGCATTCAGGCCGCCGTTCGCGATCAGGACCGCCTGCGACTTGAACACACGCTCTACCTCCCGCAGACCATTGCTGATCAGTGTACTGCCCGAACTCACGATATCGCAGATGGCTTCTGCCAGCCCGATGCTGGGGGCGATTTCTACAGAACCGCTGATGGTATGGATGTTGGCCTGCACGCCTTTTTCATCCAGGTAGGCCTGCAGCAGTTTAGGATAGGATGTGGCGATGTTTTTCCCCTGCAGGTCGCTGATGTCTTCGTAGGGGTCGCCCTTCGGCACCGCCAGCGACAGGCGGCATTTCGAAAAACCAAGCTGTTCGACCGCAAGGTGCTGCATCCCTTCCTCGACCAGCACATTCTCCCCCACTATACCTATGTCGGCCACGCCATCGGCCACGTAGCCCGGTATATCGTCATCGCGCAGGTATAGGATTTCGAGCGGAAAGTTGGTTGATTCGGTTTTGAGTTTGAGCGAGCTGGTGATAAAAGAGATACCGCACTCACGGATCAGTTTCAGCGAGTCTTCACTCAGTCTGCCGGATTTCTGGATTGCTAAACGTAGCATATATGTTGAATGGATTAAATAGGTACAAATAAGTATAACCTTGCTGCTGGCAAAGTATAATAAGGGTGCAATGACCCTACGGGGGGCTATATGATTGTTTTATTCCTCTTACGAGGAATGATGGAAATGATGGTGATGCGCAGCAGAACCACAGGCAACAGGCGCTGCCGTAGAAGTGAAAGAAATGATATGTAGCGTGGTATTGCTCATCTGCTGCGGCAAAGGTACAGTTGATTTTGGTTTATACAAACATGCGCCGGTATTGTTTTTCGGTGGGGCAAAATTTGGCCCTTAACTAAAAAGGCACCCGTCAGTTACGACAAGTGCCTTTTTAGTTAAGGGCCATAAGACCCTGCAAGCGTCAGCTTACTTTTTGAGAATCATCTTAATGGTCTGTGCTTTAGAGCCAGTGATCAGACGGGCAAAGTACACGCCTTCAGCCAGATGACGGGCATCCAGTTCGTACTCGTATACCTGTCCGGCATCAGCCTTGCCAGTCGCCACTTTCCTGATCAGCGAGCCTCTCACATCGTATACTTCCAGCGCAAAGTGCTGCTCTGTATCAAAAGCGAAACGTATCGTCGTGCGGTCAGAGAACGCGTTTGGATAGTTGTCGAAGCGGGCAGAAGACAAGCCTTCCAGTTGGTCAGCGGTTTCGAGTTTTTTGCCGTTGCTGGCGGTGAGCTCTTTTGCTTCGTGGATCACGATAGAGCCGCCACCTGTACCGTTGTTGCCTAAGATAGTGGCTTCGCCGGAGTTTTCGTCACTGTTAATCTGGTTGTCATATACTGTCTGACCTCTTCCATCAACAATCTTAATTCTGAATTTGTCTGGCCCTGTTGCACCTTTCCAATCACCATCTATGGCAACGATGGTGAACTTGTAACCTGATGCACCGTTCACAGTTCCCGTGCCACGGTAGGTAGCTTTGCCAGCTGCTATCACAAGCGAACCAGACTCGTGCATGGTGCTCTTGAAGTTGATACTGCCCGCACTGAACTGGAACTCCGTATTACCATCTACCTGGCTGCTGCCTTTCTTGTATTTGGAAACGAAACCGAAGTTCGCTTTACCAACTGCTTCAGGATTTGCAGGCATCGCGCCAACCGGAGAGTCAATCCAGCCGCCACCGGTCACAAAGCTTCCACTCGCATCAAATACAGGTATGTAAGCATTAGAGGTTGCACAGCCAGTACCAGCCACAGCTTCAACTTTATAGACACCTAGTGCAAGCACTGAACTTGAAATAGTTTCAGTTGCTACACCTGATCCGTTTGTTGAGATAGTTTTAGTAAACACAACATTATTGGCTTCGTCAGTCACTGTGAAAGTAACCGGAACAGCACCAACACCCACAGTACCAGCTGTAACCGTTGCAGACAGACTCGCTGAGGAGCCCACGGCAACAGGTTTGCTGCTGGCGCTTGCATCAATGGAAACACCTAAGACATCCAGATTAGCAGGTATGTAAGAGATGGTATAGTTACTGTTTGCGAGGCTGCCTCGCTTGATGCTGTGTGATCCCACATTCTCACCTGAATCCCTGGTGAGTGAACCGGAGAATGTGATTAAATCACCATTTGGCAGCATAGAGCCTTCAATAGGACTAGAAGTGAAGGTTAATGAAGGATCCACTTGACCACAGTATTTCTGCTTTGCGTCCGCAGTAACAGTGACTCCCAGTGGACTGATGTTGAGGTTGGCGCCTACGTAGGTCAGGGCGTAGTTGCTGCTCAAAGCAAGAGTCCCTTTTCCGATGGCATAAATACCCACATTCTCGCCTGCTAGTCTGTTCAGCGAACCACTGAAGTCATCTCCGTTTACAAGGGAACCAGCAGAGATCTGGTAAGTCAACGCTGGGTCAACATCACCATAAGTCTTGTTCTTCACGTCTGCCGTAACGGAGATGGCTCGTTCGGTTATCGTCAGCTTACCGTCAGTTTTTGTAACGATGTAGTTGCTGAGTGAAGTGCCTGCAAGTGTTGGCTCAATTTTATATTCACCGACACTGCTTCCGGCTGTGGCCGGCGTGCTGTACACTGCTGTAATGGCATCGTTGTTTTTGATGCCAGTGATTACACCCTCAAAGGTAGGATTGGCATCACCGTATACCTTAGACGCATCCTTTGCTGTTACAGTGAGTGCAGCCGCTGTGATGGTCAGTACGCCGTCTTTTTTCTCTACCTCATAGTTGCTGAGCGCAGCACCGGAAAGTGACGGCGTAATCGGATAAGCCTGAACCGGACTGGCTACAGTGGCTACAGTGTTGTAAGTTGCCTCGATGGCATCATTGCCTACAACTCCTTCGAGTTTACCAGTTAAGACCGGATTCTCGTCACCGTATACCTTGCTTTTGTTGTCGGCAGTCACAACCAGCATAGCCTTTGTGATCTCAAACTGAGCAGTGTTATACGTAACATCATAGTTGCCAACTGCCTCTGCAGGCGACAGGGTTGCACTAATGAGGTAACGGGCTACCAGCTCACCGGGTGTTCGGGTATAACTGGCCGTAATGCCATCTGCCGCCAGGAATCCGTCTGTACTGCCTGACAATGCAGGATCAGAAGTACCATATACCTTCGTACCAGCTATTGGTGATACAGAAGCGGCTTTTGGCGTGATGTCAGCTGAAGCTGTGCTAACGTTGCTCAGGCTATAATTGCCTTCATCCTCTCCATTCAGCATGGCTCCTTCTAAGGTCACGGTTTTGCCGTTAGCCACATTCTTATCGCTAAACGTAGCAGTGCCGCCAACAAGCTGCACAACATCCTGATCAATAACCCCTCGCAGGGAACGCTCCGTTACGGCAGCATCGGTTGTCCCGTCGTATACCTTATTTGCCGCTGCAAATGCTCCGGAAATTTCTTTAGGAGTGATGGAAGCTGTAGTAGTAGCCGTTGAATTGCTCAGACTGTAATTTTCATTGTCGATCGAAACAGCAGCACTCACTGTTTTGGCATTGCCCACGCTTCTGGTATCGAAGGCAGCATCCTTCAAGGCTACCAAGACCACATCGCCGGCCACCAGGTCAGCTGCTGGAACACTACCTGTAGCGGAGGCTGAGGTTGTGCCATCGTATACCTTATCGCTTGCAGTGATAGACGCTACCAGCGCTTTCGGAGTGACTTGGAAAGTTACCGTTTCTACCACATCCAGGGTGTAGTTGTCGCTAAGCGCCAGGCTGCCTCTTGTAATGGCATATCTTCCTACATTTTCACCGCTGTTTCTAGACAAAGCCCCAGTGAAAGCATCATTGCCTACTAAAGCAGCGCTTGTGGTATAGCTGAATACAGGATCAGTGCTGCCGTATACTTTGTTCTGACCTGCAGCAGGCGTTACTGTGATTCCCTTTGGAGTAATCGTGAAAAATGTTCCTTCAGTGAGGCTCAGGCTGTAGTTGTCCCCGAGGCTTAGCGTTCCGAGCATAACAGGATAAGTGGAGGCATTTTCACCAGTGACTCTCTGCAGTGCACCAGTAAATTTGTCCCCTGTTATAACCGAGCCGGATGCTACTGTGTAAGTCAGTTCTGGGTCCGAATCGCCGTATACCTTGTTCAGTGCATCAGCGGTTACTGTCACTTGGCGTCTTGTAATTGCGAAGTCAGCTGCTACGTAGGTGAGTGCATAGTTAGATGTAGCTGCCAAAGTCCCTTTGTTGATCGCATAAGTACCTACATTATCACCTGCAACTCTATCTAAAGCGCCCGTCAGGTGATTAGCTTCAACTAAGCTGCCGGATGTAAGCTGATAGGTATAGGCTGCAGGATCAGCTTCGCCATATACCTTAGCCTGACCAGAGTTGGCGGTAACAGTGATAGGTCTTGCGGATATAGTGAAAGTACCGTTGTTCTTAACAACAGTGTAGTTATCCAGGGTAGCGCCTGTCACGGCTGGAACGATAGGATAATCTCCTACATCAGAACCGACGTTGGCCACAGAGGAGGCAGTTACGTTAAAACCCTCCCCTTGCACCGCACCGTTTACTACAGAAGCTACGAAGTCAGGATTTTGGTCACCGTATACTTTGCTGGTATTATCAGCACTTATCGTTAAAGTAGCCTGATTGATAGAAAAAGTACCATTGATCGCTTCGGCAGCATAATTCGGATGCTCCAGAGAAGCGGTATAGGTATAGCTGCCTGCATTGATAATTTCAGAAGCTGGGACTGCAATTCCAGCACGGAAATACTGGATGGTTACACCACTATTCAATCCATCAGGGGAAGTAGTCACCGCGATGCCTTGTGATAAGCCATTATACACTTTCCCGATTACGTTTGAGGCCAGTAAAGTAGCTTCGGCTTTTCCTATAACCAATGTGCCGCTTGCAGTAGCTGCTTCGTAGTTATCATTCCCGGCAAAAGAGGCCAGCACCTCGTATTCACCTGCATTAACAGGAAGCTCAACGCTCACATCTCCCTTTTTAAAAGTAACAGTTGCAGCACCCAAGTTAGCATTACCCACGCCTGATACAGTTGCACTGCTTACCGATTTGGCAGCACCGTCATAGGTATAAGGACCACCCACTGTCAGCAGAACAGTCGGAGTTGCTTTGGCCACATCGATCAGGACGGTAGCTATAGCAGCCTTGTAGTTATTTGTCTCAGCTGCGGTTACAGAGAGTGTTTGATTATCACCCGCATCGAGCAAAGAACCCGCCGCCGGAGTATAGGTCAAAGCAGCGTTCTCTAATGCTAAGGCATTGAGTTGTGTTCCTGAAAGAGCTGTGCCATACGTGATAGAAGCAGGGTTATTCCAGGTGATTGATTGTTCGGCTTTGTTTACAGATAGGTTGGCAGTGCTGCTACTTTCACTGTAAGTTGCATCACCTTCAAACATTGCGGTAACAGCATTAGTGTGTTCTCCTGCGTTGATACCACTTAGGCTAACATTATTTAAAACGGCAACTCCATTAGCATCCGTTGTAGCAGTACCAACTGACTCGCCATTCAAATTAAATTTAATGTTTTTTCCACTAAGGTTAGTGGTTTCTGATTTGAGGGTAGCAGAAAGTGAAGTAGTTCCACCGTATGTACCTATAGCAGTACCTACTGAAAGAGCTGTGGGTTTTATAGTATTGATTTCAACTTCAACTGTACCCGCAACACTAGTACAACCATTCACAGTCGCAGTTACCGAGTAAGTTCCTCTTGCAGCTGAAGTGACATTTGATATAGTTGGATTCTGTACTGCTGAAGTAAAACCATTGGGACCAGTCCAGCTATAAGTAGCTCCAGTTATTGTTGAGGCAAATAAGTTCAATGTTCCACCAACTGTAACTGGGCCATTACTAGAAACCTTTGGCGCAGATGGAGAGACTTTAATTTCAATATTAGAAGTATTTACAGCGTTATTTGTAATTGGGTTAACCGATCTAACTCTTATTCTGTAACTTGAGCCAGCTGGTAGGTTAGGAACAGTACCATTAATTGTCAAACTCCCATTTCCCCCTTGAGAGTCAGTTATTCGTCCAATTTCTCCAAAACTAGTATTACCGGATGCATTAGAAACTTCTGCTATAAAAGTCACATTTGCAGGAAATTGACTTCCACCCGCAGCAGTTTTTGAAAAAGAAATACCTAATTGCTGACCTGTACAAAATGTGGTCCCACCCAATACTGTGACAGATCCAATACCCGCATCAGTAAATACAGTAGTTGCAACTTTACCTGTCTGCTTACCTTTAACTTCTACTGTGAAAGTTACCCCTAAGTGTCTCTCTTCAATTGGATATTCAATTTTCCAGTAGCCATTCTTGTCCACTTTAGTATCATGATAGCCATGGTGATGGTCATGAGAAGGATCTTCGTTGAAATGAACATCGACTAAGGAATCTTGCACCCAACCAAAGCCTTCAATTATTGCTGTTTGACCTGGCGAGTAATCCTCCTTATCCGACATCACCGTAGGATTGTAGTCATTGAGGGCATTAACGCCTGCAAAAGAAAGCGAGGCCATTAACGTGACTACGTACAGCAGTCGCCACTTCGCAATGTGTTTTAGTAAAAATTTACCATTCATAAAGTAGTAATAAAGGGTTTAGGGTTAAAAGCATTTCAATTCATCTCACCTTGATGATTTAAGGTGCAACTGGTAGTAGCATGTTGGTGACAGTTATGGCTTAGACATAAAAAAAGAACATAGCTCTCCTGATTGATGCATAGCAACACTATAGAAGACATGTTCTCTTGAAACCACACCTAAGCTTATAAAATTTAAAATAATTAATAGCTTTATACAAAAATACAGTTAAAAGGTTATACTCTTCAAATAATTTTTTAGTTTATTTATATATTATATTAAAGTTTATATACCTTTCACCTATTGTTAGCATGCTTGCTATCCAATTATTAGACCCTTAGCATGGTTTATGCGATGTTATAGCGAATTAACCTTTGAAAATCAGTGCTATTTTTAGCTAACTTTGTATCAAAAATTTGATATATATTTTTTCTAGCTTTGGCATAGTTTTTTCGGTATCAGCACATACTACCGAAGGCACCACACACGTATATAGATCATGAAGAAGTATTTGCTCAGTTTACTGGCCCTTGTTTTTTGCTTCGCACTTAGTCAGCAAGCGGCCGCCCAGATCAAACTGCCGCAGGCCAGCCCTGCCGCTATGGTGAAACAAACCATCGGACTGACTGAGATAACGGTGCGCTACCATGCACCTGGTGTTAAGGGGCGTCAGATCTTTGGATCGCTGGTGCCTTACGGAAAGCTCTGGCGGGCTGGTGCCAACGAGGCTACTTTGATTACCTTCGAAGATGATCTTTTCCTGAACCACGAACGTGTTCCGGCTGGTACTTACTCCTTCTTTATTCTGCCTGAAAACGAGACGGAATGGAACATTGTGTTGAATAAAGACACGACACTCTGGGGTTTGGAAGGCTACAGTGAGCTAAATGACGTGGCCTACCTGCGGGTGACTCCAACAAAGATTCCTTTCCAGGAAACATTGCAGTTCGCCTTCAGTGATATCAGCACCAACACCGGCACGCTAAACCTGACCTGGGAGAACTCAAAAGTGACGATCCGCATTGAAACAGAAATTGAGAAGAAGGCGCTGGCCAACATCAACAAAGCACTAAAAGAAGCTGCTCCCGACGACTGGTATACCTGGGCACAGGCTGCCGATTACCTGACCTCCCGCAAAGACCAGCACGAAAAGGCCTTGGAATATATCAACAAGTCGATCGCCATTAAAGAGACTTTTTTCAACAACTGGGTAAAAGCAAGATTGTATGCGCTGAACAGAGAATACCAGGTAGCCGCTAACCTGAGCGCAAAGGCCATGCAGTTGGGTCCAAAAGAGCCGGAAAGCTACCAGACGTATGCGCGGGAAATCGAATCGGCGTATAACGAGTGGAAAAAGCGCAGGTAACAGCGCTGTAAACGAGAATCAAAGCGGGGCTTCGGTGACTATCGAAGCCTCGCTTTGTTTTTTGGTTAAAAACGGGCGATGAAGCGAAGGTTCACCCGTCGGCCTGTCAGAAAATTAGGTATAGCATAGGTCAGGTTGTTTACATCCGTAACGTAGCTGTAGGAAATACGATTCTGCGCGTCGATGATATTGAGTACCTCCAGGCCGATCCAAAGGCTTTCCAACGATACTTTTTTTCGCTCTGTCAGGTCATCTCCCAAGGCAATCAGCTTCGAGAATCCGATGTCCACTCGTTTGTAGGACTTCCCAGAAAAGGCATTGCGGAAATCCGGACGATTAGGCGGACCGAAGGGCAGTCCACTGCCATACACTGCGTTCAGGTACATGCGGATGGTTGGGTTATCCGGCAGGTGGTCCTGGAAGAAGACGCCAATATTAACCAGCTGATCCGTTGGCCGACGCAGATAACCACGATCCTTGCTTCCGGTTATTTCGCCTGAACTGTTGTACACCAGGCTCGAGTCGCCCTGCACGTTCTCTCGCGTCTGCATCATCCCTAAGCTTAGCCAGGACTCCGCTCCCTTTATGAATTCTCCGTTTACCCGGACATCAAAACCGGCTGCATAAGCTTTTGCATTGTTCTGGCCGTAATAGCGCAATCGTACGTTGTCCAGATCATAGGGCACGACGTTGGTCATGTGCTTGTAATAGGCCTCAGTCGTCAGCTTAAAGTCACGGTCCCAGGCCTTGAACAGATAATCGCTTCCGATTACGGCATGCAAAGAACGCTGCGCTTTCAGGTCCGGGTTCAGCTCACCCTGGAAATTGCGCAATTCCCGGTAAAAGGGAGGCTGGTAGTAAAGTCCTACAGCTGCTTTAAACGAAAGGTCAGGGTTGTAGCGGGTGATAAAGGAATATTGAATTCGAGGCGTAATGGTCAGTTCATTGTTATAGTTCCAGTAGCTGGCCCGGATGCCATAGGTGATTGTCCTAAGTGAATCCAGTTCGTAGGTATGCTGCACATAGCCGTTATAGCGCTGGGTATGTAGATTCAATTCCGAATCAAGCTGATAGGCCATGGTCACGTAATCCGAAGAATCCACGAAGCCGTACTCCGCCAGGCGGTCGTTGATGCGCTCCAGGCTGGCCTTGGCTCCAGCCAGCACAGTACTGCGGGCACTCAGGCGCCAGGTGTTGCGGCTCTCAGCGGCCAGTACCAGCGCTTTCAACGCATTACGCGCATGGTCAAACTGACTTCCGATGCCCCTGTCACGGAGGCACTCGCCCTTGTCGTTGCGACCAAGCGTATTCACGTCACAGAGTCGGTACAAGGCCTCTATATCCCGAAACTCACGCTCCAGTGAGTGTACGCCTGAGATGATGAATTCTGTCAATAACTCCTCCGACACCTGATGCTTGAGATTGGCTCCCACCTGGTAGGTATCGTACTCCATGTTCTCCTGTCCCTCGTAAGCCACAAGCAACCGAAGGGGTGCCTGCCGGGTACCGAAAGTGGTGGTGCGGTCTTCAGGCTCCACCCGAAAATTGTTGCGGGCATAGCTACCGAGCAATCCCAGCGTCGTGCGTTCCGGCTCTTTGCCCAGGTCGAAACTCAGGTATACCTGTCCGTCCGTAAAAGTGGGGCGGTACTCCCCGTCCACCTGCAGCCCCTGCAGCATATACCTGCTATTCTTGTGGCGCAGGCCTATCAGGTATGAGATGCGTTTGTTCCTGGAGGCTTCCTCCAGGTGAATGGCGCCGCCGGTGAGGCTACCGGTCACGGAGCCGGCAAAGGATGTGGGACGTTTGTACTCGATGTTTAGCACCGAGGACAGCTTGTCGCCGTACTTGGGTTGCCAGCCCCCGGAAGAAAACTCCACATTGGCCACCAGGTCGGGGTTTATGAAGCTAAGTCCTTCCTGCTGGGCCGCCGAGATCAGAAAAGGACGGTAGATCTCGATGCCGTTGACATAAACCAGGTTTTCGTCGAAGTTGCCACCCCGCACCGAATAGGTAGAGGAAAGTTCGTTGTTGCTGGTCACGCCGGGCAATGTGGCCAGTATCATGTTGAAATCCCCGAAAGCGGAAGGAAGGGTTTTCGTGAGTGTCGGATCCAGCTTGGTGACGCTGACCTGCTCACGGGTATCGTCTTCGCGTTTGCCCCGCACATCCACCTGCCGCAACTGCTGCGGGTCGGCTTCCAATACAAAGTCGAGTACAAACTCCTGCCCCGCTTCGAGGCGAACGCTTCGCTCCTGCTGCTTATACCCCAGGAAACGCACCGCCAGGACGAGATCTTCAGCAGCAGGCACTTTCAGGCTATACCTGCCCTGGCCATCGGTTTGAACGCCAAGGGTACGGCCCTGCACCCCTACCGTGGCCATCTCGAGTGGCTGGCGGTTTTGGTCCAGAACCGTACCCTTTATGATCCCCTGCTGTGCATAGACACCTGCTGGCAGCAGCATTAAGAGCCATACCGCAAGATATCGGAGCATAGGGGTGCTTAGGTTTTTAAAATTATGCCTGATTTTTCAGATTGGCGATGGTCTGCAGCGGATCTGCTGAATTAAACACGAAGCTGCCGGCTACCAAGGCATCTGCCCCTTTCTCCAATAGCAAAGGTGCATTCTGCTGATTCACGCCGCCGTCAATCTCAATAAGCGCTTTGGAATTGCGGGCAATGATCAGGTTTTTCAAGGCTTCGATCTTGCGGTAGGTGTTCTCTATAAATTTCTGACCGCCAAATCCCGGGTTCACCGACATCAGACATACCAGGTCCACGTCCGCGATCACATCGTCGAGCAGTTGTACGGAAGTGTGGGGGTTCAGGGCTATACCTGCTTTGGCTCCTGTTGCTTTAATCTGCTGAATGGTACGATGCAGGTGGTTGCAGGCCTCCAGGTGCACCGAAATGATCTCGGCTCCCGCCTCTCTGAACTGCTCAATGTAAAGCTCCGGCTCCACGATCATCAGATGCACATCCAGAGGCTTTTTGGCATGGCGCTGAATGGCCTGCAACACCGGAAATCCAAATGAAATGTTGGGCACAAAACGGCCGTCCATAATGTCGATGTGCAGCCAGTCGGCCTGGCTTTCGTTCAGCATTTCTACTTCGGACTGCAGGTTGGCAAAATCAGAAGCTAGTACAGAGGGAGCAATAATTGGTTTCATGTAACAAATATAGAAATTAAGATAGAATCCTTCGTGTGAAAAACATACACAGGGGCATCAGAGCCTGACAAAGCGCAGTGTGACGTTTCTGCTGTTGGAGCTCACCTGGCAAAGGTAGATGCCTTTTTTAAGACGGGAAGGTCTGATGCTGAGCGTGTGAACCGCTTGGTTTGCAAACAGCATCTGGGTATGTACCAGTTTGCCAGACGCATCATAGAGCCGCGCCAGGGCGTTTTCCTGCTGCCAGGTTTCGTCCATCCGCAGCACAATAGGCTCCTCTAATACCGGATTGGTGATGCTGATACCATCCGCCAGTTCATCCGCCAGACCTGTTACAAGTCGGGCATAAGTCGGAATACCGTAACCGATGGTGTTGTTGGGGTTGTTATAGTTACTGCCCAATTGGCGCATCAGCTCCAGCAATTCCATGTTGGTGAGCTTCGGACGGGCCTGCCAGATACAGGCAACCATACCTGCCATGATTGGTCCCGAGAAAGAGGTACCACTGGAACGACCTAAATTTCCGGAGGAGGACAGTACGTATACCTGCTGACCCATCGCCACCACGTCCGGCTTCAGCCTTTGGTCGGCGGTAGGTCCTACTGAACTGAAGAGTGCATGAACTGAAAGTGAGTCAACAGCTCCTACCGTGAGTACAGAATCGGCATCGGCGGGTGCGGAAATATAGCGCCAGGCTTTGTTGCCCTCGTTGCCGGCGCTCGTCACCACTAGCATACCGGTGGCAGCAGCCAGATCGGCTGCGCGGGTAATGATGGTCGTATTACCGTTAAGCTCGCTGTAAGTATAGCTGTAAGATGGCGCATCGAACAAGGTATAGCCGAGCGAAGAATTGATCACGTCCACTCCGGCACTATCGGCAAACTCTGCGGCCAGCAGCCAATTCACTTCCTCAATGTTATGCTCTGTGGCGGCATCTTCTGTCCGGAAAAGATAATAGTCGGCTTTGGGGGAAGTACCCACAATGCGGCCGGGTTCATAAGCAGCCATCGTGGACAGCACTGAAGTGCCATGCTGACTGTGCCCGTAAACGTCTTTCTTGTTGCCGACAAAATCATAGGTTCCCTTTAACTGCCCATTCTGGAAAAGGTGCGAGAAAGCGCTAATGCTGTTCACGCCCGGAAAGCCGGCGTCGAACACAGCAATCGTCATACCTTCGCCTTGGTAGCCAGCCGCGTGCAGCTCCGGTATACCTAGCATGTTAGATTGGTGAAAGGACGGGCCAAAATAAGAAGCATCGAAAGAAGCCTTTTCAAGCTTTAAGCTGTCGTTTGATTGGGTTCCTTTTTTGCCAGATGCAGAAGTTGGTAGGCGGTTGAGTTGCTGGGTCCCTTTAATGAAAGCTAATGTTTGTAGTTCGGCCAGCTTCTCAGGCGAGCACTGCACGACCGCCGCATTGAACCAGCGGGAGGTATAGAGCACCTTCGCCCCAGTTGCTTTTAGGCCGCTCACATAGGAGGAATTAACCGGCAAGTCACGAACAGAAAGCGCTATACCCTGCTTGCTGCGGCGTTCGATGGCCTTGGCAGAAAGGTATAGCGCTGGTTGTGCTACCGAATAAGGGGAATTGTTCTTGTCAGTGAAGTAGATCAGGTGCTTCTGCTCTGCGCCGCCACTCCCCTGCGCCTTGGCAAAAAGGGCCAGCAAAAGGAGACAGACAAACAGGGTCAGAGATCGCATAAGTCTTATAGTTTACCGTGTTCGATTAAGATTTCCTCACGTTCGTGGCCGCTTGTGATTTTATAAGAGCTCTCGTCACAGATAGTTTGGTTGCAATCACTAGTGATTCTACTAAAAAGTCTATGTACAAGTCCTATGCCTTCAGCATAAACTTCGAAACGCTCATCAACTCGTTTCAAATCAGCCTCATTACTTTGAACTACTCTGACAGTATTATTAAAACCCTGTCCATCCAACTGATAAGGAGTACCAACATCCTCGTATTGATAAACATCCTTTTTATCTCGCACCTTGCCATCTCGCTCTGGAGATGCATAGTTTGTGTTATACAAATCGCCGACCCATTCATTTCTCTCTTTAACGGGAAAAACAAGCTTAACGTATTTAGTATTGTCCTTGGTCAGCATGACCATAGTCGGGCTCTTGGCCACTGTCATCACCGAATCATCCAACCAGGCAGCAGTAGCATTTGGTCGTTTAGATCGAATAACTTTATAAACCAGTTGACCTGTCTGGTCGATAAAGCTCGTGTCTACCCGTTCACGCAACTGGTAATTAAGTCGGGAAGGTATTTCACCGAAATAAAGCGTTTCTTCCACATTATACACCCGGTACTGCCCTATCTCCAGCGGATAATAGTCGTAGCCCATCGCTTGCGGGTCGGGGTCCTTGTATTTACTTTCACAGCCAGCCACAAAAGCGGACAGCACAACCAGAAGCAGAAGGGCTCTTCTCATTATTGCAACACGTTCAGGTTATAGTCTGAGTTAAAGTTCGTCTCGATCCAGCCGCCACCGATCACGTCGTTGCCTTCGTAAAATACGGCAGCCTGACCAGGAGCGATCGCATGCACCCCTCTCAAAAAGTGCACTTTCATTTTGTCGCCTTCCTGCTCGATAATGGCCTCTGTACCTGGGTCGTTATACCTTACTTTCGTAATGGTAGGTATAGGCTGGCCGATCAGGTTTTCGTACTTCACCATGTTGAGCTTGCCCACGGTCATGGCGTTCTTGGCCAGGTCTTCGTAGTTGCCCAGCACCACGCGGTTAGCGTCTTTTTCGATACGGGTCACATAGGCCGGGAAACCAAGCGCTATACCCAGGCCCTTGCGCTGCCCGATGGTATAGAACGGATAACCTTCGTGCTTGCCCACCACAGTGCCATCTTCCAGCACGAACTCTCCCCCGGCCACGAGTTCTTCCAAACCTTCTACCCGACGCTTCAGGAAGCTACGGTAGTCGTTGTCAGGTATAAAACAGATCTCGTAAGACTCCGGCTTGTTCACCAGTTCGGTAAAACCACGGTCCATGGCCATCTGACGAATCTCAGTTTTGCGCAGCCCTCCCAACGGGAAAATAGTGCGGGCAAGGCTCTTCTGAGAGATACCCCACAGCGCATATGACTGGTCCTTGCTCTCGTCCAGCCCTTTGGAGATCACATAACGTCCGTTTTCCTCGCGGATGTTGGCATAGTGACCGGTGGCGATAAAATCGCAGCCCAACTGGTCGGCACGACGCAGCAAGGCATCCCATTTGATGTGTGTATTGCACAGCACGCATGGGTTTGGCGTGCGACCGGCTATGTATTCGTCCGTGAAGTGGTTGATCACAAAATCACCGAATTCTTCGCGTATGTCTATGATATAGTGCGGGAAGCCAAGCTGCACTGCTATGTTGCGGGCGTCGTTGATCGAGTCAAGGCTGCAGCAACCGGTTTCCTTCTTACTGGCGCCGCTCGATGCGTAGTCCCACGTCTTCATGGTCATTCCCACCACTTCATAACCTTGCTCATGCAACATCACAGCCGCCACGGAGCTGTCAATGCCGCCGCTCATGGCTACCAATACCCTTCCTAACTTACTCATTTATCTTCAGAATTGTAATTCGAAATGCTATAATTTTACTACAAAGATAGTAACATCGGGGCACTAATAAAGATTCAGCCGGGCAAATATTGTAGCGACAACAATTTGGAAAGAGATGGTGCGTTAAAAAAATCATTGAAAAATATGGCATCATACCCGATTTGGGACTTACTTTGGAATAAAATAAGATGAACAGAACCGAAACGGTTCTAAAAAGATAGACTGCTATGGGCTTACGGACCTCTGTAATAGTAAATGGTATAAACAATCTGAGTGATGCTCGTTATTGCGCCGGCATGGGCGTTGATGTGATCAGCTTTAACCTGAAACTGGATGATAAGGAGCGCATGACTTCCGACACGTTGAAGGAAATTGTGGGCTGGGTATCTGGCGTGAAACTGGCCGGCGAGTTCGAGCGTGCCAAGCCCGATATCATCAATCAATACGCCGATGACTTCGGCCTCGATTACATCCAGCTGGACACCCCTTACCTGATCGATGAAATCGAAGAGATCAACCGTCCGGTTATCCAGAAGGTGTTTATCAATAAGGATACGGTAGAAAGCGAGCTACTAGAAATGATGGAGCTTTACAGCCCGTCTGTTGACAGTTTCCTGATCTATTCATCGGATTTTGATAACATCGACGACACTAACATCAAATTCCTGAAGAACCTGGCCAAGCGCTTCCATATATACCTGGGCTTCGGGGTTCACCGCCACAATATCAACACTGTCCTGAAAGAGATCAAACCTGCCGGCATCGGCCTGCGAGGTGGTCACGAAATCAAACCTGGCCTAAAGGACTTTGATGAACTGCAGGAAATCTTCGAGGAAATAGAAGAAAACTAGGGAGTTTGGAAGTTTAGGAGTTTGAGAGTTAGAAAGTTTAAGAGTTGTGATATAGCGACTTTACACTTTAACATCGTTTCCGTCTAGTGGCGCTATGCTGTAATACCGTTCTGTGCAATGATTTAACGCCGGCTCTTCCGGACTTCCGAGTCTGGAAGTGTTTCTGCGAGGTACAGCTTTGTCCCCTATACCTATAGAACCTATACACAGGGATTAGGAAATACACGACAGTTTCCTTCGGGATTGATAAATACCGTAGAGCCTTATAGAAAGCCGTTTATAAAGCATTATTACCTGTAGGGACAGGTCGCGACCTGTCCGAATCGTGCACCTGGCTCGGTAATTTTTTCTTCTGAAACTAGCTATACCTTGTAAACCTTGTACTTCTAACAAATATCCATACCGAAATAATAAAGACGGTCCGCTATACCTGGGTATGGCGGACCGTCTTGTTTTGAAATGTAAGCAATTATACCTGAAGGCTATACCTTGAACTGCAGGTATTTGATGGTGATTCCGTCGGCCAGGTAGCGTTTCTCGTATGTGGTGTAGATGCCCATGGTATGCTCTTGCAGGTCGGACTGGTATAAATTGTCGGTATAAAGCAGGTCCTTTGGATTACGCTCCTGCAACACTTCCAGGGTATACTCGAAAAGCATCTGGTTGTCGGTCTTCAAGTGCAGGATCCCGCCCGGCTTTAAAACCCTTGCATACAGATCGAGGAAACGCGGTGAGGTGAGGCGGCGCTTGATATCGCGGTCTTTCGGTCGCGGGTCGGGGAAGGTCACCCAGATTTCATCCACCTCGCCCTCTGCAAAGTTATCTTCCAGGTTCTCAATAAAAGTGCGCAGGAAAGCTACATTGTGCAGATCTTCCTCTTCCGCCAGCGAACTGCCTTTCCAGATCCGTGCTCCCTTGATATCCAGTCCCAGAAAGTTTTTGTCAGGATACAGACGAGCCATCCCCACGGTATACTCCCCACGACCGCAGCCAATCTCGAGGATCAGGGGATTATCATTCTCGAAAAACTCGTCCCGCCACTTGCCTTTCAGCTGACCATAGAGTTCTCCTTCCCGCTCAATTACATTCTCACGCTCCGCTATGGCGGCAAATTTCGCTAATTTACTTCTTCCCATTTCTTATAGTTCGTCAATCTCTGCGACCACAAAGGTACTACCTCCGATAAAAATTACCTCATCCGGTTTCGCATTTCCCCTGGCCGCGGCAATGGCTGCGCTCACCGTGGCATATGCTTCTCCTTGCAATCCTACTTGCCTGGCTTTTCCCTGGAGCTCCCCCACTGGTAACGCGCGGGGTATCTGTGCCTGGCAGAAATAATAGGTATAGGCCTTCGGCAGAAGCTGCAGGATCGTGGTCACATCTTTGTCATTCACGGCCCCAAACACCATGTGTACCTGCTTCGGTTTCAGCGAGTGCAGCTGAGCAAGTATTTGTTTAATGCCATCCACATTGTGACCTGTATCACAAACAGTTAAAGGATTAAATCCTAACACCTGCCAACGCCCTTTCAGGCCGGTAATGGTTTTAGCGTTAGCTATACCTTGGCGAATTGCTTCATCCGAAATAATAAAGCCCCGCTCACGAAGCAGCAACAGCGATTTGAGCACGCCGGGCAGGTTATACTGCTGGTATACCCCTGCCAGATCAGACTGGAGTGAAGCTAGCCACAAGCTGCCATTCAGGTATACATCGTAAACCTGTCCCTCCAGCTGTTGCTCCCGCACTTGCACGAGAATGCTATCGGTGGCAAAATAGAGCGGCGACTGTTCAGCAGCGGCCTTATGCTCGAACACCTGCACGATGTCAGCTTGCTTGGTGCTGATCACGGCAGGCGTGTGGGGCTTGATAATGCCGGCCTTCTCCCCTGCTATTTCGGGCAGCGTATCGCCCAGCAGCGCCTGGTGGTCAAAACCGATGTTCGTGATAAGCGAAAGCTCCGGTGAGATGATGTTGGTTGAGTCCAGCCGCCCACCCAGGCCTACTTCGATCACGGCAACGTCTACCTGCTCGTCCGCAAAATACTGAAAAGCAAGGGCCACGGTCATCTCGAAAAAGGATGGTTTCACCTGCTCAAACAGCTCCTTGTGCTGCTCCACAAACCGAATCAGGTAATCCTGGGGCAGCTCAGCACCGTTTACACGCACCCTTTCGGTAAAGGACTTGAGATGTGGTGAAGTATAGAGACCCGTCTTGTATCCGGCACTCTGAAGCACGGCAGCCAGCATGTGCGAGCTGCTGCCTTTGCCGTTGGTGCCTGCCACATGCACTGTCTTAAACTTATGCTGGGGCAGTCCAAACGCATCGCAAAGGGCTATGATGTTGTCGAGGCTCTTCTTAAAAGCAATATTGCCGATGCGTTGAAACATCGGCAATTGCTGGTATAGGTAATCAAGACATTCTTGATAAGTCATGAAATCAATAGAAATTAGCGTGATCGGATCACAAAGGTAACGGTACCGGTGGCTCCTGTTGTACTTCTGCCTCCACCCGTGCGGCTAAAGGTTGTCTTCTGAAGCTGTTCACGGTACCATTTCTCTACGTGCGGAGACACTGTGCTCTCCAGTCGGTCGATGCCAATCAGGTTGCCGTCGGCGTCGATGCGGATGCGGAACTTCACAAAACCGGTTTCGTTTTCGTAAGGGTCACGTTTCGGAGAAATATCGTAGCGCCAGCCGGCCATGTCCAGACCATCGCCACCGCCACCGCCGCCAGGTGTGCCTTCGTAGTTCTTGGCACCCATGATGCCTCTTGGGTCACCTTTATCACCTACTTTGTTGGCGTCATCACCGTTGTTGTTACCGGTTGCTTCGTTTGACGTCCCACTCTTGCCGGTACCCGTGCTTTCGGTCGGTTTGCCAGGGTATAGCGCACGGGGTTTTTCAGGCTCTGGCTTTTTCACCTCCTCCTTGGGCTTCTCCACCGGCTTCTTCACTTCCTCTTTGGGTTGTGGCTTCGGCTGAGGCTTTGCCTCCTCTTTCACCACCACGGGCGCATCTGCAGTTGTGGTGACAACCTTCGGGGTTTCAACCGGAGTTGGAGGTGTTGGTGTAGCTGCTGCAACAGGCTTTGGATCAGGCAACGGTTCCGGCTGCGTTGGAGCTGGCTTGCTGTCCTGCACGTTCTTTGACTCGTTCGGAGTAGCCTTCGACTGTACACTACCGCTGCCCACGGCATCCATGCCGAAGTCCAGTTCAATACCCATCTCCTTGTCCGGTTTACCCGGTGCCCCACTCCAAGCCAGCAGGTAGAACAAAAGCAACAGGATAATCACGTGCAGGGCAATACTAATACCTGCCGCAATTTTCCTGTTTTTTTCTTCTTCCTTATTTAATGCTATCTCCATCTCAGTACTTATTATTCTGTCGGCGTTGTGGCCAGCGTTACTTTCGCATTCAGACCTGCTGCCACACTTGCCACGTTTACCAGGTACTCCACCGGAACACTCTTATCGACATGCAACACAACCACACCTTCATCTGCATTCTGCAAAAGTGCTGCCAATTGTGGTTCTAGATCCGAAAGACTGATTTCTTTTCCGTTTAAGTAATACTTTAAGTCGGGCGTAATGGTAACGCTTATTTTCTGGATTACTATGGTAGATGACTTACTTGTAGGCAAACTAACTGGAAGGCCGGTAGGCGCCACGAAGTTTGAGGTAAGCATGAAAAATATGAGCAACAGAAATATGATGTCGGTCATCGACGACATATTAAACTCTGGGTTGATCTTATTTTTAGAGCGTAAATTCATGCTTAAAGTTGTGGTTCTTGTAAAAGATCAATAAACTCAATCGAAGAGTACTCCATGCCGTGCACAATGTTGTCGATTTTGGACACTAGGTAGTTGTACCCTACATAGGCAGGAAGTCCGATAATCAGACCGGTAGCCGTTGTTACCATCGCCTGGTAAATACCAGCCGATAGCAGCTGCGGGCTGATGGTACCTTCCGCCTGTGCAATGGCGATGAAGGCCTGGATCATACCAGTTACCGTTCCAAGGAAACCGAGCATGGGTGCTGCACCTGCGATGGTTGCCAGCGAAGCCAGGTTACGCTCCAATTTACTGATTTCGATCTTGCCTACGTTCTCGATAGAGGTTTCAATGTTTTTGAGTGGGTTGCCGATGCGGCTTATACCTTTGCCCAACATTCTGGCTACCGGTGTGTTCGTCTGAGCGCACAGCATGCGGGCCCCGTTAATGTCACCAGCCAATACCATGCTCTTGATGCGGTCGCTGAAACCATCCGGGTTTTTAGCAGCCTTCATTAGGGTCAGGTAGCGCTCGAAGAAAATGTAAACGGCAGCCAGCGACAAAAGCAGCAGCGGGATCATGGCCCAACCACCCGCCATCGCCAGGTCCATCAACGAAACTGAGTTTTCCGCTGTTTCAGCTCCATCCATCAACATAGAAGTCGTGTCAGCAGGAGTCGTTGTAATTTGTAAGAAGAGAGATGTCATGTTAATTATTATAAACCCAAATATTTTCTCCGAATGATTTTCTGTAAGTGTTCATGGCAGCCTGCGCCTCCTCTGCCGAAGCAAAGTCAGCTACAGATACTTTAAAAAGACGGCTGCCTTTACCAGGCTCCAAGACTTTAGCCTCGTGGCCGTTCTCCGCTATCTCCTGACGGCTGAACTCAGCGTTCAGCATGCGGGCATAACCGCCCGTAATAATATAAAAACGGCCATCTTTATCGCTCACCGTGGTCGTTACGGGTGCCGGTGCTGCCACTTCTTCAACTGCCTCAGCCTTCTCATAAACGAATTCATCTGCAGCATATTGAGCCTCCTGTCCGGAAGTATTACTGGAAGCGTCGCCCCAGGCATCTGCCCCATCCATCATACCTGCTCCCGATGCGTCTAATACATCAGTAGGGACTGGCTGTCCTAAGGTAGCTTCGTGTTGAACAGGTATAGAAACAGAGGAAGTCTTTTCGTCTGCCCGCTCCTCGTCATTTACAAGCGACGTCGGATAAAGGCTGCTCAGGTTATAATCCGTTTGAAGGGAAAGCATGTACAGGGCCGTTCCTACCAAACCTGTCAGGGCGAGACCGGCAGCCACGTGGTAGGCGCGCTTCAGTCGGGCTTTGAAAGGTTTTCTGGCTGGTGCCGGCTCTGCCGCTTGGCGCTCCTTAATGAGGGTGCGCAGCACAGCCGGCTCCTCATGGCGGATCGGTCTGGCGACGATCTCGGGCAGGCCGAAGCTTGCCTCCAGCAGATTGTCGCCTTCCGTGTATTCAAATACCAGCTTCTGCTCGTGGTTGTATTTGAACACGCCGATGTCGGTGAGCTCAAATCGCTGCTCACTTTCCAAGCGGGTGCGTACCTCATGCACAAAAGAGATGACCAGCTGCCTGGCCTCTTCTTTTGAGCTGTTGTTGGCATAAGCGATGGTGCTGATGAGCAGTCCATCGTTCAGGACAAGCTTTTCGTTGAAAGCAATCTTTTTGGACGGCGGCACCAGCGTATGCTTCACCGGGTTGATCCGGGCAGGCACATAGCGCGTAATCAACCCGCCAAAATCAGGTATGATCACGCAGTCGTGATTATAGAGCAGGTGCTTGATGTGCTTTTCTACCATAGGCACTTAGAATGAATAAGAGACTCCTCCTATCAGGTTGATACTTTTGTTGGGGTAATTTACAAACCTTTCGTATTTCTGCGCAAACAAATTATTCACCATCAGGAAAGTCGTGAATCTGTTGGAGAATCTGTAGTCGGCCTTCAGGTTCAGGTCAACGATCGTATCTGTTTCCCGCAGCCCGAATGTGCCGTCAGGACGGTGAATGCGCCCGAAAGAACTCCCAATATAGTAAAGTTCTGAATTAAAGAGAATCTTATCATAGAAGTTGTAGGTGGCAAAAACGCTCGCCATCAGCTCCGGACGGTGAAATGCCTGCTCTAAGGTGGCTGTGCTATACTTGTTATAATCAGCCTTTAATCCAATGCGCAGTTCGTCTGAATAATTGAAAGTAGCCTCTCCATAAATATTCAAAACATTTGTCACGCCGTCGTCATACAACAGGTCAAACTTGGTAGAATCGCTCGCCGAGTTGTTGTAGAAGTACATGTTGCGGAAGTTCTGGTAGGCCACACGACCTGTCAGGTGTACAAAGTTGGCAATGTTGGCCTGCATACCGCCGTACACCTCCAATCCTTTGTTCTGATCAGCCACTCTTACATTAGGGGCCAGGTAGGGGTTTTCCTGCGTCAGCTGATATAAAGTAACTCTTTGAAGGTCGCCACCCATACCTGCGTAAATCAACAAGTTACCTTTAATAGGCTCTACTCCTACACGTACCGTTGGGTATACATTGAATTTGCGGGCGTCGTTCACAGTGTCGCCTGTATAGGCAATGTTGGCACCGATTGCAAGCCGGATGGCATTCAGCTGTCGCTCGTACTGCGGATGCACTTTGAACAAAGTACGGCTAACCGAGGCAGAGTCTTTGTGCGATACCAAGGAGAGGTCAGCGTCCACTTTGAAAGCCGACACATCATCCAGACCATACTCGGTGTTCAGTTTGGCAGCGATGTTCGTCTCCCGCATGTCATAGTGGTCGTTCAGGTAGTTCACGTTCAATCCTGCTTTGAACAGAAGTGGCATACCGGCACCATGGTTGTGCATATACCCTTCGGCATGCACGCGGTTGAATACCTGGCTGATGGTATCACGGTCTACAGTTGTTTCCTGTACAGGGCTATATCCATAGAAATGGTACTTGTCACGACCATAGCCCAGTTTGCCACCCAGGGTAAGGCCCTGCATATACGACTCGCCATTCAGGTTGATCGCCGAGTTGGTAACAGCGGAATTCTTACCGTCTACCGGTCCTCTGGCTGAGGTGATATGGCTGACATCGGCTCCGTAAGAAGCCGTATTGCTGCGCTTATTATGGAAGTAGCCTTTCAGGTATAGCGTACCGTAGTTGCCTATACCTGCCTTTACATAGTTACCGTACAGCTTGGTCAGTTCGTCCTGCTTAATGGTGAGCACACGCATCTGCAGATCCACATCCTGGCCTTCGAGGCGGTAGTCGTTGAAACGGTAGCGCACATTGCGCTCGCCCGGCTCAGGGGTTACCACGGCAAATTTCTGGTAGTTACGCGAAGCTCTTGGCAGTTCGATCTTGCGATCCTTCTCCACCACTACTTCAGAGTCCTGTAGCTTAGCCCCTTCGCCCCAACCTGTTGTCTGCGCCTGGGCGCTGTTCAGAAAGCTAAACCCGGCACACAGCACAATCGCTGCTATGGAAGCTTTTTTCAATCTATTCTTCATGTTGCTATTTCTCTTCATGATGCATTATCGCTTTCTTCCCTTTACTGAGTCAGCCGGGGCTGTGCTGGGTGCGCCACCCAATTTGGCCAGCTTCTGTTTCGCCTCTGCCACGATCTCCGGCACCGGTGAGTGCTCAATAACGGAGTTGAGGGTTGAAGTGGCCTGGAAGGTTTCGTTCTGCGCCACATAGTTGTCGGCGATGATCAGGAAAGACTTGCCCAGCCAGAAATCATAGCTGGAGAACTTCGTGTTGAAGTCAAAGGCTACATCGATCGACTCTGCATATTTTTTCTGCTTGAAAAGGATCTCCGCCACCAGGTAATGTGCTTCCGCTCCATTTTCATCTGTTGCGGACGCCGCTGCTTCACGCAGCTCTTTCACGGCCTGGTCCAGATTGCCTTCGGCATAGGTCGCCTTGCCTTTGTAGAGCTGTGCTGTGTTGAAGACATAAAGCGCGGAATTACCCTGGCTGATCAACTCGTTGGCAATGCGCTTCGACGCGGCATAGTCGTTCGAGAGGAAGTGGCTCTTCATCAGACCGGTCAGGGCAGTTTGCTGCTCACGGCGGTTTGTGGCCGTGTCGCGCAGACGGCTGTAATACTTGATCGCCTCTGCGTAGTTCTTGTTCTCAAACTCAGCGTCCGCTACTTTCTGAATCGCACGGTTCACGTACTCACTCTTATTCTCCTCCACAACCGCTTTCATGAGTGGCAAGCCCTTGTCCGGCTGGTTCACCCGGATGTAAGAATCCGCCAGGAAGTAGTTGGCTTCGCTCACATAGGGATTGTTCGGATAGGCCTTCAGGTAGTTCTCGAGTTTGGTGACCGCCTGATCATATTTTTCGTTGAAGTAAAGCGTTTTAGATGCTTCAAATTCAATGCTTTCAAGGGCATTACTCTCTGGGTTTGCCGTTCTGAATTTATCTGCATAGGTATCAAATTCAGCGCTTTGGTTCTGGGTGGCCAGCACTTCCTGCAGACTGTAAAGAGAACCACTGGCAGAGCGGGAGTTCGGGAATTCGTCGATCACGCGCTTGTAGTCAGCGGCGGCCTCCGCATTACGGCCCAGGTTGGCATAGGCTATACCTCTTTTCTCGAGGGCATTCGGTAACAGGCGGCTTTGCGGCCTTCCCTGTATCAATGCCGTGAAACCAGAAACAGCTGATTGGTAGTTGCCAGACTCAAAGTCGATGATGGCACGCTGGTACATGGCCGGCTCCACGTAGCGCGACTTCTGGTACTGGCTGTAAACGGTCTGCAGGTTTTGCTTGGCTGCTTCTTTGTTCCCCATCAGACTTAGTACAATACCTTTCTGGAAGTATACATAGTCTTTGTCGTTGGAGTTAGAGGCCAGTACTTTGTCGTAGAGCGACAAAGCAGGCGCATACTGCTTCTTCACATAGTGCAGGTCAGCCAAACGCATCATGGCATCAAAGTGGTTCGGATCGCTGGTGCTGGTGCCGTCCACGTAGGCTTTGAAGTGAGGCATCGCTTTGTCATACTCCTTGCTGTTGTAATAAGCATAGGCTATGCCGTAGCGCGACTTCATGTAATACTCCGACTTGCGGGCTTCGCTGTTACGGAATACGGCTGCGTAGCTGTTGATGGCATCTACAAAGCGCTGTCCCATCGAGTAGGCCTCCCCTTTCACAAAGTGGCTGGCCGCTGTGATCTCCTTGTCATAAGGATATTGCAGCGATTTATCCAGCATGGTAACTGCCGTCGGGAATTTGCCTTCGTTGTAAAGGTTCACGCCGTACAGGTGCGTCATACGCTGGTAGGTTTCCAGCATACGGTAGCTCTTGTTTGGAATACTCTCTATGTGACGGATAGCCTCTGAGTAGTTGTTAGAGTTAAAGTACGCCTCTGTCAGCAGGGCATCCACGTCTGCGGCATGCTCCGATTTGGGGAACTCCTCGTTAAAATTCTGCAGGGAGTTGAATACGTCACGGAAATTACCCAGCTCGTAGCTTACCTGCGCAAATTTTACAATAGCCGCCTGTGTGATGGTGGTGTCCTGGTTATTCTTTCGGGCCTGGTCAAAGGCGGTAAGGGCATATTGCTTATTGTCCTCGCGCAGGTAACTCAGACCCAGATAGTAGGCTGCATTCTGCCCGAGTGCGTCCTTTTTGCTGGCCACTTCCTTAAAATTGGCAATGGCGTTTTTATAGTTGCCGTTCTTGTAGTCAGTGTAGGCTATCTTGTATTGGATCACCGGGTCCAGCTTGCGCTTCCCCTGGGCATACTGGCTAAAATACTCCTCTGCTTTTTTGTACTCGGCACGCTGGTAATAAGCGTCCCCTACCAAAAGCGCGATTTCTTCTGCCTGCTGTACTTTCGGGGTTTTGGCCAATGCCGCCTCACCGTATTTGATCACTTCAAAAATATCCTGCTCCTTATAAAGGATCTCCGTGATCATATAAGGGACGATCTGCGCATAGGACTCGTTCTTTTCGGCGATCAGCAGGTCAGCTTTTGCGGCGTCATAATCGCCTTCGCGATAGGAAATATAGCCAGCGTAGTAGTTGGATGCATACGCAAAACGGTGTTCGTCTTCTCTGAAGCCGGTCGTCTTGTTTTTGTCGAACCAGATCTTGGCGTTTTTGAAATCCTTGTTGGCGAAGTAAGAATAACCCAGCTTAAACTCGAGCTCTTTGTTCTGCTTGATACTCAGAAGATGCGTCGGGGCGCTCTCCAGCTTCTCCACCGCCTTTTTGTAGTCCTTGTTCTCGAAATAGAAAAGGCCCAGTTCGTAGTTAGCCAGGGTGGTCTTCGGGTGGGTCGGGAACTTGCGGGTGAAGTTCAGGATCAGCTGCTCAGCGTCGGGGTGCAGCAGATATAGGCCACTCAGCGCATAGTAATATTGCGCGTCTGCGGTCTTGGCATCGTCTCCGATCAGGTTGATGTACTTGCGGAAGGCCTCCTGAGCTGCTCCGTACTTGGCGCGGTCAAACAACTCCACGCCTTCATGGTAGTGCTTGTCTTTTGTGGTGAACACCTGGGTGTGCTGGGCCACCGCCATGTGGCTTCCCCCAGCCAAAACCGATGCCAGCGCTACTTTATAGGCTATCTTCATATGTATCTTACTGCCCGATTACGAGCTATTCTTATGGCTTATTCTTAGAAAACAGGTATAGGCGCCCGAAGGCGCCATGCCCGACAGGCAAACTCAAAGTTAATTAAAAATCGATAACCGCACGAACCACAAGCGTTAAACATCCGGCTAATAAGCACCGGAAAACACCTCACACCTCTATACAATGCCGCAGCAGCAGCAAATATTGTGCTGATCGCAGGAAATTGTGCTTAATGGGAGGCCAAAATTCTCGGAACCGGATGCAATATCTTGAAAACCAGTTCCTTTAAAATTTCTGATTCGCTCATATCGCCGCCAGTAATGCCCTTCACCTGCAGGTCGGCCACCCGGATATGGTGAATGATGTCCACCACGCGCATGAGCGGAAAAACCCGCAGCGCCAGCATGTACTCCTTTACCAGGAAGCCACGGTTGCCCAGGCTCTTCCGCACCCCGGACTCTGACTTATCTGCGGACTGGTGCAGGGTCAAAAGCTTGGTGAAAAACGTAAAGAGCAGACTCAGGTTAGGTATAAGGGGGTTATTTTTAGGATTCGCCTCAAAATACTGCACGATCCGGTTGGCCTTGAGCGCATCCTGGGCGATGAGTGCCGACTGCAGCTCGAAAATGTTATACTCCTTGCTGATGCCTACGTTCTCCTGCACCACCCGCTCGTCTATCATCTGCCCGGGCTGCAGGTTGATCAGCAGTTTGTCTATTTCATTGGCCTGCCGTGACAGGTCGGCGCCGATAAACTCGCTGAGCAGCAGCACCGCTTTGGGACTGATTTGCAGGCCTTTGCTTTTCACGTATCCGGTAATCCAGGCAGGCACCTGGTTATCGTAGAGCTTCTTGGTGGTCAGCAGCACGGCATGTTTCTGCACTACTTTGCCCAGCGACTTTCGTCCATCCAGGGTTTTGTGCTTATGGCAGAACACCAGTATGGTAGAAGGCAGTGGATTTTGCAGATAGGCCTCCAGCTGTCTGATTCCTTCTTCCCGCTCCAGGTCTACAATACTTTGCGCCTCTTTCACAATCACAACCTGCCGTTCGGACATCATCGGGAAGCGCTTGGCCTGCAACAGCACCGTGGCCACATCCACATCCTTGCCATATACCACCACCTGATTGAAGCCTTTTTCGTGCTCCTGCAGCGCGTTAGCCTCTATAAAGTCAGCGATCTGGTCAATGTAAAAGGGCTCCTCGCCTTGCAGGAAATATACAGGGGCGAACTGCCTTTTCTTCAATTGCTCCAGGATGCCCTCCGGGGTGTGCGACATGGTGTGGGTCAGGTATAAGGTAGTGACGGATCAGGTATACAGACACCAAATATACAGCTATCTGCGCTGCAAATGAAAGGCAGAAGTACCAAAAAAGGAATAAACCTCCGATATGTTCCTCTCCCCCTGCCTAATGCATATTCAAGATAGATAACACTGTGGTCTCCTGTATGAAGCTTCAATCTTTAGGTATAGCCAGGGCCTTTAACTACATGTAAGTAAAAAGCTTATTCTTATAAGCAAAAGTACTTTCCGTATACTGCTACAGGTATAGCTCTTGCTGGATATGGCAACCCCTATACCTGAAAGCTGTTTGCGGTATGACTCGGTTGTGAGGGAATTACAGACCGCGAATCTGCCAACTCTTTCCTATATTTGCTCCAAACTGACGATTTTTTAGGCTTACATGAATCTGATAGAAGAATTAAGATGGAGAGGCATGCTCCACGATTTCATGCCCGGTACAGAAGAACAACTGGCTTCCGGTATGACCACTGGTTATATCGGATTCGACCCGACCGCATCCTCATTGCATATTGGTAACCTGGCCACCATCATGCTGCTCGTGCACCTGCAGCGTGCCGGCCATAAGCCGATCGCGCTGGTAGGCGGTGCCACCGGCATGATCGGTGACCCATCCGGCAAGTCGGCCGAGCGTAACCTGCTCGACGAAGCGACCCTGCAAGCCAACCAGGCAGGTATACGCAAGCAGTTGGAGAAATTCCTGGACTTCAATTGCGGTGAGAATGCTGCCGAGATCGTGAACAACTACGACTGGTTTAAAGAGTTCAGCTTCCTGGGCTTCCTGCGTGAGGTGGGCAAGCACCTGACCGTAAACTACATGATGGCCAAAGACTCGGTGAAAAAACGCATCAGCGCCGACGAAGAAGGCAACCGTGCCGAGGGCCTCTCCTTTACGGAGTTCTCTTACCAGCTCATACAGGGGTACGATTTTTACCATCTGTACAAGAACAAGAACGTGCGCCTGCAGATGGGCGCCTCGGACCAGTGGGGAAATATCACGACAGGAACCGAATTGATCCGTCGTATGGACGACGGCAAAGCCTTCGCCCTGGTAGGCAAACTGGTGACCAAAGCGGATGGCACCAAATTCGGCAAGTCCGAGGGTGGCAACGTATGGCTCGACCCGGCTTATACCTCCCCTTACAAGTTTTACCAGTTCTGGCTGAACCTGTCGGATGAAGAGGCTGAAAAGCTGATCAAGGTATACACACTATTGCCTCAGGACGAGATTGAGCGCTTAACCGAAGAGCACAAACAGGCGCCTCATTTGCGTGTATTGCAAAAAGCCCTGGCTAAAGATGTTACAATTCGCGTGCATTCCGAAGAAGATTACAAATCAGCTGTCGATGCCTCTGAAATTTTATTTGGAAAAGGTGATTTAGAGACCTTAAAAGGCCTAAAAGAGGATGTTTTGCTGTCTGTATTCGAAGGCGTGCCGCAGATAGAGGTAAGCAGAAATAACTACGAAGGAGCGGCCACAGTAAGCGATCTGCTTTCAGACGTGACAGGGGGCCATATTTTCGAATCGAAGGGCGAGGCCAAGCGCATGATCAAGAACGGGGGCGTGAGTATCAACCGCCAGAAGATCCAGGGAACGGAAGAACCTGTGAATTACGAGTTGCTGCAGGAAAAATACCTGGTGGTGCAGAAAGGGAAGAAAAACTATTTCCTGGTTTCCGTTAACTAATTGATAAACAGCTATTTATAAACAAGAAAGGTGATCTTTGCAGATCACCTTTCTTGTTTTTTGGTGCTTTAAGAAGCTTATTTCTTCTCTGGAGTGCTGTTTTTCATGTCCTGAACTTCCTTACGGATGTCCTGTGCCATGTTTTTCAGGTCCTGCATGCCTTTGCGTACTCGCGTACCGGCAGCTGCATTGTTCTTGTCATAGAATTTTTCGAAGTCAGCTTCCAACGACATTACAAGGTCCTTGAGTTTGCTAAAGTTGTTGTTCATTTGAGGTGTTAATTATAGTGAAACATTTGTTTTTACTGCTCCAATATACACATTAAATGATAACATGCAAAGATTAGCAAACTTTAATATAGGCCTCCAGAGCAAATTAAACAGATACTGCTGACTTAGAGTATAGGCCTTTATCTAGTTTTTGTGCAATCTTTTCAAAAGCGTCGATCGTCTCTTTCACATCGTCCAGGGTATGCACAGCCGTAGGGATCAGGCGAAGCATGATCACGTCTTTTGGCACAACCGGATAAACCACGATGGAGCAGAAGATGTTGTAGTTCTCACGCAGATCGAGTGTCAGCTGGGTTGCATCCGGAATCTGGCCGTTCAGGAACACTGGCGTAACCGGTGACTCCGTGGTACCGATATTGAAGCCTTTTTCGCGAAGACCTGACTGCAGGGCGTGCACGACCTCCCATAGCTTATCCTTCAGTTCCGGCTGGGTACGCAACAGCTCCAAACGCTTGATGGCACCGATCGTCAGTGGCATTGGCAGCGACTTGGCAAAGATCTGAGAGCGCATGTTGTAACGCAGGTACTCTACCACTTGCTCATTGGAAGCAACAAAAGCACCGATGCTGGCCATGGATTTGGCGAAAGTAGAGAAGTAAACGTCGATACCGTCCTGGCAGCCTAAATGCTCACCCGTGCCGGCACCGGTCTTACCCATGGTACCGAAGCCGTGCGCATCATCCACAAACAGGCGGAAGTTGAATTTTTCCTTCAGCTTCACGACTTCGTCCAGCTTGCCCAGGTTACCGGACATACCGAACACACCCTCGGTGATCACCAGAATGGCACCACCCGTGTTTTCAGCCCAGCGCGTGGCACGCTCCAGCTGCTTCTCCAGGCTGGCCATGTCGTTGTGCGAATACACAAAGCGCTTGCCCTGGTGCAAACGAACACCGTCAATGATACAGGCATGCGACTCGGCATCGTATACAATCACATCGTGGCGGTCAACCAGCGCGTCGATGATAGACACAACACCCTGGTAACCGAAGTTCAGCAAAAGGGCGTCCGGCTTCTGCACGAAATCCGCCAGTTCCGACTCCAGTTGCTCATGATAATTGGTGTTGCCAGACATGATGCGGGCACCCATTGGCGTGGCCATACCCCAGGCCGCAGCGGCTTCGGCATCAGCTTTGCGCACTTCCGGGTGGTTTGCCAGGCCCAGGTAGTTGTTAAGGCTCCAGGTAAGCACCTCTTTGCCCCTGAACTTCATACGCGGGGCAATTTCCCCTTCAAGCTTTGGAAACGTGAAATAGCCATGCGCATAATGTGAGTGGCTGCCTAACGGACCTCTGTTGGTCAACAACTTTTCAAATAAATCCACCTTGTGTTTAATTAAGTTACGGGATAATTTAAGGATTTTATGTAGTAGGTTATACTATATATTCAGTTCTTATTATACTGCCTGCAAATTTATGATTTTATAGATTCATAAACAATTTCTAATACGCCTCCCTCCCCTTTTTCGACAGCTCATTTTTAAGTTTGCCTGTTATGCTGTTTCTTTGAAGAAAAATAAAGCTAAGCTGCAGCATGAGAAAAATCAACAAGATACTGGTAGCCAACCGTGGTGAAATCGCCCTGCGCGTGATGCGCTCTGCCAAAGAAATGGGTATCAGCACGGTAGCCATCTACAGCGAGGCCGACCGCAACGCCCTGCATGTGCGCTACGCCGACGAAGCCGTTTGCGTTGGTGGTCCCAAGTCCAATGAGTCCTACCTGCGGGGTGATGTGATCATCGAGGTCTGTAAACGACTGCAGGTCGATGCGATCCACCCGGGCTATGGTTTCCTTTCTGAGAACGCAAATTTTGCCCGTCAGGTGCAGGAAGCCGGTCTGATCTTCATCGGACCTTCCCCGGAAGCCATCGAGCTGATGGGCAGCAAACTGGCCGCCAAAGCTGCCGTTGCCAGGTATAAGATCCCCATGGTGCCGGGCACGGAAGAAGCTATAACTGATGTCGAAGAGGCCAAAGTGATCGCCTCAAACGTTGGATTCCCGATCCTGATTAAAGCAAGCGCCGGTGGTGGTGGCAAAGGGATGCGCGTGGTGGAGAGCGTGGAGGTGTTCGAAGAGCAAATGAAGCTGGCTGTCAGCGAAGCGACTTCTGCCTTTGGCGACGGCTCCGTGTTCATCGAAAAATACATTGGTTCGCCGCGCCACATCGAAATACAGGTGCTGGGCGATACGCACGGCAACATTGTGCATCTGTTTGAACGTGAGTGCTCCATCCAGCGCCGTCACCAGAAAGTGATCGAGGAAGCGCCATCTGCAGTCCTCACTCCCGAACTTCGGGATGAAATGGGCCGCTGCGCTGTGGACGTGGCCAGAGCCTGCGACTATGTAGGAGCCGGCACGGTGGAGTTTCTGGTAGATGAAAACCTGAACTTCTATTTCCTGGAGATGAACACTCGCCTGCAGGTAGAGCACCCGGTAACAGAGCAGATCACAGGCCTGGACCTGGTGAAAGAGCAGATTCTGATCGCCGAGGGCAAACCCCTCCACTTCCGCCAGGAGGATCTAAAGATAAACGGCCATGCGCTGGAACTGCGGGTGTATGCTGAAGATCCGGCCAACAACTTCCTGCCGGACATCGGCCGCCTGGAAACCTACGTGCGCCCGCAAGGGCTAGGCGTGCGTGTGGACGATGGCTTTGAGCAAGGTATGGACATCCCGATCTATTATGACCCGATGATCGCAAAACTGGTGACATTTGGTAAAGATCGCCAGGAAGCCATCGAGAAAATGCTGCGGGCGATAGACGAATACAAGATCACAGGTATAGAGACCACGCTTCCTTTTGGCAAATTCGTGCTGCAGCACGAGGCCTTTGTTTCGGGTAATTTCGATACCAAATTCATTGAGCGCAACTTTACTCCTAGCGTATTGGAGGCCAAGCCAACAGAGGATGCGGAAGAAATTTCGGCTGTATTGGCAGCAATGCTACTAGGAAATAACAAGCCCAAGGTGAGCGCAACGAGTGCCGGCACACAGAATAATACTGTTTCAAACTGGCGCAAAAACAGGGTATAATCAGGTATAGCCTAGTCATAAAAAAGCAGAAGGGGCCGGTCAATCAACCGGCCCCTTCTGCTTATGCTTCAAAAGGAAATTAAACCAGATCAAAGAGGCTGCGAACCCCTACTTGTTTGGCAGAGGAAAAGCCCTCGCCAAATGTTACGCCAATGGCGTGACCATACTCCCGGGCCCGGGCTTCAATGAAATCCAGAAACTCAGGTGAGGAGATATAGGTGTTAGGCGAGCTGTCATCGGGGTTGTAAAACTGTGTTCGGAACGCCCGGATGGTTTCAAGTTTTTTCTCCCAATAGGGTGTCACATCCATCACGAAGTCAGGCTTGATGTACCGGTCCTGTATGAAATTGTAGGTAGCTTTTGGGCGCCATGCCTGCTGCTCCAAACCATCATCGCCCAAGGTCTTGATCATTTTGAGCCCGGCCAGGAAACAGGCCTCCGCCACTACTGCCGCACCGCGTCCGTGATCAGGATGACGGTCGTGCAGGGCATTCATCAACACAATATCAGGCTGGTACTGGCGCACTTTGCGCACGATCTGCAGCTGGTGCTCTTTGTCGTTGGCGAAAAAACCGTCGGCAAAGCCCAGGTTGTCGCGCACTGCAAGTCCCATGATCCGAGCGGCGTCCTCTGCTTCTGCCACGCGCTCTTCTGGTGTGCCGCGTGTGCCCAGTTCCCCGCGTGTCAGGTCTACTACCCCGGCACTTTTACCAGCGGCGATATGGGCAATCAGCGTACCGGCACAGCCAAGCTCTACATCATCCGGGTGTGCGGCAAAGGCAAGTATATCTAACTTCATGATCAATTGCTTTCTTATTTTATTCGGAGCGAACGTCCCACCTTCAGAGTCGTACGCGCGCTGATCCCGTTCAGTTTAGTGATCTGGCTGACAGAAACGCCATAGCGCTTGGCTATACCTGACAGGGTATCGCCGCTTCGCACCTTGTGGTAGCTTGCTTTGCGCGAGCCGCTACTGCTGCTCTTCGACTTGTTATAGTAGTTGAATAAAGCTGACGTGATGACGAAGCTTTGCCCTTTGAGCAGATAGTCAGGAAAGTCGTACATCAACTCCGGGTCCAGTGGGTTACCTTGGTAGCGCACCTCATAATGAAGGTGCGGGCCCGAACTACGGCCGGTGCTGCCACCCAAACCAATCACTTCGCCGGCCTTCACAAACTGGCCGGTCTCCGCAATGGTTCTACTCATGTGACCATAGAGCGTCTCCAAGCCATTGTAATGGCGCAGCACGATGTAGTTGCCATATCCACCGCCATCCCACTTATTAATGCGTACCACCCCGTCAAAAGCGGCGTAAATAGAGTCGCCGGTGTTGAGGTCGATGTCAGTGCCGTAGTGCCAGCGATACCCTCTGTGACCGAAACGACTGGTAACGGGCGTTTTCTCCAGGGGCATTTTGTAATCGCGTTTGGCCCTTGGATCATACAGCGTGATATCCACTGTGTCCTTTAACTGACGACCATCCATGCGGTAGGGGTTGATGTTTCGGGTATCCCAAATGGCATAGTAGCCTGCAATCTTAATCCAGGTAGAGTCGATCAGCACTTCTTCAGACACCTCTACAATATGCTGCTCCCCTAAGTCAAGTTCTGACGTGTCTTCACTAACGATGGACAGCTGTTTCTTTGGGTTAAAGAAAATAGACTTGCCAGCATCCGAATCATCCTCCGGAAACTCCTCATACTTGATCAAAATGGTGGTGTCAGGCCGTACATAATCTATCTTAGGCGACTTTACCTTAAAAAGATCCTTGACCTTACCCTGAGCAAAGGCACTGCCCGTCCCGGAAACGAGACAGAGCAAAAAGAGTGCAATCGTGAGGGGTGCTTTATACTTTAGCATTGTATTGAATATTAGGCGGAGCAGATTTATTAGGCTCAATGTCGCAAAACTAACTACCGCCATGCCATTTTATTGTGGTCATCTCCTGCCAGGTCAAAACAAATTGTGCCTGACAGGTATAACAAGCTGGTAACTTTAATGCAAATCCTGCGCGGACAGATAGCGTTCAGCGTCAAGGGCGGCCATGCACCCGGAGCCGGCTGCCGTCACGGCCTGTCGGTAGGTAAAGTCCTGCACATCACCACAGGCAAACACGCCGTCAATATTGGTTTTGCTCGTTCCCGGAATCGTACGGATATACCCATTTTCGTCCAGATTCAGGTAGTCAGCGAAAATGCCGGAGTTTGGCTGATGCCCGATCGCCACGAAAAATCCCTTCACCGGAATCTCGCGCAGTTCGTCTGTGAGCACATTGCGCACACGCACCCCTTCCACAGCGAATTCACCTAAGATGTCGTCCGTCACTGAATTCCAGAGTATTTCGATGTTCTTGGTTTTCTTGACGCGTTCCTGCATGATGGTAGAGGCACGCATTTCGTCACGGCGAACGATCATGTATACCTTACTGCAGATGTTGGCCAGGTAAGTGGCCTCTTCAGCGGCCGTGTCGCCGGCGCCAACAATCGCCACATCCTGACCGCGGTAAAAGAAACCATCGCAAACGGCACAGGCGCTTACCCCGCTGCCATTCAGACGGGCTTCCGACTCCATACCGAGCCACTTGGCCGATGCGCCGGTAGAGATGATCACGGTATGTGCTTCGATCACTTTCTGGTCGTCAATCGTCACTTTATGCGGCTGCGAAGAAAAGTCCACGGCTGTCGCGATGCCATACCTGACATCGGTGCCAAAACGCTCGGCCTGGCGCTTAAAGTCTTCCATCATCTGAGGACCGTTGATGCCATCCGGGTAGCCTGGGTAATTCTCTACGTCATTGGTGATGGTGAGCTGGCCGCCGGGCTGCAATCCCTGGTACAGCACAGGGTTAAGTCCGGCACGGGAAGCATAGATAGCTGCTGTATAACCAGCGGGGCCTGATCCGATGATCAGACATTTTACTTTTTCTATTTCCATGTTATGTGAGGCTTATTCGAAATTGGTTGCAAGTATACAAAAAATATGATGCTCTGCCTGCATACTTCCTGTGTTAATTAGCACAAACCCGGCAGAGGACGGGCTTCTTCTGCTAGAAATGCAAAGAGCCCTGACCTTACGGACAGGGCTCTTTGTAGTGTTTTTATGGGCTTAACCTAGGTAAGGCTTCAGTGCTTTGCTTCTGGAAGTATGACGCAGTCTGCGGATGGCTTTCTCCTTGATCTGGCGCACACGCTCACGGGTCAGGTTGAACTTCTCTCCGATCTCCTCCAGCGTTAATGAATGCTCACCGTTCAGACCAAAGTATAGTGTGATCACGTCGGCCTCCCGCTTGGTAAGGGTAGACAGGGCGCGCTGCACCTCTTTGCGAAGCGAGTCGTTCATCAGACCTGTGTCCGGTGATTCTTCGTCTTCGTTCTCCAGCACATCCAGCAGGCGGTTTTCCTCGCCCTGCACAAACGGCGCGTCCACTGATACGTGGCGTCCGGAGATTTTGAGTGTGTCCACCACCTCAGCAGTTGTCAGCTCAAGCACCTCTGCGATCTCCTCCGGAGAAGGCTCACGCTCGAACTTCTGCTCCAGTTCAGAAAATGATTTAGATATCTTGTTAAGAGAACCAACACGGTTCAGTGGCAGACGCACAATACGAGACTGCTCGGCCAGTGCCTGCAGAATAGACTGACGGATCCACCAAACTGCATATGAGATGAACTTAAAACCCCTTGTTTCATCGAAACGCTTGGCAGCTTTGATCAGACCCAGGTTTCCCTCGTTGATAAGGTCGCCTAGCGACAGACCCTGGTTCTGGTACTGCTTGGCCACTGACACTACGAAACGCAGGTTAGCTTTGGTTAACTTCTCAAGTGCAAACTGATCTCCCTCTTTGATTCTCTGAGCAAGCGATACCTCCTCATCCGGTGTAAGCAAATCGACTTTACCAATCTCCTGAAGGTACTTGTCCAGCGACTGGCTTTCGCGGTTGGTGATCTGTTTGCTTATCTTGAGTTGTCTCATCAGAGTATATTGTTATAACAAAAAAATGTGAAAATCTTAATTCCGGGCTCGGAGTGGTAACATCAGAAAATCGCGCAAAGTTCTTACATTTTACGAATAAAATCAAGAAGCATTTACGCCACGGCAAAACGTAATACTCCTGACGCCACTCCGCCTTATACGGAACGGGCATCAGGAGTATAAGATTTTAGGATTATTGTTGCGCTTCGGCGCCTGGCTTAGGTAGAATAGCCTTGCGTGACAGCTTAAACTTACCGGTTTTCTTGTCTACGTCGATCAGCTTCACTTTCACTTCTTCGCCAATTTCCAACACGCCATCCATGGACTCGAGGCGTTCGTGCTTGATCTCCGAAATGTGCAGCAAACCGTCTTTGCCCGCCATGAACTCTACAAAGGCCCCGTAAGGCTGGATAGATTTCACTTTACCAATGTAAACCTCTCCGATCTCAGGTTGTGCCACAATACCTTTGATCTTGCTCACGGCACTGTTCATGGATTCCTGGTTGCTGGCGAAGATGTTCACATGGCCTTTATCGTTCTTCTCTTCGATGATGATCGTAGCACCTGTGTCCTTCTGGATCTGCTGGATTACCTTACCGCCTGGTCCGATTACAGCACCGATGAACTCCTTGTCAATCACAATGTTGAATGAACGTGGGGTGTGCGGCTTGTAGTCAGCGTTAGGCGATGAAATGGTCTTGTTCATCTCGTTGAGGATATGCAGACGACCTTCTCTTGCCTGAGCAAGTGCCTGGCTCAACACATCGTGTGACAAACCCTGTACTTTGATGTCCATCTGGCAGGCCGTGATACCTTTGCTGGTACCAGCCACTTTAAAGTCCATGTCACCCAGGTGGTCTTCGTCGCCCAGGATGTCAGAAAGAACGGCGAAATTGCCCGTCCGCTCGTCTGTGATCAAGCCCATGGCTATACCTGAAACGCCATCCTTTACAGGAACACCAGCATCCATCAGGGCCAGTGAACCGGCACATACGGTCGCCATGGAAGAGGAACCATTAGACTCCAGAATGTCCGACACGATACGGATTGTGTATGGGTTCTCAGAATCTGCAGGAAGCACTTTCTTAAGGGCTCTGAGTGCCAGGTTACCGTGACCGATCTCACGACGGCCAGGACCTCTGTTTGGCTTCACCTCACCTGTTGAAAAGGCTGGGAAGTTATAATGCAGTAAAAACTTGTTGTATCCGGATACCATCGCACTGTCGATCATCTGCTCGTCCAGCTTAGTACCCAGGGTTACTGTCGTCAGGGATTGTGTCTCACCGCGTGTGAAAACGGCGGAACCGTGCGTAGCAGGCAGGTAGTTGATCTCCGACCAGATAGGGCGGATCTCATTCAGCTGACGGCCATCCAGACGCACGCGGTCGTTCAGAATCATGTTGCGAACAGCTTCCTTCTCCACATCGTGGTAGTAAGTCTTGATAAGCGTCATATCGTAGCCATGCTCCTCACCCAGTGACTCCACAAACTCATTCAGCACGGAAGCAAATCCTTCTTTACGCTCAGACTTGTTTGCTCTGCCACGCTTGGCAACTTCATAAGCCTTGTCGTAAGTGCCAGCGTATACCTTCTGACGCAACTCGTCGTTGTGTGTTTCGTGAGAGTACTCGCGCTTCTGCAGTTTGCCAACCATTTCGGCTAGCTCCATCTGCGCCTGGCACTGTACCTTAATGGCTTCGTGTGCGAAAGCGATTGCTTCGAGCATCTCTTCTTCAGAAACCTCGTTCATTTCGCCTTCTACCATCGCTACGCTGTCGATAGAGCCACCCACAATCATGTCGATGTCTGCGCTCTTCAGGTCAGAAGCTTTTGGGTTGATCACGAACTGTCCGTCGATACGCGCTACACGCACTTCAGAAATAGGTCCGTTGAAAGGAATATCAGAAACTGCCAGCGCTGCAGAAGCTGCCAGGGCGGCAAGCGCATCCGGCAAAATCTCAGCGTCGGCAGAGATCATATTTATCGTCATCTGCGTTTCGGCATGGTAGTCGCCCGGGAACATGGGGCGCAGGATACGGTCTACCAAACGGGAAATCAGGATTTCATAGTCAGAAAGGCGTGCCTCTCTTTTGAGGAAGCCTCCTGGGATTTTGCCAGAGGAAGCGAACTTCTCCTGATAGTCTACTGAAAGGGGCAGAAAGTCAACTCCCTCGCGGGCTTCCTTGTTAGAAACAACAGCTGCCAGTAGCATGGTGTTACCCATTCTTACTACAACAGATCCGTCGGCCTGCTTGGCTAATTTACCAGTTTCAATAATGATCTCCCGGCCATCCGGAAGAAAGATAGTTTTTGTGATCGCGTTTTGTGACATCTTCAATTATTATTTTTTAGCATCAAAAAGAACAGGGCTACCGTTTGCAGCCGCTGCTGGGGTACTGGCAAAGAGGAAGGGGAATATAAACCGGAATGGAAAAAAATAGGGAATCCCTGTCAGAAATTCCCTATTTTCTATAAGCTTATTTACGGATACCTAGCTCGGCGATGATCGCTCTGTATCTTTCAATGTCGTTTTTCTGCAGGTAGTTCAGAAGTCTTCTTCTTTTACCTACCAGCTTAAGAAGACCAAGACGCGTGCCGAAGTCTTTCTTATGAACCTTCAGGTGCTCTGTCAGATCAGCAATGCGCGTAGTGAACAGCGCGATCTGGCCTTCTGCAGAACCCGTGTCTGTTTTAGACTTGCTCAGGCTGTGCTTTTCAAAAATTTCTTGTTTCGCTTCAGTAGTTAATTTCATTGCGTATAAAAAATATCAATCTGTTATAATCAGTGGATAGTTTCCCGTATAAGCCGCAAAGTTAAATAAAATATCTATATTAAAAAACTTTTTGCAGCGAGTTATTTTGGCGCAGCGCTATATTTTGCTGCGCTTTAAACGGGTCATCAGTTTGCGCCAGAAGTCTATTTCGAGCAGACTGGAGTCGTTCTGCGCCTGATAAAGAAAGAACAAGCCAATCGGCAGCAGGATGGCATTGGCGCCCCACATCCCTGCCTCCACGGAGATCAGCCCCTCTCTTGCCCACTTCTCTCCCAGTATGCCCAACACGTACATCACGATGAAGAACATAATGGAGATAATTACGGGCACACCCAGACCACCCTTTTTAATGATGGCTCCCAGCGGTGCCCCGATCAGAAACATGATCACAATGGCAAATGACTGGGTATACTTCCGCCAAATCTCGATCTCGTAGTTGTTCGCGTCCCGGTTCAGCGTTGTCACCCGCTCTTTGTAGCTTCCGGTGAAGCTCTTCACATTGCGGGCTTTATTGGCCGCTACCATCATGACGTCCGCTGTAATAGGTGGCAGTACTTTCTTTTCATGAACTGAGTCAGGGAGCACTTTTGTAAGAGGCAGGCCGTTCTTCACCTGTCCCGTATCCGCTTTGAAATACATGTAGAACGGATCCACATTCGGGGCATACAGCCGGCGTTCCCGCATACCGGAATTGCGCAGCGAGTCGGTTACCGCTGTCAGTTGCCCGATGTTCTTCATCATCTTGTTATCCGAGAAGAGCTCTTCGCGGGTACGGCCCAACTCAAAAGACGCCAGACTGAAAATGATCTTGGTGGCATCAAACTTTTCGCGCACAAACTGCTCCGATGAATTCCGGAATCCCCCGTTGTTCTGATCGACGTAGGTATTTCCGCGGAACAGTTCCAGGATCAGGTAATTGTCATTGTACTCAGTATACATCTGTCCTGAATCGGCCAGAATCACCGTGGTGTTGTTGCCTCCTTTGGAGTGGTCGTAGATCATGATGTCGCGCAGGGAGCGGCCATCATCCAGTTTCTCATTTATTTTGATGCTGTAACCGGGCAGGCCGTTATAAAACGCTCCTTCTTTGAAGTTCATGGCCGGCTTTTTCTGCCTGATGTCCCACAGCAGACTGTAGGCCTTCAGGTTTGCCTTCGGAACCACGTAATTGTTGAAAAAGAAAGCTCCGATGGAAAGCGCGATCACAAAAAAGGCTACGGGTCGCAGAATACGCGGCAGGGCCACGCCTGACGTTTTGATGGCGGTGAGTTCGTGGTGCTCCCCCAGCGTGCCGAAGGTCATCAGGGCGGAAAGCAGCACGGCCAGCGGCAGTGCAACAGGCGCCATGTTGATGCTGAAATAAAACAGCAACTCAGCAAAAACGTCGTACCCAAGGTCCTTTCCCACCAGTTCATCGAGGTATTTGAGCATATACTGCGTGAGCAGAATAAACTCCACGATGGCAAACGTGAGGAAGAAAGGGCCTGCAAATGATTTAAGTATTAGCTTATCTAGTTTCTTCATGTGGGCCAGTTGGCATGCGGGCGTCTGAAAACCCGGTTATTTTCTCTAACACCGGAGTTTCAAAAATCGTGCAAAGATAAGCCTTTGGTGCTAAGATGTGCTACCCTCCTACTATTTCACGCAATTTCTGCAACAAATGCTCCCACAGCTCTTCCAACTCCTCTTCGTCATCCTCCTCCGAGTAGTCGACCACTTTCAGGTACTGTTCCTGCGTAAGTTCACTTGATTCAATAGAGAAATCGATATAGGATGGGTCCGAAGGGTGTGATTTGTCCTCGCTAAGAAAAATGAAGCGCACAGAGCGGTTAGTACGGTGGCTCGTCATCTCAGCCCAGTGGTTGCTGCCGTCCCAGAAAAAATTGAACAGCTTGTCCTCGTTTATGGAAACATCGTCACAGAACCACTGCGAAAGGCCACTTGGGGTGCTTAGGTATGGGTACAGCAAACGGGCAGATGCATTTATGGGGTACTCACGCACAAATTTCGTCTTGGTAGCTTTCATTATCTGTAGTTGTAAGTGACTGAGTAAGTATAGTATTAATTTCCGATTGGCTAAATATACAGAAATTAAAATATTTTTTTGTGCATCAATTGTTGCTTTTTTTAAAACTTACCCCTTATATTTGCACCACAATTCGGCGGGGTAGCTCAGATGGTTAGAGCGCAGGATTCATAACCCTGAGGTCGGCAGTTCGATTCTGCTCCCCGCTACAGAGCCCTGGATGCAAGTCCAGGGCTTTTTTTATGCTATCTTCCTCACTCCTTCTCAAACGACTTCAACAGGATGCGCGGTTGAATGTTGACCATCACCCATCCCCAGTCGGCGTAAGCTGATGCGTCGCCCGGCTTGATCGCGGCCATCGAGCGGCCTGCAAACAAATTGCTATACCCCACAGAAAACTGGATCTGGTCGGAGTGTTTGTACTGGAGCACCGCATCGAGCTCAGAGCCAAGATACCTGTTATTTGTGCCTGCATGCGTTTCTGAAGCATGTAGGTTTTTAGCCAGCGCAAAGTAGTGGTAGTCCAGCGAAATGCTATACCTGGGCTTGGGGCTAAATGTGGTCTTGAGGTAGGTATTGAGTAATCCGCCCTGCCGTGTGTCAGCTGGTACGTTGATAAAGTAATCCATGAAGCCATAGTACTTATGGTTGGTAGCATACAGCGTGTTAAAGGAATGCACCTTGCGCTCTTGCCCGGCCATACCTGACAAATAGGTGGTCCCTAATGTGAACCGGAAAGGCTGATAGGTATAGGCCGCTTCTGCTACCGCCAGGTAGGCCGCAATCTTTTTCCCGCTGCCGTGTTCGCCTGATTGTCGGTAAAGCGAGCCGTTAAATTGCAAGCGCTCGCGCTGGTAAGTCAGGTCCAGGCCATACGTATGCCGGAAGTATACGCCCCCCACGGTATCAGGCCGTTGGAAACCATCGCTGATGTGCATGGCTGAAACTGACAACTGGTCGCCCAACTGTTTCTGCGCCCACAGGAACCCCAGTACCTTGTAATTGTTCATGCTGTAATGGGTGTCAAATAAGGCTTCCTTTTCCTGATTGAAAGCACCACCCGCATCCACGCTTATACCTTGCCATCTTGCTTTAAGCAGTAGCCCATCGTGGCTGCGTGCCTGCTGCACCCAGTCCACATTGCCCAGCAAGCGGTCGTTGTTGTAGACGAACTCCTGCCTGCCAAGCCTGACAGCAAACTTATCTGATAAAGCAAGCTCACCCCAGGCCTCGTGCATGGCTGTGGAGGGCACGTCTTTCAGGTGTGCTTCATCACCCCATACCCGCACATCCTGCAGGCTAAACCGCGTCTGCACCTTGTCCTGCTTATAGTCGAGCGTAATTCTGGAGCGCTGGCTCACAAAGAATGCCCCGTCCTGCCCATTAGGCAGGCTCTGGTAGCCGTTGCGCCACTCAGCCCTGGGCCTGACCTGCGGAGTAAGGTATAGCTGCGCCCAGGCCGTTTCCAGCGGTAGCCACACTAAAACAGATAGCAGCAGCATTTTCAGTGTAAAACTTAGTTTCATAATCGCATCGCTTTATATGGTGAGTAATGTCGGCAGACGTGCACTGACCAGGAATCACTTATTTGCTGATGCGCACGCGACCGTAACGGTGCGAAGTAGTGCAACTTGATACCCTTATGCGATGACTGCCATCATGCGCAAAGATGACTTTGGTTAGTTTGCTGTAGGTATAAACGCAAAAAGGGCCTGACTTGCGTCAGGCCCTTTTTGGTCATATAGCGAAAGTAAATTACTTTACTTTGTCAACGATGCTCTTGAAAGCTTCCGGATGGTTCATCGCCAGGTCAGCAAGTACTTTGCGGTTCAGGTCGATGTTCGCTTTTTTCAGAGCGCCCATTAGCTGAGAGTAAGACATGCCATGCTCACGTGCACCTGCGTTGATACGCTGGATCCAAAGGGCGCGGAAATCTCTCTTTTTCGCTTTTCTGTCGCGGTAAGCATAAAGCAAACCTTTTTCAATTGCGTTTTTCGCAACTGTCCAGACATTCTTGCGACGGCCAAAGTAACCTTTGGCCATTTTCATCATTTTTTTTCTTCTGTGTCGCGCTGCGACAACGTTTACCGATCTAGGCATTTCTAAAAAGTTTTGGCGGCTGGTGATTAAGTGTAATCTTCAAAAGACCAGATGCCGGGTTCGTACTAAAAAATTAACCTTCTAACTCCGGGGAATTAGATTTGAAGCATCAGCTTCACTCTGTCCATATCAGCTGTGCTAACAAGGCCAGTGTGTGTCAAATTACGCTTCTGCTTAGTCGTCTTCTTGGTCAGGATGTGGCTTTTGTAAGCGTGCTTACGCTTAATCTTGCCAGTACCTGTCAAAGAAAAACGCTTCTTTGCACCAGATTTTGTTTTAACTTTTGGCATGTGTATATAATTAATTAAACAAATTACTTTTTAACAGGAGGAGCCACTTTTGGAGAAAGGATCAGGAACATTCGCTTTCCTTCCAATTTGGGCAGCTGCTCCACTTTCGCGATGTCCTCCAGCGCCTGGGCGAACTTCAGCAACAGGATCTCGCCTCTTTCCTTAAACACGATTGTACGGCCTACAAAGTGTACATAAGACTTAATCTTATAGCCACTCTCGAGGAAAGCCTTTGCATGCTTCAGCTTAAACTCAAAGTCGTGATCATCTGTGTTAGGGCCGAAACGGATCTCCTTGATGACTACCTTCTGAGCTTTGGCCTTCATCTCACGGGTTTTCTTCTTCTGCTCGTACTTGAATTTCGAGTAGTCGATGATACGGCATACCGGCGGATTAGCAGTTGGCGAAATCTCAACCAGGTCAAGATTCTGCTCGTTCGCTATTTTCTGAGCATCTCTGGTTGAGAATACTCCCTGCTCTACATTGTCACCAACTAACCTGACTTCTCTGGCAGTTATTTTATCATTGACTTTGTATGGCTCCTCCACTTTTCCGCGTGGGATGTAGCGCTTGTTTGGCGTAGCTATAGTTTTACCTCCTTAAGTTTAGTTTCTACAATCAGGGTGCGAATATCGCACATTTTATATCAAGAAAAAAATATCTCTTCTTAATTGTTCAGCATCTCAGCAATTTTTGACTGAAAGGTCACGATGAATTCATCCACCGTCATGGTGCCCAGATCGCCTTCTCCGTGCCTGCGCACCGACACAGCTCCGTTTTCCTGCTCCTTCTCCCCTACGATCAGCATGTAAGGCACTTTGCTCACTTCTGCATCGCGGATCTTGCGTCCGATCTTCTCGTCGCGGTTGTCCACAAAACCACGGATGTCGTTCTGCTGCAGTCGGTCGTATACCTGCTGCGCGAAGTCCTGGTATTTTTCTGAGATTGGCAATATGGCAAACTGCTCGGGACTGAGCCACAGCGGGAAGTTGCCGCCGCAGTGCTCAATCAGCACGGCCACAAAGCGTTCCAGCGAGCCAAAAGGCGCCCGGTGAATCATCACTGGGCGATGTTTGGCATTGTCAGCGCCGATGTATTCGAGCTGGAACCTTTCTGGTAAGTTATAATCCACCTGAATAGTTCCCAACTGCCATTTACGGCCCAGCGCATCGCGCACCATAAAGTCAAGCTTTGGACCGTAAAACGCGGCTTCGCCCAGTTCGGTTACAGTGGTGAGCCCCTTCTCAGCGGCAGCCTCGATAATGGCACTTTCGGCTTTTTCCCAGTTCTCGTCTGAGCCGATGTATTTGGCTTTGTTCTCCGGATCACGCAGGGAAACTTGGGCGGTATAGTCTTCAAAACCAAGCGCTTTGAACACATACAGCACTAAGTCAATTACCTTGATGAACTCTTCCTTCACCTGGTCCGGACGGCAGAAAATGTGCGCATCGTCCTGCGTAAAGCCACGCACGCGGGTCAGGCCGTGCAGCTCGCCGCTTTGCTCGTAGCGGTACACAGTACCGAACTCAGCAAAACGCACAGGCAGCTCTTTGTAAGAGCGCGGACGGGTTTTATAGATCTCGCAGTGGTGCGGGCAGTTCATTGGCTTGAGCAGGAACTCTTCGTTCTCGTTCGGCGTCTTGATCGGCTGGAAGGAGTCGGCGCCATACTTCTCGTAGTGACCGGAAGTAACGTATAGCTCCTTGCTGCCGATGTGTGGCGTTACTACAGGCTGGTAGCCTGCTTTCACCTGGGCCTTGCGCATAAACTGCTCGAGTCGCTCGCGCAGCAGCGTGCCTTTCGGCAACCACAGTGGCAAGCCCATACCTACCTTCTCAGAGAAGGCGAACAGCTCCAGTTCTTTGCCCAGCTTGCGGTGATCACGTTTCTTGGCTTCTTCCAGGCGCTCCAGGTATTCTGTCAGCTCCTTCTGTTTTGGGAAGGTGATGGCATAGATACGTGTTAGCTGCTTGCTTTTCTCGTCGCCTCTCCAATAGGCGCCAGCCACATTCATGAGTTTGGCAGCCTTGATGAAGCCAGTATTCGGAATGTGCGGCCCGCGGCAAAGGTCCACGAAGTTGCCCTGAGTATAGAAGGTGATCGTACCGTCTACCAGATCCTGGAGCAAGTCCAGCTTGTACTGGTCGCCTTTTTCAGTGAAATACTGGATGGCATCCGCCTTTGAAACTTCCTGACGCACATACTCATTCTTGGCGCGTGCCAGTTCCAGCATTTTCTGCTCTACCTTGGCAAAGTCATCCTGCGAAAAGGTTTTGCCCTCTCCCAGGTCCACGTCGTAGTAAAAGCCGTTCTCGACAGGCGGTCCGATGCCGAACTTTATACCTGGGTATAGCTCTTCCAGGGCTTCAGCCAATAAGTGAGCCGAAGAGTGCCAGAATGTATTTTTGCCCAGATCGTCGTTCCAGGTGAGCAGTTGCACACTGGCGTCTTCTTCTATGGGGCGAGACAGATCCCAAACGGAACCGTTCACCTTTACGGCCAAAACATTGCGGGCGAGTCCTTCGCTAATGCTGCTGGCGATCTCAAGACCTGTTACGCCTTTCGGATACTGGCGTACAGAGCCATCTGGCAAAGTGATGTTGATCATGTTTTTTTCTTAGTATCGTGTTAAAAACCCCGCTGCCTGACAGCCATACTGTCGAGCTGGGGTCTGGGTCTTTCTAATCTGTACCGGAGCCGGGCAACACTCTGCCTGGCATAGGTATGTTTCGGTTCTATGGCCAGCATACGCTCATAAGTGCGCAGCGCTGCCAGGTTCTCTCCCTGTCTTTCGAGGCTACTTGCCCGCACAGACAGGTACTTTAGGTCTGTGCTATACCTGGGCGCCTTCTCCAAGTGTTGCAAGGCCAGTTCATTTTCTCCCAAACCATGGCGCAGCTGCGCCAACTGAAAGTGTGCCGCCTGCAACGTATCTGTAAGTGCGAGTGCCTTTTCGAAACTAACCAGGGCACTGTCCTTCCGGGCAGACTGCAGTTGCAGCATACCTTTGTAATGCCATAACTGCGGATCTTCCGACGACAGCCGCAACCCCTGCTCTGTATGCTTTCTGGCCTGCGCCAGGTCGAGTTGTGCCAGGTATAGCCCCGCCAATGAGCGATGCGTTTGCACAAAGTCAGGCTTGAACTCCAGCGCCCTGTGGTAATGGTTGATGGCAACTGCCGTATCACCAGTCACTTCTGATACCCTGCCCTTGTAGTAGACCGCATAGGGATCGTCAGGTGAAAGCTCGAGCGCCTGGCGCGCAAATTGAGCCGCTTTCGCATACTCTCTCTTATCCAGGTATAGCTCCGTCAAAAGCACGTACAGGGAAGAACTCTCAAACGAGTTTCGCTCTGCCTGCAATGCCAGTGGCAAAGCCTCTTCGCGCCGGCCCATCAGGTATAGCACCTGGGCTTTCACGAAGTAATTAGCAGGGTCCTTAGAGAGCCTGATGGCTTCGTCTACATCGCTTAAGGCTTTGTCCAACTCGTTTTGTCGCAACAGCACCATGGCTCTCCTGGCGTACAGACTGCCGTCGCGCTTCGACCGCTCAATGGCTTCGCTTAGACTAACCAGCTGTTTCGCGGGGTCCTCCACAGCCACCGCCGCCAAGTCTACCATCTGTTCCCGTGTACCTTCTTCTTTGCCGCAACTGGCAAGCATCCATACCAACACTACCCAACTAAAGGCCCAACGAGACACCATGTACTGTCTTTTCTTACTGTCTAGATTGGCGCTAAATTATAGATAATTTGCCTAAATACCGACAAACACACCACCATATAGTTTTGAAACAACACAAAGGGCCTGCTCCCAGATAGAAGCAGGCCCTTTGTGTTGCAATTGTATCCGGTTACTTTTGATATGCTTGCAGCATCATTTTACAGCGCCTGCTCAACTCCAGTTCCTCCTTCGTTTGTAACTCGAGGTTCTGGGCCATTGCACGCTGCAGCGTATACACACAAGCTTCCTTGTTTTTCATTTCCTGATAGATGTTGGCCAGGTCAAAATAATAGCGCAGGTTGTTTGGGTTGTGCAGAATAGCCATCTCCATGGCGTAAATGGCATCCTTATTTGTAGCAGGCTTATCTGCCATCCCACCCAGCATAACTTTATAGGTTGTGACTTCAGCAAAATTGAGATTGGCCATTTTAAAATACCATCGACCCAACAGATGCCAGGCATCAGCATACTTGTCATCAGCTGCCAGGGCTCCATCCAGGTATGACTTGGTTTCGCTGATCATTGCTAACCGCTGCTTCGGGCCCGACACCATGGCTAAAGAAGCTAGCGAGAGCGCCATGGCATAGTTAGAGCGGGCATCCGTAGAGTCCAGCAGAAAGGCACGTTGCGCGTAGGCTTTGGCCGTGCTGAAATGATTGATCTTGCGGGTATCGTCTGAAAAGCGGTTGCCCATTAGGCTGTGCAGGAGACTGGCCTGGCAAAGCGCCTCAAAATTTGATTCGTCAGCGGCTATGATCTGCTCATACACGGCCAGCGCCTCCGTTTCCTTATACTGCTCTTTCAGCTCGTAGGCCTTCTTTAAAAGCACATCATGCCCGGAATCTCCCAGCGCGTCCAACGGACGAACAAGGAAACCGAGCATGATGAGTAAAATAGGTATAGCTTTGAAAAACACTTGCATAATCTGTAATCAGCAACCTAATATATTGCTTTGAAACGACTTATGCAAAAAAGGACTTAATTTAGAACAAATCCAGCTGCTTCTTTTTCTTCAAAGCCTTTTTTGCACTGTCGTCGTCTGATAGTTCTTCTACGGCTTCCAGCGTATCAAGTTGAGCCCCACTTACTTTGGCGGCCTCTTCTGCCAGTTCTTTCAGCTCGGAAGGCAAGGTAACAGGTTCGCGTTTTGTGGTAACTTTCTTAGCTTTAGGCTTTTCCTCCTGCTCCACTTCCTCCAGTTTCGGCACTTTCACGTCATAGATTTTGAAGTAGCTAAGCTTGTTACCCATCGCTTTCCAGCCTTTCACGTCAATGAATTCGCTGAGCAACAGCTTCTCCGTCTCTTTTTCACCTCGCAGCGAACGCTTGAAACTGATGGTCGCCATTGGAACCGGATGGGTTGAAACGGCTTCCAGTCTGGAGTTCTTGGTCTCTGATATAAAGCTGAATTTCTTACCTACCGTAGATGTCTCGATTTTGAAACGCTTCACATAATAGGTTTTATTATCGCCTTCATAATAAATAGTCGATACTACCAACTCCGGATCGAACTTCTGCAGGACTTTGATCTTCTCCACAGTATAGTGGTTGGCCAGATCGAATGTGGTCTGCTCGTAAGTACCGTCTTCGTATACCACCAGAATCGTATCGTCGGTGTTGAAAGAACCCAGGTAACGGCCCCGACCCTCGGTGTTCAAACGACCGATCACTTCATCGTAGAAGATCTCGCGTCCACCCAAAGTTGACTCGCCCAGACTCTTCTGTACCACCTTCTTGATCGGGTACTTCGTCACGATATTACCATTTGATCCTTTGCCCTTTATCATCAGTTCAGCAAAGTCATAGTCGAACTGTTTGATGCGGGCCGTTGACTGTGGTGCCAGGGTGATGTTGACCACCTCCGACTCCGAATTCGGGTTAGCGGTCAGGTAATGCACTTTTGAGTTTTTGTTGCCTTTGGTCAGGTCGTACTCTTTGTCGCGGGTGATAGACTTCACGGAGAAACGCTTCGCAAACGATACGCCTGTTTTGCCATCCACGTAGATCATGTTGTAGACCATGTGTTCGTCGTTCTTGTTGTAAACGCCGGCCATGATAATGTCCTTACCCACGAAGGTTTTCTCGGCTACCTTGGTCACGGTGAACTTGCCATCCTTGCGGAACACGATGATATCGTCCATGTCAGAGCAGTCGCACACGAACTCGTCCTTGCGCAGACCCGTACCGATGAAGCCGTCTTTGGCGTTCATGTAGAGCTTCTGGTTGGCAATCGCAACTTTCTGTGCTGTAATCACATCAAAGGTTTTTACCTGCGTTTTGCGGTCACGTCCCTGACCATATTTCTTCAGCAAGCCTTCGAAGTATGCGATCGCATAACGGATCAGGTTGGCCAGGTTGTCATCCACCTCTGCCATCTCCTCTTCCAGTTTGTTGATATACTCATCGGCTTTGAAAGAGTCGTACTTGGAGATACGCTTGATCTTGATCTCAGTCAGGCGGATGATATCATCCTGGGTTACTTCGCGGCGCAGGAGTTTCTTGAACGGATCCAAGCCTTTGTCAATCGCCTCGAGCACTGCCTCCCAGGTCTCGCACTCCTCGATGTCGCGGTAGATGCGGTTCTCAATGAAGATCTTCTCCAATGACGAGTAGTGCCACTTGTCTTCCAGTTCACCTTTGCGGATCTCGAGCTCGCGCTTTAGCAGGTCTACCGTCTTGAACGTAGAAATGCGCAGCAGCTCGTCCACACTCAGGAAGTGCGGCTTATCGTCGATGATAACACAGGTATTAGGTGAAATAGATACCTCGCAGTCCGTGAACGCATAGAGCGCATCCATGGTCAGGTCAGGCGACACGCCCGGCGGCAGTTGTATCTGTATCTCCACGTCGGCAGCCGTATTGTCGACCACCTTCTTGATCTTGATCTTGTTGTTTTCGCTCGCCTTCACGATCGACTCCATCAAACCCGTTGTCGTGATGCCGTATGGCACGTCGCGGATAATGAGCATGGTCTTGTCTACCTTCTCAATCGTGGCACGCACCCGGATTCTGCCGCCGCGCATACCATGGTTGTAGTTGGTCACATCCACCATACCGCCGTTCGGGAAATCAGGCAGCAGCGTGGTGGTGCGGCCTTTCAGCACATCGATAGAGCCTTTGATCAGCTCTTTGAAGTTGTGCGGCATGATCTTGGTCGAGAGACCCACGGCTATGCCTTCCACGCCCTGTGCGAGCAACAATGGGAATTTCACCGGCAGAGTCACCGGCTCGTTTTTACGGCCGTCGTAGCTTAGCTGCCAGATCGTCGTCTGCGGATTGAACACCACATCCAGCGCAAACTTAGAAAGGCGGGCCTCGATATATCGTGGAGCCGCAGCGCTGTCACCTGTGCGCACATCGCCCCAGTTACCCTGCGTCTCGATCAAAAGGTCTTTCTGGCCCAGATTCACCATCGCATCGCCAATGGAGGCGTCGCCGTGCGGGTGGTACTGCATGGTCTGGCCAATCACGTTGGCCACCTTGTTAAAGCGACCATCGTCCATCTCCCGCATCGCATGCAGGATGCGGCGCTGCACAGGCTTCAGACCGTCCTCGATGGCAGGTACGGCACGCTCCAGTATTACATAAGAAGCATAGTCAAGGAACCAGTTTTCGTAGAGACCGGATACCGGGGTTACGTTATGGATTATCTCTTCCTCACCGTCTGTGAACGCGATCTCCAACTCGTCTTCTCTTTCTATACCTTCGTTGTTCAGTTCGTCGTTATGCATATACTTCCTCTACTATGTCTTTCTCAAACTTCAGATTCTCAATAATGAATTGCTGGCGCTCCGGCGTGTTTTTGCCCATGTAGTAGCTCAGCATTTTCTGGATCGTTGTGTCCTTCTGCAGGAATACCGGCTTCAATTTGATGTTATCGCCAATGAACTTCCCGAACTCGTCTGGTGAGATCTCTCCCAAACCTTTGAATCGGGTGATCTCAGGACGCTTGCCCAGTTTCTCGATAGCAGCCTGTTTCTCGGTTTCGTTGTAGCAATAGATCGTCTCTTTCTTGTTGCGCACACGGAAGAGCGGCGTTTCCAGAATGTACACGTGGCCGTTCTTCACCAGGTCCGGGAAGAACTGCAGGAAGAAGGTCAACAGCAGCAGACGGATGTGCATCCCGTCCACGTCGGCGTCGGTGGCGATCACCACACGGTTATACCTGAGACCTTCCAGGCCTTCTTCAATGTTCAGAGCATGTTGCAGGAGGTTAAACTCCTCGTTCTCGTACACCACCTTTTTCTTCAAACCAAAGCAATTGAGTGGCTTACCTCTCAGACTGAAAACAGCCTCCGTGTCCACGTTGCGTGATTTGGTGATGGAACCACTTGCCGAGTCACCCTCCGTGATGAAGAGCGTGGAGAGCAGCGAGTTCTCATGCTTGTCCTCGTTGAAGTGCAGACGGCAGTCGCGGAGCTTGCGGTTGTGCAGGTTGGCCTTCTTGGCGCGCTGGTTGGCCAGTTTCTTCACGCCCGCCATGTCCTTGCGCTCCCGCTCACTCTGCTCAATACGCTTCTTCAAAGCCTCAGCCGTCGCCTGGTTTATCCGAAGGTAATTATCCAGATGCTCCTTAATAAAATCATTTATATAGGAGTTCACAGCCGGGCCGTCTGGTCCCATGTCAATTGAGCCCAGTTTAGTCTTGGTCTGCGACTCAAAAACCGGCTCCTGCACACGCAGCGAAATGGCACCGACAACAGAGCCGCGAATATCAGCCGCATCGTAATCCTTTTTATAAAAATCGCGGATGGTCTTCACCAATGCCGTACGGAAGGCCGCCAGGTGCGTACCGCCCATGGTCGTATACTGTCCGTTCACGAATGAATAGTACTCCTCGCCGTAGTCGTTACCGTGTGTTAAGGCCAGTTCAATATCCGGTCCTTTCAGGTGGATGATCGGGTAGCGCATGCTCTCCTCGTCGGCTTTGTTTCTCAAAAGATCGAGCAGGCCGTTCTCGGAGTAGAATTTCTTGCCGTTGAAGTTGATCGTCAGGCCGGCGTTCAGGTATACGTAGTTCCAGATCTGGTTTTCCAGATAATCCGGGTTGTACTGGTAGTTCTTGAAGATGGTATCGTCCGGCGTGAAAACCGTAAGCGTACCGTTGCGCTGTGAGGTGGCCTCCAGCGGAAGATCGTTGGTCAGCACACCGCGCTCAAACTCGGCGGCCTTCATCTGTCCGTCGCGCACCGACTGGATGCGGAAATGGCTCGAAAGGGCGTTTACCGCTTTGGTACCCACCCCGTTCAAACCAACTGACTTCTGAAAAGCCTTGCTGTCGTACTTACCACCTGTGTTGATCTTGCTCACGCAGTCGATCACCTTGCCCAGCGGAATACCGCGGCCATAGTCGCGCACCTGCACCTTGTGGTCCGATATTTTGATGTCGATGGTCTTGCCGTACCCCATCACGTGTTCGTCGATGGAGTTGTCGATTACCTCTTTCACCAAAATGTAAATACCATCATCGGCCGAAGATCCGTCTCCCAGCTTGCCGATGTACATACCGGGACGTAGCCTGATGTGTTCGCGGGGCTCCAGCGAGCGAATGCTGTCTTCGTTGTAATTATGCTCTAACTCTGCCATTCTGTAAGCGTAAGTGTATTTGATTTAGTGGAATCACTCGGAAATATAGAAAAATAAAAGAAATCAGGCGCTACAAATAGTTCCGGCGCCTTAATGATTCATCCTGCAAAGAGGGCGATTGCTAATATTTTTAGTCAGCAAATATAGTGATTTTAGTTGAAATCATCAACTACTTCTGTATAACCATCGCACATTCCATACAGTTCACAAAAACCGAAGAAAAGGCAGATATAATTTAGCTAAAATTCTTAGCATAAAAATATTTAGATTTAACTATACTTGCGCATTACATTTGCTTAACTGAATGCGGTCCAACACAGGCCGTATACCTACACACAGACGCACCCTATGGAAATTAAATTACCCCGGTATTTTAAGTATGTCATCATTTTACTGGGCCTCTTTCTAGCTATCTGGACGCTACAGACCTTCAAGTCAGTTCTGATGCCACTGACCTTTGCTTTGCTGTTTGCCCTGCTCCTCCTGCCCCTCACCCGCGACCTCGAAAAATTCCGTGTCCCGCGTGCTTTGGCTATTTTCTGTAGCATTGTGATGGTGGTGATCGTGCTGGGCTTGGTGATCTGGTTTCTGTCCATGCAAGTCATTAGCCTCACCTCGGAGCTGGATGCCATCGGCAAAAATTTCGACGCCTTGCTGACGAAGGTGCAGGATTACCTCTACCACAACTTTGGTATACAGCCGGCCAACAAAAGCGAGCTTTTCCGCAACACGGTGGGCGGCTTACGCGAGATCTCGACCACTTTTGTCGGCAGCACCATCTCGCTGACGACCGGTGCTCTGACGATGATCACCATCGTGCCCATCTTTGTGTTCTGTTTTCTCTACTACCGCGACCACCTGGAGCAGTTCATGTTTAAGTTTGTATCGAAAGAGCGACGAAGCAGTCTCAACCATACCATCGACAACATCCAATTAGTTGCCCAAAGCTATATTTCAGGGTTGATGATCGTGATTGTGATCGTGTCGCTGCTCAACTCGGCTGGCTTGCTTATTCTGGGCGTGAAGTACGCCATCTTCTTCGGCGTTTTTGCCTCTATCCTGACCATCATCCCTTACATCGGCATCCTGATTGGTGCCATGCTCCCGGCGCTGTTCACGCTGGCCACTACCGGAAGTCTTTTCGAGGCGGTGCTGGTGGTGCTGGTGTTCATGTTCGTGCAGTTCCTCGAGGGTAACTTCATCACACCCTATGTCGTTGGTTCCAAGGTTAGTATCAACCCTTTTGCAGCCATCGTCGCCTTGCTAATTGGTGGTGAAATATGGGGGGCGGCCGGTATGATCATCTCTATACCTATGATAGCGATCCTGAAGGTGATTTTCGATGCCTACGAACCGCTGCAGCCCTTCGGCTTTCTGTTGGCTGACATAGACGATGTGAAATCGCAGAAATCGGGGCGTTTCCGGAAGATGTTCGACAAGCTACGCGAAAGAGCGAGAAGGGAGCGATACGAGGATGACCGCGAGGCCGAGCAATAGGCCGGATTTGCTAATTCTATTTGCACCGGGTAGGGTGCGCGTTCAATTTGAAACGTATTGCTAAGAATATTGGTTTACAGGATAGTCCTTTGGATAGCGCCAAAGGTCGCTTCAAATAAGCCTAAAGAGAATCAGCTTGTACGCCATCATAGACATTGAGACCACGGGTAGTCAGCCCACACAGGACAAGATCACCGAGATTGCCATTTTCATTCATGATGGCAAAGAGATCGTGGACAGGTATAGCACCCTGATCAATCCGCAGCGTCCTATACCTTACTACATTTCCCAACTCACCGGCATTACCGACGACATGGTGCAAGACGCGCCTAAGTTCTACGAGGTGGCCAAAGACATCGTGCAGTTCACGGAAGGAATGGTGTTCGTGGCCCACAACGTGCGCTTCGACTATTCCTTCATCAAAAAAGAATTTGCCGACCTGGGCTTCACCTTTCAACGCAAAACGCTTTGTACCGTGCGTCTGAGCCGTTCGCTCATACCTGGCCTTCCTTCTTATTCGCTGGGCAAACTCTGCAAAAGCATCGACATCGACCTGCAGATGCGCCACCGTGCCATTGGCGATGCCGAGGCTACAGCCAAGCTGTTCGACAAGCTGATCAAGATCAACCGGCCGGTGATTGACGGAGCGCAGCACATGGCCGATCCTTCGGAGCAGCTTAAGAACGAGATCAAAGCCTCGCTCCTGCCCCCCGCCATCAGCAAGGAGCAGGTCGATGCCCTTCCGACCGTGCCGGGGGTATACTACTTTTACAACGAAGCGGGCGAAGTCATCTATGTGGGAAAGAGCATCAACATTAAGAAGCGCATTATCCAGCACTTCAACATCGACTACAAAAGCCGCAAATCCATTGAGTTCAAGAACCAGATCGCTGACATCACCTACGAGCTGATGGGCAACGAATTGGTGGCGCTACTGTTCGAGTCGGCGGAGATCAAGCGGATGAAGCCGCACTACAACCGCCAGCAGCGGCGCAGCGTGTTCAACACCGGCATTTTCACCTACCAGGATGACAAAGGCTACAAACGCCTGACTTTTGGCAGCATCAACAAAGCCGACGATGTGAACATGACGCCCATCATCGCGCTCTCGAACCAGTTTAAGGCCAAGGGATTCCTTTACCATAAAGTGTCGAAGTATAATCTGTGCCAGAAGCTGTGCGACCTTTACAAAACGCCGGGTGCCTGCTTCGATTACCAGGTCCACATCTGCCAGGGTGCCTGTGTCGGGCAGGAGAGCCCCGAGGAATACAATGCCCGCGTGGATGCCGCCATTGAATCGTTTACCTACGAGCACAACAGTTTTGTGATTGTGGGCAAGGGACGTGAGTTGGGTGAGAAGTCTGTGGTCGTGGTGGAGCACGGCACCTATCTGGGCTTTGGCTTTGTGGATGAGTATTTCTCGGCCAGTTCGCTGGACGATTTCAAGTCGGAGATACAGCGCTACAACGACAACAAAGACGTGCAGCAGATCATACGCGGCCATATGCGCGGCAAGCACAAAGACAAAGTGCTCATCTTTGATTAAGCACAACAGTCAGGTATAGACCTGTTTTTCTGAAGCGCCTGCCATCAATTTTCGGTTAAGAAATTATTTATCCGTAATTTCAAATCGAAATAAAACTTAAACATTCATGGAAAAACGTTTCAGATCAGGGGTATTGTTCGGCGATGAGGTATCGGAGCTGTTCAAGTATGCCAATGAAAATAACTTTGCGCTGCCAGCCGTCAACGTGATTGGCACAAACTCTATCAACGCCGTGCTGGAAACAGCCAAGGCGCTTAACTCTCCCGTAATCATTCAGTTCTCGCACGGTGGCGCCACCTTCTTCGCTGGCAAAGGCCTGGAGAACGACAACCAGAAAGCCGCCATCGCTGGGGGTGTTTCCGGTGCCCAGCACGTGCACCTGATGGCTGAAGCCTACGGCGTACCGGTCGTACTGCACACCGACCACGCTGCCAAGAAACTGTTGCCATGGATCGACGGTCTGTTAGACGCCGGCGAGAAATACTACGAGCAACACGGCAAGCCACTTTACAGCTCCCACATGCTTGATCTTTCTGAGGAAGAGATCAAAGAGAACATCGAGACTTGCGCCAGCTACCTGGAGCGCATGAACAGGATCGGCATGACCGTAGAGATCGAGCTCGGCGTGACCGGTGGCGAGGAAGACGGTGTGGACAACACAGGCGTGGACAGCTCCCGTCTCTACACCCAGCCAGAAGAAGTAGCTTATGCGTACGAAGAGTTGAAAAAGGTGAGCGACCGTTTCACGATCGCAGCAGCTTTCGGTAACGTGCACGGCGTATACAAGCCAGGCAACGTAGAACTGCGCCCGGAGATCCTGAAAAACTCACAGGATTTTATCAAAGAGAAATTCGGAACAGGTGATAACCCGGTGAACTTTGTATTCCACGGTGGTTCCGGTTCAGAGAAAGCAAAGATCACAGAAGCGATCGGTTACGGTGCCATCAAAATGAACATCGATACCGACATGCAGTGGGCTTACTGGGAGGGTGTGAAGAATTACTACGAGTCGAAGAAAGACTACCTGCAAGGCCAATTGGGCAACCCAGAGGGTCCGGACTCCCCGAACAAAAAATACTACGACCCACGCGTATGGCTGCGCAAAGGCGAAGAGAACTTCATCGCCAGACTGAAAGAGGCGTTTGAGGATCTGAATTGCGTGAATCGCAATGCGTAATCTAGCTTACTGATAAGGGAATGGGTGAGGCGAAAGCTTCACCCTTTTTTTGTTTGTCTGAATCAGGATTTTCAGGATTAAAGGATTGACAGGATTCTCCTGCACGATTGACACACCCCTGCACCTCTCAAGAGGGGAATTTCTGCTACTACCGTTTCGCTGGTAAAAGCTAGCTCTGTTCACTTTTTGCTATGCCGGGTCCAACCACCCCTGCCCCTCCTTGTCTAAGGAGGGGAGCTTTACCCCATCCCAGCCTTCCCCTAAAAACAGGGGAAGGAGCGGTGCACGATTGACATCCCCCTGCCCCCTTCGAAGGGGGACTTTCCCGCCGTTGCCAGTGTCAGGTATAAGCTTCGTCGTTTCTGTCACAGAACATTGGCAGGTATGGCAAGACTAAATTGCACGTTAGCTACAAAGCAAATCACCTTCCACGGTGCACTTTTCGGCGCTCCACTGTTTGAGCGTTCAGCGAGTTTGGAGCGTCTTGACTTT
>NZ_BMFP01000001.1:226689-333326 GCF_014638845.1 Pontibacter amylolyticus
GTTCGCGCACCTGGCTATGGTTATCTGTTCCATCGCTCCGGTGCAAGTTAGTCTTGCCATACCTGCCAGTGGTAGTTTGCAACAGTGCTTATACATTGGAATTAGCAATCGCAGAAAGTCCCCCTTTGAAGGGGGCAGGGGGATGTCAATTGTCCACGAAAACTGAAGCTATGACGTCTATACCTGTGTGACGGCGATAACAGATTCCCCGCCTGGATGTAGGGGCCCTCTTAAATCCTGAAAATCCATAGGGTAGGGGGCCCTGTATTTAGATCCTGATAATCTCCCTAAAACCCCAATCCTACACCTTCCGCTCAAACGGATTCTCTGGCTTCACCAGCATCACCTGTTCCCGTTCTACCACCACAGCACCTGCAGGAGCGCCTTTGGGCTTGCGGACCCATTTTTTAGGAGTGTAAAGCACAGGGCATAGCGAGTCGCTTTTGCGCTTGCTGTAGTAGGCGGCTAGTTGGGCGGCTTTCTCCAGCACGGTGGCAGGAATGGTTTTGCCGGCCTGGTGTTTGATCACCACATGCGATCCCGATACGTCCTTGGCGTGCAGCCAGATGTCTTCTTTGTAGGTATGGCGCTGCGTGAGCAGGTCGTTGTTTTGGGCGCTTTTGCCGACCAATATCTTAAATCCCTCCGTTTCGAAAAGGCGGAAAGGGGCTTCCTGCTGAGCTTGCTGCTTGGTGGTGAGCAAGTGAGCGTATTCTTTCAGGTATAGCTTGAGCGCTTTGTAGTCCTTGGCCTCCTCCAACGCCTGCAGCGCGTCTTCCAGCACAATGGCTTCTTCGAGTTTTCGCTCCTGCCGCTCTTCGAGTTGATTGATCTCCACGTGCTGTTTCTTGGCTTTGCGGTACAGGCGCTCGGCTTGCTTCTGGGGTGTTTCGGTGGCCTTGAGCTTGAACTTGCGCTGGCGGTCAGTGTAGAAATCGTAGAGCTCTACTTCAGTGGCGCGGGGCGGAATATTGGTCAGGTTGGCCATGATAATGTCGGCGATCTGGGAGTAGGAGCGTCCGTGACGCAGCTCGTGCAGACGGGCCTCCGTTTGTTCTAGTATAGCCTGGGTGGCACGCTGCTTCTTGATTAGTTGCTGCTGGGTCTGCTCAAAGAGTCGTTCGAAGCCTGTTTCGCTCAGGTAGCTGCGCGTAAAGCCATTCAGTGCCTCCATGGGGTTGTCGTATACCTGCACCACTTCACCCAGTTGGAGCAGCGAAAGTCGTAGTTTTCCGTTCAGCCTGATCAGGTAGTAAGCCGCTGGAGCCTCGAATTGCTCAAGCACAGCCTGCACCATTTCCCATTTGTCTTCGAGCGTGCCAGCGCTATACCCTTGCTGCTCCAGGTATAGCACAGGCAGGTCGCCGAATGTCGGGTATACCTGGCGGAGATTGCCATCGGCTGCGGCAAAAGCCTCGAAGTTCTGGCGGATGGAGCGGTCCATGCTGAACGGATCAAGCTCCAGGTCGGCGCCGAATTTCTTGTGAAACGGCTTGAGCGGCTCCCCCTTCTGAAACAGCACAATGTTAGCACGGTTACCGAATAGCTTGAACAGCAAAGTATAGCCCTGGCTCAACTTCAGGTAGAAACTTCGCTCGTTCAGGTGCTGCACCACATCTTTCACCACACGGCCCTGCAGTTCGGTAAACAGGTTAATTGTATTGGCTCTGGCCCGCTTAAACTCAGTAGGAAATGAGAGTGACGAAAAATGAGACGTGAGCATCGCCCGTATGTACAACTCCCGATCACCATCAGCAAACCCCATCACCAGTTCATCCTTGTTCTGACTAAAGCAGGCTATCAACTCCATACCCACCAACTGGGTGCGGAGCTGCTCTGTCAGGTGTCGTAAAAAGTGGTAGTTCTGGTGCATTTTTTAACGTATCAAGTAGCGAGTATCAAGTAGCACGACTATCGGGAAATTGACAAAAGACTGTGTGACAAAAGACAAAAGGACAGATAAGTAAAGAGTAGTTCATTCATGAGGAATCCTTTGTCATGTAGTCCTTTGTCCAGTCATCTCTGAAGGCATCGTGCTACTTGATACGTGTGTCGTGATACGAAAAAAGCTATACCTCAATCTGCAGGCCGTCGTAGCCTAGTCGGATAAAATCGGGGAGGGTGGGCTCAACCTCGCGGTGCAGGCCCAGCAGGTGACTGATGTGGGTCAGGTAGGCGCGTTCGGGTTGCAGGTCTTCGAGCAGTTCAACAGCCTCCTGCAGCGAAAAGTGCGAGATGTGCGGCTCCAGGCGCAGGGCGTTCAGCACGATCACTTTAGAACCGCGCACCTTTTCCTTTTCCGCTTCTGAAATGTAATTGGCGTCGGTAATGTAAGTGAAATCACCCACACGGTATCCAAACACCGGCAGCTTGTAGTGCTTCACCCGGATTGGTATAAAACGGACGCCCTCCACCTCGAAAGGCTCCTCCGTGATGGGGCGGAGCTCCACGCGCGGAATGCCGGGATACTGTATACCTGAAAAGATGTAGGCGAACTCCCGCTTGAGTTGTTCCAGCACACGCTCTTCGCCATAAAGCGGCATGTCCCTGTGTTGCGAGAAGTTGTAGGCGCGGATGTCGTCGAGGCCGGCGGTGTGGTCTTTGTGCTCGTGTGTGAACACCAGGGCATCGAGCGTGCGGATGCGCTCGCGCAGCACCTGCTGGCGGAAATCAGGGCCGGAGTCGATGATGATGCTCTTGCCGTTTACCTGCAGGTGCGCCGAGACGCGCAGGCGCTTGTCCCTGTAATCAACAGAACGGCACACTTCGCAGGAGCAACCGATAACCGGTACGCCCTGCGAAGTGCCCGTGCCTAAAAGCGTTACTTTCAATTGGTTCTTTCCTGGTTGCGAATGTCCTGGTAAAGCTGTCGGTTCTTTTCGCTCAGCAGGCTTTCATCCACGGTAATGGTTCTCAGAATGTCGTACAGGCAGTTGATCTTCCCTTCCAGACTGAAGTACTTGTTCACGACAGCTACCTTCATGTCTTTGAGCACACAGTAGCCCGCCTTAAAATTCCCCTTCTCGTAGCGCAGCACAAAATCCGACTCCGCAAAAATATCCTCCAGCTTGTTTAAAAATGGCCGCGTGTACTTCAGCTCCATTTACAATTCTCCGGTGTGCTTCTTTACGGTCTGTACCAGCATGTCGAAATCAAGCGGCTTTGGCAGGTACTCATTGATGCCCACTTCCTTGAAGTCTTCCATGGTATAGTTGTTGGCGTTGCCTGTTACGGCAATGATCGGAATGTTGGATATCTGCTCGTCTTTGTGCGCGCGGATTTCCTTGGAGCACTCCATGCCGTTCTTGATCGGAATGTTGAGGTCCATCAGGATGGCGTCGATCTTATTGTTCTCTACCTGCTTGATCACCTCACTGCCGTTCTTGGCGGTCAGGATCTTGTAGTTTTGAAGCTCCAGGATTTTCTTTGTCAGGTTCAGGATCACGGAGCTGTCCTCTGCGATCAGGATGGTCTTGTTGTCTGCCATGGGATTAATAAACTATATAATGATCTCTTTATAAGTTTTGCGGTAGTTTTCGTATTGGGCCAGCAGCTTTGCGAAGTTATCTCCTACGTTTTCGTACTGGTCATGTTTGATATCATGCTCCAGGATTTTGGCTAGCTCGGCCACCTGGTTGATGCCAAGTGTAAAGCCGGTTCCCTTTAGCTGATGCAATGTACTTAAAATACTTTTGTATTGTTGTACCTCCAACTCTTTTTTGGCCTCTTCGAGCAATTCGCCGGCTTCCTGCTCAAATTCCACATACAGCTGGCGCGCAAATTCCGTCCCGCCGATCTCGATCAGCTGCTCTGTTATGGCCAGGTCAATGACAGGTATGGCATCGGCTCCGGACTCCTCATTTGTTGCAGCAGTTAACCCGCCGGCATCGTCGCGCCTGTAGTTCTGCTCATGCCAGCGCATGATCACTTTGTAAAGATCGGAGCTCTTGACCGGCTTGGAAATGTAATCGTCCATGCCCTGGCTCATGAACTTATCGGCGTCCTCGCGCATGGAGTAGGCCGTCATGGCCACCACCGGCGGACAGTCCTTGCCAAGTTTTTCTTTGAGGATGGTAGTGGCCGTCACGCCGTCCATCTCCGGCATCTGTATGTCCATGAAAACCATGTCATAGCCGTTGTTAAGGGTCCTGTCGATGGCCTCGTAGCCGTTGGAGGCCACGTCGGTGCGGCAGCCCAGGCGCTCTAGCAGCTTAAAGGCCACTTTCTGGTTGATCTGGTTGTCGTCTACCAGCAGCACATAAGGCGAGAATTCCAGCACTTCGGCTTCGGCATTCTGCAGCTGCATACGCTGCAACTGCGCCTCCACTTCCTCGTTGTTGGCTTTTTTCACTTTTATCGTGAACCAGAAGGTACTGCCATCGTTTGGCTTGGACTCTACCCCGATATCGCCCCCAAGCAGGTGCGTGAGCTGTTTCGAGATGGCCAGACCGAGACCCGTACCGCCAAAAGTTTTGGTGGAAGAGTTGTCAAGCTGCGTAAAGTCCGTGAAAAGCAGTCGCTGGTCATCCTCAGATATACCTATACCTGAGTCTTTTACGCGCACCTGCAACCTGTACTCCTGGCTGTTTTTCAGTGGTTCTGCGTCTACGTGTATGCTCACCTCGCCCTCGTTCGTAAACTTGATGGCGTTGGAGGTGAGGTTCGACAGCACCTGCAGGAAGCGTGTCTCGTCGGTGAGCACGTAGCGCGGCGTTCTTTGGGTAACAGTATAGGTAAAGTTCAGGTCCTTCTGCTGGGCGCGGTTCGCGAACAGGGAGTGTATCTTGTTGAGCGTGTCGTGCACGTCCACGCCGCTTTCGTGCAGCACCAGCTTGCCAGCCTGCATTTTCGACAGATCGAGGATATCGTTCAGAATGGCGAGCAGCGCGTCCGAGGATTTGCGCAGCGTGTCGATGTACTCTTTCTGCTCCTCGTCGCTCACGATCTGGCTCAGCAGGTCAATCATGCCGATGATGCCGTTCATAGGCGTGCGCAGTTCGTGGCTCATGTTGGCCAGGAACTGGGTTTTCACCTTGAGCAGGTTTTCGGCTTCTTCTTTGGCTTTGAGCAGGGCCACCTGCGTGCGCTTCAGTTCTGACACGTCGCGCAGCACACCCTCCATACCTGCCGGATTCCCCTCCTGGTCGTAGGTCAGGCGGGCGTCGAGCAGTACCGTTTTGGTGGAGCCGTCCTTGCAGATCATCTCTATCTCAAAGTCACGGATGCTTTCCTGTTCCAATACTCGCGCTGTTACCAGCGCCCGGTCAGCTGCATTGGCGTACAGTTGCTCTGATGAAATGCGCAGCACCTCTTTTTCATTGTAACCCAGCAGGTTGTAAATAGAAGGGCTGACCAGTTCGAACGCACCGCCCATGGTGGTGCGGTAGTACACGTCCTGGAAGGACTCGAATATACTGCGGAACTTTACCTCACTCTGGGCCAGTGCCAGCTGCGAGCGTTTCTTATCCGTGATGTCGAGGGCTATACCTGAAATTTCCTCAAAGCTTCCGTCCTCCAGGTAAATCGGGTTGAGGTATACCTCACGCCAGCTTTCCGGATTGTGCAGGTGTATCTCAAAGTGCTGTGGCTGCCCCTGAAAGGCCTGCACATACTTGTCTTTCCAGAACTCAAACGAGCTTTCGTGGAAGTTGAGCACCTCGTCGTCATTCAGCTTGCTGTAGAGTTCCAGTTCATGGCCGCTCCGATTGAAGAAGGCGGTAGCAAAGTTCTTGTTAAAGGAAGTAAGCTCCAACTCCCGGTTGAGGGACCACATGTGGTGTGTCCCGGATTCAAAGATGGCGTTGAGGCGGGCGTTCTGGTTGTTGATCTGCTCTTCGTTGCGCTTGCGCTCAATGGCGAGTGCCACCAGGTTCGAGATAAAGTGCAGAATCTCTATGTCGGTGTGCACGTAGGCGTTCGGGTCCTGGTAGTCCTGCAGCGTGATCACCCCGATGATGCGGTCGCCGATAGCCAGCGGGGAGCAGAGGATTACTTCAGGTATAGCGCCGTGTAAGGTAATATCCTGCTCTTTGGCCAGTTCCAGCAGCTCTGCCTTCTGCATGTAGAGCGGCTTGCCTGTCTCGATGATGTATTCTGACAAACCACGCGAAAACGGCCGGCGCATCTGCGTTTTGGAGGATTTGTCCACAAACTGGTCCACCAGGTAGGCGAAGTGCAGGTGGCGGTGACTATCGTCGCAAAGGGCAATGTAAATGTTGCGTGTCTCGATGATCTTGCTCAGCTCGCGGTGGATGGCCGAGTAGAGCGAGTTCAGGTCCTTGCTGCTGATGGCCAGGTTGGCGATGCTGTAGTACACCTTCTGCAGGCGCTCCGCCTTGATGCGGTCGGTGATGTCGTGCAGGATGGCGCGCGTGGCCACCGGGCGGCCGTCCTGCCAGCTGCAGGTAATGGAGCCGATCAGGTGCACAGGCTTGCCGGCCTTGGTCAGGAACACGGTTTCCATCTTGTTCACGTTCTCGCCCTTGTAGAGGTTGCGCAGCTGGTAGATCAGCTTGGCCTTGTAGTAAGGGTGCACAATGTCGTTGAGCGTGAGCGACTCGATGTCGTAGTCGGTATAGCCCAGGCGGTCTTTCCAGGCCTTGTTCACGAAGATGAACTTGTTGTCCACCGAGATGTTCTGGATCAGGTCATGGGCGTTGTCGAAAAGGTCCTGCAGACGGATCTTGTTGTCCTTCAGGGCTTCCATGGCGATGCGCTTGTCGGTCATGTCCTTGCCCACGCTGGTGAGACCAAGCAGATCGCCCTCGGGTCCGTATTCAAACATGCAGTTCCAGCGCACGGTCTTCACCTGCCCGGACTTCGTGATCAGGTCGCGCTCGTAGTAGGAGTTCAGCTGCCTGGTCTCCATTGATCGTTTGAAGTCGGCGAAGCGGGCTTCCCGGTCGGCCTCTGGTACCAGCAGTTCATAGAAGTTCTGCCCGATCAGCTCCTCGCGGCTATATTCCACATAGGTCAGGAAGTAGTCGTTGGCGTAGGCAATGTTGCCGTCTTTGTCGAGGCTGTAGTAGATCAGGTTTACCTTTTCGAGGAAGCTGCGGAAGTGGGCCATGGACTCACGGGCGATCTCTTCGCGGCGCTTCGAGCTCTGCACCTGCTTGCGCTCGGTAATGTCCCGCTTAAACACCAGAATGTGGTAAGCACCGTCGATCACAACCCGGTTCAGGTTGAGTTCGGTGTCCATGGTGGTGCCGTCTTTGCGGATGTTTTTCCAGTCCACCGTGATCGGCTTTCCGGTGGCCATCAGCTGCTCGATCAGCATGGCGGTTTTTTCCGTCGAGCGCATGCCGTCCGGCTGATATTCCGGCGAATAGTCCGTTGGGGACTTGCCTACCAGTTCCTCTCGGGTGCAGCGGAAATACTCCAGCGCCTTCTCGTTGCAGTCTACCACAATGCCATCCCGGAAAAGCAGGATTGCGTCGTAAGTAGACTCAAACATGATTTTATACTTATCCTCTGTATAGGTGAGCTTCTGTTGCAGGTCGTGCTTGGCAATGTAGTTACCAATGGCGCCCCCGATAAAGTCAAGGAGCGACATGAACGACTGGGTGATCTTGGCATCGTGCCCCGGCCATACCAGCATCAGGGCCGACAGACCCGCCTCCGAGCTGACAGGGAGCACCGTCAGGTGCTGACCCAGCAGCTCTTCCATCTGCTGTATGATATCGTGCAAGGCCTTGTGGCGATCAGGTTGAATGAGCTGCTCAGCCTGGTATTGCGGCATCGGGATGGAAGGCGGCAGGCTACCCGACAGTATTTCGCCCGTACTGAAAGAGAGCAGCGCTTTGCCCACTGCGGCATCGTAGGTATAAACGGCACCACCAATAACATCGGTCTTGTCCAGCAGTTCTTTCAGGGTATAACGCAGCACATCCTCGCGGCTCTCAGTGCCCGACAGGTTGGTGATCAGCTGGTTGACAAATTCAAGCTGGTGATTGCGGAAACGCACGTTACGCTCTGCGCCAACCGCTTCGTACAGGTTTTTAGCAGAACCGAATACGACCATCTGGCCGTTGAAGCTCCCTTTTTTCAGGGAAATCTCCACCGGCATCAGTTGCTGATCAGTCTCACGAAGCCACCATTCGAAGCGTTGCGGCTCGCCCTTCAGTGTTGTCTGGAGTTGGTTGCGCAGGGCGACACGCTCAAACAGGTTGAGCTCAAACTGCTTGAAAAGGGACTTGCCCCTGATCTCTTCTTTTTTCAACCCTACCAGGTTCGAGGCGCTCTGGTTGATGTCGAGGAAGATCCCGTCGCGATCGAGAATGAAGAGTGGCTCCGCACTGTCGTCAAACAGGTTGTGGTAGCTGGAGTCGTCAGCTTCTGCCGCGACGCTCTCCGGGATATCGATGTACAGAAATGGCTGCCCCTGAAACTGCAGTTGCTGACAATGGAAGGTACACACATTGCCCTGGCGGTCCTTTAGTTTGCCTGACACTTTCTCCTGGTGGGCCAGCGATACCTTAAAGGCAGCGAAATCATCTTCATCGGCCAGGCCGATGAGCGGACGAATGGCTGTGCCCTGTTCCATGGGGAGAATCGTATCAGCGTTGGGGTTGGCAGCCAGCAGTTCCCCTGTGGCAGAGGCTACCAGCAGGGCGTGGCCGGCAGGATACAGCTGACTGAGCACCTGTAGCAGGTTCTCGGCCATTGTCGTCAGGTTGTCAGTCGTTTGTCTGGTAGGTATCAGTGGCATCTGGTGTAGATCAGTTCTCGTTTAAACCCATAAATTAGTAAAAAAACAAAAGCAAAGGCACTTTTGCTTCCTGAATAAAAAGAAAGGGAGTTAATTTGTGGCATATTCACGAAGTAAAATCTCTGTTCCGTCCATGTCTGCAGCCCAAGCCCCCCGTTTTCTGATAGTCGTAGTTGGCCCTACCGCTGTGGGCAAAACAGACCTGTGCGTGCGCCTGGCGCAACATTTCGGTACTGAGATCATTTCGGCCGACTCCCGCCAGTTTTACCGGGAGATGTCGATCGGCACGGCTAAGCCGACCCCGGAGGAGCAGCAAGGTATAGTCCACCATTTTGTAGACTCGCACCCGATCACGGAGACGTACAATGCAGGAGCCTACGAGCAGGATGTGCTAGCTTTACTCGGGCAGTTGTTTCAGCAGCACCAGACCGTAATCCTGACGGGCGGCTCGGGGCTGTACGTGCGGGCCGTCACCGATGGCATGGACGAAATGCCGGAGACTGACCCGGCCGTGCGGGAGGGACTGACCGCCCGCTACCAGCAGGAAGGACTACTGCCTTTGTTGTCGCAGCTGCAGCAACTCGACCCTGCCTACTACGAGCGGGTGGATAAGGCCAACCCGCAGCGTGTGATTCGTGCGCTGGAAGTGTGCCTTTCGAGCGGACAGCCTTACTCTGATTTCCGGAAGGCGGGTGCCCGGGAGCACCCTTTCCACATCATCAAGATCGGCCTGACCCGTGACCGGCAGGAGCTTTACGGGCGCATTGACCGCCGCATGGACCTGATGCTGGAGCAGGGGCTGTTGGAAGAGGCCAAGGCCCTATACCCTTACCGCGATCACAACGCACTGCAAACGGTTGGCTACAAAGAGATTTTCGATTACCTGGAGGGGCAGTATGATTGGGAGGAAGCGGTGCGCCTGCTGAAGCGCAACAGCAGGCGCTATGCCAAGCGGCAGCTCACCTGGTTCCACAAGCATGCCGACTATACCTGGTTTCATCCGGAGCAGTGGGAGGAGCTGCTGGCTTTCATCAGAGACCAGACGCAGCAAACCAAACAGGTATAGGTGAAAAGGTATAGGTATAGAAACAGCGAAGCCGGCACTTAAAGTATCCGGCTTCGCTGTTTGGCAGGTATAGCGGAACTATACCGACAAGATATCCACCATCTTGGTGAAGTTCGGGTTGATCAGTTTCTGCTTGGTAATGGTTTCGATGAAGGGGGTATACACCAGTTCTCTGTTGATGATACCGGCCATTTCGTTCGTGCGTCCCGCTATCAGGCCTTCCACGCAGGCGATGCCCAGCTGGCTGGCCAGCATACGGTCGGCTGCGGAAGGGGCTCCGCCACGCTGCACGTGGCCCAGGATTGTCACGCGGGCATCCATGTCCGGGATGATGCTGGACACCTTGGCCGCGATCTCGGTGGCGCTTCCCTCTTCGTCGCCTTCGGCCACGATCACGATAAAAGATGTTTTGGAACGGCTCCAGCCTGCTTTCAACTGGTCGATCACGTAGTCGATGGACGTGTCTGTTTCCGGGATCATCACAATCTCAGCGCCCCCGCCGATGGCGCAGGGTATGGCAATGTAGCCTGAGTCGCGGCCCATTACCTCCACAAAGAACACGCGTTCGTGGCTGTCAGCCGTATCGCGGATCTTGTCGATGGCGTCGAGGGCGGTGTTCACGGCGGTGTCGTAGCCGATGGTATAGTCAGTGCCGTACAAGTCGTTGTCAATCGTGCCCGGTGCGCCGATGGTGGGGATGCCGTACTCCTCGTAAAAGATGTTGGCTCCGGTAAAGGTACCGTCACCGCCAATGGCCACCAGTCCCTCAATGCCGTGCGCCTTCAGTTGCTCGTAGGCCGCCTGGCGTCCTTCCTTGGTTGCAAATTCCTTGCTGCGCGCCGATTTCAGGATCGTGCCGCCTTTCTGTATGATGTTGCTCACCGTCAGGGACTCCATTTTGAAAATGTCGCCCTTGATCATGCCGTTGTAGCCTCTTCTGATACCGTAAACCTCCAATCCGTTGTAAACGGCCGTTCGTACGATCGCCCGGATGCAGGCATTCATGCCCGGTGCGTCGCCTCCTGATGTAAATACTCCAATCCTCTTCATAAAGAGTTGCTGTTAAATATGTTCCCTGTGGAAGCCGGCAGCCGGCCCCATTCGATAGATAGCCGCGGTATTCGTTGCGGTTTTATTGAATCCGCAAGGTAGCCATTTGTTAATTTAAGTGGAAATAAAAAAAGAATACAAAATCATAACTAATAAGATAGCAAAAACCGTATGTAAATGCACCACCATCTGCAGACTTAAAGCCGGGAAAATTCGTTTCTACTATAGTTGCTGCAAAATTAGCTGCCTGGGTATAGCAATACACAGCGCAGTAATTATTAATTTGTTATGAAATTGTACATAGTCAAAAGGGAGCCATATGTTTAGTTTTTTTGAAAGCGAGGCAGAGAAAAAATTAAAGAGCCATATCACCAACCTTGGTGCCCTCGCCAGGGCGGATGGCCACGTGGACCCCACCGAAATGGAATTCATTATTTCCATTGGCAAGCGCCACGGCATGAAATCAAGCCAGGTGCGCAACCTGCTCTCGAATGTGGAATCCGTAAAACCGCAGATGCCGTCCAATGATACGGAGCGCTTTGACCAGATCTACGACCTGGTGGAAATGATGCTGGCCGATGGCATTGTAGACGAGAACGAGATGGAGTTCTGTGTGAACATGGCCGTTCGGCTCGGTTTCAGAAAGTCTATTGTCGGGGTGCTGGTGCGCAGAATCTCCATCGGCGTAAAAGACGGGCTCACCCGCGAACAGATACGGGAGGATGCACAGTCGTTCCTGAATTACTAATTCCCATTGCATGAAAAACCTGCGCGTGTGGAACGGCGCCATCTTGGTATCTTATGCCCTGGCGCTGCTGCTGCTGGCTTATTTCTTTTTCGCCCACGAACTGCACCTCATCTCCTACGAGGCCACCTTTCTCTCCGAAGACTTCATGCTGCGCTTTGTTGCCTTCTGGTTCATAAGCTTTCTGCTGACGGTCATGGTATACCTGCTCAACCTGAGCCTGAATTACCTTTGGCTGCCCCGCGCCGAGAAAACGGTTGCCGTGCAGGCGGGCAAACTGATTTTGGCGGTAGGGCTCTCTGCCGCTTTCTTCGCCGTCGTGATCGTCACGCTCAGCCGACTGCCATAATCCCCTACAGTGGCCAGAACACGGGCACCAACACCATAATCACGGTTATAAGCAGGACGGTGAGCGGCGTGCCGATCCGTATAAAGTCCAGGAAGCGGTACTTGCCCGGACTGTAGACCAGGATGCAGGCCGGCTCAAAAGGCGTCACCAGCGACACAGAGGCCCCCAGCATAATGGCGATGGCAAAGGCGCGCGGGTCTGCACCAAGTTCCATGGCAGCACGCAAAGCCACCGGCAGGATCACCAGCGCCGCCGCCGCGTTCGACATGGGCTGGGTCAGAAGCACGGTCAGGATCACAAAACCCGCCAGTATACCTATAGTGCCGCCAATGGGCTCCATCACCTGCACAATACCCTGCGCCAGAAACTCGGCAGCACCGGAGTTTTCCATGGCCGCTCCAAAAGCCGTCATACCGCCTATGAGTATCAGCAGGCGCCAGTCGATGGCGTTGTAGGCTTTCTCGGTGCTGATGGCCCGCAGCAGGATGCTCGCGACGGCCGCCGACAAAAAGGCGATGGAGAGGGGCAGCAGCTCCAGCGTACCTGCCAGTATGGCCAGCGCAAAACAGGCAATCACGATCAGTCCCTTTTTCTTTTTGAAGAACACTGGCTCAAACTCGTCGAGCACGGCAATGTGGTTCGAGTTTCGGACCTGCTCAAAGCGTTCGGGGGCGCCCTGTACCAGCAGCACGTCACCCAGGTGCAGCTCTATACTGCCCAGTTTGCTTCGCAGCGTCTCGCCGTGCCGCGACACGGCCAGCACCACCAGACCAAAGCGCCGCAGAAACTCTGACTCCTTAATCGTGCGGTTGATCAGGTTAGACTGCCGCGGAATCATAATTTCCGCCAGCCGGATGTTCTCTGTTTCCAGGTCTTCGGAGATAAGTGCGTCCGCCATAATCTGGATTCCCTTGGTCTCCTTCACTTTCATGAGTGTGTCCACGTCCCCCTCCACCAGCAGAATGTCGTTGGCGCGGATGCGGGTGCGGAAGTCAGGCAGGAAGTTTTCCTTGGCGCGGATAACGTTGAGCATGCGCAGGTTCAGCGTGGTCAGCTCGGAGGTGAAAACCAACTGCCCAATGAGCGGCGAGTCAGGCAACACCACTACTTCGGTCACATATTTCTGCAGCTTGTACTCTTCGGCCAGCTCCTGATCGGCGTGGTCCGGTAACATGCGCTGCCCCACAGTCATCATGTAGATCGTGCCCACCAGGAAAATAACAAAGCCTATACCAGAGATCTCGAACAGCCCGATCGGCTCCAGGCCCGCCTTGGCGACGTAGCCACTCACGGCCACGTTGGTAGAAGTGCCGATCAGTGTGCAGGTACCCCCCAGAATAGCGGCATAAGCCAGCGGCATGAGCAGTTTAGACGCACTCATGTTGATGCGCTTGGAGAGGCCCACCAGTGGCGTAATGAACATGGCCGTTACGGTGGTGTTGTTCATAAAAGCCGAGACCACACCCGTTATCAGCATGATGGTGAGCAGCATGAGGTTGTTGCTCTTATCTGCCAGACGCGCGAGCCGCACTACGGCAAAATCGAGTATGCCCGTTTCCTGAAGGGCGGCACTGAGTATGAAGATAGAGGCGATGATGATGATGAAGTCGCTGCTGAAGCCGGCAAAAGCCTCCTCGGGACTGATGATGCGCAAACCGGCCAGTATGATCAGCATGGTCAGGGTGACCAGTTCGATGGACACTTTTTCGGTTGCAAACAGCACAACCGCTATCAACAGCAAGGACAGTACAATGGCTATTTCCATAGGAGCAGATTGGGAGATACACCTGATGTAAGGTATAGCAACGGCTTTTACGTGACAAAGCCGTTGCTGATTGTGTCCTGCTCAAAAATATTTTCCCGAAACTAAGCCACTGCCTCGTCAATAGAGGCCAGGATGATCTGGCAGGCTTCGCGTATCTGCTCTTCGGTGATGGTGAGCGGCGGCGCGATGCGCATGGAGTTGTCGCAGAACAGGAACCAGTCGGTCAGCACGCCGTTCAGGATGGCCTGGTCGATCACCGCCTTGAGCACCTCAAACGATTCAAACTCTGCCGCCATCATCAGCCCTTTGTTGCGGATGCCCTTGATGCGCGGATGCACCAGCAGGTCCTTGAATAACTGCGCTTTCCCTTCCACACCCGCCAGCAGGTTCTCTTCCTGTATGGTCTGGAGCGTGGCCAGGGAAGCGGCGCAGGAAACCGGATGCCCACCAAAAGTGGTCAGGTGGCCCAGTATCGGGTCGTTTTTGAACACAGCCATGATCTCCTGCGGGGCGATGAAGGCCCCGATCGGCATGCCGCCGCCCATGCCTTTGGCACAAAGCAGGATGTCGGGCTCGATGCCGAACTGCTCGAAGGCCCAGAAGGTGCCGGTTCTGCCGAAGCCGGTCTGTATTTCATCCAGTATAAGTAAAGCGCCTACCTGCGTGCAGCGTGCCCGCAGGGCCTGCATGTAGCTCACCTCCGGCACCCGTATGCCTGCCTCGCCCTGCACTGTTTCGAGGATGATGGCGGCTGTCCGCTCCGTGATCTGCTCCAGGTCAGGTATAGCGCCGTGGTTGATGACGCGCACATCGGGGAGGAGCGGGCGGAAAGCATTCTTGAAACTCTCGCTGCCGTTAACGGAAAGCGCACCCTGCGTGGAGCCGTGGTAGGCGTTGCGGCAGCACACAAATTCGGTGCGACCGGTATAGCGCTTGGCCAGTTTCATGGCGCCCTCCACCGCCTCAGCGCCGGAGTTGAGCAGGTATACATTGTTGAGCCGGTCGGGCAGCGTGCTGCACAGTGCCTGCGCCAGCTGCGCCTGCGGCCCCTGCACGAACTCCCCGTACACCATCAGGTGCATGTAGCGGTCGAGCTGGTCGTGGATGGCCCGTAATACTTTGGGGTGGCGGTGGCCCACATTGCTCACGCCTATACCTGAAATCAGGTCGATGTAACGGTGGCCGTCGCTGCCGTACATGTAAATCCCTTCTGCCTTCTCCACTTCGATCATCAGCGGAAAGTCACTTGTCTGTGCCTGGTGCTGCAAAAACAGCTGTCTCATTGAAATCATGTTGCAATTTAGTCATTTTGGAGCTTTGACAGGGTCATTTCCGCTTTCGGCTTGTTCAAAATTGCCCGATTTGCGTACAAAAGGAGGGGCCGGTGAAAGAGCCCGGCCTGAGATGTTGAACTTTAAAAAAGGAGGATCAAATGCCACAAGGAGATAAATCATCTTACACAGACAAACAAAAGCGTCAGGCAGAGCACATCGAGGAAAGCTACGAGAAGAAGGGCGTAAAGCACGAAGAAGCCGAGAAGCGCGCCTGGGCTACGGTGAATAAGCAGGACGGGGGCGGCAAGAAAAGCGGCTCCGGAAGAGGAAAATAAGGTATAAGAACCCATATAAATTTGAAACAGGAAAGGCCGGAAGCGTTTGCTCCCGGCCTTTCCTGTTTAGGGGTAATTGTTGGTGTGCGCAATCGGGTCGTCTTCGTCCAGCGTGGCAGGCACCGTGGGCGGCATACCCTGCATTGGCCTGTTGTGTGAGAAGGGGCGCTCCCGCATGGCACGTTCATGCTGTTTCCGGTTGTTGTCTCTGTTCCGTCGGGTGTAGGCCACCAGCGCCACCCCGGCCAGCGCCACCAGACCGGTTGCAGCCATCACTTTTGGGATGGTGTTGTCGGTTGCCGGAGGCACAGAAAGGACGCCCTGTTCGTCGGTAATGGCGGGCTCATGCACGTAGCGGCCTTGGGTTGGCACCGCCACCGACCAGAAATCCTTTACCAGTTCTTCCAGCTGACGCATGAGTTGTGCCCCCTCCATTGGCAGGCCATGGCCGGTTGCTGCTACACTGGGGTTGAGCTCCATGAGTCTTTCCACTGAATGATGTGCGGCTCCCCAGTCGGAGGTATAGTATTTGGGTGGGCCGTGCACTTCCCGTTTCTGCGTCATCACGGCCAGCATCGACTCCCCGTCGCGTGTGATGAAGGCGTCGCCTGCCAGCAGCACCCGGTCACTTTCGCGGAAGAAGGAAACGTGCCCCGCCGTATGTCCCGGCGTGTGGATCCAGTGCCAGCCTGGCAGACCGGGGACTGAGCCATCGGCTGGCAGGAACTCCAGGTACTGGTGAATGTCGATCGGCTTTTTAGGGTATAGGAACGACATGTAGGCCATGCCGCCGCCGCCCACGCTCGGGTCGGGTGGCGGATAAGACGACCTGCCGTTCAGGTAGGGCATTTCCAGCGGATGGGCGTACACGGGCACGTCCCATTCCCGGGCCAACTCCTTCACAGCGCCGATGTGGTCAAAATGACCGTGCGTGAGCAGGATGGCCTTGGGGCGCTTACCGCCGAAGAGTTCATCCACCACTTTTCTGATTTTAGGGGCGGCACCGTACACGCCGGTGTCCACAAGCACCCATGAGCCATCGGGCGCGGCCACAAAAAAGAGGTTGACGAACACGGTCTTGAGTCCCCATACTCCCGGCGCAACTGCAAAAGCTTCCTTGCTATCGTGGGTCGAGGTACGATAAGATGTTTCCATAGGCATTCTCTATGTTTGATTTTTAAATGATAACGGGCGGAATATATACTACGGCTGCGGTGGCAATTGGCTGCAGAAAGCCGGCACATTTAGCGCCCACTTGGCTGATTGTCATTTATTAACTGCGAAGGGGCCGGTTTTGCTGTCATCATACCAGAAATGGCCGACCCTGGGCAATGGAGCTTATACCCCAAAACAAAGGCATACTTTTTGTGTTGATACTTGTGCATGCAGCCACTAAAATTAATGTGGACAATGTTTCCTGATTGGCAGGAATTATTTATCTTTCTGAAAACGTTACATACACATGGTAAATTTATTTGTTCCCCCAAGCTATATGGCTGTCTACGCGAAGTGCGTGGATGCGTCGATGCCCGCCTTCGAACCGGAAGAGTGGATAGAGGAAGGGAGAGTGTATCCTGTGAAGCACTTTACTGAGCCCCTCAACCAGGGTGACGGCTTTGCCGTGACGATCGTGGATGAGGACGGTGTTGAGATCCATCCTTCTTCTTCGCACTGGAGTTTTGCCTCCACCAGATTTGAATTGTATACCCTTCATTTGAATTAATATCAAAACCACCGATATTTTCGTTAACCAAAAGGCTGCCCCGGCAGCCTTTTTTCTTTGCATAAGGTATGGAGTAGATTTTTATGTTGACTATTACTGAGTTTAATACGCTTTCGACCCGGGAGCAAGCCGCTATGGTGCTAGAACAAGGGCGCTATCTGCATCACATTATCCGGGGATGGTGCAAAATCGATTTGTACTGGTTTCATAACTACTATGTGGAGGTCTGGTTCCTGTACGATCTGAAAACCATCGGCTTGGTTCGCGCCCTCACCAACAAGGCCTCTCTGGACCCCTACCTGGAAACGATCAAGCTCAGAGTCAAAACCTAACCGTATAGCCTCACTGTCACCCAGGGTGCGCCCCACACCTTTTAATCCGGGGCAGGTATAGTTGGTGCGGGTATAGCTTAGCCCGGCGCAGGTATAGCGGTTGTTTGCAGGAGGATATGGGCGAGTGTTCACCGGAATTTGATACTTTTGCAGGTATACGCGAGTCGTACCATTCAACAGCAAGACAAATGAGAAAATCCCTACCAAAGAAGCATATCCTTTTAGTGAGCACCTCTACCACCCATGGCACCGGGTACCTGGAGCACTGCCAGAACGAGATCAAAGAACTGCTCGGCGACCACCAGAGCATCCTGTTTATACCTTACGCACGTCCGGGCGGCATCTCCCACACCGACTATACGGCCAAGGCACGCGAAGCCTTTGAAGCGATGGGCATCAAATTAAGCGGTGTGCACGAGGCGGAGAATGCAATTGCGGCTGTGGAGCAGGCGGAGGCCGTGTTCATTGGCGGGGGCAATACGTTTCTGCTGCTGCGCCAGCTATATGCCAATAAACTGATCGAGCCGCTGCAGAAGCGGGTAGAGCAGGGGATGCCGTATATGGGCACAAGCGCCGGCACCAACGTGGCAGGCAAAACCATCGGCACCACCAACGACATGCCCATCGTGTTCCCAAAATCCTTTGACGCGCTGCAGCTGGTGCCTTTCAACATCAACCCGCACTACCTCGATCCGCTGCCTGACTCTACACACATGGGCGAAACGCGCGAGACCCGCATCCAGGAGTTTCACATACACAACCGCCAGCCGGTAGTAGGTTTGCGGGAAGGGAGCATGCTGCGCATTGAGGGGGAGAGGATCAACCTGCTGGGGCCGCACCCGGCGCGCATCTTTTTGCAGGGACAGCCCGCCATGGAGTTTAAGCCGGGCGACGATATAAACTTTTTGATGGAGGCTTACTAAACCAAAATCCTCTGAAAGTCAAAAGCCCCTGCTAAGGTATAGCAGGGGCTTTCTTTTGAAAAAAACAAGGCAAAATGCCAGGTCCTTTTGCTGTTCTCACTATAATTATCTATTCAAAAAAACTACTGTACTTTGTTGTTGGCCTCCAGCTTCTTCAGGAGGAGCTTGGTAAACTCCCGCTCGCTGCGGTAAAGTTTGATGATCTGGTTCGAAGAGATCACACGCTGATAGCGGGACACATATTCTTTCTCCAGTTCCAACTCTCTTTCACGGGTGTTGAACATGCCGTCCAGGCGGGCTTTCGCCTCCTGGTCGCTCAGTTGGTCCACGTCTTCACGGTAGCCGCTGCGGTAGGAGCGAACCAGTTCGCGACGCTTGGTCTCGTACTCGTTGTAGAGCGGCCAGAACTTCTGCGACTGCTCTGCAGTAAGTCCCATTTTGTCCGTCAGGAAGGCCACTTTGGCAGCTTCCACGTTTTCTCTTCTGTCCTGCGGACGGCCGCTTTGGGCCATGGCCACAGTGCCGCCCAGGGTGAAGGCGCAGAAGAGAAATAAAATCAGTAATCGTTTCATCAGTGCTTTAATATTCAATCGTATCCAGTTGGTAGTACTCCAGCTCTTCTTCGGCGGCTTTGGAACTCACGTTCAGAAATTCAGAGGTCATCTCCCTTTCTGAAACGGTGCGCAACTCGGCAAAATCAGAACTCTCGAGCACCGCATAAGTGCTCAGGTAATTCAGTATATCTTCGTCCTGAATGCCAGCCAGGTTCACTTTTTGCTGGTCCGCCTTGTTGTCCAGGTTTGCAAAGTAAAGCACACCCAGCACCAATACCAGCATCAGAGGAGCCAGTGCCAAACGCAGCGGCTTCCAGGCGGCGGCATACCAGGGGGCAGGTCTATACCCGGCTCCGGCAGTGCGCTCCATGATCTGCGCAGGCAGTCTGTCGAAGTACTTGTCCGGTACCTCGTGGATGTTGCGCTTGGGCAGGTCGCTTAGTTTAAAATCGTCTTTCATGGTTCAATGTACTTATGGGTTAGATGGCCTTAGCGCGCTAAAGTTTAATCCCGCTTAATAAATTCTTCAATTTTTTTTACGGCGTGGTGGTAGGAGGCCTTCAGTGCCCCCACCGATGTGCCCAGAATCTCAGATATTTCCTCGTATTTGAGCTCGTCGTAATACTTCATGTTAAAGACCAGTCGTTGCTTGTCCGGTAGCCTCAGCAAGGCTTTTTGCAGTTTGAGCTGTATCTCATCTCCGTCGATATGTGGGGAGGAATCGATCTTCTCGGTAAGTTCAGCAGCCACGTCGTTGATGGGCAGAAAGAATTTTTTGCGCTTACTCGACAGAAAGGTCAGGCACTCGTTGGTGGCGATACGGTAAAGCCAGGTATAAAGCTGCGCGTCCTGCCGGAAATTCTCCAGGTTCTTCCATACCTTGATGAAGACCTCCTGCGTGAGATCATCCGCATCGTCGTGGTCGATCACCATCTTCCGGATGTGCCAGTAGATCTTTTGCTGGTACTTCCGGACAAGCTGATTGAAGGCCACGTTGCGGCTATCGGGGTTGGCGAATTTCTCTAAAATCTCTTTGTCTTCCACGCGTCAGGTAGCAGGGGCAGGGCGGTTATACCTGTCTGAATATGCAATATAGCCCATAAAAATAAAAGGGACTGCACTTTGCCAGTGCAGCCCCTTCTGTTTTTGTAAAAAATATAAGGTATAGCCTTATGTTTTATTTGCGGCTAATGGCGCGCTCAGCAGCAGCCACAATGTTGTCAGTGCTCAAGCCGTATTTCTCCATCAACTGGTCCGGCGTACCAGACTCACCAAACGAATCATTCACGCCCACCATTTCCAGCGGGGTTGGCAGATTGCGGCCTAAAAGCTGCGCTACAGAATCGCCCAGACCACCGTTCAACTGGTGCTCTTCGGCGGTTACCACGCACTTGGTTTTGCCAACCGATGCCAGAATAGCGGCGTCGTCAAGCGGCTTGATGGTGTGGATGTTGATGATCTCGGCGTTGATGCCTTTCTCAGCCAGTTTGTGACCCGCCTCGATGGCTTTCCATACCAGGTGACCGGTTGCCAGGATCGTTACGTCTGTACCTTCGTTCAGCATCACCGCTTTACCGATCTCGAACTTCTGGTCGGCAGGGGTGAAGTTAGGCACAGCCGGACGCCCGAAACGCAGGTAAACCGGACCTTCGTACTCGGCAATCGCGATAGTCGCAGCTTTGGTCTGGTTGAAGTCGCATGGGTTGATCACGGTCATGTGCGGCAGCATTTTCATCATGCCCACATCTTCCAGAATCTGGTGCGTGGCACCGTCCTCACCCAGTGTCAGACCGGCGTGCGAAGCGCATATTTTCACGTTCTTACCAGAGTAAGCGATCGACTGACGGATCTGGTCGTACACGCGGCCCGTCGAGAAGTTCGCGAAGGTACCTGTGAAAGGGATCTTGCCACCGATCGTCATACCTGCTGCCAGACCCATCATGTTGGCCTCAGCTATACCTACCTGGTAAAAACGCTCCGGAAATTCTTTTTTGAAGGCGTCCATTTTAAGCGAACCGATCAGGTCAGCGCAAAGGGCTACTACGTTCGGGTTGGTGCGGCCAAGCTCCAGCAAGCCTGCGCCAAAGCCAGAACGGGTGTCTTTTTTCTCTGAATATGGATATTCTTTCATTTCTGTGTTTTAATGCTTAGTAATCTGAAGCCTGCTGTACTGCCAATTGCTGAAGGGCAATCTCCAGCTGCTCATCGTTCGGCGCTACGCCATGCCACTTGTGTGAGCCCATCATGAAGTCCACGCCAAAGCCCATCTCGGTGTTCATCAGGATCATCACCGGCTTACCGTTGCCAGTGGCCTTTTTCGCTTCTTCCAAAGCAGGCAGCAGGGTCTCGAAATTGTTACCATCAGCCTCCAGCACATGCCAGCCGAATGCCTCGAACTTGGCACGCAGGTCACCCAGCGCCAGTACCTCTTCGGTACCGCCGTCAATCTGCTGGTAGTTGCGGTCCACAGTGGCGATCAGGTTGTCCACTTTGTTATGGGCAGCATACATGGCCGCTTCCCATACCTGACCTTCGCCCAGCTCGCCGTCGCCCATTAGCACGTACACCAGATTGTTGTCTTTGTTCAGTTTCTTGGTCTGCGCGGCACCAACTGCCACAGACAGTCCCTGACCCAGTGAGCCGGATGCTACGCGTATACCTGGCAGACCTTCTTCGGTAGCCGGGTGGCCTTGCAGCCTAGAGTTGATCTTGCGGAAAGTAGCTAGTTCTGCCACTTCAAAGAAGCCGGCGCGAGCCAACACACTGTACCAAACCGGAGAAATGTGTCCGTTGGACAGGAAGAAAAGGTCTTCGCCTTCGCCGTCCATGTTAAATGGTTGTGGCTTGTAGTTCATCACGCTGAAGTACAGCGACACGAAATAGTCCGTGCAGCCAAGCGAGCCGCCCGGGTGGCCGGAGTTTACCGCATGCACCATGCGCACGATGTCACGGCGAACCTGTGCCGCAATTTGCTTCAGCTCGTCGATGCTTTTGTTGTGTGGGTTCACGTTATATAAATTGTTAAGTTGTTGTTTTTTGAATTGTTAAATTGTTGATTGTTAAATTGTTTATGTTAATTAACAACCAGGTGTATTTTCTTACAACATTTGGGGTAGGCTAAACCTGCCAAGCTGTATCCAAGGGTCTTGTCTCTCTTCAAGAGACCAAATATACAACGAAAAAAGCGCAGCCACCTTTTCAGACAACTGCGCTTTGCGTTACTTTTTCAGGATCTGGGCGGCGTGGTCAGCCGTTTTCACTTTCGTGATGATGTCCTCGATGGTGCCTTCCTCGTCGATGACGAAGGTGTAGCGCATAGTGCCCATGTACTTGCGGCCATACATCGATTTCTCCTGCCAAACGCCGTATTGCTCCACCAGCTTCTTTTCGGTATCGGCCAGTAGCGTAAAGGGCAATTCATACTTGCTGATAAACTTCTGATGAGATTTTTCGCCGTCGATGCTCACGCCGATCACTTCGTAGCCTTCGCGCTGCAGGTCGCTGTAATTGTCGCGCAGGTTGCAGCTCTGGGCGGTGCAGCCGGAAGTATCGTCTTTCGGGTAGAAATACAGAATCACTTTTTTGCCGCGGTAATCACTCAGTTTTACCGTATTGCCATTCTGGTCCTTTGCCTCAAACTCAGGCGCCTTATCTCCGATTTTCAGTTCCATGTTCTTTTTGCGTATCAAGTATCACGTATCAGGTAGCACGACTCTTTTTTCGCATCACGTAGCACGACTTTGGGAAATTGACAAAAGCCGACCATTAAATAGAAAATCGTTTTACGAAAAGTCCTTCGTCAAATACTCTCCGAAGGCATCGTGATACGTGATACGAAATACGTGCTACGTTTTTATATTGTCGTCACAAACTCCGCTTCGTTTCCGGCGTTGTCTTTCACCTTCAAAACTACTCTTCCTGACAAAGGTAGGCTTTTATCTAATTTTTCGGAGTATATGGTGGCAGTTTTGTGCTCGTATTTCATCAGCAACCACTTGCCGTTCACTTCGCAGCGGAAAGAGTTGACGCCCGACAGGTTGTCGCCGATCCTGAATTTGATCTGGGTCGGACTTTTGCTGAGGAGTTTGATCGTTGGAGCTTTCACGTCCTCGAGTACCTGAAACTTGCCCATCGCCCGGGCAGAAAAGGTGATGCTGTTGCCATCCCAGACACCGCCCAGCATGCCGCGGCCTTTGCCCAGCCCCAGGTAGTACACGGCCGCTTTGCTCTTGTCGGTTACCGGTGTGCTCGGCGTAATGGTTACTTTAATGGCTTTGTGCAGCGGCGTGTAAAAGTCACCGATGGTATACACGTCGCCTTCTTTTTTCGCCTGCAGGTATAGCGTGTCGTACAGACTTTCTTTTTCGAACCGGATGGTCATGTCGCGGTTGCTGAAGCTGTGCTCCTGCCCGGAAGGGATAGTGGCCTGCAAATCGAGTAGGGTTGAGGTGCCGCAGTACTCCAGCGACTCCGGCAGACCGCCGCGCAGGTCGTAGAGGCTCACCGAGGCAGCTCCTTTTGTATAGCTCGGCACCAGCATCAAGCGTTGGTTGTTCACCACCATCTCCACGTTGCGTGGTGTGGATGATGTATCGGAGGCGCTTACTTTCAGAATGTTGCCGATGATTTCGTAGCTCAGTTGCGGCTTGGTCACTTTGCCGTTCGCCGTCTGCATGAAGGTTGGTTTCTGCCCCTTCAACACAAATGTCAGGGTAGAGGCATTGTTGTAGGTGTCTTTCGCTACCAGACGAATATGGTAGATTGAGTCCGCCTGCACGTTCAGCCTGCCCCGGTTATGAGGTGCGGTATAAAGCGGCAGATCGTTGCCGTAGTCCACATACGCTTTCTGAAAAGTGCGGCCCGTGCGGCGGTACACGTTGTAGTTCACGTGCTGCGACACCTGCTTCGAAAGCTCAAAAGGCACGCGGTCGATGTGGTGGTTGTATACCTGTTTATCGTTCACAAACACGGTCACGTCCTGCGTGCCATTGCGGTTCTGGGTGTCGTCGTAGCGGTCGATGGTCTGCAACTCGAAGCCGATCAGGCCATGGGCGAACACCGTGTCCGGCAAGGTATGGACACCGTTAGTTTTCTTGGGTGTGAACTCCCGGCGCGCGAACTCACCATTGATGCGGGCGTGAATGTTCAGCGGCTGTATACCCAGGCCCAGCAAATCGGGCGGGGTGGTGTCGATGACCTCCTTGAAGCCCCAGCGCAGCGGGTTGTACAGCCGGTCCTCCGCGTCACGAATCTCAAAGTGCAGGTGCGGACCGCCGGAGCCTCCTGTGTTTCCCGACAAAGCGATGATCTGCCCTTTCTTCACCGGAAAAAGGTTCTTCTCCGGGAATAACTCCAGCTCAAAGGTTTCCTTCTCGTATTGTTTCTTCAGCACGTAGTCCGCCAAAGGGTCGTAGAAGGCCAGCAAATGCGAGTAGGTGGTGGTAAGGCCGTTCGGGTGCGTCACGTAAATGATGTTGCCATACCCGTAGGTCGACATCTTCACACGCGAGATATACCCGTCCGCGGCAGCGTATACCGACAAGCCTTCCCGCTGGTCTGTTTTGATGTCGAGTCCGCCGTGGAAGTGGGTGGCGCGGATTTCACCCATGGAGCCAGACAGGTAGTTGCGCACTCCCGGCTTGATGGGAAACATAAAGTAGCCCTGTTCAGGCGCCGGTTGGGCGGCCAGTCCGAGGGTAGTGAAAACGTAAGCGAAAAGGAGCGCTAGGCGCTTATTTAATTTCAAAGTCGAGTAGTTTTTTATCTTCAACATAGCCTTCCAATCTGTCGCCGATCTGCACCGGGCCCACTCCCTCAGGCGTACCTGTAAAGATAATATCGCCTTTCTTCAGGGTGATGAAGCGGGAGATATACGCGATGATGTCATCAAAGGTGTTCAGCATCATCTTCGAGTTGCCTTGCTGGCGGGTCGCGCCGTTTACATCCAGTTTGAAGTTGATGTCGTGCAGGTCCTCAAACTGGTCGAGCGGCAGAAACTCCGACACCGGGGCAGAGCCGTTGAAGCCTTTGGCCAGCGTCCAGGGCAGTCCTTTGGCCTTTGCCTTGGCCTGCAGGTCGCGGGCCGTGAAGTCTATACCCAGACCAATGGCATCGTAATACTTGTGGGCAAACTTCTTGTCGATGTTCTTGCCCTCGCGGCCGATGCGCAGAATCAGCTCCACTTCGTGGTGGATGTCCTGGCTGTACTCCGGATAGTAAAAAGGCTCGTTGTTGCGAAGGATGGCCGTGTCAGGCTTAAAAAATATCACCGGTTCGTCCGGCACTTCGTTTTTCAGTTCGGCTATGTGATCGGCGTAATTGCGGCCGATGGCTACTATTTTCATAAAATGTTAAGGGCGTTTTCTTTATCGATTCTCAAAAATAGGCTATATCCTGTTTTGGTGCAGCATGATTCTGCAAAAAGAATCTGTTTCAGAACAATTTTTTAAGGCACACTATACCTATGAACAGCCACAGCCATTTTTATACTTTAACAAGAGAAGTTCCGCTTTATTGTGCACACGGGGCGCACAACATTTTATAATACAGCGTTCGTATACCTCCATAATGCCGGACAAGGTGGCATGCTGTGGTTTTGTGTCAGTTTGCACTTTGTTTTATCGATTAAAGTATAGTAATTTTATCATATTAAACGATCCACTCTATCCTGACTCTTAAAAATTGGTTCAAAATTTGAAAAGCCTTTTAGAAAGAGTCATTTAAATTTTAAAACTATGTACAAGAAGTTAATTGCCTTTTCAATAGCGGTAGTGATGATGGTAGCCTGTACGACGGTGCCGATCACAGGCCGCAGACAGCTGAGTCTCGTGTCAGACGCGCAGATGATGCAAATGAGCTACGACGCCTACGACCAGTTCCTGAAAGAGAACAAGCTGTCGCGCGACGCACAGGCCACGGCCATGGTGAAGCGCACCGGACAGCGCATACAGCGTGCCGTGGAGCAGTATATGGCTGCTAACAACATGTCAGATCAGTTGCAGGGCTTCCAGTGGGAGCACAACCTGATCGAGGATGACCAGGTGAACGCCTGGGCCATGGCCGGCGGTAAGACAGTAACTTACACAGGTATACTGCCGATCGCCCAGAACGAGACGGGCCTTGCCGTGGTAATGGGCCACGAAATCGCCCACGCCATCGCCAAGCACAGCAATGAGCGCATGAGCTTACAACTGGCGCAGCAGTTCGGTGGGCAGACCCTTTCTGCCTTGGCCGGTGCGCAGCCAGGCGTAGCGCAGCAGCTACTGATGACGGCCTATGGCGCAGGCTCCGGACTGGGCGTGCTGAAGTACGGTCGTGACCAGGAGAGCGAAGCTGACCGGTTGGGGCTGATCTTTATGGCCATGGCTGGTTACAATCCGCAGGAGGCGATCCCTTTCTGGGAGCGTATGGAGGCTAAGTCTGGCGGTCAGGCACCACCGGAATTTTTGAGCACGCACCCAAGCGCCGGTACGCGCCGCGCCAACCTGCAGAGCTATATGCCGGAAGCGATGAAATACTACAAGAAATAATCAAAACCTGATAGACCTACATGACTCCATCACCCTTAGCCAATGGCCGGCACTTGCTGCTGACCTGCCTGCGCTGGTCGCTGGCCCTGACTCTGATCCTACTGGTAGCGGCTGGCTGTACGCGCCGCGAAGCTTTCCCGGAGGAAAGTGAAGAGGAGCCGCTCGACGAGGAGGCCGGACCCAAGTACGACGGGCAGCTATTGGCACAGGTGGTGTTGGATGAGATTAACTTTGTAGTGCCGCAGCAGGCGCTGGTGCAGCCCTTTATAAAGGAGTTCGGCAACGGCACTGTTGTGAACAAAGTGACGATCCATAAGGTGCAGGACAACAAGAAGCTGCCTGCTACATATTATCTGGTAGGATTAGGCATGTACAACGGCTCCTTCCGCTCGATGGCGCTGGAGCTGGATGTATCTTCAGACAACAGCCTATTCCTGAGCAGCAAGTCGGTGAAGCACATTTGCGAAGCCACTGCCGGCTGCGATTTCTGTTACTTCTCTTTTGAAGATAACCGGATCACCGGCTGCCAGTGCTCGATCCGCGCTGCCGGCTACGACTGCCGCCACAAGGTGCAGGAGGGCAACAACCTGCTGCAAGGCGTGAGGCTGAAAAACTCGGGACAGAACTAGTACAGGGTATAATCAAAAGAAGAGCGGGCTGCCAGATAACTGGCAGCCCGCTCTTCTTTTGATTATGTTGGATTTAGATCATCTGAAATCCTGAGAATCTTTTAATCCTGTAAATCCTTGGGGTAGGGGCCCTATATAAAGATCTAAGACACGCTACTCTGCATATTCCTCAACCGGATGCGGGTCAGGATCTTTTTGGTATACAGCGGGAAGTCGCCTTTCATCATCCAATCGTAGTAGCTTGGTTCTTTGCTCAGCACTTCCTCCACTGGCACGTTGCGGTGCTTGCCGAAGTTAAATACTTCCTGTCCGGCGTTGTTGTACACAATGCGGCCCGCCAGGTCGGCTGACTTCTCGAAGGTAAACTTGTGGAGCTGGGCCATGTCGTTCTGGATCGGGGTATCCTCTATACCTTCTGCCACTTCCACCACCGTGTTTTCATAACGCTCCAACTGCGCTTTCAGGATGTGGTAAGTCGCTACAGTGTCGGCCTCGGCGCTGTGGGCATTCTCCAGCGTTTTGTCGCAGTAGTACTTGTAAGCGGCAGAGAGCGTGCGCTTCTCCATCATGTGGAAGATGCGGCAGGCGTCCACCACGTGGCGGTTGTCGATGTCGAAGTCTATACCTACGCGCAGAAACTCCTCGGCCAGCAACGGTATATCGAAGCGCACCAGGTTGTAACCACCCAGGTCGCAACCCTCCATAAACTGGTACAGGTTGCGGGCCACCTGCTGAAAAGTAGGACAGTCCTTCACGTCCTCGTCGTAAATCTTGTGGATCAAACTCGACTCGAGCGGGATCGGCACGGTCGGGTTGATGCGACGTGTTTTGAGGATCTCCTCGCCGTCTGGTTTTACTTTCAACACGCTGATCTCCACGATGCGGTCTTTGCAAATGTCGGTGCCGGTCGTTTCGAGGTCGAAGAATACGATGGGGCGCTTCAGGTTCAGTTTCATGATGGGGTGGTTTACAGAACCGCTTTTTTGAGCGTCTCCAGGTCAAGGTTTTGATAAGTGCCTGAGCTCATGAGCAGCAGGTTGGCGTTCTGCCAGTTCATGCCTTTCAGGTGCTCGAGCAATGCGGCTGAGTCGGTGTATACCTGCAGCTTTGGATTGCCGAAGGCGCTGCGCAGGTCTTCTTCTGAGAGCATCTCCATGCGCTTGTGCTCCACCGTTTTAGGGCTGAAGAACACAATCGGCACATCGGCTTTGTCGAGGGCACCGGCATATTGCGGCAGGAAATTCTTATTGAGACTGCTGAAGGTATGCAGTTCCACACAGGCCACCAGCTTGCGCTGCGGATACTGCGTTTTTACAGCTTCGGTCGTTGCTTTTACTTTAGAAGGTGCGTGGGCGAAGTCACGGAAAATGACGGTGTTACTGCCTTCGCCGAGTTTCTCCAGTCGTTTGGCAGCTCCCTTAAAGGTTTTGAGCGCCTCGTAAAAGTCAGGTGCCTTGATACCAATCTTCTTGCAGACTTCCTTCGCTGCACTGATGTTGCGCAGGTTGTGCTCGCCGAAGAGCGGGATTTCCACGTCACCCTCCTTTTTGGTATGCAGAATGGTTTTGCCGTTGATGATACTGTGCGGATGGACGGTATAGCCAATGTAGTTGATGTCGGCAGGGTTGCGCGGCACGGCCACCAGCTGTACCTGCTCGTCGTCCTGGTTGTAGATGAGCGTACCTGCCTTCGGCGTCATCTCCGCGAAAATGCGGAACTGCTCACGGTATACCTCCGGCGTCGGGAACACGTTGATATGGTCCCAGCTGATGCCGCTGATCACGGCGATGTGGTGGTGGTACAGATGAAATTTCGGTACACGCTTGATGGGGTCGGAGAGGTACTCGTCGCCTTCGATGATAATGATCGGAGCATCATCCGTGAGGCGCACCATGCGGTCGAAGCCCTCGAGCTGCGCGCCCACGGCGTAGTCGAACAGGCGGCCGCAATGCTGGAGCACGTGCATGATGATAGAGGTGATGGACGTCTTGCCGTGGCTGCCACCGATCACGATGCGCTGTTTGTGCCTACTCAGCTCATGAATGAAATCCGGGAAAGAGTAAACAGGTATACCCAGCTCCTGCGCGCGCAGCAGTTCCGGGTTATCGGCGCGGGCGTGCATCCCCAAAATCACCGCATCGGGTTTATCGTTCAGTTTCTCAGGAAACCAGCCTTCCTCAGCCGGCAGTATCCCTGCAGCGGCCAGTCGGCTTTTGGCCGGCTCGTAGATCTCGTCGTCCGAACCAGTCACTCTTATACCTTGATCGTGCAGCGCCAGGGCCAGGTTGTGCATGATGCTGCCACCTGTGGCGATCAGGTGAATGTGTTTAAAATCCGTTCTCTCCATAATCCATGCTATCCGTTTAGCGAACCGACAAAATTATCATTCCTGACTTAAATGTAAATAGCTATACGCTAATATGTGGATATCTTCCGTAATTTGTGGATTACTTGGGCGCCTTACTTTTTAAATTTGTGGTATGGAGGAGATGAAAATGAATGTGCGGCCAACTGGCAACCGCGGCACCTGGAGCAAAAAAGCGCCTGCCGTGGCAGAGTTGGGTAAAAAACCGCCGCAGGCACTAGATTTGGAGGAGGCTGTGTTAGGCGCTCTGATGTTGGAGAAGGATGCGCTGACCACGGTGATCGACATTCTGCGCCCCAACTCTTTTTACAAAGAGGCGCATCAACGCATTTTTAAAGCGATCCTGGCCCTGTTCGACAAGTCAGAGCCGATCGACATCCTGACCGTGACCCACGAGCTGCGCGAAAACGGTGAGCTGGAACTGGCCGGTGGCGCTTACTACGTTACGCAGCTGACAACCCGCGTTAACTCGGCGGCCAACATCGAGTACCACGCCCGTATCATCACGGAAAACTCGATTAAGCGCGACCTGATCTCGATTTCCTCTGAAGTGCTTTCGAGCGCCTTTGAAGATACCACTGACGTATTCGAATTGCTTGACAGAACTGAAGCCAAGCTCTACGAAGTATCGGAATCCAACATCCGCAAGAACTTTGACGACATGCGCTCTTTGATGCATGCTGCGATCAAGGAACTGGAGGAGAAGCGCAAGCAGACTGACGGCCTGACCGGCGTACCAAGCGGCATGACCGCCCTGGACCGTGTGACTTCCGGCTGGCAGAAATCGGATTTGATCATTCTGGCGGCTCGTCCGGCGATGGGTAAGACGGCCTTCGTGCTTTCCTGCCTGCGCAACGCGGCCGTTGATTTTAAGAAGGGGGTGGCGATTTTCTCGCTGGAGATGTCCTCGCTACAGCTGGTGAATCGTCTGATTTCTTCGGAAGCCGAGCTCGATTCTGAGAAGATCAAGAAAGGCAGTCTCGAGGATTACGAATGGGCGCAGCTCAACCACAAAATAGCGAAACTGACCGAAGCCCCGATCTTCATTGACGATACGCCGGGTCTTTCTATCCGTGAGCTTCGCACCAAATGCCGCCGACTGAAGGCGCAGTACGACATCCAGATGGTGATCATTGACTACCTGCAGCTTATGAGCGGCAACGCGGATGGCAAGGGTGGCGGTAACCGGGAGCAGGAAATTGCTTCCATCTCACGGGCCATGAAAATGCTGGCCAAGGAGCTGAACGTGCCAGTAATTGCCCTGTCGCAGCTGAGCCGCGCCGTGGAAACCCGTGGGGGCGACAAGCGACCGCAACTGTCCGACCTTCGTGAATCCGGTTCCATCGAGCAGGACGCCGACATGGTGCTCTTCCTCTACCGTCCGGAATACTACGGCATCACTGAAGACGAAATGGGCAACCCGACTGCCGGGGTAGGTGAGGTGATCATCGCCAAGCACCGTAACGGTTCACTGGAGAACGTGCAGCTGAAGTTTATCGGCAAGTACACCAAGTTCACGAACCTGGACTCTGATTTCGGCGGTGACGGCGGATTCAATGCATTGCCGAACAGCAGCTTCGACACCGAAACGCCAGGCGCCATCCGATTGGGTAGCCGCATGAACGACGGCGGTAAGGGTGGGGGAGGATTCCCGGCCTCAGGCTTCGACGACGAACCGCCGTTTTAAGTTTTAGACAAAAGACATTTTTGACAAAGGACAAAGGACTTTGATAAAGAAAACAGACGAACGGGGAATTAGCCCTGTTCTAGCGTTCATTCTAAATGAAGTCCTTATAAAATCTTAAGCCAAAGGAAGAAAAGCCGCTGCGCCCCAGAGCCGGCGGCTTTTCTATTTTACATCCACTCCACTTTCTCATCCAGTGGCACCGTGCGTTTGCCCTCTGCTGCAGGTTCGTCGGCATAGCCCAGGTATAGAATGCCAAGCACAATATCCTCATCGCGTAGGTGCAGCATCTCTTTCATAGGTGGTTGATATGCCATGCCGCCAGAACCCCAGTAGCTCGCTATACCTAAGGCTGTAGCACCCAGTAACAGGTTTTGGATGGCGCAGGAAGTGGCAGCAATCTCCTCTAGAGCGGGAATTTTGGGCAAGTCACCGCGCTGCATGTACGCCACGATCACATGCGAAGCCTGGTCGCCCATGTGCAGCAGTTTGTCATACCGCTGCTGCAGGAAATTTTCTTCTTCTGTGTGCTTTTTGTACAGCTCAGCATGTGCCAGACAGAAGTCCTGTACCTTGTCGCCGGAGTATACCTTAAAGCGCCAGGGTTCCGTGTGGCCGTGCGTAGGCGCCCAGTCTGCCAGTTCGAGCAGTTGTTTTATTTGCTCGTCAGGTATACGCTGCCCGTTCATTTTGCCGGGTTTGGTGGTTCTGCGATTTTGTATGATTTGGCTTATTTGAGAGAATGATGCGTTCATATGAATAGGTCAATGCTTTCTGCAAAGGTACGTACATTGATTGCCCTATCCCAATTTGGGTGGAGGTGGGTTCCTATACCTAGATTGTGAGAACATTGTGGACATGCTGCAGTAAAGGAACGTTAACACCTCGCAGTGTTTTCTACCGTGAGTGTCTGGGGGTTTTTACCCCACCCCAGCCCTCCCCTTTTATCGAGGGCCCCTACCCCCAAAACAGGGGAGGGAGCTAAGAATTTCATTGTCATCCTCCTGCCATGTTTGTCTGAATCAGGATTTACAGGATTAGAGAATTTACAGGATTTTGGCAGATACCGGGTCCAACCACCCCTGCCCCTCCTTATCCAAGGAGGGGAGCTTTTACTGTTATATCACAGGTATAGCTTCGTAGCTAAAGCTTGTGAACGATGAACACACCCCTGCCCCTCTCAAGAGGGGATTTTTGCCGTTACCACACTACAGGTATAGGCGCTGTAGTTGCTGTCAAACACTACCGACAGGTTTAGCAAGACTAGCTTGCCCCGGAAGCAATGAAATAGATCACCTCAGCCAGGTGCGCTTTTCGGCGCTCCACTGTTGGGGGTGAAGGGGCCCCCTGTCAAGAGCGGTCAGCGAGTTTGGAGCGTCTTGACTTTTTTGCTTACTTTTTGTGTCAAGACAAAAAGTGAGTGCCCGCCGCACAGGCGAAGCTATGAAACAATACTAGTTGCTACCTGAAAGCCAAGCTAAGCCAGCAAGGTATAGGTATAACCATGCAGCCAGCTATACCTGAGTCAGAGCCCAATCGAGAGTAGACACAAGCGTGGACGCTCCCTCCATACCTCTACTTATGCTTCAACAACCACTGGTAAATCTCCTCGGTATCCTCTTTGCGGCAAAGCTCTGACCCTGGCGTCATGGTGGCGGCAGTACCGGCAGCAACGCCGTAGCGCACTACTTCCTCCAGCGAACAACCCTGCAACAGACTCATCACCATACCTGCTACCATGCTGTCTCCGGCGCCGACGGCGCTCTGTTGCTTCACGGTGGGTGGCACCACATAGTGTATACCTGTCTCTTTGGAGGCGAGCATGGCTCCGCGGGGGCCGAGCGACACGACCAGCACTTTGCACTTGCCCTCGTCAATTACCTGCATGGCAAATTCTTCCTGTTCGAAAGCCGAAATATGTTCTTTCCCAGCTAATTTGGCCAGCTCACCCAAATTGGGTTTGATCAGGTATAGACCCTCTCCTGCCGCTTTCAAAAGGGCTTCTCCTGAAGAATCCACGATCAGCCTGAAGTTGCGCTTGTGGGCGATCACCGCCATCCGGAGGTAAAAGTCGTCGGGCACGCCCGGAGCCAGACTGCCACTGGCTACCACGTATTCAGGGACTTGGTCCAGCTTTTCGAGTTTATCCAGCACCTGCTGCCATTCTGATTCCTCTATCTGCGGACCCGGCATGCCGAAGCGGAACTGGTCGCCAGTATTGTCTTCCATCACCATCAGGTTTTCGCGGGTCCAAGTTTTGGTCTGGCCATTCCAGTATTCCACGCCTTCCTCTTTCAGCAAATCGCATAGCTTTTCACCAGCCGGTCCTCCTGAGAGGAGCCAGGCGCAGGAGCTGCCACCCAACTTGCGTATGGCCCGGGAAACGTTGATGCCTCCTCCCCCCGGTTCATAGGTGGGTTCTTCGCAGCGGAGTTTCTTCTCGGGCAGCACACGCTGCACATGAGTGCTCTTATCTAAGGCCGGGTTGATCGTGATGGTCAGGACTTTATGCATAAGCTTCAGGTATAAATAGCTTGACAAATGACGTCACACAAGAGAATCTACTATTATAAAATATCCGAATTGAAGGCTCTAATACAATTAAAAAAGCCTCCCCATACTTTCTTAAAAACTATCCTTTGACCCATAGTTAAAGGAAAAGCGCATCAGGTATAGGTATAGAAATTCCTGAAATGCATACCTTATACCTCAGCGACGGATGTCGAACTCCTTCTGATCGCCGGTCTTAAAGGTATAAGCTTCACCACGAACCCCGATTTTCACTTCCTTGGACCAGCCTCTGTCAAATTTGATGATCAGTTTATCTCGGGTAATTTTCAGTTCTAGCCAGTGTCCGCGATAGCGGAGCTGCAGGTTGAGGCAGGGCATTTCGTCCGGAAGTACTGGGTTCAGCCACAGCACATTATCACGAATCTCGAGGCCGGTATAGGCGCGCTGCACCAGGTCTACCGTGCCGGCCATGGCACCCAGGTGTATGCCTTCGGCCGTGGTGCCTCCCTGTATATCTTCCAGGTCACTCATCAGGGCTGTCTCAAAGTTAGTCCAGGAGCGTTTACGGTCCGAACGGGCCAGCACCCAGGCGTGTACGATCTTACTCAGGGTGGAGCCATGCGAGGTGCGCTGTTCGTAGTAGGCAATGTTTTCAGGTATACGCTCGGGCCTGAAGTCGTAGTCAAGCTGCTGGAAGATGGAAATCAATTCTTCCGAAGAAAACAGGTAAAATAGCATCAGTACATCGGCCTGTTTGCTGGCTTTGTACTTGTTCACGCTGTCGCCTTCGCTTTCCAGGATGCGGTCAAGGCGCATGGCTTCGCCGTGCTTTACCCTGTACTTCGCCCAGTCGAACTCATGCAGCTGGTCGTAGCCGTCAAATTGCGCGATGATCCTGGTATCTTCCAGAAAAGGCACGTACATGCGCTTACCAATATCCTCCCAGCGTGTCAGGTGGTCAGGCGAGATATGCCGCTTGGTGAGCAGTTCTTGGTAGCGGGAGTCACCGATCACCTCTTTGAGCTGCAGCGCTTTCTGGATCACCCAAACGGCCATCACGTTGGTATAGGCGTTGTTATTCAGGCCTACTTCCTCAGAATCGGGATACTCGGTGTGGTACTCGTCCGGCCCTACCACGTGCAGTATCTCGTAGCGGCCGGTTTCCTGGTTGATGGTAGCGATCGTGGACCAGAACTGTGCGATATCCAGCAACATCTCAGCACCGTGGTAGCTCAGAAAATCGATGTCGCCGGTGGCCTGATAATAGTGCCACACGTTGTAGGCAACAGCCGAACTGATGTGCCGCTGCAGAAACGTGTTGTCAGGCAGCCAGCGCCCCGACTGCGGATTGAGGTGGATGACCTGGCTTTCCTCTCGGCCATTGCTGCCGCTTTGCCACGGAAACATGGCCCCTTTATACCCTGCCGCTTTTGCAGCACTCCGGGCCTCGTTCAGGCGACGGTAGCGGTACATGAGCAACTCCCGCGTGATGGCCGGCAGGTGCAGGTTGAGGAAAGGAAAGATGAAGAGCTCGTCCCAGAAGATGTGTCCCCTGTAGGCCTCTCCGTGCCAGCCGCGGGCGGGCACACCCACGTCCAGGTCGACGGTATGGCCCGAAACGGATTGCAGCAGGTGGAAGATGTGCAGGCGCAGCGCAGACTGCACTTTTGTGTTGCAGGCCGTGTCGAGGTCACAGCGGTTCCAGATGCGTTGCCAGGCCCGCTTGTGCTCCTCCAAAGACTCTTCAAAAGTTCCCTGCCGGATGCTGTTGGCGCAGGCATCCTGCAAAGGTTCGGAGGTAGCCCAGTCGCGGGAGGTATAGAGCAGCACGCTTTTCTCGAGCCGTAGAGGCTGGCCTTCTGTTGCCTGCAGCTTGTATACATGTTCGGTATAACCCTGTTCAATTTTGGTCTGAGGCAACACGCCACTGGCCTGTCCACTCAGGTATACCTTCGTGCGGGCAACCTGCGCCATGCGGGTCTTTGATTGCACAGTCTGCACCACCAGGTATAGGGTCTCCTCGTCGTACTGGCCCTGTTCCAATGTTTCGAGGTGCTGACTGGCCAGTGCGCGGTAACGGGCCACGCCACTGTTGATCACGCGGCCGTCGAGGGCGGCACGCAGCTCTACTTCCCCTGACCAGTTAAAAGGCGTCAACTGCCATTCCAGCGCGGCCAGGTGCGGGTTTGCCATGCTGACGATGCGGCGGGTGTTGAGTTTCGACTCGCGTCCCTTGCTGTCGCGGAAATGCACGAAGCGGCGCAGCACACCATGCTGCATATCAAGCTCCTGCTTAAAGTCGAGCACCTCGACATTGCTAATGTGAAACCACGCTTCGCCTGGCTGCCGGAAGGAAACGGGTAGCCAGTTGGGCCAGTTCACCAGGTCTTCGTTTTCGATTTGCTTACCGGCTACTTCGGAGGTGAGCCGGTTATAGCCGCCGGCCAGGTAGGTGCCGGGGTAGTGTAGGTCGTCTTCGGCAAGTGTTTCTTCAAATGCGCCACGGGTGGCAATGTAACCATTGCCTAAAGTGCAGAGCGCTTCGCGCAGGGTTTGCTCTTTGGGCACCCATTGGTTGTAGATGATGCTCCAATCAGCCATTACTTTGCTGTTTGATGGTGTCTGTCAGGTCTTCCAGGAAAATACGCACCTCATCCACACTTTCCAGTCGGTAGGTGGCGGCCGTTCTGTCGTCGTGCTCACCCACCAGTATACCTATCCCCTGCCCCTGGAGCTCTGCAAAAGCGTCTTCGTCCGTTATGTCGTCGCCGATGTAAAGCGGGAGGTATTTCCCGTTGTTCAAGCCCAGCTCCTCCATCAGCCACATCACCGCTTTGCCTTTGTGCCAGTCAATGTTTGGCTTGAGCTCGTATATCTTTTTGCCGTGGCCGATCTTCAGTTCCGGCATCGTGTCCAGCACTACGTCCACCGCTTTTCTAACGGCTTCTACCTGATCGTCGGCCACGTTTCGGTAATGCACGGCAATCGCATAGCGCTTCCGCTCCACCAGACTGCCCGCCACACCTTTGAGCTTCTCCTGCAAGATGCCATCCGCTTTGTCCAGGGCAGAAAGAGCGGCTTTGGCACCACCAGGCTCAGCGGCCATACCTCCCGGACCGGTAATATCGAATCCGTGGGAGCCGGCGAAGTAGAGGTTGTCGAGCTTGACCAGTTCTTCCACGTTCCGGCGGTCGCGCCCGCTTACCACAGCTACTTTGGTAACGGCAGTCAGCTCGTGCAGGGCAGTCCGCATCTCGTCCGACAGGATGGCCATTTCAGGTCGCTGCACAATGGGCGTCAGGCAGCCGTCATAATCCAGGAAAATGGCGGGGGTTTTGCCCTGAAACTTGGCTTTGAGTTCGGAGAGTTGGTCGAGGGCCGATGGTAGTTCCTGGGCCTCACTTTTCTGTATCATAGGATTGAATTAGAGGAGTCGAATTTGAGATTTTATACCTTAGGGAATTCCGCAATGACCTGGTCAGCGCCGCCTGCTTTCAGAGCGGCTTGATCGTGGGTGCGGTCTATACCTACCACCAGGCCAAAACCTCCGGCCTTGGCGGCCTGTACGCCTTTGCGGGCATCCTCAAACACGGCGGCCTGCCGGGGTGCTATACCTAAGCGGCGGGCGGCTTCCAGAAAAACATCCGGCGCGGGCTTTCCCTTCAGTCCCAGATGCGATGCCTGCAGCCCGTCCACGTGCTCTTCGAACAGCTGCTCTATACCTGCGGCATGCAGCACATCCACACAGTTCTTACTTGCGGATATAATGGCCGTGCGCATACCGTTCTGTTTTTGTTGTTTGATCCAGGCGATGGTATCATCATACACATCTACCCCACCCTGCCTAACCAATTCCTGAAAGTACATGTTTTTCAGGTTCCCGAGCCCTCCTACCGTTTCAAGCCCCTCTTCATCTTCGGGTGTGCCCTCCGGCAAAGTGATACCGCGTGACTCCAGAAAGTTACGAACGCCGTCGTATCGCGGAATGCCATCAATGTACTCCCGGTAATCGGTTTCTATGTCGAGCGGCTCGTAATGCCTGTCCTCTTTCTCGCCGCGCTTCTGCAGGTAGGCATCAAACATGCGCTTCCAGGCCTGGGCATGCACCCGGGCAGTCTGCGTCACGACACCATCAAGATCAAATATCAGGGCCTTGATGTTTTTCTCCTGGAGATTTTGCTGAAGGGTATTCATATTTTCGGTTAGTTTTAAAAAAAAAGGATACCAGACAAGCTAAAAGCCTGCGCACAGCTGTGGGGCTCACACCAGGTATACTTTTCGAGCGAGCACTGCAAAGAAATAAACTATTAAGGTATACCTTCTGTGCGCTCATGCGGCGGCACGTCAGGCGCCTGCTCCGGGTGGGTAGTTTGATGCTGCTCACCTGTTACCCCCTTCGGGTGGGTCGGTGGTGTCCTTTTCCCATCGTCCTCCTTCAATATCCTAGCTTTGGGCGATGCTTTATCGTTTGTCGGGTTCTTTTCTTCCTCTTTCATAGTCTGGGCTTTTGTTTAACATTCCTGTAAGCTTCATACGCATGAATTCCCTTCATCGAATGAAATCCACCGGTCTTAGACCTACGCAGCAGCCCGCTAAATGATACCTTTCATGTGCTCACTGCCCAAATTCCCGTATCTTTATACCTGAAAGGCTATATTTCCTGCCCATTCTGAAAAACCTTGCAGGCGCTTTAAGAGTAGTTCCTGCCGTAACACCTTGACAAAATAAAACATGCTACAATCCGACAATCCGACCCAAACGAATACCTGGAAAAAACTGGAAACACACTTCGCTGCGCTCAGGCACCAGCACCTGCGCGATTTGTTCAAGGCCGATCCGGATCGCTTCAAAAAATTCTCGTTTGAGGTAGACGGCACCCTGTATGATTTCTCAAAAAACCGCATCACGGAAGAAACGCTGGATCTGTTAACTGAACTAGCCGAGGAAACCAAAGTGCCGGCCGCCATCGAGAGCATGCTGCGCGGCGAGAAGATCAACGCGACCGAAGGCCGAGCCGTGCTGCATACCGCCCTGCGCAACTTCACCGACCAGGAGCTGATCGTGGATGGAGAAAACGTGCTGGAGGAAGTGCGTGACGCCCAGCGGCAGATGAAGGACTTCTGCGACCGGTTGCACAGCGGCGAGTGGAAGGGCTATACCGGTAAAAAAGTGCGGCATGTGGTGAACATAGGGATTGGCGGCTCGCACCTGGGTCCGCAAATGGTAACCGAGGCGCTCAAAAAATACCAGAAGCCGGATATTGAGGTGCACTTTATCTCGAACGTAGACGGCACCGACGCGGCTGAAGTGCTGCGCAAGGTCGATCCGGAAACGACCCTGTTTATTATTGCCTCCAAGACCTTCACCACCAAAGAAACCATCGCCAACGCCCACACGGCCCGCAGCTGGTTTCTGGAATCAGCCAAAGACGAGGCGCATGTCAGCAAGCATTTCGTGGCCCTCTCCACCAACACCGAGGCAGTCTCTAAATTCGGTATCGCGCCTGAAAACACCTTCCGCTTCTGGGATTGGGTAGGCGGCAGATTCTCACTCTGGTCAGCTATTGGTTTGTCGGTGGCCTGCGCTATCGGGTACGACAAATTTGAGGAGTTGCTGCGCGGTGCCGAGTCCATGGACAAGCACCTGAAAAACACCCCGACGCGCCAGAACATACCGGTGCTGATGGCGTTGTTGAGCATCTGGTATACCAACTTCTTTGAAGCGCAGTCGCATGCCGTGCTGCCTTACGACCAGTACCTGCGCCTGTTGCCGGAGTATCTGCAGCAATTGCAGATGGAAAGCAACGGCAAGACCGCCATGCGCAACGGCGAGTATGTCAACTTTCAGACGCAGCCGGTGATCTGGGGCGCGGCGGGCACCAACGGACAGCATTCCTTTTTCCAACTCATCCACCAGGGGACGGTGCTCATCCCTTCTGATTTCCTGGCCCCGGTCAACAGCCACAACCCGATAGGCGAGCACCACCCGATGCTGCTTTCCAACTTCTTTGCCCAGACCGAGGCGCTAATGAAGGGGAAAACCGAAGACGAGGTGCGCGCTGAATTAGAAAAGAAAGGTATGGCCGGTGAAGAACTCGAGCAACTCGTTCCGCACAAGGTATTCGAAGGCAACAAACCGTCCACCTCAATCATGTTCGATATGCTGACGCCCTATGCCCTGGGCAGCCTGATTGCCATGTACGAGCACAAGACCTTCGTGCAGGGCGTGATCTGGAACGTGTACAGCTTCGACCAGTGGGGCGTGGAACTGGGCAAGCAGCTGGCCGGCGCTATTGAAGAGGAACTGCTCCACGATAAGGCTGCCGAGCACGACAGCTCCACAGCCGGCCTGATCAGCTATTACAGACAAAAACGCAAATAGGCGAAAACCTTGCGACGAGGCTGCGTTTAAGGATGGTATCTATACCTTATGCAGCACCTATACCTTAAACCGACGCTTCTGCTGCTTATCACACTCTTGTTAAGCAGTTGCGCCGATAATCATTTTTACCAACAAGACGCATTGGTGCAGCCGGGGGAGTATGACCTGCCCCCGGCTGGCACTGACAGCGTGTGGGCAGTAGCCGGACGTCACTACGACCGCAGCTGGTTTTACCGCCTTTTCTGGGGCAACCACCACCGCGACAGCTGGACCACTCCGGTTCAACTTCCCGTGTTTGATCTTTCCCGCGTGCACGGCGGTATGAAAGTCGTGAAGAAAGGAGGCGGCTACCAAACCAGCAGTTTTCAACTCCAGGATAGCCTCGGCCGCATTTTCGCTTTCCGCTCCATCGACAAAGACCCGGTGCAGGTGCTGGCCAAGTTCTGGCGACCTACGTTCGTCTCCAACATCCTGCGCGACCAGATCTCTTCAGCCAACCCCTATGGCGCCTTGATCATACCTGACCTGGCCGAAGCGGCCGGCGTTTTCCATAGCTCCCCTGCCCTTTATTATGTTCCGAAAAGCGACACCTCCTTCGGTCAATATGCCGAAGCGGTGCAGGGCAAGGTATACATGCTCGAGGAGAAGTTTGATGGTATGGCCGACACACTGCGTATGTTCGGAAACGTCGCAGGATTTGCGGACTCCGAAGATGCCCTGCGCAACCGCTACGAAACAAACACCCATCATTTCGACCAAAGGGCCTTCGCCCGTGCCAGGCTCCTGGATGTGCTCGTCGGGGACTGGGACCGCCACAAAGGCCAGTGGGACTGGGCTGTCTACGAAGAGGGCACAGACACTAGCTATAAGCCCATCCCCAAAGACCGTGACCAGGTATTTTTGAAAATGGACGATGGCGCCATACCTTTTCTCGCCACCAGCAAGTTAATGGCCCGCAAGTTCTACTCTTTCGGACCGAAGATTACAGATGTGAAAGCTCTGATGATCAATGCCCGGTTCATAGACGAGCGCCTGCTCCATGCACTGACGCGCGAAGAATGGGTGGCGATTGCAGAGGATGTGCAGAAAAAACTAACCGATGAAGTGATCGAAAAGGCTGTGAAAAACCTGCCTCCAACCATCTATACTTTAAAAGGAGAAAGCGCCGTACAAAACCTGAAAAACCGCCGCAACCAACTGACTGAAGTAGCTGAAGAAATATATGAAATCCTGGCCAAAGAAGTCACCGTTGCCGGCACTGACCAGCCGGATGTTTTTCAGGTACGGCGGCTGGATGATGACCGCACCAAAGTGACGCTCTTACGGCCTGCCCAAACCGGTATACCTGAAAGGATACTCTACCAGCGGACATTCTCCCGAAATGAAACGGAAAGGCTCACGCTGCACGGCCTCAGCGGAGACGATGAATTTACGATTGAAGGAGATGTTTCAGAAGGTATACTGGTGGAGGTATACGGCGGACTGGGCGAAGATGAAATAACGGACAGGTCCTCGGTAAAAGGTTGGCGCAAAATGACCCACATCTATGACACAGAGCGCGGCAACGAAATCGAATTCGGCACCGAAGCCAAAGACCTGACCACAAGAGACGTGAAAGTCCACGCCTATGATCGGGAAGGAAACTGATTTAAGTTAGAAAGGTTAGAAGTTAAAAAGGTAGAAAGTAATACTTCTAATATAGTAACCTCCTAAACTTTTTAACTTCCGAACTTTATAACTTTCTAACTTCTAAGGCTTTTCTCCAGCATTTTCAGCACGAAAACTTCCATGCCTGTTAGGTGTTCTATTTTCGATTTGGTTGGGTCGTGCTTTTTAAGGTAACTCATCAGTTTGTCTTCCCGAAAGAGGTTTACCACCTCAGGGTGGATGTAATATTTGCTGCAGACCGTTGGGGTGTTGCCGAGGCCTTTGGCCACTTCTTTCACAGCTTCCTTTATACCTTTCTCTTTATCGAGTTCCGGGTCCTCATCGATGACACGCTCCAGGCACTCCACCATGCGCACGGTGCCGCCCCAGGTCCTGAAATCCTTCGCCGTAAAATCGTAGTCGGTCGCTTCACGCAGGTATTCGTTCACGTCGCCTGACTCCAGCGTTTGCCGCTCCCCATCTTCATCATAGTACTGAAACAGGTCGTAGCCCGGTATATCCTTGCACTTCTTCACCAACTGCGCCAAACGCCTGTCCTTCAGGTCGATCTTCTGCTCCACCCCTTTTTTGCCCACAAAAGAGAATGTCACTGTACTACCGTTGAAAGTCACGTGTCGGTCTCGCAAAGTAGTGAGTCCGTACGACTTGTTTGACTTGGCATAGGCGCGGTTCCCGATCCGGATCAGCGCATTGTCCATGATCGACACCACCAGCGCCGTCACCTTGCGCTTGTCGAGGTGGCGAGACTGAATGTCTTTTTGGATCTGCTCGCGCAGGGCAGGCAGCGACTTGCCGAACGTGATCATGCGGCCGAACTTGGTCAGGTTGCGGGCATGCTGCCATTCTGAGTGGTAGATGTACTGCTTTCTTCCTTTGTCATCGCGGCCGGTGGCCTGCAGGTGGCCGCGGGCCGTTTTCGCGATCCAGACCTCAGTCCAGGCAGGCGGTATCACCAGTTTATTGATGCGTTCAAGCGTTTTTTCATCCGTTACTTTCTCCCCTTTGTGGTCTAGGTAGTAGAAACCCGTGCCGGCCTTTTTTCGGGTGATGCCGGGCTTTTCGTCTGAGGTATAGCGCAAGCCCGCCCACTCGGCTGAGAGGGCAGGATCTTTATGTAAGTTGTGTAGTTCTTTATTCGTCATCGGCTGAGGCATTAGGCGCCTGCTGCCTATAATACATAAAACCCATGCAAAAGTTATGAGCGGTCTGGGCAGCGTAACAGCTTTTGCCTATACCTCCTCAACATTTCCCCTTATATTTGTCTCAGAAAAAAGACATATCCATGACCATCCATAAACAGATTTCTTACCTCTACGCCTTCTTTGGCGTGTTCCTGCTGGGCTGTGGCGCCGTGGCCGTCGACGTGGCCGGCGAGCAGGCCCGGACTGCCCTCTTTACAGGTATAGCCGGCGGCTTGCTGGCGCTGGTGGCAGGGCACTTCCTGAACAGAAAACACCGCTGGGGCTTCCTGCTTGGCACAGCCGAGGCAGGCCTGCTGACGCTCTTGCTTGGCTGGCGCTCCGGCACCTATTTCATTCGCTTGCTTCAGATGGTGCAGGAAGCGCCGGAGCCTAACTCCACCCAGACGGCAGGTATGGCTTTTCTACTCACAACCGCCATGCTGGTAGTGGCGCTTCTGACCCTGGCCGTGTCCGTTATGTTCGCTAAACAAGTGTTTGCCGAGACAAAATAGGCGTTCGTCTATATTTTCTTATAGCATTAAACCTTTATGTGTTATATTGGTCCTAACACAAGACCAATCGTTCACCTAAAACAAATTATATGCTACAGAAAATCGGTTTGAGTATCGTGCTCACGGCCAGTGTGGTCAGTGCAGCCGAGGCGCAGACAAAACTCGTGGAAAAGGTAACCAAGAAAAGCGATGAGCTGGTTATACCTTACGAAAAATACAAACTGGCCAACGGCCTCACCCTGATCGTGCACGAAGATCACTCGGATCCGGTGGTGCATGTGGACGTGACCTACCACGTGGGCTCAGCCCGCGAAGAAGTAGGCAAGTCCGGCTTCGCGCACTTTTTTGAGCACATGATGTTCCAGGGCTCCGACAACGTGGCCGACGAAGAGCACTTCAAGATCGTGTCGGATGCAGGCGGTACCCTGAACGGCACCACCAACCGCGACCGCACCAACTATTTCGAGACTGTGCCAAGCAACCAGCTGGAGACAGCCCTGTGGCTGGAAGCCGACCGCATGGGCTTCCTGCTGGACGCCGTAACCCAGAAGAAATTTGAGGTTCAGCGCGAAACCGTGAAGAACGAGCGTGGCCAGAACTACGACAACCGTCCTTATGGTCTGGTGTACGAGAAAACATCGCAGCACCTGTACCCGCACGGCCACCCCTACTCCTGGACCACGATCGGTTACATCGAGGACCTGAATCGCGTGAACGTGGACGACCTGAAAAACTTTTTCCTGCGCTGGTACGGCCCAAACAACGCGACAGTAACCGTGGGTGGTGATGTGAATCCGTCTGATGTGGTGAAACTGGTGGAGAAATACTTCGGCTCTATACCTACCGGCCCGGCCGTGCAGGACATGAAGCCCATGGTCGCTTCGCTTAACGCAGACCGTTATATCTCTTACGAGGACAACATCCGCTTCCCGATGCTGCGCGTAACATACCCGGTGCCGGAAGCTGGTCACAAAGACGAGCACGCACTGGACGTACTGGCTGAGATCCTGGGTCAGGGACGTAACTCTATCTTCTACAAAAACTTTGTGAAAGAGCAGAAAGCCATGCAGGCTTCCGCCATGAACTCTACTTCAGAGCTCGCCGGTGAGTTTGGCATCAGCATTATGGCGTATCCAAACAGCACGTTGGCTCAGATGGAAGAGCTCCTGCGCAAGTCTATCGCGGAGTTTGAAACACGCGGTGTAACCGACGAAGACCTGCAGCGCTACAAAGCCTCTGCCGAGTCGAGCCTGGTGAACAGAATGGCAAGCGTGAGCGGCAAAGTGTCGCAGCTGGCTGCCTACGAAACCTTCCGCAACAACCCGAACTACCTGCAAGAGGAAATCCGCCGCATCAACGCGCTGACCAAAGCGGATGTGATGCGGGTGTACAACCAGTACATCAAAGGCAAGCCTGCCGTGATCCTGAGCGTGGTGCCGAAAGGCAAGCCGGAAATGGTGGCCAAAGCCGACAACTATACTGTTGACACCAAGGCGTCAGTAGCACAGCCTCAGGACTACAGCGGTTTGAGCTATACCAAGGCAGTTGACTCTTTTGACCGCAGCAAGCGCCCGGTTGCGGGTCAGGCCAAAGCGGTTAGCGTGCCTAACTTCTATACCGCCAAGTTCAAGAACGGCATGAAGGTGATCGGCACCAAGTCGGATGAGATCCCAACCGTAACGCTGCAGCTGACTATACCTGGCGGACACCGACTGCTGGCCAATAATGCTGGCAAGGCAGGCATCGCTTCGCTTACAGCCTCTCTGATGAATGAGGACACCGAAAACTATACCTCGGAAGCCTTCACCAGTGAGCTTGACAAACTGGGTAGCTCAATCCGCATTGGTTCAGGTACAGAAGACACCTATGTAACGGTGCAGTCGCTGAAGAAGAACCTGGACAAAACACTGGTGCTGCTCGAAGAGCGTCTGTTCCGTCCGAAGTTCGCGCAGGATGACTTTGAGCGCCTGAAAAAGCAGCAACTGGAAGGTATAGCCAACCAGTCGACACAGCCGACGGCCATTGCCAGCAGCGTGTACAACAAACTGCTGTATGGTGACAACCACATCATGGCCATCCCGACCTCGGGTACCACGGAGTCAGTTACCAGCATTACCCTGGATGATGTGAAGCAGTTCTACGCAGCCAACTTCACTCCTACAGGCGCTGAATTGGTAGTGGTAGGCGATATCAACGAAAAGGAGATCATCGGCAAACTCGGCTTCCTGAAAAACTGGAAGAAGAAAAACGTAACGGTGCCTGCCGATGTGAAAGCGCCTGCTATCGCAGCCACGAAGATTTACTTTGTGGACAAGCCGGATGCTGCGCAGTCAGAGATCAGAATCGGCTACGTAGCCCTGCCCTACGACGCGACCGGTGAGTACTATAAAACTTCGCTGATGAACTTCGTGCTGGGTGGCGCCTTTAACAGCCGCATCAACTTGAACCTGCGCGAAGACAAAGGCTATACCTACGGCGCCCGCTCCGGCTTTGGTGGCAGCCGCTTTGCAGGTCCGTACACGGCTTCTGCCGGTGTGCGTGCTGATGCCACAGCCGCTTCGGTGGTGGAATTTATGAAAGAGATCAACGATTTCAGAACCAAAGGCATCACAGAAGATGAACTGCAGTTCATGAAAAACTCGATCGGTCAGTCAGATGCCCGCCAGTACGAGACGCCAGCACAAAAGGCGAACTTCCTGGGCCGCATCCTGCGCTACGACCTGAAGAAGGACTACGTGAGCAAGCAGACGCAGATCCTCAACAACATGTCCAAGCAGGAAATCGATGCCCTGGCAGCCAAGCACCTGCCGGCCGACAAGATGCACATCGTGGTAGTGGGTGACAAGAAAACCGTGTTGCCTGAACTGCAGAAGTTGAGCTACGAAGTGGTGGAGCTGGACACCAACGGCAACCCCGTAGGAACCTCGTCCGTAAAATAGGCCATACTACACTTAGAAAAAGCCCCTGAATATCAGGGGCTTTTTTATTTGCACGAATTTCTGCGCTATACCTGTCCCCACTCCTTCCAACCAAGGCTATTTTTAATCCGTAAGGGCATACTAAAATCTAATCGCGCAAGTTCTAAGCATGTTGCAGGGGGATGTTTTTCGGCTTATACCTATGCAGCGCTTCAACTTATTTTACCACTCTTAACCAAATGAAGAAATATCTCAAAATTACTGCACCCTGGCTGCTTGTCTTTGTCAGCGTGTTTTTCGTGAGCAGTTGCAAAGACAATGAAGGCGTGATCTTCTCCATTCAGGACGACATCCGGCTGGGAGAGCAGGTGTCACAGCAGGTAGACTCCACCTTCCGTGCACAAGGCAAACTGCTGGAGCGCACCTCTACCAACGCCAACGTGAAAAAAGCCTACACCCACCTCGACCGCATCGTGAACCGGGTGCTCAACTCCGGCGAGATCAAGTATAGAAATGAATTCGTTTGGACAGTGAAGATCATCGACGACCGCGAGACACTGAACGCTTTCGCTGCTCCGGGAGGGCACATTTACGTGTATACCGGCCTGATGAAGTTCCTGGACGACGAAGACCACTTTGCCGGGGTGCTGGCGCACGAAATAGCCCACGCCGACAAGCGCCACAGTGTGCAGCAGCTGCAACGCGACTATGGTATAGCGCTGCTGCTATCCGTAGCGCTGGGGAACAATGCGGGCACGCTGCAACAGATCGCCGGTCAACTGGCCGGTACACTGGCAGGCCTGCGCTTCAGCCGGGGAGCCGAAACAGAGGCCGACAATGCCTCGGTGGTATACCTGGATGGCACCGACTACTATGCCTGCGACGGAGCAGCCGGTTTTTTCGTAAAGCTTAATTCACAGGCGCAGGGCAGCAATCCGCCTGAGTTTCTGAGCACACACCCGAACCCGGACAACCGCGTTGAAAACATACAGCAGCAGGCCAAACAGCGCGGCTGCGCAACAGACGGAGCCGCTAATACCGACTTCATCGAATTGAAAAAAAGCCTGAACCTATAACATGCGAAGGTCTGCTGCACGGCAGGCCTTTCTGTTTGACCTCTATACCTGCCCACTATGAAAAAGATAAAGAATACGGCCGCAAAAGCTGTCTTGAAAGCAGAAGAGAAGTTTGACACCCTGACTTTTAACCTGCGCCGCAGGCTCAACATGTTCGGGCCGCTGCATATTATAGCGTACCGCAGCTACGGCACGCCTACCCGCCTCTATGTAAAAGGCCGTGTGCTGGTCGATAAGGGCATCACTTTGTCGGAAGCCAATGATACGCTTTGGGAGAACATCCTGAATATGTACAAGCGCTTCAATAGCCGGGAGATACCGGGCGCGCGCATAGAGCTGTGCCTGGGAGATCAGAAGCACGAGATCACGACTGATACAGAAGGCTATTTTGTGCTGAACCTCGCCCCGGAAAAGCCACTAGTACTTGAGGATGTCTGGCACACGATTGATGTCACGCTTTCCGAAGCCCCCGTCGAAGTGGAAAGCCCGGTAAAGGCACAGGCACATGTGCTCGTACCGCCTCCCGATGCCGAGTATGGCATTATCAGCGACATTGACGATACCATCGTGCGTACGGGCGCCACGAACCTGCTGCAGACCGGGCGAAACGTACTGCTCAACAACGCGCACTCCCGTATACCTTTCCATGGCATCGCTTCTTTCTATAAGTCTCTTCAACTGGGCCGTAACGGCAAACGCAACAATCCGTTCTTCTACGTTTCGAGCAGCCCCTGGAACACCTATGACCTGCTCTATCATTTTCTGGAACTGAACGAAATTCCGCAGGGTCCGCTCCTGCTCCGGGATTTCGGAATAGACGAGAGCAAGCTCGGTGCCTCAGACCACATGAGCCACAAGTACAAGGAGATCGAGAACATCCTGATTACGTACCCTGAGCTCAAGTTCATTCTGATCGGCGACAGCGGACAGCAGGATGCCGAGATTTACGCCGAAGTAGTGCGAAAACATCCGGGCCGCGTGCTGGCCATCTACATCCGGGATGTGAACATCGAAAAGCACACGACCAAAGTCGTCAAGATCTTCGACGAGTTTAAGGATAGCAAAGAGGTGGAAATGGTGCTTGTTAAAGAAACCCTGGAAGCCGCTGAACACGCTGCCAATTGCGGTTATATCTTCACGGAAGAAATTCCGGAAATTGCCAGAGAAACCAAAGTGGATGCCGAGGGAGACGAGTAAGTTTAGGAGTTTGGGAGTTTAGAAGAAAAGAATTAGAAATTGAGAGTTAATGAGAAGTGGAATTGCGGACAAAATAATGCTGTCACCTTTCTTATATTCCTAAACTTTCAAACTCTTAAAATCCCAAACTCTTAAACTTGATTAGCTTGAATGATCTGCTACGATCTTCCACCCTTCCGGAAAGCGCTTGAGGATGATGGAGAAGTGTCCCTGGAGGTCGCCCAGTTGGGCTTCGCGCTGCAGGTGCCATTTGCCCACCACCAGCATGTGGTCTGCAGCCAGGTGGCGCATCTCTTTCAGGTCGAAGGTCAACTTACCCATGGCTGCCGGATCAGGGTAGCTCTTGCGGTAGTTGTCCAACGTCTTCTGCCAGCCGTAGGTCAGGCCGCTTTTACCTACAAACAGCAGCGAGTCGGATTTCCAGTAGTCCTGCATAAAGCACTCGAGGTTGCCCTGGCTCCAGCAGGCCGACTGCGCGGCCAGCATGTCGCGCACCTGCGCTTCTGCCGCCGCTGTATCGTGCATGGCAGGTGCATTGGTGGTAAGCTCCACCTGTTTCTCTTCGTTCTGCTGACAAGCCGTGAAAGACAAGCCTATACCTAGGGCCAGTGCGGCAATAAACTTATTTCTTTTCATCTTTTTGGGGAAGTATGGTTTTGATATAAGTAGTTCCACCCAGTCGGCCCATGGCGCGGGCTATACGACGCTGCCTGCCTAATACGTAGGCCGACGGTCTTTCGGCCGAATAGCGAATGGGGTTGGGCAGCACAGCTGCCAGGCGAGCCGCCTCCTGCCGCCCAACCTTCGCAGCCGGTTTTCTAAAGTATTTCTGGGAAGCAGCCTCTACGCCAAACATCCCGTCTCCCATCTCGGCAATGTTCAGGTATACCTCCAGGATGCGCTGCTTTCCCCACAGCAATTCGATCAGGAAAGTAAAGTAAGCCTCTACGCCTTTGCGCAGGTAACTGCGGCCATGCCACAAGAATACGTTCTTGGCCACTTGCTGACTGATGGTGCTGCCTCCCCGGATGTTCTTCCCTTTCTGATTGCGCTTGAAGGCATCGGCAATGGCATCGAAATCGAAACCGTTGTGCTCCAGAAAAAGCTGGTCTTCGGACGCCACCACGGCCAGCGGCAGCTGCTCTGACATCTCCTCCAAAGAAACGAACTTATACCTGATCACGGGGTCAGCTTTGTCGGCTGTGCCGGCTTCGGCGCGCCGCTTCACCATATGCAGCGTGGCCGGTGGCGCCACCCAACGGTATACCAACACCCACAGCACACTCAGGAGCACGAGGCTCAGCAAAAGCTTTGTGATGATAAGCCTGATCTCACGAAAGCCCAGCCGTTTCTTCTTCATTTTCAGCGTTCAAAAAATAAGTGCGCAAAGCTAAGCGTTTTGGCTCATATTGCAACAAAAGCGGCGTGGCTGAATTGTCATACTTAACACGCGTCCGAACATACCCGTATTCCATATACAAAACACGAACTTGTCTGTTATAGAGCTAAAGAAATGGCCATGCAAAAGTACCTCCCCTTGTTCCCTCTGAATATCGTGGTATTTCCGGGCGAGAAGCTGAACCTGCACATCTTCGAGCCCCGCTACAAGCAGCTGGTCTACGACTGCCTCGAAAGCGGCAGTACATTTGGCATACCTACCTATATCAATAATAGTGTGGGCCTCTACGGCACAGAGATCAAGCTGCTGCAGGTTGAGAAAAAATACGAAAGCGGCGAGATGGACATCCGTACGCAGGGTTTGGGCATCTTTAAAATACTGAAGTTTGATAAACAGGCACCCGGCCGGCTGTATGCTGGGGGGCAGGTGGAGGAAGTAGAGAACCTGGCCGATGAAGATATTGTGACGAAGGAACAAATACGTGAAAAACTACGTGAACTCTACATGGCCTTAGGTATAAGCAACATCTTTCTGGACCTGCCCAATAACTTCACATCCTATGACGTAGGCCATCATTTGGGCCTCAATACCGAACAGGAGTATACTTTATTGCAGTGTAACAGCGAAGCCCTGCGGCAAGAGATGATTTTGCAGCATCTCCTGCAAGTATTGCCTATCGTAGCCGAAACCGAGAAACTGAAGGAGCGCGTCAAGCTCAACGGTCATTTCAAAAACCTCACGCCACCCAACTTCTGATGCTGCTATACTTCCTTATCATACCTACCGTGCTGTTTCTGGTTTTTGGGCTGTTCAGCTACTGGCAGGAGCTCAAATACCGCAACAAGCCGTTCTACAAACTTTCGGATGTAGGCTGGCGCAAGTGCCTGCCTAAACCGGAGGCGCGGCTGGTGCACAGCATCGCGTTTATGGGTGACGTGGGCTATGTCGCAACCGACGGCACGGACCCTGTCATGCGGCTCCTGGAGGAGTGGCAGCAGAATACAGGCCCCGATGGGAGCGTCCTGTTCCTGGGAGATAACCTCTACCCGGTGGGCATGCCTGCCGAGACGCACCGCCACTACCCTGCCGCCAAAGAGCGTCTGGATTTCCTGCTAGGGCAAATGGGCGCTTACGCAGGGCGCAAGATTTTTCTCAGCGGCAACCACGACTGGAACAAAGGCCGTGCTAAAGGACTGGAGTATGTGCTGCGACAGGAAAAATACGTGGTGGACACGCTGCAGGACGAGAACAGTTACCTGCCCCGGCACGGTTGCCCTGGCCCGGAGGCTATACAATTAGCAGAGGGGTTGCTCCTGGTGATCATCAACACACAGTGGTGGGTGCAACGCGGCGAAAAGCCGATGGGTATCGGGCAGGGCTGCCCTTATGATGACATTGAGGAATTCTTTGTGCGTCTGAACCAGATCCTGCGGCGTAACCGACACCAGCGCATCGTGGTGGCAGCGCACCACCCGCTTTACAGCAATGCGCTTCACGGCGGCAAATTCACGATCAAGCAGCATATCTTTCCGCTGACGGCCGCCCACAAACGCTTTTATATTCCATTGCCTATCTTCGGCTCTTTATATCCTTTTTACCGTCAGCTATTCGGGGCCTATGAAGACATGTCGCACCGTAAATACCGCAAGATGCGCAAGCGCCTGCTCCGTATCTTCCATCAGTACAGCAACATTGTATATGTGGCGGGGCACGACCATAACCTGCAGCACTTTGAGGTGCGGGACAACCATTACATCGTAAGCGGCTCGGGCAGTAAAACCTCCTTTGTAAAAAAAGGCGGCAAAGCCACCTTTACGTTGGAGCAGCGCGGTTTCTTTGTGCTCAACTACTACGACACAGGAGAGGTTTGGATAGAGGCGCTCGCCGTCCCGGAAACAGAAGACGTCCCAAAGCCAGGGGTTGTCGTGTTCAGGAAAGAGCTTGGCACCGTTTTGCAGCCCAAAGTACAGGCACAGCAGGTATAGCTTCTAATTATGCCTCTTCAGGTATAGGCAGAATCACTTTGAGGCTTTTGGGGTGCATCGTCACTTTGATCACCTCATCCAGTTCAGCCGGCTCGCCGTCGATGTGCACCACTTCATGGTCTACGTTGTAAACGGTGGCCTTGCGGCAGCTGATGCGTCGGGTATAGATGGAGCCATCAATATTATCGGTATACATCCTCACCAGCAACACAGGCGCGGCAGCTTTTGGAAAAGGCTCAATCAGGCAGATTTCGAAGCGCCCGTCGTTCAGGATTCCGCTGGGGTTGATGGCGGCATTGCTCCCAAAGGCGTTGGCATTGGCAATGGTCACCATAAAGGCCTGCCCCTCAAAATTCTCCGTGTCAGTCTCTATGCGATAAAACTTGGGCTCGTAATTCATGTACTCCTGCAGGGCTATCCAGGCATAGGCGCCCGGTCCGCGCTTATCCCCTTCGCAAAAGCGCTTTACGACCAGGGCGTTAAATCCAAGATCGCTGAGATGAATTGAAGGCTTCCCATTCAGGTCGATGGTGTCGATGTTGCGCACAACGTGTTCGTGGATCAGTTGCAGGGCCTCTTCCGTATCCTGAGGTATACCCAGGTCTTTTGAGAGTCCGTTGCCGGAGCCAAGCGGTATAATGCCCAGGGGGGTCTGCGTGCCGATCAGCAGGGCGCCGACCAGACTGACCGTGCCATCGCCCCCAACTGCAAAAACAGCGTCATAGGTATTTTCCTCCATGAGCTGCTTGATCTGCTCTAAGTCACTTTCGCCTGTCGTGCGATAGATCGTGCACTTGATCTGATGATCAGCACATTCTGTCTTTATCTCATCTTCCAGTTCCTCTTTGTCGATATCACCTGCTATGGGGTTGATGACAAACAGGAGGTGATGGAATTTTATGTCTTTTTGCGTAGGCATGGTGTGATGTCAGTTTATAGTTGAGAGCCCGGTCTTATTCTACAAGGCCAGCAGGCAAACCGTTGGGATACTCCTGTTGGATGGCGCGCTCTATCTCCGCGATGCGGTTGCCTGGGTTAGGATGCGTTTGTGCGAATTCAGGACCACTGGCACCGCCACTGGCCTCCTCGAGTATGCGCATCACCTCGATCATGGCCCTCGGGTCGTAGCCTGCCTCCCCTGTCAGGCGCACCGCCAGCCTGTCCGACTCCAGTTCATCTTCCCGGCCGTAACGCATGTTCATCAGTTTGCCGATCATAGCGGCAGCCACGGCACCGCTTCGGGAGGCAGGATTATCGGGATCGTAAGTGGCAATGGCAGCGGCACCGGTCAGGCCCTGTGTGAGCTTTGCCTTGGCTAATTGCTGGGCAGAGTGCCGGCCGACTACGTGCCCTATCTCGTGGCCCAGCACGCCTGCCAACTGCGCCTCAGAACTCAGCCGACGAAGCAGACCCGCCGTGATGAAGATCTGCCCGCCTGGCAGGGCGAAGGCATTGACGGTCTTCTCATCGGCCAGCAGATGAAAGTCAAACTTATAGGGTGTTTCATTCACGCGGGTATTCTGGACAAGCCGCTGCCCGATTGCGCTCACCTGGGCTCTCGCCTGCTCGTCCGGGTGAAGCCCACCATATTGAGAGGCCATTTGGGGTGCGGTCTGTAACCCAAGGGCGATCTCCTGCTCTACGGTCATATCCACGTGCTGCATCTGGCCGGTAAAATCATTTTCCTGCCTGTTGCACCAGTACGTGACCAGCGATACCGCCGCAATCAGGATGGCAATGATAAATTTCATGACTGCTCTCATGTTACTCTATACTTACATGGTTCTAATTATATGTTTTGTAAATGCCCTGCTCACCGGCCCGCTTTTACGGGAAGCCTGGTGTTGGCCGGCCGTGTTTCATCAGCGTATACTTTCATTGTATTAAAAAGTATACGCAAGCGCCATGAAAATAATAGAGACTGCAGGCTAGACAGCATGCAAGAATTCATAAATAGCTACCCTATTTTATATGAATTTCGTAATACACTAAAATCGCTGCAAAATCAGCTTCAATTAAAACAGAATATTATGAATATGAAAAGAACATTCGGTGCCATTCTGACCATATTAGGTATAGTCGGCATCATCTGGGGCGCATATGCCTTTGTTATGGGAGGCGACGGCGCTGCTGTTGGCAAGTACACGGCCGCCGTTCCCTTTATTGTAGGCCTGATCTTTTTCTTCGCCGGTATTAACCTGGTGAAGACGACGAAGGACCAGACCTAGGCGCAAAGACCATTAAAACCAAAAAAAGCCACACCGGATCTCGGCGTGGCTTTTTCATGTAATCTTTTGGTCCACCTAGGCGTTCGCAGGCAGCATATCCTGTAGCGATGCAAATCCTTCGATGGCTCTCTCAACGTTTAAATAATCGGAGGTATAGGCCTTGTCTGCACTGTGGATGTAGAGTACCGTGTTGTTCTTGATCAGCTCGATCACGTCTCCGGAAATAGCTCTTGGCACCGCCGGGCAACCCAGGCTGCGGCCCAGCCGGCCATACTGCTTCACAAAATCTTCACTCACGTAGTCAGCACCATGCAGTACGATGGCACGCTCCATGGCTTTTGAGTTATACTGCTCGTCCATACCTGACAAACGCAGCGAAAGCCCGTGCTTGCCATGGTAGGTTTTATCGGTCAGGTAGAAACCCATGCTGCTCATGTTGGAATTGGGCTCGTTTGAGAATTTCTCAGCTTTTACATTGCCCGTGTTACGGCCATGCGCCACCAGGTTGTTATAAATCACTTTGCTCGCATCCAGGTCTATGATCCACATGCGCTTCTGGTTGCTCGGCTTGGTGAAATCAACCACCGTCAGGATCTGCTTGTCAGTAGCGGTCAGTTCATCCTGTTTGAAATTGTGGTAACCGGTGTAGGCACGCTCAAACACACTGTAAGAAAGTCCTGCCTTTTGTAACCCCGCTCTGTTGTACACGTCCAGCACATGCTCCTCGAAAGCGATTTTCTTCTCAGTAAAGGAAAGGTTGGCAAGTGAAGTGGAAGTCAAAACAGTTTCCGCTGTGCGTCCCATCGGATCAGATTCGTCGTGTCGGGCTCCGCCGGGAGTGGCTATCAGCATGAAACTCAAGGCAAAAGAGGTAACAGTGGCTCTTATCATAGGGCTATTCTTCTTTATCAGGTTTTACGCAATTAATGTACTAACAGGAAAAAACACAACAATTGTTCCCTCAAAAGATGTTTAGGTCCAATTTGCAGGGCTTTCCCCCGCCTGGTGACCGGCTGTATATGCTAAACGTTTGTATACCTGAAGCTTAGTATACCGGGACTATTTATTTTTATTTCCAGAATCATCCAGTGCTTTATAAATTAGAGCATTTACTTGTATGCCAAGGCCGGAAGCTGCAATTTTGAGGTAAGAGAATAGCACATGAAAACGTACTCCTTCTATACCCTGCTACTGATGATGCTAATGGGCTGCGCAGACCCCGCCCGCATTTCAGGCTTCGACAGTGAGAAATGGCAGCAAGATAAAAAAGGCTGCCAGGGACAACGAAACACGATGGTCAATGACTTTGAGGCAATACGCCGCGACCTGTACGGGCGCCCTGAAGCAGATGTAAAAGACATTCTGGGCAAACCTGATGCAGAGCAACTGATGCGTCGGGGACAGCGTGTTTTCATCTACTACTTTGAACCCGGCTCGCAGTGCAATGAGCGGAATAAACTTTCCGAAGCTAACCGGGCTGAGGTCCGCTTTAACGCCCTGAGCAAAGTGAGCGAGATCACCTACCTGCGTCCTATACCTAGTTCAAAATAAATCAAAAAGCCCGCTTTTAGGCGGGCTTTTTGATTTATGCTTACCAGTGATTATTCTTCTTCCTTCCCGGTCAGCATATTAACGTGCTGGCGCCCTTCCAACTCCAGGAATTGCTTCAGCTGCTTATCATTCAGGATGCCAGCCATCACCTTGTCAAGCTGTATCTGTATTTCTCTGTAGGTACGCTGTAGTTCTATCGGATCTTCCTGTCTCAGTTCGGCTTCTGTCATCAGCTGGTAGCGTTCCTGGTGTAGCAGTTCAACCTGCTTTAGTTGCTCTTCGCTTAGATTCAAATCGCGCTTCATTTCCAGGATAGCCATCTGCGGACCACTTAGACTGATGGCCAGCACTTTCTTATCCAGCTCATCGTCAGTCTCTGCCAATCGCTGCGCCTGTGTCGTACTTACTGTTAATCCTAGTATGATTAAAAAAGGTATAATTCTTTTCATGGTATTCGGGTATGAGGCCATTACCTGGCTATGCTAAAGTTATATAGTGTTATGAACGGAATTACATTATTTAGGTTCTGCTTAAAGACGCACATATTTTATATTTTTCCAATAGTACATCCGACCGCATTTTAGCACAAAATTGAAATATTTCAAAATATATTTAAATTATAAAAATAACTTGTATTCAAATTTAGCTATATCGTAACTAAACCCTTGGAGAACAGTACACAAAACAAACGGTCGAAATAGTATTTTTAATAGTGGCTCCAGGTTACGCAGCAGCGTCTCCCCCATACAAAGTGAAATAAACATGAAAACTAAATATTATAATCCCAGTTCGCTCGAGGTTAACTTTGCCAAAGCATTTCAGGACTTAGCACAGCAACTTGAAGACAGGCTTGACGCAGGTAAAGTCGTCAATATCACGCCTATACATGATGCTGACAACCCCATGGTGATATATAAGCTTAAAGATGAGGAAGGTGATTTACATGAAGTAGTTGTACAAATCATACAGCGGCCAGATAATCTGGTGAGCTGATCTGACAATATAATCCTAAAAGAGAAAGGCGACCCGGGATATACCTGGTCGCCTTTCTTATTGTATCTCTGGTGTGAATGAAGCCGGTTCAGGGACTGCCGGGCACTTTGTGGTCGCGTCGTTTGAACCACTGCATGGCAATGAACGACACCATAAAGCCCGATATCACGCCTTCCAGCATCAGGACGATAAAAATTACCACACCCGGTGTGATCGCCATCCGATCGCCGAAGAACTGTTCGCCGGCAAGAACTTTTAGCAGCCCGTCATCGAACGCTTTAATATAAATGACCATAAACGCGGCAAATACCACTGTTGCCAGGACGGAAGTAATGACGCCCACTCCCAGGCCCTCAAAATAACCGATATTGCCCTGCCGCATGATCTTAAGAGCCCGTATGGACAGGGTAACACCGACAGCCATGATCAGGCCATTGAGAAAGCGCAACTCAATAATATGCGAGAGGCCTACTACCTTCATGAGCAGAAAGTAGCTGACCAACGCAAGTGCTGTAAACAGGCCGTATTTTAGGCCAATTTTTTCCATAGTAGGTGCTTGAAGTGTCTTTATATGAGGCTGCTAAAACAGAACGCTACGATCAGATGCGCTCTTGAATAGCATGTTCTTCCCGCTTAAACCACTGCATGGCCACAAAAGCGATCAGGAAGCCTGGGATGGTACCGTAAATAATGGTGAGCACAAAGAAGGACAACACCGACAAACTCACAGGGAACAGCGCACTGGACTGCAGACTAGCCAGGTATGCTGTGTCTAAGGTTGTCAGGTAGATGACCATGAACAGGGCCAGTATGGTAGAGGAAACCACGCCCGTGGTAGCCCCGATCGCCAGCCCCTGGAAATAGTTGATGTCCCCTCCTTTCGCTTTTTTGAATTGCGAAATAGCAACTGTTATACCTATAATCAGGAAGATCGCACTCAGGAAAGAAAGCTCCACTCTGTTTTGAAGGTTCAGCAGGCGCATGATCAGGAAAAAGAGCACATGCGCTATACCTACGAAAATACCATATTTCAGTGATACCTTTTGATATGTGATTCTTGAAAGTGCCATATGTATACTGTTTTGTTTAGAGTCCTTAGTTTTTAAAAGTGAACAGATTAGTCGCACGATTGGTTATAAAAAAGAGCTTGTCCTACACAAAGCTCCCCAAAGCAGGTGCGATCTGCCGTATATAATTAAATCAATATACTAGAGAACATGGGTTGGTGTTGTGATTTGAGTCATTAATTTTTCGGGTCACTCCCCGAAAGGCTTCATTTCAAAGCAATTAAGCCGCCCCCTGTGAACCCTTAGCCTATTGGTTTACAGCAATTTGAAAAAAAGACGGTTTTTATTTCGTAATTTTGCACCGCAATCGTTTCATATACTCATTTTAAGCTATCTATGATCAGCACCAACAATGTAAGCCTGTCTTATGGCAAGCGTACCCTGTTTGAAGACGTTACCATCAAATTTTTGCCCGGCAACTGCTACGGCCTCATCGGGGCCAACGGTGCGGGCAAATCCACCTTTCTAAAAATACTCTCGGGTGAGATTGACCCGAACACCGGCACCGTGGAGATCCCGGCCAATGCCCGCCTGGCCGTATTGAAGCAGAACCACTTCGAATACGACGAGTCTCCGGTATTGCAGACCGTTATCATGGGCCACAAGCGCCTGTTTGACATCATGCAGGAAAAGGATGCCATCTATGCCAAAGAAGATTTCTCGGAGGCTGACGGCGTGCGGGCTGCTGAACTGGAAGGCGAATTCGCTGACCTGGAGGGCTGGAACGCTGAGTATGAAGCGGCTGAACTCCTGAGCGGCCTTGGCATCACCGAAGACCTGCACTACGCCCTGATGAAAGATCTGAGCGGCAGTGAAAAAGTGCGTGTGCTCCTGGCGCAGGCGCTCTTCGGCAATCCGGACATCCTGCTGCTCGACGAACCGACCAACCACCTGGACGCTGAGTCGATCATGTGGCTGGAGAACTTCCTGGACAACTTCCAGAACACCGTGATCGTGGTGTCGCACGACCGCCACTTCCTTGACGCCGTGTGTACGCACGTGGCCGACATCGACTTTGGCAAGATCAAGATGTTTGCCGGTAACTACGGTTTCTGGTACCAGTCAAGCCAGCTGGCTTTGAAGCAGCGCTCTGATGCCAACAAGAAGACAGAAGACAAACGTAAGGAACTCGAAGAATTCATCCGCCGCTTCAGCGCCAACGCTTCCAAGTCGAAGCAGGCGACCTCACGTGCCAAGTTGCTCGAGAAGCTGACGGTAGAAGACATTCAGCCTTCCTCACGCAAGTACCCCTACATCGCCTTCAAGCCAGAGCGCGAAGCTGGTAACCAGATCCTGCACGTCGAGAACCTGACCAAATCGATCGATGGGCAGCCGCTTTTCACGAACATCTCCTTTATGATCGACAAAGGAGATAAGATCGCGGTGATCGGTCGTAACGACATTGCCGCTTCCACTTTCTTTAAGATCCTGTTCAACGAAGAGCAGCCTGACTCAGGTGAGTTCAAGTGGGGAACCACCATCACGGCCTCTTTCTTCCCGAAAGACAACCAGGAGTTCTTTGATACGAACCTGAACCTGGTGGACTGGCTGCGCCAATATTCGGTGGAAAAAGACGAAAGCTTTATCCGCGGATTCCTGGGCCGCATGCTGTTCTCCGGTGAGGAGTCGCTCAAGAAGGCGAACGTGCTGTCGGGTGGAGAGAAAGTGCGCTGTATGTTCTCCCGTATGATGCTGCAGTCCGGCAACGTGCTGGTGTTTGACGAACCGACCAACCACCTGGACCTCGAGTCGATCACGGCGCTCAACAACTCACTGCGCGACTTCGATGGCACCATCCTCTTCTCTTCGCATGACTTGCAGTTTGTGGACACGATCGCTAACCGTATCATCGAGCTGACGCCACGTGGTATCATCGACAAACGCATGGGCTATGAGGAATACCTCTCTGACGAGAACATCAAAGAGCTGCGGAAAAAAATGTATGCCACAGCCAAGGTATAGCATATAAACCAGCGACAACCTGTAACCGATCAAGCTATGCCGCTACGCTTCAGCTACAACATCCTGGTACTGACCCTGTGCTGCCTGCTTGGCAGCACAGCGGCCATGGCCCAAACCGAGCCCGACACGGTGCGCCGCAAACGCGAACTGCCCACAAGACCTACAGTGGAACCACAACAGCAGCCCCGTGTCACGCCACCACAGCCGCAGCCGGAAGTGATCCGCTCGCAGGTTGTGCGTCCCGGCGAAGAGCCACCAAAGGCACTGATCGACCGCATGTTCTGGGGCGGCAGCTTCGGCCTGCAGTTCGGCACCTTTACTAACATATCCTTGTTGCCAGTGGTTGGTTACCGGGCTACCGAAACGTTTTGGCTAGGTATAGGCGGGGTATACCACTACCAAAGCTTCAGAGGAGAGCGCATGCACAATTATGGTGGCCGTGTGTTCGCACAACAGCAGATTTTTGAAAACTTCCTGATCCATGGTGAGTTTGAGCAACTGAGCGTGGAGCTCCCTTTAATGAACTATAACACCGGCGTATATGAGTTTAGCAGGCGCTTTATAGGTATACCCATTGCCGGGCTCGGGTACAGGCAGCGGATTGGCGAACGTGGGGCAGCCGATATACTGCTGCTCTACAACTTCAATGACTCTTATGCCTCGCCCTACTCTAACCCGGTTATCCGGGCAGGCTTTAGCTTTCCATTCAGGAAGTAGACGGAGCGCAAAGGTATAAACGTAAAAAAGGCTGCAAATCTCTTTGCAGCCTTTTCTGTTTTTGAGGTATTCGTATTAGCCCCGTATGAGTCGTAGCAGTACCACGATCACGGCGATCACCAATAAGATGTGAATCAATCCACCAACGGCATCAGGGAATCCCAGGAATCCGATCAGCCAAAAGATTACTAGCACAACGGCTATGATATACAATAAATTTCCCATAGTTTTAATATTTTAATTTCCAAAATATAGTCTGTTATCCTATCTAACGTAGTTACGCTATATAGGTTAAGCACTTCGTATTAATCGCAGCAAAACTGCGATAACAGCCAGCACTAAAAGTACGTGGATAATTCCACCTACGGCATCGGGAAACCCAAGGAACCCGATCAGCCAAAAGATCACTAGCACGACGGCTATGATATACAGTAAATTTCCCATAGTTTTTTTGTTTTAATTTCTCCTTTTCAACGCGTTGAAAGCAAAACCGTCTGTCTGGCTTTCAAAACGGATCAACTGACCCGCTTTGCATTTTTTTGTTTTAAGCTTTTTACGAGCCCTATACTTTAAAGGATGTATATAATCGCATTATTTTGTATACTTTGAACCAGGAATTTAAAATATAGCTATAATGCAGGATAAAAAATAAGCCCTTATCCTTTTGATACACAGCTTAAATGCAACTTCTTTCAAAAAGAGAATTGACCGCCATAATTTTGTATAGAATATTAACTATACCCGGTACCCGACAGGTGTAGTACAGGGTTTAGCCACCACATTAAATAGAAGTCTTCCAAGATAAATGTTTTTAAAACCGTTGTTTGTCTGAATTCTGTTAGCTTTGTAATGTATTTTTAACTACACGCACATACATCTATGAAGAAAATAGCAGTCATTGGTTCGGGCACTATGGGCAACGGTATAGCCCACGTGTTTGCCCAAAATGGTTTCCCTGTTTCATTGGTTGACATTTCAGAAGTGGCGCTCAACAAGGCACTCGCCACAATTACCAAAAACCTCGATCGCATCATTGCCAAAGGCAACCTGACGGAAGAGCAGAAAGGCCAGACCCTGGACCGCATCGCCACCTATACCGACATGAAACAGGGCGTGCAGGAAGCGGACCTGATCGTGGAGGCGGCCACGGAGAACGTAGACCTGAAGCTGAAGATATTCAGAGAACTGGATGCTTTTGCCAAGCCGGAAGCGATACTGGCTAGCAACACCTCCTCTATCTCCATCACCAAAATCGCTTCGGTAACCAATCGCCCTGACAAAGTGATCGGCATGCACTTCATGAACCCGGTACCCGTGATGAAACTGGTTGAGATCATCCGGGGCTACTCTACTTCTGACGAAGTGACCAGCCAGGTGATGGACATGTCGCTGCAGCTGGGCAAGGTGCCAACAGAGTGCAACGACTACCCGGGCTTTGTGGCCAATCGTATTCTGATGCCGATGATCAACGAGGCCATCTACTCTTTATATGAAGGCGTGGCCGGTGTGGAAGAGATCGACACGATCATGAAGCTGGGAATGGCGCACCCGATGGGTCCGCTGCAACTCGCCGACTTCATTGGCCTTGACGTGTGCCTTTCCATCCTGAACGTGCTGCACGACGGCTTTGGCAATCCGAAATACGCCCCATGCCCGCTGCTGGTGAACATGGTGCAGGCCGGCCATAAGGGTGTTAAGTCAGGACAAGGCTTCTACTCCTGGACGCAAGGTTCGAAAGAACTCATCGTGGCAGACCGATTCAAGAAAAAACACTTTGCGCAGTAAGAATGGCACAGACCTTTAATGTAGTAGGCTGGTTCGAGATACCAGTAACCGATATGCCGCGAGCCATTCGTTTTTATGAAAACGTGTTTGGCTATACCCTGCATTACCAAACCATTGGCGACGAGGAAATGGCCTGGTTCCCCTGGTCCGAGGAAGGTACAGGCGCTTCAGGCTCGCTAGTAAAGCACGAAGAGAAGTACAAGCCTTCTGCCGACGGAGCCGTGGTCTACTTCTCCTCCCCTTCCGGCGACCTGGCCAACGAATTGGCCCGGGTAGAAAAGGCGGGCGGGAAACTACTACAGGACAAGACCCTGATTGCGGAGGATATTGGCTTTATGGCTTTGATACTGGACACCGAGGGCAACCGCATCGCTTTGCATTCAAGAGGCTAGGCTATACCTTTCAGCTATACCTTAAAACATAAATCCCCCTGCCATACCAGCAGGGGGATTTTCAGTTAAATAAAGGAAAGTATAAAAGAGTTTAAACAGCTACGGCGTTTTCGCGCAGTGCGTCGTTGAGTGAAGTTTTGAGGTCGGTGCTTTCCTTGCGCTGCCCAATGATCAGGGCACATGGCACCTGGAACTCGCCTGCCGGGAATTTCTTGGTATAGGAACCAGGTATAACCACGGCACGCGGCGGCACATAGCCCCTGTACTCCTTCGGCTCGCTTCCTGTCACGTCGATAATCCTGGAACTGCCCGTGATCGTCACGCCAGCACCGATTACGGCCTCTTTGCCAATGCGGCAACCTTCCACCAGAATGCTGCGTGATCCGATAAAGGCACCGTCTTCGATAATCGTGGGGGCTGCCTGCACTGGCTCCAGCACGCCACCCAGACCAACACCGCCGCTCAGGTGCACGTGCTTGCCCACCTGCGCACAGCTGCCTACAGTCGCCCAGGTATCCACCATGGTTCCTTCGTCCACATAGGCGCCGATGTTCACATAAGAAGGCATCATGATCACACCCTTCGCCAGGTAGGCACCATAACGGGCCACGGCATGCGGCACGACCCGCACTCCCAGCTGCGCGTAGTTCGACTTGAGAGCGATCTTATCATGGAACTCAAACGGCCCCACCTCGATGGTTTTCATGGCCTGAATCGGGAAGTACATCAGCACCGCCTTCTTTACCCACTCGTTTACCTTCCAGTCATCACCAACAGGCTCCGCCACACGCAGACGGCCTTTGTCCAGCTCCTCGATCACGGCACGCACCGCTTCAATCGTATGATGTTCTTTCAGCAAGTCACGGTTTTCCCAGGCCTGCTCTATTATCTGCTGTAATGCCATGCTATTTTTCGTTTTTAGAGAATCAAAGCGTAAAAGTATTAAATTTAGGCGATGTCTGAAAAGAGAATCCTGCTGGCCTCGCTGCTCAAGCCCATAAACGACACCCGGCTCTACGAAAAGCTGGGTCTGTCGCTTAGCAAAATTAAGGGTGCGAGCATCCATCTGGCCGGCTACGAAACGCCTATACCTGCAGGGGCGCCGGCTAACATACACTTCCACCCTATTTTCCAGTTTAAGAGGCTCAGCATGGGCCGTTTAACCGCCCAGCGCGATTACTACCGCCTGCTGCAACACATCAGGCCTCAGTTGGTGATCGTGAGCACACACGAACTGCTACTACCTACGCTCCTATATAAAGCCAGGTATAAGGGCGTCAGAATTGTATACGACATACAGGAAAACTACAGCCTGAACCTGCGGTCACAGCACAACTACAGCTGGCCGCTTAAGCACCTGCTGGCGCTGAGCATTCGCACCATCGAAAGAATGTGCGCTACCAGCATCGACCATTTTCTGCTGGCCGAGCACAGTTATGCCGATGAGCTTCCCTTTTTGGACAACCGCTATACCTTTATCGAGAACAAGTACAAAGCCAGTCTGAAACTACCACCACTCGCAACGCCGGTTAGTCTACCAAAGACAGGGCAGTTACGTTTGCTTTACAGCGGCACCATTGCCGAAGAGTACGGCGTGTGGGAAGCGATTGAGCTGGCAAGGCAGTTACAGATTGTCCGGCCTGAAGTGAAGCTGACTATCATCGGCTACTGCGCCAACAGCCACACCTTAGCGAAACTTCAACAGGCTTGCCAGGCACTCCCTTTTGTGGAGATGATCGGTGGCGATAAGCTAGTGCCTCACCAGGAGATACTGGAGCAGATACCGAAGAGCCACATCGGCTTGTTGCCTTACCGACCCAATGCCAGCACGTTCCGCTGCATCCCTACGAAACTATACGAGTACATGGCGCATGGGCTGCCTCTCCTGATCCAGCAAAACCCTTTGTGGCAAGGTATAGTAGAGGGAAATGATGCCGGACGAGCTGTTGATTTTAGCCGAATAAATGTAGAAGAGCTTACCCAGGAACTGAGTGCCAGGAACTTCTACAAACAAGGTATACCCACCACCATTTACTGGGAAAGCGAAGAAGAAAAACTGTTGCAGGTGATCACGCCTCTATTGCCTAAGGTATAGGAATAATGAAAATTTATTTTTAGACGAATCTAAAATTGAATAGAATCAGTATATTTGTAAAGCTAAACCTAAAATTATGCGAAACTCAAAGATAGCTGGCGTAGGCCATTACGTGCCTGAAAAGGTGGTGACCAATTTTGACCTGGAGAAAATCATGGAGACTTCTGACGAATGGATCCGTGAGCGAACGGGTATACAGGAGCGTCGCTACTTCCAGGAAGGCGTGGACACGACTTCCAATATGGGTGCTAAAGCCTCCATGAAAGCACTGGAAATGGCTGGTCTGAAGCCGGAGGATGTAGATATGATCGTGTTTGCCACCCTCAGCCCGGACTATGTATTTCCTGGTTCCGGTGTGCTGATGCAGCGCGAAATGGGGCTAAAAGAGATACCAGCGCTTGATGTGCGCAACCAGTGCTCCGGCTTTGTATATGCGCTTTCGGTGGCGGATCAGTTCATCAAAACCGGTATGTACAACAACATCCTGGTAGTGGGCTCGGAGATCCATTCTAATGGCTTGGACTTCTCCACCCGTGGTCGTAACGTGTCCGTGATTTTTGGGGACGGCGCTGGCGCTGTGGTGCTCACTCCTTCTGAAAAAGAGGGCCAAGGTATACTTTCAACACACCTGCATGCCGATGGCGAGTTTGCCGAAGAACTGGCTGTGATCGACCCGGGCAGCACCAAAAAGGAACGCCTGACGCACGAAATGATTGATGAGGGCACCATTTACCCTTATATGAACGGCAACCAGGTGTTCAAGCATGCCGTGACACGTTTCCCGGAAGTGATTGAAGAAGCACTTAACAAAAATGGGTATAAGGCATCTGATGTAGACATGCTTATACCGCATCAAGCTAATCTGCGCATCACCTCTTACATCCAGCAGAAGATGGGCCTTCCTGCCGAGAAAGTCATGAGCAACATCCACAAGTATGGCAACACGACGGCCGCCTCTGTACCGATCGCGCTGAGCGAAGCGGTGCAGGAAGGGCGCATCAAGGAAGGTGACCTGGTTTGTATGGCTGCCTTCGGCTCCGGCTTCACCTGGGCCTCCGCGCTGATCAGATGGTAAATTTTTATGGGGTGATTTTAGAATTGATAAATGGTTGATGGTTAAATTGTTTGGTGCACGATTAACCCACCCCTGCCCCTGCCAAGAGGGGATTTTCGGTGCACGATTGGACAGGTCGCGACCTGTCCCTACAGGCTATATATCTACCTTTTATACTTTCTGCTTTCTTAAAATCGCATCGTTCGATAAAAACAATTTAACCATCAACCATTTAACAATTCACTAACTCACTCAATCACTCACTCACTCAATTTTTTAACCGCGTGCACAGCTTTACTGAAGAAAACTATATCAAGGCCATTTACAAGCTTTCGGATGGGGGCACCCGTGAGGTGAACACTAACGCGATAGCTGAGGCACTGGATACCAAGGCAGCCTCTGTGACGGATATGCTGCGCAAGCTGAGCGCTAAAGGTATAGCTGACTATATAAAGTATCGGGGCGTGACATTGACGGAAAGAGGTGAGCGGGTGGCCTTGCAGATCATCCGCAAACACAGGTTGTGGGAGGTTTTCCTGGTGGAGAAGCTGAAGTTTAACTGGGATGAGGTGCATGACATGGCCGAAGAACTGGAGCATATCAACTCCGATCTGCTTATCCGGCGCCTCGACGAGTTTCTGGGCTATCCGAAGTTTGACCCCCACGGCGACCCGATTCCGACAGAAGACGGCGAGATGAATACCAAGCAGCAACGCCTGCTGGCAGAACTGGAAGTGAACAGTTCCGGCACGGTGGTCGGCGTTAATGACTCCCAGCCTCTCTTTCTGCAGTACCTTGACAAGATGGGGATATTCCTCGGCGCTAAGATTAAAGTTATAGATAAGATCCCATACGACAACTCCCTGGAGATTAATCTGGAAAACAAGAAAAACCTGGTGGTATCCGGTGAAGTGGCCCGTAATATTTTCCTGTCCGCCTAGTATGAAAGCCACTGCCTATTTCCTGAGCTTGTTGCTGGCTATGCTGCTAGGCACAGCCTGCACGCAGGTAGACTCTCGGGGCGAAATGCCGGCCGGAAAGCGGATGCGCATCGTGACCACGACCGGTATGCTGAAAGATGCCGTCGTGAACATTGTGGGCAATGCGGCCGATGTCGACGCCATCATGGGCAGCGGCGTAGACCCGCACCTGTACAAAGCCACGCAGGGCGACCTGAACAAGCTGACGGAGGCGGATGTGATCATCTACAATGGCCTGCACCTGGAGGGAAAGATGGGGGAAGTGCTGGAAAAGCTGAGCCGCTACAAAACCGTCATCGCCGCCACAGCAGGTATACCGGATGAGAACCTGCTGAATTCTGCCGCTTTCGCTGACAGCCACGACCCGCACGTTTGGTTTGATGTGTCGCTGTGGGTGCAGGTAGTGGTGCACCTGAGCAGCGAACTCCAGAAAAAAGACCCGCAGCATACGGCCCTGTACCAGGAACAAACAGCTGCCTACTTGCGTCAGCTCTCAGCCTTGCACAACGAAACCAAAGCCGCCATCGCTTCCATACCTGAGCGGCAGCGCATCCTGATCACCGCGCACGATGCCTTCGGCTACTACGGCAACGCCTATGGTATAGAAGTGCGGGGTCTGCAGGGCATCTCTACCCTATCCGAATTCGGACTGCAGGACGTTTCCTCGCTGGTCAAGTACATTGTGGCCAACAAGATCAAAGCAGTTTTTGTAGAGTCTTCGGTATCCCCTAAAGCCATTGAGGCGGTGGTGCAAGGCTGCAGCGAACGGGGCCACAAGGTATTGATTGGCGGCACACTTTTCTCTGATGCCATGGGCGAAGATGGAACGCCGGAAGGCACCTATACCGGTATGGTGAGGCACAATACAAACACAATTGTAACTTCTTTAAAATAAGAAGGCTAGCATATGATTCTTCAAGTAGATAATCCAGTAGTAGAAGTACACGACCTGACGGTGAGCTATGACCGCAAACCGGTGCTGTGGGGCATAGACCTCACCCTGCCGGCCGGTGCGCTCGTGGGGGTGATCGGGCCAAACGGGGCGGGCAAATCTACCCTGATCAAGGCGATGATGAACCTACTGCCGGTAAGCAGCGGATACGTGCGCATCTTCGACCAACCGCTGAAGCAGGTATACAGCCGCATTAGTTACGTGCCCCAACGCGAATCGGTGGATTGGGATTTCCCTGCCTCGGTGTTCGATGTGGTACTTATGGGCAGGTATGGCCAGCTGGGTTTGTTCAAGCGGCCGCGCAAAGCCGACAAAGACGCCGCCATGGAGGCGCTCGAAAAGGTAGGAATGCAAAGCTTTGCCAACCGGCAGATCTCGCAACTTTCCGGCGGACAGCAGCAGCGCGTGTTTCTGGCGCGGGCACTGGCCCAGAATGCCGATGTCTACTTCATGGACGAGCCCTTTGCCGGCGTCGACATAGCCACGGAAACGGCCATTATTCAGCTGCTTCGCCTAATGCGCGACCAAGGCAAGACCGTGATCGTGGTACACCACGACCTGCAGTCCGCCTCCGAGTACTTTGACTGGGTTGTGCTCCTCAACATGCGCCTGGTAGCCTCCGGCCCTACTGAGCAGGTCCTGAACCAGGAGTTACTCGAACAGACATACGGTGGCAAGCTCACCGTGCTCTCCAAAGTAGGCGACCTCCTCCGCAAACAGGAATTCCCGGCCAGGGAGAAGAATTGAATTGTTAATTGATAAATTGTTGATGGTTAAATTGTTTGGTGCACGATTAACCCACCCCTGCCCCTCCGGGGAGGGGAATTGCTGCGGCTACTAATTGGTAGGTATAAGTTTATTAGTTGCAGCTATACATTTACCTTTTTAGTATCTACTTAAATAAAATCATATCGCTCTATAAAAACAATTAACAATTTAACCATTTAAAAAATGCAGGACTTCCTGGAGTTTTTCTCGTTTACGGATGCCAACATACGGTACGTGACGCTGGGCTCGGTGCTGCTGGCTGCCAGTTCGGCGGTGGTGGGTTGCTTCACGCTGCTACGAAAGCGTGCACTGGTCGGTGATGCGGTGGCGCATGCTGTGCTGCCGGGTGTCTGTCTGGCCTTTATCCTATCAGGTACCAAAAACCCGTTTATTCTGTTAATAGGTGCTTTCGTAACGGGCTGGATTTCGTTGGTAGTGATCGATTATATTACTTCCCGCTCCCGCATCAAAGAGGACACGGCCATCGGGTTGGTTCTTTCCGTGTTTTTCGGCATCGGCATTTTATTGCTCACCTCTATTCAGCAGACCGGCAATGCTGCCCAGAGCGGGCTTGACAAGTTCTTGTTCGGCAGTGCGGCATCGCTGATCGGGGGAGATCTGATCGCTTTTGGCGTGGTAGCCGTGTTGCTTCTGGTTGCCGTGGTGCTGTTTTACAAAGAACTCACCCTGCTTTGTTTCGATCAGGCCTATGCCCGGACCATCGGATTTCCGGTACGCAGCCTGGAGCTGCTGCTAACCACCCTCACGGTCTTTGCCGTGGTGGTGGGTATACAGGCGGTGGGCGTTGTGCTGATGGCTGCCATGCTCATCACGCCGGCTGCGGCAGCTCGCTTCTGGACCGAAAATCTGAAGGTGATGTTGGTGCTCGCCGCCCTGATTGGCGCTTTCTCAGGTATAGCGGGCGCCTATGTTTCCTACACCGCCCCTTCCATGCCCACGGGTCCCTGGATCGTGTTGATCGTATCGATGATCGCGATTTTGTCCTTTGCCCTGGCGCCCGGTCGCGGCTGGGTGGCCCGCATCCTGCGACAGCGACGCAACAAGACCCGCATTCTGGAGGAAAACCTGCTCAAACTGCTCTATCAGCTAGGCGAACTCCGGCAGGACTATGGCAATGCCCGCAGCCTGGAAGAATTGCTGGAGCGGCGCAACATCCCTAAAAAAGAAGCTCTGGGCGGACTGCAAAAGCTAAAGCGACAAGGCTACCTCCGGAAAGAGGACAGCCGCTGGCTGCTGACCCCGGAAGGCGAGAATCGCGGCCGTCGGGTCGTGCGCCTGCACCGTTTATGGGAGCTATACCTGACACAGTACCTGAACCTGGCTTCCGACCACGTGCACGAAGACGCCGAAACCATCGAGCACATCATCACCCCGGAACTGGAGCAGCGCCTGATCGAAGAGCTCAACTACCCCGACCTCGACCCGCACAGCGCCAGGATACCGTAAGGGGTTTAGTGATGGAGTTAATGATTGATTGAGCGTGGGGTAGAAATAGGCCGTTCGTAAGCAAGATGTAGCAACGTTATACTGTAACAGCGTGTTGAAATTGCAGATAGCTTTTAAATAGGTATAAAACATGACCACTTGTAGGAACAGGTCGCGACCTGTCCGAATCGTGCATAACTTATTTGTCTGAATCAGGATTTACAGGATTAAAGGATTTACAAGATTTTTAGAAACGATTGTTCATAGAATCAATCCTGAAAAATTTAAAATCATAATTTAATCGCTCAAACACTCATTCACTCAATCACTCAATCACTCAATCAAAAAGCATGAACGCATTCTGGATCATATTGACGGGAAGTTTGGTGGCGACGTGCTGCAGTCTGCTAGGTTGTTTCCTGATACTGCGTCGTATGGCCATGGTAGGCGATGCCATTTCGCATGCGGTGCTGCCGGGTATCGTGATCGCCTTTATGTTAACCGGTTCGCGTGACACCATTCCGATGCTGATCGGGGCCGGGCTGCTGGGGGTGCTCACCACTTTTCTGATCGAGTTCTTTCACCGCTTTGCGCGGGTGCAGGCGGATGCAGCCATTGGGGTCACTTTCACCTGGCTTTTTGCCATCGGCATCATCCTCATTTCCGTGTTTGCCGGTCAGGTGGACCTGGACCAGGACTGTGTGCTGTATGGCGAGATTGCGTATGTGCCGCTCGACCTGATCATTACCGAGGGTGGGCTAAGCTTGGGGCCCCGCACGGTCTGGATGCTGTCGGTGGTCACGCTGCTGATAGGGGCTTTCGTTGTGCTGGGCTATAAAGAGCTTTTCCTGACCACCTTCGATCCGGCTTTCGCGGCGGCCATCGGCATCTCCACTACGCTCTGGTATTACCTGCTAATGGGTGCGGTATCGCTCACAACAGTGGCTTCCTTTGAGTCTGTCGGGTCCATTCTCGTAGTGGCTTTTCTGGTTGCTCCTCCTGCCACCGCATACCTGCTAACCGACGATTTCAAGACCATGCTGGGTATAGCAGTAGGGCTGGGCATCCTCGCCTCTTTTGCCGGCTATTACCTGGCGGTGTGGATGGATGGATCGATCGCCGGAGCCATCGCCACCGTGACAGGTATAGAGTTTCTGCTGGCTTTCCTTTTCTCGCCTACACATGGCAAACTGCGCAGACAAAAACGTGTGCAGGTGGTCGGCCACTAGCCTGAATAATACATATTTTAGTAAGTGAATTGAAAGTATACCTTTAAGCTTTCAGATCCAGAGATAACCCACTGCTATGCTAAAAAAAACATTCCTACTGCCCTTGCTCACCCTCATGCTGTTAGCCTCAGGCTATACTTGGCGTGAAGTGGAACACGTTGAAACTGCAAGCCAGAAAGGCGCTAAGATCAATTGGATAAGCATAGAGGAGGCTGCTGAGAAAATCAAAAAGCAACCGCGCAAAGTCGTGATCGATGTGTATACCGACTGGTGCGGTTGGTGCAAGAAGATGGATAAATCTACTTTTACCGACCCCGCTGTAGTGGCCTACATCAACAAAAACTACTACGCCGTGAAGCTGGACGCCGAGGGTAAAAACCCGATCACGCTTAACGGCCATACCTATACCTATAAAGAGGAGTACCGGGCGCACGAACTGGCGGTTGCCCTACTACAAGGGCAGATGAGCTATCCGACCACCGTATACCTGGACGAAAAATTCAACATGCTCACCCCCGTTCCCGGCTACCTCGATGCCCCTACCTTCCGCCAGATTCTGACCTACTTCGGGGACAATCACCATAAGTCTAAAACCTGGGAAGAGTATACCAAAAAGTAGGTATGGTGAATGTTTGGTGCAGAATGCCTGATTAATCCGTATTTTTGGGTTTTAAAACACTTGCTATACCTTGATTCATCAGTTTTTACATACCGATACCATTGCAGCGGTTGCTACGGCACCCGGTACAGGCGCCATTGCGGTTATTCGCCTTTCTGGCCCTGAGGCCATTACCATCACCAATTCTGTTTTTAAAGGCAAAGACCTGACAAAGCAGACAAGCCATACCATCCATTTCGGCACCCTTCGCGATGGGGATAAGATCATCGACGAAGTGCTGGTTTCCCTGTTTGTAGCGCCTCACTCCTACACCAAAGAGAATGTGGTGGAGATCTCCTGCCACGGTTCCGATTTTATCGTGCAGCAGATCATGCAGTTGCTCCTGAAAAAAGGTGCCCGCTTGGCCAATGCCGGGGAGTTTACGAAGCGCGCTTTCCTGTACGGGCAGTTCGATCTGGCACAGGCCGAGGCAGTGGCCGACCTGATCGCTTCCGATTCTGCCCTTTCTCATGAAGTAGCCATGAAGCAGATGCGGGGTGGTTTTTCACAGGAAATCAAACGGTTGCGGGCCGAACTGGTGCATTTTGCCTCTATGATCGAACTGGAGCTGGACTTTGGCGAAGAAGATGTGGAGTTTGCCGACCGCGACCAGTTGCGCTCCCTGATCCTGGATATACAACAGATCATTCGCGAGCTACTCAAGTCATTTGAGTTGGGCAACGTGATCAAAAACGGCGTACCGACCGTGATCGTGGGCAAGCCCAATGCCGGCAAGTCCACCCTGCTCAACAAACTGCTCAACGAAGAGAAAGCCATCGTGTCGGATGTGCCGGGCACGACCCGCGACTTCATCGAAGATGAGATCAACATCGGAGGTGTCACGTTCCGCTTTATCGACACGGCGGGTCTGCGTGAAACCACGGACAAGGTAGAGGCCATTGGCGTGGAGCGCACCCTACAGAAGCTGAGCCAGTCTTCGCTCATCATCTACCTCTTCGACATCACCAGCACGACCCCGGAGGAACTGCAGTCCGAGCTGAAAGAGCTTAACCCGAAAAAACTGCCATTCCTTCCTGTCGCCAATAAGATTGACCAGGCCACGCCTGAGCAACTGGCGGCTTTTGCAGGTATAGAGGGTTTGGTGGAGATATCCGCTGCGGAGGGTGCTCACATGGAGGACCTGAAACAGGCGCTGGTAGACAAAGTGAATCTGGGTAAGCTCAATACCCAGCAGCAGACCATCGTGACCAACCTGCGCCACGTCGACAGCCTGAACAAAACTTACGAAGCACTGGACGATGTGCTCAATGGCATAGGTTTAGGTATGAGCGGCGATCTGGTGGCAGCAGACATCCGCCGGGCGCTGTACAGCCTGGGTATGATCACTGGGGAAATCACGAATGATGACTTGCTGGATAATATATTTACGAAGTTCTGCATCGGAAAGTAATACCTATAAATAGACCTGCAATAACCTTATAATAAAGCCCCGTAAACAGCTGATTTACGGGCTTTTTTTTGCCAGCGCTGCTATATGTCATCTGTCCATCATTCATAAGGCAGCAATATCCAAAGTTCGAAAGGGTCTGGACGGAACCAGCAAATTTTCTTGGTTATACCTGAAGTAGTGCTTCGTTTAGTTGCTGTTCTTAGTAGCACACACCCTTAACTGGGCAGGTATTCAGCTATGGATTCTAATTGGGTTACCGCAAAGATGCGCTTCGCAGTGGTGACTCAGGTTTGGGGGAGTTAAAAGTTTCTGCTAGTTTTATCTCCAGACACTTCTAACCTAAATCGACTTCTGATGATGAAACTCTTACGCTACGTAGCCGGACTGTGCGCTTTCTGGCTCATACAGGCCTGTTCTTCTTCCCAGCCCGCAGCCACGCAGCAGGAAACAGCCAAAACCGTAGAAACTTCCAAGCCGTCTGCCAAAGCAGACACCGAGTTCCGGGCGGCCTGGGTGGCCACCGTGGCCAACATCAATTGGCCCAGCAAGCCGGGCCTCAGCACCCAGGAGCAGCAGCGCGAAGCCATTGAACTGCTCGACTTCCTGCAGGCACACAAATTCAACGCTGTTATTTTCCAGGTGCGGCCACAGACTGATGCCCTCTACAACAGCAAGCTCGAGCCCTGGTCTTATTACCTGACCGGCCAGCAAGGCAAAGCCCCCGATCCGTACTATGATCCGCTGGAGTTCTGGATTGAGGCCGCCCACGACCGTGGCCTGGAGCTGCACGTGTGGCTGAACCCCTACCGGGCGCACCACGTGGCCGGCGGCGAGATCAGCGAGCAATCCATCGTGAAAACCAAGCCCGAGCTGGTGGTTAAGCTGGAGCAGGGCTACTGGTGGATGGACCCGGCCAAGCAAGGCACCCAGGACCACTCCACCGCCGTGGTGATGGACCTGGTGAAGCGCTATGACCTGGATGGCGTGCACTTTGACGACTATTTCTACCCATACTCTTCTTACAACAACGAGAAGGATTTTCCGGACGACGAGAGCTGGGCTGCTTACCTGAAATCGGGTGGCACGCTTTCCCGCGGCGACTGGCGACGCCAGAGCGTGAACCAGTTCATCGAGCGACTCTACAGCGAGATCAAAGCCGAGAAACCGCACGTAAAATTCGGCTTAAGCCCCTTTGGCGTGTGGCGCCCCGGCTATCCGGCCTCCATTGAGGGCATGGACCAGTACGACAAGCTGTACGCCGATGCCCGTCTGTGGCTGAACAAAGGCTGGGTGGATTATTTCACGCCACAGCTCTACTGGCCCATCAACCGGATTCCTCAGAGCTTCCCGGTGCTGTTGGGCTGGTGGGCCGGGGAGAACACCCAGAAGCGGCACCTATGGCCCGGCATCAACGTGGGACGCGACAGCTCCGCCCTTAACGTGCGGGAAACCATGAGCCAGATCATGATCTCGCGCGGGATGCTGCCAGAGAGCCAGGGCGTAGTGCACTGGAGCATTTCTTCGCTCACCAAGAACCCCAACATGGCCAGGTCGCTGCTCAGCGGGCCGTACAAGAAAGAGGCTTTGGTACCGGCCAGCCCGTGGTTGGATAGCACTGCCCCGGCCGCTCCGTCCGTGACCACCACGACCCAGGGCGATAGCCTGAAAGTCAGCTGGACGCACCCGGACGAGAAAGACGTTTTCCGCTGGATCGTGTACTACCAGTACAACGGCCGCTGGGACTATAAGATCCTGAACCGCAACGACCGCTCTCTTGACCTTGAGCTCACCACCGGCGGCGCTGCCACCACACCCGCTGCGCTCAGCCAGATTGCTGTGACCGCCGTGGACCGGGTCGGAAATGAGAGTGCCTTCCAGGAGATCGGTTTGACCCAACAATAAGTAAGGCTTTCCCCATAACAGCAGGGCTAGTCGCATGTAGCGGCTGGCCCTGCTGTGTTTTGAGCCAAGTGAAACCTGGAGTCCAAGAAGCCGGTAAAGTGGCGTCATACCCAGGCCACAAAACTGATGCCGCTCAGGTCAGTTCTCACCCCTCTTCATTTCCTTTCTTTTTTTGCTATGGATAAAATTGTATGAAATATTATTTTTCCATCCTACATTGGGGTTAGAATTGCCTAATTGTCAAGAGACCAGCACAAGATATAATACATGGGGAAACAAAGAGAACTGGACCGCTCACTGGGCCTGCGCCTGGTCATCGTCGTCGTGATAGGAAACATCATCGGGTCCGGCGTGTACAAGAAGGTGGCCCCGATGGCCGCCGAGCTGCACTCGGCTGAGTGGGTTCTGATCTGCTGGCTGTTGGCAGGCGTTATCTCGCTGTTCGGCGCGCTCTGTAACGCGGAGGTGGCCGGACTGCTGGCCGATACAGGTGGGGAGTATACCTATTACAAGAAGATTTACAACCGTTTCTTCGCCTTCATCTACGGGTGGTCACTGTTCACAGTCATCCAGACGGCGGCGATCTCTTCTTTGGCCTATGTGTTTGCGCAGTCTCTCCATAGTATTGTGCCACTACCTCCTTTGCTTGAGGGGCTATCCGACTTTACTATAAGTGGGATTTTCTACCCCTTTGCCGACTTCAACATCAAGCTTGTTGCCATCGTGCTGATCGTCCTCCTGACTTGGGTGAACATGAAGGGCGTGCGGACGGGGGCCTGGCTGAGCACCGCCATCCTGCTGCTCGTTTTCACTGGAATCGGTATCATCGTACTTTTTGGGCTTTCAAGCGATCAATCAACCATTGGGGAAAGCTTCTCGCTTTCGTCCGTTTCCAGCTCTCCCGTCACGTTCAGCGCTGTCTTCACAGCCATGCTCTCCGCGTTCTGGGCCTATCAGGGCTGGGCGGCCATCGGATTCTTGGGCGGGGAGGTCAAAAACGCCAAACAGAATATTCCAAGAGGCATTACGATCGGGGTGCTCACAGTAATAGGCATTTACCTGCTCGTGAACATGACCTATTTGTCCATTTTGCCTATACCTGTGCTGGAGCAGATCCATGCGGCCGGAAACAAGATTGCGGCTGTGGAGGTTGTCAAGAGTTTCTGGGGATATGGGGGCACCGTATTCATCTCCATCCTGATTCTGATCACGACCTTTGGCTGCACCAACGCCACTGTGCTGGCCAGCAGCCGCACGTACTTCGCTATGGCGCGCGAAGGACTTTTCTTCCGGAAGGCGGCGGAACTCAACCAGGCGCAGGCACCGGCCAATTCGCTCCGCTTCCAGAGTGTCTGGGCTTGTCTTCTGGTGCTCTCCGGCACCTTCGACCAGCTGACGGACATGATCATTTTCGCCGTCTTCATTTTCTATGGCTCCACCACATTGGGTGTGTTCATCCTGCGAAAAAAGATGCCCAACGCCCTCAGGCCCTATAAGGTATGGGGTTACCCGGTAGTGCCCGCCATTATGGTCCTTTTCTGTGCCGCCCTTTTCGTGAATACGATCGTTGTCCGTCCGCGGGAGGCAGCCATCGGTATGGCGCTGATATTGACTGGCATTCCCATGTACTGGTGGTTCCGCAGAAACCACCAGAAGGAGACCCAGGCGTCATCGGAGAAAAAGGTGCTGCATTGAGACGGTCAGGATATAACCTGTGCTCATAACAGGGGCTGGAACGCCCTGACCCCTGTATTCTGATAACTGGTCTGGCTTCTCTGCTCATGGTTTCAGGAATAGGTAAAAAAGGGTACAGGAGAAGGCGAGTAGACGAAAATGCCGGTTGAAGCTTGACTTTCAGGTAAAATATATGTGCCGTTGGTGTTGCATTAGTCGGTACAACACTATTCCTTTGTTGGGATGAAAACTACGGGTGCCCAGTTGTTTCGAAAGCTGAACGTCCTGCTGGCGATTTTGCTATGCAGTGTGCTGGCATTTGTGCAGCCCGTCACCGCGCAGGCGGCATCCCATCCCGATGCGGTGCTTCAGCAGAGTTTGGACGTTGCAGAAAAAGCCCCGCTCGTTCTCTTAGGTGGCCATTTCATTTCAGGCGAAGCGCTGGGTGTGCCCCAGCTCGAAAGAGCCCTGTTGGCTCCTTTGGTAAGCTCGCTGCTCCACAGACTTTATCCAATCGACAAGGGCGCCGCACCCTCACCGCACGCCTCCCCTGTCTCCAAAGACGATTGCGGCCTTTATACCATCCTCACCAAGGGCCCTTAATTACCAGCCTCTTTCCCAGCGTTATAGGCTGGATCATAATCACTAAATGCCTGCTTTTAAAGTTGGTTTTCCAATAAACCTGCTTCTGTTTTAAGCTATTCTGGCTTCGGAAGTACTAATCGGCCTCGCTGTTTTTTTTTCAATCCTGGGCCCGCGCCTGGCATTGCAGCAAGCAAAGAGAGCAGGCTATACCTTAGACTATGAGGTACTCATTCCGCCATGGGCACAAACTAAGACGAGTAGCGTGCTGAGTAGATACCATCACAATCATGACACTGACAAAAGAAAAACTACAGGCGAAGTTCTCTGCCCGCAGGCTTATCCTCCCTATGTTGCTGGGCCTGGGGGTAGTGGGCTACATGCTGTATAAGAACTACGAGCCGGGGCAGCTTCAAACGCTCCTGCAGGCCAGTCCGCTCTGGCTCGGGGTCACCCTGCTGGTGCTGCTCATCAGGGACCTGGGCTACATGTACCGCATCCGCTACATCACGGACAAGGCACTGAGCTGGAAGCAGAGCTTCCGGGTGATCATGCTCTGGGAGTTTGCCTCGTGCGCCCTTCCCTCGGTGGTGGGTGGCTCTACCGTAGCCGCCTACATCCTGTTCAAGGAGAAGATTCCGCTGGGGAAGTCCATTGCTCAGGTGATGGTAACAGCCATGCTCGACAACCTGTACTTCGTGCTGGCAGTGCCGCTGGTGTTGCTGTTTGCGGATGGGCAGTTGATCCCCTCCTTCGACAACATGAACGAGACGCTCCGGCAGAGCCTGGGCATTGCCTTTGGTGTCTCATACCTGCTGATCGCCATGTATGCCTTCACCATGTTCTACGCCCTGTTCATGAACCCGAAAGCCGTCAAGCGCCTTTTGCTGCGGATAGGGAGTTTCCGGCTATTGCGCAAGTGGCGGCCTACGCTGCTGCGCCATGCCAATGAGTTGCTGATTGCCTCCAGGCACCTGCGCACCAAGAATACGGCCTACTGGCTGCATGGGAGCATCTCCACTCTCTTCGTCTGGACAGCCCGGTATGCCATAATCGGCTGCCTGATAGCGGCGTTCACACACCTGGATGCGGCAGACCATTTTCTGGTGTTTGCCCGCAACCTCATCTATAAAGTAGTACTGCTGGTGTCCGTTACGCCAGGCGGCGCAGGCTTTGCTGAAATTGCCTTCCCGGCCTTCTTCGGCGCCTTCCTGGGCGGATTCACTACTATCATCGTGCTGTTGTACCGACTGCTGACTTACTACTTATACCTGGTAGTGGGTGTGATTGTATTTCCCCGCTGGGTTGCTGTTGTCTACGGCAACGACAAAAGCAGCACCGTGCCTGAATCGAAACAGCAGACTTCAACCGCCTCTTCCAACACCGACACTATACCTGTTAAATGAGAAATTTCGCGAAGAACCTCACCCGCCGCAAAAATGCCACGGCCGTTATAGAGGACTACAGGGAGGACGGCAACATACAGGGCACCAACCTCGTGCGCAACCTCCAGTTCAGGGATCTGGTTGCCTTCGGCATCGCTGCCATCATTGGGGCGGGTATTTTCAGCACCATCGGCAATGCCAGCGCGGCTGGTGGTCCAGGGGTTTCGCTGCTCTTTATCTTCACGGCCATCGCCTGCGGTTTTTCGGCCCTGTGCTACGCCCAGTTCGCCTCTACCATACCTGTGTCCGGTAGCGCCTATACCTATGCCTATGCTTCTTTCGGGGAGTTTGTGGCCTGGATCATCGGCTGGGACCTGCTCATGGAGTATGCCATTGGCAACATTGCCGTGGCCATCTCCTGGTCCGACTATTTTACGGCAGTGCTCCGTGGAGTCGGCCTGGGCATGCCGGAGTACCTGACCATGGATTTCCTAAGCGCATCGCGCGGCTTCCATGAGGCGCAGACGCTGCTCGCACAGGGGCGGGCCTTATCCTCCTTCCCCACCCATCTGCAGGAAGCTTTTCTGGCCTGGCAAAACGCACCTTCCCTGGCGGGCTTCAAACTGGTGGCGGACATACCTGCGTTGGGTATCACGGCGCTGATTACGTACCTGGTGTACATCGGCATCAAGGAGTCCAAGCGGACCGCCAATTTGCTGGTGCTGCTCAAACTGATCGTTATACTACTCGTCATCACGGTGGGCGCCTTCTATGTGAACACCGACAACTGGACTCCCTTCGCCCCGAACGGGCTGGCGGGCATCATGAAAGGCGTCTCAGCAGTTTTCTTCGCCTACATCGGTTTCGATGCCATCTCCACTACCGCTGAGGAGTGTGAAAACCCGCAGCGCGACCTGCCACGCGCCATGATCTTCACGCTGGTGATCTGCACGGTACTGTATGTGGTGCTGGCACTGGTGCTGACAGGTATGGTGCCTTTCGGCGAACTGGCTGTAGGTGACCCGCTGGCCTATGTGTTTTCCAGGGTGAACCTGGATGCCATGGCCGGCATTGTGGCCGTGAGTGCCGTTGTCGCCATGGCCAGCGTGCTTCTGGTGTTCCAGTACGGGCAGCCGCGCATCTGGATGGCCATGAGCCGCGACGGTCTTTTGCCCAGCGCCTTCTCCCGCATTCACCCGAAACACAAAACGCCCGCCTTCGCCACCATCGTCACCGGTTTTGTGGTGGCCATACCGGCCCTTTTCATGAACCTGACCGAGGTGACGGACCTGACCAGCATCGGTACGCTGTTCGCCTTTGTGCTGGTGTGCGGCGGCATCCTGTTGCTGGAGGAAAAGCAGAAAGCCGCCACTGCAGCGCACAAGGGGTTCCGGGTACCCTACATCAATGGCCGCTATGTGCTGCCGCTGCTGGTACTGACGACTGTGGTGCTGTTGTACCGCTTCCGTGCCGCTGAGGTGAGCGCCTTCTTCAGCCTGAGTGGCGGCTGGGAAAGCTTTCAGCACAAACTGCCGCTGCTGGGCTTTATCGGTATCGCCGGCATGCTCACCGTCCTTACCTGCATCCGGAAGCTATCGCTTATACCCGTGTTGGGCCTGCTCACCAACCTATACCTGATGACGGAACTGGGCCTGACAAACTGGACGCGCTTTCTGTCATGGCTGGCGCTGGGCCTGGTGGTCTACTTTGCGTACGGTTACCGCAACAGCAAGCTCCACCAACCACAGTAAGCTACAGCAGCTTAACCAGGCTATACCTTGAGAAACCGGAAAAACATAGCGCTATTTGCAGGCCTGCTGTTGTGGGTGGCGCTGCTGTGTTTTTCCGGTTTCTTAAGACCCGGCCATTTTGCCATTATACCTGAAGATGGCTACGCGGACACAACAGCAGGGCAACTAACAGCTGCGGAATCCAAGGGCTCGGTAGCATGGGCCGAGCCCAATGCCTTCAGCAGCATCTCGCCGGCTGAAGCACCTTTACAACTCTTTTACAAATACTACGGCCTGCGACTACAGTGGTGCATGCGCTACTGCCCTAAACCGGTCTTTCCTGTATTTGGTGTCACCTCCCTTACTGAGCAGTTCAGGATTCTTCCCAACGCCCCCTAGCATCGCTTCTATTTGTTACTGCACCTGAGTTTACTCTGGTGAAAACCCGAGGTCCGTCCTGTTCTGTAGGCCGGAACAAAGGGTGTATGCCTGCTTTTTGAGCAGCATTTAACGCTAATAGAATCACTATACCTGAACACAAAATGTCTAAGAATTTATTTGCGACGAAATCCGTCGATAAGCTTATAAAGGAATCTGAGAGTGGGGAGCATGGCCTGAAGCGCACGCTCACCGCCTCCAACCTCACCATGCTTGGTATCGGCGCCATCATAGGAGCCGGAATCTTTGTACTGACAGGCACCGCCGCTGCCAATGCCGCCGGGCCAGCCATCGTCATATCTTTCCTGATAGCGGGCCTTGGCTGTCTCTTCGCCGGCCTGTGCTACGCCGAGTTTGCCTCTATGATCCCGATCGCCGGCAGTGCCTATACCTACGGCTATGCCACGCTGGGCGAATTCATTGCCTGGATCATCGGCTGGGACCTTATTCTGGAGTACCTCTTCGGGGCGGCCACCGTGGCAGTGGGCTGGAGCGGCAACTTTGTGAGCCTCCTCAAATCCCTGGGCATCCACATCCCGGCAACCATCGCCTCTGCCCCGCTCTCCTACAACGGGGGCACCTTTGAGGCCACGGGCGCCTTCATCAACCTTCCTGCCGTTGTGCTGATTCTTGTCATGACTACACTGCTCGTGGTAGGTATACAGGAGTCGGCTAAGTTCAACAACATCATCGTGATTGTGAAAGTGGCCATCGTGCTGCTGGTGATAGGCTTCGGTTTCCAGTACGTGAACGCTGAAAACTGGGAGCCGTTTATACCTGCCAGAGAGATTCTGTCTGACGGCAGCGGTCGCTACGGCTGGCAGGGTATTGTGGCGGGTGCCGCCATCGTGTTCTTTTCCTACATCGGGTTTGACGCCGTGAGCACAGCCGCGCAGGAAGCCAAGAACCCGCAACGGGACATGCCCATCGGCATGCTCACCTCCCTGGGAGTTTGCACCCTGCTTTATGTACTCATGGCACTGGTCATGACTGGTTTGGTGCCTTACGAAATGCTCAACGTGCCGGACCCTGTGCTGGTAGCCCTGGAAGCGGCCGGACCCGGCCTCAAATGGTTGTACTTCTTCACCGGCGTGGGAGCTGTGGCCGGTCTTGCTTCAGTGGTGCTGGTGATGCTGATGGGACAGCCCCGCATCTTCTTCGCCATGAGCCGCGACGGTCTCCTGCCTGCCTTCTTCGGCAAAGTGCACCCCAGATTTAATACGCCTTACGTACCCACTATCATTACAGGTCTGGTAGCTGCCGTTGTGGCGGGCATCTTCCCTATCGGTCTGCTGGGCGAACTAGTAAGTATCGGTACACTGCTGGCTTTTGTAATTGTGTGCGCCGGCATCATCATCCTGCGTCGCACTAATCCGGATATCAAGCGCCCGTTCAAGACGCCTTTCGTTCCGCTGGTGCCCATCCTGGGTATCCTGATCTGCGGCTACATGATGGTGAACCTGGGATGGGACACCTGGATGCGCCTGATCATATGGATGGCAATCGGCGTGGCGATCTACTTCCTATATGGCCGCAGACACAGCAAACTGCAGCAGCCTACTCCCGAAATCCCCGAAGAAGTGGTAAGCTAACAGGTATAGTAACGCATGTGTTGTAAGACAGAAAACCCGCTGCCGAAGCAGCGGGTTTTCTGTCTTAAGTGCCTCGGGCAATACCGGCCTCTTGCTAAATCCACTTAACTGCCTGCCGCAATTTTCTTAAGAGCCTGTTGTTTTTCCACATGTTGCTGTTGCGTTGCGAATTCGGTTTTTCTCCGCCGATCGAGAAGGCATCCTCAATTAGTTGCTGGGCATCCAGCAGGGCGTTGGCGTAGGGCTGATACAGCACACGCTCCGGCAGTTCGCCGGGCTCCTCTTCCGCGTCCCAGAGTCCGGCCCGGTGCCAGGGTGAAAGATGGTCCCAGTCGGGTCGGTCGATGATGGGGTAGAGACAGATTCCCCACAATGGTATGCCTGCCTGCAAAACGGCCGCACATTCTTCTGCGACAAAACGGATCCAGTGCGGACGGTCTATACCTGGGTGACTTGTTTCTGTCAGCGCAATGGGCTTCTGGTAACGGCTATAAGCCATCTGCAGCAGATCCCGCAAAGGCTGCCACCGCTCGTCCTCGTGTTCATTCACCCAACTCAGTTGTGCGTTTGTGCCAATCTCCCATTGGTTGCTGTAGTAGTAGTTGAGCCCCAGGATATCCAGGAATTCAGGCCTGCCGCCCAGTTCTGGGCAAATACGACCGCAGAGTATGTCCACCGCCTGAAACTGATGCTCCTGGGCCAGTTGTGCCTCGGCCTGCACCTCGGGCGTGCTTCCAAGAGGAGCTACTATATTCACCAGCGGCTCTGTGGTCAGTATTTGCACGTTCGGATCGATCTCGCGCATGGCTGCTATACCTTCTATGTACGCCCTCATCAAAGCATACTTTACCTCCCAGCCCTGCCTGGTGCAGTATGGAGAAGTGCCCCGCACATCTCCTCCCAGCCAGGAGATAAAACTCACCTCGTTGATCGGTGTGACCACCAGCGGACCATCCGGGAAATGGGAACGGTAAAACTGCACAAAGGCACGGCATATGGCGGCAAAACGCCTGGCAAACATGGGATGCAATGGTGTCAGATCATCCGGGTACCCAAAATGGCAGAGGTCCCATACCTGCTGTATGCCCAATGCCTTGCCCTGCTTGAGCATAGTGCCGACGGTGGTCCAGTCGTACAGGTAGGGCGCTTTCTCCACCTGGCTCCACCGCATACCTTCACGCACTGTCCTGATATGGAAGGGCGCCAAATTCTCATAGTCCTGCTTCAGCAACGTGAGATGGCCTGTCAGGGTGAGGAAATCCACCCTGTTACCAAAGGCATTGAGTTTATCAGTGCACTCAAACCCAGCCATCCAGAAGGACTGAAAAGGACTTTCAAGTAGGGATGTGTTCGTTGCGTTATCAGCCATAAGCCTGTGGGGTAGGAATTGCCTGCTACCTGACTGGCAGCAGGCAAAAATGGATGTTCATCTTTATCAGGCGGTTTTGCCGTTGCCTTTGATGCCGGCATGAAACGCTGCCTCGTCAAGTTTTACGCTATGCCCGTTGTGCCCGACCAAAGCGCTATCCAATAAGGGCAGCACCTCTTCCTGGCACGATAGCTTTTTGTACAGCGTGAGTGCCTGCGCCACCACCTGGTCCATGTTGTAGTACTTGTAAGTAGCCAGCCTGCCGACAAAGTGAACGCCCGGTGTGGCTTCCGCCAGCTTTTTGTACTGGTTGTATATGGCCGCATTCTCAGGGCGCGGCACCGGGTAATAAGGGTCTCCCTCGGCCTGCGGGTACTCATACACCACACTGGTCTTGGGATGCTGCTGCCCCGTCAGGTACTTGAACTCCGTGATGCGGGTATAGGCATGCTCGTTGGGGTAGTTGACCACCGCAGCAGGCAGGTGCACCGGTACATTCAGCGTTTCGTGCTTAAACTCGAGCGAGCGGTAAGGCAGTTTTCCAAACCTGAAATCAAAGTACTCATCCACCGGCCCTGTATAGATCATCTCTTTGAATGGAATCATGTCGAGTATTTCGTGATAGTCCGTGTTGAGCATGATCTTGATGTTGGGGTGCGCCAGCAGCTTTTCGAACATGCTGGTATAGCCGTGCAGCGGCATGGCCTGGAAGGTGTCGGTAAAGTAACGGTCATCGCGGTTGATTCGCACCGGCACGCGGGAAGTCACGGACTTGTCCAGCTCCGAGGGGTCCATGCCCCATTGCTTACGGGTATAGTTGCGGAAGAACTTTTCGTAAAGCTCGCGTCCCACCTTGCTCACCACCACATCCTCGGAGGTGCGCACCGGCGTTACCTCCTCCGCCACGGATTTAAAGAAATCATCCACCTCAAAGGAGGTCAGGCTGAGGCCGTACAGTTTGTTGATCGTGTCGAGGTTGATGGGCATGGGCACCAGTTGTCCGTCCACGCTGGCGAGCACCCGGTGCTCGTAGGGGCGCCAGGCCGTGAACAGGGACAGGTAGTCGAACACCTCCTTTGAGTTGGTGTGGAAAATGTGCGGCCCGTACTTGTGCACCAGTATGCCGTCTTCGTTGTAGTGGTCGAAGGCATTGCCGGCAATATGGGGACGCTTGTCAATGATGAGCACTCTTTTATGCAGCTGCGAGGCCAGGCGCTCGGCGAGGACGCTGCCAGCGAATCCCGCTCCCACGATCAGGTAGTCGAACATATGGTAATGAATTATAAGGTAAGCGATTACTCCTGATCAGGCTTGTTGCTGTTTTTTCAATTCCAGAGCACCCACGATAAGATTGGTCATGCTACCCCATGTATTGTCCCAGGAAAGGTCAGTCATGAAACCATCCACCGCAGCCAGCCACTCTTCATCCTCCTGCTGCGTCAGGGCGTGGTCCACAGCTTTGATAAAGGCCTCGGGGATGGCGGCGATGTGCACCAGACCGGCCTCCCCATAAGGACGGACCACATCGCGGATAGGGGTTGACACGACAGGCTTGCCGGCTGCCAGGTACTCGGGTGTTTTGGTCGGGCTGATAAATTCGGTGGACTCATTGATGGCAAATGGAAGGAGCGCGACATCCCAGCCACTCAGGTAGGCAGGCAGTTCCTTGTAGGACTTCCCTCCCAGGTAGTGGATGTTGGCGTGTCGGGGCAGTGTGGCCGGATCGATCTTCACTACCGGCCCGATCATAATCAGGTGCCATTCCGGTCTGGCCGTTGCCAGGGCTTCCAGTAGTCCGAGGTCCATGCGTTCGTCAATCACCCCAAAGAAACCGATGCGGGGGCCCGGTATACCGGCCTGGTCGGCGGGCTCTGGCAAGCGGGTGCGCGCCTGTACAAAGTGCGCCTTGTCGATGCTGCTTGGAAAGGCATGCACCTGCGGATGCTGCTTTTTCTTGGCCTCGTACAGGCTTTGCCCTCCCGTAAAAACAAGGTCTGCTTTCTGGAAGAGCGCGCGCTCCTGTTCTTTAAGCTGGGCCGGCGCAAATCTGAAAGCCGACAATTCATCCATGCAATCATACACGGTGAGTACGGGCGTAAAGTGCGCCGTAAAGCGCAGGGCCATCGGTGTGTAGTACCAGAAAAGGTAGTGGGTTAGTCGCTGTTCAGCAAACAGCTGGCTCAGTAGGTGGCGTTGGGCTGTTTCCACTGCTTCCACGGAGAAGCCATGGGGCATGTGCGGCACGACGAGTTGTACATTCCCTTCGCGCTCCGCCACTTGAAGGCAGGGCTCCTGGGAGTCAGTGAACAGGGGCTCTTCCACGAAGAAAACACGCACCTGTTTAGCAAAGCGTGAGAGCAGGTGCTGTGGCCGTTGGTACACAAAATCCCAGCGCAGGTGCGAGAAACAGACCACATCCGGCATGCTTTGAAAACCGTTAGCTAGTGCTGTCCCTCCAGCAGTTTTTTTATGTGCTACGGTTTCTCTGTCAGAAACCGCACTTGCATTGTCATCGCCGGTTGATACCGGCGTAATTGATTCAGAGTTTGTTTTAAACATAGCGTTTTTAAGAGACTTAAGGCCAGGCTAAAAGTTAGCAACACGAATTGCCAACCTGATGAGACAAGTTTTACTTCTACGTAAATTGTGATAAATCAACTTAAGAAATTACACGTATTTCCACCGGTTTATACACTTATTAATTACATACTTTATACCTACTTTCTGCCACTCCCGAATATACAGGTATCCGATAGGCTGATTTTATAGCAGAATGCCTATTTTGCAGATTAGAAAAAGCAAGTAGCAGGTATGGCTGATTCACAAGTGGCAGACAAAGAAGGCATTAGGGGGAACGGCATTGGGATGCGCAACGAGCGGTCGCTGCATGCTGCCCTGAAGCAGTGGTACGCCCAGCCCGGCGATAGCTTTGAAGTACCTGTCGGCGGATTTGTGATTGACCTGGTGCGCGGCGAGCAGTTGGTCGAGATACAGACCCGCAATTTCACCGCCATCCGACCAAAACTGCAAACCCTCGTACAAGAGCATCGCGTACACGTGCTGCACCCGATCACACTCGAAAAATGGATTGTGCAGGTAGACAAGGCTGGAGGTTCCATTTTGTCGAGGCGAAAGTCAACTACAAAGGGAGCGCTTACCGACCTGTTCGAAGAGCTCGTTCGACTGCCGGAATTGATGAACCATGCGAACTTCTCCATTGAGTTTCCGCTGATACAGGAAGAGGAAGTGCGCTGCAAAGACGGCAAAGGCAGTAAGCGCCGCAAACGCGAAAGTCTGAAGGACAGGCGACTGGTGTCTGTGGTTTCGTCGAGGGTGTTTAGCAGGAACACCGATTTCCTGGAGTTTCTCCCTCCTTCCCTGGCCCAGCCCTTTTCGAACAAGTGCCTGGCAAAAGCCACCGGGCTGCCCATGCACCGCTGCCGCCAGATCACGTACTGCCTGCGTAAAATGGATGCGATCGTGGTAGTCGGAAAAAGAGGGAACGAGCTGCTCTACGAGTGGTAGTGCGTAAAAAACAAACCCGAAGCCGTCCGATAAATCCGGAAAAACATTATATTGTCATACCTTATACGCAAGTAGTACCTAAACCCTAAACTGTACCCTGATGCCATCCATCACGCCTATTAAGACCAACGAAGCTGCTTCACAGTCTACCGAATCAACGCGGGACTATAGAAACTATACCTCTCCGCTGATCGTCGTTACGCTCCTCTTCTTTATGTGGGGCTTCATCACCTGTATGAACGACATCCTGATCCCGAAACTGCAGGAAGTGTTTACGCTGCAGCTCTGGCAGGCCATGCTCATCCAGACAGCTTTTTTTGGGGCCTATTTCATTGTGTCATTCCTCTACTTTATCACTTCCATCGTCAAAGGAGACCCTATTCAGAAGATCGGGTATAAGAACGGGATTATCATCGGTCTGATCGTGGCGGCCCTGGGCTGTACCCTCTTTTACCCGGCAGCCGAGTTTCACAGCTACGGCCTTTTCCTGATGGCTTTGTTTGTGCTGGCATCCGGCATTACGGTGCTGCAGATCACGGCCAACCCCTACGTGGCGATCCTCGGACCGCCCGAAACCTCGTCCAGCCGCATGAACCTGTCGCAGGCGCTGAACTCCTTCGGCACCACCATCGCCCCTATTATTGGCGGTTACCTCATCTTCGACCAGGTGGCATCTGCTCAGATAGACACGGCGGACTCGGTTAAGCTCCCTTACCTGGGACTTGCCGCGCTGCTATTGCTACTGGCTTTGTTAATTAAGGTGGCAAGACTTCCAAGGCTGGAAGGCAGCGGTAAAATTGAGACTGGCGCCGGCGCGATGAAGCATCCGCACCTGGTGCTGGGTATCATCTGTATTTTTATGTATGTGGGTGGTGAGGTGAGCATTGGCAGTGCCCTGATCAATTACATCAAACTTCCGCAGATCACCGGTCTGACTGAATCGGAGGCGAAACACTACCTGGCCTTCTATTGGGGTGGTGCCATGATCGGACGCTTTTTCGGGGCTGTGGCGCTGAGCACTTTGAAGCGCGCGGGTAAGTTTGCAGTTATGGCCCTGATCGCTTTGGTTACTTTCGTGACGGTATACGCGCTGTATGACCTCAACCAGGCGATGATCATCCTGGGATTGATTGCAGTAAACGTACTGGTGCTGATGTTGGCCCGCTTTATCCCTAACCGCACCGTGGGCTTGTTTGCCATGGCCGTGATTGGCTTGCTGCTGATTGGCGTGGTGGCCGAAGGTTCGCTGGCCATGTGGGCGATCATCGCCATTGGTCTGTTCAACTCCATCATGTTCCCGACCATCTTTGACCTGGCCATCAAAGGGCTCGGCCGACATACCAGCCAGGGCTCTTCCCTTCTGGTCATGGCTATTGTGGGTGGTGCCATCGTACCGCCGCTACAAGGCTTGTTCGCCGACTTAACCGGCGACCTGCAGCTTTCCTTCATCATCCCGATGATCTGCTACGCCTACATTGTGTATTATGGCTTTGTGGGGTATAAAGTGAAGGAGGCTCAGGTATAGCAGAGACTCTGAATTTCAAATAAAAAGAGACCGTGGGATTACCCTGCGGTCTTTTTTTGGCTGAATCAGGATTCATTTGACGGATTGAGACGCAAAAACCTCGCGGTGTCTTCCAGACCCGCGAGTGTCTGGTGGTGGATTAGTTTGTCTGAATCTTTATATAGGGCCCCTACCCCAAGGATTTTCAGGATTTATGGATTCACAGGATTCTCGTGCACGATTGTCATCCCCCTACCCCCTTCAAAGGGGGACTTAGCCTTTCCCACCTGTCATCCTGAAAGGATCTTGGTTGAAGGGTGGTCAGGCAGTTGCTATGATACACCCCTGCCCCTCTCTTCAAAGAGGGCCCCTACCCCCAAAGGGGAATCTTCAGCAGCTGCTTAATTATCAGGTATAGCTGCGTAGTTACAGTAGTTCTTTTACTAGACCGGGTCCAACCACCCCTGCCCCTCCTTGTCTAAGGAGGGGAGTCTATTGCTGCCACTTTGCAGGTATAAGCGTTTTAGCACATATCACTGGCAGGTAAAGCAATACTAACTTGCACGTCGGCTACAAAGCAAATCACTTCAACCAAGTGCACTTTTGACGATTTTGTGTTTGAGCGGTCAGCGAGTTTAAAATCGTCTTGATTTTTTTGCCTACTTTTTTTATCAAGAAAAAAAGTAGGGCCCGCCCGGCCAGGGCAAGCTACAAAGCAATGCAGATTGCTATACCTGCAACAGCCGTAGCTACAAAGCAATACAGTTAGCTATACCTGATCAGGGAGCTGCAGCAAAGAGCTTTTTATTCGGCTTACTTCCCATGTAAAATGTAATCCTCCCACCCTTCATGATCTCGTCATGCGTCAGGTAGGTGCGGTTAACTGGTTTTCCATTCAACTCCATCTTCTGCACATACACATTCTTATCGCTCTGGCTTTTCACGTCGATGGTGAAGGTCTTGCCGTTCTCCAGGTTAATCGTGGCTGACTTGACAGCCGGACTGGTAATGGCATACTGGTCGGAGCCGGGGGCTACCGGGTAAAAGCCCAGGGCGCTGAAAATATACCAGGCACTCATCTGGCCGAAGTCGTCGTTGCCGCCCAAGCCGTCCACGGTGGGTTTGTACATGGCCTTAAGTACCATGCGGGTGCGCTCCTGCGTTTTCCAGGGCTGATCGGTCCAGTTGTAGAGGAAAGGCACGTGGTGCGAGGGCTCGTTGCCGTGCACATAGTTTCCGATGATGCCCTCTCTGGTAATGTCTTCGGTATTCTCGAAGTACTTATCCGGCAGGTCCATGGTGAAGAGCGAGTCCAGGTGCTGGGCGAAGCGGATCTTCCCTCCCATCATCGCGATCATCTGGGCCGGATCATGGGGCACGTACAGACTGTAGTTCCAGGAGTTGCCCTCGATGAAGCCCTGCCCGTGCGTGTCGAGTGGATCGAACTCTTTCTTCCAGGTGCCGTCGCTCAGTTTCGGGCGCATAAAGCCGGATTTGGCATCATACACATTTTTGTAGTTCTGGGCACGCTTGCTGAACTCTTCGTAAATGTCCTGCCGATTCAGCTTCTTCGCCATCTGCGCAATACACCAGTCGTCGTAGGCATACTCCAACGTTTTCGATACCGAAGAGCCGTTCTTGTCTTCCGGCACGTAGCCCATGTCCATGTAGTACTCCAATCCATCGTAGTAGCGGGTGCGGGCGGTCTGCACGCAAGCATCCAGAGCACGGTTCGCGTCAAAGTTTCCGTTCCCTTTCATCACCGCATCCGCAATCACCGGCACAGAGTGGTAGCCAATCATGCACCAGTTCTCGTTGGCGTAGTGCGACCAAACGGGCAGCATTTTGTGTACGCTCTGGTCGTAGTGCGCCAGCATGGACTTGATCATGTCGTTGTTACGGGCGGGCTGCAGGATGTTGAACAGTGGGTGTAGTGCCCGGTAGGTATCCCAAAGTGAGAAGCTGGTGTAGTTGGTGAAGCCATCGGCCTGGTGCACGTTCATGTCCAGCCCTCTATACCTGCCGTCCACGTCCATATAAGTAGTTGGACCCAGGAAAGCATGGTACATGGCGGTGTAGAAGTTCTCGAGATCGTCTTTGCCGGCGTCCACGACTACTTTGCTAAGCTCTTTGTTCCAGGCGGCCTGTCCCTCGCGCTTCACCTGCTCAAAGTCCCAGTGCGGAATCTCGGCTTTCATGTTGGACAAAGCGCCTTCGGTACTCACCGGCGACAGGGCAAACTTAATCTTGATCTTCTCTCCTTCCTCGGTCTTGAAATCGAAATAGGCGCGGATCTTTTTGCCGGCGAACTCAGGGAAGTTTTTGGTCTGGTCGAACTTGCGCCAGAAGCCTTTGTATACCTGCGCCTCGGAGTAATCTTTATTGCCATACTGGTGGAAAGGCTTGTTGAAGGCCATGGCAAAATATACGGTGCGGGTGCGGGCCCAGCCGTTGGTCTGGCGGTAGCCGGTGATCAGCGTGTCGTTCTCCACGCGCACGAAGGTCCAGGTGGTTTTGCCGTCGTAGTTGTAGATGCCCGACATCAGGTCCAGGATGATGTGCGCTTCGTCTGACTTCGGGAAGGTATATTGGTGCATGCCCACGCGGTTACTGGCCGTGAGTTCGGCCATGATGTTGTTGTCGTCGAGCTTTACCTTGTAGTAGGCTGGTTCTGCCACCTCGTTTTTATGCGAGAAAGTAGAACGGTAGCCGCTCTCCGGTCTGTCGGCCGTGCCCGGATTCAACTGCAGCTTGCCGGTGGTCGGTGCGATCAGGAAATCGCCCAGGTCGGAGTGGCCGGTGCCGCTGAAGTGCGTATGACTGAAACCAACGATCGTTTTGTCGTCATACTGGTAGCCGGCGCAGTACTTGTACACGTCCTTGTTATACTTGCCGTTCACCTCGTAAGGTATGGTATCGGTATCCGGACTCAACTGTACCATGCCGAAAGGCACCGTGGCTCCCGGATAGGTATGGCCCATCTTGGCGGTTCCGATCATGGGGTTGACATACTTCACCAAGTCAGGCGTTGCGGACTTCTTCTGGGCGAAAGTCAGGCAAGGTATAAACAGGAGAACGGAAAGGGCTATACTTCTCATATAGTGGACTGTCTGTTTGGCAATCAGGTTAGAATGACGTGTTTAAAGTTAAGGGTTATTTTTAAAATTTAGTCCCCTCCTATGCTTGGCTAAGGAAAGTGTTTCTTGTATGTTGTTAAGTATAAGGCTGTCACTGATTTAATAGGTGTGGATCAGGTATAGGAACCAAATTCTCCCCTTGAGGGGAGCAAGAGGGGTGTTTACAGCTGCGTAAAAATTGCAGATTAGTCGATCACTGGTAGTTTGACTTCGAAAATGACACCCCTATAATCCCCTCAAGGGGATAGTCTTTGAGAATATAATTATTATCCCCTAAAGAGAGTTGGAGGGGTGTTACCGGTTAGCAATTGCCCTTTGCTATAGGTTTTAAATCCCTATTGTCCCATAGTCGCATGTTGCGAACTCACGTTCTCACTTGTCCTCAAGGGGATAGTTTCGGAATCCATCACGAAGCTCTTTCGGACTTCCGAGTCCGGAACTATTTCTGATGGGGACATCCATGTCCCCTATACCTGAAAACACAACAGGCACACGGGGATGTGGACATCCCCAACAGCTTTCTTCGGGACATGGATGTCCCGAAGAGCGTGTGAGCAGTAAGCGGTTGCTTTACAGATTCCATCAACTGATAGAATTACTATGTCATTTCGACAATAGGAGAAATCTGAAGCATTGTGCAGACATTTAAATAATCCAGATCTCTCCTATCGTCGAGATGACAAAGGAAGTGAAGGGCCTCAACCATCATACAGGCAAATTGACTAAATTGCACCTTTGCTTTTCAATACCCTGCTTTTAAACTTAGCCGCCTGATGGATTTTATTGCGCTTGATTTCGAAACGGCCACACCACAACGTGACAGCCCCTGTGAGATAGGTATAACCGTGGTGCGCGACAGGCGCATCGTCGAGACGCTGTCCTGGCTGATCAAGCCTTTGTATTACCCGAACTTCAATTCCTTTAACATTGCCGTGCACGGTATCCGGCCCGCTGACGTAAAAGATCAGCCTGATTTTGCAGAGCTCTGGCCGCAGCTAAAACCCTACCTCGAAAACCAGCTCCTCATCGCTCACAACGCCAGTTTCGACATGAGTGTGCTGCGCAAAACGCTGACGACATACGGCATCCCGCTGCCGGAGGCGCGCTATACCTGCAGCCTGAAATTTTCGAAGAACATCTGGAAAGGGATGCACAAGTACGATCTCAAAACGCTCTGCAACATGCACCGCATTGATTTTCTGCATCACCGTGCCGCCTCCGACGCCGATGCCTGCGCCCGCCTCTCGCTGAAGGCCCTTGACCTGACGGGCACTAGCTCGGAAGAAGAGTTTAATGCGCGCATGGGGAGCAAGATCAGCCGTGTCTGATCGCTAATGTGAAGTCACCCGGCGGCAGTATTCCCCTAAAAGGGAAAAGACCCGTACTCCACTCTTTTCGTGGCGGCCAGCAGTGGGCGTCCATCCAGGTATAATCAGGCCGAATTCCGCTCGGCGTTGATGATACCAAATGAGCAGCGCATCACCAACTTCTCGTATACCTGTTTTTCTTGCGGCGTTGCCCCCTGTTCTTCCAGATTCCGGATGCGAGCCAGGGCGTACTGCTGAATCGTGATGAGCGGTAACTCGATGCGTTGCCGTAGCCGGATCGAGAGCTCATCCATGGGTTTGTCGGCCATCAGCGTGTCGGCCCCCGCCAGCAGGAGCACGTATTTTTTCGTCCGCTCAAACTCCTCGTATATCTGCTGCCAGAGCGGGCCGTAAGTGGGATGCTCCGCCAGGTAGGCCGTCACCGGAAAAAAGCACTTCTTCATCGCCATCTCGGAGTTGTCGAGCAGGGTTTTGAAGAACAGCGAGTGTTTGTAGAGTTGCTGCAGTTTGGGCCAGTCCCCTTTCGCATGTAATGCCTCCAGCGCCCTGCCCACACCGTAGTAACCCGGCAGGTTCTGTTTCAGCTGACTCCAGGCACCCACGTAGGGCACGGCGCGCAGATCATCCAGGTTGAGCTTGCCGGATTTGCGCTTCGAGGGGCGACTGCCGATGTTGGCCTCACCGTAGTAGCGCAGCGGACTCACATAGGTGAGGTACTCCAGGAAAACCGGATGGTTCTTCAGCTCGACATAAGCGTCGTAGCTCACTTCTGCGAGCTCCTGCAGCAGCTGGTCATCCTCCTGGCTGAGGGTGGGCTTTTTGCGGTTGAACAGACTGTTGCTGATGCCGGCGTGCAGGAGTTGCTCCAGGTTGAAGCGGGCCGCATCCACGGAGCCAAAGTTGGAACTTACCGTCTGGCCCTGAATGGTGAGCTGAATCTCTTTGTTGGCGATGTTGTTGCCCATGGAGGCGTAAAACTGCTGCGTTTTGCCACCGCCCCGGGCCGGAGGCCCTCCCCGGCCGTCGAAGAAGATCACCTCCACGCCATACGCGCGGCTCACCTGCGTGAGAGCCTCCTTGGCTTTGTAGATGCTCCAGTTGGCCATCAGGTAGCCGCCGTCTTTGGTGCCGTCGGAAAAGCCGAGCATGATGGTCTGCGTGTTGCTGCGCCGCTGCAGGTGCTCCCGGTATACCTCATTTTCATAGAGCTGGCGCATAACGGCCGCCGCCTGCCGCAGGTCCGTAATCGTTTCGAAGAGCGGCACGATGTCTACGGTGAGGGCATCGGCTTGCCAGCCATGCAGGCGGAACAAGGCATAGACCTCCAGCACATTGAGGGCGCTGGTGCAGTGGCTGATAATATAGCGGTGGCATCCCTCCTCCCCGTTGCGCTCCTGTATGGTCCGGATAGCGTTTACAGTTTGCAGCGTGTCCTGCAGCAGCTCATCATCTGCAAACAGATCGAGGTCTTGCAGACTGTCTGCTATACCTGTCAGGGCAGCAATTTTCTCCCCATCCGGAAGCTGCGCATAGTCTTTTGGCAGCAGGTCGGTGCGTTGCGAAAGCTCCTCAAACAGGTGGCTGTGCACAGAGGAATCCTGGCGGATGTCGAGTGTGGCGAAGAACAGGCCGAAGAGCTCCACTTTGGTGATCAGCGCCTCCACCTGTTTTAAAAACAAACTGTTGTGCTCTTCCAGCAATAGCCTGCCTATCTCCCGCAGTGAAGTGAGGATATCCTCCTGTTTCAGATCCAGGGTATAGCCGGGCACAAACAGGTGATTGTAGAGCTTGGCTTCTAGCTCCTTGAGCAGATCTTCCACGCCCCTGAAAGTCAGGCGGCGCCTGAGTCGGCGTATGTCTGCATAGTAAGCCCTGATAGCCGCGAACCGCAGCGCATCGGCCACCTGCAGCGTGGTGTCTGCTTTCACAAACGGATTGCCATCGCGGTCCCCTCCCGGCCAGAAGCCCATCCGGATCAGTTTAAAGCCCGGCCGGATCACACCCGGAAACTGAGCGTCCAGGTAAGAAATAATGTCACCGGAAGCGCGGTAAAAAACATTCTCCAGAAACCAGATCAGGCTTATAGCCTCTTCGTAGGGTGTGGGTTTCTCTTTCTTGAAAAAGGGCGTTTTGCCCAGCTGCCGCAGGTATGAGTGCGCCTGCGAGGTATTGTCAGTCGCGAGTGCCTGCGACAGGTCGTTGATGATACCCAGCACATTGCTCGGGTAGAACTGCGTAGGGTGGGCCGTGAGGACCAGGCGCACCGCAAACTCCTGCATCTTGCGGGCCAGCTGCTCCTGCGCCTGCTCGTGCAGCACCGCGATGCTCAGTTGATTCATGGTGCCTGCGCCGTGCATGTCGTGGGTATCACGGAAGGCGGCCTCTTCCAGGGCATCGAACAGCACCACCTGCCGCTCCGCATACTGCACAAAACGGAAGAGCAGGTCGTGCTGCTCCTGCTCGGTGCGGTAGTTTGTGTACTGCGCAAAGAAGCTTTGGATGATCTCCTGAGGACTCTGCTGGCGCTCGTAGCCGTCCTCACAGTGCAGTACCAGCAGCGAGAGCAGCACGCCCGTTTTCTCCACCCGGTGGAAGGGCAGCGACGAAAACAGACTGTTATACATTTCATAGCGCGTGCCAACCAGGGTGGAGAAGGCTTCGAGGTTGGTATCGGCACGGAGGGTACTGTGCGTGGTCATAGTTTCAGGGAGAAGGTGTGTCTGTCGCTTAAGATAAGAAATAATCCTAAACCTATTTCAAAGCGTCATTATCCGGCTGCAAAACAAGGCCAGTTAAAACTGCATGGCTGAGCTGCGTTGCCGCTCTTATACGGGAGACATCGTGAAAACAGAGTCAACGCACTTCGCAGGCTGATCCAACCAGGGGCAGTGCCCTGCCCCCTCCACCACCACAAATTCGCAGTTTTGGATAGCCGCTGCTTTCTGCCTTCCGGTAGCAGGAAGTTCAAAAGCGTCCTGATCGCCCCAAATGAACCTGACCGGCACAGCAAGCCCGCCCAGCTGATCGCCCAGGTAGTATATGTCTTTCCAGCCACGCAGTGTGAGCACGTTTTCCAGCAGCGTGGTGAATGACTTCATGGCGCCTGGCAACAACTGGCTGTAATAGGAATGCCGGAGGTAGGATTCCGAGAGATGGGCCACATCGGCCACGAAAAGCTCCTTGTGCAGCTTCATGACATTCGGAATGGAAGGTCTGCCGACCGTATTTATCAGGAGCGTGTTCAACCCCCGGGTACCCAGTAGTCTCAGCAGGAGCGGAATACGGTGGTTCATGCCGGCAGGCGCCCCCATGAGTAGGAGCTTATTTACCCGTTCGGGATACTGCATGGCGAAACAGATACTGAAGTAGCCACCCATGGACTGGCCCAGCAGTGCAGCTTTCTCCAGGCCCACAGCATGCATGAACGCACCTACAAAGTCGACAGCCTCCGACCTGAAATCAAGGCCCCGGTAATCCATATAATCAGACAAGCCGCAGCCGGGCCTGTCGACCACCAACAGGTGAAAACGCGCTGAGAGAGGCCGCAGGATATTTATCCACTCCCCGGCATGGCTGCCACCGCCGTGTAGCAGCAGCAGCGGCTCTCCGTCTCCCAGTTCCAGGTAATGGATCGTCTTACCCAAGCCATCTACAAAAACCTTTTTTGACTCAGGCTGTATTCCCTCCTGTTCAAAGAGTGTCTGCCGTGTGCTGATGTAACCCTCTATTGCTTCCATCGCGCTTGATTGTTGTATAGCTTCTGCCGGGCCTGCAGAAGCCACTTCCGTATAGCCCCGCACATTCTTGTATACGTAGGCGGCGCTTTGAAAGGCTCCATACCTGTAACCACTCCTGCAACAGTATACTGCACTTCATTAAGAGGTTTTCTTCCCCCTGCAGATCACTGGCAGGTATAGGAGAAGCGGTTCTTAACTTCTGCAGGCCCCTGACCGGGCAATCAGCCAGAGCAGCTTTACTTTGTCGCAAATCGCCCTTCATTTGTCAATTTTCACCCCCTTTTTCCAGCCCTGTCAGTTTATCTTTGTACTAGTTAGAGCAAGGCAGACAAGCAGCCTGGGGCTATTAGGATCAGACGCAGCAGCAATATGAATTCAAGTGCTTAAACCTTTACTCCATTTGATTTTTTATGTACATTCATGCTGTACTTTGTCAATCCTGATCACAAGTTAATCTTTTCAAAATAAGCTAAATACTATGGAAAGCACTTCAAAAACCACGACCGTCACCATCAGCGCAAACGTAGAGGCTCCGGTAGCTAAAGTCTGGCGATGCTGGACCGAGCCGCAGCACATTACCAGATGGAACAATGCCTCCGATGACTGGCATACCCCACGGGCAGAAAATGACCTTCGGGTGGGTGGCACATTCCTCTCCAGAATGTAGGCCAAAGACGGCAGCATGGGCTTTGACTTCAACGGCACTTACACTGATGTGCAGGAGCACGAGCACATCGCCTATGCCCTGGAGGACGGCCGAAAAGTAGAGATCAAATTTGAGCAAGCCGGCAATGAAACCCGCGTTACGGAAACATTTGACGCGGACCCAAGCCATTCGGTGGAGATGCAACAGGCGGGCTGGCAGGCCATTCTGGATAATTTCAAAAAATATGTGGAAGCTGCTGCCAAGCCCCGCACGCTTCACTACGAGATCAGCATTCAGGCGCCCGCCGAAAAGGTATACCGCACTATGCTCGACCCGAAGCAGTACAAGGCATGGACCGCCGTGTTTCACCCAACCTCGCATTACAAGGGCTCCTGGGAAAAAGGCGCTAAAATACTGTTCCTGGGTCTGGACGATAAGGGCGTTGCCGGTGGCATGGTAAGCCGGATAAAGGAGAATATTCCGAACCAGTTTATCAGCATCGAGCACCTGGGCCTGGTGCAGGGCGATACCGAAATCACGAGCGGACCGGAAGTAGCCGAATGGGCGGGTGCGCTGGAGAACTATACCTTTACCGAAAAGCAGGGCGAAACGGTACTGGCCGTGGATGTGGACACCAACCAGGAGTATGAAGCCCACTTTTCAGAAACCTGGCCCAAGGCGCTGCAGAAGATAAAGGCCCTATGTGAAACCGAATCCTAAACCTTTAACCCACAAAATAAAACGATGGCAGCAGTAAGCACCTACCTCAACTTCACGAACCAGACCGAGGAAGCTTTCCTTTTCTACAAATCCGTTTTCGGGACCGAGTTTATCGGGAGCATTTCCCGTTTTGGCGACATCCCTCCTTCCGAGGACATGCCCCCTATACCTGAAGCAGACAAAAACTTGATCATGAACATCGGTCTGCCGATTCTGGGCGGGCACCTGCTCATGGGAACGGATGCGCCTGAATCGATGGGCTTCCGGCTGACGAAGGGCAACAATGTGTACATCTCCCTGCACCCCGACTCCCGCGAAGAAACGGAACGTTTGTTCAAGGCGCTTTCGGAAGGCGGCAAAGTAGAGCAGGAACTGCAGGATATGTTCTGGGGCGACTACTACGGCAGTTGCGAAGACAAATTCGGCGTACACTGGATGTTCAACTGCGATCAGAAATAATTTCGAACAGAAATCATAAAAGCAAAATGAGCCGCTCTTTCACTTCTGAAAGGCGGCTCTTTTACTATTACATTTTTGCTATTTCTCGTAGGTATAGCTTTCGCTTATGGCTGGCACCTGTGGGTGAGTCTGCAGTTTAGAGTAGCGCTGCTTTGGCATACCGGACTCGTGGTAGCTGTAGGTATAGACTTCGGTATCACGGAAGCCCGGGTTGTTCTGAAACAACTTCACGCCAGGCAAATACATAGTGCTCTGGATGTAAGGCAGCGGGTTCGGGCTGTTGTCGTAGCCTCCCCAGGTAATCGTTATCGGTGCACTCAGGTCCTCGGCCTTGCTGCTCGTAGACCATGCCTGTACCAGTTCCGTCAGGTTACCCTTCGCGTCATACTTGTAGTCAATCACATGGAGTCTGCCTTCCGCCATAGTAGCATAGCTGATGTTGGCTTCGCGTACTAGCCTGTCGCCGTTGTAGGCATAGGTATAGCGGTAGATCGGCTGATGATCGCGCGAGTAAGTAACAGCTTCTATCACCCTATCACCTTCGTAGGTATAGAGCAGGTAGTGCTCGCCTCCCTTAAAGTTGAGACGCACGGGCTTATCACCTTCCCAGATCACGGTATAGCCATGCGTAAGCTGATCGGTATAGCTCAGCTCCACCAGCCGGTTTTGCGCATCGTAACGGAAAACGCGTGTGCCAAACTGCTTGAGCAGGCTATTGGTCGTCACCGGTGTCTGGGTTGGGTTAGTGGGCGGTGTGGTAGTAGGCGGCGTTGTGGTTGGTGTACCTGTAGAAGGTTTAGTTGGTACAGCAGGCATGATCACATCTTCTTCGCAGGAAGTAAGCGTGAGCAAGGAGATTCCAAATCCGGCCAACAGCACGATTAAACGGGGTTTTACGCTATAACTTTTCATAGTTTTATTTGTGGTATATTCAAAATACCTTTATCAAGATATATGCCAAAAATTAGGAAGGGCTAATATTCTGGGCGAAGGGTGAGATAAAGGTGGTGGAAAGCAGAGTTTTATATAGCTCATAGAACTTAAGACCTTGTATTAAATCTAAGTCTATCAGTAAATTGCTATATTGTCGAGATGAAACAGACGAGCTCCACTGCCACTCCTCCGGCACTTAGTGCCTATCTGAAGAGGTTTATCAAGCTGCGCCAAGGCGTGACTAAATATGGAAGGGCACCACACAAGCCTGTGCTGCTGCTTACATTTATTGAGCTGTTTGAAAAGGCCGAACTATCAGAGAACAGGGTATACATTTCACCTGAACTGGTAGCGAGGTTTAAGGAAACGTTTGCACTACTGGTGAGAACATCGCATACGTCTGATTTCTCTTTGCCATTTTATCACCTGGCAACCGAAGGATTTTGGAGTGTTAGAACAAAAATGGGTGGAATTCTTCAGGTACACATTAGAAGTATCCATACTCTTAGTGAAGTAGTAGAATTCGGTTATTTTGCTGATGACCTCTATACCTTACTTCTGGACACAGCGTCTCGCAATATTTTGAAGACTGCTATACTAGACCACTATTTCCCCGATACAAAAGCCGAGTATCTCAATACTAAACAAGGTGGGTACATTCAAAACCTGCAAAGCTATCTGCTAAACGAGAGTCCTGCCAGCTATACCTTGGCATTGAACGAAAATGACGAAGAAGAAGCTTTTATACGAGGCGGGATGTTCAAAAAACTTGTCCCGCAAGTTTACAACCATACCTGCTGTATTTCAGGTATGCGCTTAGTTTCCAATCACGGATTTTCTATGATTGATGCCTGTCATATTGTTCCTTTCAGCCTCAGTAAAGACGACAAGATTAACAATGGTTTAGCCCTCTGTCCTAACCTTCACCGTGCCTTTGACCGCGGGCTTATCTCAGTAGATGAGAAGTTGAAAGTGCTGGTATCAGATACCATTGCAGAGGACTTATCAAATAACTATGCCCTTTTGCATCTCAGAGGCAAGCCACTAACGTTGCCTTTTGGTGAAAAGCATTTTCCAAGTTTATCAAACTTATCTTGGCATCGTAAGCATGTGTTTAAAAATTAAATTTACTAAATTATAATACCTTTACCCCCATGCCCCACCAACCCCACTACTCCCCCATGGCCCGCCAGTTGTTCGGCCAGTTCCTGGACCAGGAAATAGACCGCGACACCCTGATCGGGCGTTTGCAGGAAATGGAACTGCAGCTGCAGGCGGATGCCGACGAGGAAAACGAGGATGAAGAGGTAATGGAAAGCACACGTTCGCTGCGTATCCGCATTTTCGGGGGCGATACGCTGGGCATGAGCATCAGCGAGATAGAGCAGGACCTGCAGGATCCCGCCCACCCCAACGCCCAGATCCTGATGCGGGGCATTGCCTTCGGACTGGCGGAAGATGAGCTGGAGGTGCATTTCGAATAAAAAAATTACGTACCTTTATTCTATACCTTAAATCTATACCTATGGCAAAGTCACAAGACGCAAAAAAGGATGTAAAGAAAAAGCCGGCTAAAACTCCAAAGGAAAAGCAGGCTGCTAAACTCGAAAAGAAAAAGAAAAGCTACGACTAACGTATAAGCCCTGTCGCATCCGGCAGGTATACCCACACTATTTTGAAAAGCAGCAGACGGAAACGTTTGCTGCTTTTTTGCTTTCCGGAATGCCCGATGCTATACTTAAAATTGTATGACTTAATTATATAGCATATCTTTAATATTTATACCATACACCCATCTTCAAACCACACCGCTTATGAAGCAACTTTTACTACTAATCCTTTTTCTTGCCCTACCACTCGCAACTGCTTTCGCACAGGTAATTGAAGAACTGGATGTAATGCCGCCTCAGCAGATACAGCTGGAAGTATACTACAAGCTTATCGAAGAGAAAGGGAAATTTGGCCTCGCTGATTACGAAGGGAAGGTTGTTGTGCCCGCCAGGTATACCTCCGTGGCATACAAAGGATATGAGCCTCACATCAGAGTGGAACTGGACGGAAAATTCGGGCTCATGGATACGGAGCAGAAGCTCCTTCTGCCGATCCGGTACAGCAAACTGGAGGTATTCTTTCAGCGCACCGATGTATTCTATGTCGAGTACCAGGTGGAGGGAAAACGCAAAACGGATATCATCACGGAAACTGGCAGCAGCATCCTGCCGGCAGGGGCCGTACTACGGGGCTACCATGGTGCTGAGATCATGATCACGGTGAACAGCAAAGAAGCCCTGATAGATGGTGAAAGCGGCTCCTACCTGCTCAAACCCATTTACGACAGTGTGAACAGCCAGGGAGACCGGTACCGGGTTTGCCTGAACGGGAAATGCGGGTTCATCGACAAAAAAACACACAAGGTGCTCGTGCCGCTTATCTACGACGACGAGTACACTTATTACAGAAACGGCCTGGTCATCCTGGTGCTGAAAGGCAAAGCGGGTGTGATGGACGAGCAGGGAAATACCGTTATCCCTTTTGCGTACGAGAAGATACGTTCGGGCAGCGACAACAAGATCTTCAATGTCAGAAACACTGCTAAGAAGGAGGCGCTGTTTCAGGCCGATGGCAAACAGTTTACGGCCTGGTACGATTACATTACAGACGACATCAGCAAGCAATTCTACTACTACCGCCAGGATCCCCCTTCCGGAGATGTTTATAAGTTTGGTTATGTAGATAAGTCTGGAAAAGACATAACAGGCGCTGTTTTCGATAAACCCGTTATGTTCTACGCTTCTGACAATTGCATTGAACTGAAGAAGGATGGCCAGACCGTATACCTGACCAAAGAAGGAAAAATAACGAAGAAGAACTGCAAATAGGCCGATGCAGGTCTGGAAGGTATACCTGGAAATAGCGTCAATAACAACCAGGTATACCTTCCAATTTATGCTTCGGATATAGTGTAAATACCAGGCAATCTGTATATTTGCTCTCTCCTATACCTTGTGTTAATATCCGCCCTTCGCCTATGAAGCAACTTTTACGCCTGCTGCTCGGGATCGTCCCGTGCCTTTTTCTTGCCTGCGACTACACTCCATCCGGAAGCCACTTTGAGGAGGTAAGCCCTCAGGTCGAAGTGATAGGCGATATCGAACTAGACAATTTTCCGTCGCAGGACACCCTGATGCTGCGGGGATCGGTCAATCTTAATTTCAACGTTTCCCTTCCGGGGCGCACCATCTATTCTGTCGAGCTTTTGCTGGGGAAAAATTCGCTGGGCGTTACTTCGTCTGCCACAGGGGGGCGCCTGCTCCAGACCAGCGAATATGCCGACGGCTATTATACGCTCCAATTGAATGTGCTAGGCAACTCGGGTACCGGTAGCCTGGCAGACAAGTCGGGGGTTGAGGGCGTGCAGGTATACAGAACCTGGGTGGTGTACATTGATAACACGCCGCCAAAGCCTGTTACGCTCACCAGTGTAAAAGCAGAGGGTGGCAGCCTGAAGCTGGAATGGAAAAAGTACAGGGGAACCGGCTTCCAGAAATACGAGATCCACCGGATCTACCCAGGCCTGGTTTACGGGATCCTGACGGCCACGATTACCGACCCGAACCAGACGACCTGGTTCGACGAAGACTACCTTGGAGAGCAGATTTCCTACCGGGTGGTGACGCGGGTAAACGGGTACTATTATGACCTGGCCAGCAATTCGATCCCTTACTTTTACCCCAAACCGCATGTGCTGGGGAGTACCATCAGCCCCGAAAAGGAGCTTACCATCACGTTCAGTTCCACCCCCTTCACCACAAATTTTGGGAGCTACGAACTGACCCTGAATTCCAACAGGGTTATCACCCTTACCAATCCAAAGGACACCGTTGTTACCATACCTGCCAATATATTTGGGGAAGAGCTGCATGCCACCCTGGCCACGTACTCCAGGTCATACCCCAGCCCCGGCTCAAGGTCGGTGAGGGACTTTGCCATACTGGAAGGTATAGGCGCTCCCTGGGGGCCACAGGACGTAGACAGGCTGTTCGGGAAGACCACTTCCGGAAAGCTTTACTTTGCTGACCGAGGCTATATCAAGGTAGTGGACGCGGCCACCCGCCATGTCTTGCAGGAGCGGAATGTCATGTACGACCAGATAGGCAGCGAGAAGCAGGACGTGATCTCCCAGGATGGCAAGATCCTTTACAGCATCATCAACTATGCCATACACAGGCTGGACCCTCTCACACTGCAGACGCTGGCTACCTATGAGCTGAACGATTTACTGCCGTATGAGTTCTACCACTTCAGTATGCTGGATGGGGTGAGCAACACTAACCGGCTGATTCTGCGGGCCCGGAGCGCGGACTATTACGAAGACACGAAGGATTATGCCTATGTGATTGATATGGATCAGAAAAAGGTCATCACCGCTGTGGAGGCCGACCTGCATTATAGCTATTCCATGATCAGCCCGGATGGGAGAACCATCAACGCATCGGACCAAGTGTATGTAGAGCAGTCCAATGGCTCCTGGAAACAGTTGTCTTTGACAAAACAGGAGGCCAATAGCCTGAAGTTTCATACTGTCAGTCCGCTGTTCTATACTACCAAAGGATCCACTATCTCCTTTTATTCCACTACAGATGGCACGCTGCAGTCAACGTTTCAGACAGAAAGGGAGCTATACCCGATTGACACGGATCCGGTGACTGGCCATCTCTATGGCAGCAGTTATAACCAGCTCTTTATTTACAACAGCAGTACGGGCCAACTGGTCAACAAACTTGATATAGCGGATGGCACCCTTGTGTTCCTTTACAACAACACGCTCTATTCCGGCAACCGCTATCTAAAACTGTAAGGCTATGTCATACCCGAAAACTTTCCTGCTGGCAGTATGTCTGCTGCTGACTGCCAACACAACCATAGCGCAGTCGAAGGTATACCTGGAGCCGCGGTTAGGTTTTGGCACTTTCCGGATGCAATCGATGAAGGAGTTGCAGCGCGTTATGATCGCCAACACCGGCCTGAATGCAAAGGCTACGGATACCTATGGCTCTTATTTTCAGTTTGGCCTCAATGTGGTGTCTGAAATAGGGGATCAATCCCGCATCGGATTTTTCATCGAGCACGGGTCTACCGGTGGTCGGGTGGCTTATGCAGACTACTCCGGTGAGTTTTTGCTGGACACTCCGCTCAATTACAATGCCTTCGGAGGTTTGTTCTATCACCACCAAGCCATCAAAGAAAGTAAGTTACGCTATGTGGCAGGGGCAGAATTGCATATGCTGATGACGAACATGAAGCTGGAGGCCTATACCAAAATAAACAGCCAAACCGAAAGCAGTGACGATAAGTTTAGCTCGTATGGTTTGGGCTTCAAGCCATTCGTGGGACTGCAGTATCCTTTAATGCATTTTCCAACGACCCTCTCTTTGGGTTACTTTGTGGATACGAACTATCCCTTCCATGTACCGGGTGAGCCAAAACAGCAACTTGTCATCAACAGCAACAACAAAACGATACATCCTGGCTGGAACGGCCTGCGCGTCAACCTGGCCGTCTCTATCCCCATCGTCCGATAGGCCCTCTCAGCGGTGCTGCTCATACCTGTTCGCCTGTACTATCTGCTGCAGTGCTTTGATTTCTTCAGGTGTTAAATCTGCACTTTTACTGGCCAGTAGCGCCTCCTCCAGCTGCTCTTCGGTGCGTATGCCTAGCACGGCCGCACTCACTGCCGGGTGGTGCAAGGTATAGCGCACCGCCACCTCAGCTGCCATGCGGTTTGAGCCCGCTACTTTTCGTACGGCGTTGACCGCCTGTTGCACCTCCTCTAAGGTAAAGCCGAGGTAGGGTTTGGCAGGCTTGCCGGCCAGCAGACCCTGCGCCAGGCTTCCACGGGCCAATACGCCCATCCCCTGCTCCTGCAGCAGGTCCAGCACCGACTCCTCCGGCCTGCGGTCGAGCAGACTGTACTGCAGCATCACGCTCGCTATACCTGAACGACTGACATACTCCCGTATCACATTGGGCCGGATAGACGAGATGCCGTAGTGCCGGATCTTGCCCTGTTCTTTCAGCAGTTCAAAGGCCTCGATGGTGTCGTCGATCGGATCGTCGATGGTGCCGCCGTGCAATTGGTACAGGTCGATGTAGTCGGTTTGCAGCCGCCGGAGGCTCTCTTCCACGGCCTGCAGGATGTACCTTTTGGTAGGATTCCAGTCCCAGCCGCTGCCATCCTCCCGCCACTGGTTGCCGACTTTCGTCGCGAGGATCACCTGCTCCCGCCTGCCTGCAAACGCCTTCCCGACCGTTTCCTCGTTTGCGCCTTTGTCGTACAGATCGGCTGTGTCGAAGAAGTTAATCCCCTGCTCCAGCGCATGGTGCAGGAGCCTCGCATTCGCCGCCTGGTCGCTCCCCAGCGACATACACCCAAAGGCGATTTCACTTATCCGGAGGTCTGATTTTCCCAACTGATTGTAGGTCATGGTGGTTAAGTTTTGCGTTGTTTGTTTCTATAGCGTGGTTTGGGGGAGAAGGTTGGGAATGTACTGGCTCTCTTCTTTTGAAGAGCGCCCCTGTCGCAGAACGGGAGGAAAAGTAAAACGGTAGGGACAGGTCGCGACCTGTCCGAATCGTGCACAGGTATTAGTTGTCTGAATCAGAATTTACAGGATTTAAGAGGGCCCCTACCCCCAGAGGGGATTTTCTGCTGCTGCTTTCTCACGGGTATAGCCTTATAGTTTCAGCAGTCCTATTGCTATACCGTATCCAACCACCCCTAACCCCTCCTTGTCTAAGGCGGGGAATCTGTAATTGCCATTCCAAGG
>NZ_BMFP01000001.1:333336-655555 GCF_014638845.1 Pontibacter amylolyticus
GGCGTTGTGGCTGCAGTTTCATGTGTATGATTGACATCCCCCTACCCCCTTCAAAGGGGCAGGGCTGTTAAGTTCTGTATAAAACTATCCCCTTGAGGGGATTATAGGGGTGTTGCTTCAGTACTAAAATGCTGATAGCTGGCCATATTACTGTTTTAACACAATCGTAAACACCCCTCTGAGAGCTACGCTCGCAAGTTTCGAACTCCCGTTCTCACTTGTCCTCAAGGGGAGAATTACCCAGATCTTAACGGCCCTACCCTTCAAAGGGGGACTTCAGCCATTACCTGTATCAGGTATAATCCCTGATGAGAGTATCACAGACCACTGGCAGGTATAGCAATAGTAACTTGCACCTGAGCAATGAAACAGATCACTTCAGCCAGGTGCACATTACGACGCTCCACTGTTTGAGCGTTCAGCGAGTTTGGAGCGTCTTGACTTTTTTGCCTACTTTTTGTGTCAAGACAAAAGTAGGTGCCAGCCGCACAGGCGAAGCTATAGAACAATTCAGGTGCCTATACCTGCAACAGCCGTAGCTATACCTATACCTGGGCCAAGGACCCTACCATAGCAAACACGAGCGAGGACGCTCGCGCCATGAAAGTCATGAAAGTATAAACCTGCCAGCAAGGCAAAAAACCATTTATATCATATAAAAACCCCTATCCTCAATATAGGAAACAACTAATTTTCCAGAATAAAACGTATGTTTATACCACCAACACAAACACAAAACCTAACATGAGTCAATTAACCATCAACAGCCTCGAAGAACTGGAATCGTACCAGGGGAAAGAACTGGGTGTATCGGACTACCACACCATCACGCAGGAGCAGATCAAGAAATTCGCGGACGCTACCCTCGACCACCAGTGGATTCATCTGGACGAGAACCGCGCGACCATCGAGACGCCTTTCCGGTCGACGATCGCGCACGGCTACCTGACGGTGTCGCTGCTTCCCTACCTGTGGGGCCAGATCGTGAAGATCGGGAATGTGAAAATGCAGGTGAACTACGAGATAGAAAGTCTGCGCTTCAACCAGGCCGTGACCGTGAACAGCCGGGTGCGGCTGCGTGCCAAAATGCTGTCAGTTAAAAACCTGCGCGGAATCGCCAAAACACAGATCGAAGTTACCCTCGAAATCGAGAACAGCCGTAAACCGGCTTATACAGGCGTGGTGACGTTCCTGTATCATTTTAACGATTAACCGGTCCGTTGGCGGGTCATCCAGACAATCAGCTTATGAGTTCTTTAGCAGCAAATATTCGCGCAGCCTTCCCGGCCCTGCAGCAATCAGGTGATCAAGTGCCGTTCATCTATTTCGACGGACCCGGCGGTACACAAATGGCAAAGCAGGCCATTGAGGGGATGCTGGCTTACATCACTGGCGGGATGGCCAACCTGCACGGCGCCTTCCCGACCAGCGTGGGCACCGACAACCTGCTGCTGGAAGGACGCAAAGCGGTGGCGGACCTGCTGCACTGTGCTCCGGAGGAGGTGGCTTTCGGGCAGAACATGACGACGCTGGCCTTCAGCATCGCCCGCAGTCTGGGCAGCTTTATCTCTTCCGGCGACGAAGTGGTGGTGACCGAAATGGACCACCGCGCCAACGTGGATCCGTGGGTGACGCTGGCCAAGGATAAAGGCGCTCAGGTGCGGTTTATAGAGCTGAACCCCGACACTTATACCTTAAACCTTGACAGACTCGACGAACTGATCACCGAGAAGACAAAGCTGGTAGCGGTCGGGATGTCGTCGAACGTGACAGGGACGGTGACGGATGTGAGGCGGGTGATAGCGCGGGCCAAAGAGGTGAATGCGATCGTGGTGGTGGATGCCGTGCACGCCGTGCCGCATCTGCCCATCGACTTCCAGGAACTGGGCTGCGACATCCTGTTTTGCTCTGCCTACAAGTTTTTCGGTCCGCACATTGGTATCGCCGTGATCGCGGCATCGCTTTTCGAGAAACTGCAGGTATACAAACTGGCGCCTGCACCGCAGCAGATTCCCGACAAGCTCGAAACGGGCACCCAAAACCACGAAGCCATTGCCGGATTGATCGGGGCCATCACGTTCATAGAACAGTTGGGCGAAGGCCATACCCGAAGAGAACGACTGGTATCAGGCATGCAGCGCATCGAAGAGCACGAGCAGCAGCTCACAGATCGGCTGGAAAGTTTCCTGCGCCAGATGCCTGGTCTGAAGCTTTACCGAGCAGCTGAAGGCACCAACAAAACCCCGACCTTCGCCTTTACGCTGTCAGGTATAAAAGCCCGCGACGTGACGAGCTGGTTTGCCGAACACTACCATATGTGCATTGCCGACGGCCATTTCTACGCCTCCACCATGGCCGACAAACTGGGCGTAAACCCCATGGGCGGCTGGATCAGGATCGGCCTGGCTCCTTACAACACGATGGAGGAAGTAGTGCTTTTTGAGAAAGGCCTGAAGGAATTCATGGCTACTCACTGAACATCAATTAAATCAAGTGAATTGCCCCGGCGCGAAGCTTCTAATATACTGCCATATGAGGGTTGCTAAACAATAATTACTTACTTTTATCTTATAATTATACAATTATAGTTTTCCAACACACGGGGTTCTATACCTCAAACTCCCTACACTGCTAACGAAAACCCATGCTTTGCCATATTTTAGCCAAGCATGGGTTTTTTCATTCGAACACACGTAATCCTCGTGCAAACAGTCAGATTTTTTTAGTTAAGGGTTTAACACCGTGGTATTTAATGTAGCAACATTGAAACATCATGGCTTTAAAACAGTAGAAATTTATAAGACTTGTCTCCTGATCAAAAAGAAGGCAGGTAAAGATTTTTATATTTTGTAAATATTAACACAGAAAGCTATGATGATGAAGAATATTTTGAAGCCAGTTGCCGTGATGACATTATCGACTTTTGTACTGTCTGGTTGCGCCAGTTCTGCCGAGACGACAGATGCAACTGCCATGGAACAAGAAGCCACATACAGTGAAACCGAGCGTATGGCAGGAAGCACTACCGATGAGGAAGGCCAGATATTGGATGTGCTGGTTGTGGAAGAAAAGGCAATGGTTCCGGTTGGAACGATCGCCGTTACCGCGCTGGCCCTGGAAAACCCCTTTCCGATTGATGACATGTTTGATGACATTGACGATACAGAACAGTATACGGTCATGGAACTGGCTAGAAAAACCCCTAACCTCTCCACCTTTGTGAAGCTAATCGAGCAGGCCGGCCTGGAAAACGACCTGGAGCGTTTAGATAAAATGACTTTTTTCGCTCCAACAAACGAAGCCTTTGCCAAAATACCGGAAGATAAGCTCGCCAAGCTGCTGCTAACTGACAACAGCGCTGTACTTTCCGCCATGATACAGGCACACATTCTGCCTTCGGAGGTAGGCTCGGGGCAATTACAAAGCAATACAAGAATCCGGATGACAGACCAGAGCTACCTCCTTGTGAGTACCGATAACAGTGGCACCATTACCTCAGTCGGGAACGCACAGCTGATCAAGACGGATGTGGAAGCCTCTAACGGCAGGATTCACGTACTCGACTCCGTCATTATGCCGTCCGCTGTGGTCGATCTATAAGGCGAATAAGTCAGGCTGGATAGAATAAGCTAGACATGAATTATAAAAGCGCTGAAGGAAGTGTTCCTTCGGCGCTTTTATAATTTAAAGTAAGGACTTAAACAGGGCTACTAAAGTGGATAGACGATAGTCTCTGTCTCTTACTTTATCTCAAAAGAACTCTCATTGATCCCCAACTTATTCTTAGAGTGCAGCTCCACCGGAAAGCCCCACAGGTAGCGGAGATGGGCCATGGTCTGGCGGGCGCTTTTGGTTTCGAGTTTGCGGTCCCGCTGCATGTAGTGCGTCAGGTATAGCTTGCTGGTCTGGTGCCGGTCTACGCGGGTCACCTGGATGTTGGGGATGTGGCTGGAACGGTCGTACTGTGCCGCCAACTGCTCCCGCACCCGGCGGTAGCCCCGTTCGTTGTGGATGGCCCCGATCTCAAACTCCGCTTCTCCTTCGTTGTCGATGATCGTGAAAAGCTTCATGTCGCGGATCACTTTCGGGGAAAGGTACTGCAGAATAAAACTGTCGTCGCGGAAGTTTTCCATCACATACAGCACCTGGTCCAGCCAGTCTTTGCCGATCAGGTCCGGGAACCAGGCCTTGTCCTCTTCGGTCGGCTCCTGACAGATGCGCTTAATATCCATGAAAATATTGAAGCCCAGGGTATAGGGATTGAGCCCGGAATAGAACTTGCTGCTATACTCTGGTTGATAGAGCACGCCGCTGTGGCTCTTGATGAACTCCAGCATGAAGCCGTCGTTGAGGTAGCCCTCCTCGAACATCTTGTTGATGATGTGGTAGTGCACAAATGTTGCAAAGCCCTCGTTCATGACTTTGGTCGCGCCCTGTGGGTAAAAGTATTGCGACACCTTGCGGACGATGCGCACCAGTTCACGCTTCCAGGCCGGTAGAGCGGGAGCGTATTTCTCAATAAAATAAAGGATGTTGTCTTCCGGCTCTTTGGGAAAGCGCCCTTCGTCCAAAGCACCTGTTTCCAGTTCGGCTGTGCTTTTGGGCAGGGTACGCCACAGTTCGTTGTAGTTTTCATGCCGGATCAAAGTGAGTTTCTTCAGCCGCTCGTTCTCCTCCAGTGCCGACAGCTTAGAGGGTTTCCTGTACTTATCGACGCCGTAGTTCATGAGTGCGTGTGCTGCATCCAACACCTTCTCTACCTCCTCTTCTCCATGCTCTTCTTCGCAGCGTAACACATACTCCCGCGCAAAAGCCATGTAGTCGACAATGGAGTCGGCCGAGGTCCAGTCGAGGAACATGTAGTTGTTGGCAAAAAAGGCGTTGTGGCCCTGGCAGGCGTGGGCGATCACGAGTAGCATCATGCAGGTGGAGTTGTTCTCCATGTTGTAGCTGATGCAGGGATTGGAGTTAATCACCAGTTCGTACGAAAGCCCCATGCGGCCCTTGCTGTAGTTGCTCTGGTTGAGCACGAAGTCCTTCCCGAATTTCCAGTGCGGGTACGAGGTAGGCAGGCCGGTGAGCGCATAGGCATCGAGCATCTGCTCCGAAGTCACGACCTCGATCTGGTTCGGGTATATTTTCAGCTTCAGATATTCCTGCCCGATCCGGCTGATCACCTCATCCGCCGCCTGCAGCGTTTCATAATCCCAGTTCGGATCACAAAACATCGCCCGGTATTTTTCTTTGTCAGTCATATTTTTTTGGGTATCAAGTATTAGGTATCACGTAGCAAGACTTAGCTTGAGGGAATGGCTTGAAAAAGGATGTTTTGAAGGCATCGTGCTACTTGCTACGTGATACTTGATACGTTTTAAGCCACGCTTCGCTTCCTGAACAGTCCCTGGAAAACAGGCCAGATCTCGAAAGGCTCGTATACCTGCCTGATCGAGAAAGAGTCGTCGTCACTGATGCGGTTGTAGGCCTGCCACAGGTCACTTTCGCGCGGACTGTTGCTGATCTCAAGATAGGCCATGTACTGAATAGCGGGCAGGATATTCTCCAGCAAAAGCTGCTTGCATTCGGTCGCGTCCTGCTTCGACCACACGTCACCGTCGGAGGCCTGGCAGCAGTACACGTTCCAGTTCTCGTCGTAGCGGGTGCGCATGATCTGCTCCATCAGCTTGAGCGAGGGCGCCACCACCGTACCGCCACTTTCTCTGGAATTGAAAAACTCTTCTTCAGACACTTCCTTGGCTTCGGTATGGTGCCGGATAAAGACCAGCTCCACGTTCTTGTACTGCCGGGTCAGGAAGATGTAGAGCAGCGTGAAAAAGCGCTTGGCTACGTCTTTCTCATGTTGACCCATCGAGGCCGATACGTCCATGATGCAGAACATCACGGCCGAAGTGACAGGTATAGGCACCCGCTCAAAATTGTTGTAGCGCAGGTCAATGTCCTCGAAGAAAGGAAGGGTGCTCGCCTGTCGCCTAACCTTTTCCACTTCCTCGGTGAGCGTGCTTTTCAGCTGCGGGTCGGTCGCCAGCGACAGCTGCTCCTCCAGTAGCGCCAACTTCTTGTCCAGTACGCCCTTGAGGGCCAGTCGACGCCCAAGCGACTGTTGGTAGCTGGTCTTGATGTTGAGGCGGGAAGGAACGCTGTCGCGGGTATAACCGGCTCGTCGCATCTCAAAATTATCAGTGCTGTCCATCAGTTTCTTCACCATGTTGGGCAGCGCCAGGTCGTCAAAAAAGTACTTCAGAAACTCCTCCCGCGACAGCACCACGGTAAACTCATCCTCGGTCACCTCCGGACTGTTGGAGCCCTTGCCCCGTCCGCCGCCGCCTCCTCCCCCTTTGGGTTTGGGCACGCGGTCGCCCTCGCTAAACTTGTCGTTGCCGGGCCTCACACTTTGCTTCTTGCCGGTTTTGGGGTCGTGGTGAAAAGTAGGTTCATCGAGTCCGCGCACAGGCACCTTCACACTACCACCGGTACTGCTGTCCTTGATGCTCTCCTGCGAAATGATGTCAGGTATAGCCTTCTTGATCTGGCTCTCCACCCGCTTCAGAAACTTCTGCCGGTTCCCGGTGGACTTCCCCTTGTCGTTCTTCCGTCTGTCGATGATGTGGCTCATTTGAGTTAGTGATTGAGTGATGGAGTGATTGAGCGAATGAGTGAGTTATTTTTATTGAGTGAATGAGTGAGTTAGTGAATTGTTAAATTGTTGATGGTTAAATTGTTGAGATTAATAATTAACAACTCTCCAATGTGACATCACTCATCCACTCCATCACTAATTCACTCCATCAAAATCACGCCATTGTTTTTCTTACGCGCATGAACCAATCTACCAGGATGCGGATCTGCTTGTCGGTGTAGCCGCGGTCGCGCATGCGGCGGGTGAAGTCACGGTGCTTCTTCTCGTCTTCCTCGTTGGTTTTCACGTTGAAGGAAACAACTGGCAACAGGTCTTCGGTGTTGGTGAAGATCTTCTTCTCGATCACGTTTTTGATCTTTTCATAGGAATCCCAACGTGGGCTTTGTCCGCCATGATTGGCCTTAAAGCGCAGGAAGAAGTTGGTCACCTCGGAGCGGAAGTCTTTCGGGTTGGCGATGCCGGCCGGCTTCTCGATCTTCTCCAGTTCCTCGTTCAAAATGCTGCGATCGAAGATCTCCCCGGAGTCCGGGTCGCGGTAATCGTTGTTCTGCATCCAGTGGTCGGCGTATACCACATACTTCTCGAAGATGTTCTGGCCGTAGGAGCTGTAGGATTCGATGTAGGCCTTCTGGATCTCGTCGGAAATGAACTCGGCATACTTGCTGGCCAGCACCGACTTGATCAGGTGCAGGTATTTGGTTTCGGTTTCAGGCGGCAGCATCATCTTAATCACTTCCTGCTCCAGCACATACAGCAGGTGCACCGGGTTAGCGGCAATCTCCTCGCTGTCGAAGTTGAAAACCTTGGAAAGAATCTTGAAGGCGAAGCGGGTCGATATACCCTGCATGCCCTCGTTTATACCTGCATCGTCGCGGTACTCCTGTATGGACTTGGCGTTCGGGTCCGTCTCGCGCAGGGTCTCGCCGTTGTATACCCGCATCTTGGAGTAGATGCTGGAATTCTCCGGCTCCTTCAGGCGCGACATCACCGAAAACTCAGCCAGCAACTCGATGGTCTTCGGGGCGCAGGGCGCTTCTTTCAGGGAGCTTTCGCGGATGAGCTTTTCGTAAATCTTGATCTCTTCGCTCACGCGCAGGCAGTAAGGCACCTGCACTTTGTAAATACGGTCGAGGAAGGCTTCGTTCTTTTTGTCGTTGAGGAATTTTGCCCACTCCGACTCGTTGGAGTGCGCCAGAATAATGCCGTCGAAAGGTATAGCGCCGATCGGCTCGGTGCCTTTGTAGTTCTTTTCCTGGGTGGCGGTGAGCAGCGGGTTCAGCACCTTGATCGGGGCCTTGAACATCTCCACGAACTCCAGCAAACCCTGGTTGGCGAGGCACAGACCACCGGTATACGAGTAGGCGTCCGGATCGCTCTGCTGGTAATCGGCCAGCTTGCGGATGTCGACTTTGCCCACCAGGGTAGAAATATCCTGGTTGTTTTCGTCGCCAGGCTCGGTCTTGGAAATCGCGATCTGCTCCTGGATGGACGGGAAAAGCCGCACCACCTTGAAACGGTTGATGTCACCGTCAAACTCACGCAGCCGCTTAGATGCCCAGGGGCTCATGCAGCCGGGTATGTAGCGGGCAGGTATAGCGTACTCCTCTTCCAGCTCTTCGGCATAGTCGGCAAACAGCCCCAGCGGACTCTCGAACACCGGACTGATCTGGTCGTCGGCTTTGAGCACATAGATCGGGTTCTGCTGCATCAGGTGCTTCAGTTTCTCGGCGAGGGAGCTTTTGCCGCCTCCCACAGGCCCCATCAGGTATAGGATCTGCTTCTTTTCCTCCAGCCCCTGCGCCGAGTGGCGGAAGTAGGACACGATCTGCTCGATGGTGCTTTCCATGCCGTAGAAATCGCGGAAGGCGGGGTAAATCTTGATTTTCTTGTTGGAGAAAATGCGGCTCAGTTTAGGGTCCTGGCGCGTGTCGAGCATCTCCGGCTCCCCGATGGCATCAAGGATGCGCTCGGCGGGCTTGGCGTACATCTTCGGGTCTTTCCGACACTCCTCAAGATAGGCAGCTACTGTCATCTCGTTCGTGGAGGCACTGTAATTGGTCTTGATCTTTTCTAAAATATTCATTGGGCGTATTTTTAGAGAATCATTTTAAAACCTGGGAGCAATAAGCAGTGCCTTCGTGATGGATAGCCCGTTTACTGCCTGTCGGTTGAATGTGTCATCATTTGAGTTATTTTATGGTCTGCACGCCTTCTATGCAAGGAATGCCGCTATGCTTGCTTGTCTGATACCGTGCCATGGCCAGGCCCTTGGTTGGTTCTGAGGCTGTACGCTCACGGACAGGTATGCGGGCAGGAAATGTGTACGCGTACACATGAAGCAGGGCGCTGCTTTCCATTGCCCGGAACAGGGGAAGAGTGGCTCGGCGACAAAATTGGCTGTCCCCTGTGCCCTATGTTATGCTATACGTAGATTTTATACTTCTGTAGCCGGGTTTGTGCCTCTCTTTATTTGCAGAACAGAGCACTTGTATTTTAGATTCAAAATCGGCAATATTTTATAACTTCACATCTATACGTATTTTGTACAAAATTGTCTATCCCTATACCTGTTGTTGTAGGTATGGCAATACTGACTCAACACACAGACATGCAAGAAGATAACTTCAACCCGCGCCAGATGCCGATTTTCCAGAAGGGTCGTGAGATCTATGAGCTCACCGTCAAGATCGCGGATCTTATACCTGAAGAGGACCACCGGCTCTCCGGCAGCAAGGCTTTCATGCTGGAAGATGCGGCCATGCTGAGTGTAAAAGTGGCCGGTGCAGAGGGCGGCGACCTGTATGACATCCGGATGGAATGCGCCACCCTGATTCGCAAGGCAGCCCGCGACCTGCAGAATCACTGCAACACGCTGACCATGTTTGGATTCGAGCACATCCACTACCTGCACCTGATCAGGGACGCGCTGGAGGAGTACCGCCTGCTGTTTGTGGAATGGGTGAAAACGTTTGACGCCTGGAACTACGCCGTGGACCGCTGGGGCCTTTTCAACCCGCCCGGCGTGCAGCCCGACGACCCGGACCCGGACCGGGGATTGGATGGATTTTGACAGATGAATGTAGCCTTATGCACAGGAATGAGTATAAATGATAAACGAAGCAGATTATGGCGCAGGAAATGGAATACTGGGATGAAGACAGGTACCTGGAACTGAACACCTACTTCCGGATAAAAATACAGGGCATGGTCGACTCCGATCCCTATATCCGGGATCTTCAGAAATCGGAAGATGGGCTGCAACTAACCGACCTGATCAACCGCATGTCGGCTAGTGACCAGGAACTTTGGGATGAATTCATTAAGCTGGACCGCATCAAGCTGCACCTGGATATGCAGAACCACCTGGAGGGCAAAGGCACTCCCTTTACCCCGAGACATGGATTTGGGGACGCGTCGTCTGAGGCCGATGACAACGCTTCTCCCTGGTGAGCACCGGGAGCCGGATAAGTACAAGACACAGCATAATATATTGAAACATTTTGACAGATTGTCGTTTATACAATGGACGGACTGATAAGCGGGTTAAAACATTGTTAATTTACCATATATAGCCCCAAACCATTTCGTTTTAAATACATTTTTCTATAATTTCGCTTCGTTAAGAGACAATTCACGGACATATAAAAAATACAGGCATGTCAGAACACGCTGAAATAATTTTAGAGGGGAAGTCCTACAAGTTCCCGGTTGTAACTGGTACCGAGAATGAGAAAGCAATTGATATAGCTACTTTGCGCTCGGAGTCAGGCTACATCACCCTGGACTCCGGTTATAAAAATACGGGTGCCACCAAAAGTGCCATCACTTTCCTGGACGGAGAGCAAGGCATTCTGCACTACAGAGGTTACCCGATCGAGCAACTGGCTGAAAAGTCGAACTTCATTGAAGTAGCTTACCTGCTGATCTACGGCGCACTGCCAACCGCGCAGGAACTGGAGGAATTCAGTGGTAAGATCAAAATGCATACGCTCGTGAACGAGGACATGCGCAAGATTCTGGACGGCTTCCCGTCAACGGCACACCCGATGGGTATCCTTTCTGCCATGATCAGTTCCCTGACTGCTTTTTATCCGGAGTCGCTTAATCCAAACCAGTCAAAAGAAGAGATGGACCTGTCTATCATTCGTTTGATGGCCAAGATCTCAACCATTGCTGCCTGGTCTTACAAAAACTCAGTAGGGCATCCGGTAAACTACCCTAAAAACAAGCTGGACTATTGCTCTAACTTCCTCCACATGATGTTCGCCTTCCCTACGGAAGACTACGAGATCAACCCGGTGGTAGTAGATGCGATCAACAAACTGCTTATCCTTCACGCCGACCACGAGCAAAACTGCTCTACGTCTACTGTGCGTCTGGTAGGTTCTGCCAACGCCAGCCTTTATTCTTCTGTATCTGCCGGCATCAGCGCCCTGTGGGGTCCGCTGCACGGTGGTGCCAACCAGGCCGTAATCGAAATGCTGGAGCAGATCAAAGCGGATGGTGGCGACTCGAAGAAATTCATTGCCAAAGCAAAAGACAAGGACGATCCGTTCCGCCTGATGGGCTTCGGTCACCGTGTTTACAAGAACTTCGACCCACGTGCCCGCATCATCAAGAAGGCCGCTGACGAAGTTTTGACTGCCCTTGGCATCAATGACCCGATCCTGACCATCGCGATGGAACTGGAGGAAGCAGCGCTGAACGATCCGTATTTCGTAGAGCGTAAGCTGTACCCGAACGTAGACTTCTACTCAGGGATTATCTACCGCGCACTCGGCATCCCAACCGACATGTTTACGGTAATGTTCGCCCTCGGCCGTCTACCAGGTTGGATCGCACAGTGGAAAGAAATGCGTGAGCAGAAAGAGCCAATCGGCCGTCCGCGTCAGATCTACACTGGCGAAACAGAGCGTAACTACGTAGAAATCGAGAAGAGATAATATTGTCTAGATTTATAAGAAAACGGCCCGCTGCTACTTTGCAGCGGGCCGTTTTTTGTTTTCAGCAGCCCCTGATGTGGTTTTCATTTTATGGCGCGAGCGTCCTCGCTCGTGTTTGCTATGGTTGGGCCTCTGGCCCAGGTATAGGTATAGCCTGCTTTGCTTTGTGGCAAGTGCTGTTGCAGGTATAGCAACCTGCATTGCTTTGTAGCTTGCCCTGGCCGGGCGGGCCTTACTTTTTTCCTTGATGAAAAAAGTAAGCAAAAAAATCAAGACGATTTTAAACTCGCTGACCGCTCAGACACAAAATCGTCATCGGTGCACCGGGCACAGCTATTTGTTTCATAGCTTCCGTGCGAGTTAGCCTCCTTTACCTGCCAGCGGTCTGCGACAGGTGCCACAGGACTTAAATCTGTGAACTAGTAAAGGCCAAAAGTCCCCCTTTAAAGGGAGGGCAGTGGGTGACAATCAGGCACCACTCCTTCCCCTGTTCTTAGGGTAGGGACCCTTGATAAAAGGGAAAGACTGGGATGGATTTAATTCCCGATAACGCTATACCTTATAAGTGGCTACTCCAGCAAATTTAAAAGTGAATGTCGCGGTACCCTGTTAGGAATTCAGAGTACCAGCGCGCGTTCTCACCAGCTTCCCTCCTATAACACCCGCATTTCAATGCGACGGTTCTGGCTGCGATTTTCTTCTGAGGAATTTGGCTTCACTGGGCGGCTTTCACCGTGGCCGACAGAGGTGATGCGCTCTTTGGGCACTTTGTTGCTGCGCAGGTAGTCGGCTACGGAACGGGCGCGACGCTCGGAGAGCACCTTGTTGTCAGCGTCAGAACCGACATCATCGGTATGGCCCGAAATTTCGATCCTAATGGAAGGATTCTGCTGCATGAAGGTGATGAGCTTATCTAATTCCGTTTTCGATTTACGCTCCAGCTTATACTGCCCCGTGTCGAAAAACAGGTTGTTGAGCACAATGGCTGCTCCGGATTTGACTGGCTTCAGGTATACGTCGAGCGCCACAGGGTCAAGCGACTTGCGGGAGGTATAGTCAAAGCTCAGGCTGTTCATCAGGAAACCAGGCGCTGACACGTAGAGTGCGTACTGCTGCCCTTCGGAAAGCACGATGGTATACTCACCCGATACCTTGTCGGAGTTCACCTGCTGCACTAGCGAGTCGGCGCTTACGTCGTAGAGCTGCACCACCGCAGCAATCGGCTTCTTGGTATCGGCATGGAAAACGCGGCCCTGGGCATAGGTGCTGGTTACTTTACTGCGCCAGTTTTCCGGCACGTCCAATTCGTACAGTTGAATGGTGGCGGCACCAGCTTCCGTCATTTCTTGGCGGGAGTAGTAGCCTTTTTTATTATCGGCCGTGATAAAGAGTGAGCCTTCATCGGCATGCGTGTTAAGCGGGTAGCCCATGTTTTCGGGGTCGCTCCATTTGCTTTTGTTGTCCTGCGTGGTCATAAACACGTCGAGACCACCCATGCCCAGGTGCCCGTCACTCACAAAGTAAAGTGTGCTCCCACTTACGTGAATGAAGGGTGCCATGTCACGGCCTTTGGAGTTCACAGGCTCGCCCATGTTCTCGGGCTTCTGCCACGAGCCGTCTTCATTCAGCCGGGTTACCCAGATGTCTTCTTTGCCTATACCTCCCGGCCGTGTGGAGGTGAAGTACAGGGTGCGGCCGTCAGCAGAAAGGCTTGGCTGTGAGTCCCATGCTTTGGAGTTCACGACCGTACCCATGTTCTTTGGTTTGCTCCACTCATCCCCGCTCCTGAACGAAATGTACAGATCGCAATCGCCCTGGCTGTCGGAGCGGTTGCAGGAAGTGAACACAATGGTCTTGCCGTCTCCGGAAATGGTAGCGGCTCCTTCGTTGGCAGTCGTGTTGATGGAGGGCGAGATGGAGTTTGGCGGACTCCATTGTTTGTCGCGGTACTGGCTGACGAAGATATTTTCGTCCTGGTCAGGCCGATGGCCGGCACGTGCGGTGAAGATCAGGTTACGCTGGTCGGCAGTGGTGGATGGAAAGTATTGCAGTTCAAATCGGTTGACGTTGCCGGGAAGCCTGACCGGGTTGAAGCTCACTGGTTTCTTCATGGCCTCGGCAGCAAACTCAGCGGACTGGATCTGCTGACGGGCGAAGTCTGTCATGCGGCCATTCCGGGGTTTGCCGCGCAGGAAAAGCTCAAAGTTTTTGCGGGCGTTCTCGTAGTCGCCCCGCTCAAAGTACAGGTCAGCCAAATCGAAATAGCTGTTCATCAGACCGGCATTAAAAGGCTTGAGGGTCAGACCTTTCTGCAGATTTTCAAACACCTCCGGCTTGTTGCCCATGGCCCGGTGCAGGCTAGCGATTTTCAGGTAAGCGTCAGCATACTTGGGGTCACGCTCAATGGCCTCATCCAGGTAGGTGAGTGCCTTGTTAAAATCACGTGCCTGGGCTGCTTCTTCGGCTTTGTAGTAGAGGGTTACTGCTTTTCTGGAATTGGAGGCTGGTCTGTCCTGTGCCAGGCCAGTGGTTGCTATACTAAGGGTAATCAGAGTCAGAAGAAGCAGCGGCTTAAGCATAGCTTTACGGAATATCCATGTACTTGTGCGTCTGTAAGGACACACGCCATTGGGGGTTGTTTTTAACGTATTCGACAATATACGGCATCAGTTGCCCGGCTTTGCTCCACTCTGGCTGCAGGTATAGCTTACAGCTGGCCCCTACCCTTTCCGCATGCTCTTCTGCCCACGCAAAATCCGATTTGTTAAATATAATGACTTTTAGCTCATCTGCAAAAGGATAGACAGAAGCATCTGGTGCCTTGAATTTTTTAGGAGACAAACACACCCAATCCCAGTGACCGCTCAGCGGGTAAGCCCCGGAAGTTTCGATCATGGTGCGTATACCTGCGTCCTGCAATCCGGCTGTCAGCGGGTTGAGGTTGTAGAGCAAAGGCTCGCCTCCTGTCACTACGACGGTTTTACCCGGAAAGGTTCTGGCGGTATCTACGATCTCCTGTACAGGCGTGAGCGGATGCTGTTCAGCGTCCCAACTCTCTTTCACATCGCACCAGTGGCAGCCCACATCGCAGCCTCCCAGCCTGATAAAATAAGCGGCCGTGCCAGTGTTGCCACCCTCCCCCTGGATGGTATAAAAAGCCTCCATCAAGGGAAGTTCACTGCCATCTTTGGGCACTGTATGAATCGAGGCAGTCTTGTATGCTTTTGTCGTTTCCAATTCTGTATTCCATCGGCCATACCTGATCAACCAGGTATAGACCTTCATTAAATTAAGGCCCGGCTGTACCTCTAAAGAGTATAAGCGTCACCGAACTTGCAAAGTTAGTTAAAAATGCAACAAGGTAGAGATCAACTTATGTTCCGCTATACCTGACTGGAACATAAACTTCTGTAATCAGGCCGTTGTAGGAACAGGTCGCGACTTGTACGAAACGTAATCAGGAATTAGCAGGTGGGTACATCACGAATCGCATGTGGTAAAAATACAGTGCGGTCATTTGCAGTCCCGATCACAAGATGTGCGGACAGGTCGCGACCTGTCCCTACAGGCGATTACGTTTTCAAAAGGTTATTCTATTTAGGCTCTTTCGGACATCCTTGTCCGAAAGCCAGCTGTAGGGGATGTCCACATCCCCGTGTGTGGGTCAGCAGGTATACGGGGATTAAGAAATCCCCTACCGTTTGCTTTCGGATTGATAAATCCGAAAGAGCCTTTGAGCTTGTTCCCAGCTAGCCTCTGTTGTTAGAAGGTATACGGGGACAAGGATGCCCCCAGCAGAACTACTTTCGGACACGGATGTCCGAAAGAGCACTCAGGGAGCGCTCAGCTTGCCTACTTCTCCATTTGCCTATGCCAGCCTGGAGACCCGGCACAATTAGGCACGGGCACTCTCTGTTTTATTTCAGCGGCAGATATATCCAAAACAGCCTTATGAACAATTGAAAGCCTCCACAGAGCAGAACGCATTATGATCAGAGGCAGGGAACAGCCGATCTGACTCTATAAAAAGACCCCTGCCCGTTTTGGAGGTGCAGGGGTCTTTTATAAAAGTATTTCGCAAGAGATACTTTACGCGTATACCTCTTTCCTCGCCGCTCTCAGCGTGTTTTTCAGTAGCATGGCAATGGTCAGCGGACCAACACCGCCTGGAACCGGCGTGATGTAACTGCACTTTGGAGCCACATTGTCAAAATCTACGTCGCCGCGCAGTCTGTAGCCTGATTTGCGGGTAGGGTCCGGAACGCGGGTGGTTCCTACGTCGATCACCACAGCACCTTCTTTGACCATGTCGGCCGTTATCAAACCAGGTATACCTACAGCGGCGATGATGATATCCGCCTGTCGGGTGTGGTAGGCCAGATCGTAGGTGTTGCGGTGGCAGAGGGTCACCGTAGCATTGCCCGGATAGGCAGCCTTGGCCATCAGGATGCTCATAGGCGAGCCCACAATGTTGCTGCGGCCGATCACCACACAATGTCTACCGCTCGTTTCAATGCCGTAGCGCTCGATCAGTTGCAGGATGCCATACGGAGTGGCAGGCAGGAAAGAAGTCAGGCCGGCCACCATACGGCCAACGTTAGCCGGATGGAAACCATCCACGTCTTTCTTCGGATCTACCGCTTCCAGCACCTTCTGCGTGTTAATGTGCTTTGGCAGCGGCAACTGCACGATAAAGCCGTCTACTTCTTCGCTCTCGTTCAGTTCCTGAATCTTGCCAAGCAATTCTTCCTCGGTCACATCGTCGTTGTAGCGCACCAGCGTAGAGCCGAAACCAACACGGTCGCAGGCCAGTACCTTGTTGTTCACGTACGTGACAGAACCACCGTCATTGCCTACCAGTATGGCCGCCAGGTGCGGCACCTTGCCTCCATTAGCCTTTATTTCGGCAACTTCAGCAGCAATCTCTTGCTGAATGGCTTCGGATGTTTTTTTACCGTCGAGCAGAATCATGATTTTTATTGAAAGTTAAGTGTTAATTGTTCTGAGTTATAAGTCGACATATGAGTCGTTAATCAGGTCTTCATCGGCGAGCTGAAGCAGCTCTTTGTAGTAACTGCATTGTTGTCGCAGCACATTTATACCTAGCGAACCCTCCAGGTCTATGGCTTCGATCTCTATAAAATGCCCTGACCCTTCCAGGTGGTCTATGTGAAACTTGACATTATCAATAAAGAAGATCTTGCGAAGTTTCTTTACCTGTGCCAATATCTGTTTGCCATCGCAAATTTGCGCAACAGTGGCCGGGCTGGGATTTTTCAGGTAGAGCAGTACTTCGGTCTTTTGCATCCCTCCACTGATCTCCCGCTTGTAGTGCATCTGCACATTTTCAATATTGCCCTGCCGGTGCTTGAGCTTACCTAGCTCGGTTTCATAAAAAGTGTCTGTCTGCATGTCAAGGCCTACATAGTCTGCCTTGTGTTGCAACAACGTGCTCTCCGCCTCAGATGGAGAGGCACAGTGGGCTTTTATGGAGATGTCAGCGTACAAGCGGTCGGCAGATTCTAATTAGATAATTTGACAAAGGACTGTGGGACAAAGGACAAAGGAAAGATTATCTACACTTAAGTCTTTTGCCCTTCGTCAAAAGCTTCCTTTGTCAAGGAAGTATAAGCGATAAGCCCCGGCGTGCGGGGGCACGTCGGGGCTTGGCATGGTTAGTCGAGTTTGAGCACAGCTAAGAAGGCTTCCTGCGGAATCTCCACGTTGCCTACCTGTCGCATGCGTTTCTTTCCTTTCTTCTGTTTCTCGAGGAGCTTGCGTTTACGCGAAATGTCACCGCCGTAGCACTTGGCCAATACGTTTTTGCGAAGGGCCTTCACCGTTTCGCGGGCGATGATCTTCTGACCGATAGCCGCCTGAATGGCGATCTCGAACATCTGGCGCGGCAGCAGCTCACGCAGCTTTTCGCAAAGGCGCTTGCCCCAGTCGTAGGCCTTGTCACGGTGCACGATGGCACTCAGGGCATCCACTTTCTCGCCATTCAGCATTACGTCCAGCTTCACCATGTTCGACTGGCGGAAGCCAATCAGTTCGTAGTCAAGTGAGGCGTAACCTCTGGAAATGGTCTTCAGTTTATCAAAGAAGTCAAATACGATCTCAGCGAGCGGCATTTCAAACGAGAGCTCCACGCGGTCGCTGGTCAGGTAGGTCTGGTTCTTCAGAACACCGCGCTTGTCCATACAAAGCGTGATGATCGGGCCCACGTACTCTGCCTTCGAGATGATCTGCGCCTTGATGAACGGCTCCTCGATGCGGTCGATGTAGTTCGGCTCCGGCATTTCGGAAGGGGCGTTCACTTTCAGTAGCTCACCCTTGGTAGAATAAGCGTGGAACTGCACGGACGGAACCGTGGTGATTACCGTCATGTCGAACTCGCGCTCCAGACGCTCCTGCACGATCTCCATGTGCAGCATACCGAGGAAGCCGCAACGGAAACCAAAACCAAGGGCGGCGGATGTTTCCGGCTCCCATACCAGCGAGGCATCGTTTAGCTGCAGCTTCTCCATGGATGCACGCAGCTCTTCGTACTCGCTTGTCTCTACCGGGTAGATACCGGCAAAAACCATCGGTTTCACGTCTTCGAAGCCTTGTATACCTAACGCGGGACGGTCGACGTGCGTGATCGTATCGCCTACTTTTACCTCTTTTGCATTCTTGATGCCAGAGATCAGGTAGCCCACGTTGCCGGCAGCCATTTCCTGGCGAGGTTCCTGGTTCAGTTTCAATACTCCGATCTCGTCTGCTTCGTAAGTCTTGCCGGTGTTGATGAACTTTACCTTCTCCCCTTTCCTGAGTGTGCCGTTATAAATTCGGAAGTATACCTCAATGCCCCTGTAGGAGTTGAAAACCGAGTCGAAGATCAGGGCCTGCAATGGTGCGGCAGGGTCTCCTTTCGGGGCGGGAATGCGATCGCAGATCGCGTTCAGGATATTTTCTATTCCAATGCCGGACTTGCCGGAAGCCAGGATAATGTCTTCCTTGTCACAGCCGATCAGGTCGATGATCTGGTCGCTTACCTCCTCCGGCATGGCATGCGGCAGGTCGATCTTGTTCAGCACCGGGATGATCTCCAGGTCGGAGCCGATGGCCAGGTATAGGTTTGAGATCGTCTGCGCCTCTATACCTTGCGAAGAGTCCACGATCAGCAGCGCACCCTCGCAGGCAGCAATGGAACGGGACACTTCATAGGAAAAGTCGACGTGGCCTGGTGTGTCGATCAGGTTCAGCACATAGTCTTCTCCCTTGTAACGGTAGTTCATCTGGATGGCGTGGCTCTTGATGGTGATGCCGCGCTCACGCTCCAGGTCCATGTTGTCGAGCAGCTGGTTTTGCATTTCACGCTCTGCCACCGTCGAGGTAAACTCTAACAGGCGGTCAGCCAGGGTACTTTTACCGTGGTCGATGTGGGCGATGATGCAGAAATTGCGAATGTTCTTCATATAAGTTTAATACGAGAACAAAGTTAATAATATTCCTGTCAATTTATCTCAATTATGTGCAGGCGGCACGAACTAAATCTGTTCTATGCGGCGGCAAACAAAGCATATCCCCCTCTTGCTCACCACCTCAGTTCTCATCCCTTAACCCGTTTTTCAGCGCCCGACTGCAGGATGCAGTCTGCCTCCCACAGCTACAATCATCTCCTAAAGCGCATAAATTTCTTTTCAGCGACGCGTGCTGCACTTGCATTCATCTCAACAACGCCATATATTGTAAAAGTCTATATATATCAAAATAAAGCAATGTTATGACCGGTAGTAACAGCATCCATGAGAGCGTAAAAGAGAAAATAAAGGAAGTACAGGCGCTAAACGAAGAAATACCGGGGGTAGTCATCATCCACTGGCTTGACAGCGGACTGGTCGAGTACATATCTGAAAGGGGAGCAAGAGCTCTAGGAACTACCCAGGACGAAATAAAGGCGATGGGCCTGGATTACCACAAAAGATACTTTAACCCCGAAGATGCTGAATACTATGTTCCCAAGCTATTGGGGCTGATCAAGCGAAACGATATTAATGAGTATGTCACCTACTTCCAGCAGGTGCGGCTGCTACCGGAACAGGACTATGTGTGGCATTTAAGCAGCTCCAAAATTTTTATGCGTGACGAAGAAGGCACCCCCCTGATGTCCATCACGGTGTCTATACCTGTGGACCCGGACCACCACGTAACGCCCAAGGTGGGCAAACTGCTGGAGGAAAATATTTTCCTCCGAAAGAACTTCGCTACCTTCTCCCAATTGTCCGGCCGCGAGCGGGACATCCTGAAGCTGACTGCGCTGGGCAAGAGTTCTTCTGAGATTGCAGAGGAGCTATACATTGCCACCTCTACCGTCGAAACTCACCGTCGCAACATCAAAGCCAAACTAAACGCCTCTTCATCATACGAACTGGCCCAATATGCGCGCGCCTTCGATCTGATATAGCCCGAACAGATGGTAGGTTTCACTAAAAACCGGACAACGCACATGCTCGGGGCAGGTCTCTATTGGCGATAAGGCCCATAAGAGCCAATAACTGTATTCCTTTTCCTTCCGTTGAAGCGAATACCGGTCTGGACTTTCTGTACAGCCTCAACCCTGTCAATCCTGCACGAAAATGACTATATTCGCATCAAAATTGAAAAATCCCTGTTAGTAAAATATGCAAGTTACTAAATTAGAGCCATATAAGCCCGTCAACCATATCCGTATCGTGACGGCAGCCTCGCTGTTCGATGGGCACGATGCTTCCATTAACATCATGCGCCGCATCATTCAGGCGTCGGGCGCCGAAGTGATTCACCTGGGCCACAACCGCTCCGTGCAGGAAATCGTGGACTGCGCCGTACAGGAAGATGCGCAAGCCATCGCCATCACCTCTTACCAGGGCGGACACCTGGAGTATTTCAAATACATGTACGACCTGCTCAACGAGCGCGGCTGTGGCCATATTCGCATTTTTGGCGGAGGCGGTGGGGTTATTCTCCCGACTGAGATCGAGGAACTGCACGAGTACGGCGTTGCCCGCATCTACTCCCCGGACGATGGTCGCGCCATGGGTCTGCAGGGCATGATCAACGACATGCTGGAGAAATGCGACTTCCCGACAGGCAAAGACCTGAACGGAGAAGCCAAACACCTGCGTGACAAGGACCCCAAATCCATTGCCCGCCTGATATCCGCGGCCGAGAACTTCCCGGAAGAAGCCCGCAGCATCCTGAACGAGGTGAGAGAGCAGGCCAAAGAAGTGCAAACGCCGGTGCTGGGTATAACCGGTACGGGTGGTGCCGGTAAATCTTCTTTGGTGGATGAGCTGGTGCGCCGCTTTTTAATTGATTTCCCTGAGAAAAAAATCGCCATCATTTCGGTGGACCCATCCAAACGCAAAACAGGTGGTGCCCTGTTGGGTGACCGCATCCGCATGAACTCAATCTCTAACGAAAGAGTATACATGCGCTCCCTGGCCACGCGCCAAAGCAACCTGGCTCTGAGTAAGTATGTGCAGGATGCGGTGGATATCGTAAAGGCCGCTGACTTCGACATGATCATCCTCGAGACATCCGGTATAGGCCAGTCTGATACTGAGATCATCGAGCACTCGGATATGAGTTTGTATGTGATGACGCCGGAGTACGGTGCCGCCACGCAGCTCGAGAAGATCGACATGCTCGATTTTGCCGATGTGATCGCCCTGAACAAATTCGACAAACGCGGTGCCCTCGACGCCCTGCGTGATGTGAAAAAGCAATACAAACGCAACCACCAGCTGTGGGACGTGAACGACGAGGAGATTCCGGTGTTCGGCACCATCGCCTCGCAGTTCAACGACCCGGGCATGAACCAGCTTTACCGTGCCGTGATGGCCAAGCTGTCGGAGAAAACAGGTATAGCATTTGACTCCAACCTGCAGACTTCCAAGGAGATGTCTGAGAAGGTATACATCATTCCTCCTGCCCGCACCCGTTATCTGTCTGAGATCTCCGAGACCATCCGCAACTACGACAAGTGGACGAAAGACCAGGCAGAAGTGGCACAGAAACTCTTCGGCATCAAGAAGTCAATCGAGGCGGTGCAAGGAATTGAGGTGGAAGACAAAGATCGTTTGATCAAGCAGCTCGAGCAGGCTTATACCGAGGTGGAACTGAGCCTGGACGGACAGAACAAGAAGATCCTGGAGAACTGGAAAGAAAAAGTACAGGCCTACAAAAACGAGTTCTACGTGTTCAAGGTACGTGACAAAGAACTGAAGATAAAGACACATACCGAGTCGCTCTCGCACCTACAGATCCCGAAGGTATCAACACCGCGCTACGAAGCCTGGGGTGACCTATTGAAGTGGAACCTGCAGGAGAACGTGCCGGGTGAGTTCCCTTATACGGCGGGTGTGTTCCCGTTCAAGCGCGAAGGCGAAGACCCAACCCGGATGTTTGCCGGCGAAGGCGGACCAGAGCGTACGAATCGTCGTTTCCACTACGTGAGCCTGGGTATGCCAGCCAAGCGTCTTTCTACGGCCTTCGACTCGGTGACGCTTTACGGCGAAGACCCGGATTTCAGACCGGATATTTACGGCAAGATCGGTAACTCCGGTGTAAGCATCTGCTGCCTGGACGACGCCAAAAAACTGTACTCCGGCTTTAATCTGGCCGACCCGATGACGTCTGTTTCGATGACCATCAACGGTCCGGCAGCGATCCTGACCGGCTTCTTTATGAATGCCGCCATCGACCAGCAGTGCGAACTATACATCAAGGAGAACGGTCTGGAAGAGGAAATCAACCAGAAGATTGACGCTATTTATAAAGAGAAAGGTATAGAGCGTCCGCGCTACCAAGGTGAGCTTCCGCAGGGCAACGACGGCCTGGGTTTGATGCTCCTCGGCGTGACCGGCGACCAGGTGTTGCCGGCCGAGGTATACGAGCCAATCAAAACCCGCACGCTGGCAGCAGTGCGCGGCACGGTGCAGGCCGACATTTTGAAAGAAGACCAGGCGCAGAACACGTGCATCTTCTCCACAGAGTTCTCACTGCGTTTGATGGGTGACGTACAGGCCTACTTCATCGACAAGAACGTGCGCAACTTCTACTCGGTGTCCATTTCAGGTTATCACATTGCAGAGGCCGGTGCTAACCCGATCTCACAGCTGGCTTTCACGCTGGCAAACGGCTTCACGTTTGTGGAGTATTATGTGAGCCGCGGCATGGACATCAACAAGTTTGCGCCGAACCTGAGCTTCTTCTTCTCCAACGGCATCGATCCAGAGTATGCCGTGATCGGCCGTGTGGCCCGCCGTATCTGGGCGAAGGCTATGAAGCATAAGTATGGTGCCGATGCCCGCTCGCAGATGCTGAAGTACCACATCCAGACGTCCGGCCGTTCGCTGCACGCCCAGGAGATCGATTTCAACGACATCCGCACCACGCTGCAGGCCTTGTACGCGATCTACGACAACTGCAACTCGCTGCACACAAATGCTTACGACGAAGCGATCACGACGCCAACGGAGGCTTCTGTTCGTCGCGCGATGGCCATTCAGTTGATCATCAACCGGGAGTTGGGACTGGCCAAAAACGAGAACCCGCTGCAGGGCTCTTTCATCATCGAGGAGCTGACGGACCTGGTAGAAGAGGCCGTTCTGTTGGAGTTCGACCGCATTACGGAGCGTGGCGGTGTGTTGGGAGCGATGGAAACCATGTACCAGCGGGGCAAGATCCAGGAGGAAAGCCTGTACTACGAGACGCTGAAGCATACGGGCGAGTACCCGATCATTGGCGTGAACACGTTCCTTTCTTCTACCGGCTCCCCTACTGTGCTTCCGACAGAGGTTATCCGGGCGACGGAAGAAGAAAAGCAATACCAGATCGCCATGCTGCAGACTCTGCAACAGCGCAACGCTGACAAAACGCCTGAGATGCTGAAGCGCCTCCAGCAAGTGGCCATTGCCAACAGCAACATCTTCGAGGAGATGATGGAAGCCGTGAAGTACTGCTCGCTGGGCCAGATCACAAATGCCCTGTTCGAGGTAGGCGGACAGTACCGCAGAAATATGTAAGCACTAAATTATAAGATGCCCGCTCCTGCTGGCGTTAATGAAATGGAAGGCCGGGAAATTACCCGGCCTTCTTTTTTATACCGGCTGACAGCGAGCAACTTGACAACAAATTGCCGCTTAGCAAGGTATTATAGAACAACATACAAGCAGCGCGTTTATGAAAACAAAAAACAAAGACTTAGAAGACTTCCCTTTTGTACTGGTAGGCTCCGCCCTCCTGTTTCTAGGCCTGGCCACTTATGTATACCTCAGCACCCGGATCGAAGAAGATGACATTAATTTTGATCTTTGGGACGAAGACGTCAGCAATTACGCCTAATTAGGAACAGGTATAAATCGCCTATAAAAGGTAGAGTTCAGCTCTAACCGTTAAATAACAAAAAGCCAGTCCGCTATACCTTGTCAGGTTGCGAACTGGCTTTTTGCCATGTAATAAGCTGACGCTTATAGTGCGAAATTGCCGGATGCCTCCGGTTGGAAAGTTACTTTCTCTATCTTATAGTTGATGGTGCCGGAGGGAACTGGCCATTCCACCTCATCGCCTGCTTTGCAGCCGATGATAGCGGTGCCTACCGGTGCCAGGATCGAAATCTTTCGGGCATTTACATCGGCGTCCTTCGGGTATACCAACGTGATTTCCATTTCATTGCCGCTCTTCATGTCCCGCAGCAACACACTGGAGTTCATGGTCACCACCTCGGCCGGAATCTCATCCGAAGCGACTCTTTTGGCCCGCTTCAGTTCCTCTCCCAGCTTGGCAATGTTCGCCTGCATACCTGGCCCCTGCCGTTGCTGCTGCACCAGTTCGATCAGGCGCTTGTAGTCCTGCTCCGTAAGATAGATCACATTTTCCATATCAGTTTAGTACGTAATTTTTGCTGATAGGACTGGATGAAGACTGTTTCGGAAAATAAATATCCCGGAAGCTCTTCGTCTGGCCCTGCTCCACTCGTCTGAATATTTTGTCAGGTGTAATGCCATCCAGCGAGGCAAATCCACAGGCCTCCATCACCTCGATGGTAGACTTAATGGTATTGCCGTGGAAGTTGGCCACACGCACCCGCTTATCAGCTACGTCCAGCCCCTGGTACAGGTTCTTGTCCTGCGTGGCTATACCTACCGGGCAGCGACCGGAGTCGCACTGCAACGCCTGTATACAGCCCAGCGCGAACATCATGCCGCGCGCGCTGTAACAAATGTCGGCTCCCAATGAGATAGCCTTGATAATATCCACCCCTGTAATGATCTTGCCCGCCGCGATCAACTTGATCTCGTCGCGCAGCCCGTACACTTCCAGCATGTGCTGCACGTAGGCCAGCGCATCGTAAAGCGGCATGCCCAGGCTGTCGGTAAACTCCAGCGGTGCTGCGCCGGTGCCACCCTCGGCTCCGTCGATCGTGATGAAGTCCGGGTAGATGCGGTTGTGCTTCATCTCCATGCACAGGAGCTCAAACTCCTGCTTATTTCCTATACAGAGCTTTATGCCAATAGGTTTGCCCTCTGACAGCACACGCAATTGCTCGATGAAGAGCAACATGGTAAACTGGTCGCTGAAAGCAGAGTGCGCTGGCGGAGAAGCCACCGTTGTATAAGGCTCCACCTTGCGTATGGCTGCAATCTCAGGCGTATTTTTAGCGGCAGGCAGTATTCCGCCGTGCCCGGGCTTGGCACCCTGCGACAACTTAATTTCCACCATCTTGATGTGCGGATGAGCCACCTGCTCCTGGAACAGTTTTTCAGAGAATTTGCCGTCTTTGTCGCGGCAGCCGAAGTAGCCTGTCCCTATTTGCCAGATCAGGTCGCCGCCCCCCTCTATGTGGAAGGGGCTCACGCCACCCTCGCCGGTATTGTGTGCAAAGCCGCCCAGTTTGGCACCGGCACTCAGGGCGGTCACGGCGGTTTTACTCAATGAGCCGTAGCTCATGGCCGAAATGTTATAAATCGAGGCGCTGTACGGCTGCTTGCAGCGACTGCCCCCTACCGTCACGCGCAGGTCCTGTGCCTGCACATGCGCTGGGAACATGGTATGGGCGATCCACTCGAAACCGGCCTCCTGGCTGTTGGCCTGCATCCCGAATGGCACCGTTTCGCGCACGTTTTTGGCGCGCTGGTACACAATAGAGCGCTGCCTGCGGCTGAAAGGCTTTCCATCCAGGTCGGACTCAAAGAAATACTGCCGGATTTCGGGGCGGATGCTCTCAAAGAAGTAACGCAGGTACCCTACCAGCGGGTAGTTGCGCAGAATAGAATGCCTGCCCTGTCGGACGTTAGCCAGGTATAGCAGGTGTAGTGGTACAATGGCCACGAACAGCCACAAATACTGCCGTTCGAACACCGATAAAAACAAGGTAATCAGATAAGCTGATAGAAAGGCATATCCCATGGATCGCCTGACACTGACTTTACTTGCCATGTTAAAAAATTCAAAGAAAATGAGTGAAATAAAGGGAAATTGTTAAACCGGAAATCTGTAATTGCCAGTTATGTTTGCGGGATGCCAGAGCTGTAAGCTCTGGCTTACTTGTTAAAGGCCTTGGGGGAGGAAAAAAAGTAAAGGCAATAGCCGTTCAACTCATCACACATTGCCACATGATGCGAAGCCGCTACAAGACCCGAAGCAGGTATAGCAAGCCAGGAAGAAAGGTATTTGCCAGATGGCCTCATAATCTTTATGATTAATACTGCAAAGTTAGCGGAAAGAAAAGGAGAAAACACAAAAAACAGCCACTAATAATTATAAGTCGCCGTATTTTGACTCCAATTGCAAGACAACGAACCAACTTTACGTTTTATTTCTAAAATACAATTCATGAGCCTATAACGGGTATAACCTTAATCTCTATATAGCGTTAAGAAACTTAAGTTTAACTCTTCAGGCTAACAAACATGATGCGCTTTACGAAAATCTCCTCTCTCCTGCTTATCGGTACCACATTCGGCTATTTCATGAAAGGCTGGATGTCACCTGAGCAGCTCCAAATGGACCTCCACGAAGAAGACATACATCTGTATCTCTAGACTTGCGACTGTTGTTTTGATAAATTCCAAAGCAGGTTTCACAACCTGCTTTTTTTATCCCCGTACGGCCCTTTATAGGTAAATAGCCTCAATTACCGTACCTTTACCAATCTAAAACCAATCCTATCATCTATACCATTATACATGACACAACAGGAAAAAATAAGCTACATCATTGGCCGCGACATGGCTGCCAACCTCAAAAAGCAGGGGATCGACATCGAAGCGGAAGCTTTTTTTAAAGGCTTGAAAGAGGTGATCGCCGGTCAGCCCTCCTCTCTGTCGCAGCAGGAAATCCAGATGGCCATGATGGCGCTGCAGCAGGAGATGCAACAGAAGCAGGGCGCGAAGGGCGGTGAAAACCAGAAAGCCGGCGAGGCCTTTTTAGCTGAAAATAAAAACAAAGAAGGTGTGAAGACTCTGCCAAGCGGTCTGCAGTACCAAGTACTGGAGGAAGGCACGGGCAAGTCGCCGGCTGCCTCTGACAAGGTAACAACCCATTACCATGGCACTTTGATCGACGGCACCGTATTCGACTCGAGCTATGAGCGCGGACAGCCGGCCACTTTCCCGGTAAACGGCGTAATCGCCGGCTGGACAGAGGCGCTTCAGTTGATGAAAGAAGGTGCCAAGTGGAGACTGTTCATTCCATCGGAACTGGCGTACGGATCACAAGGCGCGGGTGACACGATCGGACCAAACACGACCCTTATTTTTGATGTGGAGCTGATCTCAGTACACTAATTCAGACTGCCATAATACTAAAGAGGTCCGGCCACGTTCTAAACACGACGGCCGGACCTCTTCTTATTTGACTATCCTATACCTAATACCTAGGCTATCTTCAGATCTGTTTCGGCCATTTCCAGCAGCCAGCGACGGCTCTCCTCCTGGTATAGAAAATGGTGGATGATCATAAAGTTATCCCCGTCCATCAGCTCGTCTCCGTCTATTTCATTTACCAGGCTGTTGTAAGCAAACACCGGCATCACGATCGCCACAAACACATTTTTGTTCACTGCGCGCAGCACCTGCGGGAAAATATACTTGAACACCCACTGCTGATCCTCTTTTTCGATGGATAACCTGTTTTGCAGGTCCATGATCCATTTTTGGGGCTTGTAGGTCAGGACCATGTTCATGATGTGGGCGTAGCCCTGCCGCAACTCGTTCGAGCTTACCTCTCCCTCCCACTTAATATAGAGTGTTTGTTCATCGTGATTGTACTTAAGTATAAGTTGCTCCTGCAACACACTCCGGTTCTTGTCCTTTACCGAAAAGTGTTTGCCAAAAGCATTGGCACCTATCAAATTGTCTCTGTACATGGCAGGATCAGATTATGCGGCGATTGGCCGCCAAGTTGTAAACATGACTGAATTAATTTAACAAAACCCAGCTGACAAGGATTATATTATAAACAAAGATGTAATATTTATATATGATTAACAAAATATAGTTAAATATTTTATTGGATTCATATAGTTGTCTTCCCTAACTGGCTTAGAGACAAGTAGCTAAGCCACTAAATTATTTTACCATAATCACAGCCGGATACTGAAACAAAAGCCTCTAAGCAAACAAATTAGCCGGGCAGACGTTCTAAACACATTTAATGCATTCACCAAAAAGATATACTCGTATGGCAAACACCAACAATGAGGGCAGAAAATTTCTGGAGAGCGTGCACCAGTTCTTCGACCACGCTGCCAGTTATTCAAAACTAGACCCTGGTATCCTGGCACAGATCAAAACCTGCAACAGCGTTTATAAAGTGTCGTTTCCGGTAGAGATTGACGGCCGTGTAGAAGTGTTCGAAGGCATCAGGGTACAGCACAGCCACCATAAGCTTCCGTCTAAAGGCGGTATCCGATTTAGCATGCAAGTAGATGAGGATGAGGTGAAGGCACTTGCCACTATCATGACATTTAAGTGCGCTGTGGTGGACGTTCCCTTTGGTGGTGCAAAGGGAGGTGTTAAGATCAACCCGCGTACAAGCTCTGTAAAAACACTTGAGAAGGTAACACGCCGGTATGCGGCTGAGCTCATCAAAAGAAACCTGATTGGGCCAGGTATGGACGTGCCAGCTCCTGACTATGGAACGGGAAGCCGTGAAATGGCCTGGATCGCTGACACCTACCAGGCACTCAAGTACGGCGAAACCAACGCGCTGGGTTGCGTAACCGGCAAACCCGTTGGGCAGGGAGGTATACGGGGCCGTGCAGAAGCCACCGGCTTAGGTATATTCTATGGTATACGCGAAGCTTTCAGCGACAGTGACCTCATGAAAAAAGCAGGTATTGAAGGCAACACCATGGAAGGCAAGCGCATCATTGTGCAAGGCCTGGGCAACGTGGGCTACAACGCCGCGAACTTCTGCCAGCAGGACGGCGCCATCATCATTGGTATAGCTGAGCGCGAAGGGGGCATTTACAATGCCAACGGCATTGATGTGGCTGAGGCCTTTAAACACCGCAGCGAAACGGGCTCCATTCTGAATTTCGGCCAGTGCAAGAACTTCGAAAACTCGGCTGACCTGCTGGAAGAAGAGTGCGATGTGCTGCTGCCTGCCGCGCTTGAAAACCAGATTAACGCGGACAATGCCGCCCGCATCAAAGCCAAAATTGTGGCGGAGGGTGCCAACGGACCCGTTACCCGTGATGCTGAGAAAATTTTACTACAGAAAGGCATCATCATCATACCTGACCTGTACATCAATGCGGGCGGTGTGACGGTTTCTTACTTCGAGTGGCTCAAGAACCTGTCGAACGTGCGCTTTGGGCGTATGGGCAAGCGGGCAGAGGAAGCCAGCCACCGCCGATTGGTTAATGCGATCGAAAGCGCCTCCGGTAAGAGCATGTCCACGCACGAGCGCAGCTTACTAATACAGGGCTCTGATGAGATCAGCCTGGTGCGCTCCGGGCTGGAGGACACCATGATCAATGCCTATCACGAGATCAGAGGGGTGATGAACAGAAAAGACATAGAAGACATGCGTACCGCCGCTTTCCTTTCGGCTATCGAAAAGATTGGGGTAAGCTACGAAGCACTCGGAATTTTCCCTTAACAGGTTAGCGTAACTGCAGAAATAGAGGTCAGGATTTTGCTGAGATGGCAAGGTCCTGGCCTTTTTGCATATACATCAGCCAATCCATTGCTTCTTCCATATCCGTGAAGTAATTGAAATGAATGAAGTCATGCACCGGCAGCAGTGGCGATGCAATGTAATTGCTGACCAGCGCCTTAAAATGGCCTTCTGAGAAGATAACGGCTGCGTAAATGTCTTCGCCGATTATATCGGATACCTGGGGATAATACTCGCGGCTCAACCAGGCTTCCTGTTCCGCATCCAGTGGGCCAATGCGTGAAATGTCAGTGGTATAATAGCAGATCTTCGGACTGGTCTTTACAAATTGCAGTACCTGCCAGTACAGATTTTTGAACTGCTCCATTCCCGGATTCAGTTTCCAGCTTATGCACAGCACGTTGGCTTCCTTCGAATAGTGAACAAATGCATTGGACGAATCACTGATAACCATAGAGTAAACTGCTTGGTTTCTGGTATTTATATTCGAAATATAATATGTTATTTATTTTTGTGCAAATACCATCTATTAAAAAATTAATAATCCTAGTCCAATTTATATTCTGACTTATAACTAAAAAGCAGTACTATTTTAAATATCCATACTAAAACAGCTATATTTATATTAGTTTGCCGCTAATCTCTTTCCTCCTGCTTAGTCTATTCACTAACGGCTTATACCACCACCTTTTCTGGATGTATATATTAACTCAGCCTTACTGGATCATCACTATGATAGGTACCTAATTAAAAAGGCGACGCTCCTGTTGAGGCGTCGCCTTTTTGAAGTGCTTGAAGGTATTGGCAGGTTACCCCTGCTTCAGCCACTTATTGTAGATTTTCTGTTGTACTGCAGTCGGTTTCTCCACCCGCTCAAACCGATAGCGAACGCTCTTGTCTGCCACGATCGGAATTTGCAGTTCCAGCAACTTGCCATCGCGCACAACAGTTACGGGTACCTGATCGCCAATCGCGCGGCCACTGATCAACGGGGAAATGTCGCTTTCTACTCTATAGCCTTCAATCGCGATGAGCTCGTCGTTTACGTTCAGTCCACCCTCATACGTACTGCTGCCTCGGGCCACGGTCTTTACAATAGTGCGGCCGTTTTCCAGGGCTGTACCAGCACCCCAGTTCAGGTTAAGCACGCCTTCGTTTTGGTTGACAAGGCGCAGACCGGCTGCCTCGAAATACTGATTGTAGTCCGGTGTTTTGGTTCCGTGTACGTAGTTCTGGAAGAAATCATCCAGCTTGCGACCGGCAAAGCGTTCCAGCGCCTCTTTAAACTCCTGCTCCGTAAAGCCGCGGTTCAGCTTCGTGTAGTAGCGGTCGTACATGTAGCGCATCACATCGTCCAGGCTCTTGTCACCTTTGGTATTTTTCATGATCTCCATGTTGAGCAACTGCCCCAGCACACCACCTTTGGTATAATAGGACACCTCGGCATTGTTTGTGTTCTCGTTGCGTCGGTAGTACTTGATCCAGGCATCGAAGCTGGACTCGGCCACCGTCTGTACCTGGTTACCCGGTGTGTTCTCCACGGAGGTGATGCTACCCGCCACTACATCCAGGTAGCGCTGTGTACTCATCAGTCCGGCCCGTTGAGTGAGCAGATCGTCGTAATAGCTTGTAATGCCCTCCGACACCCACAGCAAACGAGTATAGTTTTCTTTGTCATAATCGAAGGGACCGAGCGGTGCCGGGCGCATACGCTTTACGTTCCAGAGGTGGAAGTACTCGTGGGCCACCAGCGCCATAAAGCCGGTATAGCCCTGTTCCGTGCCATAGTTCCAGCGGCTCGTCTGCAGTGTGGTCGAATTGAGGTGCTCCAGTCCGCCGCCACCGCGGTGCAGGTTGTGCACAATGAACACGTAACGGTCAACAGGCAGCTTGCCCATCAGGCTGATGGACTCCTCCACTACTTTTTTCATGTCGGCCAGCAAACGCGCCGGCTCGTAGTTGCCTTCGCCGTACATGGCTACCTCGTGGGGCACTCCACCTGCTTCAAAACGCAGCACCTCGTGGTTGCCAATCTCCAGCGGTGAGTCGGCCAGTACGTCGTAGTCAGGGAAGGTATAGGTAAAGCTGCCGGTGCTTTTGAGGCCGGTGGAGACCGTTTTCCAGTCTTTATAGGGCTGCACCACCAGCGTGCCCTGCTGCTTTTGATAGCCTTCCGGGTACATAAACATGCTCGTGCCGTTCACGTAGCCATGCGAGGCATCTAGAAAGCTGGTGCGTACGCTCATCTCAAAGGCGTATACCTTGTAGCGCACCCGCACGGCATCGGCCTTGTTGCTGTACACACGCCAGGTGTTTTTGCTGATCTTCTCGTGGCGCAATGCTTTGCCCGATTTGTCGGTGGCGCTAAAGCCCTCCACGTTTTTGGCGAACTCGCGCACCAGGTATGAGCCCGGCGCCCAGACCGGCATTTTATAGTCGATGTAGTTTTGTCGGGCTCCGCTCAACTCCACCCCTACCTCAAAATAATGGGTATGCGGCTCTGGCATCGACAAAGTATAGCGCAGGTCGGCGGCAAGGGCCGGGAGAATGGTCAGGAAAAAGAAGCAACAGGATAAGAAAAGGTATAGGATAGAATGCCTGGGGTGAAACATGCGGTTTTTTGGATTGATGATTAAAAGCTATCCGGCATTTTACAATAAAAAGCCTGCTTTTCAAAATCCGCATGATCCATGTATAGCCTGACTGACCGGCTTAGGCGCACTCCGACTGGCGATGGTCGAGCCATTCGATGGCACCCTGCAAGTCGCAAAAAGTATTCATGATGATGAAGGAATTATAGCTTTTGAGTCCCAACAGACCCGATTCTTTGATCATGTCATCGTAACAGCGCTCGTCTACCACCAGTGCTACATGATTGTCTGTGCCCAGGTGCATCATGATCTGCGGAAAAATCTGCACCTGCAACCAGGTTTCCTCATCTTCGCTCAGTTTTCCAATGCTGCGAAGGTCAAATAACCATAACTTGATCCGATGATCCTTGGCAAACTGCAATGCCTTGAGTAGTCCCCTCCTAAAATCCTGTGACTGCATGTGCCGGTCGAACCGTAACTCCAACCGGTCTGCTACAAAGCTCACTTCACAGGTATCCGCCTTAAACAACTCCATCCCTTTAAGATTTAATCTGTCTGCAATATTATAAAATATGTGATAATTTTTAACACAATTATACCAAAATATTTACTTAAAGAGTTCTTAATTAGATGAATGGCCCAAATCAGCTGATTAACGGGCCTAAATCGACTGTTAAATCAAGACTACTACCTGACTATGTTCAGGTTAACTCACGTAGGTAGGACTGTTGTTACAAACTATCGGGGGATTCTGGCACGATATTTCCATAGGTTATGTTAAGAAACCTAAACCCTACTGCTATGAAAAAGATATTTGCCTTAATGCTTGCCCCAGTCGCACTGCTGTTGATACTTGTGTCAACGGATGGCGACCAGGCAGCATCCCCAATTGATGAAACAACCCAAGTGCATTTTGCCAGTGCAAAAACTGACAATCCTGAGTCCTCAATACATAAAGCAAGTTCAGAAAAGCGCAATGCCATTATCAAGTCTGAAAGAACTTCATTGAAGAGAGTTGCTGAAAGAGGTTGGATAAACGCCCGTGGAGAAACCCCGGCGGATGAATTAGTCACTTATGCTCTGACTTTAATGGGAACCCCATATAAATATGGCGGCACAAGCGATAGTGGCTTCGACTGCTCCGGTTTTACATCGCATGTTTACCAGGAGTTTGGTGTGCCGGTGACGCGTTCTTCGACCACACAGTCTGAGGATGGCAGATCGGTATCGAGGGACGAGGCGCGTCCGGGCGACTTGGTAATATTTACGGGTACAAATCCGCAGGTGCGGGAGCCGGGTCATGTCGGTATCGTTATCTCTGAACCAGGGGACACCATCAGTTTCGTGCATTCCTCTTCCAATGGCGGTGTTAAGATCAGCCAGGTAGAAGGCACAGGGTATGATGTCCGTTTTCTGGACGTTAGACGCGTACTGTAAGGTATAGGCTAAACATAAAATCGCGGTAATTACGTAAGACACACTATATAGCCCGACTGGCACTTGCTGGTCGGGCAATTTTCCGCTAAACGAAAAAGATATGGTGCATCCTTACATAGCCAATTCCATCAACGCCCTGGTTTTGATCCTCGCCGGGCTTGCAGCTTATTTTCTATCTCCCTCCCGCCCCCTGCTAGCCTTGCTGGCTCCGGTATTCGGGATACTGTTGCTGGCCACCACGTATCACCTCAAGCGCCACAACCGTTTTGTATTTCATACTGTTTCGGCACTAACCCTAATGGCAGGTTTTCTGCTGATTCTGCGCATTGATCCGGATACTTTTGTGTGGGACAGCAAACACGTCCTTATCCTGCTGATGGGTATTAGCTGCTTCTTAGCGGTGCTTTCTTATGTGGCTTCGTTCTTAAGAGAAAGGCGTCTGCGCAACAACACGATCTATAAAGACGATCTATAGCTCTATATTATCTTAGACAAGGTAAGCAGGCCGGGAAAAGAAAAAGCGCCTAGTGTAGCCCGTCAAGTTACACCAAGCGCTTTAAGAATCCTTCAAATCTTAACAAGCGGCGCCCTGTTTTGCAGCAGCACCATCACTCAAGACCAAAGGTAATATTTACTGCGTAAGCAGTAGATACTCACTGCTTACTAAGCCAGTTCACTGTTGAGGTGAACACTATTACCAAGGCTTACTAAGACGACTGATGGATTAGACATAGCACCTCCTTTCTCTTTAGTCCGACATAAACCATGCGCCGCTGCACGGGGCAGTCATACGCAAAGCCGCAGCACTCGCCGCTTTCACTGATTGTATAAAGTTAAAATAACGCCGATAAGTTCACAAGGTTCTGCACTTATTTTATCGTTTTTTCTTTTCGAAGCACACATTGTGGACCCTAAATTGCATACTGTCAACTTAAGTGGCTCAAAATAAAGCAGGTGCAGTAGCAGAGTAGGCTTTGGTCAGGTATAAGAAAACTAAACGCCCTTTGTTATTTCCGCTAAAAAATAAGCCTCAATACGCTGCCTTTGCCTTAAAATCGACCAGCGGCGTATTTTAGTTGAAAAATGAATTATTTTAGCTATATTTCGTTACTAATCTTATCAAACAAAAACTTAATTATGAAAAAACACCTGCTAACCCTTGTAGCGCTAATGCTGCTTTCTACTGTAGCGTGGGCTCAGAAACTTTCTCCTGTCGGCATCTGGACCAACGAAGAAGGCAAAGCTCGTTTTGAGATTTACCAGTCAGGCGATAAACTGTATGGCAAGATCGTGCAATTGAAAGAGCCGCTCAGAAATGGCAAACCAAAGCTGGATGATAACAACCCGGACAAGAAAATGCGCAACCGTCCGCTGCAGGGTATGGTGTTCATGAAGGATTTTAAGTACGACGGCGGCAACAAGTGGGACGATGGAACCATCTATGACCCGGAGAGCGGCAAAACCTACTCCTGTTATATGAAAATGACGGGCAAAGACAAGATGGAAGTAAAAGGTTACATTGGCATTTCCCTGATTGGTAGAACGCAGAACTGGACGCGCGTAGAGTAGCGCCAAACTCCAGCATATAAAACAGAAAAGGTTGGCCCGAAAGCCAACCTTTTCTGTTTTCAACCCTTTACTGCTATATTAAACTGTTTTTCGGGCAAAAGGTTTACTATACTGATGGTCAGTATTAAAATACTTGCAGGACCTTATACGATTTGCCTCGGAACTCAAAGCTCTCTCCGCTGCTTTTGCCCTCCATCGCCTTATATAGCGGCGACAAGCCCGAAATGGCATAGAATGACTCCCCGTCGATCTTGATCTCACCCAGGCTCACGCCTATAAAATAGTTTTGAAGCTCGGTCATCACCACTGCCCCAAACGACACTTCCTTATTTTCCTTCGTAGAGTTCACCCGTTTCAGCACGCCCATCGTGGTGATCAGTTCGTCCAGCTGCCGCGCATACATGTCGCGCTGGATCTGGCAGGCCTCCCGGAAGGATTCAAATTTGTCTTCAATGGCGCCGTGGTGCTCATTGGCACTCTCCTGCGCCTCGTCCATGGCATCTTTCGCTGCCTGAATTTGCATGTTTAACAGCTTAGTTGACTCCTGGAGCAATCTTTTCTTCAGTTCAAGTTCTTGTGTTAGCGTCATCATGGTATATAGATTATCCGGTAAACGATCGATTTTGAAAGGCACCAAAAATTTTGTGTCTGCTTATAACTCCAGTAGGCGTGGATTGTTTTGGATGCGTATAAACAGTAATATTTTAACTCGCAATTGAAATATTAAACTGATACCCAGATGCCATATAACGCAAAACATCCCCGAATGTTGGATGCAATAACTACAAAGTTTTGGGCTATATAGCGAAGTTTCAGGATTTCATGTAACTTATACCGCACTACCAGTACTATTTTACCGGAATTTGAAGCAAACCAAAACGCCGCCTGACATGAAACACGCTTTACTTCTTTTGATGTGCCTCCTAATGGTATGCCTTCAGGCTACAGCCACACATATTGTCGGTGGCGAACTGGAGATAGAGCACCGCTCAGGCTATTTTTACCGCATCACGATGAACCTCTATTTTGATGATGTGAACGGCACACCGGGCGCACGGGACCCTTCTGCCAATATCAGGATATTTGACAAGGGCACCAACCGCTTCATGATGGATGTGCAGCTGCCCCTACGCAGCGACACTTTCGTGAACTACACCGATATTGCTTGCACGGTCGGAGAGCTGCGCACCCGCCGCATCGTGTACTCGCAGGATGTTATGCTGTCACCCAACATGTTCAACAACCAGCAGGGTTACTACATGGCCTGGGAGCGCTGCTGCCGCAACCGCACGATCAACAACATCGTGATGCCAGATGCGGCCGGCCAGGTCTTCTACATGGAGTTTCCGCCTGTCACCAAAAACGGAACGCAGTTTGTCAATTCCTCTCCCCGCCTGTTTCCGCCGCTGAGCGACTATGCCTGCGCCAATGAGCTGTTCTACTACGATTTCAGCGGTACCGACGCCGACGGCGACTCCCTGGTATATGACATGGTGACCCCGCTCAACGGCTACGCCACGCCAGACCCGACCAACGCTGCCCCAATTGCAAGGCCTGCGCCATACCCCGAGGTCAGGTGGCTGCCCGGGTATAACCGCGACAATCAGATACAGGGATCCCCACCAATCATCATCGAAAAGCAGACAGGCAGGCTGACAGTAAGGCCGGATCGCGTAGGCCTGTTCGTGTTTGCTGTGCGCGTGCAGGAGTACCGGGGCGGGGTGAAGATCGGGGAAGTGCGACGTGACTTTCAGCTGCTCGTAAAAGACTGTCCGCGCAACGAAAGCCCGGTTGTGCAAGCGAAAGTGAACGGCCAGACCACCAACTACAAGCGAGGCGACGTCATTCGGATCAGCCCGACCGACGCCCGCTGCCTGAACGTGGAGTTCACAGACCCGGACCCTAACTCCAGAATTACGCTCTATGCACGCCCTGTCAATTTCCGCAGTGACCTCTATACATTCACCGGTACTACCAGTGGCATTGTAAATGGTCCCGGTGGCCAGGAGACGTTGAAGGCGAATGTGTGTTTTGATGAGTGCTTCGACACAGAAGGGAAGGTCTTTAAGCTCGACCTGATCGTGAAAGACAATGGGTGCAGTCTGCCAAGGCAGGACACATTGCAGGTGAGCTTCATCATTGACCCCATACCCAACGAACCGCCCACGATTCAGCTCTCTCGCCCTGACAAATTGTATACTGTGATGGAGGGCGATGTGATTGACTTCAACGTGCTGGGCTTCGACGCCGACAACGATGAAGTGACCATTTTTGCCAGAGGGCTGAACTTCGATATCAATTCCGTGCCGATCAATTTCCGGAGTAACAAGGGCATCGGGCAGGTACAGTCCCCTTTCAGGTGGCAGATAGATTGCGAAACGCTCCGGCAGGACTCCTATCAGATCGAATTTACGGCAACGTCCATGGTATGCGGAAAGGAATTGACACGGACGGAAGTGATCGAGGTCAGGACGGACTACCCGAATCAGGTGCCGGTGCTCACAACAGACAAGCAGGTACTGGTGTTTGAGCTGGATCTGAACGAACCTTTTGAGGCCAACTTTACGGGCACTGACCTGGACAAACACCTGCTGAGCATGCAGGCGCGGGGCGAGAATTTCGACCTGGCCAGTCTGGGCATGGCCTTCACGTCCACCGGTGGTGCGGGTACAGCCACAGGCAAATTTAACTGGACGGCCAACTGCGATGCCTTTCAGCAAGGTGTGTTACGGGTTGATTTTATCTTACAGGAAGATGCCTGCGCCCCTTCCCCTTTGCAGCAGATCACCATGGAGTTTAAAGTTAAAGTCCCGGACTACAAGAATTTTACCCCGCCCAATATTTTTACACCCAATGCGGATGGCCTGAATGATTTCTTTGAGATTCCGGGCATGCCGGCAGACGTCTGCACGAGCTCCTTCCAGCACATCCGCATCTACAACCGCTGGGGCAAAGAGGTATTCTCGAGCACAGCGCACAACTTTAAGTGGGACGGAAAGGACGTAAATGACGGAGTGTATTACTACGTGATCGATTACGGGGCAGATAAGTTCAGGGGATCCGTGACGCTGGTGCGCTAGTGGGCTTAGGCCATAAAGAGGATGACCAGGTATAGCGTGAGCCAGAGGGCTCCCAGGAAGTGCCAGTAGGTGTTGAGCATGGCCAGCTGCAGGCGGCGGTACGGGTCACGGATGAAGATCAGGCTGCGTACCCCATCGTTGGCCATGTGGGCCGTTTTGATGAGCAGGAAAGCCAGAAAGATCATACCGCCCAGCAAGTGCAGCAGGTGCAGCGACGTGATCAGGTATAGGTAGCTACCTGAGGCTTTGCCGGTAAAGTAGGCACCGGATAGTGTCAGTTCACGCCAGCCCAGGATCTGCGCCCCGATAAAGGCCACTCCCAGCAGGAAGGTAAGGGCCAGGTAGCGCGTCATTTTCCGGAGTTTGTCTTTTTTGTAGATGCGGGGAACCTTGCTGATGGTGTAGCTGCTGAAAAGCAGGATAAGGGTGCTGACGCTGAAAAACTTTGGAAGGGAAAACTGTTCGCTTCCGAAGCCGCCCGTCCGAACAAAAGCCACAATTAGCACAAAGAACAGCACGCCAATACCAACCATGCTCAGGTATAACAGCATCCGGATCGGGTGCAGATGCTCGATCTTGCCAAATGCTGAGCCCTGGCGTGCGCCTACCTTATTCTTTCTGTCCTGGTTCATGTCGAGTCATCTCCCCGAGCATTCCCGGCTTATGGCTGCGGGCCTCCTCTGTTCAATTCAATTGCGGGTAATTTATCTTATTCTGTATACCAACTAGCGGGGGTTATAGTTTTGTAAATGCCTCACAAAAAATAAGATTTACCGGTCTATTTTACAGTCCAGGCCAGGTTTGGCCGGTGCCGGGTGGCAGGCAGCTTGTTTCAGGAGATTTTCCCTGGATAAAAGCGCTGCCACCGCTCTACCTTTCACGGCTGATTTGCGTTAGCAGGAGTACACGCAAAGCAAGCCCCATTATGATAAAATTGTTACTGCCTGTACTTTGGTTTTTACTGATGGCCGTACCGGCGCAAGCCCAGCCACACCGTATACCCTACACAGCCAACAACAGCATGCAGATCAGCCTGGAGGGGGCACGCAGCACCTACGACTTTCAGTCTACCAAAATGCTGGTGCGCTACGATCAGAATACCCGCAAACTCGAGTGCCTCCTGCCCATCGAAAACCTGCTGCCGGCCAACGATTCCAGCCCTGTATCCATGGTGCAGGACATCTTTTTTGCATCCCGTTACCCAGAGCTGTATATTGAGATCGAAGCACCGATTGAGCAGATCAATGCCGGTAACCGAAACAGGCAGACGCTCAACAGCAGGGTTTTCGTTAACATACAAGGTATTGTCAAAGAAATGGTTGTCCCGGTCACTTTCACGCCCGATCGTAACACGATCACCTTCAGCACCAGTTTCGAACTGATGCTGCAGGACCTGCGCCTTCGGGTACCCGCCCGCTACACGTCCAGGCTGACGGGGCGCATGCTGTTCACGATCCACAGTGCGCGCTGGGCTGACCTTAGAAACTGATAAAACACAAACTATGCGCCTATTGCAGGCTGCCCGCCAACTTTTACGCATACAGGTATACCGAAACACCCTTCCATACCTGCTCCTCGTCGTCCTGCTGCTCAGCGGGTCCAGACTTGGCTATGCCCAGAAAGTGGCGCTCGTGCTTAGCGGTGGCGGCGCTAAAGGGATTGCGCATGTGGGCGTTCTCAAGGCGCTGGAAGAAAACAACATCCCGATCGACTACATTGTGGGCACCTCCATGGGAGGCATCGTGGGGGCGCTGTACGCGGCCGGCTACTCTCCTGCCGAGATTGAGTACCTGATCAATACGGAGGCTTTTCAGGCCTGGGCCACCGGCAAACCGGAGCAGAACTATACCTACAACTTTGCCTCACCTGACCCCAACCCTGCCCTGCTCAAGCTGCATGTGGCGCTCGACTCGGCTTTTCAGGCCAAGCTCACTTCCAATCTGGTAAACGACGCCTCGCTCAACTTTGCCCTGGCGCAGCTCCTCTCCCAGCCTGCCGCCCACGCCGGCTACGACTTCGACAAACTGATGGTACCCTTCCGCTGCGTTGCGGCCGACATCTTCACCCAGCAACAGGTCATCCTGCGCAAAGGCCAGCTGGCCGACGCCGTACGGGCCACGCTCACAGTGCCGCTCTTCTACAAGCCCATCCGGATTGAGAAACGCCTGTTGTTTGACGGCGGACTGTACAACAACTTTCCGGTGGATGTCGCCCGCAAGGACTTCAACCCGGACATCATCATCGGGGTGAACGTGTCTTCTAAAACCTACAGCGAATACCCTTACGACAACGATGACTTTGACCTGGCCTATACCCTGCTCTACGCCATGATGTCGAACTCCGACTCCACCGCCCTGACAGAAAAGGACATTTACCTGCAGCCTGATCTGGGCAACCTCAATTCGCTGGATTTCAAAAATGTAGAAGACTTTTTCGCGGCTGGGTACAAGGTGACGAATGACAACATGGAGCAGATTCAGGCGAAAATAAAGCGCAGGGTGAGTGCCGAGGCGCTCGGGACCAAGCGGGAGAAATTCAGAGGCGGGTTTCAGCCCCACGCTTTCCGCAACGTGGAGATACAGGGACTCAAAAAAAATCAGCAGGACTTTGTGCAGCGCTTTTTCAGAAGCTCACAGGAAGCGGGCTATACCATGCAGGACCTGAAAACCGGCTACTACCGGCTGGCCGCCATCGACAACTTCCGCAGCCTGTACCCGACCATGCGCTACGATGCCAAGGCGAAGACCTACGACCTGCTCCTGAATGTAAAAAAAGAGGACGGCCTGAAAATAGCGTTGGGCGGCGTGATCGCTTCGCGTCCGATCGACAACATCTACGCCGGTATGGAGTACAGCGTGCTCGGCCGGCAGCTCTATACCTTTGCCGGAAGCTTCCAGACAGGCCGGTTTTACCAGGGCGCGCAGCTGCGCACGCGCATCGACGTGCCTGCGGGCCTGCCTTACTACATTGAACCTGCCTTCACTTACAATCACTGGAATTTTCTTTCCACCACCGGTTTGCTGCTGGAGCGCAACAATTTGCCCTTACTGGAGCAGACTGACCGGAATTTTGGCCTCAACCTGGGCTTTACCAACACCTACAAAGGCAGGCTGGTGCTCAGCGCGTCCTATGCGCAGCACATCGACAGGTATAGCAACCGCCTGGAGATACAGCGCTCCGATACCCTAGACCGCACCGCTACGAGCGGGCTGACGGTGGGTGCGACATTCAGGCGTGGGGGGCTCAATCGAAAACAATATCCTTCCGGCGGTCGCTCGTTCACGGCCACAGGCCGAATGGTGAACGCAACGGAAAGGTACAGACCCGGCTCAACGGCTAATGAATCCCGGAACCTTTCAGCGGATCACAGCTGGTTTTATGGCCGGCTGTCTTTTGAGGATTTCCTTGGCAGTGGGAGTCACCGGTTTGGTTACAGGCTGGAAGGTGTGATCTCGACACAGCCCTTTTTCAGCAATTACCGCTCTACCCTCACCATAGCCCCCGCCTTCCACCCCCTGTCCGACAGCCGGACCTTGTTCCTGGATCGCTTTCGGGCACATGAGTTTGTGGCCGGAGGCCTGCAATACGTCTACCTGATCACTCCCCGACTGGAGGCGCGTGCAGAGGGCTATCTGTTCCAGCCTTACAGGCCGATCCTGCAGAATGACAGGCAGCAGGCCTACTACGGAAAGAAGCTCACTGGCACGGGCGTGGCCGCCACGGCGGCGGTCGTCTACCACGGCATATTGGGGCCGGCCGCGCTGAGCCTGAATTATTACAACGACAAGACCAAAGAGTGGGGAGTGTTGTTTCACCTGGGTTTTCTGCTGTTCCAGAACAGGGCGCTAGAGTAAGTGAGCAGGTCTTTCTAAAGCGTTCGGCGGCGTATACCTGCTTTTTGGCTGGAACACATCGCAATGCTTTTGCACTTAGTGGATAATCTCTATATTTGAAATCACGAAAAGCCTATACCTCCATGAAAAAACTATTTGCATTGCTATTGACTGCCGCAGTGCTGCAGGCCTGTTCACAAAACGACAACACAACCGAAGGGCAGGAAACTACTGAGACCGTAGCTGAGGCGAACGCATACGGTGCTTCCTTCGAAGAGCAAAACGTACTTTCAGCCGGTCAGCTGCAGCAAGCCGTCAGTGGAAACGATTCCATACAGGCCACCGTTGCTGCCGAGATTGTTGAAAGCTGCCAGTCAAAGGGGTGCTGGATGGACGTGAAGCTGGAGGACGGCAGCACCATGAAGGTAACCTTCCGTGACTACGGTTTTTTCCTGCCGGTAGAAGACCTTTCAGGTAAAACAGCCGTGTTCACAGGTATAGCCAAACATGAAGTGATTTCGGTGGACGACCAGCGTCATTTCGCGGAGGATGCGGGGAAAACTGCTGAGGAGATTGCCGCCATCACCGAGCCAAGAGAAGAATTGCGTTTCGTAGCCGATGGCGTGAAATTGAAATAAAAGAAACTGCTATACCCATACCTGAGCGGCTGTTCTTCCGGAGCAGCCGCTTTTTTTGTCCGCTGCTATACCTACCCTATACCTGACCTTAGCGCTGCGACTCCCGCCAAGTGCTGTGCACCAGGATGGCTTACACCTTCACTGGTAATTTATAAGGCTTCGTTGCAGGTATATGCGTGCCGTGTCTTGGCAAGCTGCGGTCCGTTTTCTATTTTTACAGACATAACAGAAATACCCTATGGACTTAGCACACGATCCGGCCACTGAGATTCAGGAACTCACCCAGCGCATCAACTACCTCAACTACCAATACTACCAGAACAGCATTTCGGAAGTCAGTGATTATGAGTTCGACATGATGCTCGAGCGCTTGCAGCAACTGGAGCAGCAGCACCCGGAACTGCGCCTGCCTAACTCCCCTACGCAACGTGTGGGCGGTACTATCACCAAGAGCTTCAAGACCGTGTACCACAAGTACCCGATGCTTTCGCTAAGCAACACCTACTCCGAGGAAGACCTGCGCGAGTTCGACAAGCGGGTGCGCAAGATCGTGGGCGACGAGGTGGAGTATGTGTGCGAGCAGAAGTTCGACGGGGTGGCCATCAGCCTGACCTACGAGAACGGCCAATTTGTGCAGGGCGCCACCCGGGGCGACGGTACCCGGGGCGACGATATCACTGCCAACGTACGTACAATCCGCGACATTCCGCTGCAGGTACAAGGCAAAAATTACCCGGATAGTTTTGAGGTGCGTGGCGAGGTCTTTTTGCCTTTGCAGGTGTTTGAGCAGCTTAATGCCGACCGCGAAGAGGCTGGTGAACAACTGTTGGCCAATCCGCGAAACGCCGCCTCCGGTACGCTCAAGCAGCAGGACTCCACCATTGTGGCCAGTCGCAAACTGGGCTGCTTCTCATACGGTTTCATGAGTGCTTCCAGTCCCTTCGACACGCATTCTGAAAGTTTGCAGGCCATCCAGAAATGGGGTTTTAAGGTGTCGGATACCTGGCGTAAGTGCAACTCCATCGACACGGTGCTGGACTACATCAACGAATGGGAGCAGAAACGCCACGAACTGCCCATCGCGACTGACGGCGTGGTAGTGAAAGTGAACAGCTATGCCCTTCAGGAAGAGCTCGGCTATACCGCCAAGAGCCCGCGCTGGGCGATTGCCTACAAGTACCCGGCCATGAGCGCCGTAAGCCGCCTGCTTGACATTCAGTACCAGATTGGCCGCACCGGTGCCGTTACGCCTGTCGCCATCATGGAGCCTGTATTGCTGGCCGGCACGGTCGTGAAACGTGCCTCTGTGCACAATGCCAACGAGATCCAGCGCCTCGACCTGCGCCTGGGTGACATCGTGCACGTGGAGAAAGGGGGCGAAATCATACCGAAGATCACCGGGGTGGACTTCAGCCAACGCCCTGCCGACTCCCTGCCCATCGTTTACCCGACCCACTGCCCGGCTTGCGGCTCTGAGTTGGTGCGCGCCGAGGGCGAGGCGAACTTCTACTGCCCGAACGAAGAAGGCTGCGCGCCGCAGATTCAGGCCAAACTGGAGCACTTTATCTCCCGAAAAGCCATGAACATCGACGAGCTCGGCCCCAAAACCATCGAGCAGCTTTACAAGGCAGGCCTGGTTCATAACGTCGCGGATCTTTATGACGTGCGGTTTGAGCACCTGGTGAACCTGGAGCGTATGGGTGAGAAATCGGCCAACAACATTTTGAACAGTCTGGAGAAGTCGAAGCAGACGCCTTACGACCGCGTGCTGTTTGCGCTGGGAATCCGCTATGTGGGCAGCACTGTTGCCAAGAAACTGGCTGAGCAGTTTCCGGATATAGAAGCGCTGCGTGGTGCCATGTATGAAGAACTGATCGCCGTGAACGAGATCGGTGACCGCATTGCGCAGTCGCTGCTGCAGTACTTCAGCAGACCCGAGCACCAGGAGCTGATCGAACGCCTGAAAGCTGCCGGGCTGCAATTTAAGAGTGATAAAACCGCCCTGGAAATGGAAAGTGACAAGCTGGAGGGCAAGACCTTTGTGATATCGGGGGTGTTCGAGAGCTTGAGCAGAGATGACCTGCAGCGCCTTATTGCCAGCCACGGCGGCAAGGTGGTGAGCTCTATCTCAGCCAAGCTCTCCTACCTGGTGGCAGGCGATAAAATGGGGCCTTCCAAACTCGAGAAAGCCAACAAGCTCGGTATCACCATCCTCTCCGAAGACGAGTTCCTGGGTCTGGTCAGCCAATAATTTGGGCATCTTACAAAAAAATAAGCGCCGGTCTACCAGAGGCCGGCGCTTATTGATTTACAAACAAACAATAAAACAATTAAACTTGGGAATAGGCCGCAAGGCCCTTCTTCCCAACACAGCTTGAAAGCCGGGAAGCATGCTGCAAATGGAGCCAATTAATCAGACAAATAAAAATGAAATAGACGAACAGCCGAAAAGGATATACGAACAACCGTTTCCCTTCCTTTTCAGGTTTAATCTTTTAAAAAGGGGAATTGATGGGGCAGGTTTACCCTTCCGTATAGTATAGGGCTGTGTTTATATGGGCGCGTCGTAATATTGCTTAACTTCAGCAAAAGACTGATCTTTAAAAGCTTTCACTACCCATTCCCAGCATAGCCTTGAACTTGATAGCCCTACCACCATTTACCATGAAGAAGCGGTACAAATTAGCCATACACGTGGCAGCCTGGGCATTTTTTGGAGCATGGATCTTCTACATCCAGTTTCAGCGCGGCCTTACTTTCAACAAGGCGGTTGACTCGTTGGTTGGGCTTAGCTTCGCCATGATGATCTTCTACCTGAACTGGTATGTGCTGATCCCTCAGTTTCTGGCCAAGAACCGCATTTTTGCCTACCTCGGGGTCGTTTTGCTCACACTCACGGTGGTGGCACTGGTCCGCTCGCCGCTCGACTTTTACGTCTTCCGGGAGTTTAACCCAGGTATGACGGTACTCTACTCCTCAGACCGCATTCTCAACTACGTGCTGGCAGGTTTGATTGTGGTGTTCATCAGTTCTGCCCTGAAAGTGACCGGCAACTACATCCGCAACGAGCGGCGCAACAAGGAGCTCGAGAACCAGAAACTGGCCGCCGAGCTGAACTTCCTGAAGTCGCAGGTGAACCCGCACTTCCTCTTCAACACGCTCAACAACATCTACTCGCTGGCTTACAAGCAGTCGCCCGAGACGCCGGACGCCATTATGAAGCTCTCGCTCCTGATGCGCTACATGCTCTATGAAAGCAACGACACGCTGGTGAGCCTGGAACGGGAGGTGGAGCACATCCAGAACTTCATCGACCTGCAAAAGCTGCGCCTGCGCGAGCAGACGAGCATCCGGCTAAATGTTGAAGGCGACCTGAGCGGAAAGCAGATCGCCCCGATGCTGCTGATGACGCTGGTTGAAAACGCTTTCAAACACGGCCTGGTGAGTCGCAACGAGGTGGGCATTACGCTCAATTTGGTGGTGACGGATGAATGGCTCCAATTCTCGACTGTGAATAACAGCAGCAGTCATAAAAAAAAGGACTTTGGCGGCATTGGTTTGCAAAATCTAAAGCAACGCCTTAACTTGCTCTACGCCCACCAACACGAACTGTACCTAGAAGATAAAGACGACACTTTTTTTGCTTCGCTGAAACTGTACTTCCAACCCAAAAAATAAACCTATGACCATCCGCTGCCTTGCCGTTGACGACGAACCGCTAGCCCTCGACATCATCGAGAGCTACGTGAGCAAACTGCCTTTTCTACAACTTGTGAAAACATGCTCCAGCGCGACGGAGGCCATGCAAGTGCTGCAGCAAGAGCAGATCGACCTGATGTTTCTGGACATCGAGATGCCCGAGCTGACAGGTATACAGTTTCTGAACATCCTCAAGCATCAGCCGCTGATCATCTTCACAACGGCCTACCCGAATTACGCGCTGGAGGGTTTCAACCACGATGCCGTGGACTACCTGCTCAAGCCCATCCCCTTCGACCGCTTCCTGAAGGCCGTGACCAAAGCACAGGAACGTCTGCAGCGCAGAAAGACGCCTGAGGCACCGGCTAACGTTCCTGCCCCACAGACGCCCGAACAGGACTTCATGTTTGTGAAGGCCGACTACAAAACCGTGCGTGTTGGCTTTGCCGACATCCTCTGGATAGAAGGTTTGAAGGACTACATCATCATCCAGACCAAAGACCAAAAGATCATCACGCTCCTGAGCATGAACAAGGCCATGGAAAAACTGCCCGAGTCCAGGTTCATGCGCGTGCACCGCTCCTTTATCGTGGCCCTGCACAAGATCGACAGCATCGAAAAAGGCCGCATCCGCATCGGCAACAAAGAAATCCCGATCGGTGAGGTATACAAAGACCACTTCCTGCATTGGGTGGAGGAGAATAATATACAGTAGCGCTTTTTTGTGTATCACTTTTACGTAGCACGACACACGTATCACGTAGCACGATGTCCTTAGAAAGGACTGGACAATAGACTGCTTGATAAAAGACAAAGGATTTTTCGGGAAACGATTGCGCTATTATTATTTTGTCTTTTGTCAAGCAGTCTATTGTTCATTTCACTGAAGTCGTGCTACGTGATACGTGTGTCGTGATACCTTAAATCACTTGCAGAATCCGCCAGATAATTCGAACTTCGCGCATTAGAAAAACAGCGCATGATACAAGATAATTTAAAAGGAACAGGTGTTGCTCTGGTGACCCCTTTCGCCAGCAACCTGGACGTGGACTACGACGGCCTGCGCCAGCTGCTTGATTTCACCATAGCAGGTGGTGTGGAGTACCTGGTGGTGAACGGCACCACGGGTGAGTCCGTGACCACTACAACTGAAGAGAAAGCCGCGATCCTGGCTTTTGTGAAGCAGCACATGAACGGCCGCGTGCCGCTGGTATACGGTCTGGGTGGCAACAACACACGGGAGGTGCTCGACGCGATCCAGAAAACGGACCTGGAAGGTATAGCCGCCGTGCTATCGGTGAGCCCCTACTACAACAAGCCTTCGCAGCAGGGCATCATCCAGCATTATACCCAGATTGCCGACGCCTGCCCCGTGCCGGTGATCCTCTACAACGTACCGGGCCGCACGGGCAGCAACATGGCCCCGGAGACAACGGTAAGGCTGGCAGCTCATAAAAACATTGTGGGCATCAAGGAAGCTTCCGGCAACCTGGAACAGTGCATGCACATTGCCAAACACAAGCCAGCCGACTTCCTGCTGATCAGCGGCGACGACATGCTCACCCTCCCGATGCTCACCTTTGGTGCCGTGGGCGTGATCTCCGTGCTGGCCAACGCCTTCCCTGAGAAATTCAGCAATATGGTCCGCCTGGGCTTATCGAATCAGTTCAAAGAGGCGACTGATCTGCTGTTCGACTTTGTGGACATCAACCCGATGATGTATGAAGAAGGCAACCCAGTGGGCGTAAAGGCATTGCTGGAACGCTTTGGCGTATGCGGCGGCGCGGTGCGTCTCCCGCTGGTGGAGGCCTCTGCCGGTCTCAAAGACAGACTTTACAAGCAACTGTAGTTAGCTGCGCAAGGTATAGCAAACAGAGCAGGAAGGTTGGCGAAGGTCAGCCTTCCTGTTTTTTTGTTCCGCCAAAGATATTTTCGCTATATTCGTTTTCTTCTATCCTAATACTTTACCACCATGCGTATACCTGCGATCCTGTTTTTAGCACTGAGCATGACGGCCTGCAATAACTCCCCGGACCAGTCGCAGGCCGATAAAACGGACCATACGCATCTGTTGGAAACCGACTCCAGTCTGGTGCAGGCGACCGACTCGGCCGCCCTGCCTCCAGACGACGAGCTGCAACACTATGCCCCCGACACGACCGATTTGAGCCCGGAGCCCAACACGGCAGCCAAGATCATGATCGAGGGACGCTTTCATAAGCATGAGGTATGGCAGGGTGCGGAGCGAAAGCCCTGGATGGCGCTTGTGCAGGACGACAGCGTTTTCCGGCTGCAGCCCAGCCACCTGCAGGTCACTACTTTTTTCGATCCGGTTTATGACAAGGGCCGTCAGGTTCGCTCAGGTCGAGAAGTGCGCGGCGAATTGCCAAACACCCTCCTCTTTGTATCAGGTATAGCCAAACTGCAGGCCAGTGAAGTGGACACGGTGGGCTACCCGGATCAGGTCATCTTGCCGAATACATCCATCGACCTCAGGTATAAAGGCAAGACCTATACCCTGGCGGCCAGCGGCGACAGCATACAGCAGGAAGGATCGGAGTCCTACTCGGTGCAAAACTACAAGTGGACGGTGTCGGGCACCAAGAACGGACGCAGGATTTCGCAGGAACTGGCTTCTGACGAAAACTTCGAGAGTGCTATCTACGTCCTCCTCTGGGTCGGCGACCTCGACCGCGATGGTATACCTGATCTGCTGGCCGATCTGTCCAACCACTTCAATACCTCCAAAGTCACGCTATTCCTGTCCTCACTCGCCGAAAAGGGTAAACTCTACAAGAAAGTGGCCGATTTTAAAACAGAAGCCTACCCCGAAATCGCCAGCCCTGACAGCCTGGCAAAACCATAAACTTGCCCGAGCGTTATATACCTGCAAACGCAAGGTATAGCCGTGAAAAAACACAGGGGTGAACTCGAAATAGACGAGGATATTAAACTGGAAAGCGCCAACTGGAAAGTCCAGCGGGTAGCCTGGGTCCTGATGGTCTTCGTTGTGATGGCCGCTTTGCTGGGTTTTACCGGCAACGGTGGCATTGGCAACCTGCAGCGATTAAAAGCCGGCAGCAGTGCCGATGGGCTTGAGATTGAATATGAAAGGTTCCTGAGGCGCGGCGCCCCGGCCGAAATCAAAGTAAAGTTGGCCCCCTCCCCCGGCGACTCCCTCACGAACCTGCGCCTCAACAAAGATTTTTACGAGAAACTCCATGTGGAAAGGATTCTTCCTGAACCTTCAGAGCAATTCACCCACGAGCAGGGCATTACGTATCGATTTGCTTCCGCCAAACAGCCGTTTTTAGTTATCTTCTACGTGAAGCCTGATGGCATGGGCTCCCTGCCTTTGCAATTCTCCACTTCCGGAAAAGCTGTTAACATCACACCCTTCATATACCCTTAAGCCTACGCTATGGAAACCGTTATCAGAGGATTGCTCCTGTATGTGTTCCTGATGATTATTTTCAGGGTAAGCGGCAAAAGAACCCTGTACGAGGCCACGGTGTTCGACTTTGTGCTCCTGCTAATCATTGCTGAAACGGCGGAGCAGGCACTCGGTGGCGAGGATAAGTCTGTAACCAATAGTTTTTTGCTGATCATTACGCTTTTGCTGGCCGACATCAGTCTCTCGCTTCTCAAGCAGAAGTTCAAGTACTTTGGCAAGGTGCTGGACGGGGTGCCGGTCATCATACTGGACGATGGCAAGCTGCTGCACGACCGGCTGAAGAAAGTGCGGGTAGATGAAGCGGACATCATGGAATCGGCCCGGGCAATGCAGGGCCTGGAGCGGCTCGACCAGATCAAGTACGCCATTCTGGAAAAAGACGGTAAGATCACGATCATTCCAAAAGAACAGTAGCGGAAGGAAATAAAAAAAGGTATAGCTTTTTCAGGCTATACCTTGCTATACCTACTGGTATACGGCATGTAAGGTGAATGCTTAATTATCGGTCAGCGCATACCTGGCCTCCACTTCTTTTTTGATATTATCGAGCCCGTCCTCAAATTCCTCCCCCACGGTACTGTCAATCAGTAAGCCTGAAAATTTCCGGATAGGATTGTCGCCTATGTACTGGTCAAAATGCCAGGTCAACTTCGTTCCCTCTTCTGTCTCCTCCAGTACGAATGTGCTGTTTGCCTTATCGTTTTTCTCAAATTCGAGGTTAGTGACAACCCGCCTTGGTGGCTCAACTTCTACAATCGTCACCACACCCTGTCCGATACTCCGCCGCTGGCTCGTCCAGTTGTAGCGCGCCCCTTCGGCCGTGCCGGCATAGCTGACCGCCTCAGTGGGGTCAACGTGATGTCCAGGCAGCCAGTTGGGCCAGTTGCGCAAATCGCTGAGCTGCTCGAAGGCCACTTCAGCAGGGGCATTGATGATGATATCGCGTTGCAAATGGATCTGACGGGGCAGGCTAATGGAAATAACGCCCAAAATGGCGATTAACGTGGCGGCTCCAAGCAGTAAAGATTTTAATACATGCATATAAGTTTATAGTAAACGTAAATTCTTATCAATCCAAATTAATTTAATACAATTTTCAAAATGTCGTAAGAAATGAAAAAAACCACAGCTGTTACGCTGTGGCCTTTCTCAGATGGAAATTCAATACTAATGTATAGTGACTTATACGCAATAGTTAAAAAAAGTATACAAGCGCGTAATACCATTTCACCGGGCCGTTTTCATTAGTACCTGCCGCTTTGGTCAGACGAGCCGTAGTGGTCATCGCCGAAGTCTCTGAACTCATCGGCTGTGCCGTAAGAAGCGTCGTGGCGGTAGCCATGGTTACCCCGGCTGTCGAAGTTACGGTACAGGTCACCTTCCTCCGGATTGTCGTAATTTGGATTATACCCTGAACTATAGCGGTAGCGGGTGCGTTCGAAGCTGTCTGGGTTGTAGAATTGCGGATTGCCCCGGCTTACCCTTCCCAGATCATTTTCGGAACCGTGCGGCAAACCGTACTCTTCATGTCGCGGCACACCACTGTAGTTGTTGGTTTCATAGGTGGTGTTGTAGTAATCCTCCATGTCGCCGCGGTAGTTACCTTCGGGCATGCGTGCGTTCCCGTACGTGGCGCGGTACTGCCGGCCTGCCCCTTGGTCCTCGGGTCTTCTCCCCCAGTCTTGGCGCTCCTCGCGGTAGTACTGCTGACGCGGATATCCCTGTTCGTACTGCCGATTGAAGTCATCGTATTGCTGATCTCTGTAATCTCTCATGGTTATATCTTTTAAATGACAGCCGCAGAAGAGTGCTCTCCTGCGGCTGCATGATTCTACAAATTAGTGTCGGTTGTGTCGGTCTTCAGAGCGGCGGCGCGGGCGGTTCTCCTGTGCCCAGCGGCTAAGGTTGCTGTAATGGCTGTCCTCACCAAAGTGGTCGCGGCCCTCGGTGTGGTTACGCCCGGCAAAGCCCCCGCTGTAATCGTTGTCATAGGCCGGATTGTTCATCTCGTAGCGGCGGTAAGATTCGTAGTCGCCTATGGAGGAGTGCCCCTGGAAGCCCTGGTCTCCTCGTTTTTTTCGGCGGCTTAGGTCATGCCCGAATGACTCGTCGTACTGGGCAGAGCGTGTCCACGAGTTGCCCGGCCGACGCAGGTCGTCATAGTCGCGGTTGCTGTAGTCGGCCTGCGGATCGTAGTGTCTATCTGAGTTGTAGTCGTCGTTTGGCACATAGCTCATGCCATAGGGGTTGTCGTTTCGTCTGCGTCTGTTCGAAGCATAATCTTCGCCGCTGTACTGTGCCCCGCCCGGCTGAAAGCGGCCCTGCCGGGAGCCGTATTCGTGGTCAATGTTGGTGTTGAAAGATCTAGTGTCATAGTAGTCGTCTTCCTGCGCACCGTAGCCGCTGTTGAAGCGCGAATCCACGGTGTAGTTGCCGCGGTCTGAGTTCTCGCCATGGTGGTGGCTGTGCGCCCAGCGCGGCTCCACGTTACGGTTTTCACGGTTTTCTTCTCGGTTGTGTCTCATAGCGTTGTGTTTTATTTCCTACATAATCCAGCTACTGTTTACGGGCATGCCCCCGCTTTGGGTTAAAGACAAGCCTAAACTCCCACCCGGATTGTGCGTTTATAGAGGGTGTACCAATCAAGATAAAACTATGGACAGACATAATAATTGGCAGGACCGACGCGATGATCGCGCACACGACAACCGTCGTTTGGATGAATCACAGTACAGAGGCGCTTACCGCTTAGATGAAGACAGTCACTACACCACCTACAACCGATCCCGCCACGGTGATCTGGGAGAGAGAGACCGCAACCACGATAACCACGGAGGCGACTACGTATACCGCCGCAGCCGCAACCTGCAGGACAACGATGGCTATACCGAGCGCCAGTACCAGCAGAGCTACCGCGGCGGCAGTCCAGGCCAGCGAGATTACAACGACTTCGGTGGCCGCTATGGAGGCAGTGCAGGCATGCGCGACAACCGCTCAGATTACGATGACCGCAGAGGAAGTTCACGCGGTGGAGACCAGCAATACGGTGATTATTACAGCCGCCGCACCTCGAGTAACTTCGACGCCGACTACCGCCCCGATCACTACCCACAGCGCCGTGGCGAGAACTACGGCAACATGGCCGGCTCCCTGAGCTATGGCTACGATGGTGGCTATAACTCCGATCCGGACTATAACCGCCGTTACAACCCCCTGACCGGTGAGTTGCGCCAACGCCAGGGTAGCTACGAGCAGCGTCAGTCACGCCGCTATGGTCCACCGGACAGCACCGCCTCCAACCCGGATTATGACCGCTATTAAGGTATAGCCTTAACCTTGGAAGCAATTCAGAGTACAACTTAAGACAACTAAAACAGATTGAAGATGAACGCAGATAAGAATAAAGACCAGAACAAAGATCAAAACAAAAGCAAAATAAACGAAGGCAACAAAGTGCCGAACATCCACCCAACCGCCAAAAAGGACACATCAGAGCAGATCGCACGCTCTGAGGAGAGTAACCAGGCCGGTCGTAGCATGGGCAACGAGCCACGCAGCGGCGGACGCCAGGGCGGTAAAAGTGTGGAAGACGGCGGACAGGATGTCGGCAGCAGTGCCGGTAGCCGCTAACATTTAAATAGATTTGCAAAAGGAAGGCCGGGGATGACCCGGCCTTCCTTTTTGATGCCTGCCCATATTTCGTATCTTTGGCTATACCTGCTTTGCCATCACAAAGTATAACAGGTATAGCCGTTTACCCGGCACAGGCTTTTTCAATGGAGAAGATCAACTCACAGGAGCACTTAGTCATTATCGGCAACGGCATAGCGGGCGTTACCCTGACGCAGCGTGTGCGGCAAAGGAGCAAATGCCGCATTACCATGGTGTCGGCCGAGTCGCCGCTGCATTTTTCCCGCACCGCCCTCATGTACGTGTACATGGGCCACATGCGCTTTCAGGACATTGTGCCTTATGCCGACTGGTACTGGCAGGAACAGCAGATCGAGCTGGTGCAAGACTATGTGGAGCGGGTAGAGACGCGTGATAAAAAGCTGGTGCTGCGCGATGGCGCTCCCCTGCACTACGATAAACTGGTGCTGGCCACCGGCTCCAGCGCCACCTACTACGACTGGCCCGGACAAACGCTGAAAGGTGTGCAGGGTCTTGTCTCGCTGCAGGATCTGGAACTGATGGAAGCCAACACGGCAGGTATACAACATGCGGTGATCGTAGGCGGAGGGCTGATCGGCGTGGAGATGGCCGAGATGCTTCGGAGTCGTGGTATAGCCGTGACCATGCTGATACGGGACAAACTGTACTGGCACAATGTGCTGCCCCAGCAAGAAGCCCGGCTCGTGACCGACCACATCCGACAGCACGGCATCGAACTGTTGCTGCAGGAAGAACTGCAGGAGATTCTGGCTGACGACACAGGTAAAGTACGCGGTATCCGGACCCGCAGCGGCCATGAGCTGCCCTGCCAGTTTGTGGGCATCACTACCGGCGTAAAGCCGAACGTGGATTTTCTGAAAGGTTCAGGTATAGACCTCGACCGGGGTATCCTGGTAAACGAGTTTTTCGAAACCAACCAACCCCATGTATACGCTCTGAGCGACTGCGCCCAGTTCCGGAACCCCGCGCCGGGCCAGCCGATGCTGGAGCAGCTCTGGTATACGGGTCGTCTGCATGCCGAGGCGCTGGCTTCCACCCTGCTCGGCGATCGTCAGCCTTACGTGCGCGGGCCCTGGTTCAACTCGGCCAAGTTTTTCGACATCGAATACCAGACCTACGGCACCGTGCCTGCCCAATTTACGGAACAGCAGGAATCGCTCTACTGGCAGAACGAGGCGGCGAACAAGGCGATTCGCTTCCTCTATGAAAAGGATACAGCCAGACTGTTAGGTATAAATCTGCTCGGCGTTCGCTACCGCCACGACCTGTGTCACCACTGGCTGCAGCAAGGCTATACCTTGCACGAGGCGATGCAGGAGCTGCCGGCCGTTAACTTCGATCCTGAGTTATTCCAGCACTACGAAGAAGAGCTCCTGCGCCAGTATTATACCCGTTTCCCGGACCAACCGCCTCCTGGTAGACACAGCAACTGGTGGGAGCTACGCAAGCGCTTCGGGCTGTTTTCTGATTCTACTTCCTGTTAATTACTGATCATAACGATGCATACTGCTCTCATTTCTGAAACTGCCTCCACGACTTCCAACACTTCGCAAAATGTGCTGAAAATGGCGGGTCTGCTGCTTATCAGCATCGGGCTGTTGGGTATTCTGGTGGCTGCCGTGGGAGCTGATTATATCTCCCCTGTTTTCACCGGGTTGGGAGGTACGCTTGTCCTCACAGTTGGCGCTTTGGTTTACATCTGGCAAAGCCGCTGGCACAAATCGCCCGCTGAGCAAAACCACGGGCGTTGGCACCAGGAAGCCACCTCCCGCGGGCCTTCGGCCTGGGTCATTGGCTTTGTGCTCACTGGTTTTTACGTGCTGCTCTACTGGTTCCCGGACACGCTGCAAGGATTGATTCAGGCCACAGAGCCCCTGAGCCAGTGGCTGCGCGGCAGACCAAGCGATCAGTGGTTCCTGTATGGTACTTTCTATACCCTGGCCATTCTCGTGATGGGGGTATACGCCCTGCTCAAGTACCGCAACAGCCGCTACCACATCATCCGGACTATCTCGGTCATGTTTTTCCAGTTGGGTTTTGCCTTTCTGCTGCCAGGCTTGTTGCTGATGCTCAACAAACCAGAGTACTACTTCAGCTACTTCTGGCCACTCAAATACGACTACCTGTTTCCAGGCACTATAGATTATCTGGTGCGCGATGGCGCCGCATTGGGCGTATTCATGGTGTTTTGGGGAGCCGTTTTTTCCTTTCTGGCAACACCGGTGCTCACTTACTTCTATGGCAAGCGCTGGTACTGCTCCTGGGTGTGCGGCTGCGGCGGACTGGCCGAAACCGCAGGTGACCCCTACCGGCACCTCTCGGACAAAAGCCGCAAGGCCTGGCAGTGGGAAGTGGCCATCCTCTATCCGATTCTGGGGTTCGTCATCCTCACCACGCTTTTCCTTTGGGTTAACTCCTGGAGCGAGGGACGGCTATTGGGCGATCTGTCGGGCGGCTTTGCCAGCACTTATGGGTTCTTTATCGGGGCTATGTTTTCGGGTGTGATTGGCGTGGGCTTCTATCCGCTGATGGGCAACCGGGTGTGGTGCCGCTTTGGCTGCCCGATGGCCGCTTACCTGGGCCTGCTGCAAAAGCATTTCTCCCGCTTCCGCATCAGTACCAATGGCGGACAATGCATCTCCTGCGGCAACTGCTCCACTTACTGCGAAATGGGCATTGATGTGCGCTGGTATGCGCAACAGGGCGAGCCGATCATCCGGGCATCGTGCGTGGGCTGCGGCATTTGCGCACACGTTTGTCCGCGCGGCGTACTGAAACTGGAGAATGGTCCGCGTGAAGACCGCTACGCAGGCTCTCCGCTGATCAGGCGCGACGAATTGCGGATTTTGAGTTAGGCCTTATAAGCACGTTCGTTACACATTCTATTATTTTGTCATCCTGAAAGGATCTTGGCAGCAGATAGCAGAAGATCTATCGCCCGGGGTAAGTCTTCTGTTATTAAAAACGCAAAACAGGTTTTCTTTCTTAACCTGATAGATTATCTGGTATTAAGTGCTTCGTAGATTGGGACAGCGATCGCTCATAAAGACTTCTTTCAATAAACCCTAAACGCATCGCGGGCACCTGCTTTTGACAAGTGCCCGCGATGCGTTTAAGAGAACAGGTTAGCCGAGTGGCTATACCTGCGAGGTACTACTGCAATTCTTCCTGCTCCATGTACTCCCACATGGCATCTTCGCTGGCACCGATCTTAGCCGCATAAAGCAGCATGGTTGTATAAACGGCGATCAACAAAAAGCTAAGCGGGATAGAGAATACAAAAGACACAACGAGCGTCTTAACCGGATCGGGCTTTGTTTTCATTTTAGTGGATGCATACCAAAAGAAACAGATGTTAAAGATGCCGGCAAGCGCAATAAAATTGATGATATCTAACATTGGCTAAAAGTTAAATGTTGTTTCTGATTTTCCCAGGAAGTGTACCATTTAGGGTATAAAGCCGAAAAGTACACATTTTAGTTCAAATCAGGTTGTGTGTTTTTAAGGTTAGGGATAGATTGCGTATGTGTTTGAACTTAAACAGCATAGTGCAATTTAGGAGACAAAAATTTAATTCCCAATAATTGTTACAAATAATTTTAACAATATTTTAATACTTATCCAAAACGGCCTCCAGGAAACCTGACAGGCACATTAAAACAACACAAACCATTGATGTATAACAACTTATACACTGGTTGCATTGCGTAGGATTTTGCGCTTTCCCGAAAAAAAACAAGCCACTGCAGCGTATTTGCCTGGCCTACTCAATTCTCATCCCCTTCAGACCCGTGCGGCCATAGAACACCGGAAAATACATTAGCTCGGCCTTAGCAGGATTGAGTGTGTACACCCCGTTATAGCGCGGTAAAAGTTTGATGGTATAGGTATGCTTGCCTTTAGGTAGCCGGTCTGCGAAAATGGTGACCTTGTGCCGGAAATATTCCCGGTGCACTTCGTAGGGTCTCCCACCTTTGACTCACGGTAGCACTTCCATACTGATCTGGATAAGTAAGGGCACGGCTATTTCATTAAACCACGAAAACACGTTAACTGATACATAAAATTAATCCTATAAATACCACATTCAATCATAGGCCTCATAAAGATTCTATTCACCAAAAACGTAATACATAAATCTTTAACTAAATTTACTGAAAAAAAATAACTATATACCAATTACCCCGTACTTTTAAAATACAATATTCACCTGGTATAATATTTTTAGTTTTATAGTATTTAACAAAGGGCATCTTTGCTACTAAAGCACCCTCCTTTTTATTTTAAATCTTTTTAAGGGACGTCGCCATGGAAATTACCAACCACACCTCGCACCATAATCGTCATATCTTCTTTGTAAAGGGCCTTGTGAAAGAACAGGCGCTTGATAAAATCCGCCAGACAATTGCTGAAGCGCCAACGGATCATAAGAAAGAACTCTGGATCGACTGCTCACACGTAGACCGCCTGCACCTGACCAATAGCAGCATCTGTTCTTTTGTAAGCGAGCTGCTCAAGATCCGGAAACACGATGTGAAAGTAGTGCTCTGCGACATGAACGCTACCACCGAGCGCCTGTTCCGCCTACTGCGCCTCGATTCGCTTTTTGAAAAGGCCAGGTCTTTTGAGGAGGCAGAAAAAGAAACAAGGGCGCAACTCGCCGCCTAAGCCCACTCGCTTGGCTATAAAAACAAAGAGCGCCGCTGCTAAAACAGTGGCGCTCTTTGTTTTTTGACTTTATACCTATACCTGCTATAGGCTCATGGTGAGGATCTGCTCTACATCCGCCACCTGAATGTCGGCCCGCTCGCCCAGGTTCTTCACGCCGCGCTCCTCAAAACGCTTTACAATCTCCTGGATGGTCGACTTATCTACATCATAGTCTTTCAGTTTGGTGCGGATATCCAGCGATTCGAAGAAATCGACGGTAGCCTGCACGGTGGCTTCGAGGCGCTCCTCGTCATTGCCTTGTGTAATGCCCCATACCCGCTCGCCGTACTGCAGCAGCTTTTCCCGCTTGGTGTCACGCTTGTAGCGCAGCAGCGACGGCAGCACAATGGCCAGCGTACGCGCATGGTCGATGCCGTGCAGGGCGGTCAGCTCGTGGCCGATCATGTGGGTGGCCCAGTCGGTTGGCACGCCTACCCGGATCACTCCGTTCAACGCCATAGTCGCGCACCACATGATATTGGCAGCCGTATCGTAGTCTGTTGGGTTTTGCAAGGCCTTTGGTCCCTCCTCTTTCAGCGTGATCAGGATGGACTCCGCCAGGCGATCCTGCAGCGGCGCATTCACGGGATAGGTCAGGTACTGCTCCAGCACGTGCGTGAAGGCATCCACCACGCCATTGCTGAGCTGGCGCAAAGGCAGCGAAAAGGTAGTTTCCGGATCGAGGATGGAAAACTTCGGGAACGTGAGCGGCGAGCCAAACGAGAGTTTCTGTCTGGTTTCTTCCCGCGTGATCACAGAACCGGAGTTCATCTCAGAACCTGTGGCAGGCAGGGTCAGCACCGCGCCGAAAGGAATGGCTTTGATGACTGGCGCTTTCTCGGAACAGATCTTCCAAGGATCACCGCCTTCGAAAGGTATAGCCGCCGCGATGAATTTAACACCGTCGATGACAGAGCCCCCGCCTACTGCCAAAATGTAATTGACCTGCTCTCTTTTTGCCAGCTCTACCGCTTGCATCAGTGTTTCGTAGCGCGGATTAGGCTCTATGCCGCCAAACTCCACTACTATATGGTTCTTCAGGGCGTCCATTACCTGATCGTATACCCCGTTTTTCTTGATGCTCCCGCCCCCAAAGGCCATCAGTACGCGCGCATTGGCCGGCACTTCGGTGGCAAGCGCAGCGATCTGCCCTTTACCGAACAGGATCTTGACCGGGTTATAAAAAGTGAAATTGTTCATAAACGTAATTTTGCTAATTAATTGGTCTTATAATCCGCCACTCTTACAAGCTGCTTGCCTGTGTTCTCACCTCTGAACAAGCCGAAGAAGGCCTGTGGCAGTTGATCGAAGCCTTCTACAATGTGCTCTTCGTACTGCAATTTACCAGCTTTTACCCAGTTTGTCAGCTCAGTGGCGGCTTCCGGGAAGCGGGTGGCATAGTCGCTCACGATAAAGCCCTTCATCAAGGCTTTCTTTTTGAGCAGGATAGGCTCCACCCGCGGACCAGTCGGCACCGAGGTGGCATTGTAAAGTGCAATCTGTCCGCAAACAGCGATACGCGCAAAATTGTTTAACAGGCTATACACCGCATCCGAAATTTCCCCGCCCACATTGTCGAAGTAAATGTCCACCCCGTTGGGACAGGCAGCTGCCAGCGCCTCCCGCATATTTGAAGTGGTCTTGTAGTTGATGGCCTCGTCGAAGCCGAGTTCGGTTTTGAGATACGCTGTCTTCTCGTCAGAGCCGGCTATACCTACCACGCGGCAGCCTTTCAGCTTGGCAATCTGTCCCACCACAGTGCCCACCGCGCCGGCCGCACCAGAAACCACTACGGTCTCTCCTTCCTTTGGCTCTCCGATATAAAGCAGTCCGCAATAGGCCGTCATGCCCGGCATGCCCAGTATACCCAGGTGGTAACTCAGCGGTGCCAGGTTCGGATCCAGCGGGCTGAGGCCTCTGCCATCGGAGATGCTGTAGGTTTGCCAGGGAAGATTGCCCAGCACGACGTCCCCGGCCTTATACCTGTCGTGGCGGCTTTCTACCACTTCCGCCACTACGCCCCCGGCTATGGGCTCGTTCAGGCTATAGGGCGCCACATAGGATTTGGCATCGCTCATGCGGCCGCGCATGTAAGGGTCAACCGATATGTAGAGCGACTTAAGCAGCAGCAGCCCCTCCTGCAAATCGGGAAGTTCCTCTTCTTTAAACTCAAAATTTTCCTCCGTAGGCATGCCCTGCGGACGGCTTTTCAATAAAATGCTCTTGGTTTTCATAGGCTCTGTTTGTTATACCTTTTAGTGTATGCAAAACAGGCCGCAGGGGTTATGATTTTGTTCACTATAGACCCCAAAGCAAAAAAGGATGCTACCGGCCCTGTTGCCGGTAGCATCCTTCACTGCAACGTACTACCGTTGCTTATCTTTCGATCGTTTTGAATACCATGTGTGTCAGGAAATCCTCCAGCTCGCCGCTGCCGTCTTCGTGTATGTTCGTCAGCGAGGGCAGGTGCAGCGCAAAGAACTTCTGGTAATGCGCGCTCTCCGCTATCGTGGAGACCAGAGAGGCCGGATACTTGTAACCCGGGTTGATCTCGTGCACGATGTCGGCTATTCGTTTGCAGAGGCGCTTGTAGCTCAAAAAGAATCCTTCCTTGTTGTTGGCATCCACCGCCTTGGTCAGGTAGGCTTTGGCCGACTCCGCCACCACGATGCGCTGCAGCGTTACCTCGTCGACGTGCTCAAACACCATGTCGTTCTCAATGCGCCCCGACAGAATCCTGATCGCAATGCGCAGGCGCTCCTCCGGCGACTCAATGTTGTTAATGGCGAACACCAGCCTGTACTCCAGCCAGTTCCAGTACCACGAGATCAGGTATGAGAGCAGCATGTGCTTACCGTCGAAGTACCTGTAGATGGTTGCCTCCGTACTGCTGATGCGCTCTGCCAGTTTCTTGAAGGTGAAAGCCTCCAGCCCCAGTTCATCAATCAGGAGGATGCCGTGTTTGATGATGTCACGCCCTTTCTCCGACCCCTCCGGGTCTTTAAGGTATACCTTCTCCTCTACTTTGATCTTAATATTTGCCAGCAAGTTCTTCATGAAGTACTTCAGTCATGTTTTCAGCGTCATTGTAGAAGTTCACCACACCCGTTTCCACGTTGTACATTCCCCCTACGATGCCAATCTCGCCTTTTTCTATCATTTCGCGAAGGATCGGGCTGTTTTTCTTTATCTCGCCTATCGCCCACACCACATTGGTTTCGGCCACTTTCTCAACAAACTCGTTGTTTTTGGAGCTTCTTTCACCTTCATATGCCACAGCGTCTACGGCTGGCGCTATTTTGTGCAGCAGTGTGCTCAGGTTGCCCATCTCCACGTGGTCGCAGGCTCCCTTAATGGCACCACACCTACTGTGGCCCAGCACCACGATCAGTTTGGAACCGGCCACTTTGCAGGCGAACTCCATGCTCCCCAGTATGTCCTCGTTCACCACGTTGCCGGCCACGCGGGTGCTGAAGATATCGCCCAGTCCCTGGTCGAAGATCAGCTCAGCCGATGTACGGGAATCGATGCAGCTCAACACGATGGCAAACGGAAACTGGTCCGCTGACGTTTCGTTGACCTGCTGCAGCAGGTTGCGGTTTACTTTCAGGTTGCTCACAAAGCGTTTGTTGCCTTCCAGCAAAATCTCTTTTGCGCGCTGTGGGGTTAGCTCTGCCTGTGTTTCTCTGTTTTGCGTTCTCATGGGTTTTAATGTTTTTTGAATCATTGGGTAATCTATCGAGCAACCTGCCCGGCAAAGTTCGGATGTTTTCAAAACTTCCTCCCTCCGTATTTCAATTTTTAGCTCCCAGCCGTTTCCTTTATTTTCAGGTGTATGTTCCTGCTGCGGCCACTACTCTATAGTTATCAACCGGCTTGGGCGCATACGGTTTTGCTGCCGCCAGGCGTCATGATACATCGTCTTAACTACGACTATAGCACAGTCTGTTGAAGGTATAGGTTCATAACCCTATTGCAATAGCTTTACTTTAATACTACAAAGTAAAACAACAGGCACTTCAGTTCCCAGTTTTTTCCGTGATTTTATTATACGGGCATGATTTATATCATTGTTTTCAGGAGCAGACACTCGTAAATCGCAATCCGGAAGGGAAGAGCCGGTACTGCCCGGCAGGGAGCATGTCTGTTCAAAGTCGTATATTTGCCTGCCTCTGCCATTGGGCGGCATCGTGCCGGCAAAGCCCGCTATTTACCATTAAACCCCGTTTACGAGTATGCAACAGTGGAATAAACTCAGCAAGGATACCATCAAAACGATTGTTTTCAATGCCCTGGCCGAGAACGTAAATTTCTATGACGAGAACATACTGGGTATACCTGGCTCCCATCTCGACAATAAAGTATTTTACCAGGATGCGCCTTTTCTCAAAGACGCCCCCTTCCTGACAGCGCTGATCCATAACCCCAACCACATTGGCTGCCATACCCTGGGCGCTTCCGAATCCTTTTTCAGGGGCACGCACCAGATCGAGCGCGAACTAATCGGCTTGTGCGCCGAGCAGATCCTGAAAGCCGAGCCCGACAGCTGCGATGGCTATGTAGCGGCCGGGGGTACCGAGGCCAACCTGCAGGCCATCTGGATCTACCGCAACTACTTCCGCAACCGCGACGGTGTGCGTAACGAGAGCATCTGCATCCTGTGCTCCCGCGACAGCCACTACTCCATGAGCAAGGCCGCCAACGTCTTCGACCTCGACATCGCCACAGTGCAGGTAGACGACGATACCCGCGCCATCGACGAGGCCCACCTGCAAGAGGTGATTGCCGCCCAGAAAGCGAAGGGCAAAAGCCACTTTATAGTGGTTGCCAACATGATGACAACTATGTTTGGATCAGTGGATAACACCGATATATATGCAGCGGCACTTGAAGCCAGCAATTGCCAGTTTATGATCCATGTGGACGCGGCTTTCGGGGGTTTCATCTACCCGTTCACCAACCCGGGCAACACGCTCAACTTCCAGAACAAATACATCACCTCCGTGACATTGGATGCGCACAAGATGGTGCAGGCACCCTACGGCACCGGCATCTTCCTGATCCGGAAAGGCTTTATGCAGCACGCCAATACCAAGGAGGCCAGCTACGTGGAGGGAGAGGATTTTACGCTGATCGGCAGTCGCTCCGGCGCCAACGCCATTGCCGTCTGGATGATCCTGATGACTTACGGCCGCTACGGTTGGGAGGAGAAGACCACCACCCTGCTCAACCGCGCCGCCTGGCTGGCCGCTGAGCTCGACAAGGCAGGTATAGCCTACTACCGCGACCCGCACTCCAACATCATCACGATCCGCAGCGAGCACCTGAACAGGGGCATCGCCAGCAAGTATGGCCTCGTACCGGACAATCACCAGGATGCCAATTGGTATAAAGTGGTGGTGATGGATCACGTGACCATCGACCGCCTGATCCCGCTGCTCGCGGATTTGAAAGCCTACCAGCAGGAAGCCTGCCTGGCAGAATAAGCTATACCTGACAAGCTCCCGCCGTGCTATACCTTGCTATACCTGCAGCGTGAGCGCTATCCCTGACAGGTACCCCCATAAATCAGAAAAGGCTCCCGCTAAAGGAGCCTTTTCTGATTTATACCAATTGGCTTTACCTATAGCGACTCCGTCAGCTGTCGCGGAGTGGCTATACCTGTCCCCTTGTAGTGCTGCAGAAACAGCGCCAGTTTGTCCATGGTCTGGCTTAGCTCCTGTAGCTCGGGCAGGTATACGATGCGGAAATGGTCGGGCTGCTGCCAGTTAAAACCGCTCCCCTGCACCAGCAACACATGCTGCTCCCGCAGAAAGTCCAGCACAAAAGCCTGGTCGTCGGCTATGCGGTATTTTCTCACATCGATCTTGGGGAACAGGTAAAAGGCGCCTTTTGGCTTCACGCAGGTGATGCCAGGTATAGCGATCAGCTTCTCGTAGCAGATGTCGCGTTGCTGCCGCAGTCTGCCGGTTGGCAGCACCAGGTCCTGCATCTCCTGGTACCCCTCCAGGGCCGCCTGTATGCCATACTGCGCCGGCACGTTACTGCATACCCGCAGACTGGCCATCGTGTTCAGCCCATCGATGTAGCTCCCGGCTTTGGCTTTGTTGCCGCTCACCAGCATCCAGCCCGCCCGGAAACCAGCCGCCAGGTAGTTCTTGGAAAGCCCGCTGAAAGTGACCGTCAGCACCTCGTCCGAAAAGGTGGCCGTAGAGCGGTATTCTACTTCATCGTAGAGTATCTTGTCGTAGATCTCGTCCGAGAAAAGCACCAGGTTGTGCGCGGCAGCCAGTTCTACCAATTCCCGCAGCAGCTCCGGGGCATATACCGCACCGGTCGGGTTGTTGGGATTGATGATGACAATGGCCTTCGTGCGGCTCGTGATTTTGCTTTTGATGTCGGCCAGGTCGGGGTTCCAGTCGGAGGCTTCGTCGCAGAGGTAGTGCACGGCTTTGCCGCCCGAAAAGCGCACGGCTGCCGTCCACAGCGGGTAGTCCGGCGATGGCACCAGCACCTCGTCGCCTTCATTAAGCAGAGCCTGCACCGCCTGCAGGATCAACTCGCTCACGCCGTTGCCGAGTGAAATATCATCGGTATGGATGCCGGCTATACCTTTGGCCGTGTAGTAGTCCCGGATCGCTTCGCGGGCGGGTAGAATGCCCTTGTGATCGGAATAGCCCTGGGCATGGCGCAGGTTGTCTACGATGCTTCGGGTGACCGCCTCGGGGGCGTCAAAGCCAAAGGGAGCCGGATTGCCGATGTTCAGCTTCGTGATCCGGTGCCCCGCCAACTCCAGTTCTTTCGCCTTCTCGTATATGGGGCCGCACAGTTCGTAGTGAACCGCATCGAGCCGCGTGCTGCGCTGTATCATACAGGTATAAGTTTTTCCAAAAGTAAAGCTTTGTCGCGCATTTTCCGCCAGGGTCTGCTTCTAAAAATATTGGTCCGTCCGGCAGTTGAACAAGGTATAGCGGACAGGATGCTGCGGCCAGAAAACAAGTACGGCTCCTGTGTATAAGTCAGGAGCCGTGCTTGAAGTTATGCTTCATTAAAATCACTTTCCACCATTGGCTTTCAGATCGTTGATACAGTTCTGATCCAACACCGGGGTATAGCCGCCCAACAGATTCTGCACCACACTGCCTGTCTCCACAGTATAGTGCATCAGGCATTTGCTGTTGTCGCAGTGGCGGCCGTGCGGCGCGTCCTGGTGTTGCTGTTGCATGGGCGTGCCGGCATTTACCAGCCCCAGGATATGCCCCAGCTCATGCTGCAGCACCACGCTCTCCAGCTTTGTTCTGTCTGGCTGCCCGATGCCTCCTGACATACTGCGGATGGTATGCTCGAACAAGGCCATGGACGTATTGCGGTAAGCCACCCCCAGCACCTTGCTATTTTCGGTGTCTTCTGCATACCTGCTGTCGGCAAAGAAGAAATAGACCGCGATCGTGTCAGGCCGGGTGTACTCCGTGCGGTACTTTTCCTCGATGCCCGCCAGGTCCTGTGCCGTGTAGGCGCTTTTGCCGGGCGCCGGGATGGCGGCCTGCTTTAGAATGATGCCGCCGGGCTTGTTCAGGTACTTTTCCATCCAGCTGCGCAGATTGCTGACAGCGGCCGCCGTAGGCTCAAAGCCCTGCGCATACTGCAGTTCCACCACGATCTTGCCGTATTTTTCAGCAGAGAGCAGGTCGCGGGCGCTCTCTCCTACCGCTTTCCGGTTGAGCACATGGCCGGGGTTGGCATCATCATCTTTGTCCTTGTCACAGGCAGTCAGTACCAAGGCGGGCACCAATGCGAAAAGCAGGGCTGCTTTCCTCGTTTTCTCTAAAAGGGTTGTCAACATATAAGGTGAATTGATTGAAATGTATGCAGCCCCTAAACGCAGAAAATAGAAAAAGGGCTATACTCTGGCTCCATGTTCTTTGCAGCACGCAACACTTTACCTGAATCATACAACACAGGATACCCTCTATCAGCCAACATCGCGCCGCTTACCTGCCTAAATACCAATTGCCCTCTGATGCCTTACTGGTAACTGCCCCGGACATTTAGCCCGGAGCACAACCAAATGCTAAAAATATTAGTACAAATGACAACAATATTAGCAAATACTATATATATTTGAGCGATATTCTACAAGAGAGATTGAATGAGACAGCACTATGGAAAAAGCCTATACCTTGAACACCCTGCCCGACCACCTGGAGATCGTACCGCTGGACTTACCCGACCTGCTCGAGCTCCCGATCAGCCAGAGCTACGTAGCGGCGGGGTTCCCCTCGCCGGCAGAGGATTATTTAGAAGACAAGATCAACCTCCAGCAGGTCTTGATCCGAAACCCGACTGCCACTTACCTGCTGCGGGTACGGGGCGAGTCGATGCGCGACGCCCGCCTGCACGACGGCGACATACTCGTAGTAGACCGCTCGCTGAAGCCCAGCCATGGGCACATCATCATTGGCGTGGTGGATGGCGAATTCACGGTAAAGCGGCTCCTGCAGAAAGGCAAGCAGCAATACCTGCAGCCGGCCAACGAACTGTTCCCACCTATAGAGATTACCGAGGAGATGGATTTTAAACCCTGGGGCGTGGTGGTATGGTCGCTTCATAAGGTGAATGGCGGCCATGACTAGCCTTTTCGCCCTCGTAGACTGCAACAACTTCTATGCCTCCTGCGAGCGGGTATTTGACCCAAAGCTGGAGGGTAAGCCCATTGTGGTGCTCTCCAACAACGACGGCTGCATCATCGCGCGGTCCAACGAAGCCAAGGCACTGGGTATACAGATGGGCGAACCAGCCTTTAAAGCAAAGGATGTAATAGAACAACACAACGTACACGTTTTCAGCAGCAACTATACCTTGTATGGTGACATGTCAGCACGGGTCATGCAGACGCTGGCACAATTTACACCCAACCTGGAGGTATACTCCATCGACGAGGCTTTCCTGGACCTGGGCAACTTCTACGGCCGTGACCTGAACCAGTATGCCGGGGAGTTGCGGAACACCGTCAGGACCTGGACAGGTATACCGGTGTCGGTAGGTGTGGCTCCGACCAAGACGCTGGCCAAGCTGGCGAACCGGCTCTCCAAGAAATCGAAGAAGGCGGACGGGGTGCTGGTGCTGACCGACGAGCGGCATATACAGGAGGCGCTGCGGCGCACCGAGGTAGGTGATGTATGGGGCATTGGCCGGCGCTATGCCCGCAAGCTGGCCGGCTTTGGCATTCACACCGCCCTGGACCTGCGCAACGCCTCCGACGCCTTCGTGAAACAGCACCTGACCGTGGTGGGCCTGCGCACGGTGCGGGAGCTGCGCGGGGAGCCCTGCCAGGACCTGGAGATGGTGGCGCCCAACAAACAGCACATCTGTACCTCCCGGTCCTTTGGCGCGCCCGTCACGACGCTGTCGCAGTTGCAGGAGGCCACAGCCAATTACGCTTCGCGCTGTGCGGCCAAGCTGCGGCGTCAGAAAAGCTGTGCGGGCGCTGTTACCGTGTTTCTGGAGACCAACCGTTTCCGGGAGAGCGATGCCCAGTACTTCAACAGCAAGACGATCGCGCTGCCTACGGCCACCAACAGCACGCTGGAGTTGCTGCACTACGCCAACCTGGCCCTGCAGGCGCTCTACCGCGAAGGCTACCGCTACAAGAAGAGCGGCGTGATCGTATCGGAACTGCGGCCTCAGAACCAGGTGCAGACCAGCCTGCTCGACACCGTGGACCGCGACAAGCACCAGCGCCTGATGCAGACGCTGGACAAGCTCAACAGCGCCTGGGGCCGTGACACGGTGACCTGTGCCGCCCAGGGTACCACCCGTCCCTGGCAGCTAAAGTGCGAGAAGAAGTCGCCCTGTTATACCACGCAGTTGGAAAAGCTGCTGTGCATAAATGTGGACTAAACTATACCTGAAATCCTATGAAAGCAGAAGAGTTTTTAAAAGGCCGCGGCGCACAGTACAACCCGGCTAACCCCTACCTGAAGCAGGAGTACGTGGCTGCGCACATCGAGGGATTGGACGAAGCCATGCTCTCCAACAGCAAAACCGAATTCTTTGCCGAGCACCCCAAGAAAATTGTGAACAAGATCGATAGTCCGGATCTGGGCCTCGCCTACTCCATGAACCCTTACCAGGGCTGTGAGCACGGCTGCGTATACTGCTACGCCCGCAACACGCACCAGTACTGGGGCTACGGCGCCGGCCTGGATTTTGAGCGCAAGATCATCGTCAAGGAAAACGCCCCGGAGGTGCTGGCCCGCCAACTGGAGAACCAAAAGTGGCAGGTGATGCCCATCATGCTGGCCGGCAACACCGACTGCTACCAGCCCATTGAGGCAAAGAAACAACTCACCCGCCGCATGCTGGAGGTGCTGCTGGAATACCGCCACCCGGTCAGCATCATCACCAAAAACGCCCTGATCCTGCGTGACCTCGATCTGCTGCAAAAACTGAACAAGCTCGACCTGGTGCATGTCAACATCAGCATTACGACCCTTGACGAGAAGCTACGCCAGAAACTGGAGCCGCGCACCGCCACTGGAGCCCGGCGGCTGCAGGTGGTGAAGCAACTAACAGAGGTCGGTATACCTGTCAACGTGATGGTGGCGCCTATTATACCTGGCCTGAACGACTCTGAGATACCCGCCATCATCAAAAGCGCTGCCGAGGCGGGCGCCAGCAGCGCGGCCTATACCATCGTGCGGCTCAACGGCAGCATCGGCCCCATCTTCGAAGACTGGATCCGGGAGGCCTTTCCTGACCGCGCCGAGAAAGTGCTGAACCAGATCGCTGATTGCCATGGCGGTCAGTTGAATGACAGCCGCTTCGGTACACGGATGAGTGGGGAGGGCAAATTCGCGGAGGCCATCAGCAAGCTTTTTCGGATGAGCCGCAACCGCTACATGGCTGGCCGCAGCATGAAGCCCTACAACTACAAGCACTTCTGTACCAGAGCAGGTATACAGATGGACCTCTTTTAAAAGTTGAAGATAACATTACCGGCATTCCGCCAAATAGGACAGACAGTAAACTTGCTGCAAAAGTATAAACAGGTGTGCTTGTAATTGTGGAGCGACCTCCCTATTATTGATAGGTAAACATTTAAACCGTCCGTCAGGTATACGCTTACGACACCCCACCGCCTGCTATTTCAAGACAGCAAAACGATTGCATGGAACACGGAAACGAAATTATAGTAAACAGCTGGGCTGAGGTACAATCTGCTTTGTTCGACCATAGCTGGAACGAGCACATCAAGCGCTTTCGCTCCTCCTACGTATACCGTGGCAGCTGGAGCAAAGGCTATGACCTGAGTACCAGCCTCACCCGACTCGGGAGCCGCTACTACGAACTGGAGCCCCACATTCTGCGGAACTTCCGGAAGTACGCCCACAGCAACGCCGCGCCCGGCGACTCGGTCTGGAACTGGCTGGCCGTGGCGCAACACCACGGCCTCCCGACCCGCCTGCTCGACTGGACCTACTCGCCCTACGTAGCGCTGCACTTTGTCACCCAAAACCTGGACAGCTACCACGAAGACGGCGCCATCTGGTGCGTGGATTATGTTAAGGCCAACGATTTTCTGCCGCTCAAACTCCAGACCGCTATCAAGGAGGAAGGCTCCAACGTGTTTACGCCCGAGATCCTGCAGCCTGTTTGCTCATCGCTCAAAGAGCTCGCCTTGCTGCAACCCGAGGAGTTTGTGGTGTTTCTGGAGCCGCCGTCGCTGGACGAGCGCATTGTGCACCAGTACGCCTTGTTCTCGCTGATGTCGAATGCGAGGGCCAATATGAGCCAGTGGCTTGAGCAGCACCCGGAATTGTATTTCAAAGTCATCATACCGGCCGGGCTCAAGTGGGAGATCCGGGACAAGCTGGACCAGGCCAACATAACCGAGCGGGTGCTCTTTCCGGGACTGCAGGGTCTGAGCCAGTGGCTGAAGCGGCACTATACCCACGAATAAGTTTTTTACTAAAAAAGGAGGCCCAGGCGCTGTATCCTCACGAAATATCTATACTTTAATAGATATTTACACCGATTACGTATACCTGAGACATGAACCTCTTTTTGCCCCGTACACATGAAGCAATCAAACGCTTCATGCTGAATCACTTACCTCCCTACTCCTTAAAAAAACACCTGAAACCTGCCGCTGCCGTGCTTGCGGCCACTCTGTTACTGGGCTCCGCCTCCTGCACTCAGGATAAGGAAGTCCATTCTGCCACGCTGCCAGCCACGACAGAAAAATACGAACTGCCGGCACAGCCAACCGACAGCACCAGCACGGCCTCTTCGGACACGTCGGCTGCACAAACACCAACCGTTATTCCTGCCACCGCTGCTCCTGCTACTGAAGCACCTACCGTATACCCGGGCCCTGCACCACTGCCGGGCGCCATCCTGCCACACAAGCGCATTCTCGCCTATTATGGCAATCCGCTGTCGAAGCGCATGGGTATACTGGGCGAGTACCCGGTGGAGGAAATGCTCAGCCGCCTGGATGAGGAAGTCGCCAACTGGACCAAAGCCGACTCGCTGACGCCGGTGCAGCCCGCGCTGCACGCCATTGTAGTGACCGCGCAAGGCCACCCGGGACGTGGCGACAAATACCGCCTGCGCATGACCGACAAAATGATCGAGGATGTGCTGGAGATGGCCAAGAAGCGGGATGCCATTGTGTTTCTGGATGTGCAGGTAGGCCGCAGCACGCTGCCTGAGGAACTGCCCCGCCTGACCCAATTTCTGAAGCTTCCGAACGTGCACCTGGGCATAGACGCCGAGTTTGCCATGAAGGACGGCGAAGTGCCCGGCAAGAAGATCGGTAGCTTTGACGCGGAAGACATCAACTACGCCACCGGCTTGCTGGCTGACATTACCAAGGAGTACAATTTACCGCCTAAACTGCTGATCGTGCACCGCTTCACGCAGCGCATGATCCAGAACTCGCAAGACATTGAATTAAGACCCGAAGTACAGGTGGTCATGCACATGGATGGCTGGGGTCCGCCCGCCCTTAAAAAAGACACCTATCGCCGCTTTATCGTTAAAGAACCGGTGCAGTTTACGGGTTTCAAGGTGTTTTACAAGAACGACACCCGCAACAACTCCCGCCTGATGACGCCAGAGGAGATTCTCAAGCTAGACCCGAAACCGCTGTATATCCAGTATCAGTAAGGTATAGCTGAGAAGAGGTGGAAACAAAAGTATAGAAATGGTTTACCAAATTGACTTACAAGACTTAGAAAGCTTAAACCACCTAATCTTTGACGCTAGTGTTGAGTTTGAAGACCTTGAAAAGTTAAGTATAGAAAGCCCGATTGAGCTTAAACTGGAAAGAAGAAGTTTTGAGAATGTAAAAAGGAAGAAATTCTTATTCTGGTCTAGCACCACCTTTGATGGCAAAACATCTTTACTCAAATTACATGGCGTAAAAGACATTCAACTAGAGGGAATAGACGATAGATTTAAGAACAATCACTTTATAAATGAGATTGCCTTTAACTCCCTTGATAACGCTTTAGAACTTAAAACAGTCTTCGGTTTAAGGATCAAATTTGTTCTTGATAGTGGCTTTCGAGGAGAATTAATAGACATTGGGGATAGTGATTTTGGGACTGGTAGTTTATTTGGCTCTAAAGGCTTTACCAAAAATGAATGGGATACGCGAAACAAATAACGGTTACCTACAACTTTTGCAAGAAGACAGGTATAGCCGACAGGTATAGCCGACAGGTATAGCCGACAGGTATAGCCGACAGGTATAGCCGCAAACGACTGACGTCGTTTGCGGCTTTTGTTTGAGCGACCTCTATCCGAAGAAAAATTTGGCAATCGCGCCTCCCACTGCTTCAAAATGCGAAGAATTATGCCGATATTAAGCCCATACCGCTACGCAATTAAGAAATTTAAAATTTTCGGGATTATGAGTGAGTAAAAAGGCCCGGATTTTGCGTTACAGGTATAAGATCAAAAAGACAATGCACTTATAAAGCCAGAAGGGCTATAGGCGCCAGAAACCACAAAAGCAGGGAATCATGACGCAATTGTTCAAGCTCTCTAATCTGACTACGTTCTTAGTTCGGTTCATTCAGATCATCATCGTGTTCCCGATGGCGGTCCTGATCAGTTTCTACCTTCCACCCATCAGCTTCATCGACTATGAGCTGAACTTCCTGCTGTGCGTGATCATGGCGGCGATCATCTCGGTGATTGTGACCAGTATCAACAAAAAACTTATCCTGCTGGCGTTTGTGGGCATCATGGGCGCTATGTTCTTCAACAGCACCTTCGACGACTATACTGTAGAAAACCTCTACGCCGACTACAACGCCATGCTGGTGAACATGACCAGCAATTCCAGCAAGGTGTCTTACTTCAAACCCGTAAAAGGCACTTATTTTCAGGAGCGCCGTGTCAAAAGTGCCATGCAACCCACTCACCCGGCTGTAAGGTCCTTTGCCGTGGAGAACTCCACCCGCTTTTTTCATGATGAGTACTACCGCAAGTATGGCAAAATGGTGCGCTACTTCTCGCTCTTCAAGCATGTGCGAAACAGCTGGCGCTACGTTAACGACCCACTCGGTCTCGACTACTACTCCCCGCCTACCGAGAGCATCCAGCTACTGGCCGGCGACTGCGACGACTATGCCATCCTGATGGCCTCTTCTATCATGGCCATCGGAGGCGAGGCCCGCATCGTGATCTCACCCAACCACATGTATACCGAGGTAAAAATGGGCACGGTGGAGGATCTGGACAAGGTAAGCTACGCTGTCCGCTCGCTTTTCCCCGACGAGGTGACGGGCGGTAAGATCCATTTCCACGAGACCAACGGCGAGCTTTGGATCAACTTCGATTACACGGCCGGTTACCCGGGCGGCCCTTTCCTGGAGCCGGAACTGTATAGCGTGATCAACTTTACCAACTCCTAAGGCAAGCTTATACCTGACCACACAGCTAATTTTTTGGATTTATCGTACAAATGCTGCAGCCGCTTGATTAGCGGCTGTTTATTTTCTATACTTACCACTTACAGCATAAAACGAACGATAGACATATGCCCAAAATCCTGATTATAGATGACGAACGGGCCATTCGCAGCACCCTGAAAGAGATCCTGGAGTTTGAGAACTACACCGTAGACGAAGCCGAGGATGGGCAGAAAGGATTGCAGCACATTGGAAGAACGAAGTACGATGTGGTGCTCTGCGACATCAAAATGCCCGGTATGGACGGCATCGAAGTACTGGAAAAAGCCATGGAAATGGCTCCTGACACGCCCTTTATCATGATATCGGCACACGGCACCATCGACACGGCGGTGGAGGCCACCAAAAAAGGCGCCTACGACTTTCTGCAGAAGCCACCGGATCTGAACCGCCTGCTGGTGTCGGTGCGCAACGCGCTGGACAAGTCGAATCTGGTGACGGAAACCAAGATCCTGAAAAAGAAAATATCGAAGACCTACGAAATGGTGGGCACCTCGGAAGCACTTGGCCGCGTAAAGCAGGCCATCGAAAAGGTAGCCCCGACCGACGCCCGCGTACTGATAACAGGTCCCAACGGCTCTGGCAAGGAACTGGTGGCACGTGCCATACACGAGCACAGCAACCGCGCCAACGGCCCCCTGATTGAGGTAAACTGCGCCGCTATACCTAGCGAGCTGATCGAAAGTGAATTGTTCGGCCATGAAAAGGGCTCTTTTACCTCAGCCGTAAAGCAGCGCATCGGTAAGTTTGAGCAGGCCAATGGCGGCACGCTCTTCCTGGACGAGGTAGGCGACATGAGTCTCTCGGCACAGGCCAAGGTGCTGCGTGCGCTGCAGGAGCACAAGATCACCCGTGTGGGCGGCGACAAGGACATACAGGTGGATGTGCGCGTGCTGGCCGCTACTAACAAAAACCTGCTGGAGGAGATCGAAGCCAAAACCTTCCGGGAAGACCTATACCACCGCCTGGGCGTGATTCTGGTGCATGTGCCGCCGCTGAACGAGCGCCGCGAGGACATACCTGATCTGGTGCAGAAGTTCCTGCAGGACATCGCCAACGACTACGGCAACAAACCAAAGACTATTACCCCCGATGCGCTGGAGTACTTAAAGCAACTCGACTGGCGTGGCAATGTGCGCGAACTGCGCAATGTGGTGGAGCGCCTGGTGATCATGAGCGGCCAGGAAATAACACTGGAAGATGCCAAGGCCTACGCCCGACCGGCTGGGGCTTAATTATATTATTCCCGTTCTCTATTATTAAACTGTTCTCACTAATGCAAAACGCCCCTGCCGATTGGCTGGGGCGCTTTTGTTGTAACCTGTTTTATACCTTAGGCAGCTGCTTTGCCCTGTTTCAGCATACAGCATTGTTTATACTTATTTCCGCTACCGCAAGGGCAGGGCTCATTACGCCCTAATCTTTTGCCATAGGGGTTGAGCAGCTCCCGGAAGTTGATGCGGAACCTCCTTTTGGGATTCTGCTGAAAGACCTTGGTCAGCATTTCGTACAGCCGCGGATGCTTTTCGGCCAGTTGGTTGGGCTTTTCGAAAAAATACTCCGTTACCACCGCAAAGAACTCTGCCTCGCTGGTCGCGCCGTACTCGTTTATGTCCGACTTCCCTTTTTCGATCTGGCTGATCTTGCGGTACATGAGTTCTTTCCAGGGCCGCACCAGATCATCGGGCAGGTACGCTTCCGGTACACCGTCTATCTCTCCGTCGGCCTGGTCGAGCATGTGGGCAAACTCGTGTATACCTACGTTCTTGCGATCGGCCATGTCATTGAACCCCTGCTCCAGCGCCGGTTTGGACAAAGTCACGTAATGATCATTCTGAAAAGGATTTACCCGCCCCAGCACCTCGGCAACCGCTTCGTTGTCCTCGTTCTTATACCTGTGGATGCTGCCCGGAAAAACCAGCACCTCGCCCAGGTTATGGTATTCCCAGTCCTTGAAACCAAAGATCGGGATGATGGCGCTCGAGCCGATCAGCACTTTGGTCGTGTCGTCTACCTCGGTGTCTATACCTGTGATGCGCTTTTCGGACACAAAAAGCAGGAGCTTCCGTTCAAAACGCTCCTTTTCTTCGTCGGTCTTCAGGGTATGGTAAAAGCCCACCCTGTCCTGCAGGATCTTCCGCCACTCAACCGGGAAGCCTTTTTTCAGAATTTCCTTGCGGTAGCGTTCCCGGCGGGTGGCCCACCTGTAAAAGAGCAGCAGCATACCTGCCACCAGCGTAATAAAGAATATGTAACCCATGGGCAGCTTAAACGTCAGATTGTTATTTTGGATGTCAGACTACCAGCAGATTACAGCCCCGGATGTCCGAATTATCGAACCGGCCCAGCACTTCGAAGGTGCCATCTGGTTTCAGACGACCGATGTCTTTCGTCTCGATAAAAGCACAGGAATCTACATTGGCCAGGTCGATGACGTTGATGCCACCAGAGCGTATACCCGGTCGAATGTCGAAAGGATCGTTGAGGTCGCGCAGCAGCACGCGCAAGGTATAGCCCGGATGGAAAAAGCCATCGCCTAGCGAGTAAGCCTGCGACAGCAGCTCCGTCATGCCATACTCCGAGTGGATCTCTCCCACGCCAAAACCCTTTCTCAGGTAGGCGTGTAACTCCTCCCGAATCATCTCCCGGCGTCGCCCCTTCATGCCGCCCGACTCCATAATGGTCACGCCGCTGAAGTCCTCCTGCCCCTTCAGTTCATCGGCCCAGTCGAGCAAGGCGTAGGACACCCCGATCAGCAGCACTTTCTTTCCTTTCTGCTGCACCGCTTTTACAGCCTGCAGCAGCTGGTCGTGGTTGCGCAGGTAAAAACCCTCCTCCTGCTGCCCCGATTGCTTTATAAAAAAATCGACCATGGCTACCAGCGACGAACCGCCCTGCTCCAGGTATGAGGGCAGCAGCGCGAGCACCACATAGTCGGTCAGGGGACCGTAAAATGATTCGAAAATGCGCTTTGTGGTGCTCAGGTATAGGTCCAGGCTGGCTACCTGGTGGTGGCTGCGGGTCATTTGGGTGGTGCCGCTGCTATAGAAAGTCACCTCCGGCTCAAACGAACCTGTTTTCACTTCATGCGTCTTGAAGAACTCGATGGGTAGAAAAGGGATGTCCTCTACACGGCTAAGCTGCTGCGGGTTGCGGCCCAGGTGCTGCAGATAGTCGCGGTACACGGGGTTATGCGCTGCCTGGTATTGGAATAGCGCTAGGGCAGTTTCTTCAAAATCAAAAGGCTGGTTGGCCAGTAAAAGCTGCAGGTGTCGGGCTTTGAAATCCATCCAAATTATTTATAACAATTCCTGTATCTGTTCGTTTGATTTAGTAAATTTAGCTTCAATTTCTGAGATCCTACATGAGATACATGCTAAAGTATGGTGCGGCCAGCCTGCTGTTGCTGCTAGCCCTTAGCTCCTGTCGCAAAGAACCTGTCTACGACGTAGTGCCTGAGATTGAGTTCAGGCGCGTGGAGCAGTACCATTTTGTGGACACCCCTTTCCCTCAGCGACCGGATATCACCTCTTTACGCGATTCGATCGTATTGGTCATCGGTTTTAAAGACGGAGACGGCAACCTTGGCCTTTCAAGCAACCGGGAATCGCAGGACTTTCAGCCTCCTTTTAATGAGGGCTCTGAGTTCGAGCAGAATTTTCACACGGTGATGTACATCAAGGCGGAAGACCCGAACAATCCGGGCAATTTCCGTTTTGAGCCTTACCCTTTCCCTGTACCGGGTTTTCAGTTCTCAGGAAGGTTTCAGCGGCTTTCGGCAGATGAGCGCCCGGAAACCCTGGAAGGCGAGATAAAGTACAGCATCAACGAGATCAACGCATCGGAGTTTCCTTTACTGCGACCCGGCACCGTCATTAAGTTCGATATCTTCATTTACGACCGCACTACTCCTGTGCCCAACCGCAGTAACACCGTGACCACAGACGAAATAACCTTGTTTCAGCCAACCGGAGGCTGATCCTTATAAAAGGTATAGAAAAAGTGAAAGGCTCTGTAGCATTTGGTACGGGGCCTTTCTTTTTTATGTAGTAACAGGACGAAGTGATCCAAACCGAAGGGTTAAGCCAGATTACTGATTTGCCATGATGGGTGCTATACCTGAGTCGCCTCCATACGAATTGAAAAACTGGTGGCAGGTGACTGATTAGTGTTTACCAAATCCCCTAGGCCGCACTAAGCGAAACTCGACGAGCGCCAAGAGGCAAGGCCGCGTTACTTATTGTTAGGCAGCGGTTTTATTTTTATTTTCCATTCACCCGTATCCAACTCCATATCTAAATGCCTATCCCAATTGGCAAATTCATCACAGCTAAAGTTTAGCTTATTACCTTCCCACTTCTTAAATTCTATCCTATCCATTCCAATCGGGCCCTCAATGGTTCGAATATTTTGTAGCGATTTACCTATTTTGTCTATGTTAAAATAGTTACCAATAATAAAGTCTCCTTTAGGCGATACAGTCAGAGCATTATAGCCATTGTTTTCCTTAAACTCGAGCAACTGACCACTTCCCTGATTTAGTAGGAATAGATAATCAGATGTTACTATCAGCATTTGACTATGAATTGTGGAAATACCTACCCCTATAGGTGCCCCTCTGAACTGGCCAACCCACTCATATTGGCTATTCTCGGTGAACTTTATCCACGTCCAACTCTGTGAGTTCCAAGAATTATCGTTATCGTAAACTCTTTCTTCAAACTCACCAGCATATGGCTGGTTGATTATTTCTGCGTTGGTTATCATTCTCACTAATGCTACCAAAATGAGGTATAGACAAACTCTTACCAAAGTATAAAGGCGAGTTACTATACCTTCACGGTATAGCAACTCGCCTTATTATGCTCTTTGCCTGAAATTAGTCCGACTTAATAAATGATCGGATAGGCTTTCGGGTCTGCCTCGTGCATGATCTCATATACCGCCTCGAAGACATCCTCTGTGTTTGGCTTAGAGAAGTAATCGCCGTCCGATGAGTACGGAGGACGGTGTGCGTGGGCAGAAAGGCACTGCGGCTTGGAGTCTAGGTAGCGCCAGGCACCCTGCTCGTCCACCACCTGCTGCATCATGTAGGCAGTGGCGCCTCCCGGAACGTCCTCATCAGCGAACAGTACGCGGTTGGTCTTGCGGATCGAGTCGGTGATCGTGTGCTCCAGGTCAAACGGCAACAACGACTGCACGTCAATCACCTCGGCTGAAATACCAAAATCCTCCAGCTGGCGGGCGGCCTCCATCACGATACGGCACATAGAGCCGTACGTTACAATGGTGATATCCGAACCTTCTTTCAACACCTCCGGCTTACCCAGCGCCACGGTCAATTCTCCGATGTTGCTAGGTATGCGCTCCTTCAGGCGGTAGCCGTTGAGGCACTCAATGACCAGCGCCGGCTCGTCAGACTTGAGCAGGGTGTTGTAGAAACCTGCGGCCTGCGTCATATCGCGCGGTACCAGCACATGCATCCCTCTAATGCTATTCAGGATCATACCGATCGGGGAACCGGAGTGCCAGATACCCTCCAGACGGTGACCGCGGGTACGCACGATCAGAGGAGCCTTCTGGCCACCTTTGGTGCGGTACTGCAGGCAGGCCACGTCATCCGACAGAATCTGGATTGCATATAATAAGTAGTCGAGGTACTGGATCTCGGTGATCGGGCGAAGACCACGCAGGGCCGCGCCTATACCTTGCCCGATGATGGTGCACTCGCGTATACCTGTGTCGGTGACGCGCAGCTCGCCGTGCTTCTCCTGCAAGCCGGCAAAGGCTTGGTTCACGTCTCCGATGCGGCCCACGTCTTCGCCGATGGCAAACACACGCGGGTCACGGGACAGCATGGCATCAAAGCAGGCCTGCAGCACTTCGCGACCGTCCACGAGCGGGGCGTCTTCCGCAAACTCAGGCTTCACTTCCTCCACCAGCAAAGCAGCCTCTTCAGACTGGCTGTATAAATATGAGTTGAAGCGGTCGGTGTTCTCGCCCAAGGTCTGCTCCAGCCAGCCAACTAATTCGCGCTTGGCCTGGTTGTTTTCGTCGCGCACATAGCGCAACACCTTGCGCACGGCTCTCACTGCATCGCTGCGGATCGGCGTTCCGGTTTTGCGGAGCTCCTCCGTGATGGTGGCAATTTCGGTGATATGCTCGCTGGAAGCTGCCAGGTTGTCCATCAGTTGCAAAGCCTCTTCGTGGTCAGCTTTGATGCCGTCTGCAAAAGCGTTCCAGGCAGCACCGCGGGCCTGTCGAACAGCCTCTCTGGCTTCTGCCTCGATCTGGTCCAGCTGCTCGGCCGTGGCTACGCCAACGCTCAGCATCCATTCGCGCATCTTCACCAGGCAGTCGTACTCCGCTTCCCAGGCCAGGCGGTCCTTGGACTTATACCTTTCGTGCGAGCCGGAAGTGGAGTGGCCTTGCGGCTGGGTCATCTCCTCGACGTGCACCAGCACCGGTACATGTTCCTCGCGGCATACCTTCACGGCTGCCTCGTAAGTTTCGCAAAGCGCCAGATAATCCCAGCCCTTTACTTTAAATATCTCGTAGCCCTGCTCCTCGCGGCTGTTGCGCTGGAAACCGGCCAGAATCTCTGAAATACTGCCTTTGGTGGTCTGGTACTCCGCCGGCACCGAAATACCATAGCCATCGTCCCACACCGATACCAGCATCGGCACCTGCAGTACGCCGGCTGCGTTGATGGCCTCGAAGAACATACCCTCCGAAGTCGAGGCGTTGCCAATGGTACCGAAGGCCACCTCGTTGCCGTTCACAGAAAACTGCTGCATGCCCTGCAGATCAGGATTCTGACGGTATAGTTTGGATGCATAGGCCAAGCCTACCAGGCGGGGCATTTGGGAGGCGGTAGGCGAAATATCGGAGCTAGAGTTTTTCTGCTCCATCAGGTTCTTCCAGTTCCCCTCTTCGTCGAGCAGGCGGGTGCCGAAGTGGCCGTTCATGGCGCGGCCGGCTGTGGAGGGCTCGGCCTCTACATCGGTATGCGCATATAATTGTGCGAAATATTGCTGGAGCGTCAGTTCACCGATGGCGAACATGAAAGTCTGGTCGCGGTAATAGCCGGAGCGAAAATCGCCGTTCTGGAAGAACTTGGCCATGGCCAGCTGGGCTACTTCCTTGCCATCGCCGAAAATACCGAACTTGGCTTTGCCCATGAAAACCTCTTTGCGGCCGGCAAGGCTCGCGTGGCGGCTCTCCCAGGCAAGGCGGTAGTCGTTTAATATTTCCTGAGTGCTTAGTCGTTGAGTTATAGATGCTTCAGCAGTTTGCATGTCTCGTCTGTAAAAGCTAATTGTGGAATTTATCATCAAAAGTACAGAATATTAGCCTAAAATCAAATTTGAGGCTAGTGCAGGCCGGCAACCTCCTGCTCGTTGGCTTGTCTTTTTGTCAAAAGATTTTATATCTTTGTTTGTTTGCTTAAACTCCTTTTTACAAGTCGCAAAATTTCTTTAATTCGCATTATGAACAGAAAATTTTACCTTCTTACCGTGCTTAGCCTGCTGTTGGCTGGTTTTTCAGCCCAGGCACAGGGCGAACTCAAGTTTGAGAAAGAGACCCATGACTTTGGCACATTTGCCGAGGGCGTGATCGCTTCTTACGAGTTTGTAGTGAAGAACGTAGGCGACAAGCCTGTGGTTATAGCCCAGGTACAGCCTTCCTGCGGCTGCACAACGCCAGAGTGGACAAAAGACCCCATCATGCCGGGCAAAACGGGTGTGATCAAGGCCATGTACAACAGCAACGGCCGTCCGGGTCCCTTCCACAAGTCTATTTCTGTGATCTCCAACGCTGCTACGCCACAGGCCGTTATCTTCATTAAGGGAGAGGTTGGCCCAAAAGATTTAAAAACTAGCCACACGCCGGAACAAAAAGCAAATTCGCCGCGTTTGGCTGTTGGAACTACTTCACACAGCTTCGGAAAACTTGAAAAAGGACAAAAAGCCGTGGCTAAGTTCACAATCAAAAACACAGGTCGGCAGGACCTGGTGGTGCAGGGCGTGAAGGCAAATTGCAACTGCGTAACCTATAAAGTTTCGCAACCAGCAATAAAACCAGGACAGCAGGCAACTTTGGAACTAACCTATATTCCTACAATGTTAAAGGAGCAAAATGAGGTGGTAACCATCGTTTCAAATGATATCGTAATGCCAGACCTGAAGCTGACGCTGAAGGCGAATGTAGTAGAAAGTCTGGCTCAAAAGAATATGTTAAGGGAGGGCAATCAGCCGGTACCTTTCAGATAGTTTTTTTCATAGTTTTATTTTGTACTAATGGCAGTGATTCTATCACTGCCTTTTTTCATTTTATACCTTTCCAAAAATGCTGGCAGCGTAGCACGATACAATTTCCAGCCACCCGAACGCCGCCAACCAGGCGCAATCCTCAACAAGCCGCTGTCAATGACCCGCACCTACCCCCTTCTCTTTTCCAAGGCACTTTAAATCAGCCCACTGCATCGGCACCAACATTGTTAAAACTGCTTTTGTGTTTAGCCTTTTATTTCAAGATAGATATGGTATATTTGCGCAGCTTTTCCAATAACTAATACTATAAGAAATAAAGACATGATTATTGGTGTTCCAAAGGAAATCAAGAATAACGAAAACCGCGTAGGCGTAACTCCTGCCGGCGTGGTGGAACTGGTGCGCAACGGCCACACCGTGTATGTACAGGCTACCGCCGGCGAAGGCAGCGGTTTCCCGGACGATATGTATGCCCAGGCTGGCGCTACGATCCTGCCAAGCATTGAGGAGGTATACGGCATCGCGGAAATGATCATCAAGGTGAAAGAGCCGATTGAGTCAGAGTACAACCTGATCAAGGAAGATCAGTTGCTGTTCACTTATTTCCACTTCGCCTCGCATGAGCCGCTTACCAACGCCATGATCGAGCGCAAGGCAGTTTGCTTGTCGTACGAAACGGTGGAGCGCGCTGACAGAAGCCTTCCATTGCTGGTACCAATGTCAGAGGTGGCGGGCCGTATGTCCATTCAGCAGGGAGCCAAGTACCTGGAGAAACCACTGAAAGGCCGCGGTATTTTGCTGGGTGGCGTACCGGGTGTTCGTCCAGCCAAAGTGATGATCCTGGGTGGTGGCATCGTAGGTACCAACGCAGCCAAGATGGCGGCAGGTATGGGTGCTGATGTAACGATCCTGGACACGAACCTGGCCCGTCTGCGCTACCTGGACGATATCATGCCAGCGAACGTGAACACCTTCATGTCGAACGAATACAACATCCGCGAACTGCTTCCTACACACGACCTGATTATCGGTGCCGTGCTGATCCCGGGTGCTAAGGCCCCTCGCCTGATCACACGCGAAATGCTGAAGGAAATGCGTCCGGGTACTGTGGTGGTAGACGTTGCTGTTGACCAGGGCGGTTGTATCGAAACCTGCAAGCCGACTACGCACGAAAATCCGACTTTCATCATTGACGATGTGGTGCATTACTGCGTAGCCAACATGCCGGGTGCCGTACCTTACACTTCCACACTGGCGCTTACCAACGCTACCCTGCCTTACGCGATCCAACTTGCTAACAAAGGCTGGAAGAAAGCTTGCTCCGACAGTGAAGAGTTGAAGAAAGGCCTGAACGTAGTACAGGGCAAAGTAGTATACAAAGGTGTGGCAGAAGCCTTCAACCTGGAGTATACCGAAGTTAACTCTGTTCTATAATTAAGGTATAGCCTGATTTATAAACGAGCGCCTTCCTGATCTCATCGGGAAGGCGCTCATGTTTTAGGGAGTTTACCAAAAGCGCACCATTTTCGATATCTTTGTGTTTTAATGCCGGCCTGCCTCAACTTCAACGGTAGCCCATATGCCAAGACTCTCTATTCTGACTGATGTTTGACAGTTCATTTCAACTGCTGCTGCGCCGCTTAGGGCTCGTGTTTCTGCTCTATACCTTGCTGCGCGCCATTTTCTTTGTCTTCAACTTCGGCCACTTTGCCGAAGCCCCTGCCGGGGAGGTGGCGCTGGCTTTCGTGCATGGCCTCCGTTTCGACGTGGCGGCGCTCGTTATCATCAACTCGCTCTTTATACTCCTGTCATTGCTGCCGCATGGCAATTTGCAGCATCCCACCTTTCAGCGAACGCTACAGTGGCTATTTGTGCTCACTAACGCCCCTTTTATCGCGCTGGCGCTGGTTGATGTAGAGTTCTTTAAGTTTATCGGCCGACGGTCGGGCAACGAGGTGCTCACCATAACCGGCGATGTGCTGGGGCAACTCGGGCAGTTGGCCGGCTACTACTGGTACATGGGCCTTGTCTTTGCAGGATTGGTCTTCGCCATAGTCAAACTATACCCTACCGCTGCTGCTATACCTGAGCGGCGACCCGTGCTGTGGCAGCGCTACGTGCGCCTGCTGCTGGTGGCAGGCTTTGTGGTACTGGGTATCCGGGGAGGCATTCAACTAAAACCCTTGCGTCCGGCCCATGCTTTTGTGCACGAACATGCTTCGCTTGGGCATTTGTCGCTCAACACACCTTTTACCTTTATCAAGAGCATCGGTAAGGCTACTATAGAAGAGAAGCACTTTTATGGTTCCGACGAAGAGCTCCTGGCCAATCTGCCGGTAAAGCCGGGCAGGTATGCTTTACCTGCCGGAGAGCCGCTTCGGGAAAATGTGGTGCTAATCATCCTGGAAAGTTTCGCCTCGGAATACGTTGGAGCTCTGAACAACGGCGAAGGCTATACCCCCTTCCTGGATTCACTGGCTACCCAGGGACTGCTGTTCCGAAACAGCTTTGCCAATGGACGTAAATCCATCGAAGCGCTGCCTTCCATCCTGTCCGGCCTGCCTTCGCTCCTGCCCGATCCTTACATCACTTCGCCCTACCAGTCCAACACGATTTACAGTGCCGGGCATTTGCTGCGAAACGCCGGCTATACTACGGCCTTCTTCCACGGTGCGACTAATGGCACGATGGGCTTTAACCAGTATACCCAGATGGCAGGTATACAGCACTACTACGGCTTGGATGAATATCCTTCGGAACTCCGGGCAGCGCATTTTGACGGCAACTGGGGCATCTTTGACGAGCCCTACCTGCAGTACACGGTACAGGAAATGAGCAGATTTCAGCAGCCCTTCTTCAGTACGGTCTTCACGCTCAGCTCCCACCAGCCCTATACCGTGCCTGCCCAGTACAAAGGCAGATTCCCCAAGGGCGAGCTGGAGATACACGAGTCGGTGGGCTATGCCGATTACGCCCTGCGGGAGTTTTTTAAGGCAGCCTCTAAGCAACCCTGGTACGAAAACACGCTGTTCATACTGGTGGCCGACCACACCCAGAAAAGCATCCGGCCGGAATATCAGAACGAACTGGGCTATCACCGGGTACCGCTCCTGCTCTTTCATCCGGCCAAAAAGCTGCAGGTGGATGTACATAAGGTCACGCAGCATGCCGATATTCTGCCTACGATGGTGGATTACCTGCAACTGCCTACCGATAAACTGATGCTCTTTGGCCAGTCGGTGCTGGATAGTGCTGCTACCGGGCATGCGCTGCTTTACAACGGTGTTTCGTATTTTATGGTGCAGCAGGATGGCGTGGCTGAACTGACGGCAACTGATGAAGTACGCTTCCATACCTTCCCGGAACTGGCCCCTGCCCCAGTAGAGGATGCTACGCAGGGGCAGCAGTTGAAAGCTTATGTCCAGTACTTCAAAAACAAGATGCTCGCTAACGACCTTTATTTCTGGTCGCGCAAGGAATTAGACTCAACAGCAGGTATAGCCCGCAAAAAGTAAACGCTATACCTCCGCTCCGAAAGTTGGTATACCCTGCAAGGGCGTAAACTGGCGGGTCTCGAAATCGACTTCCCAGCAGTAGTGGTCCATGCCGTTGGTGATGACCACATACCTGGCCTGCAGCACCTGGTTGTAGACCGACACTTGCTTCACCACCTCCTGCGTGATGGGGACGTGCGCGGCTTTGCACTCCACCAGCAGGTAGGGCTTGCCCGACTGGTCGTAAACGCACATATCGGTGCGCTTCTGTAACTTGTTGTAGGTAGTGCCGCGTTCTATACTGATGAGGCTTTTCGGATAACGGTGCGTGCCAATCAGGAAATGCACAAAATGCTGTCGCACCCACTCCTCCGGTGTCAGCAATACATATTTGCGCCGTAAAGCGTCAAAAATCATGATATTAGCGCCAGAATGCTTAATTTTGTAGTCAAACGTCGGTAAGTTGAGCATTTCCATAAGGCAATTTACCAATTTTAAAGCCTCCGCCCCAGCAAACTCCCTTGCCAAGGCAGCTTTTTTATACCTATATTACTTATATTTAAAACATGAAGAGTAAAGAAGAGATCGTAAGCGACTGGTTGCCAAGGTATACCGGTGTGCCTTTAAATGAATTTGGCGAGTATATTCTGCTCACCAACTTCATCAACTACGTGCGTATGTTCGCCGACCGGTTCGGCGTGGAGATAAAGGGCCTGGACAAACCCATGCAGACGGCTACGGCCAATAACATCACCATCATCAACTTTGGCATGGGAAGCGCCATGGCAGCTACGGTGATGGACCTCCTATCCTCCATCAAGCCAAAAGCGGCCCTGTTCCTGGGCAAGTGCGGCGGGTTGAAAAGAAAAACAGCCATCGGTGACCTGATCCTGCCTATCGCGGCCATCCGCGGCGAGGGTACATCCGATGACTATCTGCCACCAGAAATCCCGGCTTTGCCTTCGTTCCGTCTACAGCGTGCCGTTTCGTCCATGATCAAAAAGCACGAGATGGACTACTGGACCGGCACGGTATACACTACTAACCGCCGCGTTTGGGAGCACGACGAAGACTTCAAAGAGTACCTGCGGCAGATCCGCGCCATGGGCATTGACATGGAAACGGCTACGATCTTTACTGTCGGCTTTATCAACGAAATTCCCCACGGCGCGCTGCTGCTCGTGTCGGACAACCCGATGATTCCGGAAGGTGTGAAGACCTCGGAAAGCGACAAGCTCGTGACGACCAATTATGTAGAAAAGCACCTGAGCATCGGCATCGACTCCCTGATCGAACTGATCAACTCTGGCGAATCGGTGAAACACATGCGTTTTGAATAAACAGATACATGAAAAAAACACTACGCTCCTTTGCAGCCGGCACCCTGCTGGGCCTCACTCTCCTGAGCAGCTGCAACACCAGTACTACCGGCAGCGAGTCGGTTGACCTGATCGTGTACAACGGCAACGTGTACACCGTGAACGAGAACTTCGACCAGGCCGAGGCCTTTGCTGTGAAAGACGGCAAGATCGTGGCCGTAGGTACGACAGCCGACATCCGGGCCAGGTATAGCGCCACCGAAGAACTTGACGCCGAAGGGAAGACCATCTATCCTGGTCTGAATGACGGACACGCCCACTTTTACCGCTATGGGCTGGCGCTGCAGTCGGCTGATCTGGTGGGTACCACCTCATTTAAGGAAGTAGTGCAGAAAGTAGTGGAGCAGCAAAAGGCCTACCCGGAGGCGGACTGGATCACAGGCCGCGGCTGGGACCAGAACGACTGGGGGGTGAAGGAATTCCCGACCAAAGACACCCTGGACCAGCTCTTCCCGAACACGCCCATCATCCTCACCCGCATAGACGGTCATGCTGCGCTCGTGAACCAGAAAGCTCTGGACCTGGCCGGCATTACGCCGCAAACCAAAATGGTGGGCGGTCTGGTGGAAGTGGAAGGCGGCAAAATGACGGGCATCCTGGTCGACAATGCTATTGAACTGGTGAGCTCCAAAATACCGGAGCCCGATGAGCAGGAACAGCGCCAGGCACTGATCAACGCTGAGAAAAACTGCTTTGCCGTGGGCCTTACATCCGTAGCCGACGCCGGTCTGGACAAGTCCACGGTGGATTTAATGGATGCCATGCACAAAAGTGGTGAGCTGCGGATGCGTGTGTACGCCATGATGAGCCCGGGCAAAGTTAACCAGGACCACTATTTTGCGAACGGGCCTTATAAGACCGATCGTCTGAATGTGCGCTCCTTTAAGGTATACTCTGATGGTGCATTGGGCTCCCGTGGTGCTAGCCTCCTGAAGCCTTATAGTGATAAGCATGGTCATTTTGGTTTCCTGCTGGCCTCTGAGCAGGAGTTCCGTGACTTGGCCGCGCTAATGAATCAGCATGGTTTCCAGATGAACACGCACGCCATCGGCGACTCTGCCAACCGGCTGCTGCTCGACATCTACGGTGAGGTGCTGAAAGAAAAAAACGACAAGCGCTGGCGTATAGAGCACGCCCAGATCATCAACCCTGCTGATATGGACAAATTTGGCAGGTATAGCGTGCTGCCATCCGTGCAGCCCACGCATGCTACGTCTGATATGTATTGGGCGGGTGATCGCCTGGGCAAAGAACGTATCGCGCACGCCTACCCTTTCAAGCAACTGCTCGACCAGAACGGCTACATCCCGCTTGGCAGTGATTTCCCAGTAGAGGACATTAACCCGGTCTTTGGCTTCCATGCAGCAGTGGCCCGTCAGGATGGTGAGAACTGGCCGGAAGGTGGCTTCCAGATGGAGAATGCCCTGAGCCGTGAAGAAGCCCTGCGCGGCATGACGATCTGGGCAGCGAAAGCCGCTTTTGAAGAAAACGAGAAAGGCAGCCTTGAGCCCGGCAAGTTCGCCGATTTCATCCTCGTAGACCGCGACCTGATGAAAGTACCGAACGACCAGATGCGCGGCCTGCAGGTACTCCGCACTTATGTGAATGGCGTGCAGGTATATAAGAAGTAAATTGAGTTGAGGAGTTTGGGAGTTAAAAAGTGAAATGTGACGACGTTATATTTTAACTTCGTGCTAAGGTGGCAAACGGCTTCAGGAACAGGTATAAATACTGACCTCTCGTAGGGACAGGTCGCGACCTGTCCTAATCATGCAACAGAATAGTCTGAATCAATAGTCTGAATCAGGATTTACAGGATTAAAGGATTAACAGGATTCGGAATTTATAATAAAAGGATTCGATTTAAATTCTCTATGCGGAAATCCTGAAAATCTTAAAATCCTGTAAATCCTGATTCAGACAAACAGAAACGGCAGCCATATTGGGCTGCCGTTTCTGTTTTGTATACCTTCGCTATACCTAGCTTGCTACTGCCTCGGCTTCACTCTGCGGTTCCAGCGATTTCTTGCCTTTGATCAGCGACAGGAAGATCAGGCCGAGGGCGAAGAAAACGATCAGCGCGAGTATGCTGTAGCGCATAGAACCGGTTACCTGAGCAATGGCGCCATAGGCCAGCGTACCGAGCATGATAGAGACCTTTTCCGTGATGTCGTAAAAACTGAAATAGGATGCATGGTCTTTGGTAGTGGCCGGAATCAATTTGGAGTAAGTAGAGCGGGAAAGTGACTGTATACCTCCCATGACCGAACCCACCACAGCTGCCAGTACATAAAACTCATAGGCAGTGGTTATGAAATAAGCCGCGATGCAGATGCAGATCCAGATGATCACGGCGATGATCAAAGCCCTGATGTTGCCATACCTAGCTGAAAGAGCAGCAAAGCCGTAGGCACCCGCAATGGCTACCAACTGAATGATCAGGATAGTGATGATCAGGTTGTCGCTTGGCAGCTTCAGTTCCTCTATCCCGAAAATAGTGGCCACATACATCACGGTCTGCACCCCCATGTTAAAGAAGAAATAAGCCAACAGGTAGCGCTTCAGCAGGCGCAGTTCTTTCACCTGGTTCAGCACTTTTTTGAGCTCCTTCACCCCATTCAGTACCCAACTGCCCTGCGGATTTTTCTGATAGACATTGGCTGGCAAGTGGTAGAAGGTATACTGCGCAAAGCCAAACCACCAAAGTCCGGTAGTCAGGAAAGCGACGCGGGGTGCCAAGCTGGTGTTGTCTGCGGCAATGCCAAACCATTCGGGCTTCAGGATCATGGCCAGATTGAAGAGAAGCAACAGCACGCTGCCTACATAGCCCATCGCAAATCCGCGGGCACTCAGGCGGTCATACTGATCTTCGGTGGCGATTTCGGGCAGGTATGAGTTGTAGAACACAATGCTACCGGTAAAGCCAATGGACGCCAGCATGAACAAAACAACCGAGATCGAAAACGTCTCCCTTGTAAAGAAGAACAGACTGGCACAAGAGATAGAACCCACGTAACAGAACAGCTGCATAAAGAGCTTCTTGCGCCCGCTGTAGTCGGCTATGGCCGTCAAAAAGGGGTTCATGAGCACGATCAGCAAAAAAGAGCCCGATACCGCATAAGAGAAAAGCACAGAGCTTTGAAGCTCCAACCCGAAGAAGTCGACCAGGGTAGTGCCTGTTACGGGGTGCTTGGAAACCGCGCTGTAATAGATTGGAAAGATCGTGGAGATAATGACGAGCGAGTACACCGAGTTGGCCCAATCATACACGCACCAGGCTCTGGTAATGGTAGGGTTATTTTTTTGCATAGCTGAAATATAGCAAAATATTTACTCAGCGTGTGCGTGCCTTCGTACTTGCTTCTTCTTTTGCCAGAATCTGCAGAATCAGATCCCACAAATGCTCGTACGGCACGATCTCGATTTCAGCATAGGCATCTCCGGGAGCGGGCGTGTCCAATAACTTCTTATAAAGTGATTCGCCTTTCGTCCGGCAAGCCTCCGCATCGTAGTCTTCCGTTACGGTGAGCACCAGCAGTTTTAAAAAGAGCTTACTTCGCAAACTAAAGGCATCTTTCAAGTGCGTAGAGACATATTTCTTAATGCTTTCGATGCGGTATAGCAGCGCCTCGGTTTCGCCCTTCTCAAGCAAATAAATAAACTGCAGCGTGAGAATGGCTACGTTGAAACCCAGTTTGTCCTTGCTGTACTCAGGCAGCGAAAGCAGGTATGGGTTGTTGGCTTCCCCTTCCGGGACAGTTGCCTGCGAGTATACCAGCCTGAAATACGAACGGTACAGTATCCAGCGTTCTTTGGCAATTGTGGGGATGATGTGGAACGATGAATTATCGAATATCTTCCGCTGCAATATATCTCCAAGCTCATAATGCTGTGCGTGTACAGCCAGCAGAAAGTAGTTCTCCATATAGGAGAACCAGTTTACTGAAGTCGGATTATAGAGAAGTAAATTCTTTTCTGCATATGCCAATCCGTCTGTATAGTCCTTCGCCCTTAAGTGAGCGTACACCATGATGAAATTGTTATAGGTCAGATCGAAACGTTGCACATTGATTTTGTTATGATCAACCAGCCTAAGAGCATCTACCGTTATTGCAATGATTTCTTTGAAATTGCCCTCAAGTTCATGGTACCAGATATAGGTTCTGTAGTAGGCGTAATAGGAGCTAAACGTGCCGGAACCCTTCCATAGTTTTTCCAGTTTCTCAATAATTCCAGGTAGTTGAGGTAGAAACTCCTTTCTGGTCTTAGTTGACTTACGCAGCTGAACAGTTGCATGCTGAAACATAGACACTGCTTCCCGCTCCATAACAAAATGCCTCATCGCGGCTTTAAGTTCTTCCTGGGCTGCAGTAAACTTCTTTATAAAACCCTGCTCAGAGTAACTCAGGCTCAGTAACTCCAAGGCAGAAACTTTCAAATCAGTAAAGTCAAACTCTTGCGCTATCATCAATGCTTTAGTTGCCAGATTGATCACCAGGTCAAACTCATAGCGTGCACGCACAATATTTGCCTGGTAGATGAGACTATTACACTGAATCTCCTTTTGGCGTACGTGGTTGGCTGTGACTTTTTGCGGGTTTACGTAATTTAGCTCGTTAAAAAGCTTCTTTTTAACCCGATGCTTTAGCATCTTATACCTTACATCGTTGGGGTTAGTGTTATAAAGATCTTTTGCCGCCTGCTCATCAGATGTGTAGTGCCCAAGCTCTATTCCCTGTATAAACTTCTTTTCCTTTATACTTTGCTTGGGCACATCAAGCAGCCCAGTTTCTGCCTGACTACAGGAAAGAACAATCTCTATCAATTTTTTAATTTCCTTCATGCAAAAGATCAACTAAAATTCTATATATTAGAAATCTATTACCCCTGAAACACGTTAAAGAAGCACTAAATACTGCCATTTTCTCACAATTTCAGTCCTAAAGTAACATACTAATGTTACCTTTTGGAAATTTATTAGATAGTAATATATGAATATTAATCTTAAAAGCCATTGATTTATATTATTTATTGATTTATTTATATTATATATTGCCATATTGATAGTTACCTTTATATAAATACTTTCTTTTCTTTCCACTTTTTCTGTGTGAATCTTTGTTACACTATAAACCGATTTAACCCTAGAAATCATGGCAACTATCATCATCACTATCGTTCTGAATGTTCTGCTTGGCACTCCTACTGAAACTATTAAAGAGCAGGATAAGAGCACTACTACTACAACAACAACGACTACCACTACCACTACCCCTGAGACCATGAACTCCATGGGTGGTTCAGGCACATGGGTTAATATTGAGAAATAGACCTTTGGGTTGTTCTTGAGATCTGCCTCATTTTCTCTATATTGCCATTGCCTTATTTTGGTCAAAGGGCACGATACATAATGCGGAGAACTCAAGCATTTCTATTTTTCTTACTTGCACTACTACTAAATTTTTGCGGTCAGCCGGTTCGGCAGCCTGATGAGGTACGCCTGCGTATGGCTATAGACCCAGGGAGCCTTAGTCCCATTGGCTATACCTCGCTGGAAGCTTTGCAGGTAATTAATCTGCTTTACCAAAGCCTGCTGACTGTAGATCTTGAAGATAACACATTGAAGCCAGGCCTTGCCTCCGCTTTTCCGGAAGTGGAGCGCAAGGACTCGCTTACTTTTTTCCATTACCAGCTTCGCCCTCAAGCCGAGTGGCCCAATGGGAGCCCCGTTACTGCACAAGACGTGGCCTTCACCCTGAAGGTGCTCAAGTCTCCTTTCATCCGAAATGAGAACCTCCGCTCACAGTTGGAGTTTATACAGGATATACAACTCGATCCATCTGACCCCGGCAGATTTACACTGGTTTGCCAGGGCTATACGCCTGAAATGCAACTGCTAACCGGCGACTTCTTTATCCTGCCCTCCTACCTCCTGGATCCGCAACAGGCATTCAATGCTATCCCTTTGTCCGCCTTATCCTCGGCTGACAGCACTCAATATAACACAGAACGTATAAGAGCTGTGGCGGAACGCTGCAACAGGCTGGGTTCCCCTGAAAGCAAGGATATCTCGCAGGGAAGCGCCGGCTACCAACTAGCCGAGTGGGCTACAGGGCAGTACATCGTGCTGAAACAAAAGGAGAACTGGTGGGGAAAAAACGCGGGAAGCGCTGACAGTTACCTCACTGCCAACCCAGAGCAGATCAATTTTCAGATTATACCTGACAATACCACTGCACTCCTGGCCCTTAAAAACGCACAGCTTGATGTGCTGGACAACATTCCGGTTAATGAATTCGATCAGCTCCAGCGGGATGAAAACTTCCTGAAAAACTACGACCTCCATACGCCACAGGGCTATGATCTGATTTACGCTGCCATCAATTCGCGCAAACCGGCTTTCCGCGACAAGCGCACCCGCCAGGCCATCTCCCACCTGCTCGACGTGCCGGGTATGATCCGGGTGAGCCAGCAATCGTTCGCAACACCGACAGTAGGCCCCATACCTCCTGACCGGAAAGACCTGTACCACCCGCAACTGCAGCCCCGCCCTTACGACCCCGTACAGGCCACTACCCTGCTGAAAGCCGCCGGCTGGATACAGGAGCGGAACGGCTGGTACCGGAACATCAATGGCCAGCGCGAGGACCTGCGTATTGAATTGCTCTACAGGGCAGGCAATACGGCGTATGAGCAAATGGCCCTGATCTTCCAGCAACACGCTGGCAAAGCCGGTATACCTGTTACCTTGCTGCCGCTAGAGGGAAACGTTTATAGCCAAAGGATAGACCAACGGGACTACGACATGCACTTCAGAGGCATATCGGGCAATCCGTTTGTTTTCAATTTCAAGCCGTTGTTTCACACAAGCTTTGCCGGACCGGGCGGGCTTAACACCACCGGCTTTGGTACCCCTGAAAGCGACCAACTCCTGAACCAGATCAACGAAGCCGAAAGCGAAGCGAACAAGGCCCGGCTTCTGCACCGGTTACAGGAGATCATACAGGAGGAAGCCGCCTTTCTGCCGCTCTATTTCAGAAAAGAGCGAATTGCCATACACAGCAGGTTCACAAATACCAAGGTGTCGGGCGTGCGCCCTTACTACGACCTGAGTTCGTTTATGCTAAAGCCTTAACCGTGCCATGGCCAATTTTGTATTCAGGCGGCTACTCCTGGCTATCCCTACACTTTGGTTTATTGCATCTGCCATTTTTTTGCTGAGCAAGCTAATGCCCGGCGCATTTGGGAGCGCCCACCTGGCACAGCAGGAAGCCGGCTACTACAGTCGCAGCGATGCCGCCTCGCGCGACCACAGCTACCGGCAGTTTTTAAAGACCACCGGGCAGGACCTGCCGCTCTTTTATTTCAGTATTACATCCGCCGCCTTTCCCGACACCCTGCACCGGGTCTTCCCGGAGCGTGACCGTGCCTTCCTCCAAAAACTTTCCTGGCAGTATGGCGATCCGGAAGCAGCTGCCCTGTTTTTCCGAAGCCTGAAGACGTTAGAAGCAAGCCTCTCTGAGTCGGAGCGCCAACAGGTGCAGGAGCATCTCTTTAGGATCTATAGTCATGAGGACGCTGCCGGACTTCAGCAGGCTACGACAGCTATAGCTTCGCAACTGCCCTCGTCCAGGCACTCGCAGCGCCAGATGCTAGAAAGCAGTGAACGTCTATTGGCAGGTTCTCGGGGCTATACCTATCTTTTGCCATCGGTGCAGTGGCATGGCGCTCAAAATCAATACCACCATTGGCTATCCGGCTTGCTCCAGGGTAGTCTGGGCACTTCGTTACGGGATGGGCGCCCGGTGGCCACAGTGCTGGGAGAAGCGATCGGAAACACCTGGTGGCTGCTGCTGGTGAGTATGCTGTTTGCCACTTTGCTGGCCATGGAACTGGCCATCCTGATGGTGCGCCGCTCAGGCCGTATCTGGCGCAGCACGTTTCTTCCCGCGCTATTCCTGCTCGACAGTGTTCCGCTGTTTGTACTGGCTATGCTATTGCTAGTGTTGTTGGCAAATCCGGCTTTTTTGCAGCTCTTCCCGGTATACGGCATGGGTTATTACAGCTCCTTCGATCAGAGTTGGGTAGCGCAGCTCAGTCAATGGCTGCAGTTTATGGCGCTCCCGATGATCTGCCTGGTGCTGGCCAATTTACCTTACCTCACCAATCAGTTCTACCAGGCACTGGCGGCGGTGGCGGGTCAGGACTACATCCGTACGGCCCGTGCAAAAGGCCTTTCAGAGCATCGCGTCATTCGCCGGCACATGCTGCGCAACGCCCTGCTTCCCGTTATCACCCTGTTGTCAGATTTTCTGCCTGCCATGGTAGCAGGGGCCGTCATCATCGAAACTATTTTTGCTATACCTGGCGTGGGCCGCTTGCTCATTGACGCGGTGCTGGCGCGTGACTACCCCGTCATAATGGGCATCGTGGTGATAGTGGCCGTATTCAGATTGCTGTCGCACCTGATCGCTGACTTGCTGTACGCCCTAGCCGATCCACGCATACGCTCGCACGCAGCATGAAGAACCTTTGGCACATAGCGCATGCATTGTGGCAAACGGCTCCGGCTTTTCGACTGGCCTTGCTATACCTTGTGTTGCTGGCTGCAGTTGCGCTGGCGCTGCCCTGGCTGCCGCTTGCCTATGGCCCAAACGAACTGGACCTGGAACAGATCTACCAGGCGCCTTTTGGGTGGGAAACTGAGACGGACAAGTCCCGGCACTGGCTTGGAACGGATGGTTTGGGACGCGATGTGCTGTCCAATATACTGTATGGCGCCCGTACAGCCTTTACCATCAGTTTGCCTGTTATGGCACTCGCCAGCCTGATCGGCCTGACGCTCGGCGCCATGGCAGGGCTTTATGGCAACCGCCGCCTATACCTGAGCCGGGCACTGCTGGCGGCTTTGCTCATCGGATTGTTAACTTTCGCTTATTACGGTATCTACCTTCCGACTTTACTCTTCAGTCAGGGCGCTGACTACGCTGATTTCCTCCTGACAGGTATAGCTGCTGTCTTATTCAGTTTGCTACTGGTACTCGCCCTGACACCGCTTTTCAAACGACTTCCATACCTTAAGAAAAAGTCTCCTTTCCCGACTGACGAACTGCTGCTAAGGCTGATTGAAGTGCAGACCAGTATTCCGAGGCTTGTGCTGATATTGGTGTTGGCGGCCATCGTACCACCTACGTTGCTGGCTTTGTCTGTTTTGCTGGTGCTTACCTTCTGGACGGGAACGGCGCGCCTGGCCAGGGCGGAGATGCTGCGCATCAGGGAGCTACCCTTTTTCGAGGCTGCGACCAGCCTGGGGTATACACAAAAGCGCCTCTTGGTTCGCCATGCACTACCGCACCTGCTGAGACCGGTGCTGGTTGCTTTTTCTTTTGGCCTGGCCGGTTTGCTGATGCTGGAGTCCACGCTTTCTTTCCTGAACATTGGCGTGAGCACCGACCTGGTTAGCTGGGGAAGGATGATAGCAGGTATTCGCACCAATACAGCCGCTTGGTGGCTCGTCGCTATACCTGGTGCCGTACTCTCGCTGACCGTGCTGGCCTTACAAACATTCAGCTACTATGTACTGCGCACTCTTCAAAATAAAAAGTGATTGCTCCTTGTTACCTTTTAGCATCTTTCGTCAAAAACCCACCACCCAAGGAGCTTTATAAGCGATCAAAGTCAACCAATCGCCTGAACAATATAATTATTTCATATACAGGCACTATATAATACAAGTTACTTCCTGCAAATATCTTTCCTGTGTTAGGAGATGGCTTAGCTGTAACATTGTATCAATCTAAACCAAACCACAGCCTGACATATGAAAACCTACGAAAACACAGCGGCCAATCCAACACAGCACGTTGGCAGCCGCAACTACTTAAAATCAGTAAAGCCCGTTACCCAAGGCGAAGACTCGCTTGAGTACTCAACGATTGATGGGGAGGTGATCAATTCGACTTTAGGGACGGATGCGGTGAAGAAAGGAACCGGTCTGTTTATAGGCGAGTATTTTGTAGGTATACTTGACTCGCTCTCCTCCGGAATGAGTAACGTGCCCTACCTACGCTACTAATATCAGCCACCAAGGACGCTACACCTTGGGAATAGAATAGATAGAATAGTTTAGAATAGTTTAGTTTAGAATAGAATAATATTGAATTGATAATACTAGTGTTGGTTGTTTGTGTTTAGATTAGGCATTTGCCCTGCAGTCTCCTGCAGGGCATTTGTTTTTCAACCTATCCGATGGGCTTATACCCAACCTTTGCGCTCACTGAAGTGGTTACAACCAAACTGTGCGCCTGTGATCATCTCAAATCTCCTAGGCTTTTTGTCTTCCGGTCCTTCGTGGACCAACGGCAGTACATAAGCCGGCTCCAAGGCGTGCTGGCCGGTTAGCTCGTCACACAAACCAAATTCATTGCTTTGCAGTTGCACTTTGTTTTGGTCTTGTTCCCAGTGGTTGCAGTTGTTGCATATCGCTTCCATATCTATATAATTTAAGTCTCACATTGTTATTACTCTTCCTTTTTACCTGCCTTTACCCGCTGCAGGTTGCATACAACCCCTGTTATTCAGTAATTTAGAATAAGGCTAAACAATGCCACCCTGCTAAATTTTCAGATGTACCTTGGAGCGGGAGTTGCGTGCAGTAGGATAAAATGGGGATCAAACCTTTTCTGCTCAAAGCATTACTATACCTGAGTCAAGGCAGGACTGGTTGCATCGCAGCGTAATAAGACCGAAATTCGCGGAAAAAGCGCTACATGAAAATCAAACTCATTGCGATCGGCAAAACAGACGAGGCATTTCTGGAGGAAGGTATACAAAAGTATATGAAACGGCTGAAGCACTACCATCCCTTCGAGTTTACGATCATACCTGACGTGAAGCAGGGCGGCAAATTCACGGCTGAAAACCTGAAAGAGGCAGAAGGCAAACTGCTGCTTCAAAAGATACAGGATGGCGACCACGTGGTGCTGCTCGACGAGCAGGGCAAAACCTTTACCTCTACGGAGTATGCCCACTACCTGCAAAAGAAACTCAACTCCGTTACCACCAACCTGGTCTTCATTATCGGGGGAGCTTACGGCTTCTCACCCGCCATCTACGAGCGGGCAAACGATAAAATCTCGCTTTCCAAAATGACGTTCTCGCACCAGATGGTTCGCCTGTTTTTCGTGGAGCAGCTATACCGTGGATTTACGATCCTGAGGGGCGAGAAGTATCACCATGATTAAGATTGGTTATAGTTTTGTGCGCGAGGAGAACAAGGCGTTGGCGCGGCTTTACTCATGTGCCGTGTTGTAAGCAGTCGTTTTATTTTCTTTAGTCAAAAGAGAGAGCAACTTACATAAATATGCATTTTCCTTTACTACGTCTTTCTGCATATTCCATTCCTGCAAAATAACAGCTACAACATTTTCTTCTGGCAGAATCAAGATGTGTTGCCCCCCTTTACCTCTGGCTGTGTATTTAAGGTTACCGTTATAGTCTAGAAGCCACCACGAGTAACCATACCCCACTTCCTCATAGCAGTCTAAGGTTCTAAATGATTTACTCTCATTGGTATAGTTGGTGAAGCTCTTATCCACCCAGGAAGAATCCAAAAGCTGCACCCCATTAACTTTCCCTTTATTAAGGTATAACTCTCCGAACCTAGCGAGGTCTCTTGCCGTGAAATAAGTCTCGTCTCCGCCAGCATAGTAGCCATCCACTTTCCGCCAAAAGCCGCATTGGATACCGAGTGGTTTGAACAGATTCTCCTGGGCAAACTCTTTTGTAGTTGTTTTAGACGCCTTCGTGATCATAGCGGAAAGAACCATCTGAGACCCTGTGAAGTATTTAAACTCCTGCCCCAGTTTATTCTCAGAAACCTCCTCCTTTAGTATCACTTGCTCAACACTATGTGGCCCATCCCAACCTGTAAATCCACCCCGCATGGACAATAAATGGGCTACTGTTAATTTTTCCTTATGCAGATTCTGTTCACTCTTCTGGTACTCAGGAAAGAACGGCATTACATAATCGTTTTCGGATTGGAGATAACCCCTCTGAATTGATAAGCCAGTCAGGGCTGACATGATGCTTTTAGTAACAGAATGCACGTTGAATGCGCTATACCTGGTAGCACCTTTCTGATATTTCTCTACCACTAACTTGCCATCTTTGATTACTACAAGCCCCCTTAGCCTATCCCAGCCTTCAATTTCTCTAAGATATTGCTCTAAGTCTTCCTGATTGTATCCTGCACTTGCTGGAGTGGCAGTTTGCCATTTGTAAGGCTCGTGGCTGACTTCAAAAGATTGTGAAGTTGTAAAGGGCATTGAAAGATTGAGGGGATGCCACTCCAGGAAGTAGTTCATGCTATTGACTACAATTAACAAAGTGGCTGCTGATGCCAGGCCCAGAAACAATTTCTTTAGTCGATGCTTTTTCCAAATTACTACTACTGCTGTGAATAGCAGTATCAGTAAAACCAACACATACTCAATGGCATTTGGGTAAGGTAAGATAAAGTAGTCATCCTTAATTTTGTAGGAGACACCTATAAATAGCCCAGTAAGAAGTAAAAAGGTGATGCATAGGTTTTTCATTTAGTTTTGGATTACTTACAACGTATTTATGTAAACTGCGGCGAGGCCGTCGGCCGAGGCTGGCTTTTACTCTTTGTTAGGTGCTGGCTTTCTTTACTTTTTCGTTGAAGTAATCTTTAAGCATCTTAAATTCGTCTTCAGATGATTTTAATGGCGCGATTAGGATTTCTAAATATTGGTCGACATCCTGATTTTTTACCAGAGTTTCAATTTCTTTCTCTGATAAATCGTCTATTCTTTTCCTTAAAGACAAACCTGCCGCGCTTTTAAATTTAAATTCAGGCTCCTGTCCTGCTTTGATATAACCTTTATTAATTGATTCCTCCCAGAATTCTTTGTGGACTTTTTTATAGATTTCAGCAATAAAGGGACTTCCTACAAACTCACGAAATTCGTAGAAATCTAAATCTTCCTGAAACTTAATCTTCCCGAGAAGCCTGTGCAAAGCATTGAGCTCACCGTAATCTTCTATTTTCATATTTTATAGCTTGCACCTAACGGTTGGGCTAAAAAACGTTTTAATGATTTTTAGCTTTTGTTGGGCTGAGCTTTTCTTATTCTTTCCAAAGCAACTGCTCTATCCGAAATGCTTTCTTTCCAACTTTCTTCAAGATATTTATTAATTCCATCCTTAGCGAAAGTAAATCTTACTTGTGCAGTGCTGAATTCAGGAACAATCAATAAGCTAAAATTAGAACCTGATAAAAACATTTCATTTAGATTTTGGATTACCTCGAATGAATCAGATTCTTCAGTTGAATATTTCAATCGATTACCCAATAACTCAATTCTCTCAATCCTGAAATTGTCTATTCTAAGCTTCAACGAACTTTCAATTTTTTCGAAATTTACTTGTTCTACCAAAAGTTTGTGAGAAAAGTCTGGTATGTTTTCCAATTCATTAAAGTCATAAGAAATTTTTACATAGCCAAAACTGGGAATCAGACGAAGGTATATCGCTGATGCAAGAAAATAATCAGAGTTGGGGGTAGTTTCACATTGCTCTGCAATTATCTGAGCAATTGATTTATTCCAGTCGATTTGGCTAAGGATTTCTGGGGATATGATTTCTTCTTTATTCATTCAAGTTTTGCCCAACTACCTGCTAGTAGGAGTACCCACTCCCACTATCTGCACTATATGTGAGCTCAGAAGTTGTCTTTTAATATATGATCACATTCGACCCCGCCACTTCCATAGCGCAATACTAATATACCTTTTTTCTATAAGAGATAAAACGAAATGACAATTACAAGTGTGATGAAGGATCAGGTACAGCTGTCTGTCGCAGGAGTAGGAGCTGCTACTTAACTACCCGCTATACCTAGCAAGAAAGAAAAAACCTGAAACGCACCAAAACAAAAGAGCCTGCAAGTTATTCACTTACAGGCTCTTTCGGGTTATGCAGCAGAGAGCAAGGGATTCGAACCCTTGATACCCTTTTGGGGTATACACACTTTCCAGGCGTGCTCCTTCGACCACTCGGACAGCTCTCTATTATGGGTGCAAATATACGCCAATAACTTACACTATCGCAAATTTTTACACCGCTATACCTTATAAATATATTGCGCCGGCTAGATGGTGATCTCTCCGCGCAGGTTACTGGCAAGCAGCTCACGGGTTTGCGTCACCGGCAGGCCTAGCCCCAGCACAAACATCAGTTTCGTAATGGCCGCCTCTGTCGTGATGTCGTCGCCTCCGATGATCCCCATGTTGAGCAGAAACTTGCTGGTTTCGTAACGCCCCTGGTCCACTCTTCCCTCGTCGCACTGCGACACGTTCAGAATATAAATCCCTCTCGACAGGGCATCCTGCAGCATCTCGAGCAACCAACCTGCTGTGGGGGCATTGCCTGCGCCGAAAGTTTCAAGCACAATCCCGCGTAGTCCCGGCGTTTCCAGCACGCTGCGCATCACCTGCGGCGCTATACCCGGAAAGAGCTTCAGGATGGCCACATTGTCATCCAACTGCTGGTGCACGTGCAGTGGTTTTTCCGGATGCGGCAAGATCGCGTTTTCATAAAAATCTATGCTGATGCCCGCTTTGGCCAGCAGCGGATAGTTCTCTGACTTAAAGGCGTTGAAATGGCGGCTCTCTACCTTCTTGGCCCGGTTGCCCCTGATCAGGAGGTTGTGAAAGTAAACACAAACTTCTGGCACCACACTCTTCCCATTGATCTTGGTAGCTGCAATTTGCAAAGCCGAGATCAGGTTGGCGCGGGCATCGGTGCGGGTACGGCCGATCGGCACCTGGGCACCGGTAAATATCACGGGCTTATCCAGGTTCTCGAGCAGGTAGCTGAGAGCAGAAGCGCTGTAGGCCATGGTATCGGTGCCGTGCAGCACGACAAAGCCATCGTAGTCGGCGTAGTTTTCACGGATCAGGTTAGCCAGCATCAGCCAGTCGCCGGGCGACACGTTAGAGGAATCGATGGCCGGCTCAATGCTCAGCACGGTCAGCAAATACTTAAAGTTGCTCAGTTCGGGCACTTTCTCCAGTATCTGGCTGAAGTTGAAAGGCACCAGGCTATGCTTTTCATCATATACCATACCCACCGTACCCCCGGTGTAAATAATCAGAATGGAGGCGTCGGAGTGCGCAGGTGCGGCAGTGTCGATGTTGGTTTTGACTACGTTCATCGCTTAGCGTTTGAAGAGGTTAAGGGCATTTCGGGTTGTGGCGGCGGCTACTTCTTCCACCGGTTTTTGCATCAGTTCGGCCACGCGGCGCGCCACCAAGGGGAGGTATGCGGGCTCGTTGCGTTTGCCCCGGTGCGGCACGGGTGCCAGGTAGGGACAGTCTGTTTCCAGTGCCAGATCATCCAGACTAACATGCGGCAGCACCATGTCCAGACCGCCGTTCTTGAAAGTGGCCACGCCGCCTATTCCCATCAGAAAACCAAGTTCCTTCACCTTGACAGCCTGCTCCACCGTGCCCGAAAAGCAATGGAATATACCTTTCAGACTGCCATCCTGCGCCGCCGCAATGATCTCATACGTTTCATCAAAAGAATCGCGGGTATGGAGCACGATGGGAAGCTGGTGCTTTTTGGCCAGTTCTACCTGCACTTTCAGGGCCTCCTGCTGCTGTGTCAGAAAGGTCTTGTCCCAGTACAGGTCGATGCCGCACTCGCCCACCGCTGCAAACTGTCGCTTGCCCAGCCATTCCTCCACCAGGTATAGCTCCTGCTCAAAATCCTTGTTCACTGAAGTCGGGTGCAGGCCCATCATCGCGATGCACTGTCCAGGATGCTTCTCTTCCGTTTCCAGCATCACATCGATGGAGGTATGGTCGATGTTGGGCATGTAGATCTTCTCTACGCCCGCTTCGAGCGCTCTTGCCACCGCTTCATCACGGTCCTGCTGAAACTTCTCTGAATAGATATGTGCGTGCGAATCAATTAAAGTCATGTGCGTTGAATTGGATCAAAAAATCTCGGTGCAAAGGTCCGAACTTATTGCAAAGGCTGCAAGAGTCTTTTCTACGTATCACGACACACGTATCACGTAGCACGACTTTGCGGGGATTGACAAAAGACATTTTGATTAAAGACTTTCAGCACAGGTATAACCTCTTTCCCAAAAATCTTTTGTCCTTTGTCAAACAGTCCTTTGTCCAAAAACTCACTGAAGGAGTCGTGATACGTGTGTCGTGATACGTTACTCTAAAACCTCCTCCCCTTCCATCTCACTTTGGTCGGCAGGAAAAAGTAGAGGATCAGGACGAAAGTGGTTACCAGCAGGTATAGCTCGAAGAAGATATAATGCCACCAAGGGGCGCTGCGGTGGAGGCGTTTCAGGCAGATGTGCATGAACACGCTTTGGAGCAGCAACTTGACGACCGCAATGCTAAGCGCTATACCTAGTGAGGCCTTGAAAAAGAAGGGGATCAGCACCGGATAGTAGGCCGAGTGCAGCACAAACAGCGCGAACATATACTTTGGCATGAAGACCGAGCCCCGCATCCAGCGCTTGCGTTGTTCCAGCAGTGCGCCATAGCCAGGGGCTGGCGCGGACCAGGCGAGCACCTTGGGGCCGTACAGGTTGCGGAAGCCATAGCCCCGCTTCAGTATCTGGTTGAAGATGGCAATGTCTTCTGTGATCGAAAACGGAATGCTCTCGAAACCTCCCACCTCTTCGTAGGCCTTGCGGGTGAGCAGCATGTTATTGCCCATCGTTGTCACCGGCATGTTCAGGTCGCTGAACACCTGCATCAGGCCGATCGAAAACAGCCAGTCCATGCGCTGCATCTTGTCGAAGAGGCGATGGCCCGTTACCGTCGTCAGCCCCGTCACAACGCCCACCTTTTCATCCAAACCAGCCAGCATAGCCTTGATCCAGGTAGGCGGCACTGTTATGTCGGCATCGGTGAAGAGGAAAATGCCGGAAGTTGCTTTGCGGGCCAGCTGTGCCAGCACATTGGCCTTGCCCTTCGCCTGGCCCAGCGTACCGGTAATGGACAGACAGGTATAGCCGGGCTTGTCCTGGATGAATGCCTCAACCAGGGCGCGGGTGCGGTCGGTGGAATCATCGTCTCCAATCAGCACCTCTATCTTCTCGGTGGGGTAATCGAGCGCGGCAATGGCCTGCAGACAGGCCAATATGTTATGCTCCTCATTACGGGCCGCGATCAGAATGCTGACATTAGGTAGGTTGGTAACTTTTGCCGTATAGCGTCGGCAGTTGAAGAGCAGCAGCAACAGAAGCGTTGCAAATACTATAAAATACAGGATGAAGTAGGCGACAGATACCATCATAGGGTCTGGAAGGTATAGCCCTGTGCGGTAAAATGGTCTAAAAAACGGGGCAGGGCATATTGCATGTTTCGCTGGGCCTTCAGGCTGTCGTGGAATACGATGATGCTGCCGCTTTGGGTACAACGGACGGCTTCCCGCAGGCACTTTTCGGGACTGAGCGAACGGTCGTAATCGTTGGTGAGCACATCCCACATCACCAGTTCATAGTCTGGGCGCAGGGCCGCCGCCTGTTTCATGGTAATACGGCCGTAGGGAGGCCGGAAAAGCTTCGGCTGTGTTGCATCAGGGTTAAGCCGCTCGAGCTCCCGCTGACACTGCTGCACGTTTTCAAGGTAATACTCCAGAGGGGTTTCCCAGCCCCGCAGGTGGTTGTGCGTATGGTTCGCCAGCCGGTGCCCCTCCCCTAAAATCTGCTTAGCTATACCTGGATGCTTCACCAGGTTATCGCCCACTGCAAAGAAAGTTGCTTTAGCTTGATACTTAGCCAGTTGCTCCAGCACCCAGGGCGTCACCTCCGGTATGGGTCCGTCATCGAAGGTCAGGTATAGCACCTTGCCCTGCTCCTCCCTCAGCCAGGTATAGCCAGGCAAAAGTCTGCGAAGCAAGGCGGGCGTCTTGTAGAGGCGGAGCAATTTTAATTGTTAAATTTTTAAATTGTTGATGGTTGAATCGTTAAATGGTTAACCGGCATTTTAAAAAACCATTCATCCTAAGATTAATCTGGCGTTCAGGCCACACTGATCTTATTCTAAAAGCGCCCTCCTCCATCCGAAAAAACAATTTAACAATATAGCAATTTAACCATCAATCCTACTTAAACCTGCACGAGAGCAGCGTAATATCGTCGTTGAAGGTGGACTCTTCGTTGTAGAGGTTGATGGCGTTGAGCAGTTGCAGGTGCAGCATCTTCGAGCTCAGGAAACGGTTCTTCTGCAGAAATTTGATCGTGCCTTCTATGCCGAACTCCGATTCGTCTTCGTCAAATACCTCGGTCAGGCCGTCGGTATAGCAGAGTATGATGGCATCGTGTGGCACATGAATCTTGCCTACGTTCATAAATGGCAGTACATCGAATACGCCCAGCATAGTGCAGCCATCGTTGAGCAGGTCGTGGGTATCGTTTTCGTAGAGCAGGATCGGGGCGTTGTGGCCGGCGTTCACGTAACTGAGCTCCCGCGTGCTGCGGTTGAAAATCGCGACAAAAGTGGTGATGAATTTTTCGGCGATCGCGTTGCGGTAGATCAGGTGGTTGAGTTCCGACACCACCGTGTTTAAGTCGGCCGTCTGGCGCAGGATGGTGCGCAGGCCGGCCTGGAAATTTGACATCAGCAGCGAAGCCGGCACCCCCTTGCCCGACACGTCGGCCACGCAGAAAAGGAACTGATCTTTGTCGATCTCGATAAAATCGTAATAGTCGCCGCCGATGGACGAGTGCGGGATGTAGCTGGCGTGGATGGCCACGTCCTTGTCATTGGGCAGGCTTTTCGGGAACAGCATGGATTGCACTTCGCGGGCAATTTCGATCTCTTTGCGGATCGACTCCTGCGCCAAACGCTGACGGGCCATGCGATGGTTTTCGATGGCTACGAGCATGATATTACTCACCGTCTGCACAAAGTTGAGCGCCTCCAGATTGCTGTAGTAAGGCAGATTTTTGCCGATCATCACGAATGCGAGCACTTTGCCATTGTGCAGGATCGGGATCACGATCTCGAAATTACGCCACTTCTTGTCCACGCTCAGCTTCGACATGCGGGTAATTTCCTTGAGTTCGAGAATGGCTTCGGGGAGGTGCTGCTTGGCAGCTTCCAGGTCAGTGCCGTAGCTTACTTTGCAGTCCCACTTCTCGTCGTGCACAAACAGGGCAAGCCGGTTGATCTGCAACTGGGCGAGCAGCGTGAAGCGGTATATTTTGTAGAGCGCCTCTTCCGGCAGGTTGTCGTTAATCGCCTGCGTGATTTCCAACAGGGCCGATAATTCCAGCTTTTTGAGGTTTAACTCTTGCTGTATGTTCGGAGCAACTATATCAGGCATTCAGTTTCATAGGTTAGGTTAGCGAAAAATCCGCTCATGGGGACCTTCCCACCAGTTATACCTGACACGCAGGTATAGACCGCGTAAATTTACAAAAAATCAACCGCATTCTCTGCCAAACCCTCCAAATCCTTTCAAATAATCCGTATTCGTCCCATGCGTTAACCTGCAACTACGTAGCCCGGGCATTTGTTCAGACTTGTTTCGGGAAATACGTGTATCAGATGGAATTATGCACCACGAGGCCGGCTTTGGTGGCCAGGAAAAAGTAGTGCTGGCATTGGTTCCCAAAGACAGCCTCATCGAACTCGTGTTCCGTATCCGGGTCCGGGTATAAGATCCGGATATAGCCTTTGGCGATCAGGTCACGCAGGGCGGTACAAAGTTCCTCGTCAGTCAGGGCGCTGGTGCTTTTGAGGTCAGTGTAGGACGTCACAAAATAAAGTTCGTCCATGATGGCAAATTCATTCTCAGTCATGAGTTCGGATAGTTCGGCCTTTCCAGGTATAGCGACCCGAGAAGCCAATGATAGCGGTATATAGTACGTAAGGAATGTAAACTAGCTGCAAAGGCAACATATAAATCAGATAATTTCGCCTCCGCATGAAGGTCAGCACGGGGTTTAAGAACAGGAAATCGATCAGGAACTTAGCCGCGTAAGCCGCCAGAAAAACCCCAGGCGAAACCCAGTGCAGCAGCATGGCAGGTAAAGCCAGAAAAAGCAGCAGGTTGACGGCAAACACGCTCAGGGCTACCAGCTTGACCGACAGGCTTTGGTAACTCCGCCACTTGCTGGCCCAACGCACCCGCTGCGCGATAAAACTGCTGACAGTTTTGCGTGCCTCCGTGTACACCATGGCGCCCGGATGTTTCAGAAAAGCGATCCGCTCCGGGTATACCTTATTTACCTTGTGCAGCAGAAATTCGTCGTCGCCACTTGCGATGCCTTCGTTTCCGGCAAAGCCGCCCACCTCCTCAAACACGGCACGGGTATAGGCTAGGTTGGCACCATTGCACATATTGGGTTGCTGCAACCCGATGGAGGCCCCCCCAACTCCGATCAGCGAAGCAAACTCAACCAGCTGCATGCGCTCCAGCAAGGTATGGGTATGGTGGAAACAGACAGGACCCGAAATAAAGACAGCCTGCTGCGACTGGTAGGTATAGGCGAAGTAAAGGAGCCAGTCCGGTTGCACCCGGCAGTCGCCGTCGGTAAAGACCAGCAGCTCGCCACCGGCCAGGACTATACCTTGTTTGATGGCTGTTTTCTTGCCAGTTGCTGTAGTGTGATCAGCTAACCGGATCAGTTGTAGGTGGAGTTTGGTATCAGGTATAAAATCCAGTATGAGCTGATCGGTGCCGTCGTCAGAGTGGTCGTCTACTACCAGCACCTCAAAGAGCTCAGCCGGATAGTTTTGTCTTTCCAGATCCTGCAGCAAAGTAAGAATATGCCCTGCCTCGTTCCGGACTGGAATGATGACGGTTATGTTGATGGTCGGTATAAACCCGGCAGGTATAGCAGGTATAGGGAGACGCTTCCAGGCGGACAGACAGCGCAGGATGACCCAGCCATAAGCCAGCAGCGACAGCAGAAGCAGCACCGTGAACATCAGGCGCTCCCTCCTTTCCTGCCCAGCTTCAGGCGCAGCACGAAGAACAAACCGACCGCGCTTGGCACCACGATGTTGAGCAGCCACAGACTCAGGCTGGCACTCAGCACCTGGAGTCGCTCCTGCCCGAGCAACCCAAACACGTACATGGCCGACAGCTCCCGCATGCCCAGATCAGACAGCAGTGACACCGAGGGCACCACCGATTTCAGAAAGAACGCAGTCGACACGCCGCTGATGTATTCTACCGGACTAAGCCGGACCTCAAACAAAACGAGCAGCAGCACGAACTGCAGCAGAAACACAAAGTAGCGCAAGAGCGAGAGCAACAGTACCCGGTTCATCTCCCCGTAGGTATAGCGTCCCATCACGGCCAGGTATTTTGCCAGCTTCCGCAGCGGTCCCACTGCCGCCACCAGGGCCACCATGGCGCGGGCATTGAAAAGCAGCAGCAACATGGCCGCATTGAGCACGAGCAGCAGAAAGAAAATGCTCAGGCAGACTCCCGGATACTCCCGCCAGTAAAGCAAAAGCGCAAAGTAGACCAGCCCCAGCGTACCGACCAGCACCGTGGCCACCAGCTGACAAAACCTGCCGATGAAGACCGCTCCTATACCTTCCAGGCGTTCTTTGCTTTTGAGCTCGAGCACCCGGCCAGCGTAGTCGCCCAAACGATTGGGAGTGATGAAGCCGAGCGTGAGCCCGACCATAACGGCACGGAATGCCCGCAGGTATGAGAGGGGCTCCAGCTTCTGCCCCAGGATTTTCCATTTCCAGGCTTCCAGTCCCCAGTTAACAGGTATAAGCAGCGCACTCAGGAGCAGTAGAAAAGTATAATTGCTTTGGCGGGCCGATTGCAGGATAGCTTGCCAGGAGAGCAGCGTGTCAGGGGCCGTAAAAATGGCCAGGTACAGAAAATAGAAGGTGAGCAGTACCACGACAACTTTGCCGGAAACTAAAAGGAACCTTCTGTTGCGGGTAATGTCCAAGATATTGTCTTAAATTGCGGCTCTTATGGTTTACTCTCCTGCGCTCCCACCCAACAAATTAATTCTTGGCATCGACCCCGGCACGCAAGTCATGGGCTATGGCCTGATTGAAGTAACCGGATCGAAGGTAAAGGTAGTGCAGTATGGCGTTATTCACCTCAAAAGCTACAGCAACCACGCCATCAAGTTAAAGAAAATTTTTGACCGCATGATACAGCTCATCGACGAATACCTGCCCGACGAGCTGGCCATCGAGTCGCCTTTCTTTGGCGTGAACGTGCAGAGCATGCTCAAACTGGGTCGCGCACAGGGAGTTGCCATCGCCGCCGCCCTTTCCCGCGACATCCCTTACGTGGAGTACGCCCCTAAAAAAGTAAAGCAGTCCGTAACCGGAAACGGCAACGCCTCCAAAGAGCAGGTGGCCAGCATGCTGGTGCAGATCCTCAAAATACAGCCCGACCCCAAAATGTTCGACGCCACCGACGCCCTGTCTGTGGCCCTCTGCCACCACTACCAGAAAGGCAACAACGCCAAGAAAGGCGCCAACTCCTGGAAAGCCTTCCTGACCGATAATCCCGAGAGAAAGCTTTAGGGGTTGAATAGTTGAATTGTTAAATGGCTGCATTGTTAAATTGTTGAATGAGCTAGTAGGGGCAGGTCGCGACCTGTCCGGATCGTGTACCGACCATCATGCACCCGTATACCTACCCTAATTGTGTACCTCTATACCTGTCCGGTTCGTCACCGGTATACCTGTCCAAGCCCCGCACCAACACGTCTGACCAAATCGAGCAGGAAAATCCCCTCTGAGGGCAAGGCCCGATCAATCGTGCACCCAACCATTTAACAATTCAACAATTTAACAATTTAACCCTCACCAAAGTAAAGGCCCGATCAATCGTGCACCTAACAATCAACAACAAGCAATTAACAATTCAACAACCTCCTATAAGTATAAGCTTTTGAAAATATTTCGCAGTTTTGTAAAAAATCGCATCTATCTTTCGTAAGGCTTATAAGTTTGCCTGATTTCCTTCCGAAACCCGACTAGAATCAGCCTGTAGCAAGGTATAGGTTTTGCCAAAAGACAAAGTTTAAACATGTTTTTGCTGGTGCGGTTAAATTTAGCGTCAGGCTTATTCTTAAATTTGAGTTATTTTTGCCGCTGCTTTGTCAAAGGCATTGTATAGGTGAATCCTAAACAGCATAAATGGATTTAAACAAAAATAAACCGGAAGCTGCTCCAGCCCGGCGCAGGTATGTGACGACACGCCGGCTCGACAGAATTTTTGTTGAGTTAGCGAAAGTGTACCGTTTCAATGCGCGGTTTTTCAAGGAGGTGTGGTTTCCGCCTTACGAGTTCAGGGAGATCATCAAGCAGTGCTATGAAATCGGTGTGCGCTCTCTGCCGCTGATCTCGCTCACGGGCTTCATCATCGGCATCGTGTTTACCAACCAGTCGCGCCCCTCCCTGGCCGATTTTGGTGCCACCTCGCTCCTGCCCGCCCTTATTTCCGTGGCCATCATCCGGGCCATTGGTCCGTTGGTGACGGCGCTTATTGCAGCAGGCCGGGTTGGCTCTGCCATCGGTGCCGAGCTGGGCTCCATGCGCGTGACGGAGCAGATCGACGCCATGGAGGTGTCGGCCACCAACCCGTTTAAATTTCTGGTGGTCACCCGGGTGCTGGCCTCTACCCTGATGATCCCGGCCTTGACGATGTTTACTACGCTTGTGTCGCTGCTGGGAGGCTACCTGAACGTGCACCAGAACGAACTCACCTCCCTGAGCGTCTTCTTCTACCAGGTTTTTGATGCCATCACGTTCCTGGACATCATCGCCTCGTCGGTCAAGTCTGTGATCTTTGGCTTCACGATTGGCATGGTGGGGTGCTACAAAGGCTATAATTCTTCTAAAGGCACAGAGGGTGTGGGCAAGGCGGCCAACTCGTCGGTGGTAACGGCTATGTTCCTTATCTTTATTGAAGAGCTGCTCATCATGCAGGTTATCAACACAATCAGAGCTTTTTAATGGAGGCAAAACGAATAAACCCTAACATCGATAGGAGCGAGAAAGTGATTACTATCCGGGGCCTCAAAAAAGCATTCGACGATTTTGAGGTGCTCAGAGGTGTGGACCTTGATCTCTATAAAGGAGAAAACCTGGTGGTGCTCGGCCGCTCCGGTACGGGCAAGTCCGTGTTGATCAAAATCATATCCGGTTTGCTGCAGGCAGACGAAGGGACGGTCAACGTACTGGGCAAGGAAGTAAGCGGTCTCAAGCCACGGGAAATGGATGCGCTTCGGCTTAAGATCGGTTTCTCGTTTCAGAACAGCGCCTTGTACGACAGTATGACCGTGCGCGAGAACCTCGAGTTTCCGCTGGAGCGGCACGCAAAGCACATGACCGTAGCTGAACGGGAAGACACGATCCAGTATGTGCTGGAGGCCGTGGGGCTTTTGCAGGCCATCAACCAGATGCCTTCCGAACTGTCTGGTGGCCAGCGCAAACGAATCGGCATTGCCCGCACCCTGATCCTGAAACCGGATATCATGCTCTATGACGAGCCCACCGCCGGTCTCGACCCCATTACGTGTATCGAGATCAACAGCCTGATCAACGAAGTACAGGAGAAATTCAACACCTCCTCAATCATCATTACCCACGACCTAACCTGCGCCCGCGCCGTAGGAGACAGAATAGTGATGCTGCTCGACGGACAGTTCCAGCGCGAAGGCACCTTTGATGAAGTGTTCGAAAGTAATGACGAGCGCGTACAATCTTTTTATAACTACAACTTTATAGACTAGATGAGTTCTGCAGATAATAAACGCACTGTTATAGTTGGTATCTTCACTTTCCTGGCGATCGTGATACTGGTGGCTGGTATTTTTATGCTGGCCGGTCAGCAAAAGCGCCTGATCAACACGGTGACGCTTACCGCCATTTTTGATGACGTAGCCGGATTGCGAACCGGTAACAATGTTTGGTTTTCGGGCGTGAAGATCGGCACGATCAAGTCCATCAACCTGTATGGCGACTCACAGGTAGAGGTGGTCATGAACATTGAGGAGAAGGTACAGCAGTTCATCCGCAAAAACGCTTCGGCCCGCATCAGTTCCGAGAGCTTCATCGGCAACAAAAACATCGTAATTGACGGCGGCACCCAGGCAGCCGCTCCTATTGAGGACGGCGACCGGATAACAGCCATAAGCCCGCTCAACACCGATGACCTGATGGAGAAACTGCAGCAGAACAACGAGAACCTGGTCGCAATCACCGGCGATTTTAAGCAGCTGACCTCCCGCCTGGTGAAAGGCGAGGGAACCGTAGGCGCCCTGCTGACCGACACGACCATGGCCCAGAACTTCCGTGGTGTGGTAGCCAACCTGCAGCGCACGTCCGAAAGCACCGTTAACGCCTCGCGCTCCCTGTCCGCCTTCACTAAAAAACTCAACTCACCGGACGGCCTGGCAAACCAACTGGTAACTGACAAAGAAGTATTCCAGCAGCTGAAAAACTCGATGACACAACTGGAAGAGGCCACGGCTTCGACTTCTGAAATAACAGAGAACCTGCGTACGGCCACCAGCCAGCTCAACAACAGCAACAGTGCGGTGGGTGTGCTCCTCAATGACCAGAAATTTGCCCGTCAGTTGCAGAGCACCATGCAGAACCTGGAGACCGGCACTAAAAAGCTGGACCAGAACATGGAGGCTTTGCAAAATAACTTCCTGCTGAGAGGGTTTTTCAAAAGAGAGGCCCGGGAAAAGGCCAGGGAGCTGAAGCAACAACAGAATCAGCCACCGCAGCAAGTGCAGCCAAAAGACACCACGCAACTGGAATTTAAGCCTTCGATCTTACAAAAGAACTAAAAACAGAAAGGGGCGCATCATTGAGATGCGCCCCTTTTAATTGAGCCTCAGGTATAGCTATACCTTATGAAGCTTCATGTGCCTTGCGGATCTTCTCCGCCACTTCCTCAAATTCCTCTTTGCTGAACTTCTGCTTATTGGCAAAGTTCATATCGGCCATTTTGTTGAGCGGGATCAGGTGTACGTGCGCATGGGGCACTTCCAGGCCTACCACCGCTACCCCAATGCGCTTGCAGGGGACAGCCTTTTCTACAGCTGCCGCCACTTTTTTGGCAAAGGCCATTAGGCCCAGGTATAGCGCATCGTCCAGGTCGAACAGGTAGTCGATCTGCTGCTTGGGTATAACCAAGGTATGGCCTTTGGTGGTCGGGAACACGTCCAGAAAAGCCAGGTAGCGATCATCCTCGGCTATTTTGTAAGCGGGGATCTCGCCTTTTACAATTTTAGTGAAGATAGATGGCTCCATATGCTTAGCGACTGATTTCCAGAATTTCGAACTCGATCTTTCCGGCTGGTACGGTTATCTCAGCCTTTTCACCAACTGACTTGCCCAACAGGCCCTTCCCGATCGGGGACTTTACGGAGATTTTGCCGGAGGCCAGGTCAGCTTCCTCCTCCGCCACCAGGGTATAGTCCATGACCATATTGTTTTTCAGGTTCTTGATCTTCACCTTCGAGAGGATCAGCGCCTTGCTCATGTCCAGGTTCGACTCGTCTATCAGACGGGCGTTGCCAACTACTTCTTCCAGCTTAGCAATTTTCAGCTCCAGGTGACCCTGTGCGTCCTTGGCGGCGTCGTACTCAGCGTTCTCGCTCAGGTCGCCCTTATCGCGTGCTTCTGCCAGCTGACGCGCTACTTCCGAGCGACCCTTTGTCTTCAGCTCGTGTAACTCTTCCTTTAGCTTTTGTAAACCTTCAGCGGTGTAATAAGAAATGTTGCTCATAATACTGTCTTCATGTTTTAAAACACAAAAACAAAAAGAACGGCTATGTCAAACATAACCGTTCTTTTTGCCTAATATGTAATTGATTTATTTTCTCTTTTTCAGCCAGCCTGCATCAAAACAAGCGGTGGTTCTGGGTAAGCCACATGCGCACGGGCTTCCCCCGGTGGCACTGATCTGAGCAAATATACAAATTTATTTTAATACAAAATTTTTCGGCGATACTTATTTATCGGCACTAAAAACACGTGTTTCAGGCGCCTGTATCACTTATATACGTAAACGCACCGATGTAGGCCAGGGCCGGGGCAGCTATTCTGACGATAGCCGGCCTGCCTCCTGCAAGGCCTGTATTTTCTCTACCAGCACCTCGTTTATCTTGACATAGGACTCGTGGGTCCACCCCGCAATATGGGGCGTGAGTACGACATTTCCTGCAGATTTGAGGTAGTCGAAGTGACGGCTTTGCTCTTCGGTCAGGCTGCTGAGTTTCTCGTTTCCGAGCACATCCAGGGCAGCCCCTTTCAGCTTGCCGGTCTGCAGGTGCTGAATAAGTGCCGACTGGTCCACCACTTCACCGCGGGAGGTGTTCATAAACCAGATCTGCTTGCGAAAGCCTTGAAAAAAGGCGTCATCCGCAAAGGCCCGGTTTTCAGGTATATAAGGTATATGCAGGCTCACAATATCCGCTTCCGCCTGCAGTTGCTCCAGTGATACGGGCTCAGCCGGCGCCGTGATTTTCTCAGGAGCGAACCGGTCGTAAGCCAGGATGCGGCAGCCAAAGCCACTGAGCACTCGGGCGAAGCTTTGCCCCATGTTGCCATAGCCAATAATGCCGACTGTTTTGCCGCTGATCTCCTCCCCCCTGTTTTCTTCGCGCAGCCATACCTTGTCGCGCACCTGCCGGTCGCCGCGCGCAATGTTGCGCATCAGACTGAGCAGCATCCCCAGGGCATGCTCGCCCACTGCCTGCCGGTTTCCCTCGTTGGCCCCGAACAGCGCTATACCTCGCTCCTGCAGCGCCCCCGCATCTATATTGTCCAGTCCCGCCCCGGCCCTACCCACGAACCTGAGTTTGTCAGCCAGTTTGATGGTGTCGGCCGTAATGCGCATTTTGCTCCGCACGATCAACCCCTCAAAACCCACCAGCGCCTCGCATACCTCGATCGGCTTGATATCCGGGCGGTACTCATAGGCTATACCTATACCTTCCAGCATCGGAAACAGGCTGGCGTGTACTTCGTCGATGATGAGGATGCGTGGATTCGTCATATTCTTACAAATCATACAGCATATGCGCTACACCAAAGTATATCGCCAGCCCAAGCAGGTCGTTTGCCGTCGTGATGAAAGGTCCGGCAGCAACAGCAGGATTCACGCCCAGCTTGTCAAGCAGCATCGGCGTCAGCGTTCCCATTAGAGAGGCTAGCATCACTACTGAGAATAGCGCTACGGAAACCACCGTCGAGAGCTTGAGATCTTGCCGGAACAGATAGGTGAACGTGAAAACGAGTGCCGAAATGATGAGCGCATTCAGGAATCCCACCATGATGAGCTTAAAAAGACGCTTGGAGAAGTTCTCGAATATCACGGCGTTGGATGAGAGCGTCTGGATGATGATAGACGAGGATTGTATACCTACGTTACCGCCCGTCGCCGTAATAAGCGGCACAAACAGCGCGAGCGCCGGAAGCATGGCAATATCGGCTTCGAAAAAGCCCATGAAATGCGCAGCCAGCAAGCCTCCCACCATCCCGATCACGAGCCAGGGTATACGGGAGCGCGAAATACGGAACACGCTGTCGTCTTCCTCCACATTCTCCGAAATACCCGTCATGAGTTGGCGGCTGAGTTCGGCCTGCTCCTGCATTACGTCGATTACGTCGTCAATGGTGATGCGACCAAGCAGTTTACCCTGTATGTTCACGACAGGTATAGCCTCGAGGTCGTACTTCTGCATTACGCTCACCACCTCGTTTTCGTCCCGGAAAGACTCGATCGAGATCACGTCTTCGCTGTAAATGTCCTTTACCAGTTTGTCGTCTTTAGAAAGCAGGAGCGCTTTTATACTGAGACGACCCAGCAGGATGTCACGGTTATCCACCACGTATACGGTATAGATGCGCTCCACGTCCTCAGCTTGCCGCCTGATCTCCTCGATGCACTGCCGCACGCGCCAGTTGATGTTCACTTTAATGAGCTCTTTCGCCATCAGACCGCCGGCACAGTCCTCCTCGTAGTGCAACAGGTCCAGAATGTCGTCCGCCTTCTCCTCGTTTTCGATCAGCGCGATCACTTCCTCGCGGCGCTGCACGTTCATCTCGTTCAGGATGTCCACGGCATCATCCGAGTCCATCAGGTTGACGTAGCGTGCTATCTCCTGGCTGGTGAAGTAGGCCAGAAAATCGGTGCGGATGTCGTAGTCAAGATCACTGAGAATCTGTGAGCCTGTCTCGGGAGGCAGCAGGTCCAGCACATACTTTGACTCGTTGGTGTCGAGTTCGTAGAGCACCGTCGTAATGTCGGCCGGATACATGTCGGTCATGGTTTCCAGCAGGAATCCCTTGTCGTCGCGTGCTATTGCCTCTTCAACCTGTTCTATGTATTCGCGTGTGATCTCTACCTGCATGGTATTATATGTTCTGCTCTACGAGTTGGGTCAATGCTATAAAATCCTCTACTGACAACTGCTCTGCCCGCTGGTCGAAGACAGGCTGTGTTGTAATTTCCGGCGGGAGATTGAAAGTCTTGAGGCAGTTACGCAGCGTTTTGCGCCTTGTTCCAAAACTATTCTTCACGACAGAGAAAAAGAGCTTCTCGCTGCAAGGCAGGCTCTCCCGGTTGTTGCGCACCACGTGGATGACGCCCGACTTCACTTTGGGCGGTGGGTGAAACACGTTTTCGTGCACGGTGAACTTATACTCAATGGTATAAAAGGCCTGCAACAGCACGCTCAGAATACCATAGGCCTTGGAGCCGGGAGGCGAGGCCAGCCGCTCCGCCACTTCCTTTTGGATCATGCAGACCACCTCGGGCACCACATCGCGGTGTTCGAGCACTTTAAAAAATATCTGGCTCGAGATGTTGTAAGGGAAATTGCCGATGATGGAAAACTTGCCCGGAAACAGCTTGCTTAAATCCGTCTTCAGAAAGTCAGCCGAAATGATGCGATCGCCCAGCTGCGGGAAATGCTGTTGCAGATAGGCAATGGATTCGCGGTCGATGTCCAGCACGGTGGTGCGGTACTCCTTGTGCTCGAGCATGTACTGCGTGAGCACACCCATCCCCGGGCCGATCTCCAGCACATCCTCCACCCCGCCGGGCAAGGTCAGTTGCTCCACTATTTTGCGGGCGATGTTCTGATCGACCAGAAAGTGCTGGCCCAGGTGCTTTTTCGGACTTACTTTGCTCACGTGCTATGCGTTATGGCGCCGGCTGATCAAGACAATTTCGCCGGAAACCCGTTATACCTTATTTATATGCGCTACCGATGCCGACAATACCTTCGTCCGTGGTTTTCGCATTACACCATATACTTACTATATTGCGTGCTCCAAAGATACGAATGACAAATGCCAACACAACTCAAATACAATACATCAGTAGGTAAAAATACAGACCTAGCCCTGATTGTGCGGGCTGACCAGACGGATTCGCTCCCAGAGCTAAGCTCAGACGAAACCGCCTACCTGAAACGCCAGTTGGAAGCAGAGGCGAAGATCGTCTCCCTGAACCGCTATACACAGCGCCTATACGTGGTGGTATACCCTGAAGGCAAAACCCAGAATGCCACCCGGGAAGCCCTGCGCCAAGCCGGCTATACCTTGCTCAAACAGCTTAAGGCAGACAAGGTGGAAGAACTTGCCATTCAGGACCTCTCTAAAAATGACGCGAGTCCCTACCTGGCCGAGGGCCTATACCTGAGCAACTACCAGTTTGATAAGTATAAAACTAAAAACGCCAAGCCAAACCCGCTCCAAACCATCGTGCTGACGGACGAGAACCTGTCGGAGTTTGACGTAATGGAGCTGCAGAACGTGCTTGACGCCGTGACCATTACCCGCGACCTGGTGAACGAACCCAATAGCCACCAATCGGCCACCCAGTTCAGCGAGGAGCTGGTCGCACTGGGCGAAAAAGCCGGATTCACCACACAGGTGTTCGACGAACTGCAGATACAGTCCCTGAAAATGGGTGGTTTGCTGGCCGTGAACCAGGGCAGCGAAGAACCGCCTACCTTTAATATTTTAGAGTGGAAGCCGGAAGGCGCTGCAAACACCAAACCTTACGTGCTGGTAGGCAAAGGCGTGGTATACGATACCGGCGGCCTCAGTCTGAAGCCGACGCCACAGTCCATGGACTATATGAAGTCCGACATGGCCGGTGCAGCTGCCGTAACCGGTGTGCTATACGCACTGGCAAAAAACAATGTACAGCTGCACGTCATCGCGCTTATACCTGCCACCGACAACCGTCCGGGCGGCAAGGCTTATGCACCGGGCGACGTGCTCACCATGCACAATGGCATGACGGTGGAGGTTCTCAACACCGACGCCGAAGGCCGCCTGATCCTGGCCGACGCCCTGAGCTTTGCCCAGAAGTATAAGCCGAAACTGGTGATCGACATGGCCACCCTGACCGGAGCCGCGGCCCGTGCCATTGGCAAGGAAGGCCTGGTGGCGATGAGCAATGCCGGTGATGAGGTGATGAACGCCTTGAAAAGAGCCGGCGAGGAAGAGCACGAGCGCATTGTGGAGTTTCCGCTTTGGGACGAATATAAGAAGCACATCGAGTCAGACATAGCCGACATCAAGAACCTGGGAGGTGCCGAGGCAGGCGCTATCTCAGCGGGTGTGTTCCTGGAGTATTTCACCGATTACCCGTGGGTGCACTTTGACATAGCCGGCACGGCCTACCTGCTGGGCGAAGACTCTTACCGTGGCAAACTGGCCACCGGATCGGGCGTGCGCCTGGTTTACAACTACCTTAGCTCCCTAGCTAACTAAGCAACAAATGGACAACAGACACAAAGCAAAAATAGGCATCAGCATCGGCGACACGAACGGCATCGGCCCGGAGATCATCGTCAAAACCCTTTCAGACCAGCGCATCCTAAACTTCTGCACACCCGTTATTTACGGATCCGCCGCAGTGATGAACCAAGTGCGCAAAGCCTTAAGCGCGGAGCATTTCCACTATCAGCAGGTGGGTTCTGCGCAGGAGCTTATACCGAAGAAGATCAACCTGATCAACTGCTGGGAAGAGGATATCGCTGTGGAGCCGGGCACACCCAAGCCGGAATCCGGAAAGGCCTCACTCGACTCGCTGCTGGCCGCCGCCCGCGACCTGAAAGCCGGCTTGCTAGACGGTCTGGTAACTGCCCCGATCGACAAAGACAACATCCAGTCGGAGGAGTTCCGCTTCCCAGGCCATACCGAGTTTTTGACCTCCTACTTCGACGCGGCTGACAGCCTGATGCTGCTTGTGGCCGACGACCTGCGTGTGGCCACGGTGACGGGCCATATACCTGTCAAGGAGGTAGCCAGCAGACTCAACTTCGACCTGATCATCCGCAAGATCACCATCCTGCAGGAGTCGCTGCGCAAAGATTTCGGTATCCTGAAACCGCGCATCGCGGTGCTGGGTCTGAATCCGCATGCCGGCGAGAAGGGGCTTTTGGGAACCGAGGAACTGGAGATCATCCGTCCGGCTGTGATGCACCTGAAAGAAAAAGGCCATCTGGTGTTCGGCCCCTACCCTGCCGACGGCTTCTTTGGCATGCGCATGTACAAGCAGTTCGATGCTGTGCTGAGCATGTACCACGACCAGGGGCTTATCCCTTTCAAAACGCTCGCCATGGAAACCGGCGTGAACTACACGGCCGGCCTGCCGATCGTGCGCACCTCTCCTGACCACGGCACCGCCTACGACATAGCCGGAAAACACACAGCCGATGAAACCTCTTTCAGAGAAGCGCTGTTCCTTGCCTGCGACATCATAAAAAAGCGCCAGACAGAGCAAAAGCCCGTTTTATAAATCGGGCTGCTATTTTATTTGTCAAAATAATGTTCTAATTTTGCGTCTTGCAATAAAAACACGGTAGTGAAAAAGCTTAAAGACTACGAAATCGGCATAGCCAAACTTAGTAACAGAAAGCATGATTACGAGTTTGAGATGGACGATTCATTCTTTGCTTTGTTTGAGCAGGAGATCATACTGGGGGGAAAGCTACTGGCGAAAGTAGAGCTCGATAAGACCGAATCGCTGCTGACGCTGCATTTTAACATTAAAGGGCACGTGCGCCTCACCTGCGACCGCAGTCTGGAGGAGTTTGACCAGCCGCTGGACATAGAAGAGACGCTGTTGATCAAGTATGGAGAGGAAAATGCCGAGCTGGATGAGGACTTGTGGCAGATCACGCCCGAGACGCAGACGATCAGCGTAGCACAGCACCTGTATGATTACATTGGTTTATCGCTGCCAATGAAGAAGCTTCACCCACGTTTTGTGGAAGAGCAGGACGAAGACGACGAAAGGGATATCCTGATCTACTCTTCGCGCCAGGCGGGCGACAGTGAAGGGGAAGACAACGATGGAAATGACGACGATGACGTTGACCCACGTTGGGATGCCCTGAAAAACCTGAACTAACAAGCAGTAGAATAATAAAGTATTACATAACAGCAAGTAAATTTATAACTAAAAATGGCACATCCTAAACGCAAGATTTCGAAGACCAGAAGAGATAAGAGAAGAACTCACCAGAAACTCTCTGAGAAAGCGATTGCAATCTGCCCAACAACAGACACTCCTCACCTGTTCCACCATGCTTACGTGGTAGAAGGCGACCTGTACCACAAAGGCAAACTGGCGATCAAAAATTATACAGCAAACGCTCAGTAACCCAAGTCTGTACTCCGTTTAAGTTCTGTATAATTTAACGTCATCCAGTACATGAGAATCGCCCTGGACGCTATGGGCGGCGACTATGCACCTGAAGCAAACGTGAAGGGTGCTATGTTAGCTGCAGAACAGCTCGAAGAAGATTATGAGATCCTGCTTATTGGCAAGGAAGATATTCTGAATCAGCTGCTGAAAGAGTATGGTTACACTGGTTCTGTAATAAAGGTGGTGAACGCCACCCAGGTAATTGACATGGGAGAACATCCCACCAAAGCACTTACCCAGAAGCCAGACTCCAGTATCGCTGTTGGTTTTGGTATGCTGAAAGCTGGAAAGGCACATGCTTTTTGCAGCACCGGCAATACCGGAGCAATGCTGGTAGGAGCCATGTTCAGCGTAAAAGCCGTAGAAGGCATCTTAAGACCATCTATTGGCGGTTTGGTACCAAAGCTCAATGGTGGCTTCGGTATCATACTGGATGTGGGTGCTAACGCTGACTGCAAACCTGAAGTACTGGAGCAGTTCGGCGAAATTGGCTCTATCTACGCCAAATACGTACTGGAGATCGAAAATCCGAAAGTCGGGTTGATGAACCTGGGTGAAGAGGAAGGCAAGGGCACTGTCAACACACAGGCAGCGCACCAGCGCCTAAAAGTTAACCCAAACATTAACTTCATCGGCAACATCGAAGGACGCGACATGTTCAACGACAAAGCTGATGTGATCGTGTGCGACGGGTATACCGGCAACATCATCCTGAAGATGGCAGAGTCTGTCTACGATATCCTCAACGAGAAGAACATGCACGATCCGTTTTTCGACAAGTTCAACTACGAGGCCGTAGGTGGCAGCCCGATCCTGGGCATCAACGGCAACGCCGTTATCGGACATGGTGTCTCTTCCCCGCTGGCTGTCTGCAACATGATTTTGCAGGCCCAGAAAATGGTAGCCACTAACCTTTCGGAGCGATTTAGAAAGCATACGGGCGTCCAATAAAAGACGCTGGCCCTGGCCAAAAACATTTCCTGGCACAAACTGTCTCACTACTCTTTTTGCGTAATGACGGTTTGTGCCAAGTTTTTTTTATTATATTGCCGTCTTAAACATCCAACACTTATACCTTTCACAATATGAGTAAAATTACTGCCGCGATCACTGGAGTGGCTGGTTATGTTCCGGACTACGTGCTTACGAACAAGGAACTGGAAACAATGGTAGAGACCAATGATGAATGGATCCTTTCACGCACCGGTATTAAGGAAAGGCGCATTCTGAAAGGCGAAGGCAAAGGCACCTCGCATATTGCAGTACCGGCAGTACTCGAATTACTCAAAAAGACCAATACCAAAGCAGAAGAAGTAGAACTCCTCATCTGCGCCACGACTACCCCCGACATGGTTTTCCCGGCCACGGCCAACCTGATCACGGCTGAAGTAGGCGCCGTAAATGCCTTCGGTTACGACCTGCAGGCAGCGTGTTCCGGTTTCCTTTTCGCGCTGGCTACTGCCTCTAAGTTCATCGAGTCAGGGCAATACAAAAAAGTGATCGTGGTAGGAGCCGATAAGATGTCTGCTATCGTTGACTATACCGACCGCGCCACCTGTATCATTTTTGGTGATGGCGGCGGCGCCGTGATGCTGGAGCCTAATACAGAAGGTTACGGTATCCTGGACTCCGTATTGAAGTCAGACGGAACAGGCGCCCAGTTCCTGCACATGAAGGCAGGCGGCAGCCGCAAACCTGCTACCATCGAAACGGTACAGGCCCGTGAGCACTACGCTTACCAGGAAGGACAGCAGGTATTTAAGTTCGCCGTAAAAGGCATGGCGGATGTATCAGCCGAGGTGATGGAGCGCAACAACCTGACGGCTGAAGATGTTGCCTGGCTGGTTCCGCATCAGGCGAACAAGCGCATCATCGACGCGACGGCTAATCGCATGGGCGTGGGCAGTGACAAAGTGATGCTCAACATTGAGCGCTATGGCAACACAACAAGTGGCACCATTCCACTCTGCCTGTGGGAGTACGAGAAGCAGCTGAAAAAAGGCGACAACCTGATTCTGGCGGCCTTCGGCGGCGGTTTTACATGGGGCGCCATCTACCTGAAGTGGGCGTACGATTCGAAATAATTCAATCTGATTATAAACAGGAAAAGCGGCCGATGTGCCGCTTTTCCTGTTTATAGATCTTTTTACCGGATTACTTAAACCATATCGGTCCGCAAGGCAAGTCGCTTCTCCAACTGCGTGAGCAATTCCTGAAAACGGTCAGATAGCTTCTCGATGTCCTTCATCCCCGCATGTGCCTGGTCGATGCTGCCGCTTCGGTAGAGGCTGAACAGTTGGTTTGCATTTGTCAGCAACTCGCTGTGTGTTTTCTGAAGACTGTACAGTTCCGGTTCATTCCCAAACTTCACTTTCCCCACCTGCAAAAACCAATGGCTGATCGGGCCTGCATCTGAGAAAAAGACGCTATCGAGCACCCCTCCGTACAGCACAGAACGCACCTTGGACTTAAACAGAATATGCTTAATCCGAATCTGCTGTAAATCTACCTGCGCTGAATTCACTTCTTCCTTTTCTAAATGCTGCTGCTATAATTCGTCTACTGCTATACCTAACTCCTGCAGTTTTTTCTTCATTTGGTATTTGTCGGTCACATTGAAACCTGCGACCAGTATCCCGATTATTTGCTTATGCTCATCAAAAAGCGGCTGGAAAATGAAGGTAAGGTAATTGTCCTCCAGTTGACCCTCCGGAGTGGAGAGCTTCACCATAATTTCTTTGGCCTCGAACGTTTCACCCGTCTGATATACATTATTCAGTACATCAATGTAACCCTGATCAGCAATTTCCGGCAAGGCTTCCGCCACCGTTTTGCCGATAAGTGTTACATGCGGGAACAGTTCCTGGTACTTTGTGTTGACGAGTTCATAACGATGTTCTTTGCCCTTCAGAATAGCGAAGAAAGTCGGGGCCTGCATGATAAGGCGTTCCAGCGTCATACGCTCATTTTCTACTTTCCGGAAAGCAAGCTGCACCTGATCCGCCAGTTCGGACATTTGCTCGTTGCTTGTGAGGAGTTCCTGCACGAGGTTCTTCATGTCGTGGATATCGCTGCAGCTTCCGAGCCACATCCGGATCGTGCCGTCTTCATTTCGCATGGGCAGGTAGCGGCTCAGGTACCAGCGATAATCGCCATCCTTGTCGCGAATGCGGATTTCCACCTGGCTGGCCTCCCCTTTCTCAAGCGAATGTTGCCATACCTTTAAGGCACTTTGCAAATCATCCGGATGAAGAGCTGCTTTCCAGCCGCCCGCCATCAACTGCTCCATCGGTATACCTGTATAGGCTTGCCACTGCTTGTTGAAATAAGTCGAGTTACCAGCCGCGTCATCGGCATCGATGAGTTGCGGCATGGAGTCTGCCATGAACCGGAATTTCTGCTCGACATCCTGCAAGGCCTTCTTCGTCTCTTCCCGCTCCGTTACGTCTTTGGTTTCCTGCAGCACATACAACAATTCGCCCTGTTCATTCAGAATGGGCGTATGGGAAGCTTCCCAGCAACGCTCGTCGTAGCCGCTTCCGTCAGGGCGGGCAATCGCATAGCGTATCACGTCGAGGTATACCTTCCGGCCTTTGCGAATGGCTTCCTCTATAGAAAGCCGCACCGGATTTTCTTCATAGGGCACATTAGGCTCCGGGTAGGCTTCCAGCAAAAAATGCTTGCCCAGAATATTGTCCAGCTGCCGCATCGTTACTTCCAGATACCGCTTATTGGCCCCTACGATTTTCAGATCGGGGTCAAGCAATACCATCGCTTCCGGGGTGTTGTCAAAGATGAGCTTATAATCCATGCAAAGGAGAGATTTACATTAAAAAAACGCACTGGTCAGGTGCTGTTGGGCATACAGCCATACGCAAAAAGGGCAAGAGCGCCCTTGTTGGCACGGCCTTTTTTTAAAATAATCGCTAATTTATATAAAATAAATGACTCGTCGCGCTATACTCCGGACTTTGTGGTCAGGATACATCCGACTTGCTTTCCATGCGAATTGCCCTAAGCTTTTTGATCAATATTTGAGTATAATAGCTAACTTTGTTTGCAAGACAGCGATTTGCGCTATACTTTTATCGTTTCATTCAATTTCAAGCGTAACAACAGCATACTATGGCAACCACAGCTGATATCAGAAATGGTCTGTGTATGGAATTTAACAACGACCTTTATGTAGTTGTTGAGTTTCAGCACGTTAAACCAGGCAAAGGCCCTGCTTTCGTGAGAACGAAGCTCCGCAATATCAAAACCGGAAAAATATTAGATAACACTTTCTCGGCTGGTCATAAGATCACTACTGCCCGTGTGGAGCAGCGCCCGCACCAGTTCATCTACAAAGATGACATGGGCTACAACTTTATGGACATGAATACTTTCGAGCAGGTTGCCCTAGACGAGAAAATGGTGCCATTTGCTGACCTGATGAAAGAAGGCCAGGAAGTGACGATCCTGTTTCATGCCGAGACGGAGGCCCCGCTTACCTGCGAGATCCCTCCTTTCGTAGAGCTCACCATCACCTACACGGAGCCCGGTCTGAAAGGCGACACTGCCACCAATGCCTCAAAACCAGCTATTGTGGAAACAGGCGCCACCATACAGGTACCGTTGTTTATTGGGCAGGACGAAAAAATCAAAGTAGACACACGAACTTATTCTTACGCAGAACGAGTAAAATAATAACATGAAAGCTAAAGAAATCCAGGACCTTATTGACTTTATCGCCAAGTCTGGCTTGAATAAAGTAAACATTGAGACAGAAGAATTCAAGATCTCGGTGAAACGCGATCCAGACCAGAAGGTGAGCTATGTGAAAGAGTCAGCAAGCGCTGCGCATCACGCTGCCGCTCCTGCGCCCGCTCCGGCTGCCGCACCCCAGGCTCCTGCCGCCCCAGCCACTCCGGCAGCCCCAGCTGCTGCACCGGCTAGCGACGACAGCAAATACATCGCCATCAAAGCACCCATGATCGGCACCTTCTACCGCTCTTCCAGCCCAGACAAGCCAGCGTTCGTAAACGTAGGCGACGAAGTGAAAAAGGGTCAGGTAATCTGTATCATCGAAGCGATGAAGCTTTTCAATGAAATCGAGTCAGAAGTATCGGGCAGAATCGTAAAAGTATTGGTAGACAATGCCAACCCAGTGGAATACGATCAGCCACTTTACCTGGTAGATCCTAGCTAATTTAACGATTTGAAAATTTGAAAATGTGAGGATTTGAAAATGGAGATGGCCATAACCTTCTCCATTTTTATATCATTTTCACTTCGATCTCTACATTTCCAAATCCCCAAATCTCCAAATCTGATTTTATGTTTAAAAAAATACTAATCGCCAACAGAGGCGAGATTGCCCTGCGCATCATTCGTACCTGTAAGGAGATGGGCATCAAGACGGTGGCTGTATACTCTACGGCTGACAAGGAAAGCCTGCACGTGCGTTTTGCTGACGAGGCCGTATGCATTGGCCCACCCCCAAGTGCGCAGTCATACCTGAACATGCCCAACCTGATCTCAGCTGCCGAGATCACCAATGCCGACGCGATTCACCCGGGTTATGGCTTCCTTTCTGAAAATGCCGAGTTCTCCCGCATCTGCGCCGAGCACAACATCAAATTCATCGGTGCCTCTCCGGAAATGATCAACGCCATGGGCGACAAGTCTTCAGCCAAAGACACCATGAAAAAAGCGGGCGTACCGACCATACCTGGTTCTGACGGCCTGTTGAATTCCCTGGAAGAGGGCAAGAAGCTGGCAAAGAAGATTAAGTACCCGGTGATCATCAAGGCGACAGCCGGTGGTGGTGGACGCGGCATGCGCATCATCAAGCACGAAGATGAGTTCGAGAAAGCCTGGAATGATGCCCGCACCGAGTCAAAGGCTGCTTTCGGTAACGATGGTCTATACCTGGAGAAATACATTGAGGAGCCGCGCCACATCGAGATCCAGTTGATCGGTGACCAGCACGGACAGGTAGCGCACCTTTCGGAGCGCGACTGCTCTATCCAGCGCCGTCATCAGAAACTGGTAGAGGAAACGCCTTCTCCGTTCATCACCGACGACCTGCGTGACCGCATGGGCAAAGCGGCCATCAAGGGTGCCAAAGCCATTAACTACGAAGGTGTAGGAACGATTGAATTCCTGGTAGACAAGCACCGTGAGTTCTATTTCATGGAGATGAACACCCGTATCCAGGTAGAGCACCCGATCACGGAAGAGGTAATTGACTACGACCTGATCAAAGAGCAGATCAAAGTAGCCGCCGGCGAGCGTATCACGGGCAAGAACTACTACCCGAAGATGCACGCCATTGAGTGCCGCATCAATGCCGAGGATCCGAAGAACAATTTCCGTCCTTCACCGGGCAAAATAACAAACCTGCACGTGCCGGGCGGCCACGGTGTGCGCGTAGACTCGCACGTTTACTCTGGCTATACCATCCCGTCGAACTACGACTCTATGATCGCGAAGCTGATCGTGAGCGCACAGACACGCGAAGAGGCCCTTGTGAAAATGAAGCGCGCTCTGAGCGAATTCGTGATTGAAGGTATTAAAACCACAGTGCCATTCCACCTGAAACTGATGGATGACCCGGGCTTCAAGGAAGGTAACTTCACCACAGCCTACCTGGACAATTTCGACTTCAGCTCCCTATAAGCGCTACAAGTTCTTCAATAAAAAAACCGACTCAGCAATGGGCCGGTTTTTTTATTTGGCCCGATATATGTGGTTTTAAAATATAGAGCGAATATCATATTTGCATTAACTTAGCCACGCATCTGACAAGTTACAGAAATGAAATTAAGCAAGCTTTTTGCAACCCTTTTGTGGGCCGTACTGGTGTTTCAGCTCAGCAGCTGCGCAACCATGATCACGATGGAAACGGTGCGCCCTCCCGTGGTGCGTGTAAGCCCTGACCAATGGAAAGTTTTGGTTGTGAACCGCTATGATGCGGCCGCGCAGGCTTCGAATAAGAACGAGAATGTAATAGCTGTGCTGCGCGATGGTGCCTACCAGGCTGCCGGAGGTGCGATGGGCGCCATCTACAACGACTCGACTTTTGTGCTGGTCAACCCGGATCAGGCTATCAGTCTGCCTGCTAGCTCTGATCGGCTCAACGGGGAAGAAGTTAATGCGCTCTTTAAGCAGTATGGCCCGCACCTGATCCTATCGCTCGACAAGTTCAAGACAGGATTTGGGAGAGAGGTAAATAGCTATGAAGATGAGTATGGTGACAAGACCAAAATTGCCAATTTCGATCTGGTTGTGGCGAGTACCTGGTCGCTTTACGATAGCACAGGTACGCTGCTGGATCAGGCAACGGTGGAGCAGCAGGAATTTTATGACTCGCGAACCGTGGTGAGCGGTCTGCTGGCCATCGGGCCGGCCATGGGCAAAGCAGGCCCCGTGGTAAACAGGCTGGCGGTGGAGACAGGTTACAGCTACTGGGACCGTTTCTATCCACAGCCGACGCTGCTGGTACGGCAGGTTCACATGGCTAGCCCGCTGCAGCAGGCCCACATCATGCTGCTGTTGGGACAGTTCCAGCAGGCCATTGCCACACTCCAGCCCCTGGCACAGGACCTATCCTCCAAAACAGGTAGAAAGGCGGCCCACAACCTGGCCATTGCCTACGAAGCCGCCGGCAACTACGAACAGGCCACTTATTGGGCGCGACAGGCAGAAAGCAAGGGCGATAAACTGTCGGCCAACCTGCTGGAACTTTGGACAAATGCCGGTCTGATCAAGTAAAAGAATACTTTCTTAAAACAGCGAAGCCCGGCCATTTTGGCCGGGCTTCGCTGTTCAATATGCTATACCTATACCTTAGGTAGTGGCGGTTTGTGCTTCCTTTTCAATCAACTCAGTCAGTTCATTATACCAACCCTCACCATACTTCCGGATCAACGGCTCTTTCAGAAACTGGTATACCTTCACCCCCAGGGCAGCCCCGAAGTTGCAGGCCGCAGCGCAGATGCTCCAGCGGTCGTAGTTCAGTGCTTCGAAGTCGTCGTATTTGGTAATGCGGATAGGGTATAAATGGCAGGAGATGGGTTTTTTCCAGCTGATCTTGCCATCGTAATAGGCCTGCTCAATGGCACACTTCAGTATACCCTGGTTATCATACAGTGCGTAGGCACACTCCCGGTTCTCAATGGTTGGGGTAGAATAATCGCCTTCAAAATCCTGGATGTACAGCCCCTGCTCCTCCACGGCCAGTTTTCCGGCTCCCGTCATGTAGGGTTTGATATGCTCGTAGTTATCCGCCAGTATAGCCAGTTCTTCCTCTTCCAGCGGAGCGCCCAGGTCGCCCTCCACACAGCAGGCCCCTTTGCACTTTTCAAGATTGCAGACGAAAAAATTATCGCGGATGTCGTCACTGATGACGGTATTCTGAAGAACGATCATGTAAGTAATAGAATAGGCCTCTATAACCGGACTCACCGGCAAAGAAGAGACAAAATTAACGTTAAATAAGTTTAGACTAGCGCTTCGGGGCCCTTGCTCCTGCAGCCGTCAGAATGTTCTGCACGCTTTCGCGCTTGGTATAGTCCATGGCTGTTTTGCCTGAAAAGTCGCGCAGGCTTGGGTCGGCACCGGCGTTGATCAGCATCACGATCACCTCGTTGCCCCCATCCAGCTGACAGGCCAGCATCAGCGGCGTCAGGCCTTCCAGGTTCTGGATGTTCGGGTTGGCACCAGCATCAAGCAGGCGACTCATCTCCATCATGTGTGTGCCGTTGGCAAAGCGAACCGCATAGTACAGCGGGGTATTGCCTTTGTTGTCTACTACGTTCGGGTCGGCCTTATACTTGAAAAGCGTGTCCAGCAGCTGCGCCTGTTCAATCTCAAAACCTTCCGTATTGATGCGGGCTCCTGACATGGCATAATGCAGGGCTGTTTTGCCATCCTGGTCGGTCGCGTTTACGTCGGCGCCGCTACGCAGAAGCAGACTGGCCACTTCCAGTCGAACATCCGGCTGGTAAATCACACCGTAGTCCTCAAGCAACAGTGGGATAAAAATGCCGTGCATGAGCGGTGTGCGCAGTCTGAAGTCAAAATCATAACCGTTTGGCACAGACACGGTATTGACGTAGGCGCCACTTTCCAGTGTCCGCTTTACGATATCCGGGTTACGTTCAATGGCTGCCAGCACCAGCTTCTGGTCAGACGACTGGTTGAGGTACTTAAGCTGCTCGAAAGCATTGGAACTGCCCTGCGAAATAGCCTGGTGGTAGAGTTTACGTGCTTTCTCAGGCTCCGGCTTTCCCAGGTTCCCTTCTTCGTACAGCAGACCCAAGGTATAGAGGGCTTCCTTTTCTCCGACTGCAGCACCTTTCTCAAGCCAGTACTTCGCCTGTGCCACGTTCTCTTTCACACCCTCCCCTCTCAGGTATAGGTTTGCTAAAGAGGTATAAGCTACCACGTCGTTCAGCTCAGCTGCCCGCTTGATGTAGGTATAGGCATACCCTTTGTCCTCCATCTCGCCGTAGCCGGTATAGTACATGCTGCCCAGAATGCGGTTACTGAAGGCATCGCCTGCAATGGCCATGTCGCGTATGTCGAGGGCGGCGCTGCGCATGAGACGCGTAAAGCGCTGTTTGTCCTCGTCGTTACGGATGGTCATCAGCTCCGCCAGTCCCAGGTTACCGAACAGACTGCTGCCTTCCAGCGCCTTTTCGAACAGAAAGCGTGCCGTATCAGGATCAGCTTTGTAGAATTTCTCAGGGTTGCGCACATAGGCCACTGAGTCAGAGGTAATGATCTCGTCGATAGGCGCTCCGTCTTCCACCAACTCGCCATATTGGTGCATGCGTCCCATAAAGTAATAGGCCGCGGCCTCATCGCGCGCCGCTGCCTGGCGGAACTTGGCGTACGCCTCGTTGTACTTTAATCCGATGTAGAGGTCCATACCTTCCTGCATTTCCGGTGTGCGCCATACCTGTTTGGCGGAGCGTGGAACTTTCACCTGTTTCAGGGAGTCAGGTATAACCTTGACAACCTGGCTGGTATCGGATTGCGCCACGGCCAGATGCCCGGCCGGGAGCAGTGCAAGGTACAGGAGTAGTTTCTTCATGCGTGGTAAAGGGATCATATATTTCTCAGGTATACAGCAGGCAAACGCCACTTCAACCTTCTTAACTTTACAAAGATACAGATAATGCGGCGTTTCTCTAAAAAGCGCTGCCGGAAGACACGCAAAACAGAGGCCAAAATTGCATTCCGCTATAAGAAACCAATTGGTGGTGCTGTCTGGTTCTCTAAATGTGCGAGTGCCGTTCCTAAAACGGATAGGAATGTGTAAATTGCATGGATTATTAATGACGCACGCGGAAGAAAGCAAATGGATTATATTAGTTTACTGAACGAGTCGCAACGCAAGGCCGTGCTCCACACCGAGGGGCCAGCCATGATCATAGCGGGTGCCGGCTCAGGCAAAACAAGAGTACTCACCTATCGGATCGCCCACCTCATCAGTCTGGGGGTCGATCCATTCAACATACTGGCCCTGACCTTTACCAACAAGGCGGCCAAAGAAATGCGCCATCGTATCGAGAAAGTGATCGGAAACGAGGCCAAAAACATCTGGATGGGTACCTTCCACTCCGTCTTCTCGCGCATCCTGCGTGCCGAGGCGGACAAGATCGGCTATCCGAAAAGCTTTACCATTTACGATACCGACGACTCCAAAACGCTCATTCGCAACATTGTGAAGGAGATGAACCTGGATGACAAGCTCTACAAGCCAAACGTGGTGCTGGGTCGTATCTCCTCAGCTAAAAACAAGCTGATCTCGGTAAAGCAGTACCTGAACGATGCCGTGATTCAGGCCGATGACGAGGCGGCTATGCGCCCGAAAATTGGCAAGATCTACGAGCAGTATGCCAATCGCTGCTTCAAGGCCGGCGCTATGGACTTCGACGATCTGCTGTTCCAGACCAACGTGCTGTTCCGCGACCATCCGGATGCGCTCAACAAATACCAGCACATTTTCAAGTATGTGATGGTGGATGAGTATCAGGATACGAACTACTCACAGTATCTGATCACACGCAAGCTGGCCGCCCAGAACCGCAACATTGTGGTGGTGGGTGACGATGCGCAGTCCATCTACGCTTTCCGTGGGGCTGATATTCAGAATATCCTCAACTTTGAGCGTGACTACCCGGAGCTGGAGGTGTTCAAGCTGGAGCAGAACTACCGCTCTACCAAAAACATCGTGAACGCCGCCAATTCGGTGATCAAAAACAACTCGGCGCAGCTCAAAAAAGACGTTTATACCGACAACGAGCAGGGACCGCTGATCGAGGTGATCAAAGCCAATTCGGATAACGAGGAAGGCAAGCTGGTAGCCACGACCATTTTTGAGGAGAAGATGAGCAACCACCTCTCCTACGACGATTTTGCCATCCTGTACCGCACCAATGCCCAGTCGCGTGCCATGGAGGAGGCCCTGCGCCGGATGAACATAAGGTATAAGATTGTGGGCGGTCTGTCGTTCTACCAGCGTAAGGAGATCAAGGACCTGATCGCCTACCTGCGTCTGGTGGTGAACCCGAACGATGAGCAGGCGCTCCGCCGTGTGATCAATTACCCGAAAAGAGGAATTGGCGAGACCACCGAGCAGAAACTGTTCGTGACGGCCGACGAGACCAATCACAGCGTATGGGAAGTGATTCAGAATGCCGGTCAGTTTTTAGGCAACCGCGTAGGAACCGCGATCGAGAACTTCTCGATCATGATAAAGGACTTCGCCCGCATTGCCGATAATACCGACGCTTTCGAAGTAGCCAAGCATGTGGCCAAGCACTCCGGTATTGTCGACGACCTGTACCAGGACAAAACCGTGGAAGGCCTTGCCCGCTACGAGAACATTCAGGAGCTGCTCAATGGTATAAAAGAATATGTCGACGATCCGGAAAAGGAAGACAAGAGTCTGTCGGCCTTCCTGCAGGACATCGCCCTGATCACCGATGCCGATACCAAAGCTGATATGGACGGCGAGTTTGTTACCTTGATGACGATTCACTCGGCCAAAGGTCTGGAGTTTAAGAATGTGTTCATCGTAGGTATGGAGGAGAACCTTTTCCCGAGCCAGATGATGCTGAACTCGCGCGCTGACCTGGAAGAGGAAAGACGCCTGTTTTACGTGGCCATTACGCGTGCTGAGAAAAAGCTATACCTGACTTACGCCACCAGCCGTTACCAGTGGGGTAACCTGCGGGCCTGCGAGAAGAGCCGCTTCCTTGACGAGATCGATCCGAAGTATCTCAACTTTAAATACGGCGAGCAGAACACGGCCAGCGGAGGCGGCAACGTATTCGACCGCGTGCTGCAGCGCAAGAGCAGCATCAGCAGCCTGGTGCAGCAGCCGGCGCGCAAGCAGGCCGCCACCGCCTATACCGCTCCTGCCGACTTTCAGCCAAGCGACACGTCGAATCTGGCTGCCGGCATGAAAGTAGAGCACCCTAAATTCGGCTTTGGCGTAGTAAGCAAAATGGACACACAGGGCAACAGCACCAAGGCCATCATCAACTTCGACGAAGTGGGCGAGAAAACCTTGCTGTTGAGCTTCGCCAAGCTGCGGATACATGGGTAAAATACGTATCACGACACACGTATCACGTAGCACAACTTTTTCTTGAGACAAAAGATTATTTGACAAAGGACAAAAGAGTTTTCGGGAATGATTATACCTTCATATATATAGATAGTCCTTTGTCTTTTGTCACAACTTCTATAGTCAATTCCCCAAAAGTCTTGCTACGTGATACGTGATACCTGATACGAAAAAAAAACATACATTTGAGATTCATAAATTGAAATAATGGAAGCAAGTACCACCTTTAAGCAGGACCTGTTGCTGCGCGAATACGGCAGAAACGTACAGGATCTTGTCAATCACATACTGAGCATTGAAGACAAAGCAGAGCGCACCCGCCTGTCCTACCTGTTGATCAATCTGATGGCCAAGCTCAATCCGCAGTTGCGCGATACACAGGATTTTCAGCAGAAGCTCTGGAACCACCTGTATGTGATGTCCGGCTCAAAGCTCGATGTAGATGCGCCTTATCCGCTCAGCGCCATGGAGTACCTCAACGACAAGCCGCAGCGCATGGAGTATCCGCTCAGCACGCCCAGGTATAAGCACTATGGTCAGAATGTGGAGCTGCTCATACAGCGTGCCACTGAGCTTGAAGACGAAAAAGAGCGTGAAGCGGCAACCATTTCCATCGGGAAGCTGATGAAGACGCTCTACCGCTCTTACAACAAAGACAGTATCACGGACGATGTGATCCTGAGTGACATCCAGCAGATCTCCAAAGGAAAGCTGAACCTGGACCCGTCTATGATCGAGAGCAACAGCCTGTTCGAATCCGTGAGCAGCAAGTCGCAGGACAGTGGCAGCAGTCGCCCTCAGCAGCAACAGCAGCAAAACCGTGGCGGTGACAAGCGTAGCCACAAAAACACCAGAACAACTTCCAACCAACGAAACAAATAGTACTAAATGGCTTCATTTGAAGTAAAAGGCGGCGCAAAGCTGCGCGGAGAAATCATTCCGCAGGGTGCCAAAAACGAGGCACTTCAGATCCTGTGCGCCGTGCTCCTTACCCCCGAGAAAGTAACGATCTCTAATATCCCCGATATCCGCGACGTCAACAAACTGATTGAACTGCTACGTTCGCTCGGTGTGAAGACAGAGCGTCTGTCGCCTGATACCTATACCTTTCAGGCAAACGATATCGACATCGACTTCCTGGACTCCGAGCGTTTTGTGGAGTTGGGTCGCGCCATCAGAGGCTCTGTGATGATCGTGGGTCCAATGCTGGCTCGATTCGGCAAAGCGAAAATGCCAAAGCCGGGTGGAGACAAGATCGGCCGTCGCAGACTGGACACGCACTTCACAGGATTCGAAAAACTGGGCGCTACTTTTGAGTACAGTGCCGAAGACGATTTTTATACCGTTACTTCACCAGCTTTGAAAGGCGCCTACATGCTGCTCGACGAGGCTTCCGTGACAGGTACAGCCAACATTTTGATGGCTGCCGTGCTGGCCGAAGGCACGACCACGATCTACAACGCAGCCTGCGAGCCTTATGTGCAGCAGCTTTGCCGTATGCTCAACCGCATGGGCGCGAAGATCAGCGGCATTGGCTCTAACCTGCTGGTGATAGAGGGTGTGAAAGCGCTTGGAGGAACCGAGCACCGCATGCTGCCTGATATGATCGAGATCGGTTCTTTCATCGGCCTTGCCGCCATGACCGGATCCGAGATCACCATCAAAGACTGCCAGATACCGGAACTGGGCCTTATACCGGACACCTTCCAGCGTCTGGGCATTAAAATGGAATTCCGAGGCGATGACATCTTTATACCTGAGCAGGACCGCTACGAAGTGGATACCTACATCGACGGCAGCATCCTGAATATTGCAGACCATACCTGGCCTGGCCTGACACCAGACCTGCTGAGCGTTGCCTTGGTAGTGGCGACACAGGCAAAAGGCACTGTGCTGGTGCACCAGAAAATGTTCGAGAGCCGCCTCTTCTTCGTGGACAAGCTGATCGACATGGGTGCCCAGATCATTTTGTGTGACCCGCACCGCGCCACGGTGATTGGTCAGAACAAGCAAATCCCGCTTCGTGGCATCCGCATGACGTCTCCTGACATTCGTGCCGGCGTGGCCCTGCTCATCGCAGCCCTTTCTGCCGAAGGCACCAGCATCATCGACAACGTGGAACAGATCGACCGTGGCTACCAGAATATTGACGGCCGTCTGAATGCACTGGGTGCGCAGATCAGAAGAATGTAAATTCTCAATTAAGATTTAAAAAGAAAGAGCGCTCAGAAATGGGCGCTCTTTTTATTTTAGCCAGTATGAAAAGTTAAGATGAATCTTGCTTATATTAGATACTAAATAATTAAGCAACTATATAGATATTGCAGATAGTGGGAGTCGACACTCCTTCTATACACTAGTTGGACTTAATAAAAGTTATGAATAGAAAAGAGCATAAGCGCAAAGTTGACGGATGTATACTTGAAATCCCTCTCTGTAGTGGCTACGGATACGCTTATGCCAAATACATAGACGGAACTAAGCACCAAGAATTGGGTAGGCTGGTAGCATTGTTAAAGGTGTTCGACTACAAGAGCAACAAACCGCTCGAAGATTTAACGGTGCTTGCCTCAAAACCCTATTTGCATGATAACTTATTAGTCGCAGGTCTAGCACCTACTATCACACAAGGCTACTGGAAAGTTATTGGAAGGTTTCCTATTGAAGAAAAAGACCTAGTGGCTCCACAGTATAAGAAGCATTATGACTTTGGGAATTACTGGACTGTAGTAATAGACGGCGAAAAAGAAGAAAGAAGAGATTTAGAAGAAATTATGCATTTGGAGCCATACTCTTATTTTGGCTCAGGAACCATAGAAGTAAGGTTGAGTATGGAATTTATGGAAAAGAATGGTGACAATCCAGAAAAACTATTGGACATGAAAGATGAAAGTATTGCTTATGCCTATTCTACCTTTAAAAATAACTTAGCCCAACAAGGTTCATAATGTAGGCTTTAGCTACGCCTCACCCACATTATGCACAAGACGTTACCTACCCCTTCTCCTCTCTCCTACTTCCCTGGTATAGCTCATACTTGAGCAGGCGGCAATCGATCGCCCCGTTGTAGAGCGGCGTGCGACGCGAGGCGCGCAAACCAATGCTTTTCGCGGCATCCAGGTTGCCGGTGAATACGAAGGCATCGAAGCCCTGGTAGTTGTTCTTGAGCGTATCCCCGATCTGTTTGTATAGCTGGTGAATGTCGTCTGACTGGATACGTTCGTTGTAGGGCGGGTTCATGATCAAAACTCCCTCCTCGGCCGCAGCTTTTGTCTCAAAAAAGTCAGCCATTTCCACTTTGATCACATGCTCAAGCCCGGCGTTCTCGATGTTCTTACGGGCTGCCAGCACGTAGTCCGGGTCGATGTCGTACCCGATGATCTGGGCCTGCGGCTCGCGCTTTTCTTTGGCTTCGGCCGTCTTCCACACCATCTCAAACAGCTCGGCGTTATAGTCTTTCCAGCTTTCAAAACCATAGGGGTCACGGCGGAAAATGCCCGGCGCAATGTTCTGCGCCATCAGGGCCGCTTCGATCAGGAAGGTACCCGAGCCAGCCATGGGGTCGATGAAGGTCGATTTTTTGTCCCAGCCTGACAGGGAGATGATGCCGGCGGCCAGCACCTCGTTGAGCGGCGCTACGTTGGTCTGCAGACGGTAACCGCGACGGTGCAGTGAGTCGCCGGAAGAGTCGAGCGACAGCGTGACCATGTTCTCGTGCATGTGCAGGTTCAGGCGCACGTCCGGCCGGATGCGGTCCACAGAAGGCCGCTCACCAGTGGCTTTGCGGAACTGGTCGACGATGGCGTCTTTCGTCAGCTGAGTCACAAAAAGCGAGTGCTCGAAAGTAGAATGGCTCACCACGGCATCGATGGCGAAGGTCTGGTTCAGGTCAAACACCTCGGACCAGTTGGTTTTCTGCACCTGCTCGTACAGGTCGCGCTCGTTGCGGGCTTTGAAGGTACGAATCGGCCGGAGGATGCGGATGGCGGTGCGGCACCACAGGTTGGCTTCGTAGAGTTGGCGCAGGTTACCCGAGAAAGAAACAGCCCGGTTGCCTACTTTGATAAACTCCATCTCAAGCGCCCGAAGCTCTTCTGCCAAGACTTCTTCCAGACCACTGAGCGTTGTGGCAATCATGTTGAAATTATCGCTCTGCTTTTGCTTCGCCATTTGCTATACCTGTTTAAACCGCAAAAATAGCGTTTTAAGTTGGGAAGTTAGAAAGGTAAAAAGTTAGAAAGTTATACTTATCAGTTTTGGAGCTTTTAAAGAGCTTAATAACATGTTCCATCTAACAATTATTACCTCAGAGTTCTTATTACTATACCTGATCATTTAGGTTGGTCAAGCTGGCCCCTGTCAACCTATAAATTTTTTTTGCCCTGACTTAGTCTGATGATTCCCCAATATTCTCACTTGCTGCCTTTCTAACTTTTTAATTTTCTAACTTATAAAGCTTAATTTTACGGCAAATACCCGTTTATGAAATTCGAGAAAGACTTTTCCCTCAAACCTTACAATTCGTTTGGCATCGATGCCAGGGCCAGGCACTTTGCGCGCTTCGACAGTGTGCCCGAATTGCAGGAGCTACTGCAGCGTCCGGAGGTGAAGGAAGAGCCGAAGCTCATCTTAGGCGGGGGTAGCAATCTGCTGTTCACCAAAGATTTTGAAGGCATTGTGCTGCTCAACGGCATCAAGGGTATGGAAGTGCTGCGCGAAGAAGGTGGCTATACCTACGTGCGTGCTGGCGGTGGTGAGAAGTGGCACGACCTGGTGCTGTTCTGCCTCGAAAATGATCTGGGTGGCATCGAGAACATGTCGCTTATACCTGGCACGGTGGGTGCCGCTCCCCTGCAGAACATCGGGGCCTATGGCGTTGAGCTGAAGGATGTGTTTGTAGAACTGGAAGCCGTGCAGCTCGAAACCGGCGAAGTCCATACCTTCGACAAGGAAGCCTGCCAGTTCGGATACCGGGAGAGCGTGTTCAAACACAGCCTGAAGGGACAGTATGTGGTGACGACCGTGACCCTGCGCCTTCGCAAAAACCCTGAGTTGAATACCACATACGGCGCCATACAGACCACCCTGCAGGACATGCAGGTGCAACAGCCTACCATACACGATGTGAGCGCCGCCGTGTGCCACATCCGCCGCAGCAAACTGCCTGATCCGGCGCAGATCGGTAATGCCGGCAGTTTCTTCAAGAACCCCGAAATTCCGGTGCTCCTTTTTGATGTGCTCAAAGAACAATACCCCGAAATGCCTGCCTACCCTGTGTCCGAAATAAGCGTGAAGGTACCGGCTGGCTGGCTGATTGAGCAGTGCGGCTGGAAAGGAAAAGTGATCGATAACTATGGCGTACACAAAAACCAGGCGCTGGTGCTGGTAAACTATGGCGGTGCGAAAGGCGAAAACCTGCTACAGCTGGCACACGATATCATCCAATCTGTACAGGAGAAATTCGGCATTACACTGCAACCGGAGGTAAACATCATCTAAGCATCAGGTCTTCCGGGGGACGCTAAAATTTTTATTTAACTTCCCTAACTTATTTAAACAGGCTGCGATATATAGGGTATACTATAATAGCTTACAACCCTATGAAACTTTATATACTCCGTTACCTCCTGTTATTCCTGGTACTTCCTCTTGCATTGGTATCCTGTGACAAAGATGACCCCGAACCTACCAAAACCGATCTTGTTGTAGCCCATGAGTGGCAAGGTGAACGCGTACTTGTCAATGGTTTTGACGTGTCGGACCGCCCCGAGATCAAAGACATGCTGCTCGATATCAAGAGCACACGCCTGACCCTGCGCCGCGACGGTACCTATACCGCAGTATATGACCAGGCTGGCACATCACAGACTACGACCGGCACTTGGGAATTCAAGGAAAATGAAACGATCATCTACTTCGACCTGCTCGGCGACCTCCAGTTAGAAAGCCTGACCACCACCAACATGGACCTCATCACCACTGTGAACCGCAACAACACCAGCTTCGATGCGAAGGTCCAGTTTGTGAAGAAAGACTAAATTCAGTAAGTTAGGGCTGGCTAATGCCCTACGTGCGTCTTCACCGCACTTTCCCAGCGCAGGACAGGATCCAGGTAATCTATCTTTCACTCAAATAACATTGCATGAAATTTCAAAAATTACTCACTTTCCTGTTTGCCCTGCTCCTGGTAACCAGCATGACCTCGTGCGACAAAGACGATGACAACGGTCCCTCAAAAAGGGATTTTTTGACTGCTGGTCAGTGGAAAGGACAATCTGTTTGGTGGGGCGAAGATGAAATAACCAGTGAACTTCGGAATGATGAAGAATATCCTTTCGATGTAACCCAGCTTTCATATAAGTTTGATAAAGCTGGAACCTATCTGGTAACTTTTAAGGGTCAAACTGATAATGGCACTTGGGAATTTGTCAACAATGAACAATCCATATTGATGAATAAGGGCACCTCATTTGAGACCACTTTAAAAGTTTTAAAAATAACAGATAAAGAATTTAATTACATCGATCCGTACGACGAAACCGGTCAACTTGACCTAGAGTTTAGATTTACCCGCTAACCAAAAAGGCTCCCTTACAGGAGCCTTTTTTTATTTCAGAACAGCCAGGGTGGCGCCGTCGCCTCCCCTTTCCTCGGCCTCGCTTGCCAGGCTGACCACTTCCGGCACCGAGTACAGGTAGTCACGCACCACCTGGCGCAGCACCCCGTTGCCCCGCCCATGTACGATCTTGATCTCCGGTATACCCAGCATGATCGCCTCGTCCGTGAAGTTCATCACTTTGTTCAACGCATCCTCAGCATATTCGCCCCGGATGTCGATGGTAGAGCCAAAGTCGGCCATGCGCTGCGTGATGTTCATGCCACGGGTATAGCCTTCGGCCACTTCGGCTTTCTTTTGCTTCTTGGTCTGCGCCTCGGCACGTTCCAGGTTCTCCACCTTCACGATCGTCTTCAGGCCACCGAAAAGTACCTCGGCTGTTTTGCCTTTTATACCTACAATCTCGCCTACCGAGTCCTGCCCGATCAGCGCCACCGTATCCCCGGCCTTGAGCGGACCGCCGTTGCTGGCAACCCGTTTGTGAGCGGGACGTGGCTCCTCTTTGCGCACCTGCTCGGTGGCAAACTCTTCGAGCTCGCGACGGGCCTGCTTGGTCTGCTCCTTTTCGGCCTGGCTTTGCTTGATCTGCTGGATGGTCGCTTCGATCTTCTGGTTAGCATCCTTCAGCAGGAGTTTGGCCTTGCCTTTGGCTTCGCGCATCACATCCTGCTTGCTCTCCTCCAGGAAGTTCTTCAGGTCGGTATACTCCTTCACGTTGCGCTTCAGCTTCAGCTCCAGCGCAGTAGCTTCTTTCAGCTTCTTCTCCAGTTCCTGCTTTTCTGTTTCCAATTCTTCCAAAAGGCGGTCGTAGCGGATCTTGTCCTTACCTACCAGACTGCTGGCCTTGTCCACGATGTGCTTTGGCAAACCGATCTTACGGGCAATCTCAATGGCAAAAGATGAACCCGGTTTGCCGATCTCCAACTGATAGAGTGGCTGCAGGTTTTTGTGGTCGTAGCGCATGGCACCGTTCACAATGCCCGGCGTGCGCTCGGCGAAGTTCTTCAGGTTGGTATAGTGCGTCGTGATCACGCCAAACACCTTACTGTCGTTCAGGTTCTGCAGCACGGCCTCGGCAATAGCGCCACCCAGCACCGGCTCCGTACCTGTACCAAATTCGTCTATCAATACCAAACTCTTGTTGTCGGCCACCGTCACGAATTTCTTCATGTTGGTGAGGTGCGAACTATACGTACTCAGGTCGTTTTCAATGGACTGCTCGTCGCCAATGTCGATGAATATGTCGTGGAAGATGCCGGCCTCCGAATTATCTCCCACAGGTATAAGCATGCCAGTCTGCAGCATGTACTGCACCAGGCCCACCGTTTTCAAACTAACGGACTTACCGCCGGCGTTCGGACCGGAAATCAGCAGGATGCGCTGCTCGCGGGTCAGCTCCAGGTCCATTGGCACCGTTGGTTTGCCCAAAGCCCGATGCGACAGGTATAGCAAAGGGTGAATGGCTTGTTTCCAGGCGATATGCGGGTACTTGTGCAGCTTCGGCATCGTGGCCTCGACGCGACGCGCGAAGGCCGCCTTGGCCCGGATAAAATCCAGCAGGCCCAGGTATTGGTACGCTTTGCGCAGCTCCGGTATAAAGTTGCGCAGGGTGTTGGTCAGCCCTATCAGGATGCGGATCAGTTCGCGGTGGTAGGCGTTCTCGAGGTCCTTGATGTCGTTGTTGAGTTCGAAGATAGACTCCGGCTCAATGTAGACCGTCTGGCCCGTGTTCGACTCGTCGTGGATCAGGCCTTTGATGCGGCGCTTGTGCTCGGCAATGACAGGTATAACCAGACGACCGCCGCGAATGGTTGGCTCGGCATCGCCGGGTGTCCAGCCTTCGTTCTTGGCGTGGCGCATGATGGAGCTGATCGTTTTGCGCAGTTGTCCTTGCTGCGCGATCAGGTCGCGCTTGTAGCGCTGCAATTCAGGCGAGGCATCGTCGCGCACGGCACCGGCATCGTCCACCACTTTGTCGAGGGCGGCGATCAGGGAGCGCTCAACCATTACATTGGCACCCAGGGCTTTCAGGGCTTCAAATTTGCCCTCTTCGGTGCTGGAGATGAAACGCTGCGAGTCGCGTATGGTACGCAGAGACATTTTGATCTCAAAGAAAGCCTGCACTTCCAGGAAGGTACCCGGTATGGCGGCGCGGTCGAGGTAGGCGGTTACGTCAAAATAGTGCTGCAGCGGAATCTCGGCGTCGGACTCGAGCAGTTGCTTGAACTCGTTCGTTTGTTCTAACAGGCGCTGAACCAGGTCGTGGCGGTTCAGGAACGTCATGCGGCTGACGAACTGCCGGCCGAGTGGGCTCAGGCAAAGTTCCGAAAGCATGTCGCGTACCTGCGCAAAGCCAATTTTTATTTCAAAGTTATCTGGATAGATCAATTGTTATCTCTTAGATTTAGGGCAAATTTAGCACAATATAACATCTAAAGGTGCTGCTTTCGTTCGTTTTTCGGCGTATCAAGTAGCAGGTATCACGTAACACGACTCCTCTAGGAAAGACTTAACAAATGATAGCAGTACGTTAAACCATGTTGACTGATTGGCGTTGCACTTTGTCAGAGTAGAATGATGCCAAGTACTTGCGTGGTTTTGCGCGGCCTGCCGCTTATTCAGAAAAGCCAGTGCACGATTCGGCAGGACTTTGTGAACGATTGCCGATGAACGATTCGGCCAGGTCGCGACCTAGTCCTACAAGGAAACGGTCATGCTAATCACATCATTACTATGTATTATCGCTGCACATTAACTTTTTAACTTTCTAACTTCTCAACTTTCTAACTTACATGGTTCTCGACAAACTCTCCAACGCCGCACGCTATACCTGCATGCACCCGCTTTTTGCAAAGGCTTTTCAATTCTTGCAGGAAGCTGACCTGATGACGCTTCCGCTTGGACAGAAAGCGATTGTGGGCAAAGACCTCTTTGCTATCATCTCCGAAGGCAGCGGAATACCTGAGAAAGACGCTAAAATAGAGGTGCACCGCAAGTACATCGACATCCAGTATGTGATGGAAGGCACCGACCACATGGGCTGGCGCGACCTGGCGCTGTGCAGCGAGCCAAACGACCCGTATACCGACGAGCGCGACGCGGCCTTCTTCCCAGACAAGCCTGCCTTCTGGTTCGATGTGCCGGCTGGTTCATTCACGATTTTCTTCCCTGACGATGCCCATGCCGCGATGATCACCGAGGAAAATGTGAGGAAGGTGGTGCTGAAGATTGCCGTGCAGCCTCAGGCATGATCCTGACAGCTCTACGGACTCGAACCCGGAAAACGATTACGCTCGTTCAAAAGCTCATAAGACCAATACCCATGAAATACCTATACAGCCTTTTGCTTGTAGCGGTGCTGTTTTCCTGTACCCAACCTGCTAGCACCAGTCAGACTCCTGAAAGTAAAATACAGGCCAGCGACGGGGAGCAGTTCTATACTCTCAATGGCATTAAACATTGGGTTAAAGTTAAAGGGAGTCAAAACAGTACTACCCCCATTGTCATCGTGCATGGTGGCCCGGGTGGCAACCAGTATAACTTTGAAAGGACAATAGGGCCAAAGATCGAGTCTTTTGCCACCGTGGTATATTACGAACAGCGTGGAAGCGGAAGGAGTGAAGCACCCGAGGATCCGAACGACTATCTGCTGCAAACTCTCATCAGCGACCTGGACCAGTTGAGAGAAACTCTGGGAGTGCAGAAAATGACCTTACTCGGGTACTCGTTTGGGGCAGAATTGGCCTTGCGATATGCCATTGCGCATCCAGAGCGTGTGGAAAAACTGATCTTATCTTCGCCTGCCGAATTATCGAAAGCAAACATGCTGGTGCAGATGCAGGGCTTTTATGCCATTGGCGACAGTACACTCAAAGCGGATTTGGAGCAGATCTTAAAAGACACGACATCGATAGAAGACAAGTATGGAAGGGTTTGGGATTTAAGCTCTTCTGAGGTAGTCGACCGGTTCCTGTTCCTGAATCCTGAACTGGCTCAGAAAAACAGGCAATTGTGGCAGGAAAGCAAGCTGAAGAATACAGGTCTGATGGCCAAGGTATACATCAAGCACAATAAAGCCGACCTGGTAGAGAAAGCTTCGGGTTTGAAAACACCAACGCTGATCATTAGTGGCGTGCATGACAAAAACGGCGGTTTACACACGGGCCTTGCCCTGAAGCAGGTGTTAAGCAACAGCGTCATCAAGTTGTATGAAAACAGTGCGCACTTCCCGGACATGGAGGAAGAAGACCGCTTTGCCGCGGATGTTAAGATATTTACCCAAGAGAAATAACTCTGATTCCCCTACCTTGACCACGTCAAAATAAACTACCGCGTCAGCTCAAGCAGATCGCATACAAGTCTGTTCTCAGTCCTTAGTTGCGGAAACCGCTGCAGTTCCTCCAGAAAGCTCGTCAGCAGGAATGGGTTATCGGCCAGATTCGAGAAGCAGGCGATCAGCACATCGCTTTCAGGTATACGGATGACGAGGTTGCTGAAGCCGCTGGTGTTGCCGGTATGGTATAGCTCCAGCCCGCCTGAACTGCGCCTGCTGAAGAACCAACCCATGCCGTAGTAGCCGTCAGAGTAGCCGGGTATGGGCGTGTATACCTGTTCAAGCGCAGGTGCCATACCTGGCTGTTTGTTGAGCGCATGGTGCCAGCGCTGGTAATCCCGCACGGAGGTATAGATGCAGCCGTCGCCTTTGGTGGCCGTGCAGGTACCCTGGTCTGCCAGCACGATATCCCCCGTTTCTTTTCGGGCATAGCCCATCGCGCGTTCAGGTATAGCCTTGCCTTTTTCGTACAGCATGGTGTGGTTCATGCCCAGCGGCCCGAAGATCCGCTGCTGCAGAAAATTGGCAAAAGCTATACCTGACACCTGCTCCACCACCTGCGCCAGCAGCACGTAGCCGGTGTTGCTATACCTGTATTGGGTGCCGGGTGTGAAGTATGTTTTAACCTGCGAGGCAGCAATCGCCAGCACTTCCGCATCGCTGATCTGCCAGTCAGGCCGCTCCTCCACAAATTCCTCATAATCAAGCAGACCGGAGGTATGGCAGAGCAAATGCCGCAGCGTGGCCTGCGTTCCTATACCTGCCGGAAATTCGGGAAAGAACTGCTGCAACGTATCGTCAAAAGACAAGCGTCCCTCCTGCTCCAGCAGCTGGATGCACATCGCCGTAAACTGCTTGCTCACCGAAGCCAGCCGGAAAGTAGTGTCCGGTGTAATCGGTTCGCCTGTAGACAGGTCAGCTATACCTATACCTCGTTCATAAAGCACCTCCCCTGCCACGGAAATCAAGAGCGCGGCGCCGGGTGCAACAGTTGTATAGGTAGCCTCGAGATGCGCATCCCAGGTATCCGTCCTTTGTCTCATTCGAGTGAACTTGCCATTATTTAACATAATTAAAGCACCAGGCAAATAAAGTAGGAAACGTATACCTTAAAACTTCTCTTCCACACCCAGTCCAAACAAAGCGTAGTCATATTTAACCGGGTCTTGCGGATCGAAGGAACGCAAGTGATCGGTCAGTTCCTCGGCCGTTTGCCAGTCCATGCCCTTGCGGGTGATCAGGCCGAGGCGGCGGGCCACCCGCTCCACGTGCACATCGCAGGGACAGACCAGGTCGGCAGGCTGCATTGTGTGCCAGATGCCAAAGTCCACGCCGCCGTCAGCGGGACGCACCATCCAGCGCAGGTACATGTTCAGGCGTTTGCAGGCCGATTTGCGTGCCGGAGTGGAAATGTGCTTGCGAGTACGGTGCGGGGCATCCTCCAGACTAAACACCAGGTTGTGAAAATGCTCCAGCCGTTGCTTTTGCATCCTGACTTCGTTCCGTATACCTGTGAAAGCTGTCTCCAGGCTCTCGTGCTGCCCGTAGTACCACCGGAACCAATGGATCAGGTAGAGCAGGTCAGTGTCATTGAAAGTGCGGTGCTTGAACCCCAGGAAGCGGGGCAGGTCCTGCTCCTGGTGCTGCAGGATGAACTCGTGCGGGGCATTGTCCATCAGGTCCATCAGCTTCAGGCAGTTGTTGATGATGGTCTTGCGCTGCCCCCAGGCCAGGATGGCTGCAAAGAAACCGCTGATCTCGATGTCCTGCTTTTTGGTGAAGCGGTGCGGAATGGACACCGGGTCGTTCGGAATAAAGCTGGGCTGGTTGTAGCGGGCTACCCGGTCGTCGAGGAGGGCTTTGATCTGGGCGATGTCCTGTTTCATGTGATTGGTACGAGAAATGGCGCCCTGCAAGTTAAGTAATCCGCAAGTCGCAGACTAGTTTGTAGTTGCTGTAACAGGTATAAAACGGGCAAAAACAAAAAAGCCCGGACATCGCTGCCCAGGCTTTTCCTTTATCGCTATACCTGCTTAAGGCATATAAGACAATTCTACGCGGAACTTCTGGTCGATGGCGCCCAGTTTCTGGCAGGCCTTCTTAGACAGACGCACCACCACGTTGTTGTTCTCACTTGTGTTCGGCAGTTTACCGATCACGCGCACATATACCACCTGGTCGTTCATGGCGTTTTTCACCTGCATGATCGTGCCAACCGGGGCTGACTTGTGCAGCGCCAGGTATTTGTTCGTGTCTGCTTTCGGGTCGATCATTTCGGCCATACCTGTCTCGAGGATCTTCTTGGCACCGGATACAGAGTCTACTGCCTCATCGTCATCGTCATTCTTAACGCTGGTAGCAGGTGCCGGCGTGGCAGGCTGCGGGGTCAGCACGACGTGTGTATTGGTTGGGGTAGTGGTAGCGGCTACAGCCTCCGTAGAAGCCACTGCTGTTTCGGTTACCTTGTCTTTTGCAATCTCATCATCCGTCTCGCTCACGTAGATCGGGTTTTTGGAAGGAACCGGCTGGCCTTTGCCTACGATCAGCAAAGCGCCTACGCTGATCGTGTTATCCGGCAGGTTGTTCCAACGCTTGATGTCATCCACTTTCACGGCGTGCATGCGTGAGATCGAGTACAGCGTCTGCTGCGGCTCTACCTGGTGCAGCTTCTCGCCACGGCTGTTGACAGTGAAGGTACGGTTGCTGGCCGTGCCTGCAGCAGGAGCCTGCTTAACAGCGGGAGGTGCTGCGGCGTACTTACGCGGAATCAGCACCAGCTGGCCGACGTTGATGGTGGTTTCTACGGATGGGTTGGAGTCCACAATCTGGGCCACGGACACGCCATACTTTCTGGAAAGGGCGTAAAGCGTTTCTTTTGGCTCTACGCGGTGCTGCACGTATACCTTACCGTTCTTACGCTCCACACCAACCGAGTCGCGCAGGGCAACCAGGTCGAAGGCTGAAGCCGAAATAGGAAGCAGCGGTATTGCTACAAGGGCGATAAGTAAAATTCGGATCATAGCTAAAAGTCGAACTAAAAATTAAAGAGAATATGCCTTCAAGGTTGTTTTGTTTTGCACGAAATACAAACTGCGCATAAAGATAAAAAAAGTATCTGAACCTACGCCATCCATTGCACCTGCAAGTAACTCATTTAAGTGCAAAAAACCATTTAAATCAAAAACAGCCAGAAAATTATCTAACTTATTTTCACCCGTCTTCCGGTAATAGCTCACTACCAGCCAGGTGTCCGTCTCGGCATACTCAAGGACGTTTACAGGCTCACAATCAAGCTCCTGCACCAGAAAATCGTGTACCTGTTGGTAGTAAGTTTCCCCCTCGCGGTACAAGTGCGGGTACTGCACCGCCCCAAATCGGACTTTGTGGTAGCGCTGCACCCGATCGGCCGCCTCTTTTTGAGTGATATCGTTTCGAATGGTTTTACCGTAACCGCTTTCCAGCAGAACCAGTTCCCCACCCTGCTGACTAATATTGGAAACCAACAAACCTCGCTCTTCTATCCCGTAAAAGGCCAGTTCGGGCTGCTGCCACAACGCTATACCTGAGTCAGCCGCAAAGGCCCGTATGCCTTTGTGCTGCCCCAGTTTGCGGTCGCCGTAGCCGTGCAGGTATAGCACCCGGTCGTGCACATCTTCAAGCCCCATCCACCAGGTGTTAGGATCGGGCAGTTTCAGCTCCAGCAGCTGCCCAGCGGGCAGGCGCAAGGTATAGAAGCGGGCCTGCAGCAGGTCGGCGTCACGCACCTCCAGCGTCAGCCAGCCGCCGGGAGCGTCGAGGCGGATGCGCCACACGGGCGCCTCAAAATCGTATTTAAAAAGTAAGGAAAGAATAAGCGGGATTTTTTTAGTATCTTATTTCCGATTAAGCCCAAATGTATGAAATCTAACGCAAAAATATGGCCCTGGTCCTCCCTCCTCTTGCTGGCCCTTCTGTTTTCTTTCACGGCGGCCTGGGCGCAGCAGCGACAGAAGGTGTTCATCATGGAGATCAGCTCGGAGATCGATCCGCGCACCAACCGCTATACCCAGCTGGCACTGGAGGAGGCTACTCGTGTGGAGGCTGATCACATTTTGCTGAAGCTGAATACCTACGGGGGTGCTGTGAACGACGCCGACGCCATTCGCCTGCGGTTACTCGAGTACCCGAAGCCGATCTATGTGTTCATCGACAAAAACGCCGCCTCGGCCGGGGCGCTCATCTCCATCGCCTGCGACAGCATCTACATGGCGCCGGGGGCCAACATCGGTGCGGCCACGGTGGTGGGCGCCGACGGGCAGGCCGCTCCGGGCAAGTACCAGAGCTACATGCGCTCCATCATGCGCTCCACCGCCGAAGCCAACGGACGTAATCCCAGACTGGCCGAGGCCATGGTAGACGCCTCCGTGGACAGCACCTTATCGGCAGACCAAGTGCTCACCCTTACCACCTCCGAAGCCATCCAGCACGGCTTTAGTGAAGGGCAGGCCAACAACATCGACGAAGTGCTGCAAAAGCTCAATCTGCAGGACGCCGAGATCGTCCGCTACGAACTCAGCACCACCAACAAGGTCATCTCGTTTTTCCTGAATCCCGTTATCAGCGGCATCCTCATCCTGATCATCATCGGCGGACTGTGGTTCGAGCTGCAGACCCCGGGTGTGGGCTTTCCGCTCATCGCCGCTATTGTGGCCGGCGTGCTATACCTGACGCCCTTCTACCTCAACGGACTGGCTGAGCACTGGGAGGTGCTGCTGTTCATTGTCGGGCTGGTGCTCATTGCCCTGGAGGTGTTTGTCGTACCGGGCTTTGGGGTGACCGGTATAAGCGGCATTGTGCTGGTGTTTCTGTCACTGCTGCTCATCATGGTCAACAACCAGGCTTTTGATTTCACTTTCGTATCATCTGAGCGCCTGATGGAAAGCCTGGTATCGGTGTTGCTAGGTATGGTTAGTGCCGTGATCATTGTGGTGCTGACCTGGAACCGGGTGCTGGGCAGTCGTGCCCTGCGCCGTGTCACACTTGTCAACACCTTTGACAGCAAGGAAGGTTACCGCTCCAGCCACTCGGCAGAGCACCTGATCGGCAAAACAGGTATAGCCTATACCCGCATGGCGCCCAGCGGACGCGTGATGATTGACGACAACGTGTACGATGCGCAGGCCCGCGACGGCTTTATCGAGAAGGGTGACTCCGTGCAGGTGATCGACCAAAGCACCTTTGCGCTACGGGTGAAGAAAGTTTAGGAATTTGGGAGTTCGAGAGTTTGAGAAGCGGGCAGATCAAAATGCTGAGTAACCCGCACACCGCCATGCAACCCTTTGAGCGCAGCAAGGGTCTTGCAACTGTAGACACTTACTAATTTATTAAATGAGAAAGCTCACCCTATACCTTGCCGCACCCCTGGCGCTCATGCTAACTGCCTTTTCCTGTGACAAAAATGATGACCTGGAGGTGATGGAAGCGACCGCTACCCTGCTGTGGACGGGTGACTATGCCGTGGACGGGTGTGGCTTTAGTGTCTATTTAAATGACCAGCACTATAAGACTGATAATGAACAGGAAATAGACAACAAATTCAAAACACAGGATGCACATACCGTTCTGATTAAGTATACCTTACCTGCCAAGCCCAAAGAGTATTCCTGCGGCTGGGGAACACTTAAAAAAAGCGAAATCCGTTTGCTCTCCATTAAAGAAGTTTAGCCGTATAACAGCACAGCAAAAACAAGCTATACTCCATGAAAGACTTATACTTTGTGGCCATCCTAGGCCTGATCATGACTTTGACCTTTGCGGCCTGCCAGAACAATGCGGACGGCAACGCTGAAACCGATGATGCCATCCTGATCTGGTCGGGAGAGTATATGGTAGACGGTTGCGGCTTTGAAGTGGAGATCGACGGCAAGCGCTTTAAGCCTGACAACGAAAACGAGATGGACGAGGCATTCAAGGTAGAGGGCGAAACACCCGTCATCATTACCTACGAGAAGCTGGGTCGCCAACTCGACATCCGCTGCGGACTGTCTACGCAAAGCAGGGCCATGGACGCTATCCGCGTGATCTCCGTTAAGAAACGGACCTAACCCCCTGCCAAGCTTTTTATACCTGTCTGCTGCATTACTCCTATCTCTTGCGTAACTTGCCGGGGCCTGCCGCTGCATGGCCGGCCACAGAAAACCGTCTGCCTTATGCAAATACTCGGCATTATACCTGCCCGCTACGCCTCCACCCGATTTCCTGGAAAACCACTTGTCGACATCAACGGCAAAAGCATGATACGGCGGGTGTACGAACAGGCCTCATCATCTGGTTTAACGGAAGTAATCGTAGCTACTGATGATCAACGCATTCTGGACCACGTGCACGCGTTTGGTGGCAAGGCCGTAATGACGGCTGCGCACCACCAGAGCGGTACCGACCGTTGCTTTGAAGCCTACCAGCTACACGACCAGCCCTTCGAGTATGTAATCAACATTCAGGGAGACGAGCCCTTTATCCGACCCGAGCAGATCGATCTGGTGGCCACCTGTTTCAATAACCCGCAGACGCAACTGGCGACCCTGATCAAGAAGATCAACACCCCGGAAGAGCTCTTCAATGTGAATGCGCCGAAAGTGGTGGTAAGCCGCCATGGCGAAGCCCTCTACTTCAGCCGCCAGCCGATACCCTACTGCCGCAACGTGCCCAACGACATCTGGCACAAACAGCACACCTACTACAAGCACATCGGCATCTACGGCTACCGCACCGACATCCTGGAGCAGATCACCCAACTGCCCCCTTCCAGCCTGGAACTGGCGGAGTCGCTGGAGCAACTGCGCTGGCTTGAAAACGGCTTCCGCATCTCCACTGCCATCACCGAGTTCGAGACCATCGGCATCGACACCCCGGAGGATCTGGAGAGAATAGTTATTAATGAATAGTGATAAATGAGAAATGAATTAGAGCCATGCCTTGTAGATAATGAACCTGAGGCACTGCCTAAGATATTCATGCATTAGTTTAATCATCATAAGATAAACTACTGATTATAAAACTATTTATCGCTCGTTATCTCTAAATAAAATATTCTGTAGTCGATCCTCCACTAGCAGCGATTACTCATTATTCACTACTAATTACTCATGAAGTACTACACCCTGCAGCGGTTTGTGAAATTGAACCTATACTTCTTTGGAATGTATGGACTGCTGACCGCGGCCTGGTTTGGAATTACGGGAAGGTTTAGTGAGGAAGGGCCTGGAGCGATCAACGAAATCCTTTTGAACGCGGCGATTTTCTCACTGTTGTTCACGATTGCGCTCCTGCTGTGGTATAGGAGAACGGAAGTGAGAATCCCAGTCAAGAGTATCTCCCCAAAGGCGCTGGATCAAAAACTGGAAGCGATCGGCTACGAGCGCATACCTACCAAGGACAAAGGCACGGTGCAGGTATACAAACCCCGTCCTCCCAAAGCCCCTGCCCTGGCCGGCCGCCTGTTCGTACAGAAGTCAGCCAACTTCTACCACCTGCAAGGGCCGGTGAGCAAGTTGAAGAGTTTGGGAGTTTAGGAAGTAAGGTAGCGACGTTACAGTGTAACGTCGTTCGTGTGTGGACCAATCCGAGCGCTCTTCCGAACCTCCAAGTCCGAAAGCTTCTTTGCCGAGGACACCTGCTCTTTCGGACATCCGTGTCCGGAAGCAATTCTGTAGGGGACATCCTTGTCCCCGTCTGTATACCTGCAAAGCAAGCAAATAGGCAACGGGCTCTTTCGGATTTATCAATCCGAAAGCAAACGGTAGGGGATTTCCTAATCCCCGTATACCGGCAAACCCACCCACGGGCATGTGGACATCCCCAACAGTTGGCTTCGGGACATGGATGTCCCGAAGAGCTTTTTAGAGGGAGTTGAAGGGGTGTGACCGCCTAGTGGTTGAATTTTGCTATTGGCTTTACACCCCTATAATCCCCCCAAGGGGATAGTCTCAGATAATAAAGTGCCACACCTCCGAGGTGCAGGGGTGGGTTAATCGTGCACCCAACAATTTAACCATCAACAATTCAACAATCCACTCAAATCACCCTCCCGCCTTCTTCGCCTTGTAGCCAGCGGCCTGGAGTACCTGCAGCACTTTGTCTCGGAAGTCCCCCTGTATCAGGATCTCCCCGTCTTTAGCAGATCCACCGACACCGCATTTGTTCTTAAGCATTTTGCCAAGCTCTTTCAAGTCCTCGTCCGTCCCGACAAAGCCCGCCACCAGCGTCACCTGCTTGCCTGCACGGGATTTTTTGTCGAGCATCACTTTCAGGTTCTGCTGCTGGGGCGGAAGCGTTTCGGCCTCGTTTTCCTGCTCATACTGATAGTTGAAATCAGAACTAGTGGAGTATACCACCCCTTGTCTTCCTTTTTTATTTTTGTCGCTCATGATCTTGTTCTCTATACCTTACATAACGCCTTGCTATACCTGTACGTGCCACCATGCTTCAGCGTACCACATGCTTTTGCGTGCCACATGCTTTAGCGTGCCACTACATGCAGCGACTGTGGTACCATGCGCACCTCAAACTCCTTTGCCTTGCCCAGATATTCGCCGTCGGCGTGGTGCATCATCTCGTGGTCGGTTTGCACGGTTACCCCTTCGGTCTTAAAATACTCGGCGCTGTCGGCACTTGCCGGTTTGTTGGCCAGCATTGCGTAGCTCAGTTGCAGCGCCTTAAACATATCCAGTTTGCGGACCAGGCACACATCCAACAGGCCGTCCCGTATGTTGGCCATGGGGGCGATATAGGCGTTGTTGCCGTACTGCGCTGCGTTGGCAAAGGCCATTACGAACAGTTCAGTTTCGATGGTTTTGCCATTGATGACGGCCTTCACCGGGAGATGACGGTAGTTGCGTACCTCCTTCAGGATCAGCTCCACATAGGTCTGCAGACCGCGCTTCTTGCTCCCTGCAAATACCGAACTGATGTAGGCATCAAAGCCTATACCTGCCGTCGTGAAGAAAGGGCGCCCGTTGATCGTGCCGCTGTCGATCTGAGAGCGGTGCCCCTGGTTGAGGAAGCGGATGGCGGCGTCTACGGTCAGAGGCACCTGCAGGTGGCGGGCCAGTCCGTTGCCGGAGCCCCTTGGTATAATGCCCAGCGCCGTTTCGGTATGCAGCAGTCCCTGGGCTACCTCGTTCACGGTACCATCGCCCCCAACGGCTACTACCACGGCATAGCCCTGCGCTGCCGCCTCCCTGGCCAGCTCCGGCGCATGGCCTGCGTAGTCTGTATACACGATGTCGTGGTCAAATTTTTGGTGATCCAAGTGGAGTTTGATGCGGGCAGCCACATCCACCCTGCTGCTGGGGCCGGAAGTTGGGTTGATGATGAACCGGAATCGGGGACGTTTGCTCATATCGCTCAGATCGGCCAAAGGCGCTGCTGACTGGGTAAATTCTACGCAAATTAACTTATTTCTGCCGGAGAATAAAAAAGCCCGGCAATATGCCGGGCTTTCTGTTCTGAAGGTATACGTTGTTTATTTGAGGTGGAAGGTCAGAACCGGGATGTCTGAGTGATTCACCAGGTCCTCGGCGATACTGCCGCTCAGCAAGTGAGACAGACCAGTACGGCCATGTGTGGCCATCATCACCAGGTCAGCGCCAACCTCTTCTGCAAAGTTCAGGATGCCGTTTTCCTCAATGACGTCGTTGTATACATTGCTGGTGTAGTTTTGCAGCCCGTAGCGTTCGGCAGCTTCCTGCATGCGCGTGCGCAGGATGGCGTTCGACTCAAAAGCGCCGGGCGTGTTGATGTATACCAGGTGTAATGTCGCACCGAACATCTGCTGGAAGTACTTGAACTTCTCCATGGCCGTACCGATCTCGCGCTTGAAATCAGATGGCAACACGATATTGCGCACCTTGAAATTGTGTATTGGCCCTTTGATGGTCAGTACCGGACATTCAGCCGTGCGCACCACCTTCTCTGTGTTCGAGCCCAGCAGAAACTCGCTCATGCCGCTGGCGCCTTTGGAACCCATCACCACCAGGTCCACTTTGTCGTCGCTGATCACGCGGCGGATCTTGCGGATCACGTTGTCGGCGTCCACCTCCTGCACCACCTCGACCCCGGCGTGCTCCACGGAGCGCTCCAGTTGGGCCATACGGCCTTTGGTCGCCTCCAGCAGCTTCATCATGTATACCTGTTCCATACCGTCTCCGCCCACCAGGTCGCCGGTCACGCTAAAGGATTGGGAGTAAGGCATCTCCACAACGTGCAGCAGTTTAATGGCGGCTCCTGTCTGGCGTGCGATGGCAACAGCTACTTCAAAGGCATGATAGGCCTGGTCAGAAAAGTCAGTGGGTACGAGTATTCTTCTCATAATTGGTGCGGTTTATTGCTTTGCTTTGTTTTCAGTGTAAAGGTACAGGACTATATACGCCCGAACGATGACGAATGTCATTTCAGGTGAAATATAGTGATTTTCTTTTATATACGCTATAAAATACAAAAGCCCACCAGAAAGGCGGGCTTTTGCGGGTATAAGGTATAAACCTAATGATTAGCCAAGTTTGGCGATCAGGTCAGCCGTTCTGTTTGAGTAGCCAGCCTCGTTGTCGTACCAGCCTACCACTTTCACCAGTGTTTCGTTAGCCGAAGTTAACTCTGCATCGAAAACGCAAGAGTGGGTGTTGCCTACGATGTCAATCGAAACGATTGGATCTTCGGTGTACTCCAGGATGCCCTTCATGTCGCCTTCAGCGGCTTTCTTCATGGCAGCGTTGATCTCCTCTTTCGTGGCAGGACGCTTCAGGATACAGGTAAGGTCTGTCAGCGAGCCATCCGGAATTGGAACGCGCATCGCTACGCCATCCAGTTTGCCTTTCAGGTGTGGAAGCACCAAACCAACAGCCTTGGCAGCACCTGTAGACGTTGGGATGATAGAATAAGCCGCGGCACGCGCTCTTCTCAGGTCGCTGTGCGGGGAATCCTGCAGGCTCTGGTCAGAGGTATAGGCGTGTACGGTGGTGATATAGCCTTTCTCGATACCGAACGTGTCGTCCAGTACTTTCGCCATTGGCGCCAGGCAGTTTGTCGTACAAGAAGCGTTGGATACGATGCGCTCGTCTCCTGTCAGGATATCCTCGTTTACGCCGAGTACCACCGTTGGGATGTTACCTTTGGCAGGAGCTGAAATAACCACTTTGCGGGCACCAGCCTCCAGGTGGCCACCAGCGCCTTGCTCGTCCACGAAACGACCAGTAGACTCCAGCACTACGTCCACACCCATTTTGCCCCAAGGCAGGTTCTTAGGCTCGCGCTCTGCAGTGATCTGAATCTCTGTGCCGTTTACGATAATACCGTTGTCAGTGGCTTCTACTGTACCATTAAAACGGCCGTGCACTGAGTCATACTTCAGCAGGTGAGCCAATGTTTTGGTGTTGGTCAGGTCGTTGATCGCTACTACCTCTACATTGTCCTTCTCCAGAAGGGCCTTAAAAGTAAGTCTGCCGATACGGCCAAAACCGTTAATTGCAACTTTAATTTTAGACATGGTATTTGGGATTGATTTGTTTTAAAATTTTGATGGTGCGAAGTTACGATTACAGATAAGGAAAACCAACATATTTTTTCCTTGCTGAGTCTTAATGTTTTACGCAATAACAGGCTAAAAAATCAAAAAAACATTTGCCTTGTAAGCTCTTTGCCTTATCTTTGCACCACCAAACAACAAAATGGTCCGTTCGTCTAGGGGTTAGGACTCCAGATTTTCATTCTGGCAACAGGGGTTCGATTCCCCTACGGACTACAAAGCCGCTTCAGTTTTACCTGAAGCGGCTTTTTTTTTTGCCAAAGCTTTAGTCCTCAGATTTTTATATTCTTCAGATCCCCCTTTACAATCGTAGATTTGATCTAGCAATTAATAAACACATAAATGTAATCAATAACTACCTACAGTGGTATCATATTAAAAAAACAGGCTTTGTGCTTATAGCACAAAGCCTGTTTTGAAAGGCAAGCGAAATACCCGGCAACACTGCTTAGAAAATTTCAATCTGAGTGCCCTTCCCTATTTCGACTTGTACTCTAACTCTAGGATTACATTTAGTTAAAGTCCAGTCTACGGTTATATGTAATGCTTTGACACCACCAAAATTCTACCTTTTACTCCGTCTAGAACATAGATATATTTATCATCAGGATTTGTAGAAGTTTCCAACTCTCCAGCTTGGAATACAGTTGTTCTATCCATATGTTCCATGAAAATTTCCTGATTTGTAGTTTTAGGCGGTGGTGGGATTATGTTCACTTCTTTATGAAATCCATTTAGTTCTTTCCTTGTGCCATCCGTTGTAAATAAATAGTCATTATCTACACAGAAGTCTCCAGCCTGTACTCCGCCATAAACAGCTTTTATCGTGTAGAAGAGGGACAGTGTTTTATTACCTTCATTGAGTTTTAACACTTTATTCTGGTATTGGAAAAAAGTAGCATTGTTTGAGAATCTGAATTTGATTTTATAGGAATACAAGTCCCACTGTGCATCATAATATTCACTTAAATCATAGGTTGTATGTCCAGATTCCGGATTTATCACAAACAATTTTTTATCCGTTGGAGAAATGGCATACAAGCCTTCATTATTTGCTGCAGCATATAGCAACTCTCCCTTAGCTACTATCCTGCTTACTTGGTCATAAGAATTACCAACTTTTCTTTTGATGATGTGAACATTTTTATCATCAGTCATATAATCGCTTTGAAATAAAGCCCACTCCGCACCCTTGCCATCCTTGATGATTTCGCCATAGTTTCTATATTTCCCTCCATCGGGAGCGAGAAACTGATGCCAAGGAGATTCTATTTCCTGAATTACTTTGCCGCTCAACATATCCACAATTTTGAAAACCGGGATTTTACCGGGAGTGTCACTAGGATATATCATTACTTCTTGATTGCCATGAAGCTCGGACTTGTTATTCAATGGCATGAAGTAATCGAAGTAACTGTCATGCTTATAAGAAATCCATTTCCCTTTCAGGATATCGCTTTGTACCAGCGTATATCTGTAAATAGACTCTACGTCTTTGTCATCATCAATAGTACTCATTCCAAAGTACAGGCCATTGTCTGTTGCTATAAAATTATAGGCAACATGGCTGAATGGTATATGATTGGGTATATCTACATACTCTCCAAAGCGGCTACTTATGGGGTCAACGTCTACCACGTCCTCTTTGCAAGATGTGACCAAGAGTGCCGTCATTAACAAGAGAAAACCGGTTGATTTCTTAAAGTTGAAAGGCATGTGAATTTAATTTTTGCTTTTGTAATGTACAGTAGTTGATTAAAAAGGGGGGGTATTTTTAAATTATTAAGCTAAACATGTTTGCCTGTGTTGATTACAAAAACATATGATTGGGTACAGAACAAATTGGTTAATCACTTAATCGACTGCAATCATGTAAGCTTGATATACTCTCAAATGAAGGTATCATGAATACAAAACTACTATAAAATATTAATATATGCCTATACTTAGAAGTGGGTATTTGTGTAGTGAAAACGAAGGCTAATCATTACTGATATTAGGAAAGTAGTCATTGGTTTAGGAGACTAATGCTAAAAAACCGCATTATCAAACCCAGCAAATCTTACAAAATATAGTGAAAGGTGGGCTCTGACGTTTAAAATTAATCAAACACTTATTTTTACTGATTAAAATTATTTTTACTGATTAAAAAGGTTTCATCGTTCCTGTTCCACCTCCACATAACTACACACGAGAGCCAAATCACTGTGGATAAGGTTCGATAATTCAATCCTTTGGTCTACTCATTACGATACTTATCTCAGCAAAAATCCTGCAAATATTGAATTTGCAGGATTTTTGCTTTTAACCCCTACCGCAATATTCGAAAATAAGGCAGCATGACACTTTAAATTGTCCTGCCCTCGCACCCTGGTGTGCTCCCAACCTAACCTTATGAGCCCAGGATAGTACCTACTTAATAACCAGCCTTTTACTTTATGATGGTTTCAGTACGGGACATATATTCCGATACTTTTTCATTGACGAGCTAATATATTATCTTATGAAAATTATCGTTCCAACAGATTTTTCTGATTGCTCCAAAATAGCTGTACGGTTCGCCAAGGGTTTTACCCGGCAGCTACAGGCAGAATTGATTCTGCTGCACGTATTGCCCAACGTGGGGCCTACTATTGGCAGGCAACCTTCAGACCGCTTTAAGCAGGAACTGCTCGAAGAAGCGGAAGAGCAATTCAGCATCTTAATGGCTGAAATAACGGCTGATGGTTTTACGATTAGCCACGAGGTTGCTTACGGTGCCGCGGTGGAAAAGGAGGTGGAATCCTTTGTCCGGGCGCATGCTATAGATATGGTCATTATGGGTTCCAAAGGAGCCAGCGGATTAAAGAAAGTACTGCTCGGCAGCAACACTGTAGACGTGATCAACCACTGCAGCGTTCCGGTGGTGGTAGTTCCGGAACATATAAGCCCCAGACCCATTACCCATTTGCTTTACGCATCAGATCTCAAAAACCTTGATGAGGAAGTGGAGGCTTTGCTGCCTTATGCCCGCCTGCTGCAGGCGACCATTAAAATCATCCACGTCCCGCCAGTGGAATACATGGAACATTTTGACAAGGAGAAATTGCTCCACACCCAAAAGCAGAAAACCAATTACCAAGCCATTGAAATCGAGCTCCTGGAGGGTGACGACATTGCCACCACGATAGAGCGGTACGCTGCTGCCAGCCAGGGGGAGATTTTAGCCATGTTCACCCATCATACCAGCTTCCTGGAACAATTATTCCGCCACAGCATCACACGGGAAATCGTCTGGCATAACCAAATCCCCCTGTTGGTGATCAATACCCAGGAATAGATGACGTCCCCAAATCCCCGGGGGTTGACTTTGGCTTCTTACTCCTACGGACCACTCAAAAGCCTCTCAGCAACAACTGAGAGGCTTTTTTATTTCCGTTCGGATAACTATCGGTCCTTTATTCTCACCTATGGGTTTTTGTCTGTATGTGCGGGGCTTCCAGGCGAAATACAGCATACTCGTGGTCCCCTCCGACCTCACGCGCATGGTCGTGCTTCGGAGTGGCTACTACAAGTATCTTTTGGTTTTGCGTTGGCAGCTTCTGCAAGTGCTTTAAAGTAACCTGGAGTCCGTGAATAGGAATTGAAGGGAATCATCCTCATCTTTGGGTCGTAATAAATTAACATGACACTTTTCCTCTACAACACCCTCGCCCTACAACGTCTCGCATACAGAATACCCCTTGCTTCTTCGCCTGCGTGATCGCACTTTTCCTGCTGACCAGCCCTTCTTCAGGCAGTTAAACCTAGATATCAGATTGTTTTGCAGTCTTCAATTACCTCAGGGATTTCCCTGAGACTTTGTTGCGTTTACCCTCATCCGGATCATGTTAAATTTATCAAATAAGAAAATAGTTATACCGGCTATACCTGCCGTTCTGCTGGCCATGATCAGTGTACAGGGCGGCGCTTCTATCGCCAAGCACCTCTTCCCTGTCTTAGGGGCCAGCGGCACGGCTTCGTTGCGCATTGGCTTCGCGGCGCTTATCCTGCTGGCTGTCTCCAGAACCAACCTTTTGAAGGTAACCAAAAAGCAGTGGCTCTACTGCCTGGCCTACGGCACCTGCCTGGGAGCTATGAACCTGGTGTTCTACTTTGCCATCAAGCGCATCCCGCTGGGCCTGGGGGTTACCCTGGAGTTCACCGGGCCGCTGGTGTTGGCACTGCTGGGCTCCAGAAAGAAGCTGGATCTGCTTTGGGTACTGCTGGCCTGCACAGGTATAGCCCTGATTGCACCCTGGCAGAACAACAACGTGGACCTCTTAGGCGCCGGTTTGGCTATTGGGGCCGGGGCCCTGTGGGCGGGTTATATTGTGCTGGGTGGAAAAGTGGCAAAGGTGATGAAGGGTAGCGATGCCGTCGGAGTAGGGATGCTCTTTGCTTCCCTGTTCGTCATTCCTTTTGGCATATTCAGTGGCGACCTGGCTGCAGTCACCGCACCGCTGTTGCTGATCGGTGTGGCTGTTGCGCTTTTAACCAGTGCTATACCTTATACCCTGGAAATCGGTGCCCTGCGCCAGCTCCCACCCAAAACATTCGGCATCCTGATGAGTTTGCACCCGGCCTTTGCCGCGCTCTCGGGTTTACTGTTTCTGGACGAACACCTTAGCGTGACGCAGTGGGTGTCCATCGCCTGCGTCATCGCAGCCAGTGTGGGCGCCACTTACTTTTCCAGAAAGGTCCGGTAATGGTGGGCTTGGCAAATGCTGGAACAGATCATATTGAAATGACTCCATCACATGTGTTCAGTACCTGCAAAAACCCTTTGATTAAATGGCCGCGAATAAGTCCATTACCTAGGGAGGGCGCAGCCGGTTCAATCAAAAGTTAATCAGGTAGATTTTCGCCATACCTGCTCCTGGAAACGGACTCAAAGTTAGTTCACGCGTATACTACACGAAACTGACTTTCCCATAACACTCAAACGTTTACCATGATCAGAGTAGCCATCATTATAGGAAGTACACGTCCGGGTCGAAACGGCGAGGCCGTTGGAAAATGGGTGCATGAAATTGCGTCTAAAAGAACTGACGCGACCTACGAGCTGATTGACCTGCTGGAAGTGAACCTCCCGCTACTGGATGAGCCTAACCCGCCCGCCATGCAGCAGTACACCAAGCAACACTCCAAGGACTGGTCTGCCCGCATAGACTCCTTTGATGCTTTCGTGTTTGTTACCCCGGAGTATAACCATGGCGTTCCCGCAGCGCTCAAAAATGCCCTCGACTTCCTGTATAAGGAATGGAATAACAAAGCGGCAGGCTTCGTGGCGTATGGTAACACGGGGGGAGCCAGGTCGGTTGAGCACTTCCGGGCAACGATGGCTGAGCTCCAGATGGCTGACGTGCGGGAGCAGGTTGCCCTTTCTATCTTTACCGACTTTGAGAACTACAGTGAGTTCAAACCCGCTTCCTTCCACGAGAAGAAGTTAAATACCTTGCTGGATCAATTGGTAAGTTGGGGCACGGCCTTAAAGCAGGTGCGTGCTGAAAGAAAAAAGTAATACCTCCGGGCACTGGCAATCCGTCACATCCGTGGCTTCAAACTCATCAGAACCTGAAGCCCAGCGAGACATAGGGCAGTACATCTTCCTCGGAAAAGCCGACAACGGCCTGAAGCAGTACGAGTTTGGCAGGAATCAGGTATAGCCCGCCCCCGTAGCCCTGGTGCCAGGTATGGGACCTTTCACCTTCTGCCCATACCCGGCCCACATCATGAAAACCTACCAGTCCTACGGAGCCCGGAAATAAGTAGGAGGTGAAGTCAAACAGCTTCCAACGCAGCTCCAGGTTATTGTAGAGCAGATGCTCCCCGGCAAAACGGAAATTACGAAAGCCCCGCAGGTTGCCGTTCCCGCCCAGGTATAGCAACTGATAGAAATAAGGATCTCCCACTGTCACGCCGCCGCCCACACGATTTGCCAGCGAAACGTTACTGTTGCCTTGCGGATTGAGGTAAAAACTGAACTCAGAGCGCAACTGACCAAACCTGCCGTCTTTATCCAGCTGCTCTACGCCCAGGAGCGTCGTGTTCCAGTACACGCCCTGAGTAGGCATAAAGGCATCGTTGCGTGTGTCCAGTTCAACTCCTGCCACAACTCCGGCTGACAGTCTCCTTGTAAAGATGTCTTCCCTGGTGTTCTGCTCTTCGTAGGTTACAAGAAAACGACCATTATTATCGCTGGCATTGCTGCTGTAATACTGCGCCAACAGCCCTATACTGCCCCTGAGGTTTTTCCCAAGGTTGCGGTGTAATTTCGCCTGGGAGGTGATGAAGTCGTAGCGGCTGCGGTAGAAGCGGATGGGCTTACTCCCTACTTCAACAAATTCCGTCTCGTTGCCGACGCCAAAAAAGTTGCTGGTGTTATTGGGGGCCCTGCCGTCCAGTTCTAGGCTTAAGTCGTTTTTACCTACCGCCCCGGTGAAGTATCCTGCATAATTGAAGAAGGTGGCATTGGTGGTCAGGGCATGCCCCAGCATCACTTTATGGGTAGCGGCAAAGGGTTTTTTCTGGAACCCGTGTTTCGTGTATTGGAACCCCGCGCCAACCAGCACGCCATCATCCAGGTTGTAGCCAACTGTAAGTAGCGGCCGGAGAAGGTTATACTCAAATGCCCTCGGATCGTATGCGTTTACTGAGCTATCAGCAGCTGTATGAATCTTTGCCCGTGATTCATCCGGGAAGGTGTTTTCCTTATCAGACCGGTCGTAGACGTGCAGTCTGCTCCTGTTTGGGAAATTATCCGCCACCTCGAACCGATCCTCCCCGCTCCCTCCTATCAGCCTGACTTTGATGGGAGACTTGTTTTCACCTGACACAGCAAATACATCCTTCCCGCCTCTCCCATAGAGCCGCACTTCATCCGTCACCTCCGGATCAAAGGTGCGCTGGTAGAGCAGCCTGCCTTTGCTGTCATCTTTGCTGATTTTAAACAGAGAGACCGTAACGCTTCCGTTCTCTTTATAGTCTATCTCAAAGATTTCGCGCTTGTCAGAACCAGGCACGTCCACCTCTTTGGCGAGGAAGCGAAAGTAACGCAGGCCCTCCTGTTCCAGCAGGTTGCGTCGAGCGATCATCTTGAGTGCCATTTCCTCCCCTGAAAGGGCTTGTATGTTAGGAGGCATCCGGCGAACGGCCTCTTGTATCAGCTCATCGGTCAGCGTCTGCTGCACCGTCCTGATCTCTGCGCGCCAGTCGCTTTCGCTCAGGCCCGAGAGGAACATGCGATCGAAATAGCGGGCATTAAAGTTAAAGCCGTTAATGTCCCTGATCTCTTCATCAAAGCCCTGAAACTTGGGCATGATCCACTTACGTGAGCCTATTTTGGGAATCACACCTTCATTCGTGAAAAAAACCTGGTCCCGGTCACGCGGAAAAGGCAGGTATAAGTCTCCTATCGAATCCTCTAGCTCCACCCAGCGCCACTGGTCTTCGTGGCGGTCCCAGTCGCCTATGATGAAATCCAGCATGCGGGCGCGCAGTACCAGCTGCTGGTCCACGCGGTTGTCGTTATCCTCCTGCAGTTTTTCCAACACCTTCTCCGTGTTATCGGTATCCTCGGCTTTGGTTGGCTCCCGTTCCTCAAAAAGGTAAACCTGGTTGGCAAATTCGGCCCGGTACTCCCCCAGCGCGGGGCTATCGGGCAAGTACACAATCTCGGGCTTGGCATGCGGAATTCCCAAAGCAGCCGCCAACGGTGGCACCACTAAAGCGCCGAACGGATGAGAAGCTGATATCTGGTCCTGCACAATGGCCCTCGCCACTGTCTCTCTCAGATTCTCTGGCAAGGCCAGGCCAGGGTCTTTCTGAACAGTCCGCAGCACCCACTCCTGCCCCGAAGCATCCTGCAGGCGGAGCGACCTGGTCTGCATTCCGCCACCCTTTTTCAGGATTTTCAGGCCCCCTTTTTCCTGCTCCAGGTCAAACACCTTCATCTTAACGGGTGTTGCCCACAGGTTCCGGTAATTTTCTCCTAACCAGAAGGTATGGGGTTTGCTCACCTGGTTGTATTCGGGCGCAATGGCGACGGTCACGCTGTCAGCGCCTGCCCCCTCCTGTGCATGACTTACCATACTGTTCAGAAGGGAAAAGGAAAGCATTAAAATGGTTGCTTTTAAGAAGCTTGCCTGCATAGTGGCTCGTTTTGTTGAATACTTATTTTCTCAGACTTTATCTTTTCAAGCTGATAGGCAAAACAGAAAAGTCTCACTCAGATTGTTGTTGTTACGGGCGTGCGTCCATGCCAGCAGGCTTATATGCGCTGGCTTGACTGGGTTATCAAAATAGCCTGGTTCAGTCAAACGGAAGGTCTGATTGCCTTTCCTTTACCAAAACAGGTCTGTTGCTCTTACGCCGTTGAAAGCAACGTTAAGCATACGATAATTTCACTTAGTAGGTAAGCCCTATACCTTTTACTTTACATTGCTTCTACTGCCGGCAACTGCAGGGTTCAGTTCACCCTTAGTCAACTCGTGGGGAGATACGATGGAGTTTAGGCTCGGCTATGGCAGGACTTTTTCGTTCGTCCTCATGCTGAGGCGTTCCCTGCTGATCGTTAGTCGAAACGTCTACAGAACCTGTAGTGATGGACTGTATATTTAAGAGCTTCCCATCAGCTGATGCTTCTATCTGGATGGTATTATCTACATCGGCTATTTTACTACCGTAGATCTGTTTTGTAGGTATACCTGACTCCACAGCAACAGTTGAACGCGATTTTTTTGCTTCCTTTGACTTCTTTCCAGAAATCTTCTGCTTAGCCGGCTTATTCATCACTTTCACAATGTCAAGCATGTCATAACTCTGTGCATTAGTGGTGAGTGCAAAACCAAACATGCTAAGTGTAAGCGCTATTTTCAAAAAAGTTTTCATAATTTTTTACTTTATAATGATTGTATATTTTCTCAATAAGCTGACGTTAGTTGAAGAATTAATCCTCTTTGAACTCCAGAAATCAGGAAGTTTTGTAGAAAGCAGCGCCGCAGTTTCCCGCATGGCTGCCCTCTACTACTTCAACTTTAGCCAATAAAGTGTTTTAACATCTGATATGCTCCTGACGCTATAACCGGGCATCCGGAATCGGGCTCTATATTAAGTCTTACCAACGTTCTGATTGTTGTATGTTTTAAGTAACAATACAAAGTTACAACCTTAATACAGGGTACACCATTGACAGAACATGCCTATTGTTGTACATATTATCGAAAATAGCGGTAAGCAGTTCCGAGAGAGGAAATGTGCGCATGCGCGGGTACAGTCCCTAACCCTCTAAACCAGCAGACCGCGAATAGAGAATAGGAAAAGGGACGGTAAACAGGGATAGAGCTGGAGACAAAAGAAAGGGTAAAGGTTTAGCTGAATAAAAGAGAGGCGTTCTTCTTAAAATCAGAGAAGTTTATTCCAGTGGCATTCTTGAAGTACTTACTAAAGTGCGCCACATCTTCGAAGCCCAAACCAAAGGCAATTTCCTTCATGCTTACATCGGTATAGGCGGCCTGCCGCTTTGCTTCCAGTACAACCCGCTGTTTGATATGATCGCTGGCTGAAGAGCCTGTGGTTTTCTTTACGACTTCGTTGAGGTAATTCGGGGTAACAGCCAGCTCGTACGCATAGTCCGACACCATTCTTCTGCTGGTAAAGTGCTGCTCAACCAAGGCAAGAAAGTGGCGGATTAACTCCATGTTTCTGGATCTGGAAACTGGTCTGCCAGCCTCTTCAACATGCTTGGCCAGGTAAAGGAGAAAAATTCTTAGAAAACTGCCCAAAATCTCTGAGCGGAGCAGAAAAAAGTTGTCGAACTCTTTCTGCATGAGCTGCGTGATGTCCTCCAGCTCCAGGTGCATTTCCGGTGACACAGGTATAACGGGCGTTTGCGGGGAAGCGTAAAATAGGCCTGAATTAAAAAGCAGATCATAATGCTCGCCCGACAAACAGAGAAAGTCTGCGGAAAACGAAATCACGATTCCATCAATATCTTCGCTGGACTTCAGCAAGTGGATCTGGCCTGGAGAAAGGCAGTAGACAGAACCACCCTTTAGCTCATGCTTCTCCAAATCGATGTAGTGGGTACCACTGCCCGACTTCACCCAAATCACAACAAACTGTTCATGACTATGTGGCGTTGCGATGCGCTGGCCCCTGTTCCGGTTGATCCATTGCATGCTGTGAATCTCAAAGGGCAAAGAGCTCTCTAATTTCACAATCCGGGGTGCAGCGTCGTTTTCAGCCATGACGATTGGATTTTGTTATTCCCTCCCCTTTATCAGCTTACCTTCAAAAGTTGTATATCACCGAAGATTTTAACCTCGTCCGATAAAAGCACACCGGCATTGTCGAAAAACTGGTTCCATGAGATTCCAAAGTCTTTTCGGTTCAGGACCAGCTGCATCTCAAACGCAGATTTTGAATTTCCAAAGGGATCTGTTACAAAGCCTAAGTGCCTTGCCTCAAAGCTGATTGTTTCCCTTATGTTTTTGATACACAACTCCCCCGTCACCTTAATTTCAGTATTCTGAACGTGGACAGAAGTGGAGGAAAAGGTTAAAGAAGGGTAGTTTGCGGTATCAAAAAAATCCGTAGATCGAAGATGATTATCCCGCTCTTCGTTCCCTGTATTGATGGAGTTTGTATACAGCTTCAGCTTGATTTCGCTATTGTCAAAATTATCAGAAGGAGTGGTAACGGAACCCTCAAACTCCGTGAACCAGCCCGATACTGAAGTAATCAGCAGATACTTGGTCTCAAACCGGATCCTGGTATGAACCGGGTCTATTACCCATATGTTTTTTTTATTCTGGCCCTGCATGTAGAGGCTTTACGTAAAGTCGCTGAGAATAATCCTGATTTTATTGCGGCAGACATCCTTCCGCCTATTGTATACTTTAAGCAACAATGCAAAACTACAGCACCAAAACGATCCAAACCATTGCTACAAAGCGGTACTTGTTGTATATCTTATCGAAAAAAAAAAATATGGAGCGGGCCTGTTTTTAGCCACTCACCCAATGCCCTGATCGCCCAGCTTGCGGTAGAGCCGTTATCAAGAATTGCTACCATTCTGTCCGCGACAGAAGTCACTTCCTTTTTAGCAGTCAGTTTTTTGGTTCTCTACTGATCTTTATCCACCTGCTTGTAGGCTTTACGACCAGTCTTCCTCCGGTTGGAAAAGTCTTCCTGCTCCAAGGCTTTTCGATCCCACCGGGCCAGGTTGGCAGCTGCTTCGTAGGTGCTGCGCAGAAAGTCCATTAGCACAGCTTCCGGATCAGCGGCCTCCTGCACGGCATCGTAAGGCAGAATGAATTCCCGGAGTTCCGGATGGTAGTAGGCCTGGTCGGGTTTTATGCGGGCATCCTTATACCCTTCCGGTTCCGGATACATGTAGCTGTAAAACGCTGCGGCAGGAAACGCCTCGCTCCCCGGCCAGAAGCCGCAACTACAAACCTCTTTGGAATAGGCTTCCTGCGCTACCCAATCGGGCAAATGGGGCACGCCTCCGGGGTGCCGGGGTGCGTCACGGCCCGAGAAACGTGACACCGCCAGGTCGAAGCCACCCCAGAACAAATGCACGGGACTGCACTTACCACTGAACCCGGCACGGAATCGGGTAAAAACATCATGCGCCCGAAGGAATGCCTGGTGCAAAGCAGTTGCATGGTCGGGGTTGTAGGTGCCATGCGTTTCATCCTCGTAAAAGGGAATGGGGTTTTCCAGTTCATTCGGGACAGGGTAAATGTCTGCCCGTATACCTACCTGCTGCAGGGCTTCCAGTAGCTGCTTGTAGCAACCCGCTACTGACAGCTTTTTCAAGTCAATGCTGCTGGTTTCGCCCGCACTGGTTTTTAGCTGCAACTGATGGCGTATAAAGTCAAAGTCAAGCTGGAAATGCTTTTCACCGCCCACGATATCAGAGGTAGTAAAGCCGCTGGGCGTGACATAGAGCGTTACGTGCCAGGAATGATTGATCCAGGGCGTCTTGACCAGTCTGATCTTCCCCACGATATGGGTCCACAGGTGTATCGTCTCATAGGTCTTTTGAGCCTCTTTAAAAGACAGTTTAGGCCATGTTGTTTTCATAGGCAATCATTCTCAAACAAAGGTTCAATCCAGCAGCGTGATAATATCGCTGGGTTTGTTTAAAAGGCGGTGCAGCGGACATGCTTTCGCTATTTTACAGAGCTTTTCGCGCTGCTCTGTTGACAGCTTTTCACCAAAAGATACACTGCAGTAAAAAATGTTATTGCCAGCGGCATTATCGGTGCTTTTCACCAGGTTTACCTTTGCTTTGATCCAACTTATCTCCCACCCTTTCCGCGTTAAATACATACGCAGGGTGATCACCATACAGGATGCCAGCGCCATGCAGAGGAAGTCGCCGGGAGCGGGCCCCAGGTCCTGGCCCCCCAGATCGAAAGGCTCGTCGGCTATCAGCATGTGCCGGTTCGTCTGAAGCGTCGTCGTGTAGGCTTCCCCTGTATTTTCCGCTTCGGCAGTAGCGATGATGTTGGGCATTTGTCCGTTATTAGCTGTTCCTACTATGTCAAATGCCGCTTCCTAACAAACCTTACAGCCGACAATCTGACTCCTATACCTGGTAAAGGGCTGAAGCTTCATTCCCAGCCTTTTACACCTTATACCTGATCGACAGTCAGGGGGTTCTGGCATCGGCATACCTTTCCCGCACTGCCTGTGATCTGGTATGGGAAAGATCGGTAAAGCCACAGAAAACTATGGAAACAACCCTCTTGCCAGCAAATAACCAGAAGTACTTTGCCTGCTGTACGACACGTTGTTGGTCAGGGAAATCCGTATGTGATTAGGGATACGCAAGGTTTATGTGATAACTTTGTCCTACCCCCTGAATGCGGAGCCCCACTATCAGAGGAGGCGGACAAGGTCGCCTTGAAAGCAGGCGATCCGGATTGTCAGCGTAACAGGAAGGTAAACATTCGGTCGCATTTGTTTGGCTTCAAGCCCCCACCCTATTCATACTCCCATGAGCTTTCAAACAGCATCTCCTATGAATGATCAAAGCACAACAATCAGTGTGAAAGTTTATTTTCCGTGGCTGCTCATGATTTTAATGTCGTCTGTGACGTTTGTCGGGATTCTTTCGGAGTTGATGCCCTCGGGTGTTCTCCCACAGATGATGGCGGACCTGAACATCAACGAGGTACAGGGCGGTAACCTGGTTGGGTATTATGCCATCGCCTCTGCCATTTTCGCGATCCCGCTCGTTTCCCTTACCATGAAATTCAACCGCAAAATTTTGCTGTTGATTCTGCTGGCTGGTTTTGCTGTTTCCAACATTGTGGCGGGCCTCTCACTCAATTACACAGTTATCATATTCCTCCGAATCATAGGCGGGATTTGTGCCGGTGTGATGTGGCCCATGATCGCGGCCTACGGTATGCGCCTGGTCAGCGAAGCGCAGCACGGCAGGGCGATCGCCGTCATCATGGCGGGAAACACCTTGGGCATCAGCCTGGGGATGCCGGTTGTGACTTTTATCGGAAATGAATATGGCTGGCAAACAGAATTCATTGCACTCGGGGTGTTTATTCTGGTCATTGGATTGCTGTGCATTTTCATGCTGCCTTCCACCCCCGGAGAAAAGCTGACCAAAAGTTCATCACCCTTTGCCCTGCTCAAAATCCCGGCGGTTCTGATTGTGCTTTTGCTTACGTTGCTCGGCGTGAGCGCGCACTACGGGGTATATGTGTACATCACCAGCCTGGTAGAAGAAGTCCAGCTTACCGGAGGTATAGAAAGCACCTTGCTGCTTTTCGGAGCCGGGTCCCTGATTTCTGTATTGCTGGCCATCAAATACACTGATCTATACCTGAGGCAGCTGACAGTGGCCATGTTCGCCCTTTTGATCGTTTCTATGGTTGTATTAATACTATTCGGCAACATTACAGGTATAGCGCACTTTGCCTTCTTTCTGTGGGGACTTTCGTTTGGTCCGCTGGTCACCCTGTTTCAGGCGGCGGTGAGCCGGCAGGTCGAAAGAGCCAAAGATGTGGCTACCTCGGTGCAGTCCTCTGCCTTCAACTTTTCCATTATGCTGGCCACTTCCGGCGCCGGTCTGCTGCTCGGCCTCTATTCTCCCATGGTCCTGACGTATATGGCTATCAGCCTGGCAATTCCAGGCATGCTGATTTCCATTTTTGCGAGAAAGACGTTGGGTTAACCTTTATGGTGCCAACCTATACCTTCACCGGATGCGTTTCCAGGTATGCTGAAGTATAAGGGTGTTCTTTGGCCACTCCCTCCGACATGATGTGCATCACGGACCAGCCCCTTTCTTTGAGGTAGTCTGAGATGATGGCGCGATGGCACCGCCACCACACGGCTTCGGAACACATGTAGGCGGTTCGCTTTTGGTGGGCGACCTCCGTCAGCTTCGCTATTGCATCTTCAAATTCCTTGGTTTCAGCGTAATCGGCGTAGCCGCGAAAGGAGTCGCTTCTCCAGACGGTGTGAGGTGAGTCAGGCCTTGGCTTTCTGCGGCCGCCCAGCTCTTGCTCGGGCATATACCTGATCCCAGCTTCGGGCAGGAAAGACTCCAGGGCCGACACATTGAAGTGCGGGTACTTTTTAGAACCAGGGTACCGACGCACATCCACCAGTACCTCAATCTGAAATGACTGCAGCGCGGCCACAAATTCCTCCGGACTTCTGGTAGAATGCCCAAAGGTCCATATGGTTTTGTTCGTTTTTGACATATTTGTTTTTCTTCCCGTTAAACGCCTTCATAGCTTTTGCAGCAAAGGGCCGCTTTCCAGGAGGCACTATGAGCTCGCTTTCAATCCAGCCTCGGCCAAGGCAATGTGCATTTTAAGCTTTATCATTATCTGCCTGTACGCCCTTTTGCGCCTGTTCCAACGTAAAGCTTTTTCGCCTTGTAATTCAAGTGTTGAAGGCCCCTTTGCATGGCTTTTCATACTGCAGGCAGGACGAAAGGTTGGCTTCAGTAGGTGTTTGCTCCTTCAAGTGGTCCCGAAAAAGCCCGCTTACTCTGTCGTTGCTCCGGAACCTCGTGCGCTGGCGGACTGTCCGTACCGTAGCCCTTCCCCGAACTTGAACAAGGCATACCCTTCTGCTTCCTTATGACCGGGTAGATCTTCTTTGTTGTTCTCCACTGCCTGCTGGCTGATCGGTGTTGTAAAAGGCATCTTACCGCTGGGGTTGAACTTCCCGGTCACCACATCCAGCAGCGCTCCGGGCTCTGTTCCAAAGGTGGTTAGTATACCCAGGAAACGATTGCTCGTCTGTTTGTTGTACACTTCATCAATCACAAAGGGGTTGGCGTAATTGATGACCAGCACAGTTGGTTTCTTCGAGGTGAGCGCGTTGATGTACTTCACATCCACCGCGCAGGCGGAAAGGGTTACCTGTATAGGAGAGTCATCTGACGGGAAGAGCGGACGGATAGTAGGTTTTACCCAGAGCAGGATCACATCGGCTTCTTCGGGCCTGGAGACGAAGGTAAGGCCTTCGTAGGTTTCCGCATACACCTTGCCCGGTCCGGGCGTCATCTTTCCGTATACCTTGCCGTAATCCTCGAAGTATACCTTTGTGCCCTTTACCAGCGGCAGCGCATTTTTTTCATTCCGCAGCAGCACAATGGACTTGCGTTGCGCCTCTTGCCCGGCCTCCACGAATTCCTGCCTGCCCACTACTTCGCCGGCCTTCTCCTCTTCTACATAGGGGTTCTCAAAAAGCCCGAGCTGGAACAACTCTATGAGGAGCAGCATAACCGATTCATCCACGTACTCCATCACCTCCGGATGCGCTTTTAGGGTTTTAAGAAGCGGGACAGGATCGGCATTGCCGGCAAACAGGTTGGTGCCTGCCTCCAGCGCCTTGACATAGCGCTGTTCAATAGTGAGCTTCTCTACACCCCAAGGCATGGACTCAATAGGGCCGGTATCGGAATTGATGATTCCTTTGAAACCCAATTGTCCGCGCAACACATCCCGCAGGAGACCCTTGTTATAAGCATAAGCCACTTCTTCATACTTGGTGTCCCTGGGCAGCGAATAATAGGGCATAATGGAGGACGTACCGGCTTGGATGGCTGCCTTGAAAGGGCGCATATTTTCCTCCATCTGACCTCCCGGAAACACGGCAAAGCGGCCATAGGTATAGTGTGGATCAAAACCCTTGTAGGCGGACCCTCCGCCCGGAAAATGCTTGGTGGTCATGGCCACTGACTCGTGGTTCAACCTGGTTCCCTGAAAGCCTAAGGTGATGGCTGCGATGGATTGGGCAACCAGTTCGGGGTCTTCCCCGAAGGTTCCCTCAATGCGCTGCCAGCGGGGCTCTGTCGCCAGGTCCGCCATGTACATGTAGCCTTTGCGTATACCTACTGCCAGCCATTCCTGCCGTGCCATGTCCCCAAAGCGGCGGATCATCGCGGAATCGGCCATGGCGCCCAACCCGATTTCAGAGGGCCATTTGGAAAAGCCAATCGTGGTGGAACCCGTGGCGCCCAACGCCCCGGTCGTGATGTGGTTGCGGGGATTGGAAGCGAACAGCACCGGTATACCCAGGCTATCGCTCTCCGCCAGCGCCTGCACTTTGTTGGCCCAGCGTGCCATGGTATCTGCCGGTGCCGTGGTTGTTCTCCAGATAAAATGCCGCATCTTGTGCCTGAGTATGCCTTTGGTGGTACCAACTGTGTTCATCACCGGAAAAGGGAGGGGCACGCCGGTAAACTGGTTTTTGTCGATGACAACATCCTCCTCGTTAAACGCGCTGGTGATGGGTTTTGTCTCCCCGGAGACCTCGAGCATGAACGATTCGTTGTACATGCGCATATCGGCAATCAGCATCATCCCCACTTTCTCCTCCAGCGACATCTTACTAAGCAGGTCCTTGCTTCTTTCGGCTGGGGTTAAACGCCAATCTTCATAAGCATCCAGCCGGCCATTGCGGTTGAGGTCTTTGAACTGCAGGCCGTCAGTCTCCAAAAGCTTTGCGGAGCGGTAACCCAGACTAGGTTGGGAGGACTTTTCTGTTCCGGTTTCAACTTTAGAATCCTTATCTTTTCCGGATTGACCGCAGGCATTCAGCAGGGCAAATAGTACAGTCATAAAAAGGAAGGTATGGAAATTCTTCATATAGGTATAGACAGGATTTAGCTTAAAAACCACTCTATTTATTTAAGTAATCCAGGATGATCTGAACCTGTGCTTTTACCCCGTTTTGCAAAGCGCTTTCATCCACCGTGAATTTGGGGTTGTGGTTTGCTGCACCATCCCCAATGCCGAGCGTCATAAAACTGACGGGCGCTATTTTCCTGTAGTAGGCAAAGTCTTCGCTGGCTGTCATCATGGGGGCATCAAAAACTTGTTCCTTTCCCAGGATGCCCACAGCACTTTTCCTGGCATGGGCGTTGAGGGCTTCATCATTTTGAATGGCCGGGTAGGTAGGAACGTACTCCAACTCGTAGGTAGCTCCGTAAGCTTTTGTGATGTTGTCGATTATTTCCTTTATCCTTTCTTCTACCTGTTTTCTGGTTTTATCTGTCGTGGTGCGAATGCTGGCAGCTAACTCGGCCCTGTCTGCTATTACATTAAAAGCATCACCCGACTGAAATTTACCAATGGTAACCACTGTCATTTCGCCCGGTTCCACGTTTCGGGATACAACGGATTGTAATGCGCTGACAATGGCTGCCCCTACCACGATCGGGTCAATTCCCAGATGGGGCATGGAGCCATGTGAACCTTTCCCGATAATGTTCAGATGAAAGACGTCCTGCGCGGTCGAAGCAGCGCCTACGGGCAAAATACCCACATGGCCGGCAGGAAAATTGGGCAGCACATGCATCCCGAAAAAGGCGTCCACGCCCTTCAAAGCCCCTGAATTGATGATATCTATGGCCCCGCCGGGTGGGGATTCCTCCGCGTGCTGGAAAATGAAATACACCGTTCCTTTCAGTTGGTTTTGCATTTTGGATAGGGTAGCGGCGGTTCCCAGCAGCACGGCCGTATGCGCATCATGGCCACAGGAGTGCATGACGTTTTCCGCTTTTGATTTGAATGGCAAATCGGTTTCCTCCTGCATCGGCAAAGCATCCATGTCCGCCCGGAAGGCCACGGTCTTGCCAGGCTTGGCGCCTTTCAGTATGCCGATGACGCTTGTTTTGGCAGGCCTTATGACTTCTATATTGGGAAAGGACTTCAGCACTTCTTCCACATACTTGCCAGTGTTTTCCTCATTGAAGGATAGCTCGGGGTTCTGGTGGATGTGCCGGCGCCAGGTAATAACATCTTCGGCCGGTATGTTTTTTACCCAGGTGGGATTCGAATTCTTGTTACCGGTGTTTTTACTTTGTTTCGTCTGTGCACTGAGTGGACCACACAGGAAGACGGTGAGCAGAAGCAGTAATAGCTTTATCATTATATTCATGCTGCTTTAAATTATACATTTCTATACTTTGTATACTGCCTCACCCAATCCAGGTTGATTGTTTTTGACGTTAATTCTATGATATGCAGGCTTTTATTAACACTCGAGGTTGGAGTTAGAAATAGACGCTCTGTTTTACTCTTAAGCGCCAGTTTGTTAATCCGGCAGGCGGCATAGCTCCGATACAAAGGTCACGGATTATCCCTCCGCCGCAGGCCACGGTAAAGGCAAGGTTGCAGATCCCCAACAGGTCAAGGTAACATTTCCGGGCTGCCGTAGCCCCGTTTATGGCAAAGGCAAAGGTCCCTGCCAAATAAAGGGCGAGGTAGTGCGACTGCAGCTCTTTCTTTCCGATTCCCCAGGCCCGGTTTAATGGAACCAGGCTGCGGCGGCTGTCATCATCGCCTGCAAACCGGTTTTTAAGGTTGGGTGTATGACTGGCGCAAACTTGGGTGAATGATTACTGGGTATAGAGTTTATCCGATCTGCTTCTTTAGCAGCCAGATAGGTCTGGGGGTCGGTTCCGCCCACAAACCAGAAAACATAAGGCACTTGCCAGTTCCGGCCAAAAATACTGAAGTCCTCGCTGGCAGAGGCGGGCTTGGTTTCAAAAGCCCTGTCGCCAAACTGTATCTTGAAGGCCTCCACCACTCTGGCGGTGGCTTCGGCATCGTTTACAGTCATCGGGTAACTGACTAGCTCCGTAAACTCAGGATCCCTCGGAGCATTGGAAGCGGCACATTCCGCACAGCAGATTCGTTTTACCGCTGAAAGGATGTGATCCTTTACACTGTCGTTGAAGGTGCGGATATTGAGTTTGAGCGTGGCCTCTTCGGGGATGATATTTTCCTTCGTGCCTGCCTGCAGCGCACCTACGGTCAGCACGGCATTCTCGATCGGGGCTACCTCACGGGAAATAATGGTCTGCAGGCGCATGGTGGTAGCCGCCGCCATGACTACCGGGTCGATGGAGGTATGGGGCAGGGAACCATGTGATCCACGCCCAAAAAGTCTTACTTTCAGGCTGTTGCCGGCTGATAAAATAGTGCCGCTGCGATACTTTACAGTGCCGGCTTCTCCCACCATCACATGCTGCCCCAGGATGATATCCGGCTTGGGGAAACGCTCCATCATGCCATCGTCTATCATACTCTGGGCACCGCGTCCTACTTCTTCGCCCGGCTGGAAAACGGCCATTAGCGTCCCTCTCCACAGGTCTCTGTTTTCTGAAAACAGCCTGGCTGCGCCCATCAGCCAGGTAACATGCAGGTCGTGACCGCAAACATGCGAGACACCAACCTCTGTTCCTTCTTCGTCTCTGGCTATTTTCGTACTGGCATAGGGCAGGCCTGTGTCTTCGGTTACAGGCAGTGCATCCATATCCGCCCGAAGCATCACAACCGGGCCGTCGCCATTCTGTAAAATACCTACCACACCGGTCACCCCAACGCCCGTTGAAACCTCAAACTGGTATCGGGTTAAATAATCCGCAGCAATTTTAGCCGTCCGGAATTCCTCCATTGATAATTCCGGGTTCTGGTGAATGTCTTTATAGATCGCTTCCAGCTCGGGGAGCAGCGGCTCTATCAGGCTGTCCATTTTATCATTGAAGGCTTTGATTTGAGGAATCTCCATCGCGATAGTGTTAACTAAAACTAAAAATTATACGTCGGCTGAAACAAGGGCTTCTTTTGGGCTGCTCTTCGGGATCGTCAGCAGGATGGCAACGATGGCTACTACGATCATGAATACGTTGAACAGCAGCCCTATACCGGCTGCATACCGCACATTTACATTATCGGTTCGGCCCATAAATAGATCAGCCAAAGGCGGTATACCTTCCATTTCGCTAAGTCCGTAAAAAATGGCTGCGGATATGGCGACGCCAAATGCAGCACCCAACGACGATGCCATCTTGTAAATGCCGGACGCTGAACCGGCCTTATCTCCCGGAACATTACTTAAAGCTGCATCCGTAGAGGGCGTGGCATAGAAACCCAATCCGATACCAAACAATGTGAACCCAATAAAGGAAACGATGATGTATTGTGTAGCTAATAAAAAGGTAAGACTGGTGAGTAATATCCCGACCCCTGTTATAAAGCAGCCCATCAGCATGGGTTTTCTTGGCCCCATCCTTTGCAGCAATTTCTCACCCACTCGAATCGTGCTCAGTACGGCCACTAAATAACCGACCGTAATCAAGCCTGATTGTAAAGAAGACAAGCCCGCTTCGGCCTGTACGAGCGCCAGCGAGACCAGCAGCGTTCCGGCAGCCCCGTTGAGCAGGAAATTGGACAGCGTGGCGCCTGAAAATGTTTGATTATGAAAAAGGGACAAATCAACAAAGCCGTTCTCGCTCCGTTTTTCTATTCTTAAAAAAACAACAGTAGCAATGATAAAAACGGCTATGCCTGCAAGCACCGCAGGGCTTAACCAGCCGAGCCCCGAGCCTTGCCCGATGACAATGTTGATGGCCAGCATGGCGATGATAAAAGCAATCAGCCCCGGCCAGTCAAAGGACTTTTCGTTTGGGGCCGTTGATTTGCTTTCCGGCGTTCCTCTTATTAATAAATAGCTGATAATAGCGACGATGATAGACAGCACAAAGATCCAGCGCCACCCCATGGTGGAGGCAACCAGGCCACCAAATAATGCGCTAAGGCCGGAGCCGCCCCATGAACCGATAGACCAGAAGCTAAGGGCTCGCTGCCGGGCCTTCCCATCATAGTAGGCTTTCATCAATGCCAGTGTGGCAGGCATGATGCAGGCTGCTGAAAGCCCCTGCAGGATGCGCCCCGCCAACAGAAACACGGCAGTACCAGATGGTGAGATAACAATGAGAAAGGAACCGATAATACTTAGCAGCAACCCTATGTATGTCAATTTCACCCGGCCAATCCGGTCAGCAAGCCCACCAGCTACCACTATAAAAATTCCGGAGAACAGCGCCGTAATACTGACTGCGAGGTTGTTGAGGTCGTGGCTGATGTTCAGGTCTTCCTGCATGGCAGGTGCAATGTTCAGGGTGGTTTGTGCAAATAGCCAGAATGTGATAACGGCTAAGACAATACCTAGAATAAGTTTATCTGTTCCCTGGTAGTTTGCAGTAGTAGCCTGGGTTTGATTGGGAGAAGCCATACGCACATGATCATTTATGATTTGAACGTAATTGGCTGTAAAACAACAATGAAAAATAGAAAAATACTTCTTTCAGGCCAACCGCTCTGTCTGCCCGGCAGGTATGACGACTTCGATATTGGACAATAATTTCAGGACGCTCCTCTAGAACTTATATTTCTGCTTCATTACCTCAATCAGCTCCTTCTTTACGGAAGCGTCAGGCTGGTGCGCGGCAAAATATTTCCAGACGCCATCGATGTGAATCAGCAAAAGTTCTGCCTCCAGGACGGGGTTGTCATACCCTAACGCACTGAAACATTCCGTCAGCCTGAGCTGGCAGGGGCGCATGAAATTTTCGTGGTAGCGGGATGAGATGGGGTTGAGCGGCATGATCTTGTACTGCATGCGCCAGAAGCCGGGGTTGGAACGCGTGAGGTGTATCGGCAGCTCGATCATGCTGTTGATGTAGGCGCTTTCCGAAAGTCCTTTCAGGTATAGGTTGGTTTCAACAGCGGCAGTCTGGTACGCTTTTTTGATGATGGTTTCGAGCAAATGGTCTTTGGTGCCGTAGTGCTTGAAAATCAGCGCTTCTGAAGTGTTGGCTTCAGAAGCGATTGATTTAGTGGAAGTGGCCCGGACGCCATTCTCCGTAAACAGCTTTAAGGCAGCGTCGAGTATGGCCTCTTTCTTACTCATCAGATTTTAATCAATAAATCAGAGAAAAGGATCTTATACCCTTTCCAGTATGACGGCATAACCCTGCCCTACGCCCACACACATGGTCGCCAGTGCATAGCGTTTCTGCAGCCTTTTCAGGGAAAGGGCCGCGCTGTACACGATGCGCGTACCGGACATACCCAGCGGATGTCCCAGGGCAATAGCCCCACCATTCACATTAAGGCGCTCGTCATCATCTGCCAGGCCCCAGGCCCTGGTACAGGCCAGGCTCTGCGCGGCAAAGGCTTCGTTCAGTTCGATGATGTCCATGTCGGCCAGGGTTAAGCCCGCTCGCTGCAGCGCTTTTTCAGTAGCGGGTACCGGACCAATGCCCATGATGCGGGGCTCTACGCCGACCACTGCCGAACTCACGATACGGGCCAGCGGCTTGAGGTTGTATCGCTCCAGGGCTTCTTCAGAAACGATGTAAGTGGCTGCCGCTCCGTCGTTTAAACCGGATGCGTTTCCGGCCGTCACGGTGCCATTGGCCTTGAAGGCGGGCTTCAGTTTGGCCAGTGTCTCCAGGGTGGTGTTCGGTCGTACAAATTCATCTTCCGAAACGATGACCGGTTCGCCTTTTCGCTGCGGAATTTTGACGGGCATGATCTCTTCTGCCATTATACCATTCTCCTGCGCCTTGGCCGCTTTCATTTGCGAATGATAAGAGAATTTGTCCTGGTCTTCCCGCGAGATTTCATACATTTCAGCCAGGTTTTCTGCCGTCACGCCCATGGGGTCAGTACCGTATACCTCTTCCATTTTGGGGTTGATGAAGCGCCAGCCGAAACTGGAGTCGTGCATCTCAGAATCGTTGCCGAAGGCTTTGCTGGGTTTGGAAACCACCAAGGGGCCGCGCGTCATGTGCTCTACGCCTCCGGCTATAAACACGTCGCCATCGCCTGCCTTAATGGCCCGCACTGCATGGATAACGGCCGACATACCGGAAGCACACAGGCGGTTCACGGTTTCGCCGGGCACTGTGACCGGCAGTCCGGCCAACAGACCCGCCATGCGGGCTACGTTCCGGTTATCCTCGCCCGCCTGGTTGTGGCAGCCCAGGATCACATCGTCCACGGCCTCTTTGGGTATGGCCGGATTTCGGGAGACTAATTCTTTTATGACCATCGCTGCCAGGTCGTCGGTGCGGATAGGCGAAAGTCCACCGCCCAGCTTTCCGACCGGAGTCCTGATTCCATCCACGATATAGGCTTGCTTGCTCATGATATTTCTTGATTTAACTGGTTTGGTCTCTTCTTAGCTTATCAGTTAAAAACGAGGTCGCGCCGGACACGCCATATCCGATCATACAACCCAACGCGACACATAAAAAACGTTCCACCCCCGCCCAGTTCGACATGGTTTCCTGCTCATGTATCACCACAATAACAAGAGCCACCACAGCGGTCCTGGCCACACTCATCAGGTTAAAAAAATGGCAGACCAGAATGGATACTGCGATTCCAAGCACCATCATCAATACCTGGGGCACCTGGAGCAACACACATAACAGTCCGACACTCGACCCGATCAGGTTCGATTTTACGCGTTCAACCGTCAGTCTGGAAGAGTCCTTTATTTCCGGAGACAAGACCAGCAGGATGGAGATCATCGTCCAGTAGAACTCAAACTGTGGGAAAGCCAGGTATAGCGCGTAGCCGATCAGGAAGCCAATGGTACACCGGATAATGTACAGGACCATGTCTACATCAATGCTATACCTCTTGACTGCCATCTGTGCGGTTCTCCTTCACATAATTGAGCGGCGCGGTCCCATTTCTAGGCTGAAAGCGCCTCTTTGAATGTTGCGCTCGTTTTCTCCCGCACCTCTTCCAGAGTCGCGCCCGGCATCAGCTCGGTCAGCGTCAGTTGCCCGTCGATAAAGCGGAAAACGGCCAGGTCTGTGATGATCATGTCCACCGCTTTCAGGGCTGTGAGCGGCAGTGCGCAGGTCGGGACCACTTTAGCAGAGCCGTCTTTGTTGGTATGGGTCATGGTGATGATAAGCGTCTTGGCACCTGAAGCCAGGTCCATGGCACCGCCCACCCCCAGCAGCGGCTGACCGGGCACGGCCCAGTTGGCCAGGTTTGCCTGCTCGTCAACTTCCAGTCCGCCCATCACGGCAATGTCCACATGTCTGCCCCGGATCATGGCAAAGGAATCGGCACTGTCGAAGTAGCTGGAGCCCGGAAGCGCCGTTACCGGAATCTTGCCGGCATTGACAGGGTAATCCATCGCACCACCGCCATCTTTTGGCGACGGCCCCACACCCAGCATGCCGTTTTCGGTGTGCATCACAATGCCGTCTTCCGGCGTGATAAGATCGGCCACCAGGGTAGGTATACCTATACCCAGGTTCACAACATCACCTCTTTTGAGCTCCTGCAAGGCACGTTTGGCCATGTTCATGCGGCGTTCGCTCACCTTGCGTGAAGATTCAACAGAGGCAGATGAGCCCAGATCCTCCAAGGTCAGCGTGGCCTGCACGAGGTAGTTCACATAAGAGCCCGGCGTGTGCACGTGCTCCGGCGCTATCTCCCCAACCGGCACAATCTCCTCCACCTCGGCGATCACCAGATCGGCGGCGGTGGCCATGGCGCGGTTAAAGTTCTGCTCCGTCATGCGGTAGCTCAGGTTGCCGGCCGTGTCGGCTCTCCAGGCGCGCACAAAGGCCACGTTGCCTCTTATACCTTCCACAAAAACCTGCTCCTTCCCCTGGATCACTTTCGTTTCGCGGCCCTTCGCCAGTTCGGTGCCGGCTGAGGTAGGCGTATAAAAGCCGCCTATACCTGCGCCGCCGGCCCGGATGGCTTCGGCCAGGGTGCCCTGCGGCAGTAGCTCGTATTCAACGTCGCCGTCCTGTGCTGCTTTCACCGCCTCCGGGTTGCTGGTAAAGAAAGAACCGATCATCTTTTTGATCTGCCCGTTTCGCAGCAGTTTGCCTCCGCCTATACCTGCCTCGCCGACGTTGTTGCCGATAAAGGTCAGGTTCCTGGTTCCGGTTTCGGCAAGCGCGTGCATCAGGTGCACCGGATTGCCCGTCATCCCAAAACCGCCCTGCAGCAAAATATCCCCATCCTTTACCAAAGCAACCGCTTCTTCAAGGCTTATCTGTGGTACCGATTTCATGTCTATATCAATGGTAGATTTCTAAATAAAAGTCGCCTTCATTTTTGGCGGCGTAGAGCACGTTTTTGGCAAACTCAACAGGCAATTCCACACTGGACAGATGGTTGGCCTCGAGCTGCACGTGCCGGGAACGGGGTATGCCGCTGGCCAGAAATTCGCCGTCGACAGTTGTCGTCACCTCGTCCTGGGTGCCGCTGATGACGAGGGTCGGCACTTTCAGATTCGATAGGGCCTTCCTGAAATCGGCGTCGCGCACAGCAGCACAACAGGCAATGTACCCCTGCAGGGACGTCTGCGTAAATTTCTCCAGTACATCACGTACCGCTTCCGGATGCTCCTGCCTGAAGGCCGGGGTAAACCAGCGCTGTGCCGTGCCATCCAGTATACTTCCCAGGCCGTGCTCTTTCACCTGGGCAATGCGGGCGTTCCAACCTTCTGCTGTTCCGATCTTTGCGGCCGTGTTGGCGATGATGTTCTTAATGAACCGCTCCGGGTGGTGGATGCCCAGCCACTGCCCGATCTGCCCGCCCATTGAGAGGCCGCAGAAGTATACCTTGCCCAACCTCAGGTGATCCAGCAAAGCGATGACATCCTGCCCCAGCTCTTCGATGGTGACGGTGTCCGAATTGATGGAGCTTTGGCCATGCCCGCGTGTGTCGTAGCGCAGTATGTTGAGGTGCTTCCTCAGGCAATGCACGACCTTGTCCCACATGCTCAGGTCCGTGCCCAGTGAGTTGGAGAACACGATGGTATCATCGTGCCCCAGGTCCTCATAGGTATAGTAACAGTCGTTACCGGCGATTTGTATTGTTGGCATCTGGTCCTGTGCTAAGGTTTTAACGTGGTCCGTGCGTGCGCTCTATCTCTGCAGCGAACACGCCTTCCCGCTCTTTGTGTATCTCAAAATCGAAATCGATGGAAGCGAAAGGTTCGTCGATGTTGAATTTCTCTTTGGCTTCTGATGCGGAGTAGCGTGTGATGTGCGGCACCAGTTCCTCGCGGGAGGCAAAGGCGAAGTCATCCCAGATCAGCGGGTCACCTTCTATGTTGATCTGCGTGGTTAGTTTGCGATGTCCGGGCGCTGTCACAAAGAAGTGGATGTGTGCCGGACGGTTGCCATGGCGGCCAATGGCCTTGAGTAACTGGTCTGTCGCGCCGCCGGGAGGACAGCTATAACCCACCGGTAAAATGCTCTTGAATTTATACCTGCCGTTTTCGTCGGTGATGATGGCCCGGCGCAGGTTGAAAGGCGGCTGTGATGAGTCGAAAATAGAGTACATGCCGCGCAGGTTGCAATGCCATACCTCAACCTTCGCGCCAGGCACTGGCTTGCCGTCTTCATCCTTCACCTGGCCTTGCATGTAGAGTCGCTCCCCTCCTTCTTCCGGCTCGGTTTCCAGCTCGGCGTAACCAACCGATTCCGGTGAGCCAGGCACGTACAGCGGACCTTCAATTGTTCTCGGGGTGCCCCCTGTTATACCGGCTTTGGCTTCGGCCTCGTCCATGCGCAGGTCCAGGAAGTGCTCCAGCCCGATGCCGGCCACGACCAGTCCCCATTCGTTGTTTCTGCCGGTTGTGGTAAGCCAGTCAACCGCCTTCCAGATCTCCTCCGGCTGAATGTCCAGGTCCTCGATGGCGTAGAACAGGTCGGTGGTGAGGCGGTTTACAATCTCTTTGATGCGCTCTGAGCCTTGTCCGGGCACTTCTGTTGATTTGATTCTTTCAACAACGGCGTCTATCTGACTTCTTTCCATGATAGTTAAAGGTTTAGTTTGATTAGTTTTTAAGGTGAGTTAGTGGGCCTCTTCCTCGTTCTTGACAGAAGAGTAATGCTGGCAGAGGGCAGTCACTTCCACCTGCATAAACGGGTATAGCGGAAGCGACATGAGGATGTCGTGGAGTTCGCCTGCACTGTCCACATTAAAAATGCTGATGTTGGCATACTGGCCGGCGATGCGCCAGATGTGCGTCCATTTGCCCTTGCGCTGCAGCTCCTGCGAAAGCGCCTTCTCTTTCGCCTTCAATTCCTCCACATAGGTTTTATCTAAATCCAGTGGGATATCCACCAGCATGTGCACGTGAAATAGCATAGCTTATTTTCTTTTGAATTTTTCTAACTGATTCATATCCAGCTCTATCCCCAAACCCGGCCCCTGCGGAATTTCCATGACGCCGTTCTGGTAGGTCAGTCTATTCTTGACGATATCCTCTGTGAGCAGAAGCGGACCAAAGAGTTCGGTGCCCCAGCCTAGAGGCAGGGTGCTGAAAACCTGTGCCGAAGCCACTGTGCCCACCGTGCCCTCCAGCATGGTGCCGCCGTACAGGCTGATGCCTGCCGCCTGCGCAATGGCCGCCTGTTTCTGGATATTGGTCAAACCACCGGCTTTGGAGATCTTCAGGGCAAACACACTGCCCCCTCCTATTTTGGCGAGCTTAAAGGCGTCCGACACCGTCCCGGCCGCTTCGTCGGCCATAATCGGTACTTTAAAGTATTGCGTGAGTCGGGCAAGTCCGTCAAAGTTCGTTTTGATGATGGGCTGTTCGATCAGGTCTATTCCATCCTCCTGCAACATTGCTATACCTTGTTTGGCGACACTTTCCGTCCAGGCCTGGTTGACGTCCACGGTCACTTTCACATCGGGGCCGACGGCTCTTTTGATCGCACTCACATGCCGCACATCGGTTTTCCATTCATGGCGACCGATCTTCAGTTTGAAGGTATTGTGCCGGCCCTCTTTTAGGAGCGCGTGGGCTTCCTCTATGTCTTTTTGAGTATCCCCGCTGGCAAGGGTCCACAGCACGGGCAAGGTATGGGTCAGGGCTCCGCCGAGCAGGGTGGCCACGGATACGCCGAGCCGTTTACCCTGGGCATCCAAAAGGGCCGTCTCGATGGCGGACTTGACAAAGTTGTTTCCCTTGATGTGACTCTCGAGCAAAGCCATAAGGGCGTTGATGCTGAGGGCTGATTTACCCTGCAGCAGAGGGGCAATGTAAGTATCCAGCGTCAGCTTCATGCCTTCCGGCGATTCATCCCCGTAGCTCAGTCCGCCAATAGTGGTCGCCTCGCCTATCCCTTCGATGCCGTCGCTGCAGAACAGGCGCACGATGACCATGGCCTGGTTGCGCATCACGGCCATCGACAAGTGGTGCGGACGGATAGTGGGCAGATCCACGATAACGGACTCAATCCGCTGTATATGAATACCTTTCATGTTCTTGATGTACGAGTGTATGTTAAAAATGAGCGTGCACTTACATAGGAAAGTAACCACTCACTAAGTATTACAAATGTACTCGTACAGCAGCCCTACGGGTAGGACAGATGCGCTTTTACCAAGACAAATCGAACATGAAGGGGTTAGGTGCGTTTCACGCCTATCTTTTTGCGGAATTCCAGGGGTGTCTGGCCGGTCCTTTTCTTAAAGAGCCGGGCAAAATAGGCGGGGTCCTCGAAGCCGAGCGAGTAAGAAATGTCGGCAATGTTGCTGTCCACATCGGAGAGCGCCAACTGGGCTTTGGTGATGAAATAGTCGATTAGGAGGTCCTTGGGTGACTGGCCGGCGTTGCTTCTGCAGATGCGGCTCAGGTGACCGGTGGAGATGAACAGGTCGCGGGCGTATTCTTCCACCGTTTTCTTGTAGGAATTCTCTGCCCGTATGAGTTGCTGAAAACGCCGGAAGTATACCTTGCTGATGTTGGAGGAGGAGAAGAAAGCTCGTTTACCGCCCAGCGAGATACGGTAGAGTTGCACCAGCATCTGCCCGACCAGGTACTGCAGCATCAGGAGCCTGCCGGGAAACGTGCTGTTGTATTCGTCCACACACTGCTGCATGGTTTCAAATACTTCCATTGTGGCTGGCTCTTCCTGCGTAACCGACACCATATGCACTTCCTCCATCCCGAAAATCACATCGGCTTCCCGCTGCAGCATGTGCTCCAGCACGGTGTCCGCCAGGTTGATGATCCAACCGGAAACATCTGTCAGGTGCAGAAAGCCGTGTTCAATATTTTTGGGGACTACCAGAAAAGCCGGGGCCTGTATCGTGACTTTCTCTGATCCATAATGAAACTCAGTTTGTCCTTCCCGGACGAGAAAGATCTGCAGAAAATGATTGTGAGCATGCAGTTTTACCTGTCCCTGGTGCTGCTTCCCGATTTCTCCGAAAGGATGCACATGAATGAGCCCTTTTGCAAATTCGATGGTGTTGGTGCCGTAAAGCCCTTTGTAAAACCGTTTCTCCTGCATGTTTTAAGTTGGCACATTTCGCGATAGGAAGCAAATGAATTTAAGTCAGGTTGCTCAAAGTTTGTGTAGATTGCGTAATTTATACTTTGTGTGGAACAGTTGAAATCTTACCTATGGAAATCGGAATAACCACCTTCGTCGAGAATACCCCGGACCCTTATACCGGCAAGATGCTTCGTCCTGAGGAAAGGATGCAAAACCTGATGGAGGAAATAGAACTGGCAGACCAGGTGGGCCTGGATGTTTTTGCCATTGGCGAGCACCACCGCCCCGACTACATCGTATCCTCCCCGGCTGTTGTCCTGGCAGCAGCGGCCGTAAAAACCAAAAACATCAGGTTATCGAGTGGTGTGACGGTATTGAGTTCCGACGATCCGGTGCGTGTTTTCCAGGATTTCGCGCACGTTGATCTCCTATCAAAAGGCAGGGCCGAGATCATGGCCGGTCGCGGCTCCTTCATTGAGTCTTTTCCGCTTTTCGGCAACGACCTGAAAGACTATGACACGCTGTTTTCAGAGAAGCTGGAACTGCTGATAGCACTCAACAAAAGTGAGAAAATTACGTGGGAAGGCAAACACCGGCCGGCTATCGATAACCGCGGGGTCTATCCGAGGCCCTTCCAGCAGGAGCTGCCGATCTGGGTGGCGGTAGGCGGTACGCCTCAATCGGTGGTGCGGGCGGCTACGCATGGCCTGCCAATGGCGCTGGCCATCATTGGCGGGGAGCCGGAGCGTTTTGTGCCGTTCACGAACCTGTACAAGGAAACCTACAACAAAGCCGGACACGATCCTGCCAAAATGCAGCTGGCCATCAATTCGCATGGGTTCATTGCGGATGATGCGCAGAAAGCCGCTGATGCTTATTATGGCCCCTATGCTTACGTGATGAGCAAGCTCGGGCGCGAACGGGGTTGGTCTCCGATGAACAGGGAACACTACGAAGCGATGCGCGCTCCGAAGGGATCTTTGCTGGTCGGCAGTCCGCAGCAGGTCATCGATAAAATACTGTACGAGCATGAGCTGTTCGGCAATACCCGTTTTCTGTTGCATATCAGCGTGGGTACCCTGCCGCATGACATCCTGATGCGCGCTATCGAGTTGCTTGGAACGGTGGTGGCACCGGCCGTTAAAAAAGCTGTGGCAAAAGCTTCGTCCTAAAGCCGCTTACAATGCTTAGGCTTTCATCCATTTGAAGCAGCCAAGGCAGGCAAGCTGGTCGGTTGACCTGTAAATCCAGACCTATACCTGCCTGGTTTCGGGGAGAACCGGGGTGTCTTTTATTTCGTAGGGCTTCCCGATCAGCCTCACTTCATAAGGCGTGCTGACGCCCTTCAGATTCAGGTAATTACAACCCACGGAATACGGCGGATTCTTAAGTAAGCGGTAGGCAACAGCTGAGATCACGAAACTGTTGTTCAGCTCTTTGGTGGCGGCCTGTAGCCGGGCGGCAATGTTCACCGGAAAGCCCATCACCGTCAGGTTATGGCTCAGGCCTATACCTACGTTACCCACCACCACCTTCCCTACGTGCACGCCTATACCTACTTCAAAGGTATGGTTAAAGTAAGGCCGCATGTAGGTATTGTTAAAGATCCGCAGGTCGGACAGTATCTTTAACCCGGCCAGCACGGCCGAGTTGGCGGCTTGCTTTATTCTACTGTTCAGCCCAAAGACGGCATATAGGCCATCACCTGCTGTGTCGATTATCTCCCCATCGTACTGGGTGATGGCATTTTTGAAAAGCGCGAAGATCCTGCGCATGATGTGGATGACATCGAAGGGCAGGCTCCTTTCGACAAAAGGCGTAAAGTCACGGATATCGATAAAGAAGAGCGCCAGCTTACGGCTCTCCCCCATCACGGTGGTAAAGCTGTCTTCCGTGTCATCAACAAAAATAAAACGGTCAATTTCATCCCGGATCAGCCGCTGCACGGCTACCCCTTCCCCGTTTACCCGGGACTGGCAGGCGAGCCGCACATTGTCCGGAAACTTCTTCACTTTCTTAATCGCCTGCTCCAATACGGTGGGCGGCGTCAGCTTTTCCTGCCCCTCCAGTACCAGCACGCGGCAAGTGGTGCATTGCCCTTTTCCACCGCAGGCGTGGTAGTGCGGAATACCGGCAGCCAGAGAAGCCTGCAGAATCGTCTGCCGCTCCTCTACCGGTACTGCTTTCTCGCCTTTGAAATTTACATGATGGGTCATGGGGGCTTTTCGTTGATTATATTTTACTCGCTTTTAGCCGACTCCTTACGCACCAGGTACTGGTATTCCGGGTGCTTTTTAAGGTATGAGCGCATATAGGGGCACAGCGGCACCAGCTCCAGTTTGTTAGCTGCCATATGCTCCAGTGCATACCTGGTCATGGCGCCGGCTATACCTCTGCCTTCCAGTGCTTTTGGCACCTCGGTATGCAGCACGGTCATCACGCCGGGCTTCAGTTTATACTCGATGATGGCGGTATGGCCTTCCAGGGTTGTCTCGAACCTGTTTTCGGCCGGATTATCTTTTACTTCTATCTCCATGATACTAATTCTTCGTTTTGCTCTTATAAAGGATGGTGGCTATACCTTAGCCAGCGTGATGAAAATAGAGCTCCGGACGGCCTGCTCCAGGTTACGGGTTTTGTGGCCCTTCCCGGTTGTGTCCTCCAGCAGCAGGACTTCCCCTTGCCTGAAGGTGCGTTTGTCACCCAGTGAGGTCTCTATCTCTATACCTACATCCAGCACGACAAGGTACTGCCGGGCCGGTGCCGTGTGAAAATCGTAATCATAAGTAGACGGCACTTTCCGGAAAATGACACTCTCCGCTACCTCCGGCTCCGACAGGAAACCGATCTCCCCTTCCGGATTCAGTGGTCTGGTAATATCCTCAAACCTGCTGTCGCCGTTTTCGTCAGCGTATACCCTGGTTATTGCAAAATTCTCCATAGCTACTCTCTTCTTTTATACTTACACTTTGCTTGCTTTTACCCAGCTTAGTCAATCTTAGGCAGGGCTGCTTCTATCTCCGCTCTGCGCGACTCGTAACGTGGGGGCAGCAGCAAACCGGTTCCCAGTTCTTCCCACGGCTCGTCGATGCCAAATCCGGGGTTGTCGGTGGCGATCTCGAACAGGATGCCGTTCGGTTCGCGGAAGTAGAGTGAGTAAAAATAGTTGCGGTCTATCTTCTGGGTGATGTTGTAGCCCAGGTCGGCAATCTTTTTCTGAAAATGCATCAGCACCTCCTCGTTCTTCACCCGGAAAGCGATGTGGTGGTTGGTGCCGGCACCGCCCAGACCGCGCGGCTCGTGGGGCAGTTCCACCAGGTCGATGATGTTGGCCGTGTCCACCGCGTCGGTAACGTAGCGGTAGCGGTTCACGCTTTGCTCCTGCAAGGTATAGCCGAAGATATCGGTCAGCACCTGCGCTGTTTTCTCCTTGTCCTGCACCGTCAGCGTCACGCCATGAAAGCCCCTGGTCGCGGCGGCAGCTTTCACTTCGTCGGTTTCCCAGGGCGTTCGGTTATCCTGAGTTTTGGGGATCACCAGTTCCAGTTTCAGACCATCCGGATCCAGAAATGTGAGGTACTTCTCACCGAACTTTTCGGAGGGTTTGTTGTAAGTGACGTAGTGCTTTTCGAAGCGGTCGATCCAGAAATCGAAGCTGCCTTCTGGCACCGCGTAGGCAATGTTGGTGGCCATGCCGGTGCCGGCGCTTCCCTTGCGGGCTCCCTCGTGCGGAAAGAAAGTCAGGATAGTGCCTGCGCTGCCTTTTTCATCCCCGAAATAAAAGTGGTAGGTACCCGGATCGTCGAAGTTGACGGTCTTTTTGAGCAGGCGCAGGCCCAGTACTTTGGTATAAAAATCAAGATTTTGTTTGGCCATACCCGCGATCGCTGTGATGTGGTGCAGGCCTGCTATTCTATTTTCCATGATCTTAGTTTTCTATGCCATCTACCTGGTAATCAGGTATACGGCTGTTTCCTATATTGAATTATCTGCCAGTCCGGTTTACACCGTCTGCTTCACCAACTGCACTTCTGCGTGCAGTCTGATCTCGTCACTCACCACCACGCTGCCCGCTTCGGTCACAGCGTTCCAGGTGAGGCCAAATTCCTTGCGGCTGATCTTTCCGTCTACCGTAAAGCCGGCTTTTGTCTGTCCGTACGGGTCGACGACAATACCGCCAAGTTCCACCTTTACGGTCACTGGTTGGGTGACATCGCGTATGCTCAACTCGCCATGCAGTTTGTAGTCACTGCCTCCTACATGCTCATAACTGTTAGCCACAAAGCGGATTTCGTTGTGCTTCTCCACGTCAAAAAAGTCCGGCGATTTCAGGTGTGTGTCGCGTTGCTCGTTGTTGGTGCTGATCGAATTGACATCGGCCGTAAAAACAACACGCTCCACGTTCATGAAAGCCTCATCCGGTGTAAGCGCCTCTATGTTAAAGTTTCTGAAATAACCTGTCACGGTCGTGATCATCAGGTGCTTTACCTTGAACTGTACTTCGCTGTGTATCGGGTCAACTACCCATTTTGTATTAGCCATGATGCTATCTTTATTTTAATTTTTACTTCTGAAAAGCGGTTATGTTTGAATGAAACCATAATACAAATGTAGATACATTTATTGTATATACATTAATTATTGATAAAAAGTTTTGGTTTCCTGAATCAAACAGTGATTACGTAGCCCTTTCTGTGTCCTGTAGCATGTACCACGCTTCAGCACTTTCAGGGAATTTATCAGTTAAGGTATAGCTGGCGTAACCGCAGGCTTGTTGGGTGGCATTGGAATGTGTGGCCTCAAAAGTATGAAGGGAAAAGTGCGTTAAGGAAAACCAAACGCAGGTAGAGGTGCCCGGCAAGCTATTTAGAACACTTAGGATTGGCTGAAAAACCTTGCTCCGGCAGATAAGTCTATACTTCAGCCAAGTAACTTCTTCTCAGCTATACCTGCTATCCGAACGGCTTTACTCTTTGGTAAACTCCTTCGTACTCCGCACGGTGTCAATCGGCCGGACCATTTTTTCGATGGCTTCGCGCTTCGGCTCCAGGAAGGGAGGCAGGGATAGTTTCTCGCCCAGCGTTTCATAGGGTTCGTCTCCCATAAATCCAGGACCATCCGTAGCCAGCTCAAATAAAATTCCGGGTGCAACGCGTGTGTACAGCGACTCGAAAAAGTGACGATTGACGTAGCCGGAAGTCGCGAGTCCGATCCTGTTCATGCGCTCAATCCATTCTTCCAGCGCGGCACGGTCTTCTACCCGGAACGCTACGTGGTGCACCGTGCCAAAGCCCTGCTGCGCCATCGGGAGACTCCCGTTCTTTTCGACGATAACGGAAGCGCCGTTTCCACCCTCCCCCACTTCAAACAAATGAAAGGCTCCTTCCTGGGCAGTCTCTTTAAACAAAAGCACTTTCTCCAGCACTTCTTTAAAATAGTCGAAGTCTCCGATCCGGATAAAGACCGGACCCAAGCCCGTGATGGCATGCTCCAGCGGAACGGGGCCTTTTTGCCAGGGTGTGCCCGAGGCTATACCTCTATTTGTTTCGTCAGAAATTAACTGGTATTGCTGATCGTCAAAATCAACGAAGGGAAGCGTTTTCTTGCCAAACTGCGTTTTGACACCTTCATGCTTTACTTTCAGGCGGTCAAATCGTTTTTGCCAATACGCCAGGGCTGCATCGCCGGGCACTCTGAAAGAGGTCCTGGCGATCTCGTTTGTGCCGTGCCTGCCTTTTGGAATGCCGGGGAAGTCAAAGAAAGTCATATCCGTCCCGGCACTGCCCTTATCGTCGGCGAAGAACAAATGGTAGGTTTGAATATCGTCCTGGTTGACCGTTTTTTTCACCAGCCGCATCCCCAGCACGTTCGTGAAAAAGTCATAGATCTTTTCTGCGCTGCTCGTAATAGCCGTTACATGGTGCACCCCTTTTAGTTCGTTCATCCTGTTTGCCCTCGATTGATCCTGTTAACAGTATACGCTTTACCCCTATACCTATACGTTGATAACCAATGGAGAAGGTATAGCAATTATGATAGGCAGGGCACCCCATCTATGCACGCACCGGTTCCGCAAATGCGAATTGTCAGAGGGAAACCCACCGCCTGCCTCCTGATAACTTTTTATTGCGTTCTCGTTTAACAAATGAAGCGAGAGGCACCGCCACTGCAGGTGAAAATGCCGGACTCGCGTGAAAAGACAAGACAGACAGGCGATGCCTGCAAGAACTTATAAGAAAGGATAGCAAATGGAAGAGCAACAGAATAAAGGTCGTGAGCATACCAGTTTCCTGGTTTTTTCAGCCTCGCTCAGGAGCGGATCGCTCAATACCAAACTGGCAAAGCTGGCCGTGAAAGTCATTGAGAAACATGGCGGCACAGTAGACTTTGCTGATATGGCGGAGTTCGACTGCCCCACCTTCAATCAGGATCTGGAAGTGGACGGCTATCATCCGGATGGGGCCAAAGCGTTTCGGGAACGTATTCTGGCTAACGACGCCATGATCGTTTCGTCACCCGAGTACAACGGTTCCATGCCCGGCTACCTTAAAAATGTGATCGACTGGACTTCCCGTTTCCGTCCGCAACCCTTCCACCAGCACCACGCCCTGCTGATGTCCGCTTCCCCCTCTATGGCGGGCGGTAACCGCGGGCTCTGGGCACTGCGCGTCCCCTTTGAGCACCTAGGCACCAGGGTATACCCGGATATGTTTTCGCTGGCCACTGCCCACGAGGCCTTTCATGAAGATGGCAGCCTGAAAGATAAAACGCTGGCCAAACGGTTTGAGGACAACCTGGTTGCGTTCATGAACCTGGTGGAGGCGTCCAAGCATTATCCGTGCATCAAAAAGGCCTGGGTGGAGTTTCTGGGAGAAAAACCAGCGAAGGAAACAGAGCGGGTGGAATAGGCAGGTGTCCTAAGTTACAGGTTCTGACCCGCGCGCAGTTAACATTTCGAAACTCTCTTAATCAGTGGTGCCGGCAAGTTGGTCCAGTATGTTCTCACCCAAGGCAATGTCGGCAACTTTTATACTTCCCTTCCCTATCTGCTTCCACACGCCGCTTACCTGCAGCACGGCTATCCTATCTGTGGGGGAGACTTCGGCAACATAGGAGACATTGGATTCAAGTAACTTGGTGGCAACAGTCTCGTGCATTGCTTTCACGGAAACAGGATGCGTGAGCATGTTACGGAAGTCGGCCAGCAAGGTAAAGCCCGGTGATGCTATACCTATCACTTTATTCCAGTCATTCAAATAATTCGGCACCACCTCCGGAGACTTCCAGTAGTTATTGATCCTCATGTAAATACGGTTCTTTTGAGGTTCGTAGGCTATCTCGTAAAATTGGTTATCAGATACAGTAATCATCCCGCTAATTATAAGTAATCGTGGCACAAAGATAAGAAAACAACAAATGCTTTCTATGTAAGTTTAGCACCGCCTGTTCTAAGATCAGGGATCCAACCAGGTAAGTCATTTCCTGCGAGACTGGCTGCAAGAGCCAATTGTTCGTAAAGTTAAAGCAAGCGTCCAGGCATTCTACGGGCATTAAGAGGGAATGGCTGGTGTTTCCGGGAGAGAAGCCGGCAAAGGGAGCAGAAAGGGTGGAATATAATTGTAAATTTGCACAGGTGGCCCGATCTTTAACAAACAGCAGGAACGGAAATCTCCCCTACCGAAAACCAACCAGAACAGCGTTGTGATGTACAGCTTATTCTTTCAGAACCTAAACAGTAAAGTCCAGCTAACGGAAGAGGAACAGGAGCAGATCAAAACCTACCTTACCCTGAAGAAGCTCCGAAAAAAGCAATACCTGCTGCAGGAAGGCGATGTGTGCAAAATGATCGCCTTTGTTGAGAAGGGTGCCCTGCGCGCCTACTCTGTAGACGAGAACAGCAACGAGCACATCATTCAGTTTGGCCTGGAAGGCTGGACGATCTCGGATCTGTACAGCTTCCTGACGGGCGAGCCCGCCACTTACAACATCGATGCCATCGAAGACTCGGAGCTGGTGATCATCAGCAAGTCGGCCCACGAGGAGCTGCTGCAGACAATGCCCAAGTACGAAACCTTTACCCGACTCAACATCACGGGTGCCTACCTGGCCATGCAGCGCCGCCTGACTTCCATCATCAGTTCCTCGGTGGAAGAGCGCTACCAGGAATTCATCGCCCTCTACCCGCACATTGCCCAGCGTGTTCCCCAGCATATGATCGCCTCCTACATGGGCCTCACCCCCGAGACCCTGAGCCGCATCCGGAAACGCATCTCCTCCAAGTAAGATTCTACCTTTTCCTCAAAAGCATTGATCCAAATCAATGATCTTTCTTGATTGGGCTCAATGCAGTGAGGCCTGCTATGGCCGTACCTTTGTATTGTTCAAAATTACCGATATGAAGACAATGCAAACCATAGCAATTATAGGCGCTTCCGGCAACATGGGAGCCGCTATAGCCAGGAGCCTGTCGAAGGGTAACTACCGACTACTGCTTTGCGCCAACGATCTGGACAAAGTGCAGGCGGTAGCTGAAGATATTAAAACCAGCAACCCAAGTGCCGAAGTAGAGGCATCGGACTGCTCCAGGGACGCTTCCTGGGAGGCGGATATCATCATCGCGGCTATCCCCTACTCCGCTGAAAAAGAAGTAGCCGAAAAGATCCGGGAAGTAGCCAACCAGAAGATCGTCATCAGCATTGCCAACCCGCTAAACGATTTTTTCAATGATCTGGTAACAGCGCCGGATTCCAGTGCGGCAGAAGAACTGCAGAAGCTGCTGCCCAATTCCAAGGTAGTGAAGGCTTTCAATACCACCTTCGCCGCCAACTTCGCCACACCCGTGATCGACGGGAAACAAGTAGACGCTTTTATCGCCGGCAACGACCTCGAAGCATTGCAAACAGTTTCTGAACTGGTGGAAACGGCCGGTTTCAATCCTCTTGTGGCCGGTGACCTGTCCGTAAGCGGAACCCTGGAGCGGATGCAGTTGCTGCTTATTAAGCTAAATATGAAATACGACTACAACTGGCTGGCAGGCTGGAAAATACTGCACTAATAAACGAATCACAATAACTTATATAAACACAATTTAAATCACAAATTTTATGAAAAGAGTATCCTTAATTCTATTCGCATTCCTGTCACTGACGGCTTTCACTACCCTGAACTCTGTTTGGACGAACGATGACGCGCACTCGCAGCTTGGCTTTACAGTGAAGCACCTGGGCATTGCTGACGTTTCAGGCACATTCGATGATTTCGATGCAAAGATTACCGCTACCAAGCCGGATTTTAGTGACGCAGTAGTAGAGCTGACCGCAAAAACAGCTTCCATTAACACAAGAGTAGCAGACAGAGACAATCACCTGAAGAGCCCGGATTTCTTTAACGCAGAGAAATACCCAACCATGGACTTCAAGAGCACCTCTGTGAAGAAAGCAGGCAAAGACAGCTACAAGCTGACAGGCAACCTTACCCTGAACGGCGTAACCAAGCCCGTAACGCTGGACATGAAGTATAATGGCACAGTAGAGAACGCCATGAATAAGAAGCAGACTGCCGGTTTCCAGGTAACAGGTACTATCAAGCGCTCTGACTTTAACTTAGGCAGCGAATTCCCGGCCCCGATGATCAGCGACGAAGTACGCATCAAGGCGGACGGTGAGTTTATCCAGTAATTTATAAAGGAATAATCAGCCATGAAAAAGCTATTGAACGTGTACCAGAGCGCGAACAGCATAGATGTGGCGCTTCTGATTACCCGGGTAGGCGTAGCGGCCCTGATGCTTGTGCACGGCTGGCCAAAACTGGAGATGCTTTTCTCGGATGGCCCGGTTCAGTTCCCGGCCGTCCTGGGTCTTAGCGCTACAACCTCGCTTGCCCTGGCGGTATTCTCTGAAGTGCTTTGCTCCCTGCTGATTCTGGTAGGGTTGGGTACCAGGCTGGCGACTATCCCACTGATTGTCACCATGGTGGTTGCAGTGTTTATATTCCATGCTGCCGACCCCTTTGCAAAGCAGGAACTGGGACTCCTATACCTGATGCCTTATACCGTGTTGTTACTGACTGGCAGCGGCAGGTACTCGCTGGATTATCTGCTCCTGCAGAAGGTATTCAAACCGACTTATGTCAGAACGCTTTCGATACAGTAAGCAAAAATAAAATGGGTGCTTCCGGGATGAATTTCCCGGAAGCACTTTTAAAATAAATCAGGCTGTTATGCAACGGAAACAGTTTATCAAAACACTTTTAACAGGAGTAGCAGGTATGACGACATTATCCGCTTTCAATAAATTTACCGACAACCTGGGTGAGCAGGAGCAGTTGATGCCGGTCCTCTTTATGGGCCACGGCTCTCCCATGAACGGTATTCTGGACAATGAATTCAGCCGGAAATGGGCCCAACTGGCCAAAGATATACCTACGCCCAAAGCAGTGCTGGTTATATCGGCCCATTGGCTGAGCAAAGGCACCCGCATCACGGCCATGGACTTCCCGAAAACCATTCACGATTTCGGCGGCTTCCCGCAGGAGCTGTTCGCTGTGCAATACAAGGCACCGGGCAGTCCGGAACTGGCGAAGGAAACGGCTTCCATCATCAAATCAACCGCTGTGGAAATGGACCATGACTGGGGCCTCGACCACGGCGCCTGGACCGTTATCCGTCACATGTACCCCGAGGCCAATATACCGGTGCTGCAGCTGAGCATCGACTACACCAAAGGACCGCAGTACCATTACGATCTGTCCAAGGAACTGGCAGCACTCCGCAAAAAGGGCGTGCTGATCGTGGGCAGCGGCAACATGGTGCACAACCTGCGCATGGTGGCCTGGGATAAACTCAACGAAGCGGAGTACGGCTTTGACTGGGCGGTGCAGATGAACACCACCTTTAAAGACCTCATTCAAAACGGGCAGCACGACAAGCTGATCAGGTATAAGCAGCTGGGCCGGGAAGCCATGCTGGCTATACCTACGCCGGAACACTACTGGCCTTTGCTCTATACCCTGGGCTTGAAAGGCAGCAAGGATGACGTCACCTTCTTCAACGACAAAGTGGTGGGCGGTTCGCTAACCATGACGTCGGTGATGATCGGGTAATACCGTGAAGTACCGCCCTTTTACTTAAAACGACTTAACCATGCCTTTGACAGAAATGATGAAGAACAGCCTTGAGAACGACCTGGGACTACTGTATTTGGTACGTCCGGCCAGCAGTACAGCCATCCAGCCAAAGGCTGTGATCCTGCTGCACGGCGTGGGCAGCAATTAGCAGGACCTGTTTCAACTGGTTCCCTATCTCCCGGAAGATATCACAGTGATTTCACCGCGGGGTCCGTTTGTGCTGGGTGATGGACGCTACGCCTGGTATGAGGTGGATTTTTCTACGGACAAGCCGCAGATCAATGCGACGCAGGAGGCGAAAAGCAGGCAGGACATTCAAAACTTTATCCGTCAGGTGAAAGAAAAGTATAACCTGGGCGAAGTATACCTGGGCGGCTTTAGCCAGGGCGCCATCATGAGTTTCAGCATCGGGCTGACGCACCCGGAGCTGGTGGCAGGTGTGATTGGTTTCAGCGGAAGAATTCTACAGGAAATCAGGCCGCTGGTGCAACAGAATGATGCCTTAAAGCAACTTAAAGTCTTTATCTCACACGGTACGCAAGACACTACCTTGCCTGTGCATTATGCCCGCGAGGCGAAGGCGTATCTACAGGATGCAGGCGTGCAGCTAACGTACCACGAACAGGACATGGGGCACCAAATCAGCGGGGAGGCAATAACAAAAGTGGCAGACTGGCTACAGGTATAGCCGGCCCGCCACCTCAATTTTTTCATCTGGACTAACTGCTTTTAGAGCACTACACAATCCTATCCGGCCTTCGATGTATACTGCAGGGCTTCTTCGATCGCAACGGATAATGGTGTGGTAGGCCTTCCGATTAGTTTGGAGAGCTGGCGGCTGTCATCAAACAAATCACCCTTCGATACGGAAACATCCCAACCCGCGATTGCCCTTGCCATTTCTTCCGGTATACCGAAGCCGGCCATCGCGGCCGCATACTCAGCCTCAGGCAGGTTTTTGTAAGGGATATCCCGTCCCGTTTGGCGAGACAGCTCTGCGGCGTACTCTTTGAGGGTGAAGGCCTCATCTCCAGCCAGCTCGTATACCTTGCCTTCGTGTCCTTCGCTGGTCAGTACGGCAACTGCCGCATCGGCGTAATCTTCGCGTGTGGCAGCTGAAATTTTGCCCTCTCCCGCACTGCCAATAACGGCCCCGCCGGCCAGGGCGCCCGGAATGGAGGCCGTGTAGTTTTCGGTGTACCAGCCGTTGCGCAGGAAGGTATGCGGAATACCGGAATCCTTCAGCGCTTGTTCTGTGGCGCGGTGCTCTGTTGCCAGACTAACAGATGTGTTGTCGGCATGCAGCACGCTCGTATAAACGATGCGCTGTACGCCATTTTGCCTGGCCGCGTCAATGATGTGCTGGTGCTGCCTGGCGCGCTTCCCTACTTCACTTCCCGAAATCAGCAGCAGGGTGTCTATACCCTGCAGAGCGCGCTGGAGTGTCTCCGGCTTGTCATAATCAGCTTCACGGGCTTCTATACCCAGGTCGGCTGCTTTCTGAGGGGAGCGTACGAGCGCAACCAGGTCATCAGCGGCTGCTCTTTCTTTCATTTTGGCTACGACGAGGCGTCCAAGGTGCCCGGTAGCTCCGGTTATTCCTATTTTCATCCTGCTTGTTGTTTAGGTTTGACTTTTGTTTTGTACGCTGAATCAAAAGAATCAGCAACTCCTCCCGCTACAAATATGAAGAAGTCAGCAGTAGAGTTCAGTTCCAGAATGAGCTGCAGGCACGGAACCGGGTGAACTAAATTGTATTACAAAGAACAGGTTCTACCCTTCAGGGCGTGGTGAAACCCAGCAAAGACAGAAGACAGGTATGGCGCGTCAGACGCTGTGCCTGGATAAGCGCCTTCTGCATGGCTATGTCCGGACATTATGGCGTGCGGTTCGTACACAGTGAGATAGGAGGATTGGTACCATTAAGTCAAGTGGCGTCCTGGAGGGTAGTCACCACGGCACAATTCCTTCTTATCGCCCGAAAAAAAATCAACACATAAGATAAAGCTAAAGAATATGAAAACGCAACGATTCAGTACCATGGTGGAAACGCTTAACAATCTGCGGGAGCGCGGTTACACAGTAGACTTCAACCTAAAGTCCACCTGCCTGGAATGCCCGCAGTTGCACATGGAGTTAAAGCCCGAGGAATTTGAGATTGATGAGGTACACCGGTTTGAAGGTGCCAGCAATCCGGATGATAACTCTGTCGTGTATGCCGTTTCATCTGACAAAGGAGTGAAAGGAGTTTTGGTGGATGCCTATGGCGTATACGCTGATGCTGTTACGTCAGAAATGGCCCGCAAACTAAGGAGATAGCATTTGCTATGTCACCACGATTGCCCCCTTCGGGCTGAGGTGCATCTATAGCTGGTTGCCATCTTCGTAACGGTATCCGGTTGCTTCTTCTGGCGTATACAGTACAGTTCCTCCTCGGCCTCCATCGGATGCGGCCAGGAGGAAAATTGTTTATAGACACCTGCGGATGTGTCGCATGACCAATGCATTTAACTACATGGAGCTACTGCAAATCAACCTGGCCGAACTCTTCCGTACAGAGACCCCTGTACTGGAGCTTGTCCTACGTGCCTCGATCTTATACCTGGGCATTCTGTTCCTGCTGCGCATCGTGCCACGCAGAACCGGAGGAGAACTGGCGACCATCGACCTGCTCTTCGTCGTCCTCATCGCAGAGGCCACAACGCACTCCCTCGGGGGCTACAAGTCCATCACGGAAGGCTTCATCGTTATTCTGACACTGATGTCCCTGAACTATAGCATCAACTTCCTGAGCTACCACTCCCCTCTCGTGGAAAAGCTTATCGCCTACCCGCCGCTGCTCGTGGTAAAGGATGGCAAGCTCCTGCGCCGCAACATGCGCCGTGAATTCCTGACAGAAGAAGAGTTGATGGAACACCTTCGCAGGGAAGGGATAGAGGATGTGCGGGATATCAAGGCGGCGCATGTGGAGGCAGACGGACATATCAGCTTCATCAGTAAGAATGGGGACCGCTAAAAAGAGTATCTTTGCATTAGCTCAATTGAGCGAGTGAAATCAAAATTATAATCCGCATTTCATGATCAGTGGATGTGGAGTGCTACCTACCTGAATACCTATGAGCGCCATCAGAAAATGCCCCAACTGCGGACAGTGGTCCCGCTGGACCCAGAACCCGACTGACCGATGCGAGCATTGCAACAGCATTCTCGACCCTGTCGCTGTTGCCCGCCAGCAAGCACGCGCGGAACGCAAGCAAGAGGAAGAAGAACGCTACTCTATCAAATTCATCGAGGTCAACCCGGACGATCCCTGGTACATCCAGTTCTTTAAGCGAATCGGCCTGGGCTTTCAGATCGCCTTTGTATCCATTATCTCTTTTTTCATATGGCTGATCGCCTTGCTGGCCGGCTGAGTTGGCACACCCTCAGCCCACTGTTTTGGGTGCTGGCAGCGGTATACCTGGGACATCTGGTTTGGCGCTGGCTCGAGTTGCCGAGGCCCTGGTGGGTGCAGCATTATCTGGATGATCTGCTTTGCCTGCCGCTGGTGCTCACCGTCACTTTGTTCATCCTTCGCTTCTTCTACGGACCACAACTGCGCATCTCCTGGTACCACGTAGCTTTCACGGCAATCTACTTCTCGCTGGCCTTCGAGGTGTTCTTCCCGAAATTCATGCCCCGCTATACCTCCGATTGGGTCGATGCCGCACTGTACGCAGTCGGCGGCGTGGTTTTTTACCGGTTCCTGAATAAGTAAGAAAGAAGCTGCGGTACTGCCTTTTGTAAAGAGACTGGAAACTTATACCTGTTATACATGCATCGCCTCTGCTGCGCTTGCTTCCCTCACCCGCAGCTTTTCATACTTCCTGCCAAAATAAACCATCGAAAAAGCGGTCAGCAGAATACCGATGGCAGAAAGGCCAATCACGCTGTTCGAGAAAAACGTGACCCAATTCAGCTGTACCTGAAAGATCTCTTTGCTGAACAAGACTCCCACGCTGCCCACATACCCAAACGAATCGGCCAGGTAGATCAGGAAGCCTACATTGCCTGTATATCGGAAGGTGGAGATCAGGCGGTCGAAGAAGACGGCGTTGAAGGGGATGTACACCATGTACAGGCCCAGCCCAACCAGCATCATCCACCATACCGGGTCCATGGACTGAGCGGCAAAAAGTGCCGTTGAAATACCGGCAATCGCAAAGCCTATCAGAATGAAGACATGGGCCGTCTGCAGTGCCTTGTAGTTATTCTTGATGAGCACCATGCTGCCGATCAGCACCAGGATAATCAGCGTAATGGGCGTTTCGGTTTTCGAGAAGATAGCGGGCTGATCAAAGTATCCCAGTTCCTTCCACATTTCCGCGCCAAAGTTATCGCGTATGTCGCGGAAGATGGTGGCAAAGCAGTAAATGAGCACGCAAACGACGATACCGGCCAAAAACTCCTTTACAAAGCGCTTCCGGTCATCTTCGGTCATAGGTGCCCGTTCTGTCCGCAGCTGAATGTCTTCTTGGCTGGGTGGCGGAATTTGCTCCATCAGGAAAACGAAGAGCAGCAACGGCAGGGCAAAGACCAGCCCGGTATAGAAGGGTACCCAAAACTCAGATACGCCAAACTCTACCATCAGCCAGGCACCCACGGATTTGACAAAACCGGAAGCAAAGATGAAACTCACTGCCAGCGTGGCGCCAATGAAATCGGTGCTTCGCCTGCCCTCCACATAGGAGAAAACTACTCCCCAGAGCATGCCGAGCGGAAACCCGTTGATGAACAGAAATGCGATGTTGTAAGGCGGTGGCACCAGGGCGAAAAACAGCCAGCTCAGCCAGGCTATACCTGTCAGGAGCAGGATGACGCCTCCCCTGCCGGTTCGTTTGAGTTCTGAGATGTATTTGATACCGTAGAATTTGGCCAGCAAATAACCCAGCACCTGGCTGATGACCAGTAACGTCTTGTAGCTATACCCTGCAATTTCAATCCCGTCGAAGGTAGCTACGGTGAAAGACTTCCGAAAACCGAAGATCATGGTATAGGCAAAGAACACCACCACGGCGGCATAAAGCCCGACTTTAAGCTGGCTGCTATTTTTGTTTATCATTGTTGCCATACCTTGTAGATCATTATTTCCAGTATCGTGATTTTAATTCGCATTGGGAATGTAGTGATTAGCGATGGATTTACTAAATGGGCGGCCGGAAATGTTTTTATTTTCTTATGACTAAATACTCCACCAGCGTTAGTTCCTTTCGATTCAACACCCTGATCCCACGTAAAGCTGAACCATAGGTATACAGCAGCATTTTGGACTTGATTATCTCCCTCAAAAAGAATTAAAATTTAATGTGCTTAAAACTACGTAGATTGGGGTTGCGGCATATACTTTAGCCGTTTCTGAATTAAAATCAGAAAACATACGTAGTAGGTATATACTAGCAGAACCTGTTTTACATCTTCTTGTAAAATCCTGATCTCATTGCTCATCACTCGCTCCAGGTTCTAAGCACTTTCCCAGCAGCAACGCCGTACCATACTCCCGGATTTGAGTATGCACCTAAACCCAGTAAATGAAGTTATACATTAAGTACATGGTCAGCAGCCGCTGCAAAGCGCTGGTGCAGGAAGAGCTGCTAAACCTTGGATTGCAATCGGAATATGTGGTGGTCGACCTCGGCATCGTTGAAATTCACAAAGACATCACCGATATTCAGCTGAACCAGCTGAAAGAGAACCTCAGCAAAGCCGGCCTGGAGCTGCTCGACGACAGCAAGAGCAACCTGATCGACAAGATCAAGACGCTGATCACCGATATGATCCACGCGTCAGAGGAACAGCCGAAGGTGAATTATTCGGTTTACATCAGCGAGAAACTGGGCTACAACTATAACTACCTGGCCAACATTTTTTCCGAGGTCAAGGGCATCACCATTCAGCAGTTCATCATCATCCATAAAATAGAGAAGGCAAAGGAACTGCTGTTTTATGATGAGCTCTCCCTGACCGAAATTGCCCATCGCCTGCATTACAGCAGCGTGGCCCACTTGTCTGCTCAGTTTAAAAAAGTGACCGGCCTCTCGCCTTCTTTTTACAAGAAAATAAAAGACAAGCGGGAGGGCGTGCTCGAAAACCTGTAACATTTGATACTTACTTGAATAAGTATGTAAAGAATTCCCCCGCCATTAACCTCACCTTTGTGCATCCATTTATGCGTTGTTTCTGACTGCAGGATGCCTGCGCGTATGTTTGTTTTTCCCGGGCCAGTATCCTGACACAAGGCGTTGCCGATGCCAGGCAGGAATAAACCCGCAGAGGCTTGTTAAAAACATTCCATTAAGCACACTTTAGACTACCTGTCATGGTACCACCCCGACCTGTAAGTTCAGCACCATACCTCTACTTCCCTCACCGCTTACATTTGCCTATGAACCTTCAAAAACTAGAAACCGGAAACGCATCCTTCGATCATATATCCCATGGCGGACTGCCGCTGGGCCGCACTACGCTTGTGGCTGGTAGCTCTGGTAGCGCCAAAACATTGTTTGGCGCCCAATTCCTGGCGCTGGGCATTCAGTTGTTCGATCAGCCGGGTGTGTTTGTCACTTTTGAGGAGCAGGTAGACGACATCCGCAAGCACCTGAGGAGCTTCCACTGGGACATCGACACCTGGGAACAGGAAGGGAAATGGATCTTTGTGGATGCCGCCCCGAAAGAAGAGATCATTATTGCTGTCGGGGATTTCGACCTGAGCGCCTTCAGGATAAGGCTGGAAAGGGCCATCATGAAGTGCAAAGCGCAACGCGTGGTCATTGACTCCATAGGCAGCATTTTCACGCAGTTCCACGAAGAAGAGCACAGCATCCGGCGGGAGCTGATACAGGTGGCCCTCACGCTCTCGCGCTTAGGAGCCACGTCCATCATCACGGCGGAGCGCCTGGAAGAGTATGGGAAAATTACACGTTTTGGAGTAGAGGAGTTTTTGACGGACAACGTGGTGATCCTCCGCAATGTGCTGCACAACGAGAAGCGCAGGAGAACCATCGAAATCCTGAAATTCAGGGGCAGCGACCACGAAAAAGGAGAAAACCCTTTTACCATCAACCCGGAGAAGGCGATCGTTATCATCCCCTTGTCGGCCATGATCCTGAAGCACACTTCGTCCAATGAAAGGGTTACCTCGGGTATACCTGCACTGGACAAGATGATAGACGGTGGGTTTTACAAAGGCTCCATCAACCTCGTTTCCGGGGCGATAGGCGCCGGCAAAACCTTGCTGGTGGCCAACTTTATAAACGGTATCCGGGAGAATAAAGAGCGCTGCCTGCTCATGGCTTTTGAGGAAAGTAACGAGCAACTATACCGTAATGCGTCTGGATGGGGTATTGATTTTAAGGAGTTGGAAGACCTGGGACTATTGAAAGTCATCTGTGTCTATCCGGAGATCTCCTCGCTGGAAGACCATTTCATCAACATCCAGGAAATTGTCAAGACCTTCAAACCCGACAGAATCGCGATTGACAGCTTGTCGGCCTTATCGCGCACATCATCCGACAAAGGTTTCCGGGAGTTCATCATCGCCTTCACGGCATACCTGAAGCACGAGGAAATCACGGGCCTGTTTACGTCTAACACACCCTTGCTGGCTGGTGGCACCTCCGACACGGAAGGAAACATCTCGCCGATCACGGACTCCATCATCCTGCTGCGCTATGTAGAGATGTCGGGTGAGATGCAGCGAAGCATCGCTGTGCTGAAGATGCGCGGATCCAAACACGATTCTTCCATCCGAAAGTTTACGATCTCGGATGAGGGAGCCAACATAGGAAAGCACTTCGAGGGCATCAGCGGTATCCTTACCGGCAACCCCATGCTGATCAAGCTTGAGTAATTTTTGAAGACAGTACACCCATAGTAGCCGGTTACTTCCGGAGCTTTTAGCCAAGAAAAAAAAATGAGCATGCATGTATTTCAGCTCTTTATTAACGGACACAGCCTAAATTCCATCGAGGCTGTGGACACGCTTCTTAAAATTTGCAGGGAAAACTTAAAGGGTAATTATCAGCTTGAAATAATCGATATCCAGAAAGACCCTGATAAGGCGGAAGAGGCGGGCATCATCGCCATACCTACCCTCATCAGAATGGAGCCGGCACCGGTCAATCGCATTATAGGAGCATTGAACGTCAGGAGTCGTGTGTTAGCCGGCTTAGGCATTTCGAGTATGCACAAATAAAATGCAGACGGATTGAAACGTTCGGGTTCATCCGGAAAGTCTATTGCTTTTACGCTTCAGGAATATCATTATTTTGCCTTTATTCATTTAACCAACGCTGTATCGTACAATGATGCTGATTTATTTGCGAAGAAGGGAGATCAAGTCAAGGTTTTGTAATTTGTTTATCGTACATTGTAAAAAATAATGAACGTATATACCTGCGAATATGTAGTAGGTATATAATAACAAACACAAGAATGAATAAAGGAACAGTAAAATTCTTTAATGACGCGAAAGGGTTCGGTTTTATTAAAGAAACAAATTCAGATCAGGAATACTTTGTACACGTTTCTGGCCTGGCTGATGAGATCAGAGAGAGTGATGAAGTGACTTTTGAACTGCAGGAAGGACGAAAAGGATTAAACGCGGTTAACGTTAAGCGCGCTTAGTTTTAAGCCATATTCACAGAAAAGCCTTGCCTCCGGCAAGGCTTTTTTATTGCTGCTGTGGTTAATTTTAGCGCTCACAGCTTTTCTTTACCAATAAATTTAAATACTCGAAAGATGAACAGAAAATACCTGGTTGATACCGAAACAAATGAATATCTGTGCATTGCTCTGAAAAAGGGAATGGAGTGGGTTCCGAACAATCAGGAATCTCTTCCTGACTTTATGAGCACGCGCACGCCTGTAACAGAAAGCGGTTCCGTGTTACTTTCAGGAGAATTCAATGACAATGCCTTTTTCGAAAAGTGGATCCGGAACGGAACGAACGTTTTGTTCAAGTATTAACAGCTGGCCGCTAACATACGCAGCCTCCTAACAAGGGCTATAGCTGTCATCATCACAGCTTTGGTCACATCCTCCAGAAATTGGTTCAGGATAAAAAGAGAGACAGAAAACAGCCACACTAAAAGCGAAGCCCGCTTGCATGGCCTCACACCAGAATCTCTCTCCCTCACGGGAAAATCAACCTGGACGAAAGCCTTCACCAACAACCTCACAATTGTGCTGAACGGGTGGATATAAATTTGTAATTTTGATAAGCAAATTTGAATCAGACACCAGACAAAGCACTTCTTTGAATACTCCTGAAAGAAATCAGATCAAAGCCATTGCGCTTTACCAGATCATTGGCGGCATCCTAGGTATAGCCCTCACCATCTGGGTCATGTTCAGCGGCAACATGGTTGTAGACCAGACGGCCCTGCGCATCGGCCTGTTCGCCGGCGGACTTTATATCTTCTCCATTCTTTGTGGGCGCATGCTGTTCCGCAATCCCAGACGCGGCCTGGTGCTCTCCATCATCAACCAGTTGCTGCAAGTCATCTACTTCTCCTTCGGAGCCTACGGCTTTCAGTATGTCGCGGGTCTGCGCATCGGAGTGGGCGTTGATATGGTGGAAGGCTGGATCTTTAAATTCAGGCTGGCCCTCTCCTCTTTTCACTTTAGCTTCGGCACCGACCTCGGCCAGAAATTCATCGGCATCAACCTCGTCGCCCTGTTTCTGATCTTTTGGATCGAACGGTTGATGGAGAAGACGAAGGTATAGCAGGCTGCTTGAATTTTTGACAAAGGAGTTTTTGACAAGGGACTCTTTGCAAAATAACTTTTGAAAAGCAGTGAGCCCCTACCCAATGCGGTCAACTTTGGGTTGTTCTTGTCATTTCGACCCCTGGGAGAAATCTGAAAGATTAACTATGCTCTACAATAATCCAGATCTCTCATTTCATTCGAGATGGCAATTAAAGACCAAAGCGCTAAAGTTCACAGTATTGGCCCTAAATCCAGAGGTTAATTTTACACCGCCCGCTACCAGGATCCCTTCAGGATGACAAACTAAGGAAAAGGCTTAAAACCACCCCATCCCAAGTATAGGTATAGCACTGTTTCTAATCCTAAGCAAAATAAAAAACCCCGACCAAACAGCCGGGGTTTTTTGTTTACACGGGGACCAAAATGTCTTTTGTCCTTTGTCTAACATTCCTTTGTCAAAAGAAATCAGGGATTCACATAAGCCGGATCGCCGCCTTCTTCATCCGGCAGGTCACCGCCTTTGGCGCGCAATTCGGCCAGGCCTTTTTTACCGTAAGCGAGTCGCGTGATCACCACGTACAGCACCGGTACCACGAAGATCGCCAGGAAGGTAGCGGCCAGCATACCGCCGATTACTACCCACCCAATGGTCTGGCGCGAAACGGCTCCTGCACCGGAAGACATTGCCAGCGGAACCACACCTAATATGAAGGCCAGCGAGGTCATGATGATCGGACGCAGACGCAGCTTCACCGCTTCGATCGTAGCCTCGAGCAGATCCATCCCCCGGTCCACCCGTTCCTTGGCAAACTCCACGATCAGAATGGCGTTCTTGGCCGCCAGACCGATCAGCGTGATCATACCCACCTGGGCGTACACGTTGTTATCCAGTTTAGGCAGCAGCGTGAGCGCAAGTATCGCCCCGAACATACCCAGCGGAATGGCAAACAGGATAGAGAACGGCACCGACCAACTCTCATACAAGGCAGCCAGCAAGAGCAACACCAGGATGATCGAAAGCGAGAAGATGTAGATCGTACTGCCGCCTGCTGCAATCTCCTCACGGCTCAGGCCGGAGAATTCGTAGCCATAGCCGGCAGGCAACACTTGTTCCGCCACTTCTTCCAACGCCTGAATCGCCTGGCCAGAGCTGTAGCCTGGGGCTGCGCTACCGTTAATGTCCACAGAGCGGAACAGGTTAAAGTGCGAAATCACAGGGGCGCTCTCCACTACCCGGGTTGTTACCAAAGCACTCAGTGGAACGGACTCTCCCTGACGGTTCATCACATAGAACTGCTTCAGGCTTTCGATGTCCATGCGGTAGGCCGTGTCGGCCTGCGCGACCACCCGGAAGTTACGGCCGTAGCGGGTGAAGTCGTTTACGTAGCGGCTACCCATGTAAGTAGACATGGTGGCATACACATCAGCGATGTTCACGCCCAGGCGCTTGGCCTTTTCGCGGTCTACATCCACATGGTAGCCCGGCGTTTTGGCTGTAAAGAAGCTATAGGCCATGGCAATTTCAGGGCGCTGGTTGGCTGCTCCCAGGAACTGCCCCATCACCTGCTCCAACTCTTTCACATCGCCGGCCCTGCGTTGCTGCAGCACAAACGTGAAACCGCCCGAAGCACCCAGGCCAGGTATAGCCGGCGGTGCCACCACCAGAATATTGGCTTCTTTTATGCCGGACAGCTTTTGCTGCAGCGTGGCCATCACAGCCTGCAGTTGCTCCGATTCATCCTGCCGTTCATCCCAGTGCTGTAGCTGCACAAAGAAAGTACCGCTGTTTGATTTGAACGAGAAGTTGATCGCGTTGAGACCTGCCACCGAAGTATAGTTGCGGATAGCCGGAATAGTGGCCATTTGCTCGCCTATTTCGCTCAGAATAGCGGAGGTTCGGCTGGTGGAGGCGCCTTCAGGCAGCTCTACTGACACAAACATGCGGCCCTCGTCTTCGGTAGGTATAAAGCCGGTCGGTTTGTTCACAAACAGTCCAAAAGTCCCCACATAGAGGCAAAGCAGCAGGATCAGTATCAGCGGGGTAGCTTTGATGCTCTTCCGCACGCCGACAGAGTAAGATTCGGTTGTGCGGGCAAACCAGTTGTTAAACTTATAGAAGAACTTATTGATGCCACGTGAATCCTTATCCACGTTCATCGGCTTCAGCATCAGCGCGCACAGTGCCGGTGTCAGGGTAAGGGCCACAAAAGCAGAGATCAGTACCGAAATGGCAATCGTGATCGCGAACTGCTGATACAGACGGCCCACTATGCCCGGTATAAAGCCCACCGGTATAAACACGGCTGCCAGGATGAGCGCAATGGCAATTACGGGAGCCGTAATCTCTTTCATGGCCTTCCGGGTAGCATCTTTCGCGGAGAGCCCCTCATGGTCTATGTTATGCTGCACCGCTTCCACCACCACAATGGCATCATCCACCACAATACCGATCGAAAGCACGAAACCGAAAAGCGTCAGGGTGTTGATCGTAAAGTCGAGCGGGATGAAGAAAATGAAGGTACCGATGATGGACACAGGTATAGCCAGGATCGGGATCAGTGTAGCACGCCAGCTCTGCAGGAACAGGAACACCACGATGATCACCAGGATGAGTGCTTCAATCAGCGTCAGCACCACCTCGTTGATCGACACCTGCACCACCGACACAGTCTCAAACGAAACGATGTAGTCCACATCAGCCGGGAAGGTTTCCCGCAGGTCGTCCAGCGCGGCGTAAATGCCCTCGGCTGTATCCAGGGCGTTACTGCCCGGCGCCTGGTAGATCAGCATCATGGTGGCCGGGTTGCCGTTGATCTTGGATTCACGGCCATAGTCGAAGCGGCCAAACTCAATTCGGGCCACATCGCGCATGTAAACTACTGAACCATCAGCGGGATTGGTACGAACGATGATGTCGCCGAACTGCTCCTGCGTCTGTAAGCGCCCGGTTACGGTGATCGGGTACTGAAACGCCTGCGAACTATACTGTGGTGAATTACCGACCGAACCAGCGGCCACCTGCAGGTTTTGCTCCTGAATGGCAGCCGTCACTTCGCTGGCCCCGATGTTGTACTGTGCCAGTTTATCCGGCTGCAGCCAGATACGCATACTGAAGTCCTGGCCAATCGAGAAGATATCGCCCACCCCGTTCACACGCATCAAAGCATCTTTGATGTAGATGTTGGTGTAGTTGTCGAGGAACTGGATATCGTGGGTGCGCTTAGGGGAGTAAATACCGATCACCATCATGATACTCGGGTTACGTTTACGCACGGTCACACCCAATCGGCGTACCTCTTCCGGCAGGGTTGGCTCTGCAATACTGGCGCGGTTCTGCACATCCAGCGTGGCGATATCAATATCGGTTCCAATCTCGAACGTAACCGACATGTTCATCTGGCCCGTGCCCGTACTCGTGGACGAGATATAGGCCATGCCCGGCGAACCGTTGATCTGCGTTTCGATTGGGGTGGCGACCGCTTGTTCTACCGTGAGCGCATCCGAGCCGGTATAGTTAGCCGATACCGAAACCGATGGCGGCGAAATATCCGGGTACTGCGTTACGGGCAAATTCAACATGGCCAGCACACCCACCAGTACGATCACGATCGAGATCACCATGGCGGTAACGGGCCTTCTTATAAATACGTCTGAAATCATAATGTCTGCTTAATCCTCTGAAAGACCTGTTTCCAATTATCTTGCGGCTCCTGCCTGTGGCTTGCCCTGCTCAGGTCCGCCCAGCTGTACTTTGGCCCCCTGGCGTAGGCGCTGTATACCTTCGGTCACGATCTGCTGCCCTTCTTTCAGGCCTTCCCGCACGACAATGCTGCCGTCCACACGTGAGCCCAGCTGCACGTTCTGCTGCACCACGGAGTCGCCCTGCACCACATACACGTAATATTCACCCAACTGCTCTGTCACCGCCTTGGACGGGATTACAATCTGATCACCCAGGTCCTGGTTCAGCACATTCAGGCTCACGGTCATGCCAGGAATCAGTCTTTCGTCCGGGTTCGGGAACTGCACGCGCACCGTTGTGGTGCCTGAGCGGCGGCCGATGGCCCTGTCGATAGCGACCAGTTTGCCGTTGTGCTCGTAGCGCTCGCCGTTGTTGAAGCGGATGGTGAAAAGCGAGTCAGGCTGCTTGCCCTGCTGCAGGTTGTTGAAGCGGGCGAGCTCGCCTTCGTTGATCACAATGTCAACCGCGATCGGGTCAGAAGAGGAAATGGTGTTCAGCAAAGGCTGTCCCGGCGATACCTGCGCCCCTACCCTTACCTGCGAGATGCCAATGGTGCCGCTGAAGGGCGCATTGATCACCGAGTAGCTCAGGTCGGTGGAAGCGCTGCTTACCTGTGCCTGAGCCGCTGACACCTGGGCGCGGGCGGTCTGCACTTCGGTGCGGGCATAGTCCACCTGCTGCTTGGCGATGGCGTCGCGCTCGGCCAGGCGCTCGTAGCGCTCCAGGTCCTTCTCAGCGCGGGCCAGGTTAGCCCTGGCGCTCTGCAGACTGGCCTGCGCCTGCTGTATACCTGCCTGGTATTTGTTCTGGTCTATTTCGTAGAGCTTCTGCCCCTTTTTGACGCGTTGCCCGTCCTGCACAAAGATGTTGGTGATATAGCCCGCTACCTGCGGACGCAACTCTACTTCCTGCAGCGGCACTACCGTGGCTGGGTAGGTATCGCGGCCAGTCACGCTTTGCTGTTTAACCTGAATCGTATTCACCGGAACGGCCATGGCCATTGGGTTCATCTGCTGCTGTCCGGCATCGTCACCGCCGCAAGACACAAGCATAGTTGGGCTGATGATGGCTGCAAACAGCCAGGTGTACTTATTTTTCATTATCCTGATTCTCTGATGTTATCGGTTGATGTCTATGTTTCCAAGGGCTCGCTGCAGGTCTAGCTTGCTGGAGAGCACACTGTAAAGGGCATTGTAGTAATTGAGTTGGGTCGTGCGCAGTTCGGTTTCGGCCACGATCAGGTCCACGTAGGCCTTCACGCCCTCGTCATACTGCAGCTTGATGATCTCGTACACCTCTTCGGCCATCACCAGGTTCTGCTGCACCGTGCGCCACTCTGTGTAGTCGCCTTTGTAGTTGGCCAGCGCCGTCTGGTATTCGGTGTTGATGGCCCTGCGCGTGTCTTCGATCTGCACATCCAGGCGGTCTTCCTGCAGCTGCGCGATCTTCAGGTTTTGCAGCCTTCTGGTGCCCTGAAAGATCGGGAGAGACGCCTGTATACCTACCGACGAGTTGGGGAAGTGCTGGTTATAAAGGTTAGCAAACTCGTTGTTGAAGTACAGGAGGTTGTAGTTGGCAAAAGCGGACACAGTCGGCAGGAAGCTCCAGCGGTTGTAGGCCGTGTTCAGCTTCAGCAGCTCGCGCTGTGTCTGCAATTGCTGCAGTTCCACCCTTTTGTCGAAGGCGATCAGTTCGGTGGTGTCTACCTGCACCTCCTGCTCCATGCGACCATAATTATAAGTCAGGTTCAGCTCTTGCTCCACCGGATAGCCCATCAGCTGTTTCAGGTAGGCCAGGCTGGCTTTAATGCTCTCCTGCACCCGCTTGCGGTCCGACCGGATGTTGGCCAGGGTAATGGCGGCACGCTGGTAATCGGTCTTGTCCACGATGCCTACCTCGTAGCGACTGCGGGCGTCATTGTACTGCTTCTCCTGGCGCGAAATGTTCTGGTCCAGGATGCGCAGCTGCTCCTTGGTGAGCAGCACGTTGTAGTAGGCCTTGCTCACCTCCACCACTGTGTTGATGCGGGTGTCGGTCACCTGCTGGCTCAGCAACTGCTTCCTGGAGTTAGACGCCTTGGTGGCGAGAAACAGGTTGTTGTCAAAAATATTCTGGGTGGCCTGCAGAGCTATGTTGGAGTTGTACTTCTGCCCGAAGGTAATGATCTCGCCTCCGATCGGCTGCTGTGGCCGCTTGATATTGTAAGTACCGCCAAAGTTGGCACTGAGCTGCGGAAACCATCCTGACAGGCTGGACCTGATCTCCCGGTTGCCGATCTGTTCGTCGATCAGCGCCTGCTCCATGGCTGCGGTGTTTTCCAGGGCATAGTTCACAACCTGCTCCAGCGTCAGGCTGTCAGTTGTTGCCGCGCCCCTGTTGTCCTGCGCGAGCAGGGTGCCGGGCGCCAGCAGGCAGGCTATCAGCAAGGGCTTAAAATATGTCTTTAACTTCATGTATAGGTTTGATGTTCAGCTTTTTGATTGAGTATTAAACGTGCAGATGTGGCAACCGGTGGTACTGCTGCAGCTTTAGTTTTTTCTTTCATGTTTCATCTTGGCGCTTGTAGTTATTGTTTAAACACTAATAGGCTTGCATTTTTTTGCCTTGGGAGCAGTCGCTAACGATCAAGGGCAATTCCATCCCAGAGCAACTGCTGTATCTGTTGCAGCTCTTTTCTGTCGAAGTGGAGTCGGCCACTGGCTGTCATTTTGGCCATCGAGATGATACTGCTATGGGTGAGCGTGGCCAGAATCTTGGGGCTTACTTTTTTCAACTCCCCTTCTTGTATGCCGCGCTCAAAAAAGGCGAACAGCAAGGTATAGAACCTGTCTTCCGCAAGTGGCGGCATGGTGGTGTGGTATGGCGAGTTCACAAACTGCTCGAAAAACCTCAGCAAATCCTGGTTGTCGCGGTAAAAGGTATAAAGCCCGGTCCAGAGCTTAAAAAAGCACTCCTTGAAAGGTATGGTAGCGGTACTCTCCCGCTCCACCACGGCAACCGCCTGCTGCTGCGCATAGTTAAACAACTCACGGAGCAAATGTTCCTTGCTCTCGAAGTAGTGGTAGATCGTGCCCGCAGCCACCCCCGCATGCTTGGCCACCATGCTCATAGGCGTACCATGGAAGCCGTTCTCCCGGACCAGCTCCATCGTGCTTTTGAATATGGCCCTCTTCTTATCCGACATCTGCTCCATAGACACAACCTCCAATTGAATGTTCATTCGGTTTGCAAAGCTACGGTTGTAGCTACAATTGTGAAAGCATTTCCGCCGAAAAGCAGAAATTTCTGGCCAAACGACTCCGAAAGCATGGTAAATAAACGGGATTGCATGCGGAAACGTAAATATAGCTATAGCGCATTTTTTAATTAAATCATACAGCCATGGCTCTTACACACGAATTCCGCCACAGCCCCCGTATCAACAGCGCCAACAACCCGGTCTGGATGGACGGACTTAGAATCCTCCTCGGCCTGTTCCTATTTGTAAAAGGGATACTGTTTCTGGAGCACACCACCGACGTTTTCTTCCTCTTCACTTCCAGCCAGGACGTGCTTCCGACTGGCAAGGCGCACTTTCTCACCAGCCTGGTGCATGTAGTGGGCGGCCTGATGATCGCTTTTGGGATGCTCACGCGCCTGGCGCTGCTTTGCCAGATCCCGATCCTGCTTGGCGCGCTGCTGGTCGTGGACCCGCAGCGGGGCGCCCTCCTGGGTGACTCCGAGCTGATCATGACCCTGATCGTCACGGCCCTTATCCTGTTCTTTATGATCAAAGGTCCCGGCCGCTACTCCATCGATAATAAGGTGCTGCGACCAAAGCGATCGGGGGTAGAAGCTTAGGCTTGAAGCAGGTTTGACTTGCTGAAAAATATCAATGCCCATGCTATTGGAAACAAGCCTTAGAATGGTTAGATCATCAGGAAATTTCGTTCGCTACGCCTTAGGGATATTGCTCCTTATAGTAGCATTGAACGCATTTGGCGGCGGGTATTACGGCTTGTCGGGAGCAGAAGATATTCCCACTGAATGGTTAGAGGGCAGTCCCTTTCAGGACTATTTTATTCCAAGCCTATTCCTCTTTTTTATTATTGGAGGCTATGCTCTTGTTACTGCTATTGCTGTGTTTAGAAGACACCGCCTAGCAGGTATGATAGCTTATAGCTACGGTATAATCCTACTGCTTTGGATCGCGATACAGGTTGCCATCATAGGATACACGTCTTGGTTACAACCGGCTACTGCTGTTGCAGCTATTATCATTCTTATATTAACGTGGCAACTTCCCAAGCAGGAGCACTGAACTCCTTTAGCTTTGTAGTACTGCAATTCTCACCTTCGCTTTTACCTGACCAGGCGTAGTAATGACTGGAAGAGAATGAATATGTTCCACTAAAAGGACTAACAGGCATCGCCGAAGCTGATACTTCCTATCTGTCACTAACTGGATTAAACAGTTATACCTGCCTCTCCAAGGTATAGCCAAAAGATTAGGCTTTTCTACTCCAACGTTTCGACAAAGAGCCGGAGTTCCTGGTATACCTCGGCAAGCTTCCGGGGCGGGAAATGCGCGTTCAAGCCGCTGGGGTTAGGCAATACCCACAGCTTCGTGTTCCCGATGGTCTGCTCCTGTATACCTATACCTGCAGTTGCTTTTCCGAAGGCCACGCGATAGGCGGATATACCCAGCAAAGCCAGCACCTGCGGCTGGTACCCGATCACTTTCTCCTCTAGCTTAAACGCTCCTTCTTTCAGCTCCGCCGCTGACAACTCAGCGGCATTGGCCGTGGCCCTGTCCACAACGTTAGTGATTCCGAAACCCAGGTCCAGCAGCTCGCTTTCTTCCTCGGGCAGGTATAGCCGGGGCGTAAAACCTGCCGCGTGCATGGTTGGCCAGAAGCGGTTGCCCGGACGCGCAAAGTGATGCCCCACCACAGCCGTGTAAAGTCCCGGATTGATGCCGCAGAAAAGGACTTTGAGGTTGGGCGCTACGATATCAGGCAAGGTTCTCCCGTTTGCCGCCGCCAGTTCTTCTTTGGTAGGTCTTCGTTTTTGAGGTTGCATACCTGTTCTTTACTGAGGCTTGGTGATTGCAGTTATATCCGGGGCTAGGTATAGCATGGGTTGGTCTAGGATGAATAAAGTTGGCAGGCAGGTAATTTGCTGAAGTGGGTGTGTTATTCCGTTTATCTGCTATATTTGGAGTATAGCAGGAGTAGTATTCCTGCTATACTATAGTTACCTGTAATTAGAATAACAAATAAATGAATAAAAGTATCGATGAAAACCTTTTCAGATCAATATTAGAACATATTGACCCCGAATTGGATGACGACAAAGAAATTAAAGGTCGTGCTTTCGATCTTATCGATATTTTAGTTGAAAATCATTATGATGATGACTTTTGCCAATTAATTATCAATTCAATCAAACCAGGAACTGATTTAAGAAAAGTAGCAAGAATTTTAGATATTCTAATTTGGTCAACTCCAGACAACGGAACTAAACTGGACAGATTAACCAGTAACTGGTTGAATAGTGGTGATAAGTTAAAAGTTAAGACACTTTTATTTAGAAAAGATTGGTTGCCATCTGAAGATAGTTGGTCAAAAGAGAACATTGTAATTAAAGAACATTTTCCAGAACTGATTGAATTAGCCGATTTTTATTCTGAAGAAATAGAACTGTTTAATAAGACAGGACTAAGGCGAATAAATAAACTTAAAGAATTAATAAAAACAGCAGGTAACAACGCCTAAAAATCACTTCGCGCTTTTTAGCCAAGTCCGTTCTATGCGATTTCAAAGTATGAATTTGTATTTCAACAAAGTTTCACTTTAGAGCAACTTTCTATATCTTTACTTCGTGAATGATAAAGAAAAACATCGGAGAATAATTTTCTATAAAGAGTACTTTCAAGATTTTTTTCTCAAGCAAAGGGACAAGGTGAGAGATAAAATTATCTGGACCCTTAACTTAATTGAAGAACTTGAAAGGGTTCCTGAAACCTATCTCAAGCATTTAGAAAGTACTGACGGGCTTTTTGAGATTCGGGTACAACAAGGAAGTGATATTTTTCGGATTTTCTGTTTTTTCGATGAAGGCAAATTAGTCGTTCTGGCAAATGGCTTTCAAAAGAAAACACAAAAGACGCCTAAAAAGGAAATTGAAAGAGCATTAAAAATCAAAGCAGAATATGAAAGCGAGAAATAATAACATCATGACACTTGACCAATTTAAGGAAAAGCACTACGGTAAAGTAGGAACCAAAAAGCGTGATGAATTGGAAGAAGGATATGAAAACTTCAAAATTGGCGCTTTGATTCATGATGCCAGATTAGAAAAAGGTTTAACACAGGAAGAGTTAGCTGCAAAAGTTGGAACCTCTAAGTCCTACATCTCCAAAATTGAAAATAATATCAAAGAAGTGCGTTTGTCGACCTTAAAAAAAATCATTGAGCTAGGGTTAGGAGGACACCTAGAACTTTCAATCAAGCTATAATCTTTGGGAAAAAGAAGCAAAACCGCATATAACCCAGTGGAGCCGTAACCCTTGCTATGCTTAGGAATACAGCTCCACAAGCACCTTATGGCGGCATTTATAAAGGAATCATTCAAAGTATAAATATGAACAACAACGATATTTTACGCCGGCTCCGCTATACATTTGATTTTAATGACTCTAAACTGATGGAGCTTTTTAAGTCTGGGGGGGAGCAGGTAACCCGCGCAGAAATCATCGAGTTGATGAAAAAGGAAGATGAGCCCGGGTTTAAGGAAATGAGCGACCTGCACCTGGCAGCTTTTCTCAATGGTTTTATAAACGAGAAACGCGGCAAAAAAGAAGGCGAGCAACCTAAGCCCGAAAATAAACTGAATAACAACATAATACTTCGTAAGCTCAAAATTGCCCTGAACCTGATAGACGAAGACATCCTGGATATTCTGGAACTGGTAAAATTCCGTTTAAGCAAGCACGAACTCAGCGCCTTTTTTCGCAAACCCGACCACCAGCATTACCGCCCGCTCCAAGACCAGATTCTGCGCAACTTCCTACACGGCTTGCAACTAAAGCACCAACCCGAATCAGGTAAATAAGGTAGTTTTAAAACTCGCAAAATGCACAAAGCTTAGTAGAAGCCTAACCCAGTTCTCCCCTACTCTTCTCGAAAAAATATACTTAATTTGGCCGAAAATTGGCTTACAAGGAATTTTACATATAAATGAGCAGCATTCAGGAAGCTCTTCTCACCACACCTTGTCCTTGGTTAGTGCACGCCCACAACCAGCACCAACCAGACAATTACAATAGAAATGCCGCTAATCTTGGCCCTTTCCTGCCCAATTATCTAAATTTGAACCGTATCTTTGCGTATAGAAAAATAACTAAGCATGCTTCACTTCTTTTTTAGTCAGCCCGATACAGTTTACGCCGTACAAACCGAGCGGGAACTAAACGCTACAGACATTCAAAAACTGGAATGGTTATTCGGCAACGCCACTCTAAAGCAGGAAACTGTGCTGAGTGGCTTTTTTGTTGGTCCTCGTGCCGCTATGATCACCCCATGGAGTACTAACGCGGTGGAAATCACGCAGAACATGGGCATCGAGGGGATTATCCGGATCGAAGAGTTTAAAACAGTTGCAGAAGATTTCACCGACTTCGACCCGATGCTTTCCCAAAGGTATAAGAGCCTGGATCAGGAAATCTACACCATCAACATACAGCCGGAGCCTGTGCAGCCTGTGGAGGACATCGCTGCCTATAACAAGCAGGAAGGTCTGTCGCTGAGCGAAGAGGAAGTGGATTACTTAAACCAACTTTCCGAAAGACTGGGCAGACCGCTGACCGATTCTGAAGTTTTCGGCTTCTCGCAGGTGAACTCCGAGCACTGCCGCCACAAGATCTTCAATGGCAAGTTTGTGATCGATGGCGTAGAGAAAGAAAGCTCGCTTTTCAAGCTGATCCGCAAAACTTCCGAAAAGAACCCGAACGATATCGTTTCAGCTTACAAAGATAACGTGGCCTTTGTAAAAGGGCCGGTAGTGCAGCAATTCGCACCAAAACGTGCCGACGTGCCTGACTATTACCAGGTAACTGACTTCGAATCGGTCATCTCCATCAAAGCAGAAACGCACAACTTCCCGACTACGGTGGAGCCTTTCAACGGCGCCGCAACCGGCTCGGGTGGTGAGATCCGCGACCGTCTGGCTGGCGGACAGGGAGCGCTGCCATTGGCTGGAACGGCTGTGTATATGACCGCCCTTTCCCGTCTCGAAAAAGACCGTCCGTGGGAACAGGCGACACAGGAAAGAAAGTGGCTCTACCAGACGCCAATGGATATCCTGATCAAAGCTTCGAACGGCGCCACGGATTTTGGTAACAAGTTCGGTCAGCCACTGATCACGGGTTCGGTGCTGACCTTCGAGCACGATGAAAAAGCTGATCAACTGGAAGCTCCTCGCAAACTGGGCTACGACAAAGTGATCATGCTGGCAGGTGGCGTTGGCTACGGCAAAGCAAGCCAGGCGCAGAAAGGACACCCGAAAACAGGTGATAAAATCGTGATCCTGGGTGGTGAGAACTACCGCATCGGTATGGGCGGCGCTGCCGTTTCCTCTGCCGACACTGGTGAGCACGGTACAGGTATAGAACTGAACGCCATCCAGCGCTCGAACCCTGAAATGCAGAAACGCGCTGCCAATGCCATTCGTGGTATGGTGGAAAGCGAGCACAACCCGATCGTTTCGATCCACGACCACGGTGCCGGCGGACACTTAAACTGCCTTTCGGAACTGGTGGAAGAAACCGGTGGCAAAATTGACCTGGACAAACTGCCGGTTGGCGATCCTACCCTTTCCGCCAAAGAGATCATCGGCAACGAGTCGCAGGAGCGCATGGGCCTGGTGATCGGTGAAAAAGATATTGAAACACTTCAGAAAATAGCCGAGCGCGAACGTGCCCCCATGTATACCGTGGGCGACGTGACCGGCGACCATCGCTTCACATTTGAATCAGGCTCCACCGGCGAAAGACCGATGGACCTGGAGCTGAGTGACATGTTCGGCAGCTCGCCTAAAGTGGTGATGAACGACAAGACGGTTGCCAGAGAATACCAGCCGGTGACCTACGATCAAAGCCAGCTGCATACCTACCTCGAGCAGGTGCTGCAACTCGAAGCCGTGGCCTGTAAAGACTGGCTCACGAATAAAGTAGACCGTTGTGTGGGTGGCCGTGTAGCGAAACAGCAGTGCGCTGGTCCGCTGCAATTGCCGCTGAACAACTGCGGTGTGATGGCGCTGGATTTCCAGGGTAAGGAGGGTGTTGCTACTTCGGTAGGCCATGCCCCGATCTCGGCCCTGATCGATCCGGCAGCGGGCAGCCGCAATGCCATTGGCGAATCGCTCTCCAATATCGTGTGGGCTCCTATGAAGAACGGCTTGCAAAGCGTTTCGCTTTCTGCCAACTGGATGTGGGCTTCCAAGAACGAAGGCGAAGACGCCCGTCTGTACAAAGCCGTAGAAGCCTGCTCTGAATTTGCGATTGCCCTGGGCATCAACATCCCGACAGGCAAGGACTCGCTTTCGATGAAGCAGAAGTATAAGGACGAGGACGTAATTGCGCCGGGCACCGTGATCATTTCAGCAGCAGGTAACTGCAGCAGTGTGCGCCAGGTGGTAGAGCCGGTGTTGCAGCACAATGGCGGCAACATTTACTACATCAACCTGTCAAACGACAACTTTAAGCTAGGCGGTTCTTCTTTCGCGCAGGTCCTGAACAAGATCGGAAACGAAACGCCAGATATCACAGACGCGGCGCTGTTCAAGAATGCTTTCAACACCCTGCAGCAGCTGATCAAGGAAGGTAAAATTGCCGCAGGTCACGATATTGGCAGTGGCGGTCTGATCACGACCCTGCTGGAGATGTGCTTTGCTGATAACAACCTGGGTGCCTCCATTGACCTGACTTCGCTTGGTGAGGCAGACAGCATCAGAGTGCTGTTCGCCGAGAACATCGGGGTGGTTTTCCAGGCTTCGGCAGAGGTTGAGGAAACGCTGAACGAGAACCAGGTTCCTTTCCATAAAATAGGTACAGCGACCTCTTCTGCCACGCTGGAACTGAAGAACGGAAACGATGCCTATACCTTCGACATCGCGCAGCTGCGTGACACCTGGTTCAAGACCTCATATCTGCTCGACATCAAGCAAAGCGGACCGCATAGCGCCAGAGAGCGATTCGAGAACTACAAGAAGCACGAACTGACCTATACCTTCCCGGCAGGATTTGACGGCAAAAAGCCAGCCATCGACAGCTCCAAGCCAAGAATCAAGGCGGCCATCATCCGCGAAAAAGGAAGCAACTCGGAGCGTGAAATGGCCAACGCCATGTACCTGGCAGGCTTCGATGTGAAAGACGTGCACATGACGGACCTGATTTCCGGAAGAGAGACCCTGGAAGATATCCGCTTCATTGGCGCGGTGGGTGGCTTCTCCAACTCCGACGTACTGGGTTCGGCCAAAGGATGGGCGGGTGCCTTTATGTACAATGAGAAAGCCAAGAATGCCATCGAGAACTTTTTCAAGCGCGAAGACACCCTTTCGGTAGGTATATGCAACGGATGCCAGCTGTTCGTAGAGCTCGGTTTCATCACGATGGGGCATGATCAGAAGGCACGCATGCTGCACAACGTAAGCCAGAAGCACGAGAGTATCTTTACTTCCCTGACCATCCAGGAAAACAAATCGGTGATGCTCTCCAGCCTGGCTGGCAGTACGCTGGGTGTTTGGGTGTCGCACGGCGAAGGTCGCTTCAGCCTGCCACACACGGAGGACAAGTACCAGATCGTTTCGAAGTACGCCTACGAAACCTATCCGGCCTGCCCGAACGGTTCTGACTACAACACCGCCATGATCTGCGATGAAACAGGTCGTCACCTGGTGATGATGCCGCACATCGAACGTTCGCTTCTGCAGTGGCAGTGGGCGCACTACCCGAAAGGCCGTCATGACGAGGTGTCGCCTTGGATGGAAGCTTTCGTGAACGCCAGAAAATGGCTGGAAGCAAACCAATAGGTATAGCACTTCACATAACATAAAAAAGGCGCTCCGGTTAATTCCGGAGCGCCTTTTTTATGTCGTTAGCTTTTCATCGGCCTTGCTGATGCTATTATGCCTCCCAGTTGTTCCGTAAAAAGAGGACTCTCAAATGTTGGCAGCGTTTACTATCGAAAAACTATCCCCTTGAGGGGATTATAGGGGTGTTTCACTCAAGGGGAGGGCCATTTCATTCTACTTTTTGTCATCCTGTAAGGATCTTGGTAACAGATAGCATCAGCTTAACCTCCCTCCCACCAAGTTTCTTAACAGAATGACAGAGGGATTAGGCATATTTCCCTGAAACTGTAAACACCCCTCTGAAAGCTCCGCTCGCAAGTTTCGAACTCGCCTTCTCACTTGTCCACAAGGGGAGAATTTCCTGGAATCAAACTGCACCACCCAAGGTATAGAAATCAAATCCCCTGCAACTGCTGCATATAGGAAGCCCCCACCGGCACTTCATTTCCTTTGATGCATACCTGGTGGCGCTCTATTTTATCGATCTGCTTTTTGGCCACGATGTACGAGCGGTGCACGCGTACAAAGCTATCGGCTGGCAACTGCTCGCTCAGTTCCTGTATCGTCATGCGCGAAAGCAGCTTCTTGCCTTCCAGCACGAAGGTGACGTAATTCCCCGCAGCCTCCAGGTATAGGATCTCGTCGTAGTATACCTTCACCTGCTCGTAGCCGGTTTTGAGGAAGAGGTAATCCTTCGCCGGAGCCGTCGTGCCGCGCAACTGCAGGAGTTCCTGCGCCTTGTTGCAGGCCTTCACAAACCTGGGCAAAGAGAAGGGCTTCAGCAGGTAGTCCACTGCATCCAGCTCAAAGCTCGTGACAGCGTGCTCCGAGTAGGCTGTTGTGAAAATGACCATTGGCTTTTTGGGCAGACTGGTTACGAACTCCAATCCGGAAATATCGGGCATTTTGATGTCCAGGAGCAGCAGGTCGACCGGCTCGTTCTGCAGGAACTCCAGGGCCTTGAAGGCATCCGTAAAGCAGCCTACCAGTTCCAGGTAAGGTACTTTGGCAGCGTGCGCGCGCACCACTTCCAGGGCCATCGGTTCGTCGTCTATTGCTATTGCGCGCATATCTATTTTTTTAGTGTAGACCTGTTTGAGGGTATTTTATTTTACTTATTCTTTTGATAAAAAGCACTGCGAAAGCCAGTAAATAAATCGCCATCCTATGACAGGCTTTTATCCAGATTTAATCAGCAGTACCTTGAAGCTATGGATCCAGGAGCAGACCTGTCGTACCCCGTTTCTTCTGTTCTGCTCTTCAACCCTTAATTTACAGATTCCAATTTTGGCAAAGCGTATTCCTTGTTTAATAAAATATGAAAGATCCCCATCACAATTTCTTTATAAGCATAATCAACCCCATTAAAGGTGTATGCAAAAGTCATGTCTTGGTGAGGCATATAAACCAGAAGGGATTTAAATGCGTCCATACCTCCCATGTGGCCAATCATTTTTTCCTCCTGTAAAATAGGAATAGGGTACATTCCAATCCCAGGTTCTTCCTTCATTATCGCAAGGGAATTTTCAGATACTAATTTTCCATCAAAAAGACCGTTCATAAACTTGTTGAGATCTTCTGGAGTTGAAATTATCCCTGCCGCTCCACGGGGAATGCTTAAGTCAATATGAATAGGTTTTTCCCACACGCCATCTTTCTTTTCGTAGGAAATTGACACGAATTTTTTAGGGTTATTCTCCCCGTAATAAGTATTTTTTAGCTTAAGGGGTTTGAGGATCCGCCTTTCCAGAATTTTACCGAAATCCTTATTTTCAATATCTTCAAGAATGAATGATAGTATGATATAATTCGTATTGGAATAGTCTCTTTTTTCCCCCGGAGAGAATACACTGCCGCTTTCTTTGATTTTGGATAACAATTCGTCCTTACTCCTTTTTTCTACCATCCACTCGTTGAAATTTGGGGTCTTTATAATATCAAAAAGACCACTTTTGTGCTGTAGGAGTTGCTGTATGGTTGTTTCATCTGCGTTCGGCAATTCGGGGTAAAAGGCAGCCAGCTTGGTCTCTAAAGATAATTTGCCTTCTTCAACTAGCTGCATGACAAGCGTAGCAGTGAACATTTTGGAAACAGATCCAGTCCTGTATTTCGTGTGAGCCGTTGCTTTTATTTTTTTATCTACATCGGCGTAGCCAATTGATTTTTGATACACACTTTCACCCTTATGATAGACCGATAGACTACCCATTGCTTTGTCATATTTTTCTAACAAGAAAAATAAGCTGTCCATTTTTTTTGTCTCGAACACCTGCGCAGATAAGCTTGTGGCGACAAATAGAAAACCGCAAAAGAATACTAGTATTTTCATGATGCTGATTTTTTGATGGATGATATGTTTTACTAGTCGGACAAAGGAAATTTTGACAATGGACAAAGGACTTCAAGCAGACTAAAAATACAGAATTACAATAAAGTGGCCCAAGTCTCAAGAAACTACATAAATCTCTGATTATAAATGTTTTAAAACCTAAAGCTCTTTAATCCTTTGTCCAAACCTCTTTTGTCCTTGCGCTGTACTTACAATTGCAGTGTGAGGTGCACAAAAAACTCTTCCGGCGTATCGCGGATGATCAGTTCATGCCGCTCCGGGTACAGGAGATTGAGTCGCTGTCTTACGTTGATCAGACCTATACCTGAGGCGTCTTTCTCCGGGTCCTGCTCAGATTTCTTCTGCTTGCTGTTATACACGTCAAAAAAGATCTTATTCTGCTCGCTGTGCAGACTTATCCGGATCCAGGACCTATGCTTGAGACTGATGCCGTGCTTGAAGGCATTTTCAATGAAAGGGATCAGCAGCATGGGCGCAATGTAATGGTCCCCTACTACATCGTCAATCTTGGTCTCGATCGAGATGTTGGGTGAGGCCGAGGTGCGCAGCAGCTGCAAATCAATGTAGTTGCGCATGTACTCGATCTCGCGCGAGAGCAGAATTTTCTGCTGGTGGTTTTCGTGCAGCATAAAGCGCATCATGTCGCCCAGCATCTGTATACCTTGCGCAGTACGTTCGCTGTTCTCCTGCAGGGCCGTTCCGTAGAGGGTGTTCAGGGCGTTAAACAAAAAGTGCGGGTTGATCTGAGAGCGCAGAAAATCCAGGTTAGCGGCCGAATTGCCCAGTTCTTTTTTGAGCACATACACCTCTTCTTTGCCTGCCAACTGGCGCTTGTAGATCTGCCAGGTAATGGGGCCGGTTACCAGAAATTGGAAAAGGGAGTTCACAAAGCTAATTTCGAACGCGGAGTCTTCACTTTGCACGAAAACCATCAGCAGCAGGGAAACAGGTACATACGCCAATACCTGTATCAGCAGCACCCGGGCCTGGTAAGCCAGGAATTGCCGCTTTGCCTTGCGGGCTGCTGGTATCAGGTAATGAGACGAAACAAGATACAGGACTATCGCATTCAGAGAAATTATCGCCCACAAGGCGGTCTCATTATCGCCGATGTTGAACACCATCATCAAAAACACACTCACCATCCAGATGATAAAGACTGTCAGCGTTTCCCGGTTAATAAACCGGTACCTGGCCGAGATAACCGTGGCATTGGACAGCAGGTATAGCCCGCTGTATTTGATAAAGGTATAGATCCCCACCAGAAGCAACAGAAACAGGGTATGGCGGAAGCTGTCCTGGAAAATCAGGTCATAGTCCTGCTCTCCTGGATAATACCAGTTTATCAGATAGCTTTTGGTGTAAGTATCGAGCACACCCGACACGAAGCCGTAGGTCAGGTACAGGCCCAGCAGCATCAAGGAATAAAGGGGCACACGCTCCTTCTGCATCAACTTGGGTATGATCCGGAAATTGAGCAGCAGGAAACCCAGGTATAGCAGGGTGTAGCGTATGAGCTGCGGCCAGAAATGGTGCTTATAAAAACGATAGTCCACTCCTGCATCCTCAAAATCCCATCGATTGGGACCATGCGTCGTGGAAAGCGCAAAGATCGAAAAAACGAAGATCGCAGTGGCCACCCAGAACTCTATCTTCGTGGTTTGGAGCGGTTTTGCGATGTTGTTGTCTAATGTCATGTCATTCATAAAACAATGATAAATGAAAGGGTTGAGTATAAACAAAAAATGTGATGAAAGCGGCTGATTTTGTGACGGAAGGGGCTAGAACATGGTGTCGAGTATAAATTGCAGCAAATGAGATAATTGCGCTACCACATCGCTGTCTTCGAAAAAGAACTGACCCTTGTCCGGTTCGTAAAGCGTGGCCACTACGCGCAACAGCATGTGCTTCAACCTGTCGTTTGAGGCCAGCAAGAAACACAAACCAAGCAGTATCACCCGATTGATACCCCTCAGGGCCTGCGCCCGGTTCGGATAGGTTTTGGAGATGTTCCCGATCGTTAATTCTATCATTTCTGTTTTCTTAATCTGCCTATACCTGGCCAACTGCTTACCAAGGCCTTAACAGGTATAAGATTAGCGAACAGAAATCCGGACTTCAACTAAAAGTGATGAACCACCGGAAAGATGTGATAAACCGAACAAAATATGGATTTGCGCCCGCGTTGGACTCCAATTGCTAGCCGGACTCTCCGGCTATGAAAAGGACATTTCAGCAAGGTGTAATGAGCATTAACTAAAAAAACCGCTCAGGTCTTGGAGCGGTTCTTCTAACAGTAGTTAATCATTCAGATGCTTTATCTGTATCAGGGCAGAAACCGGAGATAGTATTCAGGCCTGCTCAAAAAAGCCTTCCTGTGAATTTGACCTCAACAGAAATACAGAGGATTTTCAGATACGTAGGCCCTCTAATGTGCTAGAAACAGAGGTAAATTCATCAGAAGCGCTTAAGACTATGTATTCGCTCCCTATACCTGATCTACCCTCACCCACCGCATGCCGGCGGCCTCTGCAGCCTGCACGCCGGGCTCACCGTCTTCAAACACCAGGCAATGCGCGGGTGCTACGCCCAGCTTTTCTGCCGCCAGCAAAAACGGGTCGGGAAATGGTTTGCCTTTAGCTGTGTCGCCGGCGCACACCAGCACTTCTACTAAGTGACCGATCTGAAGCACCTCCAGTGTTTTCCGGATCATCCTCTCCGCCCCTCCCGACACCACCCCAATCTTTACCCGCCCGGCATGGGCAACCAGGTGGTCTACTACAAACTGCACGGGCTTTGTCTCGGCGATGAACTCGTGGTAAAACAACTCCGACTTGGCTTTCTCGAAGGCTAACGGATCGAAGCTGCTGCCGTACCGTTTGTTGATCTCGACAACCACAGCAGGTATAGGCAGCCCGGCAAACTCGTCTATTATCGCAGGGTCAATCACGACACCCGCTGCTGCGGCCACCTGAACATAGGTATCCTTGTGCGCCTGCATGTTGTCAGCCAGCGTGCCGTCGCAGTCATACAGAAAGGCCTGAAAATCCCCTGCTGAACGCTTGAGGAGTTCCTCATAAAGGCGCTTGTTTTGAATCGTGGTGTTGTCTGTTGTCATGTGAGATTTTGAGTGATGCCCGACTGCAGGCAGTATCAGCGTATGGCTGCTACGAACCGCCCGATGGCCCTGCTTACAGCGCCTTCGCTGGCCACCAGCCAGTTGAACAAGAGGATGCCGCATGTAGCACACACTATACCTGCCAGCACATCCAGCACATAGTGGTGCGAGGTATAGACGGCCGCAAACCAGATGCCGAACGTGATGATGGTGAAGAGCACTTTGGCGACTATACCCAGCCTGTTCTTTAAGGCGTAGTAGAGCACGATCAACGGGTAGGCGGAGTGTAGCGAAGGCATGGCCGCAAACACATTGGAGCCCTTGGCATACAGCGAATGAAAGACCGTAATACCAAAGAACGTATCGAAGCGCACCAGGCCGGCCGTGTTGCCGGGTGTGGTGGCGATGAAGTCGAAGCCATGCAACTGCACATACCAGGGCGGCGCGGCCGGGTATAGGTAGTAGACTACAAAGCCCAGCAGGTTAACGAGCAGAAACGTGAGCGAGAAGTACACGAACTGCTGCCGGTTCCAGAAGAACAGAAAACCGGCAAAGGCCAGCGGCACCGGCACCCAACTGAGGTAAAAAATGCCGCTCAGCACATCCAGAATGGTATGGCTGTGCAACTGCCACCACTCGTTGGGCGTCAGTACAGCGCCACCGTCACGTATCCCGAAGACGGCTTTCTCAGCGTTATACAGGTCTTCGATGTGCACGGCGTTGAACCAGTAGTTCGGGAAGGCTTTCATGTAATCGTACAGCACCCAGAACACGATGAAGATCGAGAAGCCGGTGATAAACTTGCGGGTAATGGGCGTGGCAAAGTAGAGAGCATTCGCCAGGCCGATCAAAAACAGCTGATCGGTTTTGAAGCCCACCAACAGGTAGGACAGCAGCAAATACCCAACTGACAAGGCGGCCAGTACCAGTATCTCCTTGCGCGATACGCGCTTTTTCTCCCCTGCCGCCGCAGTAGTTGTACGCATGTTATTCTTTGTCAAAATCAGATCAGAAAACTTTGTACCGCAGCGCCGGGCTCACCCCATTGGCTGCAGTAATGTCGAAAAGAGGTGCGACCCCCGGAAATTCTCCCGCCAGGCTGACACGACATTTACCTTCATCTGTATGCTAAGGCTTAAAGCGTCCTATTACTGTCTTACCGGTGGCGGCATCGTGGCCGCTCAACTCCACGTACAGCACATTGGGCACCCAAAACGTACCGCCTTCTATGCGTACGAACACCCGGTTCAGGATCGCTTCTTTCTTATTGATCGTGGTATAAACGTGGTACTTGCCATCCCTGGACTTACGCAGGTAGAGCGGCAGCTTTCCGTAACTCACGAACTTCAACTCATAGTGGTCCTTGCCCAGTTTCCTGGTGTTCAGGCCATAGGCAAATTTGCGTTGTATGTAGTTCAGCTCTTTGCGCTCTCCCCCATCGGCATACCGGATCCAGTAGACCTGTATAGGCTCGGCCTCGTTCAGCGTGCCCTGCGCGGTCCGGTTCAGCTCGTATACCACCGTGTTGGCATTGGGGTCGCGCTGTACGTAAAACTTCAGGTCCTTGATGCCCTTCGGTACCGGCAGCGAATCAGCCTGTGCCTCGGCTATACCTGCCGGGCTGTTGGCACTGGCGCTGCCTATACCTGTGTAGAACAGCAGGAGTGCCAGGTATAAAAATTTTCTCACGTTCTTAATCCTTCTGCTTAGCGTGTGGCCATCTCCTTTGCCTCCATGGCCTTTTTTGAGTCCATCAGCCGGTTGTAGGCCGTGATGTTCGTCATCACCGCCATCACCGTGATTGGCAAGGTGAACACCGACATGGTCTCGAACACATGGAACGGAACGCCCGGCACGTATACCTTGTAGTCGGCTCCCACAAAGTAGTAGGTCACCCCACAGGCAATGGCCGACACGCCGATCAGCACGATGCGCTCCGGCCGCTGCATCAGGCCACCCTTGCACTCCACGCCCAGCCCCTCGGCCCGCGCCCGGGTATAGCTCACCATCATCGAACCGATCAGGGCGATGAAGGCAAAAAGCGAGCTGAGCAGGTAGTGGTGGGAGATCAGGTAGTAGCAGATACCCATGAACATGATCATCTCGCTGTAGCGGTCGAGCACCGAATCGTACATGGCCCCGAAGGTCGACTTCATGTTGCCCAGCCGCGCTACCTGCCCGTCGAGCATGTCGAACACGCCGGCGAAGAGCACCAGCGCTCCGGCCCAGCCCACGTACTCCAGCTCTCCCCGGTTGCTGGTCTCCCCGCCCCAGATAAAGATGCCGGCCACGCCGATGTTGAGGATCAGCCCCGTGGTGGTGACGGCGTTGGGCGTAAAGCCGAGTTTGATCAGTAGCCTCACAAAAGGGTTGATCACCGTGTAGATCCCCTGCTGCAGCGCGTCGCGTAATTTTTCCATGCTCATGCGTTATCTGACAATTGCTTAAAAATCAAACTTAAAGCTGCCCCTTATACCTAATTCCGACACATTTGGATGATCCAGGTAAGTCAGGCGCTTCACCAGGTCCACCCGGAAGAAATTGAAGATGTTACCTATACCTACGCTCGCCTCCATATACGGCTTGTTTTCAAGGGTATACGTGATTGGCAGCCCATTCGCATCAGTCGGGAATTGTAACAGACCCGGATTTTCGTACGGCCTGTTTTCATCCCGCACTTTGCCATACAGCGCCTTGAACGTCACGAACTCCCGCAGTTTGGTTTTCTTGATCAGCGGCACCTTGTTGAAGATGAAGCCGTTGAAGCTGTGGTCGATGTGCACGCTGGCATACTGGTCGCTCACAAACTCGAGGAAGTTCATTAGGTTATAGGACTGCAGCTGGTAAGAATAACTCTGGTTGGCACGGTGTACTGTGAGCAGCGGGAAAGGCACCTGCCCGAAGGTATAGCCACCTTCTGTTACCACGTCCGAGTAGCCCAGTTGGGAAAGGTAGAAGCGCTTGTTCACGTTCAGGGCCACCTTCTGGTATTCGAACTGCCCGCCGAACGTGCCCTTTATACCGGCCGCAGCGCGCAGCGTGAACACCGGATGTCGGCTGGCGACAGGCGTGCGGTAGATCTTGCCCTGCAGAAACTGCTCGTTCGGTGCCCAGCGCAACTCCAGCGAAGTCTCCGTTGTGGTCAGCTGCTGAAGCGCCACTGTCTCGTCTTCGCCAGTCGCATCACCCATCTGTAGGTATTGCAGCGAACCGGCCGGTGCCTGTTTCCAGTTGCGGAAGCCGATGCGATAGGACATGTGGTTCTCAAACTCCCGCAGGTAATCGATGTTGTAGGTCTCGTTGTAGAGCCACTTGTCGTTATCGCCGCGCTTGAATGAGAGCAGAAAATTGTCCTCCTGCACAAACTGCAGCTCTTGCCCCGGTATGCTGGTGTCCTTCTGGTAGCTCACCCGGATCGCCCGCACCGGAAACTCCCAGATGGAGCGGTCGGTGAGCGAGTAGGTACCGCCCAGGTAGTACTTCCATTTCTCGTCCTTAAAGCCATAGGCCGTGTAGGTCTCCAGCATCACTTTCTTGCTGAAGTTGTTGGTGGTACGCCCGCCGAAGCGCAGCCGGAAGCCCTCCACTGGATTGAAACTGTAAAAGGTGTTGATCGGGCCGATCTCGATGTTGGCACCCGCCCGTTTATACCCCGCGATCAGGGCAGTACCCCAGTCCATGGTGCGCCGGAAGGATTTCATGTTCACCAGGCTGTCGATGTTGGTGTAGGTGTTCAGCTCCACGGCCGAAAGCGAGTCATGCCGGCTGGCCTGCCAGAACTCCTCACCCAGCCCGGCTTGCAGCACGCGCACCACGGCGTCTCCTTCGTAATGCGATGCAGGCTGTGCTTCGTTTACCTTGTAGTCCTTAAAGGAAACCACACGTTCTCCATAGAACCCCATGTCACTGTTCTGCGTCAGGCCGAAGTCGGCTTTGAGGCCGCTTCTGCTCAGGTGGTAGCGGCCATCCGGGTTCTTCTCGAAGTCCAGGTTGATCTTCAGGTCGCGCACCCAGTTGATGCTCACGCCCTTGCTCACCTCCATGTCCACGCTCTGCACGGCGTAAGTACCGTCGAGCGTTACATACAGACTGCCCGTGAACATAAAGGCTGATGGGTTGCGCGGCTCAAACTGCAGTCTGGCCAGTTGCTGTCCTCCATCGACCGTCACCGTGTCCTTGAGGTAGAACTTGTAGAAGGTTGGCGCCATGTCGGCGATCGGGCTCAGGAACTGGTTGGTCAGGATGGTGATGTTGTTCTCGTAGATGTCCACGTCCTGATACATGTGCTGCATGTAGGCCATGATGCCCTTGTTGTCGACAAACTCGCCAAAATCCACTTTCTTCTCGGCCTGCACCACGGTTTTGTGCGCCTGCGGTGACTTGCGGAAATACTGTTCCTTCAGCTCCTCCTGTATGAAGAAAGGCAGGACCGCCCTGCCTGCGAGCACAGTGGTGTCGATGTTGCTGGTGATGAAGTCGTACTTGCGCAGCAGGAGGTTTCGCTTCAGTTTCTCCGGCGTGTTCACCAGAGACATCTGCGTTTTCTCGTACTGCTCGTACTGCACGTAGTCGTAGTTTTCCGGTCGGTTCTTCGGCTTGTTGGCCACAATTTCGCGGATCAGGTCCACGGCCGGGTTGTTCTTGTTGCTGTAGTGCACCTTGCGCTTCTTGCCCACAACTACTATTTCATTCAGCACTTTGGCATCCGTCTGCAGCTTTACCGCCAGAGTCTGCTCCTGCCCCGGCGTCACGGCCAGGGTAGTAGTCTGGTAACCCAGGTATGAGAACTGTATCTTGTTTACGATCTGGTTTGTCCGGATCTGGAAATTGCCCTCGTAGTCGGTGCTGGTACCCGTGCTGGTGCCAGGTATAAAAACAGAAACGCCGATGAGCGTCTCGTTTGTGGCAGCGTCTCTCACGGTGCCCTTAATCGTTGTGAGGCCCTGGGCCATCACAGGTTGGGTGTATACGCCTGCCACAGCGAGCAGCAGGAAACATAACAGCCGGTATAGGTACACGGTATACCTATTCCTATTTGAAAACATATCGTTTTTGAAAAATGTAATTGTAAAAAAAGCCGACAAGCAGCGAGGTAATGATTTTAGAGTAGAGGTAGGGCAAACCGCCATACTGAGTGATCACATACACGCCGGACGCGTTCAGCGCCAGGCTCCCCTTCCAGATGACCAGATACTTCACGGCCTGCAACGGCACGGTTCTATGCACCGCCTCAAACACCCAGTTCCGGCCGAGGGCAAAGTGTGTGATGCCCCCTGTGATGGTACCCGTTACGGTGCCGGTCACATACCAAACACCGAGCAGTTCCACCACCAGCACCGTGACCAGAAAATCAACCGCAGAAGCCACCATGGAAGCAGCCTGTGCCTTCAGAAAGGTAAACATTTAGAATAGCTTCAGGTATAGCAATATTTGTAAAACAATATTTGCGTAAACGCCCGCCACTACGTCGTCCAGCATTACGCCTAGCCCTCCCCTCACTTTCTCTAACCTTCTGATGTACAGCGGCTTCACAATATCGAAAAAGCGAAACAGCACCAGTCCGGCCAGCAATGTACTGAGCGACACCGGTATAAACAGCATCGTGATCAGCATGCCGGCTACCTCGTCTATCACCACTTTCTTATCGTCCTTGCCCCAGTGCGGCTCCACCTCGTTGGCCGACCAAACGCCCAGCACGGTGAGCGCCAGGGTGATGATGGGAAGCCAGAAAACAAGCTGGCCCCCACCCGCCTTAGGTATAGCGTACAGGCACAGACAGACAGCCACAGCAGCCACCGTGCCGCCACCCTTGCCTATGTAACCGATGCCCAGGCTGGTGGAAACCAGTTTGTGCAGTTTCAGCATGCTCTTTACTTCGACTCTACCAGGTCTTCGTAGTAGTCCAGGCCCAGGTGCGTGATCAGGTCTTCGCCCATGATGTGGCGCAGCGTGTTCTGGAGCTTGATCAGCTGTTTGAAGATATCGTGCTCCGGGCGCAGGCCTTCCGCTGTCTGCGGCGACTTGTAGTAGAACGACAGCCACTCCTGTATGCCGCTCATGCCGGAGCGTTGCGCCAGGTCAGTGAACAGGGCCAGGTCCAGAACGATCGGCGCTGCCAGGATCGAGTCACGGCACAGGAAGTTGATCTTTATCTGCATCTTGTAACCCAGCCAGCCAAAGATGTCGATGTTGTCCCAGCTCTCTTTGTTGTCGCCGTGAGGAGGGTAATAGTTGATGCGCACTTTGTGGTACAGATCGCCGTACAGTTCCGGGTTGTCCTCCGGGTGCAGAATGTCTTCGAGCACGCCCAACTTCGATACCTCTTTGGTCTTGAAGTTGTCCGGATCGTCGAGCACCAGGCCGTCGCGGTTACCCAGGATGTTGGAGGAGAACCAGCCGTTGATGCCCAGCGCCCTGGCCTGCAGCCCTGGCGCTATGATGGTCTTCATCAGCGTCTGGCCTGTTTTAAAATCCTTGCCGGAGATGGCCACGCCATTCTCTTTGGCGAGTTCTACCAGCGCAGGTATGTCCACGGTCAGGTTCGGGGCGCCGTTGGCATAAGGCACACCCAGCTTGAGGGCGGCGTACGCGTAGATCATGCTTGGCGCGATGCGTGGGTCGTTGTTGCGCAGACCCTCCTCAAAAGCTGCTATGGTCTGATGCACTTCGCTCACCTCGGTGTATACCTCCGTAGAGCCGCACCACACGATCACCAGGCGGTCGCAGCCGTTCTCATGCTTGAAGGTGCGCATGTCGTCCATCAGTGCTTCGGCGAGCTCATACTTCGTGGCGGCTTCCTTCACGTTGGTGCCGTCCAGGTTTTTGGCGTAGGACTTGTCAAACACCGCTTTCATCGGCTTGATGGCCTCCAGCTCTGGTTTGATGGAGTGCAGCAGCATGGGCTCCAGCACTTTCGCGTTCACGGCCGCTTCAAACACATTGTCCTCGTACACGTCCCAGCCACCGAAAACGATGTCGTTCAGGTTGGCCAGCGGCACGAAGTCTTTGATCAGCGGGTTGCGGTTTTCCGTGCGCTTGCCCAGGCGGATGTTGCCCATCTGAGACAGTGAACCCACGGGTTGGGAGAAACCTTTTCGGATTGCCTCTACCCCTGCAATAAATGTGGTGGCCACCGCTCCCAGTCCCGGAAGCAGGATACCTAAGCGCCCTTCGGCTGGTTTAACTTGATATTCCATCTTATTCACTTAAGTCTAAAACTGTTTAAAATTACTACTTATAGCCAATTGTTTTCTTTATACCATTTCAATGTCTGCGCCAGCCCCTTCTCCAGGTCGTAGGCGGGCACAAAGCCCAGGTCCTGCCTAATCCGGTCGATGCTGCAGTTCCAGTTCTCGGCGGCCAGTTCGTTGAGCTTCTCCTGGTTCAGGGCCGGCGTATTACTGCTACCGGCATAGGCCGCCTCCATGACATGGGCCATCGCACGCACCACTCCCATCGGGAGGTGAACGCGGACGGACTTCCTGCCCAGGATGCGCTTGGTAATGGTGGCCAGCGCGTAGCGGTCGTAGCTGTTGCCATCCGACACGTTGTAACTGGCATGGTGTATGTCTGCGCCCAGCGCCTGCATCACCGCCCGGGCCAGGTCCTTCACGTACACGAAGCTCAGCCACTGCGGCTTGCTGCCAATGTAGGGCTCCAGCCCCAGGTTCAGGGTTTTGAGCACGATGAAAATGTCTTTCTCCCGCGGACCGTACACCGCCGTCGGGCGAAGCACTACCAGGGGCAGTTCCTCCAGCTCCGCCAGGTACTGCTCGGCCAGCAGTTTGCTCTTGCCGTAGGCCGTCACCGGCTGCGCCTTGCTTTGTTCATGGATGGGGGTGCTGTCGTTGTACACCACCGGCCCCAGCGCCGCCAGACTGCTGATAAAGACAAACTTCTTCAGCGGGATATTGGCCTCCAGGGCAGCCTGCGCCAGCTTTTGGGTATAGCCGGCGTTTACCTGGTTGTACTCCTGCTCGGTCCTGGCCTTGGTGATGCCGGCCGCATGAATGATGTACTGGTACTGCTTCCCCTCCAATTCCTTTACCAGGGCTTGGGTATCAGTGAAGTCAAGCGAGGTATAGCGGATGCCGAAGGGCTGCAGGTGCGCGATGTCGCTGGAAGGGCGCACGGCAGCGTATACCTCCAGCCCTGCCTGCACAGCGGCCTCCACCAGGTGGTGCCCCACAAAGCCGCTCGCTCCCGTTATCAGTACCCGCTCCTTCATATCGCCTTCTCGTAGATCCTGTATTTTTTATAAGGCGTAGCACCCATTTTCAGCAGCCCCTGGTTCATGAGCAGGTTGTTTTCCAGTATCCAGGAGGCCTCCGCTGAATGCATCTTCTTCTCGCGGTGCTTTTGCATGGCGGCGCCATAAAAGCAGGCCTCTATCCCCATCTTCCGATAGCCTTCGATCACCCCGAGCGCGATGATGCGCACGGCCGTTATCTTTTTGCGCAGCAGCAGCAACTTGAAGATACCGGTCGGCAACAGACGCCCTTTTCTGATCTTTTTGAGGATCTGGTTGATGTCAGGTATAGCCAGTGAAAAACCCACCACTTTCCCGTTGTGCTCGGCGATCAGACAGAAATCCGGGTCCACGATCATTTTCAGATCCTTGGCCATGTAGTCGAATTCCTTTGGCGTCATCGGCACAAAGCCCATGTTCTTGTCCCAGGCCGAGTTATAGATCTCGCGCAGGCTCTCTGCTTCCTGCTGATAGTTTTTCAGGTTGATCGGGCGGATGAGGATGCCTTTCTGCGCCAGGCGCTCACGGAGTGCCGCTGCCATGCGGGCTGCTTTGTCGTTGTAACCCTCGGCCAGGAACTGATAAGCCAGCAGGTCCACCTTCTTCTGAAAGCCCAACCCCTCCAGCAGTTCCCGGTAGTAGCTGTAGTTGTAAGGCATCATGGCCACAGGCGAGCTGTCGAAGCCCTCCACCAGCATGCCGCAGGTTTCGTTCGTCGATAAGTTCACCGGCCCGATCATCGACCTGACTTCCTTCGAGAGCAGCCACCGTTGCGCTTCCTGCACAAGGCTGGCAGCCACTTCCCCATCGTTCACGCAGTCAAAAAAACCGAAGAAACCGTCGCGGCTGTTATTGAAGGCATTGTGGTTGTTGTTGAGGATGGCTGCGATCCGCCCGACGAGCCTGTCCCCGTCATATGCCAGGTATAGCCGCACTTCGGAGTGCTCGTGAAACGGGTGCTTGCCCGGCGTCAACATATCCTTTTGCGCGATAAAGAGCTCCGGCACGTAATACGGATCGTTCTTATACAGCGCATGCGGAAAGTCGATGAAGGCTTTCAACTGCTGCTTGGTTTCAACAGGCAGTACTCTCTTCATAAGGCGTGTTTCGGGTGTTGATGCCCAGCAATTTGAATGCATCGGCAATTTTGGTAACTGCCTCTTCTATCTGGCCAAAGGTATGCGTGGCCATGATGGAGAGACGCAGCAGGGTAGAATCGGCCGGAACGGCGGGCGCTACCACCGGGTTCACGAAGATGCCGTTGTCCTGCAGTATTTTAGTTACCTGGAAGGTCAGGTCGTTGTCGCGCACATACACCGGAATGATGGGTGTCTCGGTCGGCCCCAGTTCCAGGCCGGCGGCTGTCAGGAGTTCTATCGCGTAGTTGGTGTTGTGCCAAAGTTGCGCACGGCGCTCCGGTTCCGACTGTATGATATCCAGCGCGGCGAGTGTGCTGGCCACGGAGGCAGGCGACATGCTGGCACTGAAAATGAGCGAGCGCGCATGGTGCTTCAGGTACTCGATGGTGTCGAAGTCGCTCGCTATGAAACCACCCAGCGAGGCGAGTGATTTGCTGAACGTTCCCATGATCAGGTCTACCTGGTCTGTCAGCCCGAAGTGAGAAGCCGTGCCTGCCCCCTGCTCGCCGATCACACCCAAGGCGTGCGCATCGTCTACCATGATGCTGGCGCCGTAGCGTTCGGACAGGGCGACCAGTTCCGGCAGCTTTACGATGTCGCCTTCCATGCTGAACACCCCGTCCACCACGATCAGCTTAATGGCCTCGGCAGGCAAACGGCTCAGTTTGCTCTCCAGGTCCTGCATGTCGTTGTGCCTGTACTTGATCACCCTGGAAAAAGAGAGCCTGCTGCCGTCGATGATAGAGGCGTGGTTATATTCATCCAGTATGATGTAATCGTTGCGGCCGGTGAGGCTGGAGATCACGCCCAGGTTTACCTGAAACCCGGTGCTGAACACCAGGGCGGCGTCTTTGCCGACATAGGCGGCCAGCCTGTCCTCCAGCTCCATGTGAATGTCGAGGGTGCCGTTCAGAAAGCGGGAGCCCGCACAGCCGCTGCCATACTTCGCAATGGCCCCGATGGCCGCCTCCTTCACTTTCGGATGGTTCGTCAGCCCCAAATAGGCATTCGAACCGAACATCAGCACCTTCTGGCCGTTTATAATTACCTCTGTATCCTGAGCAGACTCTATTGATCTGAAATAAGGATAGGCCCCCTGCGCCATCGCCCTTTCAGCTGCATGGTATGCAGCACTCTTCTCTCGGGCGAGGATTTTCTCACGAAGTATTTTGCCCATCTGCAATACTTTAAAAATGATTCGCAATTTATTTATCTGGCACAAACCCACCACGTCACCAGCCGGTTTGAAACTGAGCACTTTGTCTCTAAAAGTTCTCCTAGTTCATAAATTATAGAACTACAAACGTATACTAATATTAGCTTTTATTATTGATATTACCTTGAATTTTATGGATTTTTTTGATTTAATTTAACGAGGTGAGGAACTTTATGTTTTCAATCCCCGCATTAATATATTGTGGATAATGTCCATCCGGCCTTCCAGCGCGGCAAACTTATTTTCAACCAGCAGGCCGACCTCCAGTCCCCGGAAGGCGCACACCATGGCGAATGCGATGGCGTCTATATCTTCTGCCGCGTACTGGGCAAACTCCTTCCGCTCAAGGCCAAAACGGAGGATGTTGCGGACCAAGCTTATTTCCCTCAGTTCGTACCGTCTGTGCAGGTCCCGCAAACGCGGAATATTCGCCTCTATATCCCCTTTGATCACACTGTACAGGTTTGCTCTCTTTTTGAGGATATCGAACCGGGTAAGGCACAACGTTCTCAACTTGTCTTCAGCAGTCTGCATTTTGCCTACCTCCTCCTGCAGCGTCCTGAAAACCTCGTCCATTTCGCGCGACACGACCGCGTCAAAGATCTCGTCCTTGCTCTTATAATAATAGTAGAGGGTGCTCTTCCCTTTTCCGGCGGCTTTGGCGATGTCTTCCATGGTCGTTTTGGACCAGCCAAAGTGCCTGAACAGTCTCTGAGCCTCGTCCAGAACCTCCTTTTTTACAAGCTCATCCCTCTCCGTCATACCTGTTGGACCAAAATCGTTTTTCGGTCCAAAGTTAAGCGAATGTTAAGTATTTATCTACTTTTTGCGAATCAATATTTTTAGGATTTTAATAGAAACAGGAGGAAGCGGCTGGTGGCGCCTTGTGCGGAGTGCCCGAACAATTCAGTACGTCAGGTATGGCAGGCACTATACCTGCTATACCTTAAGACAGCGCCTGCGGTGCCGGGCCTCCGCCTGCGGGTTTGGAACGGTCGGCGGGGAGCGGCACGTATTCCAGGTTATCGTTTGGCGGCAGCAGGATGCGTCCTTCTTTCCAGTCGGCTTTCGCCTGCTCTATGCGTTCCTTGCGCGATGACACGAAGTTCCACCAGATAAAGCGCTCGCCCAGCGGCTCTCCGCCCAGCAGCATCAGCGTGGCAGGTTCTTTCGCCAGTATCAGCGGGTCGGCGCCTTTGCTGAACACCAGCATCTGCCCGACGGTATAGGTTTTGTGCGCGACCTCGATGCTGCCTTTCGCCACATAAATTCCACGCTCGGCGTGCTCTTTCGGCAGACCAAAGCGGGCGCCTTTTTCCAGCGCCACGTGCAGATAAAACAAAGGGGAATGGGTTTTCACGTCGTTTCGCAGCCCGTAGGCATTCCCGGCTATCAGGCGCATCCACACGCCGGTCTCGGTAAAGATGGGTAACTGTCCGGGCTGGTAGTTTTCAAATGCAGGGGCGGCTTCTTCATCTTTCTCGGGTAGTGCCACCCAGGTTTGTATCATCTCCAGTTCGCCGCCGGCCAGGGTGGCGGGGTCTTCGAAGCGCTCGGAGTGCGCAATGCCGCTGCCGGCCGTCATCCAGTTCACCTCGCCCGGCCTTATGATCTGCTCCACGCCCAGGCTGTCGCGGTGGGTCACCTGCCCGCCGAAAAGATAGCTGACCGTGGACAGGCCGATGTGCGGGTGCGGCAGCACGTCCATGTCGTGGATGAGCGGTGGCTGCACCTCCACGGGACCGGCGTGGTCCATGAAAATGAAAGGACCTACCATGCGGCGCAGCCGAAAAGGCAGAATGCGCCGCACATCCATTCCGGGAGCAAGCGAAGCTTTACGGGCTTCAATGACGATATCCAGCATACATACGCATTTAAATGAATCCTATACCTGGCGCGATGGCTTTCGACTGTGAGCCAGGAACAAGTAGGCCGGTGCCAGCCCTACTTACTAAAGTATACGCTGAAGGTTGTGCCGACGCCCAGCTCACTCTCCACTTCTATCCTGCCACCTGCGTTCTCCACGATCCTTTTCACCATATACAGGCCCACCCCGGAGCCTTCCACATGGTCGTGGAAACGCTTAAACATGGTAAAGAGTTTGTTTTTCTGTGCGGGAGCCAGCCCCAGGCCATTGTCCTTCACCTGCAGCACCTGAAATCCGTTCACCTGTCCGCAACTCACCTTTACCTGCGGCTTTCTGTCCGGATGACTGTACTTAATGCCGTTCGACAACAGGTTGTACAGAATGCTGCGCAGGTTTTTCTCTGAAAAGGCCATGGTCGCGCAGTCGGCAACGTCCGTCTCGATCTGGGCACCGTATTCGGCGATCATCTTCTCCAGGTCCAGCTCTACTTCCCTCACAACTTCCGTCACCACCACATGCTCCTGCCTGTTCAGCTCTTCCTTCTGCAGCTTTGAGATTTCGGTCAGGCTGGCGATCGTCTTCCTGAATCTGAACACGGAGCCCTGGATCATGTTAAATATTCTTCTGACCTCTGGATTGGCGAGGCTTCCCTCCGAAAGTTCGAATAACAGTTCGCTCATCAGCATTTCGATGTTCGAGATAGGCGCCTTTAGGTCGTGCGAGGCCGTGTAGATGAAGTTATCGAGGTCTTTGTTGATGTAGATGAGTTGCTGATTGGCAATGCCAAACTCCTTGTTGGCCTTTTGCAGCTGCTGTTCGCTTGCTTCCACTGCTTTGCGTGCCTGTACCTGCTCCGTCACTTCCAGCGCGAATACCACCACGCCGTCGATCTGGTTCTGTTCGTTGTAGCGGGCCTGCAGTATGTAGCGGAAGTACCTGTCTTCCATTTCGCCGTCAGGCCGCGCAAACGGAATGTACATTTCCTTCTCTTCGTGGGTGCGGCCCGTTTCGTACACATCCCGAAACGTTTTGTAAACCGGGTTGCCTTCTATTTCGGGCAGGGCCTTAAGTATAGGTTTGCCGAGCAGTTGCCGCTCGGGGAAAAACGCGGCATAGGCCGGGTTAACCAGCTCGTATACCAGGTCAGACCCGTTGAGAATACAGATGGCGGCCGGCGCACTCATAAAGAGGCTTTGTAAACGTTTGCTCTGCCGCTCAGCCTCCGCCTGCGCCTGCTCCAGTTCGAAGGTGCGGCGTTTTATCACTTCTTCCAGGCCCAGATTCATGCTATGAAGCGATGCGGCACTCGACTCCACCTGCTGGCGCGCCGCCACGAACGCTGTCACATCCAGCGCAAAGATCAGGATGCCATTTACCTTCCCTTCCGCGTCGAGCAGGGCCTGGTAGATAAAATTCCAGTAGATGTCCTCGGCAGGCTGCCCTTCGTAGCGCGCCACCGGTATCAGCACTTCCTTCCCTTCGTAGGTGACGCCTGTTTTGTATACCTCGTGGATGATGTCATAGACCGGCTGGTGCCTCAGCTCCGGCAAAGCCTCGAACAGGGGCAGGTCCAGCAGTTCACGACCCGGAAAAAGCTGGTAATAGGAACTGTTGATTACCCTGTAGATGAAGGTTGGTCCCTCGAGCATGGCACAGGCCGCCGGTGCCTGGTCAAAAAAGCGATCCAAGCGAAGGCGCTGTTGCTCTGCCTGGGCTAGCGCGGCCTGCTCTTTCACACGGCTCTCTTCGAGTTGTGCCTTTGTTTTCAGGTCGTCCGAAATGTTTTTTGTTTCATGCAGAATACAAACGAGTTCGCCCTGGCTATTGTAAACAGGTGTGTTTGTAGAGGTCCAGTACCGTTCAAAAAATCCCCCTGCCTTGCCGGGGTCCTGAATGTCGTAGCGCATGACATCCATTTTGTCGGGTTTACGGGTAGCGATCGCCCGCTCGATGGATGCTCGCAGGCTTGCCGAAGAAGTGAGTTCGGGCGTATTAGGGTTGTCCGGAAAAACGTCGAAGAGATGCCTGCCCATGATGTGCTCACGGGTTAAAAACGCCTCACGCAAATAAGCATCTGAGGCACCTATCAGGGTCAGGTGAGGCGAAATAAGCAAGATCAGGCCACTCTGTGCTTCCAGCAATTGCTGGAAGGGGACGGCTTGGTCAGACTGATTCCCCTGAGTGGGAACTGTGCTATCTAGCATGCGGTACTTTTATAATGAACATTGATTATGGGTGTGCGGACCATGTTACCAAAAGGCGGCATGGCCCCTACGCCATACCTGGCGGCGCGGCTTCCAGCCATACCGTTTCATAATTTCCCGAAGCACTCCTATACCTACTATACTGAAAGTATAGGAGTACTGCGATCAGTCCTTTTTCTGGTGGAAGCTGACGATAAACCTGGAGCCTACGCCTACTTCGCTCTCCACCGCGATGCTGTCGCCGGCGTTGTCAAGTATGCGCTTCACCAGGTACAGCCCTATGCCCGTGCCCTCCACATGATCGTGCGCACGCTTGAACAGCGAGAAGATCTTACCGATCTGACTCGGAGCAAGGCCAAGGCCGTTGTCCTGCACAGAGAGTTCGTATACCCCTTCCTTTGTAATGGCCGTGCTGATGCTGACCACCGGGCTTCGATCGGGGTCAGCGTACTTGATGGCGTTGGAAACCAGGTTGAACAGGATGCTCCGGAGATTCTTGCGGGCATAGCGCAGCGTGTTAAACTCCATGTCGGTGCACTCCACCACGGCGCCGGTATGCTCGATATAGGGCTGCAAACTGATCTTGATGTCCTCCATCATGTCCCGTATCTGCACATCCTCCGGCGATTCCAGCTCATGGTTCAGCCTGGTGACGTCCGACAGATCGGCGATCACGTTTTTGAGCGTGCCGAGTGCGCTGCCCATGTAGTTTAACAGCACTTCATGTTGCGCCAGGTTGTCCCCCAGGTCTTCCCGGAGCGCCTGCAGCAGGCCTTCCAGGTTGGTGATCGGTGCTTTCAGGTCGTGGGAGGCGGCGTACACAAAATTGTCGAGCTCGTTGTTGATCTTGATCAGCTCACTGTTTTTGTGCATCAGCTCCTCGTTGCGCCGCCGCTCTGTCAGGTCCCGGGTTACTTTGGAGAAGCCCAGCAGGCGCTTTTTGCTGTTATAGATCGGCGTGATCACCACGTTGGCCCAGAAAGCGGTGCCGTCTTTGCGAATTCGCCAGCCTTCGTCTTCGAAGCGGCCCATCTCCTGCGCCTTCTTGAGCTCGTACTGCGGAAACCCGTTCGCGATGGACTCCCGGTTGTAAAACGTGGAGAAATGGCGCCCGATAATCTCTTTCGGTTTGTAGCCTTTGATGCGCTCGGCGCCTTCGTTCCAGCTCATCACGATTCCCTCCGGATTCAGCATCAGGATGGCGTAGTCCTTCACGCTGTCGATCATGAGGCGGCTTTTTTCCTCGCTTTCCCGCAGCTCTTCGTTGGTGAGGAAAAGCTGCTGCTCCATTTTCAGTTTATCCGTAAGGTCGCGCGTGATCTTTGAAAAGCCGATCAGCTCTTTTTTGGAATTGTAAATGGAGGTGATCACCGTATTGGCCCAGAAGGCAGAACCGTCTTTGCGGTAACGCCAGCCATTGTCCTCGAAGCGGCCATGCGCTTTGGCCTGCTTGAGTTCATAATCCGGAAAACCCTCAGCGATCAGCTCCTGGCTGTAGAACCGGGCAAAATACTTCCCGATGATCTCGTGCGCCTCATAGCCGTTCATGCGGCGGGCACCATTGTTCCAGGTCGCCACGTTACCGGCAGGGTCCAGCATGAAGATGGCGTAATCGGTTACCCCTTCTATGAGCAGGCGAAAGCGCTCTTCGCTCTCTTTCAGCTCCTCAAAGGCCCGGTACAGGTCATCTTCGGCTTTTTTGCGCACCGACAGGTCGCGGGTTATTTTTGAGAAGGCAACCAGCTGCCGGTCTTTGTCATACACGGGTGTGATGACCACGTTGGCCCAGAAAACGGAGCCGTCCTTTTTCACGCGCCAGCCCTCCTCTTCGTACTTGCCCTCAGCAATTGCTTTGGTCAGCTCCTGCGCCGGGTAGTTTGTATCAATATCCTTTTGGGTATAGAAGATCGAAAAATGCTTGCCCAGGATCTCCTGCTCCTCATAGCCCTTGATCTGCCTGGCACCGGTGTTCCAGGTGATGATGTGGCCTTCGGCATCGAGCAGAAAAATTGCATAGTCCGTGATGCTGTCAATAAGAATCCGGTACTGCTCTTCGCCGCTGGTGTCTATACCTGCTGCGGTAGCAGTAACTGGTTTTAAGTTTATGTCCATTCAAAAAAGCTGCTTAGGTAAGGTGAGTAAGGTATAAGAGAGGGTTCAGCCTTTGATATAAAACATTGTTAGCAATTGGCTAATATAGGGGAAAAAATCTGTTCAAGGTCAATCGACCGGGTTGGACGGGCCAGGCTATACCTCCTGCGCCTGCAGGGTAGCGCTTGGTTCACTCGCTACGGCTGGCTGGTCGAGGCGCTTGATGACGCGGGCCGGGTTACCTACCGCCACGCAGTTATCGGGTATGTCCTTCACCACGACCGACCCCGCCCCGATGCGCACATTGTTCCCGACGCGCACCTCGCCGATGATGCACACGTTGGAGCCCAGCTCCACATTATTGCCGATGATGGGGGAACCCGTGTAACTGCCGTCCTCGCGGCGGATATTGCCCAGCGTGGTGGAGTGGCGGAAAAAGCAGTTCTCGCCGATCACGGAGCAGCCGTTTACGACCAGCGCCTGCCCGTGGCCCAGGAAGAAATTCTTACCCACTTTGGTCCAGTGGGGCAACTCGATACCCATAAACCACTCTACCAGTATTTTGTAGAACATCAGGTAAGGCAGCCAGATAATGCGGAAAAAAGTGTTGAGGCGGGCAGGGTAGGCAATGCGGAACATCAGCATCACAAGGCGGCCTTTCAGGTTTCCCTTGTTTGCGTTCCAATCCTGAAAAATATATGAGAGAAACATAGGGTTGTTTACATGTATGTACCCGCATACGCTGTGTTGCGGTCTGGCGTTGCGGATTCTTCCACATAGCCCCGCCTTAGTCCTCTTTACCCCGCAAAGCGCCGTAGAGAACAGGACTGAAAAACCGCAGATTTTCGAGCACGCAGGCCATGCTGTAAAACTTCTCAGGGTCAATCTCAGGCTCCTCCGCCATGGTGGCCAGCAGCACATCTAAGGTATAGGTGAACGTGGCGTCGAACTCTTCTTCGGTCATTTTAGGGGCTATCATGTGGTAAGCTATACCTGTAACAAACTCTGCGGCAATTCATTTCAAAGGGCAGCGATTTTTGTGCCGGCTGGCACGCAGCCCAACATGCGCCGCCTGAGGCCGTACCTTATGAAGGTAGCATTTATTACTGATATAACAATTTACAACTATGACGATCAAACTTAAACCATTGAAAGACCAGGTAATCGTGATTACCGGGGCATCGAGCGGCATTGGACTGGCCACAGCCTTTGCCGCCGCCGAAAAGGGCGCACGCCTGGTGCTGGCAGCCCGCAACGAGCAGGCCCTGCAGGAAATAGCCCAGGAAATAAACGACAAGGGCGGACAGGCCATTGCCGTTGGGGCCGATGTAGGTCGGCAGCAGGACGTGCAACGCATCGCCGATGCGGCCCTCTCCCACTTCGGGGGCTTCGACACCTGGGTGAATGACGCCGGCGTATCCATTTACGGACGCCTGCTGGAGGTGAGCGACGAAGATAACCGCCGCCTCTTCGACACCAACTTCTGGGGACTGGTATACGGCTCGCAGATGGCGGCCATGCACCTGCGCAACCGGGGCGGCGCCATCATCAACCTCGGCAGTGTACTCTCCGACACTGCCATCCCCATGCAGGGGATGTACAGCGCCACCAAGCACGCCGTGAAGGGCTTTACGGATGCCCTGCGCATCGAACTGGAAGAAGAAGGGGCGCCTGTATCGGTTACCCTGATCAAACCGGCCGCCATCAACACCCCCTACCCCGACCACGCCAAGAACTATACCGACCGCAAGCTGACGCTTCCGCCACCAGTATACGAGCCTGAGGAAGTGGCCAACGCCATTCTGTATGCCGCCACCCATCAGAAACGCGACATCATGGTGGGCGGCGGAGGCAAGCTCATGAGCCTGACCAACAAACTGGCCCCGGGTCTGATGGACCTTTCCAGCGAAAAACTGATGACCGATCAGCAACTGCTCGACGAGCCGGCCCGCCACCGCGAGGGAACCCTGCACCAGCCGGGGGAGGGCGGCCGCATACACGGCCGCATCAAGGACACCATGCCGACCAGCCTCTATACCCGCGCGGTGACCAACCCGGTCATAGCAGGCGCTGTGGTGGCTGCCGCAGGTGCCGCCGCGCTGGCGCTAATGGGCAAGAAGCGCACGAGCATGAACGGCGACCGGTATAAACAGGCGAATACCAGACCGGAGATGGTGGAAGTCGTGGAGATTGTGGAAGAGGTAAACGTAACCCCGCTCCCTCCGCAGCGTCCGCTATAAGCCAAATATTGCCAGCCCACACCTTATGTGTGAGCTTTGACAGTATAAACAAACACAGGTGCAAAGTCCAGAACTTTTGCACCTGTGTTTGTTTATAGGTATACGTGCAATTTTAATCATTTTATCAAATAAAAATAATACAACTAAAACAAATATTAAGGCTTCTTTGGACTAGGCTCTGAAACATTGCCCCGCCACCTGAAATGTCTTTTAAAAGCCTTTGCTGATCGGTTTAGCATGTCAAAACGCTATATACGTCCAAGATCATATTTATAATTAGCAAATCACTATATCAAAAAACTACCAAATCACGTTGAATTATATTGTAGATCACTCTGTTAGCAACACGGTGGTTGGACGGTCCGTAAAGCCGGTGGCTGAATTATTTTCAGCTATCGCATACTGCACTGATGTATAACCACTGGTTTTGCCGTTATATTTGCAGACTTTTGACTAGTAGCTTAGCTTATTTTTAATATCCATATGTTTGAAACGCTTCTTTATACCTTTCTTTTGAGTATCTCCCCTTTCGGAGAAGCGCGGGCAGGCATACCATACGCCATTTTAAATAATGTGCATTTTATTCTGGCCTTCCTGGTTGGCACTGTGGCCAATACACTGGTGTTCCCACTTTTCATGTGGCTGATCGATACCTTTAGCCAGAAGTTCTGGCCGTTCAGGGCCTACAAAAGAGGGGTGGTTTTCTTATCAAAGCGAGCGAAGAAACTGGCCGGTGACAATGTGCAAAAGCATGGTTTCTGGGGGCTGATGGTGTTTGTGATGATCCCGCTGCCCGGCACAGGCGCCTATATGGGTACCATTGCCGCCAACATCTTCAAGATTGAGCGTAGAAAGGCTTTCCTGGCCATAAGCATTGGCGTTGTAATTTCTTCTGTCTTTATGGCCCTGGCCACGCACTTTGGTCACCTGGGCGTTACGCAGCTTTCTTCCAATTAACCTGACTTCGCGATTATAGGCACAAGCCCTGTTTGCAAAGCCTCTCCGGCTGAAAGCAAACAGGGCTTTTTGCTGCCCTCCACCTTCACAGAGCAAAAGAATGTGTATTTTTGGCCCATGACGCTCAAAAAAATCACGTCCTACGCTTTACTTTCCCTGCTCTTGATTTCCGGTGCTGCCGGCTGTAGCTTTATGCACCTCTCCCCCCAGTTCGGCGGCGAGGCCAAAGGCGAACGACTGAAGCTCATGCAGGCCTCACCTAACTACGAAGACGGCATCTTTCACAACCCGGTGCCGACCAACATGGACATGGGCTTCGGGGGCATTGTCAAAATGATCAACTCCCGCCTCTTCGACAAAACGGAGAACCAGGCGCCTGACTGGCAGTTGCCAGTGGAGAAGCTGGATCCGGGTAGACTCGCCTCGGCGCAGGACACCGCCACGGTGCTCACCTGGTTCGGCCACTCCACCTTTCTGATCGAGCTGGACGGCAAGCGCCTGCTCGTCGACCCCATGCTGGGCGAGCGGGCCTCACCGCTCAGTTTCCTGGGTCCGAAGCGTTTTACCGACGAGCTGCCCATCACCATTGAAGACCTGCCCTTCATCGATGCAGTGCTCATCTCGCACGACCACTACGACCACCTCGACTACGGCTCCATCAAAAAACTGGCAGAAAAGACCGGTCACTTTTATGTGGCGCTGGGCGTGGGCGCGCACCTGGAGCGCTGGGACATTCCGGCCGAAAAGATCACGGAGCTGGACTGGTGGGACGAGGCCGAGCTGGCAGGTATAACATTTGTCGCTACCCCGGCCCGGCACTTCTCCGGACGCGGCATTTCTGATCGTATGAAGACCCTCTGGACCTCCTGGGTGATACAGGGCAAAAACGAAAAAATCTTCTTCAGCGGCGACACGGGCTATTTCGACGGCTTCAAGGAAATTGGCGAAAGGTATGGCCCCTTCGACATCACCCTGCTCGAGTGCGGGCAGTACAACGAACTCTGGCAGAGCATCCACATGATGCCGGAGGAAACCGTGCAGGCCCACCTCGACCTGAAAGGAAAACTGATGATGCCGATCCACTGGGGCGCCTTTACGCTGGCCATGCACTCCTGGACCGACCCGATTGAGCGCGTGACGAAAAAGGCAAGGGAGCTGAACGTGCCCACGACCACACCGCGCATCGGGGAGCCCATCATCCTGAATAGAAGCATTCCAAAATCGCAGTGGTGGGAGTAGCGGCGGGTATAGCCTCTGGCAACACAGAAGCTACTGACGCAGTACTGCTGTATAGGTATAGATTTAAGACAGAGATTCGTGGAAAAAAACGAAGGAACAGCACAGGCGGCAAAGCCCAGCCGCCTGTTCGATTGCATTGACTGGCAACTGAAGAACTTTCCGCTGGAAGACATGCTGGCCGCCAAGGAAGACGATGCGTGGATCAGGTATAGCACCCGCGATGTGCAGGACAAGGTGAACCGCATCAGCGCCGCCCTGCTTGGGCTCGGCATCACCAAAGGCGACGGCACCGCCGAGGGCCGCGACAAGATCGCCATCATCAGCCCCAACTGCCCCGAGTGGATGCTGGTGGACATGGCCATCCAGCAGATCGGCGCCATTTCGGTACCCATCTACCCCACCATCAACAACAGCGAAATGGAGTTTGTGCTGCAGGACGCCGCCGTGAAACTGGCCTTTGTGGGGAACGAAGTACTTTACCGCAAGATACTGGGCATGCAGGACGCGCTCCCTGCGTTAGAGGCCGTCTATACCTTCAAGGCGGTGGAGGACGCCCCCCACTGGAAAGAACTCTTGGCCGAACCTTCTCCCTATACCTTGCAGCAGGTGGAGCTGCTGCGCGATGCCGTGGGCGAGCACGAACTGGCCACCATCCTCTATACCTCCGGCACCACCGGAACACCCAAAGGCGTGATGCTCTCACACAACAATATCCTGAGCAACATGTTCGACAGTGCGCTCATCATCCAGGAGATCGGTGTGTACCGCAAAAAGGCCATCAGTTTTCTGCCGCTCAACCACGCCTTCGAGCGCATGGCCACCTACTGTTACTTCTACTGCGGCGTGTCGATCTACTATGCCGAAGGGATGGAAACCATCGCCGCCAACCTGCGCGAAGTGAAGCCGACCATGTTCACCACAGTGCCGCGCCTGCTCGAGAAGGTATACGAGGGTATTGTGGCCAAAGGCTCCGAACTCACCGGTAGCAAAAAGAGAATCTTCTTCTGGGCACTGGAACTGGCCGAGCGCTTTGAAATCAATAAGCCGATGCCGCTGGCCTACCGGATGCAGCTGGCCCTGGCCGACCGCCTGGTGTTCAGCAAGTGGCGGCAGGCGCTGGGTGACGAAGTGAAAGCCATCATCACGGGGGCAGCTGCCTGCCAGGTGCGCCTGCTCCGCATCTTCACCGCTGCCGGTATCGTCATACAGGAGGGCTACGGCCTGACCGAGGCCTCCCCAATTATCAGCGGTAACCGCTACCCGGAACACAACCGTATGTTCGGCACCGTGGGTCCGCTGCTTAAAAGTGTGGAAGTGAAGATTGCCGGGGACGGCGAGATCCTGTGCAAAGGGCCGAACGTGATGATGGGCTACTACCGTCGTCCGGACCTGACGGCCGAGGTCATTGACCGGGACGGCTGGTTGCATACCGGCGACATCGGCACGATGATCGACGGCAAATTCCTGAAAATAACGGACCGCAAGAAAGAGCTTTTCAAAACGAGCGGTGGCAAGTACGTGGCCCCGCAGCCGATCGAGAACAAGATGGTGGAGAGCAACTGGATCGAGCAGATCATGGTGGTGGGCGAGATGCAGAAGTTCGTGGGCGCCCTGATCGTGCCGGCTTTCAACAAGCTGCGCGAGTGGTACGACACCCAGGGCAAATCCTACCCAGGCAACAAGGCCGTGCTGGAAGACCAGGAGGTATGGAAACTGATCAAACAGGCAGTGAACCAGTACAACGTGGAGTTCAACCCGGTAGAACAGGTGAAGAAGTTCGCGCTTATACCTGCCGAGTGGTCCATCGAAAACGGGGAGCTCACCCCCACCCTCAAGCTCAAGCGCCGGGTTATTCTGGAAAGGTATAAAGACCTGGTGAGCTCGCTCTACGTTTAGACCGGCTGCAAACTACGCGATGGCACTCCTGCTTTTTCTCCGGGCGACCTTTTTGACAAAGGAATTTGTGACAAAGGACAATGGATTACGGAACATAGTGATTCAAGCAGACGCTGTCATAGGGGAACAGCTCTACAATTGACCACTGTTGTACTGCACGCGATTTAACTGATGACCGGTTCGTTGCCTACCGCTTCGCACAGCAGCGGAGTAAATTTTTATCACCTAATCAGGTATAGGCACTACCGCAGCTCTGCCGGAAAACCCTCTGCCTTTCCGGATAGTAAGTATAGGTATGAATGACGCTGAAGAAAAGCTGGAAGAAGCCGGCACCGTATTGCCCCACCCCCAAACGCTTGTTCCGACTACGCTGAACAAAGCGAACGTTTTGTTTATAGGGCCTGTGGAGAATGGCTATTTCAAACCTTTGCCGGACCTGAAGCAGAGCCCTCCCCGCTGGGAGGCGGGCACGTACAGCCTGGCAGCCGGCAAGTGGCCCTCACCCAACCTCACCGCCGACCTGCTGGACCTCACGCCCTACAACGGGCAGGCCATTATGGTCATCGCCTCTGACTGGAACCAGGAAGTGATCAGTGAGGCGCGTATTTTCGGTGTGCTGGACAAAGTTGCCTGCGATGTGCTACAGAAGTTCGCCTACGGGCACATGCAGGAAAAGGAGGAGGAAATAGCCTCCTACATCTCCGGTATAAGCAATTAGATCAAGCTGCTGCCTTAAAGAAACGTCAATTACAAGACCAGCAGGGAGTTGGTGCCGCCATACTCGTTGGGGGCCTCTCCGTCCGCCTCCTGATCGTTGCGCCATTCGGTGCCGTCTACCAGGTATTTGAATTCGTGCTGCGTATGGCGCGGAAGTGTCAGCACACTCTCAAATATGCCGCCCTTTTTCCTGGTCATCTGGATCGGCGTGTCCCAGTCGCCATTTAGCCCCCGTATTTCCACTCTTTCCGCATCGGCCAGGCTCATCGTAAACTTCACTTTGCACTGGTCTTTGGTCTTTAGGTAGGTTTTCTGAATCATCCTTCTATTGTTTTTTTCTGTGAGGTAAGGTTGCTTAAGCGAATCGGTGCCGGAAGGTGTTGCATTCTCCTGCCAACAATAACATGTACTCTTTCCTGACAGGTTTTGTTAATGTCTTGCATTTCGGACTGGCCATTCCAAACCCCTGTGCAGGTATAGCTTCCTCCTCCCAAAGCCCCGGTCGTTTAAGCATTGAGACTGACCAGGCTCATCAGACGCTCAGCCTGGCAGACGAATCTGCTCTGCACGAAAAAAAACTGAATTTGCACATGGCCTCCCATGAAAAGAAAGCATAAACGTATTGAAAGGCTTTACTTTTTAGCAACTTGCGTCTTTATTTTTCCGCAATGCATTCTATCACTACGAACCGGCTTTCGCTTAGCCTTTTTTTCCTTCTTTCCGGCTTCAACTTTGCGAGCTGGGCATCCCGCATTCCCACCATTGTGTCCAAGCTTCAACTGAACGAGGCCGAACTGGGCAGCATCCTGCTGACCATGCCGGTGAGCTCGCTGATCGGCTTGCCCTTATCTAGCTGGCTGGTCACCAGGTTCGACAGCCGTTATCCCCTGATTGTGGCCATGGTTCTGAATGCCGCTTCGCTCTCGCTGATCGGGATAGCCGCCACACCGTTTGCCCTGGTCGTGGCCCTGTTCCTGTTCTCGCTGAGCATGCGGGTATTCAACATCGCGATCAATACCCAGGCCATTACGCTGCAGAAACTCTACGACCGCAAAATAAACGGCGCCTTCCACGGTCTCTGGAGCACGGGCGGCATTGTGGGCGTCGGCGTGACCACCCTGCTGGTTTCGCTTGGCATATCCATCGTGCCGCATCTGGTGGCCGTCTCCATCATCACGACGCTGCTTGTGCTGGGCGCCTTCCCCTACCTGCTGCGCAACGACCGCTCCACGACTGGCAATAAGCTCACGTTCGGCAAGCCCGATCCGTACATCCTATACCTGGGGCTGCTTGTGTTCTTTGCGGCCGTTTGCGAAGGCGGCATGTTCGACTGGAGTGGCATTTACTTCCAGCAGGTGGTAGGCGAAGAGGTCTTTACCGCAGGCTATCTTATTTTTATGTCCTTTATGGCGCTATCGCGGTTCGTTTCAGATCGGGTCATCGAGCAGATCGGGATGGAAAAAACCTACGTGCTCAGTGCCAGCCTTATTTTCTCAGGTATAGCACTGGCCATTCTGTTCCCGAGTTTCTGGCCGGCCATGGTCGGCTTCTCACTGGTGGGCTTCGGCACCGCCTCGGTTATACCGATGACGTACACACTGGCGGGCGCCTCCAAAAAGTACTCGCCTGGCATCGCCATCTCCATGATCGTGACCTTCGGCATCGTGGGGATGCTCATGGGCCCGCCACTCATCGGCTACCTGGCCCACGCCTTCAACCTCAAGTTCGCTTTCGTCACCTTCGCCCTGGCAGGCGCCATGCTGATCCCTATCTCCAGAAAGTTCTTCCGGTTGGAGCGTTAGGATAGGGTGCCAGGAGTGAATGTGCTTATACCCTTTGTATGGTCTGCTAATCCCCACGGTTATTTTTGATTTTCGGAAGGGAGTCCTGGCTTTGGCTTGGGCTCCCTTTTAATTTGCTACATCCCTCATCACGAGCGACTTATTTTACACCTGCACGCGGCCATTCCCATTCAAAACTGTCTACGTCCCGATCAATAACCTTGAGATAAAGGATACACTTTTCGGATATTCTGTTTAATTTAAACAGCTCAAAACCTGTAATTCTCCCATAACAGGCTGTTAAACTAAACTTTACAAGATTTTACCCCTGCCACTCTCTCATGGAAAACCTTATCAGTTCAGTGAACGACATCGTTTGGAGCAATGCCCTCATCATACTTTGCCTTGGGGCAGGTGTCTACTTCTCCGTTGTCACAAAATTCCTGCAGGTTCGCTATATCGGCGAAATGCTGCGCCTGCTCTTCCGGGGGCAATCCTCCAACAAAGGCATCAGTTCTTTTCAGGCTTTTACCGTGGCCATTGCCGGCCGCGTTGGCACCGGTAACATTGCCGGCGTTGCCACTGCCATCGCGATGGGCGGACCGGGCGCCGTGTTCTGGATGTGGGCGATCGCCTTCCTGGGCAGTTCTTCGGCCTTTATAGAAGCCACACTGGGCCAGATCTACAAGCAGGTAAAGGATGGCCAGTACAGAGGTGGCCCTGCCTTCTACATCGAGAAAGGGCTTGGCGTAAAATGGTACGCTGTTGTGTTTGCTGTAGCGACCATTATCAGCATGGCCCTGTTCCTGCCGGGCGTGCAGAGCAACAGCATCGCCTCCGGGATCAGCAATGCCTTCCAGGTACCGGTGGCGTACACGGGTGGTGCCGTAACCTTGCTGCTTGCCCTTATTATTGTAGGGGGCGTGAAGCGCATCGGCAACGTGGCACAGGTGGTGGTGCCGTTTATGGCCGGTGCTTACATCCTGATGTCTGTGGTCATCATTTTGATGAATTTTTCGGAAGTCCCCGCCGTGCTCAGCCTGATCATCAGCTCCGCCTTTGACCTGGAGCCCGCTTTTGCCGGCGTGTTCGGCATGGCCATTTCGTGGGGCGTGAAGCGTGGCATCTACTCAAACGAAGCAGGCCAGGGCACTGCCCCACATGCAGCAGCCGCGGCCGAGGTAAGCCATCCTGCCAAGCAGGGCCTGGTGCAGGCATTCTCTGTGTATGTAGATACGCTTTTTGTGTGCACTGCTACGGCGTTCATGATCCTTTTTACAGGGCAATATAATGTAGTGAATCCGGAGGGCGGCTTTATAGTGGAGAACCTGCCAGGTGTGCCGTTCGGGCCAGAGTATACGCAGTTGGCGGTTAGCTCCCACTTCCCCGCGCTGGGTAGCGGCTTTATCGCCATCTCCCTGTTTTTCTTCGCCTTCACCACCATCATGGCCTACTACTACATCGCCGAAACCAACCTGAGCTACCTGAACACCAAAAACAAAAAATGGATGCTCTGGGCACTTCGTTTCTTTATACTCGCCGCCACCTTCTACGGCTCGGTAAAGACAGCGGAATCGGCCTGGATGCTGGGCGATATCGGCGTGGGCATCATGGCCTGGCTGAACGTGGTCGCCATCATCCTGCTGCGCAAGCCCGCCTTACGCACCCTGCAAGATTACATGGCCCAGCGCAAAGCGGGCCTCGACCCGACCTTTGACCCGGAGAAACTCGGCATCAAGAACGCCGGCGACTGGAACAAAGCCATCGGCACGGACGCGCCGGAAGCGCTGGATCAAAGAGAACTGAAAGCGGTTTAGCTCTAGAGATAAGAGATGAAAACGAAAGAGACGCTGTTGAGGCGTCTCTTTTTGTTTTACAGGGTAGTCGTTTTTGGGGACTATCCCCTTGAGGGGATTATAGGGGTGTTCTTTTCGAATCTATAAAGCCTGTAATATGCGCAGTCTGTAGTTTTCTGCAGAACTTAAAAATCCTGCCTTGTGTATGGGTTACAGCGCATTAAATATGGCAAATACCAAGTATGAAAAAGAACACCATTGTACCTTACAAGGAGTATCTTAAAGTCAAAGCAAGAGAGCTGAGGAAAAACAGCACACTCGCTGAGATCCTTTTATGGCAGGAAATAAAGGAACGAAAACTGATGGGTTTTCAATTTCACAGACAGGTACCCATGTTAGATTATATCGTTGATTTCTATTGCCACGAGTTGCAATTGGCAATTGAAATAGATGGGGATAGCCATGATTACAGCTTTGATAATGATGCAAAGCGACAGTCGGAGCTGGAAAAGTATGGGGTAAAGTTTTTAAGATTTGATGATATCGAGGTCAAGAAAAATATCCAAAATGTACTTCGAACATTAGAGCATTGGATAACTGAGAACCAGTGATATTGCCTATACTTGGTGACACCCTGTAGATCTTGCCGGTGCACGATTACACCCCTGTGGTCCCCTCAAGGGGACAGTTCCGCTATTACTATTTCAAAATTTAGTATGCTTAGCATCGAAAAAATAGGGTTACTACCTGGTATAGCCTTAAAACCGCAGTAAAAGAGTGTCCCCTTGAGGGGACCACAGGGGTGTAATCGTGCACAAACTATCTTCGTTCGGTCACTAAACTCCCCTACTCCATTCAACTTCCGGAAACACCACTTCCAGCTGCCGCTTGATCACGCGGTAATTGCCTTTCCAGAAACTCGCCAGGTCCGAAACGGTCGTGATCGGTTTCAGCTCCGGGCTGAGCAAAGCCAGCTCTACCGTCATTTCGCCATCGTCTACTTTCGGGCTTTCTTCCCAGTCCAGCACATCCTGCAGCCGGATCTCCAGTTTGGGTTGACTGCCGTCGGGTTGGTAGGTGAGGTCGATAGCGGAACCATCCGGCAAGGTGATGCCTGTCGGTGCCAACACCTCCAGGCGGGCACGCTGCTCGTCACTTAGAAACTTCTCCAGAATCGGCAGGAGCTCCAGCTCCATCAGTTCATCGGGGTGCTCAATGTCGAACAGGTAGGGCTTCAGCCAGTCCCAGTTCGTCATCAGCAAAGTGCTGGTGCTCACGTCGGGCCAGAACTCGGAGGGGCGCCACTTGCGTAGACTCAGCACGCGGTTTTGCCATTGCCTTACTTCGTAGTTGAAGTCCAGCAGGTGCTCGCCTTCCAGCTTGATGGCTTGGGATATGGCTGGAACGCGGTGCTTCTCGTCGGGGGCTGGCAGCGGTTTGCTTTGCAGCACGATGCTCCCGATGCGGGTGTCCATCGAGGCGGTGAGCTCGCCGTCGTTCAGGTCCCAGTGGTAACTTTCCTGCTGCTTCACGAGCGGGGCCAGATCCCTCGGGTTTAGCGGCGAGGCCAGGAAGATGCGACCCGGATTGTCGCCGGTGCCGGCGTGCAGGTGAGCGATGGCCAGCCAGGGCTCGTGGGCCAGGTCGTCGCGGTGACCGGCAGAAGCATACTGACCGCTCGCCAGCTGAAACTGCGCATTGTTGCCGGGACGGGCGTAGGCGATGCGCTCTGGGTAGCAATGCGTGAGCAGCACACCGGTCTCGTAGTCGTCGAAGTTACCATTGTCCGGCTCAATGCTGAAAAGAGAGCGGTACGAGCGGGCGACTTTCTCGATCTTGCCAAATTTCTTGCCCTGCCCCTGCTCTTTTCTATACCTGCGCAAGGCCTCTACTCTTAAGTTGATGTCGATGCCGGCGTTGCGGTCCAGCGGGTCGCGCTCTTCCAGGACGGCGGCAATGTCGCTGGCCAGGGCCACCTGGTCGGTTTCCTCGGCTTTGAGCAGCATGTGCGCAATACGCGGGTGACAGGGCAGCGCGTGCATTTTCCTGCCGTGCTCGGTGATGCGGCCGTGCTCCAGCGCCTGCAGCTGGTGCAGCATGTCGGTGGCATAGGCCAGGGCAGCGCGCGGCGGCGGGTTCAGCCATGTCAGGCCCCGGATGTCCGTGATGCCCCACTGTGCCATGTCGAGCACCAGTGAGGACAGGTCGGCTTCCATGATCTCGGGTGTGCGGTGCGGGGCCATGCGCTCCTGCGTGGTTTTGCTCCACATGCGGTAGGCGGTGCCAGGGCCCAAACGTCCGGCGCGACCGGCACGCTGGTCGGCGGCGTCTTTGGAGATGCGCACGGTTTCGAGGCGCGATAAACCGGATTTCGGGTCGAAGCGGGAGGTTTTGCCAAAGCCCGTATCCACCACCACCGAAATACCTTCTATGGTCAAGCTGGTCTCGGCGATACTGGTGGCCAGCACCACTTTGCGCCTGCCTTCGCGGTCGGGCATGATGGCGGCGTACTGCTTGCCAAAGGGCAGCATCCCGAACAGCGGGTGTATCCTGAAATCACGCAGCTGCCGGCGCAGGAGCTCTTCTACTTTCCGGATGTCGTTTTCGCCGGGCAGGAAAACAAGGATATCGCCTTCCTGCTCCTTTGCCGCCTGCACCACCACTTTGGCCGTCATTTCGGGCAGCATGCGGTCGTCGGCATCGCCGGTATAAAAGGTTTCGATAGGGTACTGCCGCCCCATGCTTTGCGCCACCGGGGCCTGCAGTAGTTTCGTGAGTTGCGGCATATCCAGGGTGGCCGACATCACCAGAATGCGCAGGTCCGGGCGAAGCGCCTGTTGCGCCTCCCGGCTCAGGGCCATGGCCACATCGGCGTGGATGCTGCGTTCATGAAACTCGTCGAAGATCACGATGCCTATACCTGTGAGCGTGCGGTCGCTGTGGATCATGCGGGTGAGGATGCCTTCAGTCACGACCTCGATGCGGGTCTTGTCCGAAATGCGCGTCTCGAAGCGGATGCGGTAACCGACGGTCTGGCCTACCTCCTCGCCCAGCAGCTGCGCCAGTCGTTCGGCAATAGTCTTGGCCGCCAGGCGCCGGGGCTCCAGCATGATGATCTTCTGATCTTTCAGCCAGGGCTCGTCGAGGATGGCCAGCGGCAGCAAGGTGCTTTTACCGGCTCCCGGAGGAGCGTTAACGATCAAGGTATTCTGCGCCGAAAGGTGTTCTCTGACGGCAGGTATAATTTCCCGAACGGGGAGGTCTATGGAGAATGGATTGAAAGGCAAGGGGTAATTATTAGATGATATGGATGATGTCTTACTTCACTAAGGTTACGGAGCCTTTGTAGGTGCCGGTTTCGGTTTTTATCAGGTAAAAGTATACCCCTGCCGGAAAGTTCTCTCCGGACCAGGCAAAGTCTTTTGTTGCGGCCTCGTATACCTGCTTTCCCCACCTGTTGTATAGCTGCACATCAAATGCTCCTCTCCCGTTGTATTCTACCCGAAAGGAATCGTTCTTCCCGTCATTGTTCGGGGTAAAAATATTGGGGATGAACAGGTGGGGCTTCACAACGATCTCCTTTTCAGCAATGGCCGGACAACCATTCTTGTTTGTTGCATGAAGCTTGACATTGTACGTGCCTGCATAGGCGTACTGATGGATAGGCTTGGCCGTATTGGAAGTAGCACCATCGCCCAGATCCCAGTTCCAGGAAACAAGATCGGTACCCACTGCTTCCAGGTATAGCGGCTCCTGATAAGACAAAGTGTCATTTGCAGCAGCTATCGACAGGTCTGTCAACCCGGTATAGTTGATCGTGATTTCATCCCTGACACGACACACCCCATTTGTAACCTCCACCCAGTACAAACCGGGTTTGGTCACTGTTATGTCAGGAGTCGTCTGGCCAGTAGACCATAAAACACTATAGTCCTGATTCGCTCCTCCCGCTGATAGCAGCACGGGTGTGTTTTCACAAAGCGTACGATCCGGTCCCAGTTCTAAACCTGGCTTTGTCGTGATCGTTACCCTGATCTCGTCCCGGGCCGTGCAAAAGCCGTTGCTCACTTCCACCCAATAGCTGCCAGCGGAAGTGGGCGCTATCTTTTGAGTTGTTTCGCCTGTAGACCACAGGTATGTGAAATCGTTTCCAGCGCCTGCATCCAACGTTACATCGGTGCCTCCACACACGTTTATGTCTGGCCCCAGGTCAACTGCAGGTTTAGCGTGAATGGTTACCTGCACCTGGTGGGTTCTCACCTGGTCTCCTAAAGTCACTTGCAGCGATACGGTATAGGTGCCGGGCGAACTGAAGGTATGGGTGGCGGCTAAGTCTGCAGAGGTATTCGCATTTCCTGAAGCCGGGTCACCGAAGTTCCAAAGCAGGGCCTCCCTGCTGCCAATGCCGGTAGCACGAAAGACAGTAGCCTCACCAAAGCAATGATTGGTATAACTGATGGCTGCGGGATCAGCCAGGAATGACGTAACAAACATGGGGAGCCTTTGATCGACAGGCGATACGAGCGGGAAGCCTTTCTCATCGAAGCTAGCCTGATTCCGTAAGCCGTTTGGATTGCTGATAACACCCAGATAAGTAGCTCCCCAGCCTTGTCCACCTCCTTTGGCCGCATAAATTCTTCCGTCCGGGGCCAGTTGCAAATCATGAATGAGGTTGGTGAACCCCCATCCTCCTACCTGGTATTTGGAGGCTTCCACCTCAGCCCATGTGTTCTTGTTCAAATCATACTGGTAGATGGTTTGATTGGCGTTGGCAACATAGAGCAAAGTTGAATTTGGTGAAAACTCTAACCCGGATACCCAGGCGTTCGGATTACGTTGCAGTACATATGGGTTAGACAGCTTCCCTGTACGTGTATTGAAATCAGAAATTTCCGCGCCTGCATCGGCGGGCACCACAATCCGGCTTCCGTCAGGGGCAGCCTTCATCTGGCCTGGGTACTCCCGCTGTATGGAAGGTAATTCGCTGATGACCGGACTTGTCTGCACACCGGATGCTGTTACCAGGTAAGCCAGGTATTTGCCACTGTCATATTCATGCGCGATCACCCAATAATCGTTTCCGTTGGCGTGCTGTACGGCTGTTAAACTTCCCGTTACAGGGTTGTGGAGCGGCACATGCTTCTGGATCACATCGCCCAATCCACTTCGGCGCGACATGTCCACTACGGCATAGAACAACCCCTGTTCCACTGGCCCATGGCCGGGGTTCGTCGTGAAAATATAAAACAGTGTTTCGGAGCCTGGCCTGGGTACAATCAGGGACGATTGTAAAGAGGTCTGCACTTCCCCTTTCGTTAAGCCTGAGCCATTTGGCATTCGCTGATGGTTTCTGTTCCAGACACGATGCCCGTCGGTGTAAAAAAGCAGCTGTCCTGTGTTATCGCTAATGGTAGCCGTTCCTCTATAAATTTCATCTGTCTTCCCGTAGTCTGTAGGAACAGGTGGATTTTGTGTGAAATCAACACCGGAGAGATAGGGGAAATACCAGTGACTGGCCCTGTTGCGTTGCGCCTTAGCGTCTGTTGTAATAAGTAAAAGCAGGAGAAGGCTAATAAACCCGCCAGAAAGTAGATGTCGACCCATATTCTAAGAATACCAGCATAAAGATATAGCAATTTACTAAACTTATAATGGCAGAGCAGGTATAGGTCACCTCCCGGAGCAAGTTCGAGCAGAAAGATAGTCCGCTGTATGTAATGGTCCCCAAAGTCTCAAACAGCAGCCACGCAAACCAGCCAGGCAGAAAATTTAAAGCAAAGGCGAAATACTTCCGAGCTTATTAATTTGTTTATTTGCTCCTATGTCTACAGGTCATTTTATTCTTATTCTGCTCAGTGGCCTAGGTGTTTTTCATGGGCTGGTGTTGGCGGCTTTTCTTTGGTTCTACCCCAAAGGGCTCACCACCTCCAATAAAATACTGAGCGTCCTGTTGCTCATTCTCTCTTTCCGTATCGGCAAGTCCTTGTTTCTGGAATTTGTGGAGGACGTATACCTGCAGCTCATCTTTGCAGGCCTCGCCTCCCTCCTGCTCATCGGGCCGCTCTTTTATGGCTATACCCGGTCTGTGCTCGAGAAATCGATCCGGTTCACTTACCGCTCCCTCCTGCACGGCATCCCCTTCCTGGTTGGGCTTGCCTTCAGCTTTTTTATCAACAAGGAGCATGCGAAGACCATCCCTATACCTGTGTTTGTGCTCCTTTTCTGTGTGTATTACGGCCATTACCTGGTATACTTATACCTGAGTTACCGGCAGATACAGAAGTACCGGGCCGCTGCCGGAGGCGCTGATGCCGTTGTGCAATGGCTGCGCACGCTCACCTATGCGCTGGCGGCGCTCTGGGTGGTCTATGTGCTGAACCTGCTCGACGACGACGTGCCTTACATCCTGGGGCCGATTCTGTATTCTTTTATCGCGTACGGGGTGACGTTTATGGCTATCAAAAAGGGATACATCGATGCACTTGATGCAGCCAAGTATAAGACAACGCCACTGTCTGAGGCGGAGGTAAACCAGATCTTTGAGGAGGTGAAGCGGCTACTGGAAGACAAGGCGCTGTACAAGAACCCGGACCTGACGTTGAGCACCTTCAGCAAAGCGCTGAAAGTAAGTCCGCAGAAAATATCGATGGCGATCAACAGCAGGTCCGGCACCAATTTCAACGGCTTTGTGAATCAGTACCGCATTAAGCAGGCGCAGGCACTGCTGGAACACAGCCAATCCGGTGAAAGCACGATCGCAGCCATCGCCTTTGAGGTGGGGTTCAACAGCCTCACCAGCTTCAATACCGCCTTTAAAAAACAGCTGCAGGAAACGCCTTCTGCTTACCGCAAGCGGGTTACGCAAACCTAGGGCGGCATCCGCTGGCTCCTCAAGCAGGTTTGACCATTACTTTATAGAAAAAACTATCCCCTTGAGGGGATTATAGGGGTGTATAAGGCTGAGGCTTTGCTTCGTAGTTACTTCCTTGCATGAATTCCGGCTTAATGACACCCCTCTGCGCTCCCCTCAAGGGGAGAATTCCCTAAAGAAGAATTCCCCTACTCCCTGTCGGCCTTCCTCCCAAACACTGCCAAAATCGCGATTTGCTATAGGTAAATGATCATTCTGGAAGATTCTGACACACGCTGCTGCTTCTTTTGTGTCAGAACTAAACCCTAAACGATCATGTTAAAATTTCTTTTTACTGCGGCGCTACTGCTTGCCACTATCACGGTTTCAGCTCAACTGAAACCTTTCGAATTTGAAGGTACCAAGCGTAAGTACCTGCTCTACCTGCCTGCCTCCTATGCGGCCAACCCGGCGCAAGCCTTTCCGGTGGTGTTCCATTTTCATGGCGGGGGCATGACCGTGGCCGAGCAAATGCTGTACACCCGAATGAATGACGCCGCCGATAAGCACAACTTTATTGTGGTGTACCCCTCCGGTATAAAGCAGGACTGGAATGTGGGCTTTGATATGTCGCACCAACACGGCACCAACGATGTGGGCTTCGTGAAGGCTTTGCTCGACAGCCTGAAACAAAGCTACCGGATAGATGACAAAGCGATTTTTGCGACCGGCTTGTCGCGGGGTGGTTTCTTCTGTCACCGCCTTGCGGCTGAAATGCCAAACGATTTTGCTGCCATCGCTTCTATTGGTGGTCCGCTGCCGGACTCGGTTAAATTTTATCACCGGACGGATAAACGGATCAGTGTGCTGCAGGTGCATGGCACTGCAGACGAGGTGGTGAAATACGACGGAAAAGCCAATGGCTATGCCTCGGCCCCGGCAACCTATACCTATTGGCTCACCCACAACGGACTGGCTGGTCAGAAAGAAAGCAAAAAGGTGCTGAATGTGAATAAGAAGGACAGTACCTCCGTCATGGTTCAGGAAGTAAGCGACAAAGGCATTACGGTCTCGCTCGTGACGGTCGAAAACGGGGGCCATACCTGGCCGGGCAGTGCACCCTTTAACATCGGCTACCCCCTGGGCAACACGACCGCCGACATCGACATCAATGAAATGATGTGGAGCTTCTTCAACAAAAACAGGAAGCGGTGAGAGGTGTGAAGGTATAGTATAGCTGCTACAGCAAAATTTAGAGAGCTGCTATACCTCTTAAACGCAGCAGTCCCGGACGTTTGTTGCCGGGACTGCTTTGTTTTTACTGAGAGATGATCGCTGAGGGCAGGTATAATATCCCGAACGGGGGGCTATGGTGAATGGGTTGAAGCCAAGGAGAAATAATTTAAAATCAATTATTCTCTATAAAAGATCCTTTAATAGGTTCTCCTGTACCCTCAGAGTAATCTGAATTGTAATGTTTACTTGAAACATAACTAATAGCAATTTGAGGAAATTCAAGGAACAACTTATAAATAGCAATTGCTGATAATTTAGGTCCCAAAGAGCTAATGATTATGTTGAATTTTTTCAGCTTTTTAACTTCTTTCCTCAGTACTTCTAACCCATGATCTTCTGAATAGGCATCGATATTGAATTCACTGAAACTAGTGACACCCATGCATTTTTCAATATGCATTTTTTTGTCATTCCTATTCAAATTATCAAATTGATCTCCAATTTGAATTCCAAGGACAGTTAAACTTGGCTCATAGAAATTTATAAGTTGTCTTGTTCTATCTGCATCAAAACCTGTTAGTATAATCAAAGCAGTTGGTTTTCCTAATTCAGTTATACCAGAATGCTTAAAAAGTAAGCGCGGCTTACAAGGCTCTTTACTCAACCATTTATTAGAATACTTTTGGGGCTTGTAATAAACATAATCTATTTGGGCTGCTTTACTCTGTCTTAAAAAAAACAATAAGCTCCAAATAGTTTCTCTAGGCATTGTAGTAATATTCAGAAGCACTTTTGTACCAATATCACTTTGCCCTTGAACGAAGCCCTCAATTCCCTTCCAGCTTTTCAGAGGAGTTTCATAATCAATTTTAATCTTATTAAACTCAATATGATGCGTTAGACAGTATTCATCGATTTCTCCACTTTTGAACGGTGGGGTATCTTGGTTTTTTTCAAAATCAAGAGCATAGATCCTCAAAATCCGATTATTCCTTAAATCGTTAAGAATACCTTCGCTAGAGCGATCTTCCCAACCTAAAACGGTAACAAGTGAATCGTAATTATTCATCAAAAAGACCTGTTTGAACTGGTTGTTTTAATTCATTATCAGCATCAACAAAGGGGAAAGACTTATTGTTTTCCGCTGCGGCTAAGATATCAACAGCCTTTAGAGACACACGTGCATGTTGCCCATGAGGATCCAAACCTCTTGCAGGCAATAGCATACGATTAGGGACAAAATAAGTCTCTTGCTTACCATCATCTTTTGAATTTCCTGAGCGTGTATAAAGCATTTGTGACTTAATAGCTATGTCTAGAAGAGGTTGAATCCTTTCCATTATACTATCTTTCTTTTGTGAGATAGAAAACATAATAGCTCTAGGCTCAGAATTATGCTTTAGTAATCTTTCTCTGAACAGAACCATTAAGTTGTCAAACAAACAGAAAACCTTTTTACTATCTTCCTCTGTACACCCTTCTACAATTTTATGCAGCGACTTTAAAATTTCCCATTTAGCTTCACTACGATTTATGATAATTACATTTTGGACTGTATAAGGTATACTCTTTATTTCACGATTATTAGATTCAGATAAGACAGTGTCATACATCCAAAAACAGGGGTCTAGTAAATTTCTAACAACACCTGTAGAAATATCAATTATTGTATCAATACCAGAATACGGAGGTCTATTTGCCTTGCTAGATCTGTTGCGAAAATACTCAGCTCTAGCATACTTATATATATGATCTCTTATTTGCTTTTTAGTCCCTCCTTTAAATTTGTCTTCAGCTTCTAATCTTACTTTTTCCTTACACTCTTCTAAATCTTTTTGGAAGTCTGGATTAATAGGAAAAAAATTATCTACTTTTATTTTCCTTCCCAAGGTATCTAATCTCTTTTGAATTATCCTTCTAGCCATCTTCGCAAAATCTGAATCTTTATTAAATAAAGCTTTCCCCATATCAATAGAAGTGAAGTCGTGACCTTCTAGTATTGAACCTCCGTTAGAAGTGACATAAGAATGATTCTTTCTTGTTGTAGCAACCTTAAAGCTAAAATCAGAGTGGTCTCTATATGCTATCCATGAGTTTAAAGTCTCAACTTGAGATTTATTTAGATCATGAGCGTCATCAATCATAAGCATGAAATGAGACTTTCCTAAGATAGGTACACTTTTAAGGCTATTTATGAATGGCAGAGCCAATGATGAAAAAGAAAAGGCATTTTCATAAAAAGAATTAGACTCTGGACTATTAATTTTTCTCTGCGTATCAATTACCTCTTTTTTTATAAAATAAGTAATGGATGTTAAAAAGGAAGAAGCCTTGTGTAGCGTTATGCCAAGCACATATTCAAATTCTTCTTTAAGTTTTTTATTGTAGGGCTTAAAAGCCTCTTCTATTTCTTCAATCGCAGAAAGCGTTTCTGCTATCTGAGATACTATAGATAATACTAAATAATGTTCTGATACTATAGATGCACGAAATGAATCTTCTATAAGTAGATGCTCTTTCTTATGAAAAAGAGGTGTATTGCAGGGAATATGTATTCCAATTTTATCAAATGACAATGAAGATGCCTCTCTTGCTGCTAATTTGCTCTGTATTATAAATGAGTTATAAAGTAGCGCCATTGTTTTACCAGTACCACGTTCTCCAACTAAAAAAACATTGCGAGTGGACTGGATAAATCTGGAGTAATTAAAATCTTCTATGTAAAAATCTAAAATCTCCTCATCTGACAAGTTATTAGAGCCTTCGTATTCAAATGGGTTTTTATTTTTTTTCATGATCCAATAGATTTTAAAGCATCTAAAATATTTTCCACTCTGTACGATTCGTCTAGTTCAAAAATATTTCTACATTCATCACCCGGTACTACAATGTCAGTTAGTGTTATCTCATTCAAATCTAAATTTTGCAGTTGACCATTTACATGAATGTTCAGCTTTACGGACGTCTTCTTGAAAGGCGATAGTAATCCACTATAATGCTTTGTATATTTTCTCTCTTGGTCGAGTTTAAGAATTCTATGATATGTAAAATGAATTAATTCGATAAATTCCTTCTCTGCTTTAGCAGAGAATTTTTTACCCTTTTTCTCAATGTCGATATGATATGTTATAGCAATCCTCTCGTTTGGCCTATCTATATGAATATGAGTACTATCAGCATATTTATGAAAAATTTTACTTTTAGGATCATACTTATTATTTACTTGCATAAATGTGGAGGTCCTTTGTGGTCCTTCAGACAATTCATCAGCAAATCTTAATATACAAGCAATATCTCTTAGCCGAACAGTATGTCCATCTATATGATCTGTCGGATCAATATCTTTTAATGTATCTGTAGATCCAGTATTAGAAAGGCCACTATGAGCTTGCGCAGCTCGCAAAACAACAGTGCGTTCATGATTATACTTTGCAATCCTGTTACGAACATGATTGTATACTGTAACAGTATTTTTGTACAAATTATGTTTTTTCCTTCCATGAATGTTACCTACATCATGGAATAGTATTACAAGGCCTAAACAATATAAATCGATACCGTTAAGTTTACTGATGTCTTCACCTAGCAGCAGCTCAGCATTTTTTAGAACATCTTTAATATGTGTTGCATCATGTTCGGTTAAAGAGGGTTCAACAGCTCTTATTTGAGGAAAAATTTCATCAACTAATTGATTTCTCGCAGTTTCGTATTGAACATAGTATCTGTGCCCCTGCTCTTGACCAAATTGAGCTATCAAAGCTTCCTCCATTCTTATTTCAATGGGCTGTTTGTTCCACATTATAATCTTAGGTTAACTGTGCAAAATTGCTTGGAAAACGGCTTTAGCTAACATAGGCGGCACTGCATTGCCTACTTGCTGTTGCTGAAAACCTATGCTGCCTTTAAACTCATAGTTATCAGGAAAAGACTGTAGTCTTGCTGCTTCTCTTACTGATAGCCCTCTGTCCTCAAAAGGGTGGATAAGCATGTTCTTTCTAAAATTACCAATGACAACAGATGGTTCATCAGCGATTAGCCTGCGATAAATACCTGTATGACACCTACTTCTATTTTTATAGTTACCCATTAACCCTTCAGGTACGTTCTCCCAATTTCCTCCTTGAGGTATGTGTGAATACCGCTCAATTACAAGAGCTGAATTTCTGGTAACTAAGTTATTAGATGATGTTTCTTTTTCGAGCCTGAGTTGTTTTGCGAATTTCGATTCAGCTTCTTTTTTATAAGGTAATATACACTTTGCTGCTCCGTTGTCTAAAACAGGTAAATCATCTAAAGCCTCGATCACGCTTACAGGTTTTGCTGTAGATTTTTCTGGAAATTTAAAATCTATCCCTTTGTTCAGACTACCTACAATAAACACTCTTGATCTAGATTGTGGTACTCCATAATCAGATGCATTAAGTATTTTATAATTGAGTTTATAGCCTTCTTTCTCAAGCAACTTTAATGTTTTAGCAAAAAAGGCCCCTCCAGCTGTTTCATAAAACCCCTTCACGTTTTCCATCAAAATCCATTGAGGCTTAAGGCTATGAACAAACCTAACATACTCCTTAAACATCCAGTTATTTTGATTCTTAACCGAACGGTTTCTTTGGTTTGATGTAGAAAATCCTTGGCAAGGCGGCCCTCCAAAGAGAATCAGAGGTCCATTTGTAGTCACAGCAAGATCTTTGACATTCCTAATATCTTCATTTATAAGATCAACATCAGGGTTATTGTGACAATATGTATTGCAAGACTCTCTGTCAAATTCTATTGCTTTAACAACTTCGATTCCTGCTTGCTTAGCTCCTAATGTAAGTCCTCCAGCTCCTGAAAACAGGTCAATACCTAGCATTGCTGAAAAATTTATTGAAAACTTGTGTTAAATTTATGTACAAATATGCACATAAATTTATACATAGCCATTGTAATATATTATTTAAAATAATCCTCCATGCTAAGTATTCATTGTGCTATCAAGAATACTAAACCTCCTTTATCCCTATCTTGCAAGTAAACTTCATCACCTATACCTGAGGCAAAACCTTGCGCTACTTCTTTCATATCGGCTATAGCGGCACACACTACAAAGGTTGGCAGCGACACCCCTATGGTGTGGGGGTGCAGCAGGTGATAGAGGATTGTCTGAAGAAGATTCTGAAGCAGCCCGTAGCGATTGTGGGTTGTGGCAGAACGGATGCTGGGGTACATGCGAGCCAGTTCTTTCCGCTGGCGCGAGTTTGCAGCTCGTGCCTTTTCTTTTCCACGCAGCTATACCTTCAGCACGAGTAACAATACGAGCTACAAGCTCGCTCCAGCAGGTGTAATAGCCTGCTATATTTTTAAGTAGAATAGCACATGACAAAAGCTGAAACAGAGATCATCGACCACCTGCACTTTCATGAAAAATACCTTGAGCTGGTGCAGCAGCGCCGGAAAACGTCTACGGTCCGGTTAGGGTATGTGCTGCCAAACGCCATACAGTTGCCGCTGGTTTTTGGCGATATGCCTTTACCAGAAAAGGCACAGATAGAAAAGCTGGATTTTACCAAATCGTTTTCCGACTTAACCGAGGCTGACGCCCTGACGGATGGGTTTGAGAGTCTGGAAACCCTCCGGGCAGACCTGAAAGTGTTTTACCCGGACATTACAGCCGAAGACCGTTGTACCATCATTTACTTTAAGTTGCTACCCGCCTAAAAATTGAAATGCAGGCGATTCCCCGCACTGCCGCGATCTTGCAGCTCGTGTCTTTTCTTTTCCACACAGCTATACCTTCAGCTAAAGAACAGTACGAGCTACAAGCTCGCACTGCCGAAGGAGTTAAAACATTAGCAGGATAAATAGATGGCAAAGAATATCCATTTTGGTGTACTGGAGAGTCGTCTTCTCGCAGGAGGAATACTTAAAAATCACTACTCCTTGTGCTAACAAACATATTGAACCTCCTTTATCACTATCTTGTAAGGCAATTTCCACCACCTATACCTGAGCAAAACCTTGCGCTACTTCTTTCATATCGGCTATAGCGGCACGCACTACAAAGGTTGGCAGCGACACCCCTATGGGGTTGGGGTGCAGCAGGTGATAGAAGAATGTCTGAAGAAGGTTCTGAAGCAGCCGGTAGCGATCGTGGGTTGTGGCAGAACGGATGCCGGGGTACATGCGAGCCAGTTCTTTTTTCACCTGGATGTAGCGCAGCCCTGGGAGTTTGATATGCTTTTCCGGCTGAACAAAGTGTTACCGTCCGATATCGCCGTGTTCGATATCAAACCGGTGGAGGGCCTGCCCCACGCCCGCTTCGATGCCAGCAAAAGAAGCTACGACTATTTTATACATACTTACAAAGATCCGTTTCTGCACGATGTAAGCGCCCTGTACCCGGTTCGGAACCTGAACCTGGAGGCCATGCAGGCGGCCACTGCCCTGCTCCCCCTCTACACCGATTACCGGAATCTGTGCCTGACGCCGGCAGAGCATGACAGCACCATCTGCCATGTAACAGAAGCCCGCTGGCTGATGGACCAGCAGGGTGACAGGCTGCGTTTTCAGATTACGTCCAACAGGTTTCTGAGCCGCATGATCCGCATCATCGTGGGCCAACTCCTACAGACCGGAACCGGCGCGCTCAGCCTGCCCGAGTTTGAAAGTTACCTGGCGCTGGAGAAAGCACCCAAGCACCTTTCACCGGCCTATCCGCAGGGGCTCTACCTGTCCAAAGTAACCTACCCTTTCCTGGATATCCCGCCCCGTCCTGCCTTCTCTCCTGCCACAGATGCCGGCTGGCAAACCATCTGAGGCTACTCCACTACCCGCAAAACATCTGCCTGCACATCATTTTTACCAACAATCCGCTCATCCATCGGGCTGTCGAATACCACCAGCACACGCTGCTCATCCAGTATGGCGAGCCCCTCGGCTTTGTCTTTCCCGGAGTTCTCGCCTGTGCCGTGCGGCACCTCGCACAGCCGCTCCAGTTCGTTGTGGTGCAGCAGTTGCTCGGTGTGTTTGTTCACGGCATCGCGCCAGCGGTAGATGGCAATCACACCGTCCAGATCCATGGTGGGCCCGGCCAGCAGGTACATGTCATTCCCGAAAATGCGCAGCTCCCGTATACCTTTGCCCCGCAGGTTCAGAAAGTGCTTCCGGTAGGGCTTCTCTTTTGTCAGCTGCTTCAGGTGTAATACGCCGGCTTTGTCCTCCTCCGGCTCCACTTCCAGCACCATGGCCCAGCCCCTCAGCACCGGTCCGCGCAGTCCTATAAAAATGCGATGCCCGTGTATGGCCAGCCCTTCTATATCGAAGCCGTTGTCTTTGCCGGGGATGTCCATAAAAGGAGCAATGTGCGGATCCTTTTCCAGCACTTCCGTTAACAGACTGCCGGTTTTGTCGCCCTTCAACTGACCCGCACGCAGCATTTTGCCGGGCTTGTCCGGATCTTCCACTTCTTTGTACAAGGTATACTCTCCCGTTGCCGGATCCTGCAGAATAGGTATGCGCGCCAGCAGGTAACGGTTCGGGTCACTTTTGATTTTTGACAGTCGCTCTATCTGTTTTTTGATCGAGTCAGGCCGTTTCGGCTTCTTACGCTTCAGGCTGTGGGAGCCAATCAGCCAAAGGTAGTGGTCGGCCATACCCATCCCCTCGATGTCGATCTCGCTGAAATCCTTTGCCGGGAGGTCCAGGTAATCGTGCACGTCAAAGGATTGGTGTTTGCCAAAAGAGCCGTCGGGCAACCGGGTGAGGCGCTCAATGGTGGTGCGCTCGTCACAACTCAGCCACAGGTTGTCGCCCAGAAGCATGGCGGTCGAAAGGCCGTCGCGCACATGCTTGCCTTCGGCATTCAGGCTCAGGTCCGGGGAAAAGGATAGTTTTATTTTATCGCGCATGCTGTAAGTATCGGTTTATGTTTCACCTGTTCAAGGCTATCATACGCATGAAAAATGGCATGGACTGTTGCTGCAGGAAATACAGCACGACTATTCATAAATACCCACAAACTTCGGGATTTCTCTTTACCAATCTGCCGCCAAGAGCTCGCACCTTTGCTTCTCAACTCAACTATACTTTCTGATGCAGCATGCTTCTGAATTTCAAAAAAAATACACCTATATTAGGCTGCTCAACTATTACACCTCACGGAAATAAACCGAAATTTTATGCGTTCAAAATTACTCTTTGGCTTTTTACTAACTGGTGCCCTTTTCAGCTGCAGCAAAAAGTCTGACCCTGTACCCGAGATAAAAGAGCCGGATCCTGTTTACGACTTCTCATTCCGATATGATCCACAGATCACTGCCATCCAAAACTTCGAACTGATTGTTACACAACAGGATGGCAGGATTTTACTGGACACCCTGGTAGCCACAAATACAAAACATTCACTTCAAGTCAAAACGAAGGACACTAAGTTAGACCTGACTACGGTAGCCGTTAATCCTGCTAACAACTCTCATATCATCAGATCTTATCTGCAGGCTCGTCCCGACAATTGGAATATAGTGAGTAACCTCCAACACCCACTTTCTACTCAAACAGCGAGTGGAGTTATTCAATATACCAATGCACCTAATAGCCGTTTCTTATTTAGCACATTGCAACTTGGGCCCGTCTTTAGCCGCAGAGAGAATAACGCGCTTAGGATCGAATACAGGAGACTTGTACCTCAGGATATGGCCTATTTCCTCTTGAAAAGCGAAGGTAAGTATATCTTCTCCCAGATCGAATCAGCAGAGCATCAAGTAGACTTTTCTGAGGCGAAAGACGCTTCCAGTAAAACAATGCCAGTGCCCGACGGCATCAGGAATTATGATAGTCACTTATACGGATACCCAAAAGCGGGTGACTACAGCAGGAAATTTCTGTTGCATGAGTCAGAGTTGGCCCCTACTACCAATTACGAAGTGCTGTATCCTTCTACAAACATTGAGGAGTTTGAGCTGGTGGTAGGGTACACGGATCAGCAGGGCTATGCTCACTCATATTCCTATCTGGGCAAATCAATTCCTTCTGAATTTGGCTTTAAAGAAAGGTCTAGTTTTGAAGTAAAAAGCTTCACTGTAGATGACTTACAACTTGCTTTCGATAGTGATAAGCCCAACGCTTCTGTCTCCTTATGGCAAGCAAAGGACGGAGCCTTCACGGCCACCTGGCAAGTATTTTCCCCATCAGAATTAACAACTTTTAAACCGAAGGCTTTTTTAGAGAAGCTCAATGCGAAACTCCTAAAAGAGAAAGACTTCCGTCTGCTAAAGCCCTTCAGCATCACGTCTTATCTGGTGAAAGACGCAACCTACAATTCATTCCTAGACTACTGGGCCAATCCGGAGGCTGTACTAAACAAAGAACTGAAAGAGTGGCAAATTAATCGATATCACGCTAAATAACACCTGTTCAATGACTTCCACTTAGGTGCGAGTTTATGGTCGCGCCTATACCTTCCTACGCAGCTATACCTTCGGCACATGCAGCACTACGAACTATCAGCCCACACGAGCAGCCGATGCATGCGCGCAGTAAACCAAAAAAGCGGGGCTCGATGGTTTTAATCCCAGCCCCGCTTTCATTTAAGTTACAAAGTATGTTTTCTTCTCTGCAGCTAACAGAGACCTTAAGCCTCCTGTTTCTGGGCAGCCAATAGTGCATCGAGGCCTTCCATGGCCATGGTCAGGCCTTCTTTAAAGCCCATCTGGATGGTGGTTTCAAGTTGAGCCAGATCATCGAATGTGATCAGGTTCTCCACCAGCGTCACCTCGTCTTTGGGTGTAAAGCTTACCTCCCACTTCGATTGCGGCATTTCCGGGTTTACCACGCCTTCCGCATCGGCAAAACCATCCAGTGCGGTAAAACGCTTTTTAGGGTCAATGGTCTTGTAATTGGCCAGTGCCCAGTGCTCCTCCCCTTCCGGACCCACCATGGCATAGTGCCAGTGGCCGCCTTCACTGAAATCCATCGTTTTGGTGCGGGCTTTCCAGGGTTTAGGCGCCCACCACTGGTCCAGGATCTCGCTTTTGGTGTAGGCATCCCACACCAGCGGAAGCTCTGCGGCAAACTCTCTTTTCACAGTGATCGTTTTGTTTTCCTTGTTCACAGAAAACTCGAATTCAAGGTTCTTTTTCATGGCTTATTTGTTTTTAGGTTTGATAATACATTGTCGAGTTCATTGAAACGGTCTTCCCAGATCTTCCTGAACTGTTCCAGCCATTTGTCAATTTCTTTCATTTTAGCTACTTCAAGCTGATAGTAAATCTCGCGCCCCTGCTGCTCCTGTTTCACAAGCTGGCACTCTACAAGGATCTGCAGGTGCTTTGAAACAGCCTGCCTGCTGGTGTCAAAATGCTCGGCAATAGCATTCGGCGTCATGGCCTGCAAGGCAATCAACCCGATAATGGCCCTGCGGGTGGGGTCTGCTATCGCTTGGAAAACGTCTCTTCTCATGTCAGAATAAAATATGCAACCATTTGATTGCTAATATACGCGCAATTAATCGGTTGCGCAAATTATTTTTCATTTATTTTTGACTTAATGTACTGGGATAGAGCTATCAGGAAGCAAATAGCAGATAGCTACCTAAACTAGCGGATATCCCTTTCCACACAGCTATACCTTCCACACGCGAACAGGAAGCTATACTTTTCTTATATTTATCGTACATATTCCTTCCTCTCACCTTAAACAATACGCCATGAAATCACTTCTCTCCATTCGCCAACTCTCCCCTTCCGGAAACTCCGGCAGCCACACACCTTCCGTGGTAGACTACCACAACTACGCCGGCACGGAACACGAACTGAGCGGCGGGGCCCGCCGGATCACCATCAACACCCCGAAAGGTGAATTCTTTGTCTGGACGAAGCGGGTGGGTAACAACCCGACCATCAAGCTGCTTTTATTGCATGGCGGCCCGGGCGGCACACACGAGGCCTTTGAGTGCTTCCACAGTTTCCTGCCCAGGGCGGGCATCGAGTACTATTACTACGACCAGCTGGGTTCCCACTACAGCGACAAACCCGACGATACCAGCCTCTGGGAGATCGACCGCTTTGTGGAGGAAGTAGAGCAGGTACGCCAGGCACTGCAACTAGACAATAGCAACTTCTACCTGCTGGGCCACTCCTGGGGCGGCATCCTGGCCATGGAGTACGCGCTCAAGTACCAGCAGCACCTCAAAGGCCTGATCATCTCGAACATGATGTCGAGCGTGCCCGCCTACAACCGCTACGCCGACGAGGTGCTGGGTCCGCAGATGCCCACCGAGGTGCTGGCCGAGATCAAGCAAATAGAGGCCGACAACGATTTTGAGAACCCGCGCTACATGGAGCTGCTGCTGCCGCACTTCTATACCCAGCACGCGCTGCGCATGCCGCTGGAAGAGTGGCCGGACCCGGCGTTGCGCATGCTCGACCACATGAACCAGACCATTTACGTGCAGATGCAGGGCCCGAGCGAGTTCGGCATCCGGGGCAATGCCTCGCTGTTAAAATGGGACCGCTCCAAAGACCTACCAGGTATAGCTGTGCCCACACTCACCATCGGCGGCCAGCACGACACCATGGACCCGAAACACATGGAGTGGATGGCCTCGCAGTTTCCGGACGGCCGCTACCTGCACTGCCCCGAAGGCAGCCACATGGCCTTCTACGACGACCAGAAAACTTACTTCGAAGGACTGGTAAGGTTTATGAAGGAGGTGGACCGGGTATAGTTAGAAAGTTGAGAAGTCAGGAAGCCTGGTCTAAAGACCATGCAGTATCCGAAGGTACTGCGAGTGTCTGGGCAAGAACGAAGCATCCGGGCAGACCGTTACCAAAACGCTTCCTTCCAGAATTTCTAACCTTAACACCAGACCTGAGGCTGTTCACGCAGTAATCCAATCAGTTGTTCCGGATCTTTTGGATAATTGGTAAATTAGGTAAGCCAGTTAACGTGTTTATTCCACTTAAAACCTTACCGCTATGAAAATTTATCTCCTGATTTCCTCCCTCCTGCTCTTCTCCATCCTGATACTTTCGACACCTGTTCTGAAAAATCAGCCGAAAACAGACAGGAAGCCGGCCGTCTCCGGGACTGTACTGCAAGCAAATCAGGAGCAGATTAAACGAGGAGAGCACCTGGTGCTTACTTCTGCCTGCCACGACTGCCATACGCCCAAAAAAATGACCGACAAGGGTCCAGTGATGGACTACGACAGAGCCTTGTCCGGACATCCTGCTAATGAGCCGGCACCTGACGTAAACCGCAAGGAAATGGAACAGAAGGGCTTGATCGTGACCAGTACACTGACTTCCTGGGTGGGGCCCTGGGGAATTTCGTATGCAGCCAACCTAACCTCCGATGCGACCGGTATCGGCAAGTGGACGGAGAAACAGTTTTTCACGGCCATTCGGGAGGGCAAGTATAAGGGTCTGGAAAACTCCCGGATGCTACTGCCACCTATGCCCTGGGATATGTACAAAAACATGACAGACGAAGAGTTGCGGGCCATCTTCGCCTACCTTAAATCCACCAAGCCGATCAAGAACGTAGTTCCGGCCCCCACCCCTCCGGTGACTGCCGCATCCGGCAAATAGAGAACTTACATTGTTTCGATCCATCAATCCAAAAGGTCCGCTGGCTAGATCAGGCAGGCCTGGCTGGTAGTGGCTGGCGCGGGCTTGCAGCTCGTACCGAAACCGACGCAACCTATACCTTCAGCTTGGGTAGCCGCACGAACAACATAACCTGTGTTCTGTTTAAAGAGTAAATAGCTTGAAAAAAACGCTAACTCTGCATGAACCCACAGCATTCACCGGAAGCACTCAACTCTTTTTTTATTGAGCAGGTTAAAGACTACGCCATATTCGCGATGGATACCGAGGGTATCATTACCACCTGGAACCAGGGAGTAGAGCAGCTGAAGGGATACAGAGAAGAGGAATTTGTTGGCCATTTTTATGGTATGCTGTTTCCGGATGAATACCAGCAGGCGGGCAAACCCCAGACAGAACTGAAATCTGCCCTGGAAGAAGGCGTGTACGAAGCGCAGGACTGGCGCAAGCGAAAAGACGGTTCCCTGTTCTGGGCCAATGTTAAACTTACCCCCATTTACGCAGACGGCAAGCACATCGGTTTCACGAAGATAACGGGCGACAGAACCGTGCAGAAAGAGCTGCGGGACAAGCTGGCGGCACGCCAGCAAAGTGCGCTCGAGCACAAGAATACCGAACTGGAGCGCATCAACCTTGACCTGGATACCTTCATTTACACAGCCTCCCACGATCTCCGGTCTCCGATCATGAACATAGAAGGGCTGATGGATATCCTGAAAAGGGAACTGGAGGCCTCTGATGCCCTGAACAGCACCACAGAAGAGATTTTACAGTATGTGGTGGATTCTGTTAACCGGTTTAAACGGACCATTGCCGACCTGACCGAGATCAGTAGGATGCAGAAGGGTTTCAGCGAAAGTGCTTCAAGTGAGGTGATCAACATCAAGGAAGTGTACGATGAGATCATGGCGGATATGAACAGTCCCGCCAGGCTAAAGGACTGCTTCATCCATACTGACCTGCAGGTGTATCAGCTTACGTTCTCACGGAAAAACTTCAGGAGTATTTTGTACAACCTGATCAGCAATGCCATCAAGTTTCAGTCGCCGGACCGTGACTGCCTGATCACGCTAAGCACACGTTTGGAAGAACCCTGGGTGGTGTTAAGCATGAAAGACAATGGGCTGGGTATAAACGTTCGCCAGCAAACCCAGCTGTTCACGATGTTCAAACGATTTCATGACCATGTGGAAGGCACCGGCATCGGGCTATACATGGTAAAGCGCATCCTGGAAAATGCCGGCGGCAAAATAGAAGTGGAAAGCGAAGAGGATGCCGGCACAGAATTCAGGCTCTATTTCCCGGCAGCTGTTTAAGGCTTTCTTTGGACTTGCTATGACTTAATAAGCCAGCAACCTTCCGCAGGCAATCACCACCACCCACACCACCAGCGAGCACACCGCCACCCCTTTGGCAATCCGGGGCGTGTTACCGCTCCCCCAATCCGGCGAGGAAGGCGCGAGAAACCAGTGAAAATATCCGGCATTTATACCTCCCACCGCGAGTACGATCAGCTTGGTGTGAAATACGGGATCGCCTGCCAGCGCGACCGCGTTGGTGCTGAACAGCAGTAAACCGGAAGGAACGATCAGGTATAGGCCCCTTCTGGACCAGGGCAACAGATGGTGGGCTAAATCCGGAACAGGCAGGTTTCTGGAAAAACCCAGCAGACGCAGATCGAACAGGAAAGCGGCGCCCACCAGCAGCACGATGCCCAGGATGTGAAGGATCTCCAGAAAAGGGTATAGCCAGGTAGATTGCCGGATAGCGCTGGCCAGCGCTGATTCTTCCAGCCCTTGCAGCAGCCCGATCACGGTCACCGCTAGCGTAGTTCTATCTTCTTATCCCCGACATATACCCGCTCTGCTCGCATTTCATTTTTCACTTCCTTATGCGGATAGCCCACCACCCGCACCGAGTCGCCGGCCTGCAGCATACCCTTGCTCAGCCCGCGGGAGCTCATTCTGCTGGGTGGAGCCAGCACCACTGTCCAGGTTTTGTCCTCGTACTGCAGCTTCAACATGCCATGCGGGTTTTCATAAGTGATTTCCTCCACCAGGCCGGTATAGTCAAGCGTTTTGGTCTGGTCGTAGTTTGCCCAGCCATGGTGCAACACAGAGAAAGCGGCAGCCAAAGGCAGGAATATAAGCAGGAGTAGTTTGGCAGGTAAGATCATAAGTATAAATGAGTTAGTGTTACACTTATGTAAAAACGAGGGAAACTAAAAAAGGTGTAGGTGTTAGCCCAGGACTTGCCACCATCTTGCCCATCGAAGAAAGTTTGCAGCTCGTGCCTATACCCTCCCACCCAACTATACTTGTGGCTTTACCTGCACTGATAGGTATAGCTTACCACTTCTTCCCTCCCATCGCTATACCTGGTAATGGCCGTAGTCGGAAAGCCCTGTTCGTTGTAGGTATAGGCGGTGGTATGGCTGGGGAAGCTTGGGTTAACTTCCTGCACGGTATAGCGAACCAGGTTGTGCGCAGACGGTGGCCGCAGCGGCTCGAAATAGGTATGGGCCAGCGAGGCGGCTGGCAGGGGATTCGCATCTTAGCTCAACTGCACATGGTAGTAGCTATCAGCGCCCGGAACCAGCTGCTCTAAGGAAACAGGATCGCCCTCCTCATAGGTATACCGCCACATTAGTTCCGTAACCGGCTTTCCGGAAGACATACTGACATACTGCGCCTCGGCAAGTTCATGCCGGCTGTTATAGATCAGGGTATAGTAGCCCAGTTCCACTTCTTTGAAGTCGCCGGTGCGCGTGTTGAACCTGGTCTGCTTCGCCAGCTTTCCCTGCCCGTTGTACTCGTTCACGTAACGGTTATACTTCTGTACAACCTCTGTTACCTGCCCTTTTTTGTTATACTTCAGTTCGGCTTTTTCGAAATACAAACCTGCGTAATCTGTCTGGAAAATGGCAGCGAGCGCCTGCCTGTCGGTATACTCCAGCCGGGTCGTGATCGTCTGGGGCTTGATGGGGTTACCAGGATAAAGCACAGGGTCATAAGTGAGCGTACTGGTTTGCTCCACCAGCAGGCACTCCGGCACCGCTACCGGTACAGGTTCATCGCGCTCGGAGCAGCCCCACAGCAGCAGGACCAGGGGAAAAAGGAAGCGTACATTCATGCCAGCCATGTGGTTAAATCTTGACCAATCAGATAAAAGCTTGTTTCGTGCAAGAGCACGCTCCTCCTTATTTGACAGGGACACCCACTATCGCGAATTCCTGCACCACTAGGGTATCGCCCTCGCGGAGCAAGGAAATGCCTGTTGGGTCAAACTGGTTGCTGACGACCATGCCGCGGCCACTGGACTGCCGTTGATGGGCATAAGCCAGGCGGTGTAAGAGCAGGTCCGGTCTTTTCAGGGAAGCCACCAATCGCTCTTTTGTTTTGTAGGTATAGTCATACCCCGTGTTCAGGGCAGGTGGCAAGGGTTGAATGTCGTAGATAAGGGGCTTGTGCTTGCTGATGCCAGCGAGTAAATTCATGTAGAACTCGTCGTAGCGGCTATACCCGCCATTGCGCTCTTCTTTAGAAGTAAGCACCAGCGCATCGTTCTGCTTCTGCACCTCATACTTGGTCACCCTCCCGTTATCCATTGCTGCTTCTGAACCGGACAGAAAAGTGATTTTGGCGCCGGATGCATCCTCAGGCTCCGTGGCCCCCAAATCGTAGAGCGACTGCATTCTCAGGGTTAACGCGTGGCCCTTGATAAAGGTCTGGTCTTTCACCTCCCCCTTGCGTGTAAACATCCGGACGGGTTGTACCTGGTCAATCCGCTTGAGTTCGAATGTAGCGGGATAATCCAGGCCCGGACCATCAGCGTCTTTGTCGCAGGCGCTCAGCCATACGAGTGCGAAGAAAAGGAGTAAGCGTGTTTTCATGTAAACAGGTGTTAGGCAGACAAATATATCTTTTTCTGAATAAAAGTATAATGTTCAACGTGTATTTAATTAATGCCTCTGATAACGGCAACATTGCCAGTGTGCCCTTGCAGTTCTGGCTGATAATTACCGTAGGTATAGCGTCCTACATACTTCATCTCAACAGAAATTACGTATAGGGCTTAGCCGCTTTACGGGTGCCTGCGGCTGACAGGTTGGAGTTCGGAAAAGCTTAAAAGGCATGGCGACAGAAATTATGTACGACCATAACAGTATCCTGATTGTGGCGGTGTTGTTTGTGTTGATACTGGCAGCCCAGGAAGCAGGCTACCGGATCGGACACCGCTACCAGCGCAAAACCGACACAGACCTAAAAGCGCAGACCAGTACGATACAGGCCGGCACCCTGGGTTTGCTGGCGCTTATACTTGGTTTTACCTTCAACATGGCCCTGCAGCGCTACAACAACCGAAGCGAGGCCGTTATAAATGAGGCCAACGCCATCGGCACCGCCCTGATGCGCGCCCACCTGCTTCCCGCGCCCTACGATTCGATTTCGCATGTACTGCTCCAGCAATACCTCGACCTGCGCCTGGCCCTCAGCAACACCGATTACGCCATGGTGACAGAGCAGGAGGCGCTTGCCACCGAGACTGAAGCGCTGCAGCGCAAGATCTGGGAGAATGCCGTAAAGGCAGCCCGTGTGGATCCGCGCACGGTTACTACCGGTTTCTTTATCAACTCGCTCAATAACATGATAGACGCCCACAGCAAACGGAATGCCCTGCTGGCGATGCATGTACCCGAGGTCATTCTATACCTGCTGTTCATTGTGTTCATCATGTCAGGGGCCCTGATCGGGTATGGCAGCGGACTGGGCCAAAAGCGCACCACGCTACCATCTGCATTCCTGATTTCCATGATCTGCCTGGTGGTGTTCATCATCATTGACCTGGACCGGCCAAAACGTGGTATTATCAAAGTAAACCAACAGAGTATGGAACAACTCAAACAAGATGAGAAGCCGGAGTAATAACAGGATTTTCGCGCTTTGTTTGAATTACCCTGCTTGTTTTACTTGGTTGATAAGTATGCTGATCTTGCCCAATGGCAGCTTTGTTAAAATACCCCGGAATAACCCGTTGATAATGGATTAAAGTGCGTATCTTAGGATATGCTAGAAAATACATTCCCCATCGGATCTGAAGTGTTCGCCAAAGTGAATCCGGATCTAAAATTAATAATCAGACAATACCTGAAGCGCATCTACTACTGCACCATTGTTGGCAACCCTTTGCAGCGGGATCTGGTGTACTTCGAGCGGGAGTTGATACCGGTACGAGTTAAATAAAAAGTGAAAGCCCCCGCCAAAAGCAGGGGCTTTTTTAATAGACAAGCTTTTTTCAGTCGGATATACTTTCGAAAGCTCCTGATTGCTGGTAACTCAGCAAGCTTACCAAATCTACGTGATACTGTAGGTCATCAGCGGAATGTTAGCATACTGACCGGCATCTGTCAGGATCAGGCCTACGCCTTTGGCCCAGAAGTAATTCATCTCGATGCCCGAATCAATCTCCATTTCCATGAAAGTAATAGAGGTCTTGGTTTGCACATGGATCACCTCCTTGTAGGTCTTGCCCTCCACCGTTTTGGTCATGTTTTTGGCGATAATGGTAAAGGTCGTTTTGGTATCGATGCCATTCATCACATTGGTCTGGAACCATGGCTTGCCCTCGGGCATCTCTTCTTTCAGAAACGTCAGGGCTATATTACCAATGGTTGGATCCATTCCGATGCCGGTATACACGCCCTTTTCTTTCAGCAGATAAGACTTTCTTGTTTCACTTCCCTGCTTCGTTTCAAACTCTGAATAGGTTTTCCCTTCGATGACCTTGGTGTTGCCTGTGGCGGTAACCGAGTAAGGATTGGTACCACCATAATTCCAGGTGGAGCCTTTTGTAGTAGGGAAGTAATCCAGTTCAGTTGTTGCCGGAGAAGTATCTTCGTCCTTGTCGCCACACGAAACCAGGATGCCCAGCATCAGGCACCACATCAATACAAATCTAAGTTTGTTCATAGATATATAGTTATTTTACTATGCAAGATAGGAAAATAAAATTACCGCGAAAATGGAATAATTTTCTGTCCTGTCAAGCAGCAACCCTAGGCCATCTGATTGCCACAGCGTATCAAATCTCGAAAAGTAAGAAATGCCTTTGAGTGAACATTTACCCCTATAATCAGTTAAAAGAAAATGCCTGTCGGCATACCCTGAACAACATCTATAACCACTAAAACAAACTTAAAATCATGCCTTTTATCGAAACAGAAGACATCCAGCGGGGAGAGAATGTATACCTGAATTACCAGGACCATGGCGACGGACAGCCCGTGATCCTGATCCATGGCTGGCCGCTGAGCCACAAGATGTGGGAGAACCAGGTACAGGCTGTTGTGGATGCCGGCTTCCGCTGCATCGCCTACGACCGCCGCGGCTTTGGAGACTCCGACCGGCCTTACCTCCACTATGACTATACCTCCCTGGCTCTTGACCTGCGTGCCCTGATCGAGCAGCTCGACCTGCGACACTGCGTATTGGTGGGCTTCTCGATGGGAGGCGGTGAAGTAGTGCGCTACCTGAGCATGTATGGCAACGACCGCATCGACAAGGCCGTGCTCATCAGCTCCATCATCCCGATCGTGAAGAAAACGGACGATAACCCGAAGGGCGTGCCGGAAGACAAGCTGGACGGGATCATGGAAGCGCTCCAAACCAAGCGGGTGACTTTCCTGGCGGAGTTCAGCAAGCTGTTCTACAACTCCAGCGATAACAAAGACACGGCTACAGAAGAGGTGCTGCAGTATGACTGGACGATTGCCACGGCTGCGTCTCCGCACGCTACCATCGAAACAGCCAAAGCCTGGGGCCATACGGACTTCCGCCCCGAACTGCGCAACGTAACGGTACCAACGCTGATCGTACACGGCGATGCCGACCAGATCGTGCCGATCGAAACCAGCAGCGACCAGGCTTCCAAAGAGATCCGGCAGAACAAATACATTAAAATCAAGAACGCCCCACACGGCTTGTTCCTGACACACAAAGAAGAGCTGAATAATGCGCTGCTGGATTTCCTGCGGCAGTAGACAATTTTGGAGTAGCGACCTTGCAGCTCGTGCTAGCGATGCAATGCCAAACAAAAAGGTCCGGACTCTTTAGCCCGGACCTTTCTTATTATTCAGATCAAATTAGAGTTTCTATTTGCTCACCCGCTGCCCCGGCTTGTAGGTAGCCCTGGCTCTTTTCTCCACGTCTTCGCGGTAATAGGCCACGTCTTTAAAATTAACATCGGCATAGCGTTGGGCCTGGTCGTTGAAATGCGGGGATTTCGGGTCGCCGCTCTGGCCACCGGCCAGGATGGTCTTGGCCTTTACCTTGTCGCCAAACTCAACCACCGCCACAAAGCTGTTGCCTGAAGTACCATACAGGCGTTTGGTGTCGTAGCGGTTGGCGCCATAGGAAGCCAGCGCACCCCAGTTGCCCGACGCCATACCTACCGGTATACTTGGGGCTGCATCGTTGAAAGGCTGCTTGATGTCACCTGTCAGGCGCTGGAAGCGGTTGATCTCGCCCCAGGGTGTGTTCCACTTGCCAAAGTCCTTTTCCAGTTCGGCGATGGTCTTCTGGAAAATCTCCAGGCGCTCGGCTGCAGGGGCTGTGTTGGCGTAATAGTCAAATCGCTCCATGATATGCCCTTTTGGCGCACTGCCGTCCCGGAGCAAGTTGGTGGCATAGAAGTGTGCCAGCGACATTGCCACGGACTCTTTCGACACGGCGTAGTCCCAGTTGCGCATCACGTCGATGGCGGCCTTCAGTTTCGGGTCGTTCGGCTTTTGGGCATCATAGGCTTTCACGAGACCGGGTATCAGTACTTCAAAGCCGGGCAGGTAGGGGTCATAGGCCAGATCAATCAGTTTGTCAAGCGTCAGGTTCTCTGCTTTCTGGAGCAGGCGGATGGCATGCACACCCCGGAAGTTTTCAGGCGAAGGCGCCATGTACACGGGGTAGTCTTCTTTCTTCGGGCTATACTCAGCAGCGGCCGTGTAAGGCGTGGAGTTGCAGTTCTGGATCCAGCCGTTTGGCGGGTTCACGAGGCGGATCGTTTCGTCCAGCGTGTGCAGACCGTTCCAGTCGGTTTTCGGGTTGCTGCCATCCACCGGCTTGGAGTAGTCGAAGGAAGTGTCGCGCTTCGGGAAGAAGTTGCCGTGGTAGTAGGCGATGTTGCCGTCGGCATCCGCGTACACGGTGGCGTTAGAGGAGTTGGTGCGCATTTGCATCATCTCGTTAAATTCCTTCAGGTTGCTTTTCTTGGTGCGGGTATAGGATTGGATCAGCGCATCCACCGGCTTCCACATCAGGGCCGTGGCTACCCACTTGTCGCCGTTGATGTGCGTAATCGGTCCGTGGTGCGTGCGGTAGGTCGTGAAGGTCTTTCGCTTCAGTTCATCACTATTCTTGTAGGCCAGCGTCACTTCCTGTGTTTCCACCGGCCGCAGTTCCTCGCCGTACTTATAGAACAGCTTACCGTCCTCTTTCACAATAGTCTCCTCGAACTCGTCGATCACATCGGCATAGGCAGACGTGTGCATCCAGCCGGTCTTCTCGTTGAAGCCCTGGTAAATGAAGAACTGCCCCCAGGTCACGGCGCCGTAGGCGTTCAGCCCCTCTTCGCTCACCGCATGCACCTCACCCCGGAAAAAGAAAGAGGTATGCGGGTTGATCAGCAGCATGGCGTCGCCGGAGGCCGTGTGCTTTCCCGAGATGGCAAAACCATTGGATCCCTTTGGCTCTTCCAGCAAGGCCGGCTGCACCAGTCCGTGACCAGCACTGTTCAGCCCGAGTGATCTGTCAGATTCATAAAATGCTTTGATTCCTTTGGTAGAAACGCTCTCGATGTCGCCGCCAATGGAGCCTTCGCTGAAGTACATCGGCATCCAGGGTTCAAAGCGCGTAAGCAGTTTCGGTTTCACTTCCGGGTGCGTGTGCAAATAGTAGTTGATGCCGTCGGCAAAGGCCTGGCAAAGCTCCTTCAGCCACGCCGGACTTCTTTCATATTCAGCCTTGGCCTCTTCTTCTGTCATGTACAAACGGGCGCGCAGATCGCTGTAAAGCTGCTCCTCTCCTTCTACCTCCGCCAACCTACCGGTGGCCCACAGGTAATTGCGCTCCACGCGGTTGAAATCGTCTTCGCACTGGGCGTACAGCAGTCCAAAAACAGCATCCGCATCGGTTTTGCCGTAGATGTGCGGCACGCCAAAATCATCGCGCATGATGGTGATGCGGGCTGCCTGCTCTTCCCACTTCGCCACCTCGCTTGCAGAATCAGTTTTAGGGTTGGTGGCGCAGGACGAGAGGTAGACGAACAAAAGCAGCAGGAGCGCCTGGGACTTGAAAAGGTATTTCATGGTTTTAAGGTAGATAAGCTGAAAAACGATCTACCAATTTAAGGATAATTCTGAAAATCTTAGGAATGATGTAAGGCAGGCGCCCCCTATACAGGCGCGATCTGACAGCCTTATTCTGTCCCCTATCTTTACCGGAACAATTTTTATGCTTGAGAATTGTCCCCTTGAGGGGACTGCAGGGGTGTGAAGCTACGGAGCGGGCGGCCTATCCACAAAACCGGTGCCCCCCGCTCTTACAGTTGTGGAACAAGAGCTCATTCGGATTTGCAATCCGGAAGTCAATGGCTGTGGATTTGCAATCCGCATAGCAAAAGCAGCTATACCTACTGCCACTTTAAAACCAGGAAAACAGCCTACACATTCACAACCGCTACCACATCAAATTCTGGCCTGATAGGTATAGAGTTGATAGTAACGCCCCTGCTTCTCCAGCAGTTCTTCATGGCGGCCCTGCTCGGCGATGCAGCCCTGCTCGATCACCAGGATCTGGTCGGCCTGCCGGATGGTGCTGAGGCGGTGGGCGATGACAAAGGTGGTGCGGCCCTGCATCAGGGTCTTGAGGCTGGCCTGTATCAGGCTCTCGCTTTCGGTGTCGAGGTTGGAGGTGGCCTCGTCCAGGATAAGGATGCGCGGGTCAGCCAGGATAGCCCGTGCAATGGCAATGCGCTGTCGCTGCCCACCTGACAGCTTCACACCCCGCTCCCCGATCAGCGTGTCCAGGCCCTCCGGGAAACGGTTGGTGAATTCCTGCACATGAGCGGCCTCTACCGCCTGCATCAGCTGTTCCTCTGTAGCCTGAGGACGCGGGAATAGGATGTTCTGCCGGATGCTGCCCTCGAACAGAAAATCGTCCTGCAGCACCACGCCCAGCTGACTGCGGTAGCTCTGCAAACTGATGCTCTGCAGGTCGTGCCCGTCTACGGTAATAGTGCCACTGTCGGGGTTCAGGAACGAGGCAGCGAGCCCCGCAATCGTCGTTTTACCGGAGCCCGAAGTGCCCACCAATGCCGTGACAGAGCCGGCAGGCGCCCGGAAGCTGATCTCCTTCACCACATCCTTTCCGGTTTCATACCCAAAAGACACGCGGTCGAACACGATGTCACCCTGAATGTGATCGAGCTTGAGCGTCCGGGTTCCATGGGCATCCTCCAGCGGTGTGTTCAGTATTTCCTGAGTGCGGTCGAGGCCGGCGAAGGCTTCCGTGAACTGGCTTCCGATGTTGCTCATTTGCAGGATCGGGGCGATCATAAAACCCAGGTATAGCGTAAAGGCCAGAAAGTCGCCAAAGGTCATCTCGCCCTTCATGATCAGGTAGCCGCCGATGCCCATGATGCCCGCCGAGGCAATGCCCAGCAACAAGGTAGCGGCAGAGGTCACCATGCTGGTCGTGGTCAGGCTCTGTTTCACGTTCAGGAAAAGTCGCGTCACGCCATCTTCAAAGGTCTTGATTTCCTGCGCCTCCGCATTGAAGCCTTTGATCACGCGCACACCGCCCAGCGTTTCCGTCAGGCGACCCGTCACTTCGGCATTGATCACGCCGCGCTCCCGGAAGATCGGCCGGATCTTACCGAAGGCTTTGAGGGAGATCACTCCAAAAATGGCCACCGGGATGAGCGCAAAACCTGTCATCAGCGGACTGATATAAATCAGCAGCACGAGGCATATGAGTGAGGTCAGGACGCCGCCGATCATCTGCGCAAAGCCGGTGCCGACGAGGTTTCGCACCCCCTCCACATCGGTCATGATGCGCGACACCAGTTCGCCGGTTTTGGTATTGTCGAAAAAGCGGATGGGCAGCTGCATGATGTGACGCTGCACTTTGGCGCGCAATTGAGAGATGAGGTGCTGGGCCTCCACACTCAGTATTTGGGTGAGTGCAAAGGAAGTAACCGACTGAATGACTATGGCCGCCAGCACGGCCCCGATCAGCCATTTGAGCATGGTGCTGTCTCCGGTCGGGATCACATCATCGATGAGAAACTTACTCGCACCCGGCAGCACCAGACCTGCCAGGCGACTGATGACGATCAGCACCAACCCGACCGCAAGATACCTTCGACGCGGCCAGATGATGGTCCTGAATACTTCTGCAATCGTAACGTTCTGTAGTTTCTTTGATTTTGGCATGGGGGTGAAGATACGACAAAAAATCGCTCACAGCAGGTATAGCCGTTGTGAACGATTCATCAAATGGCATGCTATACCTTAAAAAGAATCGCTGCGTCTCCAGAAGAAAGTAGCTTTCATCGCGATGCAGAAGTGTTCACCAAGTTAAGTCGCAGTATTCACCATGTTGAGCCACCCTGCTCAGAACCCCTCCCGAAACTCCCGCAGGTGGGCGTAGCAAACCGGACTGCTGTATTCGCCTGCCTGATTCTCATCGGAATATTTGCCTGGTTTTGCCATGAAATTCCGTCGATAAAAGCGTACCAACTGCCCGGCTACCTGCAGGCTGGTACAGGCGTTTGTCAGGCGCCCGTTGACAGGTTTCGGATCTTTCTTAGGTTCTCCAGACATAGGTGGTTTACTTTTGGGCCGAGGATTCACGTTGGGGCTGGATGAGCTTTTCCAGGGTATAGCGCAGGATTTCGTCTTCTTCGTCGAGCAGGTGGTCGCGCACCCGGTGGTCAGGTATAAGGCCGGCCAGTTGCTCGTCGCCGTTCGGCCGTACAATGTAGCCTTTGGGCACCTTCAGTTCCACGCTCGTGCGGGGCAGCTGAAAACTGAACTGCGCAGCATAAAGGGTGGGTGTGTCGCCGGTCTCCTCTCCCACGATCTCGCCAAAGCCGTAGTCCTGGATCAGGGCGCCGCTCACGGCCGCCATGGAGTAGGACTGCCGGTTGACGAGCACGTATACCTTGCCCTTGAAGCGCTGGGCCTCCGGCATAGGCTGCTGCATAGTTTGGGCGTAGGCGAAGGTGGCATCGTCCGGGGTTTCCAGGATCTGGCGGGTGTACTCGTCACGTATAGCATCGGGGTACTGCTTTCGGGTCTGGGTCTTGAGCACCTCACTGGTCCTGACGGTAAACTCCGAAAACCAACGGAAAGGCTTGTCGGCAAAATAGGCGATCAGGTAGTCGCTGAAGGTGTTGTGCCCCCCGGCGTTGTTGCGCAGGTCCAGGATCAGGTATTGGGCCTGATTGGCGTTGATGGCTGCAAACGCACTGTCTACGAAGGCCCTGAACTGCGCCTCCCCATCTGGCTCCGGCGAACTGAAGGGACCGGGATGCAGATAGGCCACATCATCGCTATACCTGAAAGAGCGCTCATTTTTGAGGATCTCCCCTCCCCGGCTGGCTTCATAGCCCATCACCGTCATAGCCTGGAGGGTATGGGTGCTGCGTTTGCCACCGGCCCGTTTCACTTTCACTTTGAAGGAATCCTGCTCACCGAACACAGCCCAGTAATAGCGGGGAAAAGACCAGAACTCCAGTTTGGCGTCTTTGAAATACGGCCGCTCCGCCGACAGGTAGGGATGGATGGCGGTCTGGATTCTCTGGATGGGTTTGCCGTTGAGCTGCAGCAGCTGGTCGCCCGCCCTGATCGTGGAGTCCGGGGTATAGCTTTTGCGCACAAAGGCTTTGCCGTCTTCAAAGGCCAGTTCGAGCGGAAACACCGTGCCGCCCTGCGTTGCGTAGGCGATGTACGAGCCCGCTGGGAAGTCGACCTCGCAATGCCCCACGTTGCCGATTGCCAGCAGCCGCTGCATGAGCAGGGTCGTCTCCAGCAAGCTGAGCGAGTCCTTCCGGATCGACTGCAGCAAGTCCTGATAAGCCGCATCGTAGTCGGGCTTGCTCACATAGGCGTATAGATTGAAATGTGCTTTTTGCAGCGTCTCGTAGGCATAGGCCAGATCGGCTTTCACATCCGTTGCCGCGAATTTGATTGGCTTGTGCTGGGCAGCCAGGTGTCCCGGCGCGGCCAGCACAAGCCAGCACAGCAACAGCTGAATAGAATTTCTGTACAGGTAGCTTTTCATGCTGTTGCTTTTCAGGTTTTTATACGCTGCCACATCAGGTCATCGCCAAACGGTACACCAATATAAGCACACTGATGAAAACGATCGTGGTATAGATCTCTTTATTATACCGGGCCAGCCAGTTAGGCAGAAAAATATCAAAATTATCGCGGGTGGAGTCGGAGTAGCGCCGGGCCACCACCGTAATGGGGCACATTTTTTTGAACACCAGCAGCACCAGCCCCTCCAGCACGATCAGGCCCAGGCAGATCCAAACCCATTGATCGATCCGGTTGGTGAGCACGGCATAGAGCAGGTAAAAGATCACCACATTGTAAAACACCCACACCACCGTATGCACGACCTTGATGAGGAGCAGTTTTCGTTCCCGCTGTTGCTGACTCAATTCCATGTTCACACCCTCTCCTATCCTGTTTTACGATGGAAAGCCGTGGACGGCGGGGCGCTTATACCTTGAACAATAGCAGTGGCTATACCTAAGGCTCAGGTATAGCCTGTCAGGGCGGCAGCTTCTTTCGTTCAGAAAGCTGCATTCCCTATGAAACGGCGGAGCACCACGATCTGGCCCAGATGGTAGGCGTTGTGTTCGGCCACCAGCATGGCTTCGCGCAGCAACGTTTGCCCGCTACCGTGTGGAATGGGTGCAAACAGGTCGTTTTCATTATCCTGCACCAGCTGTACCATGGCCTCCAGGTCACGGTTGATGGTTTGCAGGGTCTGGTCGAGGGCGGCCTGGTCGGTTGGCGCTTCCGCTGCGGGCCAGTAATCGTCGGGCCAGTCGGGGGTCTGGTAGTTGGGGTTGCGGCAAAAGTCGAGGATGTCGTGCTGGGCAAAGCGCAGGTGCTCGAGCAGCTGCCAGATGGTATAGGGCAGGCCCGGTACCCGCTTGCCAGCTTCCTGCACACTGATATCCTGCAGCAGTTCGTCTGCCGGCCGAAAAGCCTGTCCCATCCGCATCAGCTTTTCCAGATGATCGCGCAATTGCTTTTCCTTTTCCATCGGATCTTTTTATCTCTTCATACTCCTATACCTGCGCAGGGTTGAGTCAGAGAGCCTGCAGCTTTTCCAAACCAGTAAAACAGCAGCCTGCCGCAGCCAAACTCAGGTCTAGCATCTGAAGACACGAACAGTTTAACATTGCTGAATTAAATCTGAGTTCGCAGAAGCACAACGCAAGCGCACAAAAAAAACAGCCGCCACCTTTCGGCAGTGGCTGTCCTGTTATGGGTCTGTTCAACTCCTGGCACTAGTAGCGATCGTCGCGGTTGCGGCTGTAGCCACCGCCCTGCGAGCCATAGCCGCCGTAGTTGCCCGACGATATGCGGCTGCTGCGGCTGCTGTCCAGGTCTGTGCCGTAATCATCTTCAAAGCTGCTGGTAATGCCCGCGTTCGGGATGCCCCTGCTAGAGTGGATGTTCTCTGTAGGTCGCATGCGGCCATAGTCCGAAATACCGTAGCCTTCGCGCATGCGGTCCTGGTTCATGCGGCTGCTGCGGTCCATGTCCAGTTGGCTGCTGCGTTCCTGGGTGTTGAAGCGGTCAGTGCTGCCGGACCAGTTGTGTTGGCGCATGTCACGGTCCCGGTTATAATCATCGCCTCGCTGGCTATACCTGCCAGATGTGCCGTAGCGTTCCGCATCAGACCAGTTTTGGCCGCGGTTGCGGCTATCGCCCCAGTTCCCTCTGTCGCGCTCGCCGTAATTCATGTTATAGTCGGAATCGCGGCGCGTAGTGCTTCTACCTTCGCGCATGCGCTCATAGCCATCGCCCATGTTGCCCTCGTGGTAGCTGTGGCTTATGTTGCTGCGATTGTAACGCTCATCCCGCATTTCCGGGTGATGGCTGCGGTACTCCTGCTCAAACTCGTTGGTCAGGTTGCGGGCGCTGTGGTAGTGCTCATCGTTGCGGTCGTAACCGGCGTCTCCGCTGTAGTCGCGGTCGTAGTTGTCGTGATCGTAGCGATCTCTGTCTCGTCTGTTCATAGTTTTTAATCAGGTTTAAAATAATACTTCCTTTTTTAAACGAGGGCAGCGGATTACGGTTATCCTGACGCAGGGACTCAGGTTTCTTTGATGCGCGAAGCCAGCACCCGGAACAGGATGTACAGGAAGGCGAAAACAGCCATCGCGATCAGGGTCCAGAATTTCTGTTCGTTCTTGTCCTGCCAGTAGTCGCGCTCGCTTTCGGTGGACTTCAGCCTGCCGCGCATGGCCTGGTTTGCCAGTTGCTCGATCTGCAGCTCACGGCTTAGCGAATCGAGCGCCAGGGTATCGCGCAGGTATACGGTGCGGGTCTTTACCCTGCCGGGAGCAGTTGCGGAAGGTATCGCTGTTCGGGATGCAGCAGGTATAGGCGATCTTCCGGATGGGCGGGTAGCGTAAAAGTTTCCTCCCGTGGCCTCTTGCGGGCTGAGCGCTGATCTGGCGGGGCTGATGGTGGGTTTGGCGTAAATGGCAGGAGCGTACAGTTTGGGCACCCGTTTGCCGGCGGCAGGTATAGCTTCCTCATCAGCCCCTGTCTGTCGCTGGGTAGCGCAGGCACTGAGCAGCAGCAATAAAACCAGTGTCCATCTCATGCGGCAGGATCGTCAGTTTAGATAGGCTATACCTGTCGCCTATACGCAGGCGCCTGCCCGGTGGGTACGAAAATCGCAGCGCGTCTCCTGTTATTTTTTTCGGGTTGGCATGATCGCTTTTAACAATTAGGTTTTTGAATTGTCTTTAAGAATAAAGATATTTAAAAAATTCAGGTTCACGCCCCGCATGACATCAACCCAGCCCATCTCTTCAGAAGTTTTACACGCATTTGAGTTCGTCCCTGACCTCTACCTCTTCATCTCCACCGACTTCATCTTACTAGGAGCCAGCAAGGCCTATCTGGAAGTCACTCGCCTGAAAATAGAGGATATCAAAGGGCGTTATCTGTTCGACGCATTTCCCGACAACCCGGACCTCGTGGAGCCGGACGCCACCCTTAATCTGAGAAACTCGCTGGAATGGGTGCTGCAACATAAAGAGACGCATCATATGGGGGTGCAGCGCTACGATGTGCAGTTGCCACCGGGGACCGGGGAGTTCCAGGAAAGATACTGGCTGGTTTCCAATACGCCCGTGCTGGACGAAGAAGGCAACATCAGTTACATCATCAACAAGGTGCTGGATGTGACAGAGCAAGTGCTGGTGCAAGGGAAACTGCAGCAGACTGAACAGAAAGTAAAGCAACTGCACGGCGAGCAGAAAATGACCAAAGCCGAGCTGGTGGCTGCCCGAGCTGAGGCTGAACTGGAGCGGCGCAAACTGCACAATATTTTTATGCAGGCGCCCGCCATGATCTGCATCCTGGAAGGGCCGCAACATGTTTTCAGCTTTGCCAACCCGTCGTATCAGCAACTGGTCGGTAATCGGCCTATACTGGGCAAGCCCATTCTGGAGGCCATGCCCGAGCTGGAAGAGCAGGCTGTAATCGGGATGCTCAACAAGGTATACCAAACCGGCGAGAGCGAAAACGCGCACGAAATGCTGGTGCGCTTAGACCATACGAACTCCGGCGTCTTAGGCAATAAATACTTTAACTTCACTTACCAGGCTATTCGAAACCTTGACGGCAATATTGACGGTATCATGGTGTTTGCCTTCGAGGTGACCCTACAGGTAGAGTCGCGGCGAAAGATGGAGGCTGCCAACAAGGAGCTATACCTTACCCAGGAGGCGCTGCTGCGCCTGAACCAGGAACTGGAGAGGCGCATCAGTGAACGCACAGCCGAGTTGGAGCTCTCCAAAGCGGCCATTGAGGCGCAGCGCAACCGCCTGCATACTATTTTCATGAATGCCCCCACCCCCTTTCTGGTCGTGGAAGGCCCCGAGTTTACCTTTCAGCTGATCAATCCGGCCTTCAAAAAAGTGTTCCCCGGCAAAAACATGATCGGCAAAAACCTGCTCAAGGTTTTCCCGGAACTACAGGGCACCCCTATTCCCGGGATTTTGGAGCAGGTATACCGAACAGGCGAGAACTTTGAAGCAGTAGAGTATCCGCTCATGCTGTCGCGCCACGACGACGGCACTCCGGAGGAAATCTATTTTACGTTTACCTACCAGGCGCGCCGTGATGAAAGAGGCGAGATAGACGGTGTGCTCGTATTTGCCCATGATGTGACAGAGCAGGTGAAGTCGCGACAGAAAGTGGAGCAGAGCGTAGAGCAGCTGCGCCTGATCACGGATGCCTTGCCGGTGCTCATCGGCTACCTGGACAAAGAAGAAAAATACCGGTTTACGAACAAGGCCTACGAAGCCTGGTTTCCGCTAAAGGCAAGCGACCTGCTGGGCAGGCCCGTGCGGGAGGTTATAGGTGAGAAAGCCTACGCCGGCGTGAAACAGTACATCGACCGGGCATTGGCCGGTGAGCACCTCGACTTCGAGAGCCGCATGCCCTACCGCGAGGACTTTGTGAAGCACATCCACACCAGCTACGTGCCCGACATAAGAGACGGTGAAGTAGCCGGCTTCTATACCCTGGTGCAAGACATTACCGAGCAATCCATTTCCCGCCTGAAACTGGAAGAAAGCGAGCAGGAGGCCCGTGCGCTCACGCTGCAACTGGCCGATACCAACCGTGAGCTCTCAGAAACCAACGCACAGCTTACCCGCACCAACATCGACCTGGACAACTTCATCTACGCTGCCTCGCACGACCTGAAAGCCCCGATCTACAACATTGAGCGCCTGCTGCTCATCCTGATCGAATCCATCCCGGACGAAGTACAATCGTCGGAGCCACTAACACAAGTGATCGGGATGATTGAAAGCTCCATCAGCCGGTTTAAGCGCACCATCGATCACCTGACCGATGTGACCAAACTCCAGAAGGAGCATAACCAGGAGGCATCTGAAGTTAACCTGACTGACCTCATACACGACATTGAGCTTGACCTCAGTGCCCAGATTGAGAGTATAGGTGCCCGCATTGAGGTAAACGTAGAAGCCTGTAGGGCTATCCGGTTTTCAGAAAAGAATCTGCGCTCCATCCTCTACAACCTGCTCTCCAATGCCCTGAAATACAGAGACCCGGCGCGTACGCCAGACATTAAGATCAGCTGTGAAATAGCAGGGAATGACATATTGCTGAAAGTGCGTGACAACGGACTAGGTATGAAGCCGAGTGGTGTGGCTAAGATCTTCTCCATGTTTACCCGTTTGCACGATCACGTGGAGGGCTCCGGCATCGGGCTTTACATGGTCAAAAAAATTGTGGAGAATGCCGAGGGGCGCATTGAAGTGGAGAGCGAGATTGGTCAGGGCACTACCTTTAGCGTGTACTTTAAAAAAGAGTGAGTCGGTTTGCCCATCTTTTATTTCAAATCAGAATGCTGCTTTATTCTTTCGCATAAGGACGGGTAAATGCCTCCTGCTTGTATCTTTACAACCCGTCAGTCCGCAACAAGCAACAGAACATGAACCGATTTATACCTGCCCAGGTAGCCGCCACTCTCCTGCAGTCTCTCCGCAGCTCCTCCATCAGGCAGGCGTATGACCCAGAGAAGCACCGGCTCCTGTTAATGGGCGAAGACGGGCTCGAGCTGGTTGGTTTCAGGCTGCCGATCACATCCTCTTATCATAATCCGGAGGGCGGCCGAAAACAAAACTACGTGATCCTGCTCATTCAGGCCGGCCACTGCGCCATGGGTTATTTTGAGAATGGCCAATGCCTGAATCACAAGGTGTTCCGCTCTTACATGGTGCGCCAGAAACAGGGCAAGAGCCAGATCAAGTACCTCAAGACTAAAGGCAAGTCAAGAGCGGGTTCCCGTGTGAGACTGGGTGAAACAGCGGAGTTTTTCGAGAACATCAACACCCGCCTGCAGGATTACTTTCAGGCGCACCGCATCGACCGCATCGCCATGAGTTGCTCCAAGACCCTGTTGCCTTACCTCTATACCTCCACGGTGCCCACACCTTTCGACAAACGCGATCCACGCCTGTTCAGAATCCCGAAGCACATCCACACCCCCATTTACGAAGTGCTCCTCGACACCAACCGCTTCCTGCAGCGCGGTGAATTGATTGCCCTGACCGAAGCAGGATTCGCGGCCATACCTGCGCTGGAAGATTTGCTGCTGCATCACTTAAACGCTGATGCTGCGCAGGATGACCCCGAAACATTGAACGACATAGCCGACGAGGTATACGTGACCGATGAATGGGAGGAAGACGATGTATCTTTTGACGAGGCGGACGACGAGGAAGACGACATCGTGGATTGGGACTAGGGCGGTTAAGCCTTGTGCTGTCCCGACTTTCAACGGTCCCTTTACGTAAGTAGAGCTATCACAAAATCGAAAACTATGGAAGACCAGATCAACAGGGACATGGCGTTGTTTGAGCAGGTATGCGAAATAAATGAGCTAGACCCAAAGGCTATTAAAGAAGAGGCGCACAGGCGATTTCCGGACGAGTTCAAAAACGGAGTGAGCCCGGAGCGACTCATCTGGACGGCTTTCGATCACCGTGCCAGCGCACTGATCAGCAGCGTGACACAGGAGGCTGCGCGGCATGAAAGCAAAAAAACAGATCAGGCCTATACCATTGACGGCGACCCGGCCGCCCCCGCCTTTGTCATCAACGAGGATGCGATCCGTAGCCAGTACAGTGCAGCCACAGCAGCTGCCATCATTGATGCGCTCGGACAAGTACAGCTTCCGGTTACCGGCTAAAACAGGAAAGGCAGCCGCTCTACAGCAGCTGCCTTTCTTTTGGCTATTGTCTAACCCTTCAGCTAATCCTTCTTGCGTGTGAGTAACACTACGGCTGCAGTGGCCACCAAAGCCATGATGCCTACTTTTTGGATAAGCCCGCTGCGGTTGTGCTCCCAGTCAGCTTTCCAGCCCTTCTCGGCAAATATGTTCGGCACAGTGCCTTTGGCAAAATCATCGATCACGCCCTCCACCACATTCACGCGGTCTGCCATCAGCAGAGGCAGCCAGTGCAGGTAGCTGTTTTCGCTGTGCTTAAACGCATAGCGCCGGATCATGCCGCTTAGTCCGCTGGGGGGTGTAGAGGTTCCAAACACGGCCGTTACGTTGGGTCGCTCAATGGAATGTAGCACTTCGATGTTTACGTCCTGCAGTGTCGGCCGATCCCAGCTGTAGCCTTCCTGCTCGGCGTCGGTGCGGTGTTTCATGGGGTAGGTCGGGTCGTTCTTCGGATCGGCGTCGATACCCCAGCCTTTTATATGCGAATAATCTTTTGGTGTCTTGTTTTCCATGGTCTTTTTCTCCTTTATCTGGCTGATGGCGGAATCAGGACAGGCTTGATACAGTTGTCCAGTTTCTCTGAAAAAATATGGTAGGCGTCTGCCACGTCCTCCAGCGGTATGCGGTGCGTGATCAGTGCCTTCGGATTGAGGATGCCGTTCTGCACGTGGTCGATCAGCCTCGGCAGCAGGCGCTTCACCGATGCCTGGTTAGCCCGAATGGTGATGCCTTTGTTCACCACGTTGCCAAGCGGGAAGAGGTTATCCGTCGGGCCGTAAATACCAACGATTGACACAATGCCGCCTTTCTTCACCGAGTTGACTGCCCAATGCGCGGCCGTGGCCGAACCTGCCTGCAGTAAAAGTTTGCGTCCTGTGATGGTTTGCATCACGTTACCGGTCGCCTCCGCTCCCACGGCGTCAATCACCACATCAGCGCCCATCCAGTCCGTGGTTTTCTTCACGAACACCACCGGATCATCCATCTCCTCGTAATTGTAGGCTTCGCAGTTGGCGTAGTTACGCACGAACTCCAGACGGTACTCCACTTTGTCGATCACGATGACACGACCGGCGCCGAAGAGCCAGGAGCAGCGTGCCGCCATAATGCCGATCGGACCGGCACCAAAGATCACGACCGTGTCGCCCTTCTGTATACCGCCCATCTCAGCGGCCTGGTAGCCCGTTGGTACCACGTCGGTCAGCAGCACGGCATCGTCCGGGTCCATCCCGGGAGGTATAACGGTTGGTCCGACATCGGCATACGGCACGCGCACATACTCGGCCTGCCCGCCGTCGTAGCCTCCGGCTGTGTGCGAGTAGCCGAAGATACCGCCCACTGCGGTAGCCTGTGAGTTGGACTCGTGGCAGTTGCCAAACAAGCCCTGCTTACAGAAATGGCATTTGCCGCAGGCGATGTTAAATGGCACGATGATCATATCGCCCACTTTGAGTTTCTGTACCTCTTCGCCAATCTCGATTACTTCGCCTATAAATTCGTGCCCGAAGGTCATGCCCACGCGGGTGTCGGGTACGTTGCCGTTGTAAAGGTGTAAGTCAGAGCCGCAAATGCATGAGCGCGTCACACGCACGATGGCATCCTGGGGATGCAGAATCTTGGGCTCTGGTTTTTCGTCAATGCGGACCCGTTGCGGTCCGCGGTAGTTCATTGCCAGCATAAGTTTTTTTCAGTTTGTCTTCAAAAGTGCTTTCTCTTCCACCCTGAGCGGGCTTCCGAATTACGTTTAGATAAATACTAATCTATACCTTAATAGTTGCAGTATTTGTACTTTTAAAAGAAATACCTATATAAGGATGCTCATATACTGTAGTTAACTTGAACGAGTGGCCAGCCTATACCTGAACGCAAAAAACATTGGTAGCTATTGCCCTCCGCAACAGGCACAACCTCTAAAAAGCGTACTTCACGCACAGGTTTCCGGACTGAGCCATTCCTTTCTTTTCGCTGTCAGCCCTCGTCTCTGCATCGCTATACCTTACCATAGAGCGCCATCCTGCGTACACACAACAATTTTCTTTTGCGATGGGATGCTATACCTTCGCGGCATCGCAGTTTACACGACAGCATATGGCTAATCTAAAACAGGATCAGACAACAAACGGGCAGTTCAAGGGATTTGTAGAAGTGCGCGGAGCACGGGAGCATAACCTCAAAGACATCAGCCTCTCTATACCTCGCGACGCGCTGGTGGTATTTACGGGCGTGTCCGGCTCCGGTAAGTCCAGCCTGGCTTTCGGCACGCTCTATGCCGAGGCGCAGCGCCGCTACCTGGAGTCGGTGTCACCCTACGCCCGTCGCCTGTTTCACCAGATGGCGGTGCCGGAAGTAGATGCCATTGACGGCCTGCCTCCCGCTGTGGCCCTGCAGCAGCAGCGCGGCACGCCCACTACCCGCTCCTCAGTCGGCAGCGTCACCACCCTCTCCAACCTGCTGCGCATGCTCTACTCCCGGGCCGGTGACTATCCTGAGGGGCAGTCGATTATCTACGCCGAGGCCTTCTCACCCAACACCGCCGAAGGAGCCTGCCCGACTTGCCACGGACTGGGGCGCATGTACGATGTCACGGAAAAGTCGATGGTACCCGACGACTCGCTTACCATCCGGGAACGGGCCATCGCGGCCTGGCCCATGGCCTGGGGTGGACAGAACCAGCGCGACATCCTGGTGACCCTGGGTTTTGATGTAGACAAGCCCTGGCGCGAGCTGCCACAGAAAGACCGCGACTGGATCCTATTCACGGACGAGCAGCCCGTGGTGCCGGTATACCCTGGTTATACCCCTGAGGAGACACGCCGCGCCCTGAAACGCAAGGAGGAGCCCAACTACATGGGTACTTTCAGCAGCGCCCGCCGCCACGTGTTCCATACCTTCGCCAACACTAACAGCCCGCTGATGAAGAAGCGGGTGATGCAGTATATGCTGAGCACCGACTGCCCCACCTGCCAGGGTAAGCGCCTGCGACCAGAGTCACTGTCGGTGAAGTTTGCGGGCTACGATATCACAGAGCTTTCGCGTTTGCCTTTGAAACGGGTGCAGTCTGTTCTGAAACCTTTTGCAAAAGGCACCGAGCCGGGCCATTCCCGCACGGAAGCTGAGCATCCGGAGCAGGCCATCGTGGCCAAACGGATCGCCGATGATCTGTGTGCCCGCATCGACGTGCTGCTCGACCTGGGCCTGGGTTACTTATCGCTGGAGCGCAGTACCCCCACCCTCTCCCCCGGCGAATTGCAGCGCTTGCGCCTGGCCACGCAGCTTTACTCGCATCTGTTCGGGGTGGTGTATGTGCTCGACGAACCCTCCGCCGGTCTGCACCCTGCCGACAAAGTGGCGCTGCTCCGGGCACTCGACGGCCTCAAAAAAGCGGGCAATTCGCTCTTTGTGGTAGAGCACGACCTGGAAGTGATCCGACATGCCGACTGGATTGTGGATGTGGGACCTGCGGCCGGTGAAAAAGGTGGCGAGATCCTGTACAGTGGTCCGTCTGAGGGATTACGAAAAGTAGCAGCCTCCCGCACAGGCGAGTACCTGTTCGGAAAAGCAAAGGGCTTCAACTCCGATCCGCGCGTACCCAAAGGCTGGCTGAAACTCAGTGATGTCAGCCGGAACAACCTGCACCGCCTCTCCGCCGAGTTTCCGCTGGGCGTGTTCACGGCCGTAACGGGCGTATCAGGCTCGGGCAAGTCCAGTCTGGTGAGCCAGGTGCTGGTGGAACTGGTAGCCGCTCACCTGGGGCACCAGTTGCCTGTAGAGGAAGAGGAAGGCGACGAATTGGAACGTGATATACCTGTCACCACCGGAGGCCACATCACGGCAGGTATGGAAGAGATCAAGCGCCTGGTGCGTGTCGACCAGAAGCCTATCGGCCGGACGCCGCGCTCCAACATGGCCACCTATACCGGTTTGTTCGACCATGTTCGCAAACTTTTTGCCAGCACGCCGCTTGCCCGAAAGCGTCGCTACGATGCCGGGCGCTTCTCTTTCAATGTCGCCAAGGGACGCTGTGAGAACTGCCAGGGAGAAGGCTTCGTGATGGTAGAGCTCCTCTTTTTGCCAAGCGTGTACGCCCCCTGCCCCGTGTGCCACGGCGCCCGCTACAATGCCCAGACCCTGGAAGTGACCTACCGTGACAAGAACATCGCCGAGGTGCTCGATATGACGGTGGATGCGGCCTGGGAATTTTTTGACGAGGAGCCCGCCGTGCACCGTGCGCTCACCATGCTCCGCGAAGTGGGCCTGGGCTACCTGCGACTCGGGCAGCCGGCCACCGAGCTGTCGGGGGGTGAGGCGCAGCGCATCAAACTGGCCACCGAACTGCAGCGGTCGCAACGCGGCAACACCCTCTACATCTTAGACGAGCCCACCACCGGTCTGCACCCCGCTGACGTCGACAGGCTTATGACCCAGCTCCACCTGTTGGTGGACGCCGGCAACACGGTGATTGTGGTAGAGCACGACATGCGCGTGGTCGCTGCCAGCGATTGGGTGATCGATATTGGTCCGGGGGCTGGTGAGGAGGGCGGACAGGTCGTAGCGGCAGGTCCACCGGAACAGATCGCCAAATCCAAAGAAAGCAAAACGGCCCCTTTCCTTAGAGCATTATCTGGCATTTGAGCCAAAGTTGCAAGCTCACAATATTAGCGGCTCCATGCCGCTTCAGCAGTTTTGTCGGGCTTTTGCATAATTGTTGAAAAGTAGCATAAGCCAAAGAAAAGGACCTTGATGCTGCGGCTTATTGAAGGCTTCGGCGATTATAGTATAAGTACTGATGAACATGTAAACCAGCATAAGTACAAAACAGGCAGCTGCGAAACATATTGTACTATATTGTAAAAAACAAATTCTTATAATCCATTTTTCAATTACACTGAAACATAAGCACTTCACAAATTGCCATTTAGCTTTTTGATTTCGTATTATTAAAATGTTTAGATTTGTAGATTATCATCTTTTTACTTTGTGCGATGGAATACAGATTCGTGCATCATTGGAATTATGTGCTTCGGGAAGATGAGCATCGGATCCTGGAATCTGCCATCTCACTTACTTCGCAGCCGCGCGACGAGTCTTTCCTCAGGCTGGCGGCTGAATTCATCGCGACCCATGCCCAGGTACAGTATGTACTAATCGGCAGTTTAAGCGAAGATGGCAGGAATGTCCTGACGAAAGTGTTTTTAAAAGACAGAGAGGTTCTCCCTAATATCTCCTACCCCCTGCAACACAGCCCCTGCGATTCTGTTCTCACGCAGCGGTTCTGCTATTACCCCAACAACGTGCAGCGCCACTTCCCCCGTGACATTGAGCTGCAGGAGTTGAACATTGAGAGCTACCTGGGCAGCATTTTCCTGACAAAGGAAGGCGAACCGGTAGGGTTAGTTGCTTTGATGAGTGACAAACAAATTGAAAATGCCGCTTTTGCCGAGCACCTGGTGCTGGTGCTGAGCCCTGCGATTGAAGAGGAGTTGATCCTGCAGTCTAATCCAGCCCTCTGAACATATTGAGGCCATAAAAAAAACCTCTGCCGACTTCCAGCGTCTATGCTGGAATGGCAGAGGTTTTTGCTATTTGAGAAACAGGTATAGCGCAACGACCTTAGATCGCAGGGTCATTTGGCGTATTCGGGTTGTTGCGACGCTCCTGGTCAGGATACGGGTAGAAATTGCGGTTGCGCTCACTCAGGTTATCAGGCGGCCCCGGACGTTTGAATCGGCGGCTGTCCTCCCATTTCTGTCCGCTCAGGTATAGCTCAGCAGACCGCTGTTTGTATACCTCTAACAACAGAGCCTCTCTTGTCACCGGACCGCTGTAGGCAGGCAAGCCGGCATGCACACCAAATGGATCGCCGGAAGTCTGTGTCCGCACCTGGTTGATAAGTGCCAGGGCCTCTTCCAAAGAACCGTTGCTCCGTAGCAGTGCTTCGGCTTTAATCAGTTTCATCTCGTCTGGCAGGTATGCCGGTATGCTGGTTGTCTGCGTATTGAAAAAACCGGCCAGTGTCTTTACCCGGTCCCCTAACACATCAGCGCTCGGGTCTGTCATGTAAAAGCTGTATCGGCCATCTCCCACTTCAAAGAGTGCGTCAGGCAAGCCGAATTTATCGCGTGGTCTGTAATAAGCCAGGATAAAAACGGTGTTATAGATCGGGTTCGGACTCAATGTACTGTACACGAACTCAGAGCGTTTGCTCAGGTCCACTTTATCTGCATTAGCGATAGCCGCGTCATAATTTCCGGCATATAAGTTATACCGGGCATTGTAGGCGTACAGCGTGTTACGCAAGTCAAAGGCAGTGCCCGTAACCTGCGCCGTAAACTCTGGTGAAGGAGGCGTAGCCTCTATCAGGGCGATCCCTTCGTTCAGGTGGGCGATGGCAGCTGCCAGCACCTCTGCTCTGGGTCTGAAAGTTACTTTGTCGGTTCGGCTGGTCTCTGTGTTTGCCTGTTCAAATGCGATGTACAGATTGCCGAGCGCCATGGCATTGAACAGGTGCGCGTGCGCCATCACCCCGCTCAGCGTCCCGCCTGTCAGGGTTGGTACATTGGGAGCGTTCTCCAGAATCTGCTCACTCATCAGCATGGTGCGCTGCATACGGGACCAATATCCGAGGATGTTGCCGTTGAAGGTGGGCAGGGCAGTTCCACCGGCCTCCAGTTCGAGCACGTTGGTAAAGGTGGCCACCCCTTTCATCTCGCGACCCGTCACACCTGCGTATAAGAGCGCCGCCTCCAGGCCCGAGGTAGAGTAAAACTGTCGCAACCCGACACTCAGGGCGATGATGCCCTCGCGTGAGTTCAGTACCTCGACGTCACTGGCCGCATTGGGGTTGGGTATATCCAGTTCGCAACCACTCGTCAGCAGCAGACAGCCCGAAAGGAAACCCACTTTTAAGTAAGAAGCTATATTTTTCATGATGTTTTTCATAAGGTTAAGGAAGCATTAGAAGGTAAAGTTGAGGCCCAGCGCATAGGTTCTTGGGATCGGAACCTCCACAAAGTCAAAGCCTCTCACAGCATTGGTCTGACCAGCCGCATTCACTTCCGGATCATAGCCGCTGTAGTCGTCAATCGAGAACAGGTTACGCCCTGCCAGGCTGAGGCGCATGCTGTTACCTCCCAAAAAGGCAGGCTTAAAGTCATAGGCCACCGACACTTCTCTTAACTTGATAAAAGAGCCGTCTTCAATGTAATTCTCGAATATCCCGAACAGTGCAGTGGAGGTTCCTTTTGGCACTTCTCCTCGTAGCTCCGGCTCGTAACCGGCCAGTCCGCCATATAGGTCACGCTCGCCCACGCGGCGGGTGAAGTTGAACACATCGAAACCATAAACCGCATCAAACTGGGTACGGAACGACAGGCGTTCGCCCACCGAGATATCGTTTGTCCATGAGCCGGTCCAGTCCGGGTTAGGGTCGCCGATCACCTTGGGCACGGTGGCGCCTACCGGCTGCCCGTTTTCGGGGTTGCGCCCCGCCCGCTCAGGCTGTGGCAACCCGGCAGGATTCAGCAGCAGCGAGCCGTCGGGATTCCGGGCAAAATAGGTAGCGTAAAAGGCACCTAGCGGGTAACCATCCACAGCAGCCACCTGGCCGAAACCGCCCGGGAATGGCAGCACGCCACCCGGTATGTTATTCACTTCATTTTTGTTACGGGAATAGATCAGCGTAGAGGTCCAGCGCACACGCTCCGTCTGCACAGGCGCACCTGTGATCATCAGCTCAAAGCCTTTGTTGGTCATGGTACCGATGTTGGCGTACTGGTTCAGGAAACCCGAAGAAGGCGTCAGGCCGATGAACAACAGCAGGTCTTCCACATCTTTCTTGTAAACAGAGAACTCCAGACCCAGCCTGCCGCCCAGGAAACTCATATCGGCACCGAACTCGGTTTCTACCTGGCGCTCCGGCTTAATGCCCGAGTTACCCAATAAGGTCGATGGAATAACACCCGGAAGGCCTGGAAGTGAAACGGGGTTATAATTGGTATAGCGATCATAAGCTCCGATCGCTGTCAGGTTGCCCGCCTGCCCGTAGGAGGCACGAAGTTTGAAAATAGGAATGATTTCGCTGAGTCCCTGCCAGAAGCTCTCGTTGGAAACCAAGTAGCTGCCGCTCACTTTCGGGTAAAACTGCCACCTGTTGTCCTCTCCGAACACGGAAGACACGTCGTAGCGACCGGCACCCGTCAGGAAGAAACGCTGCCCGATCCCGAACGTCTGCTGGGCGAAAAAGCCCATGATGTTTATATCGGCTCGTCCATCGCTGGAGACGACCGTGGCACCGCCGGAACTAACCTGGGCGATCGGGCCTAACTGCGTGCCCGTTATACCTGTCGAGTAATATTTCTCCGTCTGCACCGTACCTCCTATACCTGTGGTGGACTCCAGCCAGTCGGTCAGGAAAGTGCGGTAAGAGGCATTCAGGTCGTTGTTAAGCAGATAAGAGGTGCGGTCGGCGCGGCGAGAGTAGCCGGCATTATAGGAGGGTGTTGTGTTGCCCACCGGTATATAGCCTGTCGCAATCTGCGTTGAATTGTCAAAGCCCAGCACGTAGCTTATGTTCAGGCCATTGATCGGGGTTAGGTTTACCTGAAAATCGCCGATGAAACGGTTGGTGCGCTGCCCGAAATCAAAGCGGTTGATGGCCTCGAGCGGGTTGGTACGACGCAAAATAGCCGTAGGCGCAGTGGAAGGGTATACCCCGTTCACCGGTTCCGGGTTGATGAAGTTATTGCTGAAGATAAAGCCGGTCAGGGCACCGTATGCTTCACTCAGGCCACCGTTCGGAATCTCTTCGCTGGTGCTGAGAACGTAGTTGGCTCCCAGCGACACCGATATCCAGTTCTTGATCGTCTGGTCGATTCGCAGACGGGCGCCTCCCCGCTTAAAAGTTGTGTTGTCAATGATGCCCTGGTTGCTCAGGAAGTTGCCGCTCATGTAGTATTGCGTATTCGCGCTGCCGCCCGACACCGACACATTGTTCTCCGTGCCAAAGGCCGTCCTGAAAATTTTGTCCTGGTAGTCATACCTTGTGACTGGCTCCTGCGTGAGGTCTGAGGCAAGATTGTTCACAAAGCGGAAGGGGTACTTGTTATAATCCAGCGTTTTGCGCACTTCATTTATCCGAAACTGGGTTGATACTGATATCTTTGGAGCACCCTCCACCCCGCGCTTCGTAAAGATCTGCACCACCCCGTTGCTTGCCCGTGACCCGTAGATAGCAGCCGCAGCAGCCCCTTTGATGATCTCGATGCGTTCAATGTCATTCGGGTTAATATCCACCAGTCGGTTCTGCGCATAGCCTCCCAGGTCGATCAGTTCAGGTGAGCTGTTGTTGATGATCACCCCATCCACTATGTAAAGCGGGTCGCCGGACCCCACGACCGTGCTGGTACCTCGCAGGCGCACGCTGATGCCACCGGCCGGGTTACCCGAGTTCTGACTGATCTGCGCACCGGCGACCTTGCCGGCCAGGGCCTGGTCTATGGACGTAGCCACACTGTTTTCGAGCGCATCAGAAGAAACGGTGGAGATAGCGTTACCCAGCTCTTTTTTGCTGGTTGCCACCGAGGTGCCTGTTACCACCACTTCATCCAGACCCACAATATCCTCCTGAATCTGCGCATCCAGCTGCACGGTCTGTTGATCACCGAGGGTAATGGAGCGTGTCTGTGGTTTAAAGCCGATGAAAGAAAACGTGAGCTGGTAAGTGCCCGGAGGCAGGGCGGCCGACAGGTTGTACACCCCGCTCGCATCAGTGGCCGTGGCGATGTTGTGGTTCTGAAACTTTACCACCACACCGGGCAGCGGAGACTTGGTGCGCGCATCTGTGACGGTGCCCGTAATGGCGTAGCGTGCCCCTTGCGCAATGGCTAGCTGACAGGCAGCTGCCAGCAGGAGGAAACACAGCAGGATGGCCTTTCCGGAGGCCGTCCCAATCAGGTAATTTTTTCTCATAGTGCCTCTTGTTTTGTACAGTTAAAATGTGATGTATAAGTGTTCAGGAATTACTCAGGTAAACTGATTTTCCCCATCAGCACGGAGGGTACGCGTCTCTTGCCAGGTCCAAAGGGGATTGGCTCCCCCACCAGGCATTCATTGGCCAGCGTGGCGAACAGCACCGCTTCCTTTGCATCCGGCGACACCCCCAGTTCGGCCGTGTTCCGGACTGTTGCGCCCGGCAAAAGTTCATTTATGTTTTGTATGAGCAGCGGATTGTGCATACCGCCGCCACTCAGGAAAATTTCAAATACAGCGTCGCCCAGCGAGCGGGTCAGGGCCCCGCAGATGGCAACGGCCGAAAACCTGTTCAGGCTCGCCATGACGTCTTCCGGGGACAGGTGCTCTGTATCGGATCTGCGTTGTGCCTCCGTCAGGTATGCGAGGTTGAACAGTTCCGGGCCGGTCGTTTTGGGAAAGTCCTGCTCAAAGAAGGGATGGTACAGCAGGGAGGCCACCAGTGCCTGGTTGTAGGTGCCTTTCCTGGCGATGGCAGCGTCGGCATCATAATAGGTGCCGGGAAATTGTTGCTGCACGTAGGCGTCCATCAACGTGTTGCCAGGTCCTACGTCGGTCGAGAAGATACGGCTCGTGTCCAGGTCACCGGGCAAGAAGGTAAAGTTGGCGATACCGCCGATGTTGAGCATGATCCGGTTCTGATTCCGTTTCGAGAAGAGCAGGTAGTCACCGTACACGGCCAGTGGGGCGCCCTCTCCGCCTGCCGCCACGTGCTTCTGCCGGAAGTCACTCAGTGTGATGACACCTGTGCCCATGGCTATATGATCGCCATCGCCAATCTGCAGTGTGGCATCCGGCATATCGGCTATACCGTGCAGCGACGCCGGGGCATGGTAGATGGTTTGGCCGTGGCTCGCAATCACGTCCACTTCAGTAGCGTCCACCCCCCACTCCTGCAGGCTTTTGTTGATGAGGTCTGCATGGAAGCGTCCGATGTAGGCATTGAGCAGGCAGACACGCTCCAGGTCAACTTCCCGCTTCGAGAAAATCGCTTTTACCTCCTTTTTAAAGGTTTCATCATAGGGCATGGTCACAAATTCACGCAATTCCATGCGTGTTTCAGTCCCCTGCCCCTCAAATTCACAAAGCGCAATATCAAGTCCGTCAAGCGAAGTGCCTGACATGAGGCCGATGATGGTTCTTTTCTTTTTACTGGCAACCTCAAAAAGTTGACTTAGTACTTTATTCATAAATTAATTAAATTTAATATAACAAAAAGTCAAAAGAACCATAGGTTCTTCATACGAATTACATAAAGTTTAGGTAATATACATATAGGCGAATTTCCGCATAATCAGGCAGAAATTCACAGGTAGGTCATAGGCATGGACGGCTTAATCAGCTCCTTATAATCCGCCCGTCCTCCATTTCGATGATGCGGTGCGTGTTTTCAGCAAATTCGGAGTCGTGGGTCACGATGAGCAGCGTTTGGTTGTGCTCCTCGGCAAGTTCCTTGAAGATATTGAACACGGTATCGCTGTTGCGCTTGTCGAGGTTGCCGGTGGGCTCGTCGCCCATGATGATGTGCGGATCGTTGATGAGGGCCCGGGCAATGGCCACCCGCTGCTTCTCCCCGCCCGAAACACGGTAAGCCGACTGTGCGGCCAGATGGTCTATCCCCAGCATCTTGAGTCGCTCCATGGCGCGGTGCTCTACTTCCTGCTCGCTATACCTGCCCAGCTTCAGGCCGGGCAGCATGACGTTGCGTAGCACCGTGAACTCGTTGAGCAGGTAGTGGAACTGGAACACGAAGCCGATCTTCTCGTTGCGGATGCGGGCTAGCTCAGTATCCGGACGACCTGACATCAACTCCTTGTCAATGAACAGCTCACCGGTATAGTCAGTGTCCATGGTGGAGAGAATGTAGAGGAGCGTGGACTTGCCGCAACCCGACTTCCCGATCACCGACACGAACTCCCCCTTGTTCACGGTGAACGTGATATCGCGGAGCACCTGCACCGTCACGGGGTCATGGAACTCCTTGTTGATGTTCCTCGCCTCCAGTATAATTTCCTGCATCTTTTCTTCGCTGCCTTTCATCCTATACCTATTTGCCCCTGATGATCTCGACCGGGTCCACCCTGCTTGCCTTGCGGGCCGGGAAGAAACCGGCAAAGTACGTGGTGATCAGGGAGAAAACCCCGCCGATGACGTAGTACACCACATCGTAGTTAACCGGGTACGTTGTGATGGTAGGCAATGCCGCTGTCACGAAGGGGATGCTGTCGATGATGGCAGAGAACACAAAGCCGAATACCAGCCCCACTATACCTCCGAAAAAGCCGATGCTCATCGCGATCAGCAGAAAGACCAGGTTCACATCGCGGCCGGAGAAACCGGTAGCCTTGAGGATGGCAATGGAGTCCATCTTCTCGTAGATCATCATGTTGAGAATGTTGAAGATGCCGAAACCCGCCACAATCAGCAGCGTGACGCCCACGGCATAGGAGATGAGCGAGCGCACGTTGCTTCCCGTCTCGAACTGGGCGTTGGCCGTCTGTATGTCTTCGGCATCGATATTGAAAAGCTGCGCATACTCCCGGGCAACGGCCGGGGCCTGCTCCAGGTCATGGAGCTTCACCTGGATGTCGGTCATGTAGTTTGCCGGTTTGCCGAGCAGCTTCTGGGTGGTGGCAATGGAGGCGTAGCTCTGCACTTTGTCGATCTCCTGTATACCTGACTGAAAGTACCCTACCACTTTCAGCGAAAAACGCTCACCCTGCGCCGTCGTCACCTGCACCACATCGCCTATGTCGGCCACCAGAATGTCTGCCAGTCCCTTGCCCAGAATGATGCTGTTGGCCACGTTTTTGGCGTCGATGGGATTGCCCGCTGTCACGTAGTCCTGAAAATTAAACAGGCGACTTTCCTCCTCCACATCAATGCCATTGATCACTCCGGTAATTTCGATCGTGCCCTCGTTGAAAAAGACCTGCGCCAGGAGCTTGGGGGTGGCGCCCAGCACCCGCTCGTCGGCTTTCACGGCCTGCAGAATGGGACCACTGTTGTAGATCTCCTGCCGGGTGATGCCGGCCTTCACGGAACTGATGAAATTGTAGGAATTCTTGTACTGCCCGGCCACGTTTACCGGCTGGTTTTCGCTCGGCTTGATCTCGTTGTAGAGGCGCACGTGCGGCGTGCGGTTCAGGATGAGGCCATCGAGCATATCGTTGAGGCCGTTCATGAAACCGAGCAGGGTGATGAACATGGCGATGCTGAAGGTCACCCCAACGGCGGCCACCAGCGTCTGCCGCCAGCGGGCCAGCAACATGGATTTCGCGATGCTGTATATCAGTTTGAAATTCATCCCTAAGGCTTCACGATCACATCTTCTTTCGACAAACCCTCCACAATCTCCACTTTCTGGTAGTCCTTCAGCCCGGTTTTCACCGGTACGCGTTCGTCTTTATCCTTCAGCACGTAGGCCCCGTCCACCAGGTACTCGCGTGGTATGGTCAGGGCGTTCTTTTTCGCCTGGATGATGATGTTGGCCTCTGTGGTCAGGTTGGGGTAGAGCGCGTCCGGCTTGGTCACAAACTCCGCCTCCACGGTAAAGGAGCGGGTGCGCTCGTTCATGGCCGGGTTGATCTTGGTGATGCGCCCTTCAAACACCTGGCCTCTATAGCTGTCGAGGTTAAGCAGCACCTGCTGGCCTGGCTTCACGCGGGCTATGTCGTACTCGTCCACCTGCAGCTCCAGTATAAATTCATCGGCATCGCCCAGCACCGCAATCGGCACCTGCGGACTCACCAGCTCGCCTTTCTCGCGCAGCACGCTGTATACCTTGCCGCTGGTTTCACTTTTCACGGTGTAATCGTCCCGCAGGGTCTCGCTGATCTGCAGGTTCTTCTGCGACTGGCGGGCGGCAAAATCGAGTTGCTTTTTGAGGTCGTTGTAGCGCAGGCGGGCGGAGCGGTAGGCTGTCTGGGAGTTTTTGTAGGCCAGTTCACGCTGCTCCAGCTCCACCCGGGTACCGATCTGGCTGGCCCAGAGGTTGCGCTGCCGGGCCAGTAGCAGCGAGTCGTTCTGCATGCGGCTGCGGGCCAGGTCGATCGTCTCCTGCAGCTCGGTCAGCTTCTCGGTATTGGCGCTCACGCGGGCGTACGCTGCAGCCAGTCGGGCATTCTCCGTGTTCAGCTGGGCGGCCTCGTTGCTGATGCGAACGAGCGTTTCGCCCCTTCGCACGGTATCGCCCTCCGTCACCAGTATTTCCTCGATGATGCCGCTCACAACCGGGTATACCTGGTACTGGTTGCGGCTTTTCACGAGGCCGGAAGCGTAGACGGCTTCCGAGATATCCTCCACGGTTGGCTGTGTGGTTTCCTGGCCGTCTCCGCAGGAGGTGAAAAAGGCCAGCAGCAGGAGCAGTTGTAAATAGTGTTTTGTTGACATGATACCTCAAACGTAAAAGACACTATGCAGCAGCACTTTCACTCACCCCACCCCTGCTTATACCTGCCCGATCTTTAAAGATTTGCTATACCTGCCGTGAGCAGGGCCGGAAAGGTGCTACGCTTCAAATGTACTACATTCAGTACACGATTGCATGATGACGCGTAAGCTTTAGAGTATATTATTCGATAACTGATATATGTTTCTCTCAGAAATGACAAGCGTCATAAAAAGGACCCTTCGGTCTTACGAAATTTGTCAGATAACGAACTTCTACCCCTAAAAAATAGATTATGAACGAGATGAAATCTAATAAAGCCAACCTGTTTGATGGAAAAGTGGCGCTGGTAACCGGCGGTTCCTCTGGTATCGGCAAATCAGCAGCCTTGCTCTACGCCCGCGAAGGTGCTAAAGTAGTGGTGTCCGACATCCACGAGGAGTCCGGCATGCAGGTGGTGCAGGAAATTGAGCAACTGGGCAGCCAGGCTATTTTTGTATCGGCCGATGTCTCAAAACCCGAAGACTGTGAGCGCATGGTACAACAGGCAGTTGAAAAGTTCGGGCGGCTGGACATTGCCTTCAACAACGCAGGTATAGGCGGTGAATCCAATACGATCGGCGATATGAGCATCGAGGGCTGGAATAAAGTCATCAGCATTAACCTCAACAGTGTGTTCTACTGCATGCACTACCAGATACGGCAGATGCTGCTGCAAGGCGGCGGTGCCATTGTCAACAACTCTTCCATCCTCGGACAGGTGGGCTTTGCCAACTCAGCTGCTTATGTGGCCGCCAAGCACGGCGTGGTGGGCCTGACCAAAAACGGGGGCCTGGAGTACGCTTCCAAAGGTATACGCATCAACGCTGTTGGTCCGGCCTTCATCAAAACCCCTTTGCTGTCCGGCATGGGCGAGGAAACGCTGCAGTTCCTGACATCCAAGCACCCGATAGGACGCCTGGGAGCCCCGGAGGAAATAGCAGAGCTGGTGATCTGGCTCAGTTCCGACAAGGCTTCTTTCGTATCGGGCGCCTACTACGCAGCCGACGGGGCCTACCTGTCCCAGTAATTGCCCGTACTACTTACAGTATACTACTTGCTTTCGTAATTCAGATACTCACCTTGTATTGGAATTATAACGGCCTGCGCGGGCATCACGAGCTTGGGCAGGTATAGACGAGAACTTGAGGCAATATGCGTGTAAGAGAAGAGAGAAAACCTGAAAAAACGACCCTATCACCAGACAAAACCCAGGACTGGCATAGCCTTGACGCCCGGGAGGCGCTCCAACTTTTACAGGTTGACCAGAAAAAGGGCTTAACACAAGAAGAAGCCGCCAGGCGGCAGGAAGCCTACGGCAGCAACGTGATGACGCAGCAGAAAAAGCAGAGCGCCCTGGTGCTGTTTCTGCTGCAGTTTCACCAGCCGCTCATCTACATTCTGCTGGCCGCCACCGTCGTCACGCTGCTACTGGGCGAGTACATCGACTCGAGCGTTATTTTCGGGGTTGTCCTGATCAACTCCATCATCGGCTACATACAGGAGTCAAAGGCCCTGGCCGCCATCGACGCCTTGTCCAAAAGCATGACCGCGAAAGCCACTGTGCTACGCGGGGGCAGTAAACAACATATCGATGCCTCGGAGCTGGTGCCTGGCGACATTGTGCTGCTGCAGTCCGGCGACAAGTTTCCGGCGGATGTGCGGCTGGTGCAGGCCCGCGACCTGAAGGTGGACGAATCGGCACTGACCGGGGAGTCGGTGGCAGTGGAAAAGCATTCGGAGCCTGTGGCCGCAGACGATGTGCTGGGCGACCGCTTTTCGATGGGGTTCGCCTCCACGGCAGTGACCTACGGGCAGGCAACCGGGTTGGTGGTGGCCACCGGCGACAAGACCGAGGTGGGCAAAATACAGGAATCCATCTCAGGCGCGCAGAACCTGGACACGCCTCTTACCATCAAAATAAAGGAATTCAGCAACCTGCTCCTATGGGTTATTCTTGGGCTGTGCGTCGTGCTTTTCGTGGTGGAGTACCTGCGGGGGGCGGACGCGTCTGACACGTTTATGCTGGCGGTAGCCCTGGCAGTGGGCGCTATACCGGAAGGATTGCCCGTGGCGGTTACCATCATGCTGGCGCTGGGGGTCTCTAAAATGGCCAAACGCCGCGCCATCATCCGCAAGCTGGTAGCCGTGGAAACCCTGGGCAGCACCAACGTCATCTGCTCCGACAAAACCGGTACGCTCACCGAAAACCAGATGACCGTGCAGCAGATCGCAGCCGGAGGTGAGCAGTACACCACGACCGGACTGGGTTACCGACCGGAAGGCGAAATTCAGCGGGAGGAAAGACAGGCGGACCTGCGCCACAACAAAGCCCTGGAGCAGTGCCTGAAAGCCGGTTTGCTGTGCAACGACAGTACCCTGAAAGAAAAGAACGGACAGTGGTTGATAGAAGGCGACCCAACCGAAGGGGCATTGGAAGTTGTTGCCCGAAAAGCCGGACTTGAGAAGCGAACGTTGGAGGAGCAGCAGCCTCGTCAGGACACCATCCCGTTTGAGTCGGAATACCAGTACATGGCCACGCTACACGGCGGCGACAGACCCCTCATTTACCTCAAAGGCTCTGTAGAAGCCGTGCTGGAGCGCAGCAGCAAAGCCCTGCTGCCAGACGGCGAACCGGGCGAGCTCGACAAGGAGCATATCGAAAAGCAAGTGGAGCAAATGGCCGGCGAGGGCCTGCGCGTACTCGCTTTCGCCATGCTGGGGGCGACCGAAGGCCAGACGCAGATCGACCACAAACACACCAGTTCCGACCTCATATTCCTGGGCCTGCAGGGCATGATCGACCCACCCCGCCAGGAAGCAATGGAGGCTGTGGCCCTTTGCCAGCGCGCAGGTATAGACGTGAAAATGATTACGGGTGACCATGCCGTGACGGCCGCAGCCATTGCGAGCCAGATTGGGTTGAGAGGCCGCCAGGAAAATGGCCAGCTGGTGGCCGTAACCGGCAAGCAGCTGCAACAGATCGGTGACCAGGAATTGCCCGACCTCGTCGAGAAGACCGCCGTATTTGCCCGTGTGGCACCTGAGCAGAAACTGCGACTGGTCAAAGCACTGCAGTCGCGCAGCAAGGTGGTGGCCATGACGGGTGACGGCGTGAACGACGGCCCGGCCCTGAAGCAGGCTAACATCGGCATCGCCATGGGCATCACCGGAACCGATGTGGCCAAGGATGCCTCCGACATGGTTCTGACTGATGATAACTTTTCGTCGATAGAAGGCGCCGTAGAAGAAGGTCGGGGCGTGTTCGACAACCTGACCAAGTTTATCGTCTGGACGCTGCCCACCAACCTGGGGGAATCGCTGATTCTGCTGCTGGCGGTGGCACTGAACTCACAGCTTCCGATGCAGCCCGTACAGCTGCTCTGGATCAACATGACTACCTCTGTGCTATTGGGGCTCATGCTGGTTTTCGAGCCCAAAGAGCCTGGCATCATGGACCGTCCGCCACGCCCATCCGACCAGCCGCTGCTCACCACAAAGCTCATCATGCGTACGCTGCTTGTCGGATTCCTGATGCTTATATGCTCCTATGGACTGTTTTTATATGAAATGGGCCGGGGTGCAACTCTCAGAGAGGCCCAGACCGTTGTCACTACGGTATTTGTGGTAGTGGAGTCTTTTTACCTGCTCAACTGCCGCTCGCTGGTGCGGCCGATCGGCCAGATTGGCTGGTTCACCAACCCGTGGGTGTATTACGGCATCGCTGTCATGTTCCTGGTGCAGGCGCTCTTCATTTACACGCCGTTCATGAACATGCTCTTCGGTTCCAGTCCGCTGGAGGCCGTGCAGCTGCTGCGCATTTTTGGGGCGGGGGCCGTCGTGTTCACGATAATCTCCATTGAAAAGCAGATTCGCTTCCGGTTGGGTACCAGAAGATTGAAGGCCGCGAAAAAGGGAGAACAGCTAACCTAGCGTATACCTTGGTGAAGCGGGTGATCGGAGTGGCAGTTATAATTTGTACCTTATACCTTGTGGGGATGGGTTTACTTTCATTTCAGCAGGAGAAGCTGATTTTCTTTCCGGAGAAACTTCCTGCAGACTACACTTTCCGCTTCGACCGGAAGGCAGAAGAAATACGTACACCTGCACCGGATGGTGTGTTGCTGCATGGTCTGCTTTTTAGGGTTGACGAGCCGAAGGGACTAGTGTTTTACCTGCACGGCAACGCAGGCTCAGTGGCCAGCTGGGGGTGGGTGCACGAAGCCTATACCACATTGGGCTACGATGTGTTTGTGCAGGACTATCGTGGATACGGCAAAAGCGAGGGCGAGATCAGCAGCGAGAAGCAGTTTTATAACGATGCCGAAACGGCCTTTCTGGAAATGGCTGGTAGGTATAGCGGCCAGCACATCATCGTGGCCGGCTACTCCATTGGCACGGCGGCAGCGGCGCGACTGGCGGCCCTGCATACCCCCACGCTGCTGCTGTTGCAGGCGCCTTACTACAGCCTGGGTGATTTGATGCAAAGCCTCTACCCGATGGTGCCGGGCTTTCTGCTCCGCTACAAGTTCGAAACGTATACCTATGTGGCGCAAACCAAATCGCCCATCGTCATTTTCCATGGCGCGCAGGACGAGATCATTTACCCGGGCTCTTCAGAAAAGCTGAAAGCATATCTAAAGCCCTCCGACAACGTTATCCTTCTCGAAGGACAGGGCCACAATGGCATGAACGAAAACCCGGCTTTCCGCCGCCAACTGGCACAAGTGCTCGCCAGTCTGCCTGCTGCAAAGCCCTGAAACTATACCTGACTGAGAACACCATGCTATACCTGAAACAGGTACAGCAATCATAAAAAAACCGGAGAAAACAAGAAAATAACAAGAAAGCATGGAAGGCGTTTTTAACACCACGGGTCGGACAAATGTACCTGACACCTATACCTACACCCCGCAAAACGAGCAGGAAGCCTGGATTGCCATTATGCACGCCTGCGTGGCCGTGGACGACGACGTGGCCGATGTAGAACTGGACGAAATGGCGCAAACCCTGGCCGACCGGCCGCTTTTTGAGGGGCACGACATCATGGCCTACAGCCGGAGCGTCTTCTACGCGCACGTGCAGCTGGGCAGCAAAATACTGATCGACAACTCGGTGGACCTGGTGTCGGAGGAGAGCCGCCCTACCCTGTTCGCCCATACCATCCAGCTGGTGCTGTCAGACTGCGTGGTGACCGAAAAAGAGGAGGAGCTGATCCAGTACCTGTACTCCGCCCTGGACATGGACGAGAATCAGGCACAGGAGATCGTCCGGGATGTATTGCTCCTCAACAAGGACAAGAAATAGCCCGCTATACCTGCTGCTGTGCTGAAGCGCTTGCCTGTCAGGTATAGCTGGCCCGTCTGCTCTCTTCCCGGCTTACCCCTCTGCCCATGGCGGCGTCCACGCTCCAGATACCGGCACCGCGGGCGGCCATGTACAGGAACAGAAAGCAGTAGAGCACGGCAGCTTCCCCCTGGTTGAGCAGTGGGTTCCAGCCCTGGGGAACGTGCGCCATGAAGAAAGCCACCGCCATCTCACCACTGGCAATAAAGGCTGCCCAACCGGTCAGGAATCCAAGCGCGATCATGAGCCCGGCCACCAGTTCTATGATACCGGCCAGCCCCATCAGCGAGGCTATTTCCACGGTGTTGCCATCGCCGGGCCAGCCGAAGAGCTTTTGGGTACCGTGCATGGCAAACAGCAATCCGGCTACAATGCGCAGGATGGCGTACAGTTGCGGGCTGTAAGGCCCCAGAAATCTTTCCATTTTTTTGAGCTTTATACCTGCTTGGTTAGCAGACTGTTTTACAAGCACTTACATACGGAAATGACGATTTTAGGATTATATTATTGAATTAATCCAAGCTACCCATTCACTAAGCGACATGGGCACACGATTACGATCTTGGCAAGGCAGTGTTGAATACTTATTTAACGTAAGCGGGAAGGCTACTTGATTTCGGAGAAGGCCGTATCGATCTGGTACTGCTCCAGCACATCCAGAAACTCGTTTCGGAGCACCAGGGAAATATCCTCTCTTTCTTTCCGGTTGCTGAGCTTCACTTTGTATTTGTCCTGGTCCCGCACCAGCACCAGGTGCTGTTTGCTCTGGCTTTCCTTGAGTGACAGCGTATCTTCCTGTATCTGTTCAATGCGGCGCTGGTTGTTTCCGAAGAGGACGTTGAAAACGTTGATGTCCACGCTCAGGCTGGCATCCCCACGCATGGTGTAGGAGCCCCTGAGATCGAAGGACGACAGGTTGTTGTTCATGCTGAAACCGGGCGCTACAAACTTATTCTTGTAGAGTACAAAGTCGGCATCCACATCCTCGAAAAACAGGTGCCCGGTCCGCTCCTTCCGTATGAACCCCAGGGCTTCCTGTATAGGCTTAATGTCGATCAGTTCCATGCCCCGGAAAGAGGCCCGGCTGTAGGCCACCGTACGGTCGAAGCTCGGCGTGAAGGTTCCATCCAGCTTGGTATACACGGTCAGGTTACAGTCTGCCTTGCCTTTGATGTTCTGGCTTCCCAGCATATCGAGCTCCATCTGCTCGGCCACCGCAAACAATTGCTCCAGGTCCACGTCCTGCACCTGCGCCTTCAGCCGGACGGGAATGGTGTCGGAGGGCTCGTTCAGGTACATCATGCCGTGCGAAAATATCTTGCCGCCGAAGGCTTGCAGGGATAGCTTGTCGAGTTGCGCCTGCTCCCGGTCCATGCGGGCCCTTATCTCCAGGTTGCTTCCTTTCAGGTACTCATACTTCAGTTCCTGTGCCTCTACATACAGTCCCAGGTCGTATACCTTCTCCCGCAGTTTATTCATGCCCTTTTCCTGCTCCTCTTTCTTCTCCGCCAGGTTCTGCGGCTGGTCTTCGGGCAGCAGCGTTTTCAGCGCCGCGAAATTTTGCATGAAGGCCTGCAGGTCCAGGAAATCATATTGCAGGTGCACGTCCAGGTATGGCCGGGTCAGTTTCGAACTGAGCAGGTAGAAGCCGCCGTTGGCAGTGGCCGCACCGCCTTTGCTTGTCTTAAAGCGCATCTCCTGCATCGTCACGTGGCTCTTGTTCTTATGCAGGTGCACGGTGAGGTGCTGCAGGTCTTCTTCGCCGGGCAGGTCAATGTGCTTCACGCGCAGGGACAGCTGTACCTTCTGCAGCGGCATCAGGAAAGCCATGCCTTCGGCTTTGTCTGTCGATGCAGTTTTTTTACCGTTGCCCGTGGAGCCGGCAATCGCGTTCACCTGCTGCAGGCTGGTCAGGTCGAGGGTGCCCATATGGGCTGCCAGTTGTATGCTGGCATCATGCAGTTTCCGGTTGTCGTTCGGCGCCGACACGTTTCCGGTCACCGTGATCCCCTGCGAGGTCAGTCCGATATCGGAGAGCGTGAGGCGCTTGCCGTCGCTCGTCAGCCGGGCCCGCATGTTTTGAACAGACGCCTCCTGCATGTTGAGCTGCTGACAGGCCAGCCGCATGTTCAACCTTAAAAACTCAGGCAGGATGGTGGTGGTCGCGACGACTGCATTGGCCGCGGCCGTTTGCTGCCCGCCGGCTTTAGCGTCAGGCGCCGGCTTGAGCCAGGCTGTGTTTACCTGTTTCAGTTTCACGGCGCCTCTTACTGTCACGGTTTGTTGCTGGCCCAGGAGGTAATTCATCGCATCGCGCACTGAGCCTTCTACTGTAAAAGCCTGCCCGCCCAGTTTGCCGCCCATACCTTGCAGCCGCAGTTCGTTCCCCGCCAGCTTCGCCTCTCCGTTCAGGTCGGTGAAGGGCACGGTGAGCTTTGCCGGCTGAAAGCCTACCTGCTGCAGGCGGATAGCCCCCTGCCACTGCAGGTCATCCTCCCGCAGCCGGTCCTCGCCGGCATACAGATTTCCTTTGATGGTGACGTCGCCGGCCAGCGTTCCGCGCGGCAGGGAGAGGTAGTCCGGGGGCATCAAGTCCGCCAGGCTGTCCAGGGTATAGCTTCCGCTGAGACGCGCATCCACAAAGGGTTTGGTAAAGTCTGTGATCTTGGCCTTGAGTTGCAGGCTGTCCTGGCCGGTGCGGACCGCTACCCGATGCAGCGTGAACGAACTCGACTCCGGTGCATGCTTGGGACCGTTGTCCAGGAGCCCGGCAATTTGGATATGCGATAGCGTGATGCGACTGGTGGGCCAGTGCAGTTTCCCATCCTGCAAGGCAAAGTGCAGTTTGTTTCTGGGGCGCTTCGTGGGCCCGGAGTGGCCGGCAATGTGGTAGTGCAGCTTCACGCGACCGGCGCTCTCCACCTGCCGGAGCAAAGGTATGGACTTGACCGAATTCATCTGGTTGAGCAGAAAGAAAAAGGGCTGCTCGCCTTTAAAGTGCAGGTCCAGCTCTGACCCTGGTCCGTTGGCCGTCTTTTGGTGCGTGCCGGAGATCAGCACTTCATTTTCGTTCAGGATGGCTTTGCTGTCCTCAATTCTTCCCAGCTTTTTGTCCAGATCGTAGGTATAGCGCGCATCGGCCGTGAAGTCTCTGTCCTCGAAAAGGCGTAGGTCACGGCTGCTGATGTAGTTGATCTTACCCTCTAATTTGCCTGTTATTTTGAGGACCCTATCACTTAGGTTTGCTGCCAGATCAGAGTCGAGCAGTTGGATCGAAAATGCGCTCGCCTTGTACTGGTTTTCGCTCAAAAAGCGGGCGTTCCTGATCCTGAGCTGCGGGATGTTCAATTCGAAATCACCCGAGTCGTCGTCTTGCTTTTCACCTTTGCCGAAGCTGAGGCTGCGTTTGTGGCCCGTTGAGTCTACCTGCTGATGAAACGTGAGGCCGTCGAGGTATACCTTGCTGATGCGAAGCCTACCATAGGGCCACTGCAGCACTGGCACCAGCACCTCCGCATGCTGCACGGCCAGCACTTCCACTGGCTGCGCACCGCTGGTATCCTTTAGTGAAATATTGTCGAGCGTGAGGGTCAGGTAGGGGAAGTTTTTCCAGTTGGAGATATCTGACTGAAAAGGCGTCAGCACCAGGTTGGGATCCTTGGTCAAGGTCGTTCTGATAAGGGCCGGTAACTTGTCCCGGTAGAGCGGGGCCAGCAGAAACTGAGCCGCCACCACCAGGGTGAGTGCCAGTCCGAATATCAGCAGAAAGATCTTAACGAGGGGGCGCGTTTTCATAAGAGATTGTATTGCCTGACCGAAGGGTTAGTTTCCGGTTTGCTTCTCCTTAAACTCCCTTTTTGCAAGAAAGTTGGGTTCACCCACGCTTATCCGAACCTCCTGTGTTATATAGATTTATGCTATATGGTTGCCGGAATTTATTCAGCGCTGATTCTGATTGATCATGACGCAGGGAATGGAGGTACCCGGGCCGCTTCCTAACCCAAACCCGGCCCGCCCCCGTACAACGAACTAACCCTGGCGCATTTCCGGGGTTGGTTATTTATGTTCTACCTAATAGAAAACAAACCATGAGCGACAACAATAGAAATATCTCTGAAGATCCGAATTCAAGAAAAGGCGAAGGCGTGAGCGGCCTGGGCAAAGGCAAGCAGACCGGCCCGGTGGCAGGCGGCGCCGACAACACCCGCGGCGAGAACAAGCCAAGTCGTGAAGGAAGCAGCGGCGGTGCCAAGCACGGCAAAGACAACCCTCGGGAGCAGAAAAGTCCGCAGGGCTCCAATGCCAACCCCACCACAACCAACCGCGGCGCTGACAGCTCTGATAAGGAATTCCGCAACAACCAGCCGAACCCAAGCACGATCACAGATCCGAACATGAAAAACAAGGAGCGCAATAACTAAGGCTATACCTAAGCCTGAAATGAATAAAGCCCCGGCAATTGTCGGGGCTTTTGTTTTATACCTCAGAAGTGGCTATACCTATTTCAGTTCATTCAGCACCGCGTACATCTTTTTCACGAGTGATGAGGCCGAACCGTTGTAGTTGTTCACCACGAAAGAGAATACATACTCCTGTCCGTCTTTGGCTTTGTGGTAACCGGTAAAACCTTTTACGCCGCGTATGGTGCCGCTCTTCATTTTCATACTGTTGAATGTAGGCAGTGAGGCATGTAAACCCGGATACCACGGCTGCTGGCGGGCATGGAGCAACAGCTGCACCTGGGCATGCGTTGTCACCCGGTTGAGCGGAGACAGCCCGGAGCCGTCCACCATGGCTAGTTCGGATTCGGCTATCCCTTTGCTTTTCCAGTGCTGCCGGATTTTGTTCAGCCCCTCGCGGGTATCGCTGGTGCCGCCATCGGTATAGGCAATCGTTTTGGCCAGGGCCTCGCCATACAGGTTGATGCTTTTGCGGTTGAACCAGTACACGATACTGTCCATTGGTGGTGAAGTGACGGTATGGAAGAAGGTATAGCCTTGCTGCGGCACACCAATGTGCTGCAAAACGGCCTGCTGCGGTATGCTGATTCCGAGTGTCCGGAGGGTATCGGCCAGCATGCTCACAAACTGATTGGCTCCGGAAGGCAGTGCACCCGATATCTTAAAACTGCTCTCGTTGACAGGTATAGTACCGCGTATGGCGGCCGTGGAAGTACCCACCGGGAAGTAGATGTAGGCATTGTCGCCGGTCCCCGCTGCTGCAGAAGTAAGCTCGGAGCGCAGGCCATAGCCGTTGAGGCTCGGCATCGTCTTTACGATCGAAACAGGCTCGCCGATCTGCTTGCCCGACTTGAGGATCACATCGTACTGGTTTTCGCGCCAGTTGAGTTTGGCGGCACCTGCCCCGTAGTAGTTGGCAATGTCCTGCCACATCCAGCCGTCGGGCACCGTTTCTTCGTTCCAGCCTTCGTTGCTCACCACCACCTCGTTTACCGTTTTTATACCTGCACGCTGCATGGCTTTAACTAAGTCCTTCAGCACAGCGTTCTCTTTGGTCTCGGGCCAGCGCCAGCTTCCCAGCGTCGGGTCGCCACTCGGCAGGATGAGGAGCGACGTTTGCTTGCCGTTTTTGCGAAGGGCAAATTTCGTTTCGTAGCGATAGGCTTTGCCCAGCAGTTCATAGGCACTGATGCTGGTGATGAGCTTCATGGTGGAGGCAGGCGCCAGCCCGATTTTGCTGTTGCGGTCGTACACGACCTGCCCTGTTTTAGCGTCCACCACATAGAGCGAAGCGATGCCGTTCTGCAATTGCGAATCAGCTTCGAATTTCTGGAAAGCGGTAGTGAGTTTTGCCGTAACGGACTGCGCCCAGGTCTGCTGTTGCGTCAGTAAACAGGCAATCAGGAAGGTGATTGAGGTGATGCGGGTTTTCATAAGCAAAAATTACGCATTTCTGCCGTATCCCCAAACCTTAAAACCAAAACGGCCGCTTTATTCCTGCGAATAAGCGGCCGTTCACAATGTTATATCCTGCTGCTACCAGTTAAAGTTACCGCGGTCTCTGTTGCGCTCGTTGTAACGGCGCTCGTCGTCGGATCTGCGCTGCTGGTTGTGGCCCCAATTGTTGTAGGCGCTGCGCTCGCGGTCTTCGTCGCGGTTGTTATACCTGGTGGAGCCGTAGCCTGTGTCGCGGAACTCGTCAAAGCTGCGGTTGTATCCTCTGTCGCCCCTGTCTTCGTTTCGGTAGCCGGACCTTGACAAGTTGCTGTCCATGTAGCCCGTGACACGGTAACGGCTGCCGGATTCTTCGTTCATGCGTCCACGATAGTCGAAATCACCGGAACCGCTAAAGTTCTGGCGACTGTGCTCGTTGTGGTCGTAGTAATTCCGGTCGCCGCCCAGGTGGCTTGGTCTTTCGCGACCTGACATGCCGTAGTTCGATGGTCCATAGGCAGAGCCGCCGCCATAGGTGCTGCCGCCTTCGCCGTAGCGTGTGCCGCCGCTGAAGTCGCCGTAAGCACGTGTTCCGTGGGACATCCTACCGCGATCGTCTCGGTCTTCGTAACGGTCACTCCTGCGCTGGCTGCTCTCCGGGTTAAAGCGCGACAGGCTGTGGGTGTTGCCAGTTCGGGCATTGCCGTGTTCATCGAAGTCGGCGTAATGGTTCTTGCGGGGGCGGTCGTTATACTCGTTGTTTCTGTTCATAGCTTCGTTATTTAGGTTAACACACTCCCTCTCATAACGCAGCAAACGTGTGCATGTTCTTCACCGCTCCCTTAAAATCCTTTCAGAGACCTACGCCATCGACCACCGCCAGGCCGACCCATCACGGATTCAGCGTATAGCTAACACCAACTAATCACCGCTATACCTACAGCTTATGCAGCTGGAAGTAACCCAGGTGCAGCTCGTCTTCAGCGCTTACTATACCTGGTGTGATCTCGATTCTGAACTGCTGTTTGTCCTCCGCTGTCAGGATGTCTTTTACTTCAAACACTTCGTCCACGTCCACGCCAAACTTATCGTCGATGTGCGAGGTGGCGCCTTTGAAACCGGTGTGCTTGTAAAAGGCCGTTTGTTTGGCCTGCTGCACCGCTCCCGCCTGATCTTGTGCCACTGCCAGCATCTTGTAGTGGAATTCGTCGAACTCGCCTGGTTTATAGCCACCCAGGTTCAGAAAGAAAAGTTTATCTGCGCCAGCTTCAGCAGGTTTAGCCGCTTTGGGCACGACCTTTACCTGGTACCCATCTACCTGCGTCACTTCCCGCCAGGCATCAACGTGCATGTTGCCCTTCGCTTCAGGCCAGAAAGATTTGATGGCTGGCACCAGGTCCTTCACCTGCTCGCCGATGGCAAAGAACATGTCGTGCTGTTCGGTATTGCGTCCAGTCGGCCGGCAACCGAGCATCAGCATGAAGAGTTTTGGATGTTGCATTGGTGTACTTTTCGTATGAATGTATTGTCGTAACGGTGCTTTTTTGTCTGAATCTTTATATAGGGGCCCTACCCCAAGGATTTACAGGATTAAAAGATTAACCCGATTCTTGTGCACGATTGTCATCCCCCTGCCCCTCCCGAAACAAGTCCGGGATCTTCGACTTCGAAGGGTGACTCTGCCTTCTCTTCCTGTCATCCTGAAAGGATCTTGATTGGATGGGGACAGGCAGTCACTACAGCCCACCCCTCCCTTTGTCGAGGGCCCCTACCCCCAGAGGGGATTTTCTGCTACTTCTACTTCACAGGTATAAGCCCTGTGGTTTTAGCAGTTCCTGTGCTATACCGGGTCCAACCACCCCTGACCCCTCCTTGTCCAAGGAGGGGAGTTTCCGCCGCTGCCATTTCAAGGTATAAACTTCGTCGTTCTTGCTACAGTCCACTGGCAGGTATAGCAAGACTAACTTGCACACTAGCTACAAAGCAATGACTTTAGCCCGGTGCATAACCGACGATTTTGTGTTTGAGCGGTCAGCGAGTTTAAAATCGTCTTGATTTTTTTGCTTACTG
>NZ_BMFP01000001.1:655565-930590 GCF_014638845.1 Pontibacter amylolyticus
CAAGGCCCGCCCGGCCAGGGCAAGCTATAGAACAAAACAGGTTGCTATACCTGCAACAGCCGTAGCTAAAAAACCAAGTAAGCTATACCTGGGCCAGAGGCCCCACCATATAAGACACGAGCGAGGACGCTCGCGCTATGAAGCTATACCTGCAATAAGCCCCGCTGGCCAGGCGAAAACCACTCCCCTATTACTTATACCCAATAATCGAAGTAAACGCAACCTTCCGCATCGGTTGTCGGGAAACAGGATTAATCGCCTCCACTACTCCCTCCGCTTTCAACGCCTCTAACGCTTCTTTGTAATTGCCCCGGATATAATTCGTGCCGATGTTGTGATGCCGGTAAATGCTGTCGATTGGCAGGTTATGGTAATAGGCGCGTTTACCGGCCAGATCGGTGATCAGGTTTTTGATCGAGTAGCGGTACTGCTCCTGGAACAGCGACAACTGGTGTTTGATGTTGGCTCCGAAAAGCGGCACGCCGTCTTCTTGGTAGTCGCTGTACATGAGCATGAGCTCTTTCATTTTCATGTAAGGTGCATCGTTCTTCGATACAAAAAACAGGTAGTGACTTGTCTGGTTCTTTTTGGGCAGACTGATCTTGAAACGGAACGTCTTGTAATCCTTCTCCCGGAAAACGTCCTCGAACTGATCCACCATGAAGTCTTCGCGCTGACCGGCATCCTGGTAGCGGTCACAGAACTCGCGGATCTTCTGCAGGCGCTCTTTGCCAAACACGTCGGCCATGATGCTGTCGTCCGTAGCGCCCTGCACTGCTGCCCGCAGTTTGGCTGGCGTGAAGAGCATGAAGAGATCGAGCCCCCAGCGGCGCACCGACTGCAAGAGCAGCTGCTGCGAAAACTCGTAACCGAACGGATCCAGGTATAGCAGGGTGGGCACATCGTTGCCGAGGAGCTTGGCTAGCGCGGCCAGGCTGGTTTCTTCGTGCAGCAAAACGGGCTTGTGCTGCAAATCTGCGTAGTAAGGCAGTTGCTGCAGGTTCTCCTTTAGTTTGGCGGTAACGGTCTTCTTTTCATCGTTGAAAAAGGTGCGCACCACTTTGTTCAGGTTGTACTTGTCAGTTGCGCCGAAAATGCTGTTGAGCACTCGGACAGGCGCGGCGGGCTTGCCGTCTTCCGGCTTTCCGTCGCCGGCGTAGAGGTCGATGAAGGCCAGCACCGGGTTGGTTTTATAGCGCTGCCCCTGCAGCTGGGCACTGCACCAGGCCTTAAAAAATTCGTTCAGCAGCTCCGACTTGATCTCAGCGCTGCTCCGTTGTTCTATAAAAAAATCGTTTGTATCGGCCGTAGACATGGAAAATGGTCAATTCTGAAGCCCGGTGAGTTAGAAAGGATTGCTTCCTATACCTGCAGGGCGGCTCAGGGTTTAATGGAGAGGTAAAGTTAGGGCTTGTTTCAATTATAAGCGTAATTTTGCAGCATGAAACTGACGGGCAACATTCTCAACATTAAAAACAAGCGCGACGACCGCAATGCAGGCATAGCCATCGAGGTGGACAAGATCGAATACGTGACTTACAAGAAGGATGGCAAGTACTTCCAGCCCTTCAACCTGGAGGTGGAGCTGGATGAGCCGCTCGTGATCACCGGAGATCAGTTGGCCCGCAAACCTGAGAAACACCTGCAGGAAGGCGAGTACGATTTTGATGTGTATGACAAGGAAGATGGGGACTATGTGCTGAACGAGAACAGGTTTCTGTCGGTACTGCTAGCGTACGACGAGTTTGAACAGGAGCACGTGCTGTCGTCGGTGGAGTATACGGTCACGGTTCCGAACGAGGAGTTCAAGGTGCTGAAAGAAGAGCAGCACAAACTCCGGCATTCCCGCAAGGGCACAGGCAAAAAAAAGAAATAGCCTGCCGACAGCCAGGTATAAAAACAGAAAGACCTGCTTTAAGCGATGCTTATAGCAGGTCTTTCCTTTTCATGTTCCGTCAAACATGGAAGCAATTCTTCCAAAAGCTTCTACAAGCTTTAATTCAGGTTTACGCCTGTCTGAACGATAACATAATGTCTATACCAGGTATACGAAAGTTGGCGCAGCAGGTTGATGTCCAGACACTTACTTTTTGTTCATCCCCAGGTAAATGCCGTAGCCGATCAGGCCGGCACCCACAGCGAAGAGCACATACTGTTTCTGCTTCGTGTCCAGGCCGTTGTAGGTGTCCAGTCCGAACTTGCCGGGATTCTTAAACACGTTCATGATCTCGCCCGGATTTTCCATCAGGTAGTTCAAAGGGTTTGAGGGTTTTGCTGTATTGGTTTTCATAGTCTTTCTTTTTTCCTTTTGCTTACGGGAACAGGAGCTTAATAGATAGGGAAATTTCAGAAAAGCTATACCTGATACCGGTAGTTATTTGGCGGCTTTGCGAAGGTAGATGTTGCCGTTCATGTTCTTGATCAGGATCTCTGGCCCGCCGCCATTTACTTTGCCGGTGATAAAATCTGCGGTGCTCACCCGGTAAATCCCTTTCTCATTTCGGGTGCCGGTTTTCACCTGTGCCTGCGAAGCCTCCCGGGTCATCTCAAAATCGGTGTATACTTCTCCCCTGTCCGATCGCAGCTTAGTGTTGAATTTTGAGTTGGCTGGCAGCGTAATATCCACGTTCCCGTTCAGGGTCGAAAAGGCCATCGGCGACTTGCCGTCCCAGCGCAGGATATTGGCTTTCACGTTGCCATTGGTTGTGTTGGCCACTGCATTGCCCGAGACGTTCTCCAGCAGGATGCTGCCGTTCACATTGGCGAGTTCCAGGTTACCGTTCACATTGCTTACGGTCAGGTCGCCGCCATTGACGGTGGCGAGCCGCAGACTGAAGTTCTGGGGCACTTGTATCTCCAGGTTCACTTTCCTGTTCACGGCTTCGGTGCTTACATGCACCTGGTTGTTTTGCTCTGTAACCGTCAGGCCCAGGTTGGTGTTCGGGATGCGCTTCAGACCACCGGCATCTTCACGTTCCTTTGCCCGGCTTTCGCCAGCACTTGCCTTGATGACCACTTCTTTGCCCTTGGTGCCTGTCACGCTGATGGAACCGGTTACCAGGCTAATCTCCAGGCTGCCGGTGTTGTTCGGCTTTGTAAGGGGAACCGTAATCTCTTCTCCGGTTGTACTCTGAGCAAATAAAGAGGTGCTCAGCATCAGAAATATAAAAAAAAGGATGTTGCGTTTCATGGGTTCTTTTTTTTTAGTTAATGTATGTGGCCGGGTTTGGCAGTTTAGCTTTGTGCTTTCACAATTACATTCCCGTTAAAGGTTTTCAGATGCAGTAAGGCCGCTCCTGTTCCCGTTTTATAAGTTGATTCTTTTCCGAGTTTATAGGTTGTGGTGGCGCCGCTTCGATTGCTCACTTTCTCTACTTTCGGAGCCAGTTGCTGCAGGTCTTCCAGGTCGGTGTAGAAGTCGCCGTTGAAGGCGCTGAAGCTGATGGTGGCTGAAAGCGACTTACGGTACAGCAGCTCAACGTTGCCGTTCAGCGTTTCCAGCCTCGCCTGCTTTTTTGGGTTTTCGCGGTATTTGGCCACCACGCTCCCATTCACTGTTTTGGCGTCTACGTCTCCCGAGATATTGTCCAGCAGGATGGCCCCGTTTACATTGGCAGCATGAATATAGCTGGCCGTAAGGTCTTTGACCTTCACGTCACCGTTGTTAATGGTAATCAGGGAGATATTGGTGTTCTGCGGTACCTTGATTGTGAAATTGTGGGTGAACCTGTACCCGAGATCTTTTGTGATATTCACGCCCCGATTGGAAGAGCCCGTTCTGTGCGACTGGATGTAAGGCGCTTTCAGGTAACTGATGATGCTGTCGCCGCTCACTTCAAACTCGAGGCTCAGCTCCTTCGATTTCGCCAATCCGTCTGCTGTGCCTGGTTTGATGATGCGCTCCACTTCGATCAACACCTTATCGCTTTTATGCGTCTCCACATGCACAAACCCATCGATGTTCTCGATCTTAACCACATTGCCTGGTGACTTGCGGTTAAAGCGCAGCTCCTTTACGATCTTTTCGGTGTGGTCCTGCGCCATCAGCCCACTGCTGACAGTGAGGAATGCCACAAGTAACATTAGGGATCGAATGACTTTCATAGTATTAGATTAAGACGTTTATACTTTCTTTGATTTTATCTTTCACCAGCTCGTTGGTGCTTTCGTCCTGCAGGAGCTGCTTGAGCTGCGGCACCGCTTCCTTCTCCTGCAGGGCCTGCATGAGGTCAGCCAGGGCGACCTGTACCATGGGCGAGTCCTGCTGACTGATGGATAGGATCAGCCCAGCCCTCACCTCCGGTCTTGCCGTGTGGTTTTTCAGGGCCTCCACAGCCGCAAGCCGCACATTCACGTTAGGGTCGTTGTTAAGGGAGTTGAACAAGGCATCAATCACCCGGCTATCGGCGTTCGTCATCTCCTGCGAGATATTCACGGCCCGCAACCGGTCCACAGCCAGGGGCTGCTCGATGAGTGTTGTAAAGAGCACCTGCTTCATCTGGCTCAGCTCCGTGGCCAGCATTTTTACATCAGGGTCCTGCTGCTGTTGCTGCTTTGGCGAGAAGGCGAGCCAGGCCACTAAAAAGCCGGCAAAAAAGATGACCAGGGTATAGGCAAACTTGGCCGGGCTCAGAAAAATATTCAGTTGTTGCCAAAGGTCTCCCCAGGAAAAAGCGGCCCCTGAAGGCATTACCTTTTGCTTTTCGGCAGCCAGCAGGTGGTTGAATTTGGCCTCCAGTCCAGGGCCCGGTTCCGGCGCTGGCAGGGTGTAAAATGCATTGTAGGCAGCCTGTGTTGCTTCCAGCTCGGCGGCAGGTATCATGCCTGTTTCCACCAGGGTTTCAAATTCCTGCTGTTGGGCTTCATCCAGATTTCCAGTCAGATAGTCCAGGATCAGTTCTTCGTGTCTCTCGGTGTTCATATGTTTATACCTTTCGCCTGTAATTTCAAAAAGACCTCCCGTAGGTCGTTTATTGCCCGGAACACCCGGACCTTTACATTTGCTTCGGTGCAGTCGCGCAGCTCCGCAATGTCTTTGTATTTCACCCCCTGCAGTTTGCTTAGCAGGAGCAGCTCCTTTTTGTCGTTGCTCAGCTGGTCGAGGGCCCTTTCCATGAGCAGCAGGTGCTCTTCTTTTTGCCTCGCTTCCCCCGGAACCGTGAGGTCCGCCAACACATCCTGTTTCCCGTCGATGTCAGTGGTAATGCCAGCTTTCTTTGCCTTTTTAATGTGGTCGGCCAGCACGTTGCGGGCCAGGTGATAGAGCCAGGTGACAAACTTGCCATCTCCCCGGAAGGTATGGCGGTACTTGAGCACCCGCTCAAAAACATCCTGCACCAGGTCCTCGCTCAGCTCAGCATTCCGGGTAAAGCGGAAATAGAAGCCATACAGGCTTTTGCCATACCGCTTAAAGAGCAGGCTGAGCTTGTCAAGGTCACCAGACTTGACCTGTAGCATCAAAGCATTGTCAGTCAATATTTCCAAATGAGCAGGATGTTTTGGTGTTCATCTATAGAAACTCCGGTTTGAGGAAAAGTTACAGCATTCCGGCACTTATTTTTCGGGTAAAAGGAGCAAAAATGCTGAACACTGCCTGCCCATAAAAGCTGAACACTGCCTGCCCATAAAAGTTAAAGGGGCTCAGAAAGCCCCTTTATTCTCACCATTACAAACAAGCAATAATTCGATCAACCGCCTGTGCGGTTCAGTTCTTCCAGATTGTTGCGGCGGCGCTCTTCTACTTTAGCGCCTCTGTCAAACTTGTAACGCAGGGTAAAACTGATGTTACGCTGTCGGAAATATTGATCCCAGTCACTCACGTTGCCCTCACCCAGCGTAGCTCCAATGATCAGGTGCTGCGTTCCAAAAATATCGTTGGCGTTGATGCTCAAGTCCAGTTTATCATCCATAAAGCTCTTTTTGACCCCCACATTTAACCACCAGCGCGCATCGGCACGGTAGAGGGCGTACACACTAGGCCCTTGGTATACTCCGTTTAGCTCCAGCTTTACTTTTTTAGGTAACAGGATGGTATGGTTAGACTGTAGCATATAGAACACCTGGTCGTTTACAGTCTGTCCATTGTCAATCGCGACATTGTATTCGTTATAAGCCACTATCAGTGTGTTGTTCGACTCCCAGTTTTTCATGACACTGTAGGGCACATTAGCTGTCAGACTCAGATTTTTTGAGTCGTCTGCGTTGCCGATATAATACACGGTGGTGGCCGTTTCAGGATCAATAGCGACCAGCTCTACAATAACATCCTGCGTGTGCTGATAGCTCAGGGTCAGGTTGTAAGCCTTCTTAAACACCTGAGAGATGCTGAACGCGTTGGTATACTGTGGCTTAAGGTCTGGGTTTCCCAGCCAATAGGTAAAGGGGTCGCGGTAGGCGAAAAAGGGATTGAGCTGTCCGTAATTCGGGCGTTGCAGGCGGCGGCTGTAATTATAGTTGATCTGGTAGTCCTCGCTTACCTTTTGCTGCAGAAACAAACTTGGGAAAAAGTTGAGGTAACTGCGCTTCGTTACATCCCCTGTGGTCAGCAACTCCCCTTTCGACTGGGTCTGCTCTGCCCGCAAGCCTGACTGCAAGCTAAACCGCTCAGTAAGTTTAGTGTTGAAATTCACATAGGCGGCATAAATGTTCTCATCGTACACAAAATGGTTCGTACGCTTGGTGTCCAGCACCGGCACTTCGGCGTTATTAAAGTAAAAGCGGGAGTCGGCGTCGGATATCACCCGACTGGCTTTTGCTCCTACTTCCAACTTACGCCCTTGGGCCAGCGGTTTCGTAAAATCTACTTTGGCAGCATAAATATCGAACTCGTTAGGCGTGTTGGTATACAGGAAATCCTGCGTAACGGCTCCCGGATTGGTGAGATCGTAGTAGTAGTTGTAGAAGTCGGCGTCTCCCCTGTTCTTGATCTTAACGAAGTCCAGATCGGCGGTGAGTGTCGTGCCCAGGGTGTCATACTTGCCCATATAGTGCAGATTGGCCGTTCTGTTAGAAAAGCGGTTCTGGTTGAAATTATCCGCATCTATAAACTGGGTTGGCTGGTCAGGCGAAGGCCCAATATAAGTCTCTGTCAGGAAGTCAGCATGCAACTGGTTAGTGGCATAGTAACCCATGACGCCTACGCTGTGCCGGTCGTTAAAGCTGTAGTCTGTTCCCAGACGAACAGCAGGCGGGCCTTCCACCTTATAATTGCCATCCGCCACCTGGTCGAAGTAGGTGGAGGATTCATCGCCTTTGAACACACGGGTGAAGGTGGCATCGCGCCCCCCTACCCGGCGTGCCATGTCCAGGTTCAGGAAAGAATTCCAGGGTCCGGTTCTGTAATTAATGCTGGCTCCTGTGCTGTAGCCGTACTGCTTAAAGTTGTAGTTTCCTCCAGCATACACACTGCCATTCAAACCTTGCACAGTATTCTTTTTAAGGTTGATGTTAAGTATACCTGAGGAACCTTCCGCATCGTACTTGGACGAGGGGTTGGTGATGATCTCGATGTTGCGGATGTTCTCGGCTGACATACCTTCGAGCAGCGAGCGCAGGTCGCGGGCGGAGAGGTAGGTCAGTTTTCCATCCAGCATAATGGTTACCCCTGCCCTGCCATTCAGCTGTATGTTGCCTTCCTGGTCTATGAACACGCCCGGCGAGGTGGCCAGCACATCATAGGCTGTCCGGCCTGCGGCCAGTGCCGTCCCCTCAATGCTTACCACCATGCGGTCGGCTTCCTGGGTGATGGTGGGGCGGAGCCCTTCCACCGTAACTTCCTTCAGCTGGGTTGTGCTGGGTACCAGCCTGATGTTCCCGACTGTAGCTTCCGGTTTTGCCGCACTGACTACCACCTGACTCATAAATTTCTTCTGATAGCCCAGGAAGCTGATGGCCAACTGGTAATTGCCAGGCGCTACTGCCGTGAAGGAAAAGCGGCCATTGGCATCGGTGAGTGCGCTTTGCAGTGCCTGCGTATTGCCTGACTGGAGCAGGGCGACTGTTGCATACTCAATGGGCTTGCCGGTGAGCGAATCGGAAAGTGTTCCGGATATTTTACCTGCCTCCTGCGCCCATGCGGCACCTGAAACGGACAGGAGAAGACATAGCATTCCCATCAAAAAAAGTACACTTTTTTTCATAGTCTATAGAATTATGATTTTATTTTTTCGCTTTTGTATTCGTGGGGTGTAAGCTAAAGACACGCATTCCGCTGTATAGTTGCATCCGCACAAAATTAAATCTGCCATCTTGCTGCGCCTCCCCATTAGGGAGACGACCGGGTTGCTAAAACCTTACAGGGTTTTCAAATTTATTTTACACACAGGCTGCCAAGGGATGAGCAGCACCAGGGTAGTGTATACAATAGGTAACTTCAGTTTTGGAGAAGGTTACAACATTTGTTGTTCTTTTTTTGTAGGTATAAGGCATTGGGTATAAGAAGCGCCTTAGCTGATTGGCTGTATTTTATGCTGTTTTCAGACAATCAAATTAGAAAAGCCACGTATAGGAAGCAGTACTTGAAAATATTAAAGCTTACCCATGTTTCTGCTTCCGCATCTGGCATTTCTGCTCATACTCACTACCACCCTCTTCGAAACCTTCGCAAACCTGGACCTGGCTACTCTGCAACTGCTTAATGGAAGCCGTGCTACAGACCTCGACTTCGTGCTGCTTACCCTGACTGTTACTGCCTACGGACTTGGTGCCATGGTACCGCTTTGCCTATACCTGGCGGGGCATTTCAGGAAGATAGCTTCGCTTAAGTTGAAGGCTTACCAGTATGTGTTTGCCATGGGGCTGAACATTCTGTTCATTGGCCTGCTGAAGTACACCGTCGATCGTCCCCGCCCCTATGTGACGCACGACACGATTGAGCAGATTGCGGAGGCTAGTAGTACCTCCTTCCCTTCCGGCCACACGGCCTATGCTTTCACGTCGGCCGTAGTGCTTGTGCTGATGTTCCGCAACCCCACCCTACGCGGCCTCATCCTGACCTGGGCCCTGCTTGTGGCCTACTCCAGGCTGGCCTTGGGCGTGCACTACCCCAGCGACGTGCTCGGCTCCATGCTACTTGGATCGACCGCCGCTTTCCTCTCCACCTACGCCTTCCGGAAACACCGCGAGCAGTTTTATACCTTGCTGAAGAGAGGCCGGAATTTAAAGATAGTGCGGTAGGTATAGCATTTCCTTAAGGTGCAACTTGTCAGGCGAAAACTGGCCAAGCCCAACGCTGATAGATGCAACATCCGTTTTCTGAAACGTATAGTTGCGTTTATGTACGCTTACTGGTTTTTCCTACATTGCATGAGTATCATACTGTCTATTTCCTGGCGCGAGAAATTGCTGAACACACTCAGAAAAAACCTAATACTTCACCTTAATGGCTTGATTTACATAATTTTTACCTCAACAATCAAATAGACGCAGGAAAATTAGTGGGTCAGGTGGAGAGTTTCTGTAAAAGCACTATATTAGTAAAGCGCTATGGAAGTTTTCAGCTTTTGAAGCTATTACTGTGGGACTCCATACACAGTGCAGATAACCGGAATAGAATTCCTTTTACACAATAGTTGGGGCATATTCAAAAGTATAAATTAACCATAGAAGTAAAACTTACTCTTGAAGAACAGCAGAATGAAGGTTTTATTAAATATATGCTTGGGTGTTCTTATACTTTTAGGGGTAGCTAATCTATTGTTTTGGATTATGGCAATAGGTTCTGGTCATAATATTCCAACAAGAACAACTAATTCAATTCTATTGGTCTTCATTATTATAGGACTACTGATAGCAACGGTAGTGTACTTGAAAAGAAGAAATTCAAAACGTAATAAATCTATAGAGTAGGATTGATAGGCAAATGTTAGTAATAAAAGAACACATCCCCAACCACACCTATAGGTTAGCTTCGCCATCCTATAGCCCAGTCCGTTACCTGTCATAGTAATCTATAGAACTTTGTCTTGTAATTAAGCGTTAATGTAATAACTTTGTAATTACATTAAATAAAAATACTATGGAAGTATCAATCATTCAAATAGGAAATTCCAAGGGATTACGGCTGACAAAATCCATTCTGGAAAGGTATAACATCAAGGATAAAGTTGAGCTAATTCTGGAAAAGGGGCAGATTATTTTAAAGCCAGTTGAGCATCCAAGGAAAGGCTGGGATAAGGCATTCAAGAAAATGCACGAGAACGGTGATGACCAGCTTTTACTGGATGATGTGTTTGGTGATGAAAGCTTTGACGAATGGAAATAAGTCAATATGAAATAGTCCTGGTGAATCTGGACCCTACTGTAGGAAGTGAAATACAGAAAACAAGGCCATGTGTCGTGATATCCCCTGATGAGATTAATCATAACCTAAGAACAGTAGTTATCGCACCGATGACCCCCAAGAGCCGTAGCTATCCTACTCGTGTGAAAGTAAAGCACAACAATCAAGTCGGGTGGGTGGTAATTGACCAGATAAGGACTATTGACAAAGTCCGCATTGTTAAAGTGTTAGGAAATCTGAGCCCCTCAGAAGCAGCTTCCTGCAAAAGTGTGATAAAAGAAACCTACGTGGACTAATAAAAACGACGAGAGGTATCCCGGCGCAGCCTTAACCCTTGCTCCGCTTCAAACTTAGACTGCACTTATCCGTTACACGCTTGATCAGAGTCAAAATAATCTAAGTCTTTACCAACTGTTTCCCCACTCATTTTCATTAACTTAAAGGATGTTTCAGCGCTTCGTAGAATCCTATCAGGTATAGCAAAGCCACATCACTAATCTAGAACAAATCAGCCACCCCCTATGGACGAGATCAAAAAAGAAGACATCAAGCAGGAAGTGTTTGACCTGTACGATGATTATGCCCACAACCGCATCAACCGGCGGGATTTTATGCAGAAGCTCTCGATCTATGCGGTGGGCGGGCTTACGGTTGGTTCGCTTGCGAGCTTCCTGATGCCGGATTACAAGGGCAAGGTACAGCTAGCGGCAGACGATCCGCGCATCATTTCGGAGTATATTACCTACCACTCTCCCAAAGGCGGGGGGCCGATAAAGGCGCTGCTGTCGATGCCGGCCAAGGCGAAGAAAAGGCTTGGGGGTGTGGTGGTCGTGCATGAAAACCGGGGACTGAATCCGCATATCAAGGATGTAGCCCGAAGAGCGGCACTGGCTGGATTCATCACACTTGCGCCAGATGCCCTCACGCCGCTGGGAGGCTATCCCGGCACCGATGACGAGGGACGTACTTTGCAGAGCCAGCGCGACCGCATCGAAATGCTCGAGGACTTTATAGCGGCACACGATTACCTCAAAAACCATAAAAGATGCACTGGCAAAGCCGGTGTGGTGGGCTTCTGCTTTGGCGGCTGGATCTCGAACATGATGGCCGTGCGTATACCTGATCTGGCGGCTGCCGTTCCATTTTATGGCGGGCAGGCGCCGGTGGAGGATGTAGCCCAGATCAAGGCGCCCCTCCTGCTGCACTATGCCGAGCATGATGAACGTGTAAACGAAGGCTGGCCGGCATACGAGGAGGCTTTGAAAGCGCACAACAAAAAGTACACCGCTCACTTCTATCCGGGCACCAACCACGGCTTTCACAACGACACCACGCCACGCTACGACAAAGCAGCCGCCGAACTCGCCTGGCAGCGGACTGTCGACTTTTTTAAGCAGCGCTTGAAATAACGGACCTTAAAAGGCTATACCTGAATCAGCCACATGATGAACTTCAAACTACGCCCCTGGACCATAGAGGACCTCGACAGCCTGGTGCGGTATGGGGACAATTTCAACATAGCACGCAACATGGCGGATGTTTTTCCGCATCCCTATACCTACGAGAAGGGTAGGGCATTTATAGAAATGGCGACCCAAAACGACCCGCCCAACATTCTGGCGATTGCCATCGAAGGCGAGGCAGCCGGAGGTATAGGGTTACATCTGCAGCAGGACATCTACCGGAAGAACGCCGAGATGGGCTACTGGCTGGCCGAGCCTTTCTGGGGCAAAGGCATTATCACGGAGGCTATCCGCCAGATGGTGGACTACGGCTTCGTCAACTGGAACATCACGCGCATCTATGCCCGGCCCTTTGGGTATAACATCGGCTCGCAACGGGCACTGGAGAAAGCCGGTTTTGTGCTGGAGGCAAAGCTGGAGAAGACTTTTTACAAGAATGGGGAATACCAGGACGAGTTGATCTATGCGGTCAGGCGGCCTGACCTAAACCAAGACTAGGTATAGCCTGCTTCAGGTATAGGTATAGCTATACCTGAGAAAAGCACAAAGGCCAGCCCGTAGCAATTACAGGCTGGCCTTTGCTGTTAGAGCAGGTATAGCAACTGGTCAGGAAGCAAACACCTCCTCCGGATTTTTAAAGGCCTTGAACTCAAGCGGGTTCTTGCTGTGGTCGAGGATGAACATGGTGCGCTGCTCTCCTACCTGGCCTTCGTAGCGGGTATAGGGCTCCACCACGAAAGGTATAGCATGTTGCACCAGTCGGTCGAGAACCTGGTCGAACTGCTCGTAGCTGAGCAGACAGCCAAAGTGCGGCACCGGCACACTAATCCCGGCTACTTGTCCGCAATAGTCTGGCTCCGGTATGTTGGCACTCACGTGAGCCGAGAGCTGGTGACCGAAAAAGTCAAAATCGATCCAGTGCTCGGTGCTGCGCCCTTCCCGGCAGCCTAAAATGTCCACATAAAACTGGCGCGTCGATTCGATGTCCTTCACTTTGAAGGCGTAGTGAAATGGGTTCATTTAATATCCTTTGGTTTTTGATACAACATTGATGAGGTCTTCCCCGTGGCGCATGCGGTCGTAGTTTTCCAGGATCTGTGACACCGCCGAAGCCGGATTGGTAATACTGGCAATATGCGGCGTGACATGGATCAGCGGGTGCTCCCAGAACGGATGCTCCTCCGGCAGCGGCTCCTCCCGAAACACATCCAGACTGGCCCCGGACAAATGCCCCTGATCAAGCAGTTCCATCAGATCCTCATCCACCACATGCTCGCCGCGCGCTACGTTGATGACGTAAGCTCCTTTGGGAAGCCTGCCCAGCGTGTCATTGTTTAGAATATCGGCCGTTTCCCTGGTTAAAGGAAGCAGGCAGATCAGGATGTTGGACTTCTCCAGAAAAGTAGGCAGTTCCTCCATCCCGGCAAAAGTCCCGATGCCTTCCAATAGTTTGGGAGAACGAGACCAGCCCTGCACCTTAAAGCCGAGTTTACTCAGCTGCTGTGCCGTGTGTGTACCGAGCACGCCCATTCCCATCACTCCAATCACGACATCGGAGGTGCGTTTATACCTGTGCTGCTCCCAGGTATGGCTGCGTTCTGCCTCCTTGTACTTGTGCAGGCCGCGCACATAGTTGAGCACCTGGGCGGTCACGAAAGTAGCCATGTCCTGCGTCAGATCTTCGTCCACGATGCGGGTGATTTGAACGCCCTGCGGCAACTCGGGGTCGCGCAGAATATGATCGACACCTGCTCCGGTGGAGGAAATGCATTTCAGATTGGGGAAGTTTGCAAAAGCGCCCGGCGGATGGTTCCAGGCCAGGGCGAATTCCACTTCCTCGGCCGGGCCTGTGTCCGGATAAACGTGTACTTCTAAGCCCGGGCGGCGTTCCTTCAGGGCATTTTCCCAGCGGCCCGTGTTCCGGCCCTGGCTGAATATGGTGATTGACATAGATGCGGTAAGTCTGTTCGGTGATGCGTAGCAAGGTATAGCCTGGCCCCATCCCATGTGTTAAACAGGGATAGTCTGCTAAATTTAACTAATCTTGCACAAATCTTGTTAATAGAAATCAAAAGGCTGGCAAAAGGTTTAAAACAAATGCCCTGGCCAGCTACCTTATACCTAAAACTGAATAAGATGGAGCAACTGAGCTCAAAGATTTATAAAAAAGAATTTGTAGAAGCCTTTGCAGGCGACGATAGCGGCACCCTCACGCCACGCCAGACGCCAGGTGTGCTCTACAGCAAAGCCAGGCCTACGCCAGTTGAGAAAGTGACGCTCCTGGCCTGGTCCGATGAGCTTGCGGATGAGCTAGGTATAGCCCGACCAAGCGAGCAGCAGGAGATCGACATACTGGGTGGCAACCATGTGACAGACACCATGTACCCCTACGCCGCCTGCTATGCCGGACACCAGTTCGGTAACTGGGCGGGTCAGCTGGGCGACGGCCGCGCCATTACGCTGGGCGAGTGGGAAGCTCCCGATGGTAAAACCTGGGAACTGCAGCTGAAAGGCGCCGGCCTCACCCCCTACTCCCGTCGTGCTGACGGCCGTGCCGTGCTGCGCTCTTCGGTGCGCGAGTATTTGATGAGCGAAGCGATGCACTATTTAGGCGTGCCGACTACACGTGCCCTTAGCCTGGTGAGTACCGGCGAGCCCGTGCTGCGCGACATGTTCTACAACGGCAATGCGGCCTACGAACCGGGCGCGATCGTGATGCGGGTAGCACTGAGTTTCCTGCGCTTCGGTAATTTCGAGATGTTGAACGCCCGCAAGGAAGTCGACAACCTGCGCCAGCTCATCGACTGGACCATCAGCCGCTACTACCCGCATATTATAGGCGAGAACAAAGTGATTAACTGGTACAAAGAAGTGGTGGACCGCACCGCAAAGCTAATGGTGGAATGGATGCGCGTAGGCTTTGTGCACGGCGTGATGAACACCGATAACATGTCCATCCTCGGCCTCACGATCGACTACGGCCCCTACTCCTTCATGGACAATTACGATCCGAACTTCACCCCGAACACGACCGACCTGCCCGGCAGACGCTACGCCTTTGGAAAACAGCCCTCCATCGGCTACTGGAACCTGGGTGCCCTGGCCGGTGCCCTGCTTCCCCTGGCCGATAAAGACCAACTGGTTGCCACGCTCGAAACGTTCAAAGATGTATACTGGACGGAATATTATGCCATGATGGGCCGCAAATTGGGTCTTGACCAGGTAACACAGTTGGATCGAGATCTGATCAGTCAGTTTGAAAAAACGCTGGCCGAATTACAACCTGATATGACCATTTTCTACCAGCTGCTCATCGACTTGCCGCTGTCCGTAGAAGATGAAGACGCTGTGGCCGATTTCTTCAAGCAGGCCTTATATGATGACCTTACTTCAGAGCAAAAAACAGCGCTCTATACCTTGATCAGCAACTACCTGGAGCGACTGAACACCAACAAAATCAGACGCGCAGATTCTCAGGATATGATGCGCAAAGCCAACCCACGTTTTGTGCTGCGTAACTACCTGTTGCACCAGGCCATTGAAGGGTTGGAGAAAGGCGACGATGCCCTTTTTGTAAAGCTACAGGAAGCGATCAAGAAGCCGTACTCTAATAAATTTGACGAGTTTTTCCAGACAAGACCAGAGTGGGCTTCGCAAAAAGCGGGTTGCTCGATGCTCTCTTGCAGTTCGTAGGCTAACATCAGGGAAAATACAGGTCATCCTAAAGATTCGAGCCCTCTGCCTGGCATTCCGTACCCCGAAATGTCAGGTAGAGGGCCGTTTTGTGACTATATCAATCAGTCGGAAAAGCGTCCCGAAAAAAATATTTTAAAAATTTTCGAAAAAAAACTGTTCTTCATGTTGTCTTCATCTTGACATTATAGTTTTGGAGCATCATCTAATAAAAACCACTAGAGACATGAAGAAAATAACGATCCTTGCTGCAGCTCTGCTAAGCACCGCAACAGTGTTCGCCCAATCAAACAACACCTCAGTAAATACCTCTTCTAACACGTCGGTACAGGTAACTGCCAACGACAAAGGCGAAGCGATTAGCGCTAATCATACATCAGGTGTGACTGGCAAGTCTGAAACAGACGCCGGTTCTACCAAAGGAAAAGCCAATGGAAAAGCGGCGTTGGAAGGCACTGCCAAAGTGAAAGTGAAGAAAGGCAAGAACAAACCGGCTGAAACCTCGCCAGCTCCGGAAGCACCCGCGCAGGACGGCGAAAAAGTTCCACAGGAAAACCATGGCCAGGTTGTTTCTGAAACAGCTCACAGCCTGAAGGGCACAGCCGCTACAGAAGGCGAGCTGGCATTACAGCGCGGTCATGCCGTGGCTGAAGTAGCACAGAGCAATGTAGCAGCAGTAGAAGCTAAAGGGAGCCAGGCGACCAGAAATGGCGCTGAGACAGCCGTAGAAGTAAGCCAGCAGACAGAAGCGAAAGTAAAAGCCGATGGCAAAGCGCAGGCTGAGAATGCCCAATCACATGGCCAGGCGGTTGTAGAAACAGCGCAGGGCACTCAGGCCTCCGGACAGGCTAAAGGCCAGGAGGTAAAAGAAGTGGCCACCGCTAAAGTAAAGGAAAAGCCTGCTACTGTCAGTGCGAAAGGCGAAGCAGCCAGCAAAGCCAGAGTGACAGGCGGCGCCAGCCGTGCAGCCGGTGTAACAAGAGCAAGCGGCGCATCCCGCACCAAGGCAGGTGTAGGTGCCGGAGCAACTACCAAAGTTGGCAGCACAGTAAACAAATCCACGAGAGTCGTAACGCCAGGTGTTTCTAACCGTCCTGTGCAGGTAGGCGGCGCTGTGAACGTAGGCGTAGGCTCCAAAATAAAAGTAGGTAACTAATTCCTATCCAATTCAGTAATGCCTGGCAGTCTGGGTAACCACTCGCACTGCCAGGCTACTAAAGATGAATCAGATGAAGACATTTTGGACACGCATTGGGTTGGCACTGCTCCCGCTGCTCCTGTTGGGCACCTTTTCGGTGCAGGCAGAGACCCTGGCGGCCAGCGACACAACCAGGAGTGGGTGGTGGGTACTGGGGATGGAAGCTTCTAACAACTCATCTTTTTTTGGCCGCAACACCGCCACACGCTACCCCTATGTCGCCCCGTCTGTGACTTACGTTCACCGCACGGGTTTATGGGCTTCGGTTTCAGCCTATCAGCTCTTCAACACCGAAGACTACATCGACCAGCTGGATATGACCTTAGGGTATAGCTTTAAAATCCGCAAGCGACTTGAGGTGGACCTGGCTTACTCCCACTTCACCTTTGGAAAGCATACGCCCCTGGTAAATGCCAGCACGACGGATGCCCTGTTGGTAAAAACCGCCTATGACTGGAAGTATGTGTACACCTCCCTGACCGGCAGCTACATCATCGGTAGCGGCAACGATGTGTTTACCGTGCTGGAGAACTCGCGCTATATACCGCTCAACCCCATCTGGAAAGGCATCATACCTGTGGGGCTGGATCCGAAGGTGAGTATAACAGCAGGTACACAGCGTTTTTCGGAGACCCATACAGCCACCACTACCCGTAAGAAAGCCGCCTCAGGAGGCTCTTCCGGTAGCGGACCCATAGGCGGCATCCTTGATCCTCTGAAGCCCGGAGGCGGCAGCAAAAACCCGGACGACGGCACAACGGAGGAAACCACCACCACGACCACCACAACCAATGTGAGTCGCTTCAGAGTGCTTAACTACGAGCTGAAAGTGCCGCTGGTGGTTTATTATGGCAGCTTCGAGTTCGAGCCGTCCTGGCGATATGCTATACCTGTCAACAAAATCAAAGGCGACGAATCGCGCGCCCAGTCCTTTTATACTTTAAGCGTGAAGTACACGTTTTAGCACCTACTCATACAGCTCTCCCGAACATGCACGTACTCATAGTAGAAGATGAGGTTAGCCTGGCAAATGAACTGATGCACTTTCTTACCCAGGAGCACTACCTCTGTGACTGGGCCTTCACGGGACGTGAGGCCTCAGAGAAAATTGCGGTAAACCGTTACGACTTCATCCTGCTGGACCTGGGTCTCCCCGACTACGAAGGGCTGGATCTTCTCCGGGAAACCAGACAACTGGAACATGAGCCCGCCATCATCGTGCTCACGGCCCGCGGTGCCCTCGAAGACCGGATCGAAGGACTTGGGATGGGGGCAGACGATTACCTGCCCAAACCTTTTTCGCTGTTGGAGCTGCAGGCCCGCATGCAGGCGATCGTGCGCCGCAAGTTTCAGGTAAAGTCGCATGTGCTGGAGTTTCGAGGGATCGAGCTCGACAGCATGGCCCGCCGAGTGACTTACCAGGGTACTGAAATTTCGCTCACCAAAAAGGAGTTTGACCTGCTGCATTACATGCTGTTGCACCGCAAGCGCATCATGACCCGTCTGCAGCTCACGGAGCATATATGGGGCAATGTTCTGGAGGATAGCTATGACTCCAACTACATTGATGTGCATATTAAGAACCTGCGCAAAAAGCTATCGGAGTACATCCCGAATGATTGGCTTGAAACCGTTCGTGGCGTAGGTTACCGACTTGTTGCGTAGCATGAAACTGCAGTCCAAGCTCACTCTTTTCAGTGCGGCCACCAAAATTATCATTCTGCTGGTGCTGGTAATGGTGTTGCCGCCTGTCGTCAACCGCATCGCCCTGCACAACACCGATCAGCGCCTGCTCCAGAAAAAGGAGCAGGTGTTTGATATTATTGAGGAAAGGGGGCTTGAGTCGTTTCTGTCCGATGGAGCGGACGACACCTACGGAAGCTACAACCTGTTGAAGGAGGAGTTTATCTCCATGGAGCCCATCGACCCGTCTCAGATCAACAACCGCATAGAGAACACGTTGCGGAAAGTAGAGGATGAAGTGGTGGAATACCGCGTGCTGAGTCTTGGGTTTGAACTGCACGGCGCTACCTATCTGCTTGAAATCGGCCGCAGCCTGGACACGATACGGGAAACAAGCAGCACCCTGCAAAGGTATGCGCTGTACTTTCTGTTCAGTGTCGTGCTGCTGACCGTTTTCATGGACCTGGCTTTCATAAAGGTGCTGTTGCGCCCGCTCACCCTCATCCTGCGTAAACTCCAGCGCATCGGGCACCCGGATTCTTTCAAACCCACGCCACTGCCCACCAACACCAGCGACTTCGTCTTCCTGAACGAAACCATCAATACCATGATGGGGCAGGTAAAGGAAGCTTTCCGCAAGGAAAAGGAGTTTATCGGGAACGTGTCCCACGAGTTGCTCACGCCCATCTCTATTTTACAGAATCGCCTGGAGAACCTGATGGCGGACCTCGCAGTGCCTGACACAGTGCTTCTCAAGCTGGTGGAAAACCAGAAAACCCTCCATCGCCTCAAAAGCATCATCCAGGCGCTTCTCCTGATCTCGCGGATTGAGAATGAACAGTACCTAAAAAACGAGCGGGTTAATCTGCTGGCTTTGGTGCAGGACGTGGTGGATGAAATAAGTGACAGGGCTGAGCTGAAAAACGTCACCATCAGCATGTCTCTTTCACAAAGCCCGGTACTGCAGAAAGCCAACTATTCGCTGCTCTTTACCATGCTTTTTAACGTGGTGAACAACGCCATTAAGTACAACAAAGAGGGTGGCAGTATTCACATCGATGGCGTACGGAAAGACACCCGATATGAACTTTGTGTAAGCGATACCGGCACAGGTATAGCAGAAGACCAGCTTCCGAAGATTTTCAGCCGTTTCAAACGCAACCATGCCCCCGATGGTGAAAGTCATGGCCTGGGACTGGCGATTGTACAGACAGTAGCCAAATTTCACAGGATTAAGCTGGACGTAAGTTCGGAGCCAGGCAAGGGCACTGATTTCAAGCTGGTGTTTAAAGAGTTGTAAAGCATTTCCCCTTAGTGAAGGTAGGGCCGTTAAGTTCTAGCTAATTCTCCCCTTGAGGACAAGTGAGAACGGGAGTTCGAAACTTGCGAGCGTAGCTCTCAGAGGGGTGTTTACAATTGTGTTAAAACGGTAATATGGCCAGCTATCAGCATTTTAGTACTGAAGCAACACCCCTATAATCCCCCAAAGGGATAGTTTTATACAGAACTTGACAGCCCTGCTCTGTGGCAGGGGAGCCTTGTCCGGAGCTGCCTCTTGCGGTTTAAACAGAAAGCACCTGTCTTCTCAAAGCCTGACCGGCGAATGACAACGAAACTGAAAGAGCCCCTGACAAATCAGAGGCTCTTTTATAATCATGTCAAGTATCAGATTTAAAAACTCTTCCGGTGCATCCTTACCGGAAACAACCGGTAATCGATCAAACTCACCGCATACGGATAGCCCCGCCAATGCACGACCGGAACGTGACGGGCCGGACTTGGACCCTTGGTGTCAGGTATGGCCAGCATGGTGTTTCCGATGTAGCTCAGCTCCCCCTTATCAATGGCCAGCTTACCCGCTACATGCTGCAAAAAAAGGTCTTTGTCAGTATCCGAAGAGGTATAGGAAATTTCGCGCGACATGGTGGCGCCACCTTCCAGCTCCGGTGAATAAAACACACGGGAGTAGGTTTCGATGGCGATTACCGGGACAGCCAGTGTGGGCACCTTGGCCTGCATCACATCGGGCGGTGCCATGGGTGCCTGGTTGGCTACCCGCTTCACCATCTCCGTTACTTTCTGGGCGGTATAGATGCCCTTGATCGTTTCGGATTCGATGCGCTTGAGCACCTGTTCTACCTTCGACTCAAAGGGATGACCGGGATTATCCTGGCGTGGCGGAGCAGCCGGACGCGGTTGCGCCTGTCCGGGAGGACGCGGCTTCTGTACCTGCGGTACCGGTTTTGGCTTTTCGCGCTCCGGTATATAGCTGTCCTTGATGTGCCGCTCGTGCACGTTGATCACCGTTGTGAAGGTATTGATGAAGTGTTCCGTGTTTTGCACATGAAACAGCTCTAGCTCCTGTATGCGCTTGCGCGTCACCAGGTAGTTGTGTACCAGCTTGGTCTTTTCGAAAACGGCCAACAGTTTATCGGCGTGCGGTGTGTGCTGGTAGCGTTCGTACAGCCTGTGGAGGGCGTTGAGCCTGGCATTGGAAGCGCGGATGTACTGCATGGCGCGGGCGTCGGCGGCACCAGGGTGCGCTACCACCGTACGGGTGTTCTCCTGCCCCATTCCGAAAAGTGAACGAAAAAAACCCATCATCTGGTCAGGATGCGTTTGAGGTGCTGGGTTTCGATTTCGACCTGCAGCTTTTCCGAGAGTTTCATCTCCTCAAACACATTGTCGATGTGCTGGATATAGAGGTCCAGCACCGCCTCCTGTTCGTCGCTCAGGATGCGGTGCCGGACGGCTAGTTCTTCTTCTTTCTTATCCCCTTTATATATCATTATTCAATCTCAATCTGTTTGGACTTGCCGAACGTGCCGATGATCTTGCTGTTGAGTTCTTCCTGCACCTGGGCCAGTTCTTTTACGGCTTCCGCCCGCTTCTTGCTGCCCTCTTCCGAAATTTTGATCACCTGGTCGAGCGTCTCCACCATGTCCTTGTTCACTTTCTTGAGCGTCTCCACATCCACAATGCCGCGCTCGTTCTCCTGTGCCGCGATCACCACGTTTTTCTTGAGCAGCTCCGAGTTTTTGCGAAGCATTTCGTTGGTGGTGTCGGTCACTTTTTTCTGAATCTCAAGAGCCTTACGCTGCTTCTCCAAACCCAGGGCAATGGCCACCTGCTGGCGCCATACCGGAATCACGGTCACGATCGAGTTCTGGATCTTCTGGGCCAGCACATCGTTGGTGGTCTGGATCATACGTATCTGCGGCATCGACTGCGTGGCGATGGTGTGCGACAGCTGGAAGTCGTGCACCTTTTTCTCGAGGCGCTCCTTGAAGGCGATCATGTCGCTCAGGCGCTGCACGGCCAGCTCGTCCTGCCCGCTGGTTTCCACTTCATCCTGCAGCTTCGGAATTAAATCGGTTTCTATTTCCTCGATCTTCATCTTGCCGGCCGCAATCACGGAGCGGATCTCGTGGATGTACTCCACTGCCTGGTTGAACATCACTTCCAGACTGGTCGAGTCTTTCATGATGCTCTGGCGGGTGCGCTCCAACTTCACCACCACATCGTCCACGTTGGCCGATACGGTGTTATACTGAGTGGCCAGCTGTTTCGACTTATCAGAAATCTTCTTCACGAAGGGCAGGCGCGAAAAGAAACCACCTTTCTCCTGCTCCTCGATCTTGATCATGTTGATCTGGTTGAGCAGTTCGTTAATGGCTTCGCCCGCCTCGCCAGAGTCTTTGGCTTTTACTTTGGTCAGCAGTTCGTTGGAGTAGTGCCCCAGTTTGCGCTGCGTTTCCACCCCAAAATTGCTCAGGCTTTCCGGATTGCCCGGATCTATGGATTTAGAGATCGCCAGGGCTTTCTCCTGTATCTTCTGTTGATTCTCTACGATCGTAATCTCTGTTTTCGCTGTTTTTTCCATCTTGTTTTATTACCTCTAAAGGTTGCGGTTGATTAGGTCCAATGAGTTTAAGTACTTTTTGATATTTTCGTGCCGGTCGGTGGTCTCGTACCACTCAATGTCGTTGAGCGGCAGGTACTCGCCCAGCAGGTCGCGCACTTCATTTAGCAGGGCTTCGCCTTTTTTTGTTCTGAAATCCGGGTTGCGGTACTGTGCGCTCACATACTCCACTTTCACCTGCCCGGTCTTGGTGATGGCCAGTTCGCGCACTTCCACCACCAGTTCCGACGACTTTCCGTTGTCGGTCACGATGGTCTTGTACACGCCTTTGTTGCCTTCCTCAAGTGCGGCGGCGCATTGTTTGCGTACATCCTGCAAAGCCTGGCGTAGCTTGCGGTTCGGCATCACGTAATGCCCCACAATGTAACCTAATATCGCTGCTATTAAGAATGTCCAAAAAATCACTTTTGTATTAATAAAGTTAAAAGCTCAATTACTTATGTAATGAAGCAAAATAAATTGAAGTAATCAAGTGTAGGCGGGATGGATGTCTTTAGAATTGACCAATCAAAGCCCGAATGATTCCTTTCTCCACTGTTTCTGTCTATACCTGACCGGCCTTCTTTCATCTTCTATACGCGGAAGCGGTTGCACGGGCTGTCGCTGGGACCGGGATAGGATAAACAAGGTATAGCGTGCGCCTGTTCCCGTGGCGACTGTGTCTTATGTTTGTCCTATTACGGAAAACGGGCTGCTGCCTTTACACGGCTTGCCGATAAATTCGGGGGTTTTGTCTATTTTGCAGCCTGAGCTATACCTGATTCTATACCTTTGCTTGCATGCAGCACCGGCATTTTATTTTGCATAAACCTTACGGCTACATCAGCCAGTTCATCACCGATAAGAAAAAGAAGAAGCTACTGGGCGAATTGCACGATTTCCCGGCCGGCACCATGGCCATCGGGCGGCTCGACGAGGCCAGCGAGGGCCTGCTCCTGCTGACCACCGACGGCAAAACGAGCGAACTGGTGCGCGGCAGGCATGTGGAGAAGGAATACTATGCCCAGGTCGACGGCCTTATCACGGAGGAAGCCATTGCCCGGATGCAGGAAGGCGTGGCCATCGGGCTGTACGGCGAGCAGTACGGCACCCGTCCCTGTACCGCTTTCCTCCTGGAAAATGCACCCGATTTCCCGGAGCGCAGCCGCCGCATCCGCGACGACCGCCACGGCCCGACCAGCTGGGTGTCCATCACCATCTCGGAAGGCAAAAACCGGCAGGTCCGCAAAATGACGGCCGCCGTCGGTTTCCCAACGCTCCGGCTGGTGCGTGTGCGGATCGGGAATATGCAGCTGGAAGCATTTGAGCCAGGTGCTGTAACAGAAGTGGAGAACTTTGACTTGGGGTGAAGGCAAGCGCTTATACCTTAAAATTTCAGCAGCTATTAAACCAAAGCGGCATTCACCAGTCTATAGAGGGCTTTCGGCTTAAATAACACAATTTTACTATCTTGAGCGGGCATACGCTTTACTTACTATACAAACAATCCATACCTTAAACTTTACCATGAAAAAAAACCCTATTCACATGCTGGCCCTGGCCTTAATGCTGTCAGGCGGTGTGAGCAGCGTGGCTTTCGCGCAGCGTCCGCAGCAGCAGGAACAGCCTCAAAAACAACAGGATCCTGTGATCCAGAACATCATCAAGATGGCCACTGAAAACTCGCAGCTCGAGAAACTGGGCCACGAACTGATGGACGGCATCGGACCAAGACTGGTAGGCACCCCGCAAATGCAGCAGGCCGCTGACTGGGCTGTGAACAAGTACAAAGGCTGGGGCATTGATGCCCGTGTTCAGAACTACGGCGAGTGGCGCGGCTGGGAGCGCGGTGTGACGCACATCGACATGGTGCACCCGCGTGTGAAATCAATTGAAGGCATGCAGCTGGCCTGGAGCCCATCTACGCCTTCCAAAGGCGTGACGGCTGAGGTGATCACCATGCCGGAATTTGCTGACTCTGTAGCTTTCCAACGCTGGTTGCCAAGCGTGAAAGGCAAAATGGTGATGGTATCGATGAACCAGGCGAGCGGCCGTCCTGAGTACAACTGGAAAGAGTTCGCCACGCCGGAGTCGTTTGAGAAAATGAAGAAACAGCGCGACGAGCAGAACGCTGCCTGGAGCAAGCGCATTGCCGCCACCGGCAAAAACGCCCGTACCCTGCCGGTTGCTTTGGAGCAGGCTGGTGCCGCGGGTATCGTGATGTCGAACTGGTCGCAGGGTTTTGGCGTGAACAAGATTTTCAGCGCCTATACCAAGAAAATCCCTACCGTTGATATCGCGCTGGAAGATTATGGCATGCTGTACCGCCTGGCGGAAAACGGTAGCAAGCCACGCATTAAAGTAGTGGCCGAGTCGAAGCACTCCAAGAAGCCGGTTCCTACTTTCAACACCATCGCTGAGATCAAAGGCACTGAGAAGCCGGACGAGTACGTGATCCTGTCAGCCCACTTCGACTCTTGGGACGGTGGTACCGGCGCTACTGACAACGGTACCGGCACGATCCTGATGATGGAAGTAATGCGCATTCTGAAGCAGGTATACCCGAACCCGAAGCGTACCATCCTGGTGGGTCACTGGGGTAGCGAAGAGCAGGGCCTGAACGGTTCGCGCGCTTTCGTGGAGGACAACCCGGAGATCGTGAAGAAGACGCAGGCTGTCTTCAACCAGGACAACGGCACTGGCCGCGTGGCCAACATCTCTGGTCAGGGCTTCCTGAACTCCTATGACTACATGGGCCGCTGGCTGAACGCCGTGCCGCGTGAGATCACCAAAGACATCCAGACCTCATACCCAGGTTTCCCGGGCGGCGGCGGTTCTGACCATGCCTCGTTCATTCCGCACAACATCCCGGCCTTTATGCTTAGCTCCCTGAGCTGGTCTTACGGCAACTATACCTGGCACACCAACCGCGACACGTACGACAAAGTGGTGTTCGACGACGTGCGCAGCAACGTGATCCTGACGGCTATTCTGGCTTACATGGCCAGCGAAGAGCCGGAACTGGTATCACGTGAGCGCAGTGTGATGCCGGTGAACCCACGCACAGGCGAAAAAATGACCTGGCCTGAGGCAAGACCTGCCACCCGCAAAGGTGGTCTAGACTAAACCGTCATTTCGCAGGTGCTATACCTGGTATTCTAAAAGCACAGCCGCTGCAGACTTTCTGTAGCGGCTGTGCTGTTTTTGGCTATACCTGTCTCCGCTTCGACTACCGTTCTTACAGGAATCTGCTAGTTTTCATACGGAACGCCGTATAAAACTTTTGGCAGTGCAACACCCTCATAGGCTTTCGTGCTGCCGCCCATACCTGAAACCGGATGACACACATGATTGGTAAATCGACTTACAAGGCCGCACGCGAAGTAGCCCAGATTGCGGAAGACCATTTCTCCAGGCAGATCCAAGCAGCCAAAGAAGCAAACGCTACCAACCTGGCGGCTATACCTCCGGCCCGCATCATCGAAACCATGATCGACGCCGCCTTCTGGGGAAGCCTGCGACGGGAAGAAGGGCAGTCTCCTAAAATATCCCTTGCTCTGTTGCCACCCGAGCAATCTGAACAACCTCTGCTGTTTGAGCACCGCCTCACCCTGTCCCCTGCCGTGCTGACGAAGATAGGGCCGGGTGTGGAGCGGCCGGGCATCCACCTGGGCGTGTGGCACGAAGGAGATTACCTGCACATTTGGGGCATGACGCGCAGTATACCTGACTTCTGCTTCGTGCTCGATGTATCAGAACCCGGATTGCTGGTGATCAAACACCGCAGGCAGGATGGCTTCGGCAAATTTGTGAACGTGGCCGTGCTGACGGGCGACCAGGTAAAAATTGTAGACGAGCAAAGCATCCAGATACCTGACTGCCCCAGTCTGTTGTACTCACTGCTGGGTTTTAGTACGCTGAGTGCTTGGAACAAGTCGCTGAATGTGCTGGTGCAGCTGGCCGTGTCGATGCGTTCCCACAAGAAAGGCGGCATCCTGCTGGTGGTGCCCTCTGGTTCGGAAGCATGGCGGCAGTCGATCCGGCACCCGATGCGCTACGCGGTGGGCCCCGCCTATTCGGAACTGGCCAAGTTGATGTTGCGGAAAGAAGACAAGGACCTGCAATGGCATGATGAGATGAAACGGGCGATAGATGCGCTGGCCGGTTTTACAGCAGTGGACGGCGCCACCATCATCAGTGACAAGTATGCGCTGTATGGCTTTGGCGCCAAGATTACCCAAAAACCGGGAAGCTCTCCGGTAGAAAAGCTGATTTTGACAGAACCCGTCATCGGTGGCGGGGCAAAAATCGACCAGCCTGCGGTGAGCGGTGGCACACGGCATTTATCAGCGGCTCAGTTCGTGCACGATCAGCGCGACGCGGTTGCCCTGGTTGCCTCCCAAGATGGTCGATTCACTATCTTCAGCTGGTCTAACTGCGAGAACATGGTGCAGGCCATCCGCATCGACTCGCTACTGCTATAGGTGTCTGTTTTCTGTGTGGCGAACTGCAATATTTATCGCTCGACGGCATCGTATTGAAAGCAAGATTGAGAATCAGCAATGAGACAATCCTTAAGATCGTCATACAATAAAAAAACCTGGCCGCTCAGGCATAAGCGCCTGAATCTGTTATACCTAAACCTTAGATAAGCCCGGTCAGCAATTGCGTCTTACCGCCCAGTATACCCGCTGCGTCTCCACCCAGCCAATTGTGCAACAGGGTGGCATAGATGTTCCGGAAGTCGATGCTATATCGGAGGTCGCCCTGGTCAAGGTCCTGCAGGTTGGGGCCTTCGTTGTATAGGCCTGCCTGCTTCAGTTTCCCGCCGATCAGGAAAAGGTTGTTGGCCGTGCCGTGGTCTGTTCCGTTGCTGGCATTCTGGGCCACGCGTCGGCCGAACTCCGAAAACACCATGATCACGGTATTATCAAACTCCTGCTGCTGCTTCAGGTCATCCACAAAGCTGTACAAACCCTCCGAGAGCTCCCGCAAGAGGCTCGCCTGCTGCCCCGCCTGCCGCACATGCGTGTCGAAACCGGTGAGGGAGGCATAGTATACCCGCGACTCCACGCCCGATGCGATCAGCTCGGCAATAGTTTTCAGGTTCCGGGCGAACTCCCCGTTCGGGTAGTCTTTTTTACTCCGGTATACCTTCGTTTTCTCCTGCAGGTAACCGGCCGATTGCTGCGTCTCGATCAGGGTTTTGTAGAGGTAGTCGACCTGGTGGTGCGTGTGGTCCTGTGCATGTAACTGCGCCGCCTGCTTCAGGAACTGGTCGTTGGTCGCCTGAAAAAAGCGCTTCACATCCTGTACGGCTATACCTGTGTATTGCGCTCCTTTCAGCGCCAGGCTGAGCGTGTCGTCTACCTCAATAGCGGCGTAGTTGGCCGATGGCCCGGATAAGCTGTCGAGGTAGCGGCCCAGCCAGCCGGTGCTCAGGTACTCATCGGAGGCGCTGGCAGAGTGCCAGATGTCCATGGAGCGGAAGTGCGAGCGGTCCGGATCCGGGTAGCCCACACTGTTGAGAACAGACACGTAGCCCTGATCGTAGAGCAGCCGCAACTTTTCCATCGCCGGGTTCAGCCCGAGCCCTTTTTCTAGGGTGAGCACTTCGCGGGAAGGTATGGCCAGGCTGGGACGCGCCTTGTAATACAGGTCGTTCTGGTAGGGCACCACCGTGTTCAGGCCGTCGTTGCCGCCACTGAGCTGGATCACCACCAGCCGCTTGCCGTTGGAGCTGGCCAGCAGCGGCAGTCCGCCCCCGTCCAGGCCGTGCAGGAAATTGGGGACCAGCAGCATGCCCGAGGCCAGCGCCGACATTTTGATAAACTCTCTTCTGGAATTAGTTGCCATAGTGCAAACGTGAGCGGTGGAAAACTAGCATAACTGGTACTCAGGTAAAGAAAGCAGCCGAAGCGTCAGCAGCGTGACTTTATCGGCATGTGCGACTCCTGAAGGTATGTGCTGCTGGATCAGGGCGGCGGTTTCCGGTTGCAGCGGCACTTGCAGTAGCTTCTGGCTCAGCTTTTCGATCAGCTCTCGTTCCTTTGCTTCTTGCATTTGCTGGTGCAGTCCGCTCAGGTCGGCTTTGGCGCGCACGGTCCGTAGGCCATCCTGCCGGCGCTTTCGCGGGGCGGTTGGTTCGGTGTCGTCGTCCGGTTTCAGGTTCACCTCCAGCGCCGCCTCCTGCAGCAGCGCCGGCCCGATGCGCAGCCGGAAAGCGAGCGTGGAGCTGTCGATCCAGTTGCGGCCCCCGGCCCAGCCGCTCACATTCGGGGGCCTGAACAGCTCCTGCCCCAGCGCCCGCTGCAACACCAGCGGACTGCGGCCATCGGCATAGGTCAGGTCAAACTGCCGTTGCAAACCAGCCAGCAGCTCGATCGGTGATTTGATCTTAGTCCCCACCACATCCGGTCCGTAAAACCACTTCGCCCTGAAGATCTTCTCCAGCAGTTTGGGGATGTCGTACCCTGTTTCGTAAAAGTAGCTGCTCAAGTCTTTGATACGCTCCGGGTTGGGCACATCGCTTACAAAAAAGGCATAGAGCTTCGCTGTCAGGAAGTCGGCCGTGCGCGGGTTCTCCACGATCATTTGCAGGATATCCTCTCCGCCAAAATTCCCCCGCTTCCCCATAAAGGTCTTCTGGCCCCGGTCGTGCTGCCGTGCGCGAAACACGAACTCACCCTGTGGGTTGTAAGACCAGCCGGTAAAGGCGCGGGCGGCTTCTTTGATGTCCTGTTCGGTATAGTGTCCCCGGCCTAGTGTGAAGAGCTCGAGCAGTTCGCGGGCAAAGTTCTCGTTGGGGCGCTGTTTGCGGTTTTGCTGGTTGTTGAGGAACTGCAGCATGCCGGGGTCTTTGGAGATGGCCAGCAGCAGATCCGGAAATTTGCCCAGCGCATGTGCACGGAGGGTGTTGTGCTGCAGCAGCGCAAAGCGGGGCTCCCGCAGACGGCAGGCAAAGTGCCCGTGCCAGAAAAGGGTCATCTTCTCGCGCAGCTGGGCTTCGGAGGTAGCCATCTGCTGAAGCCAGGCATTATTGAGCAGTACGAAACCCTGCTGACGCTCGCGTTGTCGCTGCTGGCGCATCTCGGCATTTTGCGCATCGGTCTGCGGGTCTGCTTCAGTGCGTGCAAGCGCTACCTGCAGGGGGGTCGCCTGACCCGACGCATGAAGCAGTTCACGAACGGCCTGTTTGATACCAGGGCTTGCCTGATCCGGCCTGAAAGGTATACCGAAGCCCGCCCGCCAGTAGAGGTGCTGTAGCTTTTGTTCGCGTGCTGAAGTTTTCATACAGATGCCATTTAAACTTAGATGAAAAAGTCTCATCAGGGTTTAAATATACCTGAAAATATATGTTAGCAGGCAAGGCATCTAACAAATTTAAAGTCAGCCGGTTTAAACCGACAAACTGCTAAGCAAGCTGTGCCAGTTTTTCCTTTTTTGCGTATCGTTCCCGGGCCTCCAGGATCTGGTCGATGTTGAGCTTGGCCCAGTCGGCGAGCTGCAGGAGTTGCAGCAATAGCCCCTGCCCCAGCGGCGTGAGGCTGTACTCCACCCGGGGCGGAATCTCAGCGTATACCTGGCGGCTCACCAGGCCGTCTTCTTCCAGCGAGCGCAGCGTAACAGTGAGCATGCGCTGCGACACGCCACTGATCTGGTTTTTCAGTTCGTTGAAGCGCACCTTTTCCTCCTTCCCCAACGTGAGGATGGTATAGATGGACCATTTGTCGCCGAAACGGGCCAGAATGTCCTTGATCGGGCAGCAGGACTCCACCTCTGCTTTGCCGCACAAAACTTTATCGATCTTTTTCTGGATCTCAAGTCGCTGATTCTCAACTATAGTTACTTCCATGTTACCAAGTGTGTTTAAAGTGCCTGCTTGACAGGTCCAAATTTAAGAAATACCTTTGAGTTACCAAAAGTAACCTAGTTATGAAACATTACTGGGTTTTTAACTGTTGTATAGACATGAATATCTTAGAAACTTTGAAATGGCGCTATGCCACCAAACGCATGAACGGCCAGCGCGTGCCTTCCGATAAAGTAGAACGTATTCTGGAGGCCATCCGCCTGGCTCCTTCTTCCATGGGCCTGCAGCCCTATACGGTGCTGTTGATCGAGGACGAAGACCTGAAAAAGCAGATCCGATCAGTGGCCTACAACCAACCGCAAATTGAGGAGAGCTCTCACCTGCTGGTGTTTGCCGCCTGGGACAACGTGACTCCTGCGCACATAGACGAATTTATTTCGCATACCGCATCGGAGCGCAGCATACCTGTCGAGAACCTGCAGGACTTCAAGAGCACCCTACTGAGCACCGCTGAGCGTAACACGCAGGAGCAGAACTTCAACTGGGCCGCCCGTCAGGCCTACATTGCCTTTGGGGTGGGATTGGTAGCCGCCGCCACCGAAAAAGTGGACGCCACGCCGATGGAGGGCTTCGACGCCGCCGCATTGGACAAACTCTTTGACCTGCCTGCCAAAGGCCTGCGCAGTGTTACCCTGATGCCGCTCGGCTACCGCGATGCCGACAACGATTGGCTGGCCAAACTGCCGAAAGTAAGACGCCAGAAAGAAAAATTCGTACTGGAAGCATAGGCTTCAGTATAGCATGTTCAGCCGACAATTGCCTCTAGCGGGTAGCTGTCGGCTTACGCATTTAAATAAAATACCATGACAAAGCAGAAAATCAAAATAGACATCTTCTCCGACATCAACTGCCCCTGGTGCTACGTGGGCGAACGCCGCCTCAACAAAGCGCTGCAGCAGGCGGGTAACCAATACGAGGCCGAAATCAGTTTCAAAGCCTATGAGCTGAACCCGAACATCCCTCAGGACGGCCTGGCCCGCCTCGACTATTTCAAAGGAAACTACGGCGAACAGATCGTGTCGCAGTTGCCGGCCATGGACCAGCGCATGACGCAGGCCGGCGCAGAAGAGGGCATCAAATTTAACTTTTCGGACAGCATGCCGATAAACAACACCTTCAACGGGCATCGTTTGATCTGGCTGGCAGGCCAGTACGGTGTGCAGCACGAGGTAGCCAGCGCCCTGTTCAAAGCCTATTTTACGGATAACCGCCCGATGAATGACACGGCCGTACTCAAGGAAATAGGTATAGCACAGGGCATACCGGCCGAGCGACTGGAGAACTTTTTTGAAAGCGAAGAAGGCAAAAAGGAAGTACGCGAGATGGAAGCCTTCGCGCAGTCCGCAGGTATAACCGGCGTTCCCGCCTTTGTGATCAACGACCAGTACCTGGTGAGCGGCGCGCAGCCCGCCGAGACTTTCCTGAATGTATTTAAGCAAGTCGCACCTGCTATTCAGAAACTCGACCTGGAAGGCAACAGCTGCGAAGTAGGTGGGGTATGCTAAACCCTGACAGGCACTAAGACAAACGAACTTTAGACAAAGGACAAAAGATTTTTTGAAGACCAAAGCATTTCATTCAGATGGCTGCCTAACGCAGTGTGCTTTTGTAAAATCAAACGACTTTTGTCCCACATATTAACCAAAAACGATGGCAGACAAAAAACTGAGCGATATAAAGCTTTCCGTACTCGACCTGGTGCCGATCCGCACCGGCAAGAGCATCCACGACTCCTTTCAGCACAGTCTGGCCCTGGCCCGTCATGTGGAGGAACTCGGGTACACCCGCTACTGGCTGGCGGAGCACCACAACATGCCCGGCATCGCCAGTTCCGCCACCGTGGTCCTGATCGGGTACATTGCCGGTGGCACGTCTACGTTGCGGGTGGGTTCCGGCGGCATCATGCTGCCCAACCACGCCCCTCTGGTCGTGGCCGAGCAGTTCGGCACACTTGAGAGCCTGTACCCCGGTCGCATCGACCTGGGACTGGGACGCGCCCCCGGCACCGACCAGGTGACGGCCCACGCCCTGCGCCGCGACCTGCAGGGCAACGTAGAGGACTTCCCGAACAACGTGGCCGAGCTGCGCCAGTACCTGAGCAAGGAAAACAGCACGGCCAAGGTACGCGCTATACCGGGCGAAGGGCTGGATATACCTGTCTGGATTCTGGGCTCGAGTACCTTCGGGGCGCAACTGGCCGGAATTATGGGCTTGCCTTACGCTTTTGCCAGTCACTTTGCCCCTGCCGCCCTGCACCATGCCCTCAAGGTATACCGCGACAGTTTCCGCCCTTCTGAACAGCTGCAGGAACCCTATGCCATGGCCTGTGTGAACGTAGTGGCGGCCGACACCGATGCAGAGGCGAACCATCTGGCCACCTCACTCTACCAGTCTTTCCTGAATGTGATTCAGGGCAAGGCCCTGCCGATGCAACCGCCCGTGGAGAGCATGAAAGACCGCTGGAGCCTGCAGGAGGAATACGCCGTGAAACAAATGCTGCGCTACAGCTTTGTGGGCAGTAAGAAGTCGGTAGAAGAAGAGTTAGAAGCCTATGTGAACGAAACGCAGGTGGACGAGCTGATGATCTCAACGGGCATCTTTGATCCGGAGAAGCGGCAGCATTCCTATACCTTGTTGTCGGAACTAATAGATCTGAAAGCGGCCAAGGTATAAGCTTATACCTTGATCCTTAGAACATAATCGGCGCAGGCACTCTGCCTGGCCCGCTATTCAGAAACAGACCCGACCATGCTCGGGTCTGTTTTTTTATACCTATACCTGCCCATTGGCGATGCTCACCCCGAATTGGATGCCTCTCTCTTGCTTTCTGAAACGATTAGATTCCTTCACGTACAACTGATTAAACAAATCAAAATAGCGCATGGAAGAGACAGCAAAGAAAGAGCAGAACAGCTTTATTGAACGCCTGGCACAACGGCTGGGCATTTCAGCAAATGCCAGCACGATTTACGGTGAGCCCGTGGAGCGTGACGGCGTAACGGTTATACCTGCGGCCAAGGCAGCCTATGGTTTCGGCGGTGGTAGTGGCTCCAAAGCGGGAGAAGAAGGAACTGGCGGCGGTGGCGGCGTGGGCATCAAACCAGTGGGCTACATCGAAATAAAAGACGGCAACACAAAGTTCAGATCCATCCCCGATCCGGAAAGAGTCATCAAAATAATTGCCGTGAGCGGTGTAATGGCTTTTTTTATACTGAAAGGCGTTGACAAACTGGTGAACAGGCGCTAGCGTTGATGAGTTAGCGGCCGTTCACCAGTCTGCGTAGGAATAGTGCTGTTTACTGTCCTGCTTTGACTTTTGGCGGGTTGATCATGATGTGCGCCCCGTGCGTGCCGGGATGCATGATCCAGGGCATGGCAGCCGCGCCCTGGTCAGGCTTGAGCGGAAGTCCGGTGCTCTCGGCAGTGGCCCACGGAATATAGACCACGTAGCGCAAATAGCCGTCTGTCACCTCACCGGTGCGCGCGTTTACCTGCTCATCTGGCGCACTGTACACGAAAAGCGAAGTCGGCTGCTTGGGCAATGTCAGCTTTCCGCTTTTGGCCTCTTTCTCGCGTGTCTCGAAGATGTCGTTGGCGCTCATACCCTGTTTGCGCAGCTCGCGGCCACGGGCCATGAAAGGTTCCAGGTCGCGGTGGTAGCACGACACCGAAAAGCCCGGCTGGTTGGGGTCGTCGGCCAGGCAGATCAGTTCGTTCGTACCTTTGCGCAACGTCACCACCTCCCCTTTCTGGTTATAGCCCAGCACGGTGGCGCCTTCCCGCTTGTCGGCAGGGGCGGCCAGCACGGCGGTCTTAACCTGATTCTCGGCTGTAGGTAAAGGAGTACTTTGGGCATGAGCGCCATACCCTGTCATTACAGTAAAAACAAGTGCGAAGAACTTTTTCATATCGGTTTGAGGCTAGGAAAACTGACAAAACAGAGACGATTCAATTGGTCTTACCCTGTACGAGGAAAAGCCGGAAAAAGCTTGCATCACAACCAATTCACATTTAGCTGCGCCTGTCTATACCTGCACACGAGCACCTTGAAACCACGCGGCAATACCTATCAAGACATTAACATATTGAGATATTTTAGTTATCTTAACGCTATCAACTAACTGACGCATTGCCCATGGCCGAGCCGAATTACCGCCTGCAGTATTATATGTTTCTGCTCAGCAAGCACTTCCGCAAGATCCTGCTTGGACTGTTTTTGCTGATCCTCCTGCTCACTTCCGTCAAAACGGTGGGGCCTGAAGAAGAAGGCGTGGTGATGTATGTGGGCCACTACGACCGCACCGTGCAACCCGGTCTGAATTTTATTTTACCTTTCGGTATAGAAGAAATGCAGAAGATCCCAGTACAGCGCCAGCTCAAGCAGGAGTTTGGCTTTAGAACAGCAAATACAGACCGGAACACCCAGTACTCAAAAGCCGATTTCAACGACGAGTCGCTGATGCTGACCGGTGATTTGAACCTGGCGAATGTGGAGTGGGTGGTACAGTACCGGATCGTAAACTCTTATAATTACCTGTTCAAGGTGCGTGACGCGGAGAAGGCCCTGCGCGATATGTCGGAGTCGGCGATGCGCAAAATAGTAGGCGACCGCACCGTGAACGAAGTGCTCACCGTGGGTCGCCAGGAAGTGGCGACCAGCATGGAAGTGCTCCTGCAGCGCATGTGCGACGAGTACGAGAACGGCATCCGCATTGACCAGGTGGTGCTGCAGGACGTGAATCCCCCGGAAACTGTAAAGCCCTCCTTTAACGCCGTAAACCAGGCCCAGCAGGAACGCGAAACCCTGATCAACCAGGCGGAGTCGGAGTATAACCGCATCATTCCGCGTGCCCGTGGCGAGGCCGATGAAACGGTACAGCTGGCCGAGGCCTATGCGCTGACCCGTGTGAACGTGGCCACGGGTGAGGCCGCCCGTTTCAACGCACTGTTCGATGAGTACGTGAAAGCCCCGGAGGTAACCAAGAAGCGTCTCTACCTGGAGACCATGGAGCGAATCCTGCCAAAAATAGGCGACAAAGTGATTGTGGACGAGCGCGGCAACAACGTGCTGCCGCTGCTGAACCTGAATCAGAACAAAACGCAAACGAAATAGCCTGTGAATACCCCGAAAATACTATCGCTCCTAGCTGCTGTGCTGCTGCTTACTTTGCTTTTCACCAGCGTATTTGTGCTCGACGAAACCAAGCAGGCCATCGTCACCCAGTTCGGTAAACCCGTAGGCGAACCCCGCACCCAGCCCGGATTGCACTTCAAGATCCCAATCATTCAGAAAGTGCAGTTCTTTGACAAGCGCTACCTCGAGTGGGACGGCGATGCGAACCAGGTGCCTACCAAGGATAAGAAATTCATCTTTGTGGACTCCTATGCCCGCTGGCAGATCACCAATCCGCTGCAGTTCTTCATCCGTCTGCGCGACGAGCGCTCCGGCCAGTCACGCCTCGACGATATCCTGGACGGTGAGACCCGCAACGCCATCGCCAGCCACGACCTGCTCGATATCGTGCGCTCCACCAACCGGGAGCCTGAGGTGTCGGACGAGGTGATGGAAGATTTGGAGAACCTGGAAAAAATAACGGTCGGCCGTGACAAGATTGAAGCGCTGATTCTGAAAAGAGCCAACGAGCGTACCTCCGACCTGGGTGTGCAGATCCTGGATTTCCGCTTTAAGCGCATGAACTACGTGGACGAAGTGCGCAACCGGGTATACGACCGCATGATTAGTGAGCGTAACAGGATTGCCGATCAGTTCCGTTCCGAAGGTCAGGGAGAGGCGCGCAAGATACAAGGTAACAAAGAGCGTGACTTGGCCCAGATCACTTCCCAGGCCACCCGCGAAGCCGAGGTGATCCGAGGTAAAGCCGATGCCCAGGCCACTTCGATCTATGCCTCCGCCTACAACCGCAATGCACAGGCCCGCGAACTCTACTCATTCCTCCGCTCTATGGAAACGTTGGAGAAGTCGTTTGATGATAAAACGAGTGTGATCCTGTCTACAGACTCGGAGCTGTATAAGTATCTGAAGCGGGCGAACTGAGGGAGTTTAAGAGTTGGGGAGTTTTGGAGTTAGTAAGTTATGATGGAGTAATGTTACAATGTAACGTCGTTTTCGGGCATAAACCAATTTGAACGCTCCCATTCTAAATGTTGGGCTCTTTCGGACATCCATGTCCGAAAGCATTTCTGCTGGGGACATCCTTGTCCCCGTATACCTGCAAGACCGGCACACGGGGATTAGGAAATCCCCTACGGTATGCTGCGGGATTGATAAATCCCGCAGAGCATTATTGCAGAGGCATTTAGAAGCTGCAATCGTTTGTAGGGACAGGTCGCGACCTGTCCGAATCGTGCACAGAAAATTTATATGCGCGGAGGGCGCAGGTATAAGCTACTAGGGATTGGTTGCAAATCGAATAAGGTTTCATCGCCACTCGATTGGGTGAAACCGCCAGGTCTTCATTTTACTTTTTCTTTCTTCTCCTACCCTCAAAAAACCGCCTGATTTTGCTGAAAGGGGAAAGACAGTGATAGGCGACATAGAAGAAAATTAAACTAACCAAGATCAGTAGATGTCCGCCATAGCCTGAAACAGAAAGTGTTTTGCTATGAACCCCAACCGCAACTTTGTCTGTCAGTATCATCCATACACCGCTTACTAATAAGACAATGGCAGCGATTAAAGTATTGATAAAGTCGCTCTTGTTTGTCTTAAATTTCATTATTCAGGCATATAAAGCAGAGGCTAAAACAACGACAGTTGCTCCCCGGTCGGCGTGATATCGCTGACAGATAAAGTACGCTCGAAAATATCGCCCTGGCAGCTGATGTTATACACGGGGGTCTCTTCAAATCGGGAGGCTACCACTATTTCCGTACCATCGGCGCAGGTCTCGAACAGGCTCTTCGCCAGTTTCGGGCAGTTATTGTCTTTAGATAGGTGCGATAGGAACACATGGCTCATGAAGGTCGGCTTGTGCGCCACAAACAGCTCCAGTGCCTGCTTGTTGGACATGTGCCCGTGATTGCTGCTAATGCGCCGCTTGAGGTAGTAAGGGTAGTAACTCTGCTCCAGCATCCCCTCGTCGTAATTTGTCTCCAGGAAGGCGGCATGGCATTGCTGGAAGTGCCGGATGACGTGGTCGCATGGCGCGCCGATGTCTGTAAACACACCGATCTTTACGCCATTACCTTCCACTACAAAGCTGTGTGGATCGGCCGCATCATGAAACTTCGGGAAACCAGTCACGGATAAACCACCGATCTTCACAGGATCGTATCCTGTAAAGGACACCACCTCCACCCCACTCAGGTCCATGCGGGAGCGGTACAAAGTACTGGTCGTAATGTATACTGGCAATTTGTACTTACGCGCTAGCACCGGTATACCTTTGATGTGATCTGAATGCTCGTGCGACACAAAAATAGCCTTCACCTTGCGCATGGATAAGCCCAGGCGGCGCATACGCGTTTCGGTCTCGCGGCACGAAATGCCGACGTCCACCAGCACGGCTTCCTGCTCGTTGCCGATGTAGTAACAGTTGCCGTTGCTGCCGGAATTTAATGAGGTGATGGCTAATTGCATAGAGGTACAAAGGTCGGGGTTTTAAGGGGATAATTCAACTCGCTGAAGTTCTAAATTTTGGTTATACCCTGTTACAAGAAGGTGCAAAAATCTCCAGTCTGCTTATACCAGCCGCATAAGTTAAACCAGGTATTACCTGTTACTTTTCATGATTGCTTTCTGAGAAAATGAATCAGATTAAATTCGAAGCTATACCTGAATTCGGTTGCATACATGGATAATTATTGTATTTTTGATATATTAAAACTTTAACAAGCGTATTCACTTTCCGTTAAAGATTAAAAGTAATAAAGTCTATGCCTGAATTAAAAGTTCAGGTGTTGCGTGAATTTCTCTAAAATACCCACTTTATCAGCAAAAGGAGAACGAGGTGGAATCTGCCTGGCCTAATATGGCAGTTATACCTGTATGGAGCGGCATGCTGAATCTTTTTCGATGACAGAATGACCCAACCTTCGGGTTTGATCAATGCATTTGTATCTCTCAGCTAAATCCTCACCTGTATGAAAAAACTTCTTCTCCTCTTCTTCCTGGTACTTGCTTTGCCCATGGCAGCAAATGCTCAAACGAAACAGTGTGTTATTAAAGGCAGGCTGAGCTCCGGCAGGACCGATACGCTCCGGGTAGTTTCGATCTCTAAAAGTTACCCACTGTCACAAATTGTGCTCATGAAAAACGGGGAGTTTTCATTTACGCTACCCGTCGACGAGCCTTACATGGTCAGCATAGGAGATGATCATACCGGGGGAAAGGTCTTCTTTGTTGAGCCCGGAACCATTTTTTTCAATGGGGTTAAGAACCTGCATGAGGCAAACATCCACTCTTCTGCCCCCAACAGCCTGAACAACCAGCTAGCCGATCTAGAGCAGCGAATCACGCATGCCAACGGAGGTAGTATCCTTGCTATTCAGGATAGTCTCGCGGCTGCTATGAAACGAAAAGACAGGGTGAAAGTGGAGGAACTAAAGGAGCGAGTGGAGAAGGGCGAGGCCTTGATGAAAGCAGAAATCATATCTTTTATCAGGCAGCACCCAAGTTCCCATGCGAGCGCCTTCCTTTTGCCTGCCATTTACGATAAAAAGAACCCGGAGGAATCTTTGGCTCTGTTCAAGTCGCTGAGTCTAGAAGTGCAAACCTCTGACCTAGGGCAGCATTTTATGAGTCTGACGGTCCCTAAGAATACTATTGCTGTCGGATTCAAAGCCCCGGCCTTTGCTCTTGACCATAATAACCGGAAACTCACACTCGATCAGTTTAGAGGCAAAGTGGTGCTGCTTGAGTTTTGGGCAAGCTGGTGTGCACCTTGTTTGAAAGACATGCCTGAACTCATCAAAATCGCGGATAGCCACAAGCGCCAGGGTTTCGAGGTGCTGGCCATTTCGCTCGATGTGGACGATGAGAAAATGCAGAAAGCCATGGATAAGTACCAGATGCCTTTTATCCATTATACTGACCTAAAAGGCTGGTACAGCCATTTAGCTGAGAAGTACAATGTGAATGCTATACCTTATAACTTCCTGATCGACCAGGAGGGCAACATTGCGGCCATTAATGTAAAAGGCGCCGAACTAACTGAAAAACTGGCCAGTCTGTTGAAGTGAGGAACTGACTATTTGAGATAAAAAAAGCCCTTGCAGGATGTATACCTACAGGGGCTTTCCATTGAAACTTGCTATACCTTAAAACTCTTCGGCCTCCAGCTTTTTCGGCTTAAACTGGCTCAGTACCTCTTTTATACCTGCCAGATCGATGAGTTGCCTGAACTTGAGCATGTTGGCTACGGCTGCAGGAGGAGTTGGAGGCTTCTACTTCTGCAGTTGAAAAAGAATTGGCATAGCCGGAAGAAATGTTTTCGTATACTTGGAAGACGATGATCTAACAGGAACAACGGCGCTTCTTGATTTTGCATTTTTCTCCTCGATTTAAAACCATGAACAGAATTGACCGGCTCTTTGGTATCCTGACGCTGTTGCAGTCTAAGAAATATGTGACAGCAGATCAAATTGCCGAGCGGTTCGGGATCAGTGTCCGAACCGTGTACCGCGATGTGAAGGCGCTGGGGGAGCAAGGCGTACCGGTGAGTTTCGAGCAGCACAAGGGCTACTTTATCGTGCAGGGTTATTTTCTGCCGCCGGTTTCCTTCAGCTCCGAAGAGGCCAATGCACTGCTCCTGATGGAGGCCATGGTCTATGGGTTTGCCGACAGGTCGATCCAGACGCATTATTCCAGCGCCCTGACCAAAGTCAAAAACGTGCTGAAGGCTTCGCAGAAGGAAAAGCTCGAAGCGCTGACCAGCAACATCCGTTTACAGATCCCGGCCTGCTTCCAGCTCAACTCCGATTACCTGGCTGCCCTGCAGCATGCCATTGCCACAAAAGTGATGGTGGAGCTGGCCTACAAAAACAAAAAAGAGGAAGTAAGCGCCCGTTTGGTAGAGCCGATCGGGCTGGTGTTCTATGCGTTGAACTGGCACCTGATCGCCTGGTGCCACCTGCGGCACGAGTACCGCGACTTCCGTGTTTCGCGCATCCTGAGGATCAGAAGCACCGAACAGCCTTTTGAAAAGACAGACCATATCGTGCTGGGCGATTACATGAAGCTGCTGCCGGTCGATTACTGAAAAAAATATTCAGCTTCCAAAGTACACTGCCATAGGGTTGTCAGTGGGCCATGGTTACTTTGTCTTAAACTAAAAAAATAAAACTATGACAGTAACCTCCATGACCGTAATTGAATTGTTCTCGAAAGAACTGGAGCAGGAAGCTCAAACCACCCGCAAAATGCTCGAGCGCGTGCCCGCCGACAAGTACGACTGGAAGCTTCACCAAAAAAGTATGAGTATGATCCAGCTGGCAACACACGTAGCCGAACTGCCAGCCTGGATAAAAATGGTACTGACGACTGATGAACTGGATTTTGCCCAAAATCCTTACCAGCCTGTGAAAATAGCCAACACAGAAGAACTGGTGGCCTATTTCGAAAAGTCACAGGCCGAAGGATTAGCTGCCTTGGCCGAGGCCCAGGACGAGCAACTGGATCAACCCTGGACCTTGCGGGAAGGCGACCAGATCTACAGCACCTCTTCCAAAGCCGACGTCATCCGCATGTCTATTTCTCAGATCATCCACCACCGCGCGCAGCTGGGCGTATACCTTCGCCTGCTCGACATTCCCATACCGGGCAGCTACGGCCCGAGCGCCGACGAAACAGGTTTTTAAATCATAAAAATCCCCTGCAGTCTTATGCCTGCAGGGGCTTTTGCTATACCTTAGAGCTCCTCCGCTGCTTCCAGCCTGCTTGGCTTAAACTGACTCAGCACGTCTTTTATACCCGCCAGTCCGCCGGAGATGTTTTCCATTTCGGTGAGCACCTGCCCTACCTGGTTGTTGCCTCCGAAGCCCTTGAGCTTGTTGTTGCGCACAAAGGTGGCTTTGATGTCCTCCCAACGCTGGGCTTCCACTTCGGTCATGATACCAATCAGTTGCTTGAACTTGAGCATGTTGGCTTCGGCACCGGATGTCAGCGTCTGCGACTCGGCTTCGTAGTGTGACAAAATTAGCGTTTGCAGCTCCTGATCGTTCATGATTGGCATCACCTTCTCGGCCAGCTTGTTCATGTTGCGGTAAGAGCCCTGCAGCTTAAAGGCGGGCTCGGTTCGGTACTCGTCTGCCTGCGCCGCCGAACGGATGTACTCCAGGTTCACCTTAAGAATCACATCCTGAATCTTCAGCAGCTTTTTCAGCACCAGCACATACTCGTTGAGTTCGTCAGCGGAGTGGTTGCCTTCAAACTCCAGGCCTTCGCTGTTGCCGGTCTCCGCCAGCTGAATAAGCGCATAGATGTCCTTCTGACTCTTCGCCGCCAGCTTTGCCAGCACGGTGTTGGAGGTCAGGGAGTTTTCGATGTAGCTCAGCTTGAACACATCCTCCGTGTCGCCGATGATGTCGCCGAGGTTGTAGATGTCGGCGCGGTTGGCGAGCATGTCCGGGATGCGGAACTTCTCCCCTGTTTCGGTATAGGGGTTGCCGGCCATCACCACGCATACCTTCTTGCCCCGGAAATCGTAGGTTTTGCTGCGGCCTTTGTACACGCCTTCGATCTTGCGCTGGGCGTCGCAAAGCGAGATAAACTTCTGCAAAAACTCCGGATTACAGTGCTGGATGTCATCGAGGTAGATCATCACGTTATCACCCATCTCAAAAGACAAATTCAGCTTCTCCAACTCTTCGCGGGCAGCGGCATTGGGTGCCTCTTTCGGGTCCAGCGCCGTCACTTGGTGGCCGATGGCCGGCCCGTTGATCTTCATAAAGATGATGCCCAGGCGGTTGGCGATGTATTCCATGATGGTGGTCTTGCCGTAGCCCGGAGGCGAAAGCAAAAGTAGCATGCCCATCAGGTCGGTGCGCTTGGTCTCCCCCGCCGAACCTATCTGCTTGGCGAGGTTGGCTCCAATCAGCGGCAGGTATACCTGATCGATCAGTTTGTTGCGCACAAAAGACGAAAGCACGCGTGGCTTGAATTCGTTCAGTCGAAGTGCATGCTCTGCCTGCTGCGTCATGTTCTTTTTAAGCTCTGTGAAAGCTGTGAAAGCCGTAGCCGTGCCGGAGGTGTAGTCGCGTAACCTGTGCAGGAACTGGTGATAGTTTAGCTGGTAGCTTTGTCCCTGCACCTGTTGGTGGGCACCTTGCATACCTTGCAGGTTTTCTTTCAACACCGTGTGCACCACGTGTAGCGGATTGTAGCTGTCCGTTAATAGCAAGGTCGCTACTTCGGACACGAACTCTGCCTTGTCGTGCTGACCAGCCTGTGCGATATAAGCTTTAACCCAGTGCTGAATCAGCTCAAATTGGTGGGCCACATTCTCCTGCAGCGCCTTCACCGAATCCTCAAAAGTATGCAGCACCTTCCGCTCCGTCAGGAAATGCCTGAAGCCGCCATACAGCACATCAGCTTGACTGTCGATTACAAAGTGATTCCCTCGGGTCAGTTCGTAAAACAGGTACTCCCCTGCTTCTCCTGCATTAGACTCTTTGCATAGCCCCGTCTCCTGTTGAAAGGTATAGAGTTCCTCCTGCAGATCGGCCTTCACGTCATCAAACTCGTGGGTGTCGGGGAATACCTGCAAGATGGCGCTTATACCTTTGAGTTGGTGGTTAAGCGTGTTCTTTTTGGCTTCCGGCACAAATGCCTTCCAATACAGTTGCGCACAGGACCGGTCGAGGGAGGTATAGCGCAACAGGTCGGCCGTTTTGATCAGGCGGATCAGTGCGCTTAAGATCAGCGCGGCATCGTGATCGTGCACACCTTTCATGTAGCCTTCGTTGAAGCGGACAGCCATGAACTTGTTCACGTAATCTGTCAGTTCCGACTCGGTAAGTTTGTGTAGTTCGTCTATGGTGAGGTAGCGCAAACTGTTCTCCGTTTGCTGGCCGGCTATACCTCTGTCCTGCGCCGCTTCCAGCACTTTAAAGGCAAGGTATTCGGCGCGGTATACCTGGTTGTTTTCCGACACCAGCGTCTGCTCCCACACCGGGCGGTAGCTTAAGAACTGGTCATCGGTGATCTTCTCAAAAAAGTTGGTGCCGGTGAGGTGGTAGTACATGGCGCCGTCGTGGTGCACCACACTCAGCTCCAGCGGCTGTGTATTGACGGAAAACTGGTGCTTACCAAACTTCAGGATATTGGCGCCATCTACGAACAGTTCCTGCTTGTCCTTCAGCTGGCGAACAGCGTCTTCCTTCAGCGTTTTGAGGCGACTCTGGATGGTATCGGCTTTCACGGTGTCACCGATCTTGAGCAGTTCCTCCACTGTGCTCCGCACCTTCTCGATCATCAGATCAGAGGCGAAGTAGCCGTTGATTTCGTTGACCGAGGTCAGTTTGCCAGCCCGGTTCTGCACGGCTTTCAGGATGCGGTCGGCGGCTTGCTGCAGGCTGTTAGCGCGTTTGTTCTGCGCCTCCTGCAGTTGCACCTTTTTCGATTCAAAAGCGCTGTAAATCTCCTCGCGCTTGACGGTGAGCTGCTCTATGAACTCATCAAAATCCGGGAAGCGGCCTTCCAGCTCCTCCAACTGCACCATGAGCTTGGCCAGGTACTCCTCGCACTTCTGCGGCGAGTCCGACACGTCGAGGTAGTTGACCACGCTCTGGCTGATGAGCTTGATCTGGGAATTGAACTCGGCCTTTCCTTCCTGACTCAGCAGCTCCTTGCGCCTGCGGCGGAGGGTGGCTTTGGTCTGGTTGAAGGTGGCGTAGATGGCCGAAATGGTGTCGATGATGCGGGTGGTCTGGGTGGCGTCTTCGATCTTGAGGTTGCTCACCACATCGATTAGCATTTCCAGTTCCGCCGACACCGCCGCAATCTCTTTGTCAGTTGCGTCAGCCTCTACCACTTTGGCTATACCTTCAATGGCGGTGTTGATCTCCTTTACCTTTTTCTCGTAAGGCGTCAAGGCATTGGGCTGCAGAAGAAATTCAACCGCTCCGTTGGCAGTGTCCTGCGCGAATTGCTGCAGCTGCGCTTCGTATTTTTCGATTGTCGGCAGATCGGTGTAGCGCAACTCTTTCAGCGAGATCACCTCGCCGCGTATACCGCGCAAATCGGCCAGATACTTCACATAATCGTTGATGCTTTCAGCCTTTTTAAACTTCAGCGTCTGGATAAGCCCATCGGCCTGCCCCAGCACCTGACTTATCTGTGCCTGCGTGTTTTTCTTGATACTGAGCACCTTTTCGTACTCCTCCACCGCTGCTGTGGCCGTCTGCCGGATAGCGGTAATGGGTGCTGCCAGGTTGTAAGTTTCCGCACGGTTGAGCCAGTGGTAAGAATCCAGTACATCCGTGGTTTTCTTAATCAGGTCAAGGTATAGGTTGGCGTAGGAATCGTCCTTGTGCAGCAGCGAAAGCACTTCGTTACTCTCGGCCATGGCCCGCACAATGTCCTTGTTGCCAATCTTGTAGAGATAAGATTCCTGCGTAACCGGTATAACAAAGTTCGGCCCGATGTAGGGGGTTTGCCAGATCTGGATGGCGTGGTGCTTCTGCGCCTCTTCATCGGCCCGGAAGTAACATAGCTCCCCGTTCTCGTAAATGGCGTAACCGTGGCACACGATCGGTGTTTCGATCTGTTGCGTGATCAGGTTGTAGGACAGCAACAGGTATACGCTTGATTCTTTGTTGTAGAACACATACAGGAAATCCTCACCATTCGGGGAAGCAATGCGCTTCTCGAAGAGCATGTCCTGCAGGTTGTTGTCGAAAGCTTTGAACTCGCCCGTCTGCAGGTAGTAACCATAAGCGTAAATGATGCCCTGCCCGTCTGGTAACAGCACACAGCTGTGCTCCAGCGCATCGATGCGGCGGGCCTCCTGCAGTTTGGAGTTGTAAACGAAGTAGCGGTAGTTATTCTCGCGGTATGGCCGGATCTTCAGGATGATGATATTGCCTACCACGGCGTAGTAGATCTCCGAGTCGTCGAGCGTCTGGTCCTTGTCCTCTACCTCTTCCGAATAAATGCCCCGCCCGGAGTCGGTATTGTCTTCTACCTTGATGGTCAGGTCGCCGCCGACCGTCTCCACGAACACCTTATCTTCGATAGACACGTGCGGGTGCTTGCCCTTGCGCTGCGCCTCACGGGTGGTGCGCTTCCAGCTGAAATCATGCTGGTTCGGGAACACATACTCATGGTCGCTGCGGTTGTCGATATAGGTGATGGATCCGCCTTTGAGCAACCACTTAAAGGTCTTGATATCGTTGAGGCCCTTGCCCACCCGGAACACCATGTAGAGGTAGTTGCCGATGTGCGCAAACTTGATAAACTGGGTGTTCTTGTAGTATTTGTAGAGCTTTTGAAAATCGTCTTGAAACGTCTTGTCCTGCAGCACATCCAACGGCTGCTGATGGAAGCTGTGGCCTTCGTAGGTATAGACCCCAAACACATCCGACAGCTCCACCTCTGACTTGAGGCCAAGGTATACGTTGTAGCCAAAAAGCAAGGTATAGCCCACCGGCACCATGTCCCAGGGCACGCAATTGTTCTCGGTCGTGATGCGCTCGGTGGTGATCAGCTGCGTCTCAATGGCGCCGAACACGCTCTTCCGCTCCTGGTTCAGCTGCTCGAGTTGCGCACGCAGTTCGGCCCCGCTTTTCTGCAGACGGTTCCGTAAGATTTCATAGGTACCACCCTCCAACTGCACGTTTTCGGCAGCAGGTGTGGCGGCGGTATTGGTATCTTCCATTTGGGTTGGAGGATTAAGAATGAATGATTGTAAGTTTTTGGCTTCAGTTAAAGCCAATTGTTTTCACGGCTTATTTTGTACTAGTGGCTTTTATAACGGTTTTAATAAAGTTTGCCTAAGTGCGCAATAGTTTTTGTTGTTAAGTATATTTTTCATGCAAAAGCTCTTCAGCCGCCATTACTGCTTCTTTCCTGTACCCCTTCTTAGAAATCTTCTCGAAAAGCTCTTGTTCAGTGTGATTCTTAAATTTTAGCTTAAAGCTTTCTACTGATACCCGTAGCTGGCCATCAATCTCTGCATGTGTCAATTCTTCTTCGACAGTTTCATCTAAGTCGGGCAGGAATTTGTACTGGGTCTCTGTTTCCTTTATAGGAGGGTTTATCGGGTCAAGCATGAGGGATGTTAACAAGAAGACGGTATTGTCATGGGTGATTAGTTTCAGATATCCATACTTTCTCCATGGAACAGGAAACCAATTCTGCTGCTGTTCTGGAAGCCGGTAATCTCGCTGAACCACCCTTACTACATGCTTTATATCTGAGGCATGTATAATATGCCTGCCTCTTTTGTAATTAATTGTTATTAGTTGCTGCTGCTTATCTACTTCAACTACTGTATTTCTATTCGTTAGAAAGTATACAATATGTAAGTAAAATGCTGGTAGAAAGGAGACGAGGCAAACCCCAAACAGGAGAAAGTAGAAGTCGAGCTCTAAAAGCGCATTACTCCCTTTAAACCCAAGTAACTCCTTTAACCAAAGTAACAGAAGACCTACAGGATAGCCTAAGATCACTAATGCTCCGTTGGAGATAGATTTTAATTGGTGCTTCTTATTTATTTGTAAAACTTCTTGCATTGATATGATCGCCACCGCAGGTATAAAAAGCTCCTCTCCTGTTTTAGGAGAGGGGTTTGGGGTGAGGTTAATTCAATGAAATGTACGGCTTATCCGCGATCCCCATAGCCGTAGCCGTGGTAGTCAGCTGCTTCAGGGTGTTGAGTGTGCTTTCGTCGGCACTGCTTTGCATCATCTTCAGCAGGATGGCCGAAACACTCAGGTTGCGCACGTCGTCGGAGGTCATACCGAACTGGTTGATAAACTGCTGCAGGTTCTCGCGGAAGTCTACATGGCCGTTACCGTTTGGCTGGAAGAAGGTCTCCTTCACGGTGTTCAGCACTTCGCTGTTGCCTACCAACCGGTCTACCTGCTTGCCTTTGGTGATGGAGCCCACGATCTGGTCGAAGAACATGGTCTCGCCACCCACGATGTCGATCTTCGCTGACTTCAGGGCTTCGGAGATCACCTCGGCCTGAGAAGCGGCGATGTCTTTCTGGATGTTGATCTGAGCCAGTTCGATGGCCTTGTCTTTCTCAAGACGCAGCTTGAACTCTTCGTGCTCTTTGCCCACGCCATCCAGCTTGCGCATGGCTTCGGCTTTCTCCTCTATACCTTTGGCGTCCACGGTGAACTTCTCGCCGATCACACGGGCTTCTGCCAGACCGCGTTTCTCTTCTGCGGCAGCCAGGTTTTCTACTACCGTCGCATCGGCTATACCTTGCTCCTTGGTCACTTTGGCAGTTACCATACCCAGTTTCTCGTCGGCTTCGGCCTGCGCGTTGGCTTTGGCTTTGATCACCAGTGCCTCCGCTTCGCCTTCTTTCTGACGGGCATGGGCTTTGGCTTCCATCACTTGTGCCTCTGACAGACCGATCGCTGCTGCCTGGGCTGCCTCGGCTTCTGCCATGGTCTTGATGGCCTGTGCCCGGTTGTTCGAAGATACCTGCTCTGCTTCCGCATCGATCAGCATTTGCTTCGCACGGAACTCCGCCGCCTGACGGGCCGCCTCTGCGCTCTTGATCTCTTTCACCAGCGACTCTTCTGCTTCTTTCTCCGCATTCTTAATAGCTACCAGTTTCACACGATCAGCCTCGGCAAAGGCCTTGGTATCCTTGATCTTCTCTTCTTCCTCCACCACGGCTTTCTCCACGGTCACACGCTCGCGGATGATGCCCTGGATGTTCTTACGCTCTTCTTCAATGGCCTTCTCTTTCTCAATCTGCGCCAGTGCCACGATACGCTCTTTCTCGTTCGCCTCCAGCAATCTTGCCTGCTCTACACGCTCGGTTTCGATGGCATCCGTACGCTCTTTGCTGCGCTCGGCCACCAGGATCTGGCGGTCTTTGTTCTGCTCGGCTATTTTTACTTCTTCGTCCGTAGCGATGCGGGCTTTCTCCGCTTTCAGGCGCTCTTCGTGGCGTACTTTTTCCATCTCGGCAAACTCGCGTGATTTAATGTTGGCAATCTCACGCTTCTGCTTCTCCTCGTTTTCTGCCAGTTGTTTCTCGAGCTCCAGGATAGTTTCCTGCGCTTCTACGTCCTGCTTCTTGATCGTCTTCTGCTTCTCGCGCTCGATCAGGTTAGCCTGTACCTTTTGCTTGGCCGTCAGGTCGATGATCTTCTTGATACCCTCGGCATCGAGGATGTTGTTTTCGTTCAAGTGGGTCAGGGGTGTTTGCTCCAGGTAGTCGATCGCGCAGTCGTCCAGCACATAGCCGTTCAGGTCGGTGCCGATCGTCTGCAGAATCTGACGCTTGAAATCATCGCGGCTCTGGTAGAGGTCCACGAAATCAAAGTGCTTGCCCACGGTCTTGAGTGCTTCGGAGAACTTGGCATCGAACAGACTCTCCAACGCCGAATGGTCCGAGGCACGCTTACAGCCAATCGACTGTGCCACCTGGATCACGTCTTCCGGCGTTTTGTTCACGCGCAAAAAGAAATTCACTTTGATGTCGGCGCGCAGGTTGTCTTTACAGATCAGGCCTTCGGAACCGGTTCTGGAGATCACGATCGTCTTGAGCGTAATGTCCATCACCTCCAGTTTATGGATAACGGGCACCACAAAAATGCCGGAGAAGGACACTTTCGTATCGCCCAGACCGGTGCGCACCATGGCCTCGCCCTGAATGGCTTTCTGGTACATTTTGATGACGATGGCGATAAAGCCAATCGCGAATACCGCCAGTATAATGACGATAGACAAGGATAAAGATTCTAGCATGCGAATTAAATGGTTTGGTAAGGTTCTATGAGGTAAAATTTGTTTTCAGCATTGTACTCAAGCACGAGCGCTGTCTCCCCTTTCTGCACAGCGGAGCCTTGGGTGGTTCTGACATTCAGCAAGAGCGGCGCACCAGTCGTCTTCACGGCAGCCTGCCCCAGCTCGTTGCCGTTGGCCGGCAAGGTAACCGTGCAGATCTGCCCGATGATATTGGCAGCCGATTCGTGCTCTTTCTCCATGGCGGAAAAGACGCGCACGAAAGGCATGGTCAGAAACTTAGCAACGAACAGCGCGCCCACGAAGGACGGGATCAGGTATAGCCAGCCTAGCAGGGTATAGCCGTCGTTGAGGTAGTAGTTGGCCAGGATCGAGAACGCCCAGAAGGGCAGCGCCAGGAAAGTCAGGAACACCATGAAAGGCACCTTGCCCAGGTTGAAGAAGGCCAGCACATTGTTGAGCCAGCTGACGGCCGACACACCATCGGCATCCACCTCAGGCTCCACCTCCACATCAAAAAAGTCGAGGTCCAGCAAGCCGAAGATGACGGCCAGCCAGTACAGCAGCACGAAGGCCAGCAAGGCGGTGGGGATGATGTTGACGGCGGAAAAAGTAGCTTGTAAAAGTTCGTTCATAGGCAATTGCAGATAATGACATGTATTGTGCTATAAATATAAAAGAATATTCATAACAAAGCATATACTTTTTGCATTTCGCCCCTGGAAAAAATGAGAAATGTGCAGCATCCCCTATCTTTGCGCTTTCGTTTACAAATGACAGTCTACCGAGAAACTGTCCTACTTATACATGCAGAACCGCTACAGCAAAGAAATAATCCCTATCAAAGGGTGGGAACGGGAAGAAACCTTCCGCTTTTTCAGCACCTTCACCCAGCCGTTTTTCAACGTTCACACAGAAGCCGACATCACCCCGCTTTATCAGTATTGCAAACAGCACGGTTTGTCTATTTCGCTGGCCTACATGCACGCCACCGTGCAGGCTGCCCGGCAGGTAGAGAACTTCCTGCTGCGCATCGAAAACGGGCAGGTGGTTAGGTATAGCGGCCTGGACCTGTCGACCACTATCCTGAAAGACAACAAGCAGATCGCATTCACCCACTTCCCCTACCACGAAAAGCTGGCCGATTTCTGTGCCGAAGGCGCCCGCATCATTGCAGCCGTAAAGCAAAGCACAAAGCTCTTCAACGGCCATCAAGGTATAGACCTGCTGCACATGACCACGCTACCCTGGTTCACCTTCAGAGGGATGGAGCATGCGTTTTCGATCGGACAAGAAGACCCGGGCGTACCGAAAATCGGGTATGGCAAACTGGAGATGCGCGGCGACCAGGTATACCTGCCTATCAGCATCGGACTGCACCACGCCCTGGCGGATGGCTACCACATGCATCTGTTTATGGAGGAGCTGACTCGGGTGGTCCAACGCTATACCTTGTAGAATTCTACGTATTTGTTGCGCTATACCTGAAGTCAGTATAAAATGCAATAATGTTTAAACATTTTCGGTAGAATTATCTTGCCGTATATAGTGACAACCAATATATTGTGTAGCAGTTGGGTCTTGTACCCAACTGACTTTTCCTCACCCTATAATCTACCAATATGTGGCGATCCGTTATCACTGGCACCGGCAGTTATATTCCGACTGAAGTAAAAACCAACCAGGACTTCACCTCACACAATTTCTACACTGATCAGAACGAGCCGATCGGGGTTTGCCCGAACGTAGTTGTTGAGAAATTTCAAAAGATAACAGGTATAGCGGAGCGCCGCTACGTGGCCTCCCACCTCACCACTTCCGACATCGCTACGCTCGCCGCCGAAGAAGCAATTCGCAACAGCGGCATCGATCCTGAAACGCTCGACATGATCATTGTGGCGCATAACTTCGGCAACGTCATCGAGGGCACTATTCAGTCGGATGCTGTGCCTGCGCTTGCCAGCCGCGTAAAGCACAACCTTAAGATCAAAAGTCCGAATTGCGTGGCCTACGACATCCTGTTTGGTTGTCCGGGATGGGTGCAGGGCATGATCCAGGCGGATGCTTTTTTTAAGGCAGGCATGGCGAAGAAGGCGCTCGTGATCGGAGCCGAAACCCTCTCCCGCGTCATCGACATGTACGACCGCGACAGCATGATCTTTAGCGACGGCGCCGGGGCTTCGGTGGTGGAGTACCAGCAGGTGCCCGAAGACGGCAGCGGCATACTGGCCAGCTGCGCCCGCAGCCACAGCGTGGAGGAAGCCTATTACATCAACATGAACAAGTCTTACATGCCGAACGGCGACCCGCGTGTGCGCTACATCAAGATGAAGGGGCGCAAGGTATACGAGTACGCCATCAAGCTGGTGCCGGAGGCCATGAAGGAGTGCCTGGATCTGTGTGGCGTGGATATTAAAGACGTGAAGAAGGTGTTCATCCACCAGGCCAACGAGAAAATGGACGAGGGTATGATACAGGCGCTCTTCAAACTCTACGGCCGGCGCGACATTCCGGAAGACATCATGCCGATGAGCATCCACTACCTGGGCAACAGCTCTGTGGCCACCGTGCCGACGCTCTACGACATTGTGCGAAAGGGTCAGGATGAGAAGCACGAACTCAACGATGGCGACATCATCCTGTTTGCTTCCGTTGGGGCTGGCATGAATATCAACGCCATCTGCTATCGGGTATAGCAATCGGTTTAAGATCAGCAAGGCAGGCCTCGTTATCAGTAGCGGGGCCTGTTTTTTTTACGGTATCAGCTATACCTTTCCTTCTCCTTTATTCGCCGGATCAACTCCTGCATCCGCTCATAATGCGAGCCTTTCCAGTAGACCCGCCTGCATTGCTGGCACTGGTAAAACTCGTCGAAGTATAGCTGGGTTTTAGGAGGCAACAACTCCAGTACTTGCTGTTTATCGACCGGCACAATGCGGCCGTTGCAAACCATGCAGCGTGTGAAGGGTCGAAACAGATCCGCCAGCTTATACTTGGTGAGCACTTCCAGCAGCTGCGCTTCGGTTTGCTGTGACCGCAGCCAGTAACCGGCAGGTATAGCCTTGTGCTTGAGCAGGTTGACATCTCGCGTGAGCAGAATACGCTTTTCTTCGATGGAAATGCGAACGAGTTCCGGGTCATGCAGGTGTTGCCCGTATACCGTGTCGAAGCCCAGCATGCGCAGGGCGCGGGCCAGCGAACCGAGGTGCACATCCAATACAAAACGCCGCTCCGCTATACCTGAAAGTAGCGTCTCCTCCCCGTTTTCGTAAGTGTATACCTCTACTTGGTCGTCGGGCAAAAGCCGATGGCTAAAACTTACTTTCTCCCCGTTCACCAGCACATCCCGAACCTCCACATGGGGCACGCCCATGGCCTCGATCATGTCCTTGACCGTTTGGTGTGCCGCGAAGGTATAGCTGAAGGTAGTATGGCGCTGGCGGGGCCGCAGAAAGTCATTCAGGGAGCCGTAAAACCGGAAATTAGCGGTATAGGACATGGGGTGCAAGGTATAGCCAGACAGGTATACGCACCCAAACGTAAAAGCGCCCGGGCAAAACCCGGGCGCTTTATCAATTAACAAAAACCAGTCTTAACACTCTTTCACTTTTACTCAATTCGCTCTTCTCGTCTCTTCTTCGGCACTGCCCGTGCGGCGGCGTGACGGACCGGACTGCGCCTGTCCGAAACGGTAGTTGAAGCTCAGGGTCGCCACCTGCGTATCGCGACGCTGGTAGAAATTCTCTTCGTAGCGTGCCAGGGCAGTATAGCCGTTCACTTTGTTGGTATAGAACACATCGGATACGTTCAGTTTCAGGCTCGCTTTTTTGTCCCAGAACTGCTTTTGCACGCCCACCGACATAAACCAAAGCGGGTCTACTTCCAGGAAGCCGTATACCTCGCGGCCGCGGTACACGCCCACCAGTTCAGCCGACCAGTCGTTCGGCAGCTTGATGGTGTTGTTCGAGTTCAGGTTAAAGGTCGGGATGCCGTTGCTCAGGTCAGTGTCGGCCACAAAACCTTTGTAGTGACCATAGTAAACTGTGGCATTGTTCACGCTGTTGAACCAGTTGCCGATCGAGAAAGGCGCTGTCAGGGTCAGGCCGTAATAGTCGAGCGAGGCCAGGTTGCGGAAGGTTTGCACCACGAGTTTCTCTCCTTCCTCGGCTGGCGAGAGCACCTGCACCATCACGTCGGTGGTGCGGCTGTAGCTCAGCTTGGTGATGAAGCGCTGATCGAAAGTATGGGTGAGCTCAAAGGAATAAGACAGCTCTGGTTTCAGGAAGGGGTTGCCAGCTGAGTAAGTGCTTGGGTCCAGGAAGTTCTTGAAGGGGTTGAGCTGGTTATAGGACGGTCGGTTGATGCGGCGGCTCACCGACATACCCAGGTCGTGCTTTTTGTTCAGGCTGTAGTTAACGGCGGCGCTCGGGAACAGCTGGGTATAGTTGCGGTCAAACTTCTGACCGTCGGTCAGCTGCCTGCCCTTGGCGATGGTGTTCTCCAGGCGCAGGCCGAGTTGCAGCCCCGTCTTTTTCCACTTTTTGTTCGCATTCACATAGGCTGCGTTGATGTTCTCGTCATACAGGAAGTGATTGCTCTTGTCTGTGTCCAGTATGTTGCCGCCGTTGCTACGGTCGAAAAAGGCCAGGTCATTGTCGGCTGTCACCAGACTGCTTTTCAGGCCGGCCTCAAAATTACCTCCGATGGCACGCAGCGGCTGGCGGTAGTCAGCGCGGGCAGACTTGATGGTCAGGTCACCGTCCAGGGTGCCGTACAGCAAATAAGGGTCTCGGATCTGCTCGCCACTCAGGTTATAGTAGTTGGTGGTAAAGTTCTGCTCGTCGGTGTTGCGGTAGCTGATGTAGTCCACGTCGGCGGTGATCTCGCGGCCCAGGCTATCGATCGTGTGCTTCAGGTTGAAGTTGTAGGCCTGGTTGCGACGACCGTGCTCCACATCAGCGCCCGTCACGAAAGAGGATTCTGCCTGTCCGCCTGCGTTGATCACGCTGGAACGGTTGTTCGTGCCTCGGTCTATGTCCGACACAAAGCCGCTGGCCACCACGCCCAGTACCGTTTTAGGCGAAAGGAAGTAATCGGCCCCCACCCTGCCGCTGTGATTATTGAATACAAAGTCGAACCTGTTCTGCTGGTCGTAAGCACCCGTGAAAGTCCCGTTTTCGTCCAGGAAGCGACGGTTGATGTCCAGGTCGTTGAAGTCTTTGCGCAGCACGTAGTTGTAGCTGCCGAAGAGGTTGAATTTTTTGGTTCGGTGGTTCAGCTGCACGCCCTGGTTCGATTTGGCAAAGCGGCCCTGTCCGTAGGAGGCGCTGAGTGTTCCGTTGGTGCCCAGGCTCTTGTCGCGTTTCAGGCGAATGTCGATGATGCCCGAGTTACCGGCTGCGTCGTACTTGGCCGAGGGATTGGTGATCAGCTCGATCTTCTCCACGCTGCTGGCCGACATGCCGCGCAGCATGTTGGCCAGCTCGGAACCCGACATCGGCACCGGCTTTCCGTCCACCATCACGATCACGCCCTGGCGACCGCGCATGCTGATGTTGTCGTTCTGGTCGATGACCACGCCCGGCGCCTTTTCCAGCACCTCGAGCGCCGTGTTGCCGGCCGACACAATGCTGTTCTCCACGTTCAGCACCGTTTTGTCGAGGTGCTGCTCTATCAGCGGTTTCTGCCCTTCGATCACCACCTCTTTCAGCGCCGTGGCAGCCTGGCTCATCATAATCGGGCTCAGTTTAAGCGTTTCTGCCTTTGCCGTCACATTGGCCTCCATGGCCTTCGACTTGTCAAAACCTACCATGCTGGCCACCACCTTATACCTGCCCACGTCTATCCCTTCAAACAGGAAAGCGCCACTTTCATCAGAGAGTGTACCTTTCACGAGCGAGGAGTCTGCCGCTTTGAGCAGGAGCACGTTGGCATAGCCCATGGGCTTGTCATCCGCTTCCATCACCTTGCCCGCAATGGTAGCCTGCTGCGCCGAAACAGAGGTGTAAACAAAGAGAAAAAACAGCAGCAGCCAGTAGGCTTTGCCGCTGCGATGAGACTGGAGAGTTAGTGTTTTTTTCATGTGCCCTGGTAATTATTTTTTCATAGTTTAATATTGCTTATTCTAATTATGTGCCATCTATGCAACCACCTGATAAACAGCTACTTATACCTAAAAATAGATCTAAAACCAATTTATAAGTGTCTGAAAATGAACACCCTGTTTTGAAATCGGACACGCCCCTGATGACAGGTATAAGCAAAAGAGAGAGGCGGTAGGTAGAGGGTTGCTTTGCGGCTGGAATTATGAGGCAAAAAGGCAGGAGTTTAACATATTTTTAACGCTTGACCGTATATATTCCCTAATTTTGAGCAGCCATACCTTCCTAACCCACGTCCAAGCATGGAGTCCTACTTTGAGCTGAAAAAGAACAACACGAGCATACGAACAGAGGTCCTGGCAGGACTCACTTCTTTTCTGGCCACAGCCTATATCATTGCGGTGAATCCGGCCATCCTGAGCCAGGCGGGCATGCCTTTTTCAGGCGCGCTGACGGCCACAGTACTTGTGTCTTTTTTCAGCAGCCTGATGATGGGCCTTTATGCGCGCAACCCGATTATTGTGGCACCAGGTATGGGACTGAATGCTTTCTTCACTTACTCGGCGGTACTGGGGATGGGCATTACGTGGCAGGTGGCGCTGGGGGCCGTTTTCTGGTCAGGCATTGTGTTCCTCATGCTTTCTGTGTTTAAGGTGCGTGTCCTCATCCTGAAGGCTATACCTCGTCCGTTGCGCTACGCCATCGCTGCAGGTATAGGCTTGTTCATCACGATCATCGGTTTCGCCAACGCCGGGTTTATTGTGCCGGATGAAGCCACCACGACGGGCCTGGGTCCGCTCACTCCGCCGGTGCTCACTTTTCTGGGCGGTCTGTTTTTGATGGCTATTCTGGTAACCCGCAACGTGACCGGTGCCATACTGGTAGGTATAGTGCTCACTACGCTGGCTGCCTATCCGCTGGGGAGGTGGTGGGCGTTGGATGCGGCCCCGGTCATCAACTGGCAGGGCGTCTTCTCGGCTCCCGACTTCAGCCTGGTGTTGCAACTGGACCTGGTCAACTCCCTTCAGTTTGCGGTTTTCCCTGTCATATTCGCCTTCGTGTTCACGGACCTGTTCGACAGTCTTTCCACTTTCGTGGGTCTGGCCGAAGCCGCCAACCTGACGGATGAGCACGGGGAGCCCCGCAACGTGGGCCGTTCCCTCACAGCCGATGCAGTTTCTACCACCATATCGGGCTTGCTGGGCTCCAGTCCCGGCACGGCCTATGTGGAGTCGGCGGTAGGTATAGAGGCAGGTGGCCGAACTGGTCTGACGGCGGTGGTAGCCGGTCTGCTTTTTCTTCCTTTTTTGTTCCTGGCGCCGCTGCTTTCCATGATTCCGGCCATCGCCACAGCGCCTGCCCTGGTGCTGGTAGGGGCTTTTATGGTGCGCCCGATCGTCCGGATCAACTGGCTGAAAATGGATGAAGCGATACCCGCTTTTCTGGCGATGGTGCTGATTCCCTTCACCCATTCTATCTCACAGGGCATTATCTGGGGTTTCCTGAGTTGGGCTGTTTTGAAAGTAGCGACCGGTCAGAGCCGCAGCATCCCGATTACTTTGTGGGTTATCGTTGCTTTTTGCGTACTGGCGTTGGTGATGCAGACGCATTAAAACATTGGCTATATCATATTAATGGCATCTTCCTTATCTTAGGGGCTTTCAATCCGAGACTCTATGATCAGAAAATTTGCTCTGGCAGCATTGCTGACCGCCGGTTCGGCGCTTTCGGCTGCTGCGCAGGACGCACCCTCCTGGATGCGCTACCCTGCCATCTCCCCTGATGGCAAAACCATCGTCTTCACCTACCAAGGCGACCTCTATACCGTGCCGGCTGCGGGTGGCACGGCTACGCCACTGACATTGCACGAGGCGCATGACTTCATGCCGGTGTGGAGCCACGACGGCAAGTCCATTGCCTTTGCCAGCGACCGCTACGGCAACTTCGACATCTTTGTGATGCCGGCGACGGGCGGTACGGCCCAGCGCATCACCTACCACTCGGCCAACGAATTCCCCTACGAGTTCAGCCACGACAACAAAACGGTGTACTTCGGCTCTACCCGCCTCGATGCGGCCAGCAACCGCCAGTACCCTACTGCTTATCACCCGGAGTTGTACCAAGTGGCCGTTACGGGGGGCCGTGTAAAGCAGGTGCTCACGACACCGGCCGAAGATGTGAAGCTGAGCCGTGATGGCAGCACCATGCTCTACCACGACAGAAAGGGCGGCGAGAACACCTGGCGCAAGCACCACGTGTCTTCCGTAGCCCGCGACATCTGGACCTACGACACTAAGACCGGCAAGCACACCAAGCTGACGAGCTACGAGGGCGAAGACCGCAACCCGGTTTTTGCTGATAACGAGAAGTCTATTTACTTCCTGAGCGAAGCCAGCGGCACCTTCAACGTGTACCGGATGGCGGCGCAGGGTCCTGCCAAACCGGAGCAGGTGACCAACTTCGAAAAGCACCCGGTTCGCTTCCTGAGCGCAGCCAAGGACGGGACACTCTCCTTCAGCCAGAATGGTGAGCTTTATACCAAAAAGCCGAACGGACAGGCGCAGAAGGTGAGCGTCCGCATCGCGACTGATGCCCGAAACAACAACGAGAGCATCCTGAAAGTGGGCAATGGCGTCAGTGACCTGGCCGTGTCGCCTAACGGAAAAGAAGTCGCTTTCATCTACCGTGGCGAGGTGTTTGTGAGCGCCGTGGAGGGTTCTGTGACCAAGCGCATCACCAACACGCCGGAGCAGGAACGCAGCGTGAGCTTCTCCCCGGACGGCAAGTCGCTGCTCTACGCCAGTGAGCGCGGCAAGAGCTGGAAGATCTACAAGACAGATATCGTGCGTTCGGAGGAGCCTTATTTCTACGCTTCTACCCTGCTCAAAGAAACGCCCCTGATCGAAAACGACAAGGAAAACTACGATCCGCAGTACTCTCCGGACGGCAAAGAGATCGCCTTCCTGGAAAACCGTGCCACCCTCAAGATCCTGAACCTGGCCAGCAAGCAGGTACGCACGCTGCTCACGACCACCGAGCTCTTCTCGATGCGGGACAACGACCAGTACTACAGCTGGAGCCCGGACGGCAAATGGATTCTGTTCGAATACTCGGAGCCCGGTTTTGCCAACGGCGAGGTCGGCATTATCGCGGCTGACGGCAAAGGCAAGAAGATCAACATGACCGAAAGTGGCTACAACGACTACGCGCCGAAATGGATGATGAACGGCAAGATGATGATCTGGAACAGCAACCGCGACGGCATGCGCAGTCAGGCTAACAGCGGCGGTGCCCAAGCCGACGTGTATGCCCTGTTCTTCACCCAGGATGCTTTTGACAAGTTCAGACTGAGCAAGGAAGATTATGCCCTTGTAAAAGAGCAGGAGGAAAAAGCGGCAAAGGACAAGGAGAAAGAAAAAGAGCAGGACAAGAATAAGAAGAAGTCCAAGAAAGACGACACTCCTAAAAAAGAAGCGCTGCAGATCGACTGGGACGGTATCACCAACCGCAAGGCGAAACTGACGCTGCACTCCTCCAGCCTGTCCGACGCCCTGGTGTCGAAAGACGGCGAGACGCTCTACTACCTAGCCAAATTCGAAAAAGGCTTCAATCTGTGGTCGACAAGCCTGCGCAGCAAGGAAACCAAAATGCTGGTAACCCTGAACGCCAACCGCGCCCGCATGGTATGGGACAAAGAGCAGAAAAACCTCTTCCTGGAGTCAGACGGCAAAATCGTAAAGCTGGACCCGAGCAACAACAAGCAGGAAACCGTGAAGGTGGACGGCGAGATGAACCTGGACGTGGCCGCGGAACGTGCCTTTATGTTTGAGCACGTATGGCGCCGCACCAAGCAGACCTTCTATACCGCCAATTTGCACAACACCAAGTGGGACGAGTTGAAAGGCGATTACGAGAACTATCTGCCGCACATCAGCAACGACCACGAGTTTGCCGAGATGCTGAGCGAGTTGCTAGGCGAACTGAACGTGTCACACTCCGGCGCGAGTTTCTTCAAAAATGATCCGAACGGTGATGCTACAGCCTCGCTGGGCATTTTCTACGACCAGACCTATACCGGAAACGGCATCAAACTGGATGAGATCATTGTTGGCGGTCCGCTGGACAAGGCCGGCCTAAACCTGAAGCCAGGTATGATCATCGAGAAGATTGACGGCGAGACGATCAGCCCTGACAAGGACCTGGCGCAGTACCTGAACCGCAAGGCAGGCAAAAACACCCTTTTGTCCGTGACCGATGCGAACGGCAAGAACAGCAGAGACATCACCGTGAAGCCGATTACACTAGGCGAAGAGAACCCGCTGCTTTACAGACGCTGGGTGCGTCGCAATGCCGAGGAAGTGGACCGCCTAAGCAACGGCCAGCTGGGCTACGTGCACATACCAGGCATGAACGACCCGAGCTACCGCACAGTGTACGAAGAGGTGATGGGCAAGTACGCCAACCGCAAAGGCATGGTGGTGGATACCCGCAACAACGGCGGCGGTGACCTGGTGGCCGACCTGGCCATGTTCCTAAGCGGCAAGAAGTTCCTCGACTACACGACTGACACCCGCTCTACCGGATTTGAGCCATCCTTCCGCTGGACCAAGCCGAGCATCGCACTGGCCAACGAAGCCAATTACAGCGACGGCCACTGCTTCGCCTACAGCTACATCGACCTGAAACTGGGCAAGTTAGTAGGTATGCCGGTGCCGGGCACCTGTACCTTCGGCGGATGGGCCATGCTGCAGAACGGCAGCGTACGCTGGGGCGTGCCGCCGCTAGGCGTGAAGGATATCCAGGGCCAGTACCTGGAAAACCTGCAGACTGAGCCGGACGTGAAAGTAGCCAATGCGTACGAGCTCGTAAGCAAAGGCAAAGACCAGCAGCTGGAGGCAGCCGTGAAAGAGCTGCTCAAAGACATAGAAGCACAGGGAAGCGCCCAGAAATAGGCCAAGCTCTTCCATTAAACCAGAAAGCCCCGACTTCTGTCGGGGCTTTTTTTATGAATAGTTTCCTTTTATGTAAGATTAATCTAAACAGATTATTGTCATTTCGACCTTTGGGAGAAATCTGGAATATTGTCAATGCACCGGCAAAATCCAGATCTCTCCATGCTGTCGAGATGACAGAAAGGAATCGTTGTCCTTAAATGAATATGGCGTTTTCTAACATACCATGCTTTTGCTAACTTCGGGAGCACTCCTATACCTTGAGCAACATGCAAGAGATTTTCGATACTGTGGTGATTGGCGGCGGTCAGAGTGCCCTGGCTTGCGCCTATTATCTGCGAAGAGCCAAGCTCCACTACATTCTACTGGACGATCAGCCAGCGCCGGGCGCCTCCTGGCGCAAGTATTGGGATTCCCTCACCCTCTTCTCTCCCGCTGCCTTCAGCAGTCTGCCCGGCTGGCTTATGCCGGAGAGCCAGGGAGCCTTTCCCTCGCGTAAGGAAGTGATCAACTACCTGACTAGGTACGAGCAGCGCTACGAATTTCCAGTTGAGCGGCCTGTACTGGTAGAGGAAGTATGCTTTCGCGAAGGACTTTTCGAAGTGAAGAGTGCTGATAAAACATACCTGACACGCACCGTGGTCAGCGCAACGGGTACGTTCCGAAAGCCCTTTATACCTGCCTACCCCGGTGCCGACACTTTCCAAAACCAACAGTTGCATTCCTCTGAATATAAGAATCCGGAGCCGTTCCTAAACAAGCGGGTATTGGTAGTAGGTAGCGGAAATTCTGGAGCCCAGATCTTAGCAGAGGTTTCGAAAGTGGCAAATACGACCTGGGTGACCTTAGACGAAGTGACTTTCCTACCCGATGATGTAGATGGTCGTGTGCTCTTTGACCAGGCAACCGCCCGGTACTATGCCATGCAGCACGGCAAGGAAGTAAACACCTCCCAGTTTCATGTGGGCAATATTGTGATGGTGCCTCCTGTGAAAGAGGCCCGCAGCCGTGGAGTCTTGCATACAGTACGGCCATTCCAGCGCTTTTACGAAGAGGGGGTGGTATGGACGAACGGCCAGAAAGAGCCGGTGGATGCGGTGATCTGGTGCACAGGTTTCGGGTATGCGCTCGACCACCTGGACTGCCTGCAGCTAAAAGACCAGAAAGGCAAAATAGAAGTGGAAGGCACGAGAGTAAAACAGAAAGCCGGCCTGTGGTTGGTTGGCTACGGCAACTGGACCGGTTTTGCCTCCGGTACCCTGATCGGTGTAGGTCGCAGCGCCCGTCAGACTGTCGCGGAAATCCAAAGCTACCTGCAGCAGGTATAGCAAAGGCTCAGGTATAGCCGGCACTTATTTAACATAAATAAGCAACTACACACAAACTACAGCGCTCAGGCAGGGTGCACATCCAATTCTTTAATCTCGGTTTTGTAAGCCGGTGGCAGGATCAGGGATTTGATCAACCAGTCGGCGCGCACGTGTCGACTCAGTTTGTACACGCGAAGCACCGGGCTCAGAGCCGACCATTTACTCAGGCCAAGCTGTTCGCGCACGGTGCCGGGCACGATCAATTTCTGCCCTTCCAGCAACAGCGTATACCTGATCGGCCCCAGGTGCTTGCGGTACTGCTTGTACAAATCGGCGGTGAAATGGCTGGACGCCAGGTTTTCCTCTAAGTGCTGCTGTCGCATGTGAAGCCAGGCTGGGTAGCTGCCTGGCAGACCTTGCAAGCCCATGCGGGTGCCTACGCGATAGAATACCTCGAACACATCTTCTTTCTCGGCTTCGGTCAAGCCCCGCTCCAGTAACTCAAAAGAGCGAATAGAATAGTCGATCAGCATAAAGAGCACATCACGGTAAGCCCAGTCAGGAATCGCCATGCCGCGTTTGGCTTCCACCCCGGCGTGTATCTTGGCCATGGTATCGATCGCCTTGTGCGCTCCTTCCATGCTCGAAAACACGATCTGCCGGGCATAGCCTACCGTCGAGAACAGGCGTCCCAGCGGGTCGGCCGGCAGCCGTCCGGTGAAATAAAGCCAGTCCACCGCCTTGTTGAGCGCAAATTCGGCCGAGGCACCCGCAAATATGAACAGGATTGTGTCACCTTTTCCCCAGATTTCACGCACGACACTGCCGTGCTTTACAAAGTATTCCATAATGAGACAACAAAGGTGGTGGCCGAAATGTGCTGCTAAGGATGCAAATTCAGTGGCATAACATCCTATGTAGCCTGAAATAACTTTATTTCGCTGATAATCAAATACATAAATAAAACAATATACTTATTTTCGATAACAAGGCTTGCACGCTAAAAAATTTTGTGCTTATCTTTAGGTTCAGCTTTTAGCCAAACTGAACCCCGCTTAGCCTGCCCACACACTTTTGGGACGGGCTAAGCGGAATTCTTTTTAGGGCCATCCATAATCCCAAAGAAGGGTTCTTTATCTTACGATCCTGTCCTTAGCCTGAATGAAAAGCAGGCCCTAGCCCCAGTAAGGCCAAACTTTCTGAAAAGCAGAACACCCACAGGGGAAGTATGAAGCACAACGTGCCGGTTTTTTTTGAGGTGCCGCAGCTTTTGTTTCCGGATGCTTTTTAGTGACTGCCTTCATACCTTATCTTTGAGAACATGAATACGCCTATGCAACCCGACTCCTCCATGCTCACCGAACTGGTGCGCATGAAAATGCCCTTCGGCAAATACAAAGACACGGTGTTGTGCTATTTGCCTGTCTCATACTTGGAGTGGTTCGCCCGCGAAGGCTTTCCGCCCGGCAAACTCGGCATGCTGCTGGCCACCCTTTACGAGATCAAGATCAACGGACTGGAGTACTTGCTGGAGCCACTCAAGCGGCAGGCCCGCAAGCGCTAGTGCTATACTTAATATAGGGCTATGAAGGGTTGTTTCAGGCGTCTGAGCCTTTAGAGCGCACGCCTTATTTGTAGACATTAGGCCTATACCTAGCGTAGCTCGTCAAAACTGTATTTGGCGTCGTTCCAGAAGGCATCGAGGGCTATGATGCGGGGTTTGAAAAAAGAGATCAGCGCGGGCCAGTCGTCCTGCCTGAAGACGCTCACCCCTTTTAGCTCGGTGTAGATGCGGCTGATTCCTTTTCCGTTTTCGTCTGTTGTGTGCAGGTCCCAGGTCCACTCCTCTCCTACCGTATCGTGCAGCAGCTCCTTCATGGCCCCAAACTGCTCAAAAAACATTTGCTGGATCTCCGGGTCCGGCTGGGTCATCTCGATTGCAATGGAAGCCAGTTTTTTGTCGGCCTGCATGCGGAAGTACACGTTCTTCAGGCCCGTTTTGTAATTGATCCAGTTGGTTGGCATCCCTTCCGCCGAAAGCACGGGGGACATGTACTGCCCGAATGCTGTCCAGAATGCCTGTCTGAGTTTAGAAGCCTGTTCCCGTGTATACATGTGGTAAAATTGGTGATTGTAGGATTAAGAACAAAGTAAGGTGCATAGTGCACTCGTCGCCTTATACGGTAAATGCTACGTAAAAAGGATGTTATACCTGATGGTGCGCGGCCCATGAAAAAAATGATTCTCCTATACCTGCTACTCATCACTGCTGCCAGCTGCCAGGCGCAGGACAACCGGGAAACCCAACAGCCTGCCCGGCACGTGGGAGGCCCCTGCGAAGGTTGCGAGGCGCTGCATGAGTACGGCGACAAAAAGCTCAGCCCGACGGACACCCTGCCGGACTTTCATCCGGATGCGAAAAACAAGCTCAAGCTGACGGGTACGGTCTACCTGCCGGATGGCAAAACGCCTGCACCGGATGTCATTCTGTACGTTTACCACACCGACGAGACGGGCATCTACCCCAAGAAGGGAGATGAAAAAGGCTGGGCCAGGCGGCACGGCTATCTGCGCGGCTGGATCAAGACTGGGGTTGACGGCAGGTATACGTTCTACACCACCAGGCCCGGGACCTACCCATCCAGAGATGAGCCCGCCCACATACACGTCACCGTCAAGGAACCCAACAAGAACGAATACTACCTGGATGATTTTCTTTTTGAGGACGATCCGCTCCTAACCCTGGAAGTGCGCAAAGAGAGGCCTGAACGCGGAGGCTCAGGTATTGTGACATTGCAACGGCAAGGCGATACTTTCGTCGGCCACCGGGATATCACGCTGGGGCTGCATATACCGGACTATACTCCCTAGCGAAAAATGGCTTAGTGATACCAGACAAGCGTTTTCTGCAACTTAAAAATTGCATTATCGTTGCTTGTTACATATTCAGTCTCCGCGATATACCCAGCTTTTTGGAGGAGTCAGGGAGGCTTAAAACGATAAAACGATGAGAAAGAACATAATATCCGGATTATTGGCGTCCGTGTTCCTGCTAAGCAGCTCCTGCCAGACCAACCCGGTCACAGGCAAGAAAGACGTGATGTTCATGTCGGAGAGCCAGGAAATAGCCCTCGGCAAGGAAGCAGACCCACAGATTGTAGCAGAGTTTGGACTTTACGAGGACCCGAAACTGCAAAGCTTCATCAAAGAAAAAGGCCAGCAAATGGCCAAGGTCTCACACCGAAGCAACCTCAACTACGAGTTCAAGATCGTGGACTCCCCTGTGATCAACGCCTTTGCCGTGCCGGGGGGTTACGTTTATTTCACGCGCGGCATTATGGCCCACTTCAACAACGAGGCGCAGTTTGCCGGGGTGCTGGGCCACGAGATCGGACACATCACGGCGCGCCACTCGGCACAGCAGCAGAGCAAGTCCATTCTGGCGCAGGGCGGCCTGCTGCTCGGCATGATCCTGTCGCCTACGGTCGCGCAGTATGGGCAGGAGGTTTCGCAGGGACTTGGTCTGCTGATGCTCAAGTATAGCCGCGATGCGGAACGGGAGTCGGACAAGTTGGGGGTGGAGTACTCGACCAAGATCGGCTATGATGCCTCTGAGATGGCTGACTTCTTCACCACCCTGCAGCGCAAGCAGGAGGAAGGCGGACAGGCGATCCCTTCTCTCCTGTCGTCACACCCCGACCCGGGCGACCGTTACAATACCGTGCACCAACTGGCGGATGCGGAACAAAAGAAGCAGAACCTGACCGATCCGAAGGTGGGCCGCAACAGCTACCTCAAAATGATTGACGGCATCGTCTACGGAGAAGACCCGAAACAGGGCTTTGTCGAGAATCAGGTTTTCTATCACCCGGTGTTGAAATTCCAGTTTTCGATCCCAACTAACTGGGGCTACCAGAACTCCCCGCAGCAGGTGCAGATGGGGCCGAAGGACGGAAGCGCCGTGATGGCACTAACCCTCGCCCCTGGAGCCAGCCTGCAGGAAGCCGCTCAGCAACAATTGCAGAATTACGGCCTGCAGCCCGTTGAAAGCAAGCAGGTAACCGTGAATGGACTGCCCGCCATCGCGGTCGTGGCTGACCCACAACCGCAGCAGCAGCAACAGCAGCAGCAACAGCCTTTGCGCACGCTTACGTACTTTATCCAGCACGGCGAAAACATTTACAGCCTGATGGGCATTACCACGGCACAGAACTTCAACAACTACTTCCAGGTTTTCAGCGGCAGTATGCAGAGCTTCAAGGTGCTCTCGGACCCAGAGAAACTGAACCGCAAGCCGGAGCGTATCAGCATCGTAACGGTTCCGAAGGCCACTACGCTGGCCGGGGCGCTGCGCAGCCACAACATGCCTGATGCCCGCCACAACGAACTGGCCGTGCTCAACGGTATGCAGCTAAGTGATCAGCTGCCCGCTGGCACCCTGATCAAAGTGGTGAAGAAATAGGTATAACCAGTACATAAAAAAGCCCTGCCTCCCAAATAGGAAGCAGGGCTTTTTGCTTTGCGCTATACCTGTCCGATAGGGCTTTATTCGTTTGCCCTGAGCAGTTTGTGCACCGACTTTTTACCGCCCTGCTCCACCTGCAAGTAGTAAATGCCTGCTGGCACCCGCTGTAACCGGAGCTGCTCCTGGTGGCTTTGCTGGTGCTTGAGGAAGCGAACGTGTTGCAAATTGCGACCGGTCATATCCACTAACTGCACCTGCACCGGACCACGGTACTCGCCCTCCAGGTGCAGCACGGTGGCCTCCTGCATGGGGTTCGGGTATACGGTCACGCCCCTTTCGGCCAGTTCCTCCTCCGCTGAGAGCACAAGTCCCTGCCAGGGCACCAGGTTAGGCTGTGGCGTTTCGAGCTTTTTGGTGGTATAGATGTGGAACTCGCCGGGCTGTAGTTCCATTGCCTGACCGGGGTCTTCTATCTTGTTTTCATGGCCTGTAAAATAGTCGTACCACATCCCAGTAGTTGGAAAATTGGCGTTTACCTGCTGCACCCGCACATCAAAATTACCGAGTATGAACACATCCATGTCCTCATGGAAAAGGAAAATGCGCTTTACCTGGCCATTCAGCTGCAGGTCAAAATCATCGGTGGCGAAGGCGGGTTCGTTTAGTTTAAGTTTGATGAGCTCGGCGTATACCTGGTACAGCTTCTGACGATCCGGCTGCTGCCGGTATTCCCAGCGGATCGGTTTCTGGCCCGTGCGCCCGTTCTGGTCGATGGACACATCATAGCCCAGCTCTCCGAACTGCCAGATCATCTTCGGACCCGGTATAGGCAAAAAGAAGGCGGCGGCCAGTTTGGCGCGGTCAAGAGCAGTGCTGAGGGTACGGGTGTTGTAATTGCCGTTGCGGGTGCCATTGGTGAGCACATCGTATAATATCCGCTCTTCGTCGTGGCTCTCCATGTACCCGATCAGGTATGGGTTTTCCCAGGTGCGGTTTTTATAAGAGATTCCCTGCGGATTGGCCAATACGCCCTTTGCCATGTTGCGGTAGTCGTGGTTGTGATTGCCCCAGAACAGCATGCCATAGTTGGACAGCTCTTTTTCTTCCTGGTTGTCGGCAAAGTGCTCCAGTATGACATAGGCCGTTTCATCGTAGCTCCTGATCTCGTCGTAAATGCGCTTCCAGGTGGCGACGCGGCCGGCATCGTAGGCACTCCAGGCGCCCACGTTCTCTCCGGTGTTCTTCTGCGTAAAGCCCTTCGAAAGGTCAAAGCGGTAGCCATCGATGTTATACTCCTCTAGCCAGTGGCGGTTCACCCGCGCTACCAGGGCCTTAGTGGCTTCACTCTCGTGGTTGAAGTCGAAGAAAACGCTGAAAGGGTGCGTAGCCCGCTGGTTGAAGAAAGGATTGTTAGCGGCAGGCTGGTTACCGTCCCAGTACATTTTCACATAAGGGTATTCGTAGTCGGCCTGGTTGAGTACAATGTCCAGGATGATGGCAATGCCCATTTCGTGCGCCTTGTCTATAAAAGCTTTCAGGTCGTTTTTGGTGCCGTAGGCTTTATCAGGTGCGAAAAAGAAGATTGGGTTGTAGCCCCAGGAGTCGTTGCCCGAGAACTCCATGACGGGCATCAGTTCGATGGCATTCACGCCGAGGCGCTTCAGGTAGGTGAGCGTATCGGCCAGCACTTTGTAATTACGGGCTTCAATAAAATCGCGCACGTGCAGTTCGTAAATCACCAGAGTTTCCGGATCGGGTCTCTCGAAGTCCGTCACTTTCCAGGTATAGCCCGGCTGGTTTGTCTGCAGAATGGATACGATTCCCTCTGCTCCCTGCGGGTAGGCTTTCAGGTTAGGGTAGGTGCTGGCAGGTATGTACTGGTCCATGGCCGGGTCGAGAATCTTCTCGGTATAGGGGTCGGCTACGGCCAGGGTGCCATCCACCAGGTACTGGTAGGCCACCTCCTGCCCTGCCGGCAGGTTGTTCAGCTCGATCCAGTAGCGGTTGCCGTCTGGCGTGCGCTTCATCAGGTATTCCGGCGAGGTTTCCCAATTGTTAAACTCCCCGATGGCGTACACAAAATTCTTGTGCGGCGCATAGAGTACCAGCACGGCACTCGTGGCCCCGGTATAGTTCACGCCGTCCCGCATACCTGCCGGAAGCGCTGTCACCACCGGCTGCGGCCTCACCCGGAACGTGAAGCTTTGGGTGGCGGTTTCCGAGCCACGTTTTGCCTCGATGGTGACAGTGCGCAGCACCCCCTGCTGACTGCCGGCATTGACGCTCGTCTGTATCTGGTCCGTGTTGCTGGCACTGTAAACCACCGAATTGTCCAGCTTCACCGTCACGTCGGCTTTAGCCGAGACAACGGCCCGCACAGGTATAGCACTGTTGGCTTCTACGAAAAAGTTCTGCTGCTCCGGCTCGCGCAAGGCTACCTGCAGACTGCCGTCATAGAGTTGGATGATAAAGTCTTCGGTTTGGGCGGTGCCGTTGCCGTTTTTGAGCAGCAGGCCCAGTTTGTCGATGGTCTGACCGGCGGGCACCCCAAAGTAAGTGCGTGGCGTGAGTTTGATCTGCCAGCGGTCGTTGCCAAGCGAGGTCATCTTGCCCGGATTGAAAGGCTGATTAAAACTCGTCTGCCCAGCCGGCTGGTACAAGAAAGCATTTGGATTGCCCACAACGCCCGCACCCGACCACAGGTATACATCGTCGGTCTTGCCCAGCAGTCCGGCGGCGCGCCCATCTTTGGCCTGCTTCAGATCAAAGATGATCGTGATTTCCTGGTCACCGGTCGGGAACTCAGGTATGGTTTGCACTGCCTGCGCCTTTGCCTGCCAGGCTATACCTGCCAAAAAAACAAAAAGCACCAGCAAGCGGTTGAGGTATAGGTTTGCCATAAAGGGAATTATATAAATAAAAGAGATTCAGGAACATAACAGCGCGTACCAACCACCGGGGACATCTCCTCACATAGAAGCGGGTCCCTACTCTGACCTTAGTGTTATAACACCAGATACGATTGTATATTTTTCAGAGCCTAAAGGTATGATATCCGATTAAATTCTGATATAATTGTTGTAATCCGTTTCGAAAACGGTGCAATCGCGCATGGACGAGCAGGAAGTTTGGGGCAGGTATAAAGCGGGAAGCGAAGATGATTTTTCGCTGCTGTACCGTCATTTTGCTCCCATCATGCTGCGCTACGGCAACCGGATCACGACTGACAAAGAGCTTATACGCGATTGTCTGCAACAGGTGTTTTTTTCGCTCTGGAAAAGCCGTGCCACTGTCGGCACCCCTGCCAGCGTGCAGCATTACCTGCTCAAAGCCATCCGCAACGAACTCATCAAGAAAGGCAAACGCGCTAAACTGCATGATGAACTGCCCGAGAATTACCACTTTGAGCTGGAGGATTCGCACGAGCAAACCATGATCCAACTGCAGACAGCCGAAATGACGCGCCAACGGATCACAGAGCTGCTCTCGCAGCTTCCGGCCCGTCAGCGGGAAGTCATCTTCCTGAAATACTATGCCAACCTCAAGTATGAGGAGATCGCCGCCATCATGGACATCGGGCAGGACTCGGTATACAAAACGACCTACAAGGCCATCGCCCGCCTGCAACAGCTGCTTCACAACAGCGCCCTCCTGCTCCTTATACTCTTCTTCTAAGGAAAATTTTTCCGCTCACTCACAAGGCTTTAGCAATTATTTTATTTTTTCCAGCCAAAAGGAGGGATAATTCCTGACCCTGCCGGCTATTGTATATAGCGTGTGCCTATACGCTGAAACCGCTCAACAAACAGACGCCTGACATGAACCACGAAACAGCCACTGCCGCTGAACTGGCAGCCGACCATGACTTTATACAATGGGTTAAATATCCTACGCAGGAAAGTATGCTGTACTGGTCACAGTTTGCTGAACAGTACCCCGACAAGGCGCAGGAAATGGCGGAGGCGCGTCGTTTGGTATTGTTGCTCTCGCAGGAGCAGGCCGATGATCACAGTTTCGATGAAGAGGCGCAGCTGGTATGGGAGCAACTGCAGGAAGCGATGCAGCAGGACCGGGACCGCGGACCGGATGGTGGCCGTGTGTTCTCGATTTGGGGCTATCCCCTCAAAACCTGGCTGTCGGCAGCAGCCGTCATCACTCTGTTGCTGGCATCTGCCGCCCTTCTTTTCACCCGCCAGAGCGCTGAGCCGGTCACCTACGCCACAGCCTACGGAGAGAAGCGCATTATCCAACTTTCTGATAAATCCGTAATAGTACTTAATGCTAATTCAAGTATAACTATTCCTGAAAATTGGGAAAAAGACAAGCCCAGAACAGTCCAACTGCGCGGCGAGGCTTTTTTCTCGGTAACACAGCAGGCTAACAGACAGCAGTTTATCGTGACAACCAGTAAAGGCACCAAAATAAACGTACTGGGGACGGAATTTAACGTATATGACCGCGGCCAGGAAGACCGGGTTGTACTGACAAGCGGCAAAGTAAGGCTGAGCGCCACACAAAACGGTGCAACCAGACAAATGGAAATGCAGCCCGGCGACTTGGTAACAGTATCTGCAGCAAGCGGTTTTAGCCACCGGCGCGTAGACCCGGACCTATACACTGCCTGGCAGCACAACAAGGTATATTTTGACGATTACACACTGCGCGAGGTAGGCGCTCTGATTGAGGAGCAGTACGGCTATAAAGTAGAATTCAGTGGCAAAGAGCTTCCCGGTCAGCGCATCACTGCCTTCCTGGAAGTAAAAAACCCTGAAGACATCCTGAACACGCTGGCTGAGACATTTGAACTCCAGATCACCCAACAAGAGAACACTATATACATAAGCTCATTATAAAAACTAACGCATAATCCATGTCAAATAAATCTACTAAGAGACTAGGGTCCTTTGGTTTGGCAGTAGCCCTGTGCTGCTTTCAGGTGCCGGGGACCGCTCAGGGATACCCGGGCCCGGGTCCGAACCTTGCAGTAAACCACACCTCCGGACAAGCCCTGACGGCCAAGTCGCTCAAGGATCTGCTCAATGATCTCAAAAACTCACACGGTATACAGTTCTCTTACCAGGCTAGCCTGGCCGATGATGTGCAACTGATTGTGCCGGAGCCGAAAGGCGGTGTGCAGAACGTGGACGAGTACCTGAGCACCACACTGGCCAGCAATAACCTCGCCTATAAAAAAGTGCGGGGCGTCTACATTATCTTGAAGGCACGCCCTGCCGCAGCCAGCACCACAACTGTGGTAGCCAAGCCCCGCGCAACTGTACAGCAGGATGTAACCGTTAGCGGCCGCGTGCTGGACGAAAACGGCGAAGCACTGCCGGGTGTAACGGTGGTACTCAAAGGCACTACCCGCGGTACTTCCACCAATGCCAATGGCGAGTTTAAACTGCCTGTACCCGCCTCTGGCGGCACACTAGTGTTATCTTTCATTGGCTATACCACGCAGGAAGTGGCCATCAACAACCAGGCTACTGTGAATGTGACAATGCGCCCCGACGCGCAGGCGTTACAGGAAGTAGTGGTAGTAGGCTATGGTACACAGCGCAAATCTGATATTTCGGGCGCCGTAACTGCCATCTCTTCCGAAGACTTCGTGCAGGGGCAGATCACCACACCAGAGCAGTTGATTCAGGGAAAGGTAGCTGGTGTTCAGATCACACCAAACGGTGGTGCGCCTGGTTCCGGTAGCCGTATCCGTATCCGTGGAGGTGGCTCCCTTAATGCCAGCAACGATCCGCTTATTGTAATCGACGGTGTACCGCTCGATAACTCAGGCGTGTCAGGTGCGGCTAACCCGCTCAACTTCCTCAACCCGAATGACATCGAGACTTTCAACATTCTGAAAGACGCTTCTGCCACGGCCATCTACGGATCGCGCGCTTCCAATGGTGTGATCATCATCACGACCAAAAAAGGCACAGCCGGGCAGAAGCTCGCGGTCACTTTTACGACACAGCACTCCCTCTCCGATGTAGGCAAAACTGTTGATGTGCTAGGAGCTGACGATTTCCGCAGAGTAGTGAATGAGCAGGGTACGCCTTCTCAGATCGCGCTGCTTGGCAATGCCAACACCAACTGGCAGGACCAAATCTTTCAGACAGCCTATACCACAGACAACAACCTGAGCATAGGCGGCTCGGTGGGTATGCTGCCCTACCGTGTGTCGCTGGGCTACCTGAATCAGGATGGTATATTGCGCACAGGTAATTTTGAACGTGGCTCGATCGGCGTCAACCTGAACCCGAGTTTCCTCGACAATCACCTGACTGTAAACCTAAACTACAAAGGGGCCATCACTGACAGCAAGTTTGCAGACGTAGGCGCCATTGGAGCGGCTGTTGCCATGGACCCGACACAGCCTGTTATGTCTGGCAGTGATGCGTTTGGCGGTTACTTCCAGTGGCTGGATGCCAACGGACGCTATAATCCGCTGGCTACCCGCAACCCGGTGAGTATGCTGGAGCAGCGCGACGACCGCGGCGAAGTGGAACGCCACATCGGTAATGTGCAGTTTGACTACAAACTTCATTTCCTGCCCGACCTGCGCGCCAACCTCAACCTGGGATTTGACCGCTCCAACAGCAACGGCACTACTTTCTACCCTGCCGCCTTCGCGCCCGAGGCGCCAAATAATGGCAGAAGAACCCGGTTTGAGCAAGAGAAGAAAAACAGCCTGGTCGACTTCTACCTGAACTATGTGAAAGACCTGACCGGCATTAACAGCCGCGTTGACGCGACAGCCGGTTACTCTTTCCAGGAGTTTGAGAACGAGAGCCCGCAGTTTATCCCAACTAACGAAGAGGGCACACCGCTTAGCGACCTGGAGCCAGGACTTCCTACAAACGACTTCTACCGCCTGCGTTCCTACTTTGGCCGACTGAACTACGTGCTCCTCGACCGCTATATCCTGACAGCCACTGTGCGCCGTGACGGTACCTCACGCTTTAGTGATGACGTTCGTTGGGGCACATTCCCGGCCTTGGCGCTGGCCTGGAGAATCAACGAAGAGGCATTCCTGAGAAACTCTCCAACTGTTTCTGAGTTGAAGCTCCGTTTGGGCGTGGGTGTTACAGGTCAGCAGGACATCGGCCCTTTCTTCCCGTACCTGGCACGCTATACCATCAGCGACAACACAGCGCAATACCAGTTAGGCAACCAGTTCTACAACCTGCTCCGTCCGGAAGGCTATGATGCTGGCATTAAGTGGGAGGAAACTACCACTTACAATGCAGGTATAGACTTTGGCTTTGCTAACAACAAAGTGAACGGTAGCCTTGACTACTTCTTTAAAGACACCCGTGACCTGCTGGCACTTGTATCGGTTCCTGCCGGTACCAACCTGGTGAATGAGTTGATCACAAACGTTGGTAACCTGGAAACAAGAGGTCTGGAAGCAGCCCTGAACTACGTGGCCATCAGCAACGAAAAGCTGACCTGGAGCATCGGCGTTAACGGCACGTACCAGAAGCGTGAGATCACGAATCTGAGCAAGGTAGAAGATCCAAACTTTGAAGGCTACCCGGTTGGCACCATTGCCGGTGGCGTAGGTAACAACATCCAGATCAGAACGGTTGGCTACGCGCCGGATGTGTTCTATGTATACAAGCAGGTGTATGACGAGCAGGGCAAACCGATCGAAGGTCTGTATGCCGACCTGAACGAGGACGGTGTGATCAGTGAAGCTGACCGCTACCGCTACAAGAAACCCGAGCCGGATTTCTTCATGGGCTTCAACTCCAACCTGACCTACGGCAACTTCGATTTTGGCTTTGTGATGCGTGGCAGCGTGGGCAACTACATGTATAACAACATATACTCTAACAACGGGGCCTACCGCTCCTTCATGTTCCCGGGCTACCTCACCAACGTGTCGCCAAACGTGCTGGAGACCAACTTCATGAACTACCAGCTGTTCTCTGACTACTACATGGAGAATGCTTCGTTCCTGCGCATGGAGAACATCAACTTTGGCTACAATGTGGGCGGCATCTTCAACGAGAAAGCGAACCTGCGCCTGAATGCCAACATCCAGAACCTGTTTGTTATCACCAAATACAACGGTCTTGATCCTGAGATTGCCAGCGGTATAGACAATAATTTTTACCCAAGGCCACGAGTCTACACCTTAGGTCTGACAGTTAATCTTTAATTCGTCCCATTATGAGAACTCTGAATTTCAGAAATATAAGAAACATAGCACTGGCAGGCGTTATTTCCCTGTCGGCTGCCTCTTGCGACCACGATCTGGACATAGAGCCGAAGTACGATGTGGTGTCAGCCAACGTGTACCGCGACTTTGCCAACTACAAGCCCATCCTGGCAAAAATGTACGCCGGCTATGCCGTGACAGGCCAGCAGGGCCCGACCGGCCGTCCCGACATCAGCGGTATCGACGAGGGTTTTTCGAACTACCTGCGCCAATACTGGCAGGCACAAGAACTGTCGACCGACGAGGCGATCATTGCCTGGAACGACGGCAACCTGCGCGACCTGCATGACATGGACTGGACCCCGGCCAACGAATTTTTGCGTGCGCTTTACAACCGTATCTTCTACCAGGTATCACTCACCAACGAGTTCATCCGCGAAACGCAGGACGGCCTGCTGAGCGAGCGTGGCATCTCAGGCGCTAACCTGGAAGAAGCCAGGCGTTTCCGTGCCGAGGCCCGCTTCCTGCGCGCCCTGAGCTACTGGCACGCACTTGACCTGTACGGCAACGTGCCTTTTGTGACGGAAGAAGACCGCGTAGGCTCTTTCCTGCCGGAGCAGACCACACGCGCCGATCTTTTCAGTTATGTGGAGAGCGAACTGCTCGCCATCGAAAATGAGTTGGGAGAGCCGGGCTTTGAGTACGGAAGAGCTGACAAGGCCGCAGCCTGGACGCTGCTCGCCAAGCTATACCTGAATGCGGAGGTATACACCGGCCAGGGCAAATTTGCCGAAGCTGCAACCTACTCTAAAAAGGTGATTGACGCAGGACGCTACCAGTTGGAGGCAGAGTACGGCCACCTGTTTCTGGCGGATAACCATACCTCCAGCGAGATCATTTTCCCGATCACCTTTGATGGGATGCGTACCACTACATGGGGCGGTATGACCTACCTGGTGCACGCTCCGGTGGGAGGTAACATGAACGCAGCCTCATTTGGCATCAACGGCGGCTGGGGAGGTTTGCGCACCACCAAAAGCATTGTAGAGCTTTTCCCGAGCACCAACGCAACCCCGGATGAGCGCGCTATGTTCCATACCGACGGACAGAGCCTTGAGATTAGCGACATCTTCACATTTACGGAGGGCTACCCGATCACGAAATACAAGAACGTGAACAGAGCAGGCATAGCAGGCTCTGATCCGAGCGGTAACCACCCGGACACAGACTTTCCGATGTTCCGACTGGCTGACGTGTACCTGATGTATGCGGAAGCGGTGCTACGTGGTGGAGGCGGTTCTGCTGCCGATGCGCTGGGCTACGTGAATCAATTGCGCCGTCGTGCCTACACCGATGCTGCTGGCAATGTTAGAGGCAATGGAGGCACGATCAGCCAGGGTCAGCTTACGCTGGATTTCATCATCAACGAGCGCGCCCGCGAGCTGAAATGGGAAGGCCACCGCAGAACAGACCTGATCCGCTTCAACAGGTTCACATCAGCTACTTATGTGTGGCCGTGGAAAGGTGGTGTTCCGGAGGGTAAAGGTGTAGAGGAATTCCGCAGCCTGTACCCGATCCCAAGCACAGACCTGACTGCTAACCCGAACTTGACGCAGAATCCGGGCTATACGCGATAATCTGAAAAAACCGGAAACTGGCTGCACTAGCAGTAGGCTTCCGGTTAGATAAATCACTTTTTGAAATCATCAATTATGAAAAGCACGATAAATAAGTTATTCACTTTGTGCCTGATGTCGCTGGTGCTGTTCTCCTGTGAGAAAGACGAAGAACGTCTGGTACTGCGCCCGGGTGCTGTCCCTACCCTTGCTGCCACAGCCAACAGTGTGGAGTTGACAGCTGAAAATAAAGGCGAGGACGCGATCACCCTTAATTGGACGGCTGCTGACTATGGCATCCCGGCAGCTGTTACCTATACCTTGCAGTTTATTGCCGAGGGCGGTGATTTTGAGTCAGCCAGAGAAGTAGAAGCCACACCGGGTATGCTGAGCGAAACCCTTACCGTAGCAGAGCTGAACACGCTGGCCGTACAGCTGGGTCTGGCTCCGAACAACGAAGGAACAGTGCAGGTACGTGTGCAGTCCTCTGTGGCTGAAAGCATCTCGCCGACGCACTCTAACGTGGTGTCATTTAAAGTGACGCCATTCCTCGACATCATCGAGTACGTGTCGCTTTGGGTACCTGGCAGCCACCAGGGCTGGGATCCGGGCAAAGCCCCCAAAGTGTCATCTGTTAAAGACGACGGTGTGTACGAAGGCTATGTGAACTTCCCTGATAACAAGACGAATTTCAAGTTAAACCCCGCACCTAATTGGGATAACGACTTTGGAGGAACAAGCAGCGGCAACAAAGGTACACTGGTCGCAAAAGGCTCTGACCTACAGGTAGACGGCGCAGGCTACTACCTGCTCAAAGCCAACACCAACCAGTTGACCTGGGAGGCTATTAAAACGTCTTGGGGTGTAATAGGTGATGCCACCGGCAGTTGGGATAACGACCAGGACATGACTTACGATGCGACTGCTCAGGTATGGAAGGCCACGCTCCAATTGTCTGTTGGAGAAATCAAGTTCAGAGCCAATGACAAATGGGATATCAATTTCGGTGACGACAATGCCGATGCCAGCCTGGAGTATGGCGCAGCCAACATCAAGGTAGCAGAGGCGGGTCGGTACGAAGTGGTGTTGAATCTGGCAAATCCGGGTAACTATACCTACACGCTGACCAAGCTCTAAGATGCTACGCTCGCACACAGACTTTACGGAAGTATCCTGCTGCGAACGGCACCCTTAAACTTAGCAAACCCGGCAGGCTACAGCGTCTGGCCGGGTTTGCTATATAAAGTCCTTTTGTTTTCAATCTTTCGAAAAAATCCCGCCTATGAAGATTTTCTACATGCCGCTTACTGCCCTCCTGCTGGCTATGTTGCTATACCTGCCGAGCCATGCGCAGAACAGCCCCATCAAGGAAGTCGGCTCCGTCAATAAGGTCAACATCTCGGGCCAGAAAGTGAGCCTGACCACCGACCGGAACACCCATATAGAGGTGAGCGTCTATACCCCAACCGTGGTGCGCGTGCGCATGGACAAGCAACCGCTTGGCAAGGATTTCTCCTATGCCGTGGTCACACAGCCGCAGCAAACCAAACTGAACATTACCCAGAACGACAAAGAGGTCACTATCCAGACGGACTCGCTTCAGGCCCGCATCGCCAAAAACCCGTTCTCAGTCGCTTTCTATACCCGCGACGGCAAAGTGATCAACCAGGATGAAGAAGGACTGACCACATCCTGGATAGGCGAAGAAGTGACCACTTACAAAAAGATGCAAAAGGGCGAGCGCTTCATCGGCCTCGGCGAGAAAACAGGCGGGCTTGACCGTCGCGGCAGCGGCTATACCAACTGGAACACCGATGCTTATGCCTACACGACCAACCAGGATCCGCTTTATACCACCTTTCCTTTTTACATTGGTATACACAACGGCCTCAACTACGGCATCTTTTTCGACAACAGCTACCAGAGCGATTTCAACTTCGGGGCCAGCAACAACCGCTTCTCTTCTTTCGGGGCGCAGGGTGGCGAAATGGACTATTACTTCTTCTACCATACCAAACTGGCCGACATCATCGGGAGCTATACCGGGTTGACTGGCCGCATGGAGCTGCCCCCGCTCTGGAGTCTGGGCTATCAGCAGAACCGCTACTCCTACTACCCCGAAACAGAGGTATTCCGTATCGCCCAGACCCTACGCGAGAAGCGTATACCTGCCGACGGCATCACGCTCGACATCCACTACATGGATGCCTACAAACTCTTCACCTGGGACAAAACGCGCTTCCCCGACCCGGCCGGCATGAACAAGAAATTGAAGGACATGGGCTTCCGGACCACTGTGATCGTGGACCCGGGCATTAAGATCGAAGAAGGCTACGGCGCCTATGAGCGTGGCATCAAAGACGATGTTTTTCTGAAGTACCCTGACGGGAAATACTACGCCGGTGAGGTATGGCCGGGCTGGACGCACTTCCCGGATTTTACAAGCGCAAAAGGCCGGGAATGGTGGAAAAAGGAGATTAAATTCTTTGCTGACACGAATGTGGACGGCTTCTGGAATGACATGAACGAGATTGCCACCTGGGGCCAGAAAATGCCGAACAATGTGCTCTTCGACTACGATGGCCACCTCACGACGCACAAGGAAGGTCGCAACGTGTACGGTCTGCAAATGGCGCGCGCCAGCTACGAAGGAGCCCGTCAGCACATGCCCAACAAGCGCCCGTTCATCCTCTCCCGCGCCGGCTACTCCGGTTCGCAGCGCTACTCGGCCATCTGGACCGGCGACAACCGCGCCGAAGACAGTCACATGCTCCTGGGTATACGTTTGCTCAACAGCCTTGGCGTAACTGGTGTAAGTTTCTCGGCCATGGACATTGGCGGCTTCACGGGCAACGCGCCGGTTGGCCTGTTTGCCCGCTGGATTCAGTTGGGTGCCTTCACCCCTTACTTCCGCAACCACACCGGGGTGAACACCCGCTCTGCCGAGCCCTGGGCCTTTGGCGAAGAGGTAACCGAGATCGCCCGCAACTTTATAAGCCTGCGCTACCGCCTGATGCCCTACATCTACTCCAACATGTACGAAGCCACCCAGACTGGACAGCCGCTGATGCGCACGCTGGCCATCGACTATACCCACGACGACAAGGTATACAACGGTGAGTTCGAGTCGCAGTACCAGTTCGGAAAGGCCTTCCTGATCATGCCGTTTGAGAGCACCAAAAACTACGGCAAGGTATACTTCCCGCGCGGCAGGTGGTACGACCTCTGGACCGGCGAAGTGAAGGAGGGCAACCGAGAGGAGATGATAGCCGTGCAATACAACAAGCTGCCGATCTATGTGAAAGAAAGCAGCATCATCCCGATGCAGTCGCTGGTGCAGCACACCGGTGAAAAGCCGACGGATACGCTGACCGTACACGTATACCGGGGCGATGTGGCCAACAGCTTTGTGTACTACGAAGACGACGGAGAGAGCTACGACTACGAGAAAGGTGCTTTTTACAAGCGCACGATTACCTACGACCCGCGTCGCAAAACCATTACGTTCGGTGATGTGGAAGGCAATTTCAAAACAAAGTTCAACCACGTGAAGTTGATGCTGCACGGTTTCGACGCGAAGACCCGGTTCCAATTCAACGGAAAGCGCACTAACGTGCAGGAGGACTTTGCCTCGTTCATTGATCCGGTGTCACGCTTTGATCCGCAAGGCACTGCTAATCCGGGAATTGGGTATAGCGTGCGTAGCCTGGTGGTACGAAATGAGAATGGAAAGTTTACGGTGGGGTATTAAGTCTGAATCGGGATTTACAGGATTAAAGAGGGCCCCTACCCCCACGGATTAACAGGATTCCAGTGCACGATTGTCATCCCCCTGCCCCCTTCAAAGGGGGACATCCTGCACGTTAATTCCCCTCTGGGGATAGGGATCCTCAATAAAGTGAGGGGCAGGGGTGGGTAATAGCTACTGAAAGCCTCTCTGTAACCAAGATCCTTTCTGGCTGACAGATGGAAAAGTATTAGCTTAAAGTCCCCCTTTGAAGGGGGCAGGGGGATGACAACCGTGCACAGGGAGTTAACTCATACTCCCCGGACGCGAGCGAGAGCATACAAAACACAGATAGACGAAGACAATACTACAAAGCCATAACGAAACTAATCATTCCTAAACCCCCTCCCCTGTTCTTAGGGGAGGGCTGGGGTGGGGTAAACGAACAACCATGAAAAAACGAAACCTGCATCACCTCCTGCTTATACCTGCGCTATACCTGGCGACGGGCTGCAGTACGCCTACCGTAGTCGACAGTGAGTCTGGGACTACGACCGAAGCCAAGGCCAGCGAATGGCCCCACAGTGTAAGCTACGAGATCTTTGTGCAGTCCTTCTGCGACTCCGACAACGACGGCATCGGCGACATCAAAGGCATGACCTCCAAACTTGACTATCTGGCTGAGCTAGGTATAGAAGGCATTTGGCTGATGCCGATGAGCCCCTCTCCCTCCTACCACAAATACGACGTGACCGATTATACCGGCATTCACCCCGACTACGGTACCATGGAGGATTTCAAAACCTTCCTGGAAGAGGCGCACAAGCGCAACATCAAAGTGGTGATCGACCTGGTGGTGAACCACTCCAGCAACCAGCATCCCTGGTTTTTAGAGGCGGCCAAAGACGAGAAAAGTCCTTACCGCGACTACTACGTGTGGGCGCACAAAGACGATCCGCAGACCAAAGGCGAGGGCAAAACCACGGGCGACGACTCCCGTAACGTGCAGCACTGGCATGAGGTGAAAGGAAGCGACTACAAATACTTTGGCTACTTCTGGGGCGGCATGCCCGACCTCAACTTCGACAATCCAAAGGTGCGACAAGAGGTCTACAAGATCGGCAAGTTCTGGCTCGAGGAAGTGGGTGTGGATGGTTTCCGTCTGGATGCAGCCCGCCATATTTTCCCGGACGACAGACCGGCTGATAACCACGCTTTCTGGGAAGAGTTCAGGGCCGAGATGCAAAAGGTAAAGCCGGACGTATACCTGGTGGGCGAGGTATGGGCTGAGGCTGATGTGGTAGCTCCTTATACCAAAGGCCTTCCCGCCCTCTTCAACTTCGAGATGAGCTGGAAAATACTCGATGCGCTGAAGACAGGAAACGGCGACTCACTGGCCATCCACCATGACCGCATCATCAATACGTATGAGCAGGTAAATCCCGATTTTGTGGACGCCACCATCCTGAGCAACCACGACCAGAACCGCATCATGAGCGAGGTGAACGGCGACCTGAACAAAGCTAAAGTAGCAGCGGCCTTGCTCTTTACGTTGCCAGGCGCTCCGTACGTGTACTACGGCGAGGAGATCGGGATGCTGGGCAAAAAGCCGGACGAAATGATCCGGGAGCCTTTCCTGTGGGACACAAAAACTAACGATGATTGCCGCACCAGCTGGGTAACGCCGAAGTTTAGCACCGAGCAAAGCGTGAAGCCGATGACACAGCAGGCACAGGATCCGAACTCCCTCCTCAACCACTACAAAGCCTACATCCAACTGCGCAACAGCAGCAAACCCCTGACACACGGAGAACTCGAACCTGTGAATTTGAGCAACCGGGCGGTGAGTGCTTTTATGCGTACCATGGCCGATGAGTCGGTACTAGTGCTGCACAACCTTTCCGGTAAAGAAGTGAGCGTCACCATACCTGCCAGTCTGCAAGAGCACAAACAGCTTTTGCATCAGCACAATGGCGCCAAACTGAATGGCACTACGGCGCAGCTTCCACCCTACAGTTCCCTTATCCTGAGAAAATAAACCAAACCAAAAAGAGTTTATGAAAAAACGTAATGGCCTCTATACCTTGCGCTCCCTGGCGCTGTTCGCCTGCCTGAGTGTTGCGACGCTTACAGGCTGCGGCAGCAAGCCGGACCAGCCCGGACAAAGTTTGAGTAAACAAGAAGTGAACAACATGGAAATAAAATCCGAGTCCTTTGGCACCGCCCCCAACGGGCAGGAAGTGCAGCTCTATACGTTGACCAACGATAGCGGCATGACCGTGAAGATCACCAATTACGGCGCCATCGTCACCTCTATCCAGACACCGGACAGGGATGGCAACCTGGGTGAAGTGGCGCTTGGTTTCGACAGCGTGGACGGTTATGTACCCAACGACCCGCATTTCGGGGGCATTGTGGGGCGCTATGCCAACCGTATCTCCAAAGGAAAATTTACCCTGGACGGTCAGGAATATAAACTAGCTGTGAACAATGCGCCCAACCACCTGCACGGGGGCATCACAGGTTTCGACAGAGTGGTGTGGCAGGCAGAGCCTTTGCAGAAGCAAAATGCCATCCGGCTGACCTATGTGAGCAAGGACGGCGAAGAAGGCTATCCCGGCAATTTGACTGTCGTGGTCACCTATACCCTGACCGGCTTCAATGCCCTGAAGATCGACTACGAAGCCACCACCGACAAAGCCACGCCGGTGAACCTGACCAATCACAGTTATTTTAACCTGAGCGCAGGCAAGGAAAAGGATATCCTCAACCACATCGTCACGATCCACGCCGACCAGTTCACAGCTTCCGACGAGACGCTTATACCTACCGGCGAGCTGAAACCAGTGAAAGGCACGCCTTACGATTTACGGACGCCAACCCGCGTAGGCGACCGCATTGAAAACCTGCAAGGCTACGGCTACGACCTGAACTACGTGGTGCGAAACGGAGGTGACCGATTGGTGCCTGCTGCGACAGTCGAAGACCCCAGCACAGGCCGCGTGATGCAGGTTCAAACGACGCAGCCCGGCATCCAGTTCTACACCGCCTACCACCTCGACGGCACCCTTACCGGCCACAACAACACAACCTACAACCGCTACGCCGGCCTCTGCCTCGAAGCCCAGCACTTCCCCGATTCCCCGAACCAGGAAAGCTTCCCTTCGACGATCATCCGGCCAGGGGAAAAGTACAGTGAGACGACGATTTATAAGTTTGAAGTGAAGGGGGAATAGCTTGTCTGAATCATTATATAGGGCCCCTACCCCAAGGATTTACAGGATTGAAGGATTGACAGGATTCTCGTGCACTATTGTCATCCCCCTGCCCCTCCCGAGAGGGGAATCTGCCGTTGCCTAACTTTTAGGTATAGCATTGTAGCTGCAGTTTCCTGTGCACGATTAACATCCCCCTGCCCCCTTCAAAGGGGGACTTCTGCAGTTGCCACTCTACAGGTATAAGCACTGTTGTAGACGTCACAGAGCACTGGCAGGTATGGCAAGACTAACTTGCATGCCAGCTATGAAACAAAAAACACTTGCCAGGTGCACTAATTGACGCTCCACTGTTTGAGCGTTCAGCGAGTTTGGAGCGTCTTGATTTTTTTGCTTACTTTTTTCATCAAGGAAAAAAGTGAGGCCCGCCCGGCCAGGGCAAGCAATGCAACATAAAAATAAACCATGACCAAGTACACGTACATAAAGGTATTAAGCTTAGCAGCGCTACTAACTGCTACCGCCTGCAAAACGCAACAGCCTGACTCAGGCGTTTCCGAGTCACAGGTAGTCACGGCACCACTCTGGCAATCCCAAGCCTACAGCATATACCCTGACCGGGTAGTGCAAGGCGACCACGTAGCACAGGCACTTTCCCCTACCGAGATCACCTCCAGTTACCAGAGCCCGGCTAACGAATTCCAGTCGCCGGAGATCATGTTCAAGTTCAGCATCAACAGCAAAGACAACGAGATGCCGCCGGGTATGGACCACCAGTTCGTTTGCCTTGCCGAAGAAGGTGGCAGCTGCGAAACCCCGCTTATCAAGTTCAGTCAACAGCTGAAAGCAACTGCGCCCGCTCCGCCAAAAGCATTTCTGCCGCCGAACACGCCTTTGACCGTGCGGGTGGATATGCGGGAAGTGCTGGCTGCGTTTGAGAAAGACGGCTTTTACACGGCCTACAACGGCAGCAAGGTATACAAAGACGATTTCAAGGGGGTTTACATTGCCGGCAACACCACGCCCCTTTCCTGGGATTTCGACAACCTGGCGAGTCGGGAAGGGATGCAGTTGGAGGACCCGGACGGCGATGGCATTTATGAAGTGACGCTCACCATGAACGCTCACCGCGAAGAGAAATTCACGGCCTCGCACTGGAAGCTGAGTGCACCGATCGACCATTATCCCCAGTACAAATCTGACTATGTGCTCACCGATGCGCTCTACAACATGACGCTGGAGGAAGTGGTGAAGAACATCGAAGCCGACAGCACGTTCCGGACGGGCAAAGAATGGGCCGGGGTGTGGACCCGCGACATCAGTTATGCCCTGGTGTTAGGTTTAGCGGCCATCGAGCCGGAGATAGCCCGCAAAAGTCTGATGCGCAAAGTGAAGAACCAGCGCATCATTCAGGATACTGGCACGGGAGGCGCTTATCCGGTTTCTACCGACCGCATCGTATGGGGCATCGCGGCATGGGAGATCTATACCGTGACCGGCGACCAGAACTGGCTGCAAGAGGCCTACGAGATCATCCGCAACTCGATGGAAGACGATCTGCTCAACGCTTTCGACCAGAAAACGAACCTGATGCGTGGCGAATCCTCGTTCTTGGACTGGCGCGAGCAGACCTACCCGAAATGGATGCAACCGGCTGACATTTACGCTTCGCAGAACCTGGGCACCAATGCCGTGCATTACCAGGCGAACGTACTGTTGAGCCAGATGGCGACGATGCTAAACGACAAACAGGCGGCTGACAGGTATAGCCAACTGGCCGCGCGCATCAAGGAAGGTATAAACCAGCATCTATGGCAGGAAGACAAGGGCTATTACGGGCAGTACCTGTATGGCCGTAACTACCTGTCACTGTCACCCAGGTCTGAGGCGTTGGGTGAGGCACTGACGGTGCTGTTTGGCATTGCCGATGCTGACCGGGCAAAGCGTATTGTAGCCAACACGCCGGTATATGAGTTTGGTGTGCCGAGTATTTTCCCGCAGATCCCGAACATTCCGCCTTACCACAACAACGGCATCTGGCCCTTTGTGCAGGCCTACTGGACACTGGCGGCCGCCAAAGCCGGTAACGAAACCGCTACCGTGGAGAGCCTGAACGCCATTTACAGACCGGCTGCTTTGTTTCTGACCAACAAAGAGAACTTCGTGGCCAGCAACGGCGATTATGCTGGTACGCAGGTGAACTCCGACCGTCAGCTTTGGAGTGTGGGCGGCTTCCTGGGCATGACCTACAAATTGCTTTTCGGGATGGATTTTCAGGCGGATAAACTGGTGTTCAAACCCTTTGTGCCGGAGGTGTACAAAGGCAAGCATCACCTCTCCAACTTCAGGTATAGGAACGCCGTGCTCGACATCGAAATGCAGGGTTTTGGCAACAGCATCCGTAGCATCACACTAGACGGCAAGCCGCTGGAAGGTGCCGCTATACCTGCCAGCCTCACCGGTCAGCACAAGGTACAGATCGAGCTTTCTGATGAGATAAGCGACAAAGGAAGTCAGAATAAAGTAGCCCACCACGTCACGCCGCCTGCCCCGACGACGAGCTATGCGAACGGCAAACTCAGCTGGAAGCCAGTGGAAGGCGCGATAAACTTTACTGTGCTCCGGAACGGCAAAGCCCTGCAGGATACTAAAGAAACAGGTATAGCGGTGCAGGCTAATGGCTATGCCGAGTATCAGGTGATAGCGACCGATGCGGCAGGTTTTGGCTCTTTTGCCAGCGAACCGGTGGCGGTATACCCTACGGCGCTGGAACAGGTATACGAAGCTGAGACAGTGGCACGGCCAGCCAAACAACCTTACAAAGGCTTCACAGGCAAGGGCTTTGTGGAAGTGAGCAAGAAGGCGAACACGACCGTCCACTTTAAAGTGACAGCCCCGCAGGCGGGTCTGTATGCCATCGACTTCCGCTATGCCAACGGCAACGGCCCGATCAACACCGACAACAAAGCGGCCATGCGCACCCTCCGCAAGGGCAAGGAAATGGCAGGCACCGTCGTGCTGCCGCAGCGTGGCATTGGCGAGTGGAGCGACTGGGGCTATACCAACAAGGTATGGATGCAGCTCGGGAAAGGCAGTAATCAACTGTCACTCACTTTCGAGCCTGCCAACGAGAACATGAACGGTGAGATCAACCAGGCCATGATCGACCACCTGCGTATGATCCGGGTACAATAGATTTTGGTAGAAATTAAGGAAAGCCCCGGTCTGACTTAAACAGGCCGGGGCTTTTTTGTTGAACTGGCATCTTCTCCCGCCGAAATGAGTATAGGGTATACCTTAAAACACGAAGAATGACACAACGAGAAGTAACCGACACCGAAAACACCACCTGGACCTGCGTGCAGGTTTATGGCACCCTTTCACAGGAAAATGCCGACAAGGCCGCTGAGTTGACTGAAGATACAAACGGCGAAGTGACAGTAGTCTGCACCCCGAGCGGCGGCGCCCAGACCGTGCGGTTGCAACTGCCCAAAGACTGGATGGAAGCCGTAACCGACGAGGAATTGGCTAATCAGATCGAGGCGCAGCAGCAATAATACCCTCGGTAGGTATACCTGCTACCAAACCACACCGCATTTCGTTATATTGGCAGGAACACATTTCGACAGGTATGCTCTCTCACAGGCACGAGATTTTCATGGAAGTGGCACGGCTGCTGAGCTTTACCAAAGCCAGTCAGACGCTCTTCATCAGCCAGTCCGCCATCAGCAAGCACATCAAAGCGCTGGAGGAGTTCTATAAAACCGGCCTCTTTGAGAGACTAGGCAACACTGTGGTTCTCACGCCCGCCGGCAGGCTGCTGTACGATAAACTACTGTCGGCCAAGCAGCTGCAGCACGAGCTGTTCCAGGATTTCAAGCAGCTCAGCGAGAACTTCTCGCCGCAAGTGAACATGGTGTTGGGGGCCAGCACCACCATCTCGCTGTACATCCTGCCGCCCGTGCTTTCGGCCTACCTGCAGAAGAACCCGAACGTGCAGCTCGACCTCAAGAACCGCAACAGCGAGAACATCCTCAAAGCCCTCCTCGACCATGAAATAGACCTGGGCATTGTGGAGGGTGTCAACAAGGTGAGCAACGTGACCTATACCCCTTTCCTGACGGACGAGGTGATCGCGGTCTGCTCTTCGCGCAATCCGCTCAAAAAGCAGCAACTCGAGATCCGTGACCTGTATGAGATTCCGCTGGCGCTGCGCGAACGTGGTTCGGGTACGCTGGCCGTGCTGGAAATGGCGCTGGAGAAAAAACAAGTGAAGCTGAATGAGTTGCCTATCAAAATAAGACTTGGCGGCACGGAAGCCCTCAAAAACTTTGTGCGGGTAGATACCTGCCTCTCCTTCCTGCCCCGGCAGGCTGTCATCAAAGAGCTGCAGTCCGGCGAACTGGTGCAGGTGCCCATCAATGGGCTTACCATCAAGCGGAGCTTCAACTTCATTCAGCGCAAAGGCACCGAGAACAATTTCCCTTACAAGAATTTCATTCAGTTTACCAAGCGCTATTATTCCAAAATGGAATAGGCTATTCCTTTTAGCTATTTTGTTTGGTCATATCAGGGGTGCTATTTGCCGTAGATACTGATATGAAAACCACAATTCAACCTCTTATTAGCCACCTGAACAACCTTACCTGCTCCGGCTGTGGCGCCCCTTATTCTCCTTTCGAAAAACAAACGGTCTCGGCCTGCTGCCAGCTGCCGCTTTTAGCTGGCTATGCCCCTGAGGTGATGCCTGAGAAAGAGGCATTGCTCACCCGGGAAGGTACCATGTGGCGCTACCTCGAGCTGCTGCCCGTGCTGCACAAAGAAAACATCGTGAGTCTGGGGGAAGGCTATACCCCTATTCTGGAACTGAAGAACCTGGCGCAGAAACACGAGCTGCGTAAACTGCTGCTGAAAGATGAAGGTCAGAACCCAACCGGTTCGTTTAAGGCCCGCGGCTTGAGCATGGCCATTTCCAAAGCCAAAGAGCATGGCGTGGAGGGCTGCATTATACCTACGGCAGGCAATGCCGGGGTGGCCATGGCCGCTTATTGCGCCAAGGCAGGTATGCGCGCCACCGTGGTGATGCCCCGCCATACGCCCAAGGCTTTCCGGGACGAATGCTACTGGTATGGTGCCGAGGTGGTGCTGGTAGATGGCCTGATCAACGATTGTGCCGCCAAAGTGAAGGAGCTCAACAGCAAGGGCGAACTGCTGGACGTGTCGACACTGAAGGAGCCTTACCGCCTCGAAGGCAAGAAAACCATGGGCTATGAAATTGCCGAACAAGGCAACTGGCAACTACCAGACGTCATCCTATACCCTGCCGGTGGCGGCACGGGGTTGATCGGCATCTGGAAAGCCTTCAAGGAGATGAAACAGATAGGCTGGCTGCCGGAAGACATAAAGCTGCCCCGCATGGTGGCGGTGCAGGCCGAAAACTGCCGTCCGCTGGTAGAGACGTTCTACGGCAGGCAAGCCAACGCCCAAAACTACGTAGGCAAACCGACCATCGCCAACGGACTAGCAGTGCCGCGTCCGTTGGGCGAGCAGCTGATGCTACAGACGCTGCAGGAATCTGGCGGCACGGCCATCAGCATTTCAGAACAGGAAATGATCACGGGTCTGAAAGAGCTCGGCACCAACGAAGGCCTGTTTGTAGCACCCGAGGGAGCAGCCGTTTGGATGGCGGCCCGTAAACTGCTGGACACCGGCTTCATTCAGTACGATGAAGATATCCTGCTGCTCAACACCGGCTCGGGACAGAAATACATGGAGAACCTGAGCAGCTATCAGCCGGATTAAACGATTAAGGATTGATCTACTGTAGTGCCCATTTACAAAAACGGGATAAAAAGCGGTCTTCCACCAAGGCTGCTATAAAAAAGCGTCGTCGGTAGTTATCGGCGGCGCTTTTTTTATACACAAAGCCGTTGCAGTAGTGCTGCGACTCATGCCACCCCGTAATCTTTCGGACTTGCAGGTATCAACAATTAATAGGAAAAGCGCTATCTTCACTTGCGCGACATCCAGGCAGCGGTGTTGTACCCATACCTTATACCTAAAATTTTATGTCAACGATTGCACTCATCGCCCACAACAACAAGAAAACAGAACTGCTGAACTGGGTAAAGGAAAACCAGCAGGCGCTCCGCCAATACAAACTGATCGGCACCACCAATACCGCCAAGCTCATCAACGAACTGCTCGACATGAACATTGAGCCATTCGGACACGGCCCCAGCGGTGGTGACATTCTGCTAGCCGCACGCCTGCTGCAAGGCCAGATTCAAAAAGTGATCTTCTTCATCGACGTGGAAACCCCGCACGGCCACGAGCACGACATCCAAACGTTGATTCGCACTGCAGTGCTCAATAACATCCCAATTGCGTTGAACAGAGCTTCGGCCAATTTGATTGTGCTGGAGCGGGAGGATTAGGAATATAGTCCTTCTGATATAGTACCAATAACCGTATGTTCACGCTATTGAACAAGTTATACCACATTGAAGTCATAAATGAAAATAATAAACTCCACCCTTCGATTGTTAGGAATTGCCTTATTGGTAAGCTGTGGGAATTCGGACACTATTTCGGCAGTCAATACAAACAATGAACAAACCATTCAAATGGCAGACAGAATAAAAATAGCTGAACTGACAACTACATTAACAAAGCTAAAAAATGGGCAAACAGAATTTGATTTCATTGGCATAACTTCCAATGGAATTGACTGCCTCTACTTCGTTTATGAAAAGGGAAAGTTCAACCTCGAGTTTGAGTCAATGGTTGAAGAGCAAACACCATTCATTGATAAACTAAAAGAATTTGCTCAGATGAATAAATTTGAAAGTGTGATGACGACATATGGCAATCAACCATATTATCCATCCGTGACACCAGCACCAGTAATCAGAATTGAATCTAATTCGACCCTTGAAGAGATGGTAGCATTAGGTACAAAGATTCAGGCAGAAATCTTTCAGAACAACAGCACAACTGTTTATGATATGGTGCCATAGACAAAACAACAAGGTATAACCCTGTACAGGCTCCACACTCGGCTGCGCCTCGTTCACAGCCTGTACTAACCGTTACTTGTAATTACAAAAAGATGAATTTAAACTTAATTCTACTTAACGCTGGTTCTCCTATGATGTGGTTTGGGCTCTTCCACTTGTTGATTATCAACGCGGCTATTGGGGTAGTAGAAAGCAGACTATTGATAAGGTTAAAGGTAGAAAATAGAACATGGCTGATAGTCCTTGCAAACTATGTTTCTATGGTCGCAGGACTTTTTTTTATTGCTCCCCTTACAGCTGAGTGGCTTGGTAACACAGACTTTTGGGGCAATACAACAAGTTACGGAAACTATCAAATGCAAGGGTTTTTCTTCGGTATGGGCATGGCGTTCATTGCCACAGTTATCCTGGAGCTGCCACTATTTGCGGTGGCTTTGCGTGAAAAGCAAACTCTTAAAAAGCTAAGTCTAATAACGCTGAAAGTAAACGGAATAACTTATATATTAATGCTTTCTGTTTACTCCCTCATCAACTTGCCAGGGAGCAAATGGTAGAAGAACAAACATCAAGCAACAAAGCATATGAGCAAAACTTCGGCTGCGCCCCGCTTACCTCATGTACCACAACGTTAGTTGTTTTAATGAAATGTATCATGTGCCTTACTTACACCCATAATTGGGGAGGCAGTAAATTAGCATAAAAGCACACAAACTTTTACCAAATGGTGGGGGCACATAAAGTGACAAATCCAGATTCTTTTATCTCGGTTTGATTAGTCGTGTTTTCTTCGCTTTCGTTCGATTTAAATGTATTGCTACATTGACCAAGCACCACCCAAATAATTACAAAAATTAGAATCGTACTGAAGCATCCTCCACCTAGTTTTTTAGCACCATAGCCAGCAAGCAATCCTCTGAATAAGTTATTCATAGTAGTATTTTTATGTTTCTCGTTAGAAACGACATTTGGAATATGAAGTTTTACTTAATGCCCAACCGTTCCTGAAAAGTTATTTGCATAAGGTTATATGGTAGGCATGCTGCTTTATCCTAGTCTGAAGGAGTGGTAAGGTGGAGTATGGGAGCTAAACTTAGAGATACTTGAAAAGACGAAGGTTAGAGATTTCATTGAGTATAGAGCAGAACCCTACACTGAATAAATAAAGTGGTGAAAAACACGATACGCCAACAAAGCACAGGGATTACGTTCGGCTGACGCCTCACACATTGCCTGCACTAATCAGTCAACCTAAATTCCAACATCCTTCCTACCCCATGAACATCACCTACAAATCAGACCTGACACCAGACACCCAGCAGATCATCGACCTCTACGACAGCTCAGGTATAAACCGCCCGACTGCAGACCATGCGCGCATCGAGAAGATGTATGCTAATTCTAACCTAGTGGTGACGGCCTGGGATGGGGAAACACTGGTAGGTATAGCCCGCTCACTCACCGACTTTTGCTATGCCTGTTATCTGTCAGACCTGGCCGTCCGGAAGGAATATCAGAAAGATGGAATCGGCAGGCAACTGATTGCTTTGACGAAGGAGATAATAGGAGAGCAAAGCATGCTGATACTTCTGTCGGCCCCGGCTGCCATGGACTACTACCCGAAAGTGGGATTTGACAAGGTAGATAATGGCTTTATGATCAAACGGAGCAGGTAGCGGTGTCTCTATTTCCCGCTCATCCGTAACCGCACCAGCACAATCCAGTACAAGGGGCATATACCTACAACTGAACCCAGGGATACGTACCTTATGGAAAACATCTTCTTTGATAGTTGGGAAAGCATCATCAGAACTTTCTCCGTCACGATCATGGGGTATATTGCCATGATCTTTTTGTTAAGAGCCTCCGGCAAACGGACGCTCTCCAAAATGAATGCCTTTGACTTTATCGTGACAATAGCCCTGGGCTCTGTACTGGCTTCGCTCTCGCTTAATAAAAGCGTATCGCTGGCCGACGGTGTCACCTCATTTTTCGTGCTGATCTTCCTGCAGTACCTCATCACCTGGCTTTCTGTTCGCATCAAGCAAGTAAAGCAGGTTATTACCAGTCAGCCTACGCTACTGCTCTACAAGGGTGAACTTATGAAAGATGCGCTTAAAAGAGAACGTGTTACGATCGAGGAAATCAATTCTGCTGCACGCAACGGAGGCCAGGAAGACCTGTCGGGAATTGATGCGATGATTCTGGAATCGACTGGTGAGATAACGGTTATACCTACGCTAAGATCCAACACGCCTAACACACTGAAAGACGCCGGCAATTTCCCGGGGTAAGCCCGGCACCTGACAACACTTCCATACCCTGATAAGCCCAGGTATAAGCAGAAGTACCTTGCCTGTGCTTTTTAGCAACCTGCGCCCAAAATTCCTTATGTTTTCCTAACTTGCCTTTTCAACAGGTTCTTATTCACCCTTGCTTAACCCTACGCATACTCGATGAACATTATCCGTAACCTGAAGATCAGGGATAAACTCCTCCTCCTATTAGCTTTGCTCCTCTTCCCGCTCGTTTATTTTGTGGCCACCACCGTGCAGCGCGAGCTCGAAGACAACGAGAAACTGCAAAATGAGGTGGTGCAGTTAAACGAGTCCGAAAAGATCTCCGCCCTGGTGCACTCCTTCCAACGGGAAAGGGCCCGCATCCTGGCCGCCTCTGCCGGCGACTCCGCCTTTATGCTGGATGCCCGCGCCCAACGCGGTCTGACAGATGCGGCCGGACTGGAGTTAACCAATTTCCTGAGCGAGAACAACCGGGCTTTGCCAGCACTCAGCATGCTGGATGACCTTAAAAAATACCGCAGCGAACTCGACAAGGGCACACTCGACGCTGTGGACTTCCGGCGCTATTCTTCTGACTTTATTTTCAGCATGCTGAACCGCATGGATGCCAGCGCCATCGGCATTAACAATGCTGAAATCAGCAAGCAACTGATCAGCTTCAAGAGTCTGTCGGAGGCAAAAATACACCTTGCACGCATGCGTAGCCAGCTCATGAAATCCCTGCAGGAAGGCATCTTCTCGTACCAGGATTATGCACAGCTCATGGCGCAGTACGCGGCGCACAGCGCTGCTCTGGGAGAGTTTTACCGCTATGGCGAAAATGAGGCGGTCAATGTGGTACAGCAGATCGTGGTGTCTGACGAGTACAAGCGCGGGGACGCCATTCTGAAGACATTTCAGGAGAATCCCGAAACAGACCTGAACAGGTTTCAGCCTCTCAAAGTCTATACCCTTTTCACCAACAACATCGAAGCCCTTCGCAAAGCGGAGGTGGCCCTGATAGACCAGATCAGAGTTGGAGTTGAAGCCGAGAGCGAGCGCAAAGAACGCTACCTGCAGGTACTGTTTGCCAGCCTGGCGGCGATCCTGCTACTGGTTGGCTTCCTGTCGTACTACATCATCAGCCTGATCTCCGGCTCGCTTGCCAAGCTCAAAAACGCGGCCGACCGCATCCGGCTGGGTGCCACCGACGTGCAGATCGACATCGACAGTACCGACGAGATTGGCAGCGTGGCAGACTCGTTCAAAGGGGTGGTCAAGAAAACGGTGATACTCTCGGAAGTGACCAAAGCCATTGGCGAGGGACGCTACGACATGGATGTGGAGCCACAGAGCGAAGCAGACACGCTCAGCCTGTCCATCCGCACCATGAAGGAAAACCTGCACTCCTTCACCACCGACAATGCCAACCGCAACTGGGTGCTCACGGGCGTGGCCGAACTCAGCAACCTGATCGGGGGCGAGTCCACACTCGACAACGTCTCCAAACACGCCCTCTCCTACCTCTGCAACTACACCGACTCCGAAGCCGGCGTGCTATACCTACACAACAACACGGGCAAACTGGAGCCTGCCGCCAGCTACGGTCTGCAAAAGAACAAAGCGCAACTGCCTGTTTTTGAAGTCGGAACCGGCACTGTGGGCCAGACCGTGCAGGAGCGCAAGGTAAAGGTGCTGGAGGGCGTGCAGGAAGAATACCTGCGCATCCGCACCGGCCTTTCCGATATCGAACCCGCCACGGTCATCATCATACCGCTCTACTTTGGCAACACCATCGTGGGGGCGCTGGAGCTGGCTTCCCGCACGCCTTACACCGACGTGCAGCGCCGCCTGCTCGACTCCGCCTCCGAGCGTATTTCGGTCCTCATCCATACCCTGAAGGCGCACCTGCAAACTCAGGAGCTGCTTTACGAAACACAAAACCAGGCCGAGGAGCTCGAAACCCAGCAGGAGGAACTGCGCCAGCTCAATGCCGAACTGAAAGCCTCGGAAGAAGAACTGCGCGTGAACCAGGAAGAGCTGCAGGAAAAGAACGCCGAACTTGAAGAAAAAGCACAACTCCTGGAAGAGCAGTACGAGGCACTGGGCGCCAAGAATAAGGCCCTGGAGGATGCCCGTGAAGCGATCGAACTGAAAATACAGCAGGTCGAAACCGTGAGCAAGTACAAAAGCGATTTCCTGGCCAACATGAGCCACGAGCTGCGCACCCCGCTCAACAGTATCCTGATCCTGTCGCGCCTACTGGCTGACAACGCCGAGAACACGCTGTCGACCAAGCAGATCGACCATGCCCACATCATCCACAAGTCGGGCAACGACCTGCTGCGCCTGATCAATGAGATACTGGACCTCTCCAAGATTGAGTCAGGCATGGTGAAGTTGGAAACAGAGGAGCTGCAACTCTCCGATATTTCAATGGAGTCGATGTTCAGGGAACTGGCCGCCAAAAAGCAGATCAACTTCAAAGAGCGCCACCTGCCAGGCGCCTTCGACAGTATCGTGACCGACCGCTTCCGCTTGGAGCAGATCCTGAAAAACTTCATTGGCAATGCCATTAAGTTTACCGACGAGGGCGGCGAAGTAGAGTTCAAGGTATACCCGGTTACCGAGCGTCCTGCCTTCAAATCAGAGCAGTTGCGCGAGTCACAGGAGGTGGTGGCCTTTGCCGTGCGCGACACAGGTATAGGTATAGCACAGGACAAGCAGGAGGTGGTGTTCGAGGCCTTCCAGCAAGCCGACACTTCCACCACCCGCAAATACGGTGGCACGGGTCTGGGCCTTACGATCAGCAAGGAACTCGCAACCCTGCTGGGCGGCGAGCTGATGCTGGAGAGTGAGCCTGGCAAAGGCAGTACCTTCACGCTATACCTGCCGCGCGTGCCGTCAGGGGCTGTAAACGGTTCGGCTATACCTGCGCAGCAGCAGCACCAGGTCCATAGGCCAGTTGCACAGCCTGCCGAGGCCGTCCTATCAGCGGGCCAGCAAAAGAGCCAAAGCATGGGGCAGGTCTTCCGGGACATGGAGCGTGAAGACAAAAAAGACATCTGTGTGCTGATCGTGGAAGACGACAAGGGCTTCAGCGACATCCTGGCTGACTTCGCCAAGGCCAAGAACTTCCGGGTGCACCAGGCCTTTACGGGTCGCGAGGGCCTGCGCATGGCCCTGCAGCACAAACCCGACGCCATGCTCCTCGACATCCAGCTGCCGGATATGAGTGGCTGGGATGTGCTCAAGAAAGTGCGCGAAGACAAAAACCTGCGCCACATCAACGTGCATGTGATGTCGGCCTACGACAAAGAGGTCATCGGGGAGCACGCCGAAAACGAAGAGTACCTGCCGAAACCGGTGACGCTCGAGATGCTCAACAAGGCCTTCGGCTCCATCGTGAACAGGTCTGGTGCGAACATCGAGAACATCCTGATCGTGGAGGACAACGAGATCGAGAACAAAGCCGTGGCCGAACTGCTGCTGGCCCACGGACTCAAGTCTACCTCCGCCTACTCTGCCGAAGAAGCCGAAAAGGTGCTGGCCAAGCAAAAAGTGGACTGCATCATCCTCGACCTCAACCTGCCGGGCATGAAGGGCTACGACTGGATGAAGAAGATCAAGTCGCAGACCAAACTCGGCGACATTCCGATCATCATTTACTCCGGCAAGGACCTGAGCGAAGAGGAAGAGACGAAGCTGAAAGAGTTTGCCAACACGATTATCATCAAAAACGAGTACTCATACCTGCGCCTGCTCGACGAGGTGCAACTCTTCCTGCACAAGGTAAACCAGAAACTGCCGCCGGGCAACGAGTTCAAGATGAAGTTGCACGTGCCCGAGGAAGTGCTGCGCGGCAAGAAGATACTGGTGGTGGACGACGATGTGCGCAACATCTACTCGCTGAGCAGTCTGCTGGAACTGCACGGCATGCAGGTGGTGGCCGCCTATGATGGCAAAGAGGCTCTGGAAAAACTTGACACTGAGACAGGTATAGACATGGTGCTGATGGACGTGATGATGCCGGAAATGGACGGTATAGAAGCGACAAAACGAATCCGGGCGGATTTACGTTTTAAGCAACTGCCGATCATTTCACTCACCGCCAAGGCCATGAAAGAAGACAGAGAAAAGTGCATCGAAGCCGGCGCTTCCGACTATATTCCGAAACCAGTAGATACCGATAAGTTACTGACCCTGATGCGGGTGTGGTTGTATGAAGCCTGATCCGGATGAATTGTTTGAGCTGGAGGTAGAGGCGCTCATCAAGGAAATACACACAGCTTACGGATACGATTTCAGTGGCTATGCCCGGGCCTCGGTGTACCGCCGTATCAGGCGTTTTCTGGGGCAGAAGCACCTGCAGAGCATCGAAGACCTGCGCAAGTTTCTGTTCACGGACAGTTTCTTCTTCGAGAATTTCCTGCAGGAGATCACCGTAAACGTGACGGAGATGTTCCGCGACCCGACTTTCTACAAGTCGCTGCGCGAGAACGTGCTGCCGATCCTTTCCACCTACCCTTTCATCAAGGTATGGGACGCGGGCTGCTCTACCGGCGAGGAGCTCTTTTCGCTGGCGATCCTGCTGGACGAAGAGGGGCTGCTGGGCCGCACCAAGATCTACGCCACCGACATCAACCAGAAGGTGCTGCGGCAGGCAAAAGACGGCATCTTCTCGGCCACAAACATGACAGCCTATACCGCAGCGTACTATGCGGCAGGCGGCAAGCGCGATTTCGCGGAATACTATACCAGCAACTACGGCAGCGTGAAGTTCAACTCGTCGCTCGTCAGGAACGTGGTGTTTTACCCGCACAACCTGGCTACCGACAGCTCGTTCAACGAGTTTCACCTGATCGTGTGCCGCAACGTGCTGATCTACTTTAACCGGGCGCTGCAGGAGCGCGTTTACCAGTTGTTCGACGAGAGTCTGGTGGATTTGGGCTACCTGGCACTGGGTAAAAAAGAAACGCTGGCCATGTCGGGCATCAGCGACAGGTATGACTTTGTAGACAAAAATAACCGCATATACCGCAAAAACTCCTGATGCACGACACTTCCAGACTGATCGTAATTGGTGGCTCCTGGGGCGGCATACAGGCGTCGATGAAAATACTGCAGGCACTTCCCGCCGACTACAGCGTTCCCATCGTGCTCGTGCTGCACCGTTTGCGCAACCAGGAGGGCAGTCTGCAGGAACTCTACGAAAAAAAGCTGCTGCTGAAAGCGGTGGAGATTGATGACAAAGCGCCACTGGAGGCGGGCCACGTCTACATTGCCCCGGCCAACTACCATGTGCTGCTCGAAAAGGACCATACCTTCTCGCTCGACGACTCGGAGCTGGAGAACTACTCGCGCCCCTCCATTGATGTAACTTTTACCAGCGCAGCTGATGTTTTCGGGGAAAATACGGTGGGGATACTACTTAGTGGCGCCAGCAAGGATGGAAGTTCAGGATTAAAGCATATATTTGACAAACGGGGCACTGCCATTGTGCAGCACCCTGGCGAAGCGGAAATTGCTACCATGCCGCTGGCAGCCATCCATAGCACACCCGGCTGTAGTATCCTAAATGTTGAGCGCATACAAGCTTATTTGCTAACCTTACATGGACACTGACCACGATATCTTACCTATTACGACCTTGCCTACTTCTACCCATCCGGTAAAGATACTGCTCGTGGACGACAAGCAGGAAAACCTGGTCAGCCTGGTGAGCCTGCTGTCGGAAGACGGCGACAATACCGAGTACCTGCTTGCCAGTTCAGGCGAAGAGGCCCTGAAGGTAGCTTTGCAGGAAGAGATAGCCCTTATTTTGCTGGATGTGCAGATGCCCGGCATGAACGGTTATGAAGTAGCCCGCTACCTGCGGGATATTTCCAAAACACGCGACATTCCGATCATTTTCGTCACGGCCATCAACCAGCAGGATGTGCATGTGATGGAGGGATTCGAGGCCGGTGCCGTGGACTTTCTGTTCAAACCCCTGCACCCTGCCATCACCAAGGCCAAAGTAGCGGCTTTCGTGCGGTTCTACCTGCAAAAGAAAGAAGTAGAGCTTGCCCACAAACGCACGCAGGAGATCAACCGTGAGCTGGAAGAACGGGTAAAGGCCCGCACCGCCGAACTCACCCGCGTGAACAAAGACCTGGACAACTTCGTCTACACCGCCTCCCACGATCTGAAGGCCCCGATCAACAACATTGAAGGACTGGCCGTTGCGCTAAGAGAGGTATTGAATAACCCGGAGCCGGATCATGGTGAACTGAACATTATCATGCACATGATACAGGATGCCATCGGTCGGTTCAAGCACACGCTGATGGACCTGACAGAAGTGGCCAAGCTGCAGCACCAGGATGAAACGCCCAGCGAAAGCGTACGTTTTGCAGAGTTGATCGATGATGTGACAATGAACATTCAGGACCTGATCCTCAAATACGACGCTACGATCGACACAGACTTTTCTGAGGTGTCGGAAATTGTTTTTTCGCGAAAGAACCTGCGCAGCATTATCTACAACCTCGTATCGAATGCCATCAAGTATAGCTCACCGGAGCGTCAGCCACTGATCGAGGTCAGTACTTACCGCGAAAACGCCTATACTGTGTTCCGTGTAAAGGACAATGGGCTTGGTATAAGATCAGATGACAAGAAGAAGGTATTTGATATGTTCAAGCGCCTGCATGCACACGTAGAGGGTACTGGCGTAGGCCTGGCCATCGTGAAGCGGATCGTGGAGAATTGCGACGGCAAAATAGAGTGCGACAGCGAACAGGGCAAAGGCTCCGAGTTCAGGGTATACCTGAAGGAGGTATAAGAACTCAGCATCCAGGTATAAAAAAGCCCCTTCCGGATAATTCCGAAAGGGGCTTTCCATTTTAGCCAGCGTTAGTGTTACGCCTTGGCAGGTATACGCTTCAGGGTATCCAGCAGGAAATCCCAGTACTTCTGCACGGAGCTGATCTGCACTTTTTCGTCAGGTGAATGGGCACCGCGGATGTTCGGGCCGAACGAGATCATCTCCATTTCCGGATAGTTTGCACCGATGATACCGCACTCCAAACCGGCGTGGCAGGCGTTTACGTGGGCTTCCCCGTTGTACTTCTCTTTGTAGAGGTCGCTCATCAGCTGCACGATGCCGGCACCCGGACGAGGCATCCAGCCTGGATACATCCCGCTCAGTGACACGGAAGCGCCTGCCAACTCAAGGGCGCTTTTAATCCCGGCAGCCAGATCCATTTTCTCGCTGTCTACGGAGCTGCGGGTGAGGCACTGTACGGTCAGTTTGCCGTCCTGCACCAGCACGCGGGCCACGTTGTTGGAGGTCTGCACCAGGTGCTCAATATCCGGACTCATGCGGTATACCCCGTTGTGAGTGGCATAAAGTGCCCGCAACAATTTGGCCTGGTAATCGGCTGGCAGTACCTGTGCCGGGGCCTCTATTTGCTCTACCGCCACAACCAGATTCGGATCGGTCGTAGCGTGCTCGTTTTTGAGGATCGCTGTCAATTCGTTTACAAAATCTTCGAAAGCGGTTGTCTCGCCTGCAGGTATAGCCACTACGGCCACTGACTCGCGCGGAATAGCGTTGCGGAGGCTACCCCCGTCGATGGAGCCGATGCGCAGGCCCACTTTTTCAGCGGCCTGGTGCAGCAAACGGTTCATCAGTTTGTTGGCGTTGCCGCGACCCAGGTAGATGTCCATACCGGAGTGGCCGCCAGTCAGACCTTTGATGCTAACCTTGTAGCCTTTCATGTCGCCGCTTATACCTTCCGGCTGGTACGTGCCGCTGGCATTAATGTCCACACCGCCGGCGCAACCGATGGTCAGTTCGGTGTCGTCTTCGGTGTCGAGGTTGAGCATGATGTCAGCTTCCAGTATCCCGCCTTTCAGGCCAAGGGCACCGGTCATACCCGTCTCTTCGTCTATCGTAAACAGCGCCTCAATAGCCGGGTGCTCGATATCGGTCGAAGCCAGCAAGGTCATGATGGAAGCCACGCCCAGTCCGTTGTCGGCGCCCAGTGTCGTGCCACGGGCCTTCACCCAGTCGCCGTCCACATACATGTCGATGCCCTGCGTGTCGAAATCGAATTCGGTGTCTGCGTTTTTCTGGTGCACCATGTCCACGTGGCTTTGGATCAAGACTGTTTTGCGGTCTTCCATACCCGGTGTGGCGGGTTTCTTGATGATGACGTTGCCGATCTCATCCTTGATAGTTTCCAGGCCGAGTTTCTGACCGAACTCCATCATGAACGCAACGACACGCTCTTCTTTTTTGGATGGCCGCGGCACGGCGTTCAGGTCAGCGAAATTATTCCAGAGGGCTTTCGGCTCGAGTGCTCTTACTTCAGTGCTCATGTATGGTTTTTTATATCTAGTGTTGAAATTATTAACTGTAGTTGCCTGCGGCAATGAGGTGCTAAGGTAATAAGAATATGGGAAAGGTTTTGGTTTGTAAGTGTATCGGTTGTAGGTATAGCAAACAGATTTGCTTTGTAGTCTATGACCACTGGATGGCGCAAGCGTCCTCGCTCGTGTCTTATATGGTGGGGCCTCTGGCCCTAGAATGTAAACTTTGCTTTGTAGCAACTGCCGTTGCAGGTATAGCTACTTGAATTGTTGTATAGCTTCGCCTGTGCGGCGGGCACTTACTTTTTTCCTTGATGAAAAAAGTAAGCAAAAAAATCAAGACGCTCCAAACTCGCTGACCGCTCAAACAGTGGAGCGCCGAAAAGCGCACCGGGCACAGCTATTTGTTTCAAAGCTTCCCTGCGAGTTAGCCTGCTATACCTGTCAGTGGTGTGTGCCACAACACTTATACCTGTGTAGTGGCAGCTACAGAAGTCCCCCTTTGAAGGGGGCAGGGGGATGTTAATCGTGCACCGCTCCTTCCCCTGTTCTGGGGGTAGGGGCCCTCGATAAAAGGGGAAGGCCGGGATGGGGTAATTAACTACAGCACTTATACCTGTAAAGTAGTAGTGGCAGAAACTCCCCTCCTTAGACAAGGAGGGGCAGGGGTGGTTGGATCCGGTACAGCAAGGGAGCCGCAGAAGCCACAATGCTATACCTGACAATTAAGTGGCTGCTGAAAATTCCCCTCTCGGGAGGGGCAGATTATAGTAACTGCCTATTCTCCCTTCAACCAAGATCTTTTCTGGATGACAGATAGAGAAGCCAAAATCCCCATTCGAAGAGGCAGGAAGATGACAATCGTGCACGAGGGAATCCCACCAATCTTCTATTCCCAAAACCTGCTTTAAATTATTTTCCAAAACCCTGCGTCTTTCCGCTCCCCTCCCCGTCATCCTGATGAATTTGAATCAAAAACATCTAAACAATTCATCATATGGAACCGATCTATCAATTCGCAACACCGCAGTCAATCAAAAATCAGAAAGCTGAGCAAAGCAACCAAACGGCAAAGGAACAGCAGCCAGATGCGCAGCATACCTGTAACAAAGCTGCTTGTGAGCGCCAGCATAAAGGGGCCTCTACCCTACTCACGCTCGCCTTGGTCCTGCTCTGCAGCGTGGCCCTGCAAACAGCGGCGCTTGCCCAAACGGCTATGGTGTTTGATGGCGGCAAGAAATCCGCAAAAGAAAATAAGTCGGATGTGGCCATCCGGTCTTTGGATGATATCACCTTTCCAGCTGCAGACTTCAAACGGGGTGCCTACCTGAAATTGCGCACGGTATACCTGCATGTGCCGGTAAGCAAGTTCAAACTGAAGCCTTTTCCGGCCAATAGCTCCGCCGAAACCCGCGCCGAACTCGACTTTTTGCTATACCTGCAAAAGACCCGGAATGCCGAAGCCATCAACCGCACCGAAACCATGGCTGCCGTGTACTACGACCCACTGACCACCAACCCGACCGATGCCGACTATACCCGAAACCTCAACAGCCTTTTCTACATTGGGCGTGACCTGGGTCTATGGTTCAATCCAGAAAAATTACCGGTTACTGCGCAGGTGCTGCAGCACGTGATCCAGGATGCTACTTATTATATCTTCTCGCTCAAAAATGACTACAACCGTCCCAGACCATACCAGTTGGACAGCCGCCTCGAAAACCTCGAAGCACCCGGCCACGCCTCCTACCCGAGCGGACACTCTTCCACTTCGCACGTGCATGCCTACATTCTAGGCCACATCTTCCCGGAGTATCAGGATCACTTCCTGGGTGTTGCCAGTGACATGGCCTTCTCCAGAGAAACACGTGGGGTGCACTACCCAAGCGACTCGGAAGCCGGAAAAGAATTTGCCCGCCAGTTTGTGCACGAGCTGATGAAGAGCCCTAAATTCCGCACTGATCTGGAAGCCATGAAAGCGGAAATAGCACGGGTGAGAGCCGCTAACCAGCTTACAAAGAAGTAAGAGCGATCAGGCAGGCAGGCCGCGAATAAAATCCACCCAAGCGTTAGCGAGAGAACAAAACCTATCGTACTATTGCAGCCTGAAATTAATAGCATAATGGAACCATGGTTAGGATATGCACTCGTTGCCATGCTCACAGGGGGCGTGGCAATGGTGTTTGCGAAGATGGGAATGAATAACAATGCCAACGAGCACCTGGCTTTGGTTATACGCACGGGCGTGCTGTTTATGATGGTGCTCGGGCACGCGCTCTACGCAGGCGGACTCAAAACAGCCCGGCTGATCGACAACAAAACGCTCACTTGGTTCATACTGGCCGGCGCCTGCACTGCCGTCTACTGGATTCTGTACTTCAAAGCCATCAAAACAGCCGATGTGTCGGTGGTGGCGACCATAGACCGGGCAGGTATACTGGTGACGGTGGGTCTCTCCTACTTTCTGCTTAATGAGCCGCTCACCCCGCGCCTGCTGCTCGGTATGGGCGTGATTTTGTGCGGCACCCTGATTCTGATCTGGAAATAAGCAATGATACTACTTGTAGCTATGCGGCCGGAGCATGCCCACGAGGTGCTCCGCATCTACGGCGAGGGCCTGGAGACAGGCTATTCAACTTTCAACACCGAAGTGCCCACCTGGGAGGAATGGGACCGCAACCACCTGCCGCATACCCGTTTGGTGGCCATCGAAAATGACGAAGTGCTGGGCTGGGTGGCGCTGCTGCCTGTTTCTTCCAGAGCATGCTACCGCGGCGTGGCAGAGTTCAGCATCTACATCGCCAACCGTCACCGGGGCAGAGGTATAGCCGACCAGCTGATGCGCGCCATGATCGAAGAGAGCGAATCCAATGGCATCTGGACGCTGCAATCCTCCACCTTTGCCGATAACACCACCAGCCTGCGCCTGCAGGAGCGGCACGGCTTCCGGCAGATCGGCTACCGCGACCGCATTGCCCAGCTGCACGGGGTATGGCGCAATACCATTCTGCTGGAGCGACGAAGCAACTTGTTCTGATCACAATCTTGTATCTTGCTAAAAAACTCATGGAAATCAGCAACATACCTTCTTTTCTGGACTACTACAGCAAGATCCGGCAGCGCACCGAGCGCGTTATCGCCTCTATACCGACCGACCACTACAACTGGACCTACCACAAGGGAAAGTTCACTTTTGCGGATCAGATACGTCACATCGCGGCCATAGAGCGCTACCTGTATGCCGAGACCGTGCTGGGCAGACCCGCTGCCTATACCGGTTGCGGCAAGGAGCTGGCCGATGGTCCGGAGCAGGTGCTGGCGTTTTTCCGGGAAAGGCATCAGGAGAGTCTGGCCATTTTCAGCAGTCTGTCCGACGAGGACCTGCAGCAGAAGATCCAGACGCCCGGAGGCGGCCAAATTACCTGCTGGAAGTGGCTGCGTGCGCTGGTGGAGCACGAAATCCACCACCGGGCACACCTCTATACCTACCTTAGCATACTTGGTGTGCCAACTCCGCCTATTTTTGGGCTTACCTCTGAGCAGGTACAGGAGCAAAGCGCACGGATTTCTAATACCTAGAAAACAAAAAATCGCCAAGCTTGGAGCAATGGCGATTTTACGCAGCCTATACCTGATTGGCAGGTATAGGAATTAGATTGTCCGCATAGTCAGTGCTTTGTAGTCCCATACCGTGATGTCGTGGCCGTATTGGGTTTGGTCGATGTAGGGCCCGCGGCAGATTTTCTCCTTGGGGGTTTCCACATCGTACTGCTCTTTGGCACGCAGCAGCAGCTCGTCCATCAGCCAGCGGGGTATGATGTCGCGGTCGGATGGGTACACGAAGTGGAAGCTCATGAACTGGGCCAGCACCAGTTGCCAGTGCTGCTCGGTATAGGACCAGAGGCGGTTCCAGTCCAGCTTTTCGCCGCAGCGCAGGATGAGGTGGTTGATGTCGGAGCCATCGTAACGCTCCCTGTTCTGCACATACAGTTTGCACCAGATCAGCTCTTCAGGCGGCATGAACTTTACTTTTACACCGTATAGCTCGCCTTCGGTGGCATACTCAAACCAGCGGTCGTCCACCGGGCAGAGGCTGGCGGGGTTGTTATAGATCAGGTCCATCAGGTGATCCTCCTTTTTGGCTTTGGCCAGCCAGCGGGGATCAGTCATTTCGGTATCGTAGCCACCCTCGGCGAAGGTCTTGAGAATGCGGGGGCACTCTCCTACTTTGCAGAAAACATCGAGGTCCTTGGTGGCTCTGTTGATGCCGGTGTATTTATCCAGGGCCAGTCCGCCGCCTACCAGAAATTTTGCTTCGCTTTTTACCAGCAGGCTCAGCGCCTCCTTGTAAAAGTCTTCCGCCTCCAGCTTTTTTGGGGACTTCTGTCCGTTTTTGGCCACTGTTCCGATTGCTTTTCCGGAAGTTTCGGCCTTCTTTATTTTTGTATTATTCAGTTGCTTGCTCATGTATTCATTCAGGCTCTAGGGTCATTGAAATGTTCAGCAGGAGACAGCATGGCCTGAAGACTGCCACTATCGGAAACAGTCTAAATTGTACTACTCCAAACTCTAAAACTGAGGTAAGTGGTTTACTGCTGAAGCGCCAAATTGGTTGTAGCGCTTACTAAATAAAGATTAACACAGGACAAGACATTGAAAAAAGCCTAAAAACCAACCAAATAGTTTAACCAGACAATGATTGACCTAATAAAAATCCAAAGCTGAACTAAAGGTGTTGCCTGCCTTTACATAAAACGGAAAGTTCGCGGTGGCCACGTTCCCCTGGCCATCATACACATAGGCATACAGCCGGTAAGCGCCGTCCTGCTGTGGGGCTTTCAGCGTGACGCTGTTGCCTGCCGCCTGCTGGATCACATGAGGTATAACGTCTGGCTTTTGCTCTTTGATGGCGTTGCCGTCTTCGCTCACGGTCTCGGGCAGCAGCTCCCATTCAACCCGCAGACTATCACCGTCGGCATCGGTCGCAAACACAGCGGCCGTGGACAGTTCGCCGGGCTGCAGGTATACCTGGTCTAATGGGAAGATGCCTTTGAGTGACAGGTAAGCAATATGCGGCGCCCGGTTGAAGTCGCGCTTTCCGCTCCAGATTTCCCGCATCACCTGCGCCATTTCGGTTTCCTCGCCGGTCTCGGTCATGATGCTGAACCAGGTTGGAGTCGTCTCGTACTTGTAGCCCCAGATAAAAGCATAGGCACCCAGGCAGCGGTCAGGATCGGCCAGCACGGTACTCTCATACCTCTCACGGGCAAAGGAGGCTTTCTCCGAGCTGGTCTGCTCGATGGGTGCATACCACCAAGTGGTCCTGGTTTCCCAATAGCCCCGCCCCCCGAACTCGGCTATAACATAGGGACCATCCCAGTCCGTGTCGCGCAATTCGGTTGGCAGGTCATGCAAAGCGCCAAATGAGTTGATGGACAGGATGTCGATGGCCGGGCAGCGGCGGCGGATCAGGTTCACCACCTGTTTTGGTACGTTCATCACCGTGGTCGTGGTGGGGTGATTGGGGTCGATTTCGTGAATCATTTCGGCCACGCCATTCACGGCATCCCATACCTTCACGTTTGACCCTTCGGCGTACAGCTCGTTGCCCACCACCCACATCAGCAGAGCAGGGTGGTCTTTGTATTTGAGTACTTCCGCACGCAGACGCTCTTTCTGGGCGGCCACGTCGTCTTTGTCGTAGTAGTTGAAGCCCTCCCGCTCCCGCTCCATCCAAAGTCCCAGCATCACGCTCAGGCCTTGCTGATGCGCCTCGTCCAGAATGCGCTGGGTGTCCTCATCCGTGTGCCATACCCGTATGGAATTGCCCCCATAGGCCGCCACTTTGTCGAAATGCTCATATCCTGCGGCTCCCTTTATAAAGTAGGGTTCGCCATTGCGGTACAGGGTATACTTGTCACCTTCTTTCACCACCTCTACCGTGCGGCCTTGTTTGGCATATTGCTGATTATCAGATGCTCTGAATGAACAAGCGCTGACCAGGAGTAAGCAAAACAATAAAATTGTACTCTTACTGGTAAGATAAACCGTACTGTGGGTGAACATAAGTTAGGTATAGCGGGGATATGTGTGATAAAATTCAGGGTAAAGCATTAGAACTTTTGAGGCTAATACGAGTATAAACCTCAGATGTTATTGTGCCAGGTAACCCCGATTCATACAAAACAGCACTTGCATGATAATTAAGCCACCCCTAAGATAATACACGACCCCTTTTACTGATGTATAACATTCCTGCCAGTAATCCGAAAGTGCAGCAAGCTTCTATTCCCGGCGTTACCCCGAAACAGAAAGACATCCTGACAATCCGGTTGATGATCGTGATGGGCCTCATCACGATGGCACTTTTTCTTTACTGGTTCATCGACAAAGACCATATCGGCTACCTGCCGCTCTACATCATGCTGACGACTGCGCTGGGTTTCAAACTTCTGCGCACCCTGCATGAGTGGTACCACTACTTTGATGTGAGCGTGCCGGTCAAGCCCAAACTACGCACCAAGTTTAAGGTCGATGTGCTCACCACGTTCTGCCCCGGCGAGCCCTACGACATGATCATCAACACGCTGGAGGCCATTCAGCGCATCCGCTACCCGCACACCACCTACCTTTGCGACGAGGCCGATGACCCATTCCTTAGAAAAGAATGCGCGCGTCTGGGCGTGATCCATGTTACCCGTACCCAGAAGATCAACGCCAAAGCCGGCAACATCAACAATGCCCTGAAGCAGGCCACCGGCGACATCTGCCTGGTGCTGGACCCGGACCACGTGCCCGTGCCGGAGTTTCTGGATGAGGTGCTCCCTTACTTTGAAGACCCGGAAATAGGTTATGTGCAGTGCGTGCAGGCCTATTATAACCAGAAGGAAAGCCTGGTGGCCTATGGTGCCGCCGAGCAGACTTACAATTTCTACGGACCGATGATGATGGGCATGAATGCCCACGGCACCGCCCAGGCCATCGGCGCCAACTGCACCTTCCGCCGCAGCGCCCTCGACAGCATTGGCGGGCATGCCGCCGGACTGGCCGAGGACATGCACACCGCCATGCAACTGCACGCCAAGGGCTGGAAATCCGTCTACGTACCCAAGATCCTGAACCGTGGCCTGGTGCCCGGCACCCTTTCGGCTTACTACAAACAGCAGGTAAAGTGGAGCCGCGGCACGTTTGAACTGCTCTTCACGGTATACCCGAGGCTGTTCAGGCACTTCACCTGGCGGCAACGCATTCACTACGGCACGCTTCCGTTCTACTACCTCTTCGGGGTGTTCAACCTGATCGATTTCCTGATTCCTTCGCTGGCCCTGATCATGGCAGAGTTTCCGTGGTATGTGTCGCTGGGTGAGTTTTTGATCATGTTCACGCCTTTCTTTCTGATCTCCATCGCTATCCGGCAGTATGCGCAGCGCTGGTACCACGAGAAAAACGAGAAGGGCTTTCACCTGTTCGGCGGCATTTTGCGCACCGGCACCTGGTGGATCTTCCTGCTGGGGCTCATCTACTCCATTTTCCGGGTGAAGGTGCCTTATATTCCAACGCCCAAGGACGACAAGCCAAAGAACAACTGGCTGCTGAGCCTGCCTAACATCGCAATGATCGGGCTGATGCTCGGGGCCATTGCCTACAGCCAGCACCTGTACGGGCACCTCTATACCAACCCGTATGTGCAGATGATGGCGATGTTCTCGCTGGTGAACATCGGTATACTGGGTTCGGTGGTGGTGATCGGACAGGAGAAATTCATTCAGTGGGTGCGCCACAATGTGTTGCACGCCAGCGCCCTGCAGCCTGTGTTGCAGCCGCTCCGGCTGGCCATCTGGCGTACGCGCCACAGCTTCTACGACGGTATCCGGTACGTGGCCATTGTCATCACCATGGTGTCGGTGGCTGTCTCGACCAGTTTCCTGCTGTTTGGCTACAAGCCGTATAGCACCTCCCAGCGGCAGGACAAGCCACTCGTACAAAAGCCGGTCAAATCAGCCGCCCGAACCCACACGATCCTTCCCGCCAACCTGCTGAACACCCCTCAGTAAGTCCGGGTAGAAAATGCCCAACAGTTGACGTTCGCTCCCGTTTATAAGTATAGTGTATTGATGTAAAACGCTAAAACTTATAACTATGAACAGACACTCATCAGACCGGGATTACGACCGCCACGAAGGAGGTTTCCATACCCACCGCTCAGAGCGCTACCGTCATCCGGAGCAGGACAGAAGCTATCGTTTTGACGATTACGGCTCCGCTGCGCACGGAGGCTATGGCAACGAAAGCTACCAGGGCACCTGGGGCAACCAGGGCAATGAGCGGGGTGGCTCGCGCAACTATTCTAACCCAAACATCACCGACAGCAACACCTACAGCACCTCCCGCAACTACGGCAGCATGGGCAGCTACGGTGGTGCCCAGGGCTTCGGCGACATCAGGGGCGGCCGCCACGATTCGAGTCACCCCTTCGACAGCGGCATGGGCTCTCAGCACAGGTATAGCGGTGAAGGCAGAGGATCGATGGGCAACCGCGGCTACCGCGAGGAAGGCCGTGACTACAGCCGCCACAACCGCTATGGCGCCGACCGCGAGGATCTTTATGGACACGAGGTGTCACGCCGTTTTGAGGGACGTGGCGGGCAGGAGCGCTACGACTTTGAGCGCGACGACTACTACAGCTCCAACTATGGCGACGACCAGGGCAACTACATGGGCAGTGGGTATAACCGCCAATCGCGCAGCCGGTATGGCGAAGGCGACTACGGATCGAGCGGCTACCTGCAGTCACGCAACCAAAGCAGCAGTGACCGCGACCGCCAGAACCGCCCACGTGAATTCAACACGGCCCAGAACCGCTGGAATACCGATTGGTAAACAGGTATAGCAAAAAACAGCGAAGGCGCAGCTTATCGTTGCGCCTTTGCTGTTTTTGCGGGCTCTGAGGGTTGTATACACAGCTTCAGGATGTCCTTTTTAGTACCGTAAAAGATGTTGCAGTCCACGGGTCCCCTTATACCCTCGATCACGCCTCGGTCGGTGTGCTGCCAGAACGAGAGCAGGGCCCGGTCGGTGCGCTGCATTTGCAACTCTTTCACGTTGTAGTGCGCAATCCAGAGGGTGTATTCGTCAAAGAAGCCCTCCAGGTAATCCTTGTAGAAGCTGTAGCCGGTATAGATGATCGGCTTGACGCCATAGGCCCGCTCTACGTGCACGAGCCACTCCTTGATATCGCCCCGGAAGTGGTTGAGCGGTTGCTTGCCTCGCACCTCCACATCCAGCACGGGCGGCAGGTCGCCGGGCTGCAGCACCACCGTCTGGATGAAGTTGCGGGCCTGCTCCTCAGGCGACACGTTTGGCCGGTAAAAATGGTAGGCTCCCCGGATAATGCCCACTTCCTGCGTTCCCTCCCAGTTGCGTTCGTAGTGGCTGTCTTTCAGCTTCACGCCTTCGGTGGCTTTGAGGAAGGCAAAAGATACATCGTTGTCACGCACCTTCTCCCAGTTGATCTTGCGCTGGTACTTGGACACGTCTATACCTAGTATGGTATTGCCGAGCGGACTATGCCCCTCGGGCCAGATGGGCTGTTCCTTTTCCCGAAAGAACTCCACATAGAGCACCAGCAAACCGATAGCTGCCACTACTCCCACCCCGATCCAAAACGGCAGTTTGGACTGCTTCTTCTTCCCTTTTTTCCGCTTAGGCGCAGCACGCGGCGCCTTCGGGGCCTGCGTGGCCTTCCTGGGCGTCTTGATGGGCTTTAGCGGTGCGGGCGTTTTAACGGTGCTCATGGTTTGCTGCGGGGAAGGCAAAGATATGCCTTTCACGCAAATGGAAGGTATAGGTCTGGTTAAAAAAGATTGGCAGCAAAGGCGGCTATACCTGTGAGCGGGTTCGGGGGTTCTGTAGACCACCATCCTGCCCGTTAGTAGCAAAACAGATCCAGCCAATACCGTAAAAGGAAGTCTACAAGAAAGTGAGGGTATGGAAAACAGCAAAGAGCGACTTTATCACGATGTGGAGCGGCTGACAGGTATAGAACCAGCACGAAACTACCTAAACCTGGAGGCATTGGAGGAGGCAGTCCGGTACATCAAAGGCGAATTGGAGAAGCTGGATTGTGAAGTGCAGGAGCAGCCCTTTAAAGTCGACAATAAGACCTACAAAAACATGGTGGCCCTGTTTAAGGGAAAAAGCAGTGCCGAGCGCATTGTGGTGGGAGCGCATTATGACGTATGCGGGGACCAACCCGGCGCCGATGACAACGCCAGCGGTGTGGCCGGCCTGCTCGAAACTGCCCGGCTCCTGCACCAGCACAAGCCACCGCTACAGTATGACATCGAACTGGTCGCCTACTGTCTGGAGGAGCCGCCCTTCTTTGCCAGTGAGGACATGGGCAGCGCCGTGCACGCCCGAAAACTGCACGAACAGAAAGTAAAGGTACGGGCCATGATCTGCTATGAAATGATCGGTTATTTTTCGGATGAACCCCATTCGCAGAAGTTTCCAGACCCGGAACTGGCCAGGCACTACCCGCATACAGGCAATTTTATAGTGGTGGTCGGCAAAACAGGGCAGGAAGCCTATACCCAACAAGTGCGCGACCTCATGCGCCAGCATACGGATATCGATGTGCAATCGGTAAATCTGCCGGCCAGTTTTGGGCTGGTGGGTCTCTCCGACCACCGCAACTACTGGAAATACGACATCAACGCCATCATGATCAACGACTCGTCCTTCCTGCGCAACCCGCACTACCACCAGCCCAGCGACACCATCGACACACTTGATTTTGACAAGATGGCAGCAGTGGTGGCAGGCGTATATGGGGCGCTCATCCGCCTGTAAAAGACCGGTGCTTGTTAGCTAAATTCCGTCAGACACCGGCCACAGGTATAGTCGTCTTCAGGCTAACCTATACCTGCCCTATACCTGACAGATGCTCCAGTCGCTTGCCATCCAGGGTCGTGTAGCTCCCCATCACATCTGCTGTCAGGCAGGAGTGAACGGGCAGAATTCCCATCAAGTCACCGATCTCATACCTGTCGAAGAGCGTTTTGCTGGCGCGTATGGTGCCGTGCTCCTGCGACAGCGAGACCACTTCTATACCTTCCAGCGGCTCCGACCAACCGTCCTCACTCAATTCCACCACACGCCCGAAAATCTGCGAACCGCCGGCCCCCACCAGGCTGTCTTTGGAGAAATGCACACTGCCCCCGTGCACGATGATCTCGTGGCGTTCCGGGTGCTTGGCGATGACCGGGCAGGCCATGCACACTGCTATCTGATTGAAATCGCAGGAGCCGATGTGCTGCTGCGTGAGGTCATAGAACACATAATTGCCCGGCCTGATCTCGTCTACGCCGGTAATGGTATGCAAAATGCTGCAGGAAGGCGTGTCGCCGATGGATACTTTCAGTTCCGGGAAGCGGACCTTATACCTGTCACGCACCAGGTTCAGGAGGAAAACGGTGGTATGGTGAATGGTGCGGATGGCATCCGCATCGGTTTGTTTGTAGGTATGGCCGTCGTGGGCGAGCACGCCTGTGAAATGCAGCTTGTCGCTTTGTTCCAGCAGTGCCACAATGGCGTCGAGTTGCTCGTGGCTGTGCGGCAGAATGCCCGTGCGGTGGTAGCCGGTGTCGAGCTTGAGCCAAAGATTGACCGGATGCTGCAAAGCTTCTGCCAGCGCCTGCACCGTTTCGATGTTGACGGCCACCAGATGTAGCTGTACTTTGCCCGCCAGTTCGTTCACCAGCGCCATGTCCCGGATATTCACAGGTATAGCCACCAGGATGTCGGTCCAGCCGTGGGCGGCAAAGTAGCGGGCCATCTTAAGCGACGACACCGTGATGCCGGTGGCGCCCCGCTCCCGGAACCACTCGCCTACCTGCGCCGACTGGTGCGTTTTGAAATGCGGACGTAGCCGGATGTGGTTGCGGGCCGCTTTGTCGGCCATCATGGCGATGTTCCGGCGGCATTTTTCTTCGTCGAGTAAGAGCGTGGTTTGGGTAATATGATCGAGCATAATAGTAGGACTTAACAGGTATAACGGGCAGGGTTGGAGCAGGTATAGCTCCTGGATTCTTCATCCCGAAATTTATTTTTCATGACAAATATCACCCTTTTCCCTGTCCTAAATTTCAGAAAAAACGCGCTGACTGACAAATATCATTTCCTGGGCGGTCAGGTTGCCCGACCTTTGTAACCGTAATGGAGCAGACGTCTGCTTCGGTATAGAATTAAAAAGAGTAAATATGAATACTGCTGTCACCCCTGCTGAACTACTGGCCAAGTACGACGTACCGTCGCCACGCTATACCAGCTACCCTACCGTGCCGTTCTGGGATGAAAAACCCCTGACCGAAGAACGTTGGAAGAGCCATGTGCAGCAGGCTTTCCGCAAGACAAACAGCAAAGAAGGCATCAGCCTATACCTGCACCTGCCCTTCTGTGAGAAACTGTGCACCTACTGCGGCTGCAACAAGCGCATCACCAAAAACCACGCAGTAGAGTCGCCCTACCTGGAGGCCCTGCTCAAAGAATGGGACCAGTACCTGGCGCTCTTCGACGAGAAACCACGCATTACCGAGCTGCACCTGGGCGGTGGCACCCCGACCTTTTTCAGCGCGGCCAACCTCAAAAACCTGTTGGAGCGTCTGCTGGAAAAGACCGAAACAACGCCGGATGCGGCCTTCAGCATCGAGGTGCACCCCAACGCGACGAATCGCGAGCAGTTGCAGGTGCTCTACGACCTGGGCTTCCGCAGACTGAGCGTCGGCATACAGGACTTCGACCCCTATGTGCAGTTGATCATCAACCGCATCCAGACGTTTGAAAAGACAAAAGAGATTTTTGACATAGCCCGCGAGATCGGCTATACCTCCATCAACGGCGACATCATTTACGGGCTGCCACACCAGACAGCCAAGAGCGTGCGCATGACCATCGAGAAAGTGAAAGAGCTGCGCCCGGAGCGGATCGCCTTCTACAGTTACGCCCACGTGCCCTGGAAGAGCAAAGGCCAGCGCCGCTATTCTGAGGCCGACCTACCCGCGCCAGAAGTGAAACGCGGATTGTACGAACTGGGCAGAGCCATGCTGGAAGAGGCCGGCTACATCGAGACAGGTATGGACCACTTCGCGCTGCCGGAAGACGAGCTTTGCATTGCATCTGCCAACGGCACCCTGCACCGCAATTTCATGGGCTATACCCCACGCCACACCGAGCTGCTGATCGGCCTGGGCTGCTCCAGCATCTCTGACACTGGTACAGCTTTTATGCAGAACATCAAAGAAGTGGAAGCCTACGAAGAAGCGGTACACACCGGTCACCTGCCGATCCTGAAAGGCCATGAACTGACTGGTGAGGACATGCTGTTGCGTACCCACATCCAGAACCTGATGTGCCGCGACTACACCAGCTGGGACCCAGAGGAACTGCCTTACTTTGTAGATGCCCTCATGCGCCTGCAGCCGCTTGCCGACGATGGCCTGGTAGAGTACAGCAACCACGACATACAGGTACTGCCGGCTGGCAAGCCCTTCCTGCGCAACATCGCCATGTGCCTGGATTCCCGCCTGTGGGCCAGCAAATTAACCGTGCCAATTTTCAGTAAGTCTGTTTAAGGTGAGAGGATTGATTTAGTAATTATTCAGACTGAAGAACAAAGTCCGGGTACCGCAAGGTATGCCGGGCTTTTGTTTTATTCGGAGATAGGGATAGGTATAGCAACTGTGCTGTAGCATCGCTGGCTTCTCGCCTGTGCTTCGGGCTCCTGCTTTTTTTCTTGATGGGTGTAGAGGCTCTCTTAAATCCTGAAAATCCTTTGTCCAGGGGCCTTGTGTAAAGATTCAGCCATTGTTTTCCTTACCTTTGCCTAAACAGCCCCCACTAGCATATGCCTTACTTATACCTGAAAGCGCTGCACATCATCTTTGTGGTTACCTGGTTTGCAGGCCTGTTCTATATCGTGCGCCTGTTCATCTATTTTGCGGAAGCGGCGGAAAAACCGGAACCAGAGCGTAGTATTCTGCAGAACCAGTTCCGAATCATGCAGAAGCGCCTGTGGTACGGCATCACCTGGCCATCGGCTATCCTGACTCTGATCCTCGGCACCAGCATTGTCATCACGCTTGGTTTGTATGACCCATTTCCAGGCTGGCTTATCTGGAAGATCGTTTTTGTGGTGTGCCTCTATGTGTACCATTTTCTCTGTCACAGCATCTTCAAGCAACAGCAAAACGGCATCATTCGCTATAGCTCCACCCAACTGCGCATCTGGAACGAGGTGGCCACGGTTTTCCTGATCGCCATTGTGTTTCTGGTGGTGCTCAAAAGTGCGCTGAGCATGGTGTGGGGTATTATGGGACTGTTGCTGTTCTCGGCCCTGCTGATGCTGGCCATCCGTATTTACAAACGCAGCCGCGAGGCGAAGCAGACGCGCTAATCAGCGCAACAATTCGTGCTTTGCCGCGGATTTCGTAACTTTGAACAAATAGAAGCCCCATGAAACAAGCCGCCCTGAAGCCCAACGAGAGAGAACTGATTAAACTGATACGCTTTTTTAGCAAGCGTGCTGCCAAGCTGATGGAGGAAGGCGAGCTTAGCGCGGAGCATTCCCAACTGACTGCTGCCTGCCAGAACCTGGAGACCCAGCTGATGACGCATGCCACCAACCGCAGCGCCATCATGGACAAGCGGGAGCGCCTGCTCAACATCATCGAAGACAATGCCCAGTGCCCCAAGTGCAGCAAAGCCGACATGCTGAAGCGCACCGGTTCCACTACTAACGAGTACAGCTGGAAATGCAATACCTACAAGTGCCGTCGCTGCAACACAGGCTTCACCTGGAACCGCCCCAATAACCCCTGGGACATGGTCGAGTTTCTGGAAATGTACATCGGGCAGCTGCAACTGGCCATGGCCGCCGAGCAAAACCAGGAGGTGATCAACCATACCGAAGACGCTGTGGTTCAGATGAAAGAAAGCCTGAACCGTTTGCGCCCAGTGCTGCAAACATCAGACGAAGAGGTGGACGCCCTGCAGCAGAAGGAAAAGGAAATGGACAAGCTGATCCACCAGTTCAAAACCTACTTGCAGATAGAGAAGATCAAGCTGAACGCTTACCCGGAAGAGGAAGCCGAAGAAGAGGAAGATAATCAATAAGATCTTCGATTAAAGAATTTCAAAGGTATAGCGAGTTCAAAATCGCAAAATCAGGTATAGTAGCATTCGCTATACAAATGCCGTCAACTTAAGGAATCAACTCCTTTTTTGTTATCTCGACAGGATGAAGATATCTGGATTCTGTAAGCAAGATGGCAATAAGTCAGATTTCTCACGCTGTTCGGAAAGACAGGAAAATGTCACTAAAGTTGATTTGGATATATTTATCCGAATCGACTTTAGAGGGCCTCTACCCCCAACTGCTGCGGGTCTCCAGACCCGCGTGTGCCGGTATACGGGGATTAGGAAATCCCCATCAGCCCACTTTCGGATTGATAAATCCGAAAGAGCAACTGCTTAATATGACAGTACTCGGGGTAGGAGCTCTTCTTAGTTATCGTAAAAACCACAAGTGAATCTATACCTGTTTGAAGGGTTTATTACTCGTAAACCAGGTAGGTTAAAATAGAAAATCCGGTGCGGCAGGCAATTCCTATACCTGTTGCACCGGATTTTTCGCTATTAGCTTATTGTTTAGCGTCTCTTTCGTCCGCCGCCTTTAGCTGCCGGGGCGTTTCGGCTGGCTCCCCTGGAACCTGCACTGCTCTTCCCTCCAGCTTTTTTGGCGCCAGGCCCTTTCGAAGCACCGCGTTGGCCTCTGCCGCCTTTGGCATCACTTGCTCCGAAACCGCTTTTTTTGCCTGCACCACCCTCTTTGCGGGGTGGTCGGTTGCCTGTTGGTGATTTCTTGCGGGTTGGTGGTGAGGATTGCGATTGACTAGTTGCTGCCTTCTTTTTGCTCACGGACCCTTCTTCGGTTTTCGCAGAGTCGGCCACCTGGCTTTGGATTTCAGCAATTTCTTCGTCGGTGAGTTCGCGCCACTGGCCGAGCGGGAGTTTGGCCAGGGTGATGTTCATGATGCGGATGCGCTGCAGGGTCTGCACTTCGTAGCCCAGCGTCTCGGTCATGCGGCGGATCTGGCGGTTCATGCCCTGCGTGAGGATAATTCGGAACTTGTTCGGCCCCAACTGCTCTACAAAGCACTTTTTCGTGTTCACCCCCAGAATCGAGACGCCACTGCTCATCTTCCGCACAAAATCCTCGTTTATCGGCTTGTCCACCGTCACGATGTATTCCTTCTCGTGCTTGTTGCCGGCACGAAGGATCTTGTTCACGATGTCGCCGTCGTTGGTCAGGAAGATCAGCCCCTCGGAGTCTTTGTCGAGGCGACCGATCGGGAAGATGCGCTCCGGGTAATTGACGAACCGGATGATGTTGTCGCGCTGCGAAAGGTCGGTGGTGGTTTCGATGCCAGCCGGTTTGTTGAGCGCCAGGTATACGGGCGCCACCTGGTTCCATTGCAGCGTCTTCCCATCCACCTGTATTTTGTCATTGCCCTTAATCCTGGCCCCGACCTCAGGCAATTTGCCATTCACCAGCACCCTTCCCTGCTCTATCAGTTTGTCGGCTTCGCGGCGCGAGCAAATGCCTGCGTCGCTGATGAATTTATTCAGGCGAATGCCCTCAGCTGTGTGTTGTGTCATAATATTGATGGGTCCAGGTATAGCCGGACCCTGTATGTATACCTTGTAAAATAACGAGAAATCTTCAGGAATAGCTAACCTTGTCTGCCTACAGCCCCTGCACCAGCAGGTACCAGACCGCCAGCGTGATGAAGGAGAGCGGTATACCGAAGCCTACCATCATGGAGGCCAACCGGGGTTTAAGTCCGTAGGAAATGGCCACGATGGAGGCCGTGATCATGGGTGCCATACCTGCCTCGAGGACGCTAACCTGCACCACTGGCCCGCGCATACCCAGCACCAGCACATAGAGCACATAGATCAGCAATGGGGCCAGAATCAGTTGAAAAGCAAGCCCCAGGAACAGGAAGCGCCAATGCTTGCTCTTACGCTCGATGCGCAGCTGCATACCCACGCTCACCAGCGCCAGGGGCGTCACAGTGCTTCCCAGTCGGTTGAAGACATCCTTCAGATCGTCCGTAAAATGAAGGTTAGCCACGTTCATGGCGAAAGCGATCACAAACACGATGAAAGGCGGAAAAGTAAGAATTTTGAGTCCGATGGCTTTAAAGTCCGGTTGTCCTTTGGAGAAGTAAGCGGCCAAGGCTATACCCAGCGTCGACACGACCACAAAAGTGCCGGGCAGATCGACGAGGATGGCCGTCTGCAGCCCTTCCTTGCCATACAGGGCTTCAATGATCGGGAAGCCAACGAAAGACGTATTGCCCAGGCCGGCTGTCAGGATCAGGCAGCCGATCAGCTTTTTGGACCAGCCGTAGATGCGGCCTAAGGTATAGAAAAACACCGCCGCCGCTGCAAAACAGATCCAGGCCACACCCACCGGCAACAGGACGGTGCTATCGAGTTCTACCTCAGGTATAGCATAGAGCGCCAGCGCAGGCAGCGAAATATAGATGATGAACTGGTTGAGCACGACCGGCGAAGAACTCGGAAAGGCCGGTACCCGCCGCAGCAGCACTCCTATAATCAGGCACAGAAAAAGTAAGATGATACTGCTCATGCAGGCTCAGGTCTAGATGAAACCGCAAAGCTAGGTATACGGTGGCAGGTATCAGGTATAGCGCGCCGGAAAAATTATCGCTTCCTGAACAGTTCTGCGATCATGCACCGGATACTGCCACCACCGGCTTTTTCAATCATGTGAATGGGCAGGTATAGGATGTGCTCATTATGGGCCTGCATCTGCTCCAACTGCTGCGGCGTCAGGCTTTCGTAGGCCGCTTTTGACATGACCAGGATGCGTTCCCCCTGCTGATTTTCGACCTGCAGCATGTTGCCGGCAAAGTGCTGGTAGGTCTGCTCTTTGCTGATCTCAATGATCTCCTTTCCGTTATCAGTCAGGCTAGTCCGTAGCTTTTCACGGTCCTGTTCGTCCACTGTGTCCAGGGCCACCACGGCAAAGGTATCGCCCACGCACATCATCACGTTGGTGTGGTAGATCAGTTCTCCTGCCGCACCATAGGCCTTGAATGTAACCGCCTGGTAGCCCAGTTTGTCGCAAAACTGCTGCAGTACGTCCGCATTGGTGCGTGGAGACACTGCGGCGTAGGCAATCTTGTTGACCCTATCGAGTACCATACTGCCCGTCCCTTCCAGGAAAACAGGTGTTTCCTGATCTTCAAAGAACTCCAGCCTAACGTGCTCCCCGCAGCGGCAGGCCTCTTTGATCTGCTCCAGCACTTGCTGGCGACGCTCATTACGTCTGCTGGGAGAGGCCATCGGGTACGTTACCAGTTGTCCCTCGGCATGGGTAGAGAACCAGTTATTCGGAAACACAGAATCGGGTGTACCTGCATTTTCAGGGTCACGCATGGTGATCACTTCCACCCCCAGGTTACGCAATTCGGCCACCGCATTCCTGAACTCGAGCAGCGCGATATCCTGCACCTGACCGGGTGTAAAATCCTGCAGCTCCCGCTGGAAACTGTTGGTCGCAGCCGCTTCGGGGTTAAAGCCAAAGCCTGTCGGCTCGATCATCAGGATGGTGGGGGTGGTTTGTTTCATGGTAAGTTATATGTTTCAAATATAGTTTGTTTTCGGGAAAGGTAAAGAGGTGTTGCAACTGGCGCTTCAAGTATAGCTTCGCCTGTGCGGCGGGCACCTACTTTTTTTCTTGACAAAAAAAGTAGGCAAAAAAGTCAAGACTCCCCAAACTCGCTGAACGCTCAGACAGTGGGTAGTCAATCGGTGCACCGTGCACAGCTTATTACTTCGTAGTAGGCGTGCAAGTTAGCCTTGCTATACCTGCCAGTGTTCTGTGACAGAAACGACGAATCTTATACCTGACACTGGCTATGGCGGGAAAGTCCCCCTTCGAAGGGGGCAGGGGGATGTTAATCGTGCACGGGTAATTGAGGTGACAATGCCTATACTTACGAACTGGCAGCGGCGGAAACTCCCCTCCTTGGACAAGGAGGGGTTAGGGGTGGTTGGACCCGGTATAGCTAAAGGAACTGCTATAACTAAGAGGCCTATACCTGTGAAGTGGCAGTGGCAGAGATTCCCCTCTTGAGAGGGGCAGGGGTGTGTTATAGCAACTGCTTAACCTCCCTCCAACCAAGATCCTTTCAGGATGACAGATAGAGACCGGTTTAGCAAAGTCCCCCTTGGGGGTCGGGGCCATCGACAAAGAAGGGGGAACGGGGATGACAATCGTGAACGAAAATCCTGTAAATCCGTGGGGGTAGGGGCCCTCTTTAATCCTGTAAATCCTGATTCTGACAAAAAACCGGCTATACCTTACGCAGGTATAGCCGGTCAACAATTAACAATTATCAATTAACAATTAAATAGCCTTCGCCTTCTCCTGCAGCCACTTCAGTTCCTCTTCTTTTAGGTTCGGACCTAACTTCTCCACTACCAGCTGGTTGTAGTCGTTCAGCCACTTGATCTGGCGCTCGTCGAGCAACTCTCTTTTCACCGGGGTCGTGTCGATCAGGGCCAAAGTCAGGTGCTCGAAGGTATAGAACTCGCCGAAGGCGTTCGACTCGTCTGGTATAGTCAGCACGAGGTTTTCGATGCGAATACCGTACTGATTTGGTCTGTAGATGCCCGGCTCCACGGACGTGATCATACCTAGTTCAATGTCCACCGGTGTGGGCGACGGGTTGAACACTTGCGGCCCTTCGTGCACGTTCAGGGCGAAGCCAACGCCGTGGCCGGTGCCGTGGCCGTAGTTGCGGGCGTGGTCCCAGAGCGGTTTGCGGGTGATGGCGTCGATCTGGTAGCCGCGGGTGCCTTTCGGGAAACGGGCGGTGGCCCCGTCGATCATGCCTTTCAGCACCAGGGTATAGTCGGTCTTTTCGTCTTCGGTGAGGTTGCCCAGCGATACCACACGGGTGATGTCGGTGGTGCCAGTGGTGTACTGTCCGCCGGAGTCGAGCAGGAACAAGCCGTCAGCCTTCAATTCTGCGTCGCTTTCCGGCGTAGCTTTGTAATGCGGCAGGGCACCGTGCGCTTTGTAACCGGCAATGGTGTCGAAGCTCTCGCCAATGAAACCCTCCTGCTCGGCCCGGAACTCACGCAAGGTATCCGCCACGGACATTTCGGTGATGGTGGTTTTGCCCAGGTTCTCCTCCAGCCATTTGAAGAAGCGGGTCAGCGCCACGCCGTCTTTCACCATGGTCTGGCGGGTGTTCCCTACCTCTACCTCGTTTTTAACGGCCTTAAAGAAAGTCGTCGGGTTGGTGTTCTGGAGTACACGCACCCCTTCTGACAGCTGCTTGTACAGAGCGAAGCAGTTGCGTTTCGGGTCGATCAGGATAGAAGAATCGGCAGGAAGCTCACCCAGCAGGCGCTCCACCATTTCGTAAGGCTGCAGCTCCACGCCGTCGGCCATCAGCTTTTTCTTGTCAGTTTCGCTCAGTTTGGCCTGGTCAATAAACAGCACGGCATTCTCCTGACTGATCAGCGCAAAGCTCAGCACTACCGGGTTGCACTTCACATCGGCACCGCGCATGTTGAAGATCCAGGCCATGTCGTCAAGGGAGGAGATCAGGTGGTAGTCGGCTCTTTGCTTTTGGAGTGCGGCACGCAGATTCTCCAGTTTGGTGGTGGTGGCTTGTCCGGTTAGCTCCTCTCCCAGCAAGTGTGCCTGGGCAGTTGGCAATTCCGGGCGGCCTTCCCAGATCGGATCCAGCAGGTCGCGGTCAGAGGCTAGTGCTATACCTAGCGGCGACAGCTCCTGCTCCAGCATTTCCGCCAGTCCCACTGAAATCAGCTTCGCATCGTAGCCTACTACCTCGCCCTGGTTCAGCCGGTCAGCCAGCCAGCCGATGTACTCCGGGGCGTGCTGTACCTGCAGTTTCACCAACTCAAAGCCACTGCCAGCCAGTTGTTCCACGGCCTGCTCAAAATAGCGGGCATCGGTCCACAGACCGGCAAAGTCCTGGGTAATGACCAGCGTACCGGCTGAGCCCGTAAAGCCCGAGGCGAAATAGATGCATTTGTAGCGGTCGGGCAGATACTCGCTGATATGCGGGTCTGCGGAAGGAATGATATAGGCGCTCAGCCCCTGCTCTTTCATCTGCTGGCGTATGGCGGCCAGCCTTTCTGTATGACTCATAGTTCTTGTCGCTTTGTGAAAGAGGCAAATTAAAGAAAGATGGGGAGAAATGCGCATTCCCGCACCCAGATTGGCGACACATCGGCAGGTTAATTTTTGCCTGGCCGCGAAATATCGGATTGCGAATGCGCGGCTATACCTGGTTAGCTGGATGGTGCATTCACTCTTGGTAAATCTCGATTTCCACCCGCCTGTTCAAGGCTCTGTTTTCCTGGGTGAGGTTATCTGTTTTCGGAGAGGCTTCCCCTAAACCTTTGACCGAAATGCGGTTGCCAGTTATACCTTTGGCTTCCAGGTAGGCTTTCACAGCGGCTGCTCTCCTTTGCGAAAGTGCGAGGTTATCTGCTTCGGTACCTACATCATCGGTATGTCCCTCAATATGAACAGCCACCTGTTGGTTCGAGGTCATAAAAACAGCCAGAGAATCAAGCAGTGGAAAAGCTACAGGCTTGATGGTGTGGTCACCGGTAGCAAAGTTTACATCACTGAGGGTAATGGTACTGCCTATGGCAATAGGCGCATCAGCTGCTGACGCAAGTGGTGGAGCGGCATCGGGTATGGCGTCTGCCTCCTTGTCTGCCTTAGGCTTTGGCACCACACTGATGTTGTCGTAGCAGTAATACGTGCCTTTTTTCTTACTGCTCTTAAGCTCCTCCTCCACTTCCTCTGTTTCCGGGTTCATCACTTCCAGCGCAGCGGCGTTTGCGCCCAGAAAATTCCCGAGCAGCAGGTAGCGTTCGCCACCTTTAGCTTTGTACACACCGCTCACTATTGTCCAGGACGTTCGGGAAACTAAAGGCCCGGCAGCAGCAGGCTTCAGGGAAGTATAAGGTATCGTTACTGGTGTCAGAGGATGATCTTTGAGCCCGTATACCTGTCTGGTGGACGGCAGGGGCCTGTTTATAAAGTGTGCTGTGATCTCACTGATCGGCGGCTCAATGGTGGAAGCCTTGATCGTGTACAGTGAGACCACATACTCCTGGTTCTTCCGCAACGGTTTCAAAAATTCCACCTGCGTCAGCTCACTCGCTTCGAAGCTGAACCACTGACACAGGCAAACCTCCCCGAATTCAATCGTGGAAACCTGTCTGGAGGGTGTGTTGGACTGATAGGCATTGAAGTAAGGCGGGAACTGCACGACTTTCCCTTCCACAGAGGCAATATCGGGTGTGCCGCTCACCCCTTTAAACCCGACAACCCCGCCTTTCAGCTGCTCCAGGCTGGGGTTCCGCACCAGGTTCTGCGCCATACCCTGACTAAGGTATAAGCAGAAAAGAAGGTATAGCAGCAGCGCTTTCATCTCTGTTTTTACGGGGAGAAAAGACTGAAGGTATAGCGCATACGACAAGCTGATATGCTCTTTCTACTTAGGCAGATAATCGCATCTACAAACAGCTACAACCGAAATTGTCGATATCGCTGTACCACAGGTATAGCCACTTCCCGTCCTCTACTTTCGCTACCAGCGCCCGAAGCGGGGTGTGCAGCTCCTGATTATCCGGGAAGGCGTCGGCATACATGAAATAGAGATCTTCTATGCCCGTCAGTTTGGCAACAGAACGAGCACTGTCGTGACTGCTCGGGCAGTCGGCGCACTCGGGCAGTAAGTTAGACTTGTACCAGGTGTCGAAAGCCGGATTGCTTTCATAGGTCAGGTCGAGTGGCAGGCGGCTGGCAAAAAGCACCTCAGCTGCACTTTGCAATGCCTTCTCATCAAAGGTGTAGTGATAGTATTCAGAACATTCGTTTTGGTAGTGGCCCAGCTCCTTTATTCGGGATGTGTGGGTTGTTTTGGTGGTGTACAGGTATACCTGGGGTTTGCCGGCAGGATAAATTGATTCAAGCAATTCAGGGTAGTGCACCAGGTGTGTTCCATCGCTATTTGACCAGTCGGGACCAACCCATTTCTGCAGCAACGCAGCTTCTGCTGAAAGATCTGTAAACTCGTCAGGTCTGTCCATATCCGGAATGCCTTGTCCGATAATACCCAATGGCTGGTTCGGAATCCTGAAAACCGGGAACAGCGCCTGTTCAATGGTCAGGCGGGGCTGCTTGCTTGTGGTAAAACCCTGCTTTAGCTGCGTCAGAAACCGGCGATTGTTCTCGGTGAGCTTGCTTTTCCTGTCTGCCAGAACTTTGTCCAGGTAGGCTATCCGAACCGAATCATGCACATGCAGGCCAGCGTAGTAAGCTTCACACTTTTGCCGCAAGGCCTCCATTTCTTCCTCCGTAAGCTGCGTGGAAGTCTCAGACGGTTGTTCCGCAGCTGCTGCTGGATCTTTCAGCTGTTTTTCACCGCATGCCATCAGAAGCACCGCAGCCAGGTATAGCACATAGTTCGTCTTCATCTTTTCTGGAAAGGATTTACTGTAGCATTGAGTGTAGCTTGAGACTTACCCACACCTAAATCTACTAAAAATCAGCAGAATACTATATTTAATTGTTCGCTTGGGTAAATCCCACTTTCAAAACCGCACAAACTGTTCATTTCCGGACAGGTATATAGCATGAAAAGTTCACTATATTTTATGTAAATACCTGTAAATCAGTATAATGAATATCTGGCATTTAAATTGGCTATACCCCCACGAGTAAATCCCAACACAAGACGATGGACCGTGAATTATCAGCCAGCACCAGACAAGCCCGGAAGCGAAAACGCATCTGGCAAATAGGTATAGCCGCTGCCCTGGTGGTGGTAGCTATCCTTGGTTTTAGAAGCCTGATCACCCCGAGTATTCCGCAAGCCGAAATCAGGACGGCGACAGTTGAAGAAGGTGCGGTGGAAGCCACCATCACGGCATCGGGCACAGTGGTGCCGGAGCACGAGCAGGTCATTACCAGCCCCATTCAGGCGCGCATCGAGCAGGTGGTGCACGCCACAGGCGAGCAGGTGCAGCCCGGCGACCAGATCCTGTTGCTTGACAGAGCCTATACCCAACTGGCCTACGACAAACTGAAAGACGAGCAGGAACAGAGCCGACACAAAACAGTGCAGCTCAACCTCAACCTCGAAAAGAAACTGAACGCCCTCGCCTCGCAACTGGAAATAAAACGCATGCACGTGAAGAGTCTGCAGGCCCAGTTCGAGGACGAGCTATACCTCCTCAAGATCGGGGGCGGCACGCAGGAGAGCGTGAAGCAGGCCGAACTCAACCTGAAGATCGCGCAGCAGGAACTCGCCCAGATAGAGCGCGACATTGTAACGGAGCGTCAATTGCTGAAAGCCGACGAGCAGGAACTGCGCTATACCTTGGCCATGCAAAGCCGCTCCATCGAGGAACTGCAGCGCAAAATGGAGCAGGCCGAGGTGCGCGCCACACAGCCCGGTGTCATCACCTGGGTAAAAAACGAGATCGGCAGCAACGTGAATGCCGGCGATATCATCGCCCGGCTTGCGGACCTGAGCAGCTACCGCGTGCAGGCTACTATTTCGGATGCCTTTGCCAGCCAGATCAGCGTCGGAAGCAGTGTGGTGGTGCGCATCAACAACGCCGATCTAAAAGGCAGCGTGGCCTCCATCAAGCCGACCGTCGAAAACGGCATTGTGACCTTTTTTGTCGCTCTAGAAGAGAAAGCCCACGAGTTGCTGCGCCCCAGCCTGCGTGTGGATGTGTACGTGCAGACTGCCGCCAAACCGAACACCTTGCGCGTGCAAAACGGTCCTTATTTCAAAACGGTCAGCAAGCCCCAGGTATACGTGCTTCGCGACGGCGAACTGATCCGGAGAGAAGCCAAACTCGGCGTGAGCAATGTGGACTACGTGGAGCTGGAAAATGGCGTGCAAGCCGGTGAGCAAGTAGTGATCTCTGACCTGGCCGATTACCAGCACCTCGACAAAGTGAAAGTGAAGTGAGTTGGGGAGTTAGAAAGGTTGGAAGTTAGAAAGTTAAAAAAATGACATAGGACGTTGTGACAAAGGACAAAAGATGTAAAAAAAGAATAGTCCTATGTCTATTATCAAATGGTCTTTTGTCGAAAAAAGAAGTCGTGCTACTTGATACGTGTGTCGTGATACGTGATACGTGCTACGTGATACGGAAATTGAAACCATGAAAAAGCTATACCTGATCTTATTGCTGTTTGTGACGCTGCTGCCCTGCCTGTCAGGTATAGCCCAGCCTGCAACGCGCACACTGCGTTTGCAGGAGGTGATCGCCCTGGCGCAGGAGCAGTCAGCAACAGCGCGGCAGGCCGAGACAAGCCGCGAGAACAGCTACTGGCAGTGGCGCAGCTTTAAGTCGGATTACAAACCGCAGCTCAGCCTCACCGGTACCCTCCCCGACTTCAGCCGCACCATTATGCCCGTAACACAACCCGACGGCACCACCGATTTCAAACCGGTGTCCATCAACAACTCCGAACTGGGACTGAGCCTGAGCCAGGTGGTAAGTCCAACCGGGGGCCGCGTGTTTGTGACGTCGCTGATGCAGCGCTTCGACGACTTTGACCGAGACGAGACCCGCTACAATGGGAACCCCGCCATTATAGGAATAGAGCAGCCGCTGTTTGCCTACAACGAGCTGTCCTGGGCCAGAAAGATAGAGCCGCTCCGCTACCAGGAGTCCCAGAAGCTATACCTGGAGGAGCGTGAAAAAATAGCCGTGAACGCCACCCGGTTGTACTTCGACCTGCTGTTGGCCCAAACAAACCAGCGCATCGCGAGCCAGAACCAGTCGAGTAACGACACGCTCTACCAGATCGCCCAGGAAAAGTATAAGCTCGGTCGCCTTTCCAAAAACGACCTGCTGCAACTGCGACTGGCGGTGCTGAACGCCGAGCTGGCTATGGCGCAGGCCGACCTGGATCAGCAGACCGCAGCCCTCGCCCTCAAAACCTACATCGGCATGAAAGAGATAGACCAGTTGGAGCTGACAACGCCGGAAGGTATACCTGCCACGACTGTGCTGGCCGAAGTGGCACTGGCTGAAGCCCGCAAAAATCGGAAAGAGGGCATCAACTTTAGCAGAAGGCTTTTGGAGGCCGAAGCTCTGATGGCCAAAGCGCAGGGTGACAACGGATTCAATGCCAGTCTTTTTGCCACTTTCGGTCTTACCAATCGTGGGGCCTCCTTCACCGACATCTATACCCGCCCCGAAAACCAGCAGCGGGCCCGCATCGGCTTCAACATGCCGATCATGGATTGGGGCAGGCAGCGGTCTATCTATAAAGTAGCCGAGCTGAACAAGCAGCTAGTGCAGTACACCGTGGACCAGGAAGACGCCAACTTCGAGCAGGCCGTGCTCACGCAGGTGAACCAGTACAACACCCTGAAAGCCCGCATCGCCACCACCGCCGAGGCCGACGCCATCGCCCAGGAACGTTACGAGATCGCCCGCAACACTTTCCTGATCGGCCGCATCAGCATCACCGACCTCAATATTGCCCTGGCTGAAAAAGACCAGGCCCGCCGCGCCCACATCGCCTCCCTCAGTGCCTTCTGGACGGCCTACTACACCCTCCGGCAGCTCACGCTGTATGATTTTGAGCAGGGACGAGTGCTAGAAGTGAGTGAATGAGTGTTTTTTGAAATTTGGAGATTTGGAGATTTTAAGATTTGAAAATGTGATAGGTATAGCTGTAAGGACAGGTCGCTTACTTGTCCGATTCATGTAAGAGATTCCCCTCCTTGGAGGTAGGGCCGTTAAGTTCTAGGGAATTCTCCCCTTGAGGGGAGCGCAGAGGGGTGTTTGCAACTGCGCTTGAATTAGGAATTAGTCAACCAACAGCTTTTCAGCACCGAATTGACACCCCTATAATCCCCTTAAGGGGATAGTTCTCGGCAGAACTTAACGGCCCTACCTCCCAAGAGGGGCCAGGGGTGGATTAATCGTGCACCCAACAATCAACAATTAGCAATCAACAATTTAACCATCAACAATTTAGCAATTCAACCATCAAGACATAAAACTATGATCACGTTAAAGAACATCGAGAAAGTCTACCAGACCAAGACCATTGAGACGGTAGCGTTGCACAACGTCAACCTGCACATCCCGAAGGGGGAGTTTGTGTCGGTGATGGGACCTTCGGGTTGCGGCAAGTCCACGCTCCTCAACATCATGGGCCTGCTTGACGAGCCGACCAATGGCATTGTGGAGATAGACGGCCAGCCCATCAGCAGGTATAGAGACAAGGAACTGGCCCACATCCGCAATCAGAAGATCGGGTTTGTATTCCAGAGCTATCACCTGATCAACGACCTGAGCGTGCTCGACAATGTGGAGCTTCCGCTGCTGTACCGAAGCGGCACCTCGGCTGCCGAAACCCGCCACCTGGCTCTTACGGCGCTTGAGAAAGTAGGCCTCAGCGCCCGCACCAAGCACTACCCTACCCAGCTTTCGGGCGGACAGCGCCAGCGGGTAGCCATTGCCCGTGCCCTGATCGGGCAGCCCGAACTTATTCTGGCCGACGAACCGACCGGTAACCTGGACTCGGTGATGGGTGAGGAGATCATGAACATCCTGCTCACGCTCAACCGCCAGGACGGCACCACCATCGTGATGGTGACCCATGACGAGAACATGGCCCAGAAGACCGAGCGCCTCATCCGCTTCTTCGATGGCCAGCAGGTGTCCGATGCCAAAACCACCGCCTACGACTATCAAAAGGTATAGCCATGCTGAAGAATTACCTCAAAATAGCCTGGAAGGTGCTCTTGCGACGCAAGTTCTTCACCTTCATCAGCCTCTTCGGCATCAGCTTCACCCTCATGGTGCTCATGGTGGCCACTTCCCTCTTTGATCACACGTTTGGGCCACAGGTACCGGAGCGCGACATGGATAATCTTTTGTTCGTCAATATGATGCGCGAAGAGCATTCAGAGGGTTACTCAAGCAGTGGACCAGCAAGTTATTATTTCCTTGATCGCAACGTTCGCACCCTGCAAACGCCCGAAAAGGTGTCGGTTAGCTCCGTGTTCTTCCAGGTGAACAGTTACATCAATAACCGCAAACTTGCCCTGGACATCAAATACACCGACCGGGAGTTCTGGGACATCCTGGAGTTTGAGTTCCTGGAGGGAGGCCCCTTCGGACAACAGGAAGTAGCAGGAGCCAGCCGGGTGGCCGTCATCAACGAGAACACCCGAAACCAGTATTTTGGCGAAGGTGAGGCTTTAGGTAAAACCATAGAAGTAGACCAGGTCAAATACAAAGTAGTGGGTGTGGTAAAAGATGTGCCCGTACTCCGCGTGAACTCCTATGCTGACATTTGGGTGCCTATTACACTCAGAAGCCAGGACTTCAACAAACCTGGGCTAAGGGGCTTGTATTTTGCCACTATTAAAGCAAAAAGCCCTGGTGATATACCTAAGATAAAAGAGGAGTACGCTGCCATGCTTAAGAAGCTGGAGAATCAGCATGCCGTGAAGGGCACCAAACTTTCCTCCTTCCCTGACACGATTCTGGAGGCATTTGCCCGGACCTTCCTGGGAAGAGGCACAGAGCCTGGCCTGGGTATCCTTTACAGTATACTGGCTGGTGTTACATTCCTGTTCATGCTGCTACCCGCCATCAACCTGGTCAGCATCAACATCAGCCGCATCATGGAGCGCTCCTCCGAGATCGGGGTCCGGAAGGCCTTTGGCGCCACCTCATCCACTATCATCGGGCAGTTCATTGTCGAGAACGTCTTCCTGACACTGCTGGGGGGTATACTTGGTTTTGCGCTTTCGGCTGCAGTACTGAAGCTCATCAACGACAGCGGCGTGATTGTTTATGCCGACCTGGGACTGAACCTGCGAGTGTTTGCCTGGGGACTGTTGCTAAGTTTGATATTCGGATTGATTGCTGGAGTGTACCCAGCCTATAAAATGTCACGCTTAAAAGCCGTTGAGGCACTGAAAGGAGGCTCCAAATGATACGCCATCTGTTTAAACTAATCTGGAACAGGAAGAGAAGCAACTTTCTGCTCATAACCGAGATTTTCTTTTGCTTCCTGGTGCTGTTCGCAGTGCTGAGTCTGATCGTATATAATGTGCGCAACTACTACAAACCGCTGGGTTTCGAGCACGAAAACGTCTGGATGCTGACCATGCGGCCTGACACTGACTCGACCGCCCTCAATCGCCAGACCCTTGAGCAGATCATGCAGCGTGCCAAAGGCTTTCAGGAAGTTGAGAGCGTGGCGCTGACCAACAGCAACGCCCCTTTTGCCTTCAGCCAGATGAACAATGAACTTTCTTATGGGGAGAAAAAGATGATGGCTAACGAGTATCTGGTCCAGGACGACTTTGACAAGGTGATGCGGATGCAGGTGAGCCACGGCCGCTGGTTTGGGCAACAGGACAATGCCTCCCACCACTACCCTATCGTGATCAACAGGGCATTGCAGCAGAAACTGTTTGAAGGAGAAGACCCGTTGGGTAAGCTGATACCTCGGAATGACTCGTCCAGCTACCAGGTGGTGGGTGTAGTGGAGCATTACAGGCCGAGCAGTGAGTATACGGCCGAAGAGCCAGGTTTTTTTAACCGTATCCATCTGCCTAAAAATGAAAACGAGTTTTATGGAGAACTTCTGCTAAGAGTGAAACCGGGCATGGGCGTGGAGTTTGAGGAGAAAATGGTAAAAGAATTATCAGGTATAAGCAAGGGCTGGACCATGGAGGTCGCCACACTGGAAAAGATGCGCCAGAATAAAGCTAAGATGGCCAAAGTTCCGATGATAGCCTTGACCATCATCTGTGGTTTCCTGATTCTCAATGTGGCGCTTGGCCTGTTTGGAGTGCTCTGGTATAACATCAGCCGCCGCAACAGTGAAATTGGCCTGCGCAGGGCTGTGGGTGCCGCCTCGTCCCAGGTATACAGGCAGTTTATTGGCGAGGTGCTCGTGCTGGCAACTTTCGGATTGGTGCTGGGCGTGGCTTTTGCCATCCAGTTTCCGCTGCTGCAGGTGTTTGAGGTCGAGTCGGTAGTCTACTTCATCGCGCTAGGTATAGCGGTTGGGCTTATTTACCTTTTAGCCATTGGCTGCGCCTTCTACCCCAGCCGACAGGCCGCTGCCATCCATCCGGCCATGGCTTTGCACGAAGAATAATCAAAAGTAATTGACAAAAAACTTAATTTAGAGCAGACAAAACAGCACGCTGAGCATGATCCTGATAATAGACGATGATGTGGCCGTTCGCGCTTCGTTGAGCATTCTGCTCAAGCAACACGGCTTTAAGACAAAAGAGGCGGCCTCTCCGAAGGAGGCGCTGGAAGTGGCGCAGGCACATCCTTTGCAACTTGTGATCATGGACATGAACTTCTCCATTGAGACCTCGGGCCATGATGGGCTTCAGCTGCTGGAGACGTTCAAGCAGCGCATGCCCCAACTGCCCGTCATCCTGATCACGGGCTGGGGCTCCATCAGTCTGGCCGTGGAGGGGATGCGCCTGGGAGCAGCAGACTTTATCACCAAACCCTGGAGCAACGACTACCTGCTGCAGGCGGTGCGCACGGCGCTCAGCCTGTCACAGCAGGCACCCGTTAAAGACGAAGCCCTGACCCGCAAAAAGCTGGACCAGCAGTACGATTTCAGCAACATTGTAGGGCAGGATCCGCAGCTGCTGCAGATCCTGAAGCGCATCGGACAGATCGCGCCGACCGACGCCTCGGTGCTGATCGAGGGCGAAAGCGGCACCGGCAAGGAGCTGATAGCGGAGGCAGTGCATCGCAACAGTCTCCGCAAGTCCCAGCCTTTCGTGAAGGTTAACCTGGGCGGTATCTCAGCCAGTCTGTTTGAAAGTGAGATGTTCGGCCACAAGCGCGGCGCTTTCACCGATGCCAAAGCCGACCGGGTGGGCCGCTTCGAGCTGGCCAACAAAGGCACCATCTTCCTCGACGAGATCGGGGAACTGGACATGAACAGCCAGGTGAAACTGCTGCGCGTACTCCAGGACCGCACCTACGAGGTGCTCGGTGACAGCCGCTCCCGCAAGCTCGACATCCGGGTGGTGTGTGCCACCAACCGCAACCTGGAACAGATGGTGGAAGAAGGCAAGTTCCGTGAGGACCTTTTCTACCGTATCAACCTGATCAAGGTGCGTATACCTTCGCTGCGGGAGCGTCCCGATGATATTCCGCTGCTGGTGCAGTTTTTTGTGGAGAACATGAAGAAGACCTACCACCGTCCGGGGCTGGCGCTGAGCCCCAAAGCCCTGCAGTGGCTGAAGGAGCTGCCTTTTCCGGGCAATATACGCGAGCTGAAAAACCTGGTGGAACGCACCGTGCTGGTGGCCGAAGACGATGTCTTGCGAGCCGAGGATTTCCAGGCGCAGGCGCAGCAGGGACCCGTAAAAGCCGGTGACAAGGCCCTGCCCGCTGTCGGTACCATGACGCTCGACGAGATGGAAGCTTCCATGATCCGCAAGTCCATGGCCTATTACCACAACAACATCAGCAAGGTGGCGCGTGCGCTGGGCCTGAGCCGGGCCGCCCTTTACCGTCGCCTCGAAAAGTTCGGCATCCCGTATGAAGCTCAGGACTAAGTTTATCATTTTTGCGGTTGTCGTGCACAGCCTCCTGGCAGCCATGGCTTATTTCCTGCTGCGCGAGAACAAGTTGCTCTTTATTGGGATGGAGGTGCTGGTGTTGCTTTCAGTTGTGCTAACCGCGAATCTCTATAATGCCTTTTTTAAGCCGCTCAATCTGATAAGGGCAGGTATAGAGACCATCCGCGACAAGGACTTCTCGACGAAGTTTGTGCAGGTGGGGCAGCCGGAACTGGATGAACTGGTGGACGTGTACAACCGCATGATCGAGCAATTGCGACAGGAACGTATAGCGCAAGCCGAAAAGCATTTCCTGCTCGAGAAAATCATTCAGGCCTCTCCTGCCGGCATTATCCTGCTCGACTTTGACAACCGCATTGAGAGCATCAACCCCGCCGCGGAGCGATTCCTATACCTGTCAGGCCAGTCGCTGCAGGGCAGCCAACTGGCGGCACTGCCCAACACCTGGGCTCGGGAGCTGACGCAGGTACAGGCAGGTCAGCCCTATACCTTCCGCCTCAACGGCATCCGTACTTTTCGGGCGCACCGGGCGCACTTCATCGACCGCGGGTTTCAGCGTGCCTTCATTCTACTGGAAGAACTCACAGAGGCCATCATTAAAAACGAGCGCCAGGCGTATGAAAAAGTCATCCGGATGATGTCGCACGAAGTGAATAACTCAACGGGCGCCATCAACTCCATTCTGGACTCAGTGCAGTACTATACCCCGCAGATTGATGAGGAGCACCGCGAGGACTTCACCTACGCCCTGCAGGTAGCCATCGACCGGAACGCGAACCTGAGCCGTTTCATGGCCAACTTTGCGGATGTGGTGCGTCTCCCCGCTCCCTCCAAAAAGCCGGTGCAGCTGCAGGCTCTGCTCAAACGGCTCGAGCGATTGATGCTGCCGCAGCTGGAGCATCGGCACATTAACCTGAGCATGAAACTCCCCGCCAACCCGCTTTGCATCCCCATGGACGAGCAGCAGATGGAACAGGCTCTGCTCAACATCCTCAAAAATGCCATGGAAGCCGTAAAATCGGAAGGAAACATTTGGGTGGAGCTGCAGAAACAGCCGCCCTACCTGACCATTACCGACAATGGCGAAGGTATACCCGAACACGTCCGCCCCATGCTCTTTACCCCCTTCTTCAGCACCAAAGAAACCGGCCAGGGCATTGGCCTGACCATGATCCGGGAGATTTTACTGAGCCACGGCTTCCAGTTTTCGCTCGAATCGAATGAAGATAAACTGACCTCGTTCAGGATACGCCTCACGGCAGAGCAGACCAAATAGAACTAATTCATCAAAAAGCTACCCAAGCCGCTACTTTTATTGAACCATTTTAATAATCATCTAAATTTTATTTTGAATGTAACTTCATTTACTAAATTTCGTAGCCGCACGCATACAACCTATGTTACAACCCCCTATATTGGTTCTACCGTTTGTTTATTTACACATTAAGATGGAATACAATATTATAGTAGCCCCTAATCTCGAGACACTGGCAACAGAGGTTGCCGTATTATTTCCGCAAGGCTGGAAGCTGAAAGGTGGAATTATTGAGCACGCTGACGGATTCTCGCAACAGCTGATCCGCAAGGCATCAGACAAACTGAAACAGAGCCAGATGCCGGCGCCCCGTGCCAAGCAGCGCCGTACCAAATGGATTGAATAATTAGCAGACGATATACCTTCCTATCAGTTGGTAAGCCACCTTCTTCGTGCCAGGCGCATGGGGAAGGTGGTACTGCTTTAGGGCGGTTTCTGTTTATAACAGCAGCCGTCTCACGTTACCCTTCCCGCCGCGGCAACTCCTGCCTCGCTGTTACTTATATAATTATTCCAATAAATCATTTATACAGGAATACACCCGCTGTGCAAATGCAGTGCTATCCTGTGTTAATAATTACTGTCTCTGCAAAATAGTAACATTCTGATTTAAAGAAACTTGCAATTCAAAACGCTGCCCACCAACATTAAATTCACATAATATTTTTGAAAACAAGCATCTTTTTGTGGCTCCTATAGTATATATGGCTGATACAATTTTTTGGGTACTTCATGCCGGAACACAAAAGGCATGCACGCCCACTATCATAAAATCGAAATAAACGTACGAGTACCATCATCCACAACACCCTTAAACAAAACACATGAGAAGAGTCGTATACCTCCTGCTCCTAATGATAAGCGCGACATCGTGCCTAAGTAAAAAAGAGCTTGTATACATGCAAAATGAAAACCTGAAGGAGACAGTGGCCACGCCCATGCAGACCACCTACAAGCCTTACCAACTGCAGCCTGCCGATGTGCTCTCTATCAAGGTGCAGAGTCTGGAACCAGAAATTTCCAATATCTACAACATCGTACCTCCCTCCAGCGCCTTCGGCTTTGCTGACCCGGGCACCATGTTCCTGAGCGGCTACTCCGTGGACGACGAGGGCAACGTGAACCTGCCGAACGTGGGCAAAGTGAAAGTATCGGGCCTCACTCTGCAGCAGACACAGGAGCTGATTCAGCGCAACGTGGACCGCTACATCACCAACGCGACCGTGGTCGTAAAGCTCATCAACTTCCGGGTAAGCGTGCTGGGTGAAGTGAACCGCCCAGGCCAGTACTTTGTGTACAACGAGCGCGCAACCCTCTTCGATGCGCTGGGTATGGCGGGCGACCTGACACGCAGCGCGGCACGCGAAAACGTGAAGCTGGTGCGCCAGACGCCCGGTGGTTCCGAAGTGGTCCTTCTCGACCTGAAAGACCCAAATATCGTACAATCCAAATACTACTTTATGCAGCCTAACGATGTGCTGTACGTAGAGCCGTCCGTTGCGCAGGTGAAGCGCGACAACCTGGTGTCACTTAATGTGGTTACCATTGCCCTGGGCGTTATCTCGACGGCGGCAGTTATCCTGAATTACTTTAAATAGTACCCATGAAACGAAAAAACACAGCGCACGAAATAGACTTAAGAAGCTGGCTGTTCAAGTTCCGGACCAGATGGTATCTGTTCCTGGCTTTTGTGATGATAGCCATGGCAGGGGCTTACGTCTATGTCAAAAGCTCTACCCGTATCTACGCGTTTAAATCCACCCTTTTGTTGGGTGATCAGCATACCGGCTCTAAAAAAGCACAGGAACTCCTCAACCTGCTCGATGTGCAGAACAAGGGCATTAAGGTGGAGGATGAGATCGGCATTCTGACCTCGGCCGATATGATTCGCAGCACCTTAAAGCAGCTCGACTTTTCGGTGTCTTACTACAAAGTACCCGACCACTGGCTGAACACCGGACTGGACCTTATTAAGGAGGAGCAGTACGAAAACGCTCCGTTCATCGTACACCTCGACACCAGCTCGCTCCAGATTGTGGACATTCCGCTGGAGGTGCGCGTGCTCAATGACAAGGAATACGAACTGACGGTGAAAGCCCAGACCCCTCCCCTGTACGATTACACGACGCATACCGTGAAGCAAATCGTGCCGGAGGTGAACATTACCAAAGTGCTGGAGTTCGGCAAGCCGTACAAGGACAAAAACTTCAGCTTTACGATAGAGCGCGCCAATCCTGAGGATAAGATAGACGCCAAAAAGCACTACTTCGTGCTCAACAGCCTGGAAAGCCTGGTGGCCCAGTACGCTGGCAGCCTGCACATCAAGCCGATCGAGCGTGAGGCGCGGGTGCTGGAGCTGAGCACCAAAGGCACCATACCTGAAAAGGAAATGCTCTTCCTGAACACACTGATGAGCACCTACGTGGCCCGTGACCTGGATGAGAAAAACATGAACGGCCAGAAAACGCTCGAGTTTATCGACGAACAGATCGGCAGCCTGACGGATTCGCTCCGCCAGAGCAAGCAGGCGCTATCGTCTTTCCGTTCGGCTAACCGCATTGCCAACATCGATGTGCAGTCCAACATCAGCTACGAGAAACTGGCGCAGCTGGAAATGGAGAAGTCGAAGCTAAGCACCGAGAAGCAGTACTACGTGACGGTGCTCGACCAGATTGAGGACGACGAGAGCTTCACACAGGCGGTATCGCCGGCGGTGGCGGGTGTGCAGAACCCCAACCTGGCCAATCTCTTTACCGAGTTGTCGCGCCTGAACCAACAGCGTGCCTCATACAGTGTGAGCGCCACAGCGGATAACCCGAGAATTAAGGTGATTGACAGTGAGATAAAGAGCACGCGCAATGCCATTATAGCGAACATCAAAAACCTGATCCGCTCTACGGACATCTCTATCGCCAACGCCGACAAGCGCATCAACCAGCTTGAAACAGGTATAGCGAAAGTACCGGAGCACGAGCGCCGTTTGATGGACCTGCAGAACCAGGCCGATTTCGTGAACAAGAAGTACGACTTCCTGCTCGAGAAACGCGCCGAGGCTGCCATTGCACTGGCCACCAACACTACTGATAAAAAGATAGTGGACAAAGCCGCCATGTGGGGTTCCGGCCCGGTGAACGTGAAGCCGAAGATGATCTTCATGCTGGCCTTAATCCTGGGCCTGATCATCCCTGCGGCGCTCATCGTGCTGCTCGACAACGTGGACAACACCATACAGGGCAAAAACGACCTCAACAACGTGACCAACATCCCGTTCCTGGGCGTGATTGCGCATGGCACGAAGGCTGACAAGCTGGCGGTGAAAAACAACCCGCGCTCCGCCATTGCCGAGTCCTTCCGGTCAATCCGCATCAACCTGCAGTACCTGATGTCCGAAACTGACTTTAAAGTAGTAGGCGTAACTTCATCGGTGTCAGGTGAGGGCAAAACCTTTACCTCTGTCAACCTGAGCAGCGAGATGGCCATGGCCGGAAAACGCACCATCCTGATTGAGTCGGATATGCGCAAGCCTACCTTCAGCAAGTACTTCAACACGCACAATGCGGCCGGCTTGTCCTCATACCTGAGCCAGGGGCTGCCGCTGGAGGAAGTGATCCAGAAGACCGATATCGAGAACCTGGACATCATCTCGTGCGGCCCTATACCTGACAATGCGATCAAATTGCTGGAGCACAAGCGCATGGCCGAACTGATCGCCAAGCTGAAGGAGCAGTATGAGTACGTGGTGATCGATACACCGCCAATCGGCTTCGTAGCCGAGTACTTTATCCTGATGAAGCACATGGATGTAAACCTGTATGTGGTAAAGCACAAGTACACCAGCAAAGACATGCTCACCCAGGTGAACGATCTGTACGCAGCCCGCAAGTTGAAGAACATCTATATGGTGATCAACGACCTGAACTACAGCAGCACCTACGAGTACGGATACAAGAAAAAAGGCAGCTACTACTACGTGTAGCGCCTAAGCAATAGATAAATGCACGCTTGAACCAGGAGGTGCTGTAGGAAGCAGATTCCTGCAGCACCTTTTTTTAGGGGAAGCACGATTACCAGAACTTCTACATGAGTAAAAATTTAGCTTCGAAGGCGGTTAGCGGGTTGAAATGGAGCTCGGCGGGCACCATCGCCAATGCCGTGATGCAGATCGGCTATACCTCCGCCATGGCCCGTCTGCTGGCTCCCGAGGCCTTTGGTCTGGTAGCCCTTTCGGCCGTTATCCTGCGCTTCGGGTACTATTTCGCGAATCTGGGCCTTAACCAGGCCATCATCCAGAAAGAAGAGCTTACCTCCGAAAACATCCGGGCGGCCTTCACCTCATCGGCCTTGCTCGGTGCCGTGTTCACGGTGCTGGCTTGGGTGCTGGCGCCTTATGCCACCCTGATCTTCGATATGCCTGAAGTGGTGCCGATTGTGCGCGTCATGTCGCTGGCCTTTGTGGTGGGTGGCGTTTCTGCCACGGCTACCAGCCTGTTGCAGCGCAACATGCGCTTCAAGGAGCTGAGCATTGTGGAGACGGCTTCTTACGTGATCTCTTACCTGGGCGTCGGCATCCTGCTGGCCTGGCTGGATTTTGGGGTGTGGAGCTTGGTGTATGCCTCGCTGGTGCAGCAGGCGCTGGTGGCGATCGGTGCCCATGCCATGGCCCGCCACAACGTGCTGCCGGTTGTGCGTTGGGAAGCGTACAGGGCGCTGCTGGCCTATGGCAGCAAAATGTCCGTGATCAGTTTTTTCGAGTTCATCTATACCGAGCTGGCTACGCTACTGATCGGCCGTGTGTTCGGCGCTTACAAACTGGGTATCTACAACCGCGCTTTTATGCTCGTGAACCTGCCCATGTATAACCTGACGCGCACGGTGTCGCGTGTAGTCTTTCCCTCCTTCAGCAAATTACAAACTGAAACAGAGAAGCTGGCCAGGGTATACCTTTCGAGCACCACCCTGCTGGCGACCCTGATCATACCTGTCTGCCTGGGCATCATGGTGGCCGCTCCGGAGATTGTGCATGTGGTGCTGGGCGACCAGTGGCTGGAGGCTATACCTGTGCTGCAGGTGCTGAGCCTGGCCATTCCGCTGAGCTTTGTCACCATGTTTGCCGGCATCGTGTGCGATGCCAAGGCCGTGCTTAACTGGAAGATCGTGATCACCATCACGCTGATTGTCGTAATCAGTGGCCTGTTTTTCCTGCTCCGTGACTATGGCCTGGTGGGCTTCGGCTTTGCGCTGCTGATCAGCGAGCTGGTCCGCATCGGCATGTACCAGACCCTGATGAAGAAGATATTGTTTCTCTCTTACTTGAAACAGATAAGAGTCTACCTGCCCGGCATCCTGAACGGAGCCGTGGTGGCCATGGTGGTATACCTTGTGAGCACCTTGCTGCGCAACATGGAACTGCCGCATCTGGTGATTCTGATCTCACAGATGATTGTAGGCGGCTTCGTGTTTCTGGCGATGATCCTGCTCTTCCCGCACAGCGCCCTCAAGGAGCAGCTGCACATGATCTTTTCCAAACTGGGAGTGCAGGACAACCCAAGCTCCTATTCTGGCCGGATGCTGATGCGGTACAGAAAGAGCCTGATAAAAGAAACTGAGCAGGTATAAACAGGGTATACACACAACAATGACAACAGTAGTTAGCCAGCCTTGGCTCGTCTAATGCATACTAATTTACTTTAGAAGAAAACCAAATGACTATAGGAGTAGCTGGGCCCGTTGAATTGCGAATACTTGACTGGGACCTGAAAGATACGAACTTACCCCCGACCAATGCGTTCCCCCTCACCTCGCACTTCATCAACGCTTTGCTTAAAAGAGGCTTTAAAGTAATCGCCTATACCAACTCGACAGAGATATCGGAGCCGATGGTGCTGGAGAGCGGCAACCTCAAGGTTTGTATCAGCCGCCAGAAGCCGCAACCGGGCCGCCGTTTTTTTCTGTTTGAGGTAGAGGACCTTCGGAAGATGATGGTAGCCCATCCGGCTGATTTCATCAGTGCTTTCTGGAGCTATGAGTTTGCCTGGGCGGCCCTGAAAACAGGGAAACCCACCGTGGTGAGCCTGCACGATGTGGCATTCCAGATCCTGCGCAAAATACCGGATATGTTCCGTCTGGTGCGCTGGATGATCAACTACATCGTCGTGAGCAAGGCGGATTTCCTGCTGGCCAACTCCGCCTATACCTACAACCAGCTCGACCGCCAGACCAAATCCAAGACCAGGGTCATAGACAATTTTTACCCGAGCACATTGCATCAACGCCTGGCGGCTACCGCCCAGAAAGGAAATTATATCATTACGGTAGCCCAGGGATTCACGCACCGAAAAAATATCGAGACCGGATTGCAGGCTTTTGGCTTGCTGCGCAGGCAGTTTCCGGACCTGGAGTACTACCTGGTGGGGGTCGACTCGGAAGAAGGGGGCCTGGCACAACAGTACGCTCAGAAACAAAACTTAACAGATGGCGTACGGTTTATGGGCCCGATGCCTTATGACGAGGTATTCAGGCTGATCCAGAATGCCCAGGTGCTCCTGCATCCTTCCAGGGAGGAATCGTTTGGCATGGTGCTGCTTGAGGCGATGGTGGCCCGCACGCCGACGGTGGGAGGCAAAAACAGTGGCTACATTCCGCATTTGCTCGACTATGGCAAAGCAGGTCTGCTCTGCGACGTGGAGTCACCTGACTCGATGGCGACCGAAGTAGGCCGCCTTCTGTCAGACAGGGAGTTATACCAGACGCTCGTAGACGAAGGCTATACCTACGCGGAGGAGAACTTCTCCGAGAACGTCATCGTTGACCGGCATTTAAAGTACTACAGCGAGATCTTGGGCAAGCCCCTGCAACCTGCGGTACAGTCCGGTAAGCCAAAGCAGGTTGCCTAAGCGGGTCGCCGCCAGCCACTTCCCGGAAAAATGGCTTTAGAATGAAAGAACCGTATGAAATTTAACTACAGCTTTATATTCATTATCCCGCTTGCCATGATCCTCATCATGGATAACGCGTTTACGGAGTTGGCATTCCCGCACAACCTGGAAGCGCAGGGCAACATGCTGAACCTTTTGCTGAAAGGCATGGCGGCTGTTTCGTTTGGCTATAGCGCCTTTTACTTTAAGCGCATGTCGCCCGTCATGCGGGTAGCCTACGTGCTCACAACGCTGTATGTATTCGCCATGGTGTTCGAGTCCTACTACTTCTATGGTACCCCCATGGTGTACCCACACGTATTCCAGAAGCTGTTTTTGTTTTACTTCATTTTCTTTGTCTATACCTTTTACAAAGGCAATTTCCACCTGAAGTTCTCGCACGTAGTCTGGTTTATACTGGGCGGCTTTTGGGTCAGCGTTATCGTGGTGCACCCTGATAAGCTCAGCCTGGGCGCCTTTACCTCGCATGAGCGAGGGGTGTATGCCTCTTCCGTGTACATGCTGGTGATACCGTTCATGTATTTCCTGAGCAAGTACATTTTCCACGGCAAGCTGATGAGCCTGTTTATGGCTTTCTTTATCCTGGTCTCGATCGTTTTCTTCCAGCACCGGACCGTGTGGATATCGACTGCCATCATACTGATCATATATTACCTGCTGATCAGGTTTAAGTCCGGCCTATCGATCAACTTCGCTGCGAAATTCATGCCCATCGGCATCGTACTGTTAATCGCAGGTATAACCAGCAGTGCTTTCCTGTTCTCGACCAACCCGGAGATTATTACCAAGATACAGGACAGTTTCTCCGACATAGAGAACTTTGACTCGCAGGGCACGGGCGGCTGGCGCTATATCCAGTGGATGTCGTACCTGCCCTTTATCCAGGACAACTGGCTGGTCGGCATGCGCTTCGAAGGTTTTGAGCTGCCTATCCAGTTCTGGCGCGACGATACCAACGAGCCCGTGTTCGATGACGGCCAGGGGCACCACTTCCACAGCTTCTATGTAGACATTCTTTTCTACACCGGCTTTGTCGGACTCGCCATTTACTGCATCATGCCTATTTATGCGATCGTGAAGGGCCTGAGTTCGAAGGCCATGACCGTGAACCAGATTATCCTGATCGCCTTTATCAGCACAGGCTTTGCCTACGGTTTCTCGTATGTGTTGCCCGTGTTTTATTATGCCATACTGGGCTGGACGATCGTTTACATGGAGGAGGACGGCGTGGAGCGAACCAGTTACCTGCGCGATTTCGGTTCCCGCTGGAAAGCGAAAGCAGTCGGTCAGTATAGAAAGCTAACAGCCGCCTGATTACAGTAACTTCTGACGGCATTTTCAGTATACAAAACAGACATATCGTTATACCTTAATATTATGAGTAATTCTATTCCTACTACCCCTTTGCACACACCCGTGCTGTTAATCATATTCAATAGAGCTCATACCACACAACAAGTATTCGACCGTATCCGCCAGGTAAAGCCAGCGCGACTCTATGTAGCCGCCGACGGCCCGCGACCTGGCGTGGAGACAGATATAGCCAAATGCGCCGAGACCCGCCGCATTGTAGAACAAGTGGACTGGGACTGCGAAGTGAAAACGCTTTTCCAGGAGAAAAACCTGAAGTGTGGTGTAGCTCCTGCTACGGCGATCAGCTGGTTCTTTGAGCATGAAGAGTCCGGCATTATCCTGGAAGACGACTGCGTTCCTTCCAAAAGCTTCTTCTGGTTCTGCCAGGAGCTACTCGAGAAGTACAAGCATGATACGCGCATCATGCACATCAGCGGCAACAACTACCTGAATGGCTGGCGCCGGGACAATGACTACTCGTACTACTTCTCGAACAAAGTGAACGCCTGGGGCTGGGCCACCTGGCGCAGGGCCTGGCAGCTCTTCGACTTTAACCTGAAAGCCTACCCGGAATTGAAGGAAAAAGGTTACCTGAAAGGGCTGTTCCTGAACAAGTTTGAAGAAACTTACCGTTTGAGCAAGCTCGAGGAGGCGTTCGCCAGCATTTCGAACGGCGACATCTGGGACTACCAGTGGGAGTTTACGGTATACAGCAACTCAGGACTCTGCATTGTGCCGGAGGTAAACCTCGTGCGCAACATCGGCTTCGGAGAAGACGCCACGCACACGTTCAACACCCACGATAACAAGGCACAGATCAAGGAGAATGAGATCGCCTTCCCGCTGCGCCACCCTCGTTTTGTGGTACGCGACATTGAGTCAGACACGAAGAACTTCAATCACCTGATCAAGGGCAAGGTAAGTTCAAAGCTCAAAAGCATTCTGAGTTTTAATTTGTAAAACAATCCAATAACAACTTTCCTGATTTTCGTACATAGTGCAGTCGACACAGCCCAACTGAAAGGCTGACTACACTATCTGCACCTATTATCAGATTCACATTTGAACTATATGATCAGCATCATCATACCTGTATTTAACAGAAAAGAATATACCCGGGAGTGCCTCCTTTCTTTAGGCAAGCAAACAGACCAGCGTTTTAAGGTGGTTATTGTGGACGATGGCTCCACAGATGGCACGGAAGACATGCTGCGGCAGGAATTTCCGGAAGTGGAAGTACTCAAGGGCAGTGGCAGCCTGTTCTGGACGGCCGGCGTGAACATGGGCATCCGGCACGCCCTGAAGCAAGGCGCTCAGCTTATCATGACCATGAACAACGATGTGGTCACGGATGAGCACCTGATAGAGAAAATGTACTACTGGCATGAGCAAAAGCCCGAGGCCCTTTTGGGAGCGCTCGAACTGGACGCGAATACGCAACAGCCTATCTTTGGAGGCGAGCGCTTGAACTGGCTGCTGAACACCATTGAAGAAGTACTGCCTACCCTGCCGAAAGATGAGCAAAAAGGACTGCATGCTGTCACCCACCTGCCTGGCAGAGGCTTGCTTATACCCCGGGTGGTGATCGAAAAGATAGGGCTCTTCGACCAGGACCGCTTCCCGCATTACATTGCCGACTACGACTATACCCACACGGCCAGAAGAGCAGGATTTGAGCTGTATGTGAACTATGACGCCCGACTGCTCACCTACCCGGAAGAAAGCGGAGAACGCCAGATCAGGAGCGACAAGAACTTTAAGAATTACTACAAGCACCTGTTCGACCTGAAGGGCGGCGGCAACCTGCGGGACTTCACAAGGTTTACCCTGAAGAACTGCCCTGCTCCTTACATCCCGTTTCACCTGGCAAACGGCTATACGCGCAGGCTGTTCGGGTATTTTTTGAAATAACACTCCCTGATGCACCAGGCCGTTGATTTGAAGAAAGGATTTCCATACCTCATAATACTAAGCATTGCTATTCCCCTGGCGGTAGTAGCAATGCTTTTTGCTTATTATTATACCCAGGGGCACCTGCCTGGTGCAAAAAGAAGTGCCAAAGCCACAACAGTCGGCTACGACGACCCGATCGTGATCACAAAGAGGGGCACTTATTCCGGCAACTGGGAATCAAGGGACTCTGAGGTGCCGGCTGTGGAAATCAGGACATCGGAGCCCGTCATCATCGAGAACTCCAACATACGGGGCGCCGGCTACCTGATCAAAAGCTGGGGACATGCGGCCAACATCACTGTCAGAAACACCAGGGGTTACGGCCTTCCCCCCACCCCTTGGATTCTGTATGAGAAGCCCCGGCGCTTTCTGATCGTGAACGATTTCAAACATGTGGTGGTAGAGAACTGCTACCTGGAGAACACGGCCGGCATTTACATCGGAGACGCCTACAAGGGCAATGGCAGTCCGGACAACACCATCAAGATCCGTTACAACGTGGCAAAGAACATCGACGGGCGCATTTATGAGGGTTGGTACCGGTCACAGTTTGTGCAGTTCAATTTCCGGAACCCGATCCAGCATGCTGAGATCGCCTGGAACGAGGTGATCAACGAGCCGAACAAATCGCTGGTGGAGGATAATATCAACCTGTCTAACTCACGCGGTACACCGGCCTCTCCCATCCGCATCCATAACAACTACATCCAGGGAGCCTATCCCTACCCGGCCCACAGCAAGGAGTTCTCAGGCGGCGGCATTATTGCAGACTCCTGGTACGAGGATGGCATGGGCGACCCGAAAAAGGTGGCCACTGCCTATGTGAAGGTATACGACAACCAGACGGTGAACCTGGGCAACTACAACTACGCCATCGCGGGCGGCAATAACATCGAGGTGTTTAACAACCGGGCTGTTACATCTGCCCGCTTTGAGAATGGAGACAAGTTTAAGATGTGGACCCAGGGGCTGTACGGCTACGACTTCTACAAAAAGAATTCCACCTTCAACAATACCTTCCATAGCAACGTGATCGGAATCATGGGACAGGATAGCAGGAACGACAAGCATTATTTTCCGGACGGGACCGTGCGCGAACACAGCAACACCTTCCTGAAAGGCGAGATTACGAAGCAAAACGAGCGGGCCGAGTACCAGATGTGGAAGTCGAAGCTTGCGGATAATAACATCCAGCTTGGTCCCGCTCCGGCTCAACTTAAAAGGCCTGTTGCACCGACAGCTATCCAATAGCGGGTAAATCTGCCAACAGGCGTCTGATGCATTTCAACGAGGGGTCATCCCCGTCATTACTAACGTAAGCAATCCCAATCACCCTCTCTACTAAAGCCCGAAGCATTTTAGAAAGCTGTCAATTCAGCGTTATAACACCTTTAAAAAACTAAAGTACACAAGTCACATTATTAAATATATTATATTTAATATATTTACCAGTTTTGTATACTTTGGTCTCTTTCCCTAAGCTAGTATTCTATATTCATAATCAGTAATTACTAATTTATTTATAATTTGTATTGATATTATATTATTATTAATATTGTATTTTTTAAATTTATGTAACCTTTTTTAATTACTCATTAAGCACACAAACCCCTTTAAAACGAACTAAACACACTATTCACTTATGTTGACAATTTAAATATTTCAAGTACTTATGATTTATTCAAGAATAAATCAAAAAAGACTGGTTTTTCTAAAAAATTCCGACTTATATTTGCAACAACTTATATATGAACATACACGCTTCGGTTCGCCAAGCTTAATATTTTCATAAAAAGCAACAGGCGGCACATCTGCTTCTGCAACAGAAAACGGGAACAAGCCTGGTGCCTTATAAGGAGTACATTTTTTAATTTTTCAACTTTTAGCCAAAAAGATGAATACATTTTCCACTCAGGAGACTAAGTGGACGGGGACAACTCTGTCTGCTCTTATTCTCACACTCGTAGCCTTTCTATTCTCGACAGGTTTCGTTAACGCCCAGACTTACAGCGGGCCATTAGTAATCACAAAAGGAGGTACTTACACAGGCAACTGGGAATCAAGAGATTCTGAGGTAGCTGCTGTTGATGTTCGTACATCCGAACCTGTAACCATCGTTAACTCAAACATCCGTGGTGCCGGTTATCTGATCAAAAGCTGGGGCTATGCCGCCAACATCACCGTCAAAAACACAAAAGGCTACGGCCTCACCCCTACTCCTTTCAGGGATTACAAGAAACCACGTCGTTTCTTAACTGTAAACAACTTCAAGAACGTTATTGTAGAGAACTGCTACCTGGAGGGCACGGCCGGCATTTATGTAGGCACGCGTTATGAAGGTGACGGATCTGCTAACAATACGGTAAAAATACGCTACAACAAGGCCAAGAACATTGACGGACGTGTATACGGCGGTCAGCGCGAGCACTCGCAGTTCGCTCAGTTCAACTACCGTGGCAACCTGCCACACGCCGAAATTGCCTGGAACGAAATCATCAACGAGCCAAACAATTCGCTGGTAGAAGACAACATCAACCTGTCAAACTCACGCGGTACTTCCGCTTCTCCAATCCGAGTTCATAACAACTACATCCAGGGTGCTTACCCGATACCTGCTACAGAAACCAAATTCTCAGGAGGCGGTATCATCGCGGACTCATGGTACCAGGATGGTATGGGTGATCCGGCTGCTGTAGCTACTGCTTACGTGAAGGTATACGACAACCAGACCGTGAACATCGGCAACTACAACTACGCTATTGCAGGCGGTAACAACATCGAGGTATACAACAACCGTGGTGTGAACTCTGGCTTGTTTGACGACGGCACTCGCGTGAACACGCACAACGTAGGCCTCTACGGCTATGACTACTACAAGAAAGGCGCTACTTTCAATGCCGTAATGCGCAATAACGTGACGGGTGTTATGAGCCAGGGCAGCCTGTTCGACAAAAACTACTTCCCGGACGGTCTTGTTAAAAACGAGAACAACCCATATGTTGGTGTTATCATCACAAAGCAGCACGAAAAGAACGAATACGCTGCCTGGTTGAACAAGCTTAGCAGCAACGGCATCATACTGGGTCCAAACGGTTCAGCTCCAGTTACTTCACCTACACAACCAACGCAGGATCCGATAGCTACGGCTCCCGTTGACGAGGCACCAACTTCAGGAACCACTGGTACGGCAACAGGTACTACTGGTACTGGCAAGATCACCCGCGACTTCTGGAGCAACGTACACGGGTCAACCGTAAGCGTGATCCCGGTGAACACCAACCCAACTTCTTCAAGCACACTGACCTCTTTTGAGGCGCCGGGCGGCCAGGGCAACAACTACGGCCAGCGCATCCGCGGCTACGTGACGGCCCCTGCTTCAGGCCAGTACACCTTCTGGATCGCCGCCGACGACGTGGCCGAGCTGTACCTGAGCACGTCAGAGGACCCGACCAAGAAGACGCGCATCGCCCTTTCCAGCACCTGGACCAACCCGCGCGAGTGGACCAAGACGGCAGGACAGCAGTCCGCCAAGATCACCCTGGAGGCCGGCAAGCGCTACTACATCGAGGCGCTGATGCTGCAGGGCGGCGGCGGCGACAACCTGGCCGTGGGCTGGCAGCTGCCGAACGGCGCCATGGAGCGGCCGATCGCCAGCAACAGACTGTCTGAAATGGGAAGCGCTGCACCTGTGGCTACCGCTCCTATTGCAACGATAACACCTGTAGGCAAGATCACCCGTGACTTCTGGAGCAACGTGCACGGTTCAACCGTGAGCGTGATCCCGGTGAACACCAAGCCTGCCTCCACCACTGAGCTGACTTCATTTGAAGCGCCGGGCGGCCAGGGCAACAACTACGGCCAGCGCATCCGCGGCTACGTGACGGCCCCTGCTTCAGGCCAGTACACCTTCTGGATCGCCGCCGACGACGTGGCCGAGCTGTACCTGAGCACGTCAGAGGACCCGACCAAGAAGACGCGCATCGCCCTTTCCAGCACCTGGACCAACCCGCGCGAGTGGACCAAGACGGCAGGACAGCAGTCCGCCAAGATCACCCTGGAGGCCGGCAAGCGCTACTACATCGAGGCGCTGATGCTGCAGGGCGGCGGCGGCGACAACCTGGCCGTGGGCTGGCAGCTGCCGAACGGCGCCATGGAGCGCCCGATCGCTGCAAACAGACTGTCTCCAATCGAGACACTGATTGCTTCCTCTTCTTCAGCACTTACTGCTGAGACAACTGATACAAACATCAGCTTCGAAAAAGTAAGCGCCTACCCTAACCCATTCAACGATGTGGTAACACTCGACCTGGGCAAAGAGGAGATCAAACTGCAGGAAGTTGTAATCCTGGACCAGGCTGGTACAGTGGTATACAAGGAGGAAAACCTGAAGGTAGAGAACAACAAGCTGGTGATGAACCTGGCTGCTACCGGACTAAGAGCAGGTCTGTACTTCCTGAAGTATACTGACAACGCCGGCAAAAGCGCTACGATCAAGCTGATCAAAGAGTAAGCATTTCTTACCAAACGGATCTTCCCTGAGTTGATCAAGGGACAGAAACAATAGAAACCTGGCTTGGCCAAAGCTAGCCGGATAGAAAGAGGGGTGCAGGAAAACCTGCACCCCTCTTTTCTTTATCATCCTGAAGCGAGGATTGGGTACGTTCCCTCAGAGCTCTTTTCTGCGGCCGGCACAGCAGAAGACCGCTATACTGTGCAAATGCCTTACCGGAGTATAACTCATTAAAAAACCTCCCGCCTTCGGAGATACATTGACTGTACCCCTTTCAGCAGGAGGTTTTCCTTTTACATAGCAGCCCTAAAGATCGGGATGCTTCATACGCTACTACTTTTTACGGGTGAATCTCCAGGTATACACGCCTACTTTAGAAGTCGTTTTTTCCGACTCAGCGGCTTCTTCCGGGAAACCGGCCCAGGCCTTTTCTTCTGTCCAGGTCATTTGTGATTCTGAAACAGATGAAACGGTATACTTTCCTCTATCGCTACCGCGCTGCAGCTCAATTACAGTAGAGTCGTTCGGGTCCGGGAAACTGTAGTTCATTACTTCTGGCTGACCTCCGGGCACGGTAACGGTTAATTGTTTGCCGTTAAAGCTAAAGTTCGTCTGATACTGCACTGAGTCTGTGAACATCACCTCATCATCCATGGAGTAGTACACTCGCTTGATCATCGTGTTTGTCCAGTCGCCACGCATCTTTGCATCAATTTCTGAAACTGGTGGCTCTAATTTTTCATCTTTATCCTTGTCGCACGAGGTAAGAAAGAGGGCGAACAGTATTGGAATTATAAATAATTTTTTCATAAAATAATACAATTAAATTTAGTAAAGGAATCTTAAATTTGATGTTAGGGTGTTTGGCTGGCGCAGAGTATTGGATGTTTTTCAAGCATAGTACGAACTACATTTAGTATGGTTTATCAAAAATCTCACATCTACAAAGTTTTACATGCAATCACATGATAATCAATGCATTATTAAAAAAATTTAAAATTTTAGACTGATCGTATACCTGGATCCGAGCAGGTCACCTGCCGCCGCCGGATAGTTATTGCCGGCTTCACCTGTCTGTACTTCATCCTCGCCCGGTATCCGTCATGTAGCATCGTACAGGCATTGTTCTTCAAGTTTTCAGTTCAATTGCACTAACGGGCTACCACGAGTTTACGGTTAAGGGTTTTGTTACTGCCTGCCACTGTCAGGTTATAAATGCCGGGCTTCAGTGATGACTCGACCAGCATGACCAGGTATAGCTCCCCGAGTTCATTCGTACGCACTTGCCGGCTGTGAACCTGTCGGCCAGCGCCATCGGTTATCATAAAGGTGACTTCCTCGTTTTCCTTCAGATTGGCAACCTCTATCGTTATCTCATCACGCACCGCTGCCGGGTTCGGATATACCCTGAATGAGGAGGCGGCAAGCGAGCGATCCTGCACCAGGATGATGTTGGAGTAAGTGGCACTTCCGTCCAGGCGTACCAACCGGAGCCTGTAATAGCCCTGGTCCTTCAGCGGGGTCTCGTCGGTATAGGTATAGTCGATTGTGGCGGTTGTGGTACCAGAGGCTTTTACCTGACCGATGGACGTAAAATTCTCGCCATCCTGAGATCGCTCTATGTCAAAGAAGTCCATCTCAAGCTCGTAAAGGGTGCGCCAGTCCAGCACTACTTTTTTCTGGTTGAAGCTCTCGCCATCCACGTAGCGTCCCTCAAATGTCAGAATCTGGGTCAGACTGTTGTATACATCCATGAAGCGCTCCCTGATCTCGTCAGGCGAAAGTGCTCTGCCAAAAAGCTTCACTTCATCAAGGTCGCCATCGTAGTGGTAACTGTTGAGCAGGCTCGCATTAAAGTAGCCGATGGTAACAGGCGAACGGCTGCTGAAACCGAAATCATGGCCAAAACTGCCTGAGGCAACCTGCTCACCGTCTACGTACAGTCTCGTAGCGCCAGAGCTTCCGTCCCGAACCACGACCAACTGGTGCCAGGCGCCGTCATTCAATTTAGGCCCGCCGCCAACGAAACTGCCTTTAAACTCAATATCAGGCAAATAAAAACCCGCTCTTCGGTCTTTGTCGAGACCCAGCCACCACTGCGACGGTGAGTCGGTGGCATGGCGCCCAAGCAGCACCTGGTTCTGGGCCTCGCTCGTCCCCTCCTTGGTTTCGGTGCGCAGCCATAGCTCGATGGTGAACGTCTCGTTGGCTTTCCAGTCGAAGTTCGGACTGCCGATAACATCAAGCCCAGTATCGCGTCCGTTAAATCGCTGCGCCCCGCCTTCCACGCCTTTCACCGAGGCAGGACGGCTCCTTTCCCCGGCCACCGCATCGATGGGCGTGTACACGTCCCGGTAGTTAGGGCCGGATGTTTCGTTCAGCATCCAGTGGTGGAGCATGCCGATCTTTTCTTCCGTAGCAGGCCTTACCTCTATCTGAAAGCGTTGCGGTGTGCTTTCCCCCTGGCTGTTACTGGCTCTCACCTCTACCGAAAAATTTCCGGCAGCTTGTGGCACCCATGAGATAAGACCTGTGCTCGCGTTGATTGTCATACCATTGGGGCCTGAGATCAGGAGATAACTCGGGGCAGGCTTACCGGCCGCATTCACATCATACCGGTACTGCTGATTGACAGTACCGAAGGTGATCGGCTGTGACACGACTTCAGGCCTTACCGCCTCGGGACCGCAGTAACTGCCCGCTCCCTGGTTGTAGCGGTTGCGCATCTCCTGCTCCGAAAGGTTTCGGTTGTAAACCAGGAACTCATCCAGTATACCGTTAAAGTAATATTTAGAATCGATGTCGATATACCCGAACGTAACGGGGCTGGAAGACTCCATGCTGCCACGGTATACCTTTGTTTCTATCCTTCTGTCATCTACCCGAAAGCCGTCTACGTACAGCTTCGTAATCTGGGGGCCACCTTCGCGCACCACCGCAATGTGGTGCCATTTGCCGTCGAACAGGTTAACCGCTTTGAGGTAATCCGTCAGGGTATGGGGCTCTCCGTAGTTATCCTGCATATCGAACACGGCATACCCTTCGGGGTTAATACCCAGCCACCACGCACTCAAGCCGTCACCTGATTTGCGGCCGATGATCACCTGGTTAGACGATTTGCGGTTTACCTGCACCCATACCTCCATTGAGAAGCTGCTGTTGGGTCCCCACTGAAAGTTGTTGATCTGGCTGAACTGCAGCCCGGCGCCAGAACCGTTGAATCGCTGTCCGCCGGCGAATCGGCCAACGGCAGGCTCGGGACAAGCCGTACAGGTGGCGATGGTGTTCGTTACATAATCGGTGTAGTTGCTGGCGATCTTCTCGTCAAACCCGAAGTGGTGCACCAAGCCAGAAGGGCAGGCAGTTTGAGCCAGCGCCATACCCGAAAATACAAAGCCCAAGAACACGATAAATATAGTCGTGAAGGCCAGTTTGCGCTTAAAGCCCCATGTGTATGAAAAAAGGTATTGCTGAATATACCTGAAGGAAGATGCTATCATATAAGCTCACTATGTATCTGTATCACGGCACCTGTTCGATGCACGCTACGTTATATCGGGTTGCTTTTAGGTAAATTGTCAGAGTCGAACAGATGCTGTGCCAGGCACAACGCTGGTTCGCAACACTGCATGTCCTGTACGGAGAGTATAGATTTACTGTTGTATAAGAGTACAATAATATTACGCCTAACCGGCCCAGATGTTCGGCTTTGTGACGTACTTAAATTGTCCATAAAACCGAGATGTTAAAAGAAAGCCCTGAAGGGTGCTATGGTGGCAAAAAACGGGCTACTAACATCCTGGTAACACAACATCTCTGCCCTCTCCTTTTGTAAAGGCAGCGCCTGTATACCTGCCAATGCAATTTTTTTGTTTCGAAAACAGCCATTTGAAATCTGTTACGTATAGAGGGCAATACAATTATAACGGTGCTTCCGTCACAGCCGGATAACTTCATGGCTCTTGACTTTGCTCCTGCTGGCAGCAAGTCTGTAGAAGGGCGATCGGACAGGGGAAGTTGCCACTAAACCAGCATTCACACGCTTCTCTTGATTCATAACGGCGTCTGCATATGTTATTCAACTCCATTGAATTCTTCATATTCTTTCCGGTAGTCGTTACGCTCTACTTCCTGACGCCACCCAACCGCAGGTGGCTTATTCTGCTGCTGGCCAGTTATTACTTCTACGCCTCGTGGCGCCCCGCCTATACCCTGATACTTGTTGGGTCTACCTTGGTAGATTATTTCTGCGGCCATGCCATGGGCAGGTATAGCGACGAGGAAAAATACAAACGCAAGCCATACCTCTGGTTTTCGCTGTTCTCCAACCTGAGCATACTCGGCCTATTCAAGTATTACAATTTCTTTAACGACAGTGCACGGGAGGTGGCCTCGGCATTGAGCATGGAATATGCCGTGCCTGCTTTCGAGCTGCTGCTGCCGATGGGCATCTCCTTCTATACCTTCCAGACGATGAGCTACTCAATTGATGTGTACCATGGGCGCATCAAACCGGAGCGCCATCTGGGAGTGTTCGCGCTGTTCGTCACCTTTTTTCCGCAACTGGTGGCCGGCCCGATCGAGCGGGCAGGCAATTTACTGGGGCAGCTCAAATCCCACCACGAATTCAGCTACGAACGCGTGGTGGGCGGCCTGCGGCGCATGGGCTGGGGTTTCTTCAAAAAGATCATGATCGCGGACAACCTGGCTTTGATGGTGAACCAGGTATACAATAACCCGACTGACTACGAAGGCATCACGCTCATCATCGCTACCGTCTTTTTCGCATTCCAGATTTACTGCGACTTCTCCGGCTATTCAGATATCGCCATTGGAGCGGCGCAGGTGATGGGCTTCCGGCTAATGAAGAACTTCCGCCGGCCCTACTTTTCGAAGAGCATCTCTGAGTTCTGGAGCCGCTGGCACATATCGCTCTCGTCCTGGTTCCGCGACTACCTCTACATCCCGCTGGGTGGCAACCGGGTGGTAAAGTGGCGCTGGTACTACAACCTGTTCATCACGTTTCTGGTAAGCGGGCTGTGGCACGGCGCTAACTGGACCTTTGTGGTGTGGGGTGCCCTGCATGGCTTTTACCTGGTGTTCGCCATCGTGACGGCCAAACAGCGTGATGCCCTGGCCCGATCGCTGGGCCTTGCGGAAAGTCCGCTGCTCTACAAGTGGGTGCAGGTGCTAAGTGTGTTCGTGCTGGTTCTCTTCTCGTGGGTGTTTTTCCGGGCCAATTCGCTGGCGGACGCGCTCTATATCCTGCAAAGCAGCGCGACAGGTATAGGCAATATAAGGCAAGTGCTGGCAGGTATAGAGTTGCAACACCTCCTGTTCATGGACCAGGGCTTTAGGGTATTTGCCGTGTCTGTCATTTCGATCCTGATCATGGAGACGGTGCACCTGATCCAGCGCCGAGGCAGTGTATCACAGCTGATCAGTCAACGGCCGGCCGTCGTGCGCTGGGGGCTGTATTATGCCGCCATCGTGGCGGTACTGCTTTTCGGACAATTCGGGCACCAGGAATTCATTTATTTTCAGTTCTAAATGGCGCAGGAAACCAAAAATAACGAAGTGAGAAGGCTGCTCAGGAAACTGACGCTATTGGTATTGCCTTTTGTGCTGTGGCCCCTGATCGAAGCCATCGTGCTGCCGATGGACGCTTTCACCTTCCGGGTATGGGAAACCATTTCAGTGAACAGTGTGCGCCTGCTGTCAGGCCCCTTTTACCCGAACATGCATATGCGTATGGAGGAAGAGGGCGAACTGGCACCACGCACGCCATACGCCGAGAAAAAGCAGGTGGAATGGTTCACGGATTCTTACGGCTACCGTAACCGCGACACCAAAGCCGAGGTACTGCTGATCGGGGACTCCAACATCACCGGTGCCAAACTCTCGCAGGAGGAAACACTGTCCGAAGTGCTGGAAAGGGAACTAGGGAAGGAGGTATACTCCTTCGCCCCTGCCACGATCAACCGTTTTCTGGGTACTAAACGTTTCGAGGAAAATCCGCCTGAGGTGGTGGTGGTGTCGAGCATCGAGCGCCGCATACCGGAACTGCCCGCCGTGGGTGCCACAGGTATAGGCAACAAGCTCCGCGACCGCACAGGCTCCGTTGTCAATTCGTCGGGGGTGCTGACCTGGCTGGCCGTGACGGCTGACCGCATTTCGAAGCTGGCGCTCTACCACCGTACCCTGGCCAACATCGAGCGGAAGTTTGGTAGAAAGAAGTACATCCAGTACCAAAACGAATTTTTCATGGAAGGCGGGCACGCCAACCGCACCTTCCGTGACGAAGAGATAAAACAAATTGCCGATGTGCTGGAAGGCTACAAACAGGCGCTGGCAGAGCGCGGTATACCTTTCGTGTTCATGCCCATACCCAACAAAGAGAACATCTACCACCAATTGCTGCCATCGGGGCAAAAGCCGGACTTTCTGCCCCGCCTGGTGGCTGAACTCCAGCGCCGGAACGTAAAGGTAGTGGACATGCAAAGCACGTTCGAACACTTATACCTGAATGAAAAGAAAAAGCTGTATCCGGCCGATGACGGACACTGGAACAACACGGCGGTAGTGGCTGCCGCCGAACTGCTGGCGCAGCATTTGCAACAAGCAGCAGACAGCACCCAGCTCAACAGCCGACACCTGGTAAATCAGCTGGATTGATGGTGCAACACAGCCAAATTTGAATTACAAACGTATAGCAATTATTACTCACCGTATATATATGAAACCAAAGGTATTTTACGATAAATCCACCAAACGTCTGAAAAAGATTCTTGGACGTATCATTCCCCACAACACCCGTTTCAGACCTATTGGCGTTTGCCAGATTAACAAAGGCGGCCAGACTGACTGCCCTCCGTCCGAGGTGAAGGTGCATAGCATCTACCCGAACCTGACCACCCCACTCGAAATATCAGAGGACCTCTACAAGGCCTGCTCCGACTACTGGAAGCCGATGCGCAGCGTCACCACCGACTATGTGGTGGCGGAGGTTCCGAACGGACGCATCTACACAGACAATGAGAGCAGTGTGGCCATCGTGTCGCAGCAAAACCGCATTATTGAGAACGTATCGCTTAGTCTGGTGAACGGTAAAGTGGTAAGCGCAGCTCAGAACAACATCTTTACCCAAAGCTATTTCCAGGCGCCTACACGCTTTAAGGGCACGGTATTCAGCATGCTGACAGGCGGCGCAGGCCTCAACAACATCGGTCACTGGTTCATGGATGTGCTGCCGCGCCTGCACCTGCTCCGCGAGAGTGGGCTTTACGACGAAATAGACTGGTTCCTGGTGCCCAGCACACGCTATGGCTACCAGACCGAAACACTGGAGTTGCTGGGTATACCTACCGAAAAAATCATCACCTCAGTTGAGTACCATCACCTGACCGCAGACCGCGTAATCGCCTCCACGGCGCCGCGCGGCAACCATACCCTGGTGCCCCGCTGGATGGGTCAGTACATCCGTAATTCCTTTCTTCCGCTGGTGCAGCACGAAGTCCTGCCCGATTCGGAGCGGGTACCTTACCTGTACATCAGTCGTAGCGACTCGGCCATACGCAACGTACTGAACGAGAAAGAACTGCTGGAAGCCTTGGAACCGTATAACTTCAAGTCGATCGTATCGAGCAAGTACAGTATTCTGGAGAAGATCCGGATGTTTTCGCAGGCAAAGGTGGTGGTGTCGGCTACAGGTGCCGGCCTGATCAGCATGTTCTTCTGCAAGCCGGGCACCAAGATCATCGAGATCTTCCACGAAGGGTTCGTGATAGAGCCGTTCTATGACATCGCCACCAAGATTGACCTGGACTACGACTACATCATCTGCAAAGGTGACAAGCCGGTGCACAATGCCGATGAAGGCCAGCGCCAGCATTTGCTGGTAGACACCAATCAGGTAGTGGAAATCCTTGAGAAAATGCCAAAGAGTTCGAAAAAGGAAAGTAGTGTGGAGACAGTTTAGCGCCTGCTACTAAGAGATATTTGCCTCTGTGACCCCGGTTGCAGGGGCAATTTTCTTTTTAGCCCGGATAGCGTCTTCGTAGATGGAGAGCAGCATACGGTAATTGGCCTCCGGCGTATACCTCACCTCGTAGCTTTGGCGGGCTGCGGTACCCAGCTGCCGTACCATTCGGGGGTGCTGGATCAGGGTTTGCACGCGCTCAGCCAGTTCCTCCGCATTGCCAGGGCTATAGAGCAAGCCATTCACACCGTCCTGCACGATCTGTGCAGCTCCCCCTATGTTGGCGGCAATAACAGGCGTTCCCGTCGAGAAGGCCTCGATAATGGTCATGCCAAAAGTCTCCAGCCACTCCGAGGAAAAGATCAGCCCTTTGGCGCGCTTCAGGTGCTCCAGCACCTGCTCCCGGTTCTGAAAGCCCAGGTAGTCTATACCTGCATGCGTCGCTGCATACGCCTCTACTCGCTCCCGCAGCGGACCGTCACCCACCACTTTCAACGGGAAAGGGCTCAGTTCATGTGCTTTCAGGAGCGTCTCTATCCCTTTCTCAGGCGTCAGGCGACCTACGTACAGGAAATAATCCTCCCGTTCGATACGGCTTATACCTATGTCCTGGGTAAAGTTGGGTTTAACAGCTACCTGCCCTGGTTTGAGTTTAAGAGATGATTTTCGGAACAGGTCAGCGGCCTCGGTGGTGAGGGCAATAAACTTGTCGACTTTACGCTGCCAGGTACCCAGCACCTTGTGCATACCGGTGGTGAGCACTACGGAGGCTGTTTGCACCGCAGAGTCACGGTATACCTTCTGGCGAATGGCTCCCAGCGGGAATGTCTTGCGCAGATTATCCAACTGTACCTTTCCGTTATAGTAAAGAAGGGCGCTTGGGCATACCAGGCGGTAATTGTGCAGCGTCATCACGATGGGCACCTGCATGCGGCTTGCCACATAAAAAACGGCCGGCGAAAGCAGGGGAAAGAAATTGTGCACATGAATCACATCAGGCTGAAAGGCCTTTATCCGCTCCTCCACTAACTTCGCGCTACCCGGATTATACACAACGCCCAAAGCAGCCTGTAGCTTCTCAGACATACTGTTCACCTCTCTGTTCGAAAAGGTAAGCTTCTCCACCTGATGGCCGTGCTCCTCCAGCAAGGCGGCCTCGGCATGAAAAACGGTGTCTTCGCCTCCGGCCTGTTTGTAATAGTTGTGTATAATCAGAATGCGCATGTGTTGTTTAGATGTCAGGCATGCGAATTCCCGCCCGGGCCATACCTGACTTGAGCGGGAATTCGCGTGCTGCTGTATTTCACAGCCTGAGGGTTTAGGCGATCGCGGTTGTATTGGGTGCCTGTTCTTTCTTTTCAGCAAAAGCCGAAGCGAAATACTGGCGCTGTTCTTCACGCAGCCTGTCGATGGTACGGCCTTCCGGCAAAATCACATCATCGTAGGTGAGCACCTGGTCTTTCGGAATGTCACGCTTCAGCACACAGCCTTCGGCTATACCCATCGGAAGCAGGGTCTCGCGCTCGGTCACGTCGGCGTTCTCGCACAGGCCGTAGGTCATGTAATGCCCGATGCCGTCGATGGTCTCCCCGGCTTTCAAATCCTTTTTAGCGGCAGTTACTACTTCTACATACGGACGGTCAAGCGGCGTGAGGGCGGCATCGTTGAAAAGTACGGCTCTGGCAATGGTGAGCGGCACTTCGAGGTGGCACAGGTGGTACGGGGTATAGAAACAGTAGAGCGGCCCCTCGCCCATCTTATAATAGTTGAGGTAGTGCTGCTGCCTCGGATTATCCTGGGTAGCGAGCACAAACACGCCGCCGGCCGGTTCGGCTATACCTACCACGTAGTCCACAATACCGGGACCGTTGGTGAGTTCTTCCAGCGGGAACAGGTTCACTGACTCCCGGATATTGGCTCCCTGCGGTGCGTATGGCCCCAGCATGCCGCGCTTGGCCACACGCATACCAGTTCCGTTGGCCACGATGGCCTGTTCAAAAGAGATCTTGGTGCCGTCGGCAAAGGAAGTGACCATAGCGGGGTTCTGTCCCCAACGTTTGGCAAAACCTTCCTGCGTAGTCGGGTTGCGGTAAGGGTCGTGCAGGCCTTTGATGTTGCCGCAAAGCACGGGCTTCATACCGATGGACTTCACGTAGCGGTACAGGTTCATGATCACGCCGGGCTGGTCGCCGTCCACGTTCGTGAACACGACGCCCGCTTTGTCGGCGTGTACCTTCAGGATGGGACCCACCGTACCGTCCACCTCGGCATCCATCATGATGGTGTGCTTACCGTTACGGATCGCCTCCAAGGCCACTTGCGCCCCGAACTCCACAGCACCGGTCACTTCCAGAATCGCATCGATCCCTTCGGCACGGCACAAAAGCATCGGGTCGTTGGTTATGCTATACCTGCCGTTTCGGATGTTTCCCTGCAGGGCCTCTACAGAGTCCACTTCGTCCACTTCGGCTATACCTGCCTCGTTGTAGGTTTCGCGGGCACGGTCGATGGTACGGTTCGAAATGGCCACAATCTCCATTCCCGGCACATGGTTTTTAACCTGCAGCGCCACGCCCTTGGCCATAAATCCAGCTCCTACCATCCCGACGCGGACAGGTCTGCCTTCGGCTTGGCGTTTGGCTAATGCGGTATCTATAATGATCATTTTCTTCTTGTTAAGTAAAATTTAGACAAAGGAGTTTCTTGACATAGGACAAAGGACTACTATATAGGCCTCATTGTAATCAGCTGTAATCGCATTTCGAAAGTATTTTGTCCTTTGTCAATCAGTCTTTTATCAATTTCTTTTCTACAAAGCCGACTGTTCAGGTATAGCTTCCAGCAGCGGGTGGTTCTGGTCTTTCTCCGAGATGATCTGCGGCTCGATTGGCCACTGTATGTTGAAAGCCGGATCGTTCCAGCGGTGGCCGCGCTCTGCTCCCGCCGCATAAAAGGCCGTCACCTGGTACATCACGTCGGAGTTGTCCTCCAGTGTCAGGTAGCCGTGTGCGAAGCCTTCCGGTACGTAGAGCATGCGGTAGTTGTCAGCAGTCAGCTCCACACCGATCCATTGCTTGTACGTTTCAGAGTCCGGGCGCAGATCCACGATCACATCGTAGATGGCGCCGCGGGTGCAGCGCACCAGTTTGGTTTCGGCGTGCGGGGCCTGCTGCATGTGCATGCCGCGCAGGGTACCTTTCTTGTAATTGTAGCTCACATTGGCCTGCACCAGTTTGGTGTTCAGCCTGTACTGCTCAAACTCTTGCTGGCAATAGGCCCGGCCGAAAAAGCCGCGCTCGTCTTCCAGCTTTTTAATGTCGATGATGTAGGCGCCTTTTAGTTTGGTTTCTGTAAAAATCATGTGCGTTGTTGTATTTGAAAACACCTGCAAAGGGCTGCTTTGCAGGTGTCTGTCGTTCAGATTAGGAGGGCAGGTATACGGGTTGTTCTTCTCCCAGATATTCCGCGATCTGCCTCATCGTAAATTCTTTGATGTCAGTTATACCTTCGTGGTACGTTTTGTACCAACCGATGGTGCGCTCGATGGCCTGGGCTGAGTTGTACTTCGGTGTCCAGCCCAATTCTACCAGCGCCTTGCTGATGTCGAGCTTGAGCAGACCGGCTTCGTGTGGCTGGTTCTTGAGCTCCGGCTTGTCGTAACTTCCTGAGCCCCAAACCTGAAGGGCTTTCTGCACCAAATCCTCCACCGGACTGTTATCGCCGGCCTGCGGACCAAAGTTCCAGGCGCCGCCAAAGGCTTTCGGGTCCTGAGCCAGTTTGGCGCCGAGCAAGAGGTATCCGCCCAGCGGTTCCAATACGTGCTGCCACGGACGCACCGCATTCGGGTTGCGCACCGTCACCGGCTCCCCTACCCGCAGGGCCCGCACAATATCCGGTATAATGCGGTCCTTGGCCCAGTCGCCGCCGCCAATCACGTTACCGGCTCGGGTGCTGGCAATCGCTTTCTGGTGCCCCTCGTAGGCCTCCGGGTGGAAGAAAGAGCGGGTATAGGACGAAATCACCAGTTCCGCACAGGCTTTGCTGGCGCTGTACGGATCATAACCGCCCAGTTGGTCGCTTTCGCGGTACGGATATACCCATTCCTTGTTCTCGTATACCTTGTCTGTCGTGATCAATACCACCGTGCAGGGCTTCTCCAGTTTGCGCACCGCATCCAGCACATGGGCTGTGCCGATGGCATTTACGGCAAAAGTCTCCGATGGAAACTCGTAGGAAAGACGCACCAGCGGCTGGGCGGCCAGATGGAAAATAAAGTCCGGTTGGAAACGCAGCACGGCCTCTTCTACAGCCTCCTTGTCACGAATGTCGGCAATGACCGATTCGCACAGGCTGTCGCCGTCCATCAGGTGGTACAGGTCTTCGTCGGTTTCAGGGGCCAGGGCGTAGCCCATCACTTCGGCACCCAGGGAGTGCAGCATTTGCAGCATCCAGGAGCCTTTGAAGCCAGTGTGGCCCGTCAGAAATACTTTTTTGTTTTGATAGGTTTGCTGCAGAAATTCTCTCTTCATCAGCTTATGTTTCGCTAAAAGGTCAGGTATAGGATATGTTATACGCAGGGGCAAACATTCTGGTATACCTGGCACCTTTTAGGCATTTACGGGTTGGTTTTTGATTACATTATACCATGGCGCATTGCCCGCCTGAATTAATTCCTCCAGGTAGTTCTTGTCGCGCAGGGTGTCCATGGGCTGCCAGAAGCCGGTGTGCTTGAAAGCCGACATCTCACCTTCGCGGGCCAGTCGCTCCATCGGCTCGCGCTCCCAGGTGGTGTGGTCGCCGTCGATGTAGTCAATCACGGAAGGCTCCAGCACAAAGAAGCCACCGTTGATCCAAGGCTGTTCACCACCTTCCGGCTTTTCCTGAAAGTGGCGCACATGTGTGTCCTCTCCCGAGAGCGTGAACACACCAAATCGGCCAGGCTGCTGCACGGCGGTAAGCGTGGCCTTAGTGCCCTGCTGTCTGTGGAATTCAATGGAGGCGCTGATGTCCACGTCACTCACGCCGTCGCCGTAGGTCAGGCAGAATGTCTCGTCGCCAATGTAGTCGCGCACGCGCTTCAGGCGGCCACCTGTCAAAGTGCCCTCGCCGGTGTCAACGAGCGTCACCTTCCAGGATTCCGTTTTGTTCCGGTGCACCTCCATGCTGTTGGTGCTCATGTCGAAGGTCACATCGGAGTTATAGAGGAAGTAGTTGGCGAAATACTCTTTGATCATGTGGCCTTTGTAGCCGCAGCAGATCACAAAATCGTTGATACCGTGGGCCGAGTATATTTTCATGATATGCCAGAGGATTGGTTTTCCGCCGATTTCCACCATGGGTTTCGGCCTGATACCACTTTCCTCACTGATGCGGGTTCCGTATCCGCCTGCCAGTATTACAGCTTTCATTAATTTCTAAGGGTTTGGGTTGAATTTCTATTTAAATCTGTCATCTATACGACAATTACTATATTTTGATTTTGATAATGCGGATTTTCTGAAGGCGGCAAATTAGCTGCCTGATAATCAAGACTTAGCATGTTATAACACGCCTCAACCGGTAACTATCAGTTCTTATACCTGTATTTGACAGATAGGTTGGGTCTTTGCCAGTCATCCTCTAAAAAGGCTCATTATTAAAATCGAAAAGATCGGATGAAAAAAATGCGCTGCGGGCTTCTATACCTGGACAGCGCATTTTTATTGGCTTAGCCTACCGTAACGGTGGTAGCTTTGCTATGTTTATCTTTGGGCCAGAGCATATCTTTTAACGTCAGGTATACGAACGTGCTGTTAGTAACCAGGTAGCGCTTCCAGAGGCGCTTCGGCTCCTGGTACAACCGGTAGGTCCACTCCAGCGACAGGTCACGCGCCCACTTCGGCAAGCGTTTCTCCAGTCCGGCATAGGTCATGTAAGCCTGGCCAACGCCCAGCATGCACGCTTTCACGCGGCCCTTGTGCTCGGCCATCCAGCGCTCCTGCTTCGGACAACCCAGGGCCACAAACACCAGGTCGGCTCCTGCGTCGTTGATCATATCCACGATCGACTGGTCCTCGGCCTCTGTCAGTTGGCGGAAAGGCGGTGAGTAATAGCCTGCTATCTTTATGGCAGGGTGCTTCGCCTTTGCGGTAGCAACCACGGCCTCCAGCACATCGTCTGTAGAGCCGTAGAAGAAAACCGACTTGCCTCTGGCAGCGGCCTCCTCGATCAGGCGTGGCATCAGGTCCATACCCGGCACGCGGTCCTGCTTATGGCCGTACTTCAGCTTCATCAGTTTCGACAATGGACCGCCGTCGGGCGAGGCCACATCCGCCTCGTTTAAAATTTTATTGAATCCCGGATCCTGAGAGGCCTCTACCAGCATGTGCACATTGGCAAAGCACACATAAGAAGAATCTTTGTTTTCGGTCATCCAGAAGACCTGCTCCACAAATTCATCGAAGCGACCCGTGGTAATGTAGGAATTCAGTAAGCGACGCTTCTGCTGCAGGGGTGCCGCTGTTCTGCGTAGGGTGCTTGGTTCCATTATATCGTTAGTATGCATTTTTCTCGCCTCTCACCATGTTCCATACTGTCAGGAAGATGATTTTCATGTCCATCATGAAGCTCCAGTTCTCCATGTATTTCACATCGTACTCCACACGCTTCTCCATGAGGTGCACTTCTTTGGTTTCGCCGCGGTAGCCGCTCACCTGTGCATACCCTGTGATACCCGGTGTTACGAAGTGGCGCATCTTGTACTTGTTGATCACTTTAGAGTAGTGGTCCAGCTGCGACACCAGGTTCGGACGCGGCCCTACTACGGACATATCGCCAAGCAGCACGTTGAAAAACTGTGGCAGTTCGTCCAGGTTCGTCTTGCGCAGGAAGGCACCCACTCTGGTTACACGCGGATCGTCTTTGGTGGCCTGCAGCTCTGTGTTGTTGTTCACACGCATGGTTCTGAACTTGTAGCACACAAACAGGCGGTTCTTTTTACCAGGACGCAGCTGCTTGAAGAAGATCGGCCCCGGCGAGCTGATTTTGATCGCCAGCGCAATGATCGGCATCACGATCGGGAACAGCAGCAGGATAACGGCAGAAGAGAAGGCAATGTCAAACACACGCTTCGCAACACGGTTGGTCACTTGTTCCAGTGGCTCTTTGCGCACACTGATCATCGGGATGTTCTGGTAGAAGTACATGTTCACCTCACGCTGCACAATGGCGCTGAAATCTGGCACAATGCGGAAGTAGATGAAGTTCTCGTCAGCAAACTCTGTCAGCTCGTCGATGTGCTCCTTGTCATTTACAGGCAAGGTATAGTATACCTCGTCGATGTTGTTCTGGAGGCAAAACTCCTGCAGGTCAGACACATTGCCTTTCACCATGCTACTGTGCTTGCTTAGTTCATCGGCCTTGTCTGTGAAGAAGCCCATGAACTTACGACCTGGCGCTTCGTCGTTGCTGAAGGTCTGGTGCAGGTTGATGGCGGCAGGCCCCATCCCTACGATCACGTAACGGCTGTACGCCATATCTGACTTCGAGAAGTAGCGCTGCGTTAGGAAAAGAACCACGCGGCTAACACCGATCAGCAGGGCTGTAAACAGATAGGTATACAGCAGCAACAGGCGGGACAGATGCTCCAGGTTGAAGATTACGATACAGCTGGTCAAAATCACAGCGTGTATCGCAAAGGCATTCAACAGGTTACCTGTCCTTCTGCCCACTGGCAGGAAAGCGTCTACTCTGAAAACGAAGTTCTTGAACCCTGATACGATCCACCATACCAGCGCGAAAAGCACAAAGAAGATACTGTATTGGTGGGTGAGTTCCAGATCGCCGTATCTGAAAAGGTTTGAAAGCTTAAAAGCGAAAGCTATCAGCGTAATGTCTAGTATTAATAAGATTATTCTATTAAAACTATTATAGTGTCTGTATTTGTGCATAACCTGTAATTGTACTTATTGAATCATAATTCCCTTTTTCCCTAAATTGACCTTCTAACGCCTCTCACCTTCAATCACTTTGTCAATCCCCACGTTGCTCTGGGAGCAATGACAATCTCAATGTCTGTATTCACCTTTGTATTTTAAGTTTTACTTCTGTTTTGGATCCTCCTCTGCCAGATCAGATTTGGCTTTGAGTTAGCTATCAGAATTTAGACTGAAATACGACTGCATTTATATTAAGGTTTATTAATTTATCGCTAAATCAGGAATAAAATTTAAAGCGACAATATTAACATATTTATATTTTTAAATAGTCATAGGTTAAAATAATAACTTACAACTTTGTTATATAACTATTCTCATAATACACCCCTTTTAGGTCTGTCATTTCTCAAAAGGTTACATTCAGAAGGCTATTTATTCTGTAAAAAAAATATTTGTACCCACTCAAAAAAATCAAAGGGTTTTTTTTAAAACCCGACACCCAAAAGTGGATTTCTTTTATTAGAAGATACACGAGAATACACCGCTTGAACACACCCAAGTATACTGTAAAATCATATCAAAATAATACAATATGATAGCTAATTGTTTTACTGCAGGGCGTGTTATAAGGCATGAATTGAATAGAAAGATGGTTCTGGCGGGTCTCCAGGGCAAGATTATCTGCTGGAGGGAGGTATCACATAAAAAGTCTGAAAGACCAGTTCATAAAAAATTTACAATTATTTGAACCAAGTAACTTTAAAAAACATTTTGCACAATACGGACAGACCACGAAAATGTTCGGTAAAAGGTGATAAAAGTTTTAGGGTTTCGAAATTCATTTTTCTGATGATCTGATAACTGTTTGAACGACATGGGAAAGAGCCGGCAGTGCTCCCTTTCTCTCGAGTTATCCCCTAAAACTGAATTGAATTTTCCGGCCATAGCCATTTTCCTATAAAAGCATTCATCTATAGCAAACTTATACAGAACCCTCTATGCAACTGGTACAAAAGAGCCTCGCGATAGTCGTGCTCACCCTGCTTTCTGTGCTTTGTTTTGGTGCAAAAACCGTAGCGCAAAGTTGCACTCCTATTATAACTATTTCTGGCTCTTCTTCATTGTGCGCTGAGGGTGAAACCACACTTACTGCCACGCAGGCAGCCAGTTACAAATGGTCGAATGGCGCCACTACCCGGAGCATTACCGTCACAACAGCAGGCACTTACACGGTAACCACCGCCTCTGGAGACGGCTGTACGGCAACCTCCACACCTGTCCAGATCACCGATAGGCCAGATGCTACGATCAAAGACCCGCTGTATGACTTTACCTATTGCAGCTATACCGGCAGTGCCAATTCCTTTAAGCTCGAAATAGAGAATGCCTCTAAAACAGCAGCCACTAACACGGGCTATACCATTAGCTGGGGCGACGGCAAAAGCAATACCTTCGGTGCTGAGTTTGAGAAAGCAAGCCATACCTACACGGCCGCCGGTCTGTACACCATTACCGTAACGGCCACCGACGCCAGCGGCTGTGAGGGCACCTTCACCGAAAAGCTCTTTATCGGCAGCAACCCCGGCCTGGGCATCACCAGCGATGGCAACAACATCGACTGCGCTCCGGTATCCTATGGCTTCCGGATCACGGGTGTGGAGGGCAACTCGCCGCACACCGTCTATACCTTCCAGTTCGACGATGGCACGCCAGCCTATGTTTTCAAGCACAGCGAACTGCCCGCCGACCGCATCCTGCGCCACGAATTCCTGGAGTCTTCCAAAGACAAGCCCAACGGCTTCACCCTGAAAGGCACCGCCACCAACCAGTGTAACGTGTCGATCGCCACGTTTACCGGTATCCGAATCTCGAAAGGTCCTATCGCTGATTTTGCCATCGGCAATGTGTGTCTCAACGAGCCTGTCCGCTTCCAGGACAAGACCAAGAACGGCTACGACGCCTCTGCCAGAAACGACCGCTACAGAGTGAAATGGGAGATCTTCCCGGAAACCGGTTGGCAATTCTCTTCCGGCAACGGCACGACGCTCTCGCCAAACGTGGTCTTCAACGAACTGGGCGAGTACCTGGTGCGCCTGACCGCCTACCCGCTTGACCCCAACTCCACTTGTTTGCCGACGGTGATGGAGCAGATGATCGTGGTGAACGATGTGCCCAAGGCCGCTTTCGACCTGACTCCAGACGGCGGCGTGTGCGCCCCTGCTATTTACAGAGCCAAAAACCACTCTACCGGCGCAGATCTGAAGTATACCTGGACAGTTTCGGCTACGGAAGGCTGGAGCTTTGCCGAGGGCACCGATGCCAACTCCGAAAACCCGGTGATCAGTTTCGACAAATCAGGCTCCTATACCGTTTCCCTGTTGGCCAGCAGCTTCTGTTCTGCTGTGAGCAAGCAGGAAACTAAGATCACCGTCATTCACAAACCGATTGCCACGCTTCCGGCGGCACAGACCTACTGCGGTCCACAGACCATTGCCTTTTTAGAAAACAATGCAGCCCACAGGCCGGTGTACGATGCTCAGTCCGGCACCATCAGCGCCTACCGCTGGGAAGTGAGCGGCCCTGCCGGCGTAAGTTTCGAAGAAAATACCAACGCCGGTTCAGCCTACCCGACCATACGTTTCACAGAGCCGGGTGCTTACGAAGTGAAATTGACCGCCACCAACGAGTGCGGCGACTCAGAAACAGCTACGCAGCAAATTACCATCGACGCTATACCTGAGTTGGAGTTAACAGCTCCGAAAGAGGTAGTCTGCCTCAACAGCGGCATCATGCAACTGCAGGCATCGCACGAAGGCGGCAAATGGAGTGGCTCCGAATATGTATCAGCTGACGGCCGGTTCAACCCCGCTGCGGTTGGCACCTATACCCTGACCTATACCTACCGCTCCGGTGTGTGTGAGGTAGTTGAAACGCTCACAGTAACCGTGAACGACCTGCCAGTCGCCCCAACCCTGCAGTCGGTGGCAACGCTATGTCCAGGCAACCCAGCCCTGCTCCAGGTGTTGCAGGCTGAAGGCAGTGTGCAGTGGTACGACCAGCCAACAGGCGGCAACCTGTTGCACGAAGGAAACACTTTCCAGACAGCTGCTCTTGACAAGACAACGACACTCTACGCCCAGACGACTGTGGAAGGCGGCTGCTCCAGTGTGCGCACTCCTGTTAAAGTGGAGGTATACCCGGCCACCCCGGCTCCTGTGGTAGCCCCTGTTACCCTGTGCGGTGCCGGCAGCAGCGCCACCCTGATTGCAGAAGGCAATGCGGGCACCTACGAATGGTTTGCGGATGCAGCGGCTACTCAGCAACTGGAAACCGGCAGAACCTTCACAGCCCATAACCTGCCGGAGGGCACCAGCACCTTTTATGTGCGCGGTGTGACCAACGACTGCTACAGCCCTGTGGTAGCGGCAACTGTCACCATTCTGCCAGCGCTCGACCGCAACACGCTGCATGAAGTAGCCGTGATCTGCGCCGGGCAATCCCCTGCCCTGCTCACAGGCTCTACCCCTATCGGCGGCAACGGCAGCTATACCTACCGCTGGGAAGCCAGCGTCACAAGCGATGACGGCGGATTTGAAGTGCTGGCTGGCGCTACGAGTGCTACCTTCCAGCCCGGCGCCCTCAACCGTACCACCTGGTTTAGAAGAACGGTGATGTCGGCGGGTTGCTCCCATACCTCCGCTCCTATTGCTGTTACTGTTACACCTGTTATAGAGCAGAACTCGCTTACTTCCATCGCTCCTATTTGTGAAGGTGCGGAAGCGCCTGCCCTGAGAGGCAGCGACCCGTCAGGCGGCACGGGCAGCTATACCTATACCTGGGAGTCCAGCACGACAGGCACCAATGGCAGCTTTAGAGCAGCTAAGGGCAGTAACCGCGAGCAGCACTACAATCCGGGTGTGCTGAACGAAACGACCTTTTTCCGCCGCAAAGTAACATCCGGCACCTGCCAGGAGCACGTGAGCGAGGCCGTGAAAGTGACGGTGGTGAAGCCGATCACCATGAACTTTGTATCGGTACAGCAAAACACCATTTGCAGCGGCAGCACACCATCCATTATCATCGGCAGCATGCCGCAGGGTGGCACCGACCAGAAGACTTACCGCTGGGAGATGCGTACTGGAGATGGAACGTTCGAGCCGGCGCTTGGCAGCAACACCGGTCTGAATTATACCCCGCAGATCAAAGACAAAACCATGTTCTACCGCCGTGTGGTAGCTGGTGGCCCTTGCAGTGAGAATTTCAGCAACGAGATCCAGATACTGGTGCAGCCGGCCATCGAACAGAACACTATCCAGATCGCCGGACAGCCGGTTATATGTCAAGGCACTGCCGCCACCACGCTCACAGGCGCGCAACCTACTGGTGGAAACGGCAGCTATACCTACCGCTGGTTGCAGAACATAACGGGTCCAAATGCTACCTTCAGTCCGGCGCCCGGTAACAACACCGGCCTACATTACACCAGCCCGGCCAACCTCACCCAAACCACCTGGTACATGCGCGAAGTTGTGTCAGGTGAGTGTATAAGCAACTCAGAAGTAGTCGAGGTAACGGTTGTGGGCTTGCCGGCAGCACCGGAAGTAGCCCCGGTTACGGTTTGCGAAGGCAGCACCGCAACACTCACCGTAAACAGCCACACCACCAACACTTTCCGCTGGTACGCCAGCGAAACAGCTCAAAGCCACCTGTACGAAGGCTACAGCTTTGAGACAGAGGCACTGCAGGAAACAACCACCTTCTTTGTAGAGGCTGTAAACGTGAACGGCTGCGGCAGCAGCGAGCGCCACCCTGTGAGGGTAACAGTGAATAAGCGAATCGCAAACAACAGCCTGACCGCCCCAAGCGCTCCTATTTGCTCCGGCCAGCGTCCGAATGCACTAACAGGCACTACCCCAATAGGCGGCAATGGCAGCTATACCTACCGGTGGGAAACCAGCGTGACAGGCGCTGAGGCAGGCTTCAGCGCGGTAGCAGGTGCTACGGGTGCCACTTATCAGCCAGAAGCGCTGGAGAAGACAACCTGGTTCAGAAGAGTGGTATTGTCCGGCCCTTGCGAGGCGCATACCAGCCCTGCCGTAAAAGTAGACGTGCTGCCGGCTATCAGCAACAACATCATCACAGTAGAAAAGAGCACCATTTGCGCAGGCGATATACTACAGCAGCTAAAGGGCACAGCCCCAGCCGGTGGCAATGGCAGCTATACCTATCTGTGGGAAAGCAGCCGCGATGGGCAGCATTTTACCGCCGCAGCAGGCACTAACAATCAACCTGATTACCAGGCTCCTGCCCCACTGAATGAGCGCACGTGGTATAGAAGAGTCGTGTACTCGGCCCCTTGCCAGCAATCGTTGAGTCCTGTGTTGGAAATCAACGTGCAGCCGGTAATCTCGAATAACACCATCACGACGCAATCGCATGCCGTGTGTGCCGGCGACAGGCCAGGCGAACTCAAAGGCACGCGTCCAACAGGTGGCAACGAGCAGCCGGTATACCTGTGGGAGAGCCGCACCGAGAGCACTAAGTTCGCCCCTGCCGCAGGCACCAACACTGGCATGAACTACCAGCCGGGTCAACTGTCTGAGACAACCTGGTTCCGCCGCAAAGTGGTGGCCGGCGAGTGTTTCAACACCTCAGCAGAAGTGCGCATCCTGGTGAACGCGGTGATCGCAAACAACACGATCTCTGCGGATCAGGTGATCTGTACGGGTACTGCTCCGGCTAAACTCACAGGTTCGCAGCCAGGCGGCGGCACCGGCAGCTATACCTATTACTGGGAAGCCGCAGGCAACGACGGCGTGTTCCGCAAAGTGAACAACAGCGCATCAGCCGACCTGACGGTAGGCATCCTGACCACGACCACGTCTTTCCGCCGTGTGGTGGAGTCGGGCCCGTGCCAGCACGTGTCGAATGTGGTGACCATTACGGTTTCACCTGTCATCAGCAACAACACCATCGGTCTGAACCAGAGCATTTTCCGTGGTCAGACACCGGCGCCGCTTTCAGGCACGAACCCGAGCGGTGGTGCCGGAGCAGGGACCTATACCTATCTGTGGGAAAGCAGCCATACCCAGCAGGGTGGCTACCAACCGGCCGCAGGCATCAACAACGGGCGTCACTATACCCCGGAGGCGCTCCACGAGTCCACCTGGTTCCGTCGCCGTGTGCTCTCGGGTGGTTGCGAGACAACATCCGATCCGGTACTGATCGAAGTGCACAAAGGCGTGACAAACAACAACATCTACAGCGATCAGGTGATCTGCGCAGGCAACAAACCGGCCGCGCTCAACGGCTCGGTGCCGGTGGGTGGCGACGGACAGTTCCTATACCTGTGGCTGGCCAGCACGAAAGGTGCCAAATCCGGCTTTATGACGGCGACCGGCCAGAGCACAGGCAAGGATTACAGCCCGGCAGCGCTCACGCAGTCTACCTGGTTCCGCCGTGTGGTGCTTTCCGGCCCTAAGCCAGACACCAGTGCTGCTGTGTTCATCAACGTGCGTCCGCCTATGGCCAACAACCGCATCAGCACGGGCCAGACCATCTGCTACGGCACTGCGCCATCTCTGTTGGTGGGCAACCTGCCAACGGGCGGAAGCGGCAACTATAACTATAGCTGGGAAAGCAGCACCAGTGGTCCGGACAATGGCTACACAACGGCAGCCGGTGGTAACAATGGCAAGGACTTCCAGTCGAATGCGCTTACCCAGACTACCTGGTTCAGACGAATCGTGACCTCAGAATCGTGCGAGCGCCTGGTGAGCGAGGCGATAAAAATAACCGTGACCCAGCTGCCGGACATGCCGGTTGCGAGTAGCCAGACCATCTGCCACAGCTCCAAAACGACGCTGACAGCTACAGGCAAGAGCGGCAGACTGGAATGGTTTAGCCAGGCAAAAGGCGGCAATCCGATTCACGTCGGCAACAGCTTCACTACACCAGTACTGACCAGTACCACTACTTATTATGTACAGGAAGTAGCCTCGTCCTGCGCCAGTGAGCGCCGTCCGGTTACCGTAACGGTGCCCGCTCCGGGTGCCAATGCAGGTATAGACCAGACCCTGATGCTGGGCAGGACGGTACAGCTACAGGCAAGCGGCGGTGCGACCTACAGTTGGTCTCCTGCTGAAGGCCTAAGCAACCCGAACATCGCCAACCCCTACGCGAAGCCGGAGAAAACCACGACCTATACCGTGACCGTGACCAACGAGTCAGGCTGCGTGTCTACAGACGAGGTGACCGTTACGGTGCAGCAGCTGGTGTATGTACCGAACACCTTTACGCCCAACCAGGACGGTGTGAACGATGTGTGGGAGATTCTTAACATTGAGCAGTACCCGAACTGCAAGGTGCAGGTGTTCAACCAGTGGGGTAACACGGTGTTCAGCTCAGAGGGCTACAAGCTACCGTGGGACGGGCGCCAGAACGGCAAGGAACTGCCCATCGCCACTTATTACTACCTCATTCAGCTAGACAACCAGGAAAAACCGCTTTCAGGAAGTGTGACAATTGTTAAATAACCGTCTATGAACAAACTTTTAGCTTTAGGATTTGTGCTTTTGCTGGCTACCCAGGCCATGGCGCAGCAAAAGCCGCAGTACTCGCAGTACACCCTCAACAACTACCTGCTCAACCCGGCCATCGCAGGTATAGAGGACTATGCCGACGTGAAGATCGGGACCCGCCAGCAGTGGTCCGGACTGGAGGGCGCTCCCGTGTCGTACTATGCCACGATTCATGCGCCGATCATGAAGGAGACAACTCCCGTGACAGCGGCGCAGCGCAACAGTTCGCCTGCCAAAGAGGCCACGACTTCTTACCGTCGCATCCGGCCGCACCACGGTTTGGGTGCCATGGCCATGACGACGGCCACGGGTCCGCTCAAGCGCAGCAGTTTTAACGTGAGCTACGCTTACCACCAGCCCCTCTCCCGTACCTTGCGGGTGGCAGCCGGAGTAGCGCCGGGTTTGATCCAGTACAACCTGGACCCCTCGGCCGTGCGTGTGATCAATCCGAACGACAAGGCCATCAACGATGGGCGGATCAACGAAATGAAGTTTGACTTGAACATGGGCCTGTGGCTGTACTCTTATAATTATTATGTAGGTATAGCCGGTGCCCAGCTCGTGCCCAGCAAGCGCGAACACCTGACCACGGGCACCGCCACCGATAACAGCGGACGCCTGCAGAAGCACTACTTCTTTACAGGTGGCTACCGGTTGGACGTATCGCCTGACCTGGCGCTTATACCTTCGGTGATGGTGAAAATGGCCCAGCCAAGCCCGGTGTCGGTGGATGCGACGCTCAAGGCCATGTACAGCGACCGCATCTGGGCGGCAGCCTCGTACCGTCACAACGAGTCTGTAGCCGTGATGGCCGGTGTTAACATCAGTTACCTGATGGACCTAAGCTATTCCTACGATGCCAGCGTTTCGCCGTTGGGCAGCACCAACTCGGGTAGCCATGAAGTGGTACTGGGATTAAAACTGCGCAACACCGCCAAGATTATCTGCCCGCAGTGGGCCTGGTAATTGGGTTATACCTTACATGATACATCTGAAAATAATAGCGGCCAAAAGCCGCTATTATTGTTAAAACACTTGTAATTTTTGCAAAACTTTTATAATTTATTGCAGTATCTTATTAGACAATAGAAATTACTGAGATGTCTTTTAAACAGCTGACTGCATTTGTGTCTGGCTTGTGTTTCGTGGTGTTGGCAGCTTTACAATACCAGGGGCCTGATGCCGCTATCTGGATCGCTATATTCCTGGCTGCTGCTGTATTTAGTTTTACGACAGCCTTGGAACGCATTAATCGTGTTATACTGTGGATGGCTTTTGTCGCTTATGCGGTGGCAGCTTATTATTTTTGGCCAGGCGAAACTGCCTTGTCGCAAGGTATAACGATCGTGAATGGGACACTCCGGTTCTTTGCACTGGTTTTCGCATCCCTTGTCATGCTGCTCTTAGCCGTCTCAAGTAAGCGAAACGCCAGTTTGCACCCGCCCCACGTGCCGGGCCATGTAACAACCAAAATAAAGAAATGGGCAAACTGATTGCCCAGCCTGCCCATTCTCTTATAGTAGAGGTCTCAGCCTATTATGCAGACTAATCCTTAGCTTCTGGCTATACCTGTTCTGCCTTAAAGCCGGCTTTCTCTACTGTGCTCTTAATAACCTGCGCATCCAGGCTGTCAGTGTTCACTTCCAGAATCTTATCCGGATTATCCGTATCCACTTTCCAGTCCTGCACCCCTTCCAGTTTGTTGAGATGAGGCGTTACGGCTCTCACGCAGCTTCCACAATTAATAGTCGTTTTAAATTTATAGGTCTTCATATTTAACATAATTTATAAACTGATTAAAAATAACTCCTTATAATTTCTTTCCACGCAAGCGCAGGCTGTTGCTTACCACCGAAACCGAGCTGAGGGCCATCGCAGCGCCTGCCACCATCGGGTTGAGCAGGAAGCCGGTGAACGGGAACAGCAGGCCGGCTGCCACAGGTATACAGATCACGTTGTAGATAAAGGCCCAGAACAGGTTCTGGCGAATCGTGCGCACTGTAGCCCGCGAAAGGTTGATGGCCGCCGCCACCTGCACCAGGTCCGAGCGCATCAGCGTAATGCCGGCCACGTCCATGGCCACGTCGGTACCGTGTCCCATCGCGATACTGACATCAGCTGTGGCCAGCGCCTGCGCATCGTTTATACCGTCTCCCACCATCGCTACGACCTTGCCCTGGTCCTGCAGCTTTTTCACAAAATCGGCCTTGTCACCCGGTAGTAGCTCAGCCTCAAAATGGGTTATACCTACCTGTCGGGACACGGCGGCCGCTGTCTGGGCATTGTCGCCGGTGAGCATGTATACCTCCAGACCAGCTGCTTTCATGCGGGCTATACCTTGGGCGGCGGCAGGCTTTATCGGGTCACTCACCGCAAAGACGCCCAGCGCCTTTTGTCTATCGGCAAAGTATACGGCTGTCTTCGCGTTTTCCTGCAACTGTCGGGCAGCATCTTCCAGCTGGCCTTCAATGTGGATACCTTCCTGGCGCAGCAGCTTCTTGTTACCGGCAAAGAATTTCTCCCCTCCAAAGGCCGCTTCCACTCCCATACCGGTGACGCTGTTAAAGTAGTCCGGCTCCAGGCTGGCTATACCTTGCTCTCTGTAATAGGTATAGATGGCCTGCGCGATCGGGTGCTCTGACTTGGCCTCGATCGAAAAGAAAAGCTGCTCCAGTCGCTCCTGTCCTTCTACGCCCTTGGCCCACACCACATCAGTAACAGAGGGCTTGCCCAGTGTGATGGTGCCCGTCTTATCCAACAGGATAACGTTCGCTTTGTAGGCATCCTCCAGGCTCTGCGCGTCTTTGATCAGGATGCCGTTTTCAGCACCTTTGCCCACGCCCACCATAATGGCAGTAGGCGTCGCCAGACCCAGCGCACAAGGACAGGCGATTACCAGTACCGAGATCATCGACACCAGCGCCTGCGACAAGTACGCCTCACCGCCAAACACGACCCAGGCTACGAAGGTCAGGACCGCGATCAGCAGCACGACGGGCACGAAGATACCTGCGATCTTGTCCACCAGCTTCTGTACAGGGGCTTTGCTACCCTGCGCCTCCTGCACCATTTTGATGATATGGGCCAGCATCGTTTCCCCGCCGGTTTTGCGGGCAACAAGCTGCAGACTGCCTTTCTGGTTGATCGTACCGGCAAAGAGCATGTCGCCCACCTGCTTCTGCACTGGCAGGGGCTCCCCACTCAGCATACTCTCGTCCACATAAGAACCACCCGACAGCACTTCACCATCCACCGGCACCCGGTCGCCGGGCAACAGCAGGACAGCGTCCCCTATCCGGACCTCCTCAATGCGGATCTCGGCTTCCACGCCGTCGCGCAGTACGCGCACTGTTTTCGGCTGCAGTCCCATCAGTTTTTTGATGGCCTCGGAGCTGCGACTTTTGGCGCCCTCCTCCAGGTATTTACCCAGCAAGATAAAGGCAATGATCACAGCCACGGCTTCGTAGTACACGTGCGGCTCCAGGCCCCGGCTCAAAAAGAATTGCGGGTATACCGTGTTGAACAAACTGAAAGCGAAAGCTATACCTGTACTCAGAGCCACCAGCGTATCCATGTTGGCACGCAGGTGTTTGGCCTGGCCCCAGGCGTTCACGAAAAAGTGACGACCGGCCCAGAACAGGATCGGGGTGGTAAAGGCCAGCATGGCCCAATTGCCCCAACTAAAAGTATTATGAAAGAACATGCCCAGCACAAAAACCGGGAAAGCCAGCACGGCTGCCACAATGGTTTTGGTCCTGAGCACGGCCAGCGCCTTTTCCTGCCGTTCCTCCAGCTCCTCCTCCGTGTGCTGGCCGATCAACAGTTCGAAGCCGATCTCGTGCAGGGTGTCGCGCAGCTGGTCGGGCTTTACCTGGTTCGGGGCATAGGCTACCTGCACCGTCTTGCCGGCGAAATTCACGTTGGCCTCCTGCACGCCATCCACCGTGCGCAGCATGCTCTCGATGCTGGAAGCACAGGAGGCGCAGGTCATCCCCTCCACCGGGAAAGTATCTTTTTTATAGGCTGTTTTTTCTATCGTTTCCATGTTGCGTTGCTGGTTTATCTTCCAATTAACTACACAAAGGTACGCCCATCGCATACCCCAGGTGTTACAGTTTCCCCGAAAAGGTTTACATATTTTGGGCAGCCTGATCAATAGCTATCCCTTTTGGGCCGTATAAATTGGAGCTGTGAATCAATAGCATGAAAGTTATTGGAGCCATGAATTTTGTTTTTAATATAACAATTGTTTATGTTCGGGGATAAACACTGATTAAAATCAGTGCAAAATTCGCTACCCAATTATTTGTGCTGCTCCATTCAGTAAGCACCTATACCTTACCAATGTTGAAAACAAACCAGCCCTCGCATCTGCTTGCAGCATCGCGCACGACCTACCTTGTGCTGTTTGCGTTCGCGGGCCTGCTGGTCACCCTGCTTGTCCTGACTTCCTATACCTTCTGGCAGGCCCGCCAGGTGCAGCTTAGTCACGACGCCTATGTTGTGCTGGCGCTGCAGGAGCTTGAGCTGATCGATGAGCTGCAGGCCAATGACGATGCCGTACACAAAGCAGTGCTCCTGCACCTCACCACAGACAGCAAGGCCGAAAAGGCCGGATACGAACAGGAAATTCAGGCTACACAGGCGCAGAGTGCCACGATCACCCGCCAGTTAATGGCCATGATCTTGAATGATCAGCGCAAACGCATACTCCGCAACTTCGAAGATGAGACAGCTTCGCACGACAGCCTGATCGCGCACCTCCTGCAGCTAAGCCGCAGCGGGAAGATAGCGGAGGCGCTGGCCTATAACCGCAAGGTGATAACGCCGGAGTATCTGCAACATCAAAATCACCTTAAAGAGCTAAGCGAGAGCATACGCCAGGCCACGCGCCAAAGCGGCGATCGGGCGACCCGGTCTATTTCTTCGTTTATAGACAGCCACAAGCTTACACTCGCGCTTATCGTATTGGTCAGCATTGCGGCCCTGCTCCTGTTACGCAACATCATACAGCGGCTCCGGCATGACAATAAGTTGCTCGATGCTGAAATGCAGCAACGGCAGGAACTGCAAAAAGCCCTGCTCGACAGTCAGATCCAGTACAAGATGCTGTTTGACCTGAACCCGATGCCTATGTGGGTGTATGACCGGCTCACCATGCGGTTTCTGGACGTGAACGAGGCTGCCCAGCTGGAGTACGGCTACAACAGAGAGGCCTTTTTGGCACTTAATATATTTGACATCAGGCCGGAAGAAGATGTGCCGCTCCTGAAACAGCAGCTGGACCAGGTAGACAAGCTACAGTCGCAGCAAAGCCGCGTGCGCCACAAACGCAGCGATGGCAGTACGTTTGAGGTCGAAGTGATCTCCCATGCCCTGCCCCGCATCGGGGAAAGTATGCCGCGCCTGGTGGTTGCCATAAACGTGGACGAGCGCCTGGCAATGATTGAAAAGCTACAGACCAGCGAACAACAGCTGCGCGAAATAAGCTCCAGTATCCCAGGCGCCGTTTTCCAACTGGAGATGAAGAGCCTGTCCCAATACGCCTTCAATTTCGTTAGCGACGGCATCCGGGACCTTTTCCATATAAGCCCCGAAGAGGTTTACAACAGCACCGCCGCGCTGTACCGGCACATTGAGCCGGACGATGTAGCGCAGGTGCTACAGGCCATCAGCGACTCCTACCAAAGCCTGTCTCCCCTGGTGGTGAGCTTCCGCATCAGGCAGCCGCAGGAAGGCAGGTGGAAGTGGGTGCAGACCCATGGGCTCCCTACCTGCAAAGAGGCAGGCCACGTGATCTGGAACGGTACCCTCATCGATATCACAGAACAGATCACAGCACAGGACAAACTGATGGCCAGTGAGGCCAACCTGAAGGCCCTGCTCGACAGTTCTCCCCAGGCCATATACCTGCTCGACAAATCAATGCGCCTGGTGATGTGCAACGCTGTAGCGCGGAAAGACGTGCGAAACACGCTGATCACGGAGCTGAAGGCAGGCATGAACTTTCTGGACCTGATAAGCAAAGACAAAGAAGAGAAATTCCGGGAGCAGCATAAACGGGCCATGAATGGCGAAACGATCCTGTGCGAAGACGGCCACGGCGATTACTGGCATGAAGTATCCCTACGCCCTGTTCTGGGGCCAGACAACCGCGTGCTGGCAGTTGCCCTGAGCGTACTCAATATTTCGGAGCGCAAGCGGGCCCTGGAGACCATCAAGCGCAACGAAGAGCAACTGGCCCGGGCGCAGAAGCTGGCGCAGCTTGGCAACTGGGAGCTTGACATGGAGCACGATCAGATTATCTGGTCTGATAGCGTATATGACATCTATGGGGTTAGCAAGATGTCCTTTATTCCGTCACGCCACAACTTCATGCATTTTGTGCCAGAGGAGGAACAGGCGTACATAGTGGAAGCGATCGAAGCGGCTTCCAAAGATCACCAGATCCTATCGTTAGAGCACACCATTGTGCGGCAAGATGGTCAGAAGCGTACCGTGTATGAAATAGGAGAGCCGGAGTATGATGCGAAGGGCAGGCTGGTGCGCTTCCACGGCTCGGTTCAGGATATTACAGACCGTAAAAGAACAGAGCAGGAGGCCCTGAAGGCGAAAAACCTGCTGCAGTCCACGCTGGATAACATTCCGGAAATGATCTTCTCCGCCGACTCGTCTCTGAAGATGCTCTACGTGAGTCCGCAGTGCCGCGAACTGACAGGCTATACCGAAGAGGAGTTTACAGGCCAGACTGAGCTTTGGTTCAACATCATTCACCCGGAAGACCAGGAATACCTCCGGCAGCATATTCTGCCTGCCCTGAAAAGAGGGGAGCGACAGCACTACGAATTGCGCATCATAACAAAAGACGGGCAGTGCAGATGGCTGATGTTCCGCGTTTCGCCCAGAAAAGATGAAAACGGATTCGTGTACCACATCGATGGCTCCGGCTCCGACATGACATCTTACAAAGAGGCACAGCAGAAACGCGACGAGCTTACCGATCAGCTGCTGCGGCAAAACCAGAACCTGCAGCAGTTCGCCTACATTGTGTCGCACAACCTCAGGGCGCCTATTGCGAACATACTGGGCCTGACCACCATTTACAACAAGCACAAGCCCGACTCGCCCATGAACCCGCGGGTGATTGAGAACCTGTTCAAATCCGCAAAACTCCTCGACGCGACGATCCGCGACCTGAACGATCTTCTCACGATCCGGAGCGAGCTTAGCAATGTGCGGGAACAGATTAAGTTCGAGGATGAGTTCAAGGAAATATACGACAGCCTGCCATCAGAGTGGCTGGGCGAGCGTACCAGGATTGACCATGACTTTGATGAGGCACCTGTGGTAACAGGCGTTCGGAGTTACGTGCATAGCATTATGCATAATCTTATTACAAATGCGTTGAAATATAGATCGCCGGATAGAAATTTGCATCTGCGGCTTAAAACTTTCACTATTCCTAATTATATTTGTCTCAGTGTATCAGACAATGGTCTCGGGATCGACCTGGGTAAGGAGAAAGAAAAAATCTTTGGATTATACAAGCGATTCCATTCCCATGGAGAAGGCCGGGGTTTGGGGCTGCATCTTGTCAAAACCCAGACTGAGCTGCTTGGCGGCAAAGTGGAAGTGGAAAGCCAGGTGAATGTAGGCACTACCTTTAATATTTATTTTAGACACACCCTGTAGTAATGAATACATTGAAAAGAGTCGTTTTGATTGATGATGATGAAGTGAATAACTTCGTTTGCGAAAGCATCATCCGGAATGAGAACTTTGCAGAAGACGTCTTCAGTTTTCAAGGAGCTGAAGAGGCGCTTGAGTTTCTGAAGTCTTCCGTTGAGCCATCTGGTGAGAAATTCCCTGACCTGATCTTCCTGGATATCAACATGCCCGGAATGGACGGCTGGAATTTTATTGAGGAGTACCGCAAACTACCGGAACATGCTACCCAGAAGTGCAGCCTGTTTATGCTGTCTTCGGCCGTGGACCGCAAAGACATTCAGTGCGCCCGCAGCCACAAAGAAGTAAAAGAGTTTTTCTCCAAGCCGCTTTCTCCGGAGATCCTCGAATTCATCAAAGAAGAGTTTTTGGTGCGGGTAGAATAATCCTCCTTCCCCAAAAAACCAGGAGCGCATGCCCCGTCTGTACCGACGTAGCATGCGCTCCTGGTTTTTAGAGGCCTTGGTTACCTAGTCTATACGCTGGCGTATCTTCTCCATCTCCGCTATCTCTTCTTTCTGCGACCGGATGATCTCCTCTGCCAGTTTCTTCAGCTCCGGATCATGGATTCTGGCTTCTTCGCTTACCAGTATAGCCGACGAGTGGTGTGGGATCATGGAGTTGATGAAAGCTTTGTCGCCGACAAAGGACTGGTTGCGCAGCGTAATAAACGAGCCGACGATTGCGATAATACTCATGACGGTGATAATGGTGTTGAGCTTTTTATCCCTGTACATCGGCCGCATTACCAGCAGCATGATCAAAGCCATGGGCGCTACCATCAGGATGGTCATGTACAGGCGGTTAAGGTTGAAGTCAAAGTGGCTTATTTCGGCTATGTTGCTGAACATGACGGCATACATCACCACAAAGGAAAGGCCTAACATCAGCATAAACTTTCCATAGTTCCCCTTCTCCATAAGCACCTTTTTCAGTTAACGTTATCGAGCGGCTTCCGCGACGGAGCCGCTGCTTTCTTATACTCGGATGGCGACATCCCGGTTACCTGCTTGAACTGTGCCGACAGGTGCGCCACGCTGCTATACCCCAGCTGAAAGCTGATCTGGCTCAGGCTCAACTCGTTGTAGGTCAGCAGCTCCTTTACCCGCTCCACTTTCTGCAGCACCACGTAGCGCGCAATCGTAAGCCCCTCCTCCGCCGAAAAGAGCGTGCTCAGGTAATGGTAGTCGCGGCCGAGTGCCTGCGCCAAGTAGTCTGACAGGTTGATGCTCAGATGCTCCACCTCCCCCGAGCGGATCAGTTCGATGATGGTGATTTTGATCTTCTCGACAAGCTCTGCCTTCTTGTCTTCTATCAGCTCGAATCCATTCTCCTTCAAAGATTCCCGTAGTTTTTGCAGTTGCTCGGAGGTAGGCTCCTGCTCGAGCTTCACTTCGCCGAGTTGAATGGCCAGTGGCTGCAGATCCAGTTTGTCAAGTTCCTGGTTCACTACTTTCAGGCAGCGGGGGCACACCATGTTGCGGATGTGTAAGGTATGTGGCTGTGTCATTGTGGCTATATTGAAGTTTGTACAGGGCGGTAGCGCACCAAAACATGATTTTATCCGGAGCGCCTACCTGCCTATACCTCTGCAAATCTAACAAAACATTTCTCCCAAATGCTCCCGCACCTTTTTACTGAGCATCGCGCCCTGCGGCGCCTGCTTTGAATTATTACGATACACTTCCTGTTGTACCCTTATTCAACCTTTCCTATACCTGCTGCAAGGCAGTGCGGGAGATATAAATAAATAAGAGCAAGCCGGAATAATAGACTTACCTTTGCAGCTTGCAATAATCAATCATACATGACATTTAGCGAATTAAATTTAATAGATCCTATCCTGAAGGCGCTTCAGGCGGAGGGCTATACGCAGCCTACGCCAATACAGGAACAGGCTATTCCACATCTTTTGGCTGGCAGAGACGTGCTTGGCTGCGCTCAGACAGGCACAGGCAAGACAGCTGCTTTCGCCATACCTGTGCTCCAAATGCTGCACAACCAGAAGAACAGAGCATCCAACACCATCAAAACGCTTATCCTGACTCCTACCCGGGAGCTGGCTATACAGATCAACGAAAGCTTTGCCTCTTACGGCAAAAACACAGGCGTACGCCATACCGTTATATTCGGTGGCGTGTCGCAGCATGCGCAGGTACAGACTATAAAGCGCGGTGTAGACGTGCTGATCGCTACGCCGGGACGACTGCTGGACCTGATCGGACAGGGTTTTATCTCCCTGAAGCACGTAGAGTTTTTCGTGCTGGATGAAGCGGACCGCATGCTGGACATGGGCTTTATCCATGACATCAAGCGCATCATCCCGATGCTGCCCAAGCAACGCCAGTCACTGTTCTTCTCAGCCACCATGCCGCCTGTTATTCAGGCACTGGCCGATACCATTTTGATCAATCCGGTGAAAGTGGAAGTAACGCCGGCTTCGTCTACCGCCGAGAAGGTGGGACAGGCCGTTTACTTTGTGGAGAAAAACGACAAGCGTGACCTGTTGCGCCACCTGCTCACTGATTCTGAGATCGACCGTGTATTGGTGTTCACCAGAACCAAGCATGGTGCCGACCGCGTGGCAAAAGACCTGAACAAGGCGAACATACAGGCGGAAGCCATCCACGGTAACAAGTCACAGAATGCACGTCAGCGTGCCTTGAGCAATTTCAAGGATGGTAGCACCCGCGTGCTGGTGGCCACCGACATTGCCGCCCGCGGCATCGATGTGGAAGAGCTGTCGCATGTGATTAACTATGAGCTGCCAAATGAGCCTGAAACGTATGTGCACCGCATCGGTCGTACGGGCCGTGCCGGCAACGCAGGTATAGCCCTGTCGTTTTGCGATGAGGAAGAACGCTATTACCTGCACGATATCCAGAAGCTGATCAACAAGCAGATTAAGGTGGATGCCAACCATCCGTTCGCTTTGCCAGAGCACCTGTCAGTGAACCTGGAGAATGCCAAAAAGCCAAAAGGCCCGGCCGGAAGAGAGCCCCGCAACGGCGGTGCCTCCAACAACGGCGGCCGTGCAGCGGCAGGCGGCAACAGACCATCCGGAAACCGCGGCGGCAATAGCCGCTCAGGCGGAGGCGAAGGCGGTAACCGTGCTGCAGCAAGCGCCGGCACTTCCAGCCGCTCGACGGGCGGGAACAACAGAAACTGGCGCGATAAAAAGGGAACCGGCCAAAGCAGGCCATCCGTGAAGCGCGGATCTTAGCATGTAGCTATACCTAAAAAAGCCCTGCCACTTCGTTAAGTGGCAGGGCTTTTTGCTTTCCGTCTGGTATAGACTATACCTTATATCCGGCTTTGGTCGCTTTCGTTCGGCTCGGTGTCGTCTCCGCCAAAAGGTTGCTGACGGCTGCGAATGCCGTTAACATCGTCGTCCATGGCAGTATCGCTGCCCTCGTACTCAAAGCCGGGTCCTTGTGCGAATTCCTCTGTGCTCTTGGGGTTGTTGGCACCGTAGCCGGTCGTTTCGTTTCCCTGAATATGCAGGTTTTCGAGGCTGTCTTTCTGGTCGCCGCGCTCCAGTGCTCCCCCCTGGCCTACATTGCGCTTAGCGCTTGGGTCGGGTTTGTTGCCCATGGTCTGGCCCTTGCGGTGCTCTTCGTTTATATTCTTCGGCCTGTTGGGCGTGTTCTGTATATCTTCGTCTCTGGTTGCCATAATTCAATTCATTTGTTTAGCTGTGTATACGCTTCACCAGAGGTTCAGTTAGGTATAGCCTTCACTACTTAACATAATTTCACAACCCAACACTTTTATATTTCTCCCGATTCTTTCAATTATCTTTGCGCGAAATAAAACCAGCCGATGGCACGTATGCCCCCCCGATTGCGTTACAGAGAGAACCGGCAGTGAAAAAGCTTATGAAACTATCAAAAATATACGACCCGCGGGAGATGAACTCCTACCAGTTTGTGGCCATGACGGGTTTGGTGATGACTATTCTGGCCAACGTGATCCTGCTGTTCATCGGGAAGACCGTGGAGAACTTTAATGCGCTCTACCTCTGCTGGTTTGTTTTCTTTGGGGCAGGCACCATCGCCAATTTCAACAGCAAACCCGAAGACCACGATCATCACCACCATCATTAGACTCAGACAGTAGGTATAGCCTACTGTCTCAGGAAAGTGCAGGTGCCGCCCCGGCACTTGTGATCAGTCTGCATCAGATATAGCCTATTGTTTCAGGAACTCCAGCAGGGCTTTGTGAAACTGGTCCGGCGCTTCGATATGCGGGATATGCCCTACTCCGGTTAACTCCAGCAATTTTGCATCAGGTATAGCACCTGCTGTCTGCTGCCCCAACAGCGGATACTGTCCGTATTTTTTGCGTTCCTCCTCACTTTTGATGTAGGCCTTGCCCACGACCGTGCGGTCCTCCAGCCCGATGACTACCAGCACAGGCATCTTCAAGTCACTGAACTCATACACCACCGGCTGCTCGTAGATCATGGCATAGGTATGCGCCGAAACGAGCGCCACCTGCGGGTAATCCGGGCTGCGCAACTGCGCGGCAGGTATACGCACCCACTCGTCATAGGCCGGCTTCCAGGAGGTATAGTACGTCTTGTGGTAATCCCGAATGCCCGCCTCTGTGCGTTTCAGCTCTTCCTGGTACAGCTCCTCCAGGCTCTTGTAGGGCACCATGCGGCGGTAGTCCTCCAGCCCGATCGGATTTTCGAGCACCAGCTTTACGGTGGTTTCCGGGTACATGAGTGCAAAGCGTGTGGCCAGCATGCCGCCCATGGAGTGCCCTACTACCACGGCCTGGTTTATCTTGAGGTGATCCAGCAGCTTTCGCGTGTGCTGCGCCAGTTGATGGAAGCTGTAATGCACTTCCGCCTTGTCTGACTTGCCGAAGCCCAGCTGATCGGGCACCACAACCCGATAGCCCTGCCCTGCCAGGAAGTGCATGGTCTGCTGCCAGTAAGCACCCAGAAAGTTCTTCCCATGCAGCAGCAGCACCGTCTGTGGATCTTTGAAACTGGCGGGTGGGGATACATCCATGTAGGCCATCTTATACTTCTGCCCCTCCTGTTCCACCTCCAGGTAGTTTACCGGGTAGCGGTAGGCATAGTCGCTCAAGGTGGCATTGTAAATCCGCTGCGACTGCGCCACGGCAGAAACATGAAATAGCAAAAGAAGCAGTGCAGGGTACAGGAATATTTTCATTGTGTCAGGTATAGGTATAGCTCTTTTTACTTACAGCAGGCGCCAAGAGTTATAATGCAGAAAGCCCGGCACTGCAGGCACCGGGCTTTTCTTTACTGAACCATATTTCTTTTAAACGTTAATCCGCTGAATTATTGTACCAAGACCTTCTTGGTATGGTAGCGGTCGCCCTGCGCTACCTGCAGGAAGTATAACCCCCGACCGAAAGGCGTCAGGTCGATCTCCCGCTCATATACGCCGGTCAGTTTCTCCACGGTGTCCACAAACACCTCCTGCCCTTTGTCATCCATTACCCGCACGACGGTGGTGCCCTTGTTTTTGAGCGAGAACTTCAGGTTGAAGCGTCCGTTATTGGGGTTTGGCGAGAAAGTGATCTCCTCTACTTTCAGCTCTTCGCGCGACTTCATCTCCACGGGAGCGCCGGTGGCTTTCAGCTGTTCTTTATCGGCTTTTGTCACGTCCTCCACTTTGGCCTTGCGCATAATGAATACTGCACGGCCCCTTTTCCCTCCGTCGAAACTAAAATCGGTGTGCGGCACTTCTTCTTCCCTGCCGTCTTCGTGTATGCGGTATACCTTCTTTTGGCCGTCTTTTACGATTACTTTTATGTTCATCTGCTCGTGCAGTCGCATCAGTGAGTCGATGCGTTCGGGGCTAGGCATAGCTCTTACGACGATGCGCTCTATTTCTTTTGGATTGATGGTGATGGCCTCTCCAAGATCGCCGATATGGACGATGGAAGAGTCAACGAGTGTGCGCACAAATACCCGGGGTCCATCACCCATCAGCAGCAAGTCGCCCTGTATGACCTTGAAACGCTTCATCATTTGTTTGCCCAGGCTGTCGGACTGCAGGCTTAGCACACGCATTTCTTTCATGGCACGCCGCATGGCGCTGTCGGCCTTCAGGCTGTGTACCCTTGCCTTAAGCATTGCTTCGCCTTCCTTATCCAGGGTAAAGGCTCTTATTCTCTCATCCAGCAGACGCAACTGGCCGGTGTCCAGCTTAGCGGCTTTTAGGGCTTTGGCGATGGCCTCTTCGGTTTCGGCTGAAAACGTGGTATCAACCACCACCGTCTTGCCATCCACGGTGCGAATCATTTTGATGTGCGCTTTGTGCTTCTGCTTGCCTGATTCCTGCGCCAGGGCGCCGTACAGGGGAAGAAGTCCCATCAGCAAGGCCAGGGCCAGTCTGAGCAGGGTCTGAAGGTTGAGGAAGAGGTTCATAGTGATAAGGTATAGAGGTTAGGGAATCGTTTCTACAAATGTACGCTACCACTGAAGGCCGAAGCGTTAAAGCCAGGTTAAAGTCTGTTAAGGAAAAGTTAAAGTAATGGACAAGCCCGGCGAAATACGTAAATTTGTTATGTGAGCAAGCTGACAATCATAGGGGTTATCGTGCTGATGAGCATATCGTTACTCGGTATGGTCGGACTTCAGCTGTATTGGATATCGGATGCCATACAGGTGAAGCAGGAGCAGTTCGACCGCAGCGTGCACGAGGCGCTGGCCCGTGTGGTCGAAAAACTGGAGACGCAGGAAGCCGTTTCGGCGGTGGCTAGTGGGATGGCCACCCTTCAAGCAGCGCCTGTTGAGGTGGAAGAACCGATGCAAGCGCAGCCGGCACCGCAGCCCGTTGCACAGGCCGTGAGTGTGAAGTCGGAACCAAGACCAGAACCTCCTGCTATGACTACACCAGCCAACACAGGTATAGCCAAAAAAAAGAAACCTTCTAAATCGGGTGTAGGCGCTGGCACCAGCATAGCCTGGCAGGGTAGCTATACGACGGAAAGCCAGGGCATGGCGCCAGGGCAGCTCTTCCCTGCCGATTCGTTGATGCAACGGTTGCTTTCTCCCACCATGCGGGTATACAATTTCCCGGCTGAACATGCTGCCATGCTCAGGCTATTGAAAGCACACACCGATACTGTGGAAGCCCATGCTATCCGTATGAGCAAACTGGACCGTGAACGGCTCCGAAAGGTGGCAGAAAATGCCATCACCCATACCCAACAATTGAACGGCCGCAACTTCCGCGTTTCGGTGGATACGCTCCGGCACATTGCCCTGCACCTGGATAGCCTGCGCCGTTACGGCTACCTGAACCACATGATCGACCCTGCCGCGATCTCCGCTATAAACGTGCAGATGGATAGCATCTTTATCTTTAAAAACGGCAAGAGACAGCAGGAGAACGTCCACGAACTACAAAATCACTCAGGTGGCCGGGTCATTTTCAGGAGTATAGACAGGCCACGGGAGAAGCGCACGGAAGAGCCAAAGCCAGCTGCCCGTTTCTATGTCCGCGCAACGGAGACCGTGGGTCAGTCTCCCTCTACTAAGGTTGCCGGTACTACTTCTATACCCGAACAAGCCTCTAAAGCACAGCTTGCAGCAGCCAAACCCACAGTGGCACCCACGCAGCCTGACCCAGTTCGCGTGGAGGCCCGCAAAGAGCGTCTGAACGAAGTGGTGGAAAAGATGGTGGTGGAGTATGTAGCCAACGATAAGCCACTAGAGCAGCGACTGAATCTGGAGGAAATAAAGCCTTTGCTGCAGAGCGAGCTGCAGGACAAGGGTATTTGCCTGGACTTCGGTTACTGGGTGCTTTCCGATCAGCAGGACACTATAACAGCGGCCCACCTGCCAACCAACAGCACACGCAACTTTGCCACCTACAAAGCCAGCCTGTTCCCTAACGACATCTTTGACAAGTCCGATTACCTGGCCGTGTACTTCCCGGATAGCCAGGCCTATGCCATCAGGTCGCTTTGGATGATGCTGGCCTTCTCGGCGCTCTTCACCCTGATCATGGTGGCCACCTTTGGCACGACGATCCATATTATTTTCCGGCAGAAGAAGCTCTCCGACATGAAGAACGACTTCATCAACAACATGACGCACGAGTTCAAGACGCCGATCGCCACCATCTCACTTGCCACCGACGCTATCTCCAACCCCAAGGTATACGCCCAACCTGAGAAAGTGCAGTACTACACCGGCATCATCCGGCAGGAAAACAAGCGCATGAACGCCCAGGTGGAGAACGTGCTGCAGATCGCCCGACTCGAAAAAGAGGATTACGAGATGAACCTGGCACGGACGGACCTGCACGCCCTGGTGCTCAAAGCCGTCGAGAGCGTATACCTGCAGGTAGCGGAGCGACAAGGCACTATCACATGCGACCTGAACGCCACTGCTCCTGACATTGAACTGGACGAAGTGCACTTCTACAATGTGATCTGCAACCTGCTGGACAATGCGAACAAATACTCCCCGGATCACCCGGCTATCCGCATCCTGACCTACGACACGGCCGGTGGCATCCTGCTGGCCGTGGAGGACAAAGGCATAGGCATGACACGGGACACGCAACTGCGGGTTTTTGACAAGTTTTACCGGGTGCCCACAGGCAACCTGCACAATGTGAAAGGCTTTGGGCTGGGCCTTAGCTACGTCAAAGCCATCGTAAAAGCCCATAACGGCACCATAAAACTGCAAAGCGAGCCGGGCAAAGGAAGTCGTTTCGAAGTTTTTATTCCGGCCAGTGCCTGAAAGCACCGTGCCATGCAACCAAAGCGCCCGGCCCGGCATCTTTTACTAAACGTCTATACCTAATCCGCCACTACATGAGCGACAAAGGACTGAACATACTGCTTGCCGAGGACGACCCCAATTTCGGTATCGTGCTGAAAGACTACCTGGAGCTGCATGACTACGAGGTGACGCTCTGTCCCGACGGCTGCCAGGCTATCACGGCCTTTCGAAAAGGAAGCTTCGATCTCTGCATACTTGATGTCATGATGCCAGAAAAGGACGGCTTCACACTGGCCCGTGAAATCAAAAAGCTGCAGCCAGACATGCCCCTGATTTTCCTGACGGCCAAAACCATGCGCGAAGACATGCTCGAGGGATTCAAGATCGGGGCCGACGACTACATCACCAAGCCTTTTGACTCAGAGGTGCTGCTTTATAAAATAAAGGCGATCATGCACCGCAAGGGTGGTAGCGCAGCAACGGAGAAGCCGGAAGCGACGGAGTACAACATCGGCCATTATCGTTTCCAGTACAAACTGCGCCTGTTGCACTACAATGGCGACATCCAGAAGCTTTCGCCTAAAGAGACGGAACTGCTGCGCCTGCTCTGCCAGCACCTGAACGACGTGATGCCGCGTGATGAAGCCCTGCTGCGCATCTGGCACGAAGACAGCTACTTTACCGGCCGTAGCATGGATGTCTACATCGCCAAGCTCCGCAAATACCTCCGCCACGATCCCGCCGTGGAGATCATCAACATACACGGGCAGGGTTACAGACTATGTGCTCACAACGGAGTGATGCTCTGAAATGAAACAGGCCGCTACCAGAAGTAGCGGCCTGTGTGTTTCACCAAAACACTATACAAACAGTTTAAACTCTTTTCTTAGAAAGTGAATCCGACAGAGGCTTTGATCACCCGGTTGAAGGTGTCGAAGTTGCGGTTGGCATCCACAGTGGTCAGGCCGTAGTCGTAGCCGGCGCTTAGGTTAAGCCCACTGGCAAAGCGGTAGCCTATACCTCCGGTTGCCGCCACGTCCAGCTCACGGAAGCCGTTGTTCACGTCCCACTCCTGGTTCAGGGCGTTGAAGCCCAACGCGCCGGCCTGCACCTGCACCTTGTTTGAGAGCAGGTATGAGAACTGGGGACCTGCAAAAATGTGAAAGCCATCCCCAATGAATATCTTCGCCAGAATCGGCAGATCAATGTATTCCGCCTTGTTGGTCACGGTGACGCCGGCGTTCAGGAAATCAAACTGCTCCATCGGGATCTTACCTACCAGTCGCATCCCTTTCTGAGAGTACAGGAGGCCCGGCTCGATCTCGAAACCCGGTGCAACAGGTATAGACACCACCCCACCCACATGGAATCCCTCACGCATCTGGCGTTTCAGGGAGCCGTTGGTCATATCCATCAGATCCTGGGCACTGTTGATGGTTTGCCCCTGCCATTCGGCCATGTTCACACCCGCTTTAATACCGATGCGCACGGGACTTTTTTGCTGCGCATTTGCCTGAGTTACCGCCATTCCCAGAACGACGGCCAGTAGTAGAAATACCTTTTTCATCTCACCTATCCTTAAATTTTGAAAACTAAAGCCCTAAGCTGCGCTGCTTGATGGGTGGAATGAAAGAACCGTGCCAAATTGTGATCAGGCAAGTTGAAAAAAGTTCACTTACAGGTATAAATAATTAAAAATCAACTGATTAAGATTTAAAATTAATTTCACAAGCAAAAAACAGCCTAAAACGGGTCAAGCTAAATCATGCTATACATTTGGCTATAGGCCCGGTTGCACCTTACCTTTGCAGCCCCCCGGCCCACAGCGGAGCCAGGTATAAGGTATAGGAAGATGAATGACAAAAGACAGGTACGGCTCAACAGGCTGGCCGTGCACCGGGTAGGCAACAAGGCGAAGGAAGAAGGCGTGATCGTTTCGAAAGAACTGGTCGATTTGCGGGATGAACAACTCTCGGATCTGCTGACCAATTATTTTCTGGCTCCCTTTAAGCAGGAGGAGTTTTTCCGCTTCCACCATACCTCCGACCTGGCCCTGAACGAGATGTTCGCCTACTCGGCCCTGATGTTCACGGAGCCGCAGAAATTTCTGGAATACTCGGTGCACGTGCTTAATCACCTCTACGAACAATCGGACCACCCCAAAGTGAAAAGCGGCGAGCTGTACGTGGTGCATCTTTCAGGCTGCGTGATGGAAGACGACATTGTGGACGCGATCGGCATCTTCAAGTCCGAGAACAAGGACACCTTCCTGACCTTTCAGGAAGAGGACGGTGACCTGAGCATGAACTACCATTTCGGGGTGAACATCAAGAGCGTGGACAAAGGCTGCCTGATATTCAACACCGAGGCCGAAGACGGTTTCCGGGTGAAGCTCGTGGATGCCAACAGTACCGACGCCGTGTTCTGGAAAGAGGATTTCCTGCACGTGACCGAGCTCAAGGACACCAACTTCAACACCAAAACGGCGCTCAACCTCTGCAAGGATTTTTCGGAGGAGGTGTTTGCCCAGACCGACAGCAAAAAAGCCCAGGTGGACTTCATCAGTCGCTCCGTGGACTATTTCTCCAAGAGCGAGACCTTTGACCTGGAGGAGTTCACGAGCAGCGTGATCGATGAGCCCGAGACAGCAGAGCGCTTCAAGAACTATACACAGGCTTTCGCCGAGGAGCGCGACATCGAAGGCTTCACCGATTTTGCCATCAACAAGAACACGGTGAAGAACATGAAGCGCAAGTTTCGCAATTTCATCAAGCTCGATACCCAGATCGAGATCAAGTTCAGCGGGTATAACCCGGAGCAGAGTGAGCAGTACGTGGAGCGCGGCTTCGATCAGGAGCGCGGCATGCATTTCTACAAGGTATACTTCCACTCGGAGTCATAGCGTTATCTGCCCGGCACGCAGGTATAGAAACTATACCTGAACGGGCCTTGTTGCAAAGAAGCGTGTACTTGAAATACCGGAACAGTATTTGATAGAGAAGAAAGCACTTATGATCAGCTTTAAAAGAGATATGAAAAAACCAGTTCTTGCCACTTTACTCTTTGCCTTTGCCGCAACCGCTGTGTTTGCGCAGGCGCCCGCCCAAAAGGCCGCCACTACGCAAAGCGCCCCGACAACACTGGAACAGCGTGCTGACGAGATAACGGCCGGCATGGTAAAAAACCTGCGCCTTAGCCCGAAGCAAGCTGCTGAGCTGAAAGACGTCAACCGCAGCAGCATGAAGTTTGCAGAAGAAGCCCGCAAAAAGCACCGCGACAACCCGCCCAAACTGGCCCAGCAGATGGACATGATCAGCCAGACTAGACTTTCGCAGATCAAAGACATCCTGACGGAGCAGCAGTTTGCCCAGTACCAGTCGCGCCGCGAAGAGAAGATGGGTGTACCGCGTGAGGCCAGAAGCAACCCCAGCCAGGGTCAGGGGCAACAGTACAACAACAACTACTAGGCATTACAGGAAAATACATAGTCCGAAAAGCATGGCAGCTGCCATGCTTTTTTATTTTAACCCACCTGTCGGTCTGCGGACAAGCTTACTTGCTCTTCCAGCTCCAAGTCGTCAGGTATAGCGGAGGCCACCTGCAGGGCGGGCGCCGCTTCGAGCGACGCTGCATCTTGTATAGCCAGTGCTTCCTGCTCCCGCTGGTAAGCCGTTACGACGGCTCCCGGTGGTTTGAACAGGACATCCCACCCTTCCCTGAATGACCGGGCATGCCGCAGGTCTTTCCAGATATCCACCCACTCGTGAAATACCAGGTAGAAGGGATTGTAGGAGCCGACCGGCGTCGTGAGACCGTAGGTTGGTTTCTCTTCTTCTTTCTGAAAAGTGCCGAACATCCTGTCCCAGATAATGAAGGTGGAGCCGTAGTTCTTGTCGATGTACTTGGGGTTGGAGCCGTGGTGAACGCGATGATGCGAGGGGGTCACGAAAAAGTACTCGACCGGCGCGGGCAACTTTCGGATCAGCTCGGTGTGCACCCAAAACTGATAAAGCACCGCCAGCTGATGGCACACAAAGAATGTGAAGGGATCGAAACCCAGAAAAGGCACTGGCAGAAAAAACAGGAACTTGAGAGGGGATGTCCAGCTGGTGCGCAGGGAAATCGCAAAATTCATCTTCTCAGACGAGTGGTGCGTCACATGCGTCGCCCACCACAGGCGCTGCTCGTGCGAAATGCGGTGTGCCCAGTACCTGAAAAAGTCAACTGCCACAAAGCCGACCAGAAAGCCCCACCACGACCTGGGTATAGCCCAGGGCACGGCGTTGTATAGCATGATCGAGGCCGTGAAAAGCACGATCTTTATACTGGCACCCACGACGGCGCTACCCGCACCGATCCAAAGGGCAGCCATAAAGTCCCTCTTTTCATAATAGTGCCGCTTCTTCCTGACGCCCACATACCACTCCAGCAGGACGGAAGCCACAATAATAGGGGCCGCCAGGTGCATGATGGTCAGGTTATCCAGCTCAGCGATCTGCTCCATTGTAAAGATTTCCTTCTCCATAAGCTATCAGGTTAGGGCAGAGGTATAGCCTTTAGTAACGGCGGCTTTCACAAAGGGTTAACCAAAAAATTATTAGCATGATCCTATTTACTGATCTTTGTTGGTTAGCTATTCTACTCTCAACATGTACCTAAAGACCACCTCCAGCATTGATTTTATGGAAAACCCTGCGTAATCTTGTCAAAAGGTTAAGCTACATGAACATCCGTAAGAAAGTAAGAATGAACCTACCTGCCGGTGTCGACCGCTATGCCGCCCTCGACCTGTTTGTGAAAGCCGCAGAGAAGGAGAACTGGAGCGAACAGGAGATTCAGTTTGTGATCGACGAGGTGGTAGAGGCAGAAGACAATGCCAAAGGCATGGAGGCACTACAGTACTACCTGGCGTAAAAAAAGCCGTGCCGGCGCAGCAATTGCATCGGCACGGCTTAGAGCATATCTCCAGTAATTTCAGGCTTCGTTTTGCTCCGTAGGCTCGAGCTGCAGCTCAGCCTGATGCTTTTGCAGCACGCTGATGATGAAGTTGATGTGCTCTTTGAGGTCCACACCGAAAAGCTCGGCACCCTTGCGCACTTCTTCCCGGTCCACGGAGGCGGCAAACCCGCTGGTCTTCAGCTTTTTCATCACCGACTTGGCCTCCAGCCCTTCCAGCCGCTGCGGCCGCACCTGCGCGCAGGCTACGATAAAGCCGGTTATTTCGTCGCAGGCAATCAGGGCTTTGTCGAGGGTGGTGTCGTAGGGCACGCCCCAGTGGGTATAATGTGCCGAGATAGCGTGGGCGATGCGCTCCTCCCCTTTCCCGCGCAGCAGGTCTACGATCACGTTCGGGTGCTTGTCCGGATAGGCCTGATAGTCGGCGTCGTGCAGCAGGCCGGCTATGGCCCACTCATCGGCGTTCTCCCCCAGTTTGTTGGCGTAGGCCTCCATTACCAGTTCTACGGTGCGGGCATGGCGCAGCAGGCTCTCGCTGGTAGTCATTTGCTCCAGTATGGTGCGGGCTTCTTGTCTTGTCATAGGTCGTGCGGGTTTTACGAACCGAATGTAGTAAATTCAGTCTATACCTGCACATCAGACAAGCTTAATCCTTCATCGCAAAGCCGTAGTAGCTTGGCTTAAAGTCCAGCTCGCTGTCATCAGGAAATTCGGCTTTGGCAATTTTGACATTTTCCCACCTGCCGTAAATGTTGTCTTTGCGGCCTACCAGAATATCGATGCGGTTGCGGAAGCGACGGTTCATGGTATCCCGGACAATATACTGCCCGTCCAGTTCGTCTGAAACACCGCGCACCCAAACGGTATCGCCATAATGAATATCGCCGCCCCAGCGTGTCAGCATGTCGCGTGAGAGGGCAATCCAGCGGTGTTTTTTTGGATTTTTGGGGTTGATGCGGGAGCCGTCGGCGGTGATGAGGGGGTTTCCGTCGGTCTGGCCTTTTTCGGGGTAGTAGACGGTGGCCGTTACGGTAAAAGTTTCCGGGTACTCGGGATAATTGGGGTATTCTTGTACTTTTTCTATAAGTCGGGGTGATATCAGTTCTTGCTCCTTTACCTCACTCGGAGGGTTTGAATCTTCAGATTCCAGGATGGCCATTTCATCAGAAAAAGTTACAAAAATGGAAATCACTACTGCGAGTATTTTGACCCTAAACATATTCAGTCCATTTCGTGAAACATCATTTCTATAATAATAAACCGCTTAAACGGCGGGTTTAGAAATTAAGTTTTATGGCACGGATAAGTTTAGGACAGTTTAAGTATGGTACTTTTAATCCTAAAGAGCCCTATATAGAGGCAACAGATTCGAAAATCAAAGTTCTAAGCGGTGAAATTGGTTGAGCTTTAAAATTAGAATTATCACTAAAAATTCATAGTATAAATTGAAAATATTGCATTGTAGCTACCTATAAACTACGGGTTTTTAGCTGTCTAATTTCCAATAAATTGTAATTTACAAAGCTGGTTTACGGGCTCCATTTTAACGGGAATTGCCTAGTTCTGGTGCTTCCGTTTCTTTTGGTATCTGTCATAGACCACATAAGCGATAAAGAGTACCAAACTCACCCCTCCTACCCAGATCAACCCGTTCATGAGGCGGTCATTATCTTCGCCGAGCCAGGCCAGCAATATGGTGAGGGGTGCAATACCTGCTATCGTGGCACCAATAAATTTGAAATACCCCATCTTCGTGATGCCGGCCACAAAGCTGACCGCATCGTTAGACAAAAAAGGAGAGATACGGGCGACGATCACAGCCCATATCCCATAGTCTGCTACGAAGCCGTGGACCTTCTCTTCGGCTTTGCGCCCAATGAGCTTGCTGACGCCAGCTTCACCCAACCCCCTGCCAATAAAATAACCAACCGTAGAAGCCACCAGTACAGCAGCTATGGCGATCAGTGAACCCCAAAAGGCCCCGTAAGCGATGATGGCCACTAGCATCAGGGCCACTACATTCACCACCACCAGGAACATCTGCGCGACCATGGCCAGTATGATAAAGAAGGGTCCCCAAAAGCCAAACTGCTCCACCCAATTCGAAATGCGCCCCTTGTCCCCGCTTGTCAGCACGTCCCAGCCTTCTTTGATATTGGCCTGAAAACCAGGGAAGATGAAATAAGAGAGGATCAGCAGCGAGATGATTCCTGCCGTTATGACCAAAGGCCATTTGCTCTGTTTTATATCTTCCTGGGCTGCGGCAGTGTTTTGCGACATAAGTTTTTGTTTCTCTGATTAGACGCAGTTTGCACTGCTCAGGTTAGGTTTCCAGCATACCTGTTTTGACGTTAAGCCGGGCTTTCTGCTCATATTTTTTTGTTGGCTTGTCGTCGGCCAGGGTATAGCGCCAGGTATACGGCGGCCCGGTGAGCGTGCTGCTCTGATGGCTTTGCTGCACCGACAGCTCCCGCTGGCTTAGCGGCGGCTCTGCAGATATAGCTGGATGCCTTTTGTCGACATGCTCACCGTATAGAACGGCCGCAACAAGGCCCGCCAGCAGTCCGCCCAGGTGGCCCTCCCATGAAATGCGCTCCTCAGAAGGGAACAAGCCATAGAACAAGCCGCTGTACAGAAACAAAATGGCCAGAGAGATCGCCAGACCAGCCCTGTCACGACGCATGATCCCGTTGAACAGCAGATAGCCGGCCAGGCCATACACCACGCCGCTTGCCCCCACATGATAGGCTTCCCGGCCGATAAACCAGGTGCACAAGCCACTCAGCAAATAGACCAGCACAAAAACCCGCAGCGCAACCGGGCGGTGCAGAAACAGAATAAAACCCGAGAGCAGCACCAACGGGAAGGAATTGGATAGCAGGTGGATGAGCCCTGAATGGATGAGCGGGCCCAGGAAAACGCCAACCAGGCCCAGAAAGTCGCGCGGATGGATGCCGAGCCAGGCTAGGTTCACTTCATTAAGGTATGAGAGCAGCGCCACCAGCCAGATGAGCCCTACAAACAGCGTACCCGGCAGAAAACTGTAAGCGAAGCGCTCATGTTCGGCTTTCAGGTCCTGGGGACCCAGTATAGGTGTTGCTTGCATCATAGGTAAGGGTCTGGAGAAGGTGTGAATTTCTCCTTGTGGTGTGGTCAGGCTATACGTACGGGAGTGCCGCCCAGGCATGCACTCATCTTACCTGCACTGCAGCAAGATACGGGCTGTCAGCCAAAAATCGTATGCGTTATCCGTACTTTTAACGTTTTATACCGTATCAGTTCCATTTCGGCCACGCCCTGAAGCGTATAAGGCCTATAGCCACAAACCAAATCCAATATTGATAAACAATAAAGGTGATTTCATCACGCGTAGCATGCAAGCCAAAACTCTTCACCCGATTGCCATCCGCCTGCCAGCCCTATACCTTGGTCTCCTGTGCTGCCTGTTGCTGTCGAGCTCTTGCGAGAGCACCGACACGAGCGGGGCGGCCTACGCCCGTGATGAGGAGGGGCAGCGTGAGTTTTTCCCGGAAGAAGTCGCCTACACACGGCCTGGCTCCCTGATTGAGGCAATCGAAAACCCTTCGCCTTGGGTGGACTCTGTCTTCCGGACGCTGAGCCCGGAAGAGCGTATCGCGCAGCTGATCATCATTGAGGCGTTTTCGAACAAAGGACCGAAGTACGAAGCCGACGTGATGAACCTGGTCAAAAGGTATAAGGTGGGCGGCATCATCTACTTTCAGGGAGGACCCGTGCGGCAGGCCGTCCTGAATAACCGGCTACAGGCGGCCTCCAAAGTGCCGCTGCTGATCTCGATGGACGCTGAAACCGGGGTGGGCATGCGACTGGACAGCACCGTGCAGTATCCTTTCCAGATGATGATGGGCGCCATAGAGGACAACGGCCTGATTTACCGAATGGGAGCCGAAGTGGCTGAGGAGTTCAAGCGGCTGGGCATGCACGTTAACTTCGCCCCGGTGGCCGACATCAACAACAACCCGCAGAACCCCATTATCAGCTACCGCGCCTTTGGGGAAGACAAACTGGACGTGACGGCCAAAAGCCTGGCCTATATGCGCGGCATGCAGGAGAACGGCATCATTGCGGTAGCCAAGCATTTTCCCGGTCACGGCGACACGGATGTGGACTCCCACTACGACCTCCCCATCATTCCGCATGACCGCGCCCGGCTCGACTCGCTGGAGCTGTACCCCTTCCGCGAACTGATCAAGCACGGCATCGGGGGCATCATGGTGGCGCACATGCACATGCCTGAGCTCGACACGACCATGAACCTGCCCTCTACCCTCTCCAAACCCATTGTGACCAACCTGCTCAAGAAAAAGCTGGAGTTCAAGGGACTGGTCTTTACCGATGCCATGGTCATGAAGGGCGTTACCAAGTACTTCCCTCCCGGTGAGGCGGAGGCACGCGCCCTGATTGCAGGCAACGATGTACTGGAGCGCCTCAACAGTGTACCAAAGGCCATCCAGGCCATCAAGCAGGCCATTGCCCTGGGGTACATCACGCAGGAAGAGATTGACCACCGCTGTAAAAAGATGCTGGCCGCCAAAGCCTGGGTGGGGCTGGACAGGTATAAGCCCATTGAGCTGGAGAACCTGTACGAAGACCTGAACCCAGGTATAGCCGACAGCACCAACCATGCGCTGGCCGAAGCCGCCATGACCCTGCTCAACAACAAAAAGAACTTTCTGCCCATCCGCCCGAAAAAGCGCAAGCGCATTGCCACCCTCTCTTTTGGTGTGGTGCGCCCCAGCATTTTCCAGCGCGAAGTGAACAAGTACGCCCGCATCGAAGCCAATTTCGTGCTATCCCGGAAAGCCAATGCCAAAGAGGTAAAGCAAATGAAACAGAAGCTCAGAGGCTACGACCTGGTGGTGGTAGGACTTTACGGGCCGACTGTCACGCCAAGCAACCGATTGGGCTACTCCAAAGAGGCAGTCGGGTTGGTAACGGAACTGGCACGATCGGACAGGTCCATCATGACGCTGTTTGACAACCCCTATACCTTGAATCAGTTTCCGGACATCCACAAGAGCCGCGTGCTCATAATGGCCTACCAGGCCCACATGCACGCGCAGGTGGCGGCGGCCAAACTCCTGTTCGGCAAGATTCCTGCCCGCGGCAAGCTGCCCGTTTCTGTAAACGGGCACTACCAGTACGGCCATGGCATCAGCAAAGACAAACCACTACTGGCTGTAAGACCCTAAATAAGTATCTTGTAAGATTGCTTTGCGTATGATGGCAAGTAGAGGCACTGCCTGAAAACACCAACCCTAAAACTTTGAAAAATAAATGCTTAATACTAGAACAATATACATAGTTGGCTTACTCACAGCCCTGATGCTCTGGAGCTGCGAAGGCAACCGCACAGCCCAGGAAACAGAAGAGATAACCGTCGACGTACCCGCCGACACCGCCCGCGTAGAGCGCACGGGCCGCACCGTAGGCGAGCGGCTGGAGTCACTGCGTGGCTGGATGAACGAGAAAGTGGAGCGTGGCGACACGGCCATACAGCGTGAGATGCCGGGGATCAAAGAAGACTTCCGGGTACGATCCGCTGAAATTGAGCAGAACCTGGACAGCCTTTCCGCCGAATCCAAAGCAGAGTATGCCCGCCTGAAGGAGCGCTACGAACGATGGGAGAACCGACAGGAAAGGCGACTGAACACGCCCCTCGACCGCGCAGAGCTGGACCAGTGGGAAGAGCAGCTGCTCCGCGAATTCAAGGATATTGAGAACATAGCGCCGCAGGACATGCGCGAGGCCTACCTCACCTTTATGGGCGTGATCCGGGCCAAGCGCCGCAACTGGACGCAACACGATTGGGACTACGTGGACAATGTGTACGGGCAGCTGAACCAGCGCCGTGGCCAGGTAGAGAACCAGATCTCCAACAGCGACAAGCTCAAGATCAGGGCCTTACAGGCCGAATACCTAACCCTGGAAGGTGCCGCCGACGCCCAAAGCACGATGCGCAACATGCGTAATTAAAACTATTTAAAGGCTTTCTGGTTTAGTCCCTATACCTTTGCACAGGTATAGCCAACGGCTTTTGGCTGCTTGCCTATACCTACATTAAAGCGAAAAAAATGGAAAAAGCGACATTTGGAGGAGGATGCTTCTGGTGTACGGAGGCCGTGTTTCAGGATCTGGCCGGCGTACAGAAAGTGGAGTCGGGCTACGCAGGCGGGCACATGGAAAACCCAACCTATAAGCAGGTTACCTCCGGCACCACCGGACATGCCGAAGTGCTGCAGATCACCTACGACCCAGATACTATCAGTTACGATGAACTCTTGGAGGTCTTTTGGAAAACCCATGACCCGACCACACTGAACAGGCAGGGCAACGACATTGGGCCACAGTACCGCTCCATCGTGCTCTATCACAACGACGAGCAGCGTGATAAAGCCGAGAAATACCTGAAAGAGCTCGATGCGTCTGGTGCCTTCGATGCCCCCATCGTGACCACGATCGAGCCTCTGCAGGAATTCTACCCGGCCGAAGACTATCATAAGAATTACTTCAACACGCACGGCCATGAGCCTTACTGCAGCTTTGTGATCCGCCCCAAAGTGGAGAAGTTCAGAAAAGTGTTTGCAGACAAACTGAAGCCCGGAGCGGTAAAGTAAGCCTGTAAAAAGCAGAAGGCCTCAGCTACCGGAAACGGTGACTGAGGCTTTTTCTATGTCAGTATAACTTATACCTGGCCCTGCAGCTGCACCCACTGCTGGGCGATGATGGTCTTGGCATCGGCAAAGCTTTCTTTCAGCAGTTCTTCCCGGGTATAGCTTACCAGTTCAATGTGCTCGTGCTCGTCGTCCTTGCCACCACCTTCGGCATGCTGGTGCGACACCTCAGCGTAGTACAACAGCACTTTTTCGGTCGTGCCGCCCGGCGAGGAGTAAAAGGTATGCAGGTGCTGCAGGCTGTCCACGCTGTAGCCGATCTCTTCCTCTATTTCGCGGGCGATGCTGGTTTCGGGATTTTCGCCTTCGTCCACCATGCCGGCCACTACTTCCACCAACTCCGACTCAGAGCCTACCCGAAACTGCCGGGTCAGGATGTAGCGCTGCATTTCTGTGTCGTAAACCATGGCAGCTACAGCCGTGCCCCGGTCAAATTGCTCCCGCGTAAAGGTATGGCCATTTTGGGCAACGGTCAGTTTATAGATCTTGAAGTAACCGTCGTAGGCTGTTTCTCTCTTTTTGATTTCCATAAGGGCGAATATAGGCAAAGCCAGGGTATAGCCTGCCATCAGGTATAGGTTAGGTATTACAATTCGTTGTTGCGGAAGGCCGCTTTCTGGGTGCGCTCCGTCAGGCCGGACATGGAAAGCGGCGTTTCACTCTCGTATCCTTTCTTGGCCCGTTGCTCTCCGGTTGGTCCGGGCAGCAGGCGGTTGAGCAATGCAAATACATCGGTTGTGGTTTCCGGTGAGAGCCCGTGAATGAAAGCGCCGATCTTGGCAGGTATAGACGTCACCACTTCGGCATCTCCGTTGCGGCAGGCTTCCAGAATCGATTTGGCCGAATCCTCCGCACTGATGGAGGTGAGCGGACTCGAGTCCATGATCTTAAACAGCGTGTACTCTTCTTCGTGCTGTCCCTTGACGTTGGCGTGCCGCGGACTGCCGGTCTGCATCAGCCCCGGCGAGGCGCAGGTAACAATAATATTATACTGCTTTAACTCGGCACGCAAGCCTTCGGATAGCCCTACCAGAGCGAACTTGCTGGCACTGTAAGGCACCAGGTGTGGTACGCCAAGTTTTCCGCCAATCGATGCAATGTTCAGGATACGTCCGCCGCCGCGGGCTTTCATGGAAGGCAGCACGGCCAGGGTGGTATAAAGCGGTCCCCAGAAATGTGTCTGCATCGCCTCCTCAAAATCCTTCACGGTCATCTCCTCCAGCGGCCCCGCCGTGATGATGCCTGCGTTGTTGATGAGCACGTCGATCTGACCAAATTCCTGCTGCACCCGTTCGATCATCTGCTCAACCTGCGTCTGCTGGGTAACGTCGCAGGGAATGATCATCACATCGGCCCCGTTGCCTGCCAGCTCCATGCGGGCGTCCTCCAGTTGCCTTTCGTCGCGGGAGCACAGCACCAGCCGGGCACCCTCCTGGGCCAGTTGCCGCGCCATCACGAAGCCCAGTCCGCGGGCACCGCCCGTTATCAGCACGGTCTTGTTTCGGAAGCTGTAGGCATTGAGTTTGCGGTTGATGGCATGGGCTGCCAGCAAGGCGCCTGCCCCAGCTGCCAGCCACCACAGGTTTCTTTTCTGTTCAGTTTTCATAGAAGTATAGGTATAACAGGTATAGCCGGACGCAGCATACTGTCAGCTGATCCGGCTTTTTGTCTACGGGAAGGCAGGTGATGTAGGTTCGTGAACCGGAAACGGGCAGGTATGGCGCGGCTTACTTTTTCTTCTTGAATGGCTTTATACCTTGTCGCTTGCTGGTAAACACCTCATTTTTTGGCATTGGGGTATAGAGCAGCTTCACCAATACCACACCGTAGTGGTCTTTGGTGTTCTCCACGCGGGTAACGTTGTCGAGGTAGTCTGTGGTAGTGATGTGATAGACAACCTCAGGCGCCACGCTGAACTGATCGGAAAAACGGAAGCGTATACCGCCGCCAAAAGGAATGACGCCGGCGATGGCTGGATAGGACCGCAGGCGATCGTAGGTGATGTCAGAGTTAGGCGTTCGGTTGGTGGGGTAAGAGCTGGGCGTGTAATACACAAAGCCTGCCCCGCCCTTTATAAAAGGAACGGCAAAGCGCTTGCGCAACGAGCGATAGTTGTTGGACCCGGCGTAGCTGTCCAGCAGGTTGTACACCAGCATCCCGGACACCTCGATCACCCTCGACTCAAAGGTGATGTTATCCTGAAAGGTTTTCTCGGACGCGCCCAGCTTGATGTACTCCACCTCACCGCTGAGGGACCAGAAGGAATTGTACTTGAACAGGGCGCCTATGCTGAAAGCAGGGCCGATGTCATTGCAATCAAAGCTGCCGCAGATATCGCTTTTCACGGCGGCCAGACCTGCGCCGGCCTGTATAACCAGACCACGCTCGGGAATCTTACTCACCCCCATGCGGCGAATGACATTATCCTGCGCCTGGGCGGTCGTGCAAACGGTAAGGGCGATCAAAAATAGTGATAGAAGGAAGTAGCTGCTCCTGTTCATGCTTCAGACAGGTTTCTCTTTAAGGTTTGTGTGGCCGCAGACCAGGTATTGGCTGTGGTGGGCCTGCTTCCCCTTATCTACGCAAGGCCAAAAGAAAGGATCATTAAAATTTATGAATACATTATAATATAGCCATGATAATATAATCAGTGCTATTCCTTCCTTTACTGCAAGCCTGGTTTGGCAGTTGTTAGCCTTTGTTATTAAGATTCAGTTACTGAATCAGTTGCACGGAGTGATGGGCGTTTCTTGTTCAGCAGCTGAACAAAATCAATGACGAGTGCGGCTGCATCCGGATAAAAAGTGGGGTTGATATTTTCGTAAATATCCGTCGGTTTGTGATAGTGCGGATGGTCCTCCACACCGAAGTAGATGAACGGAATCTGGCGCTTGTGGAACTGGTAATGATCTGACTGCCGGGTCCAGTCATTTTTGCCCTGCTCTGGCCGGTCGTGGCCTGTTAGCAACCTGGCCTGCGGCCTTGGCTTCACCTGTTGCAGCAGCGGCAACAGGGCCGGATAGTGGTAAGCCCCGCTGGCGTAAAGCTCGCCCTTTTCGTTGAGGCTGAGCATGTCCATGTTCACGTTCAGTTGGATCAGGTCCAGGGCAATCGGCGGATTCTCCAGAAAGGCATTAGCGCCCTGCAGACCCAGCTCTTCGCCGTCGAGCGCAGCAAAAATCAAGGTATAGTAGGGCTTGTTTTTCTTGAAATAGGCGGCAGCGGCCAACAACGCGCCCACGCCGGAGGCATTGTCGTCGGCTCCGTTGTAGATCTCGCCCTTGCGCTCGCCCACGTGGTCGTAGTGCGCCGTCAGGACGATGGCTTTATCGGTTTTGCCCGGTATAAAGCCGATCAGGTTCACGGCTTCCTCCACTACAACGCCCCTGCTCTCCAGGCGGAAGGTATGGCGGTAGCTGTTGTTATAGGGCTGCAGCCCGATCTCGCTGAAACGCTTTTCGATGTACTCCTGCGCCATCCTGTTACCCTCTGTGCCGCTCAGCCTGCCTGCCATCGAGTCGGCGGACAGCACCTGCACGTCGCGCAGCAGCGCCTGCGGATCGAGTACCGTTTTCTGGGCGAGTGCAGAGAGCTGCAGTGCACAGATAAGTAAGAAAACAAAGGAGAGGTGGCGTTTCATAGGTTACATTTTGAGCGAATTTACTGTAAAATCGCCAGCACGTCCTTATAAAAGATTAGTTGTTCAGAACAGGCCAGGCTATCCAGCTTTTCTGGCGTGTTGAAGTTTTTTTCTGCTGCTCCGCCACGCGGCGCTCTACTTCCTGGGTATAGCTCCCGTCTTTCTCAAAAACCTCGCCTTTCAGCACCCATCCTGTTTTTACGTAGTCCTGTACTCTGCTTACAAGTGCCTGTAGGTCTTTTGCTTCGATTACGTCGAATTCCATGTTCGTTCCTGTTTTAGTGGTCTTACAAATGGTTGTCAGATGTGATTTAAACAAGGAGCGTGCCACTTACGTTCAACGACTGTAAATGTTACAATTATTTTAAAACAAATTACAGAACCCCTCCCAGATGCCTCCGGATGCTATTCAAAGCCCTGAAAACTGAACGGGCCGATCTGCAGACCGGCCCGTTCAGGTATAGCAACTAATTGTATTCTAGTTTTTTACATTTTCTTGACATCAATAAAGGCAGGCAGTTCTATCGGCCCCATCGAGGTTTGAATAGTGGGTTTGATCTGTAGTAAAATATCCGGTCGGCTGCCTCCTTCTTTCTCGGAAAGCATCGCCACAAGTCGCAACAGGTTATTAAGTCCGGAACCGCCGTTTTCCTCCGCCAGTTTGATAGGGGTACGCACGTTAATGGTGTTCAATCCGTGGCGCAACTCCACCGGCTCGTCCACGATGCCGCTCAGCGTTTGCTTGCCATCCAGCAGCAGCTGCCACTTAAGCTTGGTCACGGTCATGCTGCGATCCTGGCTGCCCTCGTCCAGTTCCACGTTCAGCCCCAGGCTGGAGTAGGCGGACAGGTCATTGTCAGAAAAGGCCGAAAGCAGCAGTGCCGCCTCGCTGAAAGAGAAATCCTCGGGCCGCTTTTTGTTCAGCACATTCACGCCGTTCAGCTTCACTTCATTTATACCTGACAGGCTGTACTTCGCTTCCTTAAAAGCATCAACGTCGCTCTTGGTGCCGCACGAAATAGCGAACAAGGCTATACCTAGCAACAGGGCGAAAGGGAGGAAATTTGTTTTTTTGATCATATGCTTTATACTGCTCAGCGCTTGATTACTTTGCCTGAGCCTGAAATAGTTGAGTTAATAGTTGGGTTTCCCTGGTAGTACACGTTTCCGCTACCGGAGATCGTAACGGCCAGTTCATTGGCAGCATTTACTTCCACATTTCCGGAGCCGCTCAGCGCCACACCGGCACTTTCGCTGCGCATCCCAAAGGACTTTACGTTGCCCGAGCCGGACAGGCTGATATCCTGAGCGCCAGCCTCCCCTATCAGGTCGATGTTGCCCGAACCGGTCAGCCTGCTGGTTACCCTGTCAGCCGAGGCATTTATCCGGAGATAGCCGGAGCCATCGAGCACGGCGCGGAAGTCATTTGCTTCAAATTCATCCAGCAGCTCTATGCGCCCCGAGCCGATCAATTCGGCGCTGCTCAGCTCTGTTACCGTCATCTGCACCTCCACTGTCTTGTGGCTGCGCAGGCACCTGTCAAAACTGAGATCCCATACGCCGTTTGACACATTGGTATTGATCGCATCCAGCACATTCGGCTGCGCTCGCACCTCGATCCGCTGCGTAGCCCCCCGTCTAACAAAAATGCGGGTATCCCCGTTCACGCGCAGTCCGCTGACCGCATCCAGGTTAAACTCCCGGGTTTCCACGTCGCCCCTTCCCCGGATACAATCCTCATCGTCGCAGGAGGTGAGCAGCAACACGGGCAAGATTAGCAGGAGCATCCGGCGCCCAAAATTAGTAGATTTCATAGTTTTATGCAGCTTAATTAGAGTTGCAAGTTAGATAAACCTGCTGCATATGCATAAATCGGCCTGCCCCGTCTACTCAATAATTTGATACCACCACTAATTTTTAGCTGAAGTGCCCTACCCGTTGCCCGCGCTGGTTAACGAGCACGCCGCTGTCTGTCACAAACAAGCCCTGCAGGTAGTCGCTCTCGAAGTAGAAAGGGTAATCGCGGTTGTTGGTGCGGGCCAACTTGCCGATGATGCGGGCGCCCCTTTCGGTCATGTGCACGAGTTGCAGTCGCGTGGTCAGGAAGAACTGCTCGTCGGGCGCATTGTTGAACACTACCTTGCGAAGCACCAGCCGGCTGTCCAGTCCCTGCGCGACGGTGTTAGCTCTGGTTGGCTGCTGCTGCATCTGCTCCCTTGCCTGCTGTGGCGACCGGCTCCTGGTTGCCATCGATTGTTGCTGCTGTCCGTTCGCGCTGGCCATTAGCTGGGCGTCGGCGTTGCCCCACCCTTTGCTGATTGCCGCCAACCGGTAACTGCGCCCCGGATGCGTGGCAGAGCTCCTTTCATCGGAGAGCACCTGCATGGCAGCCTGTGCCTCCTCCAGACTGGCCCCCATCTTGCGGAGCACAAAGCCCGAAAACTCATCGGCCTCCAGTTCATCGGCGTGGTTGCTGCCCTGGCTCGACAAGGTATGACCATTTAGGTGATGCCCGATCTCATGCGCCAGGATACTCACACCAGCCCAGTCGGTGTGCACCGCGTTGTTGATGGCGTCCAGGAAATGTTCGTTGTAAAGGATGTAGCGCTTGCCGTTGTAGATCACGGCGGCGGCATTTTCGATGTTGGCAGAGCGCACCTCAAAGCGCGGCTTCAGCCCGATCACGTCAATGATCTCACTGATCACGTCGCGGGGGGCGGCTTTGGCGGCTGTATAGGGTGCCGGGCCAGGAACTGCTGCTGCCTTGGCCACAAAAAGCGGAGTCAGGGCCAGCAGCAGGGCCAGGCAAATGATGTTCAATCGATTCATAGGATGTCCCTTTCTGTAAGTGGATAAACACAGCTATATCCAAAACGAAAAATAAGTGGAGGCTGGTATGGCTTGCTATGCAAGTACTTTGCCAGACTTGTACTCTTCGTTCTTCCAGGGCGGGTACCTATGGCCTACCTGAAGAAAGCCACCAGACTGCTTGGTTTACTGACCGTGATAAAGGCGGGAGACTCAATATTGCCGACTGGCGTTTTGACCGTGGGCTTGATCTTGAGGGTGAGGTGTTGGCGTATGTCCACCCGCTGTCCCAGCAGGGTGATCAGCCTCGAGAGGCCTGTATAATTGGGCACGTTGCCGTCCGTGGCCAGCCCCACAGGTGTGGCAATCGACAGCCGGTTCAGCCCCTCGTGCAGCACCAGGGTCTCCTCGATGGTGCCGGTCAGCGCATCCTCTCCTTCCACTTCCAGCAGCCATTTCAGGCGCGTGATGGTTAGGTTTCGTTTTTCCTCGCTTTGCTCCTCCAGGGCCACGTGCAGTGCCAGGGTGGCGCTTAGCTCCAGCGAGTTGCTGGTGACAGATGCCAACAGGCTGTCGCCCTCCTCATGCGTGAAGCCGCGGCGCTGCTGTATGCGCTCCTCTACGTCGATTCCGTTGAGCTTGATCTCCTTTACGCTTTGCAGACTATACCTTGCTTCTGTAAACGCCTTGATATCCTGTGCCTGCTTGCAGGACAGACCGGCCAGCAACAGAGCCAGCGACAAAGCAATGTTCCATACTTTATTCATCTTCAGGGCATTATCATACATTCTGATATGCAAATAAAGCAATAGTTAGCAATAAGTAATTCAGGTATAGCACAAAAAAGCAGGTATAGCCTAAGCCATACCTGCTTATTTTCAACTTCATCGATTCTGTATACCTATCGCCCGATCATGTAGCGCCGAGCGGCTGGTGGTGTTTGTGCTTTTCCTCGCCGGTTTCCATGTAGCGTTTGAAGTATTTCAGGTCTTTTTCCACCATACTTTTGAGCATCGGGTTAAGCATTTTGGCAGCTAGTCCTCCGACAGAACCCGCTGGGGGACTGTAGGAGATAACAGCCTGTACTATGGTGCCGTGCCCGTCCGGTGAATCGGAGAAGCGCACCTCGCCGGCGTTGTCTATGTCGGAGTTGGGCAGCGAGCGCCAGGCAATCAGCTCGTTTTCTTTTTCGTGGATAATGTCCGCATCCCAGGAAACGGTACCTATACCTCCCGGAATTTTGGCTACCCAGTGCGAGCGCTGCGGCCCGTTGGACTGCACGCTTTCGAGGTGCTCCATAAACTTAGGCAGGTTCTCAAGCATGCGCCAGAACTGGTATACCTCCGTGCGGGGCCGCTCTACCGTTATGGTCTTGATGATGTCCACCGAAATGTCCTCGTTCTCGGCCGTATCGCGACCGATCATCTGATTGACTGGGCAAAATCCGGTAAAGCCCCTAAAAAGCAGGGCGCCGCCGGCCAAGGCCGTGAGGATGCCGGAAGTACCGGATTGGCGAAGCCCTACCAAGACCATGGCTGCGCCTCCCACAGCGGAGAGCACCCGTTCCGGACGACTTACATTGATGTGGCTCGACCCGGAGGCCGGTGGGAATATATGCTCTGTCTGGAGCATTTTGGAGTAATTGGAGTTGTATGTATCCATAGCTTATTGGTTTTGTTCTATTTCGTTTTAATGGATACGTGCGTTGGGGCTATTATAGTTGCTGCGGGCGGTTTATATCTCCCTGCCATCAGGTGGCCGGGCATACAAGCAAAAAGCCCCAGCTGTTCGCCGGGGCTTTTCTATACCTGCTCTAGGTACAGCTTACTTAAACTTTCCTTTCAACATAGCCAGTTTCGCCGCAAAATCGTTGGCTGGCTCCTCTTCGCGTTTGGCGCCGGCTTTCTTGCCGCCACCTCCTGCCGGTCTGGCTGCGGCGGGATCGCCTTTCATGCTCAGGGAGATGCGCTTGCGCGGCACATCCACTTCCAGCACCGTCACGTCGACCTTCTGCCCTACCTTCACCACATCATGCGGGTTCGTCACGAACCGGTCTGACAGATGGCTCACATGCACCAGTCCGTCCTGGTGCACCCCAATGTCCACGAAGGCACCGAAGGCGGTGATATTGGTCACGAGGCCCGGCAGTTTCATGCCCTCTCGCAGATCTTTGATCTCGTTCACGCCTTCCGTGAAGCTGAAGGCCTCGAAGGTCTGGCGTGGGTCACGACCCGGTTTGGCCAGTTCGCTGATGATGTCCTGCAGGGTTGGCAAACCTACGGTATCAGTCACGTAGTTTTTGAGGTTGATCTGCTTGCGCAGCTCTTCATTCTGCATCAGGTCCTGCACGGTCACGCCCAGGTCTTTGGCCATCTGCTCCACGATCGGGTAGCTTTCCGGGTGCACGGCCGAGGCGTCGAGGGGGTTCTTGGCATCGCGGATTCTAAGGAAACCTGCCGCCTGTTCAAAAGCCTTATCGCCTAATCGCGGTACTTTCTTGAGTTCGGTGCGCGTACGGAACGGTCCGTTCTGGTTGCGGTACTCTACAATGTTCTGCGCGAGCGATGGGCCTAAACCTGACACGTACGTCAGCAACTGCTTACTGGCCGTGTTCACTTCCACACCCACTGCGTTCACACAGCTCATCACCACGTCATCCAGCGAGTGCTTCAGGGCGGTCTGGTCCACGTCGTGCTGGTACTGGCCCACACCGATGCTCTTCGGATCGATCTTCACGAGTTCGGCCAGTGGGTCCATCAGGCGGCGGCCGATGGAAACGGCGCCACGCACCGTCACATCCTGATCCGGGAATTCCTCGCGGGCTACGTCCGAAGCGGAGTAGATGGAAGCACCGCTTTCATTCACCATCACCACCTGCACTGAAGCCGGCAGTTTCAGGCTCTTCACAAAGGCTTCCGTTTCGCGACTGGCGGTACCGTTGCCGATGGCAATGGCCTCCACCTCAAAGCGGGTGACCATATACCTCACAGCCTGCGCGGCCTCGCTTTCTTTGTGCTGACCGGTGTGCGGGTAGATCGTTTCGTTGTGCAGCAGCTTACCCTGCTTGTCGAGCACCACCGACTTCACACCGGTTCTGAAGCCGGGGTCGAGAGCCAACACTGTCATTTGGCCGAGCGGCGAAGAAAGTAGTAACTGGCGCAGGTTATCGGCGAATACGCGTATGGCTTCTTCGTCAGCGCGTTTCTTCGATGACAGGCGTACTTCGGTTTCCATGCTGAGTTTAAGCATGCGCTTGTAGCAATCCTTGGCGGCCAGCTTCACCTGTTGCGCAGCGGCGTTGTTGCCCTTCACGAACATGCGTTCCAGTCGCTCAAGGGCTTCTTCCTCGTCCGGCTGGGCGCTGAGCAGCAGCACCATTTCAGTTTCGCCGCGGCGCATGGCCAGGATGCGGTGCGAGGGCGCTTTCTCGATCGGTTCTTCCCAGTCAAAGTAGTCCTTGAATTTCTGGCCTTCTTCCTCCTTGCCCATCATCACGCGGCTCTTGAACGTGCCCTTCTTCTCGAAAAGCTGACGCATGGTGGCACGCGCCTCGGCATTCTCGTTCATCCATTCGGCCATGATGTCGCGGGCGCCTGCCAGGGCCTCTTCGGCGTCTTTTACCTCTTTCTCTTCGGAGATAAAGTTGGCGGCCTCAGCAGCCACATCAAAGTTTTCCTGTTCAAACAGGCGCTGCGCCAGCGGCTCCAGTCCTTTCTCGCGGGCGATGGTGGCACGGGTGCGGCGCTTCGGTTTGTAAGGCAGGTAAATGTCTTCGAGCACGGCCATGGTCTCTGCGGCCATAATGCGCGCCTCCAGCTCCGGCGTCAGCTTTTCCTGGTCGCGGATGGATTTCAGGATGCTCTCGCGGCGCTTGTCGAGTTCGCGCAGTTGCTCCAGGCGGTCGCGCACGGCGGCAACCTGCACTTCGTCGAGCGAACCGGTCGCTTCTTTTCGGTAACGGGAGATGAAAGGCACGGTAGCGCCTTCGTCCAGCAAGGTTGCCGTGGCCTCCACCTGCTTGATGGTGATGGAAAGCTCGGTGGCGATCTTGATTAGGTGGTCAACGTTTAATTCCATGTATTTGGGTAAAGAGTAATCTAAAGTAAGGCGGGAAAACGCGCAGCAGGAGACATAAACACAGCCCTGCCTGATTTGCCCGCACATTTCCCCTATCTTGAGGTATACCTGCTCGTCTAAGGAACGTCAAATTTAACCGATATTGCCAGAAAGCGAAACATCTGAGGCCTGTAAATTGCCCCAGGCCCCTAAGAGACTGTCGGACTGTTTGCTAATTATTTTTATACCTTCGCAGGCTTGAGATTCCGGAAACACGATACAATCGGCCTGTGGGCGCTGCTCAGCCTGCTGCTTTGCGCCATGCAGAGCTGTGCGGTGCAGCGCATCGACCATACGCCCTACGCCCAAACCGACTATTACCGCCATACCCTGCAGGCGCTTGAAGCACAGCCCCCTGTTACCAGTAAGGCTGATTCGCTGCAGGTTGGCTGGGCCAAAGTGAACATTACCCCTCCTATAGGTTCGCCGCTAGCTGGTTATGGCAAGCGCAGGGGACTCAGGTATAGCACCGTACACGACTCGGTGTGGGTGCGCACGTTCGCGTTTGACAACGGGCAGACCGAGGTCATTTTCGTGGCGCTGGACATGCTCATTACCCCTATGACAGTGGCAGCTGCGCTGGAGAAGGAGTACGCTGCAATGGGGCTTCGCCCGGCACAGGTATACCTCAGCGCCACCCATACGCATAGCAGTTTCGGGGGATGGGGGCAGAAACTGGTGGGGAGATTAATGGCAGGCAGGTATAGCAAGCAACTGGTACAGCAGACGACCGCCCAGATTGAGCACAGCATCCAGTTGGCCCGGCAAAACAAGCAGGTTTCCCGAATCGGCTACGGTACGGCTTATGTGCCTCAGCTGGTTCGCAACCGCCTGACAGGCTCATTATCGGGTAGAGATACGACGGTTCGGTTCTTCAAAATAGAACAGGCTTCCGGTAAAACAGCCGTGTTGGCGACCTTCGCAGCCCACCCCACTATTTTGCCGTCCATGGATCCGGTGCTTTCGCGCGACTACCCGGGAGAGTTGGTGGACCAGCTGGAAAAAAGCCTGGACTTTGCTGCTTTTGCGGCAGGTGCTGTCGGGAGTCAGGCTGTGGTGGCACCGCATGGCGACACCTTTGAGAGTACGGCTGCTGTGGGCCAGGCGTTGGCAGCAGCCATACTGGAAAAGCTTCCGACGGTTGAACTGCAGCACACAGCCCAACTCGGTTATGCCAAGCATTCTCTACAACTGCCCGAGCCACAGTGGCGCCTGAACACCAACCATCGTTTTGCTCCCTTCCTTTTTAACCGGCTCTTTGGCAAATACCCCACCTATATTAATAGCATGCAATTAGGCGAGGCCGTGCTGCTGGGCGTGCCGGCCGACTACTCCGGTGAGCTCCTGCCCCTGCTCGAGCAACAAGGCCAGCCTGTGGTTATGACCGGGTTCAATGGCGGCTACATCGGGTATATCACACCCGACCGGCACTATGCATTGAAGAAGTATGAAACCCGGTCCATGAACTTTTACGGGCCGCAGAGCGGAAGCTATCTGACGGATATTTTAAGAAAGATAATGCACAGCTACCGGCTAAAGGATCGTCGCAACAATTAGGCTTTAAAAATGTTTAAGTTTTTTTGTGCAATTTCGGTGCAATATTCTAATTCCGCACATTCCTCAAACCAGTAAATTTAATCCTGTTTCTCATCCTAAATACCCAATCCTGCGCGTTAAAAAAGTACAAGATTTCGCCCAGGCAAGTCCGCTTATATTCCCCTATTACCTTTCCTGCCTTCCCCGTCTGCGCTCAGGGCCGCTACTTGGCAGATAGAACGGGTAGCTAAAGCAACCCTTATCTCCGTTGCCGCAAAACACCGCCTCCCATTCTTCCAAAGATGCAAAAAGGTATACAATCGCCTATATAATGATGTTGTGACGCACAAATCCATCAGTCAACAAGCCTCGTAAATGCATCATTATCAGTCAAAAACTGGTAGATGACGCTCTTTTAACATGTTGTACATGCAAAGTAACTCATACTTATATAGTACAAAGAAGCAAACCAAAACCTGATTTGAAACCCCATCAAAGAATACCATATGTAACATTTCTAATTCTAAACTCTCCTCTATGAAACTAAAATTACCGTGCAATCCATTGTTTTTACTTGGATTGATTCTCCTGTTCGTATCGGGTAATGTAAACGCCCAGTTTGCCCTCGACGCAGCCCTGCGGCACATCGACCAGACCAAAGCGGAATACAAGCTGAACGCCGCTGACCTCTCCGACTACGTGGTCACTGACCAGTATACTTCCAGGCACAACGGCATCACACACATCTACCTCCGGCAGCGCCACCAGGGCATTGAAGTCGTGGACGCCAACATCAACATCAACCTCGATCGTGATGGCAATGTGATCAACATGGGCAACCGGTTCATACCTAACCTGCGCGGTGCCATCAAGGGCAATGCGGCCGCCCTCTCCCCTGAGCGCGCCGCTAACGCAGCGGCTATGGCACTTAAGCTCACCCCGAAGCAGCCCATCAAACTAAAAGAACGCAAAGCTCCTACCGCCAAACTGCCTGCCGCCGCCAAGGCTGTGGTGCTGACAGATGGCGGTATTTCACTGCAGCCTATACCTGCCAAACTGGTTTACCAGCCCATGCCGAATGGTGAAGTGCGCCTGGCATGGGAAGTAGACATCTACAACACGGATGCCCAGCACTACTGGAACATGCGCATTGACGCTGCCACCGGGCAAGTGCTCAAGCAGCAGGACCTGGTCATTCATGACAATTGGGGGCTGCCTGTGGTGACGGACGACCCGCACCAGAAAATGGCCATCGTGCAGCAGAACAGACAAGGTCGCGTAGCGACGAAAGCGGAGCGCCTGAAAGCACAGCAGGACTTCTATACCCAGGCTTTCGCACCGCGTAGCGTGGCAGCTGCTGCCGTTGCCTCCAGCGGAACATACCGCGTATACGATGCGCCCTTCGAGACACCAACCCACGGCGACCGTACCCTGGTGACGGGCAAAGAGAACCCGCTTGCCTCGCCACTGGGTTGGCACAACGACGGCCTGCTGTCTTACACGATCACAAAGGGCAACAACGTGCACGCCTACGAAGACCGCCTTGGCGCCAATGCCGGCACCAGCCCGGATGGTGGCTTCAACCTCAACTTCGACTTCCCGCTTGACCTCTCCAAGGAGCCCGACACCTATGTAAAGGCGGCCACTACCAACCTCTTTTACTGGAACAACATCATCCACGACCTTTTTTACCTCTATGGTTTTGATGAAGCCAGCGGCAACTTTCAGCAGAAGAACTTTACGGGTGAAGGCATGGGACTAGACGCTGTGATGGCGGAGGCACAAGATGGCGGCGGCACCAACAATGCCAATTTCCTGACGCTGCAGGACGGTGTACCCGGTCGCATGCAGATGTATCTCTGGACTTCTTCGGTGCCAGCCAAACTGCTCCACATCACAGCTCCTTCCGCAGTGGCGGGTTCCTATACCGGTGTGCAGGCAGCTTTTGGTCCGGCAGTTGACGAAACAGGCGTATCCGGTAAGATCGTGATGGCTGATCCGGCCAACGGTTGCAACGGCGCTCCTGAGCTACCGGCTGGTTCCGTACCGCTGCCTTTCAACAATCAGTCGGAGATTACAGGCAATATTGCCCTGATAGACCGCGGCGATTGCTCTTTCATCTCCAAGGCGCTCAATGCGCAAGCCTCGGGTGCCACGGCGGTTATTGTCGTGAACAACATAGACGGTCCGGCCATGTCGATGGGCGGTGACGAAACAGGAGCACTTGTACTGATTCCGGCCATTATGATCAGCAAGGCCGATGGCGATAAACTGAAGACTGCCCTAAACCAGGGTCTGACCGGCGCGCTGCGTCTGGAAGGCGGTGTACCTCCGATGCGCGATGGTGACCTTGACAACGGCATCATCGCCCACGAGTACGGCCATGGCATCTCCACCCGCCTTACCGGTGGCCCAAGCACGCAGTGTCTGTCAGGCGCTGAGCAGGGCGGCGAGGGCTGGAGCGATTTCTTCGGTTTAATGATGACCATGCGCGACGGTGACACGGGTGCGCAACGCCGTGGCATCGGCACTTATGTAATGTCTGAAGGCACTGACGGTAACGGTATACGACCAGCGCCCTACAGCACCGACATGGGCATCAACCCTTATACCTACAAGATGATCGCCAATCCGGAGATCTCCGTGCCGCACGGGGTGGGTTTCATCTGGGCTACCATGCTGTGGGATATGACCTGGAACCTGATCGAGGAATATGGCTATGACCCGGACCTGCACAATGGCAAAGGCGGCAACAACATTGCCCTGCAGCTGGTGATGGACGGCTTGAAACTGCAGCCTTGCAGCCCCGGCTTCATCGATGCCCGCGACGCCATCCTGGCTGCCGACCGCATTAACAATGGCGGTGCCAACCAGTGCCACATCTGGCGCGCCTTTGCCAAGCGCGGCCTCGGCTACAGCTCCACTCAGGGCAGCAACAACGACCTGACAGACGGCACCGAAGCCTTTGACATGCCACCTTCCTGCGAGCCACAGTTCGCTATAAAACTGCAAGCCACTCCTTCTCCGGTAACTGACGGGGCAGAACTGACTTATAAGATCACGGTGACAAATGAAACGGCTGGTTCCGTGAACAATGTATCGATCACCAACCCACTGCCCGAAGGAACGGTGTTCGTACAAGAATCGACTACAGACGCGCCAAGGCTGACCAAAGGTGTGGTGACCTTCAAATCAGTGAAGATGGCTCAGGGCGAGACGTTTGAGCGTACTTTCAAGGTACGTGTGAATAAAGGGACCGGCACGACCGTGTTCTTCCACGATGACATGGAGAGCGGTGGCGGCAAGTGGAAGACAGCCCGCGGCGTTGGGCTGAGTGACTGGCAGCTGAGCACCAAAAACCCACATAGCGGTACAAGCTCTTGGTTTGCGGTAGATCCGGACGCCTTCAGCGATCAATACCTGATCACGGCGCAGCCTGTGGCCGTTGGAGAAAATGCGCTACTTCGCTTCTGGCACAGCTACGCCACCGAAGATGGATTTGACGGCGGTGTAGTCGAGATCAGCACCAACCGTGGCCTCACCTGGAGCAACCTGGGCAGCAAAATGATCCAGAACGGCTACAACGGCGAAATCCCGCTGCTCAATGCTTCTACTATCAGTGGACCAGCCTTCACAGGCGGCAGCAACGGCTACATCCAGACCATTGCGGACCTGAGCAGCTACAAAGGGCAGAACGTACTGATTCGTTTCCGTATGGGCTCTGACGTTCTCACAGGTGCTACCGGTTGGCATGTGGATGACGTGGACATCGTGTCGAACCCGACTGTGGTGAGCAGCACCGCCTACGTTACCTCCCGATTTGGCGGTGATGCCAATGCGACCACCGAAACGCTCGTGCTGAAAGCAGGCAGCCTGTCGCAGAGCAGTGTGCTCACGGCCAAAGCCGCCGAAACGCGTGAAATCCTGTTCCCGAACCCAGCTCAGAACAGAATCAGTCTGAAGCTGGCGGAGAAAGCGAAGGGCCCTGTGCTGATAACCATTGCCAATGCCCTTGGACAGCAGGTGGCACAGCACGAAATTTCAGCAGAGGATGCAGGCAGCGGCGCCAGCCTTTCGCTGGAGGATCTGACCAACGGTATCTACTACTTCACGGTGCGGAATGGCGACCAGAGCAGTACCCACAAAGTGATCATTCGGAAATAGCCTAACTATAAACTAAGAGCAAAAGCCACTCCCTTTCGGGGTGGCTTTTGTCTTTTTATACCTACTCAACCCAATAAATACAATATACCATTTCCATATCACCTATATTCCTATGATTGTATTGAAATAGTTATAAACAAAAGGCCAGACATACGTGTTTAACAAGTGTAGGGCATCTATACCTTATTTTGTGTTACTTAAATATTCGATAATGGAAACGTTTTTGCCAGATATAGCAAGTTTACTCTTTTTTCTAACCTTGGCCATTTATTCTTTACTGGTAGTATTTATGCTGGTGTGGACTTACCACGACGCAGAAAGTCGCGGTGTGCGGGGCTTACTGGTTGTTATTCCGACGTTCATGACCGGAACGATCCTGGGGGTCATTCTCTGGCTGGTGTTCAGACCGGAGCTGAAGCCAGTGCCGGTTTTGGTCAGGGTGCGTGAGTAAGTAATGTGACGATAATAGTTAAACAGAACAGCCGGATTTTTATCCGGCTGTTCTTATTTTATATCTACCCCAAGTCGCTAATCTGCGTTTTTTAGACTATCAACCAAATTAAGTTCGTTAATTTGCAGTATAGCCTGATGAACGTATGAAGTCAATTCGCTTATTCCTATACCTGTCTTTGTTCGGTGCCTCCCTGTGGCTGAGCTCCTGCAACGACTGTGAAACCACGGTGGCCCAGTTTGAAAACGGCGACAGCAGCTGGACCGTGTACAACTCCGGCGACAAAATCCGCATGGTAGACAGCAACAGACCAGACACCGTTCGCGTGTTTTCGAATACTCGTATTAACTCTGATCCTATACCTGGCGAAGGCTTTGGTCCGGCCGATGTCTGCATTGAGCAGTACTACACCCGCCGCACCAGCGTGATGCAGCATAATGCCCGACGCTACCCGGCCCTAACGGTAGTTGCCGTGCGCATGCCCGACTCCATCCGTGTGAGCCTGGTAGTGGCCGATAGAGTCGAGCTTCCCATTCCTGACATCAATAGGCCTGACCATGCCTCCCTTCCTGTTGGAGGTGTAACTTATCAGGATGTGTTTGATATTGTCAACACGGATAGTAGTGCAACTGGCGTGAGTCGTATCCTGTTCAACCGCGAGCATGGCTTTCTGCAGGTTGCCTATTTAAATAAGCGTACCCTTACGCTAACTACCCGTGAGCTACCAGCAGACTCCAATTAGCTAAAATAAGTTGCGACATTTATTTTTATACCTGCTTGCAACGCTTTGCCTCCAAAACGACTCTTACCAGTAGGTATACTATACCTACAACAAAGGAACAATTCACCATTACATTCAAATTTCACCCCAATGACACACCGTATTAAACTGGCAGGCGCATTTATGCTGGCAACCCTGCTTTTTACCTCCTGCAAAGATTGCGACACCACCACTACCCAATTTGACGAAAAAGATGTGGAATGGCTTGTTTACGACCGGGGAGACACTGTCCGCTTTCTGAACGAGGTAGGTGACACCGTAGCGTATACCAACACGGCGCTGATAGCGGAGCAGGTACCGGGCGAAGGCTATAACGTTTCGGATAATTGCATCGGCCACTTTGATATACAGGCTTACAGTGTGATGGAAGATGTTGCCAGAAACAGCACCAGCACCGATAAAAACCCTGGCATCATGACCTATTTTCTCAAGCGTGAAAACAGCCTAGAAGTAGCGTTAGCAGTGGATAAGCGTGGGGAATACAAACTAAACCTTACCCAGCCTACCTACCCTTCTGTCGAGGTAAACGATGTGCTTTATACGGATGTGTACGAAGTGATAAACAACGATGCCAGCAAGGTGACAAACGTGAAGCGTATTCTGTACAACAAGCAGCGCGGCTTCCTGAGCGTGGAGTTTTACAATGACAAAAAGCTGGAATTGATCTTTTAACCAACAGGTACAGCATAGCAAAGGCCCGGTGCGAACAACACCGGGCCTTTTCATTTATAAGGTTTTACAAATCTTAAGCGTACTGCGCTATGCTGTCGTGGTTGATGTCATACAGCACCTCCAGCACCTGCTGTACGTGCTCAGCCGGCTTGGACAGCGAGTTGAACACATACTGCACCTCCCCTTTCTTGTCGATCACATAGATGGAACGGCCCGGCATGATACCGAACTTGCGCGGCACCCCGTACAGATTCCGGATCTGGGCGTCGCAATCGCTCAACAGCGTAAAAGGCAGACGGTACATCCGCTCGAAGCGTTTGTGGGCGTCGGCCTTGTCGTAGCTGATGCACACGATCTCGGTCTCCAGGTCCTGGAACGTATCGTAGTGATCCCTGAACTCGCAGGCTTGTTTGGTGCAATCCGTTGAACTGTCCTTCGGGTAGAAGTACAGCACCACATTCTTCTTCTTCAACAACTCGTAAAGTCGGAAAAAACCACCATCCAATCGCTGCAATTCAAAATCAGGGGCTTTATCTCCAATCTTAACTACATCTTTACCCATAATAAAAAAAAGTGCTATCCTCTATAAGTCCTTCGTGTATTGAAAGGTTCAATTGGCAAAGGTAATACACTTATTACCACAAAAGCTATACCTGACTCTCAATAGCTTAGCAGAATATTTTTGCCCAAATTTGCAGCATGCCCCGAATCAGCGTTATCATACCCGCCTACAACGAAGAGAAGTCCATCGCACACGTTATCAGCGACATACCTGCCGACCTGGTGCAGGAAGTGATCGTGGTGAACAACAATTCCTCGGACAACACCCCCGAAGCAGCCCGGGCAGCCGGTGCCACGGTGCTCGACGAGCCCCGGCCCGGGTATGGAAACGCCTGCCTGAAAGGTATAGCCTATGTCGCCGACAAGCCTGCAGACGAGCTGCCTGACATCATCGTGTTCCTCGACGGCGACTACTCGGACTACCCCGGCGAACTGCCGCAGGTGGTGCAACCCATTCTGGAGGGGAAGGCGGACCTGGTGATCGGTTCGCGGGTATTGGGAAAGCGGGAAGCAGGCGCCCTGATGCCGCAGCAGATCTTCGGTAACTGGCTGGCCACTACGCTGCTGCGCTGGCTCTATGGCGTCCGGTATACCGATCTGGGGCCTTTCCGGGCTATCCGCTTCAGCACCTTGCAGCAGTTGGGCATGCGCGACCGCAACTACGGGTGGACGGTGGAGATGCAGGCCCGGGCAGCGAAGCAAAAGATCCGCTATGCGGAAGTGCCCGTCAACTACCGCAGACGCATCGGCGTGTCGAAAGTCTCGGGTACGGTGAAGGGCTCGGTGCTGGCAGGGTATAAGATTATATTAACTATATTTAAGCTCCTGTAGCCTTAACCAGCGCCGCCGCATGACGATTCCCCAGCTTCTTCTTGTTGCCGTATATGGTCTTTGCCTGGCCTTCATCTTTTGCTACAGCCTGGTGCAACTCCACCTGACCTACCTCTACTGGACCCGACGGAAAACGGTGCCGGAGGCTATACCTGATGAAAGCTATACCTGGCCTACCGTAACGGTGCAACTCCCGCTCTATAACGAACGCTATGTGGTAGAGCGGCTGATCGATGCCGTGGCTACCCTTGACTACCCCCGCCAGCTGCTGCAGATCCAACTACTCGATGACTCCACCGACGACACCAGCGAACTGATCCGGCAAAAGATCGCCCGCTACGCTGGCACCGACCTGCGCCTGGAGCACGTGCGGCGCCCCGACCGCAGTGGCTACAAGGCTGGTGCCCTGCAGTATGGCCTGCAGCAAGCTACCGGGGAGTTTATCGTCATCTTCGACGCTGACTTCGTGCCCCGACCCGACTTCCTGAAGCGTACCATACCTGCTTTCGATCACGACCGGATTGGCGTGGTGCAAACCCGCTGGGACCACCTGAACCAGGATTATTCGCTCCTCACCCGGCTGCAGGCCTTCGGGCTGGATGCGCATTTTACCGTGGAGCAGGCCGGGCGCAACAGCGGCGGGCACTTTATCAACTTCAACGGTACTGCTGGGGTGTGGCGCAAAAGCTGCATCGTGGACGCTGGCGGCTGGCAGTCCGATACGCTGACCGAAGACCTGGACCTGAGCTACCGCGCACAGCTGCGGGGCTGGCATTTCAGCTACCTGCAGGATGTCAAAGCTCCGGCCGAACTGCCTGCCGCCATGGGGGCGCTCAAGTCACAGCAGTATCGCTGGACCAAAGGCGCTGCCGAGACCGCTCGCAAACATTTGGGCAAAGTACTGTACTCGCCCATGTCTTTTTCTACCCGCCTGCACGCGGTTTTTCACCTGCTCAACAGCGGTATTTTCGTCTGCGTGCTGTTCACAGCCCTGCTCAGCCTGCCCATGCTATACCTGAAACACAGCGTGCCGGGGCTCGAACTGCTGTTTGCAATGGGCTCGCTGCTGATCGTCAGTCTGCTGGCTTTGGTGGTTTTTTACTGGACTTCGCTTTATCAGCAAACAGGCTCTTTCAAACAGACTGCATGGCGCTTTATACCTGAGTTTTTCCTGTTCCTGTCGCTTTCGATGGGAATGTCGCTGCATAACACGGTAGCGGTGCTGGAGGGCTACCTGGGCCGTAAGACGCCCTTTATCCGCACGCCCAAGCACAACCTGCAGCACCGCCGCGATTCCTGGCGCCAGCACGCCTATGCCATCACAAGCCTCCAGCCGCTTACCATGCTGGAGGGGCTGCTGACTGTCTATTTCGGGTACGGCATCGTAGTGGGCTTTCAACTGCAGGATTACGGCTTGCTACCTTTTCATGTGATGCTGACACTCGGTTTTGGCTCCGTTTTCGTATACTCGCTCAACCATAGCCGCCGCGCATGACCCTTGCCCGAAAGCACATAGCAACCTATACCCTGCTGGGGATATCGGCCCTCGTATACCTGGCGCTGGGTTACGCGACGCCACGCGAGAACTTCACGCAGTTGCTCCTGCTCACGTTGCTGGCATTCGGCATCTACGCCTACGTTACGAACCAAAAAATGAATGTATGGCACGGCATCGGGGCTGGCTTGTTTTTCAGGCTGCTGTTTTTGTTTGCTATACCTGCGCTGTCCGACGATTATTTCCGTTTTGTGTGGGACGGGCGCCTGCTGCTGGCTGGTGAAAACCCTTACCTCTACCTGCCGGCACATTTTGTGGGCGAAGAAGCGAAAGCTATACCTGGTCTCACGGCAGAACTGTTTTTGCAGCTCAATTCCCAGCATTACTTTTCGGTATACCCACCGGTACTGCAGGGCGTTTTCTGGCTGGCGGCGGCCCTCTCTCCAGAAAGCCTGACGGGCAGTATTTTGGTGATGCGGGTGGTCATTCTGGCTGCCGAGGCGGGTTCTATTCTGCTTTTGCTGCGTCTCCTGCGCCGCATGGCCCTACCCGACCGCTACGTGCATATTTACGCGCTCAATCCACTGGTCATCCTCGAACTGACGGGTAATCTGCACATGGAGGCGCTGCTGATCTTTTTCCTCCTGCTTTTCCTCTACCAACTGCACTTTCAGCGCTATCTCATCGCAGCGGTGCCTTTTGCTTTGGCGGTTGGCAGCAAGCTGTTGCCGTTGATGTTCCTGCCCGTTGTGTGGCGCAAGCTGGGCTTGAAGCGCTTTCTTGGCTTTGGAGCAGTAGTGACCGTTGTCTTGTTACTGTTCTTTCTGCCGCTGCTTTCGCTGGAGGTGCTGCGCAATATCTGGCAAAGCATCGACCTGTATTTCCAGCGATTTGAGTTCAATGCCAGTGTCTATTACCTGCTCCGCTGGCTGGGCTTTCGCTTAACGGGCTACAACCAGATTGCCGTGATCGGGCCGCTGCTCTCGCTGGCAACTCTTGTCGTTATTCTGTCGATGGCGGCGGTGAAGAAGCTGGGCTCGGTGCGCCGACTGGCCGGCTACATGGCGGCTGCCCTTACGGTATACTTGCTGCTGGCCACCACGGTGCATCCCTGGTACATCACCACGCTGGTGGCGCTCACCACCCTGAGCCACTTCCGCTATGCGATAGCTTGGAGTTGCCTGGCTATTTTCAGCTACTCCGCGTACCGCACTAGCGCCTATACCGAAAACCTGTGGCTGGTGGCGCTGGAGTATACCCTGGTGGGGCTCTGGCTGGTGGCTGAGCTATACCTATACCGCCAGCAGAAAAAGCACGCGAACCTGCCCCGGCAGAGTGTGGCGCAATAGACAAGAACTTTAAACCTGAAACTAATCACCAGCATGGAAAGGCCCTATCATTACCTACAAGACAAATCCCGCAGTAAACCCAGCATTTTGCTGTTAGCAATTGTGCTGCTTGCCACCAGCCTTCCTTCCTGTCAGTCTTCCAATAACGTCGTAAAAAATACAGATGCTAAAGAAAAAACTGCTTTAACAGTTGACAAAAGTAGGTCTGATGTCGGCGCCAATTACAGCGAGGGTTATACCTCCAACACGTTGGAAGTTCATAAAATAGCTGATCAGGTATACCAGCACCTCTCCTTCTTGGAAACCCAAAGCTTCGGAAAAGTACCGTGCAACGGCATGGTAGTGATCGATCAGCAGGAAGCCATCATCTTTGACACGCCAACAACAGACCAGGCCTCTCTGGAGCTGATCCATTGGGTAGAGCAAAAACTGGGATGCCAGGTAAAAGCGGTTGTCGCCACGCACTTTCACGAAGACTGCCTCGGCGGACTGCAGGCTTTCCAGCAGCACGGCATCCCGACCTACGCCAGCCACAGGACCATTGCCCTCGCCAAAGCCAACCAGAGTGCCGTTCCGGAAAATGGTTTTGATCAAGAGCTGACCTTTGAAATCGGAAGCGAAAAAGTGCAGGTCCTATACCCGGGCAAAGGGCACACGCATGACAATGTGGTAGGCTACTTTCCGAAGGCAGATGCCATGTTTGGCGGCTGCCTGATCAAGGAGATGGGCGCTGGCAAAGGCAACCTGGCCGATGCTGACACGGTCGCCTGGCCCAAGACAGTGGCAGAGCTGAAAGCAGCATACCCACATGTGAAGCATGTTATTCCGGGACACGGCAAAGTGGGCGGCTCTGAAATACTTGACTATACTATGCGTCTGTTTGAGCAAAAATAAGGTATAGATAGAGAGAACCCTTTTGCTCGTAGCTATACCTTTCTTTGATACTGCCAAATGCAGATGAAAACATTAAGCTTAATCTCAGCAACCGCCTTGCTCCTGGTCCACACAGTTAATTGTCAGCCGACGATCATGGATGCGAAAGAAGGTGAAAAGCGGGCAGAGAGCATACTGCTGTCCAGGTACGGGGCCTTTATTGAGAAGAGCGAGTTTTTAGCTCCCGGTGGAATCATCACCGCGACTAACTCCAAACTCATTTTCACGCCCATCAAGACACTCCTTCGCCAGCATGTCAGCATCACAGAGATTCCGTTAAACGAAATAACAGCGGTGAAGAGAACAAATACCTTTGGGATCGTGCCGAATGGTCTTGTGCTGCAACTCCAGGATGGCTCAAGTCTAAAGCTCAAAACGATTGTTTTCAGAAGGAAAAAGCTTTACCACCTGCTTTTGGACCAAACAGAACGGTGAGTCATGCGGATGAAAATCACTGAACCTACCAAAGTTTAACCTGTAGATTCGGTTCAGCCTCAGCTATTGTCTTCCCCTTACTCCTCCCCAATATCCCTTAAGGGCTCCGTCAGAAAGTCATTGAAGGGCTTCACGGCTTTAAAGCCCTCCAACAGGGTACTCATAAAGTCTTTGCTGAGCACGACTTTGTCGGGTAGCGGCATGGTGGCGTTCCAGCTCTTGAAGCGGAGGTACTCGATAGCGGGATTGTCTTTGTCGTAGCCCTTTGGGGTGGTCTTGAGCTGCTCGCCCTGTATGCTGCCGAAACGGTTTTTGAAATCAGGCGCCTGGATAATGCGTTCCAATCCGTCGAGGTTGTAATCTATTTCCTGGCGCACGGCTTTCAGGTAGTCTGCGGGTGGCATCCAGAGCCCGCCGGCCAGGAAGGAATTGTTGTTGGCGGCCAGGTGCAGGTAGTAGCCCGGCAGAATAGACTTGCGGCCCCCTTCGGCAACATAAGCCCCGAAGTGGTCTTTGTACGGGCGTTTGTCGTTAGAGAAGCGCACGTCGCGGTAAATGCGAAACACCAGGTCCTTGCCCTTCTGCCCGATCGCCACGGGTTCAAACAGCGCCATCTCCTCGAGCATTTCATCCAGAAAATCCAGGTAGTTCTTGCGGGCGGCATCGTAGCGCTTCTTGTTTTCCTGAAACCACTCGCGGTTGTTGTTCTGTGTCAGATCGGCCAGAAAGGCCAGTGTGCTTTTGTCTATTGTTGTTGCCATGGGCTGATCTTGTCGTGCTTTTAGCGGTGCCTTGGCTATTGTACTGCCTGATGGGCAGCTTTGTTTGTAACCTTGCCAGGGAAGCCAATTTATACCTTTGCGCTGAGCAAACCAATTGCCAGGGCAAGATGTTTTATTTATAAGATTGCGCCTTCTTTGAACTGAATGCGTACATCCAACAACCAACGCTTAGCTACTGCCCATGGCACGCCTGCTTATTCCGATCCTGCTGTTTCTATACGCTCTGCCAGGTATAGCCAGCGACTCTACGGAGGTATGGTTGCTCGTGCCGAATCAGAAACAACAACTCCGGCTGGCCATTGCGCAGTACGAAGGATTGAAAGACAGCGTCTGGCACACCTTCCCGGGCAACCTGCTGCTCCGCCCGGGCGACACCAGCCGCTATACCCCGGATCTGCGCACCAATCTACTCCTGACCGGCGACCTGGCCAGTGCCGATACTACAGAAAATGCAACCTATTACACCCGTCAACTGGCAGCGGCCGTCGTGCGTTTCCAGGCGAGGCATGCGCTCAAAGCCGACAGCATTGTAGGGCCGCGCACCGTCGCCGCACTCAACGTGTCGCCTCAGCAGCGGCTGCGGCAGTTGCAGCATAGCCTGCAACGCTGGGAGGCCTTTAGCCGCGACCTGCCCCAGCCCTACCTCATCGTCAACATACCCGACTATACCTTGCGGCTGATCGACAAGAACAGTGTCCTGCTGCACATGCGCACCATTGTGGGCAAACCCAACGTACCTACCATCGTCAACCATACCAAGCTGCATACCATCGTTTTTAACCCGTACTGGTACATCCCCAACTCCATCGCCTCCAAAGAAATTCTGCCTATTCTGAAACGGAACCCCGGCTACCTGGCCAAGCGCGACATGGAGCTGTTTAAACCGGCTGCTTTGGGAGGGTGGCAAAAAATAAGCCCCTGGAGCGTGGATTGGAGTACCGTTACGGCTGCTGGTTTCAATTACCGGATCGTGCAGGTGACGGGGCAGCACAATGAGCTCGGTCTTGTGAAGTTCCTGTTCGACACCCGTGTGAGCCAGTACCTGCACGACACCAAAGACAGGCACCTGTTCGCGTTGGAGCGGCGGGCGCTCAGCCACGGCTGCATCCGCTTGCAAAATCCCGGTGACCTGGCGCTATACCTGTTGCAGGAGCGGAGCGGCCTATCGGACAAGCGCATTGAAAAGGTGCTGACATCTGACAAAGACGAGCAGTTCATCCGACTCAAAAAGCCCGTGCCCCTGGTCATCGTATACCTGACGGCCTGGGCCGATGAGTCTTCCGTCATTCAGTTTCGGGAGGATATCTATGGATATGACAAACCAGAAACGGTGCAGTAGGAGCAGTAAGTTTAGCTGAGTTCCGGCCAGTTTTCCTGCAGGTCCTCCAGCTCGTCCACATCCGAGAGGTAGGGCAGCAAGGTATGGCGCAGGTGCAGGCGCTCGATGTCCGCAATGGTATCCGGAAAAACGTGCTCGGTGCTCCAGCGTTTGTTCTGAAATAAATCACGGTAAAGCTGCGTCATACCCAGCAAATAGTAACCACCATCCAGGGCAGGACCGATCACTACCTCGTGCGTTTTCAATTCCTCAACCGCTTGGCTAATGATCTCGGAAGTAAGCTGCGGACAGTCGCTGCCAATGATCACCACGGAGGTATAGCCCTCGGCAAAAGCCGCTTCAAAAGCCCGTTTCATCTTCTCGCCCAGATCGCCTTCGGGGTGCTGTAACTTTTTGATGTAATGCTGCGCGGGCCAGAGGTCGTCCTCTTCCACTTTTTCAGAATAGTACAGCACTTTGTCCATGGGCAGGTGCCGGGTGATGTCCCGGGTATGGCGGAGCAGGTGCAGGTAAATGTCGAGCGCCATTTCAGGCCCCACACTGGCCGCCAGCCGGGTTTTCACCTTGCCCAGCTCCGGATTGCGGACAAAGAGCATCAACAGGTTTTTCTCAGTCATACACTTTTTCTCCTTTGCGCAGCCAAATGCCCCAGACGCGGGTATAGGCATGCACTTTTGTAGTTTGGCCCTGCGCGTCGTGCACAGGCAGCCCTTGATTTATCCATTCAAACAGGCCGCCGTGCAGGTTTCGCACCTTGGTATAGCCAGCTTTCTGCAGCCGCTCGCCTATTTTTTCGCTGCGGTAACCAACAGCGCAGTATACCACAAGGGGCGTATTTGGGGGTACGTCTTTCAGGTCAGAAAGGTCAAAGTCTGTATAGCCTACATACCTGGCACCGGGCAGGTGACTTACCCGGTACTCGGCTTCGCTGCGGGTGTCGAGGAGCAGCAGGGCTATACCTTGGTTTAGCTGTTGCTGCACTTGCGCCGTCGAAATGGTGTCCACGCTGTGGCTGTACAGCTGCCGGAGCATCAGGTGATATGCTGCATCGGAAGGCTGTTTGCAAGCTGACAGCAGCATGAAAAACGATAAAGCCAGGTATAGCCGATGGTGCCGGGTAGAGCGCATAAGCAGATCAGGTGGTGGAGCCGCCGCAACTGGAGCCAGCCCCGGCGGTGCAACCGTAACAATGCTGATCCAGCACGATCTGTCGCCTGTCAAGCTGGTCCAGGTCAAAGTCGCGGATGTGCTGCGGCGTGCCGGGCTGTACCTTCAGCTCCAGCATCTGGTTAAAGTCGCAGTCATAGAGGGCGCCGTCCCAACCCACCGAAATGGTGTTGCGGCACATCACATTGACCGCCGCCACGGGGTTGAAGGCCGTCACCAGCTTTTCCATGTAGCTGCTGTAGTTACCGCTTTCCACCAGGTAGTCGAGGTAGCGGCTGATGGGCAGATTGGTGATGCAGAACAGGTTGTTGAATTCGATGTCGTACCCGCTCTTTAACCGGCGTTTAAACTCCCCTTCCAGCGATTTCTGACCCGCAGGCAAAAAAGCACCCGACGGATTGTAGACCAGGTTCAGTTCCAGGCCACTCCCCTCCTGTCCGTACCCCACCTGGTTGAGCATCTGGAGCGCTTTGATGGATTTTTCGAACACGCCATCGCCGCGCTGGGCATCGGTGCGGGAAGCTGAAAAATAGGGCAGCGAAGACACCACCTGCACCTGGTGCGCTTTGAAAAACTCCGGCAGGTCGTGGTATTTGGGATTGGCCAGGATGATGGTGAGGTTGCAGCGCACGATCACCTGCCGCCCCATAGCTGAGAGTTGCTCCACAAACCAACGGAAATCCGGGTTCATCTCTGGGGCACCGCCCGTCAGGTCCACCGTTGTAAGCTGCGGTGATTTGGCCAGGGCATCGAGGCAGAGTTGCATCGTGTCGCGGGTCATGATCTCCTTGCGGTCCGGGCCGGCGTCAACGTGGCAGTGGCGACAGGTCTGGTTGCACATCTTGCCCACGTTCACCTGCAGAATGGTGGTACCGGTGGGCCGTAAAGGGTATAGCTGGTGCTGTTGCAATTTGGCTCCGAAGAGTGGGAAATCGCCTTCTTCCGTTCCCGCATGCTGCAGCACCTCCAGCTGGAAAGCCGGGTTGGCAAACTGGTGCTGCTGCGCCTTCAGCGATTTAACAGGTATAGGCATGGGCTACATGGTCAGGTCCTTGATCTTGTTCATCATCTGCACGCCGTGCACCAGCGCAGCGCCGCCCTTTATGGCGGCGGCCACGTGCACGGCTTCCATCATCTGGTTTTCGTCGGCACCTTTTTCGAGGCAGTCAGAGGTATAGGCGTCGATGCAGTAAGGGCATTGCACGGCGTGCGACACGGCCAGGGCGATCAGGGCTTTTTCGCGCTCGGTCAGGGCACCCTCTTTGAAAACCTCACCATAGTAATCGAAAAACTTGCGGCCCATCTCGGGCTGCAGCTCGCTTATGTTCCCGAATTTCTTCAGGTCCGCCGGATTGTAATACGTATTTTCCATAGAAGTATAAAGTCTTATTTACCCTTAAAGGTAACAAGAAACCAGTGACTCCTGTTGCGTTAGTCCAGAATAGCGCTGAGCTGCCTGTGCAGATGATGGTAAACGGGGAGGATGTTTAATTGGAGTGAAAGGTCGGCTCCGCTTCCTGCTTCGGTCTTTTCGTCAAGCACCGTCAGGCTGCCCATGCTGGCCTGCATGCGGTAGCCGTAGAGCACCAGTTCGTTCAGCAGTTCGTCGGTTTGCCAGTTGAGCATGGCCAGCGCCTCGGGGTCGAAGCTGTCGATGTGCAGGCCTACCAGGTAAGCGCCGCCTTTTGTGCCCGGTCCCACCACCATGCGGCCGGTGCTGAGCGCCTCCTGTGCCAGCACGAGTTCGGTTGAAGTCAGGTCCACGCAGTCAGCTCCGATGCAGATAACGCGCTGATAGCCCATGGAATAAACTTCCTGAAAGGCATTGGCCAGGCGTTCTCCAAAATTGCTTCCCTCCTGCCGTTCCGGGTAAATGACCACCAGCGGTATACCGGATCCTTTGGCCACAAACAGGGTATGCTGCAACAGCAGGTCGGCCGCTTGCTGGTTCAGTTCGGGGCCCTGCTCCTCTGTGAACGTTTTATAGCGGACCTGTTGCTCAGGCGTCTGGGCAAACAGCAAAATGACGGTATCGTGTTGAGGCGTATCCAAGGAGGAAGAGTTAAATCAGAGCGTTTTCCGATCAGCGTAAAATCCTTTCGTTGCTCTAATGAGAGGCAATTTAATAAGAAAGCCGCTATATAAAAGGGAATATTTGCGAAAGAAGTAACAATATCCGCAAAATCCCGCAAATAGAACTTTATCGACACTTTATTTAACCATCTATTTATAAGATCGTTTCCGGGGGCGGCACAAACGGCCCGGCTTCCGTATATTTACAGCATATCCCAGATTTGAAAAATGGCTATACAAACTATAAACCCCGCAACCAACGAAATCATCAAGACCTTTGAGGCGCACACAGCTGAACAGGTAGAAGAAAAGCTGAAGGCAGCAGACGAAGCCTTCCGGCAATGGAAAAAAACCAGCTTCGGGGAAAGGGCGCGCCTGATGAACCGCTGCGCCGAGATTCTGGAGCAGGATGCTGAGAAGTATGGGCGCATTATTACCCTGGAGATGGGCAAGCCCATCAAGGACTCGATAGCCGAAGTACAGAAGTGCGCCAAGGTATGCCGCTACTACGCCGAGCATGCTGCCGAATTCCTCAAAGATGAGGAAGTGGAGTCCGGGGCCAGCCGCAGCCTGATCGCTTACGAGCCATTGGGTGTGGTGCTGGCCGTCATGCCCTGGAATTTTCCGTTCTGGCAGGTGTTCCGTTTCCTGGCCCCTGCCCTGATGGCGGGTAACGTGGGTGTACTCAAACATGCTTCCAACGTGCCGCAATGCGCGCTGGCTATTGAAGAGATCATTCACAAAGCCGGCTTCCCGAAAGACGTTTTCCATACCCTGCTGGTAGAGTCCAAAGCAGTAGACGCCATCATCGAGAACCCGATTGTAAAAGCCGTAACTCTGACAGGCAGCGAAGGCGCCGGGTCCAAAGTGGCCGAAAAAGCGGGCAGTGAGATCAAGAAGACCGTGCTCGAACTGGGCGGCAGCGATCCTTTTATCATTTTGGAGGACGCTGACCTGGAAGAGGCTTCAACCGTGGCGGTCAAGTCCCGCATGGTGAACACCGGCCAGAGCTGCATTGCCGCCAAACGCTTTATCGTGGTGGAAGGTATAGCCAATGCTTTTCTGGAGAAGATGAAAGAAAAGATGCAGGCCCTCAAAACCGGCAACCCGCTTACCGACAACTGCGATTACGGTCCGTTGGCCCGCAAAGACCTGGCCGAGGAACTAGAAGAACAGGTGCAGCAGTCCGTCAAAAAAGGCGCTAAAGTAGTGCTGGAAGGCGGCCGTGAAGGCAAGGACAGTGCCTACTTCAAACCGATGATCATCCAAGACCCCAAACCGGGATCGCCCGCCTACGAAGACGAGCTATTCGGCCCTGTTGCCATCGTGTTTGTGGTGAAAGACGAAACAGAAGCCATCCGGATAGCCAACGACCACCGCTACGGCCTGGCCGGCACCGTTTTCACCGGCAACAAGGAACGCGGCCTGCGCATCGCCCGGCAGGTAGAAACCGGCGCCATGTTCGTCAACGCCATGGTCGCTTCCTCTCCCGAAATGCCCTTCGGCGGCATCAAAAAGTCAGGCTATGGCCGTGAGCTCTCTTACATCGGCATCCGGGAGTTTACCAACCAGAAGAGTATTTGGGTGGGGTAAGTGGGATTGAGTGAATGAGTGGTTGAGTGATGGAGTGATTTGGTGAGTTTGGGAGTTTGGGGCTGGAGGGGCAAGTTGGGAGCCAAAACTGTGAGACAGGATTCTTATTCTCATTTCGAACGCAGTGAGAAATCTGAAATAGTGCAGCCCCCGAAATAACTCAGATCTCTCATTGTATTCGAAATGACAGATTATGCTAATTGATTCTTATGATGTTGGACTGAATCGCAACCTGTCCGAATCGTGCACAGAAATTCCCCCCTAGGGGTAGTAGAGTTGTTAATTTCTAACTATTACTGTAAAAACTTGGTAAGCCAATTAAACTGAGTAATCGCTAAATTCTCCCCTCGAGGGGAGCTAGAGGGGTGTTAGCTTTTGGCTTTGGACTTTTGCAACTGGCTTTACACCCCTATAATCCCCTTAAGGGGATAGTTTCTGTACAACTTAATGGCCCTGCCCCTTGGGCAGGGGTGGGTTAATCATTCCCCGGTTAACAATTTAACCATCAACAATTTAACAATTAAATATACCCCACCACCTTATAAACCACAAAACCGGTTACTTCGTGAATCAGGCGGTGCCAGAGCCGGAAAGCGTCAGGATTGGGTATAAGCAGTTCGTCTGGGGTATAGCGGACCTCGGAGGTATAGAAGTCAGTTGGGAAAATGTCCGTTTCTATAGCTGCCTTGTCGAAACACGCTTTGGCGCGGAGCATGTGGAAGGCGGACGTCACCAGCAGACGACGCTTTAGTTCGGGGTGCTTTTGCAGCACATCGCCGGTGAAGATCGCATTCTGGTAGGTGTTATCGCTGCGGGTCTCGATGATGATGTGCTCTTGCGGCACACCTGCCAGCAGCAGAATTTCCTGCAGCATTTCTGCCTCAGGTCGGCGGTCCAGGGCGACGGTGCCTATACCTCCCGTGATCAGAAATTTGTCTACTTTTCCCATCCGGTAAAGCTTGAGCGGGTGCAGGAAGCGGTCGGCCCCTTTATTGGTATGCACCCGGTCATCAGCAAAACCAATGGCCTGGGTCACACCCGTCAGGATGATGGCTACGTCATAATTTTCCACCTGCTCCAGCGGCACAGCCTCCATCTCCCATGCCCGCATCGTGACATTCGCCAGAAACGGATTCGAGAAGACCAGCAGCAATACAGTAGCTGAAACGAGCGTGATGCGTCGCCATTTGGGTGATCGCAGAAATATAGCCAGCAGGAGCAGCACTGCGATCCAGATAATGGGCATCAGGAAATACTGCAGCAGCTTGGAAAGGATGAAGAACATAGCGGTTTCAGGTATAGCAGATGCCGCAAAGGTATAAAAGGGTTTTTGACAAAGGAATTTTTGACAAAAGACTGCCTGAAAAAGGATTACTTGACAAAGGGCTGCCTGACAAAGGACACAAGACTGTTTGATGAAGGTCAACCAGATTGTAAACAAGCGCTGTGGCTTGAATAAGCCGGGGTTACAGAATCGTGCCGGAGCACATCAGGTATAGAGGCTTGCAAAGACAGTGAAATTTATGAGGTTCTGGTCAAAAGGTATTCTGCCAAAAGCTACATCGTCAAGAAATCCTTTGTCACAGTCCTTTGTCATTTGTCAAGCAGTCTTTTGTCAAAAATTTAAAAGAACCTCCGGTACACCCAAAGCAGCAGTGAGAGCAGGATGCTGACCAGAATCATGCTCGTGATCGGCATGTAGAACTTGAAATCTTCGCGCTCCACCCGGATGTCGCCGGGGAGGTTGCCGAACCAACCCAGCTTATCTCCCGCCAGCCAGACGATCAGGCCGATGACTACGATAGCTATACCTATGATCACAATGTATTTTCCGAGTGGCTGCATGGTTTCAGTAGCTTAGGGTTCAACGCCTGTATTTACGGCAAAGCAAGTGTAGGGATTTATACCTTAAAAGCGTAAATTTGAATGTTAGAGTCACCCTAAAATTACCCCTATACCTTGAAAGTCTGCATTGCTGAAAAACCGAGTGTCGCGCGTGAGATTGCCAACGTGATTGGAGCCAAAACCCGAAAGGACGGCTATTACGAAGGCAACGGCTACCAGGTCACCTGGACTTTCGGCCACTTCTGCACCTTGCGTGAGCCCGACGACTACCGCCCCGAGTGGAAGCGCTGGAGCCTCTACGACCTGCCGATGCTGCCAGAAAGGTATGGCATCAAGCTGATGCAGGACAAAGGAGTTGTGCAACAGTTCAACATCATCAAAAAGCTGCTCGACAATGCCGAGGAGGTGATTAACTGCGGTGACGCCGGCCAGGAGGGGGAAGTGATTCAGCGCTGGGTGCTCACCGAGGCCAATTACCGCAAGCCTTTCAAACGCCTCTGGATTTCCTCGCTCACCGAGGACGCCATCCGGCAGGGTTTTGCCCGACTGCGCGATGGCTCCGAGTTCGACTCGCTCTACCAGGCCGGCAAAAGCCGCGCCATAGGCGACTGGCTGCTGGGCCTGAACGCCACGCGCCTTTTCACACTCAAGTATGCGCAGGGCCGGCAGACGCTCTCCATCGGGCGGGTGCAGACCCCTACCCTGGCCATGATCGTGAACCGCCACCACGAGATCGCCAACTTTGTGCCGCAGGCCTACTGGGAGCTCAAGACGGTATACCGCGACACGACTTTTTCAAGCACCAACGGCCGATTTCATAATGAAGAGGAAGGCCAGAAGATATTGGAGGCCATCCAAAAGGATGAGCTCACCATCACTGACATCGAGACCAAGAAGGGTACCGAGAGTCCGCCCAAGCTGTTTGACCTGACCTCGCTGCAGATCGAGTGCAACAACAAGCTGAGCATGTCAGCCGACGAAACGCTCAAAACCATCCAGAGTCTCTACGAGAAAAAAGTGGTATCCTATCCGCGTGTGGATACGGTGTTTTTGCCAGACGACATTTACCCGAAAATTCCGGGCATCCTGCAGGGCCTGAGTGGCTATCAGCAGGAGGTTGCGCCTCTGTTGCAAAGTAAGATCCGGAAGAGCAAAAAGGTATTCAACAATAACAAAGTCACCGATCACCACGCCATTATACCAACCGGAGCCCAAGCCAGTCTGTACGGGCGCGAGGCGGACGTGTACGACATCATCACGCGTCGTTTTCTGGCAGCCTTCTACCCGGACTGTATCGTGAGCAACACCACGGTTTCGGCGGAGTCGGCAGGCTATACCTTCCGGGTGCGTGGCAAGCAGATCCTGGAGCCGGGCTGGCGTGTGCTCTATGGCGCTGAGGACGTAAAAACAGACAGCCCTACCGGCAAAGACAACAAAGAAGAAGAGGAAACAGCCGGCATACTGCCCAATTTCGAGAAAGGCGAGCACGGCCCGCATGCGCCCCTGCTCGACAAGAAATGGACGAACCCGCCGAAGGAGTATACCGAAGCGACCCTGCTGCGTGCCATGGAAACCGCCGGTCGCCAGATAGATGATGAGGAGCTCAAAGAGGCGCTGAAGGAAAACGGCATCGGCCGCCCTTCTACCCGTGCCGCCATCATCGAAACACTGTTCAAGCGCCAGTACATCCGCAAAGACAAGAAGAAGATCATTCCCACCCAGATGGGCATCGACCTGATCGGCGTGATCCGCAACCAGACCCTGAAGTCAGCGGAGATGACCGGGCAGTGGGAGCGCAAGCTGCGCCAGATCGAAGGAGGTTCTTTTAAAGCAGAGGCTTTTCTGCAGGAGCTGCAGGAGTTTGTGGTGAGTCTGGTGCAGGAGGTAAAGTACGACAAAGCCACCGTGACCATGGAGGCCCAACCCGAGACTGCGCCTGCCAAAGGAGGAACTGTCAAGGCTGGAAAAGAAAAGGCTGCCACTAAAAAGCCCAAAGAAGTTGCAGAAGCTATACCTGGAAAAGGCCTGGGCGCCTGTCCCTCCTGCGGCGAAGGCCATATCCTGAAGGGCTCCAAAGCCTACGGCTGTATCCGCTTCAAGGAAGGCTGCCGCTTCCTGATCCCGATCGAGCAACAGGGCAAAATCCTTACTGACAAACAGATCACAGCCCTGCTCAGCAAAGGCAAGACGCCCGTAATCAAAGGCTTTAAAGACGAACAGGGCAATCCCTTCGACGCCAGCCTGAAACTGGATAGCAACAAACAGGTTGTACTGGAGAAAGCGGAGAAAGCCCCGGAAGTGGATCCTTTCGCAACCTGCCCAAGATGCAGGCAGGGCAGCATGCTCAAGGGCAAGACTGCCTACGGCTGCAGCCGTTTCCGGGAAGGATGCCAGTTTGTGGTGCCCTTCGAGATGGGCGGTAAGCAGCTCAGCGAAAAACAGATCGGCACGCTGCTTACCAAAGGCAAGACCGGCAAGATCAAAGGTTTTACCTCAGCCAAGACCGGCAACAGCTTCGACGCAGCCCTGGCCATCAACGACAACTGGCAGGTCGTATACCTGCTCAACTGACCAGCCAACCGGCTGTCAGGTATAGCCGGCAGGTATAGGCCCTACTTTACCGAGAAGAGCACTTCGCCAAACGAAACATTCGTTCGGTAGTCTGTGGCGTTGATCGTCAAGGTATAGTTGCCCTGTGGAAGCTCGGTTGCGCTAAGCAACGTATCGAATTCGAGAATCTTCTTATCAGGCAAAGTAGTGAAGTTGATGTAATCCGCATCGCCGTTAACGGCCCGAACTCGCACGTGCAACTCCTTCACTTTGTCTTTGTCAGAGGCTGTTAACTTTACACGAAGTCCCGACGACTTAGCAAGCACCTGGTTTTTCGTTGGATTCCGGATCGTCAGAGCAGGCTTTGAACCATCTGGCTGCAGGCTCCCCTCCTCAAACACATCTTCACAGGCTGTCAATGAGACAACCATCACCGCTGAGGCCAGCAATTTTGTAAATTTCATAAGATAGCTACTAGACAAAAAAACTAAAGGCCTGCAATTTACCAAATCAATGTAATTTACAAAAATAAAAAAATACAAAATATACAATCCTTAAAACCAAAGTGCGCCATTATAAACAGAGCCAAAACAGACTTAATCAGATAATTTTCAACCACATAAAACAAGTTATCTCTAACCTTCTAAAACGGCCTGCTTTATATAATTCAATTCGCCCTATATACCTGAACCTATTTTATTAATATTTTATTACAATTTATAATTGTGCTTATTTTGTTCATATGCTGTGTTATACCTGCCGCCTGGAAGTCTGTGTACTCCTAACAGTTTCTTAAATAACTTATAAGCCCTACAGCCGTAAAAATTACCGGCGCACCTTTTTTAGGCACGTCTCTAATTTGTTCTTTTTTTTAAACCTAAAAATTTAATTAAAGCTATGAGAAGCTATGAAAATTCGGGTTCAAACCCATTCAATGACAACTTCAGGACTGAGAGCAGGGGCTCAGGCAGAAATTACTATTCAGGAGAGTATGACCCAACCAACCGTATGAGAGGTACTTCAGGCAGAAGCGGTGGCGATTTCGGCAGTGGCCGTGACAGCTATTCTACTTCTGGCTATGGTGGCACTTCCACTTACGGCCGCTCAACTGGCTCGAACTACGGTTCAGGTTCCTCTTACGGCTCCGGTTATGGCTCCGGCTCCAACTACGGATCCGGCTCCTCTAATTACGGTTCAGGCTCTAGCCGCCGCTACGGTAGCAGCGACCGAGATGCCTGGGATCGTGGCTCCGATGAGGTAAAATCATGGTTCGGCGACGATGACGCAGAGCGCAGAAGAAGAATGGATGACATGCGCGACCGTGGCAGCGACAGCTATCGCTCCAACCGTGGCTACAGCGGCTCATCCAACTACGGCGGCTCCGGTTATGGCTCGGGCTCAAACTACGGCTCCGGTTCGTCTAATTATGGATCGGGCTACGGCTCTTCCGGCAATTACGGATCAGAATCGTCTACTTACGGATCAGGCCTGTCTTCCAACTATGGCACCGGATCAGGCCATTATGGCTCCGGCTCGTCTAGCTATGGTTCCGGCTACGGAAGCGGCAGCAGCTATGGTTCCTCTAACTATGGAAGCAGCCGCAGCTCCAGCGACTGGGATCGCGATAGAGACAGAGACCACGATAGAGGTTTCTTTGACCGTGCCGGCGACGAAGTAAGATCGTGGTTCGGTGACGAAGAAGCTGAACGCAGAAGAAGAATGGACGAAATGCGCGACAGAGAGCATGACAGCGACTACAGCAGCCGCTCCAGAACACATACCAGCTACGGTAACACCTACAGCGGACCTCCGTACTCTTATGGTTCATCCTCTCGCAGAGACTATGAATGGTAGAAAGCAGGCGGTTGGCTTTTGAGCCGATCATCTGATTTAAACCTTTTGAGGATAAGAAAAGCCCGGCCAGTATTGGCCGGGCTTTTTGCATGAGAAAAATAGCACAATTTATATATTTCCTCCATTGACCTGTCTGCTGCTTCTCAGTAATTTCACCCCGATTAAACCAACCCCTAAAAACAGGTATTTCCTATGAAACGACTCTTACTGGTTCTTTGCTGCGTGGCGCTTATGTCAGGCACCGGTTTTGCCCAACAGCTGGGCTTTAAAGGCGGTCCTACCTATACAACCTTTACCGGCGCCGACACCGACGGTTACAAGTACCGGGTGGGGTATACAGGCGGCATATTCCTGCAAAAGCATCTCAACAACATGATGGGCATGCAGGTAGAGGCCCTTTATACCTCCAAAGGCGCACGCCGCGAAATCTACTCAGGCAGCAACCTGCAAACCGCCGAGGTATTCAAACTCAACTACATCGACATACCGGTGCTGTTCCACGTTTCGGCCAGCGGCATGTTTTTCGACCTGGGACCGCAAGTGTCCTTTATCTACAGCGCCAGCCACGTACACGAGGCGCACTCCAGCAATGGCGACAAGATCGTGACCACCAAGCATAACATTTCAGACAACCCCTATACCATCGACTTTGCCTATGTAGGCTCTGTAGGCTACCGTGCCACCAATGGCCTGGGGCTTGAAGTGCGCTATACCGGCGGCCTGAAAAAGATAGACGACGAAGGTGCGTTCGTTAACCGCGACCGACGCAATTCGGGCTTTAGCCTCATGCTCAGCTACCTGCTCGGCGGACGATAACACTTTGTATACCTTATACCTTAAAGCCCTCCCTTTCGGAGGGCTTTTTTCTTTTAGGAGAGATCCAAGCGCTGGAGGGCAGCATCTTTTCATGCTATTTATTTTGTCATCCTGAGAGGATCTTGTTAGCACCTGGTAAAGGCCCTACCTTCTGCCAGGTTTCTTTACAATTTGAAAGCGGATCGGCAGCAGATAAACAGGACCAGACTCCCATGCTTCATGCGGGGGCCGTTAAGTTCTAGAGAATTCTCCCCTTGAGGACAAGTGAGAACGGGAGTTCGAAACTTGCGAGCGTAGCTCTCAGAGGGATGTTTAGAGCTGTGAAGATACCCCAATACTGCCAGCTATAAGCAGTCTAGCACCGAATCTACACCCTTATAGTCCCCTCAAGGGGATAGTTTTAACAGAACTTAACAGCCCTGCCTGCTTTATGCGGGGCTTTCTTACTGCTTTAAAAGCTTAGTAAGGTATAGCAAGAACCATCTATACCTGAACTCTACCTACTCAGCCCTTAAACACAAAACCCTCACAAATGCGAGGGTTTTGTCCGATCTAGATGAATCGGTAGGTATAGGTAGTAGTAGTCTCTTTGTTATTCTCAGGAATCTTACAGCAGGCCGTAAATGTGCTCGTAGCGCTTCATGCAATTCTGCTGCTCCATTACATTCAGATCCCTCAGGAGGCCTTCACTCAGATCGTATACCAGGCCATAAAGCTTCGGCGGGTCATCTGTTTGCATGGCGTTTTGAATGATCGAGGTCTTGGACAGGTTCAGCACCTGCTCTGTAATGTTCAGCTCCACCAGGCGACGATGGCGCTGGTCCTCATCTTCGATGCTCATCAGTTCCTGCTCGTGCAGGCGTATCACATCCTTAATGTTGCGCAGCCAGTTATCCATCAGGCCAAACTGTTTGTTGCTGGCTGCCGCCGCTACACCGCCGCAGCCATAGTGGCCGCACACGATGATGTCTTTTACTTTAAGCACTTCCACCGCGTACTGCAGCACCGATAGCAGGTTCATATCGGTATGCACCACCATGTTGGCAATGTTACGGTGCACAAAGATCTCGCCCGGGCCTGTGCCGGTTACTTCATTTATAGGAATGCGGCTGTCCGAACAGCCGATGTACAGGTAGCGTGGCTTCTGACCATTGGCCAACTTGTTGAAGTAGTCTTTGTCTTCGATGAGCTTTCGCTCCACCCACTTTTTATTATTCTCGAATATCTTCTCCATCGTATTATTTATTTCTAGTGCATATCCAGCACCTGTACTTCTTCTATATTCAAAACTTCTACAAATATACCACGCTCGTGGGCAGTTTTCTTAAATTCCTGTATGGCTTCTAGTACGTCGTAATCAATGTACTCCGAGTTAGCTCCGTCGATGATCACATGGCTGTCATTCGGCAGCTTCTCGAGTGTCAGCACAATGCTGGCTTTGTTCAGGAAAGATACGTGTTCGCTCAACTTAATGCGGATCGTTTCTTTCTCTCGGTGATCTTCCTTGTGGAAGAAGTAAGGTGACTTGTAATTCGCCTTCAGGATAAAGAAGATGCCGACTGACAGACCGATCAGGATACCTACCAGCAGGTCGGTGAACAGGATAGCCACGATCGTCACCACAAACGGAATGAACTGCTCATGTCCCAGTTTAAGCTGCCCTTTGAAAAGAGTTGGCTTCGTGAGCTTATAGCCTACCATCAGGAGCACGGCTGCCAGCGCCGACAATGGAATCTGGTTAAGGAAGCCGGCCAGGAACAACACGGAAAGCAACAGGAACACACCGTGGATAAAGGCAGACATTTTCGTTTTGCCACCGGCCGCGATATTGGCAGAGCTTCGCACGATCACAGCCGTCATCGGGATACCGCCCAGCATACCTGCAATGATGTTGCCTACTCCCTGCGCCTTTAGTTCGCGGTTGTTTGGCGTGCGGCGCTTGTGCGGATCCAGTTTATCCACGGCCTCCACGCTCAGCAGCGTTTCCAGGCTGGCGATGATGGCGATGGTGAAGGCCACTACGTAGAGTGAAGGATTGGCAAACTGCGTGAAATCCGGCAAGCGCAACTCGTTACTCAAAGCAGCCATACTGCTGATCTCCGGCAGACTCACCAGGTGCGTGCCCGCGATGGCCAGTTCAGGGAAGTAATTGATGAACAGATAGTTTATACCTACAGAACCCACGACGACGATCAGGGCGCCCGGTACCAGCTTAAACAGCTTAATGCGCTTCATAAACGACTGCTCCCATAAGATCAGTACGGCCATAGAGAGGACACCGATCAGCAGCGCACCCAATTGGATGGCACTGAAGGCATGGATTATACCTGAAAAGGTATTGCGCCCGTCCGGCTGGAAGAAATTCATCTCACCGAAGAAATCATCATCCGCTCCCATAAAATGCGGGATCTGCTTCAAGATCAGGATCAGACCAATGGCGGCTAGCATTCCTTTAATAACGGATGAGGGGAAATAAAGGCCAATGACACCGGCCTTCAGAAAACCCAGCGCCACCTGCAATATACCTGCCAGCACAACTGCCAGCAAAAAGGCTTCATACGACTGCAGTGTCTCAATGCCATTCAATACGATCACGGTAAGGCCAGCTGCCGGGCCACTTACGCTCAGGTGCGAACCACTCAGCCAGGATACAACCAAACCGCCTACCACACCAGTAACAATACCGGCAAAAAGTGGGGCGCCTGAAGCAAGTGAAATACCTAAGCAAAGCGGAAGGGCAACAAGGAAAACAACGAGGCCAGCCGGAAAATCCTTTCCGAGGCTAGCCATGTAGTTCGGCTTTAAGGGGGTTTCTTTCATATGGTAAATGTTGTAAGCGAAGGCTTTCCAACTCACATCCCTGCGCCGGCTTTTGGCTGGCAGCAGGAACATAAGTCAGATACTCACCTTATGCTCACAAATGTACGGGGGAGGTATTAAGGGAAAATTAAAACCAGATTAAAAACAAATTAAAATGCGTTTTTTGCTGAAATAAGTCCGATTGCCTGCGGCAATCGCAGTGTTACGATCGTTCCCTCGTCCACTCTGGAGTCAATGGAAATAGTGCCTTTATGCAGCTTTATGATGCTCTCCGTCAGCGGCAGACCGATGCCGTGGCCGTTGATGTTGCGCACGTTATTCGCCCTGAAAAAAGGCACAAACACATGCCGCAAATCATGCGGGGCAATGCCCACGCCTTTGTCTGTCACCTGCAGGATGACCTCCCTCCGATCTGCCGAAAGACGCACGGTGCTGTACTCTCCCTTGGGCGAAAACTTGGCTGCATTCTCCAGCACATTCACAATGGCGATCAGCAGCAGGGCATCGTTCCCTTTCACGATCAGGCGGTCCTCGTCGTCGGGGAGGTTGTCAAAATCGATATCAAACAGCGCGCCCGGGTGCCGTTTCAGTGCCTGCTCATGGGCCATCCACAGCAACTCATCAAAGCGCAAATGCGCGAGCTTGATCTTGGAAGTATCCACGCTGGCCTGGGCAATCTGCAGCAGGCCGTTTGAGAGCTCGGCCAGCAGACGGGCGTCTTCGAGGGTGGAGGCAAGCACCCGCTGGTACTCTTCTTTCTCGCGGGGCTTCATCAGGGCCACTTCCAATTCGCCGATCATGGCGGTAAGCGGGGTGCGCAGCTCATGGGAGGCATTCGACACGAAGGTGCTCTGCATTTCAAACGCCTTTTCCAGGCGGTCCAGCATTTTGTTGAAGGTCTGGGAAAGGTGTGATAGTTCGTCTTTTCCGCCTGCATTGCTCAGGCGCAGGTGCAGGTCCGAGGCGCTGATCTTCTCTACCTCCCCCACTACTTTGGTAATGGGCCGCAGCGCTTGCCGCGCAAACACCCAGCCAGCGACTAATACCACCACCATCGAGCCCAGAAAACCGACGATCAGGACGATCTTCAGATGCTGGAGCTTGCGCAGACTGTAGGCATCCACAGAAGAGGAAAACACGATAAAATCGCCTTCGTTGTCTTCGTACAGCATGCCCACCACCTGGCGCTCTTCCTGCTCGTATTGTACCATACCTTCCCGCTTCACACGCTCTAACACGTCGGTCGGCACAGCCAGTTGCCCGTCTCCGTCAGCGAAAAACAAGCTGCCGTCCGAGCGGTAAATGCTCACCTTCTCAAACGGAAGCACCTGGTAGTAGCGGATCTGGTTGCTGCGACGGGCTCTCTCACTCACCTCGTCCGCCTCCAGCACATGGGCGGCCGTGTCGTAGGCCCGCCCCTCAATGCGCTTGTAAAAATCATCTTGTCGGTAGAGGGAGGTGAAGTAGTAGATCACCAGCGAGAACAGGATCAGGATGAGGGCGAATATACCTGCGAACTGCAGGGTCAGTTTGTTGCGGATGGTCATGCGTCGTCCTCCTTGAGCACATAGCCCATCCCCACCAGGGTATGGATCAGCTTACCAGGGAAACCTTTGTCTATTTTTTTGCGCAGAAAATTGATGTATACATCGATCACGTTGCTTCCGGTGTCGAAGGAGGTCTCCCAGACGCTCTCCGTAATATCGACGCGCGACACCACACGCCCCTTGTTGCGCAGCAGGTAATGCAACAGGGTAAACTCCCGGGCTGTGAGGTTGATAGGCTTTCCCCCACGCGTCACCGTCTTGCTGCCCAGGTCCATTTCGAGGTCTGCGATCGAGAGTTTCTCCCCTCCCCCGTTGTCGCCTGACCGGCGGGAGAGCGCGCGGAGGCGGGCCAGTAGCTCCTTGAACTCGAAGGGTTTGGTGAGGTAGTCGTCGGCTCCGGCGTCCAGTCCGGTGATCTTGTCATCGGTAGAGCCGAGGGCGGTGAGCATCAGGATGGGGACCTGCGATTTTTTCTTCCGAACTTGCTGGCATACCTCCAACCCGTTCAGGTGCGGCAGTATAATGTCCAGGATGATCAGGTCGTACTCGTTTTGCAGGGCCATCTTCAGGCCAAAGTTGCCGTCATAGGCCTGGTCTACTTCGTACGACTGTTCTTCCAGCCCCTTTTTGATAAAGGAAGCCACTTTGGGTTCGTCTTCTACCAGCAGTATTTTCATAATCCTGTCACTATTTACGTTTTTGCCCGCACAAGATACGATTTCTGCAGAACTGAGCCGTCCGGCAGCTTGCAGTTGCGTTAATATCTGTCTATTTTAGAGGAATTATGGCACACGATCATCACCAGCACGGAGGCCACGGCCATCACCATCATCACGGAGGCAGCAACATCAAGGTTGCTTTCTTCCTGAACCTGGGCTTCACCGTGATCGAGGTGTTCGGCGGACTCTGGATCAACAGCATGGCCATTCTCTCGGATGCGCTACACGACCTCGGCGACTCGCTTTCCCTGGGCCTGGCCTGGTACTTTGAACGGCTTTCGCGCAAAGGCAGCGACCAGCAGTTCTCTTACGGGTATAAACGATTTTCGCTGCTCGGCGCTGTCATCAACTCGGTGGTTTTATTGCTGGGTTCAGGTATTGTGCTTTGGGTGTCGATCCCGCGTCTGTTTAATCCAGAGCCGGTGCATGCGCCGGGTATGATCGGCTTTGCCATTCTGGGTGTGCTGGTAAACGGATTCGCGGCCCTGCGCCTTAACAAGGGTGACTCGCTGAATGAACGGGTGGCCATGCTGCACCTGCTGGAGGATGTGCTGGGCTGGGCGGCCGTGCTGGTGGGCGGTATTCTGCTCTATTTCTTCGATTGGCCTATCATAGATCCGCTGCTTTCGGTGCTCATCACGGGTTTCATTCTCTACAACGTGGTGCGCAACCTGCGCAAAGGACTTCAGATTCTGCTGCAGGGCACTCCCACTAACATCAGTCTGCAGGAAGTGCGCCGCCGCCTGGAGTTACTTCCCGGTATACGCTCCGTGCACGATCTGCACCTTTGGACGCTGGACGGCATCAACCATGTACTGACCATGCATGCCGTGGTGGAAGAGAACCTGAATCTGGAAGAGGCGCATGAAGTGAAACAGCGCATACGCGACACCATGCAGGACGCGAAGATAGACCACGTAACGGTTGAGTTGGAAATGCCGGGACAGGAATGCAGTCAGGAGCACTGCACGCCCGATCTGACTAGTTCTGGTTAAGCTGCACCGCCTGGCGAACCAGGTCGCTGAAATACTCTTCGTCTATATCCTCGGGCGTGCGCAGTTTGATGTGTGGCAGTTGGCCGTTGCGGCTCACCAGACGCCTGTGCGGGTCCGAAAGCTCTTTCCCTCGGAAGAAACCGAAGTGCAGTCCGCTGCGGGAAGAGGCGAAGTAGCATACAGGTCCGTAAAAGAAATAGCAGGGATTTTCCCAGCGCACACACTCCTCCAGGTGGGCCGCTGTCTGACTAATGATCTGGCGTACTGCCTGCGCTAACAGCTGTTTCTCAGGTGATAATTTGTCGATGTACTCATCGACCTGGTTGGTAGATATCTTGCTTCTCATACAGGGTATGTATTGGCCTTAGCGGCCAGAGCCGTTAATTTACAGCTAAATATACATATCTTTTAATATTGAAGCAAAAAATATGCTGTTGCGGTTTAGGGGTTTCCGAATACCTATACCTGTTTCCGGCTACTGTCAGGCGCTTAAGCTTATCGTTCACAAACACTTATACCCTGGGGCAAGGTTTACACCATTTCGAGGTGCTGCAGCAGCCTTCCCTCGAGTTCGTCGAGCTGGCAAAAGCCACTGGCGAGCAACTCAGGTCCCATGCCCCCTTCCAGGTATACGCTTGGCAGGTTCGTGACGCCCAGCATCTCCACAAACTCAAACTCTTTCTCAGCCGCGTCGATGATCTCATCGGCCTCAAACAAGGTATAGAACAGGTTTTCCTGGATGCCAAAGGGACGCACCACATGGGCCAGCACCTGCGGGTCTGCCAGCTTAAGGCCGTCGGCGTAGAAGGCCGAGTGCAGCGCCCGGAGTACTTCGAGTGTGAGGGCGGGCCTTAGCCGGCGCACCACGTGCAGGGCGCGACATGCGGGCTCTGTGTCGTACACAAAATCTTCCTGCAGGAAAAGGCCATAGTTGAAGGGGAGGCTGGTGCGCTCCTGCACCCGGTGCCAACTAACGGCCAGTCGCTCCTTCTGCTCCCGCGAAATGGGCTCCCGGGCATACGGGTTCAGCCCAGCGGCGATCACCTCCACCGTCAGCCGTCCGTGCCAGAGGGCGCGCAAACGACGGATCACATGCGTGAAGCCGTAGCACCAGGCACACATCGGGTCGGTTACATACAGCAAGACCGGGTTATAAGGACTGTTGACCATAGGCATATTTTACATTTCCTTAGAGGTTGTACCCCAATGCAGGTGGTTAGGTTCAGGTATAGATCATCTTTACGGTCATACCGCCGTCCACCACCAAATGCTGCCCCGTAATAAAACCGGCTTTCTCGGAGCACAGAAAAAGCGCCGCTTCGGCAATGTCCTGCGGCTCCCCTACCCGACCTACCGGGTGCTGCGCTTTATCCTCGCGGGTATGCTGCGGCTCATAGCGTTCCCGCTCTTTCTGCCAGGGACCGGTCTCAATCCAGCCCGGCGCAATGGCATTCACCCGGATGCGATCCGGTGCCAGGCTGACGGCCAGGGAATGCGTGAGTGCCTCGAGTCCGCCTTTGGAGGCTGAATAGGCAAAGGTATCGGGCTCCGACATGAATGCGCGCGTGCTCGTGATGTTGAGGATGGCAGGATGTGCCGCCTGGCGTAACAGCGGCAGGGCATACTTAGCGCAGAGCATCGGTCCGCGCAGGTTCACCGCCAGTATCCGGTCAAACTCCGACATCAGCAGTTCATCCAGCTTGCCAGCAAAAGGGTCGGCTATACCTGCGTTGTTCACCAACACATCCAGGCGACCATGTTTGGCCTGCACTTTCTCCATCAGGGTGGCTACCTCGTGCTCGGCGCTTACGTCACCAGGTATAAAGGTAGCCTTGTGCTTCTGGTCCTGCAAGCGCTGCAAGGCTTCGCGGCCTGCTTCCTCGTCAGCATCCGTCAGCACGACCCGGGCGCCCGCCTGCCCAAAGGCCTGCGCTATACCTAAGCCTATACCTTGCGCGCCGCCGGTAATCAGCACGACTTTGTCTTTGTAATCCCCTGTGGCCATATTTCTTTGATGATCTGATGCCTGCCTATACCTAACAGCAAACCCGCTGCCGGTTGGTGCTATACCTAACCTGGCAGCGGGTCTGCTTTGCGGTGCCTGTCGGCTTATCTTTTCTCGAGCTGACGCTTGAGTTTTTCTTCTACGTTTTTGAGCAGTTCGTACCAGTTGTCGCCGTCGTCCTCGGCGAAAGCATCGTTGCCCGGTATACCTACGCGCATGCTCAGCTTTTTGGAGTCAGTGGCGTGGTTGGCCTCTTCTTTAAAGTACACGTCCACTGAGTCGATCTTCTTGGCGTGGCGCTTTAGTTTGGTGATGGTATTGCGGATATGCTGCTGCACGTCGTCCGAGATCGAAATGTCTACAGCCTGCACATCAATCTTAATTCCTTCGAAATTCTCTGTATAATTCATGTTCTGTCTTATATGTATTTTTTGCTTGTGGAAAGCCTTTTATGTGGAATCCCAATGCTGAATTTAAACGGAGGCAAGACATTAAAGTTTACCAGCGTAAACCCGCCATCAGAAGCAACATAGCATCCGTCCGGTTCGTTTTTATGCATATTCACCCAATGCTAACCGTTATGCAAAACTTACCTATCAACTGGCTGACAGAAGGATTGCTTGACTTTGAATACAAGAAATATCGTTTACTGGCCTACCTGCAGGCTGTTCGCTCCGAATTCGGGCAGCAGCGCCTCTACCCTGTTTTTTCTGACCTGATCATGCACTACCGCCACCTGCAGCAAGTGCGGGAGCACAAGAAACTGGTGTACGAATCCTTTCCGCAACAAATTACCCGCGCCGACTTTGAGAAGCTGGAACTGGTATATGAAAAGATCGTGGAGGACGACGAGACCATGGCCCAGATCGAGGAAGTGATCCAGTATGCCGCACCGCTTTTCACGGAAGCCGTGAGCGAGGGCAAGGAGCTGTATGACTTCATCGAACGCCACCTTGAGATCAACCCGGTCGGTATTACGCCGATGTACTTCAACGAGGGCTACCTTTTCCTCGACGCCTTTCCGGGCAAGGAAACGCAGGTATACGTGTACCGCATCACCGTTTTTGAAAATACCTACGAGAAGTACCGGGGCATCAACACCCAACTACTGCGCACGGTGCGCCGCGGCCTGGCCCAGACTTACGAAAACCTGAAGGTAGAGCTGGTCAGAGAAAACCAGGAACTGCCCAACCCCGCCACCTTTGTAGTGGTCGCCAAAGTACCCTGTCCGCTCGACAGCGCGCTGTTGCCCATCGCCAAGCGCTCGCTGGTGAAGTACGTGACACGCCTGGCCGCCTGACTTGGTGTAAAAGGTATAAATGTATACCTTCGGGTCTTAGAAAACGAAAATACCAATATGGAGATCAACCTCACCCGCGTAGACCAGGACTATCATTTTGAAGCCAGAGGCGCAGCCAACGTAGCCATTAACATAGACGCCAACCCCGAGATCGGGGGCCACAACCAGGGTGCCCGCCCGATGGAGCTCATGCTCATGGGCCTGGGCGGCTGCAGCGCCATTGATATCATCAGCATCCTCAAAAAGCAGCGCCAGCCGATCGATAGCTTCGACATCAATATGAAGGCCGAGCGCCAGAAGGTGCAGGAATTTAACCTGTTCAGCACCATCCACATCCACTTCAAGCTGGGCGGTCAGCTGGACGAGGACAAAGTGCGCCGTGCCATTGAGCTCTCGCTGGAGAAGTACTGCTCGGTAGCGGCCATCCTATACAAAACTGCCACGATCACGCACTCTTTTGAGATAGTGTAGCTCAATTATACCTTGTGAAACAGCACGGGCCTTTCCTCAGATTTGTAGGAAAGGCCCGTGCTGTTTCGATCGTTTTTTAAGCCACTATACCTTTGCCAGTGCCTGCTGTATGTCGGCAATCACATCCTCCACATTTTCCAGCCCTACCGAGATGCGCACCAGCCCGGGTGTGATGCCGGTCGCCTGACGCTCCTCTTCGGTCAGTTTGGAGTGTGTGGTAGAGGCCGGATGCGTGACAATGGTGCGGGTGTCGCCCAGGTTGGCGCTGATGCTTACCAGGCGCAGATTGTCCAGGAAGCGCTTCGCTGCTTCGTAGTCGCCTTTCACGGCAATGGTCACAATGCCGCCGCCCCGCCGCATCTGTTTTTTGGCCAGTTCATACTGCGGGAAAGACTTCAGGAATGGGTAGCGCACCTGTTCCAGTGCGGCATTCCCCTCCAGTGCTTCGGCTAGTTGCTGGGCATTGTCGCAGTGCTTTTCCACCCGCAGCTGCAGCGTCTCCAGGCTCTTGGACAGCACCCAGGCATTGAAGGCCGACATGGCCGGACCGGTATGGCGTGCGAAAAACCGAATCTCGCCAATCAGGTCTTTGCTCCCGACGGCTATACCTCCCAGCACCCGCCCCTGTCCGTCGATGTATTTGGTGGCAGAATGTACCACAATGTCGGCGCCGTAGTCCACAGGGTTTTGCAGGATCGGGGTGGCAAAGCAGTTGTCTACGATCAGCACCAGGTTGTGCTTTCGCTTAAACTCACCGAGCCACTCCAGGTCGATCAGCTCAAGGCCCGGGTTGGATGGTGTCTCGATCAGGATCACTTTGGTGGCGGGCGTGATCCGCTGTTCCCATCCCTCCGGGTCGGCCACATCGGCATAGGAGTGTGAGATGCCCCATTTGGGCAGCACTTTGGAAAGCAGCTGGTGCGTGGAGCCGAACACGGCACGGCCGGCCAGCACATGGTCGCCTGCCTGCAGCAAACCCGCCAGACTGGCAAAAACAGCCCCCATGCCGGAAGCAAAGGCAACGCCGTCTTCGGCTTTCTCGAGGTGGCACATTTTGGCCAGGAGCTCATCTACGTTGGGGTTGGAATAACGGGAGTACACATTCCCCTCCTCTTCTTCGGCAAACACGGCGCGGGCCTGTTCGGCGCTTTCGAACACAAAGCTGGAGGTGAGGTACAAGGGCACGGAGTGCTCCCGGTGGTGCGATCGGTCGGCTTGCAGCCGGATCGCGCTGGTTTCGTTGTGAATGGACATGTATGTAATCGTTTTATATTTCCCTTTTTTGGGCAGGAATTGGCACCTTTCCGTGCGGATGGTTGCCAGAGGATCGCAGAGCCTGTTCTCTCACCTCTTCTTTATAAAAATTTGCCTGGGCAGGAATTATTATGCCGCTAAAATAAGGCGGATATCTGAGAATGCACAATTTCAGGTATAATTACGTCTGCCGGGGCTACTGCCTGGGTGGCTTTTTTCCTGTTGCTTCCATAAGAACGCCCCTTTCGCTCCACCAACCTCCCCTATTTCCCGACGAAGGGCTAATAGGCTATATTAGGCTATTCATATAGAAATGCGGCGCCTTGGTATATTCTGTTTTCAGGACTCAAAAACTAGCTTTTCCTTTACCCTGAAGATTTATTACAGAAGACAGGAGATATGAATAAGACACCTCTACACCAACTCGAAAAAACTATGAAAAAGAGCCTGCTGCTTGCCCTGTTGGGACTGAGCACCGTGCCGGCTCTCGCACAGGCGCCGCAGGCTGCCCCGCAACAAGCCTCCGCAGGTATGGCCGCGCCACGTGGCAATGCCACCATCGTGGGTATCGTGCAGGACGCTGACACCAAAAAACCGGTGGAGTTCGCCACAGTTGCCCTGATCAGCCTGGCGACGGGCAAACCGATAGACGGCGCGATGGCCGACGACAAGGGCCGCTTCACGATCAGCAAGGTGGGCGTTGGCAAATACAGACTGCAGGTGAGCTTCCTGGGTTATCAGCAGAAGCTGGTGGAGGACGTGACGGTTACGTCTGACAACGCCAGCGTGAACGTAGGAGCTGTGGCTATTGCCTCTGACGCTAAAAAGCTAAGCGAAGTCGTGATCACAGGCGAAAAGCCGCTGGTGGAAGAGAAGATCGACCGCACGGTGTACAACGCCGAAAAAGATATCACCAACTCGGGTGGCAACGCCGCCGATGTGTTGCAGAAAGTGCCTTCCCTGGCGCTCGACAACGACGGCAACGTACAGCTGCGTGGTAGCTCCAACGTACGCGTGCTTATCAATAACAAGCCATCAGCTATCATGGCAGGCAGTGTGGCTGATGCCCTCAAGCAAATCCCGGCTGATCAGATCAAGTCGGTGGAAGTGATCACCAGCCCGTCTGCCAAGTACGACGCGGAAGGCACAGCCGGTATCATCAACATCATCACCAAAAAAGACGGTGGTCTGCAGGGTGTGACGGGTTCGGTGGCAGCCACGGCCGGTACGCGTGCCAGCAATGCCAACGCCAGCCTCAACATCCGTCGCGGCAAACTGGGCATCAACGGCACTTTTGGCGGCAACATGTTCTACAACCACGGCAACATGACCAACACCATCTTCGCCGGCAACACCACCAGCTTCCAGTATGGCAAAACCCGTATCAACGGCAAGTTCATGAACGCACTGATCGGATTTGATTACGACCTTACGCCGAAGAACAACATATCAGGCAGCATTCGTACCAACGGCGGTACTTTTAGAATGGAAAACGACCAGGAGGTGACCAGCCGCGAAGGCGACAACCTGATCCAGGACTTCCGCAACGAGATCCGCAACCGCAACCAGCGCATCGGCACCGACTATAACCTCGACTATACCCGCACGTTCAGCAAGCCAGGCCAGGAACTAGCGCTCCTGTCGCTTTATTCCGTAACGAACACCGACAACGACATTCGCCAGGACTATCTGAACGAAGGCGACGATCCTTATCTGCTGAAGCGCAACCTGAACGAAGGCGCTAACAAGGAGTTAACGTTCCAGGCAGATTATACCCATCCTTTCGCCAATAAAACCTTGCTGGAACTGGGTGCCAAGTCTATTTTCCGCGACGTGGAAAGCGATGCCCTTTACCGTGACATCTTCAACGCAGGAGATGAAAAACGCCGCACCGACGCTTTCTTTTATGAGCAGGATGTGTACTCCACTTATATGACGTACGGCTTCATGCTGAAGAAGAAACTGAACGTGAAAATGGGTGGTCGCTACGAGTTTACCGACATCAACGCCGACCTGCAGGGCTACCCTCCCTTCTCGGACAACTATGACAACTTCATTCCAAGCGTGGCTTTGTCTTACAGCCTGAAGCAAAAGCATACCTTCCGCGCCAATTTCACGCAGCGCATCCAGCGTCCGTCCCTGTTCTACCTGAACCCGTACGTGCAGGAGCAGACTTCCAACACCCGCGTGCAGGGTAACCCGAATCTGGATGCTGAGTTAACTGACCTGTTTGAACTGGGCTACAGCACTTTCTTCAAAACCACTTCGATCAACGTGACCGGCTACATGCGCCACACCGACAATGCCATTGAAACGGTAGCGACCATCGACCGGGAGACAGACTCAAACGGCTTGCCTGTGGATGTGACTACCCTTACGTTTGATAACATCGCCAAAAACAAAACCTACGGCGTGAGCTTGTTCGGTAACACCAAACCGACCAATAACTGGACGATCGGTGGTAGCTCCAACTTCTACTATGTGGACCTGAACGGCAAGTACGCCAGCAACAGCGGTTGGATGTACAACATCAACGCAAACTCATCTTATACCTTCGGGAAGGGGATCACGGCACAGTTTAACGGAGGCTTCAACTCCCGCCGCATCCAACTACTGGGTGAGTTCGCGGCCTTCTCGTACCATACCATCGCCATCAAGAAGGAACTGTTCGATAAAAAAGGAGGTATCAGCCTGGGACTCGACAATCCGTTCAGAGAGAGCATGCGCATGCGAAACGACGTGCGGGTGGAGGAGTCGCCAACCAACCCGAGAGCCTATACCCAGGAGATCCGCATCAACAACTTCAACCGCGGCTTCCGGGTGAGCTTCGACTACCGCTTCGGCAAGATGGACCAGCAGCGTCCGCCTAAGCGCAAGAAGAGCATCCGAAACGACGACGCCAAGCAGGGCGACGGCAATGGCATGAACTAAGAATTTAAACCCATAACCCATAACCAGCAAAAGGCCCTCCTCTAAGGAGGGTTTTTTGTTTTCTGTCAGCACGCTCTCCCTATACCTGACCGCAGATCCGTTAAGTTCTGGCAAATTCTCCACTTGAGGACAAGTGAGAAGGGGATAGTTTTCGGCAGTACTTAACGGACCTGCTATACCTGATCGGGCTGCTCAGGCTACAGGTTTAGCGTCTGTTTTGAACGACGGCCTGGTTTGAGCCGTATATACAGGTATAAGATTTGTTTAATTTTAAACTGAGATTACGATGAACGAAGCAGAATATAGAACCAGAGGAAACTGGAATGAACTGAAAGGTAAGATCAAAAAATCTTACGCGGACCTGACTGAAGACGACCTGACTTACCAGGAAGGACAGCAGGACGAATGGCTGGGCAAACTCCAGCAAAAAACCGGCAAGGCCAAGGGCGATCTGAAGAAGTGGATCGACTCGCTATAGGCTAAATAAGCGTTTAACAGCTAAAAACACCCCGCATCGGCTACGGCCTGATGCGGGGTGTTTTTTTATGCTTGCACAAAAACGCACTGTGTTATAACGAATATCTCTTTCATATTAATTAAATATACCCTATATTCAACGAATCTAACCTTACTATTTTTAAAACAAATTATCGAATTATGGGAAAAAAACTACTTTCCATCATTTTGCCGCTTATGGTGCTCTGGTCCGCCAGCGCCTTTGCCCAGGACAGGGCAGTGAGTGGTAGAGTGACAGAAGCCTCGACGGGCAATGGCCTGCCCGGGGTAAGTGTAGCCGTTAAAGGCACCACAATTGGCATCGCTACCGATGCTCAAGGCAATTACCAACTCCGCGTGCCCGAGGCCAACGCCACGCTGGTCTTCCGCTTTCTGGGCTATACCACCCAGGAGGTAGCAGTTGGCAGCCAAAGCACCATCAATGTTAGCCTGCAAACCGACACCCGCCAGCTCGATGAAGTAGTGGTGACGGCACTAGGCATCGAGCGTAGCGAACGCTCCCTGGGCTATGCCACGCAGCAGGTGCAGGGCGATAACCTGACTTTCACCAAAGAGCAGAACGTACTCGGCTCGCTCGCCGGTAAAGTGGCCGGTGTGCAGGTGACGGGATCTTCAGGCGCCAGCATGGGCGGTACCCAAAAGATCAAGATCCGAGGCGTAAACTCCCTCAGTGGCGGCGACCAGCCCCTGATTGTGGTGGACGGCACGCCTATCTCCAACAGTAACTTCTCTGGCGTTGACCAGGCGGACTACGGCAACCTGGCGCAAGACATCAACCCGGAAGATGTCGAATCGATCAACGTGCTGAAAGGCCCTGCGGCCTCTGCCCTCTACGGTATTCGCGGCCAGTTCGGCGTGATCATGATCACGACCAAGAAAGGCCAGAAAGGACCCAAAAAGGTAGGCGTTCAGATCAACTCCGCTTTCTCAGTAGAAAAAGCCGTGAACTTTATGCCATTGCAGAACATGTACGGCGGTGGTTCGAGCCAGACCTGGCGCACCCTGCCAAACGGCGACAAATATGTGGACGTGTCGGTGGACGAGAGCTGGGGACCGAAAATGGACGGCACACCCGTTCGCCAGATCTTCAGCTTCTACCCACAGGACCCGGAGTATGGCCAGCTGACCCCTTTCGTACCGCATCCTAACAACATACAGGACTACTACGAGACAGGCTATAACCTGAACAATGGCGTGACCATCACAGGTGGCAACGAGAACAGCACCTTCCGCCTGAGCGCGAACGACACCCGCGTGGAGGGTGTGGAGCCTAACACGTTCCTCAACCGCAACAACGTAGGCCTGAGCGGCAGCCTGGACCTGTCCAAAAAGCTGACGGCATCCACCAACTTCAACTACGCCCGCAACGATGCGCAGCGTCCTTCGCAGGGCTCGGAGTACGGCGCCCGCTACATGGTGCAGTGGTTCCAGCGCAACGTGGACATGAAGCGCATGAAAAACTACGTGTACCCGGACGGCACTTTCCTGAACTGGAACCTGCGCAGACCGAGCACTACGACGGGCGAGATCACCAACTTCAACCCGCTGTACTGGAACAACCCATACTTCGAGGCCTACGAGAACATCAGCAACGACAACCGTGAGCGTATATTTGGTGATGTGAGCCTGACCTACCAGATACTGCCTTCGCTGAAAGTGAGTGGCCATGTGCGCAACGACAGCTATACCCAGAACATCGAAACACGCCAGGCGTTCGGAGGCAGAAGAGTGCCGTCTTTCACGACTGGTAAGTACCAGGGTCGCGAAACCAACTACGAGTTGCTGGCCCAGTACACAAAGCAGTTCGGAGACTTCTCGCTTAACGTAAATGCTGGTAGCAACCTGTATGACACCCGTTATACCGCCCTCTACATGGGTTCAGAAGGCGGTCTTGCAAACCCGGGCTTCTACAACATCAGCGGTTCCATCGACCGTCCTACTACCAGCCAGACACTTCGTCGCAAACAGGTTCGCAGCTTTTACGGCATGGCCTCTGTGGGGTATAAAGACACCTACTTCATCGACGCCTCCCTGCGTAACGACATCTCCTCTACCCTACCGCCCGACAACAACTCATATTGGTATCCATCAGTGTCAGGTAGCATGGTATTCAGTGAGTTGATCGGCTGGAACCCGCTGTCTTTCGGTAAGATCCGGGCAAGCTACGCACAGGCGGGTTCTGACCTGAGCGCTTACCAAACCACGCCTTTCTTTGGAGTGGGCACGGTATACGCTGGATCTCCAACGGTAAACACGCTATTTGTGCCGGACAACCTGAACAACCCCTTCGTGCAACCTTCTTTTGCACACTCTTACGAAGCAGGTCTGGATGTGCGCTTCCTCAATGGCCGTTTGGGACTCGACCTGACGCTGTACCAGATGAAGAACAAAAATCAGATTTTGCAACTGCCTATTTCAGGAGCAAGCGGGTATAGCAGCACGACCATCAATGCCGGTCTCATCCAGAACAAAGGTATAGAAGTAGTGCTTAGCGGTACACCGGTGCAGACAGATTTCTTCACCTGGAACACGGTCCTCAACGCGAACCGTAACCGCAACATGATCGTGGAACTCCATCCGGACATCGATGTTCTGACGCAGTATTCGACCACTTACTCTTCCGTTACCTCTTACCTCAACCACTACGAAGGCCAGCCTTATGGTAGCCTTGTGGGACAGGCTTACCAGCGCGACCCTGCTACCGGCCAGAAGCTGATCGGCTCTAACGGCATGCCGCTTTATACAGACGCTACCCACAATTTCGGAACGGTGCAGCCGGATGCGACCGGTGGCTGGCAGAACATCTTCAAGATCTGGAAGTTCGACCTCTCTGCCATGATCGACTACCAGTTTGGCGGTCAGTTCTTCAGCCGCTCTAAAATGCTGGCAGTGCGTACCGGGCAGGATCCGATCACAGTGGCTACCAACGACCGCGGCGCTAACGTGCGCGATCCACTGGAAGCAGGCGGTGGTGTGAAAGTGGAAGGCATTTACGCACCTGGCACCAAGGTGAATGGTGTGGATGTGAGCGGACAGCCGGCCTCTAACTACGTGAGCGCCCAGTCATACTACAACACCGTAGTGGGTCGTCGTGTGTACGAAGAGTGGCTCTACGACGCTTCTTACATCAAGCTACGCGAACTGCGTCTGGGCTATACCCTGGACAAGTCGATGCTGGGCCGTTTGCCGTTCCAGAGCGTGGGCGTGGCACTGATCTCCCGTAACGTGGCGCAACTGTGGCAGAAAGCTCCGGAGGGCATCGACCCTTCTGAGATCTCGACCGGTGCCCAGTCCATCAGCTGGTACGAGTCTGGCACGGCCAACTCGGTACGCTCTTACGGCATTAACCTAAACATTACTTTATAATGAAGATGAGAATGAAGAAAATATATGCAGTACTTTTGTCTTGCTTCATGCTGGCAAGCTGCGACAAGTTTGACGACGACATCAACATTAACCCGAACCAGCCGAGCAAAGCCACCGCTACGCAGCTGATCGCCAATTCGGCGCTTTCGCTGTCGAGCCTGAGCGCCTCTCCTGCGGCCCAGTTCCATGCCCAGTACCTGTCCGAGACACAGTATCCGGGCGCCTCCCTCTACCCAGATGGCGGTACTAGCTTTTACTGGATCTACCAGGGGCCGCTCATGAACTTGGAAACCGTGCTGACGACGGCAAAGCTGAGCACGACCGAAGGTCCGATCAGCAATCAGTTGGCAGTAGCCAAAATCCTGAAGGCCTATTACTTCTGGCATGTGACCGACCGCTGGGGCGATGTACCTTACAGCGAGGCCCTGCAAGGTGTCGAGAACTTCACGCCGAAGTATGATACTCAGGAGTCGATCTACACTAGCCTGTTCGCCCTGCTGGAGCAGGCCAACAGCGAGATCACGGCCGGCAACATCTCCAACGACATCATCTACAACGGGGATATCAATAAGTGGAAGCGCCTGGGCAACACCATCCGGATGCTGATGGCCCTGCGCCTGTCGGAAGTGGACCCAGCCAAAGGAGCCGCCGAGTTCAACAAGGCCCTGGAGGCCGGCATCATGACTTCCAATGCCGACAACCTGGTGTTCCGTCACCTGGCCGACGCCAACAACCAGAACTACTGGTATGGGCAGGTATCGAACCAGAACCGCGAATGGTGGGCTTTGACTGAAACGCTTGTGAATAAGCTGAAGCCGGTAAATGACCCGCGACTGCAGGTATACGGCACGCCGGCACGTACCACCGGCGAGTACAGAGGCCTGCCTTTTGGCACCATGCAAGGATTGCCAAACGTAACCAACTACTCGCTGATGGGCCCTGCCATCTGGAAACAGGACGCGCACATACAGCTGGTAACTTACGCCCAGGCCCTGTTTGCCAAAGCAGAGGCTGCCAAGCGTGGGTGGATAGCCGGCGGCGACGCAGAAGCCCAAATCAATTATAACAAAGCTATTGAGCAGTCGCTGCTGCAGTGGACGGGCAGCACAGCCGGCGCTTCGGCGCTGCTTAGCCAGGAAGGCGTTGCCTACGATCCGGCCAACGCCATCGAGCAGATCGCGACGCAGCGTTGGGTGCACCTGTACATGCACGGCTACGAAGCCTGGGCTGAATGGCGCCGAACCGGCTACCCGGCCAACCTGGTGGAGCCGGACGGCAAAGCGGTCCCTCTCCGCAACAGCTACCCGGCCACCGAGGCCTTCAACAACACTGCCAATTACAACGAGGCAGTACAGCGCCAGTTCGGCGGACAGGACAACCTGTACGGCCGCGTATGGTGGGATAAGTAAGAGTTTGTTTAGTTGAGTGTGTAACAAACGCCGCTCTCCGAAAGGAGGCGGCGTTTGTTGTTTAGTTGTGATTTGGGGATGATTGGCTGGAGGAATTGGCGACGTTACAGTGTAACGTCGGTACATTTTTACTTAATAGCTATTTTCTTCATGCAGTATTGGAAGCAATTCAGGAGGCAGACACACCGGCTGGTGGGGTACGATTACCGCCAGGAAGGGCTGTATTTTATTACTATCTGCACGAAGGACATAGAGCACTTCTTTGGGGAGGTATGCAAGGGGGAAATGAAATTGTCAGCAGCAGGTGCCATTGCACAGCAAAATTGGTTGGCAATACCTGAACACTACCCTTATACCTGCCTGCACTAATTTGTAGTGATGCCAAACCATGTGCATGGCATCATCGAGATTACAGGGGCTTTCAGCAATTATACTACTCCAACTATCGGGTTTACTTCAGAAAAGAATGACTACATGGCCTCTATCTCTCCTAAATCCGGCTCTGTTTCCCGCATTATCAGTTCGTATAAAGCAGCCTGCACAAGCATGATCCGCAGCATGGGCACACCTGAATTCTCCTGGCAGGCACGCTTTCACGATCACATCATCCGCACCCCTCAATCCCACGACCGTATCAGCCAATACATTCTCCACAACCCGCAGCAATGGACACAAGTCCGCTATAACCTCAAATGTACCGACGTTACACCGTAACGTCGCTGCGAGAACCATGTGTATTGCATTAGCTTTGAAAGTGCTCAGAGTCGGAGACCGAGACGATAACGTCAGAAGATGGCAGTTCTTAATTATGTAGGCTTTGTTACGATGACAGTGCAGTCATAGGCTTTTTATAATATATTATTTACATTGCAGTAATATATTAATTAAGTACCAGGCCTTTACCGGATGGAGCACGTTGCCTTTTTTGACTTGGAAGTAAGCATGCAGCCCAAAACAAGGATTCAAAGTATTGGATCTTGGTTTAAAGGTCGTACGCTTCATTCTCAATCTGTCTATGATTTTGAACAGTTTCAGCAAGAGGCTAAATACCTTTGCGGGCACAATATTCTGGCGCATGACCTCCCCTATCTCAAGAATGCAGGTGCATCAGCAGCTTTCTTTCGCAAGCAGTTCATTGATACGCTCTACCTCTCACCGCTCTTCTTTCCGAACCGGCCTTACCACCGGCTGATAAAAGACTACCGGCTGGTGATTGAGCATTACAATAACCCGGTAGAGGACTCGAAAATTGCGGCTGATCTTTTAGAAGAATGTCTCGGTGCTTACTTTAATATACCTTCGCAGTTAAGAAGCATCATTCACCAACTACTCAGTAAGCACGATACCTTTTCCGCTTTCTTTGAATTGATAGAAGAAGGTAAACCAGCTGCAGAAGAGGAACAGCTCGAGTCACAGATCCTGTCATATTTTGAAAACAGGATTTGCTCTAACACCAGCCTTGTTCCGCTTATATACCAACAGTCGGTTCCTTTAGCTTATGCCCTTGCCCTAATCAATGCTCCGGACCAAGGGTCTATTATCCCACCCTGGCTGTTGCACCGCTTTCCGGAGATTGTTACTGTTCTACAACAGCTCAGGGGCACTTCTTGTCAACAGCCTACCTGCCACTATTGCGAAAAGTATCTTTCGCCGGTAGCAGGTCTAAGGAAATACTTTGGATATGATGGGTTCCGGAAGTTTACCGAGAGTGAGCAAACTCCTCTGCAGCAGCAGGTTGTAGAAGCAGGACTCAGATGTGAATCACTGGTGGCTATTTTCCCGACGGGTGGTGGTAAATCCTTAACATTCCAATTGCCTGCTCTCATGAAGGGTGAGGCAAACCGCGGGCTAACAGTGGTTATCTCTCCCCTGCAGGCTCTTATGAAAGACCAGGTGGATGTGCTCCGAAACCGGTTCGACATCACCACGGCTGTGGCCATCAATGGTCTGCTTTCTCCATTGGAGCGTGCCGATGCTATTCAGACGGTTCAGGAGGGTGGCGCAACGCTGCTGTACATATCACCTGAGTCACTGCGCTCCAACACCATTTACCGGCTCCTCAAAGGCAGACAGATCGAACGCTTTGTGATCGACGAGGCGCACTGCTTTTCTTCCTGGGGCCAAGACTTCCGTGTGGACTACCTGTATATCGGCCGCTTCTTAAAGGAACTGGCTGAAGCAAAAAACCTGCAGCATCCTATACCTGTCTCGTGCTTTACCGCTACGGCTAAGCCTGAAGTAGTGGAGGATATTGTTAAGTATTTCAAGGAGCAGGCTAACCTGGACCTAAAACTGTATCAGACAAGCGCTTCCCGTAAGAACCTGACCTACAACGCATCAAAAGTTGAAGGAAAGGAAGCCAAGCTACAGCAATTAAAAGACCTGTTGCAGGACCTGACGGAGCCGGCCATTGTGTATGTGAGCCGAACCAAGACGGCAGAATTCGTTGCAGAGGAGCTTAAAAAATCTGGTATAAAGGCTGCGGCTTTTCATGGTAGAATGGAGTCTGATTTGAAGATCAGAATTCAGGACAGCTTTATGGCCGGCGACACGAATGTGATCGTGGCGACCTCCGCTTTCGGGATGGGGGTTGATAAGGAAAACGTAAAACTAGTCGTGCACTATGATATTTCCGACTCATTGGAGAACTACCTGCAGGAGGCGGGGCGTGCCGGCAGAAAACCCGATCTGCAAGCTGACTGCCATTTGCTCTTCGACGAGAACGACCTGAACGATCACTTTGCGCTTTTAAACCAAACCAAGCTCTCCAAAAAAGAAGTTGGTCAGATATGGAAAGCTGTAAAAGATTTTAAGCGGCTGAAGTTCACGAAATCTGCCTTGGAGCTGGCCAAGCAGGCTGGCTGGGACACAGACATGATGAATCTGGAAACCCAGGTAAAAGCCGCCATAGCCGCGCTGGAAGATGTAGGTTACCTCAAGCGCCAAATGAACTCGCCACGGATATTTGCGCAAAGTATCCTGGTGCGCAATGTAGAAGCTGCCAATAAAATCATACAAGCCAATACGGATAAGTTTCCGGACGATGAACTGCAACAGGCTGTAAGGATATTTCAGTACCTCATCTCCCGCGAAGACACAATGGTCGACGCGCTTTCCGATCATTTGGGTATTGAAAAAGAAACAGTAGTTAGAATCCTGCTTCACTTCAAGGAGCTCGGTTTGCTTGGTGATACCAGAGACCTGACAGCACTCATAAACCCTGCCCGAAGCGAGAAGAACTCGGAGCGGTGTTACCAGCGCTATGCGAAACTGGAGAAAGCGCTATTGGAAGTATTACTTCCGTCTGAGGAATCACCGGCTGTCTTCCAGATGCACCTACGGGACATTAATGAAAAGCTGATCGACAAAGGCTGTGATAGCAGCTCCATTGAGGCAATCCGGAACCTGCTGCAATTCTGGGAGCATAAGCATTACATCAAGAAAGAAAGGATAGATGCCCATACCCTTCTTTACCGCATTGGCTTCCGCAAAGAAAAGCAGGAAATAAAAAAGGCCATTCAGGATCGACTTACCCGGTCTGCTGACGTCGTGCAGTGGCTGTGCCAACAGAACGCGCTCGAGATAGCCAACAAGCAGAAGCAGGATGATACTGCCCTCGAGTTCTCGATGGTGGAAATGAAAAAGCAGGTGGAGCGGAATAACATTATGCTGCCGAAAGCCTCCCTCACGGAGTATGAAGCTGACCTGCTATACCTGCACATCATTGGGTCCATCAAACTCGAGGGCGGTCTTTTTGTACTTTATAACCCCATGACCATTGAGCGGCTCATAGAAGATAACCGCAAGCAGTACACCATTGAAGACTACAGCAAGCTGGAGCGGCATTATGAGAAAAAGGTAGAGCAGATCCATATCATAGGGGAGTACGCCAAAAAGCAGCTCCGCAACCACATCGAAGCCCTTAGCTTTGTAGACGACTATTTCCGCCTGGGCTATGAAGCTTTTGTGCAACGGCATTTCCGAAATGAAAAGGGAAAGCTGAAGCAGCCTATTACGGACAAGAAGTACCGGGAAATTTTTGCGGCGCTCTCTCCCGATCAAACACAGGTCATCAAAGACAACAAGAGCCCCCACATATTAGTTGGTGCCGGACCTGGCAGCGGTAAAACGCGGGTGCTGGTACACAAGGTGGCCGCTTTGCTGATGATGGAGGACATTAAGCCGGAGCAGTTCCTGATGCTGACCTTCTCCCGCCCTGCCGCTACCGAGTTCAAGGAAAGGCTGCACAAGCTGATCGGAAAATCTGCCTATCACATTGACATCTATACCTACCACGGTTTTGCCTTTCAGCTGCTGGGCCGGGTTGGTGATCTGAAGAAGTCTGACAATGTAATCAAGCAGGCGACAGAAGGTTTGACGAATGACGATGTTTCAAGCGACCGGCTCAAGTGCAAGAGCGTGATTGTGGTAGATGAGTACCAGGACATCAGCCAGCAGGAATACGATTTCCTGAACAAGATCATCGAGCTGGCCGATGATGTACGGGTGATTGTGGTAGGAGACGATGACCAGAACATCTATGAGTTCAGAGGTTCCTCCGTGTCCTTTATGCGTGATTTTGTACGGGATAAGCAGGCAACCAAATACCTGTTCAGCACCAACTACCGGGCATGCTTTAACCTGGTGAATTTCTCTAACCAGTTCCTTGAGCTATTCAAGTCCGACAGGTTAAAAGCCGGGCTGCCCCTGATGGCCTATAAGCAGACTTTTGGTGATATTTGCCTGACACGTTACAAGCCTGCTTCTGACCTGGTGACTCCTTTGGTGCAGGATGTAGTAAAGCGAAAGCTTACAGGTACCGTAGCCGTGTTGACACACACCAATGAGGAGGCCTTGCTGGTACAAAACCTGTTGCTTCAACAGAATATACATACCCGCCTGATCATGGCGCAGGATGGCTTCTCATTGCGGCAGCTGCTGGAACTGAAGTGCTTCAGTTGGTACATTCGGGATAAAGTCAGCAGCGAGCTTGGCTTTATCCCGAAAGAGGACTGGGAGCAAAGCCGTAACCGGATCGAGCAGGAGTTTGCCGGTTCAACTAATTTAAATCTGAGCATAGATGTAATAGCTGAATTTGAACGAACAAGTGGCGAGCGAAAGTTTTGGTCAGACTGGCTGGCTTATGTACAGGAGGCACGTGCTGAGGACTTTATTTACCCGGAGGCGAATAAGGTATTGGTATCTACCATGCACAAGGCCAAAGGAAAGGAATTTGACCATGTCTTCTTGCTACTAAAAAATTACAAGCTGGAGAAAGAGTCGAATAAGCGTGTTGTGTATGTGGCCATCACCCGGGCCAAGCAATCCCTGTATATCCATACCGACCAGTCTTATTTTGACCAGATCAAAGTTGATCAACTGACGAGAGAAGAAGACCATACCTTATACCCAGCTCCGAAAGAGCTGCAACTGGAAACGAGTATGAAAGATGTGAAACTAGGTTTCTATAAGCAGCCTCTCACTAAAGAAGTGGTTAAACAACTTGAGGCCGGTACCTCTCTGGAGTTATCAAAAGAACCTGCTGCTGGTTTGCTGTTCTCAACTGCTCCTGTCGTAGCCTTCTCTCAGAAGTTTAAGCAAGAGCTCGCGAAATTATTCGCGCAAGGCTATACCCTGCAAAGCGCCGAAATAGCGCATGTTGTAGTATGGTATTGTGAAGATGATGGGAAAGAATATCGGGTGGTTCTGCCGAGATTGTATTTGCAGAGGACACTTGCGGAGCCAGAAAATTCATTACCCAATATTGGAGTAGCTTACTCTAGTTATACTTAATGTGGTATAGAGTGAAGATACTTTGTTAAATAGGCAATTTGATACATGCTCTCTTTAAGGCCCGATTAAGTGTAATGACCATTTAGTTCGCCAAAATATACAATTTAAATAATGCTAATAACCAATCAATTGATGTTTTGAGAAAATCTATTACTTGGTGAAACAATCTTACGGTTTTTATAGTATTGATATATTCGTATAATACTATAATTAATTAACAAGAAAGTAAAATTGTAAAGAATCAAAAGTTGAAATTATGAATCTATTTTATGCTTTTCTGGTATCAATGTCAATTTCTACTTCCTTATTATCAATGCAGTCTCAACCCATATTAGATAAAGTTGAAATTAAATCTGAAGCTTTAACTTATTCCGAAGTGATCGAGATACCTATAGTTGATAAGGATAAGCTTTTTATCCGTGGTCGTGAATGGTTTAATGAAAATTTTAAATCATCTAGAAATGTTTTGCAGATTGAGGACAAGGAAACTGGAGAGCTAGCCGGGAAAGGAATAATGTCTATTAAAACTTCATACAGATCTTTGGGAGATAGGCCTTATCATGCGGATGTAAGCTTTACTATGAATGTATGGGTAAAAGATGGAAAGTATAAGTATGAGATAAGCAATTTTGAGGCTGGAGGCACTCAACAAGTATATAGAGGTCCAATAACTACTTCAAATGATTTAAAGGCCCAAATGATTGGATTAAGCAAAGAGAAAGCGAATGATGCTTACCTTAAATTAAAAAAGGAGGTGGATAAAGAAGCAAATCTAATGATAGCAAGTCTTAAGAAGAAAATGGCTCAAGAGTCAAATGCATCTAATTGGTAGAAGTAGGCTAATATCTCAGCTCAATTATTTTAAGCTTGCTGTGCAATACTATAATCACCTACAACAGCGGCTGCGTTACAATTAACACATCAGCATTATCCCATACGGTAAGATAACTTCTTCATATTCTTCCTTCAAGAATTTACTAATTCTATTGCCATGTACTTTGTATTCATTATTGATATTTAATGTTGATCGTTTACCAAATAAAATAAATTAAGTATTCATAATATTTTGAGATAGCTTTCCAATACATATCCTCAAGAACTAAAACAAATAAAAAAGCAGCCTCTAATATAAGAAGACTGCTCTTTTATTAGCTACAGTTCAACTACTCCTCCTCTAACTTCAACGCCACCAGCCTAAAGCTATCCAGAGCTGCTTCAATGTTCTCAAAGTGGTACAGGTGAAAAACGGTTACGATAGCTTGAATAGAGACAACTATGCTAATATTGACGGAAACGTGTACTTATTTACAACGAAAGGCCAAGTCTACGGGAAAAATAGAGAAAATGTGTTTTCAGTCAATCCAAAAGATATAACTAGCTTCCTTTATAGGAACATTGATTTAATGCCTACAAAAATCAAAACTTGGTTATTACTGACCCTACCAACTTTAAATCCAGCACCAGAGCTTAGTGAAGTCTAAAAAATTGTAATAGCCACTACATGAGCTGACACTGTTGCAAACTTCGCTTGCAGTAAGCTTATGAAGCTATTCTCATTGGCAACCCCTCCACACTAAAGTGTGGAGGGGTTGCCAATGAGAATAGTTAAGTTAGGGACGTCAGTGAAAATTTTGCTCATACGCCTTAAATATCAACTTACATCCTGACTATTTCACATAATATCATCTCTTACTTAATTGGAAGAAAACTTATAGACCTAATGCTTTTATGATTCTGTTGACTAGCTTAAGCCTAGTTAAAGTAAATAAACTAGTTAAATTTATGTTGTCATTGTAGCCTTCATTTATCAGGCTCTCATTTATAATCGGAAGTTGAAAAGCCCTTATCTTTACCTGCTTTCCTCCTGCCAGCTTATCTTCAATAAGCACCTCACTCACCCGTTCCTGGTAACCTTGTATGGTGTTAGGATAGAACAGCACAATCTCATCTGTATTGAAGCGCACGGCATAGGCAAACATCTGATAAAGATCCCCTTGGGCGATTCCCTTCTTAGGGTCTTTTTCATCAGAATAAACGATTTTATATTTCGTGTCCGCTATAACGCTCTTCCCCCCTATCTTCAAGAGTAAGTCCGGCCGAAGCGCAAAAGCTTCCTCCTTATCCAGATAAGTGGAGCTAACCTGCGCCTTTGCCTGCACGTCCTTGACTTCTTTCTCGATGAAACCGAAGACGAAGTCTTCAAAAACATACTCCATCGGAAGCAGGAAAGCAAAAAGCTTCAGGTCCTGCTTATAGTTAAAGGATATGCAGTTGCTTAAGAATAAGTAACAGTAATCCCGCACTGCCTCGAACTCCCCAAACATGGGGTTAAACTGTATGCTGGCACACTCCTCGGCTGTTGCCTGCACATCCGTCACCTCGTCCAATATAAACAGGATCTCCCGCAGATACTTTTTATTCTCGGAGCTGGTCGTATTCCGGAACAGCAAGCTCGCCACATACTTGATGATCCGGTTAAACTTGTTGTCCAGCACGAAGGCGTCATAGGTGCAGTTCAGCTTATGCCACCTTCCCCTGGAGATATTCTCATGGATGTAAGTACTGGTATTCAGCCGCCCTTTGATAAAAGGTAATTCATGGCTAATTTCTTCATATTGCTGGTAAATGGAGCTGGTCAGCAGTTCACGGGTATACTTAGAGAACAGGTAAATCAGCACTTCAAAGAAGTCACTTTTCAAGTTACCAAGTGCTGTCTGGTAATTAGGGAATTTGATCTTCCGGCAGTAGCTCAGCCACCACAGGATATGACACTGCATCGCCTGGATTTCCTCAGGGGAGCTCTCAGCACCTGGCTTGTAAAAGATCTTTGGAAGCAGGTTGATGCGCTGCCCTTCAAAGTATATGACGCCTACATATTTGTTCGACTTTACTTCTTTGGTCTTGTGCAGAAACTGCACAAACTGCTGCACTTCTATTTTATCCGCCTGCCCATTCAGATAGAAGTCTGTCTTCTCCCTGTTCTTCCATACCCCATCCAGGAACTCCTCCAGCCCATCTAATGAACTGGGTAGGGTTACCTTATTCTGGTATTCGAACAGATCAATCACGCTTTCCCTTTATTTTGAGTGGCCAGGCGTTATCCTCTGCTTCAAGGCCGGCATGCGACAATATGCCGCTTACCTCCTTTTCATCATTCAGGAAGTACTCCAGTAGCAGCGGGATCACTTTCTTGTTCATCCGCTCCACCAGGTTGTGGTTCTCTCCCATGAAGTAAGCATGGCCAATCTGAAAGTCGTGCCCCTTCAACTCTACTATCTTCTTATTGATCTTCTCCAGCACCTCCGTGTCGTATACCTGTTGCCCATCCAGCTGATACTTCGGATACATGGCTTCAAACTCAAATCGCCTGCGCAAGGCAATATCCAGCAGCGCGATGGACTTGTCTGCCGTGTTCATGGTACCGATGATGTAGAGATTGGAAGGAACAACAAACTCTTCTCCAGAGGGAAGGGTACACCGGAGCGGTATAGCTCCATGGGATCGTTTGTCAGGCTCTATCAGGGTAATCAACTCACCAAACACCCTGGAGATATTGGCGCGGTTAATCTCATCAATGATGATGACGTAGTTTTGTCGCTTTACTTTGGCTGGTGCTTCAACATATTGAGGAATGAATTTTAATATTTGTTGATAGACCAGAAAATAATACGTTATATCATGATAACCTGAACGTGATATAGTCTTTAAGTTTTTAGCTTCTTGTCTACTCGATATACCATGTATGTATAGCTCACGCAGATCACTAAACTTCATCCGCAAACCATTGACATGGTTCCACCTATCCCCTTTGTATCGGAAGGCATCCTCTTCTACTTCAAAAATGTATGCAGCTTCTGTAATTTTATATTTCCCCTCACTTTCCTGTAACTCCTCAATAAATTTATCAAGGGCTTCCTCAAATTGCAGTTCTCTTGAAACTTCCTCAGGTGCTTTCTCAGATAGCCTCAAATTATTCAATGCCCTGTCCGCGATGCGTTTGAACACGCCGTCCACTTTTTTGAAAGACAACTCCGCACCGTTATCTGTATCCGGCCTCAGGCCTTGGATAAAATCCTCGTAGCTGTAATTTTGGTGGAAGGTGATAAACTCAATTCTGTCACCCAGGTTCTCATTAAAAATCCTTTGCGCTTCCTGGTAGTCTTCCACCTCTCTGTTCTCAATTATCTGTGCAGCTCGCAGTAATGTGGTATAGGTCTTCCCTGTGCCGGGAGGGCCGTAGAAGATGGTATTAAGCGGAAGGTTCATAGCGATAGGTTCTTGAGGTGTATTACTCCAAATGGTATTGATGTGTTCTTGGTTGGTTACTTCCTTAATGGTGGCCCAATAGCCACCTGGGAAGTCCACTTCGAATGGCTTGAAACCGGACTCCCACTGGACATCTAGTCTTCTCCCATCCTTCGGATTGCCTGTCACTATCCCTCTTGCCCTAATAGCCATGACAGATCTCGTTTTCTCTTTGGTGAAGACCGCTTTTATGGCAATTTGACTGCCAACAGGCACCTCGCTCACTTCTTTTAGGAATTTGTCATCATAGCCATTCTCCCAGATCCCATTTCTAACAAACCTGTCCGTCTGATTATCGGGTGAAACTCCTTCCCAATAGGCTCCTACCAAATAATATTTCGATGCACTAAAAAGATTACTTCTTACAGCAGGATTCAAGGCCGCCTCAATAATACACTCATTGTGCTGTTTTGAAAACTGCGAGCGATGTGGTGACTTCTGCCCCTTCTTGTTCAACCTGGCCAACTCTAAAACAGGCTCTAAAAAGTCACCGATCTCGGCTTGGTCTGCCTTAACATCCACCCAGATGAAATCCTGTGAATTACTAATACTATATGCTTCATGCTTCAAATTTGGATACTTCTGAGCAAGTCCATTAAGAAACTTAGTAGGGATATAAAACCCTAACACAACAGAGCCATTCTTTCTTTTGATGTTCGTGACATACTTCCCTCCCACAGTTAATTGAATATTATTGATCGCAGATGCATAGACCAACTCATCTTCATTGGTCAAGTCTAACTCGGTCAATACATGCTTTGCCGTATCAAAAAATTTGTTGACTGCTTCCGGATCGTTTATTTTGGTTATTGCCTTTTTCAGGTCCTGCCATTTATCCATGTGATATATTCTATTTCTTCATAAATATATAATATTCCATATAAAATACAAGAGCAATGCAAATAAGTAGTCACATTCACTGGTAGAGGTATAACATAAAGGTCGTTATGCTAAAGGTATATGAAAGCTTCGGTGCTTGTTTCAATTTCTGTTCGATTTAACAGAATGCATCATTTGAAATTAAAAAAGAAAAACTTGAATATTAAATATTCAGTATAATATGTCTGGTTGATATATAAAATTTAACAATATAATTTTTAATTAATATATTTTAATTAAATTAGTACTAGACATCAAATCTACATTCGAACATAAAGGCAAATTTGCCATTCCTTCTTTAGCTACTCTGCTTCAGAGTTGATAAAGAAAGCGCCCCACAAATTACCTAGTACAAAATAAGACTATTGAATTTCCTTTAAGTCTATAGACAGCGGATAGCTATGTCCGATGAATATCCTTTTTGTAAGACCCGCACAACTGGTGCATCTATAATCTCACTTTATAACCCTTAAATTCACATTTTATGCAAACAACTGTACTGGATCACGAGCTTAAAACACATTTCCTTAATCTCTATTTCCTTGCCCTCTCCGATACCCAAATCGACACACAGGAGCTTGAAATGCTTTTTAAGCTTGGGCAGGAAAGGGGTATCCAAAAAGAAGAAATCGAGCAGATCATTCTGCAACCCGACAGCACGAAATTCACCATTCCACAGGATACCGTTACTAAAATTGAATATCTCTACGACTATGTGACCATGATATTAGCCGACGGTAAAGTAGACGAACATGAACATCTTACATTAAAGAAATTCTGCCTGAAGTTCGGATTCGACGAGCGCAACGTTCCCGCCATCATGCAGTTCCTGATCGAGGAAGCCATGAACGGAACAGACAAGAGGGAAATAATTGAGCAGGTAAAACAAACGCTATAGTCATGGTCAAACTATTCAAAGGCATATTCGATAGTGCAGCACCAGCCGAAGTACTGGAGCGCACCCCATCTTACCAGGATTTTGTAATGATCGACTGGTACGACGAAGGCAAAGCAAAAGCACAGAATCACGGCGCTTCCGAGACAGGGCTAAAAACCTGCATTGGCAAAATTTACCATAACCATAAGGAGATTCTGCGCCAGGACGAGATAGAGCAGGAAAAGGCGAAGCAGCCTTTTCGGGTGAAGCTTAGGGAATACATGATGAAGAATGAGGTATACCACAACCGCCTCGAGAAAATCAAGCATGTAGAGGTCCCGAAGATTGAGGAGAAAATTGAGGCCTTGCAGGAAGAAATCCGGGAAATGAAAAGGAACCCGCAGGATTTCATCGGCGACAAAGTTGGCAAGGCTGGTTTTGTGATAGGTACCATCATCCTCACTTTTCTGACAGTATACCTGTTTATCTTCTATAGTTCAGCTTCGTTCTCCGCTTTCTTCAAAGAATTTACAGTAGGTGAGTTGGGAGTTGCTAACTCCATCTTTGATGCACAAGCCCTCTCAAAGGCTTACAAAGACGGATTTACAGAATTGGTGCTCATACTTACTATTCCTTTTGTGTTCCTGGGCCTCGGCTACCTGATTCACAAATTTCAGGAAGTAAAGGGCTGGGGCAAATATCCTAAAATTGTCATGCTAATAGCTGTTACTTTCATTTTTGACGCTATCCTGGCCTATGAGATCACAGAAAAGATCTATGGCATAAAAGCAGAAAACAGCTTTGACGACATCCCGCCATACACTGTAGCCATGGCATTTCAGTCGGTCAACTTTTGGCTCATCATCTTTGCAGGATTTGTGGTGTATTTGGTTTGGGGTTTAGTGTTTGACTTTGTGATGGAGGCGTACGGCAAATTAGATCAGCTAAGTGTAATTGTAAAGGCAAAAAAGGAGGAAATCGCAAAGAAAGAAGAGCAACTGCATAAGCTTGATGAAGAAACAGATAAACTGAACAACATTATCGGCAGCAACAACACCGAGATAGAGAAGCTCAAGACCATCCTTGACCATTCGGATATCATTAAACCAAAAGAGTTGGAGCACTCCCTCATGCGCTTCCTGGATGGCTGGCTGGAGTTTCTCAATTTCAACAGCCGCGACGAAGCAGCACGCCAGAACGCGCACAATCTGGTAGTAGAATTTATACAAATGAATGTTAAACCCATGGAGGCCCTCGCCCAAGACAATGAAAAATAAGTTCCTATCCCTGTTTCTTGCCTTCGCCCTATTCAGCTGCGGTGGTTCTGAAGAAGCCAATATTGAGAAGGCATCTGTAAAGCCACAGGCTACAGAAGTTAAACCCCAGATGCTAAACATCAGCATTGTACTGGACTTGTCAGACAGAGTTATTCAACCCATGCAGCCCACGCAGGCTGAGCGTGATATCCAGATTGTAGGTAAACTGACGGAGGTATTCAGAAATAACATGAAAGCAAAGGGCTCTTTCCAGTCGAAGGACAAAATAAGAGTGCTTTTCAAGCCCGCCCCGGACGACCCGAATATCAATAACCTCGCTAAAAAGCTGTCGGTTGACCTGTCTAAGATGGACAGCAAACAGAAGAAAGAGGTTTACGATAACATCACCACTAATTTTGAGGAGGGCCTGAGAGAAATCTATACCCAGACCATCAACAGTAAAAACTGGGTAGGCTCTGATGTCTGGCGCTTCTTTAAAAATGATGTAAAAGATCTTTGCATAGAGTCTAATCCTGAATACCGCAATATTTTGGTTATTGTGACGGACGGCTACCTATATCATGAGCAGTCAAAAGACCGTCAGCAAAACAAAACCTCTTACATCACACCGAAGTTTCTGCAGGATGAAGGTTTTAGAAAAGGCGGTGATTGGCGAGAGAAAATGAAAAAGGAAAGCTATGGCTTACTGAGCACCAACCAAACAATCGAAAACCTGGAAGTCATGGTGTTGGAAATTAACGCATCTGATTCTCACAAGAATGAAGAGGATATTATCAAAGCATATCTCAACCAGTGGTTCCGGGACATGAATATTGAAGACCCGGTGCTCCATACCACAGACTTACCTTCGAATACGGAAAGAAGGATTGAAAATTTCTTTAGAAGCTAAAAAAAACAGCAGTTTCTAATAGAGTAAATCAGGACAAAACCTGCTTTAGAACAAAAAAAGCCCTTATCTCTTTGCATGATAAGGGCTTTTTTTCTGTGGCCCCAGCTGGAATCGAACCAGGCACCTACTGGTTATGAGTCAGTTGCTCTAATCGAATGAGCTATAGGCCCGTTCCCTTAAATGGCACCTGTCGTCTATTCACAGCCTAATTATTTGCTCAATCTTTTCTTCGAGCAGCGGTAGTCTGTTAACTTCAGATAAATGGCATCCTAAAATCTCTTCTCGGTAGCGGCTTTCCCAAATCTTTCTGTATTCTTGCTGCAGATATACCTTAACCGCATCCGGTGATCCAGCAATTTCTTCCAGCAGATTCAATCTATTGTCCGTGACATATACAATATCCTCAAAATCATGACTACTCCGATGGTCACCACCCCGACTATGAAAGGCAGAGAATTTTGTTGCCAAAAAATAATAAACTGGCAGTATATGTATTGTCACACCATCTGTTAACTGCACTTCTACAGACTCTTCCAGCCCCGGCTGGTACCAGGGATTAGAAAATCCAAGTATTTTAGGATTATCCGGCATCACATCAACTGTAATGCCCTCATAAGTGAAACGACAGATTACATTGCTTGCAGGATCAGGATAGAATTTTAATTCCTGCAGTCGTTCCTGCAGTACGCTCCATTCCCCGTAACCCGCTAAGGACACACTAAGGTCTATGTCGCTAGTCGGTCTCACAGTATCGGCTGCTGGGTCATCGGCATATAGGCTAAGAGTAGCCCCTCCTACAAACACCATTCTTTGCCGAAGGTCTTGCAGACCAACAGCCACTTTACTGATAACTTCTATATTTATCTCCTTACCGTCCATTAAGAATTCGCTTTTCCAGTTCAACCTTAGCCAGTTCACGTTCCCGCACTTTTCCAACACGAAGGGCATCAACCAATGCCAAAAGCTCATGCAGTTCGGAATTTTTAACACATGCCTCTACTACAGAAGGATAAAGCGGCTCTATTGATTGTCCTCTTACAGTTCCCTTTGCATATGGCCAGACGAGTTTTTCATTGCTCATGATGAGTTTATCTAAAGGTGCTGTACTGATGGCGGTAGGCACTCCTCTAACGATGGCACCCGGCTCTTGTGGAAACACATAGCGCAGCCCGTGGATTAAAAACTCGAGTAGTGCCTGCCGCATCACTTTTCGCTTCGGCTTGTCGATTAGACCAGCTACATAAGACCTGTTAAGTGATTCAGAAACCTCTGATGCGCTAATACCTAGCTCAACTGCAATGTCTTTCATCATCCAGGGCTCTTCTCCTTTTGCTATTATAGCCAGCAGTATGGCAATATCTTGCGGTCGCATGCCGCCATGTTTCTTCATTCCGTTATAATTTGTGATTCGCGAATCACAAATTACGAATTAATCCAGAAGAAAAAAACTCACTTATTAACGTCTCATTCTAGCGGATTTTCTCCTTGAGGGGACTAGGAGACAGTCTCCGATTTATCAGAGAATTAGAACAAAGGACCGCTGCGATGAGATAGGGTTAATCAAGCATTGCAGTTGTTCAGATATCAACCAGTACCTATTCCTATAAAGGACGAAGAATGGCCAAAAAAAAGCACCTACCTCTCTCCGAGATAAGTGCTTGATTTTCTGTGGGCCCAGCTGGAATCGAACCAGCCACCTACTGATTATGAGTCAGTTGCTCTAACCGAATGAGCTATAGGCCCGTTCCCTTAAAAGAAGGTGCTTCCTTTGATTTGGGAGTGCAATTCTACATATTTGTAGGGACAATTTCAAATACCAGACCAAAAAATTTCGTGGACCTGACTAGCGTTAAAAACATCATCTTCGACCTCGGCGGGGTCATCATCAACATAGATTACTTTAAAAGCATACGCGAGCTGGAGAAGTACTGCACCGCGGGCCATACCATCGAATACAGCCAACGCGCACAGTCTCACCTGTTTGACCTCTTCGAGACCGGCAACAGCAGCCCCGAAGAGTTTCGCCAGCACCTGCGCGAAGCCTACCACCTCGACGCCACCGACGAGCAGATCGACGAGGCCTGGAACGCCATGCTACTCGATATTCCGGCCGAAAGAATTGAGTTGCTGCGCGAATTGGGCAATAAATACCGCATTTTCCTGCTCAGCAATACCAACGCCATCCACATGAAGCGCTTCAACGAGATGGTAGAACACAGCTTTACTATGCCGAGCCTCGACTCGCTGTTTGAGCAGGCCTACTACTCGCATCTGATCGGGCAGCGCAAGCCCGACGCCATCGTGTTTGAGCAGATACTGGAGCAGAACGACCTGCAGCGCGAAGAAACGCTCTTTATCGACGACAGCATTCAGCACATCGAGAGCGCCCGAAAAGTGGGCCTGCAGACGCTCTTCCTGGAGCCGCCGCTCACCATCAACCAGGTATTCAGGGATGCGGTTTCCTAAGCAGCAAGACAGGTATAGCCTGCACCTGTTGCTCTTTGTCCTCACCCTGATCACGACCACCATTGCCGGAACCGAGTGGCGCTTCGGCAAGCTGTTCTTCTGGGGACCGGAGGGCTTTTCGTGGACAGGTTCCTTTACCTGGGCCGAACTGGCAGCCGGGCTCTACTTCTCTATCCCTTTTCTGGGTGTGCTCACGGTGCATGAGTTCGGGCACTACTTTACCGCGAAGCGCTACCGGGCCGACGTATCATTACCTTATTATATCCCGCTGTGGTTCGGCATCACGTCCACCATCGGCACCATGGGCGCTTTCATCCGGATCCGGAGCCGCATCTTCTCGAGGCAGCAGTTCTTCGACATCGGCATTGCCGGTCCGCTGGCCGGTTTTGTGGTGGCTATACCACTGCTGTGGTACGGGTTCACACACCTGCCCGACCCGGATTATATCTTCACCATTCACCCGGAGTACCAGCAGTTCGGACAAGACTACGCCCGGTACGTCTACCAGGGCGAAGGCAATTTTTCGCTCGGCAAGAACCTGCTCTTCCTGTTTTTCGAGCGATATGTCGCAGACCCGGCGCTGGTGCCCAATGCCTATGAAGTGATCCACTACCCGCTGCTCTTTGCGGGCTACCTGGCTTTGTTCTTTACGGCGCTCAACCTGCTGCCCATCGGGCAGTTGGACGGCGGCCACGTGCTCTACGGCCTGACCGGGTATAAGCGCTTCAACCAGCTCTCGCCGATCTTCTTCGCGCTCTTTATCCTGTATGCCGGTATGGGCATGATCTCGCCGCACCGCGAGCCTCTCTGGGACGACAGTCTGCTGGTGGTACTGGCTCCCTTTGTGTTCTTTGCCTTCCGGGGCATTCTGCATGATAACCGCCGTGGGCTGATGGCCGCACTGGGGATGCTGCTGGCGCAATACAGCCTGGCCGAGACCTTTCCAGTGCTCGCGGCTTACATCTGGGCATGGCCGGTGTATGTGCTCTACCTGTTCTTTGTGCTGGAGCCCGCGACGCCTAAGCTGCGCTATACCCTATACCTGGTGCTGATCGTGTTGACGGCGCAAGTAGCGATTGCCTGGCTATACCCTGACGCCGACGGCTACAGCGGCTGGCTGGTGTTCGGTCTGCTACTCTCGCGGCTAATGGGCATCTTCCACCCTTCTTGTCCGAACGAAGCACCACTTACGCCAGGGCGGAAAGTGCTGGGGATACTGGCATTTGTGATTTTCCTGCTGTGCTTTAGCCCAACGCCGTTTGTGATTGAGTAACCTCCCCTCTGCCCCCTCCTTTTAAAGAGGGCCCCTACCCCCAAAACAGGAGGGGGAGCTTGTGCACGATTAACATCCCCCTGCCCCTCCCGAAACAAGTCCGGGATCTTCGACTTCGGAGGGGGACTTTCTGAAACTGCTTTCCGGTCTGTCATCCTGGAAGGATCTTGGTTGCAGAGGGTTAAGGCAGTTGCTATAACCTGCCCCCTCTTTCATAGAGGACCCCTACACCTAGAAGGAAATTTCAGCCTTTAACCATGTCAGGGTATAGGCTTCGCAGCTGCAGCAGTTCTTTTGCTGTACCGGGTCCAACCACCCCTACCCCTCCTTGCCCAAGGAGGGGAGTATGTTTCTACCAATAGATAGGTATAAGCGCTGTCATTATCGTCACAGACCACTGGCAGGTATAGCAAGACTAACTTGCCCCGAAAGCCATGAAACAGACCACCTTAGCCAGATGTACAACTGACGATTTTTTGTTTGAGCGGTCAGCGAGTTTAAAATCGTCTTGATTTTTTTGCTTACT
>NZ_BMFP01000001.1:930600-1036525 GCF_014638845.1 Pontibacter amylolyticus
AGTAAGGCCCGCCCGGCCAGGGCAAGCTATGAAAACAAAGTAGGTTATTATACCGATAACGTTAGCTCCGCCAGTTGCGAACTGGCTCCATGTGCCACCACAAGTTGCGCTAACGCTAAACTGGCGGTATGCTGAGCTATACCTGCAAAACCGCAACTTTACTAGAATATCACCTAATAGAAAAAGGGGCCAGAGGCCCCTTTATAGTAGACACCAGCGAAGACGCTCGCGCCATGGACAAAACTAAATTACCCTTGGTAACCCGTAATCCCACCAAGCAAATTCCTTACTTGCTTGAACCCCTGCTGCTGCAGAAACGCTTTGGCGGAGGCAGATCGCATACCGGACTTGCAGTGCACGATCACTTCCAGGTCCTTGTAGTCTTCTATGTCATCGAGGCGCTGCGGCAGCGCGCCGAGCGGGATGTTCTGAGCGCCTTCTATTTTGCTTTCCTGGTGCTCCCAGTCTTCACGGACGTCGATGATGATGGGCGTTTCGCCCTTGGCGAGTCGTTCCTTGAGTTCCTCGGCTGTAATGTCTGTTGTGATCATAATTTTAGTAGGATGCGTTTGGTAGTGAATGTATGATGATCGGTTTCAATTCGGATGGTGTATAAGCCTGGTGAAAGTCTCGGGAGGCGTACTGGTTCCTGCCAGACTGTTGCATTATGACGCAGAATCTCGCGACCGGTTACGTCGTAGAGCGAAAAAGATCGGTAAGAATCTGAAAAATGTAAAATACCGGTATTGGGGTTGGGGTATACCTTAAAGCTTGCCTCAATTGCTTCCTCTTCCAGCCCCAGCGCCTGCCCTGCCATCACAGGGCGTAGCATCACAGCACCAGCGTTGACAGAGTCCTGTTGCCAGCCGCTTACTACGGTATTGTAGAACAGGCGGCCGGTAGCTCCGGCATTGCGGTCAAAGCCGATGTTCAGGTATAGCGTGGCAGGTTGACTGAAGCCCACATAAAAAGTACCCTCCACCGGAACCGGCTGGTTCAGCTCCACCTCATAGAACGTATTGAGCCCCGCGTTCTGCTGCACCGGAAAGGACTGTTCGTGCAGTGTGCGCCCCGGGCGACCGTTGTCGTCTGCCCATATTCTGAAGACGATGGATACGTTGTTATGCCGCACGCCTACCTGCGGGAAATGCACCCGGAAGGCGCGCACCTGATCTGGAGCGGCCAGTACGAAACGCTGTGCCACCTGGGTATTGCCATAGGTATAGAGGCTGCTGTAACCGGCCTCGGCTGTGCCATCATCCAGGGCAAAGTAATCGCTGAAGGTGGTGTGTTGCAGGGTGCTATCATTGGCGCGTTGGCGGGCGTTCTGTTCTTTGGTATCGAGCCAGAAACCATGCTCTAGCACAAAGCTTTCCGGATTGAGGTTGAGGTTGCTGATGCGCGGTGTGGCGGTGATGCGACGCTGCCGTGCCTGGCCAGGTATAAGGGCTTCATCGCGCAGAAAGGTATCGGCCGGTGCGGTGCCGACCTGCCGGATAAAGGCACGCCAGGCGATGGCACCAGGCAGATCACCCAGGTTGTTGAGGCTACCAGAAATCTCGTCGCGCAGGTATAGCTCGGGGTTGGCCACGAACTGACGGGCAGGCACGGCGCTGTAGTCCATTAGAGGCGACACACTTTCGCTGATGCCGATGTCTCGGGTGGTGTTCTGATTGCGCCGACGGTTGCGGTCCAACTCCACGTAGTCGAGATTCCAGACGTCGCGCATGGCGTTGCGGGTGCCTTCGCTGCGGAACCGGAACTGAAACGCATCATGCAGAAAGCGCTGCTCCCGTACGTCCACCCATACCTGGGCAAACTCTGTTACCAGCCCGGGCGCGGTCTGCTGCCAGACCTGCACCCAATTACCATCGGCATCTTTGAACTCCAGGCGCAAAAAACGCGGGTTGTTATTATTTCGCTCCGGCGCACTCCCCTGCCCACCAGATTGCCAGTAAAAACTCAGGTATACCGAATCGGCCGGTGTGAGCCCCCCTAACCGGATGGGTTGCGAGGTAAGCGTGTCGGTTGGTCCGGCGAGGTTGCTGCCATAAGGTTCGCCCTGCGCATTGAGTCCGTCGAAGGTGACCACGTTGCGGGTGATTGGACGTAGGGAAAAGCGGTTGTTTACATAAGTGCCGCCATTGATCCAGTATGCCGGATCGGGGGCGATGGTGGCACCGGAAAAATCGTCGAAAAACGGTAGGGAAAGCGGGTTGTTCTCTGTTCGAAGTTGGTAGGAGCTGCTGGCAGGTATACGCTGCGGGTCCTGCTGCAAGGGCATCAGGACGCCCTGGGCCGAGGCAAATGAGCCGCAGCAGAGCAGTACCATCGTCAACAGAAACTGTTTTATACCCATAGCTTATATTAAATGCGCCCGCCACGGTTAGCAGCGGGCGCATTTGTTAGTCTATACCTTGCACAGGCTCTTCGCCGGCCACCCAAAGGTCTACCAACTCACCTGTTCGTATCTTAGCTTTTACATCGGCGATCGGACGCTGACGCACAATCGTGCCGTCCGGCTTACCGCTGCCTGCCACGTAAATGATATTGCCCAACTGGAGTTTCTGGCCTACCAGCAGCACCGAAGCCTCGTCGAGCGGCATGCCTACCACATCGGGCACTTCAAACTCGGTGTTGCCCAGTCCATCGCCCACATGCAGGTCTACGATAGCGCCTTTCGGCACCGGATCGCCCGGCTGTATTTCCTTCCCGTTCACAAACTGCTTCAGCACGGCCCCATGCTGCAGATCAGGCACATTGGTGATCTTTCCACGACGCAGGTTGTAGCTTTTAAGGATAAGCTCCGCATTCTTCACCGAACCGTCGATCAGCTTGGGCATCTTGATCATCGGCGGGTTTTTCATGTTGACGCTGATGTAGATTTTGCGGTTCTCCTTCACTTTGGAGCCCGGCGAGGGGTCTTGCGTCAGTATCTCAAAAGGCTTGTACTCTGGGTGATAGCTGGAGTCGTTTACGAAATAGCGCAAGTTCTGTTCCTCCAGAAATGGCTCCGCATCCGGCAGTTGCATACCTGTAATTTTCGGCACCGAAATAGTCTCGCCATGGTTGGTAGCCGAGGGCAGGTATAGGTAGAAGAATCCGAAGATCAGCCCGGCCACGATCACTCCCATCAAAGCCAGGTGCACCAGCACACCCACAAATGAATTCGTCTTTAACATTTATTTTGATTGCTAATTGTTTGCCCTTGCGGGGCTTTTGTTTTGTTGATGGATGAATTGTTAAATGGCTAGATTGTTTAATTGCTGTCCTTGAACGATTGACCCACCCCTGCCCCTCCGAGGAGGGGAACTATCCTGCAGAATAGTCCGCATGGGAATTAAGTGTGATAATCGTGCACCAAATCCCCTCTTGGGAGGGGCAGGGGTGGGTTAAGCATGCACCAATCGTGCACCCAACCATTTAACCATTCAACAATTTAACAATTTAATTACTCCTCGACTTATACCCTTCCAGCTCTTTAGCTCGCTCGTTTCTTTCCACACCGAAGGTCAGGATGCGGTCGATGAACTCGTAAGGCTTATAGCCGTTGATTGCAGTCTGGTGGAAGATGCAAGTTGCCGGTGTCATACCTGGCAGGGAGTTCACCTCGATGATGATGGTCTCCACCTCGTCATTTTCCAGCACGCGCACAAAGGCGTCGATACGGGCGTAGCCTTCTATGTTCAGGATCTGGGCCACGCGCTTCAGGTCTTCCTTCACCTGGTCAGAGATCTTCTGGCGACGCTCCGGGTCCTGTGCATAACGGGCCGGTGTGATGTTCTGCCCCTCCCCTGCCAGGAACTTCTCTTCCAGCGACAATACCTCTCCTTCCGCCAGTGCTTCGGAAGCTTCGAACACCTCGTACTCTACGGTGCCATCCGGTGCATACCTAGTCAGCAGGCCGCCGGTGATCTCGAGGAAGTGCTTCGCGCCGTTCCGGCTAATAAGCGTCTCCACCAGGTAGCCCTGCTTGTTCGGGAATTCTTCTTTGAAACCCAGCGAAAGCGTTTTGGCGCATTCCGTGTCCAGCTCTTCCATTTCGCGGAAGATCAGGGTCGTAAAGGCGTCCAGTTCCGCGCGGTTCTTGATCTTTTTCACAGCGGAGCTACAGCCGTCATCAGCCGGCTTGGCGATGAACGGATAGCGAAACTCGGTTTCAAGGCTCTGGTAGAAGGCTTCTTTGTCTTTCAGCCAGTCCTCTTTCCAGGCCATGCGGTGGTGCGCCACCGGCACGCCATGCTTGGCAAGAATCTCGTTGGTGTCGTATTTGTTGATGGTGATCTGCGAAGAGCTGATGCCGGAACCGTTGTAAGGTATAGACAGCTTCTCGAGTTCCTGCTGCAAGGCACCGTCCTCACCCGGACGACCATGGAGGGCGATGAACACCGCATCAACCATGTTCTGCAACTGGCTATAGGTCAGACGGCTCGGCTCATCCAGGCTCTTACCGGTATACTTGCGCGTGATGCCTTCAGCTTCATTGATGATCTCCTGCAACACCGGGTGTGGTTTGCCACCTTCCTCAAAATGATGGATCTTCTCTTTGATATCGTCGGCATTGTCCTTCAGCATGATGTTGATCGGAATGCTGTACAGACGATGCGCCTCGTTGCTACCTGTCAGGAAGATCGGAAGCGGCTCGTATTTGGTTGAGGAAGAAAGCTTCTCGTAAATGTTACGTCCGCTCTCTACCGAAATGTGTCTTTCAGAGGAATAACCACCCATGATCACCCCTACCCGGATCTTGTCGTGACGGTGGGCGTTCTCCTCGCGGATGGCATTGTCAAGCTTGTTCAATAGCCTGGTCAGCGACACAGTATCCTTACCCGACTTGAGGCGCTCAGCTACCGAGGTACGGATGATGTAGGTCAGGAACTGTGATGGGTTCAGGCCGATCTCCGCTGCCTGGTGGAAGAAGAACGAAGACGGCAGCATGCCTGAAGTCGTATTCGGGTCGTTCAGGAAGATGTTTCCTTCATTGGTTATGAAACCGTCGAGACGGGCGTATACGTTGAAGACCAGGTCTACGAACAGCTTGCTGCAGTTCTTGCGGATCTCCTGAATCTGCTCACTTGGCAAATTGATCGGCGTGATCTTACGCGCCAACCCCGGCAGGTACTTGGAGCGGTAATCAAACACCTCGTTGCCCTTCACGATCTCCGTTGGCGGCAGCGCAATCGGCTGACCGGCCTCGTCCTGCACTACGATGCAGGAGAACTCACGTCCTTTGATGAAGGCCTCGACCAACACCTGCTGCTCGTGCTCCACACTGGTGAGCACGATGGTTTCAGTGTCGGTGGTAGCAAAGGTATGGTTGATGTGGTTCAGCAGTTCTTCCGGGTGATACAGGATCGCGCCATCTTCGAGCACTACCGGCATACCGATGCCCTCGCGGATGTCGACCAGCTGCTTCATGCTGGCCACCTGCTTCTCCTCACCCAGCGCCTGCCATTGCGCCTTGTAAATATTCTTGGTAAAGAAACTGCGGTCCATGCCTTGCTCGAACAGGTCATAATTGTGCTCCTTTACAATGGAAACGCCAATCGAAGAACCCTGATGCGGCGCCTTCAACACCAGCGGCAAGCCCAGCTCCGCTACCAGCGACTCGAACAGCTGCTTACGGTTGCTTACGTCCTTCCACTCAGCGTACTGCACTTTGCGGTAATCGGGCGTCGGGAAACCGTGCTGCTTGAGCATCTCCTTCTGCGCGGCTTTGTCTATACCTATAGCGGATGGCAAAATACCTGATCCGGAGTACGGAATGTGGTACCATTCGAGCAAGCCCTGAATGCTGCCATCTTCGCCGTATGGTCCGTGCAGGGCCAGAAAAGCGAAGTCGAAGTGGTTGCGGAATTCGTGCGGCAACAGGCGCTTGCCGGCTTTAGCAATGATGCGGTCCTGCTCCTCGATGCTCAGCTCGCCCAGCGACTCCAGGTAGATCTGCAGTCCGTGCTCGCTCTCCGGCAGGGCTTCCACCGGCGGATAGAAGTCGCGGATGGTGCCTTTGTAGATATACTGCCAGTCCAGCAGAATGAAGTTGCCAAGGCTATCGGCAAACACCGGCACAGCCTCAAAAAGGGCTTTGTCTAAGTTGTCGTACACAGTACGGCCGCCCGCAAAAGAGATCTCACGCTCACGTGACGGTCCGCCAAATATTATTCCTACTCTCATGGTATGCAAAGGTAACAAATACACGCTGTATTTAAGGCGCAAAAGATACAGGATGCTTTTGGAAATACATAGCAAATTCGGGATTTATGATAGTTCGTTATGAGTATAACGCTAAGGCGTAGGGAAAATTCAATGTTTAACCAAGGGGAAATTAGTTTGACGGGCTGTCAATGAATGGAGTAGTAGAGCCTCATGAAGGTATAGCTGTCCTTCACTAATGGCGCGAGCGTCCTCGCTCGTGTCTGCTATGGTGGGGCCTCTGGCCTAGGTATAGCTTGCGTTGCTTTGTAGTTACGGCTGTTGCAGGTATAGCAACCTAATATTGTTTTATAGCTTCGCCTGTGCGGCGGGCACTCACTTTTTGTCTTGACACAAAAAGTAAGCAAAAAAGTCAAGACGATTTTAAACTCGCTGACCGCTCAAACACAAAATCGTCGGTGGTGCACTTGGCAGGGCTATTGGCTATGTAGCCCAAGGGGCAAGTTAGTCTTTCGATACGTGCAAGTAGACTGTGGCAATAACGACGAAGTTTATACCTGTAAAGTAGTAGTTACAGGCTCCCCGCCTTAGACAAGGAGGGGCAGGGGTGGTTGGACCCGGTACTGCAATGAAACTGCTGTAACTACAGTGCTTATACCTGTAGAAAGGCAAAGACTAAACCCCCTCTCGAGAGGGGAAGGGGTGGGTATAATCGTGCCCTCCCTTAAGAAAATATAAAGACCGAACCCGGTATTGATAAGCAAGCTCTTCCTATCCTACTGTCCTCCCCCTACCCCCTCCAAAGGGGACTTTCTGCTACTATTATTTACCAGTTTCAAGCTTCGTAGCACCTGTCTCCCGAGCTTCAACTGTTCTTACTCACCCCTGCCCCTCTCAAGAGGGGATGTGTCCCCTAAGGGGTACCCTTTATAATCATGCACAACTCCCTCCCCTGTTCTTAGGGGAGGGCTGGGGTGGGGTAAATTATACCCTTTTCCCTATATTTGTACAACCATTTACGCATACCGGAAACAAAAACTCCGCAAAAACGAAAAACCAGTAAGACTAACGAAAAAGACAAGTACATGAGAACTGTAGACGCGTATAACTTTGCCGGCAAGAAAGCTTTGGTCCGGGTGGACTTCAACGTGCCACTCGATGCTGACTACCGCATCACCGACGACACCCGCATCCGTGCGGCCGTGCCGACTATCCAGAAAATATTGAATGATGGCGGTGCTGTGATTCTGATGTCGCACCTCGGTCGCCCGAAAGCCGGTCCGGAAGAGAAATACTCGCTTCGCCACTTGGTAGACCGCCTCTCCAAAGAATTCAACACCACGGTAAAGTTCGCTGATGACTGTGTAGGCCCCGAAGCGGTAAAGCTGGCGCAAGACCTGCAGCCGGGCGAGATCCTGCTGCTGGAAAACCTGCGCTTCCACAAAGCCGAAGAGAAAGGCGACGCGGAATTTGCCAGAGCGCTCTCCACATTGGGTGATGTGTACGTGAACGACGCCTTCGGTACTGCGCACCGCGAGCACGCTTCTACAGCCGTGATTGCCCGCTATTTCCCGAACGACAAGGTAATGGGCTACGTGATGCACGCCGAACTTGACAACGCCCGTCGCGTGATGGACAACGCCGAGCGCCCCTATACCGCCATCATGGGTGGTGCCAAGATATCGGACAAGATCCTGATCATTGAAAAACTAATGGATCGCGTGGACAACCTGCTGATCGGCGGGGGCATGAGCTATACCTTCGTGAAGGCGGACGGCGGACAGATCGGTTCTTCGCTAGTGGAAGAAGACAAAGTAGAACTGGCAAGCCGCCTGATCGCGATGGCTAGAGAAAAAGGCGTGAACCTGATGATACCGGTTGACTCCATTATAGCAGACGAGTTCAGCAACGACGCCAATGTGGACACGGCACTCAGCCATCACATCAAGCCGCTCTGGATGGGCCTCGACATCGGACCGAACGCCCGCGAAATGTACGCTGACGTAATCCGTAACTCAAAGACTATCCTGTGGAACGGTCCGATGGGTGTGTTTGAAATGTCGAACTTCTCGGTAGGTACAGAAGCCGTTGCCGAAGCCGTTGTGGATGCCACCCGTCGCGGTGCTTACTCGCTGATCGGTGGTGGTGACTCTGCTGCTGCTGTCAACCAGCTGGGTTATGCCGACCGCGTGTCTTATGTGTCAACCGGTGGCGGTGCGCTGCTCGAGTACATGGAGGGTAAAACGCTTCCGGGTGTAGCTGCTATCGAGCGGGATGACTATTAACCTTTAAAGCTACGGCAATGGCGCGCGTGTCCTCGCTCGCGCTATAGAACCCAAATACAAATCCCCCGCTGCTCTCCAGTAGCGGGGGATTTTACTAAACAACAGAAACTAATAGCTTTCACCCATTACTTTTGTCCAGACAACACCTGATCAAACCGGTACTTTTTAGCTCTGAAGGCCGAATAAACTTTACAAGAGCAAGAGAAAACATGAAAATCTATACCCTGCTGCTGGCGCTTTTGCTGGCTTGTCCTTTTGCGGCATCAGCACAAACGCCGGATGGAAATCCGCCGCTTTTCAATTTCAAACGCGGTGTTGGCATCGTGACGCCCGATAGTTCTTTTTCTGTCAACATGCGCTTCCGCATGCAGAACCGGGCGATGTATAACTCGATTTCCGAAGACGACTTTGGGGTGTCGGAGTACGAAATGCGGGTGCGTCGATTGCGCCTGCGCTTCGAGGGTTTTATGTACTCACCAAAGCTCACTTATAACATCCAGCTCTCCTTTTCGCGCGGCGATATGGACTGGAGCATGCGCGACCAGTCCAACATCAACAACAGCCCCAACGTGGTGCGCGATGCCGTGGTGTATTACAAACCGAACGACAGATGGCAGTTTGGCTTCGGACAGACCAAACTGCCGGGCAACCGCCAGCGTGTGGTTTCTTCCGGGGAGCAGCAGTTCATTGACCGTTCTATTGTGAATGTGGGCTTCAACATTGACCGTGACTTTGGCTTCCAGGCGGTGTACAACAACGGCATTGGCAACTTCCACTACCTGATAAAAGGAGCGCTTACTTCCGGAGAGGGCCGCAATGTGTTCAGCACGGACAAGGGCCTGGCGTATACCGGACGTTTGGAGATTCTACCGCTTGGCAAATTCACCAACGGAGGCGATTACTTTGAAGGAGATCTGGAGCGCGAACCCACCCCGAAACTGTCGCTGGCCGGTGGCATGAGCCACAACGAAGATGCCCGCCGCACCGGTGGCCAGGTGGGCCGTGACCTGTACGATAAAACCGACATCCAGTCCTACATTTTTGACGGCCTGCTTAAATACAGAGGGGTAGCCCTGTACGCCGAGTACATGGCCCGTGAGGCGGACAACCCGATCACTATGAACGCAGCAGGCGAGCGTCGTCACGTCCTGACCGGTCATGGTCAGAACTACCAGCTGAGCTACATTTTCCCGAATAATGTGGAGCTTGCCGGCCGCTATTCCCGCATCACCCCAAACAGTGAAGTGCGATCCTTCGAAAACACCGAAGAAGCTTTCTTGTTAGGCACAACCAAATACCTCCGTGCTCACCGACTCAAGCTGCAGGCAAATGTGGGCTATCACTCCCAAAATCCTTTTATGCCAGTCAACAACGACTACCACTGGACGGCCGGTGTGCAGATTGAGCTTGGGATATAGAGCGGCAACAGGTATAGCATCCCTCCGCTAATTAAATTGCGTATTCCCGATAATGTACGGAACTTGCAAGCCCTAACACCTGCGTATGGAAGAACAGAAGAACAACCCCCTGCACGGCAAAACGCTTGAGCGCATCCTGGTGCAGCTCGTAGACTACTATGGCTGGGAGGAACTGGGGTATAAGATCAACATCAACAGTTTCAACAGTAACCCAAGCATCAACTCCAGCCTCAAGTTTTTGCGCAAAACACCCTGGGCAAGGCAGAAGGTAGAAGAGCTCTACATCAGAACCTTTGCCAACAAATAGGTGCCTCTCAACAGACCAGATATGAAAGATTACAAAAAATACTTTATCGTGCCTGCCCATCCTGAAGAGGTATACGCGGCTCTGACCAACCCCAACACGATCCAGCTTTGGTCAGGCGATCCGGCGGAGATGTCGACGCAACCGGGTTCAGAGTTTTCGCTTTTTGAGGGGAACATCGTCGGCAAGAACCTGGAGTTTGAGGAGGGCAAGATGCTCGTGCAGCAGTGGTATTTCGGTGAGCAGGAGGCTAAATCCATCGTCACCATCAAACTGCATCCGCACAAGCATGGCACCTCCGCCGAGCTGCGCCACCTCAACATACCCGACGAGGCCTACGAAGACATTGTGGAGGGCTGGAACGAAGCTTATTTCGGTGCCCTGATCGAGTTTTACGAAGACGAGTTTTAGGCTTTGAGCTTTCTAGAAGTATCCGGCCTACAGGTGCAGGAAGACGGTCATACTGTGCTGCACAACATCAGCTTTGCGCAGGGCGAGTATGAGAAACTGGCGATAGCGGGCGAAACAGGCTCTGGCAAAAGCACCCTGCTGCAGGCCATTGCCGGACTAGTACAGCCCAGTGCCGGACAGATCACTTTCGAGGGCAAACGCGTGATCGGTCCGCACGACAAACTGGTGCCGGGCCACGAAGGAATTGCCTACCTGTCGCAGCACTACGATTTACCCCAGTTCCTGCGGGTGGAGCAGGTGCTCCGCTATGCCAACACGCTGCAGGGCGACGAGGCCGAAACGCTGTACGAGGTATGCCGCATCAGTCATCTGAAGCAGCGTAAAACCAACCAGCTTTCGGGTGGGGAACGCCAGCGCATTGCCCTGGCCCGCCTGCTTAGCACCTGGCCAGACCTGCTGTTGCTCGACGAGCCTTACTCCAACCTCGACAAAGGCCACAAGGAGTTACTGAAAGAGGTTATTCACGACATCACGGAGCGGCTTGCCATCACCTGTATCCTTATCTCCCACGATCCGCACGATACCCTTTCCTGGGCCGACCGCATTTTGGTGATTGAGGGAGGCCGCCTTGTGCAGCAAGGCACACCCGAACAGGTATACCGCCACCCGGTGGATGCGTATACCGCTGGCCTGTTCGGCAGCTTTAACCTCATACCTGCTGCCGTTGCGTCGGAATTCACGGCCAGGACAGGTATACCAGCCTCTGGCCGCGATCTGCTGGTACGCCCGGAGCATTTAAAGTTCGTGGATAAAGGTATAGCCACACTGACGGGCACGGTGCAAAAAGCAATATTCTATGGCGGATTCTATGACGTGCAGGTGCAACTACCCGGCATCAGCGTCACAGCCAGAACACAGGCTATACCTGCCAGTACCGGCGAAACGGTATACCTGACAGTTCAGGCAGATGACATTACCTTGATTTAGAATTTTTAGCTTTAGGCGCTAAGCACGCCTAGTCCACCATATTGCCATTCGACGTTTCCCGCTCGCGTAGCACCCGTGCCGTGACGAGCAGCTGCCCTACGTGGCGCATGCTGTGCTCGGCGGCATGAAAGAGCAGGCCTATCACCGTGGACTCCACCTGCGCCCGTCCTACCCTTCTGGTTTCGGTCAGGCTACTTTCGTCTGTCTGCCGCAACTGCTCCATGGCCTTCTCCACCTGCTCGTTAAACTTCTGCACCAGCGTTTCGGACAGTCTGTCCTCCCCCACCGGTTTGCCTTCGGCGTACAGATAGGCCAATTGCTGTTCGTTCAATTGCTCGCCGCGGGCATAGGTAAAGAGGCGCTCCAGTATGCCGGTGAGGTGCTGCAGGTGGTAGCCCACTGAGGCCACACCGGCAGGTCGCTCCCAGAGCAGTTCGTCCGGAAAATCCTGCATAAAGTTTCCGACTTCTTCGCGGGCCTGCAGCAGTGCGTGGGCTGCTGGTTGCAGCATGGCAGGCACATCAGGCAGCGGTCCACGCAGCCATACTTCGAGGTTTTTGGTTTGTGTCATAAGTTGAAGGGCTTGTATATGAGCGATGTACGCAATCAGGAGATAAAGAGCCTATCTATTATGATTTTTTAAAATCCAAAAGATCGCTACGCCACTCCATTTTCGGTTTGCTCCATCCACGGATTATACCTAATATGCAGCCATCCTATTGTATAACCTATACCTGATTTTATGCCAGCTTACATTATTTTAGACATAGACGTAACTGACGCCGCTACGTACGAAGAATACAAAAAACTGACGCCCGGCTCGCTGCAGCCTTTTGATGGTAAATTCATCGTGCGAGGCGGTAATCCGCAAAATCTTGAAGGCGACTGGAGCCCAACCCGCATCGTAGTGCTCGAATTCCCGACCATGGAGCAAGCCAAAGCCTGGCACTCTTCTGATGAGTACGCCCCAGCCAAAGCCCTGCGCCAAAGCGCCTCCAGCACCCAAATGATCGCAGTGGAGGGTTGTGCTGATGGTTAAATAGTTAAATTGTTGATGGTTAAATTGTTGATGCTTGGGTGCACGATTGGTGTATGATTAACCACCCCTGCCCCTCCGAGAGCAGGTCCGTGTCATTCCCCTAAAAACTATCCCCTTGAGGGGATCATAGGGGTGTTAACTCGAGGCCGGGCTACTACGGGATACTAATTCACCCACAGTAGTAGACACCCCTCTGAGGGCTTCGAACTCTCGTTCTCACTTGTCGTCAAGGGGAGAATCCGAGGAATGAAATACCCCCTCTTCGGAGCGGCAGGCTACTCGTTCAAGAACAACAATTTAACCATCAACAATTTAACAATCTAACATCACCCTCTCCTGTTCAGGTAGCCGAGCGCCTCTTTCACAGAGATCAGATCTTTTTGCTCGTGGTAACAGCGGATGCGCTCCATCTCGCCGGCGATGAGTCCGGCGCGGGTGTCTTCGAGTTTGCCTTGCGAGTGCGTCACTTCCTCCTGCCAGGGCATCGCCTTGCCGGGCAGGCTGTACAAGTATAGCTCCGGGTACTCCCGAAGGGCTGCGGTAATGGCCGTCATAAAAGCGCGCGGCTGCTGGAAGGGGGATGCTGTCACGACCAGACTTTTGAAACCCTGCTCTTTTGCATAGCGCACTGCCGATGTCGCCTCAATCAGTGTATGCAGCAGATCGGTATCGGCGGGCACGGGCGGAACAGGTATAATTTGCTCCTCTCCTATACCTAGCTTTTTCATTTCCTCTTTCCATACCTCAAACCCTGGATAGCCACTCATGGCATTGGTGCCGAGGCAGAGCACTTTGTCGGTATGGCCGCTCTGCAAAAACTGGCAGGCCGTTTCGAAGGCCGCCTGTTGGTTATCTTCGGTCTGGCCGAACAAAAACAAGCCGTCCACCGGCTTGTCAGGTATTGTATCGCACAGGGCGCGAATGATGAGTTCTTCTAGCATAGCTCCGCTTATACGCAACAGAAATGCGCAAGGTATATGCCCGCAAAATTGCCTAATTTTGTGCATGATCAACTACCTGCTACTCCCATCCATCCTTTTATTTAGTAGCCTGCCTGCCATGAGCCAAAGCAAACCCGAAGCGCCCGCCGTTGTAAAACCGGTGGAACTGCAGCTGAAAGCCTATAACAGCCGCGACATCGACCTGTTTGCCAGCGCCTTCAGCGACACCGTGAAGGTATACCGCCAGCCGGGCGTGCTCACCTACCAGGGCCGCGATGAGCTGCACAAGCGCTACGGCGCCATGTTCGCCAGCACCCCGGACCTGCATTGCGAGATCGTGAACCGCATTGTGGCAGGCGATGTGGTGATCGACCAGGAGAAGGTGCAGCGCAAAAAAGGGGAACCGCGCACCGACGCGATCGCCGTGTACCGCGTGAAGGATGGCTTGATCGTAGAAGTGACGTTTATACCGCCTCACAACCAATAACCTAAAACTGCTATACCTATACCTAGCACATGACGAACCAAATAGACAGCATCATATTCGACCTAGATGGCACCCTATGGGATGCCGCCGAAACCGTGGCCAAAGCCTGGAGGGCTGCCCGGGAGAAAGTTGACTTCCAGATACAGGAGATCACCCCCGAAAAGGTCCGCTCCATTGCGGGCACCCAGCACAACCTGATCTTCGACAAGCTCTTCCCGCAGCTGAATCCGGCACAGCGCCAGGAACTGATGGAGGTGAGCGGCCAAGAAGAAATGGCCCATATCCGGAAGCACGGCGGCAACCTGTACGAAGGACTGGAAGAAACACTGGAATACCTGCACGGCAAGTACTCCCTCTTTATCGTGAGCAATTGCCAGGACGGCTATATCGAGGCCTTTCTGGAGCGGCACGAACTGGGCAAATATTTCGGTGACTTCGAGTGCTCAGGCCGCACCGGCGACTCCAAAGACATCAACCTGAAAGCCATTGTGGAGCGCAACAACCTGCTGGCGCCCGTGTACGTGGGCGACACCCCCGGCGATCTGGAGGCGAGCCAGAAAGCGGGCGTTCCGTTTATTCATGCCGGCTACGGCTACCGGGACGTAAGTGAGTACGAGCACCGCCTCGAGCGCATCGGTGACCTGACCACGCTTTTCTAACATCTCCGCTATGATCTTCGAAGCGCAGCCTGATGATATTGATGAGCTGTATGAGCTCTGGCGCCTGCTGCTCGATATGCAACAGGCCTATCATGTCGTGTTCAGGTATAAGCCGGGCAGCGACCAGACCTTAAAGGCAGAGCTGCTCAACCGACTCAAAGACAAAAGCACGCGGGTGTTTGTGTACGAGGCTGATGAAGTTTGGGCAGGTATGCTGGTGGCCAGCTTGCGGCCCGGCTCTGCGGGCTTCAAGCTTTCCAAAAAAGGCTACATTGGCGAAACGGTGGTGCGGGACAAGTTCAGGGGCAAAGGCATCGGCAAGGAGCTGTTTGAAGCTGCCCGCAAATGGCTGAGCGACCAGGGTGCCGACCACCTGGAACTGCAGGTATCGGTGCACAACCCGGGAGGCATCCGCTTCTGGGAATCGCTGGGTTTTACGCCCTCCACGCAACACATGGTGCTACCCCTGCGGGAGCCGGGAAATTCGAAAAAAACAAAGTGAAAAGCGTAAACAGAAGCTTCGGTGATGCGTAACGCTATATAAGCAACGCCTTATGTTGCCATTCCCCAACAGCTTCTACTTACGCATACCATGGCTCTAACTATACGCACCCTTGCGCCCCTTCTGGCGCTTTTGTTGCTGCTCACATCCGGCTGCGACAAAGAAAACGAAGAAGTATCGCCTCTCCCCGATTCGCCGGTTTACAACAAAGAGGTCGCCTTCAGGATTTTCACGGAAACCGATTACAGCGAGGCACGCTGGCAGGATTCCAAACTGAAACTGAACCTCAGGCTGCGCCGCATCAGTACAAACCTGCCCAAAGAAGTGATCGTGCTGGATACCACCTTCGGCTGGATGCCTTTTCAGGAGCTCCCGCTCAAGGGTGCCCCCCTGCAGCTGGACAAGCAACTGCAGGGGATTCACAGGGAACAGGATCAGCTTGTGCTGGACGTTACCAAGATCGTATCCATTAACGGGTACGAAACGGTGTTCCGGTACAACCAGTCGCTGGACCATGACAAACGGCAGGAAACCGTTGAGGTGAAACTCTAACCTACCCACAGGCTAAGGGCGCAACTCGTATACCTTGTCGTACCAGGTCTCGGCCACTTTGCGGAAAACCGAAAAGCCGGCTGCCGTGGCCGCTTTCTGCAGTTCGTGCTCGTGCCCGTCAATGCCGCGCTCCACCCGGTAAACGTGCTCTGACACGGTAGGTATAACCCTGGTAGAGCGCAGGCGCTGGTACTGCTCTTCGCTGACGATGTTGCCGTCTTTTGCTTCTGCCACCACCAGCACCCCATCCGTTTTAAGCACCTTTTTGCATTCAGCTAACAAGTCCTGCAGATTGGTTCCCATGTGGTGCGCGCTTTCGATCAGGGTGATCAGGTCGTACTGGTAGGCGTACACGTGCTCATCCGTAGCCCATTCGAAGTGCGCGTTCGGGATGTGCTTTTGCCTGGCCAGCAGGTTGGCCCGCTCCACTGAGGAGACATACCTGTCGAAACCAAGGAAGGTCGAATTGGGGAAGAGGCCTGCCATTACCAGCGTAGAAGCCCCGTGGCGACCGCTGCCCAGGTCTGCTACCAGTACACCGGATTCAAGTTTCGCTGCGAGCCCTTCTATACCGGGTATCCAGCTGTGCAGCAGACTGGAGAGGTATTCCTCACTGAAAAACCGTCCGGACACATCTGGAGGCAGCAGGCTACGTTTTACATAGTTAGATGGCAGCGCGTGCGTCAATTCCATCGGTTTGATGAGCTGGTTACCGTTTGCTTTCATAAAGCGGTTGCCAACGTAGTAAGGGCTGGTGGGGTCCGTCATGGCGATGGCGTGTGCTTCAGGGAGGCAGAAGGTATCAGTCTCTTCCTCGTGCACCAGGTAACCGTCTGCGGCCAGACTGTCGGCCCAATGCTTCACCAGTTTGGTGCTGGCTCCGGAGTTCCGGGCTATCTGGCCCACCGTCATGGGCCCGGCGTTCGCCATTGCTTTAAATAGCCCCAATTGGCTGCCCAGGAAAGACATTCTCACCCGCTCGGCAGCACTCAGGTCGTCCAGTACGTGGTGGGCAAAATCTTCCACCCTTTCCGGACGGCCTCTTTTTCGTTGAATTGTATTCTCTTTCATGGCGGTAGTGTTTAGTGTGGTGATAACAACCTAAAATTAAAACACTTACCATGTAAAGTATTGTATAAATTTCGGAATAATTTGTGCAGACTAGAAGCCCTTTCGTATTTCTAAAGGCGTATGGCCGGTCTTGCGCTTTATGAAGTGGCTGAAATGGGATTGATCCTCAAAATGAAGCAAATAGGCGATCTCAGCCATGCTCATGGCTGTGTTGCTAAGCAGCGTGCGGGCCTCCTGCAGCAGTCGGTTTTGGATCATTTCGTGCGGGGGTTTTCCGGTAGTGCTCTTCACCACATCGGACAGGTGCTTGGGCGTGATGTTGAGCAGGCTGGCATACTGCTGCACCTCGTGCATTTCGCGGAAGTGCTCATCGACCAAGTGCTGGTAAGCGCTTGTCAGTTGCACGGCACGGGTTGCTTTCTCTTTGATGTAGACAGTATACCTGGCTTTGTAGCAATCGCGGATGAGGAGGAGCAAGATGTGAACGTAATCGCGGAGCAGTTGCGTTTTCTCCCTTGAGTGGCCACTGTCTACCTCCAGGATATGCTCGAAGGACCGCTGCACCAGGTTGCTCTCGTTGGGGGTGAGGCTGATGACGTGCTCGGCTTCCAGATCAAAGAAAGGGAATTGGGCTGACAGCGCCCCCTGCAGAACGGGCTCCATAAATGCCGTTGTGAACTCTATGCAGTAGCCTTTGCATTCCTTTATATTGGCAGAAGCATAGAGCACATTGGCCGGAACGATCACCAGGTCGTGCGGCATCAACCAGCGGTGCCTGTCATCAAGCCGGATATCGTGCAGGCCGTCAAGCAGGAGGTAGATCAGGTTAAAGTTTCTTCGCAAGGCTGGAATCCCCAGCTTTGGGTCAACATGTTGGTGCCTCTCCTCCAGACGCCCTGGCAGGAGCTGAAGGCCCGGGTCATAGGGCCGTGTATCGTGGTTTATTTTTCTTTCAAAGGCAGCAATTGTTTCAAAGGTCAATATTTCATTTCTGGGCACAAATTTTCAGTTAAATTTCCTTGCATACCGTCCGTCCTCTATCTCGCCCGTAATGTGAATGATGCTCTTCCTGCAGGAAATCACTAATGACTACTTGAGCTGATCATTCCCGAAACTTGCAGGGTTTCTCTACTAAACACAACACAGTTTCACCAAAAAAAGTATCATTTTTAAACCGTTTAATTAAAGTTAAAAACAAGTTTTTGGTGAAATTATACCTACCGGCGATGGAAGGACTTCATGCGTAAGCAAATACGGAACTGTGGCATGGTCAGCAGAGGAATTATTGTATCACAATATGATCAAAATAAGCCAAAGCCTGTCTCCCTAAAATACGAACTTTAGCACTTTGTAAGGAACGAAAAATCGTTAACCTACAGGACGCAGTTGGTTGTAGGCCTGTTCGGTCTGTAGCGAAGGTATAGCTTAGGCTTTCACTTCGTTTTCCAGTTGGAGTCCCTGTTCAAAATCTGCGATGTTCTGCAGGGTAATGGCCGCTATGCTTTCCAGGGCGTTACTCGTGAAAAAAGCCTGATGCCCCGTTATCAGCACATTGTTGAACGAAAGCAGGCGCATGAACACGTCGTCCTGTATTACGCGGTCTGACAGGTCTTCAAAGAACAGATCAGCCTCCTCCTCATACACGTCGATGCCCAGGTATTTGATATGGCCGCTCTTTAGTCCGGCGATGACCGCCTTGGTATCAACGAGCGCTCCACGGCTGGTGTTGATGAGCATCACACCAGTCTTCATCTGGGCGATCGTTTTCCTATTGATCAGGTGGTGGGTTTTTGGGGTGAGCGGGCAGTGCAGCGAGATGATGTCAGATTGAGCGTAAAGTGAGGCTAAGTCAGAGAACTCAATTCCAACCCTGTCAAATTCGTCCCGCTTCTCAATATCATGGCCCAGCACGCGGCAGCCAAAGCCTTTGAGAATCTTTGCTGTCACAAGCCCTATCTTTCCGAGTCCGATCAGGCCTACAGTTTTGCCATGCAGGTCAAAGCCCATCAGGCCATTTAGCGCGAAGTTGCCTTCTTTCACGCGGTTGTAGGCGCGGTGGGTTTTGCGGTTAAGCGTCAGGATGAGCGCCAGCGTATGCTCGGCTACCGAGTAGGGCGAGTAAGCCGGCACCCGCACTGCCTTCATGCCAAGGGCAGCCGCCGCTTCGAGGTTAACGTTGTTAAACCCTGCGCAGCGTAAGGCAATCAGTTTTACCCCCTGTTCCGCCAGCAACTGCAACACTTCCGCATCGGCCCTGTCGTTCACGAAAATACAGACGGCTTCGTAGCCTTTGGCCAGTACGGCGGTGTTGCAGTTAAGCGGCACTTCCAGGTAGTCGAGTTTATGCTGGAAAGTGGAATTGGCGGCATCAAAAAATGTTCTGTCGTATACCTTGGCGCTAAAAAAGAGGACGTTCATAACAAGGCGGTTTTGTTGTTCAGGTATAAAGGCTATACGAGAATCAACCGGCAAGCTACACCTGTTCTGTCGCCAGGTATAGCTTGCCGCTTTCGGCGTACTTGATGATGCCGGTGTCCACCATTTCGCGCAGGAGCTCTGTTACGGTTTCGGTATGTTTGGGGTCGAACTGTTGCACAAGCTCTTTGGGCAGCAGGTTTTTAGTCTGCACTGCCTGCAGCAGTTGCTGTCGCAGCGCTTGCTGCTCCTGCCCTGCCCGCTCCTTTTTGCGCTGCGCCAGACAGTAGTCGCAGATGCGGCAGCTCTTGTCACTGACTTCGGCGAAGTACTCCAGCAGCAGTTGCGTGCGGCATCGGTTGGTGGTCTCGACATAATGGGCCATTTCTTTGGCCTGCTTCAGGGCACGGTCGCGCAGCTGGTCCAGCTTTTTGTGGTTCAGCGGCAGGTTGGCGGCGTCCAGACGGGGAGCGGTGAAGACCAACTGGGGGGCATCGTGCTGTGGCTCGTATACCAGCACCTGCAGCTTGTGCAGGTACTCGAGTTTGCGGCGCACCTCCTGCTCCGGCTTCCTGAGTTGCTCGGACAGTTTACGTTCCGATATCTTCACAAAGCCCGTAAAAGCCTCGCCGCCATACATGCGCAGGATCAGACGCAGCAAGGCGTCGTGCTCGGCATTGGCCACCTGAAACTCATAAAGCGCCATGTTGTCGAGGAGCAGGTATAGCCGCGAGGGACTGTAGTAAGCCTCGTTGAGTTGCACGTAGCCCTCTCCTTCCAGCCGTTTGATGGCGTGGTGGGTTTCGAGTGCAGACAGCTTGTAGTTCTTGGAAAAAGCAGCCAGGTCAAAATCGAAGCTGCCCATCAAGCCGCTGCCCACCGCGATCTGGTAGTAATTGGCCAGGCACTGGTATACCCGCCGGATCAGCTCCAGCGGTGGATGCGCCTCTGCTACTTTCTGCAGCAGGTCTTTGGTGTCGCTGGGGCCGTAGAGCAGCGTGGCATAGGCGTACTTCTCGTCACGCCCGGCACGGCCTGCCTCCTGGTAATAGGCTTCCAGGCTCTCCGGCAGATCGAGGTGCACGACCAGCCGTACATCGGGTTTGTCGATGCCCATGCCAAAGGCGTTGGTTGCCACGATCACGCGCACCTTGTCATCGATCCAGGCCTGCTGTGTCTTGTTGCGCTCTTCAAACTTGAGACCCGCATGATAGGCCGCTGCCGGTATACGCCGGCTCTGCAGGAACCGGGCTATCTCCACGGTCTGCCGTCGGCTGCGCACATACACAATGGACTGCCCCGGCATACGGTTCAGGATCTCGAGCAGGCGGCCCACTTTGTCTTCGGTATAAAGGCAGGAGTAAGAAAGGTTGGCCCGGGCAAAGCTCTTGACAAACACGTTCTGCTTTTTGAAAGCCAGTTTTTCCTGAATATCGACGCGCACCTGCTCGGTGGCCGTGGCCGTGAGGGCCAGCACAGGTATAGCGGGCAGTGTTTCGCGCAGGGCGGCCAGTTCCAGGTAGGGTGGCCGGAAGTCGTAGCCCCATTGCGAGATACAGTGCGCCTCGTCCACGGCCAGCAAACTCACTTTCATGCGCTTCACCCGCTCCTGGAACAAATCGGTCTGCAAACGCTCCGGCGACAGGTATAGGAACTTGACGTTGCCATACACGCAGTTGTCCATCGCGATGTCGATCTCGCGGCGGTTCATACCCGAGAAGATGGCCACGGCAGGTATACCCCGTTTCTTGAGTTGCTCCACCTGGTCCTTCATCAGCGCAATCAACGGCGTGATCACCAGGCAAATCCCCTCCATAGCCATGGCCGGCACCTGAAAGCAGATCGACTTACCCCCACCTGTCGGCAACAGCGCCAGCGTGTCCTGACCCGCCAGCACCGAACGGATGATATCCTCCTGCAAAGGCCGGAACTGGTCATAGCCCCAATAGGTGCGCAATATGTGGTGGATGTCTTGCAAAGGAGTTCGGGTTTGGGATAGCGAAGATAAAGTATAGAAGACAGAAGTCAGAATTTTTCGCTCCGCACCCCTTCATTTCCATTTCGAGAGAGGAATCCTGATCTGGCGTTTGGCGGAGCATTCGACAGCGCTGGTGTAAGGGATAAGCTTGTGTCCTATACCTGGCTGAAGGGTATGGGAAAGACTATCATGCACCGAAATAACTCCCGGCATAACGACGGCAGGAGAATAATGCAAAGGAGAACGGACATAAAAAAAGCCTTCCGGAGCTAACTACGGAAGGCTTTTTTGCTGTGGCAAATTAATTACAGATTTACCGACACGCCCAGCGTACCAAAGCCAAATGCGCCGCGGCCACCTTCAAAGTAGACACCTATTGTCTCGTTGAACTTATATTTTACGCCTAGTACCGGTCCGATAAAAAAGTTTGTCCCGTTGGCATAGGACCCCGGAAAGTCTTCGTCTCCGGAAAAAGTCCTGAATTCGAGTCCCACCAGCAGCGTGCCGTACAAGTCCAGCTTCTCTTCGCTGATACTCGCTCCCAGGGCTTCGTTTATTAGAGGAACCGCGTGGTATGTAGCTCTGGCACCGACTGAGGTGAAGTTCCATTTGTAGTCATAGCCATAGTGGCTGTACTTCCAGCTGGCGTAGCCAACGTAAGGACCTACACTTATACTTTCGTGAATTCCTTTCTCGATGGAGGCAGTAACGGGGATAAACGCACCTGAGCGGCTACCTGCAAACCCATAGCCATAGTAGCCCAGCGATGTTCCCGCATGAATAAAAAGATCGCCCTGCTCATAGGCCTTCTTCTGAGCGAACAAACACTGCATCATCAGGCAGCAGGCAAAAGTTAAAAGTAATTTTGCTTTCATAAGATGTTAAAATTTAAATGACTAATACAAGCAAATATATAGTGAAATCTATATATTAAAAAATGAATCCCTGACAGCTTCAAATACCTCCCAGATCAGTCGAAGTGAATTTTGCAGGACACCCCCAATCCGATACTAAAGACTACCAGAGTAGAAAAACAAAAAAACCTGCCTCGAAAGAGGCAGGTTTTTAACTTCTAATCAACAGGAATTATGCAGCAGCAGACTGACCATCTTCCCGGTCCTCGATCACCTTCTTCAGCTTCTCGATCGCCTGCGCGGCACGCTCCTCGTCAAAACGGTTGATGTTGAGCAACATCTTGGTCTTTTCTTGGCGCGTGATCACCGGATTGTTCAGCAGACGGATGATCTCCTCTTTCTGCTTGGCCGATGCGTAGCGTATACCTGGAGTAGGTTCAGCGTCTGCGGCCGCGGCTTCAGCCGCCGCTGTGGCAGGGGCAGCCTTCATCGTTGCTTTCTTCTCAGTTGGCACGGCAGGCTTCGAAGTTTCATTGCCTGCATAGTCCATCTCCTCTACCGGAGTTGGCTCGTAGCCAGCCGCCCGGATGATCCAGGCCAGAATGTTGCGGTAGGCCTTGCCAATGGCACGGGTCTGCGCCATGGAGGCAATCGCGAACTCCTGGTAGTACTTCTTGCCCTGCTCTTTGTTGGAGCAGATCGCAAAGCCGGCGCCCACCACCTGCTGACTGCGCAGGTCGAGCAGGTTCACCTTCGCCTGGTACTTGATCTCGTCGTCGGTGCTGATGTTGACCACATGCTCCACCACCGGCAAGATGCCCAGACGCGAGCCGGCATACTGCCAGCCTTCCACGTTCACGTACTCTTTACCTTGTATATTTTGATATAACCTATTCTCTTTTATAAACTTAGCCAGGTCAACAGCTAAGTGAAGCGTCTCATCAGATTTCGCTATGTCATAGCTTTCTACCTTCGGCTTCCTCTCCACTTTTGTCTCTTTATTCACTTGACTCATATCTCGTTAGTTTTCATGTTTTAGTACATATATCAAACATACCTCCTCCTGAAATGGTGCAAAAAATCACAAAAAAAATTCATTATAAACATCTGATTATCAGATGTTTATAAATTAATTTCAGAAAAATATGTTTCCCCTCCCAATAGCCGCCGATTTAGCACAAAAAAGCAAAGGGGGATATATTGTACGTGAAAATTACAATTGAGGTATGTGCATGAAATAAAGACGAGAACCTCGGGAACGGACACAGTTCAAAACCCCGCCAAAGGATGGCCAGGTAGCGCTCAGGAATAAGAGGTATAGGTATAGGAACAGGTATAGCTTAGGCTTTCACCTCCTGCACGATCAGTCCGTCTTTCATGACCAGCTTGCGGTCGGCCATGGTGGCCAGCTGCTCGTTGTGCGTTACGATCACGAAGGTCTGGTTAAACTCGTCGCGCAACTTAAAGAAGATCTCGTGCAACTCCTGTGCATTTTTGGAGTCGAGGTTACCGCTGGGCTCGTCAGCGAAAATGATGCGCGGCGAGTTGATCAGGGCGCGCGCCACGGCCGTGCGCTGCTGCTCACCACCCGACATCTCGGAAGGCTTGTGGTGCATGCGGTGGCCCAGGTTAAGCATGCTGAGCAATTCGGCGGCGCGCTCGGTTACCTCCAGCTCCGGGCGTCCGGCCAGGAAGCCAGGCAGGCAGGCGTTTTCGAGGGCCGTGAACTCTGGCAACAGGTTGTGAAACTGAAAAATGAAACCGATGTGCCGGTTACGGAAACGCGCCAGTTCAGACGCGTTGAGGCGGGAAATGTTCTTATCGTCAAACAGCACATCGCCGGTATCGGCCGAGTCTAGCGTACCCAAAATGTGCAGCAGTGTGCTTTTGCCAGCGCCCGAAGCGCCTACAATGGAAACAACTTCGCCGGCATGGATGGTCAGGTCTATCCCTTTGAGCACTTCCAATGAACCGTATTTCTTGTGAACGTTAACGACTTGCAGCACGATCTGGCGGTAATGTGTTTGACAATGAATGATGTGTCAAAGCTACAAAACAAAAGGTATAAGTGAGGTACCTGCCTTCCGAAATTTAGCAGCACCCTCAGCTCCGGGCTAGACTATCGGGCGAAGTGTTAGCTCCTGTTATAGTGAAAATACCTGGTGTCAGGCGTACTTACTCGCAATACTCGATTTTCACATCAGGGGTATCATCTTCCATATTCTGATTTGGGAAAATCACGAATACTCCATTCCCATAATCCCATGTGTGCAAGCTATAACCCGAAGATTCAGGCAGGTATACAACGGGTTCCCATTCCTCGGAATTGTCTCTTTTTATGTAGATATTCTGAATCTGGCTGTTGGCTGGAAGGTTTGAATAGAAATTGTAAATATCGATCTCCATGATCCAGGAATAGTCCCAGGTAAGATCTTTGAAAATGAATTCCTTTGGATCAGAGCAAACTGGTTCTTCTGTCGGAACAATGATGGTAACTGTCACCGTATCTTTTGCAGACAGCTTATCCGCGTCGGTCACAGTTAACTCAAAATCATAATTGCCAGCCACAGTAAGCCCGCTTGCATACGCTTTAACATCAGAGAAATGGTGTTGTTTGATATTGACAGCGGAAGGCCCTGCCATTAATCTCCACTGATAGGAGACTATATTAGAATCCGGATCTGTACTGGCGCTGCTGTTTAAAACGTACTCTTTATAGGGATGATACATGGTTGTATCATTTCCGGCACGTGCAATTGGGGCGATGGGTTGGGCAGGAATGTCAGGGGATACAGAATCGTCTTCTTTGTTACAGGCGATGCATAGCAGGAGGAGCGTAAATATTACGTTTCTGGACGAGTAGAAGTACCTTTTCATGTCCATTATTTTTAAAACTAATGCTTATCATATACCATCCATTTTCAAATACAAATAATTGATTTTCAATTGATTGAGTTCTGTGTAGCTACCACTCTATGATATACGAAGTCCTTGTTTATTAAGAGTATCTGGAGTTTATATATTTGGTTAAGCCACTTCAATCTCAGGTAAAGTCGCCAAATCTTGTACCTAATAAAACCAGACCCAGGAGCTGGTTTTATCAGATGCGTAAAGAGTCCTGTCACCTGTCCCTTTTGAGCATTATCTGTAGATCAGGGATCGGTCTGCCAACGCTACAAACCGATAAAGGCCGCTTAAAAATTAGGCCCACCACGAGGCGCTAATCTGAGAGATCAGCGCTCTGCACTCTCACCTGCCTGCACCGTCTCATCTTCGTTGCCTTTTTTGCTTTCCAGCACGTCCTTTACATACAGTTCGTTTATCACGACAATCAGCACAGCCAGTATGGGGGCCGACATCAGCAAGCCTAATCCGCCTTGCAGTATACCCAGCAGCACCTGAAAAAAGAGTAGCAAGGCAGGCGGCAGATCCACTGTTTTTTGGAAGATGATGGGCGTGATAACGTATGACTCCACCATCTGAATGCCGCCGTACACGATGATGACAAGGAGCGCCATATCGGGGCTGACCGTAAGGCCGACCAGCACGGCAGGTATACCGGCCAACCAGGGACCGATGTTAGGTATAAAGGCGAGGAAAAAGGCAATCAGACCCAATGCGAGTGCCAGGGGCAGGCCAATGATCAAATACGCTATGGCCGTGCTGACACCAATAATGGCCATGGCCGATAGCATACCTAGCAGCCACATCTTCAAGGTATAGTAGCAGGCGTGCAGCACTTCCAGCATGCGGGTGCGCCGGTGTTCGGGGAATAGCTTCACGAAGCCGTGGGTATAGAGCGTTGGGTTTGACGCAAAAAAGAGGGCCGTGATCACCACAATGAAAAAATCCGCCAGAATGCTGAGCGTGGAAGAGAAAGCACCCGTAATGCGCTGCAGTATCTCCTTTTGCTCCGGCATCATCCGCTTGTAGTCCTCGGGTAGCTCCTCCACCAAACGTTGCCCCCAGTTATACTGGCTCAGCCATTCCTTCAGACTGCTGAAAGCCTGCGGAATCTTTTCGCGCATCTGGTCGGCTTGTTCATAGAGGGTGGGCGCCACCAGCACAAAAGACCCTATCAAAAGACCAAAGACCAGCAACGTTACCAGTAGTAAACTCAGCCAGCGCTTCAGGCCCAGGTACCGCACCACCCAGTCGGTGAGTCCGCAAAAGAGCACGGCCAGCAAGATACCGGCAAAAACCAACAGGAAAAAGTAGGCTGCCGCAGCCAGCAGGTAAAACCCGGAGGCTATCAGCAGCACGATGAAAGCGGCCAGTGCCACACTTTTGGCAAATGAATGTTTAGGGGGCATAGTCCGCTTTTTTACAAGTTCAATTATAACGCACGTATTAGGTACACTTACTAAAATCTATGTTCTACAGTTACTTTTCATGCGCACAGGGGGCCGAATGCCCGATCTGAGGAGAAACACCGGCCGTGGCAGGCTGCAGGCGACGAATCCCCAATATTTTAAAAACCTATTTCTTGAATTTAAGCCGATAAAGGCTTACTTTCGTGCGTCCAATAAAACTGAAAGCATGAACATACACGAATATCAGGCTAAAGAGATTCTGAAAAGCTACGGCGTTCGCATACAGGAAGGCATCGTGGCGGAAACGCCAGACCAGGCTGTAAAAGCGGCTATGAAACTGACCGAGGAAACCGGCACAGGCTGGCACGTGATCAAAGCGCAAATTCATGCGGGTGGCCGTGGTAAAGGCGGTGGCGTGAAGCTGGCCAAAAACCTGGATCAGGTGAAGCAGATCGCTAACGACATCCTGGGCATGACGCTGGTAACGCACCAGACTGGTCCTGAAGGCAAACTGGTACAGAAAGTACTGGTAGCGCAGGACGTATACTACCCTGGCGAATCCGATCCGAAGGAGTACTACCTGAGCATCCTGCTGGACCGCGCCAAAGGCCGCAACGTGATCATGGCATCTACTGAAGGTGGTATGGACATCGAGGAAGTGGCTGAGAAAACGCCTGAGAAGATCATCAAAGAGTGGATCGACCCGGCTGTGGGCCTGCGTCCGTTCCAGGCGAACAAAATCGCGTTCGCATTCGGACTGCAGGGCGAGGCATTCAAGGAAATGGTGAAATTCATCATGAACCTTTACAAAGCCTATGTGGAGACCGACTCTTCCATGTTCGAGATCAACCCGGTTCTGAAGACTTCTGACAACAAAATTCTGGCAGTAGACGCCAAAGTGGACCTGGACGACAACGCCCTGTTCCGTCACAAAAACCTGGCTGCCCTGCGCGATACTTCGGAAGAAGATCCGTTGGAAGTGGAAGCAAGCGCATCGAACCTGAACTACGTGAAGCTGGATGGCAACGTAGGCTGTATGGTAAACGGTGCCGGTCTTGCGATGGCCACCATGGACATCATCAAGCTTTCTGGCGGCGAGCCTGCTAACTTCCTGGACGTAGGGGGTGGGGCAAACGCACAGACGGTTGAAGCTGGTTTCCGTATCATCCTCAAAGACCCGAACGTGAAGGCGATCCTGATCAACATCTTCGGCGGTATCGTTCGTTGCGACCGTGTTGCCAATGGTGTGGTAGAGGCTTACAAGAACATCGGTGACATCAAGGTGCCGATCATCGTTCGTCTGCAGGGAACAAACGCCGAAGAAGGTGCCCGCATAATCGACGAGTCTGGCCTGAAGGTATACTCTGCCGTAGCGCTGAAAGAAGCCGCTGAGAAAGTAGAGCAGGTATTAGCTGAAGTAGGAGCTTAATTCCAAATACCCTATAAAACAGAAAGGGGCTGCCAGTGATGGCAGCCCCTTTCTGTTTCATGTAGCTTGAGGACTGATAAAAAGCTTTCCTTAACTCCCAAACTCTTCAACTCTCTAACTCCTAAACTCAAACCACGTCCAGTTCCACATTGATATTGCCCCGCGTGCCGATGGAGTAAGGGCACACCTCGTGCGCTTCATTCACCAACTGCTCTGCTTTTTCTTTGTCGAGTCCCTGTAGGTGCACCTCCAGCTTCACGCCCAACCCGTATTTTCCGTCTTCGGACTTGAGCAGATCCACATGCGCCTTTACAGTAGACTCCGGATTTAACCGGATATGCTGCTTACCAGCTACCAGCAGCAAAGCACTCTGAAAGCAGGCCGCATACCCTGCGGCGAACAGCTGCTCGGGGTTAGATTTCCCCTTCTCCCCTCCCAGTCCCTCGGGCAACGAGAGTGGCATATCGAGTACGCCATCTGATGACACAACATGACCTCGGCGGCCTCCTGTGGCAGTAACCTCTGCCGTATACACTTTTTCCATAGCTTCCTGATTTCGTTTGCTTGATTTGAAATATTATTTATTAACTCTCAAATTCTGCTTATTGTTTTAGGTATGAAGCGATTAAGCGCGCATTATCTGTCTATACCTGCCCACTATACATTTCAGCATTATAATTATCGCCTCTAAAATTTCCTTTTTAGCGCATTGTTTCTATTTTTGCAACACGGTAAGCACCCGTAGTTCAATTGGATAGAATATCGGATTTCGGCTCCGAGGGTTAGGGGTTCGAATCCTCTCGGGTGCACATCAAGAAGCCTTACAGCAATGTAGGGCTTTTTTTATACACTTCTCCACGCAATTTCCCACTCCCCTGCCTGACTTGCCGGTATTTCTATATCTTTGGATGATGACGCCAGAGTGCCGGATGCCCTCAAAACTATAGACGAAAATGGAGAGACCGAAAACGCAGCAACACGAACTGCTCCGTGTACTTACTTTAAAGGATGCGGTGGGCGTTGGCCTGGGTGCCATTATTGGGGCAGGTATATTTGTAGTGACTGGCGTAGCAGCTGGTCTGGCGGGTCCGGCTTTTCTGATCGGGTTGCTCTTCGCAGGTATGATTGCGGCTTTCAATGCGCTGTCGTCCGCACAACTGGCTGCCGTATACCCACATTCCGGAGGCACTTATGAGTATGGCTACCGGTTACTGAACTCCACGCTCGGTTTCTCGGCGGGCTGGATGTTCCTGATAAGCAAACTCTCCGCAGCGGGTGTTGTCGCCATTGGTTTTGGGAGTTACTTCTACCAGCTTATACCTGTCTTTTCTCCTTTGGTCCTCTCGGTGCTGGCTGTGCTCCTGTTGACGTTGGCCAATTACTTCGGCATCAAAAAGGCCGGGATGCTCAATCTCGTTATTGTTTCAGTGACACTTATTTCGCTGCTATACCTGGTGTTCAGCGGTATACCTGCTGTTAAACAGGAAAATTTTCAACCCTTTGCACCCTTTGGAATGGCAGGTATAGCGGAGGCTGCGGCCTTGCTGTTTTTCGCTTTCACAGGGTATGCCCGCATTGCTACGCTGGCCGAGGAAGTCCGTGAACCCCACAAAACGATTCCCCGTGCTGTCATCATCACTATCGTGTCGGCCATTGTGCTGTACGCAGCCGTTTCACTGGTAGCAGTGGGTGTGATCGGCACGGAGCGGATGGCCGACAGCAGATCGCCTTTGCAGGTTGTGGCAGCTGCGCTGAGCACGCCCGCCATCCGGACTGTGATCACGATTGGCGCGTCTACCGCGATGCTTGGGGTGCTCTTGAGTCAGATTTTGGGGATTAGCCGCATGTTGCTGGCCATGGGAAGACGACACGATCTGCCCCCCTTATTTAAGCGGGTGCACCGCCGTTTCAGGGTACCGCATGTAGGCATTCTCCTTACGGGAGCAATCGTTCAGCTGCTGGTTTTGGCGGGCTCCTTCGAATTCATCCTGCGCTCCGCCTCTTTCACAATTTTGCTCTACTACAGCATCACTAACATAGCGGCATTAAAGCAACCAGAATCGGAGCAGCTCTACGGCAAGTTTATACCTGTACTAGGCCTTATTGGCTGCCTGGCCATGTCTGTGTCACTTCCGCTGCAGGTCATTCTTTCCGGACTTGGTCTGCTGGCGATCGGGTTCGTACTGCGATTGCTGTTTCATAAGGTATACGACAAATGATTTACTCCGAACCCCTTAAGCTGATCAGGCACTATACCCGTAAATAATTTAAGGTATAGATGCAGGCTTAGTCTTGCTATGAAAGAACGTTTTTGCTATGTTGCGAAAGTTTTCGGGGTGTAGCGTAGCCTGGTATCGCGCCAGCATGGGGTGCTGGAGGTCGTGGGTTCGAATCCCGCCACTCCGACTAAGAAAGGCCTTACAAATTGCTGTAAGGCCTTTCTTGTTAAAAGTCATACTTCCTTACGACGGCATCTCCTCCACCAGCTGCTCTATACCTTTCTCTATTTGCTCGCGCAGCTTTTCGGGCTTATCGGAAATAATGCGCTCTGCCGTGCCTTGCCACATCAACTCGTTCTGCACCGGATCTACCAGGTGCACCGACACCGTGCCTACGCTATAGCGCCCCACCTCCACTTCTTCGCTCTTCCAGGTATAGCGGCGCTGTCCGATGTAGCGGGGCGGGTCCGTTATGATATTGGTTTCCCGCGTCTGCACCTTCCTGTCCACTACGATGCCCAGGTTGATCAGCAGATCGGCTTCGTCCACGGACGGTGCCTGTTTCAGACCGCGTTGCTCCAGCTGACGGGCGAGCTCCTGTTTCAGAAAATGCACATGCCCCTCAAAATCAGGGCCCATCTTTTCGGCGTCAGTATCCACCTCCATGAAAGCGAACTGACGGTAAGTTGCCAGCGTAAAGCCGGGCGCGGGCTCAGACTGAATGCTCGTAGCAGGAGTGCAGGCCGACAGCAGCAAGAGTAACAGCAATGCAGTACTAAACAACAGGTTTCTCATATCCGAAATTCCTTGAGTCTTTACACAAAAATAATTGTATATACGTACGCTGTAATCCGGGAATGTATGCTTCGATTGCAATTATTATACCTAACTTAGCACCTATCCTACACCAGGATCCTTTCTGCGATGTAAAATTTACGCATCGTCTAAACCATACGTCCATAAGCTACGTTTTGCCCTACCATGAACACAACAGCACAAGTACTAGAGAAAAACAAAGAGCGCATCCTCGAAAAGTGGATGCAAAATCAGCTGTCTGACGCCTCACTCCGTGATGACCTCATGACAACTGATGAATTGCAGCGTCAATCAAGAGAAATGCTGGACGGACTGCTCCGAGCTGTTGCCAAAGGCAATTACGACAACATCTACGACACCGAGTTTGAGCAGGTAACGGATACGCTTCGCGACATTTCCATCACCAGAGCAAGACAGGGCTTCAGTCCGCGCGAAACCGGCGCGTATGTGCTAAGCCTGAAGCAATCCGTGATTGAGGTATTGGTTGAACAGCGGAAGGATGACACGAGCATGCTCTACCAGGAAATCATGCAGCTCAACAACCTGCTCGACAACCTGAGTATTCTCACGTTCGAAACTTTCATCAAGGGTCGTGAGGAAGTGATTTTGCGTCAGACCGACGAGATCAGTGAGATTTCCACGCCGGTGATCCGTGTATGGGACGGTATACTTGCCCTGCCAATTATTGGCACCCTGGACAGTGCCCGTACACAGGTTGTCATGGAAAACCTGCTGCAGGAGATCGTGAACACTGGTAGCAACATCGCTATTCTGGATATTTCCGGCGTACCTGCCGTAGACTCACTGGTAGCCCAGCACCTGATCAAAACCGTAAGTGCCACCCGCCTGATGGGTGCCGAGTGTATTATCAGCGGCATTCGTGCCGAGATCGCGCAGACCATCGTGCACCTGGGCATCGACCTGTCCAACATCAAGACCAAGGCCAGTCTGGCCAGTGCACTGCACCTTGCCTTCAGCATGACCAACCTGGAGGTACGCCGCACAGAGCGAAGCAAGGCACCAAAACTAACGCGCTAGTACGATGGAAAGGATACCGATTTTAAAAATGGGGCCTTTTCTGCTGGTTACCATTCAGATTGACCTTTACGACAGATTAGCCCTTACCCTTGAGAACGACCTGATCAACATGGTAAGCCAGACCGGAGCGCGAGGCGTGTTGATTGATATTTCCACGGTAAGCATCGTAGATTCATTTATGGGCCGCATTTTAGGCAACATTGCCTCCATGTCGCGCATTATGGATGCCGAAACCGTGGTAGTAGGAATGCAGCCCGCTGTGGCTATTACACTTGTGGAGCTTGGCCTAACGCTGCAAGGTGTATACACTGCCCTGAATGTTGAAAAGGGTATGGAATTACTTAACACAAAACTAGGCGATAACCTGGAACTAGACGACGACGAGGAGGAAGACCAGGATGATCGTAATGACTAAAGACACGATGGAGATCGTGCGCGAACAGGATGTGGTACCCTTCCGCAACCGCGTGCGCGAATTTGGCACCCGAATAGGTATGAGTTTGGTGAACCAGACCAAGCTGATTACGGCGGCCAGCGAACTCGTGCGAAACATGCTCAAGTACGCCAACGGCGGCAAAGTAATACTCGAAATTATCAGCAATAATGCCAAAACCGGCGTAAGACTAACCTTCAAAGACCAAGGTCCAGGTATAGCGGATGTCGCCATGGCCATGCGCGATGGATTCTCTACCGGCCGAAGCCTTGGTCTTGGTCTGCCCGGCGCTAAGCGATTAGTCAACGAATTCGACCTCAAAAGTAATCCGGGAGAAGGCACAACCGTTACTGTCATCCACTGGAAAAATGGACGTTAATCAGCATTACCGCTTCTTAGTACCGGACCGGAGCTACGCCAGCCTCACCAAAAAAGATATTACGCGCCTTGCCGAGAGCTTCGCCCTGTCGGAGGGTGCCGTGGGCAAAGTCAATATCATCGTGTCGGAGATGCTCACCAACCTGGAGAAGCACACAACAAAGGGTGGCGAGCTGCTGGTGAAGGCCATTGGCAAACCCATTAAAGGGATAGAGATCATCAGCCTTGACAACGGCCCCGGCATGACCGATCCTGATCGCATGCTGGAGGATGGCGTATCCACTTTCGGCTCTGCCGGCGAAGGCCTCGGCGCGATCAAGCGGCAGTCCGATGTCTTCGACCTTTACTCACTGCCCCAGGTAGGCACCGTGATCGTGACCCGGGTGTACAAATCGGCTAAGTCTATACCTACGGCCCGGCGCTACGAAATTGGCAGCGTCATGGTCCCCAAACCGAAAGAGGTGGACTGTGGCGACGGGTATGCTGTCATTCACCACGAACGGGGCGCTTATCTGCTCGCCCTGGATGGACTCGGGCATGGCACACACGCGCAGGAAGCAGCACAGCTTGCTGTCAAAACCTTTTGCGAAGATCCTGTACATGACCCAGCCCTGGCACTGCAAGTCATCCACAACAGCATTCGCCGTACACGCGGCGCAGTGGGCTTTGCGGCCAGCATCGACATCACCCAGAACAAATTCACCTACTGTGGCATTGGCAACATTGCCGGCAAGCTTTTCTCAATGGAAAGTTCGCTAGGCAGTATGTCTTACAAGAATGTGATTTCCTACAATGGCATACTCGGGCATAATGTTCCGGGCACTTTCAACAACCAGAGCCTGGACTGGAACCGTAACAAGGTGCTGATTGTGCACAGCGACGGACTGAAATCGCGCTGGGACCTGAGCCGCTACCCGAACCTGCAAGGTCACTTACCCACCACCATCGCAGCAGTTCTTTACAAAGACCACAGCCGCCAGACAGATGACACGCTCGTACTTGTATGCAAAGCTAAACCGTAATCCATGCCCAGGAGTCTTCTCAAAATAAACATCGCCAACGAGCTGGACGTGGTGCTGGCTTACAGGCGGGCTATGCAGCTGTCGGAAAAAACAGGGATGGCGCAGGCTAACCAAACCAAGTTCGCAACGGCCGTGTCAGAGATATGCCGCAACGTGGTGGAGCATGTAGGCAATGGCACCATTCAGTTTGGCATTGTGCAGGAGAGCGGCCACAACTACCTGGAGGCCACGGTATCGGACCGCGGTCGCGGCATTGGCAACCTCGATCAGATATATGAACGGGCCAGGTATGTCAGCAGCGCCACATCGCGTGGCATGGGCATTGTCAACTCCCGCAAGCTGGTCGATTTCTTTGAGATCAGGACCGAGCACGAGCAGGGCACTGCCGTGACCCTCCGCAAGCGTATACCTACGCAGTCTCCTGTTTTCACCAAAAGCCTGAAGGAGGTTTGGCTACAGGAGTTTAAAGATGAAGAAGGAATATCGCCGTATGCGGAGATCAAAAAGCAGAACATGCAGCAGCTCGAACTGCTCGAGAAGCTGCGGCTGCGCAACCTGGAGGCAGAACAGCAACTGCAGGAGATCAGGAGGCTGAACCTGCAACTCCAGCAATCCAACTTTGAGATACAGAATCTCTCCGAAGAGCGTGAGCGCCGCAACCTGGAGCTCCAGAAGGTGAACGCAGACCTGGACGCCTTTGCGCACACCGTTTCGCACGATCTGCGGTCTCCGCTTCAAAACATCGGCGGTATCCTCAATTTTCTGGAAGGCAGTTTGCAAACCGGAAACACCGAAGATGCGGTCTCCCTCCTGCCGATGCTGCGGGAGCAGGCCAGCAAGATGGACAAGCTGATCACAGGTATACTGGCCTACTCGCTTGCCGGGCACCACAGCCTGCACCGCCAGATCGTGTCCGTTCGGGTCGTACTGCAGAAAGTGCTGGAGTCGCTCTACATACCGGCGTCATTCAAGATCATTTTGCCGGATGACATGCCCACCCTCTATACCCAGGAAATCTACTTTTACCAGATTTTCAGCAACCTGCTCGGCAACGCGGTAAAGTATCATGACAGGCCGGAAGAGGCCGTGATTGAAGTAGCGTTCAGTTTTGAGTCTGACCAAATCTTGTTTACAGTGCAAGACAATGGCCCGGGAATAGCCCCCGAGGACCAGGAGCAGATCTTCAGTAAATACGAAGCGCTGGGTCACAACCTGACACGCTCTGATAGCTCAGGCCTGGGCCTAGCAATCGTGAAACGCATACTCGAGGAAAAGCAGGGGGATGTTTGGGTGGAGTCAGCAGGGCGCGGCACGTGCTTCGTGTTTTCGTGGCCTGCCAGCGAAGTAGTAGCCGAACCAGAGGAGAATGAGTAAACAACAAAGCCTGTATACCTTGCGGTGTACAGGCTTTGTTCTTTATCATATGGCTTCCTCTAGTTTGTTCGTTTCTGGAAAAACTCGGCCAGTATTTCTTTTACATCGTGGTTGGTGAGCGCCTTGGAGAAGTGCTTCTTCACTTTCTTAAAGCTTTTGATGCGCTCCAGGTCATAAAAGCTCGCTGAGGAAGTCAGCATCAAAATGATCACATGGTCGCCGGCATCCAGGCCTTTGCGCTGGTATTCCTCAAGAAACTCGAAGCCGTCCATCATGGGCATCTTGATATCCAGGAAGATCAGGTCAGGGCATTTAAGAGCATCATCCGGCTTCTCGCCACAGGCTTTGCTCAGATAATCGATTGCTTCTCTACCGTTCTTCAGCACCAGGATCTCTCTTGCTACTTTCATGTCGGTCAACAGGCGCTTGTTCAGATAATTGGTGGTATCGTCGTCGTCTACCAACAGCACTAGGTCAAGCATTTCAGATGCTTCCTTCATAGTTAGTTCTTTATCTCTCCTAAATCAACGGTATGGCACAATTACACCCTTAGATGCTCTTCTACCCGGTTGTGCCACTAACATATCGTAAACAATTAATGTTCAATACTGCGACTTTTTGTGTACTTATATCGCATTATTATACAGGCAACTCAGAACAGCTACCCTACAGCACCACAAAAGTACACTTTTGGACGTAATAATTAAAGCTAATCCAAGGGCTATCTTGTATAAGTTTTTCTGGCAACTATACCTTCTCCTGCTTTTACGCCGGCTTTCTTTTTCTTCTTTTTACTTTTGCCCCGCCACATCACAATGCCTGTCACCCACAGCGTGGCGGGCACCAGGCCCAGAGAGAACCAAAGCATGCGTGTCACCCAGCCTCCCAGCTCCCCGAAGTGCGTCGGCACGAACCAGTTACGGGTAAGCTGCGTGCCGGTTGGAGCCGTGTGTGGGTTGTAATCATACACGATGCCGCCGGTGTATTGGTCCAGGTATACCATCGGCCGGTACTGCGGGCCAGCCTCCAGTTCGGATGATGCCAGGAAGGTCAGGTTGAGCGTTGCAACACTATCGGGGGCCATGACAAGGGTGCGCCGGACGTATCCGGGGTATAGCGCATCCATCCGGTCGAGTGCCTGGTACACGGTGAGCGGTCCCACTCCCTCCTGATAAGAAGACCGCAGCGATTTGACGTAAGGTGTCGGTTCTTTGGCCAGCGTCAGCTTATCAACTACCGCCTGCGTCTGCTCCTGAAAGCCAAAGTATACTCCTGTGACGGCGGCCAGGAACAGCGGTATGCTAAAGTAAAACCCGAATACATTGTGCAGGTCGAAATTCCGGCGCTTGAACGAGGCCTTAGGCTTGAGGCGCAAACCGTCTTTCAGCTGCCGCCGCTTACGGGGGAACCACAGGTATAGCCCCGTCGAAAGCAGCACAAAGGCCAGCAAAAGCGCACTTGTTCCCGTGATCAGGGCACCGGTATCACCCATGGCCAGGTGGCGGTGCAGGTCCAGCACAGTGTCCATCACGCCTCTCCGCTTCTCCAACTGGCCGACATAGCTACCGGTTGCCGCGTCAAAAAAGAGAAAGTGCTTATTGCCCTTTACCTTGACAATGTAGTTCTCCAGTTCACGCACCGGAAAAAAGATGTTCGTCACCGGGCCACCGAACTGCTCTTCAGCATTTTTGACGACAAGGCGCACATCCACGGGGGCTGCTTCCGGCTCAGCGCTTTTGTAGTACTCGGGGTATAGCGCCACCGTCAGCTCGGGCTGAAACACATAAAGCGAGCCCGTTAAGCCCATGAAGGCTAGCACGGCGCCCGCCGTCAGGCCGACCCAGAGATGCAACTGAAGAAGGATTTTGCGCATATACCTGAATTTGAAATCGGCGACACCGCCCCTGTCAGGACAATGCCGCCGATACTATTGATCTCTGATCAGCTCTCTTAAAACCTCACCCCGACGGTGCCCTGCACGGTAGTAGGCGCACCTGGCATGATCACGGTTACCGACTGTGAGCCTTCGTAGTACTTCACGTTAGTCAGGTTCTTCACGTTCAGGGCCGCATGGAAGCGCTTGCTGTTGTAGAACATGGTCGCGTCGTAGCGGGTGTAGCCTGGCAGCATAAAGCTGTTGGCATCATCCACCGGACGATCTTCCACATACGTAAAGCCACCGCCGATACCCAGTCCCTTCAACAGGCCATCCTGTAGTTCGTAAGTTGTCCAAAGGCTGCTGTTGTTATACCCCACGCCTCTGAAGCGACGGCCCACTGTGCGTTTCGGATCGTCTCCACTAAGGGCATCCTTCGTCACGCGGGCGTCGGTGTAGGTATAGGTGGCGATCACATTCAGGCCAGGCAACACCTCCCCTGTGATATCGGTTTCTATACCCTTGCTCTGCACCTCGCCTAACTGCACACTGGCACCGCTCTGCGTCGGGTGAGGCACCACCACATTCTGGCGCGTGATGTCGAAGTAAGCGGCCGTCAGGTTCACGCGGTCGTTCAGCAAACCGATTTTCGTACCGGCTTCGTACTGCACCGAGGTGATTGGCTTGAAGGCCTCGCCCTCCAGCGTCTGTCCTATACCTGGCTGGAAGCCTTTGGAGTAGTTCGCATAAACAGAAACCGGACCGTATACCTCGTACAGCACACCCAGCCTCGGGTTAAAGGCCTTGTTACTTTGTTTGGTCGTTTCGTCTTTCATGCGGTTCTCTTTCTCCTGTTCCCAGAAGTCGTAGCGGCCGCCCAGCAGGACTTTCAGGCGCTGGTTAATGGTGATGAAGTCCTGCAGGTAGAAGCCCAGCACATCCACACGGTCCTGGTAGTCCTGTGAGTAGGTTAGCAGCGAATAGTCCTTGGGCTTCGGGTTATACTGTGGATTCAGGATGTCAAACACGTCGTAAGGGGCACGCTTCACCCAGATGTCAAACACAGAACGCGAAATCTCTATACCACCCACGGCCTTGTGCTCCACCAGTGCGCCGGTGTTGAAGTTGGCGTACAGCTCATTCTGGGTAGCGATGTTGCGGTCGTAGGTGTCCTGGTCCTGGTGCTGTCGGTTGATGCGGAACGAACCGTCTTTCAGGACGGTGGTTTGCTCCACCACATCGCGCGTTTCGGTGGCGTAGTTGTAGTTGAAGGCGTGGCGGAAGCTCAATGCTTCTGAGAACTTGTGCTGCAGGTTGTACTGCGCCATGCGGTTGGTAAACTCCCCTGTATTGCTCGGCTCAAACACCACACGGCTTCTTGGTACGGGAGCAATCTGGCCGTTAACCGAGAAAATGCCGCGGTCAGATGGCTGGTCGTGGTTCAGGAACTCGGTCTCCACGGTCAGAGAGGTCTTGTCAGAGAAATCGTAGGTGATGGCCGGAGCCACGAAAATACGCTTGGTCTTTACGAAGTCGCGGTAGCTGTCAGCACGCTCATACGCAGCGTTAAGTCTGTATTTAAAAGTCTTGGACTCGTTAAAGGAGCCGCCCAGGTCGATGGCAGGTCTCACCAAACCAAAGTTACTGGCCGTGATCTGGATATCCTGGAAGGTATGGGCTGTTGGCTTTTTGGTGGATATGTTCACCATCCCACCCGGGTCGCTCACGCCGTACAGCACAGAGGCCGGGCCTTTCATCACCTCGATCTGCTGGATATTAGCACTCTCGCGGTAAGTGCGCACTGTGTTGCGGAAGCCGTTTTTGAACACGCTCTGCATATCGGTGCGGAAGCCGCGGATCTGGAAAATGTCAGAGCGGCCGCCAAAGCCCGTCTCCATGCTCACCCCGCTCACGTTGCGCATGGCGTCCTCGAGACGCAGTACCTGCAACTGGTCCAGGGCACGGCGCGACACCACCTGCACGGATTGCGGCACCGATTTGATAGGTGCCTCCATTTTGGTGGCCGTGGTAGCGGTACGCTGTAAATACTCCCCACTGCGGTGCGCCGTCACCTGAACCTCGCCTAGCGAATGCGACGACACGGCCAGGTCCACATTGACAAAGGCCGCCTTCCCGCCTGCTACCTCCAGCAATTGCTTTTGCAGGGTATAGCCTATACCCGAAGCCACCAGCGTATAGTTACCAGCCGGTATGTTTTTGATCAGGAACTTCCCCTCGTCATCTGTCGTGGAGCCGTAAGAGGTACCCTCCAGCCCTACGCTGATGCCGGCTATACCTTCGCCTCTTTCGGATTGGATGCGGCCTTCGATGCGGCCTGTGGTTTGTGCAAATACCTGTTGTGCCAGCAGCACAAGGGTACATACGATGGTGAGCGCGCGTTGCATGTATCTTTAATTAGATCAATTCTAAAAAGTGATGCAAAAGTAAGCACCATATCCATAACAGAAAAGAGTTATTTAGATATCTTCTAAATAAGTGACAAAAATCATCGATAGCCAATCAACACCCGCCTTCATACATCCTTTTCGAGCCATTTCAAGTATCTAGAGTGGTACCTGCAAGCAGAGAGTGGTATCGCTTTACAATGAAACAGAACCAAAAGATATGGATACTTACAACCTGAAACCCGAACACATGCGTGCGCCCAACAACCTGACACGCGAGGAAATCGAGAAAAGCCTGGAAGAGCTTGACAGCAAGATCAAAACTCTGAAGGCCCGCGCAAACGCCACCGCTGCCGACTCAAACCATACCTACCACGAGCATGTTGCCGCGCTGGAAGCCAAACGTGAACTGATCGCCAGCAAACTGGGCGACCAGGAGGACAGCCAAAGCAAATGGCAGGGCCTGAAAGACGGCCTCGACAACCTGAGAAAAGACATGGACAACCTGTTCAAATAAAAACAAAAAGCCCCGGCGCTCGGTATAGCGTCGGGGCTTTCTTTTTAAGTTACAGCCGCTGATTAGCCAGCCACCGGCTCACGGAAGCCTACCCAGGTAAAGCGCTTGATCACATATTCAGGGTTCGTGAATGAGGCGTTACCGGCCGGGTTGCCGCCCGTCACGTGGAAATCAGAGAAAGCCGCATTCTGGTTCACATAAATGCCACCTGTCAGGTTAAAGCTCACCGGCGTGCCCGCCAGGCTCATCTCATCCATGATTTTTTCTTTTGTCTCTTCATCCGTGGTATAGGCACCGCAGGAGATCGCGCCGTAATTCATGGCCATCTCTTTTGCCAGTTCAATCGACTGGTCCGTGTCCTTGGTTTTGATGATAAGGGCGATCGGGCCAAACAGTTCGCGGCTGAAGCTCTCCTTCTCCGTAGCGTCTACTTCATAGATCACCGGGGAGCAGGTACGGGCATTTTCGAACATCGGGTTGCTGATGTCGCAGGTGCTCAGTACTTCTCTGCCTTTAACGCTGGCTGCTTCTTTCACACGCGCAGCCGTGGCCGGGTTCTGGATCGCCCCCAAAATGTGCGGTCCGGCTTTCGGATTGTTCACCAGACCCGTTACGGCATCGGCCAGTTTTTTTACCACTTCTTCGTAAGGCATCATCTCCTCACCCACTTTCACGCCTGTCTCAGGCACGAAGAAGTTCTGAGGCGCCGTACACATCTGCCCGGAGTAGAGGCTAAGCGAGAAAGCCAGGTTTTGGGCCACTTTGTCAATGTCCTGCACCGAATCCAGGATGATCGAGTTCACGCCTGTTTTCTCTGTGAAAGTAACTTTGCCCGGCAGGCTTTCCACGTAGTTACCGAACTCCGTACCGCCTGTGTAGTCGATCAGTTTTACCCTCGGGTTCTCGGCCAGTTCTTTGGTGATAAGGCGATCATCCGCGTCTACACCCAACTGGCAGATGTAAGGGCTCAGGCCATTTTCCACCAGCACTTTCTGCACCTCTGCTACCACAATGGCGATAGGCAGTACTGCTTTCGGGTGCGGCTTCACGATAACCGGGTTGCCGGTAACAAGGCTTGCATACATGCCCGGTACTGTGTTCCATGTCGGGAAGGTAGAGCAGCCGATCACCAGGCCGATGCCTTTCGGCACGGCGCGCCAGCTCTTGTTCAGTTTGAGGTTATACTTGCCCATTGGCTTCTCCCACTCCATGTGCTCCGGAAAGCGGGTCTGCTCTTCGTAACCGGCCGCGATTGCCTCCAGCGCCCGGTCAGCGGCATGCGGTCCCGATGCCTGGAACGACATCATGTAGGCCTGGCCTGTTGTGTGCATCGTAGCATAGGCGATTTCGAAGAAACGGGTTTTCATGCGCTCCAGCGACTCCACCAGGATGGCAGCGCGGTCAACTGGCTTTACCTTGCGCCACTGGTGGAAAGCTTCGTCGGCACGCTCCACCAGCGTTTCTGCACTAAAGTAAGGGTACTTGATACCTAGTGGCTGCTGCTCATAAGGCGATTCTTCCTGACCTGCCCAATTTTCAGCGCCATCGTGCACCAATTCTGTAAACTTGTTGTTAAGATGCTGCTTATACCTCTCACGGCCTTCCTTATCGGCATTTTCGCCATAGATGTCAGGCATCGGGTTTTCAGGATATTGGGCAAAAAAACGACGCTCGTGCAAGGCTTTCACAGCGTTTTCTAGAATAGGAAGATGTTTATTTTTCAAATCCGAGGTCATAGTATTTATTTTATATAATTAAACACATATATTAGAATCATATTGTTGGAAAGTTACGTATTTTTTTATTAAGCTCGGGAAGCATCTTTAAATTTCGCCGTGCTGTATGCGCTTTACTTTATACCTCTCCCAACTCAGGCAGAGGTTGTATTCACCTAATAGTTTAATATGATTTAATGTTTACCCCAGGGCCAGTGGTTTACCGCTGCATACTTTCTTTCCTGTTTCTAGTCCTGAGTTCGTCCCTGCTGGCTGCGCAGCATCTGCCCGCTCCTGCAGGTATTGGTTCCGCGACTAAACCGCATACCGTCGTCTACAAGCTCAAGCCGCCGTCCGGCAATCAGTTGCGCATGGCTAACGGAAACCCCATGCAAAAAGCCTTGCAAAAGGTAGGTGCCAAATCGGTGGAGCAGAAGTTCCCGGGCAAAGCGCCCTCCCCTTTCGCCCGGAAAGCCCGCGTGGACCTCTCGCTAATCTACGAACTGAAATACGACCCTTCGCATAACCTGGAAGCCGTACAGCAAGCATTACTGGCAACCGGCTTGGTAGAGTATGTGGAACCCCTGTACGAACGGGTACCCCTTTACCAGCCCAACGACCCTGCCTCCGACTCGACAAAAACCTCGCAGGCATACCTGAGAAACATACAGGCCTATGGCGGCTGGGCCGTGCAAAAGGGCGATACCAACATCGTGATCGGTGTTCTGGATTCCGGCTTCCGCTTTACGCACGAGGACATCAAGAATAAGATCAGGTATAATTACGACGACCCCATCGATGGGATTGACAACGACGGTGACGGACTGATCGATAATTTCTACGGCTGGGATTTCGGGGACAAGGACAACATCCTGACGGATGACTCTCCCTACAAAGGCCACGGCACGAAGGTGGCAGGCGTGGCAATCGGCGAGGCCGACAACGGCGCAGGTATAGCCGGGGTGGGCTTCCGTACCAAGTTTATGCCGATCAAGGTTTTCCCATCTACTTCGTATGGCAGCTTTGGAGGCTACGAGGCCATTGTGTATGCGGCAGACAAGGGTTGCAGCATCATCAACCTGTCCTGGGGAGGTACGGGATTTTCGAAGTTTGAGCAGGACATCATCAACTATGCGGCGCTGGAGAAGGATGTGGTGATCGTGGCAGCAGCTGGCAACACCAATGCATTTGTAAACATATATCCGGCGGCCTATGACAACGTGCTGGCTGTGGGCGGCACGCATAACGATGTAAAGACAAACGGCCATACCTGGAACTACAGGATTAGCCTGACAGCCCCAAGCCAGAGCATCTATAGCACCACCTACAGCCGCGACAACTCCTATGGTAGCGACACCGGCACTTCGCTGGCGTCCCCGCTCGTGGCAGGTGCCGCCGCGCTCCTTCGCTCCCAGATGCCACACCTCAACGCCGTGCAGGTGATCCAGCGCCTGCGCGCGACAGCCGACGACATTTACCACCTGCCGGAAAACGCAGCCTACCACGAACTACTCGGCAAAGGACGCCTGAATGTGAAACGAGCCCTACGGGATACCCAGGCAAAGTCGGTGCGCTATACTTCTTTCAGCGTCGTTGACAACAAGGTGGCACAGATTGGCGACACGCTGCTGATTCACCTGAGCCTGATGAACTACCTGGACCCAACCACTGCATTGAAGCTGACCCTCACCTCCACTTCACCTTTCATCAAGGTGTTGGATGACAATGAACTCAACATCGGTGCCATGGGCACGCTGGCGACAAGCAACAACCACAGCAAGCCATTCCGGTTCGTGGTGCTCCCGGATGCGCCGCCCAATGCCCAGGCTACCTTCAGAGTCGGTTTTGCGGACGGTGCGTACCAGGACTTCCAATACTTCCAGCTACCCGTCAACCCCGATTACCTGACGCTGAACGCTAACAACCTGCACGTCACCCTGAACAGCAAAGGCAACCTCGGGTATAACGGGTATAATTTCGGGCAGGGTGTCGGCATCACCTACAAGGGCAGCACCTCCATGATCTTTGAAGGTGGGCTCATTGTCGCTGCTGCCCCGGACCGTGTCTCAGACAATGTGCGCAATGCCAGCTGGCAAACGGACAACGACTTTGTAGCGGTGAGCGCTGCCCGACTGCGTCACAACACAGCAGTTGCGGACCAGGAGATCAGTGGCGTGATGCGCGACAAATTCCCCGCTCCGGCCCAGGCGGGCGTGCAAGTAAGCTACAAGGGGATGGCCTGGAGCGAGTCGCCTGACGCCGACTACATTATACTGGAGTACCGCATTCGGAATGTGACACCTGACACGATCAAAACCCTGCATGCCGGGCTGTTCGCCGACTGGAATATAACGGATGCCTACCTGAATGTGGCCGACTGGGACGAAACGCTGAATATGGGCTACGTTTATAACATGGGGCAGGCTTCGCCTTATGCAGGCATCAGGCTGCTTTCCGTCACCCCGCCATCTTACTACGCGATCGATAACCTGTCCGGGGGCTCCTCTACCTTCGCGATTGCCGACGGCTTTAGCATGCAGGAGAAATACAGAGCGCTGACGGGCGGCGTGGCGAGGAAGAAAGCCTGGGGCAGCGGCTACGGCAATGATGTGGCCCATGTCGTGGGCACGACGGCCAACAGTTTAGCACCGGGACAGAGCCAACTGGTTTCATTTGCCATTGTGGCCGGCGACGATCTGGAGCAGCTCCGACAGAACGCCAGAGCTGCGCTCACAAAATACCAGGTCATGAAGGCCGGGCCAGCGCCCTTGGCCATCAGCGACACGGTGTGCGTGGGCGCTTCGATCAGCCTGGCGCCAGCAGGTGGCAAGCAGTTTAAGTTTTTTGCGGACGAGGCCAAAACAAAGCTCCTGGGCGCTGGCAATAACTTCAACATCGCCGCACTCGACACCAGCACTATCCTCTACGTTTGCAATGCCGACTCTTTATTTGACAGTCCGCTGGTACCTTTCCAACTGGTGGTAGCCAATTCCCCCGTGGCCGGTTTCAGCATTGTGCAACCACAGGAGCAACTGGAGCCTGGCAAGAGCATCGACTTCCGCAATGAAAGTGCGCATGGCAACAGCTGGCGATGGAATTTTGGCAACGGAGATACCTCCACGGAACAGCACCCCAGCTATACCTACGAACTGCCTAGCACCTATGACGTTTCCCTGATTGTCTCGAATGCCGCTGATTGTGGTGAAGACACCGTCATCCGGCGGATAGAAATCAAGCAAAACGGAACCGTCGTTCCGCCGTTGGAAGCTCCTCCCCATTTTCAGGTATACCCTAACCCGGCTGTGCACGAACTGCATGTTGCCTTGCCGAAAGCGGATGCCCCGCTCACCCTGTTTATGACGGATGCCATGGGTCGCCGGGTTAGTCCGAAGTTACGTAGTCGTATGCCACACAAGGCCATTTACGACCTGAACGGTTTGGCAGAAGGGCTTTACATTGTTCAGCTGACGTACGAGCAAAATACCACGACCAGCCGCCTGCTGATCATCAGGCCATAGCCGGAACCATTAACAGGAGCTATAGCTTAACAAAACCTATACCTGCATCAAAGCAAAACGCCCCGTTCTTTCGAGCGGGGCGTTACTATTATTGGGAACTGGTCGCTAATTAACCGTTAGCTGACTGCTTCTGCTGCAGACGGATCAGGTTGAGGGCTGAACCAGCCTTGAACCACTCGATCTGACCTTCATTGTAGGTATGGTTTACCATGAAGGCGTCCTGAGAACCGTCTTTGTGCGTCAGCACCACTTTCAGCGGAACACCTGGCGTAAAGTTCTCCAGACCCAGGATATCGATCGTGTCGTTCTCCTCGATCAAGTCATAATCCGCTTTGTTGGCGAACGTAAGACCCAGCATACCCTGCTTCTTCAGGTTGGTTTCGTGGATACGCGCGAATGACTTCACGATAACGGCACGAACACCCAGATGGCGCGGCTCCATGGCAGCGTGCTCACGGGATGAACCTTCGCCATAGTTCTCGTCACCTACCACTACGGTACCGATGCCGGCAGCCTTGTAAGTACGGGCTGTGGCAGGCACGGTGTCGTAACCACGCGTCATGTCGTTGTATACCTTGTTGGCCTCACCGTTGAAGGCGTTGATGGCACCGATCAGCATGTTGTTGGAAATGTTGTCCAGGTGACCACGGTACTTCAACCACGGCCCCGCCATGGAGATGTGGTCAGTCGTACACTTGCCCTGTGCTTTAATCAGGAGCTTCAGACCTTTCAGGTCAGTGCCTTCCCATGGCTTAAAGCCTTCCAGTAACTGCAGACGGTCAGATTTCGGATCTACTACGACTTCTACGCTGCTACCGTCTTCTGCTGGGGCTACATAGCCTGCGTCTTCCACGGCGAAGCCTTGCGGTGGCAATTCAATGCCTCTTGGCTCGTCCAGCATCACTTCTTCACCATCTGTGTTGATCAGCTTGTCAACCAGCGGGTTGAAAGTCAGGTCACCGGCAATGGCGAAAGCCGTTACGATCTCAGGGGAAGCCACGAACGCGTGTGTGTTCGGGTTACCGTCGTTACGCTTGGCAAAGTTACGGTTGAAGGAGGTGATGATCGAGTTTTTGCGGGTTGGGTCGTCTGTGTGACGCGCCCACTGGCCGATGCACGGTCCGCAGGCGTTTGCCAGTACAACACCGCCCATCTGTGCGAACGTATCCAACAGACCATCGCGGGCTGTTGTGAAGCGCACCAGTTCAGAGCCCGGTGTGATGGTGAACTCAGCCTGCGCAACCAGTTTCTTGGAAACCGCCTGCTCCGCGATAGAAGCCGAGCGGGTCAGGTCTTCGTAAGAAGAGTTCGTGCAGGATCCGATCAGACCTACTTCCAGTTTAGATGGCCAGTTGTGCTCTTTCACCACAGCGGCGAACTGAGAGATTGGCCAGGCGGCATCCGGCGTAAACGGACCGTTTACGTGCGGCTCCAGTGTAGACAGGTCGATCTCGATCAGTTGATCGTAGAAAGCAGCCGGGTTAGCGTATACTTCGTCATCGGCACGCAGGTAGGCTGCCACCTCGTCTGCCATTTCTACTACTTCTTCGCGGTTGGTGGCGCGCAGGTAGGCACGCATGCTGTCGTCGTAAGAGAATACCGATGTAGTCGCTCCGATCTCAGCACCCATGTTACAGATGGTACCTTTACCGGTACAAGACATAGACTCGGCACCATCGCCGAAGTACTCCACGATAGCGCCCGTTCCGCCTTTTACAGTAAGAATACCGGCCACTTTCAGGATCACGTCTTTCGGTGAAGTCCAGCCGCTCATTTTGCCGGTCAGTTTCACACCGATCACTTTCGGGAATTTAAGCTCCCAGGCCATGCCCGACATTACGTCAACGGCGTCAGCTCCACCTACACCGATCGCGACCATACCCAGACCACCGGCGTTTGGTGTGTGGGAGTCCGTACCGATCATCATACCGCCCGGGAAGGCGTAGTTCTCGAGTACCACCTGGTGGATGATACCGGCACCTGGCTTCCAGAAGCCGATGCCATATTTATTTGAAACAGAGGCAAGGAAATCGTATACCTCTTTGTTTTCAGTATAAGCGTCCTGCAAGTCCTGGTCGGCACCTACACGGGCCTGGATCAGGTGATCGCAATGCACCGTAGAAGGCACAGCCACCTGCGGCTTGCCAGCCTGCATAAACTGAAGCAAGGCCATTTGTGCCGTTGCGTCCTGCATAGCCACCCTGTCCGGAGCGAAGTCCACGTAGGTCTTGCCACGCTCAAAAGACTGAGTCGCGTTGCCATCGAAAAGGTGTGCGTACAAGATTTTCTCTGTCAGGGTAAGCGGTCTGCCTACTGCGTTACGGGCAGCATTCACGCGCTCGGCCATCCCGGCATACACTGCCTTGATCATTCCTAAATCAAATGCCATAGTTTTGCTATTGTTATGATGTTTAATGCTTCGTTGTGAAGTTTACAAATGTACGAAATATGAGTGTTTAAGCACAACATTAGCGGTCATGAATATAACATTTCCACCACCGCCTGCGCTATTCACTCGCATGTTTCGCATTTAATGATTCCTTCTCGTAATTTTGCCGTATGATACGTACTTGTTTTAATACCCCGGCAAGGCTGATTTTGTTGTTGGCTTTGTCATTCACGCAGCTATTAACCTCCTGTGGCTCTATGACATCTACTGATAACACCATCAAACCGGGTCCGTGGCGCGTTGCGCTGCAGGCCCAGGGCCAGGAGATTCCGTTCATCATGGAAGCCGAAGAACAGAACGGCAAGACCGTGCTATACCTGGTGAACGCCGATGAACGCATTCTGGTGGATGAGTTTCACCAGGAGGGTGATTCGCTCCGGATCAGGCTGCACATTTTTGACGCGGACCTGATCGCGAAAATCGACGGCGATAAGATGGCCGGCCGCTTCACCCGCAACGATTTAGACAAACCCTATTCCGTTCCATTTACGGCAGTGCACGGAGACGCCAACCGCTTTGAAGCCAAGCCCGAACCGGCCAGCTATACCTACACCGGCAAATGGGAGGTAACTTTTACCGACCCTGACGGGAAGCAGTACCCAGCCATTGGTGTATTTGAGCAGAAAGACAACCACGTGACCGGCACTTTCCTGACCGAGACGGGTGACTACCGCTACCTCGAAGGGCAGGTGGAAGGCGATGAGCTAAAGGTGTCGACGTTTGACGGCAACCATGCTTACCTGTTCACTGCCAAACCGACTGACGGCGACAACCTGAGCGGCCATTTCTACTCCGGCCCTTCGCACCACGAAACCTGGGTAGCCAAACGCAACGAAAACGCCGAGCTCGCCAACGCCAACGAACTGACTTTCCTGAAGCCAGGCTACGAGTCGCTGGAGTTTACGTTCCCTGATCTGGAAGGCAAGCAGGTATCGCTGTCGGATGACAAGTACAAAGGCAAGGTGGTGCTGGTGCAGCTGCTGGGCTCATGGTGCCCGAACTGTATGGACGAAACCCAGTTCCTGGCCCCTTACTACAGCAAAAACAAGGATCGTGGTCTCGAGATCATCGGCTTGGGCTTTGAGCGCACCAAGGGCTACGCACAAGCCGTGCCGCGCCTAACGAAGATGAAAGACCGCTTCGACATCGAGTACGATCTGCTCTACGCCGGTCCGGCCGATAAAGAAGCTGCCGCCCAAGCGCTTCCGGCTCTAAACCACGTCCTCTCCTTCCCGACCACCATCTACATCGACCGCCAGGGCAAAGTGCGCAAGATCCACACCGGCTTCTCGGGCCCCGGCACCGGCAAGTACTACGAAGAGTGGCTGGCGGACTTTAACAAGACTATGGACGAGTTGCTGGCGGAGGGGATTTAATTGTTGATTGTTCATTGCTGATTGTTGAATCGGCAGGTATAGCAAAGGCCGCTACTAGTAAGGTAGCGGCCTTTGTGTTTCACCATTGCCTGTCGATCCTTTATGAAAAATTGGCTGGGTTCGCTTTCGTAAACTATTGATGGGTTTATACAGGTTTCCTAAGCCGCACAATCCTGAACGTGCCTCCAAAAGCAGCCGGTTCATTCAGCTCCACCTGCAGCGAGGTATGGCTGACGATGTGCCCAATACTTCGGTTCACATCTGAGAAAAGCGTACTGGCAACCTGATTGAAGAGGCGGCGGAGGAGCGAAGGTTTCTGCCCATCTGGCAAAAACTTATCGAATACCATGACCGTGCCGCCCGGCTTCAGCACCCTCTCCACTTCCTTGATGCAAGCTATGGGGTCAGGTATAACCGCGATGATCAGGTGCAGGATCACGGCGTCGTAACTGTTGTCGGAGTAGCTGAGTTGCTGACCGTCCATCACGTGGGCATCGACAGGTATACCTAGTTTCTCGGCACGAGCTTTCAGCTTCGTGATCATGCCCGGTGTGATGTCGTTGGCGGTGATGCGGGTATAGCCCTGCAGGTATGGCAGGTCGAGGCCAGTGCCGGCGCCTATGATCAGAATAGCTTCGTCAGGCTTGGCTTTTAGCAACTCGATGGAGCGCTTCCTATACCTTCGGAAAATACGATCGGCAATCAGATCATATACCGGCAAGTAGAAGGTATAGCGCAGCCGGTTCCAGGTGTTGGTGTTGAGACTCATCTTTCATAGGTTATTTTGTGCTCCCAAAATTACCTCCGCCCCTACCTTTCAGGCTTACAAATTTTAAAGGAGATGTTACAGATATTTCTGTTTGACCAGGTATAGGTATAGCGGGTAGAAATAGTGGCTTTTTACCTGTCATCTCAACAGCATGGAGGGATCTGGATTATTTTGGAGTGTAGGCACTATTTCAGATTTCTCCCTGAGGTCGAAATGACAACCAGGTTATGAAGTAGGTTTACTTCTCCAAGCTAAGTATAGGATAACTTACTCCTTAGACACTTATACCCAAGACACTCGCGGCAACTGCGCGCACCGCAAGGTCATAACTGAACGGTCAAAACAATTTAACCATCAACAATTTAACAATTTATTTTTCCCTTTCTATGGTATAGGCGATCAGTTGCTCCAGGGAGGTGCGGGATGGGGAGGCCGGGAAGGTATGGAGAATAGCGAGGGCCTCTGCGTGGTACTGGTTCATCACCTCGATGGTGTACTGAATACCACCGGAGGTTTTCACATAGTCGATCACCTGCTGCACGCGCTCGTTGTTACCGTTGTTGTTCTTCACGTTGTAGATCACGCGGCGGCGGGTCATCCAGTCGGCTTCGCGCAGGGCGTGGATCAGCGGCAGGGTCATCTTCTTTTCCTTGATGTCGATACCTACGGGCTTGCCGATTTCGGCGGTACCATAGTCGAACAAGTCGTCTTTGATCTGGAAGGCAATGCCTACTTTCTCCCCAAACAAACGGGCTTTCTCAATGTCCTCTTTCGAAGCACCAGCCGAAGCAGCGCCGACTGCGCAACAGGAGGCAATAAGCGAAGCGGTTTTCTGGCGGATGATGTCGAAATAGACAGACTCATCAATGTCCAGGCGGCGTGCTTTTTCGATCTGCAGCAGCTCCCCTTCGCTCATTTCCCGCACGGCGTTCGATACGATCTTGAGCAATTCGTAGTCGTCGTTTTGCAGGGAGAGCAACAGGCCTTTTGAGAGCAGGTAGTCGCCTACCAGCACGGCGATCTTGTTTTTCCAGAGCGCGTTCACGGAGAAGAAACCACGGCGGTAGTTGGCCTCGTCCACCACGTCGTCGTGCACGAGGGTGGCCGTGTGCAACAGCTCGATAAGGGCGGCCCCGCGGTAAGTGGCGTCGCCGATGGCGTCGCCGCGGAAAAGCTTGGCCATGAAGAACACGAACATCGGCCGCATCTGCTTGCCTTTGCGCTTTACGATGTAGCTCATGATCTTGTCGAGCAGCAGTACTTTAGACTTCATCGAAGTCCTGAACTTTTTCTCGAACAGCTCCATCTCCTGGGCAATGGGCGCTTGTATTTCCTTTAGGCTAATGCTCATGTGATATTCCGCAATATTACTAGGTGTGGGGGTCGTTTCCAAACAAGTATAGCAATATCAGCGTTTAAATAATCGAAGTTAAGCGCGCTGGTATACTTTACCAACAGCACAGCCTCGTGCTGGTTTGCCGCTTGCCGAAAATAACTATATTGCCTTCTGATAACACAGCGCATCTTGCCATGGCAGACACACTCAAAGTAGACTTCGTGGTATACCCGGAGCACGAGCGTCCTTTTACCGCCGACGCCACCTATACCCCGGACGGCAACAAGAAGCCAGTCGTGCTCTATACCCATGGTTTCAAGGGCTTCAAAGACTGGGGGCACTTCAACCTCTTGGCCGACTATTTCGCCGGGCACGGCTTTGTGTTCATCAAGTTCAACTTCTCGCACAACGGCACCACCGTAGACAACGATTCAGACCTGCACGACATGGAAGCCTTTGGCCGCAACAACTTCAGCATCGAGCTCGAGGACCTCAAGTCGCTCATCGACCTGGTGCATGACGAAGAGGGACCGCTGCCGCAAAATGAGCTGGACCTGGACCGCATCTACCTGATTGGCCACAGCCGCGGAGGCGGATCCGTTATACTAAAAGCTGCTGAAGATACCCGTGTGCGGGCCGTGGCTACGTGGGCTGCCGTGAATAATTTTGACCAGCGCTGGGACGAGCTGGAAAAGGAATCCTGGCAGAAAGAGGGCGTGCAGTGGGTGACGAATGCCCGCACAGGTATACGCATGCCGCTTTACTACCAAATCGTGGAAGACTACCTGGCCAATGTGGAGCGACTCGAAATCCCGAAAGTGATTCAGAAGATGCAGCAGCCTTTGCTCATACTGCATGGCGAGGAAGATGAAACCCTGCCCGTGCAGATGGCCCACGACCTGCATACCTGGAAACCGGACGCTGAGATGCACCTGTTGCCCGGAGCCGATCACTCTTTCGGGGGGCAGCACCCGTACGAGCTGGAAGAGTTGCCCACGGCTGCCAAAGCCGCTGCCGACCTGAGTATCGCCTTTTTCAACAAACATGCCTAAGCTATACCTGCTCCTGGGCGGTAACCTCGGTGACCGTCCGCTATACCTGTCCCAGGCCCGTGAACGCATCGCCGCACAAGTCGGGCCTATCGTGCAAAGTTCCTCCCTCTACGAAACCGCCGCCTGGGGAAAGACTGACCAGCCTGCCTTCCTGAACCAGGTGCTGGAGGTCCAAACTAAATTGAGTCCGGAAAAGGTGTTGCAAGGTATAAACCAGATTGAGCAGGAACTGGGGCGCATCCGTCACGAGCACTGGGGAGCCCGCGGCATCGACATTGATATCCTGTTCTACGACCAGCTGGTCATGCAGTCTCAGCGCCTGACCATCCCCCATCCGCAGTTACACCTGCGTCGGTTCACGCTCATGCCGCTGAGCGAGATTGCCCCGCAGCTGCTACATCCGGTGCTCAACCAGCATGTAACACAGCTTCTACAAGATTGCCCGGATAAACTCCCCGTTTACCCGTTCGTTTCGGCCGCTGACTAATCTGTGATCCCAGAAAAAACTCTCGGCTTAAGCTATACCTTAGCAGCACTGCGTATACACAAAATCTACATAAAAAAGACCATTGCAGCAGACGCCGCAATGGTCTTTTTCAATTTTATGCAAAGCATTATGCCACTGAGCTTACCTCAGCTGTACGCTCTATCTTTTTTACCAGTCCCTGCAGCACTTTGCCCGGTCCGCACTCCACAAAATGCGTAGCTCCGTCAGCTACCATTTGCTGCACCGATTGCGTCCAGCGTACGGGAGCCGTTAACTGGCTGATCAGGTTCTGCTTGATCTCCTGCGGATCTGTGTGCGGCATGGCATCCACGTTCTGGTAGATCGGGCAGATGCCCTGGCTGAAGGTGGTTTCGTTGATCGCTTTGGCCAGTTCCACTTCTGCCGGCTTCATGAGCGGCGAGTGGAAAGCGCCACCAACCGGCAATGGCAGGGCACGCTTGGCACCGGCTTCCTTCATCTTCTCGCAGGCGATCTCAATCCCTTTGTTAGAACCGGAGATCACCAGCTGGCCCGGGCAGTTGTAGTTGGCTGCTACCACTACTTCCCCTTCAATGGAGGCACACACTTCTTCTACCTTCGCATCGTCCAGACCAAGAATTGCCGCCATGGTAGACGGGTTCGCCTCGCAGGCTGTCTGCATAGCCATCGCTCTCTTATACACCAGCCTCAGTCCGTCTTCAAAGCTCAGCACCTTGCTGGCCACCAGCGCCGAAAACTCACCAAGCGAGTGGCCGGCTACCATATCGGGGTTGAAGTCCTGGGCCACAGCCGCCTGCGCCACCGAGTGCAGGAAAATAGCCGGCTGTGTTACCCTGGTTTGCTTCAGCTCCTCGTCCGTGCCGTTGAACATGATCTCTGTGATGTTAAAACCCAGGATCTCGTTTGCCTGTTCGAACAGCTGACGCGCAACTTCGTGTTGCTCATACAAGTCCTTGCCCATACCCACAAACTGCGACCCCTGTCCCGGGAAAACGTATGCCTTTTTCATGCTGATATTTATTGTTGATTGTTTGTTGTCGATTGTTAAATTTTTGATGGCTAAATGGTTGATGATTAAATTGTTGATGGCTGAATTGTTGAATGATCGAAAACCTAAGTGCACTTTCTGTGATATCCTTACTATAACTGACTCGATTTAGCCTAGAACTAAAGTATAGCAATGTCTATACCTGTCTCTAAGGTATAAAACTCAGCAATACAGGCGACAGCTGTTCGGCGAGCCAGAGCCCAACAACCATTTAACCATCAATAATTTAACAATTCAATACGCCACAAACCGGGCCCTTTCTTCGGGGCTGGGCAGCATGCAGGCTTCGTTGCGACCTGCTATGCGGTAGCGGTGTTTCGCGATGAAGCGGTATACAAAATTGCGGAAAGATAAGGGAATAAACCTGAAATAGTAAAGCACCGACCATGGAAAATTGAGATGGCGGGCGATGCGAAGGGCGGCTTCTGACTCGGTGTAGAGCTGGCCGTTTTCAAAAAAAAGAATGGAGTCGGGCAGCGGGTCAGGTACAAGCTGCTGCGGCACGAGCTGCTCAACCAATCCGGACTGCAAGGCGGCAAAATGCAGGTTCTGCCGCGTGTTGTACTTCAAAGCGATCTGTATACTGGCCTGGCAAAAGCCGCAGGTGCCGTCGTAAAATACGATGGGCAAATCCTGCAGCCGGTCCAGTTCCTCTTTTGTCATTAGCGTACTATTTCTACCCAGCCTTTGTATTTACTGCGGCTGCGTTCAGGGTCAATGGATATAAACTCAACCTCGGCCTCGTAGTAGTAAACCCCATCTGTGAGGCGCTTACCATCGTTGTCGGTGCCTGGCCAATTGATATACGGGTCTGCGCTGCTTTCGTATACCTTCACGCCCCAACGGTTGAATACCTTGAAGGTAGTAGAGCGAATAAAGGCCGCCCTCGGATCCGGTCTGAACACATCGTTCTTTCCGTCATCGTTCGGCGTGATGATATTCGGAAGCTGGAAGAAGAAGCAGTTGTCCTTACACTCCTCGTTGCTCGGCTCGCTCTCCTCTCCTGCCAGGCTGGTGGCCGTCACGTAGTAACAGGCCGCAAAAGACTCCAGCCCGGTATGGGTATAGGTGGTCTCTTTGGTAGTGGCGATGGCACGATACTCCGTTTCGCCGGGACCTCTAAAGTATACGGTATAGAAGTCGATCTCGTCTGTACAGCCATCCCCGATCTTCGGTACCCAGTTCAGCACATTCTGGTAAGGTGGCTTGGTAGGGTTTGCAAAGAAAGCCTCGCAGTCCAGCACATCCAGGGTCAGCTCCGGCGGACAGATCACAAGCGGCAATTCCACGCATACTTCCTGGCTCAGGTTCTGCAGCGGCTCCGGCAGGCCTTCTATCTGGTAAGTGCCCTGGGTGCGCACGACGTAGCAGTAGGTCTGGCCGCGCTCCAGTGGCGCTGCGGCCGTGCCCTTGTCTACAAAGGTACCTCCTGTAGCCGTAGCCGTCACGCTGCCAACTTGTACCAGTTCGCCATTTACTACCCGGAAGATCTGATGTTCGAGCACTTCATTTCGCCATGGCACATTGTACGTCCAGCTGAGCGAGACTTCCAATGCATCGCCCGTGCTTTGCGCCTCGGCTGCCAGCCGCACGCTGGAGGCTGAAGTGGAGTCGCGCAGCATATCCGGAGTAGCGCCGCCCGCTGCTCGGGTGCTGTAGAATTCGAGCTTATACCTGTACGCATTTGCCTCGGTGTTCAATCCGCTGTTTACGAATACCGTATCGCTCAGTCGGCGCGAAGTGAACACCTGCTGATAGGCTCCGCCCGGCTCCTGCCCCACCTTGCGGTACAGCCTGTATTCGAACGGAGGATTCAGGCGCTCTATACCTGGGCCGGGCTGCGTCCAGCGAACGGTGATCTGTCCGTTGGTGGTGGCAGTGCGGTCTACTGTTACATTGGTAATATAAGGTATGTCACGCTCCAGCACGACGCAGGCTTCCAGCGATGCGATACTTTGGCCACCGCCAGGCCGTGGGAACTCGGCGTAGATCACATAGCAGTACTCTGCCCCGGCAGTTAGGCCCTGTCCGTTGTTATTGTCTAAAAACTCGGTCTTGTCTTTGCCCACCTCACCAATGAGGGTATAACCCGCACTGGCCGGCACGCCGGTTTCGCAAGGCCCTGGTCGCCAGCCCGACGGTCCCTCCCGCCTGTAGATGCGGATGGTGGAGGCGTTCTGGCAAATGTATTTGTCCCAGGTCAGGCGCACGGATCGGTCCTCGCCGGTAGCCAGCAGGTTCTGTGGAGCCGGCCCTATCACCGTAATGCGATAAGGCTGCAGGTCAGCCAGCTGCCTGGCGGGCGGCGGCGGGTTATCCTCTGCCCTGAAAATCAATTGGTAAGGGTTGGCGCGCACATCGTTGCAGGAAGTGTTCCAGACCAACTGTCCGGCGGCGCGTCCTGGTTGATTGACTGTCCCTCTGAAAGTAGCCGGAGGCAGAATACCGCCTGTACCCGGTACGGTCAGGTTGATCAAATGGCCATCCGGGTCGGTGGCGGTGATGGTGGTGCGCAGCGTTTCGCCGGCCACGATACAGGTGTCGCGGGGCACCAGCACCGGCGGTTTGTTACGGGCATCCACTACCAGAATCTGCATATCGCGCACCACGGTGCTGATCAGCACGGGAGCGGCCCCTGTTGTACGCCACTCCTCTACCACAAAGGCGACGTTATATTCTCCCAGACGGCAGGGTGCATCCCAGGTGAGCTGTCCGGTAATGGGGTCGAGGGTGAAGGTGGAAGGTCCGGTGTTAGTGGAGTTGCGGCAGTTGTCAACCGTATGCGGGTCGCGGTAGCCGGGCACGTTCGTGATCAGGCCAGTCGCCTGGTTGCGGTGTTGCGGCTGTATCAGTTTGTAGGCGAGGCTGTCGCCGTCCGCGTCGATCGCTCCCGGGTTATGCACCCAGCGCTCGCCGGCAGTAGCTTCGTCAATCGGGGCAACCTGCAATATGGGCGTGCTGTTCAGGCCACGGAGCGGGTTGATGGAGATCGTTGTAGAGATGGCAAAGGTCAGCTGATCGGTTGGAGCGGCCATGTTCAGGATGCCCCCGTTCCGGTTCTCGCCTACCCATGTTACGGTATAGGTACCGTTGGCCGGAAAGGTATACTCCCACTTGAATTCCTCACGGTCTACGTCCGGCTTGATGTTGGTGACAGAGAGGCGCTCCACTGTAACGGTCTCCCCGGTTCCCATCGAGATGAACACGCGGGGGTCATCGGCTGTGGAGGAGGTTTTGGTGTACATCACCATGGTGAAAAAGAACTTCCGGGGGTTCGGATTAGGACCGGTATCCCTGACGGCGGTAATGTCCCCAGCCCGGATGTGCGTCGCCTGCGCCACGTTTGCATACCCCAACAACAACATCAATACCAACAGCACTATGCGGCCAGGCAAGCAACAGCTCAAGCGTAAACTATTTGGCATAAGCGTAGAGTTAGATTTGGCGCTGAACAAAGGTAAAATGAAAACTGAAATTTTACCTTTTTATTATCAACAAAAGCAAGAAAAGTGGGTTTATAATATATGGTTTTCAGTCCTACGCATTGCAATTTAGATTGATTCAAAATATGCTATTTAATTGTTTTATACAGGCTCCGCTTGTACCTTTGGGCATTAAAAAGCATTCATTACTTAACCTTCTAACAAATACAGATGAATTGGTTTACTAAAACGTTTTCCAGTACAATCGGACGTAAGATCATCATGTCGGTAACAGGCCTTTTCCTGTGCTCCTTCCTGGTGGTGCACCTTGTGGGTAACCTTACGCTGTTTTACCAGGACGGAGGCGAGGCATTCAACATCTATTCCCATTTCATGGCTAACAACCCCGTTATCCGCACGATGGAAATAGTACTGGTACTTGGATTCCTGTTCCACATCTACGATGCGATCGTGCTCACGCGCCGTAACAAGGCGGCCCGTCCTGTTGGCTATGCTGAGAATCATCCACAGGAGAACTCAACCTGGTCTTCGCGCAACATGGGTCTGCTGGGTACGATTATCCTGGTATTCCTGCTGGTGCACTTGTGGAACTTCTTTGTACCGGCCCGCTTCGGAGAGCTCGAGGGTGTTCCAAACGCTGAGTACACAAACCTGTACGCTGAAGTAGTAAAAGCATTCAAAAACCCAATCTACGTAGGCCTTTATGTTATCTCGATGATTGCACTGGCCTATCACCTGATCCACGGTTTCCAGAGCGCGTTCCAGTCTCTGGGCCTGACCCACAAGAAGTATACGCCGTTCATCAAAACCTTCGGTGTGGCTTTCTCAGTGCTTATTAGCCTGGGTTTTGCGCTCATCCCGCTTTACTTCTTTTTCTTCGTTAACTTGTAATTAAGCTAATATACTTGCTATGATATTAGATTCTAAAATCCCGGAAGGCGCATTAGCTGAAAAGTGGGATAAGCATAAATTCAATGTGAAGCTGGTAAACCCGGCCAACAAACGTAAATACGACATCATTGTAGTAGGTACCGGTCTTGCCGGTGCTTCTGCCGCTGCTACACTGGGCGAACTGGGCTATAACGTAAAAGCGTTCTGCTTCCAGGACTCCCCACGCCGTGCGCACTCTATTGCTGCACAGGGTGGTATCAACGCCGCTAAAAACTACCAGAACGACGGTGACTCGATCTTCCGCCTATTCTACGACACCATCAAAGGTGGTGACTACCGCGCTCGTGAGGCAAACGTGTACCGCCTGGCGCAGGTGTCTGTTGACATCATCGACCAGTGCGTGGCGCAGGGTGTTCCTTTCGCGCGTGAGTACGGCGGTCTGCTGGCCAACCGTTCGTTCGGTGGTGCGCAGGTATCGCGTACGTTCTACGCCCGTGGCCAAACCGGACAGCAGCTGTTACTGGGTGCCTACTCTGCCCTGAACCGTCAGGTAGCCTACGGCAAAGTGAAAATGTACCCACGCACCGAAATGCTGGACCTCGTGATGGTGGACGGCAAAGCGCGTGGCATCGTGGTGCGTAACCTGATCACAGGCAAGATCGAGTCGCACAGTGCGCACGCGGTGGTGCTGGCAACAGGTGGCTACGGCAACGTATTCTTCCTTTCTACCAACGCGATGGGCTCCAACGCGACGGCAGCCTGGAGAGCGCACAAGAAAGGAGCTTTGTTCGCTAACCCTTGCTTCACCCAGATTCACCCGACTTGTATACCTGTATCCGGCGACTATCAGTCTAAACTGACGCTGATGTCAGAGTCGCTCCGTAACGATGGCCGTGTTTGGGTGCCAAAAACGGTTGAGATTGCCCAGCGCCTGCGCAAGGGTGAGATCAAAATAAACGATATCAAAGAAGAAGACCGCGATTATTACCTGGAGCGTAAGTACCCGGCTTTCGGTAACCTCGTGCCACGCGACGTGGCTTCCCGCAACGCCAAGCTGGTGTGCGACGAAGGTCGTGGCGTAGGTTCCTCCGGCCTGGCCGTGTTCCTCGACTTCGCTGACGCAATCAAGCGCGAAGGCCAGCCAGCCATTGCTGCCAAGTATGGTAACCTCTTCGAGATGTATGCCAAAATCACGGACGAGAACCCATACGAAAGCCCAATGCGTATCTACCCTGCCGTACACTATACCATGGGTGGCCTGTGGGTGGATTACAACCTGATGACCAACATCCCGGGTCTGTACGCAACAGGCGAGTGTAACTTCTCTGACCACGGTGCTAACCGACTCGGTGCTTCGGCCCTGATGCAGGGTCTGGCCGACGGTTACTTTGTGATCCCTTACACCATCGGTGACTACCTGGCGCAAACGCCTTATGACAAAGTGAGCACCGACCACCCTGCCTTTAAGGAAGCAGAGCAGAACGTGATGGGCATTACCCAGCGTCTTCTTTCTATCAAAGGCAACCGTACCGTGGATGATTTCCACAAGGCGCTTGGCCAGATCATGTGGGACTACTGCGGTATGGCCCGTAATGCGGAAGGTCTTCAGTTCGCGAAACAGGAGATCCGCAAGCTGCGCGACGAGTTCTGGCAGAACGTGAAAGTGACCGGTGTGAACGAAGAGCTGAACCAGACCCTGGAGAAAGCGCACCGCGTGGCTGACTTCTTGGAACTGGGCGAACTGATGGTAGACGACGCACTGCACAGAAACGAGTCTTGCGGCGGTCACTTCCGTGAGGAATACCAGACGCCGGAGAACGAGGCCCTGCGTGACGATGAGAACTTTGCTTATGTAGCTGCCTGGGAGTTTACGGGTACTGGCAACCAGCCTGTGCTCCACAAGGAAGAGCTCAAGTTCGAGAACGTGAAGCTGACGCAGCGCAGCTACAAGTAATGATTAATTAATAATTAGGAATGAATAATGGACCTGATACCAGGTAGTTAATAATTCTTAATTCATGATTCTTAATTCGTAATTAATAAAGAAATGGCTGGAAGTAATCCAAATGCTAAACCAATGGACCTCACATTGAAGATTTGGCGCCAAAAAGATAAAAACTCTGCAGGTCAGCTGGTAACCTATCCACTAATGAACATATCTCCGGATATGTCTTTTCTGGAGATGCTGGACGTGCTCAACGAAGAACTGCTGGTGAAGGGCGAAGACCCTGTTGCCTTCGACCATGATTGCCGCGAAGGTATATGCGGTATGTGCAGCTTGTTCATCAACGGCCGTGCACACGGGCCGGAGCGCGGCACAACCACTTGCCAGCTGCACATGCGTCACTTCAACCACGGCGACACCATCACGATCGAGCCCTGGAGAGCAGCCGCTTTCCCGGTGCACAAAGACCTGATCGTAGACCGTTCTGCCTTCGACCGCATTCAACAGGCGGGCGGCTACGTGTCTGTGAACACAGGTGGCGTACCCGACGCAAACGAGATTGCTATACCTAAGACAATCGCCGACAAAGCGTTTGACGCTGCAACTTGTATTGGCTGTGGTGCTTGTGTGGCGGCTTGTAAGAATGCTTCGGCCATGCTGTTCGTGAGCGCGAAGGTATCGCAGCTGGCTATGCTGCCGCAGGGCAAGGTAGAGCGCAAAACACGCGTTGAGAACATGGTAGCGCAGATGGACGTGGAAGGCTTTGGTGCCTGCTCGAACACCGGGGCTTGTGCTGCTGAATGCCCGGTAGGTATTTCGCTGGACAACATCGCGATGATGAACATGGAATATCTGGGAGCGAAGGCAAGTTCTGAGAACATATAGTTTTCCTGATCCTAATAAAAGCAAAAGGCGAGACAGGCAACTGTTCTCGCCTTTTGCTTTTATATTCGCATTTATATTCTGACATCTATACCTTTCTGCAAACCGTAGAGCTTAGCGTCTGTTTACAGAAGAACACCTCATGACACTATGATCACCATAATAACGGGCACCAACAGACCTTCCTCCAACTCCAGAGCGGTAGCCAACCTATACGCCAGGCTGCTGGACGAGCGGCAGATAGCTAACCAGATACTGGATCTGGCTGACCTCCCGGCTGACTTTACGGCTTCTGCCCTCTATGACAACATTGGCACCAACCAGGCCTTTAACGAGCTAAGCGCTGTCATTGGCGATTCAGAGAAGTTCGTGTTCATCGTGCCGGAGTACAACGGCTCTTTCCCAGGCGTGCTCAAGGCGTTTATCGATGGGCTCTCCTACCCGAACACCTTCCGCAACAAGAAAGCAGCCCTGGTAGGCCTCTCCTCCGGGGTGCAGGGCAGCGGTCTGGCCATGAGCCACCTGACGGATATCTTCAACTATTTGGGCATGCACGTGCTGGCGCTCAAGCCCCGGCTGGCCCAGTTCGAGAAAAACTACGACGGCACTGCCATCACCAATCCGCTATACTTGGAGCTACTGAATCAGCAGATCGATCAGTTTATCCATTTCTAAACGCCAGGCTATACCTTGTGACTGGCAAAGCATGCGCTACCATTTCCTACTTGTAATGCTGGTTAACCTGATCCTTTTTGTGCTGCTGGTTTACAAGGTATGGACAAGCAATGACAAGGCTCCAATTTTATTCCTGTTCGTTTACCCCCTGCTTATGCTGGCAAACCTGTCTGTTTGGGCGATACTGAAACTCATGCGACAGCCTATATCGATCGTCTATCTGACAGCTGTAAAGCTCCTGTTGCTGCTGCTTCTACCGGCCATTTTTGTGTCGAGCCTATTTTAGTCAGGGAATAAAGAGCTAAGCCTGGCAGGGCTGTTTCATTCTAATAAATTCTCCCCTTGAGGACAAGTGAGTGCGAGAGTCCGAAGTTTGCGAGCGAAGCTCTCAGAGGGGTGTTTAAAGTTGGAGGGTAAATAAAACCTGGCCAATTGTTAACATTGTAGGCCTGAAATTACACCCCTATAATCCCCTCAAGGGGATAATCCCAGAAAATGAAACGGCCCTGCTAGCTATGGAACAGGTATAGCGGTTGTAGAGACCAGGTATAAGCTAGGTATAGATGCAGTACAGGTATTAGGTATAGTATAGGTATAGATACAGTACAAGCGAAGGTATAGATGTAGTACAGGTATAGTCATTAAAGAGATCCGGTCTAAAGCAAAAGAGCCCACCATAATGGCGGGCTCTTTACATTATTAGAAAACAGGATAAATGATTAGTCTACATTGTCATGCAGAAAGCGGTTGTCGCCCAGTATCTCGTTGTCATCGTTGAGGTTGAAACGGGATATGTTGCGCTCAGAAGAATGCGTCACTGAATCTAGGGCCACATTGCGGCGCAGGTAAGCAGGCACATCCATCTTTTCTTTCATGGCTTCGCTCGTCGTCATGTCGGTGCTGAGCATTTTCAGGCGCTCACGGCGCTCGATGGCTTTTTGCCGCATCAGCTCACGCTCTGCTTCCAGGCGTTTCGCTTCGCGAGTGGCATAGTCTTCCTGCTGCGATGCACCAAAACCGTTGCCGAACTCTTGTGTAGTAGAGCCCTCCAGGTTAAAAACGCGGCGCTGCGGTTGCTGCTGCGCCGGCTGCTGTGGTTGAGGCGCCTGCGGCTGCTGGTACTGCTGCTGTTGCGGGGCCTGCGGCTGCACCGGCTGCTGCGGCTGCTCTACCATCGGACGACGGATCTCGAACTGCTGCTGCACAGGCTGAGGCGGCTGAGGCGTTGCAACAGGCGCTACTACTGGCTCTGGTACGAAGTTCACCATTTTGGGCTGCTCCGGTTTGGCTGGCTCAGCTACTTCTATTTTTTTTTGGCTTTCCAGGTCAAACACTGTTTTTTTTGGCTCGATGATCGCCTCAGCGCTGCTGGCGAAACCAGTGGCGATCACGGTCACGCGGATGCTCTGACCCAGTGAAGAGTCGATTCCGTGACCGAAGATTACCTCTGCCTCCTGGCCGGCTTTGTCCTGGATATATTCTGTGATCTCAGTCAACTCATCCATTTCCAGTTCAGCCTGGTCACCAGACATGATAGAAAGAAGGATCTTCTGAGCACCGTGGATATCGGTGTTGTTAAGCAAAGGAGAAGAAAGCGCTTCTTCGGCGGCTCGGAGCGCACGCCCCTCACCTTCTGTCGTTGCAGAACCCATCACTGCAGCTCCAGAATCTTTCATAACCGTTTTCACGTCTTCGAAGTCGACGTTGATCTCGGCTGTTACGGTAATGATTTCAGCAATAGATTTAGCGGCTGTGGTCAACACGTTGTCGGCCTTCGCGAAAGCCTCCCGGATCGCCAGGTTGCCGAACATCTCGCGAAGCTTGTCGTTCAGGATAACGAGGATCGTGTCGCAGTTCTCGCTCAGTTCCTTGATGCCGTTTTCTGCGGCAATCTTTTTCTTTCTGCCCTCGAAGCCAAACGGAGCCGTCACAATACCCACTGTCAGGATACCCAGTTCTTTAGCGACTTTAGCAATAACGGGTGCAGCACCTGTACCAGTACCACCCCCCATACCAGCAGTGATGAATACCATTTTGGTATCGTTGCTGAGTAGCTCACGAATTTCCTCCTTACTTTCAAGGGCGGCGTGCTTTCCTTTTTCAGGGTTGGCTCCGGCTCCCAGACCTTCGGTCAGGTTCAGGCCAATCTGAAGTTTGTTAGGTACGCTGCTGCTTTTCAAGGCTTGCATATCCGTGTTGCAAATCACGAATTCTACGTCCTTGATGCCCTGGCCATACATGAAGTTTACCGCGTTGCTGCCTCCACCTCCGACGCCAATCACCTTAATGATGGACTTACCGCTTGCCGGTAGGTCAAAACTGTACATTGATGTCATGCTAAAATCTCCTGCTATTATGGGTTTCTAATAATTATGCTTCTAACTAATCGATATCGTCCGACAAAAGACCCTTGAGTCTGTCGATCAATCTTTTGCTGCTTCCTTCTTTGCTGGCAGCTTTGGTTACTACTTTATTGTATACTTCCGGTTGCTGCACTTCCACATGCTTCTCTTCGCGCTGGTCGAGCGACTGGTAGCCGGCCAGCACCAGGCCAACACCCGTTGCGTGCATCGGGCTCTTCACCGCATCGATCTTCGACTTGCCCAGGTGCTCGTTCGGATAGCCAATGCGGGTATCCATGCCGGTGATGTACTCCACCAGCTGCACCAGGTTCTGGAGCTGCGCGCCGCCACCCGTGATCACGATGCCTGCCGCCAGGCTATTGCTATACCCTGAGCGAACTATTTCAGAGTAGATCAGCTCCACGATCTCTTCCATTCTCGCCTCAATGATGTAGGCCAGGTTTTTCAGGGAGATTTCCTTCGGCGTACGGTCACGCAAACCAGGTATGGAAACGATCTCGTTATCTGAAGCCTCGTCCGCAATCGCCTTTCCAAACTTCACTTTCAGCTGCTCCGCCTGGTTCTGCATCACCATGCAGCCCTGCTTGATGTCAGAGGTGATGATGTTACCGCCAAAAGGAAGAACTGCCGTATGGCGGATAATATTGTCTTTGAAAATGGCAAGATCTGTCGTGCCGCCGCCAATGTCAACCAGCGCCACCCCTGCTTCCTTCTCCTCATCGCTGAGCACCGACATGCTCGAGGCAAGCGGCTCCAGGATCAGGTTGTCGATTTCCAGTCCGGCACGGGCGATGCATTTGTTGATGTTGCTGATCGCGTTTGACTGCGCGGTGATGATGTGGAAGTTGCCCTCCAGTCGCACACCCGACATACCCACCGGGTCCGTAATTCCTTCCTCGTAGTCCACTTTGTACTCCTGCGGCATCACATGGATGATCTCGCTGCCGGGAGGTGTCACCAAACGGTACATATCGTTTGTCAAACGGTTCACATCGTCTACCGTTATCTCATCGTCCGTCATCTGGCGGGTGATGCTGCCATTGTGCTGCAGGCTCTTGATGTGCTGACCGGCAATGCCCACGTTCACTACCTTGATGTTGATGCTCGCCTGATCTTCGGCCTGCTGAACTGCTTTCCTGATCGCCTCAACGGTTTTGTCGATATTGCTGACAATACCGCGCACCACCCCTTCCGAGATGGCTTTGCCCATCCCAAGAATTTCCAGCTTTCCATACTCATTCTTCCGACCAACAAGTGCGCAAACTTTGGTTGTGCCGATGTCCAAGCCTACTACAATTTTGTCGTTCTGCATATGCTGTATATGTTATTCACAAATAATCTGATCTTCGTATTCCACGTTGACTCTCTTATATTTATCCCAGCCCATCACGGGTAGTACTTCTTTATAAAAGACCATCAACTTCTTAAATTTCTGTTCCGCTTCGTCCGGTTTTCCAAACTCAATGGTGTGCTCCCCTACCTGTGGCAGGAAAGATACTTTGCCCTTCTCATCAATGTGCATTTGGGCTAATTGGGCTTTCCAAAACTGATCGTTTTCAATAAAACGCAGCAGAGAAAGGTAGGCCTGGCCTGTAGAATCCTGGAAAAAATCCCGGCCGAACGGTCTGCCGGACCGGGTCTTCGTAATAGGTATGACACGAGCGGTGTATCTGTCGGAAAGGGGCAGCATATTCCCCTCTGCGTCGATGTAGACATCCTGATCTGGTCGTATAATTCTTGCTATAGGCCTGTTCTGTTTTATGCTTACTTGTATGTTGCCGTCTAACCCTTTGAACACCTCTGCTTCCTTCACAAAGCTGTGCGCTTCAATGCGCTTTTCGAGGTTTTTCAGGTCGATTTGCTGGTTGGGCAAACCTTCCAGTTTTCGCTCTCCCTCGCGGGTCAGCAGGTCTCTGACTTCCTCTTCCCCAATAAAGTAATTATTGTACTCATTATCAATTGTTATTGACACTTTCTCACACTTTTTTTCATTTTGGCGAGAGGAAGCGAACCCTGCTAGTGCGGCGATAGTGACCATGCTACAACATGCAAAAATTAAAGATTTTATTTTACTATTCAAGCCCATTTCAGTTATTTTCTAAAATATTTTTTATAGGCTTTACCAACGTATCGATATCACCGGCTCCTACTGTTGCCAGTACCTCAAAATCAATGTTTTCGGCTAAATAAGCTGCCACATCTTCTTTATGTAAAAGTCTTTTTTTCGGACCGTTTACTAAGCCCAAAATCATTTCTGACGTTACACCTTCAATTGGCTTTTCCCGTGCCGGGTAGATGTCCAGCATAATCAACTCGTCGGCGGCACTCAGACTTAGTGCGAATTCGGTCGCAAAGTCGCGGGTGCGGCTGAACAAATGCGGCTGAAACACCACCGTCAGCTTTTTGTCCGGGTAAATGGCACGCAAAGATGTCATGAACGCGTCGATCTCTTTTGGGTGGTGCGCATAGTCGTCGATGTATACCTTGCCCTGTCCTTCATACACCACTTCGAAGCGGCGCTTCACACCTCTGTAACTTGCCAGCGCCTCGCGCAATCGGTCTTCTGATACGCCCATAATCTGGCCTGCTACCAGTGCGGCCAGCGCGTTCTCCACATTGTGATATCCGGGTAAACCAAGCACCAGACGGGCTATGTTACCAAAGGGTGTCTCTGCGTCAAAACAGAAGCTGTATCCCTGTATCTCAAGCTGTTGCACATGACCTTCGCCTTCGTTCAAACTGTAACGGATTACCCTAACTCCGTCCTGTACTTTTTCGAGTAACCGCGGGTCGGTGGCGCTGTGCAAGATCAAATAGCCGCCGGGCTTCACCTGGCTGATGAACTTCTGGAACGTTCGGATCATCTCCTCTTTGTCGCCATAGATATCCAAGTGATCGGGATCAGCCGAGGTCACGATGGCAATATCCGGGTAGAGTGTTAGGAAAGAACGGTCGTACTCGTCAGCCTCCACCACAATCGTCTCCTTCTCCGCCGTACCTTTCCCGATCAAAAGATTCGAATTCAGATTCGTGGCGATACCTCCCAGGAAAGCTGAACAGTCCACTCCGCCTTCGTGCAGCAAATGCGTCACGATGGAAGAAGTCGTCGTCTTGCCATGCGTACCGGCCACGGCCACGGTATAGGCCGAACCGGTGATAATGCCCAACACCTCTGAGCGCTTCTTGATGGTATAGCCCTGCTCCTTCAAGTAGGCCCATTCGGTATGCTCGGCAGGTATGGCCGGCGTGAGCACCACTAGGGTCGTCTCTTTGTTAGCCAGTACTTCCTGCGGCAGTTGGTTCACGTCGTCGGTGTAATGCACGCGTATACCTTCCTGCTCCAGTGCCTCGGTGAGTGGGGTGCGCGTTTTATCGTAGCCCCATACCGGAAGCTTCCGGGCATTGAACCAGCGGGCGATGGCACTCATGCCGATGCCGCCGATGCCAAGGAAATAGATATAGCTATAGTCTTCCAGTCTCACTTGATCAACTTTAACAGTTCGTTTACAATATCAACAGCGGCATTAGGCCGCGCCAGTTTCAGTATGTTCTGCGCCAGCCGGTGCTGCTCTACCTCGTTACCAGCCAGCTCTAAGGCAGCAGGTATCAGCTTTTGCTGTGCTTCGGCGTCGCGCACCAACAGGGCGGCCTGCTCCTGCACCAGCGACATGGCGTTCTTGGTCTGGTGATCTTCCGCCACATTGGGCGAAGGGACCAGTATACTCGGCTTCCCGGCCAAGCAAAGCTCCGAGATCGAAAGTGCTCCGGCTCTGGAGACTACCACATCGGCGGCGGCATAGGCCAGGTCCATCTGCCGGATGAAATCGAAGGCGCGTATACCTGCGTCGGCAAACGGCTTCTCCAGTTCTTGTGCCTGCGGGTAAAAAGCTCTGCCCGTCTGCCAGATCAGTTGGTAGCCCGCCTCTGCAATCTGCTGCAGCCCGGCGGCTATACTTTCGTTGATGGTTCTGGCGCCCAGACTGCCGCCTATCACCAGGATGGTTTTCTTTTCAGAGGTCAGTCCGAAGTGCAGCAGGGCCTCGCGGCGTTTGCCTTCGAGCTCCATGATGTCCTTGCGAACCGGGTTTCCTGTCAGCACCAGCTTTTCAGCCGGGAAGAAGGCGTCCATGTTGTTGTAAGCCACGCATATCTTTTGCGCGCGCTTTGCCAACAGCTTGTTGGTGATGCCGGCATAAGAGTTCTGCTCCTGAATCAGGGCCGGTATACCTTGCCTGGTCGCCGCATACAGCAACGGACCACTCGCATAGCCCCCCACACCTACCACGGCATCCGGTTTAAAATCACGGATGATCTTGTTCGACATCCGGATGCTGGTGATCACTTTCCAGGGGAATGAGAGGTTGTCCAGTGTGAGGCGGCGCTGCAGTCCGCTGATCCAGAGACCGACAATCTTATAGCCCGCTTCCGGTACGCGTGTCATTTCCATACGCCCGATCGCTCCCACAAACAGGATTTCCGCATCAGGGTGTACCACCTTGATTTGGTTGGCAATGGCAATGGCCGGGTAAATGTGCCCGCCGGTGCCGCCACCGCTGATGATGAAGCGATATGGACGCTGCGGATTAGGCATTGGCCGTCACTTTAGCGGTTGGACCCAGTGTTTCCTCTGCCTTCACGGTGCGGCTCACACTCAGGATGATCCCAATCGAGATACCCGTGAAGATCAGTGATGTACCCCCCATACTCAGGAGTGGCAGTGGCAGACCTGTGATCGGACCCAAGCCTACGGCCACGCCCATATTGATCATCCCTTGCAAGACCAGACTGAAACTCAGACCGGCTGCCAGCAAACCACCGAAGGCGCCGTTGCTTTTCGTGACCGTGACCAGGCCCCGGTAGAGCAGGGCCAGGTATAGGAAGAGCACCAACACTCCACCCAACAGGCCGTATTCTTCCAGTATAATTGCATAGATAAAATCTGAGTAAGGGTGCGGCAGGATATCGCGCTGGTCGCTGTTGCCAGGGCCTTTGCCCACCACGCCGCCCGTTGCGATCGCGATGTAGGACTGTTCCAGCTGGAAAGCGGTTTCAGACTCGTCGAAGAAAGCCTCTACACGGCTGATGGCCGTACCCAGACGCTGACCAGCCGCCAAACCGACCCCACCCAGCATAGCACCCGCTATTACAAAAACAGCCAGCGATTTCATCGGCACGCGACCGATAAACATCAGCAAAAGGCTTGTCAGGAACAGCAGTACCGCGGTAGAGGTGTTCGTCAAAGCGATCAGGGCGCAGATAAAACCCGTCCAGGCGAAGATCGGCAGTAAGTTGCGCTTCCAGTCGTCGAGGTTGTTTTGCTTCTTGGAGAGCATACTCGCCAGGTATGAGATCAGGGCCAGTTTCGCCAAATCCGAAGGCTGGAAGGTCTGATTGATCACCGGGATGGTGATCCAGCGGGACGCTTCGTTGATGTTCGAACCGAAGAAGAAGGTATAGAGCAACAGTGGCACAGACAGGATAAGCGCTACCAGCGAAAGTCGGGAATAGTAGCGGTAATCGATCTTGTGGGCCAGCCACATAAAGGCCAGACCGATGAAGATTAGCGAGGAGTGCTTGAAGAGGAAGTACTCGGTGTTGCCGTCTTTTTGCTTGTACGCCAAGGTACCGGTAGCCGAATACACGACTGCCACGCTGATAAGCGAGAACATCAACACGATGCCCCAAAGCACTGCGTCCCCTTTCAGGTTTCGCTGTAACCACTGCTTGATCATAATACCTTTGGCTAAAAATTAAAAACTTACTTTTTCAAAACTATCTTCTCCACGGCCTCCTTGAAGCGCTGGCCCCGGTGCTCGTAATTGTTGAATAAATCAAAACTCGCGCAGGCCGGCGACAACAGCACCACATCACCGGGCGTGGAAAGCAATTTGCCCATGCGAACGGCATATTCCATAGAGATCGTTTCCACTACCACCGGCACGATGCGTCCGAATGCTTCCTTCAGCTTGTCGTTGTCCTTGCCCAGACACACCAGCACTTTCACTTTTTCTTTGGCCAGTTCCTGCAGCACGCTGTAGTCGTTGCCTTTGTCCACACCGCCCGCGATCCAGATGATCGGCTGCTTGATGCCTTCCAGCGCGTAGTACACGGCTTCCACGTTGGTCGCTTTCGAGTCGTTGATGTAGGTGACTTCCCTTGAGACCGTGATCACCTGCAAACGGTGCTCGGCGTTCTCGAAGGTTTCCAGCCCCTTTTCAATCTGGCTGTCCTCTACCCCCATCAGCTTGGCGACCGCCACGGCAGCCATCGTGTTGTACTGGTTGTGCTTGCCGATCAGGGCCGAGCGCGAGGCGTCGATGTCGCCTTCGAAGAACCTGACGTTTACTTTAACATGTGTCCCTTCACATAGTACTTTCGCACCCTCTTTTGCTTGGAGCGAGAATGGGACTGTGGTTCCGCCAAAAGACGCAGAATCGAACGCATTACGGATAATATCATCATCGTTGTTGTAGATAAAATAGTCCGCGCCGCTCATGTTCTGCGCAATGCGCATCTTCGAGGCGGCGTACTTGTTTAAGTCATAGCCATACCGGTCTAGGTGGTCTGGCGTAATATTTAACAGTACTCCAATATGTGCTTTGAACTGGTACATGTTGTCGAGCTGAAAACTGCTCAGCTCCACCACGTAGTACGCGTGCTTGTTGTCAATTACCTTCTCGGCCAGGCTCTCGCCTATGTTACCCGCCAGCCCCACGTTTATACCTGCGCTTTTCAGCAAGTGGTAGGTCAGCAAGGTGGTCGTGGTCTTGCCGTTGGTGCCCGTGATGCAAATGAACTTCGCATCGGTATAGCGGCCGGCAAACTCGATCTCCGAGATAACCGGAATCCCGCGCTTGATCGCCTCCTGCATGATGGCCGCCTTCTCCGGTATACCCGGGCTCTTCACAATCTCGTTAGCCTCCAGGATACGCTCGAAGGTATGGGTACCCTCCTCGTAAGGTATAGCCGCTGTTGCCAGTTTGGCTTTGTATACCTCCTTGATCTGCCCCATGTCCGAGACGAACACGTCCAGCCCCTTCGCCTTGGCCAGCAATGCTGCCCCAACGCCACTTTCTCCCGCTCCGAGTATCGCCAGTTTCATAGTGCCTATCGCAGTTTAAGGGTTGCCAATGTCAAAATCGCCAGCATGATGCCCACGATCCAGAAGCGCGAAACGATCTTGGACTCGTGGTAGCCATTTTTCTGGTAATGGTGGTGCAGCGGCGACATCTTAAAGATGCGTCGGCCTTCCCCGTATTTCTTTTTGGTATACTTAAAGTAGCTCACCTGCAGCATCACCGACAGGTTCTCGATCAGGAAAATGCCGCACAGGATCGGTATCAGCAATTCCTTGCGCACGATCAGGGCCATCACCGCGATGATTCCGCCAATGGCCAGACTGCCTGTATCGCCCATAAACACTTGGGCCGGATACGAGTTATACCACAGGAAACCTACGCAGGCTCCTACAAAGGCCAGCGCAAAAATGGTCAGCTCACCTGAGTTCGGGATGAACATGATGTCGAGGTAGTCCGCAAAAATGGTGTTACCGGATATCCACGCAAAGATCGCCAGTGTCAGCCCGATGATGGCTGACGTACCGGCCGCCAGTCCGTCGATGCCGTCGGTGATGTTGGCGCCGTTGGATACGGCCGTGATCACCAGGATCACAAATGGGATGTACAGGTAGCACGACCAGCCTGCGAAAAGCGGACCCGCGAAAGAGAACAGATTGCAGTAGTCGAGCTCGTTATTTTTGCGGAAAGGAATGGTTGTAATCATGGATTTGATGTCCACCCACTTGCTCGTGGCGTTCACGGCAGAGGTAGAGCCATCGGTGAAAATGTACTGTCTTACGACAACATCGTCACTAAAGTATAGGGTCAAACCCACAATAATTCCTAAGCCAATCTGACCCAGTACCTTAAATTTTCCGGCCAGCCCCTCTTTGTTCTTTTTGAACACCTTGATGTAGTCGTCCAGAAAGCCGATCAGCCCCAGCCAGATCGTTGAAACGATCATCAACAGGATGTAAATGTTGTCCAGACGGGCGAACAGAAGCGTCGGCACCAGGATAGCCAGCAGGATGATCAGGCCGCCCATGGTTGGGGTGCCTTTCTTCTCCATTTGGCCTTCCAGACCAAGGTCGCGAATGCTTTCGCCTACCTGCTTGCGCTGCAGGAGGTTGATCAGTCGTCCACCGAATATCATCGCAATCAGTAGTGACGTAAGCGTCGCCATACCTGCCCTGAACGAGATGTACTGGAATACACCCGCCCCCAAAAGGTCGTATTCACGGTCAAGGTATGTAAAGAGATGGTAGAGCATTTAATCTAGCGTCTGTTCCTGTTTTTGTTTGCTTTATAGCTTATTTACCAAGCTGTTGCAGGGTCCCCTGCAGTACCTGTTTATCGTCGAAGGGGTATTTCACCCCCTTTATCTCCTGGTAAGTCTCGTGGCCTTTGCCCGCTACCAGAATGATGTCCTCCTTGCCGGCCAGCATGCAGGCCGTGCGAATGGCCTCTCTCCTGTCCAGCACGCTCAACGTCTTCTTGAAATCCAACGGTTTCACACCTTTCTGCATGTCCTCCAATATGGCCTGCGGCTCCTCGAAACGTGGATTGTCGGATGTCAGGATCACCTTGTCGCTCAGGCGGCAGGCGATGTCCGCCATCACCGGGCGCTTGGTAGCGTCGCGGTTGCCGCCACAGCCGACCACTGTGATTACCTTCTGCACTGGCGTCCGGATTTGCTGGATCGTGTTCAGCACGTTCTCCAACGCGTCCGGCGTGTGGGCATAGTCCACTATACCTGTGATCTGTTCTGTCTCCGACACGATGTAGTCGAAGCGACCCGCCGCCGTATTCAGGCTTGAAAGCACTGTCAGCGCTTCCATTGGATCTTCTTCCAGCAACACGGCCACGCCATAGGCACCCAGCAAGTTGTAAGCGTTGAACGCCCCGATCAGTTTGGCCCAGATCTCGTGTCCGTCTATCTCCAGATGCAGCCCTTGCAAGGTATTATCGATCAGGCGTGCCTTGAAATCGGTTATCTTGCGAAGCGAGAAATAGCGCACATCCGCTTTCGTGTTCTGCACCATTACCGGACCACGCTTGTCGTCAGCATTGATCAGCGCGAAAGCACCGGCCGGCAGCATGTCAAAGAAGGATTTCTTGGCTTTGATGTACTCGTCGAAGGTGCCGTGATAGTCCAAATGGTCGTGCGTGATATTGGTGAACACGCCCCCGGCAAATGTTATACCTGCCACGCGCTGCTGCACCATGGCATGCGAACTCACCTCCATGAAGGCGTAAGCGCAACCCGCCTTCACCATTTTGTCCAGCAGCGCATTCAGCGACACGGCATCCGGTGTGGTATGTGTCGACGGGATCACCTCCTCGTCAATCTGGTTCTGCACCGTGGAGATCATGCCCACATGGTAGCCCAGTTCACGGAACAGCTTGTGCAGCAAAGTCACCGAAGTGGTCTTGCCGTTGGTGCCCGTTACGCCCACCAGTTTCAGTTTTCTGGACGGGTGGCCGTAAAACGCAGCAGCCATCAAACCCAGGGCCTGACCGCTATTTTTAACTTTGATATAGGTAACATTTCCGGCTCGTTCTGCCGGTAACTCTTCGCACACAATGGCAACGGCCTTCGCCTCCGCGGCTTTCGCCATGAAGTCGTGTCCGTCCACCTGCACGCCGCGCATGGCCACGAACAGCACCCCTTCGCGTACCTGGCGCGAGTCAAACGTGATCGACTCAACCTGTACGTTCAGCGGGCCGTGGCTTTCCAGCACGGTGACGTCTTTCAATATGTCCTGGAGTAGCTGCATTAGCTCAGTACAATCGTAATTTTAGTCTCTTTATTAATTTCAGTACCTGCCTGCACTGACTGCTTCACTACACGTTTGCCCGTGCCTTCCACACTCACTTTCAGGTGCTGGTTGCCCAGGATGAAGAGCGCATCGCGCAGCGTCATACCCGTTACATCCGGCACCTGCCCGCCTCTTACCGGGTTTGGCTCAAACTTCAGGGAGCGCATTTGCGGTGTCACGCGCACCCACTCGTCGTCATTGGTGGCCGTGGAGTGGTTGCTGACACCGATTCTGTTCATAATCAGACTCAGGTCCTCGAGGCTGCCGGCCTTCACCTGCGGCAAGCTGTCTTTGTTCGGCACCACGCGGGCGCGCAGTGGCTGGTGCATGGCCAGGTCGCGGGCATAGGCCTTGTCAGCCACCTCCTTAAACACCGGTGCGGCCACATCGCCGCCGTACACGTTCACCCCTCGCGGGCTGTCAATGATCACAATGCAGCTGTACTTCGGGTTGTCGGCCGGGAAATAACCTGCAAACGAAGTGGAGTACAGTCGCACGTACTTGCCGTCCTTCACTTTGCGCGCCGTTCCGGTTTTGCCGGCTATTTTATAGTCAGCGCTGCGAAGATTTTTGGCGGTACCGTTCTGTATTACACCTTCCAGCATTGTGCGCACTTTTTTGATGGTTTCCTCTGAAGCAATGCGCTCGTTCAGCACACGCGTCTGAAAAGTTTGCACGACCTGGTCGGCGCGGCGAATCTCCTTCACGATAATCGGCTGCACCTTCACGCCATTGTTTGCCACGGCATTGTAAAGTGCCAGTGTCTGGAGCGGGGCCAGCTTCATCTCGTAGCCAATTGACATGGAGGTGAGCGTGGTGCCGTACCAGGTTTTATCGCTGGTGTTCTTGATGTAAGGTCTTGCCTCCCCGTCCATCTGGAAACCCAGCGTGCTGCTCAAACCGAACTTGTGCAGGTAGTCCACAAACGCCTGCTGGTTGTCACCGAAGTTCTCCTGTATCAGTTTCGCGACACCGATGTTGGACGATTTTTCAAAGACATCCTGTACCGAAATCTTTCCGTACCCGCCGATTTTCACGTCGGTCATGGTCGTGTTTTTGATGCGGTACCTGCCGTCGCCGGCGTCCACGGTATCAGCCAGTCCGAGGTTGGTATGCTCGAACAGGGCCATCATTGAGGCCAGCTTAAACGTAGAGCCCGGTTCCGTACGTCCTTGGTTACCAACCGCGTAGTTATAGTCTTCGATGTAACCGCCCTTGGTTTTACCCAGGTTGGCCATCGCCTTGATCTCGCCTGTCTTTACCTCCATCAGGATCACGCAACCGTAGTCGGCGTTCTTCTCCACCAAGGCCTTATAGAGGGCGTTCTCCGCCACATCCTGCAGGTTGATGTCGATGGTGGTCTTGATGTCGTAGCCGTTCTGCGGGGCTACTTCCGTTCCATCGTAGATCGGTTTGTTGCCGCCCGCTATACGCTCGAAAAGGGCCTCCCCATCGGTGCCCGCCAGATCGCCGTTGAAGCTGAACTCCAGACCGGCGCCGTTCTTATCCTCGTTAATGAAACCGATCGTACGCTCGGCCAGCATGCCGAAAGGTTTGAAGCGCTTCTCTACTTTCTCGAAAATCACACCGCCTTTGTTCTTGCCTGCCCGGAAGATCGGCCAGTTTGCCATCATCTTCTTTTCCTGGTAGTTGATCTGGCGGCTGTTCAGTCTTATATACCTTCTGCCAGCATGCCGTGCGTTCTTGATCTTGCGGCGGTAGTGCTCCGGCGACTGGTCTTTGTAGAAGCGCGACAGCAGCATGGCCAGCGAATCTATACCTGTGTTGAAGGTCTCTGCCTGGGCAATGGCCGGGTCAAAGGCCACGCGGTAAAACGGCAGCGACGTGGCCAGTATGCTCTCGTTGTCGGAGTAGATATTGCCACGGGTAGCCGGCACCGGCTGGTAGCGGATGCGGCGCTCCTTCGAGATCTGTTTCCACTTGGTACCGTCCAGCACCTGTATCTGCACAATTTTGTACAGGATAGCGCAGGCAAAAAGACATACCAGCAAAAACACGATCCGTACACGCAGTACGATGGACTTCTTAATATTCATCTTCCGCTACTTCTACTTGATAAGGTGGAGATGAACTTTCAACAAGGCCCAGCGGTGCCACATTGCGGGCCACTTCAGACTGCTTGCTGGCGCCCATATAATCAGACTTCAGGGTGGTATAATCCGCCCGAAGGTCCTCGGTCTCTACTTTGATCTTAGCTATTTTGCGGATGGTCTTCTCGGCGTAGTGGGTGTTGCCGATGTAAAAGAGCGTAATGCCGGTCAGGAAAAGCACGTGCGGCAGGTACTTGGTTGGCACGCCCTCCTGAAACAGAAAATCAACATTGGTGTATTTGTCCAGCCACTTGAACAGGCTGAACCCCTTCTTTCTAGCCTTTACCTCCGGCTTTGCCTTTGCCTCCTCCTCGTGCTTCACGCGCAGCGTGTTGCCTTTGGGTGCGGCAGCTGTCTTAGTCATAAGGTTAGGAGCCATAGTTAAGTTTAGGTTACGACACTGTTGTTAAATCTATTTCCACATTCGCTATCTCTTCTCTGCGATTCTTAGTTTGGCGCTGCGTGAGCGGCTGTTTTCGAGCAATTCCTGTTCGGAGGCTGTTATCGGCTTGCGGCTGACGGCATCGAGCGGTTTTTTCTCGTTCCCGAACAGGTCCTTCTCCACCTCCCCGAAGAACTTGCCCTTGGCGATGAAGTTCTTCACCAGCCGGTCTTCGAGCGAGTGGTAGGACATCACCACCAGTCGTCCGCCGGGCTTGAGCACTTCGGCTGCCTGCTCCAGCATTTCCTCAAGCGCCTTCAGCTCGTCGTTCACTTCGATGCGAAGCGCCTGAAACACTTGCGCCAGGTATTTGTTCTCCTTCCCACGCGGGGTACAGGAGCTGATGGCTTGTTTAAACTCCCCGATTGTCTCGATCGGCTGTCGGGCCCGTTGCGACACGATCACGCCGGCCAGCGTCTTGGCGTTCTTTACCTCGCCGTAGATGCCGAAGATCTTGTGCAGCTGCTCCTGGCTGTAGGTGTTCACCACCTCACTGGCCGGTATACCTGACTCCGGATCCATGCGCATGTCCAGCGGTCCGTCGAAACGGGTCGAAAAACCGCGCTCGGCTTCGTCGAACTGGTGCGATGACACACCCAGATCCGCCAGAATGCCGTCCACTTCTTTCACACGGTACAGGCGCAGGTACTTTTTCAGGTCCCGGAAATTGGCGCGCACAAAAGTGAAAGCCGGGCTGTCGATCTTCTTCGACTGCTCTTCCGCATCGCGGTCCTGGTCAAACGAGTAAAGCTGACCTGTTGTCAGCTTGCTGGCGATTACCCTGGAGTGACCGCCGCCTCCAAACGTCACATCCACATACACGCCGTCTGGTTTGATTTCCAGCGCGTCGATGCATTCCTGCAGCATGACTGGCTTGTGGTACTCCATTATAGCATAGGCGCTTCCGCCGGTTTATCTCCTAAAAACTTCTCGGCCAGCTGCGAGAAACTCTGCTGGTCCTTGATCAGGAAGTCTTCATACCTGTCCGGGTTCCAGATCTCGACACGGTTGCCCAGACCCACCACAATTGCCTCTTTCTCCAGATCGGCGAAGCGGGCCATGGTGCGGGGCACAATGAAGCGCCCCGTGCCGTCCAGCTCGATCTCCGTGTTACCACGGAAGAAGTTGCGCTGAAACTGGCGGTACTCCTCATTGAACTCGTTCAGACCCGCCACCTTGTCGTAAATCGTCTTCCACTCAGATTTCGGGTAGAGCACAAGGCATGGTTCAAAGCCTCTTGTCAGCACGACATGATTGCCAGACGCCTCCGGCAGGTTGGTTTTTATCTTTGCAGGTAAAACCAGCCTTCCCTTTGGATCGATCTTGCATTCGTATTCGCCAGACAGGAAGTTCATGTATATGACAGTTGAGTCCGTATAGTTTTCGGAGTATACAAATGTAACGATTCACCAAAAGACCGCAACCACAATCTCCCACTTTTTACCACTTTGTGGATAAATTATGGTTATCCACCCCACTTATCCACATTATCCACATTTTGGATCTTCATTTTGCGGATAAGTTTATTTGCAGGAAATATGCCTTTTCGTTAATATACGAGAGTGGTTATATTTTAACTTCCTGAAATACAGTTATTTAAACTTGAAAACAGGTATAACCGAGCCCTGCTCCACCGTGGTTTTGGCAAAAGTGGGACGAAGTGGAGAATGTGGGACAAAGTGGGGCACTATCCCGGGAGTGGATAAAGTTTGTAGTAAAAGTGGGAGGATTATCCCTATATTTGTGCTGTGAATCAGACCATCCGCCATACGGTTTTACTGCTGCTGACCCTGAGCATTTTGCTGGGCTCCTTTGGCGTGGCCCTGAGTGAGCAACTGTGCCTGATGACCGGCCTGAAGATGACGGCCGCGCAAGGGCAGGATGGTAGTTGCTGTCAAAAGCCTGGTATGCAGGAGCATAAAGAACAGCAAAGCAATGAAGACGATTGCTGCACAACAGCGTTGTCCTTCGAAAAGCTGGAGCCCGTGTCTTCGCTTAAGGGTTTTGCGCTCGAGCTTCCAGTTTTCTTTGCGGTCACTTTCACGCCACTTTTTGCCACCTGGGCCCCGGCTGTCGCCACCGACCAGCGCATTCTCACCTATTCTGACAGCTCCCCTCCGCTCTACGGGCGCCAACTGCTGCATTCCCTGCACATCCTGATCGTCTAGACTTTCCGTTTGCCTCTGCCAGCACTGGTTTTTATACCTGTGCCTATACCTGCATTCTGAAAATTTAAGCGATTACGATTTATGTACTTTTCTATACCTGCGCAGCAGTTTTACCGTATCTTCGGCACGCTCGCGCTCTTTATAAGCATCCTTTACCCTGCCGCCGCCCAGCAATTGTCGGGCAAAGTGGTAGACAAGACCACCAACTCCCCCTTGATCGGGGCCAGCGCCGTCTGGAAAGGCACCACCAAAGGCACCTCCACGGACGCAGCCGGCAACTTCACGCTGCAGCTGGCCGATGCCGCCACTCCTGAGATCATTGTCTCCTATCTGGGGTATAAGCCCGACACCATCGATGTGAGCGGCAAAACTACTGTTACTGTTATGCTAACCTCCACCGGCTCCCTTAAGGAGGTGGTGGTCGAAGGCCAGCAGACGCGCTACTCCACCCTCACGCCTACCAACTCCCAGATCATCACGACCCGCGACCTGGAGAAATCGGCCTGCTGCAACCTGGCGGAAAGCTTTGAAACCAATGCCTCCGTGGAAGTGTCCACTACTGATGCCGTTTCGGGTGCCAAGCAGATCCAGATGCTGGGGCTGGACGGTTCCTATACCTTGCTCACCACCGACAATGTGCCGGCCCTGCGCGGCCTCTCTACTCCCTACCGCCTCAATTACCTTTCGGGCACCTACATCGAGTCGATTGATATTATCAAAGGCATGGGCTCGGTACTGAACGGGTATGAGTCAATTTCGGGGCAGGTGAACGTGAAGCTGCGGGATCCGGAGAAGACCGAGCGCCTGTATTTCAACGTGTATGGCAACAGCCTGGCCAAGTTCGATGCCAACCTGAACGTATCGGCGCAGGTGAGCCCGAAGTGGAGCACGCTGCTGATGCTGCACTCCGATCACCTGGGCAACCGCGTGGACCGCAACAAAGATGGCTTTATGGACCTGGCACTGGGCACGCACCACAACGTGTACAACAAGTGGAAGTACAAGCACGGCGATACCTGGGTGTCGGAGTTCGGCATCAATGCCCTGCGCGAGACAAAACTGGGCGGGCAGATGGACTACACGAAGGATGAGCCCGTGAGCCCCACACAACGGTACGGAACGGAGTCTGAGACAGAGCGCCTGTCTTTCTACAACAAGACCTCCTATACTTTCCCAGGCAGGCCTTACCAGAGCCTGGGCTTCATCTCTTCGGGCGTGCACCACAAGTTCAACTCGCTTTATGGCCGCAGGCAGTATAACGGCGAACAGAACACCGGCGATTTGCGCTTTATCTTCCAGTCCATCATCGGGCACACAGGCCATACCTACAAGGTGGGCGCCAGCTTTTTGTACGATGACTATACCGAGCGACTGGAGCAAACCAGGCTGGCACGCACAGAACGTGTGCCGGGTATTTTCGCGGAGTACATCTTCAACAACGCCGACAACCTGACCGTGGTGGCTGGCGCCCGCACCGACTTCCATAACCTCTACGGCACGGTGTTCACCCCGCGCCTGAACGTGAAGTACGACCTCACGCCCAACACCATTTTCCGGGTGGCGGCTGGCAAGGGCTTCCGGGTAGCCAACCCGATTGCCGAGAACACGGCGGCTTTGGTTAGTAACCGCGCCTTTACCTTCCGGGAAGAGTTGGAGCCCGAGAAGGCCTGGAATGTGGGCGGGTCCTTTACACAGTACTTTGAGCTGGGCGGACGTCCGGGCGCTTTCATCACTGACTACTACTATACTACGTTCCAGAACCAGGTAGTAGCCGACATGTATAGCAGCGCCAGCCAGGTGGCCTTCTACAACCTGCAGGGTCGCTCCTTTTCGCGCAGTTTCCAGGCGGAGTTGCAGTACGAGGTGCTGAAAGGCTTTGATGTGAAAACGGCCTACAAGTACTTCGATGTGCAGACCACTTACGACGGTAGCCTGCAGCAACGCCCTATGATTCCGCAGCACCGCTTCTTCGTGAACCTCGGCTTTGCCACCCCATTCGATAAGTGGCGCGCCGACCTGACGACGCAGTACTTCGGGCAGATGCCACTGGCTTACATGGAAGGCCATGGTGGCGCAGCGAATGTCCGGAAGTCAGACGCTTTCTATACCTTGAACGGGCAGGTATCGCGGGCTTTCAAGCGCTGGGAAATCTATGTCGGCGGCGAAAACCTGTTGAACTTCCGCCAGCCGGACGCCATCAGGGGAGCTGACAATCCATTCGGTTCTGAGTTCGACGCCAGCATGGTGTGGGGACCGATCACGGGCAGAGTTATCTATGCCGGGTTGCGCTTCAAAATTGAATAGCGGTATATTATTTGCAGCAAGCTTTTGGCTTAAACAAGAAATTCCCAATCACTTAAATAAAATTTCATCAATCAATTAGTTACAACATGAAAACCTGCAGAAACATTGGATTAGCCCTCGTTATGTTCTTCACCACGCTGAGTGTGCAAGCCCAGAACAACAATGAGAAGACAGTTCAGATCAAGACCTCGGCCGTATGCGGCATGTGTAAGAAGAGCCTGGAAAAAACCATGGCATACGAGAAAGGCGTTAAAAAATCCAATCTGGACGTGGACTCCAAAATGCTGACCGTGTCTTATGACCCGAAAAAAACCAACGAAGACAAGATCCGCAAGGCCGTGAACGACACAGGTTACGACGCGGACGACAAGCCCGCCACGCCGCGTGCCTACAACAAGCTGGATGACTGCTGCCGCAAGGAAGCTGGCGCACACTAAGCTTCTTCAGGACAATGGACCGCTTGACAAAAGACAAAGGATTTTTAACCTGGCTTTCGTCGACTTGCTAAACCTATCCCTTTCCTGAAATTGAAAACGGCCTGCCTCTGAAATTTCAGAGGCAGGCCGTTTTATTCCTGACAGTTTTCAAGTCTATTGTCCTTTGTCACACGGTCCTTTGTCAAAAATCCTTCAGGATTTCGCCTTATACAGCTGCCACCAAGGCAGGTAGGGTTTGTCGTGGTGCTCGTAGTGGTAGCCGAAGAAGTAACAGCTTACAAAAGCCCACAGGTGGTTCTTGGCCTGCGTGCCGGACTTATGCTTATTCTCAGGCGTATGTTCCCCGCGGTGCGGCAGGTAGGTACCGAAATAGAACAACTGAAACGTAGCCAAAATGGCGGGCACCATCCAGAACATCACCACATTCTCGAGCGGGAAAAACAACTGCAGCACGTTGTAAGTAATGGCCATCAGTACGATCTGCCACCAGGTGATGTAGTTTTTCAAAAAGCTGTAGTACCAGGGGAAAAAGGAACCGTGGTGATAATCCGGGTCTTCCTCGGTGGCGACATGCCGGTGGTGCTGGTGGTGCTTCGGCAATAACCGCGGGTACCAGTTGTAGGCGAACAGAAAAGCGGTGACGGTGCCGATCAAACGGTTAAGCTTGGGCCTGCCGGGAGCCGCTACACCGTGCATGGCGTCGTGGGCGGTAATGAAAAGACCGGTGTACAGGTGCGTTTGCAACAACAGGAACAGGTATGGCAGCGGCGAAGCAAAGTCTACTGGAATGCGCAGCAGGTATACGAGCAAGCCAAACCAGCAGGCCACGATAATGGCCGCCACTGCTATACCTCTGTTATCTCGTTTGATTGTCTTTGCCATAGATTTCCGAAAGGCTATACCTTGCCTATACCTACTCTTGCTGGTTTAGCTCAGGATAGACCTTCCCTATACCTACATTTCACAGATTAGCTTTGGCTATACCTAATAAAACTTTCGCTGTAGCTATACCTGCCTAGACCGCTTCCCGAAGCAGAATATCGCGCACCTCCTCCATCAGCCACATCGGCGTGGAAGTGGCGCCGCAAATCCCTACCGTGTCGCCATCGGCAAACCACGAAGGCTGCAGTTCTTCCACCTTCGAGACAAAGTAAGTGGCCGGATTGGTTTCCTTGCATACCTGGTAGAGCACTTTGCCGTTGCTCGACTTGGTGCCCGACACGAAGATAATCTTATCGAATTGGGCGGCAAACTTTCGCAGGTCTTTGTCACGGTTTGATACCTGCCGGCAAATGGTATCGTTGGCGTCTACTTCGTAGCCTTTTTGCTCGAGCGTGTCTTTGATGTTGTAGAAACTGTTGGTGCTTTTGGTGGTCTGGCTGTAGAGCGTGATCTTAGACGGCAGCTCGTGCTGCATCAGTTCGTCCAGGTTCTCGAACACCACCGCCTTGTTGCTCGTCTGCCCCAGCAAGCCCATTACCTCGGCGTGTCCGTGCTTGCCATAGATGAAGATCCGCTCGTCTTTGTCGTAGGATGTCTTGATGCGGTTCTGCAGCTTCAGCACCACCGGACAGGAAGCGTCAATCAAAGTCAGGTTATTCTGCATGGCCACGTGATAGGTAGCGGGAGGTTCGCCGTGGGCGCGAATCAAAACGGCCTCGTCGCGCAGCTCCCGCAACTGGGCGTGATCGATGATGCGCAGGCCGCGTTGCTGCAGGCGCTCCACCTCCACGTCGTTGTGCACGATATCGCCCAGACAATAGAGATACCCCTGCTCGTCGAGCAGGTCTTCGGCCATCTGGATGGCGTAGACCACGCCGAAGCAAAAGCCTGAGTTAGAATCGATCGTGACTTGAAGGTTCCGCATATACCTTTATACAGCCAAGCGTTGATATTGTTTAACGGCGAAGCGCTGTTTTAAACCCTCGTAAATCGAAATCGTGAGCAGCAGCATCAGCATGGAGTACATCGAATCCTCCACAGGTATAGACACGATTCGCAGACCCAGGTTGTGACTGTTGTTGTACCAAACGATCGGCAGGTAGGTGAGCACACCGTTCACCAACAGGAACGGCACCAGGTGCACGATGTAGGCCAGATAGAAACGCCCTAATTTTTGGGTTTTGAAATAGTAATAGTGCACGCCCAGCATAGCTGCCAGCAGCGTAAAGGTGATGGAGGTATAGAGTCTCTCCAGGTTGAAGACCGCCAACAGCAAAAGCACAGGTATAAGCACAAAGGTGATCCCCTTAGCATAAGGCTGCAACAGGTCTTTGGTAATGTAAGCGTTCAGGCATTCATAGATAAACACACAGGCATAAGGCACCGTGATGAAGAAGAGCACCTCTTCGAGCGGCAAGTTAAAGACATAGATACCTACTAGATACTCCGGATTAAAGCCCCATATACCTGCCTGGGTGAAGAGTTCGTCCCAGATCATGAACAGCACCGCATTGATGATAATAGCCGGCCACAGGTAGGGCCAGTTCTTGTAAAAAGTCACTTTCCTGTCGAACGAGAGCAACAGGGGAAACAGAATGGTGAAAATGTTCAGGTACAGGTATAGTGGCATCTGGGATTAAATCGGTATGCGTTTGAGTCGTTGTTTTTCTTGTTCGGTGCAATGGTCCTTTGTCAGCATAAAAGCCCGGATATCGCGGGCCATGTCATTGGACAGGCCGGATTTCGGGTGACGCTCCAGACCGGCGATGATCCTGGCCTTGTCGTCTTCGAGGTTTTTGCTTAGGTTGAGGTAGCGCGGCACATAATGCTCTACCGTGAAGCGCAGAAACCGTATTTCGGGACTCGTAGCGTCGAGCTGCACCGCCTCTTCAAATATCTCAGAAGACTTCTGCAGATGCTTCATCTTCATGTAAGGATTCCAGACGTGTTTGGCCATAATGGCCTCCGAAACCGCCTTATAAGCCAGCACCACGGGATTGTTGTCCTCGTAGTTGCTCATCAGTTTATGAAAATCGCGACCGGCCTTGCTGTCTTTGCTGGCCTCCACAAACTGCACACGCAGCACGGACAATTTGTAATCTTTGGATTTATCGGCCAGCGCCGTAAAACTTAAAAACAGGAAGACGAAAAGTATTGGTAAGCTATTCTTCACGTGGTTAAATGGCGTTTAGTTGGTACCTGACATAGGAGCCCAAAAGTAAGGCAAACTTTGTGTTATCAGGTACTCTTACGCGCTCATTTAAGATATGGGTTGCCGGCAGTCCTTTGATTTTCCGGAAAAGCTTCTGGTAATAGACATAGGCCAGGTATACGCCCATGCGCGCTGAGCGGGGCAAAGCGAGTATGCCGGCGTAGGCGTCCTCAAAATCCTTGGCGATGTCGGCCTCTATCTGCGCTTTGCACACATTGTTAAACGTTTGGATGTCCACGGCCGGAAAATACACCCTGCCACGGTCCTTAAAGTCGCTTTGCATGTCGCGCAGGAAGTTGACTTTCTGGAAGGCCGCCCCCAGGCTGCAGGCCGGCTTTTTGAGCCGCTCAAACTGCTCCTCGTCGCCTTCGCAGAATACTTTCAGGCACATCAGCCCCACTACTTCCGCCGAGCCATAAATGTACTCTTTATACAGGGCCGGGTCGTACACGTGGTCATCCAGATCCATGGCCATGCTCTTCAGGAAAGCCTCGATGTAGGCACGGTCAATCTTGTACTCATTCACCACGCACTGGAAAGCATGCAGCACCGGGTTCAGGCTGATGCCTTGCTCAATGGCCTCAAAGGTCTGTTGGCTGAACTGGTCGAGCAGCTTGCGCTTGTCGTAGTCATGGAAGGTGTCCACTATCTCGTCGGCGCAGCGCACAAAGCCATAGATGGCGTAAATCGGGTCGTGGAATTTGCTGTGCAGCGTCTTGATACCGAGCGTAAACGACGTGCTGTACGCCTCCGTAATCAGCTTGCTGCACTTCAGGCAGGTGTCTTTAAATAAATCCATAGTTTTACTGGGGCGTTAATTGCTCACTGGTAATCGCTGACCCGGCGCCAACGCATAATCTTTCGCTACTTCCTTCGCCACCACCTGACCCGAAATCAGGGAGGGCGGTACGCCCGGACCAGGCACCGTCAGCTGACCGGCATAATACAGGTTCTTCACTTTCTTGCTTTTGAGGCTCGGCTTGAGCATAGCGGTTTGCAAGAGGGTGTTGGCCAGGCCATAGGCATTGCCTTTAAAAGCGTTGTAATCGGATATGAAATCGCGGTGGGCGTAACTGCGCTTGAACACCACGGCACTACGTACCTCCTGTTTGGTCAGGTGCTCCAGACGGTCCATGATCAGGTCGTAATAGCGTTCCCGCAGTTCCTCCGTATCTTCCAGCCCCGGCGCCACCGGCATCAGGACGAACAGGTTTTCACAGCCTTCCGGCGCCACGCTGGCATCCGTCACCGACGGGGCCGACACATAGAACAGGGGTTTGGCAGGCCATTGGGGATCGGTATAGATCTCGTGCGCATGCGGCCCGAAGTCCTCGTCAAAGAACAGGTTATGATGGCGCAGGTTGTCCAGTTTCTTGCCTATACCCAGGTAAAAGATCAGGCAGGAAGGCGCCATCACACGATTTTCCCAATAGCTGTCCGTATAGTTTTGATAAGCCGGAGCCAACAGGTTCTTCTCCACATGATGGTAATCAGCACTGGCCACCACCACATCCGCTTTAAAAGTACCGGTAGCAGTGCGTACGCGGCGGGCTATACCTTGCTCCACCTCTATTGCCTGCACATCCTGGTTGTAAAGGAAAGAGACGCCCTTCTCCTCGGCCAACTGCACCATCCCTTCAATGATCTTATACATGCCGCCCATCGGGTACCAGGTCCCGAGACTGATATCGGCATAGTTCATCAAACTATAAAGGGCGGGCGTATTTTGCGGCAACGCTCCGAGGAACAGCACCGGGAACTCCATCAGCTTGATGATTTTCTCGTGCGAAAAGAAGCGGCGGATGTGCGTATGGATGGACTGAAACACATCCATACGGAGCACATCCAGCAACAGACGCAAGCTCATGAATTCTGTCACCGAACGGCCGGGCTTATAGACCAGCTGGTTTATACCTACCTCGTATTTATAAGCAGCCTGTTCCAGAAACTTGTCGAGACGGGCGGCACTTCCCGGCTCCCATTTCTCGAACAGGGCCTTCAGTTCATCTAAAGACGCAGGCAAATCCACGAAGTCGTCTTCGCCGAACACCACGGTATAGGAAGGGTCAAGGCGCACCAGGTCATAGTAATCGGAGACGCTTTTGTTGAACTTGTTAAAGTACGACTCAAACACGTCGGGCATCCAGTACCAGCTCGGGCCCATGTCGAAGGTATAGCCTTCGGCCTCGAAGCTGCGGGCGCGGCCGCCGGGCGTGGCATTCTTCTCGAGCACCGTCACTTCATACCCCTGATCAGCCAGGCTGGTGGCAGCCGAAAGACCCGAGAAACCGGCACCGATCACGATTACTTTTTTTGACATCATCTAGAAATTTACTAAAAAATCTGGTTTAAGTTGTAGCTAGTCACCATAAACCTGCAGCATCTTCTTCAGTTCCTTGCGGGCAATGTGGATGCGGTTTTTCACCGTCCCGATCGGAATATTCAGTTTTTCAGCGATTTCCAGGTACTTATACCCGATGTAATACATCATAAAAGGCCGGCGATGCTCTTCATTTAATTTCGCGATTGCCGCCTTGATATCACTCATCACAAAAGCAGCCGTTCCTTTATTGACCGTCACGAAGCTGTCGTCGGTGTTTAGGTACTGCAAGTACTCCGTGCTGTCGATGTTGCTGCTGCGCTTGGTTATCTTGTTATAGTTGTTGATAAACGTGTTCCGCATGATGGTATAAAGCCACGCCTTCAGATTAGTGCCGGCATTAAACTTTTCGCGGTTAGCCAGCGCCTTGAGCAAAGTTTCCTGCACCAGGTCTTTGGCGTCGTCCGCATTGCGGGTAAGGTTCATGGCTACCGGCTTCAACGAACCAGCTGCCATCTGAATGTGATTGGAAAATTCTATTGCCGTCATACTGTTTAACTTTTATAGTCAATAACTAAACAATTATACGGCGTATTAAAATTTAAGTCAAATTTTGTCTAATGTTTTTTTATATCCATTAAACAAAATAGCCTATATATAAAACTTCATTTTAGAACTTTAGGCAACAAAAAAGGCCAAACCCAATTGGATTTGACCTTCTTTGTTGAACTATCCCTGTCTCGGGGCCAGTTTAACTTTTATGCATTCTTTTTCAACACGGCCTCAAAATCGGCAATGCAACTGAGGCGCTGTGTGTTTTTGGGGAAGTTGAGGAAACTATGCTGCGCCTGGTAGCCATAGAAATAAATCTGTGCCTCCGGGAATGAAGATGCCACCCGCTCGATATACTCCTGCACAAACTCCCGCTCCGGCACGATCGTCAACACCGTGCAGATAACGTCGGGCTTCAGTTGCTCGTACGTGCGCTTCAGGTCCTCGAAAGGCAGGTTCTGACCCAGGTAAATCACCTGATAATGGCGCGCCCGAATCAGGTAATTCATAAAAAGCAAGGCAATTTCGTGCAGTTCACCCTCCGGCAGGTATAGCAGGTAAGTAGGCGTGTCATCTGTGCGCTTCACCACCTGCCCGTCAATCGCCACGATCAGCTTCTGCCGTACCAGGTTGCTCACAAAGTGCTCGTGGGCCGGACTGATGTTATTGGTCTGCCACAGAATGCCGATCTTGTGCAGGAAAGGGTACAGCACCTGCAGCATGGCATCCTGAAAGCCCAGTTGCAGGGTTACGGTGGAGAAAGACTTGTCGAACCGCTCCTCGTCCATATCGATCATGGCCGTGACCATGCTGTTGATGTGGTGCGAGAGGGTGGTGGTTTCCTGTTCGGCCAATTGTTGCACCGTCAGCTTCAGCTGCTCGGGCGTCATCTTGGCGATCTTAGAAATCTTGTACCCCTGCTCGTTGAGGAGCGATATGTTAAGCAGTGTCTTTAGGTCGGCATCGCTGTAGTAGCGGATGTTGGTGTCGGTGCGCTGGGGACAAAGCACATTGTAGCGCTGTTCCCAGATGCGGATCGTGTGAGCCTTGATACCTGACAGGTGTTCTAGCTCTTTGATGGTGTACTGCGCCACGTCTGTTCCCCTTGTTGTCGTTTCTGTAAAATTGAGTATGCGGACCTGAAGTACTTTGGTGCCACCCACAGCATGCCATAAGATTCGGAGCCGTCGCGGCCCGTGTGCTTATGATGCACCTTGTGCGCCATGTTTAAGGCTTTGAGGTAAACATTAGACGTATTACCAAAAAGCCTGATGCGCCTGTGGATGAAAACATCGTGAATCAGGAAATAAGCCACACCATACAGCGTAATGCCTGCGCCGATCCAGAACCTATAGTCTATGGGCTCGCTACCGAAGACAAAGAACAGCATAGCGAGCGTTCCATAATAGGCAAAAAACAGGTCATTCCACTCAAAGGCGTGCTTGTGATGCGTGTGATGGGACTTGTGCAGGAACCACAGAAAACCGTGCAGCACGTACTTGTGCATGGCCCAGGCCACACCCTCCATGGCTACAAACGTTATCAGCATGATTCCAAGACCCATCAGCATACTCATCAAACAACAAGTTTAACAAATGGTTTTGAAAGTTTAACAGAAATCTACCAGGTCAGTGCTTGTTTGTTTAGGAAAGCATCAATTCCGCGCTGGCAATCTTCGCTGCCACGGGCTACGGCGTTCATCTCGGCCGCATACTGCAGTCCATCTTCCAGCGACATCTCCTGCACACGGGCAATCATCTCTTTGGTGACCTCCATGCTCTGGCGAGAGTTCTCTTTGCAGAGCTTTTGCGCGAAGTCGAATACCTTGCCTTCCAGTTCTTCGGCTGGCACCACATAATTTACCAAACCGTACGTCTGGGCTTCTTCTGACGAGATCAGGTCGCCGGTGAGCAGCAATTGCTTGGCGCGGGCCTCTCCTATTTTGCGCAGCAGGAACACTTTAACGATAGCAGGTATAAAACCGATCTTCACTTCAGTATAGCCAAACTTAGCCTCCGGCACCGTGAAGGTAAAATCACAGATCGTGGCCAGTCCGCAGCCGCCCGCAATGGCGTGGCCGTGCACCTGGGCGATCACCACTTTCTTTAAGGTATAGATCTGGCGGAAAAGCTCCATCAGGTGAGTGGAGTCGGCGAGGTTGTCGTGGTAGTCGTATTGCTGCAGGCGCTGCAGATACTCGAGGTCGGCGCCGGCGCAGAACACCTTGCCTTCGGCGCGCAGCACAATCACTTTGCAGGCTTCGTCGTCTTCTGCAGCGGCAAAAGCGCGTTTCAGTTCGGTTACCATCTCGGCGTTCAGGGCATTGCGCTTTTCGGATCTGGCCAGGGTGATGTACCCAACACGCTCCTTTACTTCGTAATGCACGAAATCCATGGTTTGCGTGAGAGAGGTTTGTGTTGTATCAGTCATGGTAGTGTGTCTTCTAGATTTTGGTTTCACTTACCGGCAAGCCGGTTTCAGGTATACGCGAGCAAATCGGTAATGCTCCATTAATATAGGGAAAGGTCCGCTATTTTATAGCTTTTAAAGCAATTTCTTCTACTAATCAGATCACAAAAAATGATCCAGGGTTGCAAAGGCTGCCTGTTTCCGAATTAAATCCACTACAGCAAAGCATGTACGGTCAGCGGCACAAGCTCATCTATTCCACTTCAGCATGCAGTTCACCAGCAACTTCAAAGTAAATGTACACGTAAAAAATAACTTGCTAACGAACGTTAGGTTGTTTACATTTGTTGTTAGCTATATAAGGAGTATACAGTGAGCAGGAAAGAACAGATAGAGCAAACGGCTACGGCCCTATTCAAGACCCGAGGATTTTCGGCTACGTCCATGCGCGACCTGGCCAATGCCCTGGGTATTGAGGCGGCCAGCATTTACTCCCATATCCGTTCCAAAGAGGAGATTCTGCAGCGGGTATGCTTCCGGATGGCCGAGGAGTTTTTCGGTGCGATTGAAGCTGTGAAAGACGAGAACGCCAGTGCTACGGAGCAACTGAAACGCGCCATTTCGGCCCACGTGCAGGTGCTCACCCGAAACACAGAGGCTTCGGCGGTTTTCCTGCAGGAGTGGCGCCACCTGAGTGAGCCTTTTCACACCGAGTTTCTGGCCCTGCGTGACCGCTATGAAAGTTACTTCCGCGAGATCATCCGCCAGGGTATTGCCAAGGGCGAGTTTCAAGTGCCGGACGAGAAGTTTGCCGTGCTGACGATACTTTCCGGCCTGAATTGGATCCATACCTGGTACAAGCCGGACGGAAAGATGAAGCCAGCAGAGATTGCAGAGAACCTGTCGGCTATGCTGTTGAACGGACTAAAGACTAACCTTAATTAAACTGACCTATACCTAACCTTTGCCGGGCTGCCCACCTTAACAGTCCGGCACCTTTTACTGAACCTTAAAACTGAAAATATTATGTACGGAGGAGGAAACGTTTTTGAAGCTACCAAATTCGACGACCTGCAGACCGAAGACCCTGCAAAGCTGGCCGAATTTGAAGCGCGCATCGCCCGTGGCGAGAAGATCGAGCCAAACGACTGGATGCCGGAGCTCTACCGCAAGCAGCTCATTCGCATGATCGAGCAGCACGCGCACTCGGAGATCATCGGGGCGCTGCCGGAAGGCACCTGGATTACGCGTGCGCCGGGCTTCCGCCGCAAAATGGCCCAAATGGCCAAGGTGCAGGACGAAGTAGGACACGCTCAATTATTATACAGCGCTGCCGAGACGCTGGGCAAGACACGCGAGCAAATGCTGACCGACCTGATCAATGGCAAGAGCAAGTACTCGAACGTGTTCAACTACCCGGCCTATACCTGGGCAGACTCCAACATCATTTCCTGGCTGATTGACGCGGGCGCGATCGTGAACCAGATGGCCAACGCCAAAGGTTCGTACGGTCCTTACTCCCGTGCTTTGGAGCGTATCTGTGCCGAAGAGGCTTTCCACCTGAAGTATGGCCACGACGCCGTGGTGCACATGGCGACCGGTTCCCCGAAGCAGCGTGAAATGATTCAGGCTGCCCTGAACCGCTGGTGGCCTCCGATCATGACGTTCTTCGGACCGTCCGACAAAATGAGCACGCACACCGAAACGCTCATGCGCTGGAAAGTGAAGATGGCCTCCAACGACGAGTGCCGTCAGCAGTTCCTCGACATGTACGTGCCGAAGATCTGGGAACTAGGCCTGACCGTGCCGGATCCGAACCTGAAGAAGAACATGGAAACGGGCCAGTGGGAATACACCGAGCCGGACTGGGATGAGTTCAAGCGCGTGATCAACGGCGATGGCCCTTGCAATGCCGAGCGCCTGGCCGTGCGCCGCACCGCCGAAGAGCGCGGCGCCTGGGTCCGCAGAGCCCTTCTCAACCCGAAAGCAAAATACGTGAAACCGTTAGCCTAAAGGCGAAACGGTTTCAGTTAAAAGTTGAGAGTTAAGAGTTAAAAGTGGTTTTCCCTTCAACTCATAACTCTTAACTCATAACTCTTAACTAACATAACCATGTTAAAGTCACTTGACCCGAGAGTAACCCGACTGAACCTGCCGGAGGGCGAAGCACCTGCCATTGAGCCAAAACCGGAGCTGGATCAGTTCGAAACATACGAGGCCTTTCATCAGAAAAAAGAAAGTGCTGCCTATACCTATGTCGGCCCTGTTCATGCGCCCAACGAGGACGTAGCTTTCCTGTTTGCCAAAGAGCAGTACAGCCGCCGCTATGCCTGTGTGGGTCTTTGGATTGTGCGCACCGAACACATCCAGGTAACGCCTTATGTGGGCGACCAGGAAAACGTGTACGACATGCTGCGCATGGAAGAACCAGGCGAGCGTAGCGCGGAAGCCGAGGCTTATGAAATTTTCCATCTGAAAAAGCGTGGCAAAGCGCACACCCATGCCGGCCGTGTCATGGCGACTTCTTACCAGGAGGCGCTGCAGGAAGCACGCAAGCAGTTCGGCGAAAAAGGCCTGATCGTGAACGTGTGGGTAGTAAAGTCGAAGCATGTGCTGCAGTCAGCGGAAGAGGACAAGGACATGTGGACGACCATACCTGATAAAAAGTACCGCGAAGCCATCGCTTACAAAGTGATGGACAAAATCACGAAGTATAAAGAAGAACATAAAACGACTGCCTCCTCATGAACGAGCTCGCGATAAAAGACCTGTTATACAAACTGGCCGACGACCAACTGATACTGGGCCACCGCAACTCCGAGTGGACGGGCTTCGGACCGATACTGGAGGAGGACATTGCTTTCTCTTCGATGGCGCAGGACAAGATCGGCCACAGCCTGGCCTTCTATACCTTGCTGCAGGACCTTGGCGAAGCCGACCCGGACACGGTTGCCTTCACCCGCAACGCCAACCAGTTCCACAACAGCCAGCTGGTGGAGCTGCCGAACGGCGAGTATGATTTCAGCCTGATCCGTCATTTCCTGTACGACAACGCCGAGATCATCCGCTTTGAAATGCTGAGCCAGTCGAGCTATGAACCGATTGCCAAAGTCGCCACCAAACTGAAAGGGGAAGTGAAGTACCACGTGCTGCACGCCAACACCTGGATCAAGAACCTGGGCTCGTCGACTGAAGAAGCGATCCTGCGTTTGCAGGCCTCCCTGAACGAAGCTATACCTTACGCACTGGGAATGTTTGAGTCTTCTAAGTACGAGCAAGAACTGATCGAGGCTGGGGTATATGCTGGCGAGGAAGCCGTGAAAGCCGAATGGCTGAAGCGCATACAGGCAGTTATTGAAAAAACAGACCTGAAGCTACCTGACCTTAACTCAATTGAGCCAAAACTAGGCGGTCGCTACGGCGAGCACACCGAGCACCTGCAACCGCTTCTGGACGAGATGGCCGAGGTGTTCAAGATCGACCCGACGGCGGAGTGGTAGTTTTTTCGTAGCACGACACACGTATCACGTAGCACGACTTTTTTACTTCGGGCATTCTTTTAGTAGGGATTCGTGATACTTGATACATGCTACGTGATACACAAACGAAAACATGGAACTGACGAAAGAAAACATATTGACCCTGTTGGAGGAGGTGAAAGACCCCGAGATACCGGTATTGTCGCTGGTGGACCTGGGGGTGATCACGGGTGTGGAGATTTCTGACGAAGGCCACGTGACGGTGAACATGACGCCTACCTTTGCCGGCTGCCCCGCAATGGATTATATGAAAAAAGATGTGGAGCGCACGCTGGACAAGCACGGCATCACCGACCACACCGTCATTATGTCTTTCGACAAGCCCTGGGACAGCAACAAGATCTCAGAGAAAGGCCGTCAGCACTTGAAAGAGTTTGGCTTAGCCCCGCCGCCAAAGTATGACCTGATCCTGGACCTCGACATTCTGGAGCATGTAAAGTGCCCCTACTGCGACAGCGAAAACACGGACATGCGTACGCCCTTCGGCCCAACCCTCTGCCGCTCGATGCACTACTGCAACGACTGTCGGCAGATGTTCGAGCAGTTTAAGCCTTTGTAGAAGTCCCTTGATATTGAAAAATGCCTGTTGTTTCCAACAGGCATTTTTTTTGAATCACTTTGCTTGAGGTAAGAAAGAACAATCATAATCACGTGGTCAGTCGGAGCTACACCTACTCCCCTCTCTCAAAAATAGCCACTGCCCTACCTCCCAACATCAACTCTAACCTTTCTTCATTCACTCTATACCGCAACTCTTCGTTACTCAATACCTTCAAGAATTGATTCTCTACTTCCATATTCGGGCAAGCCATTCTTGTGGAGGCAATGGCTCCGAAATTTATTCTGTCGCCAATTGGTTCGAGCGTACCTGTAATTTTGTTGCAGCCTGCGCTGCCAGACACGCTGCCCTCGGCTAAAGCTATCGCCAGAGACGGAGGGTTCCGTTCGTAATCCTTTGGGCTGACGGCTTTGCCTTGCAGCTCCACCAGGTTCCAGGTGCCGTTTAGGCGGGAGTCGCGGAGGTAAATGCCGCAGCCTTTGTATATTGCACTGTCTTTCAGCACCGTCACGGTATAAGGGAATTCACGGCCAGACATGGTATTGACGCAGGTCTCTTTCATCAGCCGGATTTCCAGATTCCCTGAAACGGTCTGCACTCTGTAGACCGCTCCCTCCCCTCCCTCAGGTTTTTCAGCGACAGGTATAGGCGTCAGCACGCTGCCATCTTCTTCGTCCAGCAGCCGGAACTCAATCATTTTCTCCAGGTCAATCTCCAGCGACCAGAACGGCTCATTCCCAACAGCGGCAAAGTCGATACCGCGCTCGTATTTCTCGCGCCACAGGCTGGGATTGTCCTCTGGTTCATCGGGGCTCTTTCGACGCAGGCGATAGGCGTCGGCAAGAGCAGATTCAATCCGGTTTCCGTCGCCATCCAGCATCACAAGCGTTTCGCCGTCCAGGGCAAACTGGTTATTGCCGGTGCCTTGTTTCTTCAGCTGCACCCTGCCATGGCCCACACCCCATGTGCCCGACTGCACGAAGGGGGTTGCGCTGCGGCCCTGGTACACCATACGCTCGCGGTAAGTGCTATCCGGGTTAAGTTCCAGGGTATAGCCTATGCCCGGGCAGTCGGCGCAGGGGATGGTGCCTACCCACGTACCCACGGCTGACCGCGCTACCTCGGCATTCGACATAGGCGCATCCGACTGCGAAACGGAAGTTGGTGCGGTAGAACAGGCTGCAGCGATGCAAAGCAAGAGAATCCCAATGGGAAGCAAGCGATTGAGCGGATCCATTTTTCTTAGTGAACAGGTATAGAAATCTCTACGATAAAGTCCCTGATACAGGCAGTAGGAATTCCAAAAATCGAAACAGTCGGGAAGCTATACCTGCCAGGCCGTTGATGGAAACCGGATATGTATACAAAAGCCCCGCCGCTACCTCTCGGGTAACGGCGGGGCCTTGTGATCAGTGTAGCTATACCTTAAATGTTGGCCATCTCGCCTTTCACAAAGTCAACCAGACTCTTGATGTACTCGGTGCTGAAATCGAACTTGATGCCAGCGGCTTCATACACCTCACCAATGGTAACGGTATAACCCAGGCTGAGGGCGCGCTTGTAGGCAGCCAATCCTTCGGAAGGGTTCTCCTTGTAGTTCTTCCAAACGGCTATGGCACCTAATTGCGCCATGGCATACTCCACATAGTAGAACGGCACTTCGTAGATGTGCAGCTGCTTTTGCCAGATGAAGGGCTTATACTTCTCGAGTCCGCTCCAGTTTACCTCCAGGTGGTTGAAACGCCCGAAAATATTGAGCCACTCCTGATGACGTTCCTCTTGTTTGTGCTCCGGATGTTCATACAGCCAGTGCTGAAACTTGTCCACGGTGGCTACCCACGGGAAGGTCTCGAGCACGCTCTCCAGGTGCGTGCGCTTGGCGCGGCGCAACTCGTCTTCGTCGCTGAAGAAGGTGTCCCAGTAGTCCATCGAAATCAGCTCCATAGACATAGAAGCCAGTTCGGCTACTTCGGATGGTGGATGTTTGAAAGCGCTCAGCGTCAGGTCGCGGGTCAGGAAGGAATGCACCGCGTGGCCCCCTTCGTGCAGCATCGTGATCACGTCGCGCAGGCTGGAAGTGGCATTCATGAAAATGAACGGCACGCCAATCTCGTCCAGCGGATAGTTATACCCGCCCGGGGCTTTCCCTTTTCTGGATTCCAAATCCAGGTGACCCATTTCGCGCATGGTGGCCAGGCAGTCGCCCAGGTAGGTGTCCAGGTTGTAGAATACCTGTATGGTCTTCTCCAGTAGTTCTTCACCGGAGTGGAATGGCTCCAGCGGCGCTTTCCCGCTTGGGTCCACGTCGAGGTCCCAGGGGCGCAGATCGGCTATACCTAATTTTTGTTTGCGCTCGCGGTCTATACCTGTCAGTACAGGCACGATGGTTTCCTCAATGGACTGGTGGAAATCAAAGCAATCCTGCGGGGTATAGTCGAAGCGGCCCATGGCGGCGAACATGTAGTCGCGGTAGTTGTCGAAGTCGGCATTTTGGGCCACCTGCGTGCGGAGCTTCAGGAGCTCGTCGAACAGGTCGTCGAGTTTCTGGCGGTCCTGTGTGCGGCGCTCCTGTATGGCACGCCATGCTTCTTCACGCACTTCGCGCTCGTTGCGCTTCAGGCGGTCGGCGGCGCGCTGCAGGGTCATCTCCTCCCCGTCCAGCGTCACGGTCATAGCCCCTGTTACGGCGGCGTACTGTTGTTGCTTGGTGCTGATCTCGGTATTGAGCGGAATGTTCTCCTCGCGGAAGATCTCCAGCGCACGCCCCACGCCGCGCAGGTAGATGCGGTACTTGTCCTGGTCGAGCCCATTCACGTAGGGTGAGTGCATCAGCTTCAGGTTGAGCTCGTGGTCGTAGGGGGCTATTTGGGGTTCTATCTCTGACACGAAATACTGGAAAGCCTTCGTGATATCCTCGTCTTGGGTGTCGCAGGTCATGCGGATGTAGCGCCAGCCCAGGTCTTCGGAGAGCACGCTCTCAAGCTCGCTGCGGTCTTTCATCCACTTCTCCAGCTCCTCCACCGAGTTGATGGCGCGGCTTTTCAGTTCTTCAAAATATGGCTGTATGGTTTCCCAATTATCTATTTTAAAGTCTTCGGACAGGTAAACCCGCTTCTTTCGTTCGGGTACTTGTATCATAGCTTCTGTTTTACTCATAGATGGTTCCGTAAAGAAAAGGTAATATAGACACTTCTTCTGAAAGTGCAAAAAAAAGCTGCACTATATATGTAAAATATAATGCAGCTAAAATGAAGTCACAACAAGTATTTCTATCCTATTTCGATAACCACATTAGAGGTCAATGGATGCCCCACGCAGTTGAGCACGTAGCCTTCGTCGAGTTCGGCGTCGGAGAGCCCTTCGCGTTCGTCCAGGTGCACTTTCCCGCTCAGGCACTTGCCGCGGCAGGCAGTGCACAAGCCTGCCTGGCAGGAGTATGGCAGGTCCACGTCCTGGTCAAGCGCTGCTTCCAGTATGGTCTGGTCAGGCTCTACCACCACGCTGTACTCGGCTCCTTCGTAAATGATGGTCACGGTCTGGGTCGTGATCTCGCCGTCATCGTCCGAAGAAGACACGTCGCCGTGGTGCTCCTGCTCCTGTTGCTCCACCAGTTTGTTGCTCACAAAGCTCTCCCGGAAAATGCGGTCAGCAGGCACGTGCAGCACATTCAGGGCCTTACGCACCTCCTCCATCATCCCCTCAGGTCCGCACATGTAGTAGAGCGCATCCGTTGCTTTGGACAGCTGCCGACGCTCCAGTATTTTCAGGATCACGCTTTGGTTCATGCGGCCGCGGTAGTCGCAGGCCTGCTTGGGCTGGCTGTAAATGTAGTCCACCCGCAGACGCTCCGGGTTGGCATCCTGCAGCTCCTGCAGCTGCTGCTTGAAGATAACGGAGTCTTCGTCGCGGTTGCCATACAGCAGCGTCACCTTCGTGTTGGGCTCCTCGCGCAGGGCTGCTCTGAGCATCGACATCAGCGGCGTAATGCCGCTGCCGGCGCCGAAAAGGATGATCTGACGGCTCTTGTCGGCCTCCGGCACCAGGTTGAAATTGCCGAGCGGCTCCATTACTTCAATTTCCTGCCCAACTTGCAGATTATCAAGCAAATAATTGGAAACCAGGCCGCCTTCTACACGTTTAACAGTTACTGACAGTCTACTGCCCTCGTTCGGGGCGCAACACAGTGAGTATGAACGGCGGACTTTCTTTCCGTCTATCGGAAGGATAAGTGTCAGGAACTGACCTGCCTTGAATGGAATCGGTTTTTTATCGGGATGTTCTAAGTGAATCGTAATCGCATCTGAGGTTTCGCGGGTTATTTCCACGACCTTCAGCATGAAATAAGGGCTACTCATATCGTTTTTATACTAGTCTATTAAGGGGAAACATGGTTTCAGACTGAAAGTTACGACAATCTGGCCTGTTCAGTGAAAATTTCAGGTAATTTTTAAAACCGATTTCCTGAATCACGTATTATAACCAAATCATTAACAGAAAGAACGCAGGATGAAAAAAAAACTGCACATTTGTAACATAGTACATACAAGTGCTGTAGTCGGGTACTAACCAACCCCCGCATTCCGTTCTTTACCATACAATTACTGAAAACACCAATGCTCTACAAACTAACTCTCAAAAACTGTGAAAAAACTGTAGTGGTGGACGACCGCACCTACGAGTATATTCAAAACAATGCTTACCTGCAGCAAATTGATTTTTTGAAGCACCTGCGCATTCACTCTAACGGTTACGCCTTCTTCCAGAAGAACTGGCCGCTGAAAAACGGCAAGTACCGCAACGAAACCATTTACCTGCACAAAATGATTGGCGAACAGCTGATTGAAAAGCCAGAAAGCAACATCAAGCTTTACGTGCATTTCAAGAATGGAAACAAGCTCGACTGTCGCCTCGAAAACCTGGAGTGGGCTCCGCTTTGCAAGATTGTTCGCAACACAGCAAAAACGGAAAACAAACTGGGTGTACGTGGTGTGCACAAAGAAGCACAAAAGTACCGCGCCATCATTCACCATAACAAGCAACGCATCAACCTCGGCACCTTCGACACGCTGCAGGAAGCTGCGCAGGCTTACAGCAAGAAGTCCGAAGAGCTTTTTGGCAAGACCAAAAGCCTGAAGACACTCTCCAAGTATGTGGAAGAAGTAGCATAATTCTTCTTATACTTGCGTGGCGGCACACTCCCCGCCTTACCACTACATGCTGAATACCGAAAAGAAACTTAGCGACATTCTAAGACGGCACACTGATGCCTTCGGGCCCGTACTCGATGCGGACCTGAACGGCGAACATGTGTGTCGTCTTGATTTTACGGCAGCCAACCAGCTGCTGCAGCAAACCGACCTGCGCAATACCGTGGCCTTTAACGAAGTCGTGAACCGGATGCTGCAGGAACAGCACGCCACCATTGGCGTGGGCGGCTACCTGGAAAACCGCTTCATCTACCGCCGCAGCCAGCACTTCGACGTGGCCGAAGAGAGCCGCGACCTGCACCTGGGTATAGACGTGTGGCTACCTGCAGGCACGGCCGTGTTCGCCCCGCTCGACGGCCGGGTGCACAGCTTCGCCGATAACGCCAACTTCGGCGACTACGGCCCTACCATCATTCTGGAGCACGAGCTGGAGGGCGTGACCTTCTATACCTTGTATGGCCACCTGAATGTGGCTTGCCTGGAGGGGCTGTCTGTTGGCAAGGAATTCCGGAAAGGCGACAAGATTGCCGAGGTAGGTCCATACCCCGAGAACGGCGACTGGCCGCCCCACCTGCACTTTCAGGTAATGTGCTCCATGGACGAAAAACAGGGCGATTATCCGGGTGTGGCCCGACTGTCAGAACAAGCTGCGTATGAAGCACTTTGCCCAAATCCGAACCTGATTCTGAACTGCCGCCATCTGGCCTAGTTTTGCCTTTTCTATAGAAATTGACCAAATTTGAACTCTGGTACCCTCGCACAGGTGCCAGAGTTTTGCTTTTATCACAAACCTGACCGGTATGTCTAACCTTTTTAATTTTGAAGCTTACAGCGCCACCATCACCAACTTTGTAATGGTGTATGGGATGCGCCTGGTGGTGGCCGTTATCACGCTTTTAGTTGGCCTTTGGGTCATCAACTGGCTCAACCGCCTGGTGTATAATTTAATGGTGAAAAAGGACGTGGACGTATCGCTGCGCCCGTTCCTGAAGAGTGTGCTGGCCGTTGCCATGCGCGTGTTGCTGATCATTCTGGTAATTGCACAGTTGGGCGTCGAGATGACTTCGTTCATTGCCATCCTCGGATCGGCGGGTCTTGCCATTGGTCTGGCCTTGCAGGGCAGCCTTGCCAACTTCGCAGGCGGCGTGCTGATCCTCACCATCAAGCCCTTCCGCGTGGGCGACTACATCGAAGCACAGGGGCAGGGCGGCACAGTCGACATGATCAACATCTTCAACACCGTACTGAAAACACCCGACAACAAGACGATATTTATACCTAACGGTCCGCTTGCCAATAGCGTGGTTGTGAACTATACCATCGAAAAGACCCGCCGTGTGGAGTTGAAGTTTGTGGTATCGGTGAACAACGACATCGGCAAAGTGCGCCAGATTCTGCAAGGCCTGATAAAGGCCGATGAGCGCGTACTGCCTGAGCCGGAGCCCGCCATTGTCGTAACGGATTTTGCCGAGCACGCGCTCACGCTGAGCGTGCGGGTATGGGCGAACAAGGAAAACTTCTGGCCTCTTTCCTGGGACCTGAACGAAAAGGCCAAGGCCGCTTTTGAGCAGGAAGGTATACAAATGCCGGTGCCGCGCAGAGAAATGGTAGGCAGCACTGCCGGCGGGCAGGTCCCGAAGGCGGTTTAGCAGATATAGCTTGTAGGTATAGACTTTTGAAAATGGAAACGGCAGCTCAGATATGGGCTGCCGTTTTTTAAATAGCTATGTAAATACCTTATTTGTATTACACTTTTATCTTTAGTAAGAACAGACTGAAAAAAGTTATAGCCGCGTGAGATGATACTTATTGTAAATGTAAAATCGCTAGGGTCTTTCTATTGAACTCTTTTAATAATTTACTATAATTCTTGTAATTCTCTTGTTGCTCAGGAATCAACCTTTCTCCTGAAACATTAAAATTGTCAAACACGAAGTTCTGCAATTTTAATGTTTGAATATCAACTCTGAGTTTACCTTCTTTTATGAACGGTCTTAAATCTACTTGAACTTCGTCATCTTCATCAAGCCATTCTAAGTTACCATTGGTTTCACAAAAAATTTTCCCAAGACCTTTTTCTCCATTCTGCCAATAATTGTGAACATATTCATTTGAGTAATGATTACTATTACTATCAATGAAATCTGGTGTAGCAATTGCTTGCCCGAGTATAGTATATGGCCGTAAAAAATTGAATCTAAATATTCTTTTGTTTAACTTATGCCTACCTCCTAACATTTCAAACTCAGTCATTCTATGTTCACTCGAAACGTATCCAATTTTTGGAAATGGAAGCCCTAAATTATGAGATACTAGAAAATCTGTTGATGCATTAGTAAATATTTTATTGTTAATTATTAACCCAAAGCATGTAGGATACCAATGAAAAAATGGTGTGTTTACTCCTATTAGGGTCAACCCCACATTTTCATTATTAAAGTCATTAATTAAAATGAGTCGGTCCTTTGTACGAATTCGTTGGTCAATATAAAATTTGGGATCGACTCCTAAAGCATTTTTACTTAAATATTGATAACCAATCCATAATCCAGTTCTTACTTTATCAAACCAATCTAATAATATGGTAATATCTTCAGTATCTAGATAATCATATTGCAAGATTTTTATGACTATTACTTTTGCCTTTTCCTCTAATAGAGAATATTTATCATTACAACTTTTACATGATGGGAAAACAAGTGAATCAAAGGAAAAGGAAAGCTCCTTTCTAGAAGACCAATCAAAACCTATTTTAACTGTTCTTTTTGGATTGCCTGTTAATTCTAACAGCCATTTGGGTAGGACATGCTCTCTGTTTTTATTCTCGGGAGTTAGACCGCAGAAAATACAGGTTTTATTCATTTAATCTGTTACTATCCCCTAATCAAACTTAATCGCCCGAACTGGTTTAATGCGCGCGACCATGGCGGCGGGTATAAGTATCGCGAGCATGGTCATCACCAAGGTAATAACGTTGAGGGCGATGATGATGCCGAAGTTCCAGCTGATGGGCACGGTGTCCATGTAGTAGTTTTCGGGGTCGAGCGGGATGACCTGGAAGTAGTATTGGATGGCGCAGAAACCCAGGCCGATGACGTTGCCCCACAGCATGCCTTTGAGCGTCAGGCTGAGGCCGCGGAAGTAGAAGATCTTCCGTATCTGGGCATCGGTGGCCCCGATGGCTTTGAGCACACCAATCATGCTGATGCGCTCGATGATCATGATGAACACCGTGGACACCATGTTGAAAGTCGCCACAAAGATGATCAGCACCAGGAAAATGATCACGTTCTTGCGCAACAGCTGCAGCCAGTCAAAGAGCTGGGCATGGCGGTCAGTAATTTTCTCGAGCTGCAGGTCATAGTGCATCTGGTCGAACACCTGGTCGGCCACCTGGTCTATCTGATTGAAGTCCTTGAGCAAAATCTCCACGCCGCCCACCAAAGTATCGGGCCAGTTGTTGAGCTCGCGGATCAGTTGCAGGTCACCGATCACAAACACTTCGTCAAACTCCTCTAGACCGGTGTTAAACACACCCACCACCTTCAGTTTTCGGGCCCGGGGCGGATTCTGGATGAAGTAAAAGATTGCCTCATCTCCTACCTTTAGCCTGAGTTTGTTCGCAATTTTACGACTCAGCATGACATCTTTGGAAGAGGCCGTATCCGAGAACGTCACCACCCCACCCTCATCCAGGTTAGCCTGCATGGCGCTCAGGTCATAGTCTTCGCCCACACCCTTCATCACCACGCCCAGCACCTCATCGTCAGTTTTGATGATGGCCGTTTTGCGGGCGAAGCCCTGAATGTGCTGAATACCCGCAATTTCTTCGGTGCTGTTTACGCCTGTGGCCGTGCTGATGGGAGCGCCTTCGAAGGAATTGTTGGTGTCGTACTTGCTGATTTGCAGGTGCGCCCCGAAGCTGAAAATCTTGTTCCTGATCTCGTCACGGAAGCCTTCCAGAATCGCAAACGACACAATCATAATGGCAATGCCTGCAGCTATGCTTATAATTGCTATTTTTGTCACAGACGTGGTGAAAGAACCAGCCTGTACTTCGGAAATCTTATCAGATATGAATTTGGATACGTTCACTCGCTTGCGTCTAAACTGCCTTAAAGATAGGTATGAATTTTGACTTAGAACCTGTTAAAGTTTCGTTTTTGTAAGCGAATCTCCAAACCCGACCTTGAAAAACCAACACTGATGACACAACCATTTGCTATACTTTGCAGCGCCCTGTTGCTGAGCTTCAACAGCTGTACCCCGAAACAGGCACCTGCCACTACCGCCGAGCAAAACGCTCCAGCTACCGAAGAAACCACCCAAGCTCCTGCCCAGAAACCACTGGCCCTGGGAGCCGAGCAACTAGACCGTTACCTGAAGCTTCTCGAAGGCAAGCGTGTGGGGATGGTCGTGAACCAGACCTCTGTGATTGGCAAAACCCACCTCGTGGACACGCTGATCAGCCGCGGCGTGGAAGTGACCACCATCTTTGCGCCTGAGCATGGTTTTCGTGGCGAGGCCGACGCGGGTGCGCACATCAAGGACGCGAAAGACACTAAAACGGGCCTGCCGATCATCTCGCTTTACGGCAGCAACAAGAAGCCTTCGAAGGCCCAAATGCAGAACCTCGACGTACTCGTGTTTGACATCCAGGATGTAGGCACCCGCTTCTATACCTACATCAGCACCATGCACTACGCCATGGAAGCCTGTGCTGAAAACGGCAAAAAGATGCTCGTACTGGACCGCCCCAACCCGAACGGTCACTACGTAGACGGTCCGGTGCTGGAGATGGAGCACAAGTCTTTCGTGGGTATGCACCCGATTCCGATCGTGCACGGCCTCACGGTGGGCGAACTGGCCGAAATGATCAACGGCGAGAAATGGCTGGAAGGCGAGAGAAGCTGCGACCTGACTGTGATCAAGATGGAGAATTACGACCACACGATGGCCTACGATCTGCCGGTCCGCCCTTCGCCGAACCTGCCGAATGCCCAATCCATCGCACTATACCCGTCGATCTGTTTCTTTGAAGGTACAAATGTGAGTGTGGGTCGCGGTACGCCTACTCCGTTTCAGGTGATCGGCTCGCCTTTCTATCAGAAGAAAGACTACTCGTTTACACCCGTGAGTACCCCAGGCGCCACTGACCCGCCGCACAAAGGTGTCAAGTGCTACGGGATGGATCTGACTGACGTATCGCACGCACAGCCGTTTACCTTGAAGTACCTGTTGGAGATGTACAACAACTCGTCTAACAAGGAGAAGTTTTTCAACAACTTCTTCGAGAAACTGGCGGGCACTTCGGAACTGCGCAAGCAAGTGATTGCCGGCAAAACCGAAACGGAGATCAGAGCGAGCTGGGAGCCAAACTTGTCGGACTACAAAGTGCTCCGCAAAAACTATCTGCTATACCCTGATTTTGAGTAACACCATGCAGGACCTTCGCATCATATTCATGGGTACACCTGATTTTGCGGTGCCTACCCTGCAAGCACTCGTTGAACATCACTATAAGGTGGTAGCTGTGGTGACGGCACCTGACAAACCGGCGGGTCGCGGCCAGAAGATACAGCAATCGCCAGTGAAGGAGTACGCCGTGTCGCAAGGTATACCGGTGCTGCAGCCGACCAACCTGAAGTCAGAGGCTTTTCTGGAAGAACTGCGCAGTTATCAGGCAAATCTGCAGATTATCGTGGCCTTCCGGATGCTGCCTGAAGTGGTGTGGGCCATGCCGGAACTGGGCTCTTTCAACATACACGGCTCCTTGCTGCCGCAGTACCGTGGCGCGGCGCCTATCAACTGGGCCATCATCAACGGCGAGAAAGAAACGGGCGTCACCTCCTTTTTCCTCAAGCACGAGATCGACACCGGCGACCTGATTTTCCAGGAGCGTGTGCCGATTCTGGAGGAAGACGATTTCGGCAGCCTATACGAAAAGCTGAAGCACACAGGCGCTGAGTTGGCCGTGCGCACGGTACAGGCCATTGAGCGTGGCGAAGTGCAACCTCAGCCGCAGCAAATTACTGCTGAGACGAAGCATGCGCCAAAGATTTTCAAAGAGACGTGTGAGATCAACTGGAATCAGCCTGCCCGTCAGGTACGAGATTTTATACGCGGCCTATCCCCCTACCCGGCCGCCTGGGCCCGTTTCGATGGGAAGACGTTTAAGATTTTCAAGACGGAAGTGCTCGAGAACACTGCTTATACCGTAGCGCCAGGCCAGCTTCTGACCGACAACAAAACTTATTTGCATGTGCAGACCGCCGATGGCGCCCTCGCTATCTTAGACCTCCAGATGGAGGGCAAAAAGCGCATGCCGGTGCAGGATTTGTTGAGGGGGTATAAGTTTGAGGTATAGCTAAAGATAAGCTATAAGGTATAGCCTAAGTATAAAAAACCAGTTGGCTTTTCCACTTTGACCAAAGGCTATACCTGATAGCACATGTTCACATTAAATAATCAGCACATTACCATATGATTGCCATCGTCGTAGCCATAGCCGAGAACAACGTCATCGGGAAGGATAACCAGTTGATCTGGCACCTGCCCGCCGACCTGCGCCATTTCAAGCAAAAGACTATGGGCCACCCCATGATCATGGGCCGCAAAACGTTCGAATCCATCGGCAAGCCCCTCCCTGGCCGCACGACTATTATCGTGACGCGTCAGGAGGATTACAAGGCGGAAGGATGCATCGTGATGAACTCGGTGGAAGAGGCGATTGCGAAAGGCAAAGAGCTGGACAGCGAGCAGGTAAGCATTGTCGGCGGCGCTGAAATCTACAAACAAGCCTTGCCTTATGTAGACACACTATACCTAACCGAGGTGCACTATGCCTTTGATGGGGATACTTTTTTCCCGGATCTGCAGAAAGAGGAGTGGCAGGAAGTAAGTGCAGAAAGTCATCAACAAGATGAGAAGAACGAGTATGCCTATACCTTTAAAGAACTACGCCGCAAGGTATAGCCGCAAGGTATAGCCGCAAGGTATAGCCGCAAGGTATAGCCGCAAG
>NZ_BMFP01000001.1:1036680-1111991 GCF_014638845.1 Pontibacter amylolyticus
CTGACAGGTGCTCCTTTTTTGTTGCGGTGGATATTACTACAACTTAGCGCAGAATGTAAATCTTGCCGTAACCATTCACAAACCCCTTATCTCCTTTCTTCCAGATGTGCTTCATCTCCTCAGTATCTTTCGGCATCACCACACGGTACAGGTATACGCCATTGGCCAGTTTGTCGCCATACGTGTCAGTGCCGTCCCAGGCATACTCCGTTTTGTTGTTACCTATACGGATCGGACCGATCTCCTCCCGCATAATCTCCTTCACAATTTTGCCTGTCACGGTCATGATCTGGATTTTGAATTGATCCGGAATTACACCGCCCGTCAAGGTGAAGATAAACTGCGTTTTGGTAGAGAATGGGTTCGGATACGGGTAGAAGTTCGTAATCTTCGACTCGTTCTCTACTTCGAAGTTGATTTCGTAAGCAGAGAGACCAGAGGCTTTACCAGTTACATCGTTTCCTCGAACAACCAGTTTGTACCTGCCATTTTCTAAACGCTTAGGTTTATACTCAAAACGAAAATCATTCTTTTCATCTGCAGGGAAAACCTGAACTTCACCTGGATTATTACCTGTTGTGATATCCTTTTGGTTGTTCATTTCATCAACAAGCGTCACATGCATCGCATCAGCATTCTCCAAGAACACATGCTTATTTTCATCCTTCATGGTAATACTGATAAGCGGACTAGGTGCCACCAGTTCTCCGTCCATAATATGCACCCCGTCGAAAGCCACATCCATAATAGGGTGCAGTTTCGATTTAACAGCAAAGTTCACTTCATAGATATTGTTTTGATACTGCTGCTCCGGCTGAAACTGTGGGTTCACGTACATGAGCAACCTATAATTACCATCTAAATCGGTTGTCGGCATTGTGTAATTAAATGTCGCCGTTTTGTTCCCTTCCAATGCTTCAATTTTGAATCGTGACACGCGCGGTTCTATCCGCTCACCAGTCAGTGTCACTTCCACCGTTATGGAATCACGGAAAGCATACGGCGTCACGTTTTGAAACGCCATTGGCATCTCAATCCGACCTCTATTCGCTTGCTGTGTTATTATTTTATCACTCACTTCCACTAGATCCGGCCTTATCACCCCTTCCGGTGCCGCTTGGTAATATACCATCCATTGTTTCAGTTGAGGTGCTGTTCGGTCTTCTGTGTCAGACAATTCCGCCTGCAACTGTAAATATGGGTACTGTGTCGCATTTACCTGGGTTAAGTCAAACGCTTTGGTAGATACCGCATCATTCAGTAGCTCACGGTTGCCATCCGCACCAATTCCAAACAAGCTCAGTTTATAGCTATCGTTACCCGCTTTGTACCGCTCGACATTATGATGCAGGCTGCCCCAACTCAGTGCAGGCCCGATGAGAGTTGAAGTAATGGAGCCTTTGGTACCATTAGTTTGCAGCTTGGTTTCGAGTAGTATTTCTTGAAAAGCAGGAAGTGTTTCACTATCAAGATTTGCAGAAACTTCTCTAGCAGTTCCTACAGCTCCACCCTTTTGCCCAACCATGGCAAAAGGATAACTAGTTTTTATGTTATCTATCAACTCTGATCCAAGGCTTCTGAATGCGGCTTTCAAATCATTTGAAAACAAATCAAATGGTACCTTATTAATCCCCATCACAACTACATGCTGTCCAGCCGGTATTGCCTCTATAAATCGCTGTATTGTTGCTCTAACTGTCGGATTACTCAAATCTCCAAATTCATAAGTATTATTGCTCATCCACCTACACGGCGCGAATCCTGAAACAGTAGTAAGTTCTAAAGTTTTACTATCCAGTATATAGAAATACATTCTTGGAGCACTTGAACCATTGAAATTTCCGCAAGAATTATCAATTTCAGACACACCATCTATGTATATACCAAATGGTGTAGTCTTAAACCTTATTTCTCCACCCACAGCTCTTATTTCGATGTTCCTTGAAATGATTCTAAAACTTGACCTCCCTTCTTTATCTAACTCAATTTTATCAAAATCTGATTTTACAAATTGTCCTTTGTGACTTTGTGACCAGCCACCAGTACTTTCTTTAATATATCTGAATGAACTTTTCACCCATACAGTATCCTCTTCCGCATCAAAACTATCAAATCTTGCTCGCCAGTAAAACACAATACTATCTTTATCAGAATTTTGAATTGGCAGCTCTACTTTCCAAGAAGGTATAGCTCCTGATTTGGCAGAGTGTGTTTTTTTAATAGTTGAATTGAAAGTAAGCGTAGTGTCTAACTCAAAGTAAACTCCCTTAGGCTCTGCTCTAAGCTGTGTTGACTGTACAAAAAGTTCTACGGACTCACTGTTAACTAGGGAGAACTCCATAGGTGCCAGTAAGGAAATACCAGATTTTGGCAAAAAATGACGAACAGTTAGGCTATTATTACCCTCATTTAATTCTTCGAATTGGTTTGCAGCATCTAAAGTGATTTCAAATCTATTAATTCCGGCCCCAGTCGAATCAGTATTTGGAAAATTCAGTTCTATTTGTCCTCTATAATAAATGGGCTTAACCTTTTGCGAAATAAGCGCTGATTCCTTTCCACTTGGCGAAATTCTCTTCACACTTATAGTTAAGGAATCATTAATTGCTTTACCGAGGTTAATCGCATTTACACGGAGAACAAAATTTTTAGACACAGCAGTAGCAGATTCGCCTGTGGGTCCCTCTAGAGAATAGCTATTATTGTAAAAAGCGTAATCAGGCTTACTTGGTGCATAAAGCCTCACTGCTGGATCTCCTTGTAATACCATCTGAGTCATTGTAGAAACCTGTTCCTCAGAACTGAAAGTTGATATGCTATTACTGTATCTCCTGATTGTTTCTTTATGTATGTCACCTATGGTGCTTCCATAAAACTCATTTTCACTAAAAGCCAGATTATAAAATTCTTTTGAAAATTTGTTTAAAGGATCATCACCACCTATATAAGATTGCGCCATAAATGAAATTGCTCCCCTATCTGGTGTTATCAGCCAATCCTCACCAAACGAAACCCTATTATAGAAAAACGAATCACCACTATAACAACCATTCATTAAAATGGCTGGATATTTCCCCTTATTTCTATAACCATTCAAATTTGCAGACGCAAATCCGATTTCAATATCAGAGACATCGGCAGAACTATGCCCATAAAAAGTGATCAAAGAAGTACCAGCATTTACTTCTTCGGAGACATTTACATAAGCTGTGGGCTGACTTGAATCGAACCTATATTTCTCCAATACATTCCCCCCGAAAGAAGGGCCTTCTGCAACTACTTTATGCTCATTAAGCCAACGTTTAAATTTGTTTATCTGAGTAGTACCAGACCCACCTCCTAATTGTAAAATATTCTTGCGCCATGCTAGGCCTTCAGGCAATGCTTCATGTTCCTTAACCTTATTCAGATACGCAATAATATTTTCAGCTGAAGTTGCAGGCAAACGTCCTGTTGGTACTCGGGGTTCAAATCGGTTGTTTCTGAAATCAGCCGTAAAGAAAACATCAGAGGCCGGTAACATACCAGTAGGAACTAGATCCATTTCATATACCTTTGGGTGCCTCTTATCTACATGGTACAAACTCCAAGTGCCTGCTACTATTGTTCTATAATCTCCATGAGCATATTTCATACCCTTGCCTATAATAAACAGATGCTTTGGACGATTAGCTGTAAGCATATAGGACATAAACTTCCGAATAGCATTAGATGAGAATTCACCATAATGAAACTGATTCACAAGTTGATCCATGTATACCATCAAAGTATCATAACCACCTCCTGCTACAGAAGCCCGATATGATGCATACTCAAGCGGGGCAGGCTTTGTAGCGCCTGCTACGACTTTCATAAGGTGCCTATTAGTAACAATTATGTAGTTATGAACTGCAGGATTAATTTGACGAAAGCGTACTAACTCTGAAATTCCAGAAGGCTTAAATGCTTTAACCGTATTTGCAACTAGCACTTTATGAGAATTTCCCGAATTTGTCGGAATCACAAACCCTTTGCCATTAGCTCCTACATTACCGTCAATCCGGATAGGATTGTATGGATCTGACACATCGTATGCAAACGAACTTGCCGGAGCATGACTTATATCATAATAAGGGTTTACAGTACGTGTAGAGTCTGTAAAAAATATTACTGAGTTATTAGAAAGGGTTGGCAATTGCGGGAAAGTTACCCGCATGTTTGATATACTTACATTGCTCTTTTGTACTGAATTTGGAACAACTTGGAAAGTGACTTTTCCATCAGCCAAAACATCAGAAAATTCGATTTGACCGCCCACATGTTGGTAACCATAGGCACCAAACAAAAAGGAAGATACCTGTCTTGCCCCTCCTGCTGATGGGACTACCCTAATTATTCCCGTTTGAGACTCTCCATTAACACCGATTAAATTAAAATGTACTATTGGCTTGGGACCTGTTGTAGCTAAGTTAGTAATAGAAGCTATATTATAATTCTTTGTGCCTGCGCTACCTGTTGCTGTATACCCTTCTCCAGTGTCCATCCAAGATAGCTGTGATTTTGTATTCCCATAAATTTGACCATCATAATATCGATCCGCAAAATACTGCGTCACCTTCCTTAGCACATACGGCTCCGGCGTCTTCCCAGCCGGCGAAGGATTCACCTGCTGCATACGCTTACCACCAGCAGGGTTTACCGTCAAGAAATAAGCTGCGGTATCGGTATAGAGACTATACAATTGATGCGGTTGGTGTGCGGGGTTCTTATATAAATCCTGATCTAGTCTACCGTCGTTGCGCTCACCGTAGAACTCGATGAAGTCTTCTCTATCTAATCTACCGTCAGCTTCGCCGGCTACGTGGATGGCGACTTCCTTTCCTCTTCTGAAAAGCTGGAAATGCTGCGGATTGGTACCTGCCAGGCCCAAGCTGTCCAGAAATCCATGACTAAGGCGGTGTAAACCCGTGTTCACTACTTTAAGCTTGTAGTAGGTTTTGTTGTAGTCAATCCACTCGTTGCCGTAGGGCGTAGGCGACTGGGCTTGTACCGTCGCCTGCAGACCGAAGGCCAACACGCTAACGAGTAAAAACTGAAGGAAGAGTCTGTTTATTTTCATCGGCTGTAAAACTTGAAACCGTATGTCTTTAATTGAAAGAATAACCTAGCGAAATGATAATGGAGTAAAGCCCGGCCGCGTTGGCCGTGTTGCCGTCGCGGCCATTGATGCGCGACATGGCCAAATCAATGTTCAATCCATTGTTCTCAAATCCCACCCCAAAGTTTGGCTGTACCTTGGAGGACATGCCTCCGTCAAAATTCCGGAATTGCTGGTAGTTGTTCAGGCCGCCGCGCACAAACACGGTTTGGGCATAGGCAAGCTCCATCCCCACATGCGGGTCCACGGAGGCAAAGTCTGACTTGAGGAGCACGTTGCGTCGACCATCGAAAGTGAAGTCAACATCAGTGGCCAGTATACCTGTTATCTTATCAGAGAAAGTGAAGTTCTTGGCGGCTCCCAGTACCAGACGAGGAAGCGTGAGTTCGGCTGTGCTTTCGGGCAGGTCGTTGCCGGTTTGCTGATAGGTGGCCTCCAGCGCCTCTACGTTATGGGTCCAGGCGGTAAAGGTAGTCGTTACGTCCTTGGCCATTACGCCAAACTGCCAGGTACTGCGCCTCAATTGAGCACCCGCATCGAACCCGAAGCCCCATGCGTTGGCAAACTCCCCTACATTGCGGTAAATGATCTTCGCATTCACACCCAATGTTAGACCTTGTATCAAATTACTCTTGCGGGCATAGGAAAGGAGCATGGCATAGTCAGCCACGGAGAAAAAGCGGATGCTGTCGTACTGGATGTAGCCGTACTCGTTCTGCAGGCGGCGGGTGTCCACGATGTCGTCCACGCCAAGGCGGATGACCGAAACAGCCAGCGCACTGCTGGAGTCGATGGGCATAGCAAAGCTACCAAAGTCGTTTTTGGCGATGCCTGCAAACAGCTCCGAGTGCATCAGGGCGATGTTATACCTGTTTGGGAGCTGCACAAGTCCAGCCGGGTTCCAAAAGCCAGCCGTGGCATCGTCGGCTATTGCAACCTGCACATTGCCCATGCCGAGCGCCCGGGCTCCCACACCAATGTTCAAAAACTCGTTGCTGTACTTCGGCGTGGACACCTGCGCGTGCACGGCCCCACTCACAAAACACAGCACGACAATAAATATAGAAAGGGTAAATCTGTTCATAGGCACAGGTATACTGTCACTTCAGTGGTCTTAAAAAGAATTTATTCGCTCGGTTGTAAAAAAAATTTACCGCTCTCCAGGTATGTCAATTTGCCTCCTAACACTTCAGAAACTGAATTAGTTGACTTTTTGAGACATTTTTTCGCATCCAAAAATAATCATTTTTATCCACAATTTGCTGCCACTTAAACCCTTTGAAAAAAGTTTCGTAATTATTTTTACACAGTACCTTGCGTTACATAGTACCTTTTAATATCTTTGCTTCAACATTAAACGGAATCATCATGAAAGTAGAAAACACACAAGTGCAGATGCGGAAGGGAATTCTGGAATTCTGCATCCTGGAGATTATCGCTCGTGGTGAGGTATATGCGTCCGATATGTTGGAGGAGCTGACAGCTGCCAAGATGATAGTAGTGGAGGGAACCCTTTATCCTCTCCTTACTCGCCTCAAGAATGCGGGGCTTCTCGACTACAGTTGGGTCGAATCTACCTCCGGGCCACCCCGCAAATACTACACACTGACCGAGACCGGTCGCACATTTCTGGACCAGCTCCGGGACACTTGGGGCGAACTGGTAGCTTCCACCGAATTCATCATGCAAAACAAGAAAGCGCAGCAATCATGAAAAAGAACATAAATATCAACCTGCAAGGCATCATCTTCCACATCGAGGAGGATGGGTATGAGCAACTGAGCCGCTATCTCGCTTCTATCCGCAACTACTTTTCGAGCTACGAAGGGCACGAGGAGATTGTAGCCGATATTGAGGCACGTATCGCGGAGATCTTTTCAACGCGCCTTTCTCCAGGCAAACAGGTCATCACGCTGGAAGACGTGCAGGCCCTGACTGCACAGATGGGTGAGGTAACCGACTTCGAGATCCTCGAGCCGATGGAACAGGAGATACCGCACGCCAGACAAGCGTACAGCACAGGAGCTCCTGAGCCCGAGTTTGCAGGGGCCGGAGGTGCCGCCGCAGCCGCCGCAGCATTCAGACCAAGACGCCTGTACCGCGACGTGAGCCGCAAAGTAGTGAGCGGTGTGGCAGCGGGCATAGCCAACTACCTGAACGCAGACCCGGTGTGGATCCGCTTGATCTTCGTGTTCCTGGTAATAGGCACTCCGATCACGAAGGGTATCTCAGGTTCTTTCGGCCTGATCCTCTACATCATCCTCTGGATTGCGCTGCCTGTGAACTACTCACTGCCTGAAATCACGGTGAAAAAGCTGTTCCGCGACCCCGACGACAAGAAACTGGCGGGCGTGGCAAGCGGCATCGCCAAGTATTTCGGTGTGGATGTGGCCGTTATCCGCATCCTGTTCCTGGCCCTGATCTTTGCAGGCGGCTTCGGTATACTGGCCTACATCATCCTCTGGGTAGCGGTCCCGGAGGCGGCCAGCCTGACCGAACGTATGCAAATGCAGGGAAACCCCGTTACGCTGGCCAGTATTGAGCACACGCTCAAGGAAAACCTGAACATGAAAGACCAGAACGGAGAGGAAAGCACTGCCGCTAAAGTATTGCTGCTGCCTTTTCGCATCATCTCGCAGGTGATCAACTGGCTCGGTCGTGGTCTGGGACCCGTACTGGGCGTCTTGATCACGCTGATCAGAGTGGCTGCAGGTATAACCCTGCTGGTTATCTCACTTGGCCTGACCGTGGCGCTCTTCACTTCGCTGTTCGTGACGCTTGGTGTAGTAGATGGCGATTCTGCGTTCATGATGGGTGATTTTCCGGCCTCCGTGCTTCTGGAGGGCTTTCCCCGGCTCGGACTGGTGGCAGGTTTTTTTGTAGGCCTTATTCCCATCCTGTTCCTGATCCTGCTGGCCATTGGCCTGCTGGCGAAACGCTTCTTCATGCGCCCATTGGTAGGCTGGTCACTGTTCGGCATCTGGCTGATCAGCTTGTTCACCATGATCGCCTTTATTGCGGCGCACGCTGAGAACTTCCGTCGCTCCGGCGAAGTGGTAACGACACAGTCTTTCCCGGTAGGGCCATACCCTACCATCACGCTGGACGGGTATAACACGAACTCTTCTTATGAAAACCGCATCTATTTTGATGTGCAGGGCCACACTGGCTCTAACCTGGAAGTGCAGCAACGTCTGCAGGCCAAAGGCAAAACCGAAGCCGAAGCAAAGCAAAATGCCCGCATGGTGACCTACCGCGTGGTGCAGACCGATTCTACGCTGCGTTTCGACGACAGCTTTGAGTTTGCATCCGGGGCAGCTTACCGTAGCCAGCGTATGGACGTAACCTTGCTGATACCACAGGACAAGCAACTGCGTCTGACCAACAACTTCCTGCGCATGGTGCCAAGCAGTGCTTTCGAGGAAGAGTATAGCCGCGAGAAAACCCTGCGCAACCTCTGGCAGGTGAAGGGCAACTTGTTGAGCTGCATCACTTGCGCCACCGACACACTCGATGTAGCTGACAGCGATTTCACTTACAATGCCGCTGCCACGATGGGTGCTGGCGGAAGCGTGCTGATGAACGAAGCAGAGTATAGCTCGAACAAACAGACCTACGACTTCAGCGATTTCGATGCCATCACGGTAAACGGTGCCTACCATGTGCAGATCACGCAAGGCAGTAACTATAGCGTAACAGCCAGTGGCGACGCCGACGACCTGAAAAAGCTCGAAATTAGGAAAGACGGGGGCGAGCTAGTGGTGGAGCACGAAGACCGCACCATCAAGCTTTTTGAAAAGCAGAAGCTAGTGCTGATTCAAATCACTGTGCCTGAACTACGCAGCCTCGACCTGAACGGTGCCATCAAAGCGGATATCGGGCACATCAAGACCTCTGACCTGAGCCTCGGCTTGACAGGTGCTACGCAGGCTTTCGTGGATGTAAATGTGAGCCGTTTGAAAGCTGACATCGCGGGAGCGTCTAAGAGCACTTTCACAGGCCGCGCCGATAACGTGGACATGGACATTGCAGGTGCCAGTAAGCTGGACGCTACCAGACTGGTTGCCAATACGGTGGAGATAGAAGCCGTTGGTGCTTGTTCTGCCGACGTGAACGCAACCAACACCTTGCGCGCCGATGCCGCAGGTGCCAGCAAGGTGCGCTACAAGGGTAACCCAAGCAATGTTGTGACAGACGTATCTGGCGCCAGCAAGGTGTCGCGTATGTAGTATGTTTACAAAAAAAGGGATAGGCCGGTTGGCTTATCCCTTTTCTATACCTTTTTTCTTATACCCGCCTCTTAGTACAAAATAAAACTTTATACCCTATTGCAGGTTCTATACCTGAGTGATAGTTTAATTAGCTGTTTGGTGAGTTTACCTGGCGAAGTCCCAGTTCTTTCCCCTTCTTCAGGAGGAAAGCGAAGGCTTCGCCAAACTCGTTTTTAACGGTCCCCTCCAGGATCGCCTCCGTCAGAGCCTCTTTCAGTTCTCCTACCGTTTTAGAAGGTTTCAGATCGAAAGTCTCCATAATGATCTCACCCGTGATAACGGGCTGGAAATTGCGCAGTTTGTCGCTCTCCTCTACCTCTACCAGTCGTTTCTCCACCTTGTCGAAGTTCTGCAGGTAGCGCTTCACCTTGCTGTCATTTTTGGAAGTGATGTCGGCGCGGCACAGTTTCATCAGCGCCTCAATGTCGTCGCCTGCCTCAAACAGGAGTCTGCGGATGGCCGAGTCGGTCACGGTGTCTTTTACCAGCGCGATGGGTCGCAGGTGCAGGCGCACCAGCTTCTGCACAAACTTCATGTGCTCATTCAGCGGTAGCTTCAGGTCCTTGAACAGCTTGGGCACCATGCGGGCGCCACGCTCTTCATGACCATGAAAGGTCCAGCCCACTTTTTCGTGGTAGCGCTTAGTGTCGGGCTTGGCGATGTCGTGCAAAATGGCCGACCAGCGCAGCCACAGGTCATCTGACACTTCCGCCACATTGTCGAGCACCTGCAGGGTATGGTAGAAGTTGTCCTTGTGTGTGTTGCCTTTCACCGTCTCCACCCCCTGCAGTTCCGCCATTTTCGGGAAAATCAGCTGCAGCAAGCCGGATGCAAACAGCAGTTTAAAGCCATATGATGGCTTAGGCGAAAGCACAATCTTGTTCAGCTCGTCGGTAATCCGCTCCTGCGACACGATCTTGATGCGCTCCTTGTTGTCGATGATGGCGTCGAAGGTTTCGGGAGCGATGTCGAAGTTGAGCTGGGAGGCAAAGCGGATGGCGCGCATCATGCGCAGCGGGTCGTCGGAGAAGGTAATGCCCGGCTCCAGCGGCGTGCGGATGATCTTGCGCTTCATGTCCTTCAGGCCATCGAAGCGGTCAATCAGCTGCCCGTAGGAGCTCTCGTTCAGGCTTATACCCAGCGCGTTGATCGTGAAGTCGCGGCGTTTCAGGTCATCCTCCAGCGTGCCGGTCTCCACTTCGGGTTTGCGGGAGTGCTCCACATAAGATTCTTTGCGGGCGCCTACAAATTCCACCTCCCACTCTCCGGAGCGCAGCATGGCCGTCCCAAAATTCTTAAAAACCGACACCTTGGGCTTGTGCGGCAGCTTATGCGACACGCGCTCGGCCAACTCGATGCCGTTACCCACACATACCACGTCAATATCTTTGGAAGGCCTTTTCAGGGCCAGATCACGCACAAAGCCCCCAATCACGTAAGCGTCTACGCCTACTTCCGCAGCCGCAGCGGCCACCGTATCGAATATGGGGTGCTCTGGTAATTTTATCGTATCCATTCAAAAAAATCAAAACCTCGGGGAATGCAGAACCGCAGGCCCGAGGCGCAAAAATAAAGAGATAAATTCAGAGCTTGTTTAAAAAATAACAACAGTCCATAAAAGTTTAGTACAGAAGCTGTTCGAATCGTGGCAGAATATAAAGACTGTGACCTGTATGCAAATACTACTTTATTCGCAGTCGTAAATAGGAGAACTCGTCCTTTTTGGGTACTCCTGACAGCATTTCGAACTGCTCCATTGGCAGCATTTTGATAATAATGGATCGAGGTGATTCCCATACCATTTCAAAAGCTTCCCAATCCTGTTGATTTATCTCGAAGTATTTTTCAATTGCTGCTCTCCCACCTTTCTCAGTCACCTTCCATACCTGAATTCCATTTGGAGCGTTGTCCATAATGGTTGCTGTTGACAGATTAGCCAGGAAGCTCAAGTCAGGCGACACGGCAGGTTCAGTCCATGATGTTGCGGCTATCTCGCCTGTTGTCATGTCTACAAGATAAGTTTCATAGTGCTCGTAGAAGTGTCCCGCAACCAAATATTTGTTCAGCTCCTTATTTTGGCCCAGATACTTGTACGCTGCATACGCTGTGTCATCTTTATCCGATAGTGTATCCTTTAGTGCTGCTATGGGCTTCCACTCCCCACTGATCTTAAGGGTGATGACACCATCAACTTTGCGGGCGTCACCTCTGTTCATCGCAAAACCAAACGTATGGTTAGCCCAATTGCGAAAGTCCTCTTCCGTGGCCGGCTCCAAGGTATAAAGTGAGGTCGAATCCTTTTCTAAGGCAACTTCTCCAGAGTTAGCTAATGCTGAATTTTCAGTTTCTGCTCTCTTCAACACTTGTTCACTCGTCCTACCACTACAGCTCAACATCAGCAGTACTAGAGTCGGGACAAGCACCTTTTTCATCAAAAACTGATTTTAAGTAAGTTGTAGTCAAACAGAAGTCTAACATATCCAGCATGGGTATACCTGAGACTAAAGCTATACCTATGCCCTACTCCCGAATCACGGTCTGTTTCCCCTTTTCATCAATCTTGATAATTCGCGATGGCCGCGACTCCACATCCTCGTCCTGCCGCCACTGTACGATGTAGTCTACCCGCTCTTTGATCGTGTCAGAGACTTCGGGGAAAGCTTTCGGAGCGACCTCACCGCTCACATTGGCCGAGGTAGACACCAGCGGGCGGCCGATCTGCTGCATCAACCGGTGGCAAAACTCGTCTTTGGTGACACGCATGCCGATGCTGCCGTCCTCGGCGATCAGCTCCTGGGGTAGGTTCTGCGCACCCGACAGCACAAAGGTGGTTGGCCGTTCCTGTGACTCAACCAGTTTTTCAAAGTCCTCCGGCACATCGCGCACATAACGGCGCAGCATTTCCACGTCGCTTACCAGCACAATCATCGACTTGGACTCCTCCCGCTCCTTGATCTTGAAAATCTTCTTGACAGCCTGGGCATTTTCGGCATCGCAGCCAATACCCCATACCGTATCGGTCGGGTATAAAATGACGTTGCCGACCAGCAATTCGTCCTCTGCTGCCTGTATTGCTTTGAGTAAGTGATTCATAGTTTAATTGTTAATTGTTGGTTGTTAATTGTTGATTCTCATTACGATTGTTCACCTTGTTGAGAAAAACAATCAGCAATTAACAATCAACAATTTACTTAATCTCCTGCGTCAGTTCTATCAGCACGCCATTGGCGCTTTTGGGGTGTACGAAGCACACCAGCTTGTTGTCGGCGCCTTTTTTGGGCGATTCGTTCAGTAATGTGAAGCCTTCGCTTCTTAGTCTTTCCATTTCAACCAGTATATCCTCCACCTCGAAGGCAATGTGGTGTATACCTTCGCCGCGCTTTTCAATGAATTTACTGATGGCGCTGTCGGGCGTTGTGCCCTCCAAAAGCTCTATTTTAGTGCCGCCTACCTTGAAGAAAGAGGTGTTTACTGCCTCTGACTCCACAAACTCTGTTTTATAGGGCTCCACGCCCAGCAGTTTAAAATACAGGGCATTTGCCTCGCTGAAATTTTTAACTGCTATACCTATATGTTCTACGTTTACCATTTTCAATTTGTAATTAGTCTAAGTAAGCTTTTTTTGTTAATTTTGCAGGGATTCAAAACTAATAATTTCTCACAACTGTTAATCAGACAGGACAAAAAGAGATAAAATATAGTGATATGCTAACATTTCCGATATACTTAGACAACAACGCCACTACACCACTTGACCCGCGCGTGTTGGAGGCCATGATGCCATACTTCACTGGCAAGTTTGGTAACGCCGCTTCCCGTAACCACGCGTTCGGCTGGCATGCCGAAGAGGCTGTTGACTATGCCCGCGAGCAAATCGCATCCCTGATCAACTGTTCACCAAAGGAAATCATCTTCACATCAGGCGCCACGGAGTCTGACAACCTCGCCATCAAAGGGGTGTTTGAGATGTACGCTTCGAAGGGGAACCACATCATCACGGCTACCACCGAGCACAAAGCGGTGCTGGATACCTGCAAGCACATCGAGAAAATCGGTGGCAAGGTAACCTACCTGCCTGTGAACGAAGAAGGCCTGATTGACCTGCAGCAACTGGAAGAAGCCATTACGGACAAGACCATTCTGATCTCGATCATGTATGGCAACAACGAAGTGGGTGTGATTCAGCCAATCCGTGAGATCTCTAAAATCGCTAAGAAGCGCGGTGTGCTGTTCTTTACAGACGCGACGCAGGCGGTAGGCAAAATTCCTGTGGACGTAGAGGCTGACGGCATCGACCTGATGGCTTTCTCTGGCCACAAGATGTACGGTCCGAAAGGCGTAGGTGCGCTGTATGTGCGCCGCAAGAACCCGCGTGTGAAAGTGACTGCCCAGATGGACGGTGGTGGACACGAGCGCGGCATGCGTTCCGGTACGCTGAACGTGCCAGGCATCGTAGGCCTGGGCAAGGCTTGCGAAATTGCCAAGCAGGATATGGAAAAAGACACAGCCCGTCTTTCAGCCATGCGCGACAGACTCGAGAAAGAGCTTTTGACAATCGAAGAGTCATATGTAAACGGTTCGCGCGAGCACCGTCTGCCGCACGTGACCAACATTTCCTTCAAGTATGTAGAGGGCGAAGGTTTGATGATGGGTGTGAAAGACATTGCCGTTTCTTCTGGTTCTGCCTGTACATCCGCCTCATTAGAACCTTCTTACGTGTTAAAAGCGTTAGGATTAAGTGACGACCTGGCACACTCTTCGCTGCGTTTCGGTTTGAGCCGTTTCACCACAGATGAGGAAATTGACTTCGCCATTGACCATGTGAAAGAGGCTGTTGCCAAACTGCGCGAAATGTCGCCACTGTGGGAGATGTTCAAAGAAGGCATCGACCTGAACTCAATTGAGTGGGCAGACCACTAAGATTTAATTAATAATGTAAAATGAGTAATGAATAATTGCTCAGCATATATTAATCATTCATCATTAACTAACTAGTAATTAAACAAAGCTATGGCTTATTCAGATAAAGTAATCGACCATTATAACAACCCACGCAACGTTGGAACGCTTGACAAGGCGAAGAACAACGTGGGTACTGGCCTGGTAGGTGCACCTGAGTGCGGTGACGTAATGCGCCTTCAGATCGAAGTAGACGAAAACCAGATCATCACCGACGCAAAGTTCAAGACTTTCGGTTGTGGTTCTGCTATCGCTTCCTCTTCATTGGCTACCGAGTGGCTAAAAGGCAAGTCTGTTGACGAAGCCCTTTCCATCGACAACATGGACATTGTGGAAGAACTGGCGTTGCCGCCTGTGAAGATCCACTGCTCTGTACTGGCGGAAGACGCGATCAAGTCTGCCATCAACGACTACAGAGTAAAGAACGGTCTTCCAGCGCTGGAAATGCCGAAGTCTCACCACTAAGACCTGGACTCACGCATGGAGTCAACGACCGAGGTGCATGTAGAAAGTGCACGTATTCAGAAGCAGATTGAAAACCACTTAGGCTTAAGCGGTGACAGTCTGCTTTTCGAATTCAGAAAACTGGATAACAAAGTGCGCCTAGACCTGATTACGGTGAATCCGCGCCACCACCAGTCTTTCCTCTTCCACACAGAAGTAGGGTATGACAGAGTGGACACGCTCCGTAAAATGTGGGACTACGTGCAGAGTTACAAAGAGAAAGAGAGCCCCTACACCGTGCAGTGGATGGCCCGCGGAGAAAAGGAGTTGAACACGTCCTACTTCCGGGCTCGTAATATGTACGAGGCCCTCGACAAATTATACTTTGGTCGGGACATGAACACAATTACTGTTTTCAGTGTGGTGCTGAATCCGGTATCTTAAAGAAAGAATTGTTATGATAACAGTATCAGATAAAGCAAAAGAGAAAGTATTGAGGCTGAAGCAGGATGCTCAGCTCGACGATACGTTTCGCCTGCGCGCATCTGTAGCCGGAGGCGGTTGTTCCGGGCTTTCCTACAACCTCGACTTCGACGACGAGGTGAAGCCGATGGACCAGGAGTTTGAGGACAAAGGCATTAAGGTGGTGGTAGACATGAAGAGCTTCCTATACCTGGCCGGCACCGAGCTTGATTTTTCGGACGGCTTGAACGGCAAGGGCTTCTACTTCAACAACCCGAACGCCTCCCGTACCTGCGGTTGCGGCGACAGCTTCTCCGTTTAAAAACAGCAGCTTATACAGAGCAGAAGGGCCAGTTAGAAATAACTGGCCCTTCTGCTTTTATACCTGTGGCAGGTATAGCCATTTCTTTAGATATAGCAATTCTTTCTCAGGTATAACTACCTCTTCAGGAATCGTAAAGTCTGCCGCTCCCCTGTTTCGTTTGAAAGGACTAAGGTATAGTTGCCATGCCCTAAGCGACTGACATCTAGTACATGAGCGTAGCCTTTCAAACTTTGACGCATTACCATACGCCCCATCTTGTCATACACCACTGCATCGTAAGTTAAATGTGCGAGCGGGAGTTCTACCATGAGCTCCTGTTGCGCGAGCGTCGGATATACAGATGCAGACCTAGCCTGCTGGTTCGAGACAGCCACGACTTGGTAATAGGTATAGGATAGGTCTTCGTCCACTTGCTTTAGACGATAATAGGATGTGCCTAGCAGTGGCTCCCGATCGGTAAAGGTATAGTGTGTGGTCAGGCTCGTAGTGCCTTGCGCATTTACAATACCAATAGTTGTAAAGGTTTTCGCATCAGAACTTCGCTCTACTTCAAAGTGGCGACTGTCCTTCTCGGAAGCTGTTGTCCAGTTCAATTCAATTGCTTTGCCAATTGTGCGGGCTGTGAATTTGGTAAGCTCGACTGGTAGCGGGATGTAATCAGCTTCAAAATTCCAGTTAACTTTCACGTCGTCAATCGCCAGTCCATGGTCCTGCTCCAATTCGTCTGGGTCGTACCATCGCAGCATGACATAGTATCCATCAGGTATAGCTTCAGGCAAGGTATATGAGAATTCTTTTCGGTTTTCGGGTAGGTTCCCGTCAAGAGGCCTCGCTTTTCCACCGACAACCGGGCTAGTAAATTGAAGGGATGGAACTGTGGTCCAGCCTGGTGAACCGAGTTTTCCTGTCCGATTGAAGGAGGACGGGTACTCAGCAATAGCATAAGTGAACAACAGACGCTGCAAATCTGTATTTATGCTACCGACTCGCCACTGTTCGGCAGCGAAGGCAATGTCTAGCGCTGTGATAGCTCTGCCTGATGTATTTTGCAGTAAGAGATTATATGTTATTTCGATTCCTGATGCAGTCAATGCTCCAAGTGCTCTTTCAGTTGTACCAGTATTACCGTAACTATAAAGCCCGCCAGTGTTTGAAGAACCATTATTAACCAAAATAGTATTATTAGTCACAATCTCACTTTTGGAATTTATCCTATAGACAGTCCAACCATCTGGTATAAACGCATCCTCACCAAGTTGAGCCGTGACTACAGAAGAACTGGTAGTAGTGGGTAAAGAATTAAAATCCTGAGTATAGGTAGTAACAAACCGACCCATCTCTACTGCCTGTCCATAAACAGGTATGGCAAAACTAACTGTGATCCACAGCACTCCCATCACCGCAGACTTCACGGCTCGGGCAATAATTGTTTTCATGTAATGGCTAAAAGTAAAGTTGTAAATCCCTATAGTAAAACTCCTTTATAAATAAATTTAAACTCTAACTTTCTGACAATCACATAAGTTCAAAACAGATGCGTTTTTATTAGTCCCTATTTTTTATGTTTAAACACCGAATTATCGCTTTTATCTGACCATCGCAAACGATGATATTTTACACCGAAATGGATAAACTTAATGACAAGTTATCCTGATCTGAACAAGGTGGGAATGGTAGCGCGGGAGTTTTCAGGTTTATACCAAAGGCAGGCCACTATCCGAGCAAAATACCAGAGCTACACTTCTTTTGATGTAATCTGATTCAGATTAGCCGTTTTGAAATGCTGGTATACCCTGAGCACGATAGCTAGTGCCACAGCGGCCTCAGCAGCGGCCACCAGGATAACGAAAAGGGAAAACATTTGCCCTTGTAGCAGTGTGGGATCGTGGCGGCTGAAGGCGACGAGATTGAGGCTGGCGGCGTTAAAGATCAACTCTATACCCATCAGCACCACCACGGCATGGCGCTTGGTAATAACAGCCAGAATACCGATCGTGAACAGGGCAGCGCTCAGCAGCAGAATATGTTCTAAAGGAATCTGAGTAAACATTATACCTTCTCTTTGTCAGTGGCGATGTAAGCGGCTCCCATTAGTGCAATAAGCAGTAACAGAGAGGCTATTTCGAAAGGCAGCACAAAGTCAGTCATCAGTTTTATGCCTATCAGGTGCACGGTGCTCTTCTGACCGCCCAGTACATTAGTATCAGCCTGCTGTATCCATGGAAGCGAGCTGAAACCTGCCTGCCAGATGGTATAACTCAACCCAATCAGCGTGAGCAGCGATATGCTGATGCCCCACCCTACATTCGTATTTTCTGACATCACCGACTTATCGTGCACCCGGCTGCTGAGCATGATACCGAACAGGATCAGCACGAGTACACCGCCTACGTAGACCATCAGTTGTGTGACGGCTACAAAATCGGCGAAGAGCAGTACGTAAATGGCGGCTATACTTAACAAGGTGAGCAGCAGAGAAAAACCGGCGTACAGCAGGTTCCGCGTCAGCACCATGTAGGCTCCCGAAAGTACGGCTACCGCTGCGAAGATATAAAAAAGCATTTCCTGAATTCTCGCTTATTAATTAAAGCTAATTCGGTCAAACATTGACTGTCAACCTGAGACCTATTTAGTAGCCACCAATTTTTAACAATGTAGCAATTTATTTACTGCTGTTTCCGGGCTGCCAGGGCAGCGGATTTGGCAGCGGCCATTTCTTCCTGCTGTTTGGCCAACAGCTGCTTTTTCTCCTCTGCCTGCTCCGGCGTCAGGTCTGTGAAGTGGTAGATCATGTTTTTGATGTCCACTTCAGCGAAATCATACACGGGCGTCATGGTCAGGCAGTCGGTTGGACAGACAGTGGTGCAGAGGCCGCAGTAACAGCACTTGGCCATGTCGATATCGAACACAGGCGCGTAAAGGCGTTTTTTGGTGCCATCCGACGTCATCCCGATCTCCTCCGTCGCTTTCACTGACTCAATGGTGATGCAGTTTACCGGACAGATTTTGGCACAAAGATCGCACACAATGCAATCGTCGATCTCGTTGTGCAGCCTATAGCGTCCGTTCTCCGGAACAGGTATAGCCTCGTAGGGGTAGGTAAGCGTTACCAGTCCCTCGGGTTGCTTAAAGTAGCTCTCGTCCATGACCGGCACAGGCGCGCGTCGCTTATCCGCATTCCGGAAATGCCGCCAGGTCAGCTGCAAGCCGCTCAGAAGCGACTTCACCACCTCCCAGAAACCAGTTTTATGTTGAACGGACGATTTTTCCATATTTTAAAAGTACGGGTTGAAGCCGAAACCAACCTCTACCCTTCCCTAGCAGTAACTCAGTTACCAAATACTTTAAACTCTTAAACTCTCCAACTCCCAAACTTACACCATCAGCAACCGCCAGATACCTGCCAGCAGCACGATGCCTAAAGCTACAGGCGTAAGCACTTTCCAGCACAGGTACATCAACTGGTCCACACGCAAACGCGGGTACGTCCAGCGGATCTGCAATTGCAGAAACAGCAGCACAAAAGTCTTGCTGAGCAGCCAGAAACCGCCCCACAGTACACCTGACAGCTCACCTACCGTGCCGGTCGTCCAATTGGCCAACTTCAGTGCGGTCAGGTTCGGCAGCGGTGTATTCCAACTCCCCAGAAAGAGGATAACGGCCACCAGACTGACCAGCACCATCATGCTGTATTCGGCCAGAAACAGGATTGCAAACCGGAAACCTGAGTACTCCACGTGAAAACCCGCCACCAGTTCCGATTCCGCTTCAGGTATATCAAACGGCGCACGGTTGCTCTCGGCCAGCGATGCGATGAAATAGATCACAAAAGCTACCAGCAATAGCGGCGCACGAAAAATATTCCAGGTTGTGATGCCGCCTATGTTCGTGGTATTTATACCTAAGGCCTCGATGCCAAAAAGCCAGTTCTTTTCAAACTCAAGTCCGGGGAAACGATTGAGCAGTATACCTTGCTGGTAGCTGATCTCCTGAAAATCGAGCGACTGGCAGATCATCACGACAGAAAGGATCGCCAATCCGGCCGGTATTTCATACGACACGATCTGGGCCACGGAGCGCATGGCGCCCAGCATGGCGTACTTGTTATTGGAGCCCCAGCCAGCCATCAGCAGGCCCACCACATCGAGCGAGATGATAGCGAGCAAATAAAACACGCCGATGCCAATGCCGGCAGGTATAAGATCCGGGGTGAAAGGAATGACGGCGAAACCTGCGAAAACGGCGGCGAAGATGAGAATAGGTGCCAGCTTGAACAGCTTCTTGTCAGCGGCGGCAGGCACGATGTCTTCTTTCTGCAGCAGCTTGAGCACGTCCAGCACCGACTGTAGCGAGCCGTAGGGTCCGGCTTCGGTTGGCCCCATGCGGTCTTGCATAAAAGCAGCCACCTTACGCTCTGCGTACGCCAACACAATGACGATACCCAGCAAGAGCATAAGTGTCAGCAGAAAGGCGAGCATAGGCAGTCAGGGTTTAGGAACGTGCAAAGGTAGTTTTTAATGTGCTAATGTGCCAAGCCACCACTCAGTTAAATGCCGTTAGCGGCTGTCAGGATGATCGGCTCTCCGTCCGTGATCAGGATGGTATGCTCGTGCTGCGCTACGTAAGCTCCCGCATCGGCCAATAGTGTCCACCCGTCGCCTTTCTCTTTCACGTAGCTTCCTTTGGTCGAGATGAAGGTTTCTACGGCCACCACGGTGTTTTTACGGAACCTTCGGGTTTCAAACTTGTCATAGAAACAGGGAATCTCGTGTGGCTCCTCGTGCAAACTGCGCCCCACGCCATGGCCGACCAGGTTTTTGATCACCTTAAAGCCATTCTTCTTTGCCTCTGTCTCTATAATGCGGCCAATTTCGGCTATCTTTTTGCCGCCTTTTATTTCCTGAAGAGCCTTGTGCAGCGCCGTGACAGACGTCTCTACTAATTTGCTGAGGCCGTTGATGTCTTCTCCCAAAATAAAAGAGCCACCGTTATCAGCATAATAGCCATCGAGCTCAGCAGACACGTCAATGTTCACCAGGTCCCCATCTTTCAGCACTGTTTTATCGGATGGGATACCATGCGCCGCCTCATTGTTGATACTGATGCAGGTATAGCCGGGGAAGTCATAGGTGATTTTGGGGGCCGATTGCGCCTTGTAAGACTGCAGGATGCTATAGCCAAATTCGTCCAGTTCCTTCGTCGTCATACCTGGCTTGGCATGTTCCTGCATTTGCCTGAGGGTCAGGGCCACGGCTTCACTCACCTTCTTTATACCTACCAGATCCTCTTCTGATTCTATTGACATTGCTCTACCTTTATCGATTTCTATTAAATATTACCCCTCTACCAGATGCGGGACAAATTGCGACAGGTTGGTGATGATGCCCTTCTCGCGTCGGAAACCGATGGCGGCCCCTTCACCTGACCAGAACACACCGGCCTGGTACTGGTAGCCGTTGCTGTCTTCGGGCAGTTCGCACCAGCGCTGGAATACCTGCTGCTGCTGGTCATACTCGCCGCGCACTTTCGTTACACGCCCGCGGTCTACGACCTCCACGCTCTGCCCTTCACGGCCAAAGTAGGGTTTTTTGATATACTTACCCGTCAGCGGCTCGATATCGGCCTCCAGCAAAAGCGGGTGGTACGGGAATGCTTTCCAAAGCCAGGCCAGCATACCTTTGCTCTGAAACAACAAGGTATAGGCGGGGTTGGCGATCGTGACGGTGCGGGAGCGGGCAAGCAGGGTCAAGGTCTTCAGGAGTTCGGGCTCTTCCCAGGCAATCTGCTCCCAGGGCAGGAGTTTGAACAGGAACGGAAATTGCCGCCACTGTCCCGCCTCTACTTGTGCCCACACACCTTTTTCCTCGCCTTCTGCTGTGAAAGTTACCTCCTCGATCGGACACAGATGGGCCTCAAAACCGGCTTCGTTCGCGGCTTGCGTCAAAACGGAGCAGTTGGCTTCGTCTTCGGCGCTGGCTCCGAGATAAGTTACCAGCAAGGCCGGAGCCAAGTCCTCGTTGCGCTCGCGCCATACCTTAAGCTGTTCTACCAGGGCTTCGTACAAACCGGAGTACTGCAATGCGTCATTTTTCCCGGCAGCGGCCAGACTGGCCCACTGTACCACGGCCGTTTCAGATATAGAAGTGGCGGTATCGGCATTGAATTCCAGCATTTTAGGACCATCCGGCGTCATGGCCAGGTCGAAGCGGCCATACAGATGCACCTGACGGTCGTCGCTCCAGGACAGGCGCACCAGTTGCCATAAATTTTCAGGTATACCCAGCACTTGCAGGAAAGCATCCGGAAGGTCTTTTGGGATCGCCTGCACCATCATGGTATGAAGTGCGCTGGCGGCATCGAGCAGTTCTTCGGCCTCGTCCTCTGTGATGACCACCGCCTCGCCGGGCACGTAATTGGCGCAGCCGTCCTCTACACACCATTCCCAGCCCAGTCCGCGTACGGCCTTCTCCACATCGCCCTTATGGGCTTTTATCTGTATGCTCGTCTTCGAATTATCTGACATGAAATGCTTTGATCTAAATAAGTTGAAACGCGAAAGAAGGTATCGGCACAAGCATGGCGGCTCATACGGATACCTTCAAAACAAGGTATAGCCTGTAAGAAGTATAAAGCTATACCTGTATAATGTTTATACCTGTGGGAGGCAAGAGTCTAGTCTAGCTTTGGTCAGTTTAAGCGCCCGCTCCGCTACTGCGTCCGCGGAAGTAGCCACTCTGGCCTGTGCGCGGCGCAGTTGACTGCTGACGGTACGTCTGCACGTTCTGACGCCAGGCAGCCGTGTTGTTCATCACACCGGGGTTGGCGTAGTAGGCAGGTCTCGGCGACATCATGCGACCGGCCATGTAGCCCATGGCGCTCCACCACAGTACGTTGCCCATTCCAAAGCCACTCCCTTGGTTGTACTGCTGCTGATTGTTAGCCAGGTCTTTCATCTGATTTTCGAGCGCCAGGCCCTGCAGCGTGTCCACACGTCCGTCGTTGTACTTCAGGATGGCCATGCTATGGCCCGGCGCCGTGGTGCGCTCATCGGTGATCTTCCACTGGTCGGGTGCTTCTTCAGTCAGTTCAGTTACTATGCCATCTGGTGCTGGCACTTCCGTGCTTGCGTTTCTCTCGTCATTTTGCTGCGTGTTGGAGTCGCAGCTGGTCAATCCCATCGTAGCGGCAGCGGCCACAATAAAGGCGTTTCGCTTAAAGTCCCCTACGGTCAAATATCGCTTCTTCATAAGATTTTCTCGGTTGCAGTATAAAGGTACTCTTTTTACGGGATTTTTGGAAGGATGGGGTTTGGGTTTGATGGTTGAATTGTTAAATGGTTAATTGTTAATTGTTGGGTGCACGATTAACCATCATCTTCCGAGAAGGGGATTCGGCGCACAATTCAAAAAGGTATGCTCCTGCAGGGCTCGGACAGGTATACCGTTGCCTGACGCGGACAGGTCGCGATCTGTATTAGCGCTCTGAGCGCTCTTTCGGACATCCGTGTCCGAAAGTATTCCTGCCGGGGACATCCGTGTCCCCTATACCTGAAAACAAGAGCGGCATACGGGGATGTGGACATCCCCAACAGATGGCTTTCGGACATGGATGTCCGAAAGAGCCGGTGAACCAGTGCTGAATTACTGCACGGAAACGACGTTACAGTATAACGTCGCTACAAACTTTCTAACTTTCTAATTTTCTAACTTTATACCTTTCTAACTTCCCCTACTCCCACAGCGGGTAGTGCTCCAGGTGCACTTGTCGTTTGAAGAAGATGCGGGTGCTTTCCTCGAACGACCTGGTGAAATCCGAGACGTAAAAGGCATGGTCGCTTAGCAGTTCGCCGGATGTCAGGTCGTTGGCCTCCAAAAACCTGCGGACGTGTTTTGCCACGATCTGGCTGGCGTCGAGCACATCCACTTTGCCCTTATAGTAGTTTTCGATCTGTTTCTTGATGAGCGGGTAGTGCGTGCAGCCTAGTATGAGCGCCTCTATCCCTTGCAGTTCTGGCGCCGACAGGTAAGCGTGAATCACATTCTCCGAGATAGAGTCGTTGAAGAAGCCCTCTTCGATCATAGCGGCGAGCAGCGGCGTGGCGTGCGACTTCAGCGTGATATCCAGATCCAGTCCATCAATTTTTTTGAGGTATACATTTGAGTTGACGGTTTGCTTCGTGCCGATGAGTCCGATCGTTTTGCCCGCATAGGTCTTGCCAATGTGCTCCACTACCGGATCTATTACGTTCAGCACGCGGGCCTTGCTGCCCACATATTCCTTCACCAGCTCGTAAGCCGCTGCCGAGGCCGAGTTACAGGCAATCAGGATTACTTTGCAGTGCTGCCGAAGCAGCAGATCACAGATCTTGACAGCGTAGGCCTGGATCGCGGCAGTCGACTTATCGCCGTAAGGCAGGTGCGCCGTGTCGCCAAAGTACACCAGTTTCTCCTGTGGCAGTTCCGCCACGATCGCCTGCGCCACCGTCAGTCCGCCGATGCCACTATCAAAAACCCCGATAGGGTATGCGTTTTTTCTATCTCCCATACGGTGCTAAGTTATGCTAAAACCGGTAAAATAAGCTGTTCACCATCGTTTAAAGATCATTCACTTAATATGTATTTCCCATTGAATTTTTCAAACTTATAATTGAGTTAAGAAACAGGCTGACAGCTTCAATAGAACGTTAAATATTATTTTTACAATATATTTTGTTAATAAACTTTAGTTGCTTATATTTAACTACTTTACTTAAAGGGAGTTGCTATTTTAATACTGAAGTAGCTGAACACGACACCACGTTGGCTTTATCAACAGAGCGGATAAAGCAGAGTATCCACCTCTTAGCCTAACCCTTATGCCGACAGCTATCACCGACTCTGCATTCATCATGTCGACCGCTTCACCAGTCGTGAAACGCGCTCCCCTGTATGGTAGTTTTATCAGCCGCTTTGTGGCGTTCCTCATCGATACGACCATACTGGTGTTCTGGTATTCGATCATACTTTACTCTATGGCCGAGTATTCTTTACAGTTCAATACCTGGAAGCAGGTGGTGTATGACGGGGGTATCAGCTTTCTGGAGTTTGAAGCAGTCCTGCAGCTGTTCTTCTACAGCCTGTACTTCCCGGTGCTGCACTGGCTATACTATACCTTGCTGGAGGCCTCCCCAAAGCAGGCTACCATTGGTAAGTTTACCTTAGGCCTTAAAGTGACGGACCTCCGTGGCAAGCGCATTTCTCTTCTGCAGGCAAATGTGCGCTATTTTTCACGTATCCTCTCTGCGCTCCCCCTGTTGTTGGGCTTTTTGCTCATACAGTTCACGCGCCGCAGGCAGGCACTGCACGATTACGTGGCCCGCACCCTGGTAGTGACAGAACAGTAAATTGCACTATTTTTCTTCTATATATCCAACACCCCTACTCTAGAAACGTATACCTTACCTTGTAGAACAACAAGAAAGGAGGTACTCATGCGTTTTATCCCAACCCGTTTTCACGGCATATTGGACTACTTATATGGTATTTTACTGATCGCATCGCCCTGGCTGTTTGACTTTGCCGCCGGTGGTGCCGAGACGTGGGTACCGGTTGTGATCGGTGCCATCGTGCTACTGCAAACAATCTTCACAGACTTTGAAATGGGACTGGTGAAAAAAATCCCGATGCAGTCCCACCTGATGATGGACTTTGGTATAGGTGTCATCCTGGCGCTGTCGCCCTGGTTGTTTGGCTTTGCTGACCGTATCTATACGCCACACCTGATCTTCGGTGTGTTCTCGATACTGGCCTCGCTGACCACGCACCGTACGCCAAGCAGAGCATACAAGACCCATGTAGCGCACGAAGATCCTCTAAAATAAGCCACATAAACCATGTGTAACGCAACAGGCTGACTCCACCAGGTCAGCCTGTTTTATTTTGCCTGCTGCATAGCGTAGAAATGCCTAAATTTGCTGTATGAATTACCTATCCGCAGATAATATATCGAAAAGCTTTGGCGAACGCTGGCTTTTCAAAAACCTGAATTTCGGTATCAGCCAGGGGCAGCGTGTAGCGCTGGTAGGCGTGAATGGCTCCGGCAAAACCACCCTGCTGAATGTGCTGGCAGGCAAACTGCCCCCCGATGAAGGCAGCGTGAGCGTGCGCAAAGAAATCACCATCGGTTTCCTGGGTCAGAACCCTGAGTTTGACGAGGAGCTGACCGTACAGCAAACCATTTTCGGCGGACAGGGCGAAGTGCTCGACACCATACGCGACTACGAGGTGGCCATTTCCCACCCGGACACCAGCGCAGAAGTGATGCAGCACCTGATGGAGCGCATGGACGAACTACAGGCCTGGGATTTCGAGATCAAGGTCAAGCAGATCCTCTCCAAACTAGGTATACACGACCTGGAGAAGCAGATAAAGCACCTTTCAGGCGGCCAACGAAAGCGGGTGGCCATGGCGCGTGTACTCATCGAAGAGCCCAGCATGCTGATACTTGACGAGCCTACCAACCACCTGGATCTGGACACGATTGAGTGGCTTGAAGGCCTGCTCTCCACCCAGAACACCACCCTGCTGATGGTGACGCACGACCGTTACTTCCTCGACAAGGTGGCCAACGAAATAGCCGAGCTCGACAACGGCGAACTCTATACCTACAAAGGCAACTACAGCTACTTTGTGGAGAAAAAAGCCTCCCGCGAGGAAATGGCCGCAGCCGAAACCGAGAAGGCGCGCAACCTGATGCGCAAAGAGCTTGACTGGATCCGGCGTCAGCCAAAGGCCCGCGGCACGAAAGCCAAGTACAGGGTAGACGCTTTTGAGGAACTGAAAGAGAAGGCAGCCAAGAAAACGGCAGGTCCACAACTGGAACTCTCCGTGAAAACCACACGCCAGGGCGGCAAGATCATCGAAGTAGACCACATCTCGAAGTCATTTGGCAACAAGAAGATCGTAGACGACTTCTCTTACGTGTTCAAGAAGAAAGACCGCATCGGTGTGGTGGGCCCGAACGGTGCCGGCAAGTCTACCTTCCTGAACATGCTCACGGGCAAACTGCAGCCCGACAGTGGCACTATTGATGCCGGCCAGACCACCGTATTCGGCTACTATACCCAGGACGAGCTGACTTTCAAAGAAGACCAGCGCGTGATCGACATCGTGAAGGAAATTGCTGAAGTCGTGGAGATGGCCAATGGCGAGGTGATCACGGCGAGCCAGTTTCTGCAGCACTTCCAGTTTGCGCCGCCGCAGCAGTATACCTTTGTGAGCAAGCTGAGCGGTGGCGAGAAGCGCCGTCTGCAGTTGCTGCGCGTGCTGATCAAGAACCCCAACTTCCTGATCCTCGACGAGCCTACCAACGACCTCGACATTATCACGCTCAACATCCTGGAGGACTTTCTGCTCAACTTCGGCGGCTGTCTGCTCATGGTGTCGCACGACCGTTACTTCATGGACCGCCTGGTGGAGCACCTGTTTGTGTTCGAGGGCGAAGGCAAGATTCGCAACTTCCCGGGCAACTACACCGACTACCGCGAGTGGCTGAAAGAGCAGGAAAAAGTGGTGCAGGAGACAAAACCAGCGGCTCCCGCTGTCGAACAGAAACAGGAAAAACCGGAAGGCAAACGCAAACCGACTTACCAGGAGAAAAAGGAATTTGAAGAACTGGAAAAGGAAATGCCACGACTGGAGGAACGCAGAACAGAACTGATCGAAACAATGAACGCCGGCACCACCACCGACCACGAGCAGCTGAACGCCTGGGCCAAAGAACTGGAGCAGCTGAACGAGCAACTGGAGGAAAAGGAGATGCGCTGGCTCGAGTTATCCGAAATCATGTAATTCACAGCATTGCTATACCTTAAAATCGCCGAAGCAGCCTGTCTGATTCGGCGATTTCATTTCAGGCCTCTCACCGTCACGTACGCTTTCTGGTTGCGCTCCCCCACCTTCACGATTTCCCGCTCAAACTTACGTGGGTGGTTGATGATCTCGTAAAAACTATCCAGGTAGCTGATCGATTGCCGCAAGGCTGATTTACTCAAGGGCTCACACTGCCTGTAGACCGCGTAGATCGGGGTACGGTAGGAGTTGAAGGTATTGACCATCTCCCGAAGCACATTTTCCGGAAATTCATATGCCCGGTACAGGCGCTGCTTCACCGATTTTATACCCAGTTCAGGAGGTGGCGTGGCATATGGCGCGCCCACTATACCTGCGTAGTCGAAGTCAAAAGGGACGGGTATGGGCGCTGAAAGGGAGTCAGGCGCCAGCAGTTCGATGTTGTGGCGGTAGGGCACCGACCAGTCCGTGTTGCCGATCATGTACTGAAAGAGGGCCAGCCGGGCCATGGCCTTCTGCTCCATGTGGGCCATGCCGATGACCCTTTTGGCAGGTATAAGTTTCAATTTAGTGCGTTTGGCCATCGCCTTGTCATCTTCTATCAGAAAGGCATATCGCACTTCCTCTTTCCGCCGTCCGGTGCTGTCCTGGTAGGTCACCTGGCACAAGCGCACCCGAAAACTCTCCTCCGCCAGAATGTTGTATACCTTGTAGACGAGGTACTCTTTGATCACATAATCGTCGTCGATGCAGTGCGTCACCAGTTTCAGCTTGTTCTGCCCTTCGAAAATGGTCCCTTTTGGCATTTGCTTGCGCACGAGGTTGAGCATGAGCGGAGGGAAGCGGCAGACGCTGGCATCGCGGCGGCGGTTGCCCCGCACCATTACCCGAAGCGGCACATTCACCTTAGCGCCTGTGCTATCGGCGTACGAGAGCGTGGCTGCATGGTACTTTCTTTCCTCGCCACGGTCCTTCAGCAACTTCTGGTAGTTAACCACGAGCGTAAACTTGAGCAGCGAATCCTCCGAAAACAGGTCTTTTGACTTATACGCCTGCTCACCTTGCTGTGCTGCTATACCTGGTTTTTTGGTTTGGTATACCTGTGCCATCCCTTGCAGTGGCAGACACAGCACAACAGCCCATAGCAACAGGTATAGCCTATAACTAAAGTCAACAATATTTCGGGAAGCTGCCATTGGACGAGAGAATAAACGATGCAGCCCGTAGCATTAAGAGTCAGTATCAGGGAACAGGCACGTTGCCTGCAGGCAGCCTGCGCAAGCTGCGACGCGTAAACAGTTCTTTCATGACCGTGCCTTCCGATTGCGGGAAGGCTATTCCCAACATCGGAGCCACCGTGGCCGAGATGTCCACCAAGGTATACTTGGTCTCCACAAATCCGCCCTTCCGGAAGTCCGGCCCAAGTGCCAGCAGGCTTATGCGCCGGCAGCCCTCACAATCATCGCCGTGGTCGATCCAGCCGCCATCCACCGTATCCAGGTGGCGACCGTGATCCGTCGTGATCAGCAGGGTCGTTTTTTTGCGGTAGTGGCTGTCTTTTTGAAGGAAGTCCCAGAGTTGTTTGGCATAGCGGTCGCCGCGGGCGATGCCACGCAGGTAGTGTTCCCAGTTGCCGGCGTGGGCATAGCCATCAGGCTCCATCAAGTTGATCAGCATCAAGTTGGGCCGATTGGTTTTCAGCACCTTCAGCACCTCAATCAAAGTCAGGGAGTCGGCCCGGTAGCCGCTGCCAGGCCCGCTGATGCCACAGTTGAGAGAGGGCAGCGCCTGGTTGTGCCATTCGGGGTTCAGGGTGTTGCCCAGGATATCCAGCTTGTCCTTGCTCGACACGATCCAGGCGGCGGTGGCGGGCCTGCCCGTCTGCTTGAGCCAAATTTGAAAGAAGGAAGGGTTGGCCGGCAGCTCAGTTCCGTAGTTATCGATGGGCTGGTTTATACCTGTCGTGATGGCGGTATGGCCGGAGTTGGTATAGGTGTATCCTTCGTTTCGGAAGTTATTGCAAAAGGTACCCTGCGGCACCATTTTTTGAGACATGTTCGGTATAAGGCCCGGCACGGCTCCCCAGGTTTCGGAGTAGCGCACCCCGTCGATCACCAGGATGATCACATTCTCGGAGCGCAGCCCGCCGGCCCCTCCCCCCGCACCCGATGCGGCACAGGAGCTGAGCAGAGCCGTTACAGTCAAGATCAGCAGCATGTGTTGCCAACCTGCCTGCCACCGCTTCATAAACTCCGGGAGTGCGCCCATACCTGACACAAGTAAAAGAACCTAAAATCCTATACCTTAGGTATACGAATCCCGCAAAAGTTCAGGCAAGCCGCCAGCGCGATCTCAAAAATTCACTAAACCCGGCATAATAATTTGCGTTTATGCCCAAGAATATCCTTATTGCGAACATCAATAGACAAATGCATACACCAGCAGCCATAGCAACCCTCCCATTGCCTTTGCCACTCGGCAACGTGCTGCTGCATGCTGTTTCCGCTGATTGCTATCGTGCCGCCTATTATTGCTACGGTTATTATTACCGCTGCTCTACTGCGCTCTCTCAGGCAATCAGGCGACTCACAAACCGCACCTAAACAGGAAAAGCCCCACCACAGGCAAACCTGAACTGATACAACTGAAGCAGAGCGAAAGCTCTGCTTTTTTCATTTATACCTATCCCCAAAATTTAAAATCAAACCATATGACAGCCATGAACCTGACACAGAACTACAGCAGCTACACGTCCGAGAACCACCAGGTATGGGCCATCCTCTACGACCGCCAGTTGCGCAACCTCCTCGGCAAGGCCATCCCCGAGTTCATGGAAGGGCTTGACAAAGTGGGCTTTAGCCGCGACCGTATACCTGATTTCAACGAGATCAATCAAAGACTCAAGCCGCTGACCGGATTTGAGGTGGTGGCAGCCCCCGGCATCGTCGACGATGCCCTGTTCTTTCAGCTGATCGCCAGCAAGCGCTTCCCGGCCACCGTGTGGGTGCGCCGCATGGACCAGCTCGACTACCTCGAGGAGCCCGATATGTTCCATGACGTGTTTGGCCACGTGCCGCTGCTCACTATACCCGTGTACTGCGAGTTTCTGGCAAAGCTTTCCGAACTGGCCCTCACCCACCTCGACCGCCCTGACATCATTGACCGCCTCACGCGCATCTACTGGTATACCATTGAGTTTGGCTTATTCCGCAAGCCGGGCCAGCAGGCGCAAATCTACGGCGCCGGCATCCTCTCGTCCGTTGGCGAGAGCAACCTGTCCGTTTCGGATGAAAGTGTGAAGCTTGACTTCGATGTAAACCACATTCTGGACACGGTTTATATAAAAGAGACCTTCCAGAGCCAGTACTTCTGCATCCACAGCTTTGAGCAGTTGCTCGGGAGTCTTCCAGCCATAGCGGAAGCCTTGCAGCAGCTGCGCACCCAGGAAACGCTGATGGTTACCACTTAGCTCTAAATACAAGACCCGCCTGCGACAGGTAGATTATACCTACCGCAGGCGGGGCTTGCTTCGCTATACCTGGCTGGCTAGTGCGTGAGCTCGTGGCTAATCAGGAAGCCCAGTTTGCGCGGTCTCGACAGTTGGGAGTTTTCGAGCTTCTGCTTGTAGGTGATGCGCTCAATATCCGACACATCCTGCCCCATCAGGTCGTTGTTCACAGCCGCGACCATGGCGCTCTCCACGATCAGGCGCAGCATGTCATCGCTGATCACGTTGCGGGCCATGCGGTCGTACGACAAGTCCATCTGCTTCACCCCTTCTATCACAAAGTGGTTTTCGATGTTGATCAGCATGCGGCCCACCAGGTAACCCGGGTCGTCGAGGCGGTTGTACTTAATGGTGTCGGCCATGAAGTTGTAGGCCATGATGTGCCCGAAGAAGCGACGTCTGAAGTCTTCGTCCACGTAGTCGTTTCGCATGATCTCGTAGTCGTCCGGAAAGGTGATGATGTTAGAGTGCATCACAAACACAAGCAGATCGCCTGAAAACTTTATCTGAAACTCCAGGTCGCTGATGGCCTTGTACTCGATCACCACATCGGCATTGTGCGTCGTGATGCGGTTCGTCAGCTCGTCCACAATTTCCTGTGAGAGCTCCTTCATGCGGGTAAAGGTTTGGTACGTATTGCGGTAAATAGCCTGCTTGGTAGCTGACTTTTGCTGCAGTCCTTGTATTATATCGTCGAGTCTATCTTTCATACTTGTTTTTCTCGGGTGCTGTGTTTTTTACTCTAATCCTTGGGAAATAGTTATTCTGCTCACTTTCTGGCCTCCCGACCGGGTACAAGCCAGTGGTCTGATGGCTGATGCATGAGTGCCTGCCTTACTGGCCAGGACTTTCCAGCATCCCCAGCACCTGGTCCTGGTGCTGGGCGAAGGCTGGCGGAGGCGTTACAGTTTCAGCTCTCGCCCCTTCCACCACAAAAGCCACCTGCCTGATGCCACTCGGGCCATTGGGTTGGGTGAGCAGCATCCGCCGGGTCTGCGGCTGCGCAAATACTTCGGGCACGCTGTTGACGGCGCCAACCGGCACATGCAGCCTATGCAGCTCCCCCAGCAGCCCATCGCGTTCGTGCTGACTGATCAGCTGTCCCAGTTGCTGGTTTACCGCGATCCGGTTCCGTACTCGGGCACCATTGGTGGCAAAGTCGGGGTTGTCGGCCAGTGCAGCATCGCCCAGCACCTGGCACAGGCGCCTGAACTGCCGGTCGTCGCCTATGGCGAGCACGAGCTGCAGCCCGTCTCTGCAGGTATACACACTGCCGTAAGGCACAATGTTGGGATGCTCCGACCCCATACGCTGCGGACTGTGCCCTGCCACCAGGTAGTTCGTTCCCTGGTTGGCCAGCGCTGACACGGCCGCATCAAACAGCGAAACCTGTACATAGCTCCCTTTGCCGGTGCGCTCCCGCTGCAACAGCGCCGTCAGGAGGCCTTCCTTCAGCTGGTGTGCTGCCAGCATATCCATCAGCGCCACGGGCATTTTGGTGGGAGGTCCGTCCGGTGATCCGTTCATGTGCATGAACCCGCTCTCTGCCTGGATCACGGCATCATACCCCGCCCGCTGGTCTTGCTGGCCGTATCCGGTAATGTGCCCATAAATTAGCCTGGGGTTGAGTTGGGCCAGGGTATGGTAGTCTACCTGCAGTTTTTCCGCGTCGCCGGGCTTGTAGCTGGCGATGACCACATCGGCTTTAGCAGCTAGCTTGTGTACCTCCTCCAGTGCATGTGACTGGGTGATATCAAGCCCAATGGAGAGCTTTCCCCAGTTAGCCGCCGAGAAGTAGGCCGACACTTCACTTTTCCCCTGCTCGGCTGCCAGTTTCCAGGTGCGCGTCACATCGCCTCCGGTCGCCGCGTTTTCCAGTTTTACCACTGTGGCACCCAGCTCTGCGAAAAACTGTCCCACGCTCGGCCCCGCCAGCACACTGGCCAGTTCGAGCACCAGCATATCGTTAAAAACAGGTTCTGCCATCTTCTTCAGGTATAGGGTATAACGCGCCGTAGCCTCAGGCTGCTACTTTAAAAACAAAGCTATCAAAAAGGGCATAAAAAAAGCAGCCCTTCCGAGGAAGAGCTGCCAGTATGTTTTGGCTATGTTTTGTAATTAGGTTCCGATCAGGAGGTGTGCTATATCAAAATAAAGATAGCGTTGATGATGTTTACACCCAGTAGAAGATAGAAGTTCGGAGATTCTTGTATAGCTTTTTTCATTTTAATTTTAAATAAATCTTTCTTTTATATGTTTTAAGATGATTGTTTATATCACTTTGGGCTTGTTTACGCCTACCTTAATCAAATGTTTCGGCGTTAATATAAAAAAATCTATGTAAATAAAATTAAATATAACTTAAGTACTATAATTCAAAAAAGGATTCTTGATTTATATTCTATTTTAAAGCATTCTATCTATATAGCGATTTTCTAATGCTTTGAACTTTTCGAATGCCGTGTCAACTTTTTAAATGTATCGTTATATTCTTTACTGATTGACGATGCAATATTAATATAATTTTCAATATAAATAACATCAACTTTTAAATTTTTCTCAAATAAGGTATAATAATCGTATCTTTACCCCTATAAATGCGGTTTAAAGGCCGCTAGGCCATAAAAATAATTTTAAGGAGATAACTTTGGATTTTCGTTCATTTAACCTTCACGAAGACGTGATCACCGGAATTGAGTCGATGGGCTACAATACCCCGACCCCGGTACAGCAGCAGGCCATTCCGCTTATATTAGAGCAGAAAGATATTATTGCCTGCGCTCAGACAGGTACCGGCAAGACAGCCGCCTACCTGCTGCCACTGATCGATCGTATTTCGCACGCCAACTACGATTTCACCAGCACCCTGATTCTGGTTCCTACCCGCGAACTGGCAAAGCAGATAGATGAACAAGTGGAAGGCCTGGGCTATTTTGCCCCGGTAAGTTCTATCGCCATCTACGGTGGCAGCAAAGGCGACGAGTGGGAGCAGCAGAAACGCGCCCTCACAGGTGGTGCTGACATTATCATCGCCACACCTGGCCGCCTGATGTCGCACATGGCACTGGGCTATGTAAGACTTGACCAACTGAAGTACCTGGTGCTCGACGAGGCTGACAAGATGCTGGACATGGGCTTTATGGATGATATCCTGAAGATTGTGCGTGCGCTGCCTACAGAGCGTCAAACGCTCCTGTTCTCGGCCACCATGCCGAAGAAAATCCGTGACTTGTCGCAGCAGATTCTGCAGCAGCCTGAAGAGATCAACCTGGCTATTTCGAAGCCTGCCGAAGGTATAGACCAGCGTTTATACCTGACTTACGACAACCAGAAACTTCCTTTGCTGGAGCACCTGATCCGGGAACTGGAGGTGTCGAACATGATCATCTTTACCTCCCGTAAGTCGAACGTGAACCAGATCGTGCGCTCGCTGCGCAAGATGGGCTTCGAGGCCGAGGGCATTATGTCTGACCTGACCCAGGAAGAGCGCGAGAAGGCACTCCAGGGCTTCAAGAACAAAAAATATAAGATTCTGGTGGCTACCGATATCCTCTCCAGAGGTATAGACATCGACAGCCTGAGCCATGTGCTTAACTTCGACATGCCACAGGATGCGGAGGACTATGTGCACCGTGTGGGCCGTACGGCTCGTGCCGCCTCTACAGGTATGGCGATCACGTTTGTAAACGAGAACGACATGTACCGGGTGCGCAAAGTGGAGCAGCTCATAGAGCGCGACCTGCCGAAACTGCCGCTTCCGGAGGGCTTTGGCCCGGCTCCGGTTTTCGATCCGACACGCCGTGATTTTGGTCGCGGAGGCAAGGGCGGCGGAAGAGCCAGTGGTGGCAGACAGGGCGGCGGCCAGCGTTCCGGCGCAGGTGGCGGTGGAGATCGCAACCGACGCAGAGGACCAAAGCCGGAAGGCACTGCCCCGCGACCTGACGGAAACAGCCGCCCGATAAAAGCAGCCTCTCCACAGCCTAGAGCGGAGCAAGGCGCTCCGAGAGCCGAGGGGCAGGAAGGCGGCCAGAAACCAAACCGCAATCGCAGCAGGAACCGAAACCGCAAAAAGCCGGGTAATACAAACCCGCAGAACAGCAACCCACCGGTTCCGCAAGACAATAACTAAACAGAAAGGGCCACTCCTACCGGGGTGGCCCTTTCTGTTTAAGGCGCTGCTCTGTCAGTAGCACCGCTTGTTTTCATCTATAGAAAACGGGCTTTTGTATAATATTCAGAGATTAATATATATTATTTTATACCTTCCTGATCGTTACTGTTATGTTCCACAGCATCTGTTGACAGTTCTGGTTAAAGTGAGGTGTGGAGTCGGGGCCGCTACAGCCTGATGGTAATGATCGTGTCACTTAACTAATTTTAATCTAACATGAAGCAAACTTTACTGCTGGCGCTGCTCTGGTGCCTGACATCCTCGGCTTTTGCCCAGTCACCAATGCCGACAGGCACTATCAAAGGTATAGTAGCCGACTCTGCTACGCAAGCTAAGCTGGACTATGTGACAGTGGTGGTGCAGGAAGCGGGGAAAAACCAGGCCATCAAGAGCACTTTCACAAAAGACAACGGGGCCTTTGAGCTGACCGGCCTTGAGCTAAAGCAGTACCAGTTGGTGCTCTCCTATGTAGGCTATAAAACTAAAGTGCTGCCACTCCCGGCCTTTACCGGCACCACCATCGATCTGGGCAAACTGTCGCTCGTGTCATCGGCCAAGCAACTGAAGGAAGTGCAGGTCGTGACGGAGAAGCTGCTGGTAGAGCAGGACATCGACAAGATTACCTACAATGTGGACGCTGACCCCGAAAGCCAGACCATGACGGCGCTGGACATGCTGCGTAAGGTGCCGCTGCTGAGTATGGACGCGGAAGACAACATCAAGCTGAACGGCAACAGCAACTACCGCGTACTCGTCAACGGCAAAACCTCCTCGCTGTTCGTGCGCAGCCCAAAGGATGTGTTCCGAAGCATGCCGGCCAGCTCTATTAAAAGCATCGAAGTGATCACCAACCCGCCGTCCAAGTACGAGGCTGAAGGCGTGGGCGGTATCATCAACATCATCACGCACAAGAAAAACATCGCCGGGTATAACGGCTCGGTGAATGTGCAGGCCTCTACCCCGAAGGGAACGAACGTTGGCGGCTACCTGACGGTCAAAGCTGGCAAGGCGGGCTTTTCCGGTTACTTTGGAACGGGCACTTATAACAGCCCTGCCAATAGCAACAACCTGTACCGGGAAGACAAAATACGCCAGACCGTACTGGAGCAGATGGGTGAGAGCCGCAACGATAACACCTATCAGTACGCCAGCGGGGAGTTCAGCTACGAAATGGACACGCTTAACCTGTTCACCGCTAACTTTGGCATGAACCTGAACAGAGGCAATAGCCTCCTGACGCAGCGTGTTGACCTGTACGATGCCACCGGCGCGCTGACACAGGCCTATACCCGTCTGAACAACGGTGATTTCACATGGAAGGGCAGCGACTTCGGAGCAGACTACCAGCGCACGTTCAAGAAAAGCAAAGACCAGCTGTTCACGCTTTCTTACCGACTAAGCAACAGCGGCAATGGCAGCGGCTCTGATTTCATCCTGGATCCGGTGCTTAACTTCAACGGCCAGATAAGCCAGACGGATAATGACGGCAGCTCTGTGGAGCACACCATGCAGGCGGACTATGTGCAGCCGATCAAAAATCACACGCTTGAACTGGGTGTGAAAACGATCTTCCGCCTGAACAGCAGCGACTACTTTTACAGCAACCGCGACCCTGAAACGGGCAACTTTGTGATCGACCCGAACCTGAGCAATAACTTTGAGTACCGCCAGGATATCTACGCGGCCTATACCTCGCTGAGCCTCAAAAAAGGCGACTGGGGCCTGAAAACCGGTGCTCGTCTGGAAGAGACCAAGCTGGACGCCAACTTCAAGTCATCCGGCACGGTGGCCACCCCGGACTATTTCAACCTGATCCCGAACATCACCCTGTCACGCAAGTTGAAGGGAACGAGCACCATGCGTTTGTCCTATACCCAGCGCATCGAGCGGCCGAGCCTCTACTACCTGAACCCGTACGTGAACCAGATCGACCCGCTCAACATCAGCTTCGGTAATCCAAGGCTAAAACCGGCTACGAACAATGTGTTTAACCTGGCCTATAACACCTTTGTGAAGGGAACCTCCATCAATGCGAGTGTCTTCCACAACTTTACGAACAACTCTATCCAAGGCTATACCACGCTTGGCGCTGATACGGTGGCCCGCACTACGTATGGCAACATCGGCCGTAACCAGACCTACGGTTTCTCTTTGAGCGGAAACACCACGCTGTTTAAGAAACTGAGCATCAACCTGAACTCCACTACTAACTATGTGAAGCTGACCAGCGTGATCGGCGGCTTGCCTCAGAACAACGAGGGCTTCACTTACAATGTGTTCGGCTACACGAGCTACCGCTTCGAGAAAGGCTGGCGTGCCAGCGGCAACATTGGCTACTACTCTTCGCGCATCCTGCTGCAGGGCCGCTCTGCCGGGTATGTGTGGAACAGTATTTCGGTGAACAAGCAGTTCCTGAAAGACAACAAGGCGACGATCAGCTTCTCGGTGAACAGCCCGTTCCAGAAAAACCGCCGCTCCCTGAACGAGATCAACGACCCGCGCTTCACCCAGAACCAGGAGAATATCTTCTTAATGCGTCGTTACAGCCTGGGCTTTAACTACCGCTTCGGTAAGCTGAAGGGAGACATTGCCCGCAAGAAGCGCGGCATCAAAAACGACGACGTGAAAGCCGGCGAGCAGCAAGGCGGCGGTGCCAACTAGGCCCCAGGATAACGCAGGAGCCCCTACCCGAACTACTAAAAGCTGGTTCCGGTAGGGGCTCTTGCTATTCCGAACCATTCCTGCGCATCTGCTCGTTAAAATACACGAGCTTATACCTGAGAATCAACACCATGCGCATCCTTTACATTTTCCCGCATCCGGACGACGATTCGTTCGGTCCCGCCCCTGTCATGTGGCAGCAGCTGCAGCAAGGCCACCAGGTATACCTGCTCACCCTCACCAGGGGCGGAGCTACCAAGGTGCGGATCGAGCTGGGCCTGAGCGTGGAGGCGATGGGGGATGTCAGGTATAAGGAGATGCTGGCCGTGGAGCGGGTGCTGGGACTCACAGGTATGACGGTGCTTGACATGCCCGACGGTAAACTGGCCGAGATGGACCCGCGCGAGATTGAAAAGGTGGTGGAGACGCACATCCGTCAGATAGAACCGCAGGTGATCGTGTCATACCCGGTGCATGGTGTGAGCGGTTTTCACGACCACCTGGTGATGCACGCCGTGGTTAAGCGCGTCTACCTGGAGCTGAAGGACAGTGGCGCTGATTACCTGAAGCGACTCGCTTTCCTGACCCTTCCCAACAAAACAGAACAACCGCTGCAGTCCGGCAAATTCCTGCTGAAGCACAGTGCCCCCGCCCTGATCGACTGTGTGGTAAAACTCCGGCCCGAGGATGTGGAGATCATGAAAAAGGCGCTAAGCTGTTATGATACTTACCAGAGCGTCATCCAACAAGCAAATGTGGTGGAGTCAGTCGGCGACACCGTTTACTTCGAGATTTACCAGGAAGACCACTCACCGCCGCTGGCTAACCTGACGGAAGGGCTTTGATTTGATGGACAAAGGAGTTTTTGACAAAAGACAAAAGACCTGAGAACAGGTATATGTGGGTGCAGGTTTGATGGCAATTGCTTAACTTAGCCTATACCTTTAGGTTTCTACTTATACCTTCTCAATACAATGAAAGCACTACTGCTCATCGACATACAAAACGATTTTCTTCCCGGCGGTGCGCTGGGTGTGCCAGAAGGGGATCAGATCATCCCGATCGTGAACCAGATCCAGGACCATTTTGACTTAATTGTGGCGACACAGGACTGGCATCCGACCGATCACAAGAGCTTTGCCTCCAACCACGAAGGCAAAAACCCATTTGAGACAACCGAGTTGCTCGGGCTGCCGCAGGTGCTCTGGCCTGACCACTGCCTGCAAGGTACACCTGGCGCCGACCTAGCCCCTGCCCTCGAAGTAAATAAAATAGAAGCGATTTTCCGGAAAGGCACCAACCCCGAAATTGACAGCTACAGCGGTTTTTATGACAACGGGCGGCTCAAGTCCACCGGGCTGGCCGACTACCTGCGCGGCAAAGGCGTGACGCAGCTATACCTGGCAGGCCTGGCCGCCGACTACTGCGTGTACTACTCCGCCATAGATGCCCTGGACGAAGGCTTTGAAACGTTTGTGCTGGAGAACGCCATTCGCGCCATCAGCCCGGAAAGCTACGAAGCGGCCCGAAAGGACCTGCTTGAAAAAGGCGGCAGGCGCATTCAGAGCAGTGACTTATTGCCCCGCTGATCCATATCTGATTTTAAGCTATACCTGCTTCCTGCATCGTCTATAGGAAACAAGCAGGTATAGCGGTGTTGGTAGTTATCTAGCCGATAGCGCCATAAAACAACAAGAGCTGCTAATAGAGCGGCTCTTGTCAATTAGTGCGATACCTAGTGCATTCGTTTAATAAGCACTCGCCTCGTCCAATCTATTAATGGCAGCCTGGTCCAGTCTGAGGCTGGCGGCTTTTACCAAATCTTCTAGCTGTTTAAGTTTTGTGGCGCTGGCGATGGGAGCCGTAATGCTAGGCCGCGCCATCAGCCAGGCAAGCGAAACACTGGCTGGCGAAGTGCTGTACTGCTCGGCCACTTCATCCAGCGCCTGCAGAATGCGGAATCCGCGTTCATTGAGATAATTTTTCACGCCATGACCTCGTGGGCTCTGCCCCAGATCCGCCTCGGATCGGTACTTGCCTGTCAGGAAGCCGCTGGCCAGCGCGTAATAGTTGATCACGCCAAGGCCATACCTAGTGCAGATCGGCTCTATTTCTTTTTCGTAGGCTTCGCGGTCGTAGAGGTTGTACTCCGGTTGAAAGCTCTCGTAACGCGGCAGGTTATTCTGTTCGCTTGCCTTCAGGGCCTGCTCCAGGCGCTCGCCGCTGAAGTTGGAGGCCCCGATAGCCCGTACTTTCCCCTCCTCTATCAGTTTGGCGTAAGCCTCCAGGGTTTCTTCGATGGGGGTTTCCGGGTCGTCGTAGTGCGATTGGTACAGGTCTATGTAATCGGTCTGGAGTCGTTTGAGGGAGGCCTCTACCTGCTGCCGGATGTAGTCCTTGCCCAGGCCACCCTTGCCTTCCAACTTGGCCCCCACTTTGGTGGCAATAATGATCTTTTCCCGCCCTCCACGCTGCTTCAACCAGTTGCCGATGATGGTTTCTGACTCACCGCCCTTGTTGCCGGGCACCCAGGAAGAGTATGAGTTGGCCGTATCGATGCAGTTAAAACCGGCCTCCACAAAGGCATCCAGCAGCTGGGAGGAGGTTGGCTCATCGGCTGTCCAGCCAAACACGTTTCCGCCAAAAACCAGGGATGCTATCTCCAGGCCAGAATTACCAAGCTTGCGTTTTTCCATGTCATCAAGATTAAAAAGGTAAATACCTTCTTACGGAAGCAGTGCGCGCAGGGTATGGCAGGTATAGCCGCCAATGCATTTCGGCTAGAGCACCTGCCCGATGCCGAAGAGCAGCACAAAGAGCATGGTCGTGATGGCCATCTGCTTCAGGTATGGATCGAGCTCGACGGAAGTCTTTTTGCGCCATACATTCACCCCGTTTGAGATCACGAGCGGCAGCGCCAGCACGAATAGGAACTGCCAGGCACTGTAGAAGTGGAGCAGCACGTAGGCAAAAGCACACGTCACGCCGCACATCAGCAAAATAATATGGTAAATGCGCGCACGCTTCGGGCCGATCCGAACAGGTATAGAGCGCTTGCCGGCCAGCACATCGGAGTTGATGTCACGGATGTTGTTTACGTTGAGCACCGCCATCGAGAAGAAGCCGCAGACCATGGCCGGCAGTATCACCAGCGGCTCCAACTCCCGCGTCTGCAGGAAAAAAGTACCCAGCACGCCTACCAAGCCAAAGAAGATGAACACAAACACGTCACCCAGCCCGGCGTAGCCATAAGGGTTGGAGCCAGCCGTGTAGCTGATGGCTGCCCAGATAGAGGCCAGGCCAAGACCCAGGAAGATCAAAAACAGGTAGATTCCCTCCTTTCCAAATGCCACCCACAACAGCAGCAAACCCGTCACCAGCGAGAGTAGGCTGAACACGGCCATCCCCTTTTTCATGTGCTCGGCTTTGATAATGCCTGCCTGCACCGCCCGCTTCGGTCCCTCCCGGTGCTCGCTGTCGGCCCCGTGTATGGAGTCGCCGTAGTCGTTAGCCAGGTTGGAGAGGATCTGCAGAAAGAGCGTCGTGAGCACGCAGAGGCCTACCACCACGGCGTCGAAAGCCCCGTAGGCAGCGGCCATAAAACCGCCCATACCGATGCAGGAAAAAGCCAGGGGCAGCGTGCGCGGCCTAAAAGCGGAAATCCAGGCCTTGACCAGACCTGGATTCTGCGGCATGTGATGTGTTGTATTCAAGGTATCTCTCTAAAATCAGGTATAGCTATACCTGTCACATTACTTCTGAATGGCCGCCAGGATCTCCTCTCCCATCGGCTTCACTTTGGATGGGTAAAAGGCCACTACTTTGCCGTTCTCATCGATCAGGTATTTGCTGAAGTTCCAGCCCGGCTCCTCGTGGTTCGGGCTGTTTTTGGCCAGCCACTGGTAAAGCGGGTGCTGGTCATCGCCTTTCACCGACACCTTCTCCATCATCTGGAACGTCACCCCGTAGTTTTTCTGGCAGAAGGCTGCGATCTCTTCTTGAGAACCTGGCTCCTGACCACCGAAGTTGTTGGCCGGAAAACCTAGGATCACCACCTTATCGCCATGCGTCTCGTGCAGCTTCTGCAGGTCGGCGTACTGCGGGGTATAGCCGCACTCCGACGCGGTGTTCACAACCAGCACCTTTTTGCCTTTGAACTTCGAAAAGTCAATTTCCTTCCCCTCCAGGCTCTCAATTTTGAAAGAGTAGAAACCGTTGGCCTGCGCCGGCTGGTTGGTCTCTGTTGCCATATCGTTTTTCTGGTTTGTGTTGGATGATCCGCCTGTGCAGGCTGTTGATACACCTAATACAAGGCCTACTGTCAAAAGTTGTGCGATGCGCTTCATTTTTGTTTTGCTTAAGGTATACGTATATGCGGCTTAACCGGAAAATCTTGTATTTGTTTCTACTCACTATGGCGCGAGCGTCCTCGCTCGTGTCTACTATCATGGGGCCTCTGGCCCATTCAAAGTTTTCCATACCGCAAGTTCAGCACTAGCGCAACTTGTGGTTAGTTAGTGGCCAGCTCAACCAGCAGTTACTAATAAGCCCAAACTGGCGGTATAATCCAGGTACAGCACTATGGGCCAGAGGCCTCACTATAATGGGCACGAGCGAGGACGCTCGCGCCATACCTGTATACTTATGACCCTTACATTCGCTCCGGCACTTCAATACCCAGCAGGCTCATGCTTTCGCGCACGAAGCGGGCGACCATGGAGGAGAGGGCGATGCGGAAATTGCGGGCCTGCTCGTCGGTTTCGTTGAAGATTGAGATCTCCTGGTAGAAACGGTTGTAGGCCTTCGCCAATTCATAAGCATAGTTCGCGATCACGGAAGGCGCATACAGCTTGCCTGCCTCCTGCACTACTTCCGGATAGCTCACCAGTAGCGTGATTACCTCCTGCTCCGCTTCGTGCAGGTTTTTGAAGTCGCTAAAGGCAGTCGCATCTACGGCTATACCCATTTCAGTAGCCTTGCGCAGAATAGCCGAGATACGGGCGTGCGTATACTGCACAAACGGACCGGTGTTGCCACGGAAGTCGATGGACTCCTGCGGATTGAAGAGCATGCGCTTCTTCGGGTCCACTTTAAGCAGGAAGTACTTCAGGGCGCCCATTGCCAGGGTATGGTACAGCTTCTGCGCTTCTTCCGGCGTGAAACCTTCTATCTTACCCAATTCCTCAGTCTGCTGACGAGCCGTGTCGATCATCTCCTGCACTAGTTCGTCTGCGTCTACCACAGTGCCTTCACGGGATTTCATTTTGCCTGATGGCAAATCCACCATGCCGTACGACAGGTGATAGATGCCTTCGGCGTAGGGCTTGCCCAGTTTTTTGAGCACCGCTTTGAGTACCTGGAAATGGTAGTTCTGCTCGTCGGCCACCACGTAGATAGACTGATCGTAGGGGAAGTCTTTGTGCTTCAACTCGGCCGTACCCATGTCCTGCGTGATGTATACCGATGTGCCGTCAGATCGAAGCAACAGCTTCTCGTCCAGTCCTTCGTCGGTGAGGTCCACCCACACAGAACCGTCTGGCTTTTTGAAGAACACGCCTTTCTGCAGTCCTTCTTCCACGCGCTCTTTTCCTAAGGTATAGGTCTCGGACTCGTAATAGAATTTATCGAAATCAACGCCGATGTTGCGGTAGGTCGCATCGAAGCCTTCGTATACCCAGCCGTTCATGGTCTTCCAAAGCGACACTACTTCCTCGTCGCCCTGTTCCCACTTTTGCAGCATGGTTTGAGCTTCCAGAATCAAAGGGGCCTTTTTCTTGGCTTCCTCTTTGTCCATACCTTGCGCTATCAGTTCGTCGATCTGCTCTTTGTAGGCCTTGTCGAACAGCACATAGTACTTGCCGGCCAGGTGGTCGCCTTTGATGCCGCTGCTTTGCGGTGTTTCGCCGTTGCCAAACAGCTGGTACGCCAGCATGGACTTGCAAATGTGGATACCGCGGTCGTTCACCAGGTTCGCTTTCATCACGTTATGGCCATTGGCCTTCATGATCTCCGACACGGAGTAGCCCAGGAAGTTATTGCGCAGGTGGCCCAGGTGCAGCGGCTTGTTCGTGTTGGGCGAAGAGTATTCCAACATCACCTTTTTGCCGGAGTCGGCTGCCTGTCCGTGGCTCGGGTTGGTCATCAGGTCGCGGAAGAGGCGCACCCATACCTGCTCTTCAATCTCGAGGTTCAGGAAGCCTTTTACCACGTTGTAGTTCTTCACCTCGTCTGCATGTTCTTTCAGGTAGGCACCCAGCGCCTCCCCGATCTGCTCCGGGCCTTTGCCGGCCTGCTTGGTGTATGGGAAAGTTACGAAGGTGAAGCTGCCGGCAAACTCCTTGCGGGTAGGCTGCAGACTGATGGTAGAAGCGTCAACGGTAAGGCCGAACAAAGCCTCCAATGCTTGGCTGATGCGCTGGCTGATGGCGTTTTGAAGTTGCATTAAGTAGATTAATGTATAGCTGTTTTATTAAATTCCCGGTGTAAAATGGCGTCGGTGGCGGTCTCCAGTATATCGAAGGCGTTCTCGGCCATGGTGTTTTCGGTGTCGAGCGTCGGGTTGATCTCAGTCATCTCGTAGCAAACGATGCGCGGGTCCTGCAGCAGGTGGTAGTTCAGCAATTTCGCTTCTTCTACAGTTAAACCCACTTCCACTGGCGTACCCGTTCCTTTCGAAAACTTCGAGTCGAGGCTGTCCACGTCAAAGGACACGTAGATGATGTCGCAGTCACGGAGGCGATCCAGCGCCTCGGCAGCCACTTGCTCCGGCCCTTTCTGGGTAAACTCGGCATAGGTAAAATTCTTGATGCCGTGCTTTTTGATCAGAAAATCCTCCGGCTCCTCCGTGTCGCGCACCACAATGTAGACCAGGTGCTCCGGCTTGAGTTTCGGGCCGTCAAAGCCCAGTTTCTTCAGCGAGTTCCAGAAGAAGATCGTCTCCTGCTCGGGGTCGTTTATCTGGCGCTCCAGGTTGTCGATGTTCAGGGCCATGGCCACTGGCATGCCGTGCACGTTGCCGGACGGCGAGGTATACGGCGAATGGATATCGGCGTGTGCGTCTATCCAGATCACACCCAGGGTCTTGTCGGGGTAAGCGGCTTTTATACCTGCTATGGTACCGTGCGCATTGGAGTGGTCACCGGAAAGCACCAAGGGGAACATGTCCAGCTCCAGCGTTTGCACGACGGCACTGGCAATGTTTTTCTGCACGGTCAGGATGCTGTCGATGCGGTGCGCATTCGGGAACACGTCCTTATCGAACAGGGTATAGTTGAGGTCAGGCACACTGATAGAGTTGAAGCGCTTGAAATAATCGCAACCCTTGTCCCAACAAGCTACCCGCAACGCGTCTATCCCCATATTGGCTCCGCGCGTGCCTGCGCCGAGTTCTGAGCGTACTTCTATCAGCTTAATCTTTTTCATAGGCAATTGGTGGTCTAAAGTTATTCGGCCGGGTCTCCGCAGCATTTTCTTCCCCTGGCTGCCTTCTCTCTACTACTCCTGAATCAAGTTCGTGTATCCTCGCTTTTGGAAGGATACTTCACAGTCAAATGAAGACGCCCTCTCCGCTCGTTACAAGAATCATTTCAGGATGGCAAAGCAAGTAGCATGCAACGGACCTGCCCATGCTGAGGCGCGCAAAATAAATATGCACACGCACCGCTCTTCCACTCTATTTATTTTCCCGCTTTAAAGAGCGTGATAGGAATAAATAACTGAACGATTCTTATAATTTAAACAAAGTTTTTGCAAAGATGGTAAATAACGAACAATATTGCATGTTTTCTTAAGCCCACAAGCACCAGAATGGATAAATACACCGACCTGATTCACCAGACTTTTGACTTTCCTACAGACGAGTTTACCGTAGAGAACAACGAATTGTTTTTCAATGGCATCCCGCTGATGGACCTGATCAAACAGTATGGCACTCCATTAAAATTAACATACCTGCCCAAGATTAGTTCGCAGATACAGAAGGCGAAACGTCTGTTCAACGACGGCATCCAGAAGCTTGACTACAAGGGTACTTATACCTACTGCTACTGCACCAAGGCCTCGCACTTCTCTTTTGTAATGGAGGAGGCGCTCAAAAACGACATCCACATCGAAACCTCTTCTGGTTACGATATGCAGATCGTGAAGGCACTTTACAAAAAGGGCAAAATCGATAAGAACACTTACATCATCTGCAATGGCTTTAAACGCCAGCGCTACCGCGAGTGGATCACGGAATTCATCAACGACGGCTTTGTGAACTGTATGCCGATACTCGACCACATCGGCGAGATTGACTATTACAAGGAGCACGTAAAAGTGAAGACCAAGGTAGGCATGCGCCTCGCCTCTGACGAAGAGCCGAAGTTTCAGTTCTATACCTCGCGCCTGGGTGTGCGCTACAACGACGTGATCGACCTGTATGAGCAGCAGATCAAGCCAGACGACCGCTTCGAGCTCAAAATGCTGCACTACTTCATCAGTACAGGTATAAAAGACACTTCTTACTACTGGTCGGAGTTGAGCCGCTTTGTGCACAAGTACTGTGAGCTCAAGAAGGTATGCCCAGAGCTGGACACCATCGACATCGGTGGCGGCTTCCCGATCAAAACCTCCATTCAGGCGGACTACAACTACCAGTACATGACTGAGGAGATCCTGCGCACGATCAAGCGCATCTGCCAGGAGGAGGGTGTGCCGGAGCCTAACATTTTCACGGAGTTCGGTATCTTTACCGTAGGCGAAAGCGCGGCCAACATTTACTCCATCCTGGATGAGAAGCTCCAGAACGACAAGGAACTATGGTACATGATCGATGGTTCGTTTATCACAAACCTGCCGGACGCCTGGGCACTGAACCAGCGCTGGCCGCTTTTGGCCATCAACCATTGGGACAAGGAGTACCGCAAAATACAGCTGGGCGGCATGACCTGCGACAGCCAGGATTACTATAACTCAGAGATGCACTCGTTCCAGGTGTTCCTGCCAAAAGTACCAAAGGATAATAAGCCGCTGTACATCGGCTTCTTCCATACAGGCGCCTACCAGGAGCAACTGAGTGGGTACGGCGGCATCAAGCACTGCCTGATCCCTTCACCACAGCACATACTGGTGGATCGCGAGGAAGACGGTACGCTCAAAAGCTGGCAATTTGCCCCGGAGCAGACCTATGAGTCGATGCTGAACATACTGGGATACGAAATTTAAGGCTGCGGTCGTTAAATTTGCGTATACTGTTTTGCATTTATAGTAAAAATTGTATTTTTGGTTTACCATCGTTTATTTAAATATTTTACCATGAAGAAATTAGCAGCATTCGGCGCATTCATCCTGGCTCTGGGTATGACTTCCTGCAAGACCTACTGCCCAGCCTACAACTTTGCCAGTGTGGAGGTGTCCGAGCAGAACGCCCCCGCAACTGACCTTGTGCAGGCAACTGAAGTGATCAAAGGCTAATCCGCGCGATTGCCTCTGGATATAAAAAAACCGGCTTGAAGGCCGGTTTTTTTGTTTCTGGTCAACTTTGCACAGTATTTCTCCCATCCCAAATTTGGTTCTACAAACTGCTGATAACCTACTGGCTTTCAGCCCTTCCTGCTTAAACCTTCATTTACCGGTTAGCAATCTGGCTGTCAGCACAGTTTACCCTCTTCAAGGGGTGCTAACCGTTTCTCATGAAGTCGAATGCTCCTTTCCGTAGTTGTATGCCATACTCCAGGTAAGCCTTCATACAGGCCAGGAAATTTGCCCAGCCCTCGGTATTTCCAATCGCCCATTTCAGATTTTCTTCATTGAATGCTTTTGCGCCTTCGGTCACTTTTACTACCGTGCTTTGGTCAGGCTGTGCTTCCAGTACAATGTTCACGGTGGTTTCTTCGTCCCAGGTGAAGGAAACCAAACGGTTGGCTTCGGCCTTATTCACCTTCACCGGAAACACATCCGGGAACTCAGGAAATTTCCAGGTCAGTTCCGCTCCCGTCTCCATTCGCCCACTGCTCTCCGAAATGAAATAGTTCGTCATTTTTTCGGGATTTACAATTCCTTCAAAAACTTCTTCAACCGGCTTTTGGATTTGAATCGTGGCTTTTGCTGTCAGTTCTGTCATGGATGCTATAGTTAAGCTTCGTCAATAATTTATAAGGAATTCGCTTTGCATTCGGATAAAGCTATTCCAGCCTTTTCCTGTTGAGCAATATGTTTGCGTAGTCTCTTCCGAGCTTGTTGCCATAAACCTCGTACGACTTTTTAGCCCACTGCAGGGCCTGATCTGTATTCCCCAGCACTTCGTGCGCAACGGCCATGTTGAGGCAGGCTTTCCCGGCGTTCTTGCGACTGGCCTGGTTCAAGATGGCACTCCAGCTTTCCATAGCCCCCTGCCAATTTGCGACTTCGGAGCTCCTGAACGCCGCCCTGAATGCCTGTTTGCTGGACCCTTTTCCTTTTTTGTAAAGCTCCCGCTTAACGGTATAATATCGTGGCAGAAAACGTCCGATGTAGTTGCGCCCGGCCTCGTAGGCCGTGCTGTGTAGCGCTTCAGGCGGGGGTAACATCAGATTGCTGCTGCCAACACCATTGAACGTCAGGAAGCTCCTTGCCTGCTGCTGATCGATGATGGTTTTGGAGACAGGATCATACAACCGCCAGAAAGTGAGCACATTCACCCTGACCTGGTTTGGAACAGCAGGTATAGGAACATTATTTCCCAGCGCCGCCGTCACGCGGTTGCCAACCGTCGATAGCAACAGATCGGAGTTGGAGTCGAAGGTTTCGAGCACGAGTAGCGCGTCCGCGTTGCTGGCAGCACAGATGTCCCGTACCAACTGCCAGTCAAGCAGTTCGGGCGTCTCGCGGGTGCCCGTTCCGTATAGCCTGGTTTGGGGCGGTATAACAGCCTGTATGCCGATATACCCGTTGATCCTGTCGAACACTCCCTTCAGGCTCTCGTCGGAGGCCAATCGGTCAGAGCCCAGGATTTCTCCCGTCACAATGGCCTCCAGCACTTTCCCCTGCTTATGCTCCGGTCTCGTGAGCGATCTGTTCACCAGCGCGATCTTTCTCACACCGTCAGGCAGGTATACCTCTGGCGCCAGTGGGTAATCTAAATTGACATAGCCCTTTTTGCTGCACCCACTAAATACCAGGCACACTAACAATAGGCAAACCAGTGAACCCTTAGGTATAAGACGTAAGTAAATCATACATTAAATATAGACAATATTTAATTATCGATGAAAATCGGGTTTACAAGTAAGCCTTCCTTGAACGGGTTAATGCTAAGAGTCCAAAACGAGTAACCGACAAACTGCAGACCTGCTTCATGAGTCGGCTTCAGCACTCCCCAAGTATAAGCTCCACTGCTTCCAACAAATCCTTTACCTGCCAGGTATAGCTCTCGGCAGCATACTTATCGCCTACTATGATTGAGCGTATACCTACTTTCTCGGCAGCTTCCAGGTCGCGGTGGGAGTCGCCTACCATCCAGCTCTGGTCGGGGTCGATGCTATACCTGGCTATTGCGCGCTCCAGCATGAGGCTGTCGGGTTTGCGGGAGAGGGACTCGGAGTAGCGGGGGTGCGACGGGGCGTAGTAGATCGCGTCAATCAAATGGCCACAGCTTTCCTGCAGTTTCCGGTGGCAGGCCATCACATCGGCCTTGGTATACAGACCCTTAGCAATGCCGCCCTGGTTCGTAACCACAATCAGCAAATAGCCGTTTTGCTTCAAAAGCGCCAAAGCCTCCGGCACGCCCGGCAGCACCTCAAAATCTTCCAGGGTATAGGTATAGTCTCCTCGTTCGCGGTTGAGCACACCGTCACGGTCCAGGAATATGCACTTTCGCTGCATTGTTCATCTATAGGTTCAGGCGCTAAAATTAGAATTATTACGTTGGATATGCATGTCCTGGCAGCAATATTGCTCCACTAAGGCACAGATAACTAGAGCTTACAGGCAAGAAAAAATGAGAGTAGCGATAATTGGGGCGGGAATTTCGGGTCTGTCTTTGGCCTATTACCTGCAGCGGCAGGGTGTGGCGTACGACCTGTTTGAAGCCGGCAGCGAGGTGGGCGGCAACATGCGCACCCTGCACAAAAACGGCTATACCTTCGAGCTGGGACCTAATACCCTGCAAATGAACGAGGAGCTCCTGCAGCTCATCACAGAACTCAAACTGGAGACCGAACTACAGCCGCTAACCCCGCGCAATAACAAAAGGTATGTACTGCACCAAGGCAAGCTGCACGCCGTCCCTTCCTGCCCCAAGTCTTTTCTGGTCAACGACCTGTTTTCGAAGGAAGATAAATACAGAATCCTGCAGGAAAGAAAACAGCCGCCTGCCGAAGTAGAAAATGAGACCGTATCAGATTTTTTTGAGCGCCGCTTCGGGGTCAAGCAAATGGATTACCTGGCCGCTCCTCTGATCAGCGGACTTTACGGAGGAGACCCCCGACAGCTGCTGGTCAACAAGGCACATCCGGAGCTCAAAGGACTTGAGACCGAGTATGGTTCTGTATTGGAAGGTATGGTGCAGAAAAAAAAGCGGGGCGTGTTTCAGCGTGCCTTTTCTTTCCGTAATGGCATGTCCACGCTGCCACAGGCCATTGCCGACAAGCTGATCTCGCTGCACCTGGACCACAAGGTTGAGTTCATCACCCGCATCAAGGGGAAGTACATTATCAGCTGCGCCGCCAACGGCGACCACGACAACGAGGAGTATGACATCCTGGTGCTTGCGCTGCCTGCCCATCAGGCTGCCGAACTGATCGAGTTTACCTACCCGGGTATGTCGGCGGCGCTGCAGAACATCAACTACCCGCCTATGGCCGTCGTGCACACGGTATACAATCGCGCCGAAGTAGGGCACCCGCTAAAAGGTTTCGGAGCGCTGCACCCTTGGGAAGAGCAATCTTTCACCTCGGGCTCTATCTGGACGAGCTCTCTGTTCGAGAACCGCTGCCGTCCGCATGAGGTTATGATGACCTCCTATGTTGGCGGCGCCCGCTTCGCCGGGCATACCCAGCTCGACGAGCGCGCCCTGCTTGAGCAGGTGCACCAGGAGCTCCGGGATACCTATCAGATCAAGGCGCTGGCCCCTGTGTACCAGCACCTGCATCTGTGGCCGCACGCGCTTCCGCAGTTTGATCTGTATATTGAGGATGCCCACCACATGGCAGAAGTGCTAGAGCAGGACGGTCTGTTTATCTCGGCAAACTGGTATGCCGGCGTCTCGGTACCGGACTGCGTTAGCGAGGCCAAAGCCATCGCCACTAAAATTAATACACGCCCCTCTTCCCGCTCAATAGCCTAATAGCTATATTTGCGGTATGAATGACTCGCTGGTGATCGTACCGACCTACAACGAAAAGGAAAACATTGAGGCTATTATCAGGAAGGTGATGTCACTTCCCCACCCCTTTGATCTCCTGGTCGTGGATGACAGTTCACCCGATGGTACCGCCGATATTGTACGCAGCCTGCAGCAGGAGTTCAGCGAGCGTTTGCACCTGGAGTCTCGCACCGGCAAATTAGGTCTGGGCACCGCTTACATTCACGGTTTCAAGTATGCGCTTCGCCAAGGTTACGAATTGATTTTTGAGATGGACGCCGACTTCTCGCACAATCCTGATGATTTGGTGCGCCTTTATCAGGCATGCGCCGAAGACGGGTATGATATGTCCATCGGCAGCCGCTATGTGCAGGGCGTGAACGTAGTGAACTGGCCGATGAGCCGCGTACTGATGTCGTGGTTTGCCAGTCTGTACGTGCGCCTGATCACCGGCATGCCCATCGCCGATACCACCGCTGGATTTGTGTGCTATCGCCGCAAAGTGCTCGAGACCATCCAGCTCAACAAGATCCGCTTCGTGGGCTACGCGTTCCAGATCGAGATGAAGTTCCTCACCTTTAAGTATGGTTTCAAGATCAAGGAGGTGCCCATCATTTTCACCGACCGCACCAAAGGCCAGTCCAAGATGTCGAAAGGCATCTTCAAGGAAGCGGTGCTGGGGGTGATCCGGATGAAGGTGAACAGCTTTTTCCGCCATTTCGATCGCTACTAGTCGCAGGCTATACCATGCTGGCTTTCTCTCTTTTTGGAAATATATTCTCACCGCAAAGCAGTGCATCCCGCGCTAAATAAATTAACTTTACGGATTAGGTATAGCTGTGCCCACTTATGTTTGTAGGCCAACATGCTAAACACTTACTCCTATGAACGATATTCTTTTCTGGGTCATATTCAACGCGTTTATCCTGCTGCTGCTGGGGCTAGACCTGTTTGTGTTTCATCGCAAAGAGCATGTGGTGAAGATAAAGGAGGCGTTGCTTTGGAGCGCTTTCTGGATCGCGCTCTCGCTTCTCTTCAATGTGGGCATTTACTACTGGAAGGGCTCTGGCCCTGCCATGGAGTTCCTGACCGCCTACCTGATCGAGAAATCGCTGAGCGTCGACAACCTCTTCGTCTTTATCCTGATCTTCAACTTCTTTAAGGTACCGCAACAGTATCAGCACAAAATTCTGTTCTGGGGTATCATCGGCGCCTTGGTGTTGCGAGGCGTTTTCATACTGGTGGGTGTGGCGCTTATTGCCAAGTTCCACTTCATCATCTACATACTTGGGGCTTTCCTGGTGTATACGGGCATCAAGATGGCCTTCACCAAAAGTGATGATGAGCTTCACCCGGAGCAAAACCCCCTAATTGTGTGGGCCAGCCAGAAGTTGCGCTTTACGAAGACAGCCGTGGGCGGCAAGTTCTTCACCCGAATAGACGGAAAGCTGTATGCCACCCCGCTCTTTCTGGTGCTGATTATGGTGGAGAGTACGGATGTGGTGTTCGCGGCCGATTCCATACCTGCTATTCTGGCAATCTCAAAAGATCCGTTCATCGTCTATACCTCTAACGTATTTGCCCTGCTCGGCTTGCGCGCGCTATACTTTGCCCTAGCCGGTATCATGCAGTTGTTCCATTACCTGCACTATGGCCTGTCACTGATCCTCGTTTTCATCGGGGCCAAGCTACTGCTGAGCGACATTTACCACATGGATATGCGCTACGCCCTGCTGGTAGTTGCCAGTATTTTGACGATATCCATTGTGGCCTCGCTCCTCTTCCCGAAAAAGGACGACGAGCTTCCACAGCCGCCTAATGCAGACGTTTCTTAATCCGGACACTTAATTTTTTTGACTAAAATTAGCGCCACATATTTGCTTTTGTAAGTTTAATTGCTTTCAATTGCAGAATAATTGAGAAGAAATGATTTTCGCTAACGCCTCCATTTTTACAAATTCTAAGCTGGTGCCTCCAACGGGGCTCCCTGGTAGAACTTTGTGCGTTAGGTAAAACATCAACATACACAGGTACCACAGGAGCCCCGCCACAAGCGGGGCTTTTTTGTTTTAAGGCATATTCTAAATCACAAATACCCATGAGTACAGCAGCACACAGCAGCAAGAAATTAGCAGGACAACAGAGCCAGTTGGTAAGCAGCAAGCGACCAATTGTGATTGCAGGCCCGTGCAGCGCTGAGAGTGAAGAGCAAATGTTGCAAACCGCCCTTGGCCTGAAAAAGGTAAGAGGCGTGTCGGTGTTCAGAGCGGGCATCTGGAAGCCGCGCACCCGCCCGGGCAATTTCCAGGGCGTAGGCACTATCGGGCTGGAGTGGCTGCGCACCGTAAAACAGGAAACAGGGCTGCGCACCGCCTGCGAAGTTGCCAACGCCACACAAACCGAGCAAGCCCTGCAACAGGGTGTGGACATTCTGCTGATTGGTGCTCACACCACCGTAAATCCGTTTCTGGTGCAGGAAATAGCCGATGCCCTGAAAGGGGTGCAGGTGGCTGTACTGGTGAAGAACCCGGTTAACCCGGATCTGGCCCTGTGGCTGGGTGCCCTGGAGCGTTTGCACATCAGCGGCATCACGGATCTTGGCGCCATGCACCGCGGCTTCTCTACCCTCGACAGCGCCCCTTACCGCAACCACCCGAAGTGGGAGCATGCCCTGGAGCTGCGCCAGCAGGTGCCCGGCCTGGCCATGTACTGCGATGCCAGCCACATAGCGGGTCGCCGCAGTCTGCTGCGCCCGGTAAGCCAGCGCGCCCTCGATCTGGGTTACGATGGCCTGATGATAGAGTCGCACCACAACCCGGCCGCCGCTTTGAGCGATGCCCAGCAGCAGATCATGCCGCAGGAATTGCACATGCTCCTGCAGGCACTGAAACAGCAGCATACGCCAGGCGAAAAGCTGAAGCAAAACACACAAATGGAAAAGCTCCGCAAGGAAATAGAGCACCTCGACGACGAGTTGCTGACCTTGTTATCGCGCCGCACCAAAGTCACAGCACAGCTCGGCGACTACAGCAAGCCGGTTGAAAAGAGTGCCGAGACACCGGACCCGGTGCGTTGGGACCTGGTATTGGAAAACCTCCTGCACCAAGCCAGCAGCGCAGGTATAGACCAGGCCTTTGTAAAGACTATTTTCCAGGAAGTGCGATCGCAATATGCCCGTACCCACCTCTACAACTACGGCCTGAGTTCGTAGTCTGGTTTTTGATGATTAAAACAGCCTGACAGCTTCTTTTATTGAAGACCTGTCAGGCTGTTTTTTTTTTGTGCAATTGCTAGTGATCAGCTTTTCATATTCTACTAATCCAACCCAATAATCAGCCGCTAAGCCGCACGGAAGCCGCAGGTTTTCCATCCTATTCCAGCACTCGCTATTATAAATATATGATGTTTATATAAAAATATTTTTACTTAGATATTTGAATAATAAAATTTAATGAAACAATTTTACAATAACATAAGTTAAAGTATCAAAGATCAATATATAACCATACACAAATACTAACCCTTTATAAAAATCAAAATGAAGAAAATGTACATTTTCACCACAGCGCTACTCATGTTAGCCGGTACTTTCACAAGCTGCACAAAGGAGCTTGACGAAGTAGGAATGAACGCTACGTCTATTGATGCGGCTAAGAAAGAAGTTGGTGCTACTAATGGAAGCAATACTCCAAGAGTAGAGGCTGACATCAATCTAAGCTTCTCGCCAACAACACAAATGATTGGCAATGCTGTGACAATCACTATCAGTTTTGGTACCAGTGCACCTAAAGATGGTAAATTACATCTAGAGCAGGCAACAGGTGTTGATTCTGAAGGCAAAACTATCTGGACCAAGGTAAATGAGTATCCAGTAACAGCTGGAGGTGTCTATACCCACGAATTCACATCTAATGTAGCCGGAACATTTGAATTCAGAGCTCACTACATTCCAAATGGAAATAATGGTTTCAGTAACACTTTCAAATCTGGCACTGTAACTTTTACAGCAGACTGTGTTCAAGGTATGACAGCTACTGTTGTTGAGAAAGAACTCATTGGAGGTAACATGTATAGATTGAAAGTTGCGTTCACACTAACTACCTGTGAGGCTTATTCAAATGTACACATCCAAGGCGGCCTGACTGCAAAAGTATCTAACGTGAGTGTAAGCGAGAACGGTAATGTTAGAAAGCATACCAACAACGATAACTATACTATTTTTTGGGATGAAACTTCTCTTGCAAAAGGCACAAAGACCTACTATGTAACTTTTGAAAAAGAAATTAAAGGTGCTGAGACGGTTACTGGTAATTGGTCAGCCAAAACTCCTGACGGATTTATGGTAGCCTCTACAGAGGGGGCTTATTTCGATCCAGCTGAGTAATCGGAGATAGTCACATACATCATTAGAAAAGGCTGCTTTTAGAGCAGCCTTTTTTCTTTTAATTTGAACTATAACACTTCCATACCTGCTGTCTGTCGTAATTTTCTGCATTCCAATGGCACGATTAGGGTTACTCGGCTGTTAAGTGCTAAATTGCAGCAGAACAAAAGCATTACCATATGAGAACCCCTATTTCAAGACTTCGCACGATCGGTATTTACGAAGGAATCTCTTACCTGCTACTACTTGGCATTGCGATGCCCATCAAGTATATGGCAGGTATACCTGAGGTGGTGAAGTATACAGGCTGGGCACACGGTGTACTGTTTGTGCTGTATATGATGTCGGTACTGGAAGTGACGCTGACGCATAACTGGTCCATTAAGAAAGTAGCAGCTGCCGTAGTCGCATCGCTCCTGCCGTTCGGACCGTTCATTTTGGATAAGAAACTACTGAAAGAAGAGGAAAACAGAAAGGAAAAACCTGTCAAGCAGGTCGCATAACAGCAACCCTCAACTATTTAGCCAATAGTATCAAAAAGGGCTGTCCACTTAGGGCAGCCCTTTTTTTATGTCTTACTCCCCTTTTACAGACAAGCCATACCTGCGGGCAATGGACTGCGCGATCACGCTGGAGGCCAGAAGCTGCAGGGCGTGGTAGATCATAATAGGCAAAAGCATCAGGCCCACCATGTTGGCATCGGGGAAAAGCACTTTGGCCATGACCGTACCGTGCACCAGCGACTTTTTGGAGCCACAGAAAATAGCAGTAATTCTATCGGCTGGACTGAACCCCATCAGGCGGCTGATGACATGCACGATACCATACACTAAAAAGAACAGGCCGATCATGGCCAGGCCGAGCAATAGCAGGTTTCCGATACTATACCCACTGAACATATCACGGGCGAAAGACTCGCAGAAAGAGGTATAGACGATGAGCAGAATGATGATTTGATCGGATAAGCGCAGCTGCTTTCGGTTGCGCTCTGCAAATGCCCCCCAGTAGCGGTGCAGCACAATGCCCAGTGCAACCGGCAGCAGCACCTGTAGGACCAGTTTGCCCATCACCTGCCCCATATCGAAGTCGCCGGAGCCGGCCGTCAGGTATAGCCCCATCCACAGCGGTGTGACAAAAACACCTACCAGACTCGAAATGCTGGCATTGAAAATAGCCGCCGGAATATTTCCCCCGGCTATTGACACCATCACCACCGACGAAGACACCGTGGAAGGTAAAGCCGCCAGGTAGAAAGTCCCGAGCCAGAGCAGTTCATACGGAGTGCCTTCAAAAAAGCCGCGCAGGGGCATGATGAGCAGTGGAAAGAGCAGAAAGGTGGAGGCCTGCACCACCAGGTGGAGTCGCCAGCTGCCCAGGCCCGCCCGAAGCTTTTCGGGGCTCAGGCGCAGCCCGTAAAAGAAGAAGATCAGCGAAACTCCTATACCTGCCACATCACTCAACGAGACTGGCTCCCGGTCTATGCCGCCTTCGGGCCAGAGCCAAGCCAACACGATCATGCCGATCAGCGCCAGCAAAAACCAGTCGAACCCGGCACGAACGAGTAGTTCCTGCACACTCCGTACCCCGAACCGGGGCTTGTTCACTTGGCGGTTAGGATCGTCAGGAAGGGGTGTTTGGGTTGTGCTCACAGGTATGTTTTGCTTAGTTGATTGAGAAGTCCAGGTATAGCCAGCCCCAAAACAAAACAACGGCCGGCGCATTTACAAGCGCCGGCCGTTGTTTCAGGTATAGTCCTGGCCTAAAAGCCCAGCATATCGATTGTTTCCAGTTCAAACTCAGTAGTGTCTTCATACTCTGCGTCCGGCGCCGTCACGATCAGGTCGCGGGCGCGGCCATACAGTCGCACGTTCGGCTGCAGGTTTTCGTACTCCGCCTGGGATATAAGGCCGCGCCGGGCCATAATCCCCCCGATCAGACGATAGTAGCCCGACTTCCAGCTGCGCAGGTTCCCGTAACTGTCAAAGGAGGACCTATAGCGTTTGGGACTAGGTATAATACTGGTCAGGAAGATAGACTCTGCCAGGTTGAGCTCAGAGGGCTGCTTGCCAAAGTAAAACCGCGAGGCATCCTTGGCACCGTACACGTCCGGCCCCCACTCAATGATGTTGAGGTATATCTCAAACATCCGGTTTTTCGACACGATCCTCTGGTTTTCGATCAGCCACACAATGATGGCCTCCTCCACCTTGCGCGACACGGTTTTCTTGCGCGTCAGGAACACGTTCTTGACCAACTGCATGGAGATGGTGCTGCCGCCGCGCACGAAATCGCGGTTTTTGATGTTTGTGGCAATGGCTTGGCGGAATGCCTCTTCATGGAAGCCTTTGTGACTGTAGAAACCGGCATCTTCGGCTGTGAGCACGGCATTGCGCAGGTAGGGCGAAATCTGGTTGAGCGGCGCGTAAAACGGGTTAGCTGGCCCTACCATAAAAGTCCGGATGGGCTTGCCGTATTCATACATCGTGTGCATGAACGGCCCTTTCAGCTTATCCAGATTTGCCTGTCCCCATTTCACGACCTTAAAGTCCTTCGAGGCATCCAGGTCAGAGTCAAATACCACGCGCTCCACACTATCGAGGTTCACATGGAATTTCATCTTATACTGCAGCTTTCCTTCGGCCTGTATACCTTCCAGCGTTTCGAAAAGGCCGGTGGGCAGTGACCCAAAGAAATCATTAGCCGGCAGTTCCTTTGTCCGCACTTTCAGGTCGATGATCCTGGCGTCGGCGTTGTTGTAAGAGGCGTACACGTTGGCGCGGGCCCTGTTCACGCGCACTTCTGTCAGGCTGTCCACCACAAACAGGTTCTGCCCCAGCGAAACCACATAGTCAACGGCACCTTCGCGCAGGAAGATCGGCTCGTCCGCAAGTTTTTCGTGGTTCACCGTCATGTTGTTCACCATCGCACTGCCTTTCACGGTCAGCCTGTCCCGGCGATAGCGCTTCTCCTTCATGCCCAGGTGCAGGGTGTCGAAGGCCACCGTGCCACTGAACTTTTCCTGGATATAAGGCAGCCTAATACCCAAGGTATCGGAGGCAAAAAAGCTTGCCTTGATGTTATAGTCACGCGGGTCGATGGTTCCCTTCACAAACATGTTGTTGGTGAGTGAATCCGTGCGAATGGCTACCTCCGACTCGATGTTCCCATCCTTGATCATCAGGAAAGGCATTTTGATGTCGATCACACGATTCGGAGAGGTATAGGAAACGTTCAGGTTGCTGAAATCCACCTGATCAGGCACGTTGTCGAAAGCCGTTTCGAGCACGCGGTTGAGCAGCTCGCCATAGTTGCGACTACCCTTGGCAGATGTGTCGGCAGGCTGCGCGCTGTCTTTTTTGAACAGAAACGAAAAGTTGTTGCGGTCCCCGTCCTTGATGGCAGTCAGGTAGCCGTTGGCCACATCGAGCTCACGCAATACGATACGCCCTTTGAAAAGGGAGCGAAAACCTACGGAGGCATGCACGCTGTCTGTCCTAAACAGCTGTGGCTGCCCGTGAGGCGTCAGCGTTATATCGCTCAGCACCACCGAGGTGAGGCCATTAAATGCAGCATTCCCGATGTTCAAATCAACCGGGTAGCGGCCCTCCACTTTCTCCACTACACGATTTAAGGTATAGCTTAGCAGGCTACTTCTAAATGCAAACAGGGAAATAAGGAGGATCAGGAAAAGGCCCAGCACGCTGCCGACCCCTATTAGTATTCTTTTTTTCAATCGCTGGTTCAAAATATCAGGATGCGAATTACGCTAATTAGATTAAGAATAAATATATAGTGCCCATATTATATAGCACTTCATCACGCATACGTAACACCGTATGGTTTGTGTTATCTAAACCGCATACGACCGCAGAAGGATTTAGATGTACCGTTGGGCACTTCACCGCACTGCCCCTTGCAAGAATAAAGCCAATCATTTCATTTGCAATGCTTTACAGAAAATCAACAGCATTGGCGGCACTTACGTTCTTTTTGAGGCCGGTTGCGACTTTTGCCTTCTATTAAGAGCTGATTAGTTGCTAAATAGCTATCGGCTCATTTGGCTCACGATAGCTTTAAGCTTATCTTTGACCAACGAAACATTCTCTTTGCATGAACCTGACATCACTTACGGCCATTTCTCCGGTGGATGGCCGCTACCGCCGCAACACGACTGAGTTGGCTACCTATTTTTCTGAATTCGGTCTGATCCGCTACCGTGTGTTGGTAGAGGTGGAGTATTTCATTGCCCTGTGCGAATTGCCGCTCCCTCAGCTGGCCGGTGTGCCTCCTTACCAATTTCAGGAGCTGCGGGCGATTTACGAGCAGTTTTCAGAGGCAGACGCCCTGCGCATCAAGGAAACGGAAAAGACCACAAACCATGATGTGAAGGCGGTGGAATATTTTATCAAAGAGAAGTTTGACACGCTTGGCCTCAGCCCCTACAAAGAGTTCATCCACTTTGGCCTGACCTCGCAAGATGTGAACAACACGGCTATACCGCTCTCACTGCGTGAAGCCGATGAGCGTGTGCTGATGCCCTTGTACCAGCAGCTGCACCAGACCCTGGTAGAATTGGCGTACCAGTGGAAAGACATCCCGATGCTGGCCCATACCCACGGACAGCCCGCCTCCCCTACCCGACTGGGCAAAGAGATCATGGTGTTTGCCGAGCGCCTCGAAGCGCAAATGGACCAGGTACGCCAGGTTCCCTTTTCGGCCAAGTTTGGTGGCGCGACCGGCAACTTCAACGCCCACCATGTGGCCTACCCGGATGTGAACTGGCCTGCGTTTGGCAACCGCTTTGTGCAGGAAGTGCTGGGCCTGCGTCGCAGCCAGTACACCACCCAGATCGAGCATTACGATAACCTGGCAGCCTATTTCGACGGCATCAAGCGCCTCAATACCATCCTGATCGACTTCTCGCGCGACGTGTGGCAGTATGTGTCCATGGGCTATTTCAAGCAGAAAATCAAAGCGGGCGAAGTGGGCTCTTCGGCCATGCCGCACAAAGTAAACCCAATCGACTTCGAGAACGCTGAAGGTAACTTAGGTATAGCCAACGCAGTACTGGAGCACCTGTCGGCCAAACTGCCGATATCCCGCCTGCAGCGCGACCTCACCGACTCTACGGTATTGCGCAACATTGGCGTGCCTTTGGCGCATGTGGTGATCGCGCTGAAATCGTTGGAGCGCGGCATTGGCAAACTGGAACTGAACGAAGCGGCCCTACGCCACCACCTGGAAGAGAACTGGGCTGTGGTGGCGGAAGGTATACAAACCGTATTGCGCCGCGAAGGGTACCCGCAACCGTACGAGGCCCTGAAAGACCTGACCCGCAAGAACGAGAAGATCACGGAGCAGACCATCTCCAGCTTTATCGACACCCTGCAGGTGAGCGATGCCATCAAGGCCGAACTGAAGAAGATAAGCCCTTATACATACACGGGCGTGCAAATGCTTTAAGGTATAGCAGACCCTACATACAAAAAGCCCCTGCCGGATGATACCAGCAGGGGCTTTTCTATACCTGTATGGTTGGGTTACTGCTTCTGCGCAACCGGGCCGTTTACCTTAAGCTGTACCAACTGATAGCCTGTCTCTCCCGAGGCTGTCAGGCCCTGCACGACTACCAGGTAGGTGCCCGGCTGATCGGAGGTATAGAAGCTTACCTGCTCTCCTTTTCCGGGATCGAGCCTGATGTTTGGAGCCCAGTGCAGCAGGTTTCTAAAATCTGCCAGGCGGCTACTCTTCTGTTCCGGGGTATCGTAGGCTGGTGCATAGAACTCACGTTTCTGCTGAAGTCCATCATAAGCCTGCATCAGCGCGCGGGCATCCAGCTCAAAGCCTCCCAGATCGCCGTTGTACGTGTGGTAGCTCACCAGCCCTTCGTAGGACAACGGGCCGTGGAAGAAACGGCTGGCAATCACATCCAGCTGCTTCACCTTCAGCGGATCAAAGGCCATGATCTTGTCGATGTTGAACACCGGCACCCCATCCAGCAGCACCAACGGGTTTTGGCGGAAGATGGCCTTATAAGGACGGTTCATGACCATGAAGTGGAAGCTACGACCTCGAGTACGCACCTGTACGCCCTGCACATACTCACGCATCACTTCCTCCATCACTTTAAAGCGCTTGTAATCATCGAGCAAGTAGCTTTCCGATGGCTGTCCGTAAAAAGCTGAGCTATCTATACCTGGCGTATGGAACCTGTTGCGGTATCCTCCATAATAAGCATGCTCCACCTGTACCTGCAGGTGACGCTCTGCGATATCGGCTGCTCTCGACTCTGTGAGGTGCAGATGAGCCGGCGCCTCGTTGGTATAGCGAGAAGAGAAAGGACTGAGCAGCTCAAAATGGTAGGTGCTGTCTTTTGTGAAGTCAGACTGCAGCACAAGGTCCTTGTTGCCATAGAAATCCTTCAACTCAAACAACAGTTTGCCATCGGCCCCGCTCTGGGCGTTGTAGAAGCGAATGGGGTGGCCCGGTGATGCCAGGTATGTCATGATGCCAGAAGCAGGCTTACCCGAACTCTTATGCGTGACTTTGCCTAAGAGCAGGTGGCCGTGGTTTTCTGGCAGATAAGCATGTTTGGAGGGCTCCTTCTCCAGCACATCCTCCCACTTAAAACGACTCCAGCCATGGGTCAGCATCAGGTTATCCATGGCCTGGTGATCTGCCTTGCCAGCATCTGAAAAGTAGTAGGCTGGGTTTTCTATCGCACCTTTTAAGTCGGACTCGAGCCAGATGTAACTGGCAATATGCCCCTGAGGCTGAAGCTGCAGGGAATCCAGTTTGTACACGGCCATCGAGAGATTAGCCGGCGTTTGCGAGGCGGCCTGCAGTTCCAGGCTTACCTTGTCACGCAGGCTGTATTGCTGCTGTGGCGCCGCCACTTGCAGTGCCAGTTCGTTTGTCGGCCGTTTGAAATAAAGGCGCTCACTGACGGGCTGGCCAGCTGTGTTGAACACGGTAAAGTGCGTAATGCCGTCTGCCAGATCGGCCTTGGTCACTCTGAATACGTATCTTCCGTTTTGCAGCAGGGCTCTTTCCGAGCTGATCACCTGCTGACGGGTATGCCCCAACAGGTATACCTGCTCATCTGGTTTGCCCATAGATCGCACCGCAATATGCAGGTACTGGTCCGTGCTGTCTGCCAGTTGCAAGGTATAGCCACTTTCGTTCACCTGCGGTAGGGCTTGCTCTAAAGTGCTTCCATCAGGCAACTGTAGTTTTGCGGTATAGCGCTTCTCCTGCTGTGGCGTAAAGGCAAAGCGGCCCATCCCAAACTTATGGGATGTAAAATCGACTACCTTGTTGCCATCCTGATCAAGCACCTGGCCTGCCAGTGCAGCCCCTTTACCGTTTTGACTACCTGATATCTTGAAAGCAACATTACTCGCTATCCCTGCCAATAGATTTCCTCCTTCCGGGAAGAACTGCAAGGTATAGCCTTTAGCTTTTGCGGCCTCCTGCTTTGGCAGTTGCTCAAAGGTGTTGATGATCGTTACCTGCTGCTGGAAATAGAACGCCGGATCGAAGTTTTTCATCCAGCTGGTATAGGCCCGTACGGTATAGTTGCCCGTCTGGAGCGTGGTGGGAAGTTGAAAATAACCGTTCCCTACCCCATCCTTCATGGCCACCTTGGCTTGCAAGGCAGGTTTTTGGTCTGCATCCAGCAGTTCCACATACGTCACCTTGCTCATGTCGAGCGGGCGATGCAGGCTGCCGTCCACGTTGTATACCTTAAACCACATCTCGTCCCCACAGGCATACACGGGTCTGTCGATGTGCAGGTATAGCTTCTCCTGCAACGATGCCTGCCGGTGTTGCTGCAGGCTGCTAATGGCCGCGTGCTGCTGACCCGACTGGGCATTTACCGTTCCTATACCTGCTATACCTAGCACCAGGCAAAGCAAGGTGCGCAGGGCATACCTTCTTCTGCCGGGCTGAGGTTGATTATGTTGAGCGCTGTTCATCGTTCTGGGCGTTTGTTTCAGGTATAGCATCTATTCCCAATAGGCTGGTTTAACATTCGTGCCCTGCAAGGTGCAGTCCACGCAGGCGCGCGTGCCATAGGTATAGCCGATCGCCACGGGTGACGTAGGGCTATAGATTTCATCCACAGGAATCAGGTAGCCTCCTGTAAAACGCTCTTGTACCTGACCTGAAGAGATCATCACCGTGTCAACTTCACAGCTAGGATAATAGAGGCGCCAGTCACGCGGCAAGTCACGGCTGCTAACAAATATTCTTTTCGTTTCCATGGTAGTAGCCGATATATATCCAATAACTGTTTCATCAGGATTAGAAAGGCTGCGGATATTGCTGGTCAACTGTGATGGAAGCGGATCGAAAAGTGTTCCGATGTTTTCGGTGTTTTTCTTGAGCATCTCCAGGTATTCGAACGCCTCACGCGTCAGGGCATACTGCTTTACAAGGATGCTGTACTTCATGCTGATCTTCTCCGAGTTATAAGGGATAGAGAGTATCCTGTAGTTGCTTATCCTGTCTTCGCTCAACTTCACAGATGACCCTATCTCCACCCGCGTAGAGTTATCTGATTTCCAGCAATAAGCGATGGGGACATCACTTGGTTCACGAAAACGCACCTGCCCATTCTCATAAATAAGGACGGAATAAAGTGCAGACCGGAACTGCCAGGTCTCTTCATAATCCCACTTATAATAGTGCGTGCTATTGTTTGGGTCCTGAGAGTTCACGTAGATTTTCACTTCCCCGCCTTCTGCTTTCCAATTCACGCTTTCGATAGCAGGGCTTGTTTTCACTTCCACATAGTCAGACGCGTATTCGCTGCCAGATCTGGTGCGGATGTACAGCCTGTATTTGGAATCGGCTCTCAGCTGCAGGTTGGGGTGCCTGTAAGTGCCATATCCTGTTCCATGCAAGCCAAATCGCTCGCCATTTTCTGACTCTACTATCACGGTGGCATTTTCTTCAGCGGGAGGCGCTTCTGTATCGTTAAGGCTTTGGGAGCGGAGCAGTTGTATGGTGGTGGGTCCGTTGGCGTTCAGGAAGCCATTCACTACCAAAAAACTACTGCCCGACTCTTTTACTTCAGGGAAGTAAGGGTCGACGCAACCGCTCACGAGGAGCATCACAAGCCAGACAATTGGGTTTTTCCAGTTCCGGATCTTCATGGCAATTAAAACTTAAAATTATAGGTAATGGTAGGGATCGGGTTTCCGAAAATGGACATTTTATAACCTCTGATCTGCCCGTTCTGCGACTTGAAATAAACAGAGTAAGGGTTTTTACGACCCGTCAGGTTATACACGGCCACGGTCCAGGAACTGTGGGCCAGCTTCGCAATCTTGTGATTGCCCTCTATGTTCAGAGCCAGGTCTACGCGGTAGTAGTCCGGGATGCGGTACTCGTTGCGGTCTGAGTACAGGATGCGGTGCGAGCCGCCATCGTAGTACTTGGCCAGTGGCAGCGTGATAGGCCGACCGGTGCTGTAGGTAAAGTTAAGCGAGGTACTGAAGCGCTGACTGAAGCGGTAATTGCTGATCATGGTCAGGTCGTGGGGCTTATCAAAATTACTCGCATACCACTCACCTCTGTTGATCACCTCGGATACAGTTGGGTCGTCGAGGCGCACCAGGGTGCGGGAGTAGGTATAGCTTACCCAGCCGTTTAGTTTACCGGACGCCTTCTTGAGCATCAGCTCCACGCCATAAGCCTTGCCTTCCGCATTGGCTACATCCGTTTCAATGTGGTGGTTCATGATGATGTTGGCACCGCTTCGGTAGTCCAGGAAGTCCTGCATCCACTTATAATAAGCTTCCGCAGAAAACTCGATGGTGTTGGCGCGCAGGTTTCGGTAGTATCCTATGGCTACCTGATCACCTACCTGCGGCTTGATGTTGCTATCGCTCAGCTTCCAGGTATCGGTTGGCGCCATGGTAGCCGTGTTGGAGAGCATGTGCACGTACTGGCGCAGTCTGTTGTAACTCACTTTCACAGATGAGTTGTCTGACACCACGTAGCGGGCCGAAAGCCTGAACTCAGGCCCGTGGTAGGTCGCGATGGATTTGCCGCTGCCATAAGAAACCGTGTCAACGATCGTGTTCAGGGACATGGGCAAACCTGGTGCATACTGTAGCACATCCCGTTTGCCGAGAGCCGTAAAGAAAGAGTAGCGCAGACCCGCCGAAACTGAAAGTTTCTGGCTGATGTCATAGCGGTCAGACAGGTATAGCGCACTCTCAACGGCTTTCTCCTGCTGCAGCTTATCAGGTCTGATCAGTGACTCGGCATGATTGGGCACCAGACTGCCTGGGTTCACCTCGTAACGAATGGCGCTGGCACCAAAATCCAGGGTATGTTTGGAGTCGGGGAAGTAGTTAAAGTCTACCTGCATACCTGTCTGGCTGATCCCGAAGTCCATTGCCGCGGCATTCGCAGCATTCTCCTCGTTCGAAATATCGTACCCGTAATGGCTGTAAGTACCCGTCACGACGCTGTAAAGCTTGTTATGAAAGTTGTGTTTCCACTTCAGGCTGGCGTTCTGGTTCTGGAAGCGATACAGCGTGTCGGAGGCCAGCTTGAAACGGTCTTTGCTGAGGTAACCGGTCAGGTATACACTGTTCTTCTCGTCGATTTCGTGGCTTACGTGCGTGTTGATGTCATAAAAAGAAGCTTCGCTGTTGCTGAAAGACTTGTTGGGGATTTTCTTGAGCAGCCAGTCAGAATAGGTAGAACGCCCTCCAACCAGGATAGAGGTCTTGTCTTTGACAATTGGTCCTTCCAGCGTCAGGCGGCTAGTCAGCAAACCAATGCCGCCCGCTCCGCTAAACTGCTTTTTATTACCTTCTCTTGAGCTCACCTCCAGCACCGACGATAGGCGACCACCATAGCGGGCAGGTACGGCACTCTTGTAAAGCTCCACCGATTTAATCACATCCGGGTTGAACGCAGAGAAGAAACCAAATAAGTGTGAGGGGTTGTAAATCGTGGCATCGTTTAGCAGGATCAGGTTCTGGTCAGTAGAGCCGCCACGCACGTTCATTCCGGTACTGCCCTCCCCCACTGACTTTACTCCGGGCAGCGTCAGCACCACTCGCAGGATGTCTGTTTCACCGAAGGCTGTTGGCACCTGCTTGATGGTCCGGATGTCCAACCGTTCCATGCCCATCTGCAGCCCCGTGACATTGCGGTCTTTCTCGGCCTCCACCAGTACCTCTTTCAAAGTGCGGATGTCTTCTTCTACTTCAATGTCAAGTTTGCCGTCGCTGTGCAGTATAACCTGGCGCTTCGTGTTTTTGAGTCCAACCGCCCGGATGTTCAGTTCATGCCGGCCAACCGGAAGCGACAGGGAATAGTAGCCGTACTGGTCGGAAGCTGTACCAACGGAAGGGGATTCGATGTAGATGTGGGCTCCGATGATTGGCTCTCCAGTGTTGGCGTCGCGCAGGGTGCCAGCCAGATTCGCTCTGCCGGTTTTGCTTCCATTCGGTGTGCCTATCTCGTACAGCTTAATTTCGGATTGGATTCGCTTCTTGTTATCCTGCTGTTGCGGCAGGTAGGCGGGGGTGGCCAGCTGGCTGTTTCGCCGGGCCTCTTCCTCATCTTTGAAGAAGTTGGAAGGCAAATTGGTCATGATCGGATTCTGCCGCGTGATGAAAATCTGGCGCTGCTCCGTGATGGCAAATTTATACTCGGTGCCTTTCAGTATTTGGGCAAGCACCAGGTTAAGTGGCTCTCCTTCCACCTCCACATCCACCTTAATGCTGTCGGCTACGGCCTGCTCAAAGTAAAACTTATAAGGCAGCCGGGTCTCCAGCCGCTGCACGAAATCCTGGAAAGTGATGTTTCGGAAGGAACCGCTGATGAGCGGAGCCTCATTCCGCTGTTGGGCATGCACAGACACTGCCGTGGTCATACAGCACAGCAATAGCAGCAAAAATGCTCTGTAGAAATGGGTCATAAGAAGGGAAGAGAGCTTAAACAGATTTTTGAATGGATCGGAAGCAGGCCCCTTTACTGTTGGAGCGAGTCATAGTGCCGGGCAATTTTCACGATCGCGCTTTCCCGCTCTTTTCGGAAGCGGAGTTTATTGGCGCTGGCAAATTTATTAAGGGGCTTTTTCTGGTCCTGCAGCACCCGCATCACGGAGCGCTTGTTGCTAACAGGGTGGTATATACCGTCTTTCACCAGGTAGAACTTACTGGCATCCCGATACTCTCCCTCCATCCCTTCGGTGCTTGCCCGCTCAAATAGCGTCTTTTCACGCTTCATCAGCACCTGCACCTCGCCGCTGTAAAGCAGGTCATAAAATCCAGGCTGAATCGAAAGCCCGTTTGTGCTGTCTGCCTGCAACCTGATAAATGTATGCCCGTGGAGCTTGAAGGCGTCTACCCGGCTTTTGACCAGTCGCTGCGGTTGCCCGCTCCCGTGGTTCACGATCACGAGCTCGTCCTGCATCAGATCATACAGCATCGGCACGTCTTCAAACCAGGCGCCGTCATATTTAACGGTGCCGTTCTGGTAGATCTTATCCTGATAAAACTGGTGCCCTTTCACGTAGGACTTAACAGGCACATAATACTCTGGCCCATTATACAAGTGGGCGTGCACCCCCACTGCAGTACGGTACTGCTTGAGCGCGTCCGTAACAGCATGGCTTACAAAACTGGTGTCAGTCTGGGCGAAAATTGTGAAAGGCAGTAGATTCAGTAAAAGAACGAGCGTCAGATGAACGGGGCTTTTGCGCATATTGATTAGTTAGCTTCACAGCGAATACAGACATTAAATATAACGTATGTTTGATGTTATGACAAATATGTGAATAAATTATTTCAATAAATAGTGCACTAAGTTAGCCTGGCCCCAAACGGGGTGTCTCCTCAGAATAGCACTTATTCTTTGTTTGAATCGGACTTTCTAGTAGTAAGTGGAGGCCAAGGTGAAAATCCTTAAGCCCATGCCTATTGGAGGGACCTAGGATGGCATACTTTTATTAGACATACTTTTGCCAATTCGGATGCAGGGAGATCATCCTTTTGCACTTATCTTATTTGCCCGGAGCAGCGAAATGTGTTCTGTTTTTAGAGTAAATACTAAAACAAAGGGCTCGCTCTATACCTTCTCCCCTAACTCGTACACTACTTCCACAAACCGGCTCCAACTGAAGCGTTCCTTATACCTTGAGATGTTCTGAGCGAATACTGTAGCCTTAGCCAAGGTATAGAAATCAAGTATGGCGGCGGCGATCGCCTCTGGGTTTGGCTCCACAACATACCCTACTTCCCCGTGCGGCACCAGTTCCGACAACCCGCCCACATTGGTCACCACCATCGGCTTGTCAAAGTGGTAGGCAACCTGCGTTACGCCGCTCTGGGTGGCATGTCTGTAAGGTTGTACCACCAGGTCGGCTGCGCAGAAATAATGCCGGACTTCGGCATTGGGTATAAAATCCGCTCGGAGCACCAACCGGTCTTGTAGCCCATGCTTCTCGATCAGGTCACGGTAGGGCTTTGCCTCCTCGTAAAACTCTCCCGCGATCAACAGCTTCAGATCAGGTATAGCCTGCAGCGCAGGTATAGCCATGGCTTCCAGCAACAGGTCGAGGCCTTTGTAAGACCGGATGAAGCCAAAGAAAAGCAGGTATTTCGCTTCCGGGTCCAGTTTCAAGGCTGCACAGGCTTCGGCTTTGCTTTCGGCAGGGCCAAAATTATCGTAAAGCGGATGCGGCAGGTATACGTTGGGTTTATTCGGCTCAAAACGCTGCAGATCCTGTTGCACGGCCCGCGACATGGTAAGGAAACCGTGGCAGGCGCTCAGAAAATACTTCGTGAAAGGAATATCACCCGGCCGCTTCTCGTGCGGCACCACATTGTCGGTAATGGCCAGGATGCGGCTATACCTGTTGCGCCTGATCAGGCGTGCGATGGTACCCAGGGCGGGACCCATAAAGGGTAGCCAAAACCGGAAAATAACCAGATCGGGTTTTTGGCGCCTGATGTAATTGCCGGTGCGCACCCAACTGATCGGGTTGACAGAGTTGATCAGCGACTTAATGGTGATACCTTGAGGGGCAGGCTCGTCGGTAAACTGGCTTTTGCCGGGGAAAAGAAAGGAAGGATACTGCAGGCTAAACGACACGATCTCTACTTCGTCGCCGGCCTCCTGAAAGGCCGTGGCCAGGCGCTCGTTGAATGTAGACATGCCCCCACCCCGCAAAGGGTGCGCAGGCCCCACGATCACGACACGCCTCCCTGTCATTATTTTTTGATCAAACCTGCCCGGTCTCGAATCAGGTATTCATTCTTTCTGCTGGATGTCATGGACATCATCTCGGCCAGGAAACCCGCCAGGAAAAGCTGCACACCCAGAATAACTGCCACCAGCGACAGATAGAACAACGGTTGGTCTACCACATCGCGCACACGGCCTTCCGGGTATAGGGAAAACACTTTTTGGATGATCAGCCAGAGCGTAATGCCCAAACCAACCACAAAGGAAAGTGTGCCAAAGGTACCGAAGAAGTGCATGGGTCGCTTCTTGAAGCGGCTCACGAACGTGATGGAGAGCAGGTCCAGAAAACCGTACACAAAGCGCTCGAGTCCGAACTTGGTGGTCCCGTACTTGCGCTCCTGGTGTTGCACCACTTTTTCGCCGATACGCGTGAAACCATGCCACTTGGCTATAACAGGTATGTAGCGGTGCATCTCGCCGTGTACCTCAATGCTCTTGACAAGCAACTGCCGGTAGGCTTTGAGTCCGCAGTTGAAGTCATGGAGCTGAATACCGGATAGGCTACGGGTTGCCGCATTAAAGAGTTTGGTCGGAATGGTTTTGCTGATCGGGTCAAATCGCTTCTGCTTCCAGCCCGACACCAGATCAAAACGCTGGTGCTTGATCATGTCATAGAGGGAAGGTATTTCTTCCGGGCTATCCTGCAGGTCGGCGTCCATGGTGATGACCACTTCGCCGGAGCAGCGTTTGAAGCCTTCGTTCAAAGCGGCAGATTTGCCGTAATTGCGGTTAAAGCTGATGCCTTTGACGGTATTGTCCTCGGCGCTCAACTCTGTGATCACATCCCAGGAGCGGTCCGTACTGCCGTCATCTACCAGGATGATCTCGTAAGTAAAACTGTGTGCGTGCATCACACGCTTGATCCAGCGGACCAGTTCAGGCAGCGATTCCTCTTCGTTTAGAAGAGGAACCACCACTGATATATCATAAGGGTATTGCATGCTTCTTATTCAAACTCCGGACGCTTGTGCTTCATCACGGCGGCAATTATGAGCGATAGGATGAGCCCGGAAAAAAATGCGTTGGTTATAGCGCTGGTCAACTGCTTTATGGGTGTGAAAGACGCCATGACCTCTTCTCGCTGGCTATCCAGGATAGAGTCATCGACGCCAAATGAGGCCATCTGCTCCATGGTTGCATCCACTAGCTTCTCTGGCATGCCCGGGTCTATAAATTGGATATAGAGCATGCTGAACAGGCCAGAGATGATGCCTGCAATGATGGATACCATTATGCCAAGTCCCAGACCCTGTCCGTAGGACAAAAGACCGTCGTTTTGCTTTCTGAACTCTTTTAAGGCTAAAACGATACCGATTACAGAGATGACAACCGATACGAGAAGTGCAACAAAAAAATTGCCGTAGCTTTCTGTCAGGTAGCTGATCGTGGCAAATATTACGTACAGCAAGCCTGTTAGCAAACCATACTTGATGGCAACGGCATAAATGGATGGCTTTGATTCAAATTGAGAAGATGTGTCAGTCATAAGGGTATAGGGTTTTATGTGAGGATGAATTACTTTCTGAAAAATACAGCCGCCACTATTGAAAATATCGTCCCTACTACCATCCTGCTCAAAAAATCGTGTGTGGCCAGCATACTGGGCGACAGGTTGTCCAGCTCCTTGTAAGCTTGCTCGAAGTTGGCTTCGCCTATCAGTTTAATCTGCGCCTCCCGGCTCTGGTCGAGCAGCCCCCTCAATTCAACTACGTGTTGCTGTATGATCTCGGGCCCTACCAGGTATAGCATCAGGTATAGCAGCATGGCCGCACTCATGGCGGTGTAAAAGGTAACCGACAAGCTCACGCGCACCCCTTTCCAGAAACCAACTTCCGCATCGTGAAAACGCTTGAAATAGCGCAGCCCCATAAAGATAAAAACAGGCAAAGGCAGGTAACTCCAGCGCCCCGCGTCTCCCAGTGCGTTATACCCCATCAGGTATAAGGCAAGTATGATGACAAAAGAAGCTAATCCGCACAGCACGCCATAGCGTACCCCCACTCTCGCAATCGTTTGATCCAGCATTTGTTATCCGCTTATTCGAGTCAGCCAGTCAGCTAACAGAAATATAGCTATAAATATATTAAAAAGAATGATTAAGTACTACTTGCCCTTTGTTTACCAGGCCTATTACTTTTCCTGTCAGCTCGCGCCCAAGAAAGGGGGAGTTCCTGGATTTAGACCGGGTGCTCTCCGGCGTCGGGGTCCATTTTAAGTCCGGTTGGAAAAGTGTCAGACAAGCCGGCACACCTTCCGCTATGCCACAGGCAGGCATGCGCAGGATCTGACGGGGAATGGAGGTCAGTTTATCAAGCAACTGCTCCAGCGACAGCACATCGCGCATGGTGGTATTTGCCACGGCAAAAGCCGTTTCGAGGTTGATGATGCCGAACTCAGCCAGATCAAATTCCAGTTTCTTGCCTTCTGTGTCCTGTGGCTGGTGCCCGGATACGATAGCATCGATGGTACCGTCGGCCAGTCCCTGCAAAATGGCCGCTTTATCGGCCTCGCTTCTGAAGGGAGGAGATACTTTATAATTTGTGTCGAATGCCGCCAGGGTATGATCGGTATAAGCGACCTGGTAACTGGCCACGTCGCAGCTCACCTGCAGGCCTTTGGCTTTGGCGACACGTATAGCTTCCACGGCGGCTGCCGTTGAAATAAGCGAGAAGTGCAATCGCCCTCCTGTGTACTCCAGCAATTGCATGTCGCGTGTCACCATCACTTCTTCCGCCAGGGCAGGTATACCTTTCATGCCGAGTTGGGTGCTCACAATCCCCTCGTGCATCTGCCCATACTCTGTCAGGCGAGCATGCTCCGGTCGGTTCATCAGCACGCCATCGAAAGGCTGCAGGTATTGCAATGCTTTCACAATCACTTCCGCTCCCTGCACCGGTTTGGCACCATCGCTGAACGCAACGGCACCGGCGCGCTGCAGGTCAATCATCTCAGTCAGTTCCTTCCCCTGCGTATCAACCGTTACGGCACCAGCCGGTAACAGATTAACGGGCAGGTGGGCAGACTTGGCTTTGATAAAATTAATAGCGCCCTTGGTTTGCACGATAGGCTGCACGTTGGGCATGCACAGCACATCCGTGAAACCACCTGCCGCTGCAGCCTCAGCCAAAGATTCTATATCCTCTTTGTGCTCCAGCCCCGGTTCCCCTACCTGTGCATACAGATCCACCCATCCCGGCGACACACAAAGGTCCTCCAACTCGATGGTTTGGTCAGCCTGCTGATCGTTTCCTCCGACTGAGGTGATGATACCATTCTCGATAAGTATGTTCTGGCGCTGAAGATGAAAGGCTGATGAAGGGTCGTAAATGCGGACTGCTTTGAGAAGAAGTTTCATGTTAGAGGAATCTGATTAGAGCTATTTCTGCCATCAAGAAAATCAGACACAATATTAGGCAATATTTCCAAAGGGTGACGCCAAAAAATCTTTTTTCGAACTCGTCCTTTACCGTAAAGGTATCGCTGTAGTCATAAACGTGCACATGCTGCTGGTCTTTGGGCAGGAAGCTTCTTAACTCTGCCGGGCTGTACTGCTCCAGCAAAGATTCCTGCTTATCAAAATTAAAAGCAAAGCTGCCTAACGTTTTCCCCTGAAGTTGTAACTGGTAAAACCCGGCCTCCTCCAGGTCCGGCGGTACGTTAAACACGAGGCGCCCTCCTCTGATCTGTTGTTCAGGTATAAAAACGGTGCTGTCTTTTACCAGTTTATAAATGTTCTCACCGCCTGCCTGCTGCTGGACAGGGATAGTGATGGCCATATTCTGCAAACGATAGGCGATCTGCTGCTCCTGCTTATAGCTGCTGATGGCCAACCGGTACATCACCGGCACAAAGAGCGCATGATTCACCAGTTCGTTCTGCTCAGGCTCTAAGGGAGCAGCCAGCAGGTATACCTTTCCCTGGCCTCTATCAAAGCGCGACAGGTATGGCGCACCGCCTCTATATTTTAGAATATCCTCGGAAGAACGGGACCACACCAGCTCCCTGACAGCAGCTGGCATCTGCATTTTGGGATCGTATTCAGCAAAGATGGTTTTAAAGAAAAGGTTGTCACGGCCCGGAACAGCGAGCGAGGTCTTCGTACTACTGCCGGAATTCAAACTGGCAGGTATAGCGAGCGACTGCATCAGAGCAGAATAGGAGGCACTACGCTCTGTCTGTGGTGGCATTATAGCGAGCGTTCCACCAGACTTCACATACGTATCAAGAGTGGAAACAAGCGCCGAAGGAATATCCTCTATACCTTGCATAATGATAATGTCTGAACTATTCAGGCGTGCATAGTCGATGTTATTGGGTGCGAAACGCTGGGTCCGGAACAGAGGCTCGTTACGGTATAGGCGCTGCAAAGGACTTGTCCCATTTTCGCTGATCTCTGTTATCAAAAGACGACTGGACGGTTGAAGCACAAAATAATACAGGTTATCAAATTCAACCGGATAGTCCTCTACTTCAACCCAAGCCTGCTTACTGCCCTCCCCTCTGATGGTAAAGTTGACCGCTGTTTCAGTGACCTGCTTTGCCGGCAGGTCAATGCTCAGCGCAGCAATCTGTACGTTGTCGATGACCAGCTTTACCGGGCAGCCAGGTATCGCCTTGTCCCCTGCATTGTATAACCTGACATATAAAGCACCTTCAGTATCGGGACGAATGAACTCATCAGCCAGGTACACAGAGTCAACAAACACGTTAGAAGTACCGGCCGATTTTAAAGGCACCAGGTGGTAGATACGGTTACTGTCAACTTTACTAAGCAAAGAGGGCTCAAAGTAGGATTTCTGAAAATCGGAGAACAGGAACACATGCTCCGCAGCAGCTTGATTAGCATTCACCACCTGCTGGCTTACAAAGGGCCTGGTAGAATATGATAACTGATCCAGTGTATTTGTAGCATCATCAGTGCCGATAGTGGCCGCTCTGTTATAATTTGAATTGGTGTTGACACTGATAGCAGTTGTTGAAGGGAAAATATCCAGGACGCGTTTTGCCTGATCAGCTGCCACCGTCAGCAAGGTTAGGTCTTCATCAGCATGCAGGTTTTGCATACTCAAGGAATTATCGAGCGCAATCATTACCTGAGAGGAATCAATGGGACGCACCGTTTCCGAAGCAGGCAGGAAAGGTTGCGCAAATGCGAAGACCAGGAAGATGATGAAAAGGATACGGGAAGCAAGTATAAGCAGCTCTTTCAGATTTCGCTGACTTGCGGTAAGGTCTTTGGAAACCTGAATAAACTTAACGTTACTGAACTCTATACGCTTTGCCCGACGTAATTGAATGAGGTGTAATACGATCGGAATCGATATCGCAGCAAGCGCCCATAAGAAAGCGGGATAAAGAAAAGCCATGTCAACAAGTTAGCGAGGAAGTCTGTAATATACAACGCAAAGGTTGAACATTACTATACGCCATTGCCCATATTGTGACGGACCAAAGGAAAGCAATTTATCTCCTTTGGTCGTCTCCACGCCCTTTGAGTTGCCCCACACGGTTTGGGGCTGCTGTAAACGGCAACAGCCCCTGGCTCTTTTCAGAGTCAGGG
>NZ_BMFP01000002.1:0-142362 GCF_014638845.1 Pontibacter amylolyticus
TCTTGCTCGTCTCTTGCATATAAGTCAACTTTTGTGTCAACTCATTTCAGGACGGTACACAGGTATAAAACAAAAGGCCTGCTGATTGCTCAGCAGGCCTTTTTTATGGTGCAAGGTATAAAGCAGGTTACAACCCGAACTCTGCCTTGATCTTGTCTACATAATCAAGCTTCTCCCAGGTGAAGGTCTCGAACTCCCTCACCTCTTTAGTGCCGTTTACAGATACTTCTACCTGCTTCTTGCCCGGCGTTCTGCCCATGTGGCCGTATGCGGCTGTTTCAGAGAAGATCGGGTTCTGCAGGCCAAAGCGTTGCACGATCGCGTACGGGCGCATGTCGAACAGCTTGTTTACCTTCTCGGCAATCTCACCATCGCTCATCAGGTTACCGCTCGCGTCCTTTACTTTGGTAGAGCCATAGGTGGTTACGTACAAACCTACCGGCTTGGCCACGCCAATGGCGTAAGCCACCTGCACCAGCACCTGATCGGCTACGCCGGCCGCTACCAGGTTCTTGGCGATGTGACGCGTGGCGTACGCTGCGGAGCGGTCCACCTTAGAAGAGTCCTTACCCGAGAAAGCGCCACCACCGTGCGCACCTTTGCCACCGTAGGTGTCTACGATGATCTTGCGGCCGGTCAGGCCTGTGTCGCCGTGCGGACCACCGATCACGAATTTGCCGGTTGGGTTGATGTGGTAGGTAATCTTGTTGTTGAACAGCTTCTGGATGCGCTCCGGCAATTGCTTCAGCACGCGTGGGATCAGGATACTGTCTACATCAGCTTTGATCTTGGCCACCATCTGCTTCTCAGCTGATAGCTTGGCGTCATTGCTGTCGTTTTCCGGTAACACAAACTCGTCGTGCTGGGTTGAAATCACGATCGTATCGATCTCCTCCGGCACATGGTTATCGCTGTAGCGGATGGTCACCTGCGACTTGGCATCCGGACGCAGGTACGTCATCTCCTTGCCTTCCTTGCGGATGGCGGAGAGCTCCTCCAGCAGCAGATGCGAAATGCTCAGCGCCAACGGCATGAAGTTGTCCGTTTCGTTGGTGGCATAGCCAAACATCATGCCCTGGTCGCCAGCGCCCTGGTCTTCCGGGTTGGTGCGCTCCACCCCCTGGTTGATGTCCGGGGACTGCTCATGTATAGCCGATATCACACCACAGGCGTCGGCATCGAACATATATTCTGATTTGGTATAGCCTATACGCTTAATCACGTCGCGGGCGATCTTCTGCACATCCACGTATGCTTCCGTCTTCACTTCGCCGCTCAGCACAACAAGTCCTGTCGTAACCAGCGTTTCGCAAGCCACTTTAGACTGTGGGTCTTGCTTTAAAAATGCATCTAAGAGGGCATCAGAAATCTGATCCGCTACTTTATCCGGGTGTCCTTCTGATACAGACTCGGAGGTGAACAAATATGGCATCTCAATGATGGGTTTAGGTACAAAGTATAAACCAACTGCCGGAAACGACAGCGATTGCAAAGCTACGGCAATTCCGCCACAATAAAAACGATCATTTACACAGGGTATACTTGCATTTAAAACCTAATCGCTCAGCCAAACTTTATACCTGCAGAATTGTATATAACAGATAAGAACCAATTACTCTGAAGCATAGCTAAGTGCCAGGCAAAAGATTGTTACAAGGCATCGTAACTAAACAAAAGCTATACAAAACCTTTTATATATAGCCTCGTTTCATTCATTAAAATTGCACATTTAAGACTCAACGATGAAAAAATATATTCTGATGATATGGTGTCTGGCTATGACAGCACAGGTCAGCCTGGCCCAAAACGATTCTCCTTACAGAACGAAATTTGCAGTAGACGCCCCCATAACGGTAGCAGGCATGGGCCTCAGTTATTATGGCCTCACCCGCATGCAGGACAAAGACGGGCTGACCGAAGAGCAGATCGCCAACCTGAACAAAAACCAGGTCAACAGCTTCGACCGCTTCTCTGCCGGTTGGCACTCCGACCAGGCCAAGAAAGTAAGTGACATCCCGTTCTACGGCTCTTTTGCGCTTCCGCTGCTACTGGCTTTTGACGACGATGTGCGTGGCAATGCAGGTCAGGTATTCGGCATGTATGTGCAGACCATGGCCATCACAGGCGCCCTGTTCACGATGTCGAGTGGTTTTAATCCGCGTACAAGACCCCTGGTGTATAGCTCGGAGGTTGAGATAGAGGACAAGACCCGTGCCAATGCCCGCAACTCCTTTTATGCCGGCCACACTACAGCGGCAGCGGCGGCTTCTTTCTTCTTTGCCAAGGTGTTCCATGACTTCAACCCGGACTCGCCTGCCCGCACCTACGTGTGGTTAGGAGCTGCCGCTGTACCTGCTACCGTCGGTTACCTGCGTTTGCGAGCAGGCAAGCACTTTCTGAGTGATAACCTGCTGGGCTATACGGTAGGTGCAGCTGTTGGTATTTTGGTACCGCAATTACACAAAAAGTCTAATAGCAGTGGCTTGTCACTAAGCCCAACCATCATCCCAACATTTACTGGCACTGCTTCGCAGGGAGCTAACCTGAGCTATACCTTCTAAGCTGCGGTATAAGGACCGTGCTGTTATCCGTTACTCCGCTCCCGCTGAAACCAATTCTGGCGTTTCGATACCAGGGTTAGGAGCAGGAAGCGAAGGGTTGATTTGCAATAGCTGATAAAGTGCTGCTTCCTTTGACAAGCGACATAAAAAAAGCGTCCGGCAGAATCTGCCGGGCGCTTTTTATTGGCTGTATGTGTGTTTTACTTTTTAAGGTTCTCCTCAAAGAGTTTGTAGATGCGCTTGTATTCGTCGGTCCAGCTGGCTGGTTCTGTGAAGCCGTGGTCCTCTACCGGGTACACGGCCAGTTCCCAGTTGTCTTTGCCCAACTCGATCAGGCGCTGGGTCAGGCGCACCACATCCTGGAAGTGCACGTTGGTGTCCACCATACCGTGGCAAATGAGTAACGCTCCCTTCAGGCCTTCGGCATAGTAGATCGGCGAACTCTTGGCATAGGCCAGGCTGTCGAGCTGCGGTACGTTCAGGATGTTGGAGGTATAGCCGTGGTTGTAATGGGCCCAGTCGGTAACGGATCGCAGGGCTGCGCCGGCGGCAAACACATCCGGCTCTGTGAACATGGCCATCAGCGTGATGAAGCCGCCGTAAGAACCACCGTAAATACCGATGCGTTTTGGATCCACGTTATACTTGTCTACGAGCAGCTTGGCACCATCCACATGGTCGCTCAGGTCTTTGCCGCCCATAAACTGATAGATTCCGGTGCGCACGTCGCGGCCGTAACCAGCACTGCCACGGTAATCGATGTCCAGCACGGTATAACCGTTGTCAGCCAGGAAGTTGTGGAACATGTACTCTCTGAAGTAAGAGCTCCACCACTTGTGGGCGTTCTGCAGATAGCCGGCACCGTGCACGAAGATCACCGCAGGGCCATTCGCCACCGCTTTCGCCGGACGGTACAATCGGGCGTATACGTCCTCTCCATCACTTGCCTTGAAGCTGATCACCTCCGGTTCGCGCCAGTTGTAGGACTTGAACTCGTCGGTAAGTGATTGCGTTACCTGGCGTGGCTTGGCTCCTTTTTTGTTGTCCTGCACAAACAACTCCCAGGGCTTGTTGCTGTAAGAGTAGCGGATGGCCAATGTCTTTTCGTCCGGCGACAGGGTTACTTCGTGCGCCCCGGTACCAGAGGTCAGTTGGGTCATCTCACCACCGTTGATCGGCATTCTGTAGAAGTGCTTCTCGCCCGGGTGTACCTTGTTCGCTGTGAAATACCAGTTCTTTTTGTCTTTGGAGATCTGGGGACCGGAAATCTCAAATTTGCCACTCGTAAGCGCTTTCTTGCTGCCATTGGTCAGGTTCACCGCATACAGGTGCGAGTAACCGCTCTCTTCGGACTGAAACCATACCTGCTCGTTATCCGGCATGAACCCGATGTCACCGGTACCGAAGCCTATACCTGGCCCATTGACCCAGGCTTCGTCGCGCTGGCGGTCGAGTGTGCTCAGTTTACCGGAAGCCGGATCAAGCTTCAGGATCCAGCGGTCTTTGTTATCGGCTGCGCGGGCTACCATCACGGCATGCTTGCCATTGTCTGACCACACGGGTCCAAACAGGGTTACGGCGCGTGCTTCTGTTTTGACAGGTTTAGTGGCAGGTTCTTTGGCGGTGCTTGCCTTCGTGTCGCGGTCGCGGAGATAGGCTGGCTGGTCGTTTATACCTTCAATACCCCCTACCTGCAGCGCATAGGTTGTGTCACGGCTGATATCGTACACAAATGACTCGAACGTTGCCTGCGCATCGCCTACCTTGGTGCGGGTGTTGATATCCTCGGTATAGCCCGTCGAGGTCACGAAATCTGGCACGATGGCTACTTTGGCATTCTTCGGACGCGTCACCATCCGGTAACTGATGTAGCGCTCGTCCGGGCTGAGCACGATGTTATCCACTGACTTGTCGCCAATGTAAATCTCCTTGGGCCTTTTTGGATTGTCGGCTTTCTGCTGTTGCTTGGCTGCCTTGCTATCTGCTTCGCGGTCGCGTACGATCTGCAGGAGGGCTAGTTGCTGCTCTTTCAGCCAGTCACGCTGTGGATTTTTGCCCTCTTCAGCCGGTTTGTTTCCCTTTTTGAAGTCAGTTAATTGTGCTAACTGGCCATTAGCGATCGTCCACAGGTATAAGTTACCATCTTTCACGAAGGCCACCTTCTTCTCGTCATGGCTAAACGAAGGACTGTTCTCGCGCTCTACCGTATTGGTGATCTGCTGCGTCCTGCCACTCTTAATATCGAGCAGGTAGAGGTCGCCGTTCTGCTCGTATACCTTCTGGGTTTTGGCTCTGTTATAACGGGCGTTCCAGGTTCCTGGCAAGGCTCGGCGTTCCTGCGCGCTCACCTTTTTCAGATTACTGCCACTAGCGGTTACGCTGTAGAGTGAGTCTTTGCGGTTCCCGTCCGGATTCCAGCTAAAGTAGATCTTCTTGCCGTCCTCTGACCAGAACACATTGCTCGGAGAGGTGCCGATCCAGGTCGGGTCGCGCATTATCTTCTCCACACTCAGCTTGCTGCTGTTTTCCTGCGCCTGTACTGCGGCACCGCCAGCCAGCACGAGCCAAGACATCAGGAGAAGGGCTTTCTTCTTAAGAAGCATAATAGTTGATTAGATTGTTGTTTGAGATAAAATTAAGCGATAAAATTCAAACTTACCAAACGGAGGCATATACCTCTTCCTGCCTGGGGCTATACCTTACTTGTTGCTACTTAGTGCCATAGGCGGACGCTGCTCGTCATGGTTCGTCAGATCCTGGTACAGCTTGGCCAAAGCCAATACTTTTGCCTCCCCGTAGAGTTGGCCCATGAAGGTGGTCGTCGTTGGCATGCCGTTTTTCTGGAACCCATTCGGCAACACTACACAGGGGTGACCGCTCAGGTTTGTCATCACCAGGTTACTGCCTGCAAAGGATGGGCTCAGGTATACGTCTATCCCTTTGAGCTTCTCGTGCATTTGCTGGATGATGAGCGAGCGCACACGCTGTGCCTGCAGGTACTCCACGGCGGTAATGAAGCGTCCTGCCCGGAATATATTTGGCCAGGCATTCCTATGCTGCTGCACCATCAGGCTGTCGCGGCGGCTACGGGTCAATTCGTCAAAGGCGGCGGCGCCTTCCACTGATATGGTCATGGTCAGGTCGCGGGCGGGCAGGTCAGGCAGTTCGATCGGCACCAGTTCTATACCTGCTTTTCGGAGTGCGTCCAGTGTGGCTTTGTCGTTTTCTTTGAAAGGATAGTCACGGTCAAAGTCTTTTTGCAGGTAGCCGACCCGAAGCTTCCGCACATCCACGTTTTTGTTGTAATTAAACGGCGCATCTACAACGGTCAGGTCCTTTCCATCAGGTCCGTAGATAGCGTTGAACACAATGGCACAATCCTCTGCAGAGCGGGCGATCGGGCCGATCTTATCCATCGACCAGCTCAGGGCCATGGCTCCATGCCGGCTCACCCGGCCAAACGTAGGACGCAGCCCTGTCGTGCCGCAAGCTGTTGAAGGCGACACAATAGAGCCCAGCGTCTCGGTCCCGATTGCAAATGGGAGCAATCCTGCTGCCACCGCTGCAGCCGACCCGGCTGAGGAGCCACTTGAGCCTTTCGTGGTGTTCCAAGGCGAGCGGGTCTTGCCGCCATACCATACATCGCCCATCGCTAGTTCCCCTAGTGTCAGCTTGGCAACCAGTACTGCACCCGCCTGCTCCAGCCGCTGTACAACTGTGGCATCCAGGTCAATCTGCTGATCTTTGTAGGGCACGGAACCCCAGGTTGTTTTATATCGTTTGGTGGCCAGCAGGTCTTTCACGCCATAGGGTATGCCGTGAAGCATCCCTTTGTATTTCCCGGATTTTATCTCCTGATCAGCACGCCTTGCCTGCTCCAGGGCTAGTTCTTCGGTTAGACTGGTCACACATTGCAAGGTAGGTCCATGCTGCTTCAACCGGCCCAGGAAGAACTTAGTAAGTTCCTCGGAGCTGATCTGCTTTGTGCGTACCAGCTCCGCCAGTTGAGGGACAGAATAAAAAGCGAGTTCTTCTCGGTTAGCAGGCAGCTTTATATCTTTCCTACGCTCCACCTCAAACTTTTCGCGCTTTTGCTCCAACTCAAACCCGACAGGTATAGGGTTAAACTGCAGAGCAGGTGCGACATCATTCGTCACCGGCTGCTTTCTGATGCGCTGGTAGCTTTCCCGGAATTCCGCAACACTGGCTGTGGCGGAGTCCAGCTGCGCATCCGTGAAATTCAGGCCGATCACTTGCTGCGCATTTCGCAGCACATCCACTGTGATCTTGTCTTCAGCCAGCTTCATTACAAAAGCTCCTGACAGGAAGCATGTGGCTCCGAGTATTGAATAGGTATAGGATTTTTTCATAGAAACATTCAGCTGTATTTGAGAGCTTTAAGTTAATAATTCTGATCCACTTATAGCTTTTACTACTGTAATATTAGTTATAAAAAAACCGCCCCCTGCAGAGCAAGGGGCGGTTTGTAAATTCTAAGTATTCAGAATCTGTTAAGGGTTCTGATCACCAGCAGACAAAGCCTTGTTGTTATTAAGCTCGTCCTGAGGAATTCTGAACAAGATCTGTGGATCCGTGATAGAACGCTCTTTTACCAGGATAAGTGCCTCAACGTGCTCGCCGTTAGGTCCAGTGCCGGTGATTCTCTTAACTGGCCTGTTCAGACGTTTCAAATCCAGGATAGAGAAACCTTCGCCCCAAAGCTCGATTCTTCTCTGGATCAGGATCTCTTCGATCAGGGCTGTACCAGAAGTTGCAGGAGCTACATACTGTGGATCTCTTGCTTTCACAAGCGTCTCAAGTACCGCTACCGCCTCTGCGTCTCTACCAAGTCTTGCAAGTGCCTCGGCCTCGATCAAGTACATTTCAGAAGCTCTCATCAGCACGTAGTCAGCTGCCCATGAACCAGCACCTGGCAGACGGAACTTCAGAGAAGTGTAGTTGTAGTAAGTACCTTTGTTATCAGCAGAAGGAGCCTGTACGATTTCTCTACGAACGTCAGTAGCTGACATTTTCTCGTAAAGTTCTCTTGTGATCAACTTCGTGCTACCCAAACCGGCGTAACCACCTGCGGTGTTTGCCATGTGCGAAAAGAAAGAAGCGTAGATCGTAGACTGGTCGTTAGGAATCTGAAGACCCCACATCCACTCGCTGTTTGATGCACCGAAACCAGCTTTGTAAGTAGCTGCGTTCATCAGCGTATAACCCTGACGAGCTTCGTTTGCTTTTGTAGCAGCTCTCTCCCAGTTCTCCATCTGCAAGGCTACACGAGCCTGAAGACCTTTAACAGTCTTCTGGTTGATGTGAGAAACGTGGTCTTTCGATTTGCCTTCCAACAATGCTTCAGCTGCATCAAGGTCAGCGATGATCTGGTTGTATACTTCCTGTACAGTACCACGGCCTTTACCTTCAGTAGTTGGCTCTGTGTATACAGGCACACCTGGGGCATTCTCGTTGCCTTTGTACGTATGCTGGAACAGGTTAACCAAATAGAAGTAAGAGTGCGCTCTCAGGAACAGGGCGTTGCCTTTGATGTAATCTCTACGCTCCTGCGTACCAGTAGCCTCATCCACATTAGAAATGATCAGGTTCGCATTGTTGATGGTTCTGTAGTAGTATCTCCAGGTACCGCCGGAACGAGACGTCTGGGTAGCTGTTCCGTAAGCAGAGTGGTTGTACTCTGCCACAAACCAACCGTAACCACGTACTGGTGTGATCACGTCGTTACCCATCATGTCCATGGTCAGGTCATATGACTTCTGACCAAAGTGACCGTGGCTACCATCCATCGATGTCCACATAGAACGGTAGATGCCGTTCAGGGCTACTGAAGCGCCTTCTGTAGAAGAAAACACCAAATCATTTGGCACCTGAGACTTAGGAGTTGTCTCCAGGTACTCTTTCTCGCAACCCGTCAGCACTAAAACTGCCAGTGCCAGCGGAGCTAGTTTTTTAACTATATTTTTCATACTAATAATATTCCTAATTAAAAGTTAGCGTTTAGACCAAGCGTGAAAGTACGCATCACTGGGTAAGTGAAGTCTGATGTACCAGTGAAGCTGCGCTGTGGGTCCATACCTTCGTTCTTCGTGAAGATCTTGGCATTGTCAACAGATACGAATGCACGCATGCTGTTTACACCTACTTTTGAAGTCAACGTGTTAGGCAGAGTATAACCCAGGTTGATGTTCTTGATGTTCAAATAAGAAGCGTCGAACAGCCATCTTGATGAAGCACCGTCCTGCGTTGCCAAACCTTGCTGCAGTCTAGGAACATCTGTGTTGGTGTTCTCTGGAGTCCAACGGTTCAGCATGTCCTTGCTGAAATGTGTACCGTATGTGCCTCTGTGCATCAAGCTACCGTAGTTGCTGTCGTAGAATTTACCACCAACCTGGAAAGTCATCAGAACAGCAAGGTCGAAGCCTTTGTAACGGAATGAGTTAGTAAAACCACCCATTAAGTCAGGTATAGCAGAACCCTGATAAGCATAAGTAGCGTTGTTGATAGCATTCGTTACTGTATCCTGGCCGATGATCTGGTAAGCTGGGTTATTTGCCTTATACAGTGTGTGGTCAGTGCGGTACAATGCATCACCATTAGATGGGTCTACACCATAGTACTCACGCAGCCAGAAATCGTAGATGTTCTGACCTTCAGCATAACGTTTAGTACCCTCTATAATTGGATTACCATCTGGCAATTTTGTGATCTTGTTGGTATAGCTGGTCAGGTTCAAGTCCATTCTCCAATCAAAATCGTTAGTAGATACAGCGTTGTAGCCTAACTGCAGTTCCCAGCCATTGTTCTTCATTGTACCAATGTTTTCCCACTTACCTAGGCCACCTGTAGAGTAAGGAAGTGGAATCAGGAACAACAGGTTATTAGAAATTCGCTCGAAGTATTCAACCGTACCTTCTACTTTATTGAAGAACTTGAAGTCAGCACCAATGTTAAAGTTAGCGTTAGATTCCCACTGCAGATCCATTGCTGGAAGTGAGGTTACCAGTGCACCTGGTGCATTCACGTTGTTCCAACCCAGTGAGTAAAGTCCTTGCCAGGCGTAATAGTTCTGCGAGCCATCTAAATTCAAGGTATTTTCGTTACCCTGCTCACCGTAGCTACCTCTCAGTTTCAATTCATCAACCCACTCAGCGTTGAAGAAGTCTTCTTCTGAAATTCTCCAGCCTGCACCAATGGAGAAGAAGTTACCCCAACGTGTATCTTTGTGAAAGCGGGAAGATCCGTCTCTTCTGAAGCTGGCAGAAGCCAGGTATTTATCAGAAAGGCTATAGTTCAACTGAGTGAAGTATGACTCGATTTTGTGATCTTCAAAGTCAGAAGTACCATCAGTCAAAGTTGCTGCAGAAGCGAGCTCAGTTGTACCTGGGAATGCAAAACCAGTTTTAGTGGCAGATACGTTTCTGCTCTCCCAATCATAATTTTCGTGGCCAGCCAAAGCTCGTAGGCTGTGGTTGCCGAACTGCTTGTTCCACGTCAATACCTGGTTGAAGGTATATGAAAGAGTTCTTCTATCAGACTTGGTAGAGCGACCGCTAACGTTCGCGGCATCACCGAACTGTGAGTTTTGGTAGGTAGTACCGAAGCCGTTATAGTAGTTACCACCGAAAGTTGTCTTGAAAGTAAAGTCCTCCAGGAACTTAACCTCAGCAAATGTATTCACAGTTGCCTCGCTTCTTCTCAGGGATCTTTCGTCAAGAGCCAGTGTACCAAGTAGGTTAGAGTTTGGTGCATATGGTCTGGCACCCATTTGGCTGGCATTACCCCAGTCAAGTGCATTACCACCACGGATTGGATCCGTTACGAAATTACCTTCGCCATCACGCTGCCATACTGGATAGATTGGGCCCATGTAGCGAGAGTAGTAGAATGGGTTAGATGTAGCAGTACCGGTTGCGTAGTTACCCTGGTTCTCAGACATGTTACCGGCAATATTGATACCTGACTTTAACCAGTCAGTTATTTGCGTATTGATGCTTGCACGCGCGTTTACACGATCATAACCAGAGAATTTAGCGATACCATCTTCTTTAATATAACCAACAGACAGGTAGTAATCGCTCTTCTCAGCACCGCCAGACACGTTCATGCTCAGGTCCGTACGGTTAGACTGCTGGAACAACTCCTCAGCCCATGAGTCGCTGTAAAGTAGACGGGCATTTGGGTTCAGACGACCAGTGGCCGGATCGATTACCTGGTTGCCAGGTACGTTGAATGGGTTGTATACAAGTCCGTTACCACCTGCAATGTTATCAGAAGCAAATTGGTTAGCAGCTGTGAGATCCTGGCCAGGCTGAGGCGCGCCTCCAAGCTTTGCGTTACGCATCGCTTCCCACATCAACTCATAGTACTCCTGCTCGTTAACACGGTCGTACTCTTTGATAGCACGATCAGAAACACCTCTTCTCAGGTTAACCGCAATGCTAGGCTTGCCAGTCTTACCTCTCTTAGTTGTGATCATGATCACACCGTTCGCAGCACGTGAACCATAAAGAGAAGACGCAGCCGCATCTTTCAATACCGTTACAGACGCGATGTCGTCAGTTGAAATAGACTGAAGTGTACCGCTGAAAGGAACACCGTCTACTACATACAGCGGCTCGCTGCTTGAGTAGATAGAACCAATACCACGAACACGCACAGATGCGTTAGAACCAGGAGCACCACCACCGTTGGTAGTCTGTATACCTGGCACAAGGCCTTCCAGTACGCGTGTAACCGAAGTCACCTGCTGTCTCTCGATCGCTTTTGTCGTGATAGTTGACTCAGCACCAGTGAAGGCCGTTTTCGCAATAGTACCGTAAGGCACCTGGATCACAACTTCTGACAGCTGCTTGCTGTCCATTTCCAATGCCACGTTAATAGAAGTATTTGCGCCAATCGCCACTTCTTGTGCCACGTATCCGATGTAACGGAACACCAGGGTGTTCGCATTTTCTGGTACGTTTACGCTGAATGAACCGTCTGCATTCGTTGCTGTACCAGTAGTGGTACCTTTCACAACTACAGATACCCCAGGAAGAGGTACTCCGTCCCCTGCCCCCGTAACTTTACCTGTTATTGTCCTGCTTTGTGCCGCTACCTGGCCCAAAAGCGCAAACAAAAACAAGAAGTTAAGTAGTAATACTTTCTTCATAAACTACACTTGTTTTGTTAGGTTGATGATAAATAGATTAGATAATAGAATAGTTTTATCACCAAATATAGGCATTAAAAACATTTAACAAAACCTTAACAAAGATTCTGCGTAATATTTTCCTTGCCCTTTAAAATCCCTCTGACGGCGCCTAAAGGCACAAAATGGCCTTTGCAGCACATTGAAGGCCACATAATTCGACAAAACATATATTTTGTTAGAGAACAGCCAAGGCATGTCTCTACCTAGAACGGAATTAATTTCCAATAAAATCTACGATCTGTACACGGGGTGTTATAACAAGCGTATAAGCATCCGTAACAAAGGCTAAACGTCGTAGTCCCCGGAGCCTCCGTAAGCGCCTGACTGGGCCATGACGATGGCATGCGCCTGCTGTGCTTCCTTGATGTTGTACTCGAATGCCAGGCGCTTGTAGTTAATCAAATCGATGATAGTGCCTATAAAACACAGGCCGCCCGTAAAGATGTAAAGCAGCCCCATGCCTATATGCCCTAATACAAAGCGATGCACGCCGGCTACCCCGAAGAAACCGATGGCGGCCGTTATGAGCACCAGCAATGGTTCACGGCGCCGCGCTCTGTAAACGGACACAAACTGCTGTGCCTCGTGGTCCGACATGGAGTTCAGCAAACCTTGCACATAAGCCATCTCATCGGGCTCAAGCTCAGGCATTAAATTAAATACATTAGCCATAGTTTATAGTTTAGAGTGATGCAGGTATAATTTGCGGAACTGCGCGAACAGCCCCGTCACACGCCAGCTTAGCAGCAACAACGCTGGCACCCCCAGCGGGTGGGCCTGCCAGGAAGATTCCAGTTCTCCCCTAAACAGGTAAGCGATGCTATGCCCAAGACCGCAACCAGGGCAGCCGCCCTGCCATACCCAACTCACCGGGCACAGGCTGAACAGGTGGTCGCCCGTGGGTTCCATACCGGCCAGCAGCAACAGGCCCAGTAGCCAGGCACCGGCCTCCGGCATGACACTGCGTGCCGCATAGAAGGCACTATTTCTGTTTATCGCTTGCATTGCCCCTATAAGGTATAGTTAATATCATGATTGTCCAAATTATAACACAATCATTTTAGAACATCTTCCTGCAGGTGTCTCGTATGAAAGTAAAAGGTATAAAAGATATCAGTATGGAATGTAACGTAGGATTGACTGAGCAAAAAGTTCGTGTGTTGGCAGGACTAGCCATCATTGGGGTGGGAGCCTATTACAATATAAAGGCCTTGTCGGCTATCGGCGTTATACCTATCCTGACAGGTATGCTGCGCTATTGCCCCGTAAACCAGGCGCTCGGCTATAATGGCTGCGCAGGGGAAGAGCATCGGGTAAAAAGCGCGGTGCTCTAATTTTTTATAGTACCTTACCTGTCATACCTAAGCGCCGGCTTTACGTACCTATAGCGCTATGAGAAAGATCATCCTATACATTGCGGCCAGCACCGACGGGTACATTGCCCGACCTGACGGGAACATTGACTGGCTGCACGACAAGAAGTACAACATCCCGGACGAGGATTTCGGCTACAGCGCTTTTCTGCAAACCATCGACACTACCCTGATGGGGCACAATACCTACCGTGAAATCCTGGGCTTCGATATGCCATTCCCCTACCCCGAACTGAAAAACTACGTCTTCAGTCGTTCGAAGCAGGAGGAGGCCGAGCATGTCTCGTTTGTGAGAGACGGGGCGGTGGACTTTATCGAAAAGCTCAAGGAGCAGCCCGGTAAGGACATCTGGCTGATAGGCGGCGGCATGTTGAACGCCACAGTGCTTAATGCAGGCCTGCTGGACGAGATCATCCTGACCTACATCCCAATCGTGCTGGGGAAAGGCATCCCGTTGTTTTCTGCGGAGACCGAAGAGCATAAACTGAAACTGATCCCGACCGAAAACAAACTGTACCGCAATGGTTTCCTGCAGGTCAGGTATAGCTGCTAAGGCTTATAATTCTAAGGTTACTTTTCCTCTATGTTGATACTTATATCCTGCTCATAAAAGAAGCCTGCCGGACGGTTTTGTCTGGCAGGCTTCTTTTACATAGGATGTATCCTTAAGACTATTTCTTTTTCTTGGCCTTCGCTTTGGCTTTTTTGGCTTTGGCCGCCTTCACTTTCGACTCTGTTTCCTCTGCTTCTTTCATCAGGGCTTTCCAGTCAAACTTGGCTTCCGGGCTGAAGTCGATGGTGGCTTCGCGGTCCTCCGGGTCGAGTTGCAGCACTTTAATGTCTTTGGTAAGGTAAGTCTGTATCTCGTCCAGGATCGGCTTCTCTTCGGAGCTGCAGAACGAGACGGCTATACCTTTGGCGGTGCCACGGCCGGTACGGCCCACACGGTGCACGTAGTTCTCGGGCTGGTCGGGCAGGTCGTAGTTCACCACGTAGTCCACGTTGGGTATGTCAATACCGCGGGCGCTCACGTCGGTGGCGATCAACAGTTTCACGTCACCCTTCTTGAAGCGCTTCATCACGTCGGTGCGGTCTTTCTGCTCTTTGCCGCCGTGTATACTGAGGGCTTCTATACCTACGCGCTCCATGGCTGCCACCACGCGCTCGGCACGCACCTGCGTGCGCACAAAAGCCAGTATCTTCTTATCCGGATTCTCCTTCACGACACGCTCCAGGAAGAAGCGCTTCTCGTCCATCTCCACATACATCACAGAGTGGTCCACGTTCTTGGACACGGGGTCTTTCGGAGAGATCTGGATGCGCACCGGCTTGTTAACCAGCGAATAGGCCAGTTCCTTGATCTTTTCGTTGATGGTAGCCGAGAAGAACAGCGTCTGGCGCTTGCGTGGCAGCTTGGTGATGAGCTGGCGGATGTCGTGGATGAAACCCAGGTCGAGCATGTGGTCGGCCTCGTCAAGCACCAGCACCTCCACGCGCTCCAGGCGGATGTAGCCTTGGCTCACAAGGTCGAACAGGCGGCCGGGTGTGGCCACCAGGATGTCTATACCTGCCTCCAGCCTGGCAATCTGCGGCCCCTGCTCCACGCCCCCGAACACGCAGAACGTCTTCACGCGGGTATAGCGTCCCAACTCCTCAAACACTTCGGTGATCTGCAAGGCCAGCTCGCGGGTCGGCACCATCACCACGCATTTGATGCCGTCGGAGCGGCGGCGGTTAATGGCGTACTGCAGCCTGTCGAGGATAGGTATAGCGAAGGCGGCGGTCTTGCCCGTGCCGGTCTGGGCGATGGCCAGCACGTCCTCCCCTTTCATGATGGGCGGTATGGCTTTGAACTGGATATCGGTCGGTTTGCGGAAACCAAGCTTGTCCAGGCTCTTCTTGATCTCGTCGGATATGCGGTAATCTTCGAACTTCATGGTGTTGCGTTACTGGTTAGCTACTGACCATTACGCAGGGCCGCAGCGAAATGCAAAGGTACGGCTTCTTTTTCTGATTTAATTCGACTGCCAGAAAAGAGGTGCCGGCTTCTAAGGCATAGGCTGCGTAGCAGATTACGAACCTACTGGTTTCTGCAGCCCGCCAAATGAAATTAACCAAGCCATTATTTAAAATTCAGAAGCAAAATAAAACTTATTTGATAGCTTTACTATTGTAAGGATAAGTTGTTATAACTTTGCCGCCCTGCTAAACGAATATAAGTTGGATCAGCAGACAGGTATCAGCCAAAACAAAGGGAAAGGTATGCGCTATGCCGGATACGACAAACCCACTACATGTTTCCCTACCCCCAGCTGGGCCGCATAACGGCGGAGACAGCCCAGCAGCAAGTGTCTTCTGCCGGACCTGTGCCCCTACCGAAATGGGCGCGCACTGGGGAGAACACTTGAAACAGCAGATTTTTGAAACATCTTATTTACGAGGCAGTTGACCAGATAAGATAAAGCATACATGAACAAAGCATACAAACACAAACCACAATTCACTCCGATGCAGCGCTTTTGGCAGCTCCTTGCTGCAGAAAAGCGTGAGATCGTATACCTGTACATTTATGCGGTCGTGGCCGGCCTGATCAGCCTTTCGCTGCCGCTGGGCATCCAGAGCATCATTGCGTTTGTTTCCAGCGGGCAGATCACGGTGTCGGTGGTGGTGTTGATTACCCTCATCGTGCTGGGCCTGCTGATTGTGGGCGGCATGCAGATCATGCAGCTGTGGCTGGTGGAGTACATCCAGCAGCGCATTTTCGCACGAACGGCCTTCGACTTTGCCTACCGGGTGCCGCGCCTGCAGTCCGAAGCGCTGCACCGCTATTACCCGCCCGAACTGATGAACCGCTTCTTCGACACGGTGTCGCTGCAGAAGTCAATGGCCAAGCTGCTCACTGACTTTACGACCTCTGCCATCCAGATCATCTTCGGCCTGATCCTGCTATCGTTCTACCACCCCTACTTTATTGTATTCGGCATGATCTTGATGATCGTGCTCATTGGCATCCTATACCTGACAAGTCCGCGCGGCATCGACACCAGCATCACCGAGTCGAAGTACAAGTACAAGTTGGTGGCCTGGCTTCAGGAGATGGCTCGTTCCATGAACACTTTTAAGCTGGGTGGTCAGTCCGGGTTACCGTCCGAAAAGACCAATGGCTTTGTCACCAGTTACCTGAAGGCACGCAAGCAGCACTTCCGGGTACTGATGACGCAGTACTTTAGCTTTGTGGGTTTCAAGACCGTGATTACGGGCGGTTTGCTGGTGCTGGGTGCTGTGCTCGTGATCCAGCGCGAGATCAACATCGGCCAGTTTGTGGCCTCCGAGATCGTGATCATCCTCATCATGACGGCCGTGGAGAAGATCATCATCAAGCTCGACACCATTTACGACCTGCTCACCAGCCTCGACAAGCTCGGGCAGGTAACCGACATGCCTCTGGAAGAGGAGCGCGGCGTTCCTGTCCCTAAAAGCGGGCAGGGGCTGTCGATCCAGGTAAATAATCTGCGCTACCGGTATCCGGACGTGGAGGAGTTTGCCATTGACGGCGTGTCGTTTGATGTGCTGGCCTCCGAGCGGGTATGCATTGCGGGCTTCAACCGGTCGGGCAAGTCGACGCTTAGCCAGCTGCTGCTTGGCTTGTATGAAAACTACGAAGGCAGCATCGCCTACAACAACCTCTCGATGCGCGACCTGGACAAGAACAGCCTGCGCCGCCTGATTGGTGACAACACCTCCAAAGAACAGGTTTTTGACGGCACCATCCTGGAGAACATCACGCTGGGCATACCTGACGTGCCGATCGAGGATGTGATCTGGGCGACTGACAACGTGGGCCTCACCGACTTTATACACGAACTGCCAGGCGGTTTGCAGACCGAGCTGACCGGCGGCAGCATCCGACTTCCGGCCAGTGTGTCGCGCAAGATCATCATGGCCCGCTGCCTGGTCCGGCACCCTAAAATGCTCTTACTTGACGACTTCTGGGGAGGTATGGAGAAGCACGAGAAACTACGCCTGATCCAGATGCTCTCATCGCATGAGTTCAGCTGGACGCTCCTTATCATCTCCAACGACCCGGAAGTGATGGCCATCTGCGACCGCACCCTGCTTTTAAAGGAGGGGCAACTCGTGGCAAACGGCAGTTTTGAGGAAATCCGCCACAGCATGCCCTATCAGCAACTGGCCAACCTGACAGTATGACTATGAAAGAAAAAGATCCTTATACCCCGTTGCAGGATGGCAGGACGATGGAGGCGATGGAAATGGTGCGCACACCCAGGCTCGGGCGTACGCTGGCCTACTGGATTACGGGCATCATGCTTTTCCTTATCCTGATCCTGTTTCTGCCCTGGACGCAGAACATCTCGTCCCGCGGCGCACTGACCGCCCTCAATCCGGAGGATCGCCCGCAAACCGTGCAGAGCACCATCGCCGGCCGCATTGAGCGCTGGCATGTGCAGGAGGGCCAGCTGGTGCAGAAAGGTGATACCATCGTGAGTCTGTCGGAGGTGAAGGAGAAATTCTTCGACCCACAGCTGCTGGATCGTCTGGATGAACAGGTGCAGGCCAAGGAAGGAGCCGCCACTGCCACCAAAGCCAAAACCGAGGCACTGCAGGATCAAGTAAAGGCCTTGCGGGAGGGCTTGCAGTTTAGCCTGGAAAAGGGGCGCAACAAAATAGCCCAAACCCGTCTGAAGGTGCAAAGCGACAGTGCCGACCTGGTAGCGCAGCGTGTAGAAGTGGAAATAGCCCGCAACCAGTATGCCCGGCAGGAAACGCTGTACGAGCAGGGGTTGAAGTCGCTGACCGAGCTGGAAGCCCGCCGCCTGAAACTGCAGGAAGCCGAGGCCAAGCTGATTGCCAACGAAAACAAGCTGGGCAGCGCCCGGGCCGAACTTCGCAATGCCTATACCGAGCTCAATTCGCTGCAGGCCGAGTACGCCGACAAACTGGCCAAAGCAGAATCGGAGCTTAACTCCAACCAGGCCTACCTCTACAGCACGATCGGGGACGTATCGAAGCTACGGAGCGAATACAGCAGCACACTGGTGCGCAGCGGCTTTTACCAGGTGGTGGCACCCCAAACGGGCTACCTCGTGCGGACGCTCCGGGCAGGTATAGGCGAGAACATCAAGGAAGGCGAGGCCATTGCCACCATCATGCCCGACAACCCGCAGCTGGCCGTGGAGCTGTACGTGCAGCCCATGGACCTGCCACTCCTCTACCGCGGCGCTCCGGTGCGCCTGCAGTTCGATGGCTGGCCGGCGCTTGTGTTCTCGGGTTGGCCAAACGTGGGCTTTGGTACGTTTGGCGGCAAAGTGGCCGTGATCGACAATACCGCCACCAACGGCTTGTACCGCATGCTGGTGGTACAGGACCCGGAGCAGGAAAAGTGGCCGGAGGCCATCCGGATAGGTTCCGGCGTACAGGGCTGGGCCATGCTGCACAATGTGCCGATCTGGTACGAGTTGTGGCGCCAGCTCAACGGCTTCCCGCCAGACTATACGGGCACCCTGCCTGTGGATGGGGCCAAGACCCAGACCAAAGAAGAGAAATAAGCACATGAAGCGATATCGTTTTTTAATCTTTTCGCTACTGCTGCTTTGCCTGACAGGTATAGCCAGATTAGGTATGGCCCAAACGGCGGACTCGGTGAAAGTGCTGACCATGCATGCGCTGTACGAGCAGGTGCTGGCGCACCACCCGCTGGCGGCGCAGGCGGCGCTCCTTGCCCGTCAGGCCGACCAGGAGTTACGTATGGCCCGCGGCGGCTTCGACCCGGTTATCGACAGCAAGTATGGCGAAAAGCAGTTTTCGGACAAGGAATACTATACCTACTGGAACAACAGCCTGCGTGTGCCGCTGTGGTTTGGCCCCGAACTGCTGGCAGGCTACGAGCGCAACAGTGGCCCTTACCTCAACCCTGAAAAGTACACGCCCTCCAATGGATTGAGCTACGCAGGTATAGCCGTGCCGCTGGGGCAGGGCTTGTTCATGGACGAGCGCCGTGCCATGGTGCGGCAGGCGCAGTTGTTACCCCAAATGGCCGAAGCCGAACGGCTTAAGCTGGTGAACAAACTGCTGCTTGACGTGGCTAAGGATTACTGGGACTGGCTCTACTATTATAATGAAGTACAGGTATATCGCGAGGCTCTGGAGCTTGCCGAAGTCCGCACCCGGGCTGTGAGTGAGCGTGCCCGCCAGGGCGACCTGGCTGCCATCGACACCGTAGAGGCAAGAACCGAGGCACTCAACCGCCGCGTCTTGCTAAGCGCCGCCCTGCAGCAGTATAATAACAGTAAGCTACGGGTGGAGATGCACTTGTGGGACGAAGGCAATCAGCCGCTGGAGCTTGCCGCTAATGTCATCCCCTCGGCAGCCGGCACCGAACTGGATCCGCTCAGCCCCGAAGACCTGCAGGAACTGGTGGCCCTGGCCAAAGTTAACCACCCCGACATTGTTAAACTCGACCTGAAAGGACAGCAGCTGGAAGTAGAGCGTCGCTTTGCCGCCGACAAGCTCAAGCCAAAGCTTAACGTAGAGTACAACCTGCTGCAAAGCGATTTTTTCCTGGACGGAGAGGCTTTTCAGGCTCCTTACATGCGCAACAACTATAAGGTGGGCATCAGCTTCAGCCAACCCCTGTTTTTGCGACAGGAACGGGGTAAGCTACAACTTACCAAAATAAAACAGCAGGAAGTGGGTTTTCAACAGTCCTTTACCTCGCGTGCCATCGAGAATTCGGTGCAGATGGTATACAACGAATGGCTGGCGCTGGAAGAACAGTTGGCGCTTCAGGAGCAGATGGTGGCAAATGCCCGCATCCTGCAGGAGGGGGAAGTTATTAAATTTCAAAGTGGCGAAAGTTCGATTTTCCTGATCAATGCCCGCGAGCAGAAGTTGCTGGAGTCGCAGATCAAGCTCTACGACCTACGCAGCAAATACGCTAAAACCAAAGCCCAGCTTTATTGGTCAGCTGGCAGTATGCAGCAGAAGTAAACGCATATTCTAAAAAAAATAGCAAGCACTTGTGGATAAGTGTGAGTTATCCACACGGTTGCTAACATGTTTAGCCACTTTCCAAAGAAGTTAGTTTATGAAGTTTTTATATGACTTTAAGAGGGGGTAGTTAAGGGTTATACCTATTAAGGCTAAATTGTTGCTGGTTAAATGGTTGTTGCATGATCACCCTATCCCCTCGTTTTATCGAGAACCCCTACCAGCAGAGGGGAATTTCCTAACGTTTCTACTAATAAAGGGATAGGCATTGTAGTCACCGTTTTAACTTACCGAGTCTAGCTACTCCTGCTCCAATGCCACCAACTTAAGGATTGTTTTGTCATTTCGACCTTGGGGAGAAATCTGGAATGTAGTCAAGGTTCTGAAATAATCCAGATATCTCGATTCTTTCGAGATGATGGTTTAGATTCACTATTCCTGACGTTGGCAGCACTCCTTCCTGCCCAGACGAAATTTTTCGTGCACGATTCGGACAGGTCGCGACCTGTCCCTACAAGTGATCACGTTTTCTAAAAGGCTCTTCGGGATTGATAAATCCCCGACAGTGAGGGTTTCATTTATAGGTATACGGGGACAAGTATGTCCCCCGCAGAACTACTTCCAGACAGGGATGTCCAGAAGGGCCAGTGTAAAGACGTTGCACGTAAACGACGTTACGGTATTACGTCGTTACACCCCAAAATCTCAAACTTCTAAACTCCCAAACTCACACTTCTTCAACTCCTACAGTCTGCCGCCCACTACAACCCGCTCTTTGTGCACGCTCTTTTGCCCATCCAGGTCGAAGAGCTCGATATAGAACAAGTAGTAACCGATAGCTGCTTTTGAGCCGTCCTGCCGGGTGCCGTCCCAGCGAAAAAAACCGTTGGTGGCCAGTAGTTCGTTGCGCACCAGTTTGCGGACTTCGCGTCCCTGTGCGTCAAACACGGTGATGTTGGCGATAAGACCGCTCTGATCAGCGGTGAAGTTGATGGTGGTAAAATCTTCGTAGCCGTCGCCATCCGGAGAGAAAACCCGGGGCTCGATGGTGAACGTGCGCTGGGCCGTTATACCTGGCTGTGACTGCGAATTGAGGTAGCCGGGTGTAGCAAAGACCGTGGTAGCCGCCGAATGGAAATTATCAGGCGTAGTCGGTCCGCCCAGCCGGATGCGCTCCAGCGAGATGCCGTTGCGGTCGTCAATCAGGCTGAAATGCATGCGCTCGGTATAGTCGAAGCGATCAGCCACCCGGCTGTCAGCCTGCAACAGCACCACTGAGCCAGCTGCATCCGGGTAAGAGGGCAGCGAAGCCATTCGCAGGAAGGTTTCATCCCGCGCTGCCGGGTAGTTGCTCTTTATGTTCTCGGGGTTAGTCGTGAGCACCATATACTGGCCTGGCTCGAGTACATAATGGGCGGTCGTGATCACCCTCCGGTTGGCGATGCTGTCGTTGCTGGTGTTAGCTAATTGCCAGTTCTGCAGGTTGATATACTTATCGCTGCGGTTCACGAGCTCCACAAAGTCCACGCCGCCCGGCCTGGGGTTGAAGAGCACTTCGTTAATCACTACATCGCCGGACTCCGGAGGAGAGGGCAAGGCAAAGGTAGCTGTGAGCGGTTGCGAAGCCAGGTTGCCGGCGCAGTCGCGGATGCCGGTGGCAGTCAAGGTATAGCGTTGCCGCTCCTGCAGCGGACTGGCCAGTTGCAAGACCACCTCATCAAACAGTGGCGAGACAGCCTGCACCGCAGCTATACCTATACCTGCCGGATTCAGGGTATAGCGGTTCACATTAGCAACCTGCGCACTGTCCAGCCGCTCGTTGAAACGCAGTGACAGTCGGTCAGGCGCCAGAGCGGTCACGCTGAGCAAGGCAGGCGGGGTATTATCAGGTATAGAGGCTGCTACGGAGTTAGGCTGGGCAGGCGTTCCGCCACGCGGGTCGTTGGAGGCGATCCAGTTTTCGGCGCCGGCGCAGGGGTTGCGTACGTCGATCATCTCAAGACTCCAGCCGCCGTTGCGCTTGTTGCTGTCGCGGTACCAGGAGTCGGTGTAGTTCACGGCGTAAATCAATCGGCCATTGGGCTGGCGCAGCTGTAGGAGCTCGCCTGTGTTGTTGAGGCTCGGAAAATTGCTGATGCCGATCACGCGGCCATGCTCCGTAAAGTTGGCTGCCTGTGTGTTGGGCACTACCACGGCATACTCGCCGGGCTGTAGCAGCGTGTTGGGTAGCGTCGTGGTAGAAGTAGCATCGGAATAGCGTATACCTTGCAGGGCCAGCACCTTTTCGGTCGGGTTGTGCAGTTCAATGTATTCCACGGCCGGCAGACCGAGGGCCGGTGTTTCGCGGGCCATGATCTCGGTGATGAGCAGCTCGTTATACCCGGGCAGCACAGGCGGCAGCGCATACTGGAAAATCTGTTCGACCGGGTTCGGCAGGACATTGCCATACAGGTCGGCTATACCTGTGGCTGCTATCGCATTGGCGCCGTTTCGCAGCGATTGGGCAAATGTAAGCAGTACCGTGCCACTCCCAGTGAGCTCGGCAGAGGTCGGTTTCATGTGGCCATTTAAGGTATAGCTGTCCGTTTTCTGGGCTTGTTCGCGGTCCAGCGGCTCATTAAAGCGCAGCTCCAGGGTATAGGGGCTCAGCGGCTGGGCGCTCTTTAGCACCGGTGGGTTAGTGTCCTTTATCCAGAAGTCATCAAAATAAAAGCGCTGGCTATTGGCCGAGCTATACCTGACCAGCACACCAAAATAGGCGGAGTGCTGGTGGGCGGCATCTGTTACCGTACCCTGACTTACATAGGTTTGTCCCGTTCCGGTCACATCGATCTCGAGCCGCCAGGTATAATCAAGGCCCCGCGTCACCCGCACCCGCACCACGTTGTTGGAGCTCGCCACCGTTTTGTCTTGCCCCTTGATGATCAGCACAGGGGTCTTTCCGGCATCTTTTCTATAGAGACTCACCTCGTCGGCCGTGTTGCCGATCCGTACAAAATAGCCGTTCACGTCAGCGGCTTTCAAATCCGCTTTGTCCGCGATGAGAAAAATATCGGCATAATTGCTCGATGAGGTAGCCAGGCGCAGGTTGGCCCAGAACTCCCATACCGCACCCACCGCTGCCTGCGAGGGTGTGGCCAGGTATAGCACGGTGCCCGTCACTGCCGGCCCGTTGCTCTGCATCTGGTTCTGCGGGTTGACAAAGAAACCTTTCACATCACCTGACCAGGCGGGGTTTTGGGTGAAGTTTCCGTCAGAGAAGTCGTCCTGGAGTTGGGCGGTCGCCAGGTATGGGAGGAAGAGCAAAAGCCCAGCTATTAGTATTCTGCGAACAGAAACCGCTTCAATGGCATAGCGATAGAAACAATGGATAAACTTCCATAATGCTTGAACACACTTTGATACCCTGAAAGCACCTTGGCAACCAGTGCGACAAATGGTGCGATTACTGATTACCCGGTCTTTGGTTAACCCTCCACACACGAGAGCAGGTATGAGCTCTGATATAACAAATGCTTGGCGTAAAGTTTGTTTCATGCGCAGATGTTTCGGTGAAAACTTACGAACTTCGCAGCCGCAAAAGGGAAAGGGCGGGTCACGAACCCACCGAAAACAAGGACCTCACAAGCATCCCAGGACGCTGTGAGGACAGTAAACCGGCCACTTTTGTAAAATTTAGAACTTTTACGCGAGCTAAGAGAGTTAGTTAGAGGAAGTTGAGAAGATAAGGGTTGCGTAGGGGCAGGTCGCGACCTGCCCGAATCGTGCACAGTTATAATTTGTCAGAATCATGAAATTCCAGGAAATCCTGATTCTGACAAGAAGCAATCAACAATTCAATATTCACTAATTTACTCCATCACTCATTCACTCAATTACATAATATACCCTAAACAATGAAAGTAGCAGTAGTAGGCGCCACCGGATTGGTGGGCGGCGAGATTTTGAAAGTACTGGCGGAGCGCGACTTCCCGGTAACGGAATTATTGTTGGTTGCTTCTGAGAGGTCTGTTGGTAAACAGATGGCGTTTAAGGGTAAACAGATAAAGGTGATCGGGATGCAGGACGCGATTGCGGCTGTCCCGCACATTGCCATTTTCTCTGCCGGCGGCAGCACCTCTACCGAGTGGGCCCCCAAGTTTGCTGAGGTAGGCACCGTGGTGGTAGATAACTCCTCGGCCTGGCGCATGGACCCGACTAAAAAGCTGGTAGTACCGGAGATCAACGCCAAAGAGCTGACCAAAAAAGATAAGATCATCGCGAACCCGAACTGCTCGACCATCCAGATGGTGGTGGCCCTGAACAAGCTGCACGAAGAGCTGAAGGCCAGGCGCATTGTGGTGAGCACCTACCAGTCGGTGACGGGCACAGGTGTGAAGGCGGTGGAGCAGCTCATGAACGAGCGCGCCGGCAAAGAAGGAGAGAAAGCCTATCCTTACCCGATTGATTTGAACGTGCTGCCGCACATCGACGTGTTCCAGGACAACGGCTATACCAAGGAGGAGATGAAAATGATTCTCGAGACAAAGAAGATCATGGGCGATGATTCCATCCGCGTAACAGCTACAGCAGTGCGTATACCAGTGATGGGCGGCCACTCCGAGTCGGTGAACGTGGAGTTTGAGAAGGACTTTACGCTGGACGAAGTATACCGCATCCTGAATGAGACTGAAGGCGTGAAGGTGGTAGACGACGTGAAGAACCTACAGTACCCGATGCCGAAAGACGCCCACGGCAAAGACGAAGTTCTCGTAGGCCGCGTGCGCCTGGACGAAACGCAGCCACGCACCCTGAACATGTGGATTGTAGCCGATAACCTGCGCAAAGGCGCCGCGACCAATGCCGTGCAGATAGCAGAGTATTTAGTAAAGCAGGGGTTAGTGTAGGTATAGCTGCAATACTCCAATAAGACTTAATAGATTGAAGGATGGGGACTGATGAGGTCCCCATTCTTATTTCTTATGGACAGCAGGGCAAGCTCCTTTATGGCAAATTAAGCGCGCCAATTTGCTATAATCGTCTTACATGGCAAGTTCAGTATATCAATCTTGTTGCTACCTTAGCAGAGCCTATACTTTTTGTATTGATTTCCCGGTGACAAAATTTCTTTAAAATGCCCATCCAGCCCATTCATACCCAAAGGCTCGTCCTAATCCCCTTCACTCTTCCGGTGGCACAGGCGCTTTACGCCTTCAACACAGGTATACTTGCCGAGATTGGCCTGCAACCCACCCGCTACTGGCCAGACCAGGAAAGTATGGACAGCCTGCCGCGCATCATTAAAAGACTCGAGAAACTACCGGAACCGACCGGATTTGAATCGTGGATGATCGTGCTGAAACACAATGCCACTGTCATTGGCGATGCCGGTTTCAAAGGAGGGCCTAATAAGGAAGGGGCTGTAGACATCGGTTATTCCATCATCGAGCAGGAGCAACAGAAAGGATATGGGCTGGAAACAGCCAGGGCATTGGTGAACTGGGCATTTTGGCACCCGGAAGTGAAAGCTGTTACAGCGAATTGCCTGCTGGAAAATCCCGCCTCGATCCGGCTACTGGAAAAATTAGGCATGCAGGAAATTGTCAGGGATGATGAAATGATTTACTGGAAACTACTTCGTTCCTAAGTAGTTAGGCACAACGAAGCTATGCTTAAAAATCTACCCGATACAAGTCCTCCATTTGCCGCTGCGTAATGAACGGGGGCATGGCACGGAAAAGCGTGTTCCGGAGCCTACTCAGCAGTGGATTCCGCCAATGGGCGACTTCCCCTAATGTTCTGGACAGTTGGATTACTTTGGCGGTGCGGGCCTTGCGGCGCTTTTCGTAACGCTTCAGGGCGTTTGCCAGCACAGGCTCCTGCTTCAGGCACTGCGCCAGTACTACGGCATCTTCTATGGCCTGGCAGGCGCCCTGCCCCATGTTGGGCGTAGTAGCATGTGCTGCGTCACCGAGCAGCACAACGCGGCCGTACACAAAATGCTTCAGCGGTTTCAGGTCGGCAATGTCGTTCCAGATGAGTTGGTCCTGCGAGGTGGAGGCCAGCACAGCTTCTACAGGCGAATGCACTTTTTCGAAGTGCCGGGCCAGTTTCTCGGGCGTCATGCGCCGCATTTTCTCGTCGCGCTGCGGGGCGTTGATACAGGCATACCAGTAGATTTTGTCATCGAGCAGCGGCGCTATACCTACCCTGCCCTCCGGCGCCCAGGTTTCTGCCGATATCATTTTGTTGATGTCTACACCCGGATTCTCGATCACAGCCCGCCAGCAGGTATAGCCGGCGTAGCGCGGCACACTGTCGGGCACCAGTTGCTGGCGCACCACCGAACTGATGCCATCAGCGGCGATGAGCAGATCGGCGGTGGCGTGGCTGCCGTCGGCGAACAGGACCTGTACCTGGTTGCCGTGCTGACTTACTTCCTCACAGCGCTTGCCCAGTTCCACGGTGTCGGGCTTGAGGTGGCTGAGCAGCACCTCGTGCAGGTCGGCCCGGTGAATCACAAAGTTGTTGATGCCATACTTGTTGCTCAGGCGGCGGGTGTCCATGTTGCTGATTTCGCGGCCATGCTCGTCGAAGATCACCAGCGCGTCGAGCTGCTTCCCTCTGGCCACCACGTCGTCCATTACGCCCAGCCGTTGCAGGCCCTGCATGGCATTGGCAGCCAGCCCCACGCCTGCTCCCAGCCCCCTGAACCTGGAAGCTGCCTCGTAAACGGTGGCCTCTATACCTGCCTGCTGCAGCGCGAGCGCCGCGCACAGACCGCCGATACCTCCTCCTACTATAATGGCTTTCATACCTGTTGCGGTTTTATACCTTTACTTCATCTTCTACCGAAGACCTGCCAAACACTTTTGCCACCCACCTGGGCAGGAAGATAGAGCCCAGCACCAGGTATGGATAGTACGTAATCAGACGGTAAAGCACTACCACAATGTTGCTGAAGCCTCCCAAAAACAGCCCAAAGAAACTCGGGAAGGCCATTTCCACGATGCCGGCCCCGCCTGGTGTTATGGCTACCAGCATCACGATCCAGAAAATAAGGTTGCGCGAGATGATGAGCAGGTGATCGTCAAACGTGACATCGACGAAGGCCGCGATGAGGCAGTTGAGCAGGAAGTAGCGGGCGCTCCACACGAAAATTGTCGAAATAATTGCCCGGGCCCAGTAGTTAAAGTCTTTGCCGCGCAATTGCTGCGACGCCCATATGATCTCGTTGCCATGCTGGTGCGCGTTGATGCGCCACTTGCGCAGCAGTCTCCAGCCAGTCAGTTTCAGCAAAATCCACTTGAAGGCACGCGGGCGCACAAACAGCGCATAGATCATGATGAAGGTATAGACGGCAATCAGGGAGTAGCTGATGTAAAAGGCCATTTTGAGCGCACCGATATCGGCTGCCGAAAGCCCGAAGCTGGGAAACACTTCGCCCTGGATGAATAGCAACACGAGGGGCGCCGCAACGATAAAGAACATATTGTCGAGCACGGCCGTGACCATGACGTAGGCCAGCGACTTGCCCAGCGGTATACCTTCTTTGTTGAGCAAAATAGTGGCGATGGTAGAGCCGCCCACTACCGAGGGTGTGATGGCAGAGGCGAATTCCCAGAGCATGATCACGTCGAGGCTGCTGCGCCAGCTCAAAAACTTGTCGGTCAGGTTGCGGATGCGGTACATGTAGCCAAAATCGCGGATCACGAGCACAAGCAGCGCCGCGGCCATCCACCACCAGTTGGCCTCAGCTATACCTTTCAGATCGCCGAGCTTATCGTCTTTGATAAACAGCCAGGCCGTGGCACCCAAACCCAGCAGAACCGGGATCAGGATCTTGATCGGACTGAAACTCTTTAATATGGTTTTTCTATTTTGATCCATGTAGGCTATTCTAACCCAGTTCTTCGGCCCTTGCTCTTACATAGCTGACGTGCAAAACTACTTAACTATTCGGCAACTTGGGGAAGCGGGTTGGCTTTTTAAGGATTTTCTGGCATCGCTACCCGAGAATGAGCTGTGTTACCTGTGCTGCCTGCCCTTCGGCTCTGGTAATAATAAAGTCGTTGAAACCCTCGCCTACCTCGATGCCGATCAGGTTGAGCTGCAACATGTCGAGTATGGCCAGAAAGTTGAAGATCATGCCAATTTTGTCCGGGAAGGCCGAAATGATCTCCGAAAAGGCGATCTGCTCCTTCTCCTCCATCACCCGGATAATGTAGTCCCGCTGCTCCTCTATGGTATAAGGATAGGTGAGCACGGTATGTTTCGGTCGGCTCTGCTCCTCTTCAAAACGGTGCATCACCTTGTCGAACACGCGCATGAGTTTGTAGAGGCTCAGGTCCTGCAGTTCGTACTCGAAGTGGTTGGCGTTGGCGATCTGCTGCAGCTCTTCGTGCACGTTGCCCCGGTTTTCCTGCGCCAGACGGTTATCTTCCATCTGCCCGAGGTCGCCCAGCACGGCCTTGTACTTCTTGTATTCCAGCAGGTGCTGCACCAGCTCCTGACGCGGGTCTATCTCGTTGCCTTCCTCGTCTTTTTCGGTGCGGGGCAGCAGCATTTTGGCCTTGATGCGCATCAGCGTGGCGGCAGTCAAAATAAAATCGCTGGCCACCTCGATGTTGAGCTGCTCCAGTTGCCGGAGGTAGCCCATGAACTCGTTGGTGATCTGAAAAATCGGAATGTCGTGTATATCCAGCTCGTCACGTTCGATAAAGAAGAGCAGCAGGTCGAATGGCCCCTCAAACAACGGTAATTTAATTTCGAAACTCACTTCTCTGGCCTTTGGTTAATGCGCTGATCGCAACTGATGTACAAAAATACTAATTTATTCGAATGAAATAGCAGCTTAATGGCCACGCTATAAAGGCCGTGCCGCCACGTTTTCCGAACAAATTAAGCTCACACCTGTATAAGTGTAGCATTATCAAGGGGAGTCTCTACCATTAAGTTCCGCTAGACTACCACTTATTGACAATCACCCACTTACCACGCTTACAACATACGCCACCGACGGCTGCCCTGACAGGATAGGGAGGAGAAATAGCAGCTTGTGTTCTGATTTTTGCTAACTTTACGTTTTGTCCGGCAGATTGTGTTTTGCACAATGCAAACTTTTGCCTGAAAAATTTGTTGGAAGTCTATAATAAAGACATTTCTATGATCATCAAACCAGGAGATCTCCTAGCCTCCATCGACACGCCCGCCGACCTCCGCGCCCTCAAGCCGGAGCAACTCCTGCAGGTATGCCAGGAGCTAAGGCAATACATTATCGATGTGGTATCGATCCACGGCGGCCATTTTGGGGCCAGCCTTGGGGTGGTGGAACTGACCACGGCGCTGCACTATGTGTTTCAAACCCCTTACGATCAGCTGGTATGGGATGTGGGCCACCAGGCCTACGGGCACAAGATCCTGACTGGCCGCCGCGACATTTTCCACACCAACCGCAAGTATGGCGGAATCTCCGGTTTCCCGAAAAGAAAAGAAAGCGAATACGACACCTTTGGCGTAGGCCACTCGAGCACATCCATTTCGGCGGCACTGGGTATGGCGGTTGCTTCTCAGTATAAGAAGGAAGAAGACCGTCACCACATCGCCGTGATCGGTGATGGCGCCATGACGGGCGGCATGGCCTTCGAGGCCCTGAATCACGGTGGCGCGACCAACGCCAACCTGCTGGTGGTCCTCAACGACAATTGCATGAGCATCGACCCGAATGTGGGCGCTCTGAAAGAATACCTGACCGACATCACCACTTCGCGCACCTACAACAAGCTGCGCGACGAACTGTGGAACGTACTCGGCAAGATCAGCAAATTCGGCCCGAACGCACAGCATATTGCCTCTAAAGTAGAGAGTGGCATCAAGGCTACCCTGTCCAAACAGAGCAATCTGTTCGAAGGCCTGAACTTCCGCTACTTCGGCCCGATTGATGGTCACGACATCAACCACCTGGTATCGGTGATGGAAGACCTGAAGCGCATACCGGGTCCGAAAATTCTGCATGTGCTTACGACCAAAGGCAAAGGCTTTGCCCTGGCCGAGAAAGACCAGACCAAATGGCACGCGCCGGGTCTGTTTGACAAGATAACGGGCGAAATCTACAAGAAGCACTACGATGCGCCACAGCCGCCAAAGTACCAGGATGTATTTGGCCATACGATGGTGGAGCTCGCCGAAAAGAACGACAAGATCATGGGCGTAACGCCTGCCATGCCGTCGGGCTGCTCGCTCAACATCATGATGGAGGCCATGCCCGACCGTGCCTTTGACGTAGGTATAGCCGAACAGCATGCGGTGACCTTCTCTGCTGGCCTGGCTACGCAGGGCATGGTGCCGTTTTGCAACATCTACAGTACGTTCATGCAGCGCGGCTACGACCAGGTGGTGCACGATGTGTGCCTCCAGAACCTGCACGTGGTGTTCTGCCTCGACCGCGCCGGTTTCGCCGGTGCCGACGGCCCGACCCACCACGGTGCTTACGACATCGCCTACATGCGCTGCATCCCGAACATGGTGGTAGCTGCCCCGATGAACGAGCAGGAACTGCGCAACATGATGTACACCGCTTCGCAGGATGGCGCCGGTCCGTTCACGATCCGCTACCCACGCGGAGAGGGTGTGATGCCCAACTGGCGTACCCCATTAGAACAGCAGCAAGTAGGCAAGGGCCGCACGATACAGGAAGGCGAAGAAGTTGCCATCCTGACATTCGGCCACATCGGTAACTACGCCGTGGAGGTTTGCCAGAAACTGAGCTACGACGGCATTAACCCGGGTCACTACGACATGCGTTATTGCAAGCCGCTCGACGAGGAGCTACTGCACCACATCTTCCAGAAGTACGGCAAAGTGATCACCGTGGAAGACGGCTGTCTGCAAGGTGGCTTCGGAAGCGCCGTGCTGGAGTTCATGGTAGACCATGGCTACACTTCGCAGGTGAAGCGCCTCGGCATGCCGGACCAGATCTTCGAGCACGGTTCGCAGCTGGAGCTCCACCGCGACGCCGGCTTCGACCCGACTGCCATTGAAAAAACCGTCAGGGAGATGATCGGTGTGGCCGTGAAGGTATAAGTTTTTGACAAAAGACATAAGACAAACCCCGCAGTTCTTTAGGAGCTGCGGGGTTTTTGTTTGTAGATTTTAATGTGTTGCTCGTAGGTATAGGTCGTGACCTGTCGGCGGCATTAGCCAATGCGATGAAACAGGAAATTATACTTGGCGGTATACCTTCCAATCTATACTTTTATACCACCAGCAATCTGCTCATGCACGATTCGGACAGGTCGCGACCTGTCCCTACCTGATAAACCTCACAAACTATGATAAACGCTAACACCTATTTCGACCACGGCTCCGGCGACACACTCGTTTTTCTGCACGGCTTCTGCGAGAGCAAGGATGTCTGGACTGAATTCGCAAAGCCGCTGCAGCAGAAGTTCAGGACCATTGCCCTCGACCTACCCGGCTTTGGCGACAATACCCAAGGTATAACCGACTACAGCATGGAAAGCATGGCCGACTATGTGAAAACGAAACTGGAAGAGCTGGGCATTAAGAAATGCATGCTGGTGGGCCACTCCATGGGCGGCTATGTGGGCATGGCCTTCGCTGAAAAGTACGCCAGCCTGCTCAGTGGCCTCTGCCTGTTCCACTCCTCCGCCCTACCCGACACCGACGAGAAGAAAGACAGCCGCAACAAGACCATCGAATTCGTGGAGAAGCATGGTGTGGAGAAGTTCATGCAATCCTTCATAGAGCCGCTCTTCTACACCGGGAACCGCGACAGGCTGCAGAAAGAAATCGCCTTGATGAAAGAGATCGGCACCAACACACCGAAAGAAAGTGTAACCGGTGGCCTGGCCGCCATGCGCGACAGAAAAGACAGAACGGAAGTGCTGAAAGCAGTTAAATTCCCGGTGCTGTTTATTTTCGGAAAAGAGGACGGGGCCGTACCTCTCGACAAAGCCTTGGAGCAATGCCACCTGCCTGACAACAGCATGGTTTATTTCCTGGGACAAACCGGCCACATGGGCATGTTCGAGGGCACCTACGAAACCCGCAAAACGCTGGAGAAATTTGCGGAGACGATTTATGGGTGAGGTTTTTAAATTGTTAAATTGCTGATAGTTGGATTGCTGGGTGTTGGGTGCATGATTATCCGCACCTCCGTAGAGGGGATCTCAGCACGGCTCGGACAGGTATACTGGTGCACGATTCGGACAGGTCGCGACCTGTCCCTACAGGTATAGCCACGTGCTGTAAAAGGCTCTTCGGGATATCCATGTCCCGAAGCTTTATAGAGGGCCTCTACCCCTAACTATTGGGGATGTCCACATTCCCGTGCGCAGTTTTGTAGGTATACAGGGATTAGGAAATCCCCTACCTTTTGCTTTCGGATTGATAAATCCGAAAGAGCCCATTGCCTATTTGCCTGCTTTGCAAGTGTACGGGGACAAGAATGTCCCCCGCAGAAATACTTCCTGACATGGATGCCCGGAAGAACCGGTGTAAAGCCGCTACACGTGAATGACGTTAAGGTGTAATTGCGCTACATTACAACTTTCTAACTTTTTAATTTTCTAACTTCCCACCTCTTTAACTCTCAAACTCCTAAACTCCCTAACTCTCCAACTTCCTTGCTTCACCAGACCTTAGCCCCGCCAGCCCGCATCTTGCCTATGCTTGTGCTTTCGCAGTTTGCGGGTACTTCGCTCTGGTTTGCGGGCAATGCAGTGCTGCCCGATTTGCAGGCGTCGTTGCAATTGCGGGATGGGGCGCTGGCTTTGCTCACTTCGGCAGTGCAGCTCGGTTTTATAGCAGGTACCCTGGTATTTGCTTTTCTGTCGCTGGCAGACCGGGTGTCGCCGAGGCTGCTGTTTATGCTATGTGCGCTGTTGGGTGCTGTGGCCAATGCGTTGGTGGTGTTTGCTGCCAAAGACCTTTATGCTGTGCTGCTGCTCCGGGCACTGACGGGTTTTCTACTGGCAGGCATCTATCCGGTAGGGATGAAAATTGCAGCCAGCTGGTATAGCGCCGGACTGGGCAAGGCCATTGGTTATCTGGTGGGAGCATTGGTGCTGGGCACGGCTTTTCCGCACCTGATCCGGGCAATGGGGGCTACGCTTCCCTGGCAGCAGGTGATGGTGGCGGTCAGTGTGCTGGCGGCGACTGGCGGCTTGCTTCTATACCTGTTCGTGCCCGATGGGCCATACCTGAAAAAAGGAGCCAGCTTCAGGATCGGCAACATGCTGCAGGCTTTTCGGGACCGCGATTTCAGGTCAGCTGCTTTCGGCTACTTTGGCCACATGTGGGAGCTCTATACCTTGTGGGCTTTCACACCATTGATCCTGACCTTGACACTCCCCCAACTTTCTCCCGGCGAGGTGTCGGCTTACAGCTTTGCTGTGATCGCGGCCGGGGCGCTGGGCTGCGTGGGCGGCGGTTATTTGTCGCAGGTATGGGGCAGCGCCCGGGTGGCTTTTGTGCAACTAGCGCTTTCGGGTTTGTGCTGCCTGCTTTCGCTGCTCGTGTTTCAGGTAGATGTGCCCCAACTGCTCATACCTTTCCTGCTCTTCTGGGGCATTGTGGTGGCCGGAGATTCGCCGCAGTTTTCGGCCCTGACTGCCAAAACCGCTCCTCCCAAACTGGTTGGCACCGCACTTACTATTGTGGTAGCCATTGGCTTTGCCATTACGGTGGTCAGCATCCAGCTCACAGGCTTTTTGCTCTCGCAGTTGCCACTGCACTATACCCTGGCGCTATTGGCTGTCGGCCCAATGCTTGGCTTGCTGGGGCTGCGTCGCCTCGTATAGTGTGCATCGCGACCTGCCCGGCTATACCTGAACCGTGGTCTTATACCTATACCTATCACGCCAATAAAAAAGCCGGCCCTGTTTTGGACCGGCTTTTCTACTCAAAATATACTTAAAACCTATACCTTATTCGGCTTTCATCTCCATCTTGGAGCCATCGCCTGCCACAAGGTCCATTTCTTTGTCTGTCAGTTTTTCTACTGTAAAGTTCTGCGATTCGCTCGCCCCCTCAAACGTGAGCGACAGGCGTCTGCCCGCCTGGTCGTAGGTCCAGGTGCCGGTTTGGAGTGAGCCACCGCCACCCATGGCGAAGCGACCGTCCGAGTAGAACTGCATGGTCTCGTCTTTTTCGTCAGAGGTCAGTTTGTCTTTGTCGCCGGAGGCTGTTGTTTCTTTGGCGGCTTTCCAGGTCTTGCTGCTGCCACCTGAGATCATGTTAGCGGTGCCGGCGTTGTCTTTGTCACCGCCGCAGCTTGTCATAAAAGCCATCAGCACGAAAGCCATGACGAATGTAAAGTAGGCTTTCACCTGTTTCAGATTCCTGTTCATTTTATTCATAGTTTATTGGTTATACTTTCTTGCGCCCGTTTACCTAAAGCTGCGTGCATAGAGTACGGTTAAAACTTTTTTAAAGTTGATGAAAGCTATATAATCTGGCAGGAATACAATACGATACAACCATGCACACCATTTGGCGTATTTATTTAAGCAGTACACTTTTACAGCTGCATCAAAAAAACTGTTTACTGACATTATAAGAATTTGAAATATGGGATTGCGTGATTTTTTCAAGAAAGGGGAAAAGGAGCCCGTTAAGGCTCCAAACCCAACCAACCGCCAGCCAGGCGACAGCACATTTTTTAACCAGCAGTCGCCGCAGCAACCGGGGGCACAGCCCGTTACGGGCCAGGACACTTACACTGTAAAGAGCGGTGACTCGCTCTCTAAAATCGCCAAGCACTACTACGGCGACGCCAATGCCTGGAAAAAGATTTACGAGGCCAACAAAGCTACCATCGGCAGCAACCCTGACCTGATCAAGCCAGGCCAGCAGTTTGTCATTCCGAAGCAGTAGGTTTGCTTAGAAGTAAACAGCGAGAGCCGGCTAGTGATAGCCGGCTCTCGCTGTTTAAGAGGTATACGGAAGGGAATGTCTTAAAAGCCCCCGCCACCAAATTGCCAGTTACCGCTATTGGGCATATTGCTTTCCCGCTCGGCTGTAAAGGTGCTCCGTTTCATGCGGATGGGCAGCGTCATCATCACATCCACAGGTTTTCCGTTTCGGGTGCCGGGCTGCCAATCAGGCATTTTGTTCAGCATCCGCAACACGGCTTCGTCCAGGGCCGGGTGCAGGCTCTTGATGATGGAGGGGTTCTTCACTTTGCCCTGTGCGTCCACTGTGTAGGTAGCCACCACCACGCCCTGCAGGTTGAGGTTGGCCAGGTGATCTGGCAACTGCAGGTAAGTGTTGAGGTGGCTCTGCAGCCCCTTCTTAAACACCGGCAGCACAAGGGGCACACCAACCTCCAGCGTATCGGCGGTGCCATCTTCAAATGATTGTATGACCTTATAGTAGTGACTGGTGCTGGCTTTGATCTTTTTATCCAGCTCCACCTTCTCCACCTGGCAGTTAAACAGATCCGCCGCGACAGGGTAGTCTTTTTCATAGAAGGCCGGGTCCGGATACCACCATCCCGGACTGTTTGCATGTTCTTTCTCCGGCTCCGGCTCTACCGCCAGTCTGTTGCCGAAGTAATATCGCTCTTTCACTTTGCCATTGGCGTACACAACACCACCTTTTGGAAGCCCCTCATCACTAAAGAACTGTCGCACAATCGGTTCGCCACCCTCGGGCCCGTAGGTCCATTCGCCTGCCTGGTAGCCATCCCGGTAGTCCCCCGTCTTCACCATGCGTGCCCCGTTCTCGTCCAGCGTAATGGCGGTATAGGTGCCGTTGCCGTCCTGTACCGTCTGCTCACCCTCGTGGTTCCAGAAGCTCAGCAACCGCTTGGTGGAGCCATCATACTCTTTTACCATCAGCGGTCTCCCGTCCGGCCACCAGAATTCCCAGGTTCCCGTCAGCTTCATGCCGTCGTACTTTCCTTTGCAGTCAAGTTGTCCGTTGGGGTAGTAAAAGGTCCACGTCGCCCACTTCTGCCCGTTCTGGTAATGGCCTTTGGCCTTCACAGTACCGTCGGCATAATAGGTTACCGCATAGTTGAAGGCAGGCTGCTTAAATTGCTTATGTTCCGGAGCGAGTCCGGGAAGTAGGCCAGGCGCCTGTACACGGCTGCCTCCGGCTTGGTCACCTGCCACTTGGCATTGTAAGGGATAACAACGGGTTTGTAGTTAGCATGCTCGCTCTGTTGCGCAAAAGAGGGACTGGCAAAGAAACTGGCAACAAGGAAAAGTAAAAATTGCTTCATAGAAAGAGGTAATCGTGTCTTTAAAGAAAAAAGCCCCCCAAACCATGACAGTCCGGTGGGCCTTCTTCAATCAATAAGTACTCTTTAATAGCTTAGAAACGCTCGTCAGCAGCGAAGAAGAAGTCGCCTTCGATCTGTGCGTTCTCGTCAGAGTCAGAGCCGTGCACGGCGTTGGCCTCGATAGACTTGGCGTATACCTTACGGATCGTGCCTTCCTCAGCCTGCGCCGGGTTGGTAGCGCCGATCAGCTTACGGAAATCCTCTACTGCGTTGTCTTTCTCCAGGATCATGGCCACGATCGGGCCAGATGACATGTACTTCACCAGGTCGCCGTAGAAAGGACGCTCCTTGTGTACCTCGTAAAATTTACCGGCACGCTCCTCAGTCAGTCTTGTCTTCTTCATCGCCACGATGCGGAAGCCGCCTTCCTCGATCATTTTAGTAATGCCACCGATGTTGTTGTCTGCAACCGCATCCGGCTTAATCATGGTAAATGTGATGTTTCCAGCCATGTCTATTCTGTTAATGTGTGTATGTTTCTTTTTGAAGGTGCAAAATTAGCGCATTTAGCTCAATTATAGCAGCACTTGGCCCCTACTTTCTGCAAATATTTATGCTGGGGCGCAACCGGCTATACCTACAGAGAGGCCTCATGCATGCACGCAGAACGCCCTGAAGCGTCTTAAAACGCTATTTTATTGCATTAGAAGTTATTTCTTCAGAAATTCGCGCCTTATATCCCTATTAATCAGCGGATTTATAACAAGCTTTATGCATGACATTAATGCTCTCAAAGAGCTCCTGAGAGAACCTAAAGAGGTGATGATCACCACACACCACAAACCTGACGCCGATGCGTTGGGTTCGTCACTGGGTCTGGCCGGCTACCTCAAAAAGCTCGGTCACCGGGTTACGGTTATCACCCCTTCCGACTACCCGAGCTTTCTTACCTGGATGGAGGGCAATGATGACGTGCTCGTTTACTCCGAGAAAAACGACGCCCTGGTGCAGCGCATCATCGCAGAGTCGCAGGTGATTTTCTGCCTCGACTTCTCCAACCTGTCGCGCATCCACGAAATGGGTGAGTATATCCGCAACGCCAAAGGCACCAAAGTGCTGATAGACCACCACCTGCAGCCAGAGGATTTCGCTGACCTGGATTTTTCTAACCCACAGGCCGCCGCTACCGCCGAGCTGGTATACGACCTGATCAAGGCGCTGGGCGATGGCGACAAGATCGACACAGGTATAGGCGAGTGCCTCTATGCCGGAATCATGACCGATACCGGTTCTTTCCGCCACCCGAGTACCTCCAAAAACGTGCACCTGATCATCGCTGACCTGCTGCACATTGGGGTGAATACCTCTAACATCCACCGCCTCATCTACGACAGCTCCACGGAACTGCGTTTGCGCTTTCTGGGTTATGCCCTCAAAGACAAACTGGTCGTGCTACCCGAGTACAGAACAGCATATATTTCCATTACGGCGGAGGAGCTGAAAGCTTATGATTCCAAAACCGGCGATACCGAAGGCCTCGTGAACTTTGCGCTCTCTATCGAGGGCATTGTTTTTGCAGCCGTGATCATCGACCGTGTGCAGGCCGTCAAAATGTCTTTCCGCTCAGTGGGCAATTTTTCAGTAAACGAGTTTGCCCGCGCCAACTTTAACGGTGGCGGACACAAAAACGCAGCCGGCGGCATGTCGCTCGACAACCTCGAGAACACTGTGGCCAAATTCGAAAGCCTGCTCCCACAGTACCAAGAGCAGCTGCAGGCTTCTTGTTAAGTAACAAACACTTTATCCAACCTATAACCGATGCTATTTAAATCAAAGTTCTTACTGCCGGTGCTTGCCGGTGCCATGTTGCTGCAGTCTTGTGGCGATAAAAACAAAAGCGACGAGTTTCATACTACGGCTGACGGCCTGGCTTATAAAATATATGAGCAGAAAGACGGTGAGTATGTGAACCGTGGCGAGATCGCCGCCAACGACACCTCTGGTGCCCGTCTCGGCCAGGTGATCACCATGCACATGTCGTACCGCACGGCCAACGACTCTGTGCTGTTCGATTCACGCCAGCAGGGCCAGCCGGTGATGCTTCCGGTAATGGAGCCAACCTTCAAAGGCAGCCTGGAAAACGCCCTGACCATGATGCGCGCTGGTGACAGCGGTGTGTTCAAAATCAGCGTGGACTCGCTTTTCGCCAACACATTCAACCAGCCGATGCCTCCGTTTGTGAAGCCAGGCACACACTTTACATTCTTCCTGAAAGCTGAAAAGATCCAGTCTGAGCAGGAAGCGGTAGCCGATCAGCAGAAGATGTTCGAAGAGCAGATGCTGGCCCAGCAGGAGCGCGCCAAAGAGCAGATCAAAGTTGACGATGCTAAAATTCAGGAGTACATCAAAGAGAAAGGCCTGAAAAACGTGCAGAAAACCGACGCTGGTGTGTACTACGTAATTACAGAACAAGGTAAAGGCCCGAAAGCCAAAGCCGGCGACAACGTATCGGTGCACTACAAGCTGTCTTTCCTGGACGGCAAAGAGCTGGAGTCTTCTTACGACAACCCAATGAGCGGCGGTCAGCCGTTTACGTTCCCGCTTGGCCAGGGCCAGGTGATCCAGGGCTGGGATGACGGCATTGCGCAGCTGAACAAAGGCAGCAAGGCGATCCTGCTTATACCTTCTCCGCTGGCGTACGGCGAGCAGGCGCGTGGCGAGCAGATGCCGGCCAACTCGATCCTGCGTTTCGACGTGGAGCTTGTGGACATCAAAAACTAATCACTGAGTACCCTTTAACCCGAATACCATGCAGCTGACACATCCAAAGCAGAAACTGAGTACCTGGTTTGCAAAGGCTCTCTTCTTGTTCGTTATAATGGTCTCTTTCGCATCCTGCAAAGAAGATACTCCGAGTTATTATATAACGCCTGAGCAGATCGAAGCTCAGAAGAAGTTAGACGAGGAGACGATCAGAAAGTACTTCAGAGCGAACAATGTAGACACGACCAAGGTGGTGCGCCTCAACAGCGGCATTTATATCCTGACCAAAAAAGCAGGTGAAGGTGATGTGATCAAGGCCGGGCAGTACGCGGAGGTGAATTACATCGGCCGGAACGTGAGCAACGACGTGTTTGACAGTTCTTTCAGAACCGGCAAGACGTTTTCGGTGCTGGTAGGCGCGGGTCAGGTGATCAAGGGTTGGGACGAAGGTCTGCAGCACATGCGCAAAGGCGAGGAAGCGAACCTGTATATCCCATCTTACATGGGTTATGGCATGTACGGCAGCAACAGCATTCCACCAAACTCTGTGCTGATCTTCGAAATAGACGTACTGAACGTACGCTAACAACTATTTTGACATAAACAGAAAAGGCGATGCAGATGCATCGCCTTTTCTGTTTATCAGCTCAGCACTTCCGATAGGATGGCCAGCGACTTGATTTCGCCCAGCCGCTCCACGTGGAGCTGGTAATAGCGGATCAGGATAGAGAGCATTTCGCGGCGCACCTTGCCATTGGGTATAACCGCCTGCGCAGGCGTGCGCAACAACTGGTCGAAAAGCTGCTCGTACGCCTGCAAGGCCAAAACCGGCGGCGCATCGGTCAGCGACTGCGCATTGGGCGAGAAGGCCACTTGCTCTACGATCTCCGTTCCGCTACTTGGTCCGAAACCCAGGTGGTGACTCAGGTGCAGCAAAAAGACCAGGTGGAAATTCTCAAAATGGTCCTGCAGCTCGTCGAACTCGATGATGGCGTTGAACAGAAAATGAAAGAGCGTCGGGTTTTCCTCCTCCTCTTTAATAGTGCGCGACACCATCTCGGACAGAAAAAGCAAAATGCTGCTCTTGCGGATGTCGAAAGGTATGGTAGCGTATGGGTAGGCACTCTTGTACTCTGAAATGCGGGTGATACCGCCCCTTTGTGAGGTATAGACCACCATATCGAGCAGCGTGAAAGGCTGGAACAAGGCAATGCGGGAGCCCGGGCCTTTTTTGCGCACGCTGTTCACGATGTACGACTGCACGCCCAGTTGCTCGGTGTATACCTTGGCGATGATCGACGACTCGCGAAACTTGATGTAGTTGAGTACGATGCCTCTTGTCTTGACTAACATTTACTCTCCAGTACGGCTATTTAAGTGATACAGGTTTGGCATGCTTCGCGGCCGGCAGAAAAGACCAGGTATAGCACCCGCTTTTACCTCTTCTGCTTCATCCCTTCCTGAAAGCAGTGGCGGCAGCGGGCTTCGTAGGATTCGGTCTCGCCCAGCAGCACCTGTTGCTCAGAGGGGGAGTTCCTGAAAGAGTATGTCGCGATATCGCCGCACTGCACGCAAATAGCATGCACCTTGGTCACATACTCGGCCACCGCCATCAGCGCCGGCATCGGCCCGAAAGGCTTGCCCAGGTAATCCATATCCAGGCCGGCGGCAATCACGCGCACGCCGCTGTTGGCCAGCTTTACGCATACCTCGGCCAAACCGTCGTCGAAGAACTGCGCCTCGTCTATACCTACCACATCGCAGCTGCCGCCCAGCAACAGCATATCCTGTGCAAAATCTATCGGCGTAGAACGTATGGCATTGGCGTTGTGCGACACCACATCCTCTTCGTGATAGCGCTTGTCGATGGTCGGCTTAAAGATCTCCACCTTCTGCTTGGCGATCTTGGCCCTGTTCAGTCGCCGGATCAGCTCTTCGGTCTTCCCCGAAAACATCGATCCGCAGATCACCTCTATCCACCCTCTTCTGATTGCGTGGTTATCGTTCCCAACGCGCGGTTCTATAAACATCTACTATTTCGTAATGGCTGATTTGTTGATTGACTGAATTGTTGATGGTTGAATTGTTGATGGTTGAATTGTTGATGGTTAATTGTTAATTGTTGACAATTCTGGTAGAGTTTACGGCACGTTTATCGATGCCAATTGGACAGGCCGCGACCTGACCCTGCAAAGCAACGTCAATGCTACGTAGCACTACGGCGTAACCTTGGAATGCCGTTACATATCAACTTTCTACTTTACAACCTTTGTACCTTTCAAACTTCCCAAACTCCCTACCTTTCTAACTTCCTAACTGCTATACTTCATGTGCGGGAGCATGGTCTGCCGGGGCACGCAACCTTTGGCATCTCCGCTTACTAATGTACACTGGCAGGTTAGTCTTTCGTTAGACTGCAGGCGGCCTCTGCCACGGTAGCGTTCTTCGCTGTCGGTGAGCGGCCCGAAGTGCTCCAACCCCTCCTGCACCACAATGCGGCAGGTGGTGCAGCGGCCTTTGGCGCCGCAGGCGTGCATCCAATCAATGCCGTCGGCCTGCAGGGCCTGCAGCAGCGTTTGGCCGGGTGCCACCTCCACCTGCCGATTGAACAGGTTCTGCACCGTTAACTTTGGCATATTATTTATTAACTTTACGAAAGAAAGGTATACCAATGGAAGACAAATATAATCAATTAAGGCTTGAACGTTACAGCAAAGAACTGGCAAATGTGCTTTGCGACCGGCACTTTGCTGCGCATGACACCATTAACGGACCCCAACTAATTGGCTTTACGCCCATTAAACAGGTCAATTTGTTTGTGATCAAGGAGCTCCTGCTCAGGTGGCACCACGAGATGGCCAACCTGCGCAGTCCGTATTTTGACTATGAGCATGAGGAGGTGAAAGAAGCGCTGCTCAACTTTATGAACGTGCTCTCGCGCAAGATCCTGATCAAGCGCGATGCGTTTGAGCCCCTGCTTCAGAAAGCGATCCTCGACACGTTCCTGCTTAAACTATCCCCGGCAACCATGTTCGAAGAGAAGTTCCTGCGCATCCAGGAGGACATCACCCTGTCCAAACTGCAGGAAAACCTCAAGTACATTGACCTGGACAAGTCCCTGTTTGCAGGTTTTGTGGGTACGCTCTCCCCTTCTAACCGCGACCGCGACTACATCCTGAGCCGCTTCAGGCTATACCTGAACGCAAACCGTGACAGCGTTGCGCCACTGGCGGAGGTACTGCAAGCGTTTAACAGCCTGTTGCCGATTACGGAAGAAGAGATCATGCAGCAACAGATCTCGCCTTTGGCCGCGTACGCCGCCTCTGTTGCCAAGCCTACGCCAGCCGCCCCAATCGAAGAGAAAGATGTGGTAGCGCCCATCCACATGGCGCAGCGCGAGGCTTCTATACCTGTAGCAGCGCCCGCTCCAGCACCAGCAGTGGCAGCAGCGCCCCGGCCTGCCGCCATGGCCGACAACAACCTAAACGAGCGCTTCAAAGCGGAACGGCCTACCATGAACGAGAGGTTCAGCAAACCGGCCACTGCTTCTCTTGGCGACTCGTTGGGCAATGGCAAGATAGAGTCGCTCAAAAACTCCATCTCGATCAACCAGCGCTTCAGCTTCATCAACGAGCTGTTTGATGGCGACAACATGACCTACTACAACACGATTCAGCAGCTGGACCAGTTCAGGAGCCCGGACGAGGCAACGCACTTTATCACCAACGACCTGGCCCGCAGGTACGACTGGAGCAAAAAGCAGGACAGCGTGAACAAGCTGCTCCGTCTGATCGAGCGCAAGTTCGCCTAGGCGCAGGCCATACGCATCACATAAAAGACCTCTCCTTCGGGAGCAGGTCTTTTTTTATGCCTATCCGCTTTAGCCTCAATCCGCTACCCCACCCCATTTTTTACCAAAGCAAAATAATTCAATCCAGGTATACCTCAGGCGTTGCAAATACGGATTCGAAGCATTATTTATGCATTTTCTTTGGGGGCTGGAGCAGAGGCCACCGTGTTTTTATGTATCTGTTCGGAAATAAAACAGTATACTTTATGCAACACCCAAAGAATAACCGCTCGTACTAACAATTCAAAATAACCTTATTATCAGCCATGAGAGACGATTTCGATTACGATGACGACTTAGATTACAGCTTCGATGATGAAGAGGAGGAGGATGACTTCGGGATGACCTTCGAAGAGGATTTATACCTGATGATACGGGAGAAACTCCGCGACACCATTCAAGAGTTCAAGGGCGAACACCCTGCCCTGAAAAAGCTGGAGACGCACGTGAGTAGCTTTAAGGTGAACGCCAAGAACACGGACGACTCTAAATTTTACCCACTGGCAGCCAAATTGCTGCTGGAGCACATAAAACCACTCACCCAAGACTCAGAAGAGATTTTGGAAATTTACGAGAACATGCAAACCGACATTGGCCGCTTCAAAAACCAGCGCGCCCATGGTCACGAAGGAGAATTTTACCTGACTGCTTAGAACATAACCCCTATTACGAAAAGGCCAGACTCCGGTGATGAGGCTGGCCTTTTTCGTAATAGGGGGCTTAATGAAAGTAACGTTCCACATTGCTTTCAATCACCACATCAGGTTTTTCCTGATCAATGACCTGCTGGTTATAATTCCCCCAATAATATATTACTTTTTCAAAGTGGCCACTAATAAACTGTCTCATAGCAATCGTAAACGAATCATGAAAAACTAAAGCAACCAAGCCTGTTGTATCATTCGGGTTAACGTGGATGACAGATTTATCATAAGGGCCATCGACCTCTGCTAAAGGCTTTAACTGGCCTCCTTTTTTTAAGGTAAAGTGTGGCTTATGCTCCTGATAGCTGTCAAAATTCCGTACTCCCAAAATATGCAGCAAATCGCCGTCGCCTTCCAGTTTCCACTCGATATCATAATCGTTTAGGGATCTAGGTTTGAGAGCAGGCATTTCGGACGCCATCTCTGTAAAAAGCTTTCTATACCCAATAAATGCTCCGTAGTTATTCCAGTGGGTATCATACTTCAGATATAGTTGTGCCTCCTTTTTTGCCTCGAGCATGTCGGGCCTTACATCGATTACCTGAATACTTCCATCTAACTTCTGTAAATACTGATTTACCTGTTCTACTCTGCTTAAGGTGTCTACTTTTTGGATCTGAATCTGGTATGGTAATAGTTCCGGGTAAATGCTATGAGAGTTGGGATAGAACACCTTAAAAAACCGGCCTCCCTTTGCTTCAACAAATGCCTTTTTTTCAAGTGTTCGCATGGCAACTTGTCTGAGCTTGGTACTGTCATACAAATTCCTGCGAGCATAATCATCTATAATATTGTCATACTCCCCAGACAAGAAAAGCCACCCGTCTTTTCCGATAGCAACCTTTTCCGGCATAAAGGACTCCTTGAAAAGGTTAAGCCGGATATCTCTGCCCATTTCGATCAGTTCATGCCTAAAACCAAAATTGTCATTGAAATAGGCTGCAAAAGCTTGAGGATACCCGGTCAGATTATTGCCATCGATAGAAGGCATAGGGGCAAGCACTCTGTTTTCATGGTTCTGATAAACGGATCCACGCCAAAAAACATTTTTAAGGTATGGGGCAGATAAGAGCAATATAAAGGATACAGACATGGCAACAGGCAAAAACTGTTGCCTTGGTATCGCAGCCAAAGGAAACGATAGCTGCAAAAAAATGAAAACTGATAGTGAAATAAGCATCGCCATGGTCTCAGCAATTGGGTAAATTTGTACTGCGGTCCGGACCGGCTGGTAGTGCTGGGTTATATCACCTGAATACAAAAAGGGATCATAGACATCATTTACAAATCGGGGTTTGAAGGAAGCCACGGCACCAGTCATCTCCACTGTCATGTACTCGTTTGCATACATGTGTTTCAATGAAGTAGGTGTCATTACTTCCAGCGTCTTGCCATTATGGGTTACATGAATGCTCTCAATCTGGACTTCCTGTTGCTTTATGTCCTCACTAATATCCAATCTTAATTGCCTGATATTGAGCACAGCGGGTAGGTCAAAAGTAATTAACTGAATTTCTTCTGTTACATCTACGAATTGACGAATGGAATTACCTTCTTTAAATTCTACTTCGTCATGTGTAGTATAAAAAAGCTGAAAAAAATCAGGGTTTTTAACCTTTGCCCTAACAAGCACGCTCACCTTATCTGAATTATAAACTCCATTTACATTGAAGTGAGTGAACACCAGAAGCAATACGAAGTAGCTGCCACAGAAGCACGCCAAATTAAGGAAGCTTGATAGTCCAAAATATGACTTCCTTCTTGTACTCCAAACCAGTAAAACAGAGAGAATGATAATAAATGCGCTTATGCTTATCAGGTACTGGTTTGGCATGCGCTCTTTGTAAAGGCTTGCCAGTGCCATACTCTCATTCTTGAGCGTAATAAAGGGGTCGTACATGTCACTTACTTGTACCAATTTGAGCTTCCCGGCTTCCTGCTCGATATGTTGATTTAGCTCAAAATAGTCAGAAAGGGACGCAAGAGGTATAATGGTTGCTCTGTCCCCTTTTTTGAGCACTATCTCCTGTAGCACGATACCTCTTTGCTCAGGCTCCTGGCCCATATCTATTCGCAAACCACCAATACTGTCGACAGGTAAATCAAATGTTAGCAACTGCCTTTGGCTTAACCCGCTTACCTCTAACTTTACAGAATGGTCATCTGAAAAGTTGGTTGCACCGACAGGAAGATAATATACTTGGAAGACATCATCACTGTCCACTTTAGCATCGAGCACAACTTGAAAGTTGTCTTGATTATCTGATTCTGTTGCAGCTTGAAATACATCTTCTATTTGTAATGCAATGAAGCCACTAAGCAATACCAAAAATATAATGGATAGAAACCTTGATGGGTTTTTCATAAAACCTTTTAAAATCTGAAGTAGATAAATGGATTATAGCTGCTCTTAGCCAGTTCTATAGAGCATAGTATAAAAATGCCCACCGTGAGCACATAAATAACTACACTCCTTGCGGCGGCGCTGAAACTTTGTTGCAATTCGACAGCACGAAGCCAGTTTCCCCCCAAACGTTGAAGATAGACACGCGAGGGCATTGAAAAGACAATGGCCAGGACAAGCATGAACAGGGTGTAGCGGTCGAAGTAAATGAGAGGTTTATAATTGATACCGGAAGAGAAGCCGCACAATGCCTTTAAATAGCCAAGAGCATAAGTTAAGTCCTCTGCTCTGAACAGAACCCATCCAACTAGTACAATTGTCAAAGTGTAGGTATGTTGTACAAAAGCAGGAACTTTATCCAGCCATTCCTTTAGCTTAAGCCGCTCCAAAATCAAGAAAAACCCATGAAAAAGGCCCCAAACTATAAAATTCCAACTAGCCCCATGCCATAGTCCAGTCAGGAAAAAAACAATGATGAGGTTTCGATAGGTTAGCACTTTCACAACTCGGCTGCCGCCTAAAGGGATATAGACATAATCTCGGAACCAGGAAGATAATGAAATGTGCCATCGTCGCCAGAACTCCTGAATAGACTTTGAAATGTATGGATAATTGAAGTTCTCCATAAAATTGAAGCCAAACATACGGCCTAGGCCGATAGCCATATCTGAGTAGCCGGAAAAGTCGAAATAAATCTGGAGTGAGTAGCAGATTATTCCAATCCAGGCCATTGGAGTAGGTATATCTGCAACAGGCATTGTGAATACCTGGTCAGCGATAAGCGCTAGTGAGTTTGCAATAAGTACTTTTTTACCCAACCCTCGTGTAAAACGGGTTACACCACTGTAGAACATTTGCCAATCACATGTCCTTCCCTTTATTTGTTCAGCTATGTCGTGATAGCGCACTATTGGACCGGCAATCAACTGCGGAAACAATGAAATGTAAAGGCCGAGATGGAATGGGTTCCGCTGCAACATCACTTCCTTACGATACAGATCAACCAGGTAGCTTATATTCTGAAAAGTAAAGAAGGAGATCCCTATAGGTAAATGTATGGAGCCTTCATCGAAGGTGGTAGAAAGCCCTAGACTATTGAGGAATTCGAAAATAAATCCGAAGTATTTATAATAAATGAGGATGACGATGTTAATTATGACTGTTACACCCAATGCCGCTTTCTGCAGAAAGCTATTATATCTGAAATGATTGATAAGTACTCCGCCTATATAATTGAGCAGAATGGAAAATATCATCAGGAAGACAAAAAAAGCCTCGCCCCAGGCATAGAATAGCAAACTTGAAAAAAGTAGTAGGTAGTTCCTGTATCTTGGATGCGTCAAATAATAAGATATCAAGATTAAAGGCAGGAAAACAAAAAGAAAAACAGCCGAACTGAATACCATATAAATAAAATTTTGCGCAAATCTACTAGATTAAATTAAGATTAATAAGGTTATACAGACCTTGTTATCAAATAACTCATTCAACAAACAGCAAACTAGTACATGGAGGCATTCATATCCAAGACTGAAGAATTATTACTATATTTAGGGCCTTAAAATGCCATTGAGCTATGCCAGCAGAAGAATTAGTATACCAGGACCAGGTGAAAGACCACCAGCAGAAAATAAAGCAAGTGTTTCAGGAAGTGGGGAAAGTGGTGGTCGGACAGTCTTATATGGTGAGTCGTCTGCTCATTGGTTTGTTCACCGGCGGGCACATTTTGCTGGAAGGCGTGCCCGGACTGGCCAAAACGCTCACCATCAACTCGCTGGCCCGCGCACTGCGCCTCGACTTTCAGCGCATCCAGTTTACCCCGGACCTGCTGCCCTCCGACCTGATCGGCACGATGATCTATAACCAGAACTCATCGCAGTTTGAGGTAAAGAAGGGGCCCATTTTCGCTAACCTGATCCTGGCCGACGAAGTGAACCGCTCCCCGGCCAAGGTACAGTCGGCTTTGCTGGAGGCCATGCAGGAAAAGCAGGTGACCATCGGTGAGACCACTTACAAACTGGACCTCCCCTTTCTGGTACTGGCCACCCAAAACCCGGTGGAGCACGAAGGTACCTACCCGCTGCCCGAGGCGCAGGTCGACCGATTCATGATGAAGGTATACATCGACTACCCGAAGAAGTCGGACGAGTTGGAGATCATGCGCCGCATGGCCAACATGGCCTTTAACGACACCGTAAACAAGGTGCTCTCGAAGGAGGATATCTTCGCCATCCGCAGTGAGATCAACCAGGTGCAGATCTCGGAGACGCTGGAGAAGTACATCATCGAGCTCGTGTTTGCGACCCGCCGCCCTGCCGAGTACGACCTCAACGAATTTGCCGACTACATTCAGTTTGGGGTTTCGCCGCGTGCCAGCATTGCCCTGAACCGTGCCGCCAAAGCCATCGCCTACTTCGACGACCGCGACTACGTGCTGCCCGAAGACATTAAGGAAGTGGCCCACGACGTGATGAACCACCGCATCATCCTCAACTACGAAGCGGAGGCTGACGGCATCAAGACCAAAGACTTTATCGAGGCGATACTGCGCAAAGTGCCGATCAGCTAAGCTATACCTATATTGATCCCTATACCTGCAGGTATAAGGTATAGTGCCTTGATGTAGCATCTCCATTCATAACTAGCCTCTATACCTTTCCGTAATTTTAACCCCGACTGTTTTGTGCATCAGCACAGCACAGCCGGGGTTATGCGTTTTCTAACTAAGGTACAAACTATGCTAAGAGGCTTATTCAGGTTCTGGATCTTAAGTAAATTGTTTGGCGGCCGGGGCGGGGCAGGCGGCGGGAGAGGCCGTGGCGGTTGCGGCGGCATTGGCTGCCTGGGCATCATCGTACTCGCCATACTGGCTTATTTCCTGTTTCAATATCTGGGCGGAGACACGGGTACAACCGCTGACTTTTAAGGTATAGCTCTTTTTGGGAAAAAGGATACTTTGACAATAGACAAAGGACTCTATTGCATTGAGGCAACTATAGTTCTATAACTTTAGGAGACCAGTCTTGGTATGCAGCGTTAGCTTTGCTCCTTTCCCTTTGACTACCCAAACAATTCCCACTATCTGCTTTAATCTTTCGTCCATTGTCATAAAGTCCTTTGTCAACAAGCCTGCAGGTATAGGTATAGAAAAAGGCCCGCTCTTTCGAGACGGGCCCTGTGCGTAGTGTGGGAGACTAAGCCACACCACTATTGATTGCCGCAATTGATCTCACCCATAATGCGCAATCAGTTTCTTATGAAGGCAGGATTGATGCAGCAAAACTATACCAGCAATATTAGCTGTAGATTATTGTAAGGTTACTATATTGTTAAACCCTATCCTAAATCCCAGCCGACTGCCTCTATAACTGTAAATTTACCTCCCGCTACTACCATAGCCAGCTCAACAAACCTAATATTATCTGTATATCAATAAGTTATAAACAAATATTAGGTTTTATTAATAGAAACTTAATGCCCTATTAATATTGTGGTAATATAGCCTCTCTACTTTTGTCGCATCAATAAGACTACAATTACAATGCGACAGAATCTCACCACAGTTCTATTTTTCCTCTTATCCGCTTTCCTTTCGGTGCATGCGCAGACTGGCAGCATACAGGGGGCAATCAAAGACGCTAAAAACGGCGAAGAGTTGATCGGCGCCATCATTAAGGTGCAGGGAACGGGGCTGGGTGCCCCGTCGGATGCCTTCGGCAAGTTCCGCATCGACAACCTGAAAGAGGGAACTTATACCTTAGAAGTGAACAGCCTGTCCTACACCCCAAAAACGATTGGCAATGTAACCGTATCGGCAGGCAAAACCACCACGGTGGACGTGGACATGGAGCAGAACACGTCGCAGTTGGCGGAGGTGACGATCACCGCAAAAGGGAACAGGGAAACCGAGCAAATCCTACTCCTGGATCAGAAAAAAGCGGTTATCGCCACACAGGCCATTGGTGCGCAGGAACTCTCCCGGAAAGGCGTGAGCGATGCTGAGGGAGCGGTTGCCAAGATCTCAGGCGTATCGAAGCGCGATGGCGTGAAGAACGTGTTCGTCCGTGGGTTGGGCGACCGCTACAACACCACTACCCTGAATGGGTTTGCCATACCTTCCGAAGACCCGGAATTCAAGAACATCTCCCTCGACTTCTTTACGAGCGACATCATCCAGTCGGTGGATGTGAACAAGGCCTTTTCAGCGTCGATGAATGGAGATGTGGGGGGTGCCATCATTAACATCAACTCCAAAGAGTTGGTGGATGACCAGGCGCTCCAGATCGGTTTTTCAACCGGCATAAACAGCCAGGTGCCTGGCAGCGATTTTTATCTTCCTAAAGGATTGAACAGCTTGGGCTATGCCACTGCATCTAGTGGTCCGATAGACCCCAACAGCAATCCGCAAGACGTATCCAGATACTCTCGTGACCACTCCTTCAACACTTCGCTCAACCCGGTTCAGAAAAACCCGCTGCTCAACGGTGGTCTTTCCATAGCGGGCGGCAGCAAGTTCCTGGGCAAGCATCGCTTTTATGTGATGGGCTCCATGGATAACAAATACCATTACCAGGAAGGTGTTTCCCGCCTGATCACGGCCACCAACCCTGAGAACCCCTTCAAAGATTTTGACTACCAGCAATCCACACGCAGCGCCTCTCACATGCTGGCGGGCAACCTGGAGTTCAACCTGAACAACAGCCAGCTGCGCTATAACTCGCTATACCTGCATACAGCCACGGCTGCCGCCTATAGTTTCTATGGCAAAGAAACCGAACTGTTCCAGAAAGCGGACGAGTTTAATTCTGAAGGCCATACCCGGCGCCTGCAGGTGAACGACAACACCGCTTTCATCAACCAGCTTATCTGGAACGGAGAGGTATCGGACAGGGTAAAGTATAACGTGGGTGCTGCGGTAAACCGTGTGATTGGCCAGGAGCCTGACCGCCGGATCATTATGCTCCCTTCTGCCGGCGACGGCAGGGTGGAACTGGGTATAGGAGAAGGAAGAGCCCAGCGCTTCAACTATAAAATAACGGAGACTGCCCTCCTCCCGAAAGCCAATCTGCAATACGCGCTTTCGGCAGACCCGGAGAAGCTATCTTATGTTGAAGTTGGCTACGACGGCAGAATCAGCTCCAAAGACTTTGCAGCTCCCATCTACAACTACATCTGGGACGTGAGCAAAGCACCAGCTCCTGTTTTCCCGCTGAGCAGCATAGAGCTTGACTCCCACCTAAACCAGGAAGGTTTGAATAATGGCCACTTCATGCTGGAGCAAAACCTGGACGTCTACGATGTAAAAAGGATCAACCACGGCGCTTATGTTGACTTGGTGCATAAGGCCGGGAACAAGCTTACTTTAAATGCCGGCCTGAGAGCAGATGATGTGTACATGAAGATAAACTATAACGTGAACCGTGGCGCAAATCAAGGCTCTAATGTGATGGATAAGTTCTTCTTATCGCCAAGCTTTAACGCCAAATACGAGCTCGACGATAAAAACCATATCAGAACAGGCCTTAGCCGCACCTATACCCTGCCGCAGGACAAGGAGTTGTCGCCCTTCATTTACCAGGGAATTTTCGGTAAAGAAAACGGCAACCCCAATCTGAAGCCATCCACCAATTACAACTTCGACCTGAAGTGGGACTTTTACCCCTCCACAGAAGAGCAGATATCGGTGAACGCTTTCTACAAGCACATTCTGAATCCGATTGCTCGGGTAGACCAAGGCAACTCAGCCGGCCTGGCAACCTACGACAACGTAGCAGACCATGCCGTGGCCGCCGGCATTGAGGTAGAAGTGAGGAAGTCGCTGATGAACCTGGCCGAGAAGCACCGCTTGAATGCCGGCCTGAATGCATCCTACATCCACACAAGGATAGACGATCTCCCTAGCTTCTTTGCGCAAAACACCTCCTCTACCCTGGAGGGCGCTGCACCCTACATACTGAATGCTGACCTGACTTATAACCTGATAACCAACAGAAATACCAGCCTGACCTCTGCCGTGGTTCTGAACTACTTAAGCGACAAGGTGCACACCATCGGTACACGTGGCTACACCAACCTGATCGAGAAGGGCATCACCACACTGGACTTCATCACCACCCTGGGACTCAACGACCACCTCAAGTTCAACATCAAAGCGAAAAACCTGCTGAACCCGGCCTACAGGCTAACCAGAGAAGGCGCCGGCTCGGACACCAATGCCCAGAGCGTGACAATCGGTAGCTATAAAAGAGGCGCTCAGTTTGACCTCGGTGTGACCTACCAGTTTTAACAATTCGATAACGTTCCGGTCACATTCAGTTGATCTTCCAAATCTAAATTTGAATAAACAATTAAGAAAAATGAAAAAGACATTCCTTTACCTGTTACTGCTTCCGCTGGGACTATTCTCATGCAAAGACGACGAAACGACAACCCCAGAACCAGGTCCTGCGGCCACTAAAGAGCTGAGCGGTGATATCTCTACCGATGTAACGCTGGACGCAAGCACAGAATACAAACTGACAGGCTCATTGCTTGTAGTGAACGGCGGAAAACTCAGAATACCGGCGGGCACAGTGATCAAGGCTGAGAAGGGTTTTAACAAGTACATTCTGGTAGAGCAGGGCGGTCAGATCTTTGTGAACGGCACAGCCGATAAACCGGTAAGAATTACGTCTGCAGCGGCCAGCCCGGCGCAGGGCGACTGGGGTGGTTTGATCATCAACGGCAAGGCAAAACTGTCCGGCCCGGCAGGCAAAGTGACTACCAGCACTACAGAAGTGAACCCGGCTGTCATCTACGGCGGCGATAATAACAACGACAACTCAGGCGTCATAGAATACCTGATCCTGGAGTATACCGGCGCGAAATCCTCCGCCGACATCGAGCACAACGGCCTGACACTGAACGGTGTAGGAAGCGGCACTAAAATCGAGAACGTTTACATCCCATACGGTGCTGATGACGCGATTGAGTTCTTTGGCGGTTCGGTAAATGTAAAGAACCTGTTGGTAGTGGATTCTGACGACGACATGTTCGACGTAACGCAGGGCTGGTCAGGTACGCTGGACAACGCATATGGTGTGTGGAAGGCTGGCTATACCAGCACAGAATCTGACCCACGCGGCGCCGAGTTGGACGGCAACCTAGATGGCAACACTCCTGGCGACGTGAACCAGTCTGATTTCATCTTCAAGAACATCACGATCGTAAACGAGTCTACTTTCGAGATGCAGGATGCCGTGAAAGTGCGCAGAGGTGCAAAGGCTACTATCACTAACCTACTCGTTAAGGGTACTACTGCCACAGATCTGATCGACATGACAGATGGCAAGGGCAATGGCAATTCAGGAACTGTAATCGAATACAAAAACGACGGCATGACGGTTAAGCAGGAAGTTAAAAACCCTGACAACGCTAACATTAAAGCAAACAGCGCTATCACAGGTGCTAACACATCCGTATTCGGCTGGACTGGTTACAAGTTCTAAGTAAGAGTTAAAATACAAATCGGGCTGTCACAGAATTAATCTGTGGCAGCCCGATTCATTTGCGGGTTACTTGCAGGTAATGTCTTCAGTGCTGAAGTCCAAATCGGACTGATCAGGATGAATTCCCAACAGCCTGCAAGATTTCCCAAAAGTTTTAATTAAAAGGAGTCAGAGAGAACCTCTGGCTCTTGGTGTTTACAGGCGGTTCGGCCAAAGGTATAGCATGCATTAAACAGCGATCGGTATAGAGTGACTGATCATTGATCAGTTGGCCCGCCTATACCTGCCGGTGCTTTGGTAACACAAATTTAACATTGGCATAACAGTCGAGTAACATTAGCGTCTGACCTTTGCGAGGTCGAAAACGAAGACCGCGCTGAATCAACTGATTGGCTCTTTTCAGATTCGATACTGCCCTCCTGACGCGAGTAGACTCCGCTAAAGGAACAGACTAGGGCAGGCAGTAAACCATACTCACCCAAACAATGAAGGCATCAACTGTAACGCGTGCTATCCTGGCGGCAGGACTAGCCGCAGGCATTTTGTTCTCGAAAGAAGCGAAGGCCCAGACATCGGACTCCACCTCGCAAACCACGACGGTGGTACAGCAGCCAGCCCCTGCAGCGATGCAGGAAGCTCCAAAAAAGAAGGCTTGGTACGACAAAATCTCGCTGCGTGGCTACGCGCAGGTACGTTACAACCGCCTCCTCGAAACCAACCCCAACTTAAAGTGCGACCAGTGCGACAAGTCCCTCGGTGAGGGCGGAGGCTTGTTCCTGCGTCGTGGCCGCCTGATCTTCAGCGGCGATGTGAGCGACCGCCTCTCCATCTACATCCAGCCTGACTTCGCTTCCTCGGCTTCTTCCAACGCGCTGCACTTCTTCCAGCTCCGCGACGCCTACTTCGACGTGTCGCTCGACAAGGCCAAGGTATACCGCTTGCGCGTGGGCCAGAGCAAGATCCCCTATGGCTTTGAGAACCTGCAGTCGAGCAGCAACCGCCTGGCACTGGACCGTAACGACGCTCTGAACAGTGGCATCGCCAACGAGCGTGACCTGGGCATCTTCTTCTACTGGACACCGGAGGAAATCCAGGAGCGCTTCAAGCTACTGACAGACGCGGGCCTGAAAGGCACGGGCAACTACGGCGTGTTCGGCCTCGGCATCTACAACGGCCAAACGGCGAACAAGCCGGAAGTGAACAACACGCAGCACGTGGTAGCGCGTCTCTCCTACCCTTTGCTGGTGGGCGGCAGGCAGATCATTGAGCCAGGTATACAGGCTTATACCGGTAAATATGTCGTGACGCCAGACCAGGTTTCATCGGGCGTAGGTATAGCCGAGAAGTATTTGAAAGACGGTTTCACGGACCAACGCATAGCGGCCTCAATGGTACTATACCCCCAGCCCTTTGGTTTTCAGGCAGAGTACAACATAGGCCGCGGGCCGGAGTTCAATCCGGAAACCAACGCGATTGAGGTGCAGAACCTGCACGGCGGCTATGCGCAGGCGATGTACCGTAAAGAAGTCGGCTCGCAGGTGCTTATACCTTTCGTGAAGGTGCAGCACTACGAAGGTGGCAAGAAGCATGAGCGCGACGCGCCAGGCTACAGTGTTTATGAAACAGAGATCGGCGTAGAGTGGCTGGTGCACAAGAGCGTAGAGCTGACGGCCGACTACAGCATCGGTGACCGCACCATCCGCAACGCCCAGAATTTCGACAATCGCCAGCACGGCAGCCGCCTCAGGCTGCAGGCGCAGTTTAATTTTTAAGTAAAGGTCATCCCTTTTTGTGCTATACCTGATGCAGCCGTTGGTTCTCTGGACTCAGCGGCTGCTGCGGTTCAGCCTTCTCCGTTAAAACCTTAATTCTTAACATAACCGTAACATGGCCGTAACCTTCGGATAATATGAAAGTGGTAATATTGCACCGTGCTTCTGAAGCAGTACCAATGGCCTGACTAACCATTGCAAAGCTCTGAGGCACACAAAGCAGGGCGCAGCTTAGACTACTGCGTTTTGTGTAAAAAATAATTGCATGGCATTAGCTTAATTCTCACCCTTAACTAATACAGCGCGTGAACCACAAACTCAAAGGAGTCCTTCTGGTGCTCTTGTCCGGCCTCTTCTATACCTACAACACACAAGCCCAGACCGTTAACGACAGCAAGTTCGGCAAAGGCCTCCACTTCGTGGCCGCCGACTCCTCTTTCAGCCTCAAGTTCGGCACCCGCTTTCAGCTACTCTACCAGGGTGGCAACACGCCTGCCACCGGCAACTGGGACGACCGCTTCCTGATTCGCCGCGCGCGCCTGAAGTTCGATGGTTTTGCCTTTTCCCCCAGACTGGAATACAAAATTGAGCTCGGCCTGAGCAACAGCGACATCGGCAGCGACGTGCCCGACCTGACCAACAACGCCGACAACATCATCCTCGACGCGGTGGCCAAATGGCACCTCACCCCGAACCTGCAACTGTGGGTGGGCCAGACCAAACTGCCGGGTAACCGTGAGCGTGTGGTATCGTCGCAGAAACTCCAGTTCGTGGACCGCAGCCTGCTCAACTCCCGCTTCAACCTCGACCGCGATGCGGGCCTGCAACTACACCACGAGCACCAGCTGGGTCAGGTCGTGCTGAGAGAGATCGGCTCCATTTCGATGGGCGAAGGCCGCGACATTACCGTGAACAACACGGGCGGCTATGACTACACGGCCCGTTTCGAGGTACTGCCTTTCGGGGCGTTTAAAGGCGGTGGCGATTATGTAGGCAGCGACATCGAGCGCGAGCAGACACCCAAACTCTCGCTGGCTACTTCTTTCGACTACAACAGCAACGCTGGTCGCGACCAAGGGCAACTCGGCGATTTCCTGAGCGACACGCGCAGCCTGCGCACCTGGTTCGTGGATGCCATGTTCAAGTACCGCGGCTTTTCGGCCATGGGCGAGTATGCCAACCGCAAAGCCACCGATGGACCTGTGGTGCTGCGCGACGAGCTGGGCGACGTGGCGGAAACCTTCGTAACGGGCACGGCCCTGAACCTGCAGGCGGGCTACCTGCTGCCGAGCAACTGGGAATTAGCGGCCCGCTATACCGACTTCAACCCGACAACCGTGACAGGTATACGCCAACAGGACCAGTATACCCTGGGGGTGTCAAAATACATTGTGGGGCATTCGCTGAAGGTGCAGAGCGACATTACACTGATACAGGAAGCGAGTCGCGAAGACCGCACCCAGTTCAGACTGCAAATGGAATTAGCCTTATAATAAAACCTACTGAATACCAAATAAGTACACCCGCTTAATAATTCAACATTAAAGAGACCAGACACACTTAACTTATACATCCTAAAATCAACTTGTATGTTAAATCTTAGCTTTTACCGATTCAAACTTAGCGCGGCCATCCTATTGGGTGCTTCGTTTGCTTTCACATCGTGCGGCGGCAACACAGAGGAAGGCGGCAGCGACATGTCGGGTTCTATCTCGATTGACGGCTCTTCTACGGTATACCCTGTGACGGAGGCCGTGGCCGAAGAGTACCGCGCCGAGGCGCCGGACGTGAAAGTAACCGTGGGTGTGTCGGGTACGGGCGGCGGCATGAAGAAATTCTCCCGCGGCGAAATCGACATCGTGAACGCCTCCCGCTCGATCAACGATTCAGAAGCGCAGACGGCAAAAGAAAACGGCATTTCGTATGTGCAGCTTTCGGTGGCCTACGACGGCCTGACCGTGGTGGTGCACCCTTCCAACGACTGGGTGAAAGACATTACCGTGGCTGAGCTGAAGAAAATGTGGGAGCCTGAAGCACAGGGCACGATCACGCGCTGGAACCAGATCCGTCCGGAGTGGCCCGACAAGGAAATACACTTGTATGGCGCAGGCGTGGAGTCAGGCACGTACGACTACTTCACCGAAGCCATTGTAGGCAAGAGCCACTCGAGCCGCGGCGACTATACCGCCAGTGAAGATGACAACGTGCTGGTTCAGGGCGTGTCTACTGACCCGCTGGCGCTAGGCTTTTTCGGATACGCTTACTACGAAGAAAACAAGGGCAAGCTGAAGGCTATACCTGTTGACAACGGCGCAGGCCCTGTACTGCCGTCGCTGGAAACTGTAAAGGATGGTTCTTATGCTCCGCTTTCACGTGCGCTGTTTTTGTATGTCAGCTCCAAGGCCGTGGCCAGACCAGAAGTGGTGGACTTCATCAACTTCTACCTCGAGAACGCGGGTGAGCTGGCCCAGGAAGTAGGTTACATTGCCCTGCCTGACAACGTGTACAACGAGCAGAAACAGAAGTTCGAGCAATTTGCCACTGGCGCCGCTACGGCCAACCAATAGTAAGATCCTGAAATAAACCAGCGCAGGTATAGCCCTAAGAAACAAAGGCTATACCTGCGCTTCAATCATAAACACCTTGAGAGTACAGGAGAAAATAATAGAAGGCTTGCTGTGGCTGTCGGCTGCCATCACCATACTGGTCACGGCCAGTATCATTTGGGTGTTGCTGTCGGAGTCAATCCAGTTTTTCAGCGAAGTGTCCATTGTGCGCTTCCTCACGGAGAAGGAATGGACGCCCCTTTTTGCCGATAAGAAGTTCGGCATCATGCCGCTCGTAGCGGGCACCTTCCTGACCACGGCCATTGCCATTGCGGTGGCATTGCCCATCGGGCTCACCATCGCCATATACCTGAACGAGTACGCCCATGCCCGTTTCAAAACCATTATCAAACCTTTGCTGGAAGTACTGGCCACCATCCCTACGGTAGTCTACGGCTTCTTCGCCCTGACCGTGGTAACGCCTTTTCTGCAATCATTTATTCCCGGTTTGGCGGGCTTCAACGCGCTGTCGGCCGGCATTGTGATGGGCGTTATGATCATCCCGATGATTTCCTCGCTTAGCGAAGACGCCATCAGCGCCGTGCCCCGCTCGCTGCGCGAGGCCGCCTACGGCATGGGCTCCACCCGACTGCAGACCGCCTTCGGGGTGATGGTGCCCGCCGCTTCGTCGGGTATACTCGTGTCGGTGATCCTGGCTATTTCGAGAGCCGTGGGCGAGACCATGATCGTGGCCATTGCGGCAGGTCAGCAGCCGCGCCTAACGCTAAACCCGCTGGTGCCGATCGAAACGATTACCACTTACATTGTGCAGGTGAGCATGGGCGATGTGCCGCACGGCTCGCTGGAGTACCGCACTATCTTCGCGGCAGGTATGACGCTGTTCGTATTCACATTCCTGCTGAACAACCTCAGCTTCTGGATTAAAAAGAAATATCAGGAAAAGTATGACTAACTCCGAGAAAAACCGCCTCAAAGACAAGGCCTTTCAGGTGTTCGGCATTTTCTGTACCTTCATCGGACTGGTAGTACTGGCCATCTTCCTGATCGATATCGTAATAGAAGGTGTGGGCCGCATCGACTGGGACTTTATGACCAGCCTGCCCTCACGCCGTGCCGCCCGCGCAGGTATACTCACCGCCTGGGCAGGTACGCTCTGGATTCTGGTGCTGTCCGCGCTGATTGCCTTCCCGCTTGGTATAGCCGCCGGCATATACCTGGAGGAGTACGCAAAAAAGACGAAGCTCTCAGATTTCCTGGAGATTAACATTGCCAATCTGGCCGGCGTACCGTCCATTATTTATGGTTTGCTTGGTCTGGAGCTGTTTGTGCGTTTTATGCACCTGGGACCGGTTTTGCTGGTCGGCGCGCTTACGCTTTCGCTCCTTATCCTGCCCATTGTGATCGTGACCACCCGCGAAGCCATCAAGGCCGTGCCCCGCACCATCCGCGACGGTTCTTTTGCGCTGGGCGCCTCTAAGTGGCAAACGGTGTGGAACCAGGTGCTGCCCGCCTCGTTTGGCGGCATCCTGACGGGCGTGATCCTGGCGCTATCAAGGGCGGTGGGCGAAGCGGCACCACTTATCGTGATCGGGGCGCTGGCCTACGTGCCTTTTGTGCCGAAGTCGCCGATGGACGAGTTCACGGTGCTGCCGATCCAGATTTTCAACTGGACCTCGCGTCCGCAGGCGGCCTTTTTGACCAACGCGGCGGCCGCCATTATTGTACTCTTATTGATTACCTTCTTGCTGAACGGCATTGCGGTATACCTGCGCCACCGTCAGCAAAAGAAAATAAAATGGTAAGTTTTCACCCATGACCAAAAAACAAAGTAAGTTAGAAGCCAATAACCTTGACGCCTACTACGGCGACTTCCAGGCGCTCAAGAACATCAACATCGCCATGGAAGAGAAGGCCGTGACCGCCTTTATCGGCCCGTCAGGCTGCGGCAAGTCCACGTTTCTGCGCACCCTGAACCGCATGAACGACTACATCGACGGTTTCCGCATCCAGGGCCAGATTTTGTTGGACGGCCGCGATATTTATGCCACTGACGTGCGGGTAGACGAACTCCGCAAGGAAGTGGGCATGGTGTTCCAGAAACCGAACCCGTTCCCGAAGACCATTTACGAAAACGTGGTTTACGGCCTCAAAATACAAGGCATAAAGGACAAGAAGATTTTGCAGGAAGCCTGTGAGAAGTCGCTGCAGCAAGCCGCTCTCTGGAACGAAGTTAAAGACAAGCTCGACAAGTCGGCACTGGCCCTTTCAGGTGGTCAGCAACAACGCCTGTGCATTGCGCGCGCCCTGGCCATACAGCCTTCGGTTATTCTGATGGACGAGCCTGCCTCGGCCCTCGACCCGATTTCCACGGCCAAAATCGAGGAGCTGATTCACGAACTCAAAAAGAACTACACCATTGTGATTGTGACGCACAACATGCAGCAGGCAGGACGTGTGAGTGACCATACCGCCTTCTTTTACATGGGCGAACTGGTGGAGTATGCCAAAACCAAGACCATGTTCACGAGTCCGAGCGATACCCGAACCCAAAACTACATTACGGGCCGCTTCGGTTAACAGGCGCTCCCCACCGATTCACGTATAGGAATTAAATCTCACGCAAAAAAAGACATACGAATGCAACATATTGATGAAGAACTGCGCCGCTTGCGGGAAAAGCTGCTGGAGATGTGGGACCTGGTTGACTACCAGCTCACCAGCGGACGCGACGCCGTGATGAATGCCGACCACGAACTGGCGGACCGGATTATCAAGCTCGAACGCAAGGTCAACAACTACGACATCAAAATCGACCGGATGTGCGAAAACTTTTTCGCCCTCTATACCCCTGTGGCGGTAGACCTGCGAACTGTGCTGGCCATGCTTAAGATAAACACCAACCTAGAGCGCATCGGCGACACCGCCGAGGGGATGGCCCATTTCGTTAAGAAAATCGACCGCCCCTTCGACCCTGAGCTCATAGAGCTCACGAAGATGATGGAAATGTATGACCAGGCGCTTGCCATGTTCCGCGAATGCCGTGTCGCGCTCGTACAAGACGACCCCAAGCACGCCAAGGAAATCATCAAGCTCGACAAGGCCCTCAACAAAATTTACCGCAAATCGGACGTGGTTATCACCAAGTACCTGCAAGCCAACCCCGACCGCATACCGGAAGCTTTGGCACTCCTTTCTATTATCAAGAAGTTGGAACGCGTAGGCGACCAGGTGACCAACATGGCCGAGGAAATCATTTTTTACCGCGAGGCGAAAGTGGTGAAGCACAAAAGGAAAAAGAAAAAGAAGGATGAGTAAATTGTTGAATTGTTGATGGTTCAATTGTTGGTTTGCGGGGAATAAATTCAATACGTATAGACGTTTTTCTGGCGCAGGTTTTCGAACTTGCGCCTTTTTTATGAATTCAGGTTTATGATGGAGGAACGGAGCTACCCCTACCATACCGGACTTGATCGCCGAGGCCTGGCTATACCTTGGCGCTGGAATTGTACCCACGCCAGGGTATAGCCAGGCCCTTAGTAATTATACAATTTGTGTCGTACCTTTGCGCAAAATCACGAAGGTGCTGTTTAAAGAAGTCATATACTTAATGCAGAAGGATTTCCTGCTGGAGTGGCGGCAGAAGTATGCTTTTAACGGCATGCTACTCTACGTCAGTAGCACGGTGTTCGTCTGCTACCTCAGCTTCGGGCTCCGCTCGAATGCCCTGCAGGTGCCCGTCTGGAATGCCCTGTTCTGGATTATCCTGCTCTTCACATCGGTCAATGCCATTGCCAAGAGCTTTATGCAGGAAAACCGCGGCCGGCTGCTCTACTTCTACTCGATCGTGAGTCCGCAAGGCATAATCTTAGCTAAGATACTCTACAACGCCTGCCTGATGCTGGTGCTGGCGCTGATTTGCTTCGTGTTCTACGCTTTCGTGCTGGGCAACCCCGTAGAAGACATTCCGATGTTTTTGCTCAGCATTCTGCTCGGCGCCATCGGTTTCGCAACTTCCCTCACCATGATTTCAGGTATAGCCTCCAAGGCCGCCAACAGCAGCACGCTCATGGCCGTGCTCAGCTTCCCGGTGATCGTGCCCATGCTGCTGATGCTGATCAAAATGTCCAAAAACGCCATGGATGGGCTGGAGCGGGCTGCCAGTCTCGACGAACTACTTACTTTGCTTGCCATAAACATGATCGTTGTCACTGTTTCTTATATTTTGTTCCCGTACCTTTGGCGTTCGTAAGGTATAGCCCGTGGAGCAAGGTATAGCCGACACATAACAAGGTATAAGTAGCTAACTTATCTAAAATTAAACACAGTTTCAGCGCAGATTTGCGACAATTTGGGCTGCGGAACTGTTAGAAGTAAAAAGCAGAATGGAGACCGGCACAGGCTGGCTTTCATCAAAATAAGAGAAGAAGGAACATGAAGAAGAACTGGTGGAAAATACTGACCGTGCTGCTGCTGGTGTTTACCGTGGCGGTGGGTATGCTGTCGGAAGTTCCCCGACTGGCCATCCTCAACGAGACCATCCGCAACCTGTACTTCCACGTGCCCATGTGGTTTGGCATGATTCTCATCCTGATGGTTTCGGTAGTGTATTCCATCAAATACCTGCGCAAGCCGAGCTTCCGGAACGACATCATCGCGCACGAAGCCGCCAAAGTGGGCATCCTCTTCGGCGTGCTGGGCATCGTGACAGGTATGGAGTGGGCCAAATTTACGTGGGGCGAGTACTGGAGCAACGACCCGAAACAGAACGGTGCCGCCATTGGCCTGCTGATTTACTTTGCCTACCTCGTGCTGCGCAGCTCTTTTGCCGAGCAACAGCAGCGCGCGCGCATCAGTGCCGTGTACAACATCTTCGCCTTTGCGGCCCTTATCCCCTTGCTGTTCATCCTGCCCCGCCTGACCGACTCGCTTCACCCGGGCAACGGCGGCAATCCCGGCTTTAACGCTTACGACCTTGACAGTAGCCTGCGGATGGTGTTTTACCCGGCCGTGCTGGGCTGGACGCTGCTGGGCGTATGGATTATCAACGTGAAATCAAGATTGGAATTACTGAGACAACGCATATATGAAAATGTTTAGAATACTGGCCATCTGCTGCTTTATGCTGGGCGTCCTGTTCACCTTTGAGCCAACCGTGGCCATGGCGCAAGACCAGATGGTGGAGTTCTCGTCAGCCCCGCAGCAAAACATCGAAATGGCCGACGCTCTGCGCCAGGACGGCAAAATATACGTGGTGGTGGCCGTGCTGCTCACCGTGCTGGCAGGCGTGCTGTTCTACCTGATCGCCCTCGACCGCAAGGTGGGCCGACTGGAGAAACAGCTGAAAGACGAGTATGTGAACCGCTAAATCTTTTTGCCCGACTAAGGCGAAAAATGACAAATATCCCTATCTGCGATGGATTTAAAACTTTCTATCGTGTGTTAGGCTAACAGAAATGGAATATCTATAATCAGGTAAAGATGAAAAAATCACACATCATCGGCATTATCGTTATCGCCATGGCTATTGGTATCATCATGACCACGGCTGGCGACGCAAGTACCTATGTTTCATTTGGCGAGGCCATTGAACTGGCAGAAGACGGCAAATCCACAAAAGTGCACGTGGTAGGACGCCTCAAGAAGGATGACAAAGGACACATCGTAGGCATGCATTATGAGCCGATGAAGGACCCGAACTACTTCGCCTTTACACTGGTGGACACCAACCGCTTCGAACAGCGCGTGGTCTACTTCAACCCCAAACCGCAGGACTTTGAGCGCTCTGAGCAAGTTGTGATTACGGGCAACATGCAAAATGATGTGTTCGTGGCAGACAAGATACTCCTCAAGTGCCCGTCCAAGTACACGGAGAACGAAATTCAAACCAACACCGCAGGTATATAAATTAGTGAACAGTTGATCGTTAAGAGCGACTTCATCTGGGGCAACGCTCTAACTTTTTAACTTTTTAACTTTCTAACTTATCAAGATGATTAATACGCTAATCGGAGACTTTGGCCACGCGAGTGTGATTGTGGCTTTTGTAGCGGCCATTGTAGCCTCCTATGCTTATTTTATGGCCGCGCGCCAGAAAACGGAAGAGAGCGGCGATACCAGCTGGCGCAAACTGGCACGTGCTGCCTTCTATGTGCACGGTATAGCGGTGGTGGCCATTATCTTCAGCCTTTTCAACATTATCTACGAGCACCGTTACGAGTACTATTACGCTTGGAGCCACTCGTCTAACCACCTGCCTGTTCACTACATGATCTCCTGTTTCTGGGAAGGTCAGGAGGGTTCGTTCCTGCTTTGGATGTTCTGGCACGTGGCACTGGGCGTGGTGCTGATGAACGCTGGCAAGAAAAACAAGCAATGGGAAGCGCCTGTCATGGCCATCTTCTCTTTCGTGCAGATCTTCATCTCGTCCATGATTCTGGGTGTGGTGATCGGCGATTTCAAGCTGGGCTCGTCTCCTTTTATCCTGATGCGCGATTTTATGGCCGACGCCCCGGTGTTTGCCATGGACCCGAACTTTAGGCCAGCCGACGGCACCGGTCTGAACCCACTGCTGCAGAACTACTGGATGGTGATTCACCCGCCGACCCTGTTCCTGGGTTATGCCGCCTCGCTTGTTCCGTTCGCGTTCGCCATTGCCGGCCTTTGGAAAGGCAAGTTCAGTGAGTGGATTCGTCCTGCAATGCCATGGTCACATTTCGCGGCCGTAACGCTGGGAATCGGTATCATGATGGGTGCATACTGGGCTTACGAAACCCTGAACTTCGGGGGCTACTGGAACTGGGACCCGGTGGAGAACGCGGTGTACATCCCGTGGCTCGTGCTGGTGGGCGGTATCCATACCATGATTGCCTATCGCCGCAGCAAGCAAGGCCTGCGTGCCTCCTTCATCCTGGTGATCACCTCATTTGTTCTGATTCTGTACGCGACCTTCCTGACGCGAAGCGGTATTCTGGGCAACGCCTCGGTACACTCCTTTACGGACTTAGGTCTGTCAGGCCAGTTGTTTACCTACATGATGGTATTCACGGTGCTCGCTATCGGCCTGTTGGTGTATAACTGGAAGAAGATCCCCACGACAGAGAAAGAGCTTTCAACTTACAGTGCTGAGTTCTGGGTATTCATTGGCGCTGCCGTGCTTTGCCTGGCCGCTTTCCAGGTGCTTGTAACGACTTCTATACCTGTATATAATTCCTTCCTTGGTTTCATCGGGATAGAATCTAACGCCGCCCTGCCAGCCGACCAGATTGAACACTACACCAAGTTCCAGTTATGGGCAGGTGTAGCCATCGCCATCCTGACAGGTGTTGGCCAGTTGCTGTGGTGGAAAAAAGCGAACAAGAAGAGTTTCAAGGACGCAATCACCATGCCGCTGATGCTCACGCTGTTGTTTGCCAGTTTGGTGATCATCCTGTCCAACAAGTTTGATGTCTTCACTTTCAAACTCGACAACCCGGTATACATCCTGCTGTTTGTGGTATCACTCTTCGCGGTGTTCGCCAACTTCAGCATCATACTTGGCCTGTTGCAGAAGAAAATAACACTGTCAGGCGGCGCCGTGGCACACATCGGTATAGCCCTGATGCTGATCGGCATTCTGTTCTCCTCGGGCTACTCGAACATCATTTCGCAGAACAACTCAGGCCTGCTCTACTCACGTGAGTTCCCTGACGAGATCAACCGCGACAACGTGCTCCTGTGGCGCAACACGCCTGTGCAGATGGATCGCTTCAAGGTAAGTTACCACGGTCAGTTCCAGGAAGTGGAAGGCGTGCCGGGCTATGTGACCAAAGAGTTGCTTTACCAAACAGACGACATGTACAAAGCCATTGCCCGTGGCAAAATAGAAGCTAAGGGCAAGGTATACTACGAAACCGGCGACACAGTGGACCTGATTTCACCGGAAAACACCTACTACGAAGTGAGCTACACGAGCGACAAGGAGAACTTTGTGCTATACCCTAGAGCGCAGGTTAACCCGAACATGGGCCTCCTCGCCTCTCCAGACATCAAGCACTTCACAGACAAGGACCTCTATACCCACGTTTCCACTGTTCCGGACCCGAACGAGGAAAAGGACTGGGGCGAACTGCAGGAGTACGTACTCTCTGCCGGCGACACAATCGTGATCAATGACTACATCGCCATATTCAACGGCATTGAGCAGATAGAGCAGGTGCCGGGCGTAAAACTGGCGGAAGGCGACGTGGCGGTGCAGGCCGCCATGAAGATCATGGGCGAGCGCAAGAACTACCACGCCCACCCTGTACTGATGATCAAAGACCAGATGATGGGCCGCGTACCGGAAGTCATCGAAGACCTGGGTATCCGCATCACCTTCCTGAACATCGACACCGAGAACCACCGCTTCACGATCGGGGTGAACGTGACACAGAAAGACTACATCATCCTGAAAGCGATGGAGAAGCCGTTCGTGAACATCCTCTGGATCGGCACCATCATCATGTCCATCGGCTTTGTGATGGCAATTGTGCGCCGCAATAAAGAAGGTGGCTCTGGCGAGAGCAAAGCTCCCAAGGTGAAAGAGGAACGGAAGGCACAGGCAGCGTAAAACTGCTAAATTGTATTAGATTTGTAAGGCAGGCTTGTAAAGGCCTGCCTTATTTGTTTAGATTCTGACCATACCCTGGACATAAAGTGTATGAATTAATTACCTTTAGCTCTTCTCGATGAAAAGCCGCGACAAACTATACCTTAAACCTGTAGGCGGGCTCTGTAACAGAATGCGGGCCATAGATTCAGCCGTGAGGCTGGCTGAAGAAACCGGGAAACAGCTTGTCGTGTTTTGGGGAAGAGACCAACGGTTAAACTGCAGATACGCTGCTTTATTTAAGCCCTCACCGAACTTCAGTGTGATGGAAGAAAAGCAGTGGGCGGGCAAAAAAGCCATCTTCCCTTATCTACCGGGTTCCAGACCAATGAGCATAGGCAAAAAAAGTCTGTACGCACTGACTAAGTTTGTCTTGAATATTAATGCAGAAATATGGTATGAGGAGATAGAACATACAGTAGCTCCGCTTGACACCTCTATCCAACCTAATAAAATTAGGAGTATGCAGGATTATGAAGTACAGTCATTGTCAAGCATTAACCCACTATTGCAGGTACTGAATACTATAGGGAGCGCCTTTGTTTGCTCTGCCTGGAAGTTGACTTCTGGCCAGAACTACAGAGAGAATTTTGTTCCAATCGACAGGCTTCATAGTCAGATAGCCGAACTGAGCAACCGCTTCACCAATATGGTTGGCGTGCACATACGCCGTTCTGATCACACAGCATCCATCGAGCACAGTCCTTTACAAAAATTTACTAGCGCAATGGATCGTGAAATAGAAGAAAATAACGCTAATTTCTTCCTGTCTACGGACTGTAAGACAACCGAGAAAGAACTCCTGGAAAAGTATCCTAACAGAATTACTACATTCCAGAAAAGCAGCTATAATAGAAATTCCGAACAAGGTATACAGGAAGCCTTAATTGATTTATATTGCCTTTCTAAAACTGATAAAGTTCTGGGCTCCTATTACAGCTCTTTTTCACAGGTGGCTGCTGAGATTTCAGGTATAGAAGAAGTTACGATTAACTAGGAAAGGAATGGCAGCTGCTTTTTTCAGGATACTCAAACGTAAAATCAACAGTGCCTTCTATGTGACGTTACGCCTTTTCAGTTATTACCCCTTCTTCTCTTACCTGCACGGCCGTGGCGAGAAAATCAATTTGACAGAAGAATACGAAGTGGATTTTACAGAGGATGAGAAAGCCTTTTTAAAAAAGTGTGCTGCGTCCTACAACTATTTTGAATCTGATTATGGGCTGGGGCACAGACAGAAAGAGCTTTCGGTTTTTAAACTGAAAGATGTCACCTTTTTAAGCCACACCGGAGCTATCCTGCTTAACCATAAACTGATTGTAGAATCAGCTTCAAGCGTAACCCGGCTTACAGAAACGAAGGCTTTCCGGGACTTCAGTCTGCTGTTTCCACATACCTATTCGTATGGAGTATATACCACCATACAACATAGTCACTGGGCTGACAATAATATCTCTCACTGGTTAATTGACTGCCTGCCGCGCGTGTACATTATCACGCAATTAATAAAGGAGCCGGTTACCCTTTTGATGTGGAGTGGGGCGCACCCATACCAGAAACAAATGCTGGAATACTTACTGCAGGATTATCCGCACGTCAAGATAAAGTACATCAGCAAGCATCATAAGATCAGAATAGCTAATTTTTACCTGCCGTCTTTTGTAGCAGCGACCTTTAGCGCATACCTGCCGATAGAAGTTAGTCAGTGGATAAGGGAAAAAATCTGGGGTGGCTATGGGATTGAACGCGATAATCCAAAAAAACGTGTTTACATCAGCCGCTCGAAAGCAACACTTCGCCGCATCTTAAATGAACAGGAGCTGATCGCGCTGTTGGAGCAGTATGGTTTTATCACGATCTGGGCTGAAGACCTGGATTATAGATCACAGATCCAACTGTTCTATGACGCCGAAGCTGTCGTGTCCTCCCATGGGGCCGGCCTGACCAATATTCTATTTGCTGAAAAATGTCACGTGTTGGAGTTTCATCCAGCCAAAATTATGAAAGCACACTATATGCTATTAAGCAAGGGGCTCGGGTTCAATTACACCCCCATCATTGGGTCTCACGGAGACGACAGGGAGTGTTACACCGTGCCATTACCAGAGGTAACACAGTGGCTTCATACAAATTTTAACACAATTCCATGAAAATCACCCTCATAGGCTCCGGCAATGTGGCCTGGCTCTTGGGCAAAGCGTTGCAACAAGCAGGGCATGATATCGTAGCCGTGTACAGCCCTACTGCGGCACACCGGGAAGCCCTGGCTCAGGTGCTGCCGCCAGCCAAGGCAGTCGACTCGCTGGACTTGCGTGCCACAGGTGCCGAGCTGTTTGTGATTGCCGTGCCGGATGCGGCCATTGCCTCGGTAGCCGCGGCAGTTCGGGTCCCGGATGGCGCGATCGTAGTCCATACCTCCGGCTCGCAGCCACTGGCAGCGCTGCAAGGTATAGCGGGTGCCCGACCCGGCGTATTTTATCCTTTGCAAACCTTCTCGAAGTCGAAACCTGTAGATTTCAGCACGACACCCATACTAATAGAGGCTGAAGACGAGCAGACGCTGCAGGCTTTGCAGGCCCTAGCCAGCACAATCTCAAAGGAGGTGCATCAGGTAGACTCTCTTAAAAGAAGGCAGCTGCACCTGGCGGCTGTGTTTGCCTGTAACTTCACGAACCACCTGCTGGGTATAAGTCGTCAGCTGCTCCAACAGGCAGCGCTGCCCGATACGTTGCTGCAGCCGCTTATTCAGGAAACGATTGCCAAGGCGATGCAAAACCACCCCTTCCTGGTACAGACCGGGCCTGCGGTACGCCACGACCAAAACGTGATTGAGGAGCATCTGAGATTGCTGCAGGACCAGCCGCTTTACCAGCAGGTATACCAACTGCTCACACAAAGCATACAGGACCATTCCCAAAAGCGTTAGGCATCCCCAGCGTAACCAATTGATCCCCCTACAGTTATATTCGGTGGAGGTATAAAGCGCCCGGCTTTGAATCGGGGGGCATGTTTACTAACTTTGCACCGTAAATAGCAAGACTCATGAAAATTGTAAATATAACTTTCAAATTCGCTGACGGGTCACCGGATCAGGTCCTCCCGGCTGTGGAGGGCGAATCGGTGCTGGACGTGGCGCTTAACAACGACATCAAGCTACAACACAACTGTGGCGGCGTGTGCGGTTGCAGTACCTGCCACGTGTACATCGAGTCGGGAATGGACGACCTACCGGAGATCTCCGACAAAGAAGAGGACTATATTGACCGTGCCGTAGACCCGCGCATCAACTCCCGCCTGGGTTGCCAGTGCGTCATGCAGGGCAACGAGGACATTGTGGTCACCATCCCGCCGCAGGACTTCCTGGGTCACTAAGAGGAAGCGATTAAACTTAAGTCAACATAGATAACCTGAAAAGACATGGATAAGAATTATGAGCCGCCAATTCACTGGAGCGACCACGAAGACATAGCGATGGCCCTGTACGAGAAATTCGGCGATGACTTCAACGAGTCAAAAATCTACCGCGTACGCTTTACCGAACTGCTGGAGTGGATTCTGACGCTGCCGAACTTTGCCGGAAAGCGTGAAGAATCGAACGAGGGGCACCTGGAGCAAATACAGGCGGCCTGGGTATACGAGTGGCGCGATAATCAGGACTAAGCTGATATTCAGCCCTGAAAAATTCGTAATATTAAATTAAATATATATTTTTAAAGGTCCTTTCACTGGAAAGGACCTTTTTCATTTAGCTTATGTCTATCACACAACCTGACCTGACACGCATCAACACCTTCGTTTTCGATGTGGACGGCGTACTAACAGATGGCTCCCTCTACGTGTTTGCTGACGGCGAGAAAGTGCGTGCCTTTAACATTAAAGACGGCTTTGCGATCAAACACGCCATACGCCAGGGATACAATGTGGCCATTATCTCCGCTAAAAATGAGCCTGGGGTACGTGTGCGACTCGAGGAGCTTGAGATTGAGCACATTTTTCTGGGTGCGGAAGACAAAGTGGAAGAACTTGAAAACTACCTGTACATGCAGGGTGTTCACCCCGCCACAGTAGCCTACATGGGCGACGATATGCCAGATATGGAAGCCATGCAGCGCTGCGGCCTCAGGGCCTGCCCCGCCGATGCAGCCGATGATATACGCGAGATATGCACCTTTATTTCAACCAAAGACGGCGGTAAGGGTGCTGTGCGTGAGTTGATTGAAAAAATCATGAAGGTGCAGGATACCTGGTAAGCGCATTATACTTTTCTCAAATCAAATAGCAAATTTCTTTTACATAAAAATTTGCATATATATAATTATTTTTTAATCTTACAGACAGTTTATTCAAAATTATTTATTTTCATTTTTATGAAGACAGGAAAAGTAAAGTTCTTTATTGAATCAAAAGGCTTCGGCTTCATCACCGAAGACGAAACAAATGAGGATTTCTTCGTGCACGTAACGGGTTTGAACGGCCTGCAAATCCAGCAGCACGACAGAGTAGCTTTCGACACGCAGGAAGGCAAAAAAGGAATCAACGCGGTAAACGTACAGCGTCTCTAACAGCTCTACACCGACAAGAAAACCCCTTCCAGCAAGGGGTTTTTTTATGTCCTTAGTTTGAGGTGCCACCTACTGGTCTTAACTTTACAAGGGCTATACCTGTTATCTTGTCTTGAAAGAATTCTTATCCCTTATCCGCTTTCCCAATCTGCTACTCATACTCCTGAGCCAGGCGCTGGTGCAAGCCAGTTTGCTGAGCGCGGGTATAAATTTCTCAGGTATACCCACTCTTGGCTTCCTGATACTGACACTCTCCACGATGTGTATTGCCGCAGCGGGCTACATCATCAACGACTATTACGATATCAAGATCGACGCCATCAACAAACCTGACCGGGTGGTGGTTGGCAAAAGCATACGCCGCAGACCGGCCATGTTCACGCACATGGTGCTTTCGTTTGTAGGTATAGCGCTGGGTTTCTACCTTTCGATACCGGTTGGGCTTATCAATGTAGGCGCGGTCTTCCTGCTGTGGGGCTATTCTGACCGGTTAAAGAAATTACCATTAATTGGCAACCTGGTTATTGCACTTTTATCGGCCTCTATGCTGCTGGTTGTGGCCGTTTATGCGGGCAAGCTCAACAAAATCACCATCAGCTACGCGGTGTTTGCCTTTCTGATTTCGCTTATCCGGGAGATCGTCAAAGACATGGAGGATGTGCGGGGAGACGCCTCTTTTGACTGCCGTACGCTTCCAATCGTGCTGGGTATACGGCGTGCCAAGTACGTGCTATACCCTGTTATCGCGCTTTTCCAGGCCTTCCTGCTGGTGGTCATTTTTCACCCCGTCACAGGGATAGGCTTTGACATTTACATGCTGCTGCTGGTGCTGATCCCGAGCATCTGGATGACGGTAAAACTGGTGCGGGCCGACCGCAAGCGTGACTTTACCTACCTGAGCAACCTGGGCAAGTTCATTATGCTGACTGGTATTCTGTCGATGTTGTTGATCAATTAAAAACCAGGTATACCCATTAGCCCCTTCCCTTTTAATTCAAACTTCCAGAAGGTGAGGGTATGATGAAGCTACCATCTGCTACTTCATTCCCTGTACCTCTTTTAAGAATACAGACGCTGCGCTATACCTAACCTGATGCGCTAGCCAGTCTCGCTCAAACCGTCCATCACTATAACTGTGCGAGCGGGAGTATCCGGTACTTATACCTGCCCCTGCACACAATTGTCTGGCATCAGCACCGCATAACTATTGGTGTTGAAGGTAAGAGGTAAAGGACTTGCATTTTAGATGTGCATTTTGTTAATTACATAGTCTATTTGCTTTCGCAACGGATAGCCGTACCCGAACCTACCTTACCTTATGAACAAACTTCACCTGTTACTCGAGGCCTACGGGCTTCGGAAGACGAAGTGCCGTATAGAGGTGCTTCGTTTGTTTCTTGAGCACCGACACGCCCTGGCGCACGCTGCCATAGAACAGCAGCTCGGCCCACAGTTTGACCGGGTCACGCTGTACCGCACCCTGCACGCCTTTGAGGAGCATGGGCTGGTGCACAGTATCCCCAGCACGGACGGCATTACGCGCTATGCCCTTTGCCAGCAGGCCTGCAACAAACACCGGCACCAGCACGACCACATTCACTTCAGCTGTACTGCCTGCGGACATACCTACTGCCTGAACGAGGTATACGTGCCGACGCTGCGAATGCCGGAGGGCTACCAGGTGAAGGAATTCCGGTTTTGTGTGCAGGGTGTGTGCGACAAGTGTGTATTGCAGCCAGTAGAGTACTTAGCGCACGCATAGCCAATTGCTATACCTGATAACCCTTGATCCTTTAGCGAAACCTGTATACAACCCATTGTTATGCCCGCAACCACTCTGACCGCTGCCGACCAGTTTCGCCAGCTTGCCGCCTCCCCCAGCAAACTGCGGCTCTTTATGCTGTCCAGGCTACCGATGGCTTATATGGCCGGCCTGCGGGTTGGTTCTATTTCAGAAGAGCGGGCGGAGGTGACGATCCCCTATAAGTATCTCAACAAGAACCCGTTCAACTCCATCTATTTCGCGAGTTTGAGTATGGCGGCCGAGCTTTCGACGGGTTTGCTGTGCATGGCCCAGACTTACAAGTCAGTCCCGGCTGTGTCGATGCTGGTGGTGCACATGGAAGCGGATTTTATGAAGAAAGCAGTGGGGAAAATTACCTTTAGCTGCGAAGACGGACATAGTATAAAAGCAGCCGCAGACCAGACCAAGCTTACTGGCGAAGGGGTAACCGTAGTGGCTACCAGCACAGGTATAGACGAGGCCGGCGACAAAGTGGCCGAGTTTCGGTTCACCTGGTCGTTGAAGGCGAAACTGAAAAAATAAGGATGGAACCTGGTAGCTAACAGCTGGTTATACTTCGTCTATACAGCTGCTCTAATCGAGCCATTTAGCGTTGTGCCGGCCGGTGCTATACCTTACACCTGCATGTATTCAAAAGCGACGAGATCCTTCCATACACAAGCTCAATCTATACCTTATTCTTCCAACATGAAGACATACATTGTTCTGCTACGGGGTGTGATGCCTACCGGGAAAAACAAGGTGCCGATGGCACAGCTGCGTCAGGTATTGAGTGATGCCGGCTTTCAACAGGTGCGCACCTGGATTCAGAGCGGGAATGCTGTGTTGCGCAGCGATTTATCAGCCAAAGAGGTAGAGTTGCGGGTACATCAGCTGATCAAAGAGCATATCGGTCCGGACTTGGCCATCGTGGTCAGAACCGGTCACGAGCTCAGGCAAATGCTCGACAACAACCCGTTTCTGGGTGACGAGTACCCGATAGCGCGGGTGTTTTTTGTCTCTTTTCAGGAGTCGCCGGCTGAGGAGAAGGTACAGGCACTGCTCGCACAGGACTTTGGGCAGGAGAAACTTCGTATAGACGGCATGTCAGCTTACATGTTCATACCTCAAGCCTTCAGCGACAGCAAACTCAGCAATAATTTCCTGGAGCGGAAGCTAGGGGTTGCGGCCACCACCCGAAACTTTAACACCATCACTAAAATGATTGCCTGGGCTGAGGAAGAACAAGACGTAGCCACTCCCCATAAAATTAGCTCATGAAGAATGCCTGAATCTGGTATTTTGCCTGCGCCGGCATCCGCCTGAAATAGCGCCCCTAACTACTGACAGTACAGACAGCGTAACTTAACAAGCCATATACCTACAACAACCAATATGCAATCAACCGCCCCGACACCCGAGCTATACCTGGCCGAGCTTCCCGAAGAACGCCAGCAAATCATGAACGACCTAAGAGAGGTGATCGTCAGGAATATTCCAGCGGGTTTTGAAGAAATGATGGGCTACGGCATGCTGGGCTACGCAGTTCCGCACAGCCTCTACCCGGCCGGCTACCACTGCGACCCAAAACAGCCGCTGCCTTTTATGGGCATCGCCTCGCAGAAGAACCACATCGCCGTGTACCACATGGGGATGTATGCGGACGAAGGCCTGCTCAACTGGTTCCAGGAGGAGTTTCCGAAACACAGTAATCGGAAGCTCGACATGGGCAAAAGCTGCATCCGTTTTAAGAAGCCGGAGCATGTGCCGCTGGCCCTTATCGGTGAATTGGCCTCCAAAATGACGCCGCAGGAGTGGATCGACCTCTATACCCGTACCTTCAGAAGATAAAAGCCATACCTTTTCTGCCTGTTTTTGCTGGCTCCTATACCTAAACCAGCTATATTTGCGGTTTCAATCGATAGCTATACCTTTGACACCAGCAGATAAAAAGAATATAGTCATTTTCGCTTCGGGGTCGGGCAGCAATGCGCAGCGCCTGATGGAGTACTTCGAGCACCATCCTGCCATACGTGTGGCCGCCCTTTTCGCCAACAATCCGAAAGCGTATGCCCTAAAACGAGCCGAGACCTTCCACGTCCCGGCTTTTTTGTTTTCCCGCGACGAGTTCTATAACTCCACGAAAGTGCTGGAGCAGGTACAGTCCTTCCAGCCCGATCTGATCGTGCTGGCTGGTTTTCTATGGCTCGTGCCCCAGAACTTCCTGCAGGCCTTCCCGGACCGCATCATCAACATTCACCCGGCCCTGTTGCCCCAGTACGGCGGCAAAGGCATGCACGGGCTCAACGTACACACAGCCGTAGTTACCGCCGGCGATAAGGAGTCAGGCATCACCATCCACCGCGTGAACGAGGAGTACGACAAAGGTGAGTTTGTCCTGCAGGAGCGCTGCCCGGTATACCCCGACGACACGCCTGAGGATCTGGCGGCCCGCGTACTGCAACTTGAGCACAAGTATTTGCCGGAGGTAGTCGAGAAGCTGGTACTGCAACTGCCTTAGAGCTTCCGGCACCATCAGCACATTAAGCAATTAATCCATTAGCACATTATATAGCCTATACCTATGCAATCTGTCAAAATCAAATCCGCACTTATCTCGGTTTACTACAAAGACCGCCTGGAGCCACTGGTAGAGCTCCTGAAGCAGCACAACGTGACCATCTACTCTACAGGTGGTACGCAAGCCTTTCTGGAAGAGCAGGGCGCTGAGGTAGTAGCCGTAGAGGACCTGACCGCTTACCCTTCTATCTTCGGAGGCCGCGTGAAGACCCTGCACCCAAAAGTGTTCGGTGGCATCCTGCACCGCCGCGCCAACGAAAGCGACCTGGCCGAGCGTGAGCAGTACGAGATTCCGCCAATCGACCTGGTGGTGGTAGACCTGTATCCGTTCGAAGAGACGGTGGCGTCAGGTGCATCGGAAGCGGATGTGATTGAGAAGATTGACATTGGCGGTATTTCCCTGATCAGGGCCGCGGCCAAGAATTTCCAGGATGTGCTGATCGTGTCGTCGCGCGAGCAGTATGACGAGGTGGTGGAGTTGCTGCAAACGAAAGACGGTGCTACGGAGCTGGCGGATCGCAAGCGTTTCGCGGCCAAGGCGTTTGACATTTCATCCAACTACGACACGCACATTTTCAACTACCTGAGCAAAGAGCAGGACATCCACGTGTTCAAGCAGAGCGTGCGTGAGGCGACTCCGCTGCGTTACGGCGAGAACCCGCACCAGCAGGGCACCTTCTATGGTAAGTTGGAAGACCTGTTTGAGCAGCTAAACGGCAAGCAGCTTTCTTACAACAACCTGGTAGACGTAGATGCCGCCGTGGCTCTGGGTGCTGAGTTCGAAGAGCCCGCCGTAGCCATCCTGAAGCACACCAACGCCTGTGGTTGTGCAACTGGAGAGACGATCAAAGAAGCTTATCTGTCTGCCCTCTCCACCGACCCGGTTTCGGCTTTTGGTGGTGTGATCATCGCCAACCGCACCATCGACCTGGGTGCTGCTGAGGAGCTGAACAAGCTGTTCTTCGAGGTACTGATCGCCCCTGACTTCGACGCGGACGCACTCGAGCTGCTGCGCACCAAGAAAAACCGCATCCTGCTGAAACAGAAACCAGTAGAGCTGCCAGCCAAGCAGTTTAAGACATTGCTGAACGGCGTGATCGAGCAGGACAAAGACCTGAAGACCGAGACAGAGGCCGACTTCAAGACAGCCACCAAGCGTGCCCCTTCGGCAGCCGAGAAAAAAGCGCTCGTGTTTGCAGCCAAGGTGTGCAAGCACACTAAGTCCAACACTATCGTGCTGGCTACCGATAAGATGATGATCTCGAGCGGCGTGGGCCAGACCTCTCGTGTGGACGCCCTGCGCCAGGCGATTGAAAAAGCCAAAAGCTTTGGTTTCAACATCAGCAACACGGTAATGGCCTCCGACGCTTTCTTCCCTTTCCCGGACTGCGTAGAGATTGCGGACCAGGCAGGTATAAAGGCAGTGGTGCAGCCGGGCGGCTCCATCAAAGATCAGGACTCGATTGACTATTGCGACGCCCACAATATGGCCATGGTGATGACGGGTGTGCGCCATTTCAAGCACTAAGGTATAGCGCCTGTTGCAGGTATAGAATTTTTCAAAAGCCCCATTCAAAAAAGAATGGGGCTTTTCTTTTACGTCCTGTACTCCAGCCAAGCAGGTATAGCAGGCTTCTGATGTGTCGTATACGTCGCCACAAGTTGTGTTAAAGCTAACCTCGCAACATGCTGCGTGCTTCCGGTAAACTATTTATCCATCCGGCCAAATCAAACTCCAGCACACATCCAATTTTATACCCGCAGATGCGTTATGTAAGGCAACACAGAGAATTGTATGGAATATGGGAAAGAAAAACTCTGAAAACTTTTACCTCTTCTGCATCAGCATTATTAATTCCGCTGAAAATCACTAATTTTGCGGCTAGTTTTTGATTAGAAATATTGTATATTAAACATATAACTGGGCAGCCGCACGCCTTCAAAAAATAAGAATGGGACTATTTAACTTTCTTACCAGCGATATAGCCATTGATTTGGGTACCGCCAATACCCTGATTATCCATAACGACAAGATTGTGGTGGACGAGCCATCCATCATCGCTGTGGATCGCACCACGGGCCGTGTACTTGCAATTGGCCGCAATGCCATGCAGATGCACGAAAAAACCCACGAAAACATCAAGACCATTCGTCCGCTGAAAGACGGGGTGATCGCTGACTTCCATGCCGCTGAGGAGATGATCCGGGGTATGATCAAGATGATCGACACGGGCCGTCGCCTGTTCCAGCCTTCGCACCGCATGGTGATTTGTATTCCTTCAGGTATAACCGAAGTGGAGAAACGCGCGGTGCGTGACTCGGCCCAGCATGCCGGTGCCAAAGAGGTATGGATGATTCAGGAGCCTATGGCCGCTGCCATAGGTATAGGCATCGACGTAGAGCAACCGATCGGTTCCATGATCGTGGACATCGGGGGTGGTACGACGGAGATCGCTGTGGTGGCCCTTTCCGGCATTGTGTGCGACCAGTCCATCCGCATCGCCGGCGACGTGTTCACCAAAGACATTCTGGACTACATGCGCCGCCAGCACAACCTGCTGATCGGCGAACGCTCTGCCGAAAAGATCAAAATCGAAGTGGGCTCTGCGTTGACAGAGTTGGAGAACCCACCGGCTGACTACGAGATCCGTGGCCGCGACCTGATGACAGGTATACCGAAGGTGATCAAGGTAACGTACCAGGAGATCGCCATTGCGCTGGACAAGTCGGTGTCGAAGATCGAGGAAGCTGTGCTGAAGGCGCTGGAAATCGCGCCGCCGGAGCTTTCTGCCGACATCTACGACAACGGCATCCACCTGACCGGTGGTGGCGCATTGCTGCGTGGCTTCGACAAGCGTCTGGCTGCCAAAACCAAACTGCCGATCCACATCGCCGAAGATCCGCTCAGAGCGGTAGTGCGTGGCACGGGTGCGGCTATCAAAAATCTGGAAGGTTTTAAGAACGTCCTCCTGACTTAAAAGTGCCGCATGCGGAATCTATTTGCATTTATTTATCGGTTCCGTGCATTCCTTCTATTCGTGTTGCTGGAGGCGCTCTGCATCTTCCTGATTGTGCGCTACAACACATATCAGGGAGCCGCTATGTTCAACTCCGCCAACACCTATGTGGGGCGTGTGCTGGAGTTTCAAAGTGGCGTAACCGACTACTTCAGGCTGGCGTCTGTGAACAGTACGCTTGCCCAGGAAAATGCCGTGCTACGCCAGCAACTCATGTCTTACAGGCAGGACGCTGAAGCAGACAGCACCGATCAGCTTGACACGACCTTTTTCGCAGCCACCGACTCTGCCAAATCAGAGCCCTTCATTTTGCATGCCGGCCGTGTTATTAACAACTCAATCCGTCGCACGAACAATTATCTGACACTGGCAGCAGGAAGCCTGGATGGCGTGAAGCCGGGTATGGGCGTTATTTCCCCGAACGGGGCTGTGGGGCGCGTAAAAACCGTATCGAAGCACTATGCCACCGTTACCTCGCTCCTGCACTCACAGATGCTGATCTCGGCCAAGATCAAGAAAGACAACACCTTTGGCACCATTAAGTGGACCGGCGGCGACTACCGCACGGCCCTGCTCGACTACATACCGCTTCACGTGAAGCCCGAGCCCGGCGACACCGTGGTGACTAGCGGCTTCAACACGGTTTTCCCGGAAGGGATCATGATCGGCACCATCAGCGAGGTGGAGCGCGAGCTGGATAAGAGTTTCTATACCATCCGGGTGCAACTCTCGGTTGACTTCGCCCAACTCTCCTTTGTGTATGTCGTGGAAAATCCGCGGCGCCCGGAGCAGGACTCCCTTGAAACAGAAGCAGGAATAATCCCCCATGAATAACAGCTTAGGTATAGGACATATAGTGCAGTTTGTGGTATTTGTGGCCTTGCAGATACTCTTAATGGACAACCTGGTGCTGTTCGGCACCGGCTTCAGCTTCATCTACATCGCCTTCCTGCTTTTCCTGCCCCTTGAGATGAACCGGGTCCTGCTCCTGTTCCTGGGCTTTATAGCGGGCTTTGCAGTCGATATTTTTTATGACACGATGGGTATACACGCAGCGGCCAGTGTGCTGCTAGCCTATTTAAGACCCATGATATTGAACCTTCTCACACCGCGTGATGGTTACGATACGAATGACTCCGTGAACATACACATCATGGGCTGGCGCTGGTTTCTGGCGTACGCCCTCACCCTGATCCTGGCGCACCACACAGCAGTGTTTCTGCTCGAGATTTTCAGCCTGGAGGGTTTGTCGGCCGCAGTGCCCAAAATACTGCTGAGCACCTTGTTCACGGGAGTGGTTATGGTTATATTGCAGTTACTGTTCTTCTCCCTTAAGAGAGCGAATAGATGAATTACCTCGAAAACAGAAAATACGTCATACAAGCAATCTTCCTGGTGGTGGGTGTGGTTTACGCACTGCGCCTTTTCTACATCCAGGTAGTGGACAGCAGCTACAAGCAGGCCGCTGAGACCAACGCGATCAAGACGGTTATCCAATACCCTTTCCGGGGCCTGATCTACGACCGCAACGGCGAGCTGCTGGTGCAAAACACGCCCGTGTACGACCTGATGATCGTGCCCAAAGAAGCCCGTAACATCGACACACTGCGCCTGGCCGGCATGCTGGACATTACGCTGGAAGACGCCCGCGAGCGCTTCAAAAAGGCCCGCGCCTACTCCTGGGTGAAGCCCTCCATTTTTCAGCAGATGCTGAGCACCCAGGACTTTGCCCACATACAGGATAACCTGATCGATTTCCCCGGTTTTTACATCAACGCCCGTACCGCCCGCGGCTATCCGCACCAGAGTCTGGGGCATGCGCTTGGCTATATCGCCGAGATCAGCCCCAAACAGCTCGAGGACAGCACCTACGCAGGCTACCGTCCTGGCGACTACATCGGCAAGGCAGGTATAGAGATGGCCTACGAAAAGTACCTGATGGGCAAGCGTGGCGTCAAATACAAGATGGTGAACGTGCGCGGCATCGACAAGGGCTCGTTTAAGGACGGTGCTTACGATACGCTATCCATAGCCGGTCAGAACATGGTGAGCACCATCGACCTGGATTTGCAGGCTTACGGCGAACACCTGATGAACGGTGCCAAGGGCAGTATTGTGGCTATAGAACCGAAGACGGGAGAGATCCTGGCCTATATCTCAGCACCTTTCTACGATCCGAACCTGTTTACCGGCAAAGACTACGGCAAGAACTACATGCAGCTACTGCAGGATCCGGACAAGACCATGTTCAACCGTCCGATCATGGCCGACCGCAACCCGCCGGGCTCTATCTTCAAACTGACACAGGCCTTGATCGCACTGGAAGATGGTGTAATAGACCCCAATACAAGGTATGCCTGCAACAAATCGCTGGTGAATTGCCACCCGCACCCCTCGCCGCTCGACTTGCGCGGTGCCGTGCAGCACTCCTGCAACCCCTGGTTCTTCCAGGCCTATAAGGCGCTCATCAACCAGGGCAAGTCCAAAAACACCTTTACCGACACCTCGATTGGCCTGAGAGACTGGCGCGAGCATGTGCTGACTTTTGGCTTCGGCAAGAAACTGGGCATCGATATACCGGGCGAGAAGTCAGGTATCATCGCCTCCACTGACCTGTACGACCGTGTGTATGGCAAGGACCGCTGGAAATACTCCACCATCTACTCCCTCAGCATCGGGCAGGGCGAATTGGGTGTGACGCCGCTGCAGATGGCAAACTTTATGGCTATTGTCGCCAATAAAGGCTATTATGTGACCCCACACCTCATCCGTTCGATTGGCGAGGACGGTAAGCCCTTGGCAGAAAACTACGAACGTCACTATACCTCTGTAAAGCCTCATCACTTTGACCCGATTATAGAGGGCATGGCTGAAGTGGTACGCGCCGGTACAGGCCGAAAGGCCAGCCTGGGCAAAGTAGGTATAACCGTTTGCGGCAAAACCGGAACGGCCCAGAATCCGCAGGGCCCTGACCATGCCGTGTTCGTGGCTTTTGCCCCCATGGAAGACCCAAAGATTGCCATTGCGGTGTATGTAGAGCACGGTAAGTGGGGCGGACAGTCAGCGGCTCCAATTGCGGGCCTGATGATCGAGCAGTACCTGACGGATACGGTAACGATCAAAGAGCAGGAGAAGTGGGTATTGAGCCGCGAGTATTTGAATATTAGATCGAAGTAAGGGTATGTCAACAACGCAACATCGTGTACTTGGAGGAAAGATCGTGCAGCCTAGCAGCCGCCGCCAGTCAACCAGCGTGTTTGGCAATCTGGACTGGTTTACGGTGCTCATCTACTCTGTGCTGGTGGCGCTGGGCTGGATGAACATCTATGCCGTGGTGTACAGCCCCGACAACGTAGTGAACATCTTCAGCTTCGACATTAACTCGGGTAGGCAGCTAACGTTTATTGCAGCGGGTGTTATTCTAATAATAATATTGCTCGTAGTCGATTACAAGGTGTACGAGCACCTGGCTTATCCCATCTATGGCGGTATTATACTCCTACTGCTCTTTACGCTGGCAGTAGCCAACCCTGTAGCAGGTTCACGCTCCTGGCTTGATTTGGGGGCTGGCTTTCGCCTACAGCCTGCCGAGCTTTCTAAGTTTGCCACGGCACTGGCCATCTCCAAATACCTGAGCCAGGTGAGCCTGCGCCAGCAGAAAATGAAAGACCAGATGATCCTGGCAGCCATTACCTTTTTGCCGGCCGTCATCATCATTCTGCAGAACGAAACGGGTTCGGCGCTGGTGTTCGGCGCCTTCATTCTGGCTTTCTTCCGCGAAGGCATGTCGCCACTCATCCTGATTATCGGTGGATCAGCAGCGGCCATCTTCATCCTGACCCTGCTCGTTCCGAAGCTATACCTGCTTATCGGCATTGCCGCCCTCATGGGCCTGGCCATGTTCCTGGACTACCGCCTCATGCGCCGCTTCAAGACCATGATCGCGCTCTTTGTGCTGGTGGTCGGCATGGTGTTCAGCGTAGACTATTTCGTGAATGACATCCTGCAGCCGCACCAGCAGAACCGTATCAAGGCGCTGATTAATCCGGAGGCGGACCCGCTGGGCTATGGCTGGAACGTGACACAGTCAAAGATCGCGATAGGCTCGGGCGGATTCTGGGGCAAGGGTTTTCTGGAGGGGACGCAGACCAAGTTCGACTTCGTGCCCGAGCAGAGTACCGACTTCATCTTCTGTACCATCGGCGAGGAGCACGGATGGGTGGGCAGCACGATTCTGATCGCCCTCTTCCTATTGCTGATGATGCGCATCGTCTACATTGCTGAGCGGCAGAAGTCCGTCTTCGGCCGCACCTATGGCTACTGCGTGGTGTCGGTTATCTTCTTCCACTTTGTCATTAACGTGGGCATGACCATTGGCCTGGCGCCCGTGGTAGGTATACCACTGCCTTTCTTCAGCTACGGCGGTTCTTCGCTGTGGTCGTTTACCATCCTGCTGTTTATCCTGCTGGCCATCGATGCGAACCGGAACAGGGAGTTGGTAAGGTAAGGTATAGCAAAAGGTACTTCACTACAGAAAGCGGCCAGTGCAGCGGGATGCTCTTTTTAGGGTGATTCTGACGCACTGGCCGTTTTGTTTCTATTGATGCCCCTCCCACAGCATTAATTTCCCATCTATCGCCGTATCAAATCACCACAACTACAGACACAACAAACCGTAATCATATATTGCTGACAATCATTATTTTACAACCACACAAAGGCACTATCTGCAAACTTGTGCGTCTGCTGTTAAGGGGTGGTCGGCGGCATTACTCCACTTGCAGCACTAGCTGAGACTCCTGATACATTGTATATCTGATTTACAGCATCAAAACTATCTGCTTTACACTTATACCTCCATGCCTAAATTTGTCATTGAAAGAGAGATACCGGATGCCGGCAAGCTGACACCGGATCAGTTGAAATCCATTTCACAAACCTCCTGCGGCGTGCTCGACAAGATGGGGCCGAAGATCCAATGGGTCCAGAGCTACGTGACTGACGATAAGATTTACTGCATCTACAATGCGCCGAACGAAGATATGGTGCGGGAGCATGCCAGGCAGGGAGGCTTTCCGGCCAATAAGATAAGCAGGGTGGGCACGGTCATAGACCCAACGACAGCAGAGTAAAAATACCGTTGCATGGCCTTACGCGAAAGGTTAATCGGGAATTAAATCTTTGTTGCAGGTTTATTTCCTGGGGCTATACCTGATCAGTGACGTTGCTGTCAGCTTCGTAACAGGCTGTCCGGTTTTTGGATTAATGAATCGCACCAACCCCTGTCGCATGAGTCTTTCGTAGGCTGCAGCATAATTCGACAGGGTATAGTGCGTGCCCAAACTGTGCTGCTCGTAGATGTACTGCAGCGAGCGGTTGTTGCATCTTGTCGTATCTCCCGATAATTCCTGTGCCAACCTGGCTACAGCGTATTTGTAATGCTCCTGGAACAGGGACATCTGCTGCGCCTGCAGATTAACCCCGAATAGCGGCACCCCGTCTTCCTGGTAGTCGCTATACCCTTCCAGCAACTCTTTGAGCCTGGTATACGCTTGCGCTGACGTGGAGGCTAGCACAAGGTAGTAACCTGTCTGTTTTTTGTCAGGAAGATTAATCCGGAACCTTAAGGTATAGAAGCCTCTCCTGCTGAAAGTTTCTTCAAAGCAATCGAGCAAATACTCCTCTCTCCTGTCTGCGTTCCTGTTCTGCTTATAGAAGCCCTTAATCTGCTCCAGCCGTTCCTCAAAGATTTTCTGAAACAAGCTATCAGGCTTGGCCTTTTTCACGGCAGCCTCCAAGGTTTTCGGGTTGAAAAGCATCAGCAGGTCCGATGCACTGGTCTGAACAGCATGAAGCAGGAGTTGCTGTGCTATACCTTCCTCAACAGGGTTAAGAAAAGCGAGGGCCGGTTGACCTGCTTCCAGGATCTGCTCTGCCAGCGCCTCCCCGCTCTCCTCCAGCAGCATGACCGGCGGATGCACCAAGTCTTGGTAAAACGGCAGGTGCTCTACCTGCTCCTGCAGTTCAGCCAACGCAGGCTGGTCAGCGTCATAAAAGACAGTTTTTATACCTTGATTCAGATCGAGCCGGGAGCCAGTGCTTTTGTATACCTGCCGTAGCAGCTGCAATGCGGCGGGGGCCGGTTCGTCACGCTCTAGCCCAGCTTGCAAATCCATAAAGCGCATTCGTGTTTCAAACATACCAACTTGCTGCAGCCTGGTAGTGGCCCAAACTTCAAAAATACGGGGCAGCAGCTCAGCTTTGATTTCTGAGGCTGTTCTTTCGATCTTAAAGAAGTCGCGGGGTGCTGCGGACATGAATGGGGTATTGTGCTGTAAAGGTCTGTAATGCCTAACCTGTACGGATGTATTGCTTCAGGTATACAAAGTTAAAGCTTAATCAAACAAAAAGCCCTTGCAACTTCCGTTACAAGGGCTTTCTTCAGTTTATTCAGTACCAGGAGCGGGAATCGAACCCGCACGAGCTTGCGCTCACAAGATTTTAAGTCTTGCGTGTCTACCAATTCCACCATCCCGGCGCCTTCCGAAGCGTTTTTCGGAGAGGTGACTTTAAAAAACAAAGACGTTGCTTATCACAACGTCTTTGTCAATTTGCCTTTTTTGAGCGGGAGACGAGGTTCGAACTCGCGACCTCGACCTTGGCAAGGTCGCGCTCTACCAACTGAGCTACTCCCGCTTTTAGTCATTCCCTAAACCCCCTGAGCGATTTAGTGATACAAAGATATAGACAAAAATTCAGAAGTCAAGAGGCAGCGCTAAAATTTTCCGTCACTTTTTCATTTTCCCCTGATTTTCAGAGAGTAAATTTTTCGAAAAATCTTAGGCACAGCCCCGCTATACCTTTCAGCGCACCGTCTCGCCTTTGTCTTTCAACAATAATTTGAGCTCGTTGAGTTTCAAAAGTGCCTCCACAGGCGTTATGGTGTTAATGTCAAGCTGCTCCATCAGCTCTTTTACGCGCAGGAGCTGTGGGTCCTGCAGCTCGAACATGCTCAGCTGGAAGTTGTTCTTTGGCGCCGTCTTCATGCGCTGCTTCGGTGCCTGCTCCGACACTTTTTCCTTCTCGAGGTGGTGCATGATCTCGTCGGCCCGCAGCACCACGCTGTTGGGCATACCGGCCATCTGGGCCACGTGTATACCGAAGCTGTGCTCGCTGCCGCCCTCCACCAGTTTGCGCATGAACAGGATCTTGCCGCCCGTCTCCTTCACCGACACGTTGAAGTTCTTCACGCGAGGGAAGTCCTCGGCCAGCTGGTTCAGTTCGTGGTAGTGCGTGGCGAATAGCGTTTTGGCCCGGAACTTCGGGTGGTTGTGCAGGTGCTCAACAATGGCCCAGGCGATGGAAATGCCGTCGTAGGTGCTTGTACCACGCCCGATCTCGTCCATCAGCACCAGGCTGCGGTCCGAGAGGTTGTTGAGGATGCTGGCCGTCTCGGTCATCTCCACCATAAACGTGGACTCGCCCTTCGAGAGGTTGTCCGAAGCGCCCACACGGGTAAAGATCTTGTCGATGATGCCGATCTGGGCTGCCTCGGCCGGCACAAAGCAACCGACCTGCGCCATCAGCACGATCAGGGCCGTCTGGCGCAGCAGGGCACTTTTACCGGCCATGTTCGGACCCGTGATGATGATGACCTGCTGCTCTTCGTTGTCTAGGTAGATGTCGTTGGGCACGTACTCCTCCCCCAGCGGCAGTTGCTTCTCGATCACCGGATGGCGGCCTTTCTTAATGTCCAGCACGCGGCTCTCGCTTACCTCCGGCTTCACGTAGTTGCCAGCCAGGGCTATACCTGCGAAGGCACTCAGGCAGTCGATGACGGCAATGACTTTGGCGTTTTGTTGTATCTGCCCCACGTAATCCATCGCCTGCAGCACCAGTTCGTTGAAGAGGCCGAACTCGATGGTATAGATGCGCTCCTCGGCATTCAGTATCTTCTCTTCGTAGGTTTTGAGCTCCTCGGTAATGTAGCGCTCGGCGTTCACCAGCGTCTGCTTGCGGATCCAGCTGGCCGGCACTTTGTCTTTGTGCGCGTGCGTCACCTCCAGGTAGTAGCCAAACACCTTGTTGTAGGCAATTTTGAGGGAGCTTATACCTGTATTCTTCACCTCGCGCTGCTGCAGCTGGGCCAGGTAGTCCTTGCCCGAAAAGGCGATCTGGCGCAGCTCGTCCAGCTCCTCGTTCACGCCGTCATTGATCATGTTGCCCTGGTTGGTAAGCATCGGGGCGTCGGGTTTCAGGATGTTCTTGATCTCCTCGCGCAGGCCATCGCAAGGCGCCAGTTGGTCGGCCAGCTTTACGAGCGCAGGTATACCGCTGGCGGCTAGCATTTTTTTGATCGGCTGGATCGCGTCCAGTGCCTTGGCTAGCTGCATCAGTTCCCGTGGATTGACGCGACGCACAGCCACTTTGGAGATGAGGCGCTCGAGGTCGTTGATCTGCTTGAGGTGCAGGTAGAGCTCGTCAAGCAACTCGCTGTGTTTGGTCAGTGCTTCCACCGTGTCGAGCCGGCGCCTGATCTGTACCACGTCTTTCAGCGGCAACACTACCCATTTTTTTAGCAGACGCGCGCCCATTGGTGTGGTGGTCTGGTCGAGGATCTGGATCAGCGGCACGCCGTCCTGGTTCTGCGGGTAGACCAGCTCGAGGTTGCGCACGGTGAAGCGGTCGAGCCATACATATTTATCCTCCTCCAAACGGGAGATGGTGGCGATGTGGCTGATCTCGTGATGGTGCGTTTCGGACAGGTAATGGAGAATGGCACCCGCTGAGGTGATCGCCTCCTGCATGCCTTCTATCCCAAAGCCTTTGAGGGAAGTGGTGTTAAAATGCCGCGTCAGGGACTCGTAGGCAAAGTCGTAGCTAAACACCCATTCCTCCAGCGCATAGTACCTGAAATCGGGACCATAGCTTTGGAAGAAGGTTTCTTTCTCGCGCTTACAAAACAGCACTTCCGCCGGTGCCAAGCTCTGCAGCAATTTGCCCACGTAATTCTTGTCGCCCTGCGCCGTGATGAACTCGCCTGTGGAGATATCCAGAAAGGAGACGCCCGCCTCTGTCTTGCCGAAATGCACGGCTGCCAGGTAGTTGTTGCTGCGTCGCTCCAGCACCTGATCGTTAAAAGAAACGCCCGGTGTTACCAGTTCGGTTACCCCCCGCTTCACAATGCCTTTCACCGATTTCGGGTCCTCCAGCTGGTCGCAAATCGCGACGCGCTCGCCGGCACGTACCAACTTGGGCAGGTAGGTGTCGAGGGAGTGATGCGGGAAACCAGCCAGTGCCGTCTCAGAAGAGGAACCAGCTCCGCGCTTGGTCAGCACGATGTCCAATATCTTACTGGCCTTGATGGCGTCCTCGCCAAAGGTTTCGTAGAAGTCCCCTACCCTGAATAGCAGCAATGCGCCCGGATGCTTGGCCTTAATGGCGTTGTATTGCTTCATCAGTGGGGTTACAGTGCCGTTGTCTCCTCCTTTCATACCTGTATATCTTTGCTGGGATATTATCTTCCCGATTAATCTTAAGTTTTAAATAGTGCGAGCGTCCTTGCTCGTGGATGCTATAGCGAAGCCGCTGGGCCCAAGTATAGGCATAGCCTACTTTGATTCATAGCAAATGCTTATTTCAGGTATAGCAACCAGCATTGTTCTATAGCTTCGCCTGTGCGGCGGGCACCTACTTTTTTTCTTGACAAAAAAAGTAGGCAAAAAAGTCAAGACGATTTTAAACTCGCTGACCGCTCAAACACAAAATCGTCAAGAGTGCACGTGGCAAGCGTGATCTGCTTCGTTGCTCCCGTGCAAGTTAGTCTTTCAATGCCTGCCAGTGGTTCGTGTTACAGAGGCTATATCTACAAACTGCCAGTAGCAGCAATCCCCTCTTGAGAGGGGCAGGGGCGTGTTAGTGTCAAATCAGTAAGAGTACCGAACTGCATCCACTAAGAAGCTATAGCTGGAAGATGGCAGAACAGAATCCTGTCAATCCTAAAATCCTGCAAATCCTGATTCTGACAGCCTTTTCGTATCTTTGCACCAAAGCACGGCCTGTGCTATACCTTATAGCAGAAGTCCTTTGCCCCAACACCCATTACTAATAACCCAATGCGAAAACTCTCCATGGACGACCTCAACCGCGACTCGGTTGAAGAATTCAAAAATAAGAAAAAAATACCGTTAGTCTTGGTGCTCGACAATGTGCGCAGCCTCAATAATGTGGGCTCGGTTTTCCGCACGGCCGACGCTTTCATGGTCGAGAAGGTATACCTCTGTGGCATCACCGGCACCCCACCCCACCGCGATATCGAGAAAACAGCTCTTGGCGCTACTGAGTCCGTGGATTGGGAGCATGTGCCGGATACATTGGAGCTGGTAAAGCAGCTGAAAGCACAAGGTTATAAAATTGGTTCGGTGGAGCAGGCGGAGAACAGTGTGAAGTTAAACGAGTTTATACCTGATCCGGAGCAGCATTATGCGCTGGTGCTGGGCAACGAGGTGTTTGGCGTGGAACAGGAGGTGATCCATCACTCTGATTTCGTGCTCGAAATCCCGCAGTTCGGCACGAAGCATTCGCTCAACATTTCGGTGGCAACCGGTGTGGTGGTTTGGGACTTTCTGAGCAAGATCGCCCGCTAAATCATTGAAACACAACACCTAACATCCTGAGGTAAATTTTTCAAGATTTTTAGCCTCCCAGTTTAAACCTTTCCCTCCCAGGCTTGTCTAAAATACGGCTAAAAGTTGAGCCGGGGGAAACCGCCATTTCCGTTAAAAGAACTGCGGCGTACCCCGGTTATTACTTTTCTCTCCCGCCCCCTCTGCCGCCTCTACACCCTGTGGCGATAAAAGCACCTCTTTTGATTACCCGTATAAGAAACTATGAGAATCTTTACTTTACCATTACTCCTCGTTCTTTTCCTACTGTTTATCTCCAGCACCACGCTCCTGGCTCAGGCACAACCGCAGGCCGCTGCCCAAGGCCGCATCTCCGGCACGGTGCAGGACGAAGAAACCAAAGGCCCGCTTGGCTTTGCCAATGTCGTGTTGCTTACTGCCCGTGACTCCAGCCTGGTAACCGGCGCCACTTCGGATATGGAAGGCAAGTTCGAGTTGACCCGCGTGCCCCAGGGGCGCTTCATTTTGCGCATCTCCTCAGTGGGCTATCCTACCAAATTCATACCTAACATCGCCGTTTCGGCTACCAACAGCAACCTGCAGTTGGGCGCTATACCTGTGCGAGGTAGTGCTACGCGGCTGAAAGAAGTGCAGATCGTGACAGAGCGGCCCATCGTATCCTTTGAGTTGGACAAGCGGGTGGTGAACGTGAGCCAGGATATCAATGCCGAAAGCGGCTCGGTGGCCGAGGTCATGCAGAACCTACCATCGGTGACCGTCGATGTGGACGGCAACGTGAGCATGCGCGGCAGCTCCAACGTCACCATTCTCGTGGACGGCAAGCGCTCCGCTCTCTCCAACCTCACCCTCGACCAAATCCCCGCCAACCTGATCGAAAGCATCGAACTGATTACCAACCCCTCGTCGAAGTATAACCCCGAAGGCACATCCGGCATCATCAACCTGGTGCTGAAGAAGGAGAAGAAGCCCGGCTTCAACGGCTCTGCCTCCGTCACGGCCGGTACCTACGACAACTACAACACGTCACTCAACCTGAACTACCGCTACTACAAGTGGTCGCTGAACTCGGGCTACGACTTCAGGCAGCGCACCCGACCGGGATGGAGCAATAGTTCTACTACCAACTACCACTTCAACGACTTCGGTCAGCAGGACAGCACCAGTTATCGTCTGCAGGAGGGTACCCGCAACAGCAAGGACGTCTCGCACAGCTTCCGCTTGGGTGCCGACTATTTTCTGACGCCCCGCCATACCTTGTCAGCCTCTGGGATCTACCGCTTCGGCCGTGACACCGGGTACAACAACATCTTCTACCGCTTCGAAGACGAGAACCGCCAATTGGTAAACACCCGCACCCGCAACACCGACGAGGAGGAGAATGAAAATGCCGTGGATGTGACGCTGGGCTATCGGCAGACCTTTGAGCGGAAAGGGCAGGAACTGACGGCCGACATCGTCTACAACACCAACATCGACGACGAAGTGGCGCTGTTCAATGAGCGGAGCAGCCTGCAAGGCGCCTTCCCGGAAATGCAGCAGACGCTGGTGGACGATGCCAACCGCGAGGTTGTCGCCAAAGCCGATTATGTGCACCCCATTTCGGAAAACAGCAAGTTCGAGGCGGGCTTCCGGAGCTCCTTTGAGCGCCTGGATGAGGATTCACGCTTCTTCAACCGCAACAACGAGACCGGCGAAATGGTGTACAGCACCGACCAGAGCAACCATTTCGTCTTCGATCAGAACATCTACTCCGTCTACTCCAACTACAGCAACCGATATAAGTCCATCAGCTACCAGGTGGGCTTGCGCGCCGAGCAGACCGTCACTAAAACCGACCTGCGCACCGAGGACGAAAAGAGCAGCAACGACTACTTCAGCCTCTTTCCGACGCTCTTCATCACCAAGGATTTCAACCCGGACAACAAGCTGCAGTTCAGCTACAGCCGTCGCATCAACCGACCGCGCAGCCGTTTCCTGAATCCCTTTGTGGACCGCTCGGACCGGTTCAGCGTGCATTACGGCAACCCGGAGCTCAAGCCGGAATTTGTTAACTCGCTGGAGTTGGGCTACCTGAAGTACTGGGGTGAGGCTTCTATCAACGCGACTGTCTTCTACCGCCACACCATGGATGAGATAGAGCGATTCCGCAAGGCAACCCAGGTGATCGTAGGCAACGACACCATACCTGCCACCGAAACCACGTTCCTGAATATCTCCGACAACCGGGCCTATGGGGCTGAGCTCGGCTTCAACTACCCGGCTACGAAGTGGTGGCGTATCAACGGCAGTATCTCCGGTTTCCGGACGCAGCTCAACACCACCCAGGGCGACACAGAGCTGAGCAATGCGCAATTCAGCTGGAACTCGAAGGTGAACTCCACTTTTACTGTGTGGGAGGACCTCAACATCCAGCTCTCCGGTTTCTACCGCTCCCCAATGGCTGACATTCAGGGCCGTATGGAGCAGATGTTCAGCGCTGACCTGGCCATGAAAAAAGACGTGCTCAAGAAGAACGGCACCATTTCCTTGCGCGTATCGGACGTGTTTAATACGCGGCAGTTCAACTTCCTGAGCTTTGGCCCGGAGTTCAGGACCGAGAGCGAGAACCGTCGCCAGAGCCGCATTATCTACCTGGGCTTCACCTACCGCCTCAACAGCGAGGGCAACAACCGCGAGCGCCGCCGACCAAACGAGCAGAACGGTGGGGACGATGAGGGTTTTGAGAATTAAAACTTGTGAAGAAACAAGAAGCCGGGGAGAGATCTCCGGCTTTTTTGTTGAGGCCCCTCTCCCCTATCATTCCCTCTCGTTTCTGTCATTTCGACGAAAGGAGAAATCTGATACCTACTGGCCGTACATCGAGTGCCTGCGGTGATGCGGCCTTTCTGAAAACGGCAAGGAGGTAAAGGAGGAGGCAGTTATGTACTGTCCAGCATCTTTTACCGCCAGCTCCCGCTGCGCCCGAACCGGCAGTAATAAGGGTTACAGACTTCTCCTTTCGTCGAAATGACAGATGAGTAACCGAAATGACACGCCGCTATACCTTCTGCCCTGCTTCTCCGTATCTTAGACCGAACAAAAAACCAACTCCATGACACTTCCCGCCCGACTGCCCATCATCGACCTGCACTGCGACCTCCTCGTATACCTGTCGGACGTGCCCGATTCGGCCATTGACAACGTAGCCGAGATCGGGTGTTCGTTGCCGGCTCTCACGCAAGGCAATGTGCGGTTGCAGACGATGGCTATTTACTGCGCCACCGCGCCAGGAAGCACGAACTATGCTCACTTGCAGGCTGAGATATTCCGCAAACTGGCCACAGACGAGCGCAGCTGCCTGACGGCGGTGACGGACATGGCTTCCTTACAGCATGCGCTGAGCGGACGAGGCGATATCGGTATGATTGCTTCCATTGAAAACGCCTCTGGTTTTTGTGAGGAGGACGAACTGCTGGAAGATGGCTTTAAGAAACTGGAGAAGATCATCGAAGCGGTGGAGCGGCTTTTGTACATCAGTTTCACCCACCATATGGGCAATCGCTTCGGGGGCGGCAACATGACAGACCGGGGCATCACCCGCGACGGCAAAATGCTGCTCGACTACCTGCATGGCCGCCGCATCGCCGTGGACTTTTCGCACACCAGCGACGCCCTGGCCTACGACATCCTCGAGCACATCGACCGCGAAAGGCTCGATATACCTGTCATGGCCAGCCACTCCAACTTCCGGCCGGTATGGGAGCACAACCGCAACCTGCCCGACGAGATCGCGCAGGAAATCATTCGCCGGCAGGGGCTGATCGGCATGAACTTTTTGCGGGCCTTTGTGAACAATGAACAGCCCAAAGCCTTGCTGCAGCACATACTTTATGGCTTTGAGAAAGGAGCCGAAAACAGCATCTGCTTCGGAGCCGACTACTTTTACACCTTGGACTCGCCAGACCTGAGCCGTGTGCCTTACTATTTCAAAGAGCACGAGCATGCGGGCACCAGCTATACCTATTTGCTGGAGCAGCTGCAGGAAACGCTCTCGCCTGCGCAGCTTGAGAAACTCGCCTTCGGAAACGCACAGCGCTTCATGGAGCGCATCTGGTCCTGATTCAGGCTTTAATCCTATCTTTCGCTGTAGCAAAAACAGCTATTTTTTGCATAAAATCTTGTGCTGAAAATAATATTTATTATATTTAAAGTGGACTATATAGAGGTTGTTCAAAACAGGGCTTTCTCTGTTACAACACACTTCTGTATGGGAGGTCTGTCACCTTATAAAAAGCTACTATGAAATTTATCGGACTGTTTCTCCTGCTTGCCGGACTGGTTTCGCTCGTTATGGGTCTTACAGGTGCCAACCTGCTGGCGTTAAACTGGGTTAACCAGTGGGGCGAAGGCATTGGCTGGGCTATACGGGCGGGCGTCACGGCACTCGGTGGGGTATTGTACTATATTTACCGACACGAAGATTAGGGCCATTCGCTTATTTTCTATATAGAAACTTTGCCATGTGCAAACAAACTCCGTATACGCAAATACTGTACAACAAAAGTCGACTAAACCATGGACTCTCCGCAGTACGCACCATACTATATTCAGATAAATGAGCTCTTCATTGACACGGTCGTAATAGACGACACGGAGTTCATCACGCTTTGGTGCTTCACTGTGCTTGATGATGAGTACAAGTTCATTTACCTGGGCTGCGACTTCACACAGTTTAACCAGATTCTGATCGGCGCCGGCGACAAAGGCAAAGAGATCGCGCTGCACATGGCCAACGTGCTCAACAGCGACCACGATTCCCCTACCCTGGTGCCCATCAAAGAGCAGTTCGACGACTACCTGGAGCTAACCGGTTTCGACCTGATCGTGTATGAGCCGCTGGCCGTGGATGATGAACTGGAGGATGAGTACGAGGACGATGATGACCTGCCCCTGGAGCAACTTCTGGGCGGTGGCAGCAAGCGCTCCGACAACACCTCGCAGAAGTACCTGATCTACCAGCTCGACAAGCTATACCCCTCCAAGATCTTCGAGCCCGAGAAGCTGCAGCGCGAAAGCATGACAGAACAGTTTGAGGACGACTCGCTGGAACTGGCGCAGCTTTATTACGATTACCTTAATGCCTCCGAAAACGGCTACTCAGAGTGCGAGGCCCGCCAGGTGGCAGGCCTTGAAAAAGACCTTTTCTTCCGGATGGCCCGCAAAGCCGCCGACCTCTGGAGCTAATCCTGTCCCTGCTATACCTACCGGGCGCTATCATACTGCGCAGCCAATTGCAGGCGTGCCCGCAGCTGTAGCTGCATCTCGTTTACCCAATTCCTGATCTCTTCCTCTTCCGCGCGCAAAAGCGTTTCCTGGTAATGGTCCAGCTGCGATTGTTGCGAGGTATACACGTACGCCTTGTAGCGCTCGTCGAACGCAGCACCGGTCAATTTCCCAAACTCCTCTACCGTTGCCCTGTCGGCCGATCCCAGCGAATCGGGCAAACTATTATGCAATCCTTCAGCCCTGGCAACCTGCTGCAATTGCTTCAGGGCGTGGCTGTAGAAGTCCAGCATTTCGGTGCTAAGGGCTTTAACCTCTTCGGATTCGGATCGTTCAGTCGCCAGTCGTGCCAACTCGGCCTGCAGCATGGTGGTGCTGGCGGCATAGTCCAGGAAGGCGGCGCTGCGGCTCATCTCCTTTACAACGGGCGGCGTGTCGGTTTTGGCCTGTTCGGTTTTGGGGCTTTCGCCGCAGGCGATCATGAACAGGAACAGCAGCCCGAAGGCCAGGGTGAGCAGTTTATCGGTGAGCATAGGTCAGGGTGCGCAAGGTGTCGTTTCTAGCTATACCGTATACCGCGCCTCACAAGTTATGTTTCCTGCCTGGAAACACTCCAAAGTACAGCAATGCCTTGGTTTAAAACCGGTATGACTTTCGAACCAGTGTCAGGTTGCTTTCGCGGCCCTGCTCCGGTATAACGTGCTTGGGCAAGGGCACACGCACCAATTGCTGCGGCAAGCCAATGCTTACATCGTACAGGTAGAGCTGTAGGCTGCTGCTTTGTTTCAGGCGTACTTCCAGCTCCACTTCTTTCGAGTCCGGCAGCCCGTGCACCTTGGCAAAGTATACCGCTCCTTGCGCTGTTTCCATCGGCCCCAGGGTCAGGGTCTCGCCGTTGATAGCGGCTCCCAGCATACCGCCTTCCTCGGAAGGCTGCAGCACCAGGTCGAGGTGGGCGGCTCCTCGTGGTGACTGCAGCCTGATGGTCAGCACACGCTCGCCGGGGGCTATCGCTTCGTTCACCAGACTGGCGACAGGCGCCTCCACAGGTATAGGTTTCGCTACGTTTTTCAGGTACTCCCGCGCGGCCATAGGGTATATTTCGGTCAGGGCACCTGAGGTTGGGTTCGGAAAGAACTGCTGGTTCCAGTCGTCGGTGCGCTTGAAGGCGGACGCCCAGACGGCTACGCTGTCATCGGTGTTGAGGTAGTAGCTCACGTGGCTGTGCAGGGGCTGGATTTCGCTTGGCTTCTCCGCCTCTATGGCCCGGAACAGCTGGATGCCCCCCACAAAAAGCAAGAGGCCCGGCAACAGCGGCAAGGTGCGCCAGCCGAAGCTGCGCTCAATCACCACCAGCAAAGGGATAGCCAAGCCGGCCAGCAGGAGCAGTGTGGCCACCATGGCCACCGGCATCTGCAGCGCAAACACCACAAACAGGAAACGAACCAGCGGCATCAGCATAAAAATAGCAGGCGCTATACCTGCCAGCAACACCAGCACATAGGCCCAACCCACCGGCTGGTGGTGCAGGTCTTTCAGGAAAAGCACCAGCAAGGCCAGCAGGCAGAAAAGCAGCGGGAACATAAACAGATAAGCGGCCGACGGCACTATCACCAGCGCGACAGCCATCAGCAAGAACCAGTGCAGACAGATACCCAGCGCCAGTGCAAACACCGACATCCAGCGCAGCAGCAGCCAGCAAAGAAAGAGCAGCATGCCGAGTGCCAGTAACAGATAGGCCATAAAGAAACGGTCATCGCCGTATACCCCGTTCATTTCATGGCTGTAAGGCAACATGCCTTTCACAAAGCTGTTGAGCGGAAAGAACAGACCTGCGATGATACCTGCCACCAGCAGAAAGCCGATGAAAGCACCCAGCAGTTGCGGAAGGGAGAAGGCTTTTTTGCGCAGGCCCACCACAACACTGGCCAGCAAGAGCACCGTGGTGAGCACCGCCCAGACGATGTTCATCCCGGCCGGGTACTGCACCAGCCAACTGCCCGCCGGGTTAAAGAAGATCTTGTCCTGCGCCCTGGTGTTTTCGAGCGAAACGTTGCCCAGGTGCCGTACCAGCGCCAGCATGTTGCTGCCGTGGTGCTGCAGGCTGTTTCGGTCCAGGTTCTCGGGCGAATCGGTCATTTTATGGTAGTGCACGAATCCGTCGATGAAAGCCGAGTTCACGCCCGTATACCCGGCATCTCTGAACACAGTGAAGTCGGTGTTATTGGGTAGGTTGCGGTATACCTCGTACATCATGGAACTGGCAAAGGGGTAGGGTGCCGCCGCTGCAAACTGCTCCACGATCCAGCCGTTTTCGGGGCTGATCTCGAAGGTCATGCTCGGGCCGGCGTTGCCGCGCGCCTCCACATTCACGACCACGCCCACTTCCTGCGCCCAGGGGTGCTTCAGAAAAGCCTTGGCCCCGTACAAACCGTACTCCTCGCCGTCCGTCATCAGGAAAATAACGTCGTGCTGCAGCGGTTCGCCCCTTTGCAGGGCGCGGGCTGTCTCGAGCATGGCGGCTATACCTGCGCCGTCGTCGCCGGCACCGGGGGTGTTGGGCTGTGAGTCGTAGTGCGCCATCAGCAGCACGGCTTTACCGCCCGGCTGCGTTCCTTTCAAGCGCCCCAACAGGTTGTAGACATAGCCCACGTTGCTGGTTTCGCCCACCGGGTTCACGACCACCGCCTCCTGCACCTGTGGCTGCAGCTCCAGCATCTCCATTTGTTTAAGCAGATACTGCCGCGCCTCCGCATGGCCTGGCGTGCCCATGGCATGGGGCTGGCTGGCCACCTGCTGCACATGTTCCATGGCGCGATCCGCTGAAAAATCGGCAGCCGGCGCATCGGCAGGCAGCGCCTCCGGTGGACGCATCAGGCTGACGCTATACACACTCAGGCCCACGAGGGCGATCAGCAGAAAGAGAGCTAAGAGATAGGGTCTTGTGGACATGGCCAGGTATAGCGAGGTTTTGTACGGTTAATATAGCAAATTCCTATGTATGTCTGTTAATTCTCCGGACTGCCACGATAATCCGGGCAAAGTAAAGTCTATACCTGCTGCACTGCGCTTCGGCCATACTGCAGCTGGGAGCTTCTGAGAAAACGAATGGCATTAAAAAAGGCCCCGACAGGTATACTGCCAGGGCCTTTGTTTAAAGTTATAAGCTGATTTAGAGGGAAGGGTCGCCTTCGGACAATACCTCGTTCTGACGCAGATGCACCGGTGTGGTTTTCTTGCGCAGGCGTAGGTTGAGCATCTCCACCATCAGCGAGAAGAACATCGCAAAGTAAATGTAGCCTTTCGGGATGTGCTGGTGCAGGGCCTCTACTATCAGCATGAAGCCGATGAGGAGCAGGAAGGAAAGCGCCAGCATCTTCACAGTCGGGTGCTTGTTCACAAAATCGCTCACGTACTTGGCGAAAATCAGCATAATGCCCATCGCGATGATCACGGCAACAACCATCACCAGGATTTCCTGTGCCAGACCGACGGCCGTCAGGATAGAGTCGAAGGAGAACACGATATCGATCAGGATGATCTGGATGAGCACTTTGCCCAGGGTGGCGGTTCCCTTTCCGGCTTCGTGGCCCTCCTCCTCGCCCTCCAGTTTATTGTGTATCTCGGTTACCGACTTGGCCAATAAAAACAGACCGCCGGCAAACAGAATAATATCGCGCCACGACACCGGGAAATCCTCGTCGGTAAACGGTAGGTTGATAGAGAAGATCGGCTCACTCGCGCTCACGATCCAGGCGATGAACATCAGGAGGATGATGCGGAAAACGAGTGCCAGCGTCAGGCCGATGTTGCGCCCCCTGGCCTGCTGATCCTTGGGCAGCCGGCTGACGATGATCGAGATAAACACAATGTTGTCGATGCCAAGCACGACCTCCATAAAGGTCAGGGTCAGCAGACTTATCCAGGTGTCCGGATTAGCGAATATTTCCATAAGGTGAGAGTTGAATTGTTAAATGGTTGCCGTCAGATAAAAACAATTTAACCATTCAACCATGTAGCCATTAAGATTTCATGTTGACGTACTGAAGCGGCATACCTATTTCTTCGGCGTTTGTACGCAAAACGGCGATCACTTGCTGCAGATCGTCGATTTTTTTGCCTGTCACCCGGATAGTTTCGTCCATGATGGCTGCCGACACCTTCACCTTGCTGTCTTTGATCAGCTTCATGATCTTTTTGGAAGTCTCCTTGTCGATGCCGGCTTTCACTTTGATGTCTTTCTTCACCATCGCTCCGCTCTGGTAGGCTTCCTTGGAAAAGTCGAGGGCGGTGGCGTCGAGACCCTGTTTTACCATTTTGCCGATGAGCACGTCTTCGGTGTGCTGCACGCGCATGTCATTTTCCATGCTGATGTGCACTTCATTGTTTTTCTTGTCGAACTCCAGCGAGCCTTTGGTGTCGCGGAAGTCGTAGCGGTTCATGATTTCCTTGCGGGCCACGTTTATCGCATTGTCCATGATCTGCGGATCTACTTTGCTGATGATATCGAAAGATGCCATAGTTTTTCGGGTTAGGTTAAATGATAAGATTTACACGGTTTATAAGCTGCAAAGTTATTTATCTAATTGTTGATTGCTAGTTGTTGGATGGTTGAATTGTTAAATGGTTGAATTGTTGGTTGGCGAATGAATGGAACGCGCGGGATTTCTCTGTCTGAACCTTTATATAGGGTCCCCACCCAAGGATTTTCAGGATTAAAAGATTGACAGGATTCTTGTGTAAAAGGAACCCACCCCTGCCCCTCCCGGGAGGGGAATCACCTCCCCCAACCCCTCCTAAAAACAGGAGGGGAGCGTGAACGATAGTTATCCTCCGCCCCCCTCTTTGTCGAGGGCCCCTATTCCCAAGGGGGACTTATATCATTACCTTAATCAGGTATAAGCACTGTAGCTTCCGCGGTTTGGGATCCCACTGATTTAACACCCCCCTACCCCCAGACGGGAATTTTAGCTACTGCCATTTTACAGGTATAGGCCTCGTAGCAGCAGTTCCTTTGCTAGACCGGGTCCAACCACCCCTAACCCCTCCTTGTCTAAGGCGGGGAATCCGTAACTGCCAATTCACAGGTATAAGCGCTGTAGTTACAGCATCACATTACTGGCAGGTATGGCAAGACTAACTTGCACCGGAAGCTATGAAACAAACAGCATTAGCCAGGTGCACTCTTGACGATTTTTTGTTTGAGCGGTCAGCGAGTTCAAAATCGTCTTGATTTTTTTGCCTACTTTTTTTATCAAGAAAAAAAGTAGGGCCCGCCCGGCCAGGGCAAGCTATAGAACAATCCAGGTTGCTATACCTGCAACAAGCAGTAGCTATACCACTTGCCCGCCGCTAGGTGAAAAGCGATTATGCAATAACACACCCGCTATACCTACCACACCACATTTTGTAGTAAACTTGCATTATAAAAACGCTACCGAATGAAAGTCATAGAACCCGCTACCCCTGAGCAATTCAAACAGTACTACCAACTCCGTTACGACACCCTGCGCAAGCCCTGGGACCAGCCCGAAGGCAGCGAACGAGCCGAGGATGATGAACAGGCCATACACGCCATGCTGGTGGACGACGAGGGCGAGGCCGTCGGCGTGTGCCGCCTGCACCTGAATACGCCGCAGGAAGGGCAGATCCGCTTTATGGGCGTGCGGGGCGACAAGCAGGGACTGCGCCTGGGCGACCGGCTGCTCAGTTACCTTGAGGACCGCGCGCGGCAGCTTGGAGCTACCTCCATTACCTTGCAGGCCCGTGAAAATGCCGTGAACTTTTACCGCCGCAACGGGTATGACGTAATAGAAAAATCATACCTGTTGTTTGGTTCTATTCAGCACTACAAAATGGCCAAGCAACTCTAACACGTTGCAGAAATGGCTTTGGACAAAAACAAAAAACTTATCCTGACTGCCGGTGCGGTGTTGCTCGGCGCCGCTATCATCAGCAGTTGCAGCAGCACAAACGCACCCCTCGAAACGGTGCCCAACGTGGACCTGGAGCGCTACATGGGCAGGTGGTACGAGATCGCTTCCATCCCGCAGCGCTTCACCAAAGGCTGCCGCTGCACCACAGCCGACTATAAATTCAATACCAAAGAGGGCTATGTGGAGGTATACAACTCCTGCCTGAAAAAAGGCAAAACGAGTGATGTGAAGGGGAAGGCTTTTCCGGTGGAGGGCAGTAACAACAGCAAGCTCAGGGTACAGTTCTTCTGGCCTTTTAAAGGCGACTACTGGATCCTGGAGCTCGACCCGGAGTACCGTTATGTGATGGTGGGTGCGCCCGACCGCGAAAGTCTCTGGCTCCTCTCCCGCACCCCTACCATGGACGATGCCACTTACGCCAGACTAGAGCAACTGGCCAATGCCAAGGGCTTCCCGGTGGAACAGTTGCAAATGACGGATCAGGAGTGCGCCGAATAGCGGGTGTAGTGCAATAGCGTGTGTAGAGCAACACAGTCAGTTAGCTTATAACTAAGCCGGGGCTAGGGTTAAAGCTTATAATCGAGCGGCAGCATATCGCCTACTTTCTCCCAGGCCCAGTACCCTTCGAACAGCACATCAAGCGGGTTCAGAAAATTGCCTGAGGCTTCTACTTCTACCACATTTGACTGCAAAGAGAAAACCGACGTTTGGTACGTAGGCTTGCGGGCGCTGCCTCCATTCAGAAAATTGGAAGTACTGCTGACGTAAGCCGGCTCTTCCTGCTCACCGGTATACACCACTTGCATGAATTGCTCAAAAGACAAACGGGCTTTGCCTCTGCCAGTTGTCAGGTACTCGCTGTAAGGAACGGGATTTATGTCTAACCGCTCTACAAAGCGTGGAAAGCGGGCGCGTTTCAGAATGTCGCTGATGCTGTCGGAAACAATGGTCGTGTTGCCACAGGCCCTCAGGTGCGCCCGCGCGCCTTCTATTTCTTCGTCTGTAGGCCGGTTGGGGTTAGGCAGGCGGTACAGGCGGCGCAGGTTAAAGCCCTCTTCTACAAGGCGCTGCTGCTGCAGTGCCCGGGCAAAGTGCATGGCGGAGCCTCTGTAAGCCGACTCCCTGTTCTTGTCCCAGCGGCGTTGTTTGCTTTTGCTGCCCTGCATCGGTTCGTAACGCGGGTAGCCCTCGAAGGTGACATACCCCTCTTTTGTTCGGTAGGTGAAGTCTGTCAGCTGGTACTCCACCTTGTAGCCCAGCAAATTGTTTTCGATTATAAGCGGACCTCTGGCTGATACCACCAATACGCCACTGCGCTGGTCAAAATCAATGGTCAGCACTTCCGGGTTTAAAAGTTTGCAGCCCTTTGCAATCCAGCTCCGGCCAAGAAAGTTTTCTTTGAATACTTCCAGGTTGTCGTGCCACTGCACATCGCGTTTCCCTTGTACTTCTACTACGCCCAGCACGTGCGCCTTGGGTGTCAGCTTAAAGAGGATGGAGGGAGGCAGGCTATCGGCCTGCACCCGGTGCACCAGCGGTTCGTAGCCCAGGTATGAGATGATGACTTCGTACGTGCCTGCAGGCATTGCAAGCGCGAATTCGCCTTTATCGTTGGTGTTGGTTCCGCGCGTAGTGGTGTTCAGGTAAACCGACACAAATTCAATGGGATCGTTGGTGGCAGCATCTACCACACGGCCTTTCAGTGTCTGGGCCTGCAGCGTCAGAACGAACGAGAAGAAGAAAGAGAAAAGGAGCGCCTGTTTCATATATCTGAAACTACTAATATCTCTCCTTAAAATCAACCCTATACCTGGCCAGCGCTCAACACGCCCGCCACAACCCGGTCGTATCTTCTGCGGCGGTACCGTCAATAGGTATAGGGGACTCCTGCAATACGGGGTCTTCTTCCTGGTTGAAGCGGTCGGCGCTGAATAGGAAGGACACGATGCCCAGCAACAGCAGAAAAACAAAAGGGATGACCAGGTTGAGATAAAAGAAATTGCGCAGCGGCTCGTGCAGTTTCTGGAAGCGCTTCAGGTATAGGAAAAGCAGCACACCCACCAAAAGGTAGAGCGGAACCACGGCATAGAAGATCACCTGCCAGCCAAACCAGTTCTGGTATCGGAAAATGAGCGCCAGCAAGGCTGTCACCAGCGAAAAACTACTGAACGCGCCCAGCAGCGCCAGCCATACGTTCGAAACGATGTAGAAAAAAGACAGGCCGACCTGCACCAGCAGCAGCAACATGAGCACGGCCATGGCGAACACGAACACAAAACTGCCGCCCGTCAGCCCCAGAAACTTCATAACGACCCCTACCACCGCCATACCCATGGCAATGTAAAGCACCAGCGTGAACGAGCGGATGAACGAGATCAGCTGATACCGCACGTCTGCTACCAGCGAGCGTCTTTCGTGCCGGAGGGGATGTTGTTCGAAGGTCATGACAGTTCTTTTAGTCCTGTTTACGCATTTCCTGTCGGCGCATCGGCATCTGGTCGATTATTTTAAAGACCTCTTCCAATGGCACTGCTTTCGGGCTCCGGTATTTTTCCAGCCCGTCTTTCCCCAGCAAAACCAAGGTATAGACACCGGGTGCGACCGCAAACTTTTGCAGCAGTTCTTCCCGCATACCCGCCTCCTTGCCACCTGGTACCAGCTCCAGAACTTCCAGTTGTCGCTCGGCTATACCTTGCGTGTTTTTGCGGACTCTATTTTGTTGCTCAACAAAATCCGCATTGTCTGGTGCGGGAGCAAACAGCAGGAGCACACGTTTTTCCCATTGTAAATCATCCAGTTTCATAGGCGTTTTGGTTTGGGCGAGCAGCAGATGGGGCAGCAGCAGCGCCAGACAAAATGCAGTTCTAAAGAAATGATTCAGGTTCATACTATAGCATACGTGTAGGCGGCATAGTAAGGTATAAGCGGGGGTTTGTCGAACATCAGTGACAATTCATCTATTTTTTTGAATATACTTTAGAATACACCAGATGAATCTCAAAATAATTCCACTACCTTTGCGCCCTGAAAAACACACGCAACCACTACCACACAAAATAAAACCATGAAATCCAAAGCGTTAACCGCTTCAAAGGCCTTGTTTTGGCTTTTAATCATCTGTGCTCCAATCGCAAGCATGGGCCAGCAACTCTCCCAAACCATTCGTGGCAAAGTCATCGACAAAGAGTCGCAGGAGCCGCTCATTGGGGCCACCGTTGCCATCCTCACCACTACCCCAGCCATAGGCGTAACCACCGATGTAAGCGGCAGCTTCCGCCTCGACAAAGTACCAGTGGGTCGCCATACCCTGCGTATCAGTTACCTCGGCTACGAAGAGCAGGTGCTACCCGAGCTATTGCTGGGCTCGGGCAAGGAACTGGTGCTGAACATCGGCCTGAGCGAATCCTTCAGAAAACTGCAGGAAGTCGTGATTAGCGCCGAGCAGCAGAGCAAGGGAAATCCGCTGAACGAGATGGCGATGATCAGTTCGCGCTCCATTTCAGTGGAGGAAACCAAGCGCTATGCCGCCAGCGTGAACGACCCTGCCCGTGCCGCCCAGAACTACGCGGGCGTGGGCATCAGTCAGGACATGAGCAACGAAATCGTGGTGCGGGGCAACTCGCCGCGGGGCGTGCTCTGGCGTGTGGAGGGCATTGAAGTGCCCAACCCGAGCCACTTTGCCGAAGAGGGAGCGGCGGGCGGTGCCGTAAGCATTCTGAGCGTGAACATGCTCGACAACTCCGACTTCAACACAGGTGCTTTCCCAGCCGAATATGGCAATGCGCTGTCAGGTATTTTCGACATCCGCCTGCGCAACGGCAACAACGAAAAGCGCGAGTATGCGCTGCAGGCAGGTATACTGGGTATAGACTTTGCCGCCGAAGGTCCGTTCAAGGCGGGCTCCAAAGCCTCTTATCTGGCAAATTACCGCTACTCCACGCTGGCCATGCTCAATAAAATTGGCGTCAAGATTTCGGGTGATGCTGTGCCTGTTTTCCAGGATTTCTCCTTTAAGCTATACCTGCCCACGGCCAAAGTGGGCTACTTCTCTTTCTGGGGACTAGGCGGTTTGAGCGAGCAGAACGTGAAAGCAGAGCGTGACAGCGAAAAATGGGAGGGCTACCTCGACCGTTTCGACGACCGCTTTCAGGCGCGCATGGCTTCTACAGGTATAAGCCACATCCTGTTCCTCGGCAAAAACGATTACATCGAGTCCACGCTCTCTTTCTCCACGAGTGGCAACAAGGTATGGGTCGACTCGCTGCAGGCAGACTACACGGCCATTCCTTTCTACCGCCACGATTTCGCGCAGCAGGCTACCCGTTTCTCCTCGCTCTACAACCGTAAGTTCAACAACCGCCATACTTTGCGCACAGGCATCATCCTGAGCCAGCTGGGCTACGACTCGTACGCAGGCGGGCGCAACATCGAGTACGAAGAAGGCGAGTTTGTAAACCAGCGCGGCAACACGCAAATGGCGCAGGCTTTTGCGCAGTGGAAGTACCGCTTCACCGAGCAGCTCACCCTCAACACGGGTCTGCACAGCCTCCACTTCGGACTGAACGGCAACACCGTAGTAGAGCCGCGCATGGGTATGAAATACCAGCTCGATGCCGCCCGCTCGTTTAGCGCTGCCGTTGGTCTGCACAGCCGCCACGACGCCCTCACTGCCTACTTTGCGCAGCAGCGCCAAACCGACGGTAGCTATACCCAGCCCAACCGCAAACTGGGCCTGACACGCGCCGCGCACTATGTGCTGGGCTACGACCAGATGCTGCGCGAAGACCTCCGTCTGAAAGTGGAGACCTATTACCAGCACCTCTTCAACGTGCCCGTAGGTATAGCCGAAAACAGCACCTACTCCGCCCTCAACTACGAGCGGGGTGTGAGCCGTGAGACCTTGGTGAACGAGGGCACTGGCCGCAACTACGGCGTGGAGATGACACTGGAGAAGTTTTTCACCAACAACTACTACTTTTTGCTTACCACCTCGCTCTACGACTCCAAATACAGCGCCCGCGACGGCAGTCTGCGCGACACCCGCTTCAACGGCAACCACATTGTGAATCTGTTGGCAGGCAAGGAGTTTAAAGTGGGCAGCAACAAGCAAAACCTGATTGGCCTGAACGGCAAGGTGATGTGGGCTGGCGGCAACCGCTATACCCCGATTGACCTGGAGAAATCAAAAGAGATGAAGTACGAAGTGCTCGACGCAGCCAACCGCTTCGGGGTACAGACGCCCGACTACTTCCGCTCCGACATACGGGTGAGTTACCGCAAAAACAGACCGAACGCCAGCTACATCCTGTCGCTTGACATCCAGAACTTCACCAACCGCCAGAACGTGTTTGGTGTGCAGTACGACCGCATAAAAGAAGAGGTGATTACACGCCACATGGTGGGCATGCTGCCGATTCTGAATTACCGCGTGGAGTTTTAGTGCTTTTCTCAGCTATGAAAACAGAGGGCGGCTGCTTTATTTAGGTAGCCGCCCTATTTTGTGCAGCGGCTGCTCTTTTTCAATGTGCTGCACTGAGTCGGCCACCTGCAGAAACAGGGTGTCGCTAAGCGGCAGTGTATTGGTTTGGTTGTGAAGAGTCAACGCTTCGGAACCAGCCGGGTCGCCGGTGTCGCGTTTGAGGGCACCGTTCAGGATGATGAGTTTGAAGAACAGGATGAAACCAACCACCGCCAGGGCATGGACCAGGAGCGCTCCCTTGTTATGCGTATCGGCTGGGGTTGTAAGTACAGCGATCAACCGTCGGATCAACAGCACAGCGCCGATCACCAGCACCAGCAGCCCCACCATGTGGTGCGCTCCGGGTGCGTGCGCGTACTCCCAGCCAAATAGTAGATAAGTGAGCCAGACCAGCGCAGCTCCACCCGCATAATAAGTGAGTCCGCGTGCTATACCTGTCACAAACTGCTTCTCGATGCGCATATTCTATCCCTGTAGTTTCATATCGGTCAGGTCACGCAGCTCTGCCTGCAGGTCCTGCGCCATCTGTTGCATCTCCTGCATGGCCTGCTCTTTTGTTTTGCGCTGCAGCAGGTGCAGTTTCACGTCATCCGACAGCTTAATGTAGCCGTCGTAGCACTCGAATTGGAAGGTACTCATCGACCCTCTTGACTCGCTAACCCGCTTGTAGTTGTTCCGTTTCACAAAAAGGAAATCAATGCCGGCCAGTGGCAGCATTTCACCCAACGTTATACCTGCAAACCGCACGCCTTCGCGGCAGGTCATTTGTGCCAGGTCAAATTCTGTTCGGTAGTGCGTGAACTGCGTGATAATGGCGGTCGGAAGAAAAGCGTAGGCCGCTACCGAGCCGTTTACAATCATGGTGATGGCCAGGGTGGTGGTGAGCCAGCCGAGCGCCCGGGCGCTTGCGCTGAAATAATGACCGGTGTGGTAGCTGTGTCGGGTGGCTGACATACGCGTCTGAAATGATCGTCAAGATAAGGTTTATTTCTGAGATACCTGCTCCCGTTTCGGCACGATCAGCTGCCTGTTTTCATCATACAAGCCTACTAATATGCTGTTGCCTTTATCATCCACTCTGAGCCCGCCATACTGCACTTTTTCAAACGTTTTGGCCTGTCCTTCCTCAAAAAAGTAAGACTCCGCCCCCAGGTTGAGCGACCAGCCGCCTTTGCTATACCTGAGCAGGACTTCGCCGGGGTGCAGCGGTTCTTTTTCTGGTTGGTAACGTACCAGCTGCGCCACGTTTTGGGAGTCCAGCTGCACAACGGCATACCCGCGACTGGGGAGTTTTTCCAGTTCCTGCGTCTGGCTGATGGCATAGCTGAGCACCATGTAATCGCCCTGCATGAGGGAGCGCGGGTCTACCGGGGCGAGGCTGAGCAGCACCAGTTGGCCATCTTTCAAAATCTCTTCCTTCTCCACCACCGAAAGATTGAAAAAGGCCAGCACCGCCACCAGGTTGACCAGCACGATGATACTTTTGAGGTTACGCTTCATGGCTTCTTAAGTATCGGTTTAACAGGTATAGGCCAGCGAGGAAAAGGCTGCCCGTGAGCACCAACACCCCGGATTTGGCCAGGAGCGTCATGTTCAGGTCGTAGTAGTAGAGCACCAGGAAATAAGCCAGCGCCAGCAGCCCCACCCAAAATCCGGGTCTGTGACCGATGTAAAAGCTCGAAAGCACCACCAGCAAAGCCCCCGGCACCGAGGGAGCCAGCACAGTCGGCAGCAACACCACCGCGCAGCAGGTATAGAAAATGGCCAGCGTCTTCTGCTCCTTCACCCCGCTTTCGCGCAGCACACGGTGTAGCAACAGCAGCAGACAGGCAATCAAAAACAAACCCGACAGCCAGAAATGAGTGATGCTGGAGGAGAGCAGTTTCTGGTGCACAAACAGCACCAGCGCGATGATCAGGGAGAAGATCAGCCCCATGCGCACCGGCCCGAAAACCAGCGCAAACCGCCGTGACAGGGCCAGCAGTTTCGCTTCGTACAGACTAATGAAGGTAAGTATACCTGCCAGCACCATGATCAGGGCATGCGAGAGGTTATATACCTTGTGGATGAAGATCAAACTGAGCAGACTGCCGTTAAGCACCAGCACGGAGATGAACACACAAACGGCACTCCTTGAGAAAACCAGCACCAGCGCTGACGCTATACCTAAAGTAATGGCTGCGGCCGAGGCGCTATCCGTCAGTTGGCCGGCACCGAAGGCCAGCATCACGTAGCTTGTGATGTTCATAGAAATACCCAGCGCGTCAGCGGTCGTATCCTTATTGCTACGAATCATCACTTCCGCCCCGACCAGGAAAATCAAACCAAAAACCAGCATCGCTATCCCTGATTGGAGTAGCTGCGTGCTCGCAATAGCCCCCATCAAGGTACCCATCGCCAGCAAACCACCCAGAATCGTCAGCACCTTCACAGGCCAGCGTTTCAGCAGCGAAGTGGATTGGGCTGCTTCTGATGTGATGGCAGCACCATCATAGCTGAAGTCGGGTTGCTCCTGTGCAATTTCCTGCAGCAGGGTTTCGAGTTGCGGATATTCTTTATCGGCCATGCCACTGTCGGTTAAGTTTTCCCAAATACTGAATCAGCAACGTAATGCTGCCCACCACAAAAAGCGTGGCCAGCAACAGCATAATCTCCGGCACGTCCTCCCCGATCCGCACCAGGATGGCTGTCACCACCGCGATGCCACTGAAAGGAACGGCCGTCAGGTAAAAGATATCGCGCACCTTCAGGCCATAGGCGATCCCTACGCCATACATAGCCACGCCGAGCACATAAGCCAGTCCGTAATCTTCGCGTATACCTGCAAACAGTGCTGAGATCATGCTGACAGTGATGACGGTGATCGCCGCCAGCCCCACCAGCCTCGGAAACCAGCGGTGCTGTATACCTACACGGCCTTTTGCGGCTAGCACTTCCCAGATGACAACGGCCGCTGCGTTGATGATGAACAGCACATCCATTACCACGGCAAAGGACCAGTGTGTGGCCACCTGCTGGGTATAGAGCACGAAGGTGGTGTTGAGCAGCACGAGGAAGATGAACCACAGCGGCTGAAACCTGGCCACAACCACCCACAGCACCACACACATCGTCCAGCCCAGAAAGAAGTCGTAGGCATTGGCGCCGGTCTGGTAGATTTGCCCGAACACGGCGAAGAGCACGCCCACCAACATGGTGCTGGCCGTGAGCAGCACATTTTTCACCGTGCCGCTGAGTTTGGTGAACACCGCCGCAAACGTAACGGCCAGTATCAGCAACTCGATCAGGCCCAGCTTCACAAACTTGTGCATATCAACCCAGTTGTAGGCGAAGAAGAAGATAATGCCCGAGATGAGAAAGCTGCCTCCGAGCCCCAGCAAGAACAGCCGGACAAACTTGATCCAGTCCTGCGGCCCGGCGTATACCTGCTCTTTGCGAAGCCAGGCGGCTATACCTGCCTCGCGCCAGTTGCTGTGCCGGGCGATGCTGTAGATGATTTCGCGGGTGAGGTGTGGTTTCATAGAATCAATTGAAAAGATGCTGTCATTTCAAAATGCAAGCTGATATGTTTTGAGTCTGCTGCACAGTGACTTTTAATAATATAGCTCCCCTTCTTGCTTTGAAGGCATTTCCCTGCTTAAACTGTCACGGGTATTTTTCTGCACCGCAATGGCAGCGAAAAGGCTTAGTAAAAACGACATGCCATAGAAGCCTTTTTCGCTCAGGAGCAGATCCGCATTCCAAAGCCCCACGGTCAGCAGCACGATCGCCAGAATGGTAGAAAACCAGCTAAGTCCATAATAGATGTTGGTCACCGGTATACCCTCCAGTTGGTCGCGCACGCTTTTTTGGAGCGAGATGGCGGAGAATAAACCAAACATAAGTATGGCAAAATAATAGCCCTTTTCGTTCAGCAGCATGTCGGCATTCCAGAGGCCGATGAGGTAGGCGGTGATACCGGTCAGTAAGGTCGCCCAGGAGGCTGCTACAAATGCGTTGGATGGTTTCTGATTCATGTTTTCTTTCGTTAAGTGATGAATCAAAGGTATAGCAGCCCCTAAAGCTTTCTTTTGACAATTGTCAAAAAAGGAAACCATCAAACCTGGCTTCGGATCCTGCTCAGCGTTTCCTGGCTAATGCCCAGGTACGAGGCAATTTGCCCAAGCGGGATTCGCTGCAGAATATGCGGTGAGGTTTCCAGTAGCTGTTCATACCGTTCCCGGGCCGTTTTGAACTGCATAGCCATCAACCGCTCTTCCAGCCGGATGTAGTACTGCTCGTTGATGATCCGAACCAGGCGCTCCAGGTCATGGTGCTGATCAAACAGCTGGTGTAGGGCTTCAGAGCTAATTCCCCACAAGGTGGAGTCTTCCAGGGTTTGGATGTTTTCTATACCCGGCTTTCGGGAAATGAAGCTGTAAAAAGAGGTAATGAAATTGTTTTCAAAGCCAAACCAGTACGTCACTTCCTTGCCATCCAGGTTGTTGTAGTATCCGCGCAAACAACCTTGCTCCAGGAAATACAGCTTATTGCACACCATTCCCTCCCGTACCAAAAAGGCATTTTTGGGCAACTCCACCCGCGTTAACGCCTTGGAAAGCGCCTCCCATGCTGGTATAGAAATAGGGTGGTATTGGAAGATGCATTGGTGTAGGGTGTTCATTTTGGGGTACTTTTTCTTCAGGTATGGAGTTAGAATTGCTTTGCTAGGAACAAGAGGAAGTTGTTTCCAATGAAGCTACCGCATAGTGTAAAATGCATTTTAAATACATTCTACATCTTGTTAGCGGGTCGTGCTTTTAATTCAATGTTTGTTTTAAGATCAATAAGTCTTTGCTTGACGTTTGACTCCAAAATTTTCTTTATTGATCCTTTGAGCAGATTGAATGGAAAACGCAGCTTAAATGAATATAAAAAAATCACTTCAGTTGAGTTGGGTTTTAACTCCCTAAATGTCCAGGAACCTAAGAATGATTTAAACATAAAAGGTCCTTTCGTCATTTTGATTGCAGTTGCCTTGGGTCTATTGAAAGTTACATACTCGGTTACCATGCCAAGTCCATTTGTAGCAACACAATATGCTTTTGCTCCTTTTTCTGCCTTTGTAGCTCCTTCAATTAAATCGGCCTTTTTGAGAAAAGTATCCCAACTTAACCTTTGCTTGTAATCCTGTGTGTAGTCGAAAGCGACTTCAGGGTTACAGTTAACCTCTATCGATGCTGTAAACTTTATGCTTTCCATTTATTCGCTGTTTTTTTTAATTGAAGTCAATAAATAATTCTGGAAAGCTTTCAAAATTAGTCTTACTGGGTAATTAAATAATAAGTATACTCGTCCATCCAGGCTATAGGATGTCATAAGCTGAAGCGTTGTTATTTCCCCTTTTCTAGTCAAGAAGTAAGAGCCATTTGGGACTCTAAAAATACCCTGTGAAATGTCAAAAAAGTAGCCCACTACAAATCCTTTTTCTGGATTAAAGTTGAACGAATATTCTTTCAATGGTTTCCAAGTCGTTATTTCTTGCACAAACCTTTTGCCAGAGTCAAAGTAAGCTATTCGCCGACCACCTTTTCCTTCTGCCAATAAGTCTGCTCGTAATGGTCGAGGGATACCAAGAAGTTTAAAAATGAATGGATCAGAAAACTGTTCAATTCTGACATTGGTGATATTGTCCCAAATGATTTCTGGTTGTGCTTTGATACTAATGGTCGTAGAAATTGATTTGGTGATATGTCGATTGAAAGTTGTCAATTTAGCTCATGTTTTTGTATACTCCTCTAACGAACTAGTGTATGGCGCGTGTCCCGAAGGGCATGTGCCATACACTATTGATTTTAGATGCTTTTATCTTTGTCCAAAATTGTATCTAATACTATGAAGTCTCATACCCTCATCAAAAAGCATAAGCCTTGTTCCGTTTGAAGAGCACTCGCAAAACCCGAATACAATTACGGCGGCAGGTATCATACAGCTAAACTTCTCGTTGAACAGAATTTTATCAAAAAAAGCTTTTTCATAAAGATTAAGAGTTGCATCGGTCAAGTCGTTCATAGAGCTGTCCGCAACAATTTTATGGTCCAAGAAAAATAGCTTACCTGAATATGTTTGCTCCGTCCAAGGTCCAAACGTATTCATATATATGTCTTTAAAGGTCTGGGCATGTTGGTTTTTTGTAAGACTGAAGCCGGGATCATTTTTCCTTAGCTCGTACTCTTTCTCAAGAGTAGCCGTGACATATTTTTCCGTTAAATCCTTTGAACGAAAATTAACCTGGAGCTTGGATATTTTGCTTTCATCTGACCCCTTAAAAACCAAACCGCTCTGGTTATAGATTATCTCAACATACTTGGGTATCTTATGTCTTGTGCCGTGATGTCTGTCTTTAAAGTTCTGCTTTTTATGTTTTACAACTATTCCATTTTCACTTAACAAATCATCAAGTTTATCAACACTTATCTCAGATACAAGTTGATAGCCATTTATTGTTAATATTCCGTTTCCGATCACAATCTCGAGCTGTTTCTCTTGACCATACCCCTTGGAGGTCAAGAGAAAGACTAATAACATTGAAAAAAACAACCTCTTCATATTACAGGAATTGCACCTAATGTACTTGGCAAAATGTGGCGAAGCTAAATTATAGGCGTGGTTATGGGTTTATTTTTATTCTCTGCTCTTTTTCTTTAGACATACTGATTGCTCCCTTTTTATCTATTTTCCCATTTTTTGAAATCACAATGATTTCACCAGTATTTGGAATTGGGGCATATGTGCTATCACATTCATATTCATAGTATATGCTGTCTACACTTAGCACGGAGAAGTCTTTACCAATGATTGCTGTCATAGAACATGAAGTCAAGCCACAGTCTGAGCCGCAAGCGCCATGGAAAAGATTCTCTTGATTAATCAGAAACCCTGACTTAGAATAAGTCGCTACAACTGGATAATATTCTGCCGCCGGATGATAGAAAATTAAAGTATAAAACGAAGTAGTGTCAGGTAGCATACCATAGCAAAAGCTTTCATTGAAGTAATCAGCCTTAGCAAACAATGTATCATTGCTTTGCTCGTTTAGCCTTTCTAATCCTGTAACGTCTAGACGTGCAAAGCCATCAGATCTAATTTCGATTGGAAGACTTAAATTCTTAAACTTCTTCAGGAACAACTTAAATAGTCGGATTCGACTTGCTGAAGTGTCTTCAGAGATAGAATTCTCAATTAGTTCATCATCTACTGCTTCAGTTGAATCGCTACTGCTACACGCAAGTAGACTGACACATAAAAAAAAGAGTATAATTCTTTTCATTCTGTAGATTGAATAACCCATAACTACTTCAAAATCCCAAACATACGCTTTTCCGCATATTACCAAACATAGCGAAATTCCGTTATTCATCCACCTTATCCTCAAGCATTTTAGCAGTTTCTAATTTGACTTAAGAAATAGCAGCTATACCTTTGACCTCATCAAACCCAGCGCTATACCTGTGGAAACGAAACAGCAAATTAAAACCCGCATCGCCCCGACCCCCAGCGGCTATTTGCACTTGGGCAATGCGCTGTCGTTTGCTATTACCTGGGCGCTTGCCCGCAAGCAGCAAGGCATAATCGCGCTGCGCATCGATGATCTCGACAATGCCCGTTTCCGCCCCGAGTACCTGCAGGACATCTTCGACACGCTCGATTTCATGGGCCTCGACTACGACGAAGGGCCGCACAACCCACAGGATTTTCAGGAGAACTACTCGCAGCTTTTAAGGCTTCCGGCTTACCAGGCGCAACTCGACAAACTGGTGCAGCAAGGTATGGTGTACGCCTGCCCCTGCTCCCGCAGCCAGATAGCGGCCCTGTCGCCTCAGGGGCTATACCCGCTCACCTGCCGCGATGAGCAGTTGCCCCTCGACACACCCAACGCCGCCTGGCGCGTGCGTATACCTGAGGGTACAACCATCTCTTTTCAGGATCAGCTGCTGGGCCACTGTACGGTGGCGCTTGCCCTCGAAATGCCCGACTTTGTGGTGCGCCGCAAAGATGGTATACCTGCCTACCAGATCGCCTCGATCGTGGATGACCTGGCCATGGGCGTGAACCTGATCGTGCGGGGTGAGGACCTGATGCTCTCCACGGCGGCGCAGCTTTTTCTGGCACAGCACACGGGCGCCACCGCCTTCACCGATGCAGCTTTTGTGCACCACCCGCTTATCGTGAGCGAAGGCAACAAACTCTCCAAATCGCACAACGCCCTCTCGCTTACCGAAATGCGCAAGGCCGGACTCACCTCGCAGCAACTCTGGCAAAAGCTAGCTGCGCTGCTCGGCTGGCAAAACGCAGAAATAGCGGACGCGCAAAATTTCCTCAGCAAGTTCCGGCTCCAGGACCTACCACGGCACATCGCGCAGGTATAACACTCTTATCCTGCCCCATAAATTTCTGGAATATGCGCTGCTAAAGAAGAATTGTCCCCTTGAGGGGACTATAGGGGTGTTAGGCTCCAGGCAATATGCTTTAAGTGCTTACTCTGGCAAATGCACACCCCTATAATCCCCTCAAGGGGATAGTTTTATATTGCTACACTCGCTGACCATCTTTCAAGCTTCGAAATTGGAAATCTACGAAACAGGAGAAGGTATAGCTGCCTGCAGGCGGGCACAAAAAAGCCCTGCTGTCTTCCAGGCTATACCTGAAACCACAGCAGGGCTTTTTGTTTTTTTTTAACTGAGCTTATTTGGCTGCCTGCACTTTCACCGGCACTTCCAGGTTCTCCCAGCGCAGCACCATGCCATCTTTGGTCACATCATACACCAGTCGCTCGCTCATGGAGGCTGCCTGGCGAGGCTTGGCTTTTACGCGCAGCGCGTCCTGTTTCTCGTCGTACTGCGTGCCCCACTGCTTGGCTGTCTTGTTGAAGATCAGTGTCCACTCCTCTTCGCCAGGTATGGCATAGAAGCTGTAGGTGCCGGCTGGCAATTTCTGGCCTTCCACCATCACGTCCTTGCTGGTGGTAACGGTTGTGGCCTCGTTTGCGCCCGCACGCCATACCTCGCCATAAGGCACCAGTTCACCCCAAATGGTGCGGCCTTTCACAGCCGGGCTGCTGTAGTTGATGGTGATGATGGCGTCCCCGATCTTGCCCGTGGCCGTAGTCGGCGGACTGGCTTTTGGCTTGGCGTCCTGCGCCCATACAGTGGAGGACATCAATATGCCCATAAACAACATGGCGAGCGAATACATGAATCGTGCTTTTCTCATAATGGTTTTATTTTGGTTATAGTAGTAAGATCCGCAAAGGAAGAATCCATTGCCTACTAACTAACGTGGCGCATAAAAGTTTGATTGTCTTGACTATGAATATCTTGCACAGGTATAGCCGGATGTGGAAGCGGCTGTTGTTGCAGCACCCCGGCTTTTCTTCCGTATAGAAGGAAAATTGCTCAAAACAGAGAAAGCCGCGGAGCCTATGCCTTCTTACGATCGACACAGAAGAATTTCTAAGCGAAACTTACGCCTCCCCAAACCGGGCGCCGGTACGCAGAGCACCAGCCAGCCGCAGCGCTATACCACTACTGCCTCACCCAGAAAACTTCGCACCAAACTTCGGAGCAGAAAACGCGCCCGTGGTTCAGCCGTGAAAGGAGCCCGGAACCGACTGCGCAACTTTCGGCAAGCCTCCATTTTGGCTGTCGCCATTACGGGTCTGATCCTGATCATGTTTGCCCCAAGCGAGGCCGGCCTGACGCAAGACATGTACGACACGGTTGCAGTAGTGGAAGAGGTAGCAGTGCAGGACCCTGCGTCTGGCGGCACCGTTACAGAGGAGGCGGTAGTTAAGAAGAAAGGCTCCAAAGAGGCGACTGATGAGGCAATCGGGGCGCTGCAGGGGCTTTGGGAAGGCTTCATTTTCAACCTGCCTAAAATAATCATCGCCTTCATCACCCTCGTTCTAGCCTGGCTGACCGTTCGCGTGCTACGAGCCATCCTGCACCGCACCATCGGCAAGTGGCAAAGCGCCAGCGCCGTTATCTCCCTGGTTTCCATTGCCGTGTGGTTGCTGGCCGTTGGCGTGGCAGTGAGTGTGGTGGCAGGCGATATCCGCGCGCTGGTCGGCTCCTTGGGACTGGTCGGGCTGGCCCTGTCGTGGTCGTTGCAGACACCCATCGAAAGTTTTACCGGCTGGCTCATGAATTCTTACCAGGGCTACTACAGGGTGGGCGACCGCATCCAGGTTGGCGAGGTGTTCGGCGACGTCTACCGCATCGACTTTCTGACCACCACGGTTTGGGAGATTGGGGCGCCTTACCAGCCGGGCTTTGTGCGGGCCGAGCAGCCCACCGGCCGACTGGTCACGTTCCCCAACAACGAAGTCCTGACGGGCTCCGTGATCAACCTGACCGCCGATTTCCCCTATGTATGGGACGAATTGGATGTGGGCGTGGCCAACGAGTCGGATATGCAGCTTACCATGCAGGTGGTCGAAAGTGTGGCGCTGGGGCTCCTGGGCGATTACATGAAAGGACCGGCCACCGCTTACGCCCAGCTACTGCAACAGGCCGGCCTGGACGATACGGTGCCGGACAAGCCCCAGGTATTTATTTCCATGGACGATTCCTGGACCAACATCACCATCCGCTACCTCGTGGGGGCCCGCGAGCGGCGCAAGTGGAAGAGTGAGCTCACGCTGCGCCTCACCATGGAGTTGAACAAACCCGAATATATAAATAAAATAATACCGGTATACCCACGCCAGCAGGTACAGTTCATCAACTCCGATGGTACTCCTGCACAAACCAGTCCCGAAAACAGCGGCGACTCCTAGAACACAACTATGTTACTATCAACAATTTTCAAACTTCAGACTTGCTTCAGAATTGCACCGTATACTTGTATCATATCAATTTCAAACACTTAAAATCTAGATTTATGAAAAAGATACTAGTTGGATTTGCCTTCGTAATAGGCTCAGTTGTAGCAGTGCAGGCGCAGGACGTAGCCGAGAAAGATGTTCCGGAAGCAGTGAAAAGCGCTCTGATGCAAAAGTATGCCAACGCCACCGACCTGGACTGGGAAAAGCATGGAGAGAACTACGAGGCTGATTTTGATGTGAACCGCATCGATCACGCCGTCATGATTGACCCATCCGGCAAAATACTGATGACCAGACACGATTTGATGGAGAAAGACCTGCCACAGGCTATACAAACTGCCATCAGCCAGAACTACAAAGGCATGCGCGTGGATGACATAGAGCAGGTGGAGAAAGATGGTAACACCTATTATCAACTGGAGCTCGACCAGAAAGGCAAGGATAAAAAGATTGTGATGTCGAAAGACGGAAAAGAGGTAACTGACCCAGCCTACTGGGACTAACCGCTTGCCTTCTAAATACTACACGGAATGCCCGGGGCCACGCTTCGGGCATTTTTATGGCCTAAACCTTCCTCCTACGCCGCCTACTTATTGCATGCTGTCTCCAGCACAGGAGAAGCGGTCTGTATACCTGCACTGGGTACGCCCGTAGGAAGATAACTCTAACTCACTTCATCTTGCATGCGCGTACTCTGGAACTACCTGCAGCCTCACCGTGGGCTGGTTATACTTTCATTATTTCTGGCCGGCATCAGTCAGGTGCTGGCGCTGGTCGACCCGATCATTTTCGGTAAGATCATCGACCAGTACGCTACGCCGCCATTTACCATGTCGAGCGAGGAACGGGTGAAAGGTGCACTCTGGCTGATGCTGCTGGCCGTAGCGGTGGCGCTGCTCTCGCGTTTGGCAAAGGCTTTTCAGGAGTATTTCACCAACCTGGTGGTGCAGAAATTCGGGGTGCAGATCTTCAACGACGGCCTCAAACAGACGCTCAAACTCTCTTACCAGGAATACGCCGACCAGAACAGCGGCGAAACGCTTTCCATCCTGCAGCGGGTGCGCCGCGACACGGAGCGCTTCATCAACTCCTTTATCAACATCCTGTTTTCGTCTTTGGTGGGCGTGGGGTTCCTGGTATGGTATGCCATCACCAAGCACTGGGCGCTGGTGCCGATCTTCCTGATCGGGATGGTGGTGCTCGGGGGCTTGACCAGTATCCTGAGCGCCAAGATCAAGACCATGCAACGGTCCATCAACCGGGCCACGAACAAGATGTCGGGCGTGATCACGGAATCGCTGCGCAACATTGAGCTGGTGAAGAGCCTGGGCCTAACCTACCCCGAAATACGTCGTTTGCGCGAGCACACCGAGCGGATTTTCGCGCTGGAGATGGCCAAGGTCAAGCGGGTGCGCACGCTCTCTTTTCTGCAGGGCACGGCCCTCAATCTGCTCCGGCAGTCCATTTTGTTCACGCTGCTCTGGCTTATTTTCCGGGATGTGCTCACCACCGGCGAACTGATCTCGATGCAGTTTATTTCGGTCAGCATCTTCGGCCCGCTACAGGAAATGGGCACCATCATCCTGACCTACCGCGAAGCCGAGGCCTCGCTCCACAACTTCGACGAGCTGATGAACAAGCCTGTGGAAACCCGGCCCGAGTCGGCGGTTGACGTGGGGCCGCTGCAGCAATTGCGGTTCGAAAACGTGGTCTTCCGGCACAAAGGTGCTCCGCTGAATTCCGTTGACGGCATTTCCTTTGAAGCCAATACAGGCGACACCGTTGCGTTTGTGGGTCCTTCCGGCTCAGGGAAATCTACCTTGGTGAAGCTGCTGGTCGGGCTATACCTGCCAGCCACCGGTGAGATCTACTACAATGGCACGCCCGTAAAGGAAATCTGGCTGAACGAGGCGCGCCGGCAGTTGGGCTTTGTGACGCAGGAGACAAACCTGTTTTCGGGCACCATCAAGGAGAACCTGCAGTATGTGAAGCCGGACGCTACGGACGAGGAGGTGATCCGGGCGATGGAAAAGGCCTCGGCCACCCACCTGCTCACCCGCTCCGAGCACGGTATACACACCCAGATCGGGGAAGGCGGCCTGAAGATGTCGGGTGGCGAGAAGCAGCGCCTCTCCATTGCCCGCGCCCTGATCCGCAACCCGCGCCTGCTCATTTTCGACGAAGCCACCTCGGCCCTCGACTCGCTCACCGAAGAGGAAATTACGGCCACCGTAAAAGAGATATCGGCCCTGCGCGAACAGATCACCATCCTCATCGCCCACCGCCTCAGTACCATCATGCACGCCGACACCATCTATGTGCTGGAGAAAGGCAAGATAGTGGAGCAGGGCAACCATGCCGAACTGGTAGAGCAAAAAGGCCTGTACTACGCCATGTGGCGCCAGCAGATCGGCGAGCGCAAGGTAGAGCTGATCCGGTAGACAAGCGCTATACCTGTAAGTGTCCCAGAACCAAGTTCGGGACAGGCTCCCAGACCTGTGAAAGTCTTGGTGGAACTTTGAGGACATTGCAGCAACTTGAGCTTGCTGCTATAGCTACAGTCCTTTCCTGCAACCGACTCACTACGAGTGCTTAAAGCACTAACTTGTCTTCCTGGAAAATTCATTGCGCTTATACCTAGGGTCGTTAAGTTCTAACGAATTCTCCCCTTGAGGACGGGGCGGTTTCATTCTCTTTTTTTGTCATCCTGGAAGGATCTTGGTAACAAGTAGTATAAGCTTCACCTCCCTTCAACCAAGTTTCTTTACAGAATGACAATAAGTTTTAAGAGCATTCTTTTAGAATGAAACGGCCCGGCCTTTGAAGGTAGAGTTCCCCACAGAACTTAACAACCCCGCCTCTACCTATACCCGCCGCAATGCGATGTACTGCAACTTTATACCTGCAGCTCAGGTATGCAAAGCAACAATTTAAAACTGAAGCTTATACCTATGAAACGATACCTATTAGCCATCACCGGTCTGCTGGCCCTGGCCTCCTGCGGCTCCAACTCTGCCGACGGCAACTACAACCGCGCCGCCGACGACGACCTGATCGAAAACCAGGTCGACTCCGACACCAAAGCCTCCATCGACAGTGTGGCCCGCGCCGCCGACGAGGGCGCCATCCTGCACCCGCTTCCTGACACGTTGACCACTCTGTTGCAACAGCGCCAGCCGCAGGCAGAGGTGGCCGTCCTCACTGACCAAACCATGTCGAACCGCACGCAGCAGGTTGACAACCCGGTATACCTGCGCGGCAATCTCAACGGCAACCGTACCCCCGACTATGCCGTGCAGGTGCTGCAGAATGACTCCATCCACATCCTGGCTTTCCTGGATTACGGCACCCCGCAAGCCCGTGAAATGAAAGTGGCGGCTTATCCGTCGCAGCTGCTGAACGACCGCAGGTATAGCAACCTTCAGCTTAAACTAGCCCCGCAGGATTCGCTCGTGCGCAACCCACGCCAGCAGCAGTTCACCAATCTCAAAACCGACGGCGTATCCGTGCTGGATGGCAATCGCACCACGCTATACCTGCTACAGAACAACCGCTTTATACCTTTCGACGCGCAGCAGTAAGGTATAGCGCCGGCTTATCCGTAAATTGCAGGCGCTATACCTCTTTTTCATACCTGCTACCTGCTTATGCCTGCTTTTAAGTCCGACAAACCTGTTCCATCGCTCACGCCACAGATCGCCTCTCCGGACCACCGCAGGCTGAGCCAACTGCAGCAGGAATTCAACAGGAAAGTGGCGCAGATAGAGCAGCTGAAGCAGGAGCTGGCCACACGGCGCGACAGCATGGACCTCGCTCAGAAGCGCATCGAGAAGGAGCTGCGCCCTATTATCATGCAGCAAGTGGCACAGCGCGTGGCCTTGGTTCATCTGCTGGACGATGCCTTTGCCCTGCCGCTGTTCAGTTTCCGTGAAAAAGAAAAGCTGGCCCAACTGATTGCCAGCATCAGCCTGGATCTGATCCAGAACTATGAGCGCGAAGACCTGATCGCCCTCCACGATCGATATGCCGAGGTGCCGTATGCCGAGCTTGATGCCTACCTGGATGAGGAGGAAAATTTCACGGAGCAAGGTATAGCAGACGAGGAAGAAGCTATACCTGACAACTTGGATGAACTCGATGAGTTTGAGCGCCTGCAGGCCCAGTTGGACCGAGAAGAGGAAGAACGGGAACGGGCCAGGCAAGACCGTCAGAAAGGCCGCAAGACCAAAGCCCAGCAGGAGAAGGAGGCAAAGGCGAAAGCCGAACTCAGCAACATCAGCAAGGCCAGCCGCCGCGTGTACACCGACCTGGCCAAACAGCTGCACCCCGACAAAGAGCAGGACGAAACCAAGCGGGCGTGGAAGGAAGAGGCGATGAAGCGCGTGACGCAAGCCTACCACCACGACGACTTTTTTGAGCTGCTGCGCCTGCAGATGGAGTTCCTGCAAGAGCAAGGCCAGGCATTGGACAAACTTCCCGACGAACAACTAGCTTACTATATCAGGCTTTTGGATGATCAGGTAAGCGAGCTACAGACAGATCTCAACGGTTTCATATTTGGCCCCAACGCCGCCTTCTACGAGCGCTTCTGCGGCAGCCAAAAACAAATGAACCAGAAGTTTAAGCAGGCGAAGGAAGGCCTAACCTACGAACTGGAACAGCTGAGGCAGCACCTGCGCGTGCTGCAGGACCCGGTGCAGATTAAAGTGATTTTGAAGTAAGTCTTGGACACCATTACCTCGCAGTGCAACCTGCGCTCGAGGCAGGTTGCTATACCTGCGCGCATCCATTTCAGCCCCTCAAGCAAGCCTACTTAAAAGAAACCACCGCCAGATCAGCCAGCTCCATCCTTGACTGCAGCAGGATACCGTACTTCGTTTTCAGGTCTTCTCTTGCCTGCTCGAAATCGTTTTTGGTCAATTTGAAGTTATATTTCCCTGATTCCAGCAGCTCTCTCTTGGCAATTATACCCACCTGAAAGTTTTTCTCGACAGCGCCTACCAATTCTCCAAGCGTTACGTTCTCGAATGTGATATCTTCCTCGTTATACTGAACGATAGACCGGCCTAGGTCGGCCACAGAATGGGTCACCAGCAGATCAGCATCGGCAATCGCCACATCCCAGTCATCCGTTTCTTCAGAGCGATACGTGACATCAAATTTATAGACTTGCTGCAGTTGCTCCAGCACCAGCTGTTTGTTTTGCTTCGCATCCTTAGCAAGTTTGTTCGCTTTAAACTTCAGGTCAATGGCCGTGTACTGGTGCCTGGTTTTGTCGAGCTTTACACGTGATTCTTCCTTATCCAACAACGCCAAAATAACATCGTGCAGCTTTTGGTTTTCAAACCCGATCGAGTCCGGGCCAATGAATTTAGAAGCGATGGCGGTTTGGTCGTGGAGCAAGTACTCCCCTACCTGCATGGTATAGTTTTCGTTCCGGATGTTCAGTTTCTCTTCCAGGGTTCCCAACGATGCCAGCGCCAGGCCGAAAAACAACGCATTGTGACTTGCGTGCAGGTAAAAACCCCAGCGGAAGCCGTGCTTCACGCGCATGTACCCCATTAGCATGCCTCCCACGATCTGAGGAGCTATCAGAATCGGGATAAGCCAAACAGCTACTGAAGCGTAGTCGAAGTCGGTAAAATTGGTGATGTGAATGAGGCCAAAAGCAAAGGCCATGAAGTAAAAGAAGGCGCCGTATATCTTGCTCCACATCTTCTCCCAGAAACGCGTTATCGTCTCTCCGTTCAGGGCATAAAGCACCAATGCCATACCTAAAATAATCCAGGTGCCGATAGCTCCTTCCAAAGGAAACAGCGAGTAAGCCACTGCACCTAGTGCAATAGAAGCCGCCAATACGAGTAGCGTGATGTAGCCACTCTTAAACCGCAATCCGTAGCGGAAAACCAACTCCTCCAGAAATGGCACTACCAACACGCCCAAAAGCAAAAAGGCCCAGACCGGGAAGGACCGCATCAATTCGAGCACAGCGTGGGTGTTGCCAGTATGCCATCCCAACAGGCTAACCAGTTGAATCACACCTATAATCGCGAACGAGAGCAGCAGATCAATTAAGAGCACATACAGCAGGATGCGAATTTTGAAAGAGAGGCTGCTTGTAGCGGCAGGCTGATCTTTTGGGTTTTTGAGGAAAAGCCACAGGTCAGTGGCGGTTTGTCTTAATTGGAGGGTAAAGGATTGAAGCATGGAGTAAAGATAGAGCTACTGTTGCACTAATTGCAGTCTAAATATATATAATTCCACCTATACTTCTATGAATTCCTGCTGCTAATCTTGGTCCTGGAGCACACTATACCTGCAGGTAGTTTTCCATGGTGTCGATCACTTCTAATGGGGCACTCAGATTCGGGCAGTGCCCCGTCGCTTTCAGGTGCACCAGCGTAGAGTTTTTGATGGCTTTATGCACGTAGTTGCCAACTTCCTCCGGCGCGATGATATCATCGGCACACTGCATGATCAGCGCCTCAGTCTGGAGCTTTGGCAAGTCCTGCCGATTGTCCGACAGGAAGGTGACGTGGGCGAAGTGCCTGGCAATATCGGGGTCGGTGTTGCAGAAACTCTCTATTAATTCTTCCCCCAACGAAGGCTTATCCGGGTTTCCCATGATCAGGGGAGCAAATGTGTCGGCCCAAAGCGTATAGTCGTGCTCCATGTAAGCCAACATCGACAGGATGTCGGCCCGGTCGAACCCACCAATGTAGTTCTTATCGTTGATGTAGCAGGGCGAAGGACCGATCAGGATGAGTTTGCTAAACAGGGCTGGTGTTTTGATCGCGCTGAGCACCCCCATCATGGCACTCACCGAGTGCCCTACAAAGATCACATCCTGCAGATCAAGGGTATCGATTATTTCCAGGATGTCGGTCGCATACCCATGCAGGGTGTTATACTTCACGGTATCGTATGCAGCGAGATCGGAGTTACCGGCACCTACGTGGTCGAACAGCACGATTTTGTAATGCTGCTGAAAAGCCGGTGTCACAAAACGCCACATATTCTGATCACAACCAAAACCATGGCCGAACACAAGCGGCTTCTCCCCTTTTCCGGAGATATTGATATTATTTCGTTTGATCACATCCATCGCATCCGACTACAAGCCTCTTCTGACTATCCTACAGGTATGGCTCACTCCATTATACGCAACGCCACAAGTATGGCTATACGAATTTAAAATAGGATAAAATCATACTCTACTCAAAAAGGTTGATCTGATCAATTGCACTTGAGTTAGGAGTTCTTAAAGGAGAGAGGGAAGACCTTGAGGAGTCAAACAACTTGCTTCATTCCCATTAGCTCTTTTGTATTTGAAAACCAGAAAGAGCGGAGGCTATATATGGGAAAGCGGTGCTGTCAGATCCCTGATTTCTGTCTGCAGTTCCTGGGCTAGAGGCTGTACTCGTGCCATAGCGTTTTGTTTGGTACCGTCACACGACAGCAGAATTTTAGTACCATCCTCCAACCAAAGAAAACTATCAAACGAAGTGGAAGCGATGGGCCGCCAGGACCGGCGGGAGTTAGAGGCGATGGTTCTGTTCTTCTTGAGGAAGATGCACTTTGTGCCGGGGTATGGTTCTCTGGTGCCAACAGTATAGCCTAAAATATTCAAGCCCATACAGTAAGTACCGCTGTACAGGTCAATTTCGAGGCATTTATACTGCACCAATGGAAAAATCCCGAACAAGACCATGATGACACCAACCACGGGATAAGTCATAAACAGCCAGACGCCGCCAACAATAATCACAAAAGCGTATACCTCCGTTGTGACGCCAATCGGGTCAGTCAGTCTGTAGCGGAGTAGAGGTGTTTCCATCGCTATACAAGGTATCTTTTTCTACAGAAAAAGTCAGCTATACTGTCAACAGATTAATGAAATCACCTGAATAGTGCTTTACAAGTCGCTACCTGTTCTTGCCCAAAACACACTTGTACATACCCCGCGCGCAACTCACGCTTTTTAATCAGCGGTTTTTGAGGCTCGAGCTGCAAATTCGCCCTAGCTAGTAGATTATATGCCTCCCCCGCAACTTTCTCCCTCTTCTCCCAGTTCTGATAAAACATTATCTTGTAGTATCTTTGTAAACTACAACCAGCAGAACACGACTCCCGAAAAGTCCTGTGTTCTGCCTTTGCTGTTTTGTGACTTTTTGAACTGAATGAAAGTAACTGATTTTCTAGAGCTGTACCGACTTGACGGGGTGGTGCAGACCATTGCCGAGCGACTCAAAGCCGATAAACCCTACCGTCTGCAGCTCAAGGGCATGGCGGGCAGCTTAGATGCCGTGATGGCCTCGGCCGTCTATACCTTGCACCCGCAGCACCAACTCTTCGTTTTGCACGACAAAGAGGAGGCGGCTTATTTCTATACCGATCTCAAAAACCTGCTTGGCGACGAGAAGGAGGTGATGCTGTTCCCGACGTCCTACAAGCGGCCCTACAGTTTCGACGATACAGAGAACGCCAATATCCTGATGCGGGCCGAGGTGCTCAACCGCCTCAACACCAAATCCGACAAAGGCGAGCTGATCGTGACCTACCCCGAGGCACTCACCGAAAAGGTGATCAACAAAAAGTCGCTGGTGGAGAACACGCTGGGCGCGAAGGTAGGCGAAAAGCTGGATGTGAATTTCCTGAGCGAGATGCTGGCCGAGTATGGCTTCGAGCGGACGGAGTTTGTGTACGAAGCGGGCCAGTACGCCGTGCGCGGCGGCATTGTGGACGTGTTCTCTTACGCCAACGACCTGCCCTACCGCATCGAGCTTTTCGGCGACGAGATCGAGAGTATCCGCTCTTTCGACCCCGACACGCAGCTGTCGGTGGAGACGAAGAAAAGCATCTCGATCATACCCAACGTACAGACCAAACTCCTGCAGGAAACCCGTGAGGCTTTCCTAGACTTCCTACCGAAGAACACGGCCATTTGGTTTAAGGATGTGCGCCAGACGCTGGACGTGATCGATGAGTATTTCGACAAGGCAGCACAGGCCTTTGAGAAGCTGATGGCAGGCAGCGGCGGCACTCAGATCGTGTCGGACCCGGAGCAGCTGTTTCAGACGCAGAAGCAGTTCAAGAAGCTGCTCGAGAAGTTCAGCATCGTGGAGTTTGGCAAGCGCTTCAATTACAAAGACACCGAGGTGCTGCAATTCCAGTCCAAGCCGCAGCCTTCGTTCAACAAAGATTTCAACCGGCTGGTAAAAGACCTGCACGAGCAGCAGAGCAAGGGCTTTGTCAACGTCATCGCCACCGATTCGCCACGCCAGATCAACCGCCTCACCACCATCTTCGACGAGCTGGACCACGACATGCGTTTCCAGCACCTGGGCATTTCATTGCGGGAAGGCTTCATAGACGAGCAGCTCAAGATCACCTGCTATACCGATCACCAGCTCTTCGACCGCTTCTACCAGCACAAAGCCAAAGAGGGCCGCTCCAAGTCCAAAGCAATGACGCTCAAAGAGCTGCGTACCCTGCAGCCCGGCGATTACATCACGCACATGGACTACGGCGTGGGCCGCTTTGCCGGACTGGAGAAAGTGGAAGTAGGCGGCCGTCTACAGGAAGCCATCCGACTGGTATACCGCGACGACGATCTGCTCTATGTCTCTATTCACTCACTGCACAAGATCTCAAAGTATAGCGGCAAAGAGGGCGGCCCGCCGACCATGAGCAAGCTGGGTTCGCCGGAGTGGGAGAACAAGAAGAAGAAAGTAAAGAGCAAGGTAAAGGATATTGCCGCCGAGCTCATACAGCTATACGCCAAGCGCAAAGCCGCACCGGGCTACGCCTATACCCGCGACGGCTTTCTGCAGGCCGAGCTGGAGTCGTCGTTTATTTATGAAGACACCCCCGACCAGGGCAAGGCCACCGAAGACGTGAAAGCCGATATGGAACAACCGCACCCGATGGACCGCCTCGTATGCGGTGATGTGGGCTTCGGCAAAACCGAGGTGGCCATACGTGCCGCCTTCAAAGCAGCCTGCGACGGCAAGCAGGTAGCCGTGCTCGTGCCTACCACGGTACTGGCCATGCAGCACTTCAAAACTTTCCGCGACCGACTCGAGCAGTTCCCGGTGACGGTAGACTACATCAACCGCTTCAAAACGACCAAGGATATCAAGAACACCTTGCAGCGTGTAGCCGAGGGCAAAGTCGATATTCTGATCGGGACGCACCGCATTGTCAGCAAAGACGTGAAGTTCAAAGACCTCGGCTTGCTTGTGATTGACGAAGAGCAAAAATTCGGGGTAAAGACCAAAGAGAAGCTCAAGGAGATGCGCTTTAATGTGGACACACTCACGCTCACGGCCACGCCTATACCGCGTACGCTGCACTTTTCACTCATGGGAGCCCGCGACCTGAGCGTGATCGCCACGCCGCCGCCCAACCGTCAGCCGGTAAAAACGGAGCTGCATGTATTTGATGAAATTCTGATCCGGGACGCTGTGGCCACCGAGTTGAAGCGCGGCGGTCAAGTGTTTTTTGTGCACAACCGCGTAAAGGATATCGAGGAGATCGCCAACATGATCCTGAAGCTGGTGCCGGATGCCCGCATCACTTTCGCCCACGGGCAGATGGACGGCGAGACGCTGGAAAAGCGCATGATGAAGTTCGTGGACGGCGAGTACGACGTGCTCGTGTCGACCAACATCATCGAATCGGGCCTGGACATACCGAACGCCAATACCATCATCATCAACCGGGCGCACATGTTCGGTCTGTCGGACCTGCACCAGATGCGGGGCCGTGTGGGCCGCTCCAACAAGAAAGCCTATTGCTACCTGCTCACACCGCCCGTAGCTGGTCTGCCAACCGATGCCCGCAAGCGTTTGAGCGTGCTCGAGGAGTTCTCTGACCTGGGTGAGGGCTTTAAGATCGCCATGCGCGACCTCGACATACGGGGGGCAGGCAACCTACTGGGTGGCGAGCAAAGCGGCTTCATCAACGACCTGGGTTTCGAGATGTACCACCAGGTGCTCGACGATGCCATCAAGGAACTGAAGGAAACCGAGTTCCGCGATTTGTTCCTGAAAGACAACCTGGCGGAGTTTGTGGAGCCCGTGCGTGACTGCAACATCGAGACCGACATGGAAGTGCTGATACCGGATTGGTATGTGGGTAACATCTCGGAGCGCCTCAACCTGTACAGCAAACTCGACAGCACCAAAGACCTGCAGGACCTGGAGAAATTACAGGCCAGTATCGTGGACCGTTTTGGCCCGCTGCCGCAGGAGGTACAGAAACTGATCGAGATCGTGAAGCTTCGCTGGCAGGCCCAGCAGCTGGGTTTCGAAAAGCTCACCATCAAAAAAGAAGTGATGAAAGGCTACCTGCCGAGCGAGAACAACGATGCCTACTTCCAGTCCGAGACCTTCGGCAATATTCTCAAATACGTGCAGCAGCATTCACGCCGCTCCCGCCTGAAAGAGGCCAAGGACAAACTGATCGTGATCGTGGAAGACATCCAGAGCATCGCCGATGCACGCGAAGTGTTTGACAGTCTCGACGTAAAGGCTACTGTGCAGGGGTAAACGTATTCACAGTAGACCCTTAAGGATAAATTAAATCATCCCGGCTGCACATGCCACGACGATACCATGGCATGTGTAGCCACGTTATATTTTCAGGGAGCACCGTATTTAAGGCAACAATTCAGCTGAATTTTGCTATTTTAGTGCCTCTACACTATGAAAACAGAACTTAAGACATTTTACTGTGCTTCCTAAAACCGCGACATCTCCACCCATGCTAGAGCCCATCTTCAGGGCACTGCCGAGGTTATATGCTGTCTTGACTCCTGATCTTATTATTGTTGAGGCTACTGATTCATTGCTGAAGCTATTACAGATGGCACGCGAGCAGGTCTTAGGCCAGCCTCTGTTTGATCTGTTCCCAAACAATCCTAAACATCCTGAGTTTAAGGAGTCTGTACTACAGTGCCTACAGCATGCCCTGATGCATAAGGAAAGTTTTCACAATGCCACGCTCCGCTACGACATGCAGACTGAGTCAGGGTATGAGGAGCGCTACTGGAGTGCGACCAGCGTACCTGTACTGAACGATGCCGGAGAAGTACAGTACCTTATACACGAGGTAAGTGATGTAACCGATAAGATACTGTTTGAGCGCCTGCACCAGCAAAGTCAGGAGCAACTGAACCTGATCAGCCATGCCACCAAAGCCATTGCCTGGGAATACGACATCGTAAACGACCGCATGCACTGGGGCGAAGGGCTTCAGGAAATATTTGGCTACACACCTGAGGAAATGGGGATAAGTGGAGCGTCCTGGGATTCACGGGTACATCCGGATGATTTTGAAGAGGTACAGCGCAGTATACAGAAGGCACTGACCAACAAGCAGAATGCCTGGTCGGGCGAGTACCGTTTCAGGAAAGCGGATGGCACCTACGCCTATATCCTGGACCAGGGCTATACCACATACGATGCTGCAGGTACGCCTGTCCGCACCACCGGCTCCATTATCGACATCACCCAGAATAGAGACACACAAGAGGCACTTAAAGAAAGCGACGCCCGCTTCCATCACCTGCTGGAGACGCTGCCGCACATGGCCTGGACGGCCTCACCGAAAGGAAAGATACTTTTCTTCAACAAGAACTGGTACAGCTATACCGGTATCCGCCGAGGCCAGACTGATGGCTGGATCAACGCGGTGCACCCGGAGGACTCAGCCTTCATACTCACCAGCTGGCACAACGCCGTGGCCACAGGCAGCAGCTTTGAACTGGAGTATCGTATTCGCCACCACCTGGACGGCAGCTACCGCTGGTTTCTGGAACGTGGCCTGCCGATGCGCGACGCCAACGGAAACATTACCCTCTGGATCGGCACTTACACGGACATAGACGACCAGAAAAATCAGTTGGGAGAGCACAGAGACGACCATCTGGAGAGCCTGCTGCGCCTTTCGCCGGTGCACCTGTGCCTGCTGCATGGCCCGAACCATGTGTGCCAATATGTAACCCCCGGCGTATACAAGCTTTATGGCAACCGCAGCTACGTTGGCCACACTGCCCGTGAGATTTGGCCGGAGCTTGAACCGATCGGTTTTTTTGATCTGCTGGACGAGGTATACACCAAAGGACGCACCGTGTACATCAACGAGTTCCGCACGCAAATTGACGACGACTTCAATGGCAACCCGCGCGATGCCTACTTCAACTTTAAATACCAGCCTTTATTTGACAGCACCTCTACTGTGGAGGGCATTATGATCTCAGCCATAGAAGTGACCAACCTGGTAATAGCCCGGCAGAGAGCGGAGGCACAGGCAAGAGGAGAATCCTGATTCTTATGTTTTTTAACTTTGTTTAAAACAAAAAAGGCCATAATTTGTAAAAGAACTCAAAATACCAACTATGAAATCTGTAAAGACTATCCTGCTGATAGACGACGACGATACAACCAATTACCTGAACCAGCGCCTTCTCTCCCGTATGGAGGCGGCATCTGACATCAGGGTAGTGACCAATGGTGAAGAGGCCCTCGACTACCTGAACAAAGCTTTCAACGGTGAGGAGAGCTATCCGAAGCCGGACCTCATTTTTGTTGACATCAAGATGTCAGTAATGGATGGTTTTGAGTTTCTGGATGAGTACCAGCGCTTTGAGGAGGACAAAAAGCTACGCACCGTCATGCTCATGCTCACTTCCTCGGCCAGCTTCTACGACTTGGAGCGACTCAAAAAATACCCGGAGGTGCGCAGGCATTACTCCAAGCCTTTGGCCGAGGCCGATGTGCGCGAGATCATGGAAACCTATTTTTAACTGAACCTCATTTTATTGTTTAAGAGGCGCTCTCACAAAGGGCGCCTCTTTTTTTATACCTGCGCCTGTGCCAACAATAGCCCCCGTAAACCGTAAAAAAAATATAGCCAACGTTAGGTGGCATAAGATCAGGGCATCTATTATTAAAAAAATAAAACAACCATGAGAAACGACGCAGAACATCACGACAAGCCGGGCGACTACAACCAGCGCATTGGCCGTGAGCTATACAATAAGGACAAAGGACAAGAACACCCACAGCGCTACAGCTACAGAGGGCAGGGTCAAAATCAGAAAAAATGGGATGAAGGCAATTACTTCCATACCGGACCCAGTCCGCGTGGCGCGCAGGACCGAAACCGGGATGCTGAAAGCGGCCATCACTACACAGGCAACAGACCGGCCCCTTACCAGAGCGACCGGGGCACCTACCAGACCGGCCACTACGGCAGCCGCAGCGAAAGCCCTTACCGCAACGAGAGCCAATACCTGAACCATGGCTACAGAGGTCCGGGAAGCGGCAGCGAGCAGCCTTACCGCTCGCAGATGGGCCGTGGATCGCAGCCGGGTAACTACAACGAGTCACCCACCTCGCAGGACAGCCTGTGGCGTGAGGGACCAGGCACCCGCAGCCGCTACAAGGAGGACGACTACCGTTACGGCAGCGGCACGCACAACTGGTACAGCGAAGGCCGCTACTCCCCGGACGTGGAGCCGGAGAACCAGGACAAGCGCGGATTCTTTAAGCGCATGCGCGACACCTGGGATGACATTATGCAGTCCGACAACCCAGACTACGAGCCACACAACACATACGACCCGGAGCGCCGCGCCGAGCAGCTGAGCACCCGTCAGCGTTACGGCGGGGAGTCGTTCCGCGACCGCAGTTTTGACCGTGGCTACGAGAGCGGACCGCGCTGGGCCGATGAAACCGACTCCGGCAACGATGATTATTACAAAGATGCTGACAGAAACCAACGCAACCGCCGCTAATTCGTATAGCAGACAGATTAGGTTACTTTGGTAGTAGATTAGTAAAAAAGGCAGCTCACCGGCATCGGCGGGCTGCCTTTTTTTATGCCGAATCCAAACGCTGACAAACATCAGGCCCGGGTGCCCGTACATAAAAGTCGGTACTTTATTTTCGGAGATCTCAGGAATTAAACAGAACAGATATGCACCACGAGGAAGAAAACAGACATCATGAGCGGCACGAACGCCCAGGACGCCCGCACCCACGCCACGAAAGGGAGCAGCAGAACTTTCGCAGCCGCTGGGAAGAACCCACCCCCTTCATGCATGACCGGGACAGAAGGCATCACGAAGAAGAGATGCGCATGCGGGAGGAGCAGGAGCGGCATGCCTACAGACAGCAGCAAAGCGAACGCCAGCAGCACAACAACATAAGTCGGCACCAGCACGGTTTTTCAGATGACCACCACACTCCCTACAGAAGAGGCGAGCATCGCAATTGGCGCGATGACAGCGAGCACTACCGTGCTGAGAACCAGCACGCCCGCGACAGGTGGCAGCAGCAGGAGCAACTTCCCCCGCTGCGCGAACAGCGCCGTCGCCAACAGAGCCGTCGCGACGAGGACTGGGATGAGCGCGGCTGGTAGCGGAGTCCCGCCGTTTAGAACCGCTTCCTGAACCCGGCCCCAAATGACACCAGTTCTGGTATGCCGGGTACCAGGTTTAGCGACAGGTCATATTGTCCTTTTAGCTGATAATTATACTCGAACTCGCCGCCGTACCAGTAAAACTTGTACTGCCAGTCGCCGCTGCGCTCAAAGTAGCCATCGTCTTCGTAACCCGGCAGCCGGTTCCAGTCGCGGCGGTATACCAGGGTGGGGCCGAAACCGCCATTGAGTGAGTGTCGGCCCGTCCTGAAAATCTGCCCGCGCCAACCCAGGTGCGTAAAGCCGGCCATCGACGAGGCGCAGTCGGAGTACAGCCCCTGCTCTACCCGCACACTGATAACGTCGCGCACCACAAACCGGTCGTAGCCTACTATACCTCCAAAATTGAGCACGGCTATACCTTTGCGGTCGAGCCTGTTTTTGAACAGCTCCGGGTATGGCGTTTGGCGCAGGTGCATCGACAAGCCGAAGTACTTCACTGTAAAGGCATTTTTATAAGCAAGGGGCGACTGCGCCCATCCCGAAGGTATAAGCTGACAGCACAAAAACAGAAGAAGCACAAAACGTATAAAATGCTGCATACAACCTGATTATACAGGATAAAGCGCATTTTGTTAGCAGATCGCCATACCTTTGTACTCCCTATGAACGCTACCCTGGACATTTTACTCGAGCAGGTACGTGCCTGCCGCCTTTGTGCCGAACACCTGCCGCATGGGCCCCGCCCTGTGCTGCGGGCCTCTCCCTCTGCCCGACTACTGATCGTGGGGCAGGCGCCTGGTACCCGGGTGCACGCCAGCGGCATACCTTGGGACGACCAGAGCGGCAAGCGCCTCCGGCAGTGGATGGGTATAGCGCCGGAGGTGTTTTACGACGAGAGCAAGGTGGCCATCATCCCGATGGGCTTCTGCTATCCCGGAAAAGGAAAAAGCGGTGACCTGCCGCCCCGCGCCGAGTGCGCCCAACACTGGCACCAGCAACTATTGCCCTTGCTGCCCAACGTACAGCTAACCCTGCTGGTCGGCAAGTATGCGCAGGACTACTTTTTGGGTGAAAGAACCAGCCCCACGCTTACCGAAACCGTAACAAACTGGGCCGACTACCTGCCTGCGTACATGCCCCTGCCCCACCCTTCGCCGCGCAACCAGTTTTGGCTGCGACGCAACCCCTGGTTTGAACAGGAGGCCATACCTGTGCTGCAGCAACTCGTGGCAGAGGCCTTAGGCTAATTTATACTTGGAATATTCCCGTTAACTTCTATCTTCGTTCATCAGCACAAAACCTACCCTATGATCAACTACCCAAGCAGCAAACTACCCGATGTCGGCACCAGTATTTTCGCTGTGATGTCGGCGCTGGCCAATGAGCATGGCGCCATTAACCTGTCGCAGGGCTTCCCGGATTTTAACTGCCCCGATGAGCTGATTGCGCTGGTAACAAAGTACATGCAGGAAGGCCACAACCAGTATGCCCCGATGCCCGGCGTACCGGCTCTGCGCCACAAGATCAGCGAAAAAACGGACAAGGTATACGGCTACCGTCCGGACCCCGACCAGGAAGTAACGGTAACCTCCGGCGCAACAGAGGCGCTGTTTGCCGCCATCACGGCAGTGGTAAAACCCGGCGACGAAGTAGTAGTGCTGGAACCCTGCTACGACAGCTACGCCCCTGCCATCCGGCTGGCGGGCGGCATCCCCATTTACGTGCCCCTGGCTCTGCCTGACTTCAGCATCGACTGGGACTTACTGAAGAAGAACATCTCAAGCCGCACCCGCCTGATCATCATCAACACGCCGCACAACCCGACAGGCGCCGTGATTCCGCGTGAGGACCTGGAAAAGCTGGCCAACCTGACCGACGGCTCCGACATCCTGATCCTGAGCGATGAGGTATACGAGCACATGGTGTTCGATGGAAAAGAGCATGTGAGCGCTTTGCAAATAGAATCACTGCGGCAGCGGGCATTTGTGATCTCGTCTTTCGGGAAAACCTACCATACCACCGGCTGGAAGATCGGCTACGTGGTAGCACCTCCTGCCCTGACTGCAGAGCTGCGCAAGATGCACCAGTTCATTACCTTCAGCACGGTTACGCCCCTGCAGCTCGCCATCGCTGACTACATGGACAACGAAGCCCACTACCGCTCCCTCCCCGACTTCTACCAGGCCAAGCGCGACTTGTTCTGTGAGCTGGTGAAGCCATCTCGGTTCGAGCTTATACCTTCGGCTGGCACTTATTTTCAGCTCCTGAAGTATGACGCTATCTCCCAGGAGCATGACTTGGGTTTTGCCAAACGACTGACGCAGGAGATTGGCGTAGCCTCTGTACCCGTATCGGCTTTCTACCACAACAAAACCGACCACCACTACCTGCGCTTCTGCTTCGCCAAAAGTGAGGAGACGCTGCAGCAAGCGGCAGAGCGGTTAGTGAAGTTGTGATGGGGTGAATTGTTAAATTGTTGATGGTTTATAAATCTATATACACAGGACAACAACTTCAGCCAAGTATACGAAGCGAATCTCAACTGTCGGAGTAAAGGGGCCTCTGTCATGAGTTTCAGCTAATGGAGTATAATAAAGCATTGGCATAAGCCTTGTATCAAATGGCCACTGGCACGCATCGAAAGACATCCCTGCCCCTTGAGCTATGAAACAATTAGCTGTGCCAGGTGCGCTTTTGACGATTTTGTGTTTGAGCGGTCAGCGAGTTTAAAATCGTCTTGATTTTTTTGCTTACTTTTTTCATCAAGGAAAAAAGTAAGGCCCGCCCGGCCAGGGCAAGCTACAAGGCAATAAAGGTTGCTATACCTGCGACAGCCGTAGCTACAAAGCAAGCTACACCTATACTTGGGCCAGAGGCCCCACCATAGTAGACACGAGCGAGGACGCTCGCGCCATAAAATAAGCCCCGCCAGCAAGGCGAAGCTATAGAACAACTAAAATACCGAATACACTAAAGCTCATCACCCATGCAAGACCTCCGCATCACCATCATCCAAACCACACTGCACTGGCAGGACGCCGCCGCTAACCGAGCTATGTTCTCAGAGAAACTCGCTGCCGCAGCACCTGCAACTGATCTGATCGTGCTCCCTGAAATGTTCACGACAGGTTTTAGCATGGACGCGGCCGGGCTGGCAGAAGAGGCGGAAGGCCCTACCCTGCAATGGATGCAGGAGGAAGCGGCCAGGTATAGCGCCGTGCTGACCGGTAGCGTGATGGTGAAAGAAGGAGACAGCTATTACAACAGGCTATACTGGGTACGCCCCGACGGCACATACGAGCATTACGACAAACGTCACCTGTTCCGGATGGCAAAGGAGCACCACAGTTATACCCCGGGCAAAGAGAAGCTGCTGGTAGAATTAAAAGGTTGGAACATCTGCCCGTTGGTGTGCTACGACCTGCGTTTCCCGGTATGGAGCCGCAACACGAATAGCCAATACGATTTACTGCTTTACGTCGCCAACTGGCCCAAGCCCCGCGCCAATGCCTGGAGCACACTTTTGCAGGCCCGTGCCATCGAGAACCTGAGCTATGTGGTGGGTGTGAACCGCGTCGGAACAGACGGCAACAACCACCCTTACTCCGGCGATTCCGCCATCATCCATCCCAAAGGGCATAAGCTGCTCGAAACGACAGAAGCTGAAGGTATACACACCATTACTTTGAGCAAACAAGAGCTAACGGATTTTCGGGAGGCTTTCCCGGCCCACCTCGATGCGGATGATTTTACACTAAACTGATTTTGTCAGAAACTGGCGCAGCGCCTCATCGTCGGCCAGCAAGGTATAGGCTATACCTGGCCGGGCCTGCAGCATGCGCAGCAAGCGGGGCTGCTGCCCGATGAGCAGAATGTGTCGCTGTGCATGTGGCAAAAGCAACTCCTCGAGCAGCGGCATCAGCCGGTTCAACTCTCCTGCTCCACTCTTTATACACACCACCGTTTCCTGATTTTCCTGAAGAAGCCGCACGGCGTACTGCTGCAAGGCGGCATCGGAGTTTGCGTCCACATCAAAGACAGGTATAGCCGGCGCGTGCTGCCGCACCATGTTGAGGATGGGTTTGTCGAAGGCGGTTTCCTCCGCCAGATCTATGAAAAGAAAGGCCTGCATCAGTGTATCACCAGTCTGCGGGTTTCGTGACCGCCGTCGCGGGAGGTGGCGCGCAGCAGGTATACGCCTGCCTTGAGATGGCCCACACGCAAGGTATGGCGGCGGTTGAAGCTTTCGGCTCCATCGTATACCTTGCGACCGATCATATCGTGCAGCACAATAGAAACCGACTCGCTTGCCTGCACCTGCACAGGTTCCTGAGCGCCCGCCACCGGGTTCGGGTATACCTTCAGTTCCAGTGCGCCTCCTTTGTCATTGGGGTTGCCGTAGTTGCCGCCCGTTTGCTGCAACATGTATACACCCCCTCCCTGCGTGCCGATAGCCAGGTATAGCTTGTAAGGTCCGCCCAGTTCGGCCACCGCCAACCCAAGTCCGCGACCAAAACGGGAGGTTTGCGCTTTTCCTGTCAGCTCGTTTTCCAGCACCTCGGTTGTTTCAATAAAATCCCCGTCCAACTTGTCCAGGAAATCATTGTAAATGCGCAGGGCTCCGCTGTCGTCTGTTGTGAGCAGGTCGAGTTTGGCGTTGCCGTCTATGTCCACCACCACGGGTGCCAGGTTGCGACGGTAAAAGTCAAATTTGATGCCGCCGATACTTTGTTTTTCCAGCACGAATTCATTCCCGGAAGAGCGGTAGTAGTCCAGCGTACCACCGGCTTTCCCGACCAGCATGTCCACGCGCTGCCCATCCACCCGAAACAGGTGCGGCGTATCGCCGTTGGCCAGGGTATGCAGGTGAAACAGACGGGCTGTGTTAAAGGCAGCAGGCTGACCGGCTTTCGCATTGTTTACAAAGTATTCCATGTGTGTCGTGCCCCCTGCATGATGGCCTGATCCAGTCTGAGTTCTGTATGTCAGGACCAGATCCAGGGCGCCATCCTGGTTGATGTCGAAGAAAGACGGCTTCAGCGAAAGCATTTCTTTGCTGGAAAGCGCCAGGTAATCATCGGTGACAAAGGTGAAAGCAGGCTCGGCTAAAGTGCCGGTGTTGCGGTAGAGGCTGAGCGTTGCCACAAAGCGGCCGTTGCGATCGGATCGTCCGTTGCCAATTAACAGATCAAGCAGGCCGTCGCCGTCAATGTCGGCAAAGGCGGGATAGGCGTTTTCGCCCAGATCGATCATCTGGCCCTGCAGAAAGTTGTCCTGGGCAAACTCAAAATTCGGCTGGTTGGCAGTGCCCTTGTTTTGGTAGAGCCAGGATGAGCGCTGCAGTTCCAGGTCACCCGCATTTTCGTTGCTGTTCGGCGCCACCAGCAGGTCAGGTATACCGTCGAAGGTCACGTCCTCGTAATAGGCTGCCGGGAAACGCTTGAAACTGGCCGCGCGGCTGCCTGTCGGAAAAGCCGTCTCGAAGCTTTCCATGCGTGCCTGCGTTTTGGTGCCCACGTTATCCATCTTCACCAGGCTTTCGCACTCCACGCTGCCCATCAGCAGGTCTTTGTCACCGTCGCCATCCAGGTCGATGGCCAGCAGCGCGGAACCGTCGTGGCCCGAGTGCAGGGGGCCTGCCATACGGCACTGTATGCCGAAGCCAAAATTGTTGCAGCCATGGCACTCCGTGATCTGCCCCCACCAATCAGAGGCAAGCGCGAACTCCAGCGATCCGCAGGGCTTGCCCTCCTCTACCTGCATGTTCTGGTAATACTCCAGGGTATATCCTCCCGAAAATTCCGAAAGCAGAATGTCCAGATCGCCGTCGCCGTCCATGTCCACGATGGCAGGTATGTCAGAGATGTTCATCTGCATGTTGATGCTGTTCATGCCGTTGCGACTCCGGTAAAAGAGGGCATCTTCTGTCAATACAAAGGTGAGGTATTTATTGCCGCTCGCCTCCTGCCGGTATACCCGTATCCCGAGTGGTGTGCTGGTGAAGATATCTTTCAGGCCGTCGCAGTTGTAGTCGCGCAGCAGCACCCAGTTTTCGAGCTCGGCCGGGAACATAGCCTCGTACTCGGGTGCGTAGGTATAGCGCCACTGGCCTCCCTCCTGCACGGCCAGGTAGGTATAGACTTTGCGCAGCATGCGGTCGAAGACAAACAGGTCGTCGCGGCCGTCTTTGTTCAGGTCGATGGTGGAGAACTGCGGCGTGTTAAGTCCGCCACCCCAGGGGTTGCGCAGTTCGGTTGCACCTACGTTTACAGGGACGTCCGTGCGCTGCTGGAAGCGCAAAGGCTCCTGAGCAGACACATCAATAAGCAGTAAGAAAAGAAGGACAGTCAACAGGTAACGCATAGGCAGTTTGTTAGGCAATTGGGCTGTTGCTTTTGCCGTTTTGAGTGTATATTGCCATGGCGGCAGCCTGCAATACCTTAGCACGGGCAGCTGCACCAATTTTCAGACTAAAAATACGCATTTCATGCCGAACAGCATTGACTTTCTTTACCAAAAATACCTCAAGTGCCGCCACGTCAGCACCGACTCCCGTGCTCCGCAGGACCAGAGCCTGTTCTTCGCCCTGAACGGACCTAATTTTAAGGGAGCCAAGTTTGCACAAGGTGCCCTGGAGAAAGGTGCCAAATACGCTGTGGTGGACGACCCTGCCCTGGCTTCTGACAATGTGTTGGTGGTGGAAGACACGCTACAGGCGCTACAGGACCTCGCCCGACACCACCGCAGGCAGCTCAGTATACCTGTGATCGGGATTACGGGCAGCAACGGCAAAACCACCACCAAAGAGCTGATCCATGCCGTACTGAGCCAGCAATTCAACACGCTCTATACCCAGGGCAACCTCAACAACCACATCGGCGTGCCGCTCACCTTGCTTCGCCTCAAGCCGGAGCACGAAATGGCCATCATCGAGATGGGCGCCAACCACATCGGCGAGATCGCTTTGCTGAGCAGCATTGCGATGCCCACGCATGGGATGATCACCAACATCGGCAAAGCGCATTTGGAGGGTTTTGGCAGTTTGGAGGGTGTGGCCCGTGGCAAGAGCGAGCTCTACGTGCATTTGCTGGAGCATGGCGGCACCGTGTTTGTGAACACCGGCAACGAGCACCTGATGCGCATGAGCCGTCGCATCGAGCACAAAGTAACTTACCCGGCCCAAGGCGACTTTTACCACAGCGAATTGCTGGAGGCCTCGCCTTACGTGGTATATAGAGACGAGGAAGGCCACGTGGTGCATACGCAACTGGTAGGCAGCTACAACTACGAGAATATGGCGGCGGCCGCCTGCATCGGCAAGTATTTCGGGGTGCCGCTGGAGAAGGCCAACACCGCCATTGCCAACTACAGCCCAGTGAACAACCGCTCGCAGGTGATGCAGAAAGGCACCAACACCCTTATTCTCGACGCTTACAACGCCAACCCAACTTCAATGGCAGCGGCTATCCGCAACTTCGGCGGCATGAACGCTTCGCGCAAAGTGGTGATCGTGGGTGATATGCTGGAGATGGGAGCCGAGAGTGCTAGCGAGCACAAAGCTATCGGGGAGATCATTGCCGAACAGAATTTTGAGACGGTGCTGCTTTGTGGACCGGAAATGAAACATGCTGCTGAGGTTAACAGTAACTTCCTCTACTTCGCTACGAAGGCTGATTTGCAAAGCTGGCTGCAGGTCAATCAGGTTTCGGAAAGCTATGTGCTGGTAAAGGGCTCAAGAGGTATGGGGCTGGAGACGCTGGTGGAGGTACTGTAAATTTGGAGGTTAGAAAATTAATAGATTTGAAGATGAAGGGAATGTGCTGCCTTTTCAATGCTCTGATAGGACAAGCAGCTAAGTAAAAAGTACTAGCAAAGTATCAAAAACAAGGCCCGCGATCTTTATTGCGGGCCTTGTTTTTGGTAAATATGGACCATAAACCTAAGACTCAGATAATTGGCTCATATTTAAAAGTCTTTTGTCCTTTGTCTAAAGTTCTTTTGTCCAGGCACTCAAAACGGCGAGTCGAAATCCTTTAACAGCGGCAGCACTTCGTCCTTCGGCGATACCAGCGGATTGGCTATACCCCAGTCTATACCCAAGGCCGGGTCGTTCCAGAGGATGCCGCCTTCGGATGGCTGGTGGTAGAGGTTGGTGCATTTGTAGAGGAAGCTGGTGTTGTCCTCCAGCGCCACAAAGCCGTGGGCGAATCCTTCTGGAATATAGAGCATGTTGTGCTGCTCTGCATCCAATATACAACTGGCGTGCTGCCCGTAGGTAGGGGAGTTTTTGCGGAGGTCGAGCGCCACATCCAGCACCCGGCCCGACGTGACGCGCACCAGCTTGCCCTGCGCATAAGGCGGCTTCTGGAAATGCAGCCCACGCAGCACGCCTTTCTTCGACACAGATTCGTTGTCCTGCACAAACACCGGGTTGATGCCGAAGGGCGCAAACATACTGGCATTATAGGTCTCCATAAACCAGCCGCGCTCGTCACGGAACACCCGCGGTGTAAATTCGATCAGGCCTTCAATGTGATAGGTCTTATGCTGCATGGCTGGTATGGATGGATCTGATTTGGTTCTTTTAGAAGGGTGGCAAGTTAGGTTTTTTTCCCCTTTCTTCTGAAATTTTTCACCTAACTTGCGCCCATCCTGCCTGCTTCCACGGCGCTATACCTGCTAATTTTGACCGGGGCCGGGAACAATTACGTACAATGATTCACGCCGAAAAAAGGCTGACAAACCGCTACGCTTAACATCTGAAAATGGGTAAACAAAAATACTACGAAACCGCCAAGCCGCAGGAAACTGCCATACTGGTAGCTGTGCCTGGCTATAAGCAAACCGACGAACAAACCAACGAATACCTCGACGAACTGGCCTTCCTGACCGAAACGGCCGGTGCCGTCGCCATGAAGCGCTTCGTGCAGAAGCTCGACAAACCAGACACCCGCACCTTTGTGGGCAGCGGTAAACTGGACGAGATCAAAGCTTATGTGGTAGAGCACAAAATCGACATGGTGATCTTCGACGATGACCTGAGCCCTTCGCAGGTGCGCAACATTGAGCGCGAACTGCAGGTGAAGATCGTGGATAGAAGCTTACTGATTCTCGACATCTTCGCACTCAGGGCCAAAACGGCACAGGCACACACACAAGTGGAACTCGCGCAATACCAGTACCTGCTGCCCCGCCTGACCAACCTATGGACTCACCTTTCCAAGCAAAAGGGTGGTATCGGTATGAAGGGTCCGGGTGAAACCGAGATCGAGACTGACCGTCGTATTGTGCGCGACAAAATCTCTTTGCTGCGTGACCGACTGGAGAAGTTCGAAAAGCAGAACTTCGAGCAACGCAAGTCACGTGCCGGCATGGTGCGTGTGGCGCTGGTAGGGTATACCAACGTGGGCAAGTCTACACTGATGAACCTTCTCTCCAAGTCCGACGTGTTCGCCGAAAACAAACTCTTCGCGACCGTAGACGCTACGGTGCGCAAAGTAGTTTTCGACAACATTCCGTTCCTGCTGTCCGACACGGTAGGGTTTATCCGCAAGTTGCCCACCAAGTTGATCGAGGCCTTTAAGTCCACGCTCGACGAGATCCGCGAAGCTGACCTGCTGGTGCATGTGGTAGACGTGTCGCATCCTTCGTTTGAAGACCAGATTGCGGTGGTGAACAACACCTTGCTCGACATCAACTCAGCTAACAAACCAGTGCTTTTGGTATTCAACAAGATAGACCAATACCTGGAGCAACGGGAGCAGGAACTGAGAGAAGAAAGTGCGAATAATGAAGAAGGCCACGAAGTACGTCCTTCCATCGAAGACCTCAAAGCCACCTACATGGCCAAGGTACATGCCCCTGCCCTGTTCATTTCGGCGACCAACCGCATCAACATCGACGAGCTGCGCGCCGAGTTGCAACGCCGCGTAGCGGAAATCCACTTCGAACGCTATCCGAATAACGTGTAGTGTAACTTCTGAAACATCAGAAAAAGGGAACTTCCGGCAAGGGTTGTTCCCTTTTTTTGTGATGGCTGGGAGGTAGACCTCGCAGTGTCATTCAGACCTGCGAGCGTCTGGTGAGGTATAGCTTGTCTGAATCAGGATTTTCAGGATTTAAGGATTAACAGGATTCTCGTAGTTGATTGCCTGCTCCCTTCAAAGGGGACTTTGCCTTCTCCGTCTGTCATCCTGGAAGGATCTTGGTAGAAGGGAGGACAAGCAGTTGCTATAACCTACCCC
>NZ_BMFP01000002.1:142372-738052 GCF_014638845.1 Pontibacter amylolyticus
CGCTGTACCGGGTCCAACCACCCCTAACCCCTCCTTGTCTAAGGCGGGGAATCTGAAACTGCCATTCCAAGGTATAAGTTTTGTAGCACAGACCACTGACAGGTATAGCAAGACTAACTTGCCCCGATGGCAATGAAACAAACAGCCTTAGCCGGGTGCACTAAATGGCGCTCCACTGTTCGAGCGTTCAGCGAGTTTGGAGCGTCTTGATTTTTTTGCTTACTTTTTTCATCAAGGAAAAAAGTGAGGCCCGCCCGGCCAGGGCATACGGTGCCCGCCGCACAGGCGAAGCGATACAACAACTCAGGTTGCTATACCTATAACAGCCGTAGCTACAAAGTCGGTATAGTCAGCTATTACCTGCAACGGCCGCTGCTACAACGCAAGGCACAGGCGGGACTATCCGCTTTTACTGCAGGCGGACCTGATACCAGCAAATCATCATCCGTGTGCCCTACTGGCAGACTCCCCCTCCTCTATCACAACTATTTTCCACTGCTTTCAGTAAACAGCATGTATAGCAGACGCGCTATGTAACAGGCGCGCTGGTATACCTTTCTGAATGTGAATCATCTTATGAAAACCTTATATATCATGCGTCATGCCAAGTCCAGCTGGAAGTTTGAGGAGCTGAGCGACCATGACCGACCTCTTAACAAACGCGGCCGTACAGATGCCCCGCTCATGGGGCAGGAACTAGTGGCCAACAACGCCAAAATCCAGCTCATCCTGTCGAGCCCTGCGGTACGGGCAATCACTACCGCCACGCTGGTGGCCCGCGAGCTCGATTACGATGCCGATGACATTGCAATAGATGACCGCATATATGGCGCCAGCGCTGCAGAACTGCTGGAGATTGTCCGCGAGGCGCCCGCTGATGTGGATAGCATGCTGATGGTGGGCCACAATGATGCCATCTCGGAGTTTGCCAACATGCTCTCGCCCAAGCCTCTCACCAGCATGCCCACGGCCGGGGTGGTCGCGCTCCGCTTCGACTGCGAAAGCTGGCACGACATCAACCGCAGCAATGCCGGGCTTTTATTTTACGAAGTGCCCAGCAATAACAAATAACACAGCACAGCGGCGTGGCCGGCTACAACCCCATAACCGACCACCCTGTCTATACCTTTACACCATTGCCCCACCAGGCAACAAACCAAACCATGGAAACCAATACCCAAGATAAAGAACCAACCACCACACCGCTGATCAACCGTGAGCTCAGCTGGCTTGCCTTTAACTACCGTGTGCTGCAGGAGGCAAAAGACCGCACGGTGCCACTGCTGGAACGCATCAAGTTCATGGCCATCTTCTCGTCGAACCTGGACGAGTACTTCAAAGTGCGCGTGGCCACGCTCAAGCGCCTCATCAAACTCAAAAAGAAGACCCGAGACAAACTGTCCGAAGACCCTGCCGATACTTTTGAGCAGGTGATGCAGGAGGTAAAACGCCAACAGGAGGAGTTCGGAGAGGTGTTCAGAGAAGGCATACTGGCCGACCTTCGCCAGCAAAACATCCACCTGCTCACCGAGAACGACCTGAGCACAGAGCAGCAGAAATGGGTACAGACGTACTTTGCCGAGCACATACAGCCCCACATCCTGCCGCTTTTGCTGGACGATACCGAGACGCACTTTTTCCTGAAAGACCAAACCGTATACCTGGGCGTGCAACTCTTCGACCCGAAAGAGAAAGACCTGAAGCCGGAGCGCTTCTCCATGCTCGAGATACCCACCAAAAAGCACGGCGGCCGCTTTGTGAAGCTCCCTACTGAGGGTGAGGAGCGCTACGTGATGTTCATTGATGACGTGATTCGCTGCTGCCTGCCTGCCCTATACCCGAACTATACCCGCTTTGAGGCACATGCCGTGAAAGTGTCGCGCGACGCCGAACTGGATATTGAAGAAGAGGTATCGGGCAGTTTGATGGCCAAGATCCAGAAGAGCCTGCAGAAGCGTGAAACCGGCTACCCGGCCCGCCTGCTCTACGACCCCGTTACCCCCAGACCGATGCTGGAGGCCATCATGGCGCATACCGGCATCTCCGAAGATGAACTGGTGGAGGGCAGCAAGTACCACAACTTCCGCGACTTCTTTGGCTTCCCCGACTTTGACCTGCCGGACCTGAAATACTCGCCGCAGCCAACGCTGGTGCACCCGCTTCTGGAGAAGGAAGAAAGCCTGATCGAGGCCATGAAAAAGCAGGACTACTTGGCGCACTACCCTTACCAGTCCTTCGACTACGTGCTGCGCCTGTTCGAGGAAGCCGCCAACGACCCCAAGGTGACCGCCATAAGCGCCACCCTCTACCGCGTAGCCGAGGACTCGGCCATTGCCAAATCGCTGGTAAAGGCTGCCAAGAGCGGCAAACTGGTAACCGTGGTGGTGGAGCTCAAAGCCCGCTTTGATGAGGAGTCGAACATCTTCTGGGCGGGCAAGCTGCAGAAGGCCGGCGCCAACGTCATACTGGGCCTGCCTGACCTGAAGGTGCACACCAAACTAGGCCTGATCACCCGCAACGAGGACGGCCAACTGGTGAACTACGCCTACCTGAGCACGGGCAACTACAACGAAGACACTTCCAAAATCTACGCTGACCATGCCTTGTTCACCTCCAACCAAACCATCACACAGGATGTGGAGCAGGTATTCAACTTCTTCATCGATCGACAGCACGACAAGAAATTCAAGAAACTGCTGATGGCCCCGATCAACATGCAGGATCGCTTTGTGGATCTGATCAACCGGGAAATAAAGAACGCCAGCAAAGGCAAGCCTGCGTCCATGATCCTCAAGATGAACGCCCTGCAGGACGAACGCATGATCAACAAGCTGTACGCCGCCAGCCAGGCCGGTGTGAAGATCGAGTTGCTGGTGCGCGGCATTTGCTGCCTGGTGCCGGGCGTGGAGGGGCTGAGCGAAAACATCCGGGTGCGCAGCATCGTGGACCGCTACCTGGAGCATGCGCGGGTATACATCTTCCACAACGACGGCAAAGAAGAATACTACGTGGCCTCCGCCGACTGGATGACGCGCAACCTGAGCCGCCGTGTGGAAGTGGCTTTCCCGATCCTGCAGAAGGACCTTGTGGAGCAATTGCGTGCGATCATCGATCTGCAGCTAGCCGACGACACCAAGGCCCGCGACATCGACAACAATTATATAAAGCAGGAGAGTCCTGCCGATATCCGGTCGCAGTACGCTACCTATGAGTATCTGCGCAAGCTTATACCCGAAGGGATGGAACCGATCCGAAAATCGAAGTAATTATACCTTATCCAAAAGCAAAGCCCGACTCGCATACCTGCAAGTCAGGCTTTGTGCTTCTATACCTTCGCTTATTAGCGGTTCTGGCTGCGCTCCAGCAGCTTGCGGGGCGGTACCGCGTAAAGCTCTATCCCAATGTAGCCTGCTCCTTTCAGCGTGTTTTTGATCAGCTCGTCACGTGAGCCTACCTCGTCGAAAGCACGGTGGCGGTAGTACTGCCTGAAGCCCCCTTCCACGGCAAACCACAAAAAATCATAGATCTCCTGCTCCAACCGCAACAGGCCTTTGATGTCGGTGCGGCGCAGCTCGATGTCGTTGAACTGGGAGAGCGGTGGTTCGCTGGCGTAGAGGTTGTAGCTGGCCCCTTCAATGCGGTAGCCGGTGTAAAGGAGCGTCTTTTCAGACACGTTGTAGCGTACCCGCAGGTTGGCCGGAAAGATCGATTCCACACCCCAGCGGTCGTTGAAGGTGCGGTTGTAGATGATGCCCGGGTAGAGGCGCTGCCGCCCGAAAGTATAGCCCAGCTGGAAGCCGATGCCCCAGGCAAAGTCAGGGCTGCGCTTCCAACCGTAGCCCACGTCTACAGTGGTCTTCAGGTAATCTGACACGTTGACGTTGTCGCGGGTATAGTCGCCGTTGAGCTCGCCCTTGGCGCGCACCAGCAGGAAGCGCACCTCGTCAAAAGAGTGCAGGAAAGCCAGCTGCAGGCCCAGGCTCTTCAGGTTTTTGTCTTCCAGGTTGCGGTACAGGCTGTAGGAGGCCGGCGATACGTTCTCGAAGTTGAACTCCTCAAACTTATGGTCTATACCTAGTATCAGCTTGGTTTGCGGCTTGTTCATGACAGGAGCCAGTGCCCGCACAAAAAACTTATTGTGCCGCCGCACCCGTGCCCGTCCGTTGCCCACCTCCGGGTGGTCCGACTCCGATTCCATGTCGAACTGTGGCAGGCGCTCGTAGCCGATCACAATACCCCGGCTCTTGCCCATGCCCCTTACGCCCGGGCTGGCGTAATCTTTGGTTTGTTTTTGCACATCGGACAGGTCCTGTTCGGTTTCCTGGGCGAGTGCGCGTTCTCCTATCAGGAGCAAAGGGATAAGGAGTAATTTGGGTAGGATTAGTTTCATAGTTTGTGGCTAATTACATGGCGGTAAATGCAAAAAGTGCCAAAACTGAGGCACTTTTTGCTATACGTCTTTAGTTTATTTTAGAATAAAAAGCCGAAGCTTAATGTCCACAGCCGATCCACATCGCCTTTGGCATAGGTCAGCACGATGACATTCTTCTGCATAATATCGGCCCATACACCGCCACCAATGCTCGTATGCAGGCTGCGGAAGAAGGCTGATTCGCGTTCGCCGTCGTGGTATACGCGACCCACATCATACAGGCCCAGCACCCCGAGCCTGCCCGGTGTCAGGTACAGGTTAAAGTCAAAGAGCGACAGGCGCGCTTCAGCATTGCCAAAGATTGCGCTGCGGCCGGCAAAGCGGGTACGGCGGTAGCCGCGCATGTTGTCCATGCCACCCAGCGTATTGGCCTGGTAGAAACGGAAGTCGCCGAAGTTATGCGCTGCCCCCACACGGCCCGCCCAGGTGAGCTGGAAAGGGAAGTTAGGCGTCAGGTAGAAGGCGAACTCAGAGCTTACATGGGTATAGCTCAGCCCTTCGCCGTCGGTCTGCTTGTTGTAACTCAAGCGGTTGTGCAGGCGCATCCCGATGCGCGGGTTCTTCTGATTGCCTTCCCCCAGCACATCCATGTCGGCAAAAGCCATCAGGCCCACATAGTGGTGCGATTCGAAACGATCCTGCTCAAAGTCATAGGTACCTGGCTCCAAACGGCCGCTCAGTGCCTCGTTCACCAGGTAGGTGTCCTGCTCAGAGTTCACTACCCGGAAGCGATCGTAAGTAGGGCCTATACCTACTTTGAAGAAAGGAGCCAGGTTGTTATTGAGGGTTGCTCCTACGTTCGCCCGCTTAAACCGGACGCGGTAAAAGGAATCATCCTCCCCGTCCTGCTGGCGGGTGTCGTTGCCGTAGCCGTAGAAGTTGCGCTGGTACTGCGGGCCCTGAATGGCAGCATTCACACCGATGTTCCAGTTGCCGAACACCTGCCGCACATCACCGGTATAGCGCACGTTAAAGGAGTTTGTGTAAAAGGCATAGTTGCCCTCCAGCAGGTGCTCCGAAGCATAAGGTGATTTGCGGAACTTGTGTGTACGGGCCAGTATACCGGCTCCCACAAACAGCCCGTCGTCCACGTTATACTCCAGCGACAGACGAGGCCCTATGTAGGGCAGTTTGTAATTGTCACGGTCATAGAAATTCACATCCGGACTAACACTGGTACGGACTTTTGTCTCAGGTCCGAAGTTGAACACGTTGCCTTCTTCTGTATCATACACAATCGTATGCCGTTTAATGCCGGCTACACGCGACTTGTCGGTGATCACGTCTTCGTCGTTGCCCCCGATGATGCGCACTAAGATGCCTTTATTCACATCCCCGTTTACTTCAAATATATCTTTTCCGCGCTGCCCGTACAGGCGAAGTTCTTTGGTTTCAGGGGTATAGAAGGTGCGCTTGTAAAGTGTGTCGCGCAACTCGCCTTCTTTGTTGATCTTGTACACCGTCAGGTGGGTTTCCTGATCGTTGAGGCGGTTCACCACAAAGTGCTCATGCTTGTCGCTGCCGGCCACGTCCACCATCTCGGCGAGGTGTTCGTAGTAGGCTTCGGCAGCTTGTGGCAGCTTGTCGCGGCGGGAGCGCAGTTTGGCTTTGATCTCCTCACCTGATATGGCCCGCACCTCTTCCGGCCATTGGTTGATGGCCTCTTCAATCACCTGATCCGTCACACCGGCCTGTATCTCTTCGGCAATGCGGATCCAGTCCTGCCGGGTGATGGCCGAGGTAAAGGTACGGTCGATGGTAAGCGCACTCAGGTTGAGCCCCACAATATCGCGGAAATCATGACTGAAGTTCTGGACGTTGCGCACCCCCCACTTCCGGGTGGCCAGCCAGGGTATTACACCGTCGGCCTTGAAGAACACCTGGTCGCGATCCTCGGGTACCGGGATGTATACCTTGCCGCTGTCGGTCTTCTCCTCCTTCCAGCGCCATTGTCCCTCATGGCGGTCCCAGTCGCCTACCAGCATGTCGAACAGACGGGCGCGCACAAACTCCTGCTGGTTTACTTTGTTGTCGTTGTCCTGCCGCAACTCTTTCAGCACTTTGTCGGTGCCCACCAGGTTTTCGGCAAAGCCCAGGCTCTCCACATCCTCGTGGTTTTCGTCGGCATCCTCTTCCAGGAAAGCCAGCGTGTTGCTGAATTCATCCATGTACTGGCGCAGGTAAGGCGTCTGCGGAATGTACACAAGTTTCGGATTGGTATGGAACACGCCGGCTCCATCTGCCAGCCGGGGTATAGCCAGTGCACCATAAGGGTGCTGGGCTGAGACCTGGTCCTGTAGTAAAGCTTTGGCAGCGGTCTGGCGCAGGTACTCCGGCAGTGCCATCGTCGGGTCCTTGTCGACGGTGCGCAAGGTATACTCGCGGGCATCGGGGTTGCGCACTTTCAGCGAAGCCGTTTGCTTGCCGCCCCCCTTCTGGTAAGGAGTGAGCCCGCCCAGTTCGTTGCGCATGTCCAGCAACGGTACCTCTACCGGTGTGGCCCACTCTCGGCGGTAGTGGTCGCCCAGCATGGTGCGACGCAGCCCCCTGGCAGTATAGTTTTCGTTGGCAGCCACCACAATAGTACTGTCCGCGTAGTTGGTTTCGTCTACTATCGCGGATCGCTTGCGGCGTGGCTCCTTGGCGTAGAGCGGTGTCCGGAAGGTCATGGTGCCCTCCGAGCCGTCGCCCTCCGGCGTCCAGTATTCCACCCAGGCCTCTCCGTTTTCGTAATACATCAGCTTGGCAAAGCCCTTCACCTGGTGAGTGTACATGGCGTTGCCGCCCGGCTTTACGTGCTGTATCTTACAGCCCGAGCCGCTGACAATGTGGGCCAGTTTGTTGTGCTTGAAATGCTGCAGGGAGTGCTCGTGTCCGGCAGCATACACGATGTTATCATACTTATCAAAGATGTTGAGCAGTCCCTCGATGTAAGCGTTGTAGCGCGGGTGCGGAATGTCCTGCAGGATGCCGCCATACTTGCGGGCAAACGGATAGATGGATCCGATGACAGGCAGCGGCAGGTAGATCCAGTCGCGTAGCATGGTGAGCGGGAAAACGTGGTCTTTCAGTGTGAAGAATCCGCCATGATTACCGCGTGTGAACAAGGGATGGTGCGCTACCACCACGATGTTGGAGCCCTGGTGCTTTTCTATAATGTCTTCCAGCTTCACCAGAAAATCGGCCTCCGTAGATGCCCAGCAGTTGCTGCCGGCACCGTAAGGACGCTCCCAGGGGTGCAGCCACCACTCCGAGTCCAATGCAATCAATACGACATCATCGCTTATCTTCACCTCGTATGGACCAGGACAGCCGTCGCCCGGCACATAGAAGTCGCCACCCACCACAATGCCTTCCTCGGTCAGGTACTCGTTCACGTAATTCTGCTGACGCACTACAAACTCAAGTCCGCCGCGACCGCTGTGGTTCCAGTCGTGGTTGCCCGGAATCATATACTTTTCGCCCTGGTAGCCCCGCAGCACATCCAGCTGGGCGTTAAGGCGCTGCTCGGATACCTCCCGGTCGTAGCGGCCTGGCTCGGGCAGGCCGTTGTGGTACACGTTGTCACCTAAAAAGACGGTCGTGCTTTGCGCGCCCGCTTCGTTCATCTGCTTTTTCATGAGCTTGAGTGACGGCTCCTGCTGCTTCAGATCAGGTGCCCCCACGTCGCCGATCAGGAACACGGTGTAGTTTAGCTTGTTGCCAGCTTTGGGCTCGGTCTGCTGCCAGTCGAGCACATCGCGGCTGTAGTAAGGTTTTTGCGTGGCACAGGCTTGCAGAAGCACTAAGAAAAAGCCCACAGCCAGGGGGCGCAGGATAAGAGGTATAAGGTGAAAACGGTTTTTCATAAGGTTCTGTGTGTACGGGGTGTCCTGTCTAGCGAAAGCAAGTGAGCCGGCCACGGCACATCGTTTGGCGATAAGGTTGCTGCCGGCCGGCCAGGACTAAAAGCAGTGGTTGGGTTTGGTGGTGCATGGTTGGTGTCAGTGCGCGAAAGCAGCTTCAGGGTTACATCCGGGCTGAGATAAATAACGTAGGGCAGCTGTATTAAGTTTTTGCATTACTATATAGGGCATAGTGTGCGTTGTGGCCGGCCCTTTCAACAAAAAGCGGTATTCACCGTAACGGCAAAAGAATAATAGCACTACCTACAACCGCCGCTCACAACTATGCACCACTTGCAGAGCTCCCTGACAAAAGCGGCAGATACCGTTATGGAAGAACAAGATATCGTCAAGCAAGCCAGTGAGTACGTTTTCAGGCTTTTTAAGGAACAGCTGTCCAAGAAGCTTGTTTACCACAATTACAAACACACCTTCGAGACTGCTAATGAAGCCCGGCAACTAGGCGAACTGCATGGTCTGAGCCCTGAGGAACTACAGGACCTGGAGCTGGCCGCCTGGTTTCATGACACTGGTTATATCAAAGCCTACGACGGGCATGAAGAAGAAAGCGTACATTATGCTGCCTCTTGGCTACAGGAAAAGAACTACCCGCCCGAGCGCGTTGCCCGTGTGACTGACTGCATTATGGCCACCAGGCACGGCATTAAACCCCAAACCCTGCTGCATGAGGTCATCGTGGATGCGGACATGGCCAACATCGGCAAAGAAACCTTTTTTGCCACAGCCGAGCTGCTGCGTGTGGAATGGGAGATCTTCAAAGACAAGTTTTTCACGGATCAGGAGTGGGCGCAGTTCCAGATGGAGTTCCTGCTCTCAACCTCCTTCTACACCGCAAAGGCCCAGCACAAATATGCTGAGCAGCTCGGCCTGAACATACAGGAGCAGCGCAACCAGCTGCAGAAAGAGTCGAAGAAGCTGAAGAAGGAAGAGAAAGAGCAGCGCGAAACACTGGCCCAGCCCAAACGCGGTATCGAAACCATGTTCCGCAACACCTACCGCACGCACCTCAACCTGAGCGCCATCGCTGACAACAAGGCCAACATGATGATCAGCCTCAACGCCATCATCATGTCCGTGATCATCACCTACCTGAGCACCAAGACCTCTATTACGGGGGCTGAGTTTGCCCAGCACCGTTCGCTGCTTATACCGGTGGGTACGCTGTTGCTGACCACGCTTGGCTCGGTGATCTTCGCCATTATTTCGGCGCAGCCGGAGGTAACGAGTTTCTCTTTCAACCGAAAGAAGATCGACAGCAAAAAAGTGAACCTGCTCTTCTTCGGCAACTTCACCAATATCCCACTGGAGGATTTCCAAAACGGCATGCACGAGATCATGCGCGACAAACAATCGCTTTACACAAACATGATCACCGACATCTATTATTTGGGTGAAGTGCTGAGCCGCAAGTATAAGATCCTGCGCGTTTCCTACTCTATTTTTATGGTGGGGCTGATATTGACCGTGATCGCCTTCGGCATTTCCATCGCCCTGTACGACGAACCTATGCTGGAGCCAACCCCACAGGAGCAGACTCCGCAGGGACAGCAAACTCCACAAGAACAGTCCCCGCAAGAACAGACCAACCAGTAAGTAATGGGTATAAGACAAAGCCTGCGGAGGTTAGCGTAGCACGCTACCAGACCAAAAAGTATAAAACAGAAAGAGAGCCTGGCTACTGATGCCAGGCTCTCTTTTTTGCTTGGAGATTAGAATGGTCTTGGTTCGAGCTAAGATGCTTCCTCGCTTTCAATGGGCTTTAGAATAACTTTGTCCACCCTGAACCCGTCCATGTCCACTATCTCAAACTCATAGCCGCTGATCTGAAACTTGTCGCCGGCGACTGGCAGCTTGTCCAGCTCATAGGAGATGAATCCGGCCAGCGTAACGTAGTTGTCGGCGTCTTTGGGTATAACCTCCCGCCTCAGTTCCCGGTTCAGGTCGTAGATTTCCATGGAGCCGTTCACGAGAAGCGATCCATCGTCTCTTTTCACAACATCCGGTTCATCATGCTCGTCCAAATCCGGAATGTCTCCCACAATGGCTTCCAAGATGTCATGCAGCGTGATGATGCCTTCACTCGAACCGTACTCATCCACCACGATTCCCAGGTACTGCTTCTGCTTTTTGAAAATGTTCAGCACCACGCTCACCATCATGGTTTCGGGGATGTAAATGGGCGGCTGCAGAACGCTTTGCAGCGGCTCCCCTTTATTCTCCGCCAGATACTCGTAGAAGCGCTTTGCCGTCAGTATCCCGATGATCTTATCGAAGCTGCCATCGCCCACAGGAAATTTAGAGTGCGCGCTGTGCTGAATCATATCCCTGATGGCATCGATGGGCTGGTTGATGTCGATGTACTCCACGTCCATGCGGTGGGTGCGCAGGTTTTTGGCGCGCTGCTCGGAGTAAGTGAAAATGTTCTGGTGCAGCTGAATTTCCTCCTTCGCCAGGATGCCCTGCTTGCCAGCTGTCTTTATTATCTGCCGGAGCTCTTCTTCCGACATCTTCTCTTCTGACGGCTCCTTGATGCCGAGCACTTTGATGACCAGGTTAGTGGAGCCGGAGAGCAGCTTCACCAACGGAAGGGTGAGGCTAGTGAACACCTGGATGATGGGCGCTACAAAAAGGGCGATGTTGTCGGCATTGCCAAGCGCTATGGTTTTGGGTATCAGCTCCCCGATCACGATGGTGAAGTAAGTGATAAGTCCTATCACCAGCACAATGGAGAGCGTATCGGCGTAGGGCGCCAGAAAATCTATACCTACCAGCCACTGCCTCACATCGTCGGACAGGGCGGCCCCACCATAGGCACCAGACACAATGCCGATCAGCGTGATGCCAACCTGTATGGCTGACAGGAAATTCTCCGGCGATTCGAGCAGTTTCAAAACCGTTTCCGCGTTTTTGCTTCCCTGCTTTGCCTTGTTCATAATCCTGTTTCTGTTAACGGAGATGATGGACAGCTCAGACAAGGCGAAGAAGCCGTTAAGCAGGGTCAGGAGTATTAAAATGACAATTTCCATAGAGGTGTCGGGTAGTGAGAAAGATGAATTATCTGCCTTTATACCTTATGCAATGAAAAGGGTATAAAGAATGCCACTAATTTAAGTAAATCCTCAGTAAAGGATGTTGTTAATGACACGCGGTATCTTATATGTGTAAATCATACTTTATTTAAACGTATTACGCCTTTTATGATGTAATCAGAAAAGTTATCTTTGCACAGTCAGCTATTAAACTTTGTGCTGTTTAGCTATGATTCTGGAAGACGTGTAACACAGAGTGTAACGCATTTTTGCAAATATCTGGCAAGAGTGAGCTGAAAAGAACCAGCCAGGCATATAGTTCACAGGGCCCTGTAGTTCAATGGATAGAATAGGAGTTTCCTAAACTTTAGATAGCAGTTCGATTCTGCTCAGGGCCACCATTTTAAGAGTCTTCCGGCGTGGTTGAAGAGCTAGGCCCACCACTTCGCCTTAATAGCAAGAGGCTGAGTTACTTCGCCAGTTCACTATATTTTAGATTTTATATTTTATTCGCTATCTTGGAGCTGAAGCCACTCTCTAACACCATGAAAACAACCTTAACAGTATGCGTACTGGCTCTCTTCACCAGCCTTGCTGCCTGCAACAGCGAGCATCGGAGCACGGAGGTAGACGGATCTGAGGCTACCGTTGCCAGCGAAACCGGGGGGCTCCCGGCAGATGTACTCTATGCCACCCGGCCCCTGATGGGGGGAGAGGTATACAGAACAGCCAGCTTTCAGGCGGTCAGTTTGCTCCGCTTCGACACCACACAGGTCATCCAGGTGCTCGACACTTCCGATGTGATGTTTGTGAAAGCCCGTGTGCACCGAGACACCACCGCTTATACAGGGTTTGTATCCAAAGCTATCCTGCCGGAATAATCCGCTAAAGCATAAAACAAGAAAGGCCGCTCTGTTTGCAGAGCGGCCTTTCTTGTTTTATAGTTGCTGCTTTATTTAACGACAACCCGTCTGACAGAACTGTAGCCGTCAGCCTCAATCTTGACATAGTATAGCCCCTTGGCAAGGCGGGTCAGGTCTACGGTCTTGGTTGCATGAATGTCAGGTCGGCTGATCACTTCATGATACACCTCGTTTCCAATCACATTTAAAATGCGCAACTCCACCTGCTGGGTGTTAAGCTGGGCAAACGAAATTGTAAAAACCCCGTTGTTGGGGTTAGGATAAATAGCAACTTCCTTTTCCTGTTGCTCCAGGCTCTTACTCTTCGTATCAGCTTGTACAGGAGCGGGCTCGCGTACCTGGGCATCTGCCAGTAAGACTGTCATAGAGAAAAAGAAAGTAAGTATAATTTGCTTCATATTGAAAATTAAGATTTTGTCCTTCTGAGTATATACAAAAGTTGTTCCATATTGTTAACGTTTGGAGCAACAATTTGTTCTTGCATTTTACGCACCAAATCAGATGCTTTCACCAAATAACAGAAAGTTTTTTTGGACTTAAAACATATTGCCTGTCAATTATGCAGATAGCCGTTATCGGAGGGGGCCTTGCCGGACTGACCAGTGCAATCGCACTGGCCAACCAGGGACTTTCCGTGACGCTGATCGAAAAAAAATCCTACCCGCTGCATAAGGTATGCGGCGAATACGTCTCGAACGAAGTGCTGCCTTATCTCCGTGCCATCGGAGCAGACCCGGCGGCCCTCAACCCCGCTCCGATCTCCCGCTTTCAACTCACCTCACCGAAAGGCGTCATGCTGGAGTCGCCCCTTGACCTGGGCGGGTTTGGCGTGAGCCGCTACACCCTCGATCACTTTCTGTACCAGGTGGCCCTGGCGAAAGGGGTACAGGTACGGCTGCAAACGGCGGTGCAGGACGTGCGGTTTGCGGGCGACCAATTTGTTCTCAAATTATCCGACGGCGATACCCTTACGGCTGAGGTGGCACTGGGAGCGTTTGGCAAGCGCAGCGCCTTAGACCGGCAGCTCAACCGCTCCTTCTTTGCAAAGCGCTCCCCTTACATCGGCGTAAAATACCACCTGCGCCTCGACATGCCCACTGACCTCATCGCCCTGCATAATTTTCAGGATGGCTATGCCGGTATATCGGCAATCGAAGACGGCCGCTACTGCTTCTGCTACCTCACCACCCGCGAGAACCTGCGCCGGAATGGGTCTATACCTGCCATGGAGCGGGCTGTTTTACAGCAGAATCCGCACCTGCACCGGATTTTTTCGGAGGCCGAATTCCTGTACGAGCAGCCTGAAGTCATCAACGAAATCTCCTTTGCCACCAAAACCTGTGTGGAAGACCACCTGCTCATGTGCGGTGATGCGGCCGGCATGATCACGCCGCTTTGCGGAAACGGCATGGCCATGGCCATCCATGCAGGTAAGCTGGCGGCAGAGCAGGTGGTGCATTATTTCGAAAACGGTCGCAACCGGCAGGAATTGGAAAGGGGCTATACCCTGGCCTGGGAAAAGCAGTTCAAGCGCCGCCTGCAGCTGGGCCGTGCGGTGCAGCGACTGTTTGGCAACCCGCTGCTCTCGGAGATGGCGGTGGGCACGCTGCGTTACCTGCCGGCAGCCGTGCGCCTGATCATGCGCCAGACCCACGGGCAGCCCTTCTAATCCCTTACATCTTAAAACGGCCGCTTTCGTACTAATCCAAACCTGTAGCTGCATCTTTTTATAGGAAAAGCACAAACATAGTGCTTGCCTGCCTGTTGCTGCTATGCTTCTATCAGACGGGCAGGAAGCAGGTACAGTATTCCTTTATTTTGCTTTGAATCGAATTCTTAGAACGGACACCAGCTCATGAAAAGCTATATATGCGGTATCGGCACAGCTAATCCCCCCAACAAAATCCCGCAGATGCAGGTGGCTGACTTCATGGCCGCGGCCCACCAACTCGATGAAGCGGGAAGCCGCAAACTCAAGGCACTTTACCGCGTGTCAGGTATAGGACAGCGCTACAGTGTGCTCGAAGACTTTACCCGCCAAAACGGCGACTTCACCTTCTTCCCCAACACCCACGATCTGGAGCCTTTCCCCACCGTGCAGAAACGCATGGAGGTATACCGCAAGCACGCCCTCGACCTCTCGGAACAGGCGGTGCGCAATTGCCTGGACCAGGTGAGCGATACTTCCCTCCAAAGCCTGACGCACCTGATCACGGTGAGCTGCACCGGCATGTACGCGCCCGGCCTCGACATTGAGCTCGTGGAGCGACTCGAACTGAACTCCTCGGTGCAGCGCACGGCTGTTAATTTCATGGGCTGCTACGCGGCTTTCAACGCCATCAAACTGGCCGACGCCATTTGCAAAGCCGATCCGGGTGCGAGGGTGATGCTGGTGTGCACCGAGATCTGCACCATCCATTTTCAGAAGAACCCCGAGGAGGACCACCTGGTGTCAAACGCCCTGTTTGGCGATGGCGCGGCGGCGGTGCTCATGCAGGGCCAGCCTTGCCAGGAGGTGAGCCTCGAGCTGCAGTCTTTCCACTGCGACCTGGCCCCGGCCGGCAAACGCGAAATGGCCTGGCACATCGGTGACACGGGCTTTGAGATGACGCTCTCCTCCTACGTACCGGATCTCATTAAAAACGGCATTAGGCAACTGACCGACCGCCTGCTGCAAGGGCTCCGCACTACGGTGTCGGAGATCAAGCTGTTTGCCATACACCCCGGCGGCCGCCGCATCCTGGAGGTGATCGAACAGGAGCTGGGTATGACGCGCGATGACAACCGCTTTGCCTACCGTGTGCTGCACGAGTTTGGCAACATGTCGTCGGCGACGGTACTCTTTGTGCTGAAGGAGCTGATGGCGAGCCTGACCACAAAGGAAAAAGACGAGCCGGTGCTGAGCTTTGCCTTCGGCCCCGGCCTGACATTGGAATCGATGTTACTGAGGGTGCACTATGCTGAAGCAAAGGTCTAACCAAGCCGAACTGATGGACGACCTCAGCCTGTCGGGGGACGAGCTGCGGCGCAACCTCGAAGAGCTGGAGGTGATCAACACCTGGCTGGGCGGGTATAAGGTGGTGCTCGATGCGCTGGAGCAGCTGCTGGCTGGGTATACGGGTCCGCCCTTGCGCCTGGCCGACATCGGCTGCGGAGGAGGTGACACGCTGCGCCACATTGCCAAGTGGGCCCGCCGCAAAAACATACCCATGCAGCTCACAGGTATAGACGCCAACGACTTTATGGTGCGCTACGCCCGGCAGCGCTGCGGCGGCTTCCCTGAAATTGAACTGGAACAGCACGATGTGTTTTCGGAGAACTTTCAGCGGCAGCGGTATGACATGATCGTCTGCAGCCTTTTCTGCCACCATTTCACAGATGATCAACTCGTGCAGATGTTCCGGCAACTGCACCGGCAGGCAGGTATGGCCGTCATCGTCAACGACCTGCACCGCCACTGGCTGGCCTACCACTCCATCAAGTGGCTCACGAAAGCCTTCTCCGAATCGCACCTGGTCCGGCACGATGCGCCACTCTCCGTTTGGCGTGCTTTCAGAAAAGAGGAACTGCAGCAACTGGTGCAACAGGCAGGTATAGACAGGTATAGCCTGCGCTGGATGTGGGCGTTCCGGTGGCAGCTCCTTTTGAAAAAAGCCTAACAATTAGTACCTTAACTGGGTATACCAACTTACTCCCTTATGATGCGACGTCTCAACTTGCCTTACCTGCTTTCGGTACTGCTGGCTGCCGCGGCGTTTTATTTCGCCTGGTCCCGTGAGTTTGTGACGAATGTATGGCTGGCACTGGCCCTGCTGGCGACGCTGCTACCGGCTGTATACCTGGTGTTGCGGCACGCCCGCGACCGGTATGGCTGAATCGCTCACTTAACCCTTAAGACATGAACAAAAGCACGCTTAATTTCTGGATACTCTTCATCGTCTCCATCATTATCTCGGCACTCGTTCTCTCTATTTTTGTGAAGATGCTCAAGATTGCCCTGTTTGCGATTCTGGTGCTCGTACTGGCACCGATCGTTTACATCCTGCTCAAGCTGCTGCTCCCTGGCGCACGAGGCAAGAGCGAAGACGATAAGCTCAAGTCCAGGCCTTAGGTTTAGAAAAAGAGCTGCTGCGCCAGCCGGAAGGTGTTGGCGTGCGCCTCTACAATGTGCGCGATCTGTTTGGAGTAGCCCCCGCCCATACTCACCGTGACAGGTATACGGTGGCGTGCGCAGACCTCCAGCACCAGGCGGTCGCGCTCCTTGCAGCCGGCTATGCTCATGCCCAGCTTCCCCAGCTTGTCGGTAGCCAGCACATCCACCCCGGATTGAAAGAACACAAAATCGGGCTCCTGCTCATCCATCAGCCTCGGCAGGTGCTCCCCCAGTAACTTCAGGTAAGTTTTGTCATCCGTGCCCTCCGCCAGCGGCACGTCCAGGTCAGACTGCTCTTTGTGGAAAGGATAGTTGTGCCCGCCGTGCATGCTGAAGGTGAACACCCGCGGCTCGTTCCGGAAAATCTGCGCAGTTCCGTTTCCCTGGTGCACGTCCAGGTCCACTACCAGCACTTTTTTGATGCCTTTGTATTTGAGCAGGTGATTGGCGGCGATGGCAATGTCGTTGAGCAGGCAGAAACCCTCCCCCCGATTCGTAAAGGCGTGGTGCGTGCCGCCGGCGATGTTCATGCCGATACCAAAATCCAGCGCAAACAGCGAGGCCTGCAAGGTGCCGTTCATGATCACCACCTCCCGCTGCACCAATTGCTCCGATAGCGGAAAGCCTGTTTTGCGGATCTCCGACGGACTCAACTCCAGGTCGCGCAGGCGCTGCCAGTAGGCGGCATCGTGGGTATCGAGGATGAATTGCTCTTCGAGCGGCTCGGGGGCGAAGAGGTTGTCTTGGGTGATGGTGCCCTCATAGAGCAGCTGCTCGGGCAGCAGGTCGTACTTGGCCATCGGGAAGCGGTGGCCTTCGGGCAGGGAATGTGCGAATATCTCGGACCAGGCAATTTTCAGCATAACGTAAAATTAACATTTAAACCCCTTGACTGGTTTATCCACCGCCGCATTTTTGCTTTTAAACATGCACCTATTCCTGTACGCTGGACATAGATCCGGGCTTCTAACCAATCAAGTTTCGGCTCACTTATCCCTGATTTTCAGTGCAATTACAGGCACACAACATTATGTAAAACACGCTATACACACAGGTGCATAAATTCCTGAAACCCTATATAATTGCCCACAAATGCCCATTCAGAATGTGGAAAAATGTGGATAACTATGTTGATTAGCGTGAATTATCCACCATTTCGTGTTAACTCCATGTTAATTTCAGGTAAATTTTTATCTTCTTCCCTCCTATTGGGTAGTTCTTTCGGTAGCATCTATACCCAGTGTAATCCAAAAAATTGATGATCTCCCCGCAATTCCAGCAAGCCAAAAGCTATACCTGGAAGCTGATTCGCAAACCGGAGGCAACCTTAGTAAATATAAAACGCTATATATAACTTTATACATTAATCCATATGCAAGCTGCGCGACCGCAGATTTCTATTTAAACCAGCCAACACCATGAAAAAACCGATACTACTCTTCCTTGCTTTCCTGATCTCAGCCGGTGCTTTTGCCCAGACTGAGTACGGCCCCTCAACAGGACAGCAGAATCATAACCTGTTCAGCGACAGCGGCAGAAACGCGGGCTTCGGCATCAAAGGCGGCGTGAACTTCGCCACGCTCCGCGGCAGCGACAAAGAGGTGCTGGGCAATTTCAAAGGCCTCACTACTTTCCATGCGGGCGTCTATACCCAGTTTTCGCTGGGCAACACCTTTTCCATACAGCCCGAGGCGCTCTACTCCCGCAAAGGCATTGAGCGCAACGACTCCACTTTCCGTTTCGATTACCTGGAGGTACCCATTCTGGCCGTGTTCAACATCACTGAGACGGTGAGTGTGCATTTTGGTCCGCAGGTGGGCGTGCTGATGTCAGCCAAAGAAGAGGACACGGAAGTGAGCATAGAGCCGTTGAACACCTTTGCCTATGGCGTAGCCGCCGGAGCTGAGGCGCGTTTGAGCATCTTCAGGCTGGGGGCAAGGTATAATCTGGGGCTGGAGGACCTTCGCAAAGAGAATAACCAGGGCCAGAAAATCAGCCAGGACTTAAAGCACGGCGTTTTCCAGGTATACCTGGGCGTCGGCTTTTAAGGCATTACGCTCCTCCGATCAATTCGACGCAGGGAGCCGGCAACAGGTCCCTGTTTTGTTTCAATACCAGGTATAGCACCCTCTGTTTCAGACCTTTGAGTGCGCATAACGTATTTTATAATAACGGGATAATGCGAAAAAACCACCCCTGTATCGCCAGATACAGCGCCTATACTTATGAATACGTACAAACTGCGTCCGCTCTACACCCTGCTTTGGACCCTGCTGGCCTTTTCCGGCATGTCCTGCGACACCACTGTTAAAACGGACGAAGCAGAGATAGGCGCAGCCGCGAACTTCCTGGCCCCACTTAACCCTGACCAAATCTTTCGGATCGACACGTCCAGGAGCACCGTCACGTGGATAGGCGCTAAAGTGACAGGCCGCCACAATGGCTATATACCTATCAGGGAAGGCACGATCACATTGCACAACGGTGAACTACGCGGCGGGAAGACAATCTTTGACATGGCAAATGTGCGATCGGAAGACAGGGCCATTGACCAGGCAGGCAACATAAAACTGACAAACCAACTGCGCTCCGCCGATTTTTTTGCTGTGGAGCAGCATCCCACCGCCTCGTTTGTGATCACCACGATTGCCCCGTTTGACAGCACGGAGCGCCAGGGAACGCCTGCCACCGAGGGCAAAACAAAACGAATGCGCATCAAAGATCCTAATCACAAAGTGACGGGTAACCTCACCATCACAGGTATAACCCATAGCATCAGCTTTCCGGCCCGTATTGACCTGGAAGACTCGGTGCTGCGCGCCAGGGCCAACTTCAACATCGACCGCACGCACTGGAAGCTCACCTACGGGACCGATAAGTCGCTGGGGAACAGGACGATTTACCCGTCCGTCAATATTGGACTGGACATAGTGGCATACCGCCAATAAGCTAACCAGCAAACACTTACAGGTATAGTTGCGTTACAGCAATTGTACTGTTCCTGCATTTATTCCAGCCTAACTATGCTAAACTCACCCATAGTTCGTTCCTACACAAACCATTTGCGCGCATATGATGAGAAAATACCTTTGCCTGTTGCCTCTTTTGCTACTTTGCCTCACGGCCAACGCCCAGGGCAGCGCCGCAGCGGCAATTAACTTAAAACAGGCAGAGACGCTGAAATTCGGGATGCTGGTATTGGGTGTCTGGGCGTTGATCAACATCCTGATCAGCAGCATCAAACTCACCAAGTCGTCGCGCAACAGGCGTTACTTTTTCCAGATGAACATCTACTGGAACATCGTGAACATGATCATTGCAGGGGGGGCGCTCTATTATATCCTGTCCGCAGACGCTGGTGCGCGCACGCTGCCCGAGACGGTGGCATTCCACTCCTGGAACCTGAAGCTGCTATACCTGAGCATTGGCCTGGATTTGGCTTTCCTGATGCTGGCCGCCTACCTGAAGGAAAAATCCCTGAGTTCGCCAAAGGCAGAGCAATACCTGGGCTACGGGCAATCCATCACGCTGCAGGCGCTGTTTCTACTGGTGCTGGATGTTACGTTGGTGGTCTTGCTGGAGGGCCATGCCGAACAGCTGCTGCCCCTTATCCAAGGTTAAATGCAGACACAAAAAACCGCCGCGCTATACCTGTAGAGGTATGGCGCGGCGGTTTTTGTTATGGACGGGTGCCTGCTTAGCGCGGCTCGTGATGGCCTTCAGCAAATTCCTCCACCATCTTTTTGTTGAAGGCAGGTATATCGTCCGGCTTGCGGCTCGTGATCAGGCCATTGTCCACCACCACTTCCTGATCCACCCACTCGGCTCCGGCGTTTTTCAGGTCGGTCTTCAGGGTATGGTAGCTGGTCATTTTCTTGCCCTGCAACTTACCGGTTTCGATCAGCGTCCAGGGTCCGTGGCAGATAGCGGCGACGGGCTTGCCGCTTTCCATGAAGCTGCTCACAAAGCGCACCACTTTCTCGTTGGCGCGCAGCTTGTCGGGGCTCATCACGCCACCGGGCAGCAGGAGGGCACTGTAATCATCAGCGTTTACATTGTCGATGGTCTTGTCAACCTTGAATTTGTCGCCCCAGTCCGTGTGGTTCCAGCCTTTCACTTCGCCGTCTTTCAGAGCAATAAGGTGGGTTTCGGCGCCTGCCTCTTCCAGGGCTTTTTTCGGCTCGGTCAGTTCCACCTGCTCAAAGCCATCGGTTACTACTATCGCTATCTTTTTTCCTTTCAGATTATTAGCCATTCTAAGTTGGTTTTTATAGTTTAACATGCGTATCGTTTATTCAAAACGATTTGGAGGGCAAATTGTTAGAAAGGAACATTCGCAATAGGGCTGTTGCCCGTTTCGTTATAGCACCATGACCGTATACCTGAAACAACTTATTTTACTGTTAGCCACGGGCTTGCTCACCTGCACGGCAGCGCAGGCCCAAACCGTCCCGACCATTAAGTTCGACCAGTTGCAGGAACTGCGCCAGGCGCCGCACGACACACTGTACGTGGTCAATTTCTGGGCCACGTGGTGCAAGCCCTGCATCAAGGAAATGCCTTATTTTGAAGCCGCCAATGCGAAATACAAAGACCAGCCGGTGCGCGTGATTCTGGTGAGCATGGATGCGGTGCAGGACAAGGAGAAGCGGGTGCTGCCTTTTGTGCAGAAGCGCAAGCTGCAGTCGCGGCTATACCTGCTCGACGAGCCCGACGGCAACACCTGGATCGACCGCATCGAGCCCAAGTGGTCGGGTGCTATACCTGCCACCATGTTTTTCAACAACAAGCGCGGGCAGTACGAGTTTATTGAGCGCGAAATCTCTGAAAAGGAGTTACAGGAACTGATCACCAAGTATAAACCATAACCTATCACTATGAAGAATAACCGAATACCGTTCCTTTACATGGCCTGCCTGCTGGTGGTGGGCGTGCTGATGGCAGCTGTACCTGCCTCCGACAACTCTGGCTACCAGGTGGGCGACACGGCCCGCGATTTTAAACTGAAAAACGTGGATGGCAAGATGATCTCGATGGCCGACTACAAAGACGCCAAGGGCTTCATCGTGACCTTCACCTGCAACACCTGCCCCTACTCGGTGGCTTACGAAGACCGTATTATCAACCTCCACAACAAGTATGCACCAAAAGGCTACCCGGTTATCGCCATCAACCCGAACGATGTGAAGGCATCGCCGAAGGACTCTTACAAACACATGCAGGTGCGCGCCAAAGAAAAGAAATTCCCGTTCCCGTACGTGTATGACGAAACTCAGGAAATCACCAAAGCCTACGGAGCCACCCGCACACCGCACCTATATGTCGTGCAGAAGCAAAAGGACGGTAGTTTTAAAGTAGCCTACATCGGTACCATAGACGACAACTCACGCGAGCCGGAGAAAGTGCAGAAGAAATACGCCGAGGCCGCCCTTGACGAACTGGTAGCCGGCAAAGCCGTGAGCCAGCCGAACACCAAGGCGATCGGCTGCACCATCAAATGGCGCGAAGCGTAGTATTTCTGCGTATCAAGTATCAAGTATCACGTATCAGGTAGCACGACTTTTGAAAAATTGACAAAGGACTTTTCGACAAAAGACAAAGGACAAAAAACGCTTAGTTCTTTTGTCCTTTGTCACAAAATCTATTGTCGGATTATATCTAAAGAAGTCATGCTACGTGATACGTGTGTCGTGATACCTATTTCAGACTTCCTTTTTCACATCAGCAGGTATAGGCAGCTCGGTCGGATTGATCGAGCTGTCAGCTTTTTCGGCAATCAGCATATCGCGCGCTCCTTTCAGGCCGGCGATGCGGGCCTCCACTTCATACTTGTTGTTCCAATAACCCACCCGCATCGACTCGCGCAGGTATAGCCACAGGAAGCGCAGGTAGCCGTGCTCCTGAAACTGCCGGATGTGGCATAGCTCGTGCGCCACCCAGCCGCTGTCTTTCAGAAAGCCTTCCCGTTTCACGCCGCTCAGGTGTATCGTTTTGCCCAACACCATGGCAACGTTGCTGCTCCTGAGCACCAGTCGTGCAATGCGCGCAAAGGGCGAGTTTTCCACAATTTTGTACTTCATTTCTGTAAGCTTATACCTGAATAATAGCACCTAAGAAATACGGCCCGATACACTTTATCGTGTGAATGCATCGTTCCTAAGGGTGGAGCCTATACCTGTTCCCCGTGAGCATCAGCAATTTACTATATTGCCAGTTTAGAAAATTGTAGCTATTTTTGTCAATTCGTTCGTCAATTATTCAACTTGTCGGACAGGTTGCAGGGTATAAAATGCAATTATAAGACCTATACCATTCTACAACCATAAGGTGACAAAGTTTGCTGCCACGGCAGTGCGAAACATGCTAAACCCTATGACAAAAACGATCATACTGAGCGTACTGGCCCTTATCTCCATCGCTCTTTCTTTCTTCTACGATGTAAAGAAGCCAGAGTCGACGCCAGCCGGACCGGAAACCGCCGCCCTCATGCTGTACCCGGTGCAGACCGGCGAGGACATTGCCCGGGCCCTGGAGCTCTCGGTACCGCTGGACCTCAGCGAGCCAATTGACTCCTCGTTTTACAAGCGCTACTCCCGCAAACTGGGCCTCAAGCTCGACTACAGCGAAGACAAGGACCTGCTCCAAACCGTTTCCAGCTGGCTGGGCACCCCCTACAGCTACGGCAGCAGCTCCAAAAGAGGCACCGACTGCTCCGGCTTTGTGACCCGCATTTACAGCGACGTATACGGCATCGACCTGAGCCGGAGTTCCCGCTCCATGTTCGACGACGTGACCCGCATCCGCAAAGACAGCGTGCGCACCGGCGATCTGGTGTTCTTCCGCCGCGGACCCAAACAGCCCATCTTCCATGTGGGCATCTACCTCAAAGACAACAAGTTCGTGCACTCTGCCACAAACGGCGGCGTGATGGTGAGCTCGCTGAAGGAGCCCTATTACCGCAACTACTACTATGCGGCCGGCCGCGTGGACTAAACCCATTCCTTCCTGACAGATTTTGAGAAAGGGCTGCAGCATAAAGCGTCCCTTTTTTCGTTTACAGGATACAACAAAATTACTTGTGGCAAGGTATAGGAAGCTTGTTAGGAGTTGAGCAACTTGCGCCCGATTCGCATAACCCCTGCACAAGGGCCATACCAAATCACAGATACTTTATGACAGATCAAAATACACAGAACCAGCAACAACAGCGCCCGGACGGAAGCACCATCTCCCAGAGCCCGCTCTTTAAAAACATACTCAAAAAGGCCGAGAAGTATCTGGAGCACCCATCGCAGGTGGTGAAGCTCCTGAACGATGCCTTTAAGAAAGCCACTGCCAAGAAAAGCCTCGGCACAATCGCCTCCGAAGTGTGGGAAAGCTTCCAGATACTTTCGCAGATGATCAGGGCAGCCGTGAACGGGGAGTACAAAGGCATACCGAACACGACAGTGGTTGGAGGTATAGCCGTCATCCTGTACTTTTTGATGCCGCTTGACCTGATTCCGGACTTTATACCGGTGATCGGCCTGCTGGACGATGCCGCCCTGCTGGCCTGGTTTATGGCCAGCATCAAGTCTGAGCTGGACCGCTTCAAGGAGTGGGACACCGAGCGCCAGGCGCAACAGAAGACGGTGCACATCATGGAGCCGCACCACGCCGACAGCTCCTTTGGCACGCCCAAGTACAGCGACCAGCCTGCCGGCACTACCGAAGTCCGCCACGAAGGCACGGCCCCCGCTTCGCAGGGGCATGACACCGGAAACCTGGGCCACCACGAGCCAATCGTGCGCGCCTCCACCACCGACAGCAGCCGCGTGCCGAAAGACCCGCATGACGACGTTCCGGACGGCGGCAACATCCGCTAAACCAGATCTACAGAATAATTCCAGGAAGAGCTGCCCTCAAAGGCGGCTCTTTTTTATGTCTTTTTATCAGCTCGCGGGGACATGATTATTGGTCTGATAACCGCGTAACACAGCTTAAAAAAATACATTCCGACCACACAATATAGTACTATTCAAATACTGAAATCTGAAATAATTTAGAAAAAAGCCACCTGGCTATTAGTTTCCTAAGGAATTAATTTTCTATATTTGGACTGATGATTGTGTATTTTTAACTTTTAGCCAAGGTGTCTTCATCATTTCTACGACTAACATCCGTTAATCTTCACATCGACGGAATCGGGAAGGTTCTGATCGAACGAAGCGACAAGGCCAAGCGCCTTAGCATCAGTGTGCGCCCTATCAAAGGCATACGCGTGGCCGTGCCGCCGCATATCAGCTTTGAGAAAGCCGAGCAGCTTATTTATACCAAGAGCGATTGGATAAAGGAGCACCAGGCCCGCATGAAGCAGCAAGAGGCTCGCGTAACCATGTACGACGGCAACACCGACTTCAAGACCCGCAGCCATACCCTGCGGCTGCTCACGCACGCCCAGTACACCATGCGCTGCGTGATCGAGAACGGGTATATCAACGTGTTCTACCCGGCCTACAAAGACGTGCGCGACAGCGACGTGCAGAAGTTCATCCGCAAGTCGATTGAGGAGGCTTACCGCAAGGAGGCCAAGGAATACTTGCCGCAGCGTGTGAAGTTCTTTGCCGACAAGTTTGGCTTCGACTATCAGAACGTGTTCATCAAGAACGCCAAGTCGCGCTGGGGGAGCTGCTCGCACACCAACAACATCAACTTGAACCTGCACCTGATGCGCCTGCCCGATTCGCTCTGCGACTACGTGATCCTGCACGAGCTGGCGCACACGATCGAGAAGAACCACGGTTCTGGTTTCTGGTCGCTGCTCGACAAGGTTTGCCCTAACTCAAAGGCACTCGACCAAAAACTGAAGGCCTACCGCATTTCCATCTACTAAACCAATTGCTTATCGACTGAACGCTTACTATACCTGAATTTTGAAAACATACGCATAACGGCAGTCGCACAGGAGCTAACACTACCTTTCGTGCTGTTGTTTCACCAAATAAAAAGCGGCCGGGGTTTGCACCCCGGCCGCTCCTGTTTATAGCGTTACAAATTTGATCAGCTGGCTTTCTGCATCGTATGTGATGCCACATAGTCCACGAAGTCGCCCACCGTGTTGATCGGGACTTCATCCGGAATCGTGATCTGGAAATTTTTCTCCAACTCCAGGATGATATCCACTACATCCACCACATCAAAGCCGAAATCCTTTTCCAGACGGGCATTCGCCTGCAAACGGGCAGGCCTGATTTCCTTGGTTTTGCTAATGATACGGATCACCTCACGCTCAATAGTCTTGTCTGTTGTTGCAATCATAAATTATACGGTGTATTCTCTAACTACTTTTCCATTTACAGGCACCTCGGTTTCATCCTGAGGTATAATTTTTACGCCGCCTGCGGGCTTTCTCTCTCCTTTAACTTTCGCTCTCAGTTTCTCATTGAGCAGGTACATGACCGGCACAATGAGCAGTGTAATGATGGTGGCAAATCCCAGGCCAAAAATGATGGTCCAGGCCAGCGGACCCCAGAAAGCGGCACTATCGCCCCCCATGAAGAAGTTCGCTTTGAACTCCGTGAACAGGGTGAAGAAGTTCAGGTTTATACCTAACGCCAAGGGTATCAGGCCTAGTATAGTCGCCGTCGCCGTTAACAATACCGGGTTCAGGCGCGTCTTGCCTGCTTCCACAATCGCTTCTTTCAGGTCACGTCCCTCCTCTATCAGCAAGTCCGTGAATTCCACAATCAGGATACCGTTCTTCACCACGATACCGGCCAGCGCCACAATGCCCACACCCGTCATCACAATCGACACATCCATCCCGAAGATGGAGAAGCCCAGTAGCACGCCGATGATGCTGAAGAGCACCTCCGACAGAATGATGAAGGGCTTCGAGACGGAGTTGAACTGCGTCACCAGTACCAGAAAAATGATCAGGAAGGCCGCCACCAGGGCAATCAGCAGGAAGTTGGCTGTTTCCTCCTGCTCCTCCTGCTGTCCGCCCATACTGATCTCAAAGCCTTCCGGCGTTTGGAAGTTCTGCAGTGCGCTTCCGATACTCTGCACCACCTCGTTGGCGTTATACCCATCCAGCACGTTCGACTCCAGCGTCACCACCCGTTTCAGGTCCTTGCGCTTGATACCTCCGTATGAAGTACCGTACTCAATGCTCGCCAAAGACGAGAGCGGAATTTGCCGCACCAAGCCGCTGTTCATGTCGCGGTAGGTGATGCGCATGTCCAGCAGGGCGTCTATGTTCTTGCGGTAAGGCTCTGCGTAGCGTACCTGTATCGGGTACTCCTCTTCGTCCAGTTTGAACTTAGAGGCCTCGTCGCCGAAAATGGCCGTGCGCAGCTCCATCCCTATCTGCCCGGTGCTGATGCCTTCGCGGTTGGCGCGCTCCCGGTCGATGTTGATGATGATCTCCGGTTTGCTGTCTTCGAGGTCGCTGCGAAGTTCCTCTATACCGCCGATCTGCTGCTGCTCGATGTAAGCCTGCACCTGTTTCGACAGCGCTACCAGTCCCTCAAAGTCCTCACCGGCTATCTCAATGCTGACCGGCTTGCCCACCGGCGGACCGTTCTGCTCTTTGTCAACCGTGATGTTGGCGCCCGGTATGCCGCGCACCGCCTCCCGTATTTCATTCATATAGGCCTGCGTGCTGCGCTCGCCGGTCCGGTATTGATACTCAACAAAGGCTACGGTAACCTTACCTAAATGAGATTGTGCGGTCACGCTGCGGTCGTTCTGGTCGCCGGCACCGATAGCCACATTGGAAATAACCGATTCCACGTCGGCGTTCTCCTCCCCGATCACGCGGTAGATGCGCTTCTCCACTTCCTTCGTAACCGAGTCAGTGACAAGCTGATCGGTGCCCACCGGCATGCTGATATAGGTATAAATGAAGTTAGGATCAGAATCCGGAAAGAATACTACTTTGGGAGCACGCAGGCCTGTCAGGAAAATAGAGAAAAAAAGTAGTCCGAACATGCCCACCAGCATCCAAACGGGGCGTCTGCCCACCAACATCCAGCGCAGCAGGCGCTCGTAGCCCCGCATGAAACGCGGCAGCGTCGTATTCTGGAAACCGTGAATCATAGGGCGGAAGACATAGCGGTTGAGCAGCACCAGTGTCACAGCCAGCATAATCAGGTTGGCTGTACCGTACCAGCCAGCCAAATAGCCTACAATAGCCACCAGCATGGCACCGCCGATCAACAGCCAGAAATTACGACGGGCACGCGGGGTGATGTCAGCCTCCTGCTCGTGCTCTTTTTTCATGAAAGAAACCGCAAACACCGGGTTGATGATGAAGGCCACCAGCAACGAGGCCATCAGCGTCACGATAAGCGTGATGGGCAGGAAGAACATGAACTTACCCACCACACCGGGCCAGAAGGCTAGCGGCAGAAACGGTGCCACCGTTGTAAGCGTACCCGCCAGCACCGGCACAAACACTTCACCAGCCGCCAGTTTCGCCGATTTCATTACGCTCAGATTGGACTGGTGCAGAATGCGGTGCGTGTTTTCGATCACCACAATAGCATCGTCCACCACTATACCCAGCGCCAGCAGGAAGGAGAAGAGCACGATCATGTTGAGCGAGAAGCCCAGCACCGGCATCAGCATAAAGGCAATGAACATCGAGATCGGCACAGACAACCCCACGAAAATGGCGTTGGTCGTGCCCATGAAGAACATCAGGATCAGGGTCACCAGCACGAAGCCGATGATGATCGTGTTGATCAGGTCGTTCAGGGTATGGCGCGTCATCGTGGACTGGTCGCCGGTGATGGTGATCTTGAGGTCGGCTGGCAGTACGCTCGCCTGCATGTCCTCCACTAGGGCATGGATGTTGTCAGATGCCTCGATCAGGTTTTCTCCGCTTCGCTTGATCACGTTGAGCGTGATAACGGGGGAATTATCCAGACGGGCAAAGCTTTCCTGCTCTTCAAAACCTTCTTTTATCTCGGCAATTTCCTTCAGTTGTATGTTGGCACCGGATAGCGACTGCACCACAATGTCGCCGATCTTGTTCGGGTCTACATACTGGCCCACCACACGCACCGAGCGCTTCATCTCTCCCACTGAAATATTGCCACCCGACACGGTAACGTTTTCAGAGGAAATAGCCCGGCTGATGTCTGCAAAGGTCACCTGCGCCACCTGCATTTTGTAGAGGTCCACGTTCACCTGCACCTCCTTGTCAAGCGCGCCTACCATGTCCACGCGGGTAATCTCCGGCTGTGACTCGATCTGGTCCTGAATGTCCTCGGCGTACTTTTTCAGGCGGTCGAGGCTGTAGTTGCCCGACACGTTGAGGTACATGATCGGGAATTCGGAGAAGTTCACCTCCTGCACGTCCGGATCCTGGTCGAGGTCGGTGGGGAGGTCGGTGCGGGCTTTGTCTACGGCGTCCTTCACCAGCTGCTTGGCCTCTACCACATCCACGTCGGTGTTAAACTCTACCGTGATCATGGAGAAATCCTGAATGGAATTGGAGGTCACTTCTTTTACCCCCGATATGGATTTTAGCTGCTTTTCAATGGGGCGGGTCACCAGGTTCTCGATGTCCGCCGGCGAGGTGCCCGGGTATACCGTGCCCACAAACACTGTCGGGATCACAATGTCGGGGAAGTTCTCTTTCTGAAGCGTGATGTACGAGAATATACCCCATACCGCGATGATCAGGGTAATGATGTAGATGCTCGTTCTATTATCAATGGACCAGTTGGTCGGCTTGAAATGTTTCATAGTCTTGGGCTTAAGAGTTTATTGCTGCGCGATACGTTCCTGGCTGAAAACTACCGGCTGCCCCTCGTTCACGCTCTGGTATCCTGCTGTAATAATGTAGTCCTGCGCTGTCAGTCCTTTCAGCACCTCTACCTGCCCCTGGTAGTTCACGCCGGTCTCCACCTCTTTACGGGTAGCCACATAGCGCTCACCCTGTTTCTGGGCCACATACACGTACTGCGACTTCTCGTCGCGCTGCACCAGGTTGACAGGTATAACAATGGCGTCTTCTTTGCGGTAATCCTGTATGCGCACCACCGCCACCAGGTTCGGACGCAGCGCTACGTTCACGTTTTTAGGCCGAAGCTCGATGGTAAAGGTGCGGCTGCCGGGGTTGATGAAGCTGCTCACTACATCCACAGTGGCCGTTATTTCCTGGTTCAGGTCCGGGAAGCGCACCAGGGCTTCGTCGCCTTTGTTGATCTTGGATAGGTAAGCCTCTGATACTTCCGCCACAATCTTGGTACCACTGGTGTTGACCACCCTGATAATGCCCACGCCCGGCGCCACGGCCTCGCCTGCATTTGGAATCACGTTGTCTACCACGCCACTTACAGGGGCTTTGACGTTGTACTGGTCGCGCTGCTGCTGCAGGGTAGCCAGGCTGCGCTCCAATGCCTCTTTGTTATTTTTAGCGGTCAGAAACTGCATTTCGGTGCCGATCTGCTGATCCCAGAGGTTTTTCTGGCGCTCGTAGGCCACGTTGGCCAGTTCCAGTCGGGTGCGCACCTCAGCAATGTTCTGCTCCAGCACCTGTGCATCTATTGTCGCCATGGTCTGGCCCTTGGTCACTTTGTCGCCGCGCTTCACCCGTATACCTGTCAGCACACCCGGCACTTTGGCGCTCACCAGTACGTTCTGGTCGAAGTCTACACGGCCCTGCACCTCCAGGTAATGGCGGAACGTATCCTGCTGCACCTGCAACACGGTTACCGGCACGGTCTTTTTCTCAGCCGGCCCTCCTTTTCCAGCTGCCTTCAGTTCTGCTTCCAGTTGCGCGATCTGCTCCTGCAACTCAGTCTGCTGCTGCTTCAGTTCGGCCAGTTGCGCCTCTTTGTCGCTGCCTTGGTTGCAGGCGGCCAAACTCAGGAACAGGGCCAGCGATGAAACTCCGAATATCTTTTTCATAGTAAGTCGAGTGTAAATGTTTACAGAGGGTTTTTATTTTGTGAGAAGAGTGCCGGTGGCTTTGTCGAGGTTCACTTTGGCGATGAGGGCATCATACATGGCGGCGTAGTAATTGGTCTGCGCCTGGCGCAGGTCGGTTTCGGCGGTTACCACTTCCAGGTTAGAGCCCACGCCCTCCTGAAACTTGATCTTGGACACGCGGGCGATCTCCTCGGCCAGTTCCAGGTTCTCGCGCTGCGAGGCCAGCACATCCAGCGAGTTGGTCAGGTCGGTGGAGGCCTGCTCCAGTTCCAGGTCTATACCTTGCTCCAGACTCTCAAAGCCAAGTTTGGCGTTCTCCAGCGTCAGGCGGGACTGCTGCACCTGGTAGTGCTTGCGCAGTCCGTCAAAGATCGGTAACTGCAACTGCAGCCCCACATAGCCAAAGTCAAAGTAGTTTCTGTCTGTTGTGTTATCCTGACCGGCTCTTATGTTCATCACATCTGAAAAAGTAGACCCTACTCCGATGTAACCATAGCGGGCATTCAGGTATAGCTTGGGCAGGTAGCCGGAGCGGATGTTGCGCAGGTTTAGCATGGCAAGGTCGCGCTGCGTCTCCAGCACAGAATATTCGATGCGGTTGCTGTAGTTAAAGCCATTCCGATTCGTCTTGGCCATATCGACCTGCACTTCGCTCAGGCTGTCCGTCAGGGTGATCTGCTCTCTTTGGGGCATCCCCATCTGGAACTTGAGCAAGTCTTCGCCTAGAATGAGCAAGCGCTCGGTCTTCTGCTTTTCTACTTTCAGGTTGTTGTACGTCACCCGCAGACGGTCCACATCCAGCTTTTCGGCCACGCCATTGTCAAACATCACCTGCGTCTGTTTTAAAAGTGTGTCGAGGCGATTGAGGTTCTGATTGAGGAGTTCCATGCGCTCGCGGCTCACCAGCACGCTGTAGTAGGCCTTGGTCACTTGTTCCACCACGTCAATCTCGTTTTGCTCGGTAGTTTTGCGCGAGAGCTCGGTATAGGTTTTGGCGGCTTTCAAGCCGATCAGGTATGAGCCGTCGAACAATAGCTGACTGCCTGTAATGGTGAGACTTCCATTATAAGGCTGCACGAAGGAGATCGCCTGAAGCCCGGTGGATGGCTGAGGTTCCGGTTGCGAGTAAGTCGGATTAAGGACGATAGGCTGTCCGGAGGCCACCTGCTCCGGTGTAATTACAAAAGGATCCAGTTCAGAAGGGGCTCCCCCAAAACTACTCGGATCAAACAAAGTCTTCTGTTGGATGAAGTTATTGCCGACCTCTGCGTTTCCGTTGATCTGGGGCAAACCCATCGCCCGAATCTCCCCCACCTTGGCTTTGTCGATGTCCTGCTGGTTGCGGGCCATCTTCAGGCTCAGACGGTTCTGCAGGGCATAGTCTATACTCTGTTGCAGGCTAAAGGCCTGTGGTGCCCCTTGCGCAAGCGCCCCAAGCGGACTTAGGAGGACAAACAATGTGAGTAACAGGCTACTGTGTTTTTTCATAGTTGGGAAGGTATATTCGGTTATTCTTCTTCTGTGATTTGCTTGTAGTCATTGATCATCTTATGCCCTTTGAGCGTGGCAATGCCGAGCATGAAGTGCTCGAGGCTGGCCATCTGCACATGCAGCAGTTCAAATTGGAAGCGCGGGAAGATTGTTTCGTCAAAGGGCACTTCAATTTGGGAGAGACGAAGGCGGGCGATCACCTCTATGTCCAGGTCCTTGCGGAACAGACCCTCCGAAATGCCCCGCTCCAGATTCTCCTTGATCCGGTTCAGGAAATCGCGGTGCTTGTACTCCTGCCATTTTTGCCAGGCATTGGCGTGGTACTTCTGCAGGTCGTAGAATATGCCTGGGTGGATGCTGGCGAAGACCTGGCGGGTGGTCTTCATGATGTTGAAAAGCTCTTCGATGGCATTGGGTGCTTCCTGCCTGCAACACTCGCAGTCCGTGTCCACAGAGGTCAGGTAGGAGTTGATGGCCCAAAGCACGATCTCGTCCTTGTTGCTGAACCACTTGTAAATGGTTTTTTTCGACATCGAAAGGTGCTGCGCAATATCGTCGACTGAGGTGCCCTTAATGCCTCGACGACAGAAAAGCTTGAACGATTCTGCCGCAATCTTGTCTTTCACCGATGGCTGTACTGATGTCTCCATTTTCTTAATCACGAGGCAAAACTAAGGAAACGTTTTTTATCTCCAAAGTTTCCACCATAAAATAACAGTACTATCTAGTGATTGTTTTGAAATACAGGGCAAAAGCCACTTGCGGCTTGACGAGTGCCCCCGCATTACAAAAGTGGCAGGATTACCTGAGCGCGAAAAGAAGTTTTAGACGAACAGCCGAAAAGCTAATCCAGACAGTCGGATTTTGCGGTTGAAGCAGGTATAGCTATATACCAAGCACACTGCGAAGACGGGTATAGCCGCTCTTACTCAGGGGAATACGGGCTCCATTTCGAAGCAGGGCCACATGGCTGTCTTTCTCAAAAGGCTCGATACGCGTGAGCTGCGGCAGGGCCATGATGTAAGAGCGGTGCACCCGCACGAACTGCGCCGGGTCCAGCGCCTTCTCGTAATATCCCATTGTCTTCTTCTTCAGAAACACGCCTTCGCGGGTGTGGATCTTCACATAGTCGTCGTAGGCCTCCAGGTATAGCACCTCGGCTACAGGTATGATGCGGATGTTGTTGCCGGCCCGCACCACAATGCGGTGCTGCTCCTCGGGCTGTTTGCCGGTTGCCTCTTCCAAGGCCTCGGTTGCAGGTATAGCCTGTGCCACCGCCTGGCTCTGCAGCCACTTTTTAATTGCCGCATCGAAACGTGCTTTGCTGAAAGGCTTGAGCAGGTAATCCACGGCATTGGCTTCAAAGGCTTTGATGGCATACTCGTCGAAAGCCGTGGTGAAGATGACGCCAGGCGCCTGCTCCACCAGCTCCAGCATCTCGAAACCGTTGATCTTGGGCATCTGGATGTCGAGGAAGATCAGGTCGGGCTGGTGCTGCATGATCGCCTTTACGCCCTCGAAACCATCACCGCACTCCTGTACTACCTCCAGTTCGGGATAGGCTTGCAGGTACTCGGCCACAATGCTGCGTGCCAGCGGCTCATCATCTATTATCAGGCATTTTTTCATAGTGCTGGGGTATCTTGATGGTGGTTGTGAACTGATGGTCTTGCTGTGAGATACTTAGTAAATCCTGTCGGGCATAAAGCAGGTATAGCCTGCGCTGTATCGAATCGAGTCCGAAGCCGGTGCCCTTGCGCGGTTGACTGGTGGCGGGGTCGAAAGGGTTTTGGGTGGTGATGGTCAGGTAGCCGTCTGCGGCAGTGGCCTTTACCTTGATGGCCGTCTCCCCCACCGTGTCGTAGAGCCCGAACTTGATGGCGTTTTCCACAACAGGCTGTAGAAGCAAAGCAGGTAGTTTCATGTGCTGACTTTCTTCCGTCGCATCCACTTCCACCTGTAGCCTATGCCCAAAACGCACTTTCTCAATGTCCAGGTATAGCTGCAACTGCCTAAGCTCCTCTGCCAGCGGCACTAGCTGGTTGTTGTCTTTGCGCAGGGTGCCGCGCAGAAAATCCGACAGTTGTTGCACCATGGTACGCGCCTGTTCCGGCCGGCTCACCGCCAGGGCGCTGATGGAGTTGAGGCTGTTGAAAAGAAAGTGCGGTTGCAGTTGCTGGCGCAGGTTGTAAAGCTCGGCTTCGCGGGCCAGTTTCTCGGTGGCCGCCTTGCGCTTCTCGGCCTCCTGCAGTTCGCGGGTGTAAAACCAGAGCCAGGTCAGGAGAAGCATCAGAAGCAGCATCAACCAGTTAAAAGCCACCCGTATCGCCAGGGTGCTATCCACGAAACGCAGGTATAGCGCATTGCTTTCGAACAGGGCATGGGTGCTCCAGTAGAAAACAGTGACACTTATACCTGCTAGCCCGAGGCTCCAGCCCAGCAGGTAGCCCGCCTGCCGCAGACTGGGCTGGTAGTAGCGCAGGCCCGTGCCCATGGCAAAGCCCCCAATGGCGAGCAACAGATTCGTGAGCAAAGCATCTGTCACGATGACGCGCCTCTCAAAGCCCGCCGGCCACAGCACCAGCACCTGCACCACCGACCAAAGCAGAGCCCAGCCCAGGTATAGCAGCCCCAAGCGCACCTGTGACGCCACCCCCTCCATTAGTAACTCTTAATGCTTAGTCCGCCAAAAAGGGTAACACCTTTCAGGATCAGCACCTTGTTCGGGTCGTAGCCCTGCGGCATGGCCGGGCGCTTGTCGTCTATACCTCCCAGTATGGCCACCATCTCGTCCGACTTCACCTGCCAGTGCGGCGGTATGATCAGGGTGGTGCCTCCGAAAATCTGGGTGGCCTCCAGCACGATCGGGTGCTGTATGTCGGCCTGCATCAGGTTCAGCTCTGTGCCACCGAACACACTCACCACTTCGCCCCCTTTGAAGTTCTTAGAGACGATGTTTTTTTTTATGCCTCCGAGAATGGCCGCACTGTCGATATGGTCTTCGGGTCCGTATGCAGTCTGGTCGGTTGCTCCGTTGTAGGCGCCTGAGGTATAGGCCTCTTCACCTGTGTAGTCAGTATAGGCTCCGGGATAAGCGCCGTTCACCGGGTCGGTGTAGTAGCCGGGTGTATCCTCCGGTCTTGTGTTAGGGTTGGGGCCAACCTGGTTTTCCCAGGGATTGCGTTTCTTAGGCTTGAGGATCAGCCACAAGCCTAGTCCGATGATCAGGATGGGCCAGAAATAAAGTTTCAGGTTGATGTCGAGGAAGAAGTGCCTGTCGAGCAGAAAAACGCCGCCGATCACAATCAGCACCAGCCAGCTTGGTTTCTGGAACGAGTGCTTGAAGCCCAGGTAAACGCCCAGCGCGATCAGGAACATCGGCCAGGAGAACACCCAGCCCGGCAAAAAGAAAATGCCCATTTTGGCAGTGAGCAGGAGCACACCCACCATCAGCAGGAAAACACCGGCCATCTTGCCGGAACCGCCGCTTTTATAATCTTGATTTTTCATGGCTTTATTTCGTTTTAGTTTTAAGATCTGTTCCAAAGGTATAAGGTGCATTGGCTCAGCTCAATGGTTATTAGGTTACCTTTGGACAGAAGTCGGTGAACGGCCGGTTGGCGTCGGTAAAGCAAATTAGGATTTTAATTTGAAACATTTACCTACTGTGATTTCATCCCCCGCCCCCTTCATAGCATGGCCATTTCATTCTAAAAGAATGCTCTTAAAACTTATTGTCATTCTGTAAAGAAACTTGGTTGAAATAGAGGGCCCTTCCCCCGGGAGGTTAAGCCTATACAACTTGCTACCAAGATCCTTACAGGATGACAAAAAAGGAGAATGAAACGGCCTTGCTTTGAAGGAGGCAGGGGATGACCTTATTTATAGAGTCAAAACAACCGCTAAATTTCTCAAATTATTATCTTTGCATACTATGGTTGAGAATATACAGAGAGTAGCACAAGAGATAGAGGCCGCGCAGCTGACGAGCGCTGTCGAACTGGAGCAGTTTCGCATCACATACATTGGTCGCAAAGGCGCCATCGCCGCCCTTTTCGACGACCTGAAATCAGTGGCGCCGGAGCAGCGCCGCCAGGTAGGCCAGGAGCTGAACCAGCTCAAAAACCGCGCGCAGGCTCGTTTCGACGAGGCGCAGGAGCAGCTGAGCAATGCCTCGGCAGCCTCTGAAGCCGAGAACGCTTTTGACTTTTCGCTACCTCCTATACCTAACACGCTGGGTACCCGCCATCCGCTTTCATTGGTGCGTGCCGAGATCGTGCGCATTTTTGAGCGCATCGGCTTCAACGTGGCCGACGGTCCGGAGATCGAGGACGACTGGCACAACTTCACCGCCCTTAACTTCCCGGAAAACCACCCGGCCCGCGAAATGCAGGACACGTTCTTTTTGAGCGAAGACCGCGACAAGCTGCTCCGTACGCATACCTCCAATGTGCAGGTGCGCCTGATGGAGAACAACCAGCCGCCGCTGCGCAGCATCATGCCGGGACGCGTGTACCGCAATGAGGCCATCTCGGCCCGTGCACACATGGTGTTTCAGCAGGTGGAGGGCCTGTACGTGAACAAAGGCGTGAGCTTCAAAGATTTGAAAGAGACGCTATATTACTTTGCAAAGGAGATGTTCGGGCAGGACACCAAGATCCGTTTCCGTCCGTCGTTCTTCCCGTTCACGGAGCCAAGCGCCGAGATCGACATTTCGTGCCTCATCTGCAAGGGTGAGGGCTGCAACATCTGCAAGCAGTCGGGCTGGGTTGAGATCGGTGGCGCTGGTATGGTAGACCCGAACGTGCTGGATAACTGCGGCATCGACTCCACGGTATACTCGGGCTTCGCCTTCGGCATGGGCATCGAGCGCATCACCATGCTCCGCTACCAGATCCGCGATCTGCGCCTGTTCACCGAAAACGACGTGCGCTTCCTGCGGCAATTCAAGGGAGTGATTTAGCGATTGAGTGAATGAGTGAGTTGTTGGATGGTTAAATTTTGAAGGGTTGATTCAGTTAAAATTTATGATAAATTCATCCGTGATATATTGAATCATCCTCTCCATCAAAAATAAATAACTCACTCAACCACTAAATCAAAAACTTCTCAATCACTCATTCACTAACTCACTCATTCGCTAAATCAAAAACACATGAACTTCGAGGACATCAAGACGATCGGGATAGTGGGTGCCGGCACCATGGGCCAAGGTATAGCGCAGATCTGTGCGCAGGCCGGGTATAAAACCATCCTGTTCGACATCAATGCGCAGGTGCTCAAAAAAGCCGAAGCCACTACTAGCAATAACCTCGACAAGGGCATAGAGCGTGGAAAGCTGACCGAGGCTGAGAAGCAGGCGGCGCTGGCAAATCTTATTTATACCGGTGATACACTGCAACTGAGCTGCGACGTTATTATAGAGGCTGTGGTAGAGCGCCTGGAAGTGAAGCAAAGCATCTTCAAGGACCTGGATGCGGTCAACACACCGGACACTATCTTCGCCTCCAACACCTCGTCTATACCGATCACGCGCATCGCGGCAGGTATACCACACCCGGAGCGGGTAGTGGGTATGCACTTTTTCAATCCGGCCCACATCATGAAGCTGGTGGAGGTGATCTCCGGAGCAGCCACCTCACCGGAAGTAGCCGAAACCATCCGGCAGCTGGCACTGAAGCTGGACAAGAAGCCGGTGATGGCCAAGGATGCGCCGGGCTTTATCGTCAACCGGGTGGCACGCCACTTTTATGTAGAAGGGCTCAAGCTGCTCGAAGAGGGTGTGGCCGACGCGAAAGGTATAGATCGGCTCATACAGGCCAGCGGCTTTAAGATGGGCCCCTTTGAACTGATGGACCTCATCGGCGTAGACACCAATTATTCTGTTACCTCCTCCATGTTTGAGGCCTTTCATTATGACCCGAAATTCAGACCGAGCCGCATACAGCAGCAGAAAGTGGACGCAGGCCACCACGGCCGCAAGTCCGGCAAAGGCTTCTACGATTATCAGTAGACTCCTCTGCCTGCTGGCAATGCTGCTGGTCTCCTGCGGCAGCGACAACCAGGGCCCTGGTATACCCAATGTGCCGGTGAGCGAGCAGATCAACGTGAACAGCCAACTGTACACGCGCCTGCGCCAGGACGGTGGCTACGTATACCTGAACTCCGGCTACAAAGGCATCATCGTGGTGCGTCAAAACGCCAACTTATACCTGGCTTTCGAGCGGGCCTGCCCCTACGACCCAACTGCTAGCGCGCCCTGCGGTCAGGTGGAGGCAGACCAGTCCAACCTGTTTATGGTGGACACCTGCTGCGGTTCGCAGTTCAATTTTCAGGGTGGGATAATGGCGGGCCCTGCAGTGTACGGCCTCCGGCAGTACCGAACCGCACTGAACGGCTCCCTGCTCTCCATTTTCAATTAAAATTTTCAGATTGATTCCCAGAAATTTACGCTCCCAGAGAAGATTTTTTTAGGACAGGACTTGCATAATCTCAAAAAGAGCCGTAATATTGCATCATAATTCAACGGCACACCGCCTGCGAAATAACCGAAACACTCTTCCTTAGCTCAGTCGGTTAGAGCATCTGACTGTTAATCAGAGGGTCCCTGGTTCGAGCCCAGGAGGGAGAGCGAAAAGCCACTCAATCGAGTGGCTTTTTTGTTTTATGGCCTTTGCTTTAAGCACCCACTACAGCTTGCCCCTGCTTTAAAGCCAACCTTTTCCCAAAAAAGTAAGTATCTGATATATATATGACAATTTCGTCATATTACCACGGCCTCGTACTTGAGTAGAGCATATGGTGCCGTGCTATCACTTAAACTAACCAAGACTATGAATAATATAAGAGCATACTTATCCGTACTATTCGTGCTGATGGCAGTTACGCTGAGCAGCTGCGAATTAATAGGAGACATCTTCGAGGCGGGCATGTGGACCGCCCTCATCATCATCGTTCTGATTGTAGCCCTGGTGGGCTGGCTGTTCAGCCGATTCAGACGATAAGCTTAATACCTAACAAAAGAAAAGGGAGCCAAATGGCTCCCTTTTTGATTTTCGTATACCTTAAACTACTTGGCGTTGGTGCGCTTCGGCATGGTACCCAGTATGTAGTCCCAGAGCGGCGACGACACACCATAAGCCACGTTGGGGTCTTTGTAGTGATGGATGCTGTGGTGGATCCAGAGTTGCTTCAGGAAGTTTTTGGGTGGCGCATAGGCATGCACTGCATAATGCACAAACAGGTATAGCGCATAGCCAAACAGCATACCAGCTACCACACCAAACACAAACTGCCCGAAGATCAGCTTGAACACAAAGAAAAAGAACGACGCAATGAACAGGCTCACGATCGGCGGCATGGCCAGGCGCTCCTTGTCTTTTGGGTACTCGTGGTGGTTGCCGTGGAAGGTATACTGGATGCGTTCTTTCATCGGCGTGTCGGTATCCATGTGGAACACGAAACGGTGCGCGCAGTACTCGATCAGCGAGAAGATCAGCCAGCCTAGTAGGAAGAAGCTGATCGCCTCCAGCACGTTGATGAAGCTGTAGGTGATCCCATAGTAGATCAGCCCGATGGCGATGACGATAAAGATGGAAATAGGCAGTGCAATGTGCGTACGGGTCAGTCTTTCCAGCACAGGATTCTGGAATATCTGGGCTTGTCCTTTGTGATTAGGTTTCATAGTCAGGTTTTGCTAAAAACGGATTTTAACTGCAATATTAGTTAAATATTAGGTATACCGTATGTATTTACCGCTGCCATACGCGAGCGGTAACGCGGAGTTTTGTTATGGTTTAACTAACGATTCTAACTGTTCAATGTTATACCTTTTTCCCGATAGCGTATACCTTGCCTGCCGATAGTAGGCGATGCGTTCAGCTAATGTTTTGACAATGAAATCCTTTAGCCCGGCTTCGCTTTTTTGAGCCAGCAGGGGCCGCTGGCTCAAATCCGTTAAAAGTAGCCGTTGGGTGAGTTCGTCAGCCGGCACATCCAGAAAAATGCTGGTGCCGTGCTGGTTGATAAAATTCATGTTGTCGAAGCAGCAGGGGGTACCGCCACCAGTGGCAATCACGGCTTGTTCGAAGTCCTGCACCACCGCCTCCAGCGCCTGCCGCTCCTTTTGCCGGAACCACTCCTGCCCTCCTACCTCAAACAGCTGTGCAATGCTGCTGCCTTCCCGTTGCTCGATGTACTCGTCGAGGTCTACGAAGGTATAGCCGAGCCGCCCGGCCAGTTGCCTGCCCAGTGTGGTCTTGCCGGCCCCCATCATGCCGATCAGGAAAATGCGCTGTGCTTTCAAAGCCAAGGTATAGCGAAATCTCTTACAGCAAATTTACCAGCTCCGACACTTCGGGTGTGTCGTTGTGGTGCCACATACCCTTCACAGTACCGTCCTGCAGCAGCATGGTGCCGGGGTTGGAGCGCATCATGGTCTTGAGCACCGTGCCGTCGCCAAAGTAGTAGGGAGCAGCCAAACCAACCTCGTGGCGGAAAGCCTCAAACTCCTGGCGGCCGGACGAGGTGATGATCACCGGCGTTATACCTTGCTGTTCGGCTTCCTGCACCAGCTTGCTTATCTTATCGATGTTGCTGCGGTTAGCTTTCTCTACACTGTGCACGATCACCAGCAGTTTGTTGCCGCTCAGGATCTCCTGCGTGAAGTCGCCTTCGTCGTTCCATACGTTAAAATCGGTGATCTTCGGGCCGTCCTCCGGGTTCACCGCCACCATCTCCTTGAAGGTATAGGCCTCGTCCATCGGGTAGTCTTCAAACTCTTCCTCCTGGCCGTCTTTCACCATCACATACTTGTAGCGCAGAGGCGCTGAGGGCTTCATCAAGGCCGGAATGTTGTTGCCTATCTTATAGGCGCGGAAGTCAACATAAGGCAGGTGCTCGTAGGCGTACCAGCCGATGCCCACCGAAATCAGAGCGGTAAGTGCTGTTACGGTTGCACCCACTTTGGCCTGCACCAGTGGTTGCAAATGCCTGCGGTAAAGAAGCAGCCAAATGATCATCACCAGCAGCACCACGTCTTTGGTAAACGACTCCCAGGGCGTGAGCTTGATGGCGTCGCCGAAGCAGCCGCAGTCCGTCACTTTGTTGAAGTAAGCTGAGTAAAAGGTGAGGAAGGTGAAGAACACGATCATGGCCAGCAGCAGCCACAGCACCTCTTTGAGCTTCCAGCGGATAAGCAGGGCCACGCCCAGCACGATCTCCGCCGCACTCAGGAAGATGGACAGAAAAAGCGCCGCCGGCACCAGCGACAGGAACACAGGCGAAATGTCGTGGGAGAACACTTCAAAGTACTCTTCCAGTTTAATAGCCGTGCCTACCGGGTCGTTGATCTTGATCAGGCCCGAGAAGATGAACAGCACGCCCACAAAGAGCCAGAAAAATTTGGTGATGAATTTCATGATTGACCTCCCCCCTGCCCCCTCCTAAAAACAGGAGAGGGTGGGAATTATGTTTATTTTTATAGTAAAAGTATCGGCCTAACTAAGGCAAGTTTATGTGCTTTAGGTATTGTTGCCGTTTAATGCTTTTATTTTTGGCTGAACCTGGTAAGTTCTTTTATATACAGATCACCGAAGCTGTCCTGGGTCATTGTTATAAAGCCTTCCGTATGATTACCGCTATGCGTTAAGGTTGCTCTGTTATTCCTTTGCCGGGCAATCTTCTCACTGTCTTCTATTGTGGTGAATTTGTCTTTCTCACCTGCTACGAGTAGCATATTGCACTTTATTTTTCTCAACTTAGCGCTATACCTGTAGGCACCCTTCGGCAGGACAATATCCCTGTCTTTCAACAACTTTATTTTTGAAGCATAAGCGTCAGGTTCATAGACGTACCCCTCTCCAATTAAAAAGTCGACCTTCTCGTGCTGCAAGGCGAGCGTCGCTACGATTGTGCCCATCGAAAATGCCAGCACTCCTGTTCTATTCCCCTTAATGTTCTTCTTTGTCCACCCCAACACAGTCTGCAAGTCGGTAGCGAACTCATTGTAATAAAGGTTAAGAGGGTTGATTTCAAAGTCAGAGCTTTCCCCAAAACCCCTGTAGTCGTAGGCGACCACGGTGAAGCCATTATTTGTGAGAGCTTTGATATGGTAGAGCCAATAGGACATGTTGCCGCTGTCAGCATAAGTCAGTACCAACGTTGTTTTAGTGTCTTTGTCCTCTGCTGGTTTAATTACCCATGTGTTGATTAAATAACCATCCACGGTTTTGATCCGCTGCTGCTCATAACGCATTCCCAGGCTGTCTGGCGTAGTTACATATTCTCTGACTGGCTTTATGGCATAGCAGTCGAAGGAAAACAGTAAGACAAAAACTAATAGTATATTTTTCATTATATGCTTTTCAGTAAAGTCTCTCCTGTTAAACAGCTCTAAACAACAATGCCCCAGATCTCTCCCAAAGGTCGAGAGGACATGCTTGTATCTGGATTATACCCTACTTCACCGTCTCCGCAAAGCCCAACTTAATCAGCGCAAACACGGCGTAGTTGATCATGTCGCGGTAGTTGGCTTCCACGCCTTCCGAGATCAGGGTTTGCCCTTCGTTGTCTTCGATCTGCTTGGTGCGGTAGAGCTTCATCAGGATGATGTCGGTGATGGAGCTCACGCGCATGTCGCGCCAGGCCTCGCCGTAGTCGTGGTTTTTGGCGTTGAGCAGTTTGATGTTCTCCTCGACCTGCCGAGTATACATGCGCTCCACCTCCTCTGCCGAAAGCGTCAGTTCGTCACTCTCCTGCAAACCAAGCTGCATCAGGGCGATCACGCAGTAGTTGATGATGCCCACAAACTCGTCGCGGATGTCGTCCTCCACCATTTGCCTGCCCTTCTCCTGAATGGAGCGGATGCGCTGCGCTTTTATAAAAATCTGGTCGGTGATGGACGGTAATCGGAGCACGCGCCAGGCGGTGCCGTAATCTTTGGTCTTCTTGACGAAGGTATCTTTGCAGCGGTTTACTACCTGATTATATTCCTGGAGTGTTTGACTAATCAACTTTTTAGCTTTAATTTTAAACGATTGACAGATACGCCAACATTGGAATCGAAAGATAAGTTTTTTCGAAGGAAAAGCACACTTAACTGCCGCGGAAAAATCCTTTCGCTGGACACCCCGCTCGTGATGGGCATCCTCAACGTCACGCCTGACTCCTTTTATGCAGGCAGCCGCATCCGCTCTCTTGATGACGTGTTGCACCGCACCGAAGCCATGCTGCGCGACGGCGCCGACATCCTCGACCTGGGAGGCTACTCTTCCCGACCGGGAGCTGCGGAAGTCTCGGTAGCCGAGGAATTGGACCGTGTTATACCTGCCGTGGAGGCCATCATGCAGCGTTTTCCGGAAGCCATTATCTCAGTGGACACCTTCCGGGCCGAAGTGGCCGAGGCAAGTATACAGGCAGGCGCTTCTATCATCAACGACATTGCGGGCGGCAACCTCGACGAGGCCATGTTCGAAACCGTGGCGCGACTGCAGGTGCCGTACATCCTGATGCACATGCGCGGCACACCGCAGACCATGAACAGCCTGACGGACTATAACGACCTGGTGCTGGAGGTGATAGACGAACTGCAGGCCAAGGTGGCGCAGCTGAAGAACCTGGGCGTGAACGACATCATACTGGACCCGGGTTTCGGTTTTGCCAAGACCGTGGACCAGAACTTTGAGCTAATGCGTCGACTTGAGGAACTTCGTATACTGGAGCTGCCGTTACTAGTGGGAGTATCCCGCAAGTCCATGACCTACAAGTACCTCGGCATCGACCAAACTGAAGCACTGGCCGGCACAATAGCACTCAACACCATCGCGTTAACAAAGGGCGCCGACATTTTGCGGGTGCACGACGTAAAAGAAACTAAACAGACTATCCAACTATACACGAAAGTAGCGCATTGATTCCTTTATTTACACTGGGTTTTTTGGAGATTGAGTTGCTGGATGTGCTCGACATCCTGCTCGTAACGGTATTGCTCTACCAGCTCTACAAACTCCTGACCGGTAGCGTGGCCCTCAAAATTTTCCTGGGGCTGCTCTCCGTATACCTGTTATACCTGGTGGTAAGGGCGGCTGGCATGGAGTTGCTCAGCATCATCCTCGGCCAGTTTATGGGCGTAGGTGTGCTGGCGGCCATCATCGTGTTCCAGCCTGAGATCCGGCGCTTCCTTTTGCTGATCGGTAAAACTACCGCCTTCAACAACGACCGCCTGTTCCGTGGCTTCCCCTGGCGCCGCGATCAGGTGGAAAAACTCAGTCTCACGCCTTTCATTGAAGCTGCTAAATCCCTGGCCGCTAAAAATACAGGCGCCCTGATCGTGTTTGCCAAGAGTTCTGAATTGAAATACTACGCCGAGTCCGGTGACCTGATCGATGCCGTGATCTCGAAGCGCCTGCTGATGTCGATCTTTAACAAGACGAGTCCGCTGCACGACGGTGCCGTGATCATTTCGGGCAATCGCATCAAAGCGGCCCGCTGTATTTTGCCTGTGACGGAGAACAACGACATTCCCGCCTCGATGGGTCTGCGCCACCGCGCCGCCATCGGCCTGAGCGAAGTAACCGACAGTGTGGTGCTGGTGGTATCGGAAGAGACAGGCCAGATCGCGCTCGTGCGCAATGCCGAGGTATACCGTAACCTCTCCTCTGCCGACCTGCGCGTGAAGCTCAACCAGTTCCTGTTCGACACAGACCAGAAACCAGCCGCTGCTCCGGCCCCGGCCGAGAAGCCGGTGAGTGCAGTATAAGGTTTAAGCCATAAACTAACAGCAAAGCCAGCCTTCCGGGGCTGGCTTTTTTATTTAACCTGGCACAAGGCTGATCGCTATACCTGTTTTCTAGCACCGCCTTATTGGGGGCTCACACCACAATGTGTGGAAGCAGTTCCCCATCTTTCTACGTGCATCCACAGTTTGGGAGAAACCCACCTTAATCACAATAACCTGATTATCAGTCAATTGATTTGAAAATCAACTTATGGCACGGTTATGCCAATAGGGGTATTCTAAATCAAATGTTAATCAGAACTAAATAAGCATAACATGAAAAAAGCAACTTTTTTAGCAGCCGCCATCGCCCTTCTTGGATTTACATCAATCGATGCAAACGCACAAGCTACACAGGCTGCTGAGCAAGCACAGACGCAAACTCAGAACGACAATAAAGAGAAAGTTACAAAAGATCAGCTTCCAGCCCCTGTAAAGGCGGTGTTAGATCACGAAACTTACAAAGAGTGGACGGTAGGCGACATCTACAAAGTGAAGCCAGCTGAAGGTGACGCGAACGCAAAAGTTGTTTACGAGATCAACCTGACCAACAAAGAAGGTCAGTCTGGTACAATCACTCTTGACGAACAAGGCAAAGACGCTTCTAAAGAAGACTAGCCTCAGCGCATTTAAGACAATACTTAGAACTAACTATGGAAAGGGCCTCCGCTAAGCGGAGGCTTTTTTGCGTCTATACCTTAAGCTCTTCTTTTCCAAAACACCCAATAGGCCAGCAACCCGAACACCGGCACCACCCACAGCACCACCATCCAGAGCAGGCGCTCCGTCAGGGTATAGTCTGTCTTGAAAATCAGGTGCAGCAGCGAAAGGACGACCAATAAGTAGTGGGCCACCACCAGCAGTACGATGGAACCGAAGAAAGGATCGTTTTGGATAAAGCAGAGGGACATATAAGGGGATTGAAGTTAAGGCTGAACAGGTTTACCCAAACAGAATCTGGCTGACAAACCACGCCAGGTAGGCCAAGGCCGGAGCGCAGAGCAGGAGTATCATGCCCAGGTTTACACGCACCCACTGCGGGTTGAGCATCATACTCAGGTAGGCCTCCGCTGAGAGCAGGATGGAAAAGTAAAAAGTGATCTGAAGCAGCGTGCCCGTCAGGTTTACCTCACCCCGCATGTCGGCTGTGGCATAGGCCAGAAACGAGATCACTAGCCAGGCCAGCACGGTGCCGAGCAGCAACTGACCAGCCTTTATTTTAACGTTGTTCATAGGTATAGCAGGTATAAATGAAAACCGTACCTGACAAGGTACTAAAAAAACAGCCGCTCCCCAAGCGGAAGCGGCTGTTTCTATACCTTGATAGATTTGCAATTCTACTTGATCACACCAAGCTCGCGGCCTACCTCTATGAAGGCGGCGATACACTTGTCTATGTGTACGCGGTCGTGCACGGCAGAGAGCTGCACCCGGATGCGGGCCTGTCCTTTTGGCACCACCGGGTAGTAGAAGCCGATCACGTAGATGCCTTTGTCGAGCATGCGGGCGGCAAATTCCTGTGCCAGCGGGGCATCGTACAGCATCACCGGCACGATCGGGTGATCGCCCGGCTTGATGTCGAAACCGGCCGCCGTGATCTGCTCACGGAAGTATTTGGTGTTCCACTCCAGCTTGTCGCGCAGTTCGGTGGTGGAGCTCAGCATGTCGAGCACCGCGATGGACGCACCCACAATGGACGGAGCCAGTGAGTTGGAGAACAGGTATGGACGGGAGCGCTGACGCAGCATGTCGATGATCTCTTTTTTGCCAGACGTGAAACCACCCATGGCACCACCCAGGGCTTTGCCCAGCGTGCCCGTGATGATGTCTATTTTGTCCATCACGTTGTGGTACTCGTGCACCCCACGGCCCGTCTTTCCCATAAAGCCAGTCGCGTGCGAGTCGTCCACCAGGATCAGGGCCTTATACTTGTCGGCCAGCTCTACGATCTTGTCGAGTTGCGCCACGGTGCCGTCCATGGAGAAGGCGCCATCGGTTACGATGATGCGGTGCTTGGTGCCGGCATTCATGGCCTCCTGCAGTTTGGCCTCCAGGTCTTCCATGTTGTTGTGCTCGTAGCGGAAGCGCTGCGCCTTGCAAAGACGGATGCCGTCGATGATGGAGGCGTGGTTCAGGGCATCTGAAATGATGGCTGACTCCGCATCGAAAAGCGGCTCAAATACACCACCGTTGGCGTCAAAAGCCGCTGCGTACAGGATGGTGTCTTCCGTGCCCAGGAACTCGGATAGCTTTCGCTCCAGCTCTTTGTGGATGTCCTGCGTGCCACAGATGAAGCGCACCGAGCTCATGCCGTAGCCATGCGTGTCGATGGCGTTTTTGGCCGCCTCGATCACTTTCGGGTGAGCCGACAGGCCCAGGTAGTTGTTGGCGCAGAAGTTCAGCACGTGCTGCATCTGCGTGGTATCAATGTCCGCGCCCTGCGGCGTGGTGATGATGCGCTCCTGCTTATACAAACCAGCTTCCTTGATCTCGGCAAGCTGTTTTTCCAAATCTGGTTTTAAGGTTTCGTACATGTTTATCTTCGTTAGGCTGTTACTAATTTATTTTGATCGGCAGGTATAGCACCTGGCTTCGGTTATTCCTCTGTTTTGGGCGGCGGACGACGGATGATAGGTCGCGGCCGCGGTGGTTTTGGTTTTTCCGCCTGGTCCTCAGGTATAGGGGGCTCTTCCGTTCCCGCTTCCTCAGGTCTATCCAGTATTGCTGGACTCTCCTGCTTTTCTTCTACGCTCGGTTCTATCTCTGGTGCAGCCGAGACTGGCGGTGTCGGTCGCCTGATGATCGGGCGCGGACGGGGCGGCTTGGCTGGTGGCGCAGCATTGGGCTGCGCTTCTGGTGTGTGCTGAACTGGCTGATTGCCTGCCTGCTCCACTTCAGTAATTGGCGCGATTGGTGAGGTTTCCGCTGCAAGTTCATTTGCAGGGAATTTCTTTTCTGGTGATACGTCTACAGTCGCGTCAGGTATAGCAAGTTCCCCCTCAGCAGATTTTGCCTCTTCCGGCATCGCTTCCGGAGCAGCAGGTTTTGACAAAGCAGCCGAGCGCTTCATGACAGGCCGTGGCCTGGGTGGTTTTGGTGCGCCTTCGGCAGCGGATTGCGTTGGGTTGTCTATACCTGTTGGCGCTGTTTCTGCAGCAGCTGGCCCGGCTTCTATACCTGAACCCAACTGTTGTTCTTCCACAGGCTTCTGCAAAACAATTGGCCTTTTGATCACCGGTCTTGGGCGCGGTGGCTTTGGTGCTTCAGCGGCTGTCTCACTGGCTGGCGCTATACCTTCGTCTGCTACTCCCGAAACTGGTTGCTCCTCCCCTTGCAGCGGGTTTTGCAGCGCGGTTGGCCGCTTGATCACAGGCCGCGGGCGGACTGGCTTAGCTGCTTCAGCTGATGCTTCCGAAGAAGCGGCCTGCTCAGGTATAGCTTTGGTATCTTGCTCTTCTCTGGTTGGCTGGTCTTCCGGTTTTGCCAGGGCGGCCGGGCGCTTGATTACCGGTCTGGCGCGTGGCGCGGCAGGCTTGGCGGCTTCTTCGGCCTGTTTTGCCGGGGCTGGCGCTTCATCTTCGGCAGCAGGCGTTTGCAAAGCTGCTGGTCGGCGCACCACAGGTCTTGGCTTAGGCGCTGCGGCAGGTATAACCGGCTTTTCCTCAGTTGTTTCCTGTGGAACGTCCGGGGTGGCAGGTATAGCCAGCGCATCTGGAGTGATCTCTGCCTGAGGCGCAGGTATAGCAGCAGTTCTGCCGGCTTCAGGTATAGCGCCTGACGGGGCGGCGCGTCGGGCGGCTGGGCGTGGAGCAGACGTGGTGGCTGGCCTTGGCACATCCTCTTCGCGCAGGTGGTAGCGCAGCCGTACGTTGTTGAGCACCATTTTCACGGCCACATAAAAGCTGTTGGGGTGCATTTGCGCGTACATGCTCTCCCAGGCCCGGTACCGGCCCGGATCTTCTGCCGCGAAGGCATCCCTGTTTATCCGCTTCTTTATGAGGTACTCTTCAAACGTCATAGTGCGCTGACCGTGTGCTATACCTGCAAAGGTACGGAAACAGGCCTGAATCGTGTCTTACATTCACCCAATCGGCCTGCAATGCTTCCTGCGGCGGCCTTTTGCTCAACAAATATAAGAAAATCGCACTCCTGAAACAGGATGGCATTATTTCTATTTTAACGTTGCATTACTTAATCGTTAAATCTGCCCCTCGCTCTTTCAGTACCCGGCCAGCCGCTATACCTTTGGTCCGTGGTGAAAATAATAGGTTAAGATTAAATTAGTGAGCTTGAAGCGCTTGCCTTTGGCAGGCGTTTTCTATTTCAGAACCTTTGGGATTCTTGTGTTTATACTTTCAGGATTGCCTTGAAATCGGTTACTTTGTGCAATTAATTTACTCTGACTATGGCAAACACAAGTGACACGGTATTGGTGATTGGCGCCTGCGGACAACTTGGCTCTGAACTCACCCTGGAGCTCCGCAATATGTACGGTGGGTCTAATGTAGTGGCCGCCGATATTTCGGCGCCCAAGCAGGCTGACCTCCGCGACTCAGGCCCATTTGAGAAGGTGGATGTGCTGGACACAAACGTTTTGGCCGAACTAGCCTCCAAATATAAATTCAAGCAGATTTATCACCTCGCCGCCGTGCTGTCGGCCACCGGTGAGCGCAACCCGAAGTTCGCCTGGAAGCTGAACATGGAAGGTCTGTTCAACGTGCTGGACCTGTCGCTGGAGCACAAGGTGCAGAAGGTGTACTGGCCCAGCTCCATTGCCGTATTCGGCCCGAACACCCCACGCCAGAACACGCCGCAGTATACCGTCATGGACCCGAACACGGTCTATGGCATCAGCAAGCAGGCCGGTGAGCGCTGGTGTGAGTACTACTTCCAGAAATACGGCCTCGATGTGCGCAGCCTCCGCTACCCTGGCCTGATCGGTTACAAAGCCCTGCCGGGCGGCGGCACCACCGACTACGCCGTGGACATTTACCACAAGGCTTTAGAGAGCGGAACATACGAGTGCTTCCTGAGCGAAGACACCTACCTGCCGATGATGTACATGCCAGATGCCCTGAAAGCGACGCTGGACCTGATGCACGCCCCGGCCGAGCAGGTGAAGATCCGCGACTCTTACAACCTGAGCGCCATGAGCTTCTCGCCGAAGGAAATTACCGAGTCCATCCAAAAGTTTATACCTGATTTCAGCATCACCTACAAGCCCGACTACCGTCAGCAGATCGCCGACTCCTGGCCGCAGAGCATCGACGACAGCACCGCCCAGCAGGACTGGGGCTGGAAACCTGCCTATGACCTAGATGCCATGACGGAGGATATGCTGTTGAACCTGAAGAAGATGAAGGAAGAACAGACGCTGGCCTAAGGCGTTTGATTATCTTGAAAAAAGACTTTTTGGACAAAGAACTTACAGGGTAAGACACATGATCTGATAGTCCCCTAAAGCCAAAACTCTACAAAGTATAAAACCGAAAGCGGGTGGTGCGAAAGCATCATCCGCTTTTTTTGCTCAACAAACGAAATTATCACCGCAGACCCCATCTGCAAAAATCAGGCACAACATTTGCTTCAGGCTATATATTCATTTAAATATAAAAAGGAGCGAAACGCTGATAGCCTTTGCTTTCCGTTTGCCAATGGGCCATCCGCCCTGGATTTGTATTTTAATAAAGATTAAAGATTAGCTACACTTGCACAAACAGCCGCCAGCATCTTGTTGGCGGCTGTTTTCTTATTCAGCGGTTAACCTATATTTTGCACAAAACGTCTACAAGTTACATGGAATACTGTCGCAGGACCGTAACAGGTTTTCCGGCCTCAAAACTATGAAACATGACTGTAACTGAAATAAATGACGAAAAGCTGCGTCAGCTGATTTTTGAAAAGGAAAGAGTGATCGTCAAGTTCACCGACCCGGCCTGCCCGGTATGCAAACAACTGTCCCCTTCCTTTCGGAAGCTTTCTACAGAACCTCGGTACACCAATATTACTTTCGCGCGCATGAGCGCCAGCGAAAATCCCGTATCCAGCCAGGAAGTTAAACAGACGGGTACGCCATTTTTTGCTTCTTACCTGAAAGGAACAATTCAGGAGTGCGGCATTGTTGACACCGAAGAAGGCATCCGCGCTATGCTGACCCGGCTCCTGCAGCCCGCCAGTCAGGAAACCTGATTTGCTAGACCTTACACAGGTATAGCGAAAGCGCAAATGCCGTAACTTGCGTCCTTATTTAGAAGCCTATACCGCGTGTTCCGACTCACTACCCTACAGTTCGTTTTTATTTTGCTTGTACTCAGCAGCCTGCTCGTTTTTCAGGCCTGCTCCAGTACTGCCCGTCTGAACACCACCGCCCCTCCGGCTACTGTGGCGCATGCGCCCGTGTACCAGCCGAAGCTTTCGTCTATCAGCATACCTGTTTCCATCCCCTTGTCTGCCATTGAGGACAAGCTGAACCAGGAAGTACAGGGCACGCTTTACAAAGACGATAACCTGGAGGATGACGACCTGATGGTGACCGTGCTCAAAAAGGGCCGCATGACCATCCGGGCCGATAAGGACAAACTCTATTTCAATATACCACTGCAGGTCTACGCCAAAGGCCGCTGGCAATGGGGGCCTTGTAAGGCCTGCCCTTCGTTCAGCAAAACCGAGGCTACTTCTTTTGACATGGTCGTGCAAACCGAAAGCCGCTTTGGCCTGACTGACGATTATAAGGTGAACACCATCACAAGCAGCAATTTTGAATGGGGCAACACCAAACCTTACATCTACCTGGGTCCGCTTAAGATCGGCTTGGCGCGTTTTATAGAGCCTGCCATGCAGCAGCAGATGAACACGATCGCCCGCCAGCTGGACAAGGAAATACAGAACCGCCTGAACCTGCGCCAGTACGTGACCGACACCTGGGTGCAGCTGCAGCAGCCCGTGAAGCTGGAAGACAACCTCAACGCCTGGCTCACCGTGAAGCCGCAGGAAGTGCGCATGGCCCCGCTATACGCCCACAACGGCAGTCTGCACACCCGCCTGGGCATCAGCTCTTTTATACAGGTGAGCACCGAGGGCAAGCCCCAAACGCAGGTAAACAGAACCCTGCCCCGCCTGATCATCGACAGCCGCCTGAGCGACGACATCCAGATCGGATTGACCGCTACCGTGCCCTATACCCAGGCCAGTAGCCTGCTGCAGCAGCAGGTGGCCAACCAGACCTATACCTTCGATGACGGCAAAAGTCAGCTCACCGTAAAGGACGCCGCCATCACCCCGAGCGGCGAGCAGCTGGTACTGATGCTGGACGTGGACGGCAAAACCAAGGCAGGTCTCTTCACAAAGAAACTGATGGGCAAAGTATACCTGCGCGGCACGCCTTATTACGATGCGCAAACCGCCTCCATCAAACTGCGCGACGTGGACTACGACCTCGACACCAAAGACATGCTCGTGAACACGGCCAGTTGGCTCGCCAAAAACAAATTCAAGGAGATGATCCAGAGTCAGGTGAATATACCGGTGCAGAGCCAGCTAACGGATGTGCGCAATATGCTGCAGCATACCCTGAACCAGTCAGGTCGCCTGCACGAGTCGGTGCTGTTGCGGGGGGCTGTGAGCGATCTGGCCCTCGAGAACATCTACCTGAGCCCAACAGGTATACAGGCAGTCGTGAATGCGCGCGGCAACCTCACGGCAACTATCGATAAGCTGTAATTCCGGACGCAGGACTTAAGACTTTTTAGAAAGGGGAAGGGCTGCCATACCTGGCAGCCCTTCCCCTTTCTTCTATTCCATACCGGATCGGCATACAATGATCCTGTGTCTTGTCTCCCAGGAACTAAAGTTTCTCGATTGGGGTGGGGCTGTTGAACACGGTATCCGGCACCTCGGCTGGAGCGGCTATGTCGGTCAGCTTGAATTCACCCTGGGCATTGCTGCGGTCGGAGGCCAGTTTTATACTTCCGTAGTCTTTGTAATCACTCCAGCGCCGGGTAAAGGAGGGCTCGGCATCCTCGGCGCTTCGGAAGAAAGCCCACTGCGTTACCAGCCCCTGCTCCTTATCCACCCATAGTTTATACTTGTTTTGCGGCGTGAGACCCACCTGGGCAAAGGTCATCTCCAGCACATCGGCCGGGGCCCCCTCCAGGGTTTGCTCCTCGCCCACATAGCGGAGCGTTACGCCCTCGTCCTGCAGTTTAAAGGGCATCACGAGCCAATAAGAGTTGTTTATCCAGAGGGCATAGGCGCGCTCCAGCAGCTTTTGTTTCTCCTCCGGGTTCTGCAGTTCCCGGCCTTCTACGTATACCTTGCCGTCCTTGGTGTCGGTGTTGATAATGGCCACGAGGCTGTCCTGCTCCCAACGGAAGCGGTTCTGGTGTTTGTCCCATACCTGGTACTGGTTGTTGAAGGTCCAGGCAAGGTAGCGGGTGTCGTTCCAGCCTTTCTCCCCGCCCATGTTTTCCAGCACCTCCCGGGCTATACTTTTGGCTTTATCTTCGGGCCTTTGGGCACAGCCGAACAGCAACAGGAACAGCAACAGCGGTTGGAGGAGGTTTCGTAGCGACATCGGGCCATACTTTAAGTTCGCTCCCGTGTACGGATTTATACCCGCGCAAGATGCCACTATGGTGCCGCCGCCTGGAGTTGAGAGCGGGCTGGCCCTCGGGAACATCTGCCTGAGCCCAACAGGTATACAGGCTGTTGTAAAAGCGCGCGGCAATCTTACCGCCGCCATCGATAAGCTGTAGGGTTCCAACCTAACATTTCCCGCTGCCGTATCAAAAAGCTATTCTGATACAGACACGCGACATGACGAAATCTATAACCGGCATTATATTCCCGCTCACAAAGAATACCTTCAACGGGTTCCTGGACAATGGCTCCCTGATGCTCGCGGCGGCGCTGGCCTTCAACGCCATCTTTTCCATACCGCCGTTGCTGGTGATAATTATACAGGCAGCCGGTTTCTTTTTTGGGGAGAAGGCCGTTTCCGGTGAGCTTTCCAGCCAAATCTCTGGGGCGATAGGCCCTAGCGCAGCCGAATCCATTGAGACCATCGTGCAGAATGCAGCTTTGAGCGAAGGGGGCGGCATCGCCTTCTGGATAGGTATAGGGACTCTGATCTTTGCGTCCACCACGTTTTTCGCCACACTGCAGGAGTCGCTGAACCGGGTATGGAACGTGAAACCGAAACCAACGAACGGGATCGTGAAGATGCTGAAGGTGCGTATGTTCTCATTTGGCATCGTGCTGAGCATCGCCCTGCTGATGCTGGTGTCGCTTCTGCTGAGTGCCGTCATCTCCATCCTGAGCGATTATCTCCGGGCCATCTTCGACAACTACCTGACTTTTATGTCGCCTGATGTACTCTACTACCTCATTAAAGCAATGGACTTTATTCTGTCTGTTGCCATCATTACGGCGCTATTCTCACTTATTTTCAAGTACCTGCCCGATGCCTATATCAAGTGGAAAGATGTGTGGGTGGGCGCCTTGATCACGGCTTTGCTGTTCACCATTGGCAAATTCCTGATCAGTTGGTTTATCAGCACCAGCGACCCAGGCTCGGCCTACGGGGCGGCCGGCTCTATTATCGTGATTTTGGTGTGGATCTATTACTCGTCGCTTATCGTGCTGTTCGGGGCGGAGTTCACGCAGCAGTACGCCGCAGAGTTTGGCCAGGAGATAAGACCGAAGGAACACGCGGTGCTGTTCAGAGAACAGGAGATCACTAATAACCCGCACGACATCTCCAGCGGCAGGCCAAGGCCAGAGGGTAGGTTCAACAAAGCCAGCTGACCGAAAACCCAGGTATAGCAAAAGGCCCCCGCTACAGGTATAGCGGGGGCCTTTTGTATGAGGTATAGCTTACGCCTAAACGGGCTGTTTCTCTTTCACGGCGAGCTGTCCGCAGGCGGCGTCGATGTCCTTGCCACGGCTGCGGCGCACGTTCACCTGCACGCCACGGTCGGCGAGGTAGTAAATGAAGTTCTGCCAGCGGTCTTCGTCAGTATTTTTAAAGTCGGCGTTCTCGATCGGGTTATACTCGATCAGGTTGATCTTGCAAGGGATCACCTTGGAGAAACGGTACAGTTCTTCGGCGTCCTGCAGCGTGTCGTTGAAGTTCTGGAATACAATGTACTCGTAGGTTACCTTACGGCCCGTCACTTCATGGAAGTGCTTCAGGGCATCGGTCAGCGCCTCGAGTGAGTTCGTTTCGTTGATCGGCATGATCTGGTTGCGCTTCTCGTCGTTAGCGGCGTGCAGCGACAAGGCCAGGTTGGCTTTCACGCCATCGTCAGCCATCTTCTTGATCATCTTGGCGATGCCTGCCGTGCTCACCGTAATGCGGCGTGCGGCCATACCCAGGCCGTCGTGCGCCGTGATGCGCTCGATGCTCTTCATCACGTTGGCGTAGTTGAGCATCGGCTCGCCCATGCCCATGTACACGATGTTGGAAAGCGGCTGTCCGTACTGCTCCAGGCTTTGCTGGTTGATGCGCACTACTTGATCGTAGATCTCGGCGGCATCGAGGTTGCGCACGCGGTCCATGTAGCCGGTGGCGCAGAACTTGCAGGTAAGCGAGCAACCCACCTGGCTACTCACGCAGGCAGTCTTGCGCTCTTCGTGGGGTATGAGCACACCCTCCACAATGTTGTTGTCGTGCAGTTTGAAAGCAGACTTGATGGTGCCGTCGTTGCTGATCTGCTTGGTGGCCACCTGCACTGCGTTAATGGCAAAGTGCTGGTCCAGCTTTTCGCGCAGGGCCAGGCTCACGTTGTTCATCTCCTCAAACGACTGCGCTGAGTGCTTCCAGATCCACTCGTATACCTGCTTGGCACGGAACGCTTTCTCGCCCTGCTCCACGAGCCAGGCCTTCAGGTCGTCGAGCGACAGCTTGCGAATGTCTTTTTTATTTAAAACGGGGATGTCTGCAATCAAATTCATATCACAAAATTACAAAAATACTCAGGCTTTAGTTTCAATCCTGGCTTTTACTTCGTCGGGCAGCGCCATTAATTTTCGCTGCTGGTAATTAAAGCACAGCATACCGGTCTTGGCGCGGGCCACTTCTTTACCATTTTGGTTGAGCACGTGGTATGTAATATCGAAGCCATACCTGTGCACATCGTCGAAAGCCAGCCGCAGCGTGAGCACATCCCCGTAGAAGCCCTCGCCTTTGTACTCGATGGCCACATCAGCCATGATCAGGCTCGCCCCGCCCAGGTCAAGCTCGGTATAGCCGAAATTTTTTAGTAACTGCAGGCGGGCTTCGTGCAGAATGGAGAGCAGCGCGTCGTTGCCGAGGTGGGCGCCGTAGTTCAGGTCGGTAATGCGGACAGGTATAGAGGCCTCAAAAGAGACGTGTGCAGGTATAGCTACTTTGATGCGGGGCATGTTTGCTAGTTAAATGGTTGTATTGTTAAATTGTTAAATGGTTGGTTGTGCACGATTGGGCAAGTCGTGGCCTGTCCCTATAGTAACTAAAATGATCTTCGGAACACGGCTGTCCGAAACACCTGCGTAGCCAGAGAATTGGAATTTAAGCGAACGGTACAGCACATTCATCATTCCTCTACAGCCACTACCCACTATTGATTCATCATTAGTCGTTAATCACTACTCATTATTCATTCCACCCTATTCATTAATCATTATTCATTCCTCATTATTCTCCAACCATTGCTTACATTTGTAAAGTAAACAAATAATCATGCATCTCGAAATCAGGCAGACCAAAGATGGCTCCTACACCCTGTACGTGCCCGAATTGAACGAGCACTACCACTCGGTGCATGGCGCTTTGCAGGAGTCGCAGCATGTCTTCATTAAGCACGGCCTGGAGCATGTGCTTAATCTTCGCAAAGACATCAAAATACTGGAGGTGGGTTTTGGCACCGGTCTCAACGCCATCCTTACCTATCCTTTTGCGCTGGCCCAGAAAGCCTTTATCCAGTACGACACCCTGGAGAAGTTTCCGCTGACCATGGAGGTGGTGGAGCAACTGCAGTTTGACAAAGTGATCCTGAACCCGGAACTGCACGACGTGTTTCTGAAACTGCACCAAGCCCCCTGGAACGAACCGGTGGATGTGATCCCCTACTTCACGCTGCAAAAGATCCACGAAACACTTGAGGAGTTCGTGCCGCCGCGCGCTTACTACGACCTCATTTACTTCGACGCCTTCGCGCCCGAAAAGCAGCCCGAGCTGTGGTCTGACGAGATGTTTGCCAAGCTGTTCCAGGCCACCCGCCCCGGCGGCGTGTTGGTTACCTACTGCGCCAAGGGCTCGTTTAAGCGCAGCCTCAAAGCGGCCGGCTACGAAGTGGAGGCCCTGCCAGGCCCTCCGGGCAAGCGTGAAATGACGCGCGGCCTCCGCCCTGTGGAATAAAACCTTTTAAAAGAATTTCGGTTGAGGTATAGGATATACCTTACAAACGAATACATGAGCAGATCTCAGAACAACAGCGAATTCTATAACTTATCGGCCACCTCTTTGCAGGGCAAGGAAGTGGACATGGATGACTTCAAAGGGAAAGTGGTACTGGTGGTGAACACGGCCAGCCACTGCGGTTTCACGCCCCAGTACGAAGGCCTGGAGAACCTCTATAAGAAATACAAGGACGAGGGTTTGGTGATCCTGGGCTTCCCTTGCAACCAATTCGGCAACCAGGAGCCGGGTGGCAAAGAAGAAATAGAGCAGGGTTGCCTGATCAATTATGGCGTCAGTTTTCCGATGATGGAGAAAGTGGACGTAAACGGCCCCAATGCTCATCCGGTGTTTCAGTACCTGAAGTCAGAACTGGGTGGTCTGCTAGGCAGCCGGGTGAAATGGAACTTCACTAAATTCCTGATCGATGCCAACGGAAAGCCGGTAAAACGCTACGCCCCGATCACCAAACCCGAGAAAATAACACCGGATATAGAGCGACTGCTGCAGAAAGCCCAGGTAACACCGGACAGAGTAGAACAAGCTAACAAATAGTATATCAGGAGGTTGCATGCGCTATTAAAGTGACTGGTTATAGGGTTTTACAGGTATAGCAGGCTCATGCTATACCTTCGTTTTATACCAAGCTGCTTAATTTTAGCCCCCTGCAGCCATGTTCCATCTTAACAAAGTATAAAACAGCCACTTATAATTCTGCCCGCCCAATTTTTTTTCGCGCGCTGTTACAAAAATTGTTTTATTTCTGGAATTAAGTCTTATTTTGCGTTGTCTTAAAGCATTGAAAGCAAATCAACAGGAAGCAAAATGAAGAAATTATTACAGAAAGTGGTGAAGCCTTTGGTAACCCCATTCAAGGCGAAGTACGAAGTAGTGTGCACAACGTACCAGGTGATACCTGGTCTGCCCGTTAACAAGAACGAGTCAAGACATCAGTTTGAGCGTGGCGCAGTGGTAGAAGCCCGTGAGTTCTATACCAAAGTGGTGAGCTCGGACATGACCCGTACCATGGCACCTGTTGAAGTGCAGCTGCGCAAAATTTACCTGGGTGGCAAAACAATTGAGCAGGCTGAATTCGGCCCTGTCGCTCAACTCCGCCAGGTGTTAAATGGCAAAAAGAAATAAACGCTATCAGCGTTCCTAACTTAAAGCCCTGTTGCAGTCCTGCAGCGGGGCTTTTTGTTGCCGACCTGTTATCACTTGGCCAGTCCCCTCCCAACATCTGTGTGGGGCTTGCGTAATACTGCAAACCAACTATATAGAAAAATCTTCCTCCCAACCCAAGTCCTGCCAAACGCACCCAAAAAACCATGAAAAACGCTGCAGTCATTGCGCTGAGAACTGTGGCTACCATACTCATCATAGCGACCTTTGTGCCGCTACTGCCCTTTGAGGCATGGTATATCCGCATTTTTGATTTCCCCAGGACCCAGATATTTGTAATGGCCGCCCTGACACTGCTCTTTTTCCTGGGTATGCGCCTGTGGCGCTTTGGCTTAGACAAAATCTTACTGATGGGGCTGGTCGCCTCTCTGGTGTTTGAGGCCGTGAATATTTACCCCTATACCTTCCTCTCCCCTGTTGAGGTGAAACAGGCCCCTGCTGATGCCCCCGCAGACGGACAGCTGAGCATCCTCGTTTCCAATGTGTACCAGCATAATGTGGAGCACCAGTTGCTCGTCGACCTGATACAGGAACGCAACCCTGATCTACTGCTCACGCTGGAGACGGACAGCATCTGGCAGGAAGCGCTGCGCCCCGCCACCGACGCTTTCCCGGAGCGTGTCACCATCCCCCTGTCGAACACCTACGGCATGCACCTGTACAGCAAGCTGCCCCTGCGCCAGACACGCATCCGGCATTTGCTCGACGAGGAGATTCCTTCCATTAAAACCTATGTGCAACTGCGGAACGGCGTATGGGTGGAGCTGCACGCCGTTCATCCCAAACCGCCCGTGCCCACAGAAGATGATGACTCCAAAAAGCGTGATGCGGAGATCGTGCTGGTCGGCAAAGAGGTGAAGCGCTCTGACTACCCTGTGATTGTGGCAGGGGACTTCAACGATGTGGCCTGGTCGAACACCACCCTCTTGTTTCAGGAAGTGAGCGGCCTGCTGGACCCGCGCATAGGCCGCGGTTTTTACAACACATTCAACGCCAGGTATAAGTTGCTGCGTTGGCCCCTGGATCATGTCTTTCACTCTGACCACTTCAAGCTGGTGAAACTGGAGCGACTGCCGGACATCAACTCCGATCACTTCCCGATGATGGCCACCTTAAGCTTTGCGCCTGAGAACAAGTATGAGCAGAAGGAGCCGCAGCCCGATGAGGACACAGCAGAAGAAGCCGCCGAAACCATAAAGGAGGGAAAGGAAGAGGCGCAGGAAGAGGATGATTAAGGTATAGCCTCCGGCCAGACGCCTTCGGGCGTAATGGCATAATCAAGTGGCACGTCGTACTCATTGGGGTCGGCAATGCGCTCCACGGGCGGCTCCAGCGACAACCCCACCTTCACCACATCAGGGCGACAGTCGGCCAGGAAGCGGTCGTAGAAGCCTTTGCCATACCCTACCCGATGGCCCTGCCTGTCGAAAGCCAGCAAAGGAAGCAGCACCAGGTCCACCTCGTTGGCATGTATGATCTGCGCGTCTTTCGGCTCGGGTATACCCCAGGCGTTTTCCACCAGCACCGACTCCTCGGTCAGGTGATGGTGGGTGAGCACGTTTTGGGCAGCATCGGTGACGGGCACGACCACCCGCACTTCGGGGAATTCCAGCCGCAGTCGCTCAATGATGGCCCAGGTGTTGACCTCGTTGTTTTTGATGATCGGCAGAAACACGTGCACCGTCTGCCCTGCTCTCAGTGGGAAGTGCCGGAAAAACAAATCTGCAATGCGCTGGCTGCGCACGGCCACCTCGTCGACGGAAAGGGCCCGGCGGCGTTGCAGCATGGTCTTTCGCAGCTCGGCTTTGTGCATTATTCCTCCTCCAGTATCGTGAATTTAAACTCCAGCGGATCGAAGGCCTCTACCAGTGCAGGTATAAAGTTGGGGTGGTTGGTCTGGTACGAGAGCAGGTTGTCCTGGCGTTCCTGCAGGCTGCCGTTCGGGAAGAGCTTGTCTTTGAGATTTTCGAGTTGCTTGAAGGTCTGCTCGTGCTTGCTGTCGCGCGCCTTGGAGAGCTTCTTCTCCAGCATCTGCAGGGCGTTGGTTGCTTTCTGCTGTTCGGCTGCCACAGCCTTCACCAGCGTCGGGTCTATACCTGCGGCCAGTTCCTCTACCTGTTTATAAACCTCTGACAAGGCTTCGCGCTGCGCTTCTAAGTTAATTTCCGCTTCGTGCAGCTGCGACGAGAGTTTCTTTTTGAGCTCCAGGTAATCCTGGAAAAGATCGAGTGGCTCCAGCCCCAGCTTGTGTAGGCGGGTGGCGTTGGGTTTACTGATATACAGGGCCGAGTTGCGCAGCATGATGAGCGGGAAGGCTACCTGATGCGCCTCGAACACCTTGCCCAGTTGGAACCAGTACGCCACTTCGGCCCCACCGCCAATATAGGCCAGGTTCGGCAGCACCATTTCCTCGTACAGCGGGCGCAGAATCACATTCGGACTGAAGCGCTCCGGGTGTTGCTGCGCCTCCTGCATGATTTCCTGCCGTGTGAAGCTGAGGTCGGTGTTGAGTACCTTATACCGGTCACCTTCCTGCACAATGCGCTCGCGCATACCTTCCAGCAGGTAAAACAGGTTGATCTCGCGCGAAAACACCTGCGGCCTATACCCCAGCTTTTCCAGTTGGGCGTTCGTCTCCTCTACCAGCTTATTCGACAACTGCTCCGTCAGCTCTTTTTCCACCACAGGTATAAGCGCCTTTTTCAGCTCTTTATGATCCCCGTCGATGCTCACCAAACCATACTCCCCGAACAGGGCATGCGTAATGGCGCGGGTCGCGTCAGCCAGCGTCTTGCTGTTGCGGTAGGCTTCTTCAAAAACGGGGAAGGCTTCGGGCAGTTCTTCCAGTACCTTGTCGAGACCGGTTGTAGCGAAGCGGCCCACCGCGCCTGTCTGCTCCGACTCCCAGGTATAGCGCTTGCCGAACAGGTTGAAGTGGTTGATCTCCGCAAAGTCGTGGTCTTCGGTGGCCATCCAGTACACGGGCACAAAATTGTAATCCGGGTACTTCTCCTTCAACTGACGGCAGGTGTTGATGGCCGTCACGATCTTGTACACAAAGTAAAGCGGACCAGTGAAGATATTGAGCTGGTGGCCTGTGGTAACGGTATAGGTGTTGGGCTGCTGCAGCAGCTCCAGGTTTTGCTGCACTGCGGGATGGATGTCTGCCACGGAGCCATACTGCTCCTGCAAGGCCTGATACAAGGTATGGCGCTGAGCCTCCGTGAACTGCTTCTCTTTGATCTGCTCGCCGAAAGCCTCCAGCGTCGGGAAGCGGTGATAGAAAGCCTGCAGCTTGTTGCTTTGGGCAAGGTAATCGGCTATTGTCTGGGAGAAGGCGCCTGTGGCGGCGTAGTCTACCTTCGTTACTTTCATATCGGTTACTTCCATCTGCTCTATTTTGTGGACTCGCGCTCGTTTAGCTACCTGCACGGTATAACAAGGCGCCTTTGCCAATGTTGCGCCCCAAAGTTCGGTTTTTTATTCCTGATATACAGCTGATACGACAGAAAACAGGTATAGGCGGACGGAATCGGAATTTTAGCGGGCTACTGATGCCCTCGCTCGCGTCCCGCGAGTGTGAGCTGTTTGGTGGTGTCCCGCCATCTGTGCACGATTAACCTACCCCTCCTTTTATCGAGGCCCCCTACCCCAAAGGGGATTTTCAAATCCTGGTGTGTAAATTTTAGCGCTCTTTCGGACATGGATACCCGAAAGAGCATTTGGGCATTTGGAAAGCGCATTTAGAAAAGCGGCCAGAGTCCGCCTGATGACTCACACTCACGGGACGCGAGCAAGAGCGAACTAAAGGTATATAGTTCGTATACCTAGCTAAAAGGAAACACCATATGGGACTACTAAACGGATTGATGGGCCATGCCTCGGTGGTGCCTGTCGAGAAACTCACCAAAGAATTTCAACCGATCCTGCTCGATGATGAGCAGATCGAAAAAGCGTTCAAACTCATCCGCGACATGCTCGTGTTCACGAACAAGCGGCTGATCGTGGTGAACAAACAGGGACTGACGGGATCTAAAATCGAGTACCAGAGCGTACCCTACGCCAGCATCAAAATGTTCTCGAAAGAAAGCGCCGGCATGATGGACTTTGACGCTGAGCTGAAGATCTGGCTAACAGGTGAAGCCACACCCACCATCAAACAGGAGTTTCGCAAAGGAGACAATGTGAACGACGCCTACAAGGTGCTGAGCAAATACGTGCTGAAATAGACTAGAGCGAATTGAGCCAGTTTTCGGCGTTTTCAATTGTTTCAAAGCCTTGGGCAATGCCATCGCGCACCATACTCATGGCCCTGTCGGTCGAGAGACGGCTGAAGTAATCGCGGGAGTAAACGGCGGCGTGATACTGCAGGCCCGCTTGCTCCGCCCGGGGGTGCCAGTCATTCGCCAGCCAGTCGGTTAGCTCTACCCAAAGGCCCTGCACGTCGTAGTGGTTGTCGAGCAGTTTGTGGGTGCGCTCCTTCTGCAGGAAAAACAGGATCTGCTCGTAGCCCTGTTTAATAACATCGCTGGTGAAGGTACCATGCCAGGTGGCCACGATGTAATCTTCCACAGCGTTGTATTCCAGGGTGAGCGAGTCTGTCGTAAGTAATTTAATGTGCCGCATTTGGAGAGACAGGCGTTCTGAAGCAGAAGCCTATGTTTTGTACTATATTTTGGATCGAAAGACCATATTACGTAATTCCGGACTATAATCAAAAAAGGAAATTCCCTGCTTGCCGAAGCATCCAGGAAATTTCCCTTGATAATGGTTTATACCTGCGTTGGATTTTGCCTAAAGCACCACCTCCCCGTACAGGTCAAAGTCCGAAGCGTCAGTTATTTTCACGTTGGCGAAATCACCGAGGCGCACATACTGGTTGTCGGCGGGAACGAGCACTTCGTTGTCTACCTCCGGCGAGTCGTACTGGGTACGTCCCACGAAGTAGCCGCTCTCTTTACGGTCGAAGAGCACTTTGTAGGTCTTGCCTATTTTCTCCTCGTTCAGTTCTACCGATATTCCCTGCTGCAGCTCCATGATGGCGTCGGCACGCTCCTGCTTCACCTCGTCCGGCACATTGTCCTCCAAGGTATGGGAGTGCGTGCTTTCCTCGTGCGAGTAGGTGAAAATGCCCAGACGTTCGAAGCGAGTTTCTTCTACCCAGTCATACAGCTCCTGGAAATCCTGTTCGGTCTCGCCCGGGTGACCGGCAATCAGTGTGGTGCGCAGCGCGATGTCTGGCACACGCTGGCGAATCTGGTCCACCAGCTCGATGGTACGGCGCTTGCTGATGCCGCGGCGCATGGTCTTGAGCATATTATCTGACACGTGCTGCAGCGGCATGTCGAGGTACTTGCAGATGTTCTTACGCTCGTTCATCACGTCAAACACATCCATCGGGAACTGCGACGGGTAGGCGTACTGCATGCGGATCCAGTCTATACCTTCCACATCCGACAGGTTGCGGAGCAGGTCAGCCAGCTTGCGCTCGCCGTAGTGCTGCAGACCGTAATAGGTCAGGTCCTGGGCAATCAAAATCAGTTCTTTTGTTCCCATGCTGGCCAGTCGCTTGGCTTCGCGAACCAAATCCTCGATCGGACGGTCCACGTGCTTGCCGCGCATTAAAGGTATAGCACAGAAAGAGCAGGGGCGGTTGCAGCCCTCGGCAATTTTGAAATAAGCGAAGTGAGAAGGCGTCGTAAGCAATCGCTCGCCGATGAGTTCGTGCTTGTAGTCGGCCTCCAGCTTTTTGAGGAGTTGTGGCATCTCCAGCGTACCGAAGTAGGCATCCACTTGCGGAATCTCCTGCTCCAGAGAGTCTTTGTAGCGCTGCGACAAACAGCCGGTTACGTACAGCTTGTCAATCTGGCCTGCTTCCTTGGCTTCGGCGTAGCGCAGGATGGTGTCGATGGACTCCTGCTTGGCATTGTCGATAAAGCCACAGGTGTTCACAATGATGATATTCGAATCGTCGTTTGCAGACTCGTGCGCCACGTCAAACTCGTTGGCACGCAGTTGCCCCATCAGCACTTCCGAATCCACCAGGTTCTTAGAGCAACCCAGCGTGATCACGTTTACCTTGTCTTTCTTTAAACTTCTTACTTTCACTTATCTATAGTATTAGCGCGATAATTCCCGATCATTCAAAACCATTGCGGCTGCGCATTAGTTCGATTGGGCAAATGAACTGCAAAAGTACAACATGTTTGGATAATAACAGAGCAGCTTCCGGTATAGCGGGCTGTTCTTTCCGTGTTATACCTGTTTGAGAGCGTCGTTCAGCTGTTTCAGAGTATAGCCTATGTTTTACCTGCTCTCGATTTTCCACCTTTTACTGGTTGGTTAAACCATTTCCGGGCTGCAAATTCGTCTTTCACTACTTCGATTGCAATCGGCAACTGATGGTTGACGATCAATAGTTTAATCACCTGGTAAAGGTTTGCATCCCAGAGATAGTCGGGGGACTCCAGTAGGGCGATACGTTTTAAGGGTGTATCCGGAATGTTACGGACGATATGGTGGATGATGTCTTCGGTGAGTACACCGCCCGAGGGCTTGCCAGAGGCCACGATCAGGTTGGCTACCTGCTTCTCCCGAATCGCGACAAACAGCGTAACGATACTTTCATAGAACTGGTCAGACTCCACACTCAGTTCATCCGACCACTTCACACTTAGTACATTTGGCACCGCTTCATATACTATCTCCATCATCCTGTTTTCGCTTCCAGCCATAAGGCACCTTCGGTTAAGAGTAAATCTTTGTAGGTAAGGTTGTTTATAGCTTTATAAGAGGTCGCGCTGCCAATTGTTCAGTTTCTGCAAAACAATGGCTTACTGGAGGATGATCTTGTAGCAAATGTACTGCGAAACGGCCAATGACCGCGGAGCAGGCTAATAAAATGCGTTGTAATTCACCAAAAACTCCACTGTAGTCACTTCGCCCTCCTTTACTTCCACCGGAAAGATGTTCATGTCGCCATCCAGGAGGTTGGCGTACAGTCCCTGTTCTTCTTTTGTGAAGAGGCTGTACCTGCCAGGCTCCAGACGAACCGCAAAGTTACCGTTGGCGTCTGTTTTTACCTGCGTGATGAGTTTGGTTTGGATGGCGGTGTGAAAAACACCGTCCTGGGATGTGGTTTGCGAACTGTTGGTCAGCTCGTAGATGTACACGGTGCGCTCCACGCCGCGAGGGCCTTTGCTGGGCGGGGCGTCCGGGGAGGGCATTTGGTTGCCGGCTTCCCAGAGAATCTGCCCCCGTATACCTTGTTTGATCTGCATCTGCTGGCCTGTTTGCGCTTTCAGTTCCTGCTGCGATTCCTGCGCCTCGCTTTCCTGCCCGGACGTACCTTGGGTACCGTTACAAACGGTCAGCAACAGCGACAGCCCTATCAGCAGCAATTTTCCCATACAGGCAACAGCAAAAATCTATTTGCGGGAGAAGAACGACTCCACGAACTGGTTCTTGTCGAACAGCTGCAGGTCCTCTATCTTCTCGCCCACTCCGATGTATTTCACCGGAATCTTGAACTCGTCCGATATACCGATCACCACACCGCCTTTGGCCGTGCCGTCCAGCTTGGTGATGGCCAGCGCCGTTACGTCCGTGGCTTTGGTGAACTCACGCGCTTGAAGCAAGGCATTCTGCCCTGTGCTGCCGTCGAGCACCAGCAGCACCTCATGCGGGGTATCTACTGTGATCTTCTGCATCACGCGCTTGATCTTCGACAGCTCGTTCATCAGGCCCACTTTGTTGTGCAGTCTTCCGGCTGTGTCGATGATCACCACATCGGCTCCTATCTCTACTCCTTTCTTTACGGCATCATAGGCTACAGAGGCCGGGTCGGTGTTCATACCATGCGATATCACCGGCACGCCCACACGCTCGCCCCAGATGATCAGCTGATCCACGGCCGCGGCACGGAAGGTATCGGCAGCTCCCAGCACGACTTTCTTGCCGGCCTTGTGGAATTGCGATGCCAGCTTGCCGATGGTGGTGGTCTTCCCCACACCGTTCACACCCACGACCATGATCACGTAAGGCTTGATGCCTACCGGCAGGTCGAAGTTAGCGCCGTCGCCTGCACGGTTCTCCTCGAGCAGGGCGGCAATCTCCTCACGCAGGATTCTATCGAGCTCGCTTGTGCTCACGTATTTGTCGCGGGCTACGCGTTTCTCGATGCGGTCGATGATCTTCACCGTTGTCTCTACCCCTACGTCCGCATGCACCAGAATTTCCTCCAGTTCGTCGAGCACCTCCACGTCTACCGTAGATTTGCCAACGACTGCTTTGCTCAACTGCCCGAAAAAGCTGGTTTTTGTTTTCTCTAGGCCCTTATCGAGCGATTCTTTCTTCTGCTCTTTGCTGAAAAAGTCAAAAATTCCCATCTGCGTGTTTTGTAGGGTGAAGACTATCTCGGTGGATACGGTAATATACTAAAAAAGTCCCAATAAAGGGACTTCTTCATGTATTCTATCTATGTATAGTAGAGTAGGCTTAATTACTTCTTAAGGAACTCCTGTACTTTGTCAACAGGCACCATCTCTTCTTTAAAGCTGTAAGCACCAGTTTTTGGAGACTTAACGGCTTTGATCACTTTCGCCCAATCTTTACCTGTAGCGGTTTTTAGGGTTGCAACTACCTTCTTAGCCATGGTTATTTAATTTCTTTATGTACAGTTACTTTTTTCAACACAGGGTTATACTTCTTAAGCTCTAGACGCTCAGCAGTATTTTTTCTGTTTTTGGTAGTGATGTACCTTGAAGTTCCAGGCATGCCAGTCGCTTTATGCTCTGTGCACTCCATAATTACCTGGATTCTATTACCTTTTGCTTTTTTAGCCATCTCAACAGTAAATTTTTATTTAGGACTGCAAATATACAAGCTTAAATCTCTAATTACAAACAAAGTATCAATTTTTCTGAAGAAGCTTTTTGAGTGCCGCTCCAGACGCTTTCTATACCTTGCCCGTATCGCCTCTTAATCCAGCTTCGGAAGCTTAAAACCATCCAACGCGCTCGGCTGGGCCATTGTTTTCTCTATCTCCTCTACCGTGCGTGGCGCCAGTTTCGACAGGTTTTCCCAGCCCTTTTCGGTAATCAGGATGTCGTCTTCGATGCGCACGCCAATGCCCCACCACTTCTTGTCGCAGGGACTGCCTTCCGGTATGTAAATGCCCGGCTCCACGGTGATGACCGTGTTGGCTTGGAAAGGTCCGAAGCTACCTCGGTCGTGCACGTCTAACCCCAGATAATGTGAAGTGCCATGCGGAAAGTAGCGCTGTACTTCTTCTCTTTTCTTGATCACACCCAGCCTCACCAGCCCGTCGGCTATCACGGCTTCGGCTGCCTGGTGCGGCGCGTTAAAAGCGTTGCCCACTTTGCACTGCTGGAAACCCGCCTCCTGTGCCTTCAGCACCAGCTCATAAATGGCCCGCTGCTCTTTCGTAAACTTACCGTTGGCAGGTATGGTGCGTGTTACGTCGGCGGTATAGCCGAGGCACTCCGCCCCCACATCCATCAGCACCAGTTCCTGGCCAGGTATAGCCGGCTTGGCGCTGGAGGTATAGTGGAGCACGCAGCCGTTGTTGCCGGCCCCCACGATGCTGGGGTAGCCTACGTGCTGCGCGCCGTATTTCTTGAACACAAACTCGTGAATGCCCTGCACCTCCATTTCGGACATGCCCGGCTTCATGGCTTTCATCACCTCGATCTGCCCGACGGCCGATATACCCGCCGCCTTACGCAGCAGGCTGATCTCCGCCTCGGTTTTTACTTCCCGCATTCCGTCCAGCACCTGGTCGAGTGTGAAGGCGTCGAGCTTTTGGTCAGGTATAGCCGCCACCGCCTTGGTGCGGCCGCGCATGTCTTTGGCCTCCAGGTAACCCTGCAGCGGCTTGTCGTGCTTCAGTTCCGGCTCCCGCTGCATCGCTTCCTGAATGTAAACAGAGACGCCTTCCGCCTGTCCCAGCCCGTGCTCCCGCACAATGCCATAGAGCATGCTGCGGGTCGCGCTGAAATTGGCCGGGTACTTTACCTTCGTTTTGAACTGGCCTAGCAGACTAAATAAATCCGCTTCGTCAGCGGCGTCATCGCGCACGTCATGCGGCAGTTCCTTGATCAGGATGTGCTGCAGGTTGGCCGTGTCGAGTTTATAGCCCGCGAAGTCGGTGTTTGCGAGCGTGGTGATGCCAAGTTCTTTTTCTGCTCCCTTCACTCCTAGCCTGCTCCCGTTCCAGAGCTCCTGCATCTCGTCGTTGGGTTGCACGAACAGCAGTTCCTGTACCTGCTTGCCATCCACGGTATGCGGACTTTGAAACAACAAAAGCACGGCATTCGGCTCTTTGTAGCCGGTCAGATAATAGAAATCGGGGTCAGGATGGTAGTAGTAGTCCACGTCGTTGGCGCGGTTGCGCACCGGACTGGCAAAAAGAACGGCAACGGAGCGAGGGGGCAGCTGTTGCCGCAGTACCTCTCTCCGTTGCCGGTGAAACTCTTTATCTAAAGTATCAGATGGCTTTCCCGAGCCTGCATGCGGTTGCGCTACTGCCGTAAAAGACAGCCAGCATAACAGTGCACACAGCCGGAAGGCTGCCATTAGTACATAATGTAGCCTTGCTCAACAGCCTTCTTCAGCACTGCTGAGATGCCGTTCTTGTTGATTGTTCTCAATGCTGAAGTGGATACTTTAAGGGTTACCCAAGCATCTTCCTCAGGGATGTAGAAACGCTTCTTCTGAAGGTTCGGATAGAACTTACGCTTTGTCTTATTGTTAGCGTGAGAAACGTTATTTCCTACTTGTACTCTCTTTCCGGTTAAATCGCAAACTCGTGCCATCTTGTATTTTCTTCTAAATTATTTCAATAGGGGTGCAAATATCTATAAAAAGATACACAATGTCAAAGGCATAGCAGATAATTTTAACTAAACAGGCTCTAAAACAGCTACAAAGGCCTTTTCATTGTGCGTCTATATCTTGCCTGGGCCTTTATCTTCGGCTTCTTTCCTCTTTTTGGTGAAGTCATAGGGGCAGTTCCGGCAGGCGTTTTTGCAGCAGTAGCCGCGCTTAAGCAGGTACTTGGCCGTCAGCACCATCAGTCCCCGCTCAAAGTAAAAATCCTCTCCTTCTTTCAGGTCGCTCACAGCTATACTTCTTTTTAAAGGGCAAATATCGGCATTTTCAGGACGCTCACCAAATATCTGCCGTCCCCTCTCTCCCTTCCGCACCATATTCGTTCAACTATATATCATTCCTTGCCGCGCATTCGACAACTAAATCATAAAGACCATGTCCCGTTTCAACAATTTGAGTGAGCTCGTGTCCGTCATGCGCGCCCGCGGCTTCGTGAACACCTTCAGCATACAGCACCAGCAGGTATACTGCTCTGAGCTGAGCAAGTCCATCTCCCCTAGCCAGCTTACCCTGCTCGAGCGGCATGTCGTGCCTTTGCCTTCTTCGCAGACCGGGGAAGAGGAGGTATACGGTTTCCGGACCGACGACAACCAGCTCGGCATTATGACCAACATCTACGCCGAGTACGACCCGGAAGGCTTCTATGCGGTGTTCCGGCAATGTCTGAAAGGACACGCAGTCGGCGCCTAGCCGTGCTTTCCGGGTAAAGGTATAATTCAGGCTGTTTTCACTATATTTACAACAATTCGTCAGAATCCCGGTAAATATAGGTTCGGAGTTGTAGCCTGTGGCGCAGCTCTGTTCTTAGTTTCAGACAACAGCTTTTTAACACATAAACTATGAGCACGCTATCCATTACTTCCAGCCAGCAGGCAATCGAAACCGAAGAGAAATACGGCGCCCACAACTACCACCCGCTGCCGGTGGTGCTGAACAAAGGCGAGGGCGTATACCTGTGGGATGTGGAAGGCAAACGCTATTACGATTTCCTGTCGGCCTATAGCGCCGTGAACCAGGGCCACTGCCACCCACACATCATCAACGCGCTGATCGAGCAGGCGCAGCAACTCACGCTGACTTCCCGCGCTTTTTACAACGACAAGCTAGGTATAGCTGAGAAGTACATCTGCGAGCTGTTTGGCTACGACAAATCTCTTTACATGAACTCGGGCGCAGAGGCTGTGGAGACAGCCATCAAGCTAGCCCGCAAGTGGGGTTACCTCAAAAAGGGAATCGCCTCGCACAACGCCGAGATCATTGTAGTGGAGCGCAACTTCCACGGCCGCACGACGGGCATCATCTCCTTCTCCACCGATCCGGATTCCACCAAAGGCTTCGGTCCGTATATGCCGGGCTTCAAAGTGATTCCTTATGATGATCTGGAGGCGCTGGAAACGGCCCTGAAAGAGAACCCGAACGTGTGTGGCTTCCTGGTGGAGCCAATCCAGGGAGAAGCCGGTGTGGTCGTGCCGCAGGACGGCTACATGGCCAAGGCGCATGCGCTTTGCAAAGCGTACAACGTGCTGCTCATGGCCGATGAGATCCAGACAGGTATAGCCCGCACAGGCAAGCTACTGGCCAGTTATTATGACGATGTAAAAGCCGACATCCTGATTCTGGGCAAAGCCCTTTCGGGTGGTGTACTGCCGGTATCCTGCGTGCTGGCCGACGACGATATCATGCTGTGCATTCAGCCCGGCGAGCACGGCTCTACTTTTGGTGGCAACCCGATGGCCGCCGCAGTGGCCATTGCCGCTTTGGAGGTGATAAAAGATGAAAACCTGGTGGAGAATGCCTACAGGCTGGGTGAAGTGTTCCGGGACCGCATGAACCAACTGATGGCCAAGCGTCCGGAAGTGGTAACGCTAGTACGTGGTCGTGGATTGCTGAACGCCATCGTGATTAAGCCTGCTGCAGACGGTCGCACCGCTTGGGATGTGTGCGTGGAGCTGAAGGAGAACGGCCTGCTGGCCAAGCCAACCCACGGTGACATCATCCGCTTCGCTCCGCCGCTGGTGATGACCGAAGAGCAGCTGCACGAGTGCTGCGACATTATTGAAGGAGTGATCATGAACTTCTAAGTCAGGTATACCTGACGCAAAGTATAAAGGCGAGGCTCCAGCGGCTTCGCCTTTTTGTTTTTTAAGCGAAAACAAAAAAATCAGTAGCTTTAAGAAACAATAGTTCTTGATTACAAGAAGCGTAAACTGTATGTCTTGGATTAACTTAGAAGTAATGAAAAAGTATCTGTTTGTTTCAGCTTTGTTCTTATTTTCCTGTTCATCCGAAAACGTAACGACACCAGAAAACAACGCTTCTGCAGATGAAAAACTTCAATGGAGGAAGGACTATGCTTTTTGTGCCTGCTTGCACCACGCTTTAGGAGAAGACATAGCTGGTCAAATTAGAGAAGTAGATTTCTCTAGGGGAATGTTATTTGATATAGGAGACCTTGGTGGACTATACCGCCCTCTTGATAGCATGGCTTTAGAGGCTGCCAGCAAGATAACAGTGAGCCGGATAAAAGATTTTGGAGACTCGCGACCTATCGTTTTTGAATGTCTACAATTTCATCGCTCGAAAGAGCTGGATATGTACTTGAAATCTATAAAGTAAGAATAATTTCTACAGCAATCGCGAAAGCATAATAACGTCAACACATGGGACTTCGACTTGCTTCTAATTTAAATTGAAAACATGCCTCAACCAGATCAAACCAAACCCATTGTCATTTTCTCCGGTGATTTCCACCGGGCAGCCATCATCAAAAACATGCTCGAGAACCACAGCATTTACGTGTTCATGCAAAACGAGCACATGGGCAGCATCGCGCCCTGGCAGGTGAGCTCAGGCGGTTTCAACCCGGTAAAGCTGATCATCTCCGGTCAGGATGAGGAAGAAGCTAAAAGGCTTTTGGAGGGCTTTGATGACGCCGCTTTTGACAACGAAGACAACTTGTAAGGAAACCTCCGAAAAACAGGTATAGCCTCAAATCATTGCAGGTATAGCATGCACCAATTTCTGAGGTATCGCTTCGCTTTGCCCCGCATAAGCCGTACCTTTGCGGTATACTTATGTTGAAGCATGTTAGAGCAAACGCGATACTATGATCACGAAAAGACCAAGACGAAACCGCTATAACGAAGTCATCCGCAGTATGGTGCAGGAAACCGCACTGGAGCTGAACGACTTTATTTTCCCGCTCTTTATCATCGAAGGGCAAAATCAAAAAGTAGAGGTGGCCTCCATGCCGGGCATCAATCGCTACTCTGTGGACACTCTGCTCGATGAGGTGGCCTCCTGCGTGGACCTGGGCATCAAGGCTTTCGCTCCTTTCCCGAGCATCCCCGAAAACCTGAAAGACAAGTACGCCAAAGAGAGCGCGAACCCGGAGGGCCTCTTCCCGAGAGCCATCCGCGAAATCAAGAAGAACTTTCCGGACGTGGTGCTAATGACGGACGTCGCCATGGACCCCTACAGCTCCGACGGCCACGACGGCATTGTGATCAACGGTGAGATCGTGAACGACGAGACACTGGAGGTGCTGGGCAACATGGCGCTCACGCAGGCGCAGGCCGGCGCCGACATTGTGGGCCCTTCGGATATGATGGACGGCCGCGTGGGGCACATCCGCCGCGTACTTGATGAGAACGGCTTCCACAAGGTGGGCATCATGAGCTATACCGCCAAGTATGCGAGCGCCTTCTACGGTCCGTTCCGCGACGCCCTCGACTCTGCCCCGAAAATGGGTGACAAGAAAACCTATCAGATGAACCCTGCCAACAGCCGCGAAGCGCTGATCGAAGCCGCGCTCGATACCGAAGAAGGAGCCGATTACCTGATGGTGAAACCCGCTTTGGCCTACCTCGACATCATCAAGCTGCTGCGCGACAACTCGCACCTGCCGATAGCCGCCTACAACGTGAGCGGAGAGTACGCCATGGTGAAAGCCGCCGGCCTCAAGGGCTGGATCGATGGTGAGAAAGCCATGCTGGAAAGTCTGCTGAGCATCAAACGTGCCGGTGCCGACATCATCCTGTCTTACTTTGCCAAGGATTTCGCAGAATACATCCGCAAATAGTCGAATCTGACCACTGAGAGAAAGCGCTCTGGGCCACAAGCTCAGGGCGCTTTCTTTTTAAAAGCTATGTTGCAAGAACACAAGGTATAAGATGGCACCTGCGTCTGTGTTTAACCAATTATCATATTCATTCTGAACCAGTTTGGCGTTCGGGCACTTTTACTTATATTGGTGGTTCTATACTTATACCTAAACTACTTTATGAAGGGATTGGGCCTTTGGCTGATGGCCGCGGCACTCGCGACGACTTCTGTTAGCTTCGCGCAGCAGAATGCCTCATTGCCCGTGCGCGCAAATGTGAAGGAGCTGGGCCGCATTGCGGCAGCCGAGGATAAAAACTACCGGGCAAAACGTGCGGAGGCCATTGCGCTTGCCAGGAAAAATGGCTGGGAAATCGAGAAGACCTACCAAGACGGCACGCATATTTCGCTGCAGCGCCTCGATGCGCTGGGTATGCCGGTCTACTACATCACGTATAACAACGCGTCTGCCATCACAACCGGCACAGACCAACTCTGGGCGGGCGGCAAACTGGGCCTTAACCTGAGCGGGGCGAGCGCGAGCGTAACCGACAAAATGGGCATCTGGGACGGCGGCCTGGTCCGCGAATCGCATGTGGAGCTGCGTGGCCGGGTAGCGCAGAAAGATAAGGCCACCAAGCTGAATGACCATGCGACCCACGTGGCGGGCACGCTCATCGCCAGCGGGCAGAGCGGCATGGCCAAAGGGATGGCCCATGGAGTAAAAATGCTCCATGCTTATGACTTCAACAACAACGCCACTGAAATGGCCGAAGCCGCACAGGCCAATATGCTGGTTTCGAACCACTCCTATGGCACCATAGCCGGCTGGCGCTACAACAGCGAGCGCAAGGGCACTGACGAGGATCCGTATTGGGAATGGTGGGGCACTACGCAGGTGAGCGAGACCGAGGACTACAAATTTGGCCTTTACGACGAAACCTCTGTCAGCTGGGACCGCATTGCTTTTAACGCCCCTTATTTTCTGATCGTGAAGTCAGGCGGAAACAACCGCCAGGAGCCCGGGCCTGAGGTGGGGAAGCCCTACATGCAGCGCAACTCCAACGGCAACTTTACCCTGGTGGCAAAGCGCCCCGATAACATCAGCAGCAACGACGGCTACGATGGCATTGCCACATACGGTTCCGCCAAAAACATACTGACGGTGGGTGCTGTGAACAACATACCGGGCGGCTACAACCAGCCATCCGATGTAAAGGTTACCAACTTTAGCAGCTTTGGCCCTACGGACGATGGTCGCATCAAGCCTGACCTGGTTGGCGGCGGAGAAAAAGTACTATCTACGACCAGCGTCAGCGATAAATCTTACAAAGTGTTGAGTGGCACCTCCATGGCGGCGCCCAATATTTCGGGTTCGCTGCTGCTGTTGCAGGAGCATTATGCCAATCTGCACAACGGGCAGGTTATGCGCGCCGCTACCCTTAAGGGCCTGGCCATTCACACGGCTGACGAGGCGGGCAATGCCCTGGGCCCTGACTACATACACGGTTGGGGACTTTTGAACGCCAGTCGTGCCGCTACCATGATCAGCAATGCCCAGGGCACGCACCTGATGCAGGAGCGCAGGCTGGAGCAAGGCAAAACCTATACCTTCGAGGTAGTGGCATCCGGCGCGGGGCCGCTGGTAGCCACCATTTCCTGGACCGATCCGGAAGGAGCCGCCCACCCAACGGCAAGCGCCCTGAACAACCGCAGCCCGCGCCTGGTCAACGACCTGGATGTGCGCATCATGCACCGTGGTAAGACGATCATGCCTTGGGTACTGGACCCGAACGCACCCGACCAGCCTGCCACCCGCGGCGACAATGTGGTGGATAACGTCGAGCAGGTCTTTATACCTGATCCTATACCTGGCGAAACCTATACCATTACCGTAGGCCATAAGCGTACGATTCAGAAAGGACCTCAGGAATATTCCCTTTTGGTGAGCGGCGTGGGCGGCACCGCCTACTGTGCGAGTGCCCCTTCTTCAGAGGCGGGTTCACGCATCAGCAAGATCACATTCGACGGCATCACGACGCCTTTCGAGGGTTGCGCGACCTACCGCCTACAAGACGAGATGCTATTGACTTTTGAGCCGGGCCAGACCAAGGTCGTGTCGTTTGAGCTGGGCACCTGTGGCGCCAATGCCAGCAAAGCCGCCAAGGTATACGTGGACTGGAATGGCAACGGCAGTTTTGAAGATCAAGGTGAGGAAGCGGCTGCTTCGGACGTCATCAATGGTGTTGGCGTGTTCAACGCCAGTATCGCCGCCCCTTCGTTCCTGCAGCCCGGCTCCTCCACCCGACTGCGCGTCGTGCTGGTCGAAACTTCCAATCCGGCCAGTATAAGCCCCTGCGGCACCTATACCCGCGGCGAAACGCAGGACTACATCGTTCAGGTGACTAGGCCATCCTCCGACATCGTACTGCAGCAGGTGGCGCCAGTCGGTGCTTCGCTTTGCGCGGGCACTACCCAACAGTTCTTAGTGACCCTCCGCAACAACGGGCTACGCGAGCAAAAAGACATCCCTGTCACACTGGAGGTATACCGCAGTGGTGCTAAAGTAGCTACCTTGACAACGGTGTACACCAAAACGCTCAAGTCCTTTGACGCTGACGAGATCTTACTGACGGCTGATTTCCAGACCGAAGCTGGAGCGACTTATGAACTGATTTCCTCGGCAGGCGCTGCCAGTGATGCCGTGCCGGAGAATAACACCTTGAGCAAAACGTATGGTGTGGGGGGCAATACTACTGCACCGCAGGTGGTGGCCACCCGCTGCGGCGGTCAGGCCAGCTATACCCTGACGGGCACAGGCGACGGCACGGTCTTCTGGTTCAATACGGCGACCGGAGGCACGCCAATAGCCGCAGGTAACGCAACCAGCATCACGACGAGCAGTGCCAACGGTACCCTCTATGCCTCCCTCAACGATTTCTCAGCTACCGTTGGGCCAGCTACCAAGAAATTTGCAAGCGGCGGCGGGTATAACCAATTCACGCCGGATGTCATTGTAGAGACGCAAGCCCCGATGCTGCTGGAAAGCGCCCGCCTGTACATTGGCAACTCCGGCAAGATCACCTTCACGGCCTACAACAGCAACGGGCTACCTGTATCAACCCGGACACTTACCGTAGAAGCTACCCGCACCAGCCCTGCCCCAAAAGTGCAGGAAGATGACCCGAACGACCAGGGCGCGGTCTATTACTTGGGATTAGAGCTACCAGATGCCGGCACCTACAACATTGCGATCAGTTATGACCATCCGGATGGCGCCACCATCTACCGGAACAACGCCGGTGTAACGGGCTACCCGTTTGGCGTAAAGAACGTGTTCACCATCACCGGCACTACGGCCAACCCAGGTGCGCTTAGCTATTACTACTATTTCTACGACCTGAAAGTGCGTGCCCTCGGCTGCGTTAGCCCAAGGGTAGCGGTGCCAGTGGAGAATGGCGTTCCGATTCCGACACCGCTCATCACGCGCCAGGGCCTTAGCCTGCAGTCGAGTGTGGCGGATGGCAACCAGTGGTACTTAAACGACCAGCCTATACCTGGCGCAACCGGGCAAACCTATACCCCAACTGAAAGCGGCGACTATAGCGTGCAGGCGCAGTGGCAGGGCTGCGTTTCCACACGATCGCAGACCTATACCTTCGCCTATCAGGCTAACGGGCGCACGTTGAAGAAGGAACTGGTCGCTTCGCCTAACCCGAGCAGCGGCATTTTCAAGGTGCAGTTTGAGACAGAGCAGCAGGAGGATCTATACCTCCGCGTAACCGATATGCTGGGTCACGAGATTTACAGCAGACAGGTGACCGGATTCAACGGTTTCTACGAAGCTGATATTGATCTTTCGGCCAGGAGCTCCGGTATCTACCTGCTCCGCGTGAAGTTCGCCAACCAAACCTATACCCAGAAACTGGTGCTGCAGCGTTAGCAGGAAGCTTGCCATATGAAGAGCCCCGGCCGTTGCGCCGGGGCTTTTTTGTGACGCCGTATTTCCGTCTGCTTCAGGTATAGCACAAAGACATACAACCTGAGCCACCGCCTATACCTGCCGCTGCCGTGTTCCCCTTATTTTGCCGGATCGCCCGTATTGCCTATCTTCAGCCAAACAAAACAGAGATTATGAAGAAATTACTACTCGCCATGAGTGTGGCTTTTATGTTCGCCTCCTGCGCGCAGCAGCCACAGGCCAGCAACACCCCGCCACAAACCGAAGAACTTGAGGAGGTGCCTGAGCAGCTGCAACTGGCCTCGCCGGTAACGCCTACGCAACAGGCCTTCTTCAATCAGCTGAGCAAGCTGTGCGGCAAGAGCTTCCGGGGCAAGGCCGTGTTTCCGGCTGATGGCAAAGACCCCTTTGCGGGCAAAGAGCTGACCATGCATGTGCGCGAATGCTCCGATGAGGTTATCCGCATCCCTTTCCACGTGGGCGAGGATAAATCCAGAACCTGGGTCATCAGCCAGATGGAAGAGGGCCTGCAGCTGAAGCATGACCACCGCCACGAAGACGGCACGCCAGACGAGGTGACCATGTATGGTGGCATCGCTCTTGACACACAGGACGCCAGCACCATGCGCTTCCCGGCTGATGCCTTTACCGCCCAGCTTATACCTGCCGCCTCTACCAACGAGTGGAGCCTGGTGCTCAGCCCCGACGGTAAAACATTCAGCTACATCCTCAAGCGCGACAACCAGCTCCGCTTTCACGCTGACTTCGACCTGACCCAGCCGATCAACTAAGGTATAGCTCATCAAAGCAAGAAACCCGGAGTTTGCAATAACTCTGGGTTTATGCCCTCGCTTGCGTCCCGCGAGTGTGAGCTATCGGGCGGCCTCTGGCCGCTGGTGAACAGTAACTGCTAATCCCCGTGCCCTTTGTGCCTATCGTCATAGGTGGCGTCCCGCCACCAAATAGCTCACTCTCGCCAGAGGCGAGCGAGGGCTGTGGCCGCTCAATAGTGTCCAGAGTCTGCTCAATAGTGCCCACTCCGAAGACATTCGGAGCGAGGGCATTGAAACCTGAGCACAACTATTCTGTCTCCTTATTTTTTTAAGTACCACTTCTTCCATAGACAGAAGGCCCGGAGCTATTGTAGCTCCGGGCCTTCTCTTTGTTATGCGCAACAGACCTACGATTTCGAAAACTGCTTCTTCAGCACCTGATAATCGATGAAGTAGAGCACCTTGATGGAGAGGCTGTTGGTCTGCGGTCCCGTGATGGTTCGGGTGAAGTTGTCGTAGTACCGGGGTATGATCTCCGCCTGGTCGTTGAGTATGGCATTCTTCCATACGATACTGATTTCGCTGCCCGGCGCAAACCACCACGAGTACACCATGTCGATGTTAAAGGTGTTGAAGTTGATGTTGTGGTTCGGTTGCTTCCCATCCGCATAATAGCCGCCATGTGGGTAGGTGTCCGTCAGCAACTCCCCTTTGTCGCCGAGCTTGAAGAAGCGATCATACTCAGCCTTGGACCAGTAGTGGCGCGCGCGCAACGACAGCGACATCCGGTTGTTGAAAATGTAAGAACCGGTCAGGGCATTGGTCACCGTGTTCACATCCCGCAGGCCGAAGATCACCCGCTCCTCCATGCCATCCCGCTCCCCTTCCGCCACATGATGGGCAAAACCCATGTCGTCCTGGCGTATGTTGCGGCTGTAGCTGTATGTAAAGGAAAGCTTGTCGTTGACGCGGTAGCGGGGCGCCAAAAACACATCGAGGCTGCGACGCTCGTGTTCGTTGAAGGTACGGTAGTTGAGCTCCACGTCCAGGGCCAGCTTTTTGCGGTAGTCCGATGAGACCCAGCCGCCTATGCTGGAGTTGGTCGGGTAGGCGTAGTAGCGCCCATCCACGCGCGGCTCAAAAAAGTCATAGGTTACCACAGGCTCCAGGTTAGAGAAGATACCCATGCTCAGGAAGTTCTTAAACGTGCCGCTCACCCGCCCATAGACCACGAAGTTCTGGAAAGCGTCGGGCTTGTACCGGCGGCTGTACGTGGCGCCCAGCTGGGTGTTCATGTTCAGCAGCTTCCAGAAAGGCTGGTAGAAGTTATACCTCAGGTTCAGGTCCTCGTCCACGGTGTTGCGGATGAAGTTGATGCCCATGTCGTTGGGGTCGTAGGTGTCGGACTTCATGGAGTGGGTGAAGCTGTACTGAAAGTTGCCGCTCACCTTGCCCGCCCCCAGGCTATACATGTGCCCCAGGCGCGTGTCGCTGATGTAGTATTTCTGGCTGAGTGCCGCCTTGCCGTTCAGGGCGTATTTGTTGCCTTTGGTGGCCAACCGGAAGAGCAGGCCGGTCAGGTTGGCATCGTAGGTGCTGCCCTGCCGCATCACGTTCGTGTTCACCAGCGTTACATAGGAGTTGTTCTTGAGCGACTGGTCGAACACGGCGATGTTGTAGTTGGTGAGCGGCTGCGTCTCTTTGCGGAACTGCCTGCCTTCGCTGTCCTCCACAGTAGCGTACTGCCGCCCCACCACTGCATTGAAGATGCCTATACCCAAACCCGACTGTGTGCGACCCGATATCTTGGTGCCGTTCAGCATCTTCGTCTCACGCGGGTTCTCGATGATGGTATAGCCCAGCTTCTCCTCCTCGTCTGCTTTCAAGTAGTTGACAGGCCTGCCGCCAATGCGCCGCGAGTACAGGAAGTCCCCTTTGTTGAAGAGCTCGGTGCCCTCCATAAAGAAGGGCCTGTTCTCGTTGAACTGCACCTCGAAAGGAGACAGGTTGAGCACCTGGTTGTCGGACTGCACCTGGCTGAAGTCAGGTATAAGTGTCATGTCTAGCGTGAAGGCGTCGTTGATGCCGTACTTCACGTCCATGCCGCCGCTGAAGTTGAAGTTGTCTTTGTAGGAGGTGGTGCCGTCGCCGTTCTCGCGCGGGTACTTCTCGGCATAACCCGATACGTAGGGCGTCAGCGACAGGCGCAGCGGCGCTTCCACGTTCTTTATACCCGTCAGCTTGCCCCACTGGTTCACAAAGCCGTTGATGGCCGGGTCCACGTGGTTCCAGAAGTAGCCCTTGCGCGTCGACTGCCGGTTGCGCATGAGGTTGAGCCCCCACAGCTGCTCCGGTTTGTTGCTAAAGCGGATCGCCGAATAAGGTATGCGCATCTCGGCGACCCAGGTGTTGCCCTGCAGGGTGGCATTGCTTTCCCAAACGGCGTTCCAACTGAAGTCCTCGCCGTTGGAGGAATAGCGGGCGTCGAGCTGCACCCCGGCCGGGGTCGTGAAGAAACCGAAGCCGTTGATCTGGTCGTTGTAGGTGTCGAAGAAAACGCCGAAGAAGTCCGTGTTGCCCAGGTCATCGCGCTTGCCCATCTCCTTGAAGATGCTGTCCTGCGACACGTCGTGCATGATGGCTCCCACGTAGATGGCATCATCGTCGTAGAGGATGCGCACTTGGGTAGGGTGTACTTCCTTCGGACCGGGGTTGGGTCGGTTTTGTATAAAGTCTGTCGCTATTTCGGCTTGCTGCCATACCGCCTCGTCCAGCGAACCGTCGATTTTGATAGGTTCTGTAATGCGAAGTGCCTGCAGTTGTTTTGGAATAGCCAAGGCAGGGGTTTTCTTATCCTGCGCCTGCGCCTGTTGCTGCACCAGCACCGCCAGCACTAACACAACCATCCGTGCAAAAACAGGCTTAGGTAGACAATCAATCATAAAATAAGATAGCGATCAAGGTGAGTATCAAAACAAAGGTATAGAATAGATGTCGCTGAGTCTACAACAGTTGCTTTTGTCTGAAAATAATCCTGCAAACGCCGGATATGAGGGGGCTAACGGGTAATTTTTGTCTACCAAGGACTGTAAAAACAAAGCGCCATACCCGGCTTTCAGGTATGGCGCTTTCATAAAGGCTGGGGCAGGGCTTACAAGTCCTCTTCGCGCACCAGCATGAGCACAGCCGACTGCGGCACGATGAAGTACTTCTCGCCGAGGTAGTTGATCTCGATGGCGTCGCGCTGCAGGTAGATGGCCAGGTCGCCCTCCTTTATCTGGAGCGGCAGGTAGCGCACCTGCTCCTGCTCCTCGTCGCCGAGCACCTCGTCCTCAAAGCCATAATCGGCCGGCATCGGGTAACCGGGCCCGACTTTCATCACGTAGCCTTCCTGCACTTTCTCTTTTTCCTGCACGCCCGGCGGCAGGTACAGCCCGCTCTTGGTCTGCTCCCGCGAGCTTTTCGGTTTGATCAGCACCCGGTCGCCTACAATGATGATCTTCTCCAGTTTGTTGCCTTCTGAAATTCTCATGGATATAGTCTGCATGATTAAATGGGGTCTGCGGTCACTTTAAAACGCATGGCCGCCTTGATGGCAACGTCACGCGTGATCGGTTTGGCAATGGCAGCTCTTGTCTTGACAGTATAGGTTTCTCCTTTAATGTACTTGTCGAGCTTGGCGTTGGTCGATTTCAGCTCGATGGCCTTCACGCCCTTCGGCACCTCGTCCAGGTAAGCGATCCTGGTCTCCTCCCCTTTGTCGTTGCTCAGGTAGATCTCGATGCTGCGCAGGAAGTCAAAGTTCTCGTCGGCTGGATCTGCAATGGTCAGCGTCAGTTTGTTCAGGCTGACGTCCTTCACCAGCTCGGCGCGCGTCTTGTTGTTCTTAAACGTCTCCGATGAGTTGGTCTTCACAGGTATGGGTGACAGCGGCGTCACCACACCTATCGGGAAAGTCGACTCGATGGTGATGGTTTCTTCCTGGTTGATGTAAAAGGTGAGCAGGTCGTCTACCTTGTCACAGGATGTTCCTATAAATGTGAGCAGTACCAGTACCGCCAGCAGTATTTTCTTCATATAAGGGTGAAATGTAAAGTACTCTCTGTTAATTATTTTAACATGCAGCAGGCCTCAAAAAGGAGAGCAGCCTCGCGGGCTGCCCTTCCTGTATTGCCTGCACAGTGTGCAAAATTAAGTAAAATGATCGAGAGTAAAGAAATCCTAGTCAAACATGTCGGCAGCTCGGGTGGTATCCGGGCCATGCTCCAGCCAGCTCATCGGGTAGTTCTTGTCCATCAGGCCCACCGCCTCCTCGGTCAGGTATAGCGGTTTGAAGGTGTCGATCATCACGGCGTACTCGTGTGTTTCTTTCTTGCCGATGCTCGCTTCCACCGTGCCCGGGTGCGGACCATGCGGTATACCGCCCGGGTGCACCGTAAACGAAGCCCGGTCCACACCCTTGCGCGACATAAAGTCGCCGGCCACGTAGTAGAGCACCTCGTCGGAGTCTACGTTGGAGTGGTTGTAGGGCGCAGGTATAGCCTGTGGGTGATAGTCGAACAGACGCGGCACAAAAGAGCAGATCACGAAGTTGTGCGCCTCAAAAGTCTGGTGCACGGGCGGTGGCTGGTGGATGCGGCCGGTAATGGGCTCAAAATCGTAAATGGACAGCGCGTATGGATAGAAGTAACCATCCCAACCCACCACGTCAAACGGGCTGAAGTCGTAGTAGTACTGATGCAGCATGCCGTCTTTCTTGATCTGCACCAAATGCTCGCCTCCCTCGGTGTACTCGATTAGCTCGTGCGGGGCACGGATGTCGCGCTCGCAGAAAGGCGAATGCTCCAGCAGCTGCCCGAAGTGATTGCGGTAGCGGCGCGGCGTTTCGATCGGGCTGAACGACTCTGTGATCAGCAAGCGCACCGGGCCGTCGTTGAAGTGGAACTGATGGATGATGGTGCGCGGGATCACGATGTAGTCACCCTCACGGAACTCCAGCTTGCCCATCTGCGACAACAGCACCCCGCTGCCCTCATGCACAAATACCACCTCGTCGGCATGCCCGTTTTTGTAGTAGTAGTCCATTTTCAGCTCCGACGGATTGCAAATACTGATGGCCACATCGCTGTTCAGCATCATGGTTTTGCGGGCGCTCAGGTAGTCAGTGCCGGTGATGGTTTGGTCAAGTGTTTTCAGGTGATGCGGGGCCAGCTTTATACCTTCGGCAATTTTGGGCGCGTAAGGTATAGGCTCCCCGATGCGGGTGATGCGGGTCGGCGGGTTCTTATGGTAAAGCAACGACGACAGGCCACTGAAGCCCAGCGTGCCCACGAGTTGCTCGGCATACAGACTGCCGTCCTCCTGCCTGAACTGCGTGTGTCGCTTCTGCGGGAAATTGCCTAATTTGTGATAGTAAGCCATTCCTTTTCTTTGGTTATGGTTTTAAAAGCCACCCCACCGGGCGCCCTTCTTTTTACAGGTATAAATTTTGGTCTGTTATACGCCTCCTTTGGCCAGACGCTGCGCCTTCCCAAACTGGCGAAGGGCTTCCTGAAACTCCTCGTCCTTTTCGTGTAGGATCGGGAAGAAACCCGGATTGCCGTACACGCTGCGGCCTATGAAAGCCTTCACGTTGTTGCGCAGCAAGGCCTCCGAACGCTTGTACTGCGTTTCGTCATACGTTACCTCTGACTGGGATGCTACTTTCAGCAGGTCTTTCATCATCTTGTCCGACACGTTGAACGACTTGATGAATTTATCCATCTGCATCTTCTCCAGGTCTTTGCGGTTATCGTTGTAGTAGGCCAGGGCGTACTCGCGTATCACGTTCTTGCTATACAGCTGCCCCAGGAAGTCAGATATCTCAGTCGTGTCGCGTGCCACAAACACATCTGGCATAATGCCGCCGCCACCGTATACCACACGCCCCTTGCCTGTCTTATACTTGAGTGAGTCCACAAACAGGCTACTGTCCGGATGGAAGTATTCGCCGTTCTCGAAACGCTGCAGCATGTCTTTCTGGTAGTCTTCGGTTCCGGCTACATAGGGCTTCTGGATAGAACGGCCGCTAGGCGTATAGTAACGCGAAATGGTCAGGCGCAGCTCCGAGCCATCATTCAAAGGTATAGGCATCTGCACCAGCCCCTTGCCGAAGGAGCGGCGGCCAACGATCAGGGCGCGGTCGTTGTCCTGCAAGGCGCCGGCCACAATTTCGGAAGCGGAGGCGCTGCCTTCGTCCAAAAGCACGATGACCGGGTTATTTTCGAAATCGCCTTTGGTGCGGGCGAAGGATTTGGAGTCGTAGCGTGAACCTTTACCATCGGTATACACGATCATTTTGTCGCCGGCAATAAACTCGTCGGCCATGCGGGTGGCGTGGTCCATGTAGCCGCCGGGGTTGCCGCGCAAATCCAGGATCAGCTGCTGCATCCCTTTCTTCTTCAGGGCAGAAAGCGCCACTTTAAACTCATCAAAGGTGTTGGAAGCGAAGCGGCTCACTTTGATGTAGCCCGTGTTGTTGTTCACCATATAGCTCACGTCCACTGATACGGTCGGGATTTTGTTGCGGGTGATGGTAAATTCAAGCGGTCTCTTACTGGTCTTGCGCAGCACCTCCAGCTTCACAGTAGTTCCTTTGGGACCGCGCAGGCGCTTGAACACCCCTTCGTTGGTGATGCCGTTGCCGGCAACATTCTGGCCATCCACCGAAATGATCTTGTCGCCTGCCTGTATACCTGCCGCCTCTGACGGTCCGCCGCTCAGGGGCGTGATCACGTAGATCGTGTCTTTGAAAATGTTGAACTCCACGCCGATCCCTTCAAAATCGCCTTCGAGGTATGAGCGGGCCATGGCCAGGTCAGCAGCCGGAATGTACGAGGTATGCGGATCGAGCTTCTCGAGCATTTTGGTGATGGCGTGGTCAGTTAGTTTCTCGGTATCCACGGTGTCCACGTAGTCGCGGTCGATGTAGCTGAGCACGTCGCGAAACTTCAAATAAGCCCTGGCGGTACTTTGCGGGTTGGTATCAGAAGGGGAAAAGGTATTGGCGCCAATCAGGACCCCCACCACCAGGGCCAAGGCGATGTAGAGGGGCAGGCGCACCTGAAAAGGCGTGTTACGGGGCTTGTCCTGCCCGGTTGTTTCCGGCTCCTCCTGCGGATTGTATTTGGTTTCTTCGCTCATTTCGCTCTCTAAAAACGGTTAAATATAAAGCTAAGCGGGCGCTTTTGTGCAGCTTTATAGAGATAAATATTCAGTTTTCCTGATGCAGGGCTCCTCCATGTGTATACCTGCATACACTATTGCTTGTTATTCTCTCAACAAAGCTTTGGTCGGGTTTTATTCCATTTTAGTATAAAATAATGCTGTAGACGGATTTTGGATTAGCCAGTTGAGTTGTATTTGCTATAGTAGTAACGGTAATTGTAGGTGAAGCAACCTGCGTTGCTTTGTAGCATCGCCTGGCCGGCGGGGCCTCACTTTTTTCCTTGATGAAAAAGTAAGCAAAAAAATCAAGACTATCCAAACTCGCTGAACGCTCAAACAGTGGATAGTCGATAAAGTGCACTTGGCACAGAAGATTTGTTTCATAGCTAGCGTGCAAGTTAGTCTTTCAATGCGTGCCAGTGGTAGTTTGCAACAGTGCTTATACCTATTGATTGGCAGAAGCCGAAAATTCCCCGCCTTAGACAAGGAGGGGTTAGGGGTGGTTGGACCCGGTACAGCAAAAGGACTGCTGGAACTACAGTGCTTATACCTGTTTCCCCTCTTGAGAGGGGCAGGGGTGGGTTATAGCAACCGTCTAACCTCTCCCTTCAACCAAGATCCTTCCAGGATGACAGACCGGAAAGCAGCAGCGGAAAAGTCCCCCTTGGGGTAGGGAATGATAATCGTGCTCCAAAATCCTGTAAATCCTTTAATCCTGAAAATCCTGACTCCGACAAGCTATACCTCCGTTGCTGCTACTGAACGCTCACAAGTCTTAAAGACACTGCGAGGTCTTTGCACTCCCCTCCAACATTATCAATCCCGTAAACCCTTCTCCCCACAAGCCTCTGCAAATCCCGATTAAATCCCTTAACTTTGTATTTTTAAGTGTAAGCCTCCTGTTAGCGGGTAACAGCGGCAACTAATCAGGTATAATGGCGAGAATATTAGGGATAGACTATGGCAACAAGCGGGTGGGGCTGGCAGCGACCGACGCGCTCCAAATCATCGCCTCTCCGCTCGATACCATACATGCCAAGGACGTGCTCTCCTACCTGAAAGCCTATACCCAGCGCGAGGCCGTGGAGGCTATTGTCGTGGGCATGCCCCGCCGCCTGACCGGCGAGGCAACTGACGCAACGCCACACGTTATCGGTTTTGTGCGTAAGCTGCAAAAGGAGTTTCCGGGCATACCGGTGCATACCGTAGACGAGCGCTTTACCTCCAGCATGGCCCAGAAGGCAATGCTGGCCGGCGGCCTCAAGAAAAAGGACCGCCAGGACAAAGGCACCGTGGACCGCGTGAGCGCCGCCATTATTTTACAGTCGTATTTAGAAAGCAGAGCAATATGATTTACCCAATAACCGCCTATGGCGACCCGGTGCTGAAGGAGCCGGCGCAGGACATCCCGAAAGACTACGAAGGTCTGAACGAGCTCATCGAAGACATGTATACCACTATGTACCACGCGCATGGCGTAGGTCTGGCTGCCCCGCAGATCAGCAAGAGCATCCGCCTGTTCGTGATCGACTCGGAGCCCATGATGGACGAAGAGGACGAAGGCAAGGGCGTAAAGAAGGCGTTTATCAATCCGGAGATAATCGAGGAAGACGGCGAGGAATGGGGCTTTGAGGAAGGCTGCCTGAGCATACCGGGCGTACGCGAAGTGGTATACCGCCCCGAGCGCATCGTGATCCGCTACTTTGACCAGGACTGGAACGAGCACACCGACACCTACGACGGCATGACGGCCCGCGTGATCCAGCACGAGTACGACCATATCGAGGGTATCCTGTTCACCGATCACCTGACGGGACTGAAGAAGCGCCTGATCAAGAACAAACTCACCAAGATCTCTAAAGGTGAAGTGGACGCGGACTACCGCATGAAGTTCCCGGTGAAGCGATAGGCTATACCTGGCCAGCAATAAAAAAGCGCCTGCCCCAGAGATGAGGCAGGCGCTTTTTTATTGCTTAGTTATAATTTCACGCTATTCCGTTATAGTTAGTGCATAGGTGTTTACCATGTTGAAAGGTTCTCCTCCGTATGGATTCGGCCATATGTACTCCTCTCCGTTTGCAATTGTCCCGTCTTCAGCTGCAGTTAGTTTAATGTTTATGGTTTTCTCGGGGTTGAAGCTACCTGTTTTGTTAATGCGCAAAACCTGGTAGCTATTGCCTTGAAAGGGCCGATCAAAATGCCTTGGGTCAAGCTCCAGTTGCGCTTCTTTCTGGTAATGCACTCCATCCTCTGCTGTACCAGAAAATGAAAGTGAGATTTTCTGAGGCTGTGTAAAAGCTCTGTCTACCATTACAGTGAGATAGAAACGACCCTGATTGTCAAGATGCGCTATATTGACTGTTCGTGTTACATCTCTTTCATTTTTCTTGAACAAACCGAAAACCGGCTTCGGCGTTATATCTTGGTAATCAATGGATAGGCTAGTTTTGGGTAGTACTACCCCGTTCTCATAGCTGTAGACTTTTATTTCGAACGTGCTATTGCCTTGGTATACCTCATCCTTGTCTACCCGCAGGCGTATAGTTCTTTTTCTTTCCCCAGCAGGTATGGGTATGCGCGTCAAATTTCGTTGCTTGCCATCCACTTCTGCAGTAAGCCATCCGTCATCATGACGGATCTCCCTGTCCATAAACATTGCAGCCCCTTTTAAATATAGATATTTCAGCTCTTTGTAAGTTCTGTCCATCTCCACAGTCAGTTCAACAGCTTCGCCCCCTTCTACTAGCGTCTGGCTGGAGCTGCTTACGCTCACCTGTAAATTGGCGGGGTTTACATCGTCGTCGTTGCAGCTCGTTAAGAAGAGGCTTAAGCATAAACCCAGACTAAGTAGTACTTTAGATTTCATAGGCGTTTGAATAAGGGGGTTAGCAAATATTGATTTAAAGATATATTCTTGAAAGACAATGTGCTAACAAGCAATATCCATACCATATTCACTATATCTTATGTTTTTGCCCGCACCTGCTACTCTATCCAGCTGAACAATCTGTTCCAGCGCACTTTTTCAATCATTTCTGCCTTCTCGTCTACTGAGAACCAGGGAAAGAGGGGCTTGCCTACCACGTGGTCTTCGGGCACGAAGCCCCAGTAGCGCGAGTCGAGTGAGTTGTGGCGGTTGTCGCCCATCATGTAGTAGTAGTTCTGCCGGAAGGTATAGCTCTTCGCTTCCCGCCCGTTCAGGTATAATTTGCCGCCACGCACTTCGGCATTTTCGTTGCGCTCATAGTCCAGGATGATCTTCTCGTAAAGAGGCAGCGTTTCGGGGGTGATGGCCACGGTGGCGCCTTGTTTCGGGATGTAAAGTGGGCCGTAGTTGTCGCGGTTCCAGCCAGAATTGCCGAAAATATCCGGTTCCACCTCGCCGGCTTGCATTTGCTGTAGCTCTACCTGCCGGATAAAGTCGAGCGAGGCCAGCGCCTGTGCCCTGGCGGGCGTGGTGTGCAGCATGTAGCCGCCCGGCACAGGGTACACATCGGTGATATCGCGCTCCTGGAAAAACTTTGGCTGCAGCACTTTATCACTGGCCACAAAGTAAGCGTACTGCATCTTCTCCGGGTTGTCAAGGGGCTGGCCGTTTAGGTATAGCTGCCGGTTGCGGATCCGGAGGGTGTCGCCGGCTATACCTACGCAGCGCTTCACGTAGTGCGTGCGCAGGTCCACGGGGCGCTCGTCCTCTACGGGCAGGTTAAACACCACCGGATCGTTGCGCCTGATTTCTGAAAAGCCGGGGAGACGGAGCGCCTTTAGCTGCAACGCGTCGGAATAGGCAGGTATATCGGTGCCCCAGATGGTTTGGTGCGTGAGCGGCACCTGCAGCGGCGTTGTGGGCGTGCGGGGACCGTAGTGCAGCTTGCTCACAAACAGGCGGTCGCCCACCAGCATCGTCTTCTCCATGGAGGAGGTAGGTATGGCATAGGCCTCGAAAGTCGCCCACCGGAAAAAAGTGGACACGACCACAGCGAACATCAATGCGTTGCCCCATTCGCGCAGGGCGCTTTTCCGGACTGGTTTCTCAGCCGGCTTCTTCTTCCAGAGTTTTAGCTGCATCATCAAAGTATAGTAGGTCTACTATACTTTAACTGCGGTACAGGTCAGCATATTATACCTGCCGCCATGAAAATTACCGGGCTGCCACTTTGCGCGTGGAAAGGGAGCCACCCGAAAAAGCCGCGGTAGATCAGGTGATAAATGAGGAAGTGATTTCCAGGTACTATACCTGCCCAGAATCGCTTTTGTTAACGCATCAGGTCACTTCTTAACCCTGCCCTCACTTCGCGTCCCGCGGGTGTGAGTTATTGGGTGGTTTGGTCGCTTTTCTCATTGACAAACAGCACCAGCGGATAGACGCTAGCCTTTGTACAAGTTCAGTTGGTTGGACGCCGCACCCTGCACTGGCTTCCACTGTGTATGGCAGACGGAATTTGCCTGGCTTTGAGAGCCTCAGTTACTTCAAGAGCTGCAGCGTTTTCTCGTCTGCCTCTCCCCTGTAATATTTGTCGAGCACAGCCTGGAATACCGGATCAGCTCCGGGCACAGATGCAAACAGCGTCATGCTGGAGCGCAGCTTCAGATCATCGGGGTTTCCCAGGATCTGGTTGGCTGTTTTGCCTTCCAGTGCCAGCAGGGCTTTTGAGATTCCGATCAGCCGCGGCCCCAGCACAGGGTGCTGCAGGTATAGCCGGGCCTCTTCCAAGTCTTTGATGGCGTAGAAGCGGGCAGTTTCGCTGTAGCCCAGGCCCTGCAGTTGCGGAAAGATAAACCACATCCAGTGGCTGCGTTTGCGGCCGCTTTTAATTTCGGAAAGCGCTTGTTCATAGCTGTTGGATTGTGCATCCAGGAAGCGGATTAGGCTATCAGAGTCTTTCATATCAGGCGGTATATGGTTAATGGCTAGTTCAGTCTTGTATACTGCAAGTACGCAGCAGGTAGTTTGCCGTATACTCCCTTCCACTCTGAATCAGGCTATTCTTTTCCTCTTTCGACATCCTCCTGATGCGGGGACTGATACCGACTGACGAAACCGATATCGTTCTGTCCCAGTCCGCTTCGGTCAGCTCATTCCGGTTCAGGTTTTCGATCACGAAGGTATAGAGCGCTGCCATGTAATCATTCAGACTACGGATTTCGATGGGCACCAGCTCTTTCGTCAGGGCGTCTTCCTCAATCTGCGTATCCGAGTCTATCCGCACGCCCAGAGTGCCAGGGTCAGGTATACGATGTTTTCTCCCCGTTGAATCGGCTACAACGGTGTCGAACATGGTGATGGGAAAGTTGCCGATGATGCCGCCATCCACCACAACATCCAGCTGTTCGCCGGCGTCTGGCTTTTTGTACACCCTCCCATCGCTGTCTATAAAGACGGCCTTGAAGTAGAGCGGTATAGAGATCGATATCCTGACCGCATCTTTCACTTTCATGTCCGGGTAAGTTTCCCTCGAGAAAACAAGCAGCCGCTGCCTGTTCAGGCTCGTGGCGGTAATGTACAGGTCCTTATACCCCAGCGCGCTCAGCTCCCGGAAGGTGATATCCGGATTCCCCGTTTTTTCTTCGATCAGCCTGGCAGTCCAATCCGTGAAGCGATCTCCCCGGTACCACCCGTAGAGTTTGTGCATGCGCGCAAAGCCCCCGAGGAACATAAAGCGGCCATCGTTGAACTTCCTGAGTTGCGTGGACGAGATGATGGCTGCTATTTCTTCGGCGGAATACCCCAGGGATACCATCATGGCCGTAATCGCCCCGGCCGATGTGCCGCCGACTTTCTCTATCCCCTTCAACTGTCCGTGCCGCTCCAGCTCATCAATTACACCAGCATAGGCAATGCCCCGGATACCGGCTCCCTCAAAAGCCAGGTTCCGGATTTTACAGTCCTGACTGTATACTTGCACAGTGAGTAGAAAGAAGAAAAGGGCGAGTATGGCAAGTTGCTTCATTGTGAGGCTGGAATTGCATGTTTATTTAAAAATAGGATCACAAGGTGCAAAAGAGGCTCTCTAGAGTGCTGTCTCTTGCAGGTGATTCAGGTATAGCCTATTAAAGGAAGCGCAGACCAAATCAATGCAGTTGCCGCACTTCTTCTTACAATATACAAATTCCCCGATTCTCCGTACACCGCAGGTATGGCTTTCCGACAAATCGCTGTATTGTTGCTTCTTACGCTCCTGCTGCCGCTCACCGGGTATGGCTGGGGATTCTTTGCGCACCAGCGCATTAACCGGCTCGCCGTCTATACCCTGCCGCCCGAGATGGTGGGTTTCTACAAAAAGCACATCCGCTACATCACCGAAAACGCCGTGAACCCCGACCGCCGCCGCTATGCCGTGGCCGGTGAGGCACCCCGCCACTACATCGACCTGGACGTATACGGTGACAGCGCCCTGTATAAAATGCCCCGCTACTGGCAACAGGCTGTGGAGAAGTATGGAGAAGACACGCTCATGTCGCACGGCATCGTACCCTGGCACATCAACCGCATGAAGTTCCAGCTCACGCAGGCTTTCAAAGACCGTAACCTCGACCAGATCCTGCGCCTCTCCGCCGACATGGGTCACTACATAGCCGATGCCAGCGTACCACTGCACACCACCCGCAACTACAACGGACAACTAACCGGCCAGCGCGGCATCCACGCCTTTTGGGAAAGCCGCCTGCCCGAGCTGCTCTCCGACAACTATGACTTCTTTGTGGGGCAGGCACAGTACATCGAACAGCCACAGCTCAGGGCCTGGGACATTGTCGCCAGCGCCCACTTGGCCCTCGACTCGGTGCTCAGTTTTGAGCGGGAACTGACGCTGGCGTTTGACGAAGAGAAGAAATACAGCTACGAAGTGCGCGGCAACCTCACCACACGGGTATACTCGCGGGAGTTTTCCGAAGCCTACCACCGCCGGCTGAACGGGCAGGTGGAACGGCAGATGCGACTGGCCATCCACAACGTAGCCAGCTACTGGTTCACGGCCTGGGTAGATGCTGGTCAGCCCGACCTACGCCAGTTGGGCTCGACCTTATCGGCAGAAGAGCAGGAACGCCTGCGCATGGAGTTGAAAGAGTACGAACAGGGCCCGCACCTGCCGCGCGAAGAAGGCGAAAGCTACCTGCACCGAAACACATGGATTTCAGGGCATAAAGAGTAGCCTTACCCTCCCTGCAAAAGCTAAATCACTTTATTAGCGTCTATACAGCAACGCACAAGTGGCATTATGCAAAAGGATGTAAAATTACCTAACTTGCCCCTGCAACCTACTCACTCATCCATGAGCTATACCTATACCTTCTTAAAGCGCTTTGCGCTGTTCCTTTCTTTAGCATCCTTCGTTAGCCTGCAGGCCTCCGCGCAGCAAAACACGGCCGCTACTCTGCAAAAACTCGATGCCTACTACCAGAAAGCCCTCAAAGACTGGGACGTGCCCGGCATGGCCATCGCCATTGTGCGGAACGATTCCGTGATTTTTGCCAAGGGCTATGGCGTACGTGACCTGAAGTCGGGCGGACAGGTGGACGCCAACACCGTGTTCGGCATCGCCTCCAACTCCAAAGCCTATACCGCCGCCGCGCTTGGCATACTCGTAGATGAAGGCAAGCTCAACTGGAACGACAAGGTAACCAAGCACCTGCCCTGGCTGCAGCTCTATAATCCCTACGTAACGCAGGAGCTCAACATCAAAGACCTGCTGAGTCATCGCGCCGGCTTCCGCACCTTCAGCGGAGACCTGCTTTGGTACAACACCACCTACAGCCGACGCGAGATTCTGGAACGTGCCCGTCACCTGCAGCCCGCCTACAGCTTCCGCGACGGGTATGGCTACTCCAACATCATGTTCATCGCCGCCGGCGAAGTGATTGAGGCTGTGTCTGGCCAGAAGTGGGAGGACTTTATCAAGCAGCGCTTCTTCGCGCCGCTGGGCATGAACCGCTCCTATACCTCCGTAAATGAACTGGCAGGCAAGGACAATATCGCCTCCCCGCATGGAAACGACGAAAAGAACAAGCCCTACCCTACTACCTTCACCGCCTGGGACAACTGGAACCCGGCAGCCGGTATATTCACGAGTGTGAACCAGCAAGCCCAATGGATGCGTCTGCAGCTGAACCGCGGCACTTACAAGGGCCAGAAGATTTTCAGTGAGGACGCCAGTCGCATGATGTGGGCCGCCCACAACGCCCTCCCTGTTTCCAAACAGGCCGAAGCCAACGTACCCTCCACGCACTTCTCTGCCGCTGGACTGGGCTGGATGATGAACGACTACGAGGGCCGCAAAATACTGGCGCACGGTGGCGGGCACGAGGGGATGAACAGCCGCACCGTGCTGGTGCCCGAAGAGAACCTCGGCATCGTGATCCTGACCAACAGCATGAGCGGCATCATGTCGCCGCTGGCCAACTACACCCTGGACCAGTTCTTTGGGGTACAGAACGGGCGCGACTGGAGTCAGTTCTCGCTCGACAACATGGCCAAAGCACGCAAGGCGCAGGAAGAAGCCGCTGCCAAAGCTCCGAAAGAGAAGACACGCAAGAGCAAACCAACAATGGATCTGGAAGCCTATGCCGGCACTTATAACAGCCCGCTGTATGGTGATGCTACCATCAGGGTGCAGAACAAGCAACTGGTGTTAGACCTGGCCCCTGCGCCAGCCCTGGGTGGCAAGCTCACGCACTGGCAGCACGACATCTTTGACCTGGAATGGAAAAACAACTTCGCCCTGCTCACCCCCACCAAGGTGCGCTTCATTGTAGGGCCTGACGGCAAAATCGCTGAAATGCGATTGGATGCCAACAACCCGGACTTCCACTTCAGTGAACTGGAGTTTAAGAAAGTGAAGTAAGCTTTCCTGATCCTTAAAAACAGCGGGGCCATACCTAAAACTAGGTATGGCCCCGCTGTTTTTAAGATACTGCTCTTAGTAAGCTACAATAACAGAAACGATGCTCGCAACTGCAAAATATCCTGCTATAACAATGTATGCGAGTGCATCTTCATCAAAGTAAAGTTTTTTCATGAGTGACAACCTTTTAAACGTTAGAAATGCTTTAAAATACCTTTGGCCATCTTGGTATTCTTTACGCATTACGCCCGCAATCGTTGTACTAAATTAAAAATTGTTATAACTATTTATATATGAATATATAGATATTACTACACTTCTTACCTACAGGTATTTACAACATTATTACACCTCCCTACCCTGTAAGGTAGCTGTACGCTTACTGGATGTTTTTATGCAGGATTTACTTAGTTTTTAAAACACCAAGGGCGATGCTTAGTAGCATCGCCCTTGGTGGTAATTTATATAAGTAAGCTACATTATGCTACTGCTACTAGTAAACTACTTACTGCGCCACCAAGCACAAAATAAGCAGCAACAATTACATTAGCCATAGTTTCATTAAGAGTAAATTTTTTCATGGCAATAGAACGTTTTAAGGTTTAGTTTAGACATTTTTATTTTAAGCATAAAAAAATTCACTTCCAGTAAAACATATTCATATTTTTTCCAGAAGACGTTGCAAATAAATATTAAATAAATGTTGTATGCAAGCAATTGTATATAATTTCTGTTAATTATAACAATACCCATGCCCTAAAGTCAGCAGACCACCTTCTTATATTACAATTACCTAATAATCAATCATGTATCTTTAGTCAATTAATCATACGAATAATCCTATAATGGTTATATTAAAAAATATATCGAAATTATTTCAAATTATTGATCCTACTATACCTGATTGGCAGCTAAAAAAGAAAAATCCCCTGCTGACCGTCAGGCCAACAGGGGATTTTGTAAAACAAAGGCATTGGTTTTCAGCACTTAACAGTGCAATCTATACCAGCTTCTTATAGCGTATACGCTTCGGCTCTGTATCACCCAGACGCTTCTTCTTATTCTCTTCGTAGTCGGTGTAGTTACCCTCAAACCAGTATACCTGCGAGTCGCCTTCAAAGGCCAGGATGTGCGTGCAGATACGGTCCAGGAACCAGCGGTCGTGCGAAATAATCACGGCGCAACCAGCAAAGTTTTCCAGCGCGTCCTCCAGCGCACGGATCGCGTTCACGTCCAGGTCGTTGGTCGGTTCGTCGAGCAGCAGCAGGTTACCGCCTTCTTTCAGCGTCATGGCCAGGTGCACGCGGTTACGCTCCCCACCCGACAGCTTGTCTACTTTCTTCTCCTGGTCGCCGCCCGAGAAGTTGAACTTGCTCACGTACGCGCGGGAGTTCACCTGGCGACCGGCCATCATCATGTGCTCCGTGCCCCCTGAGATCACCTCAAACACTGACTTGTTCGGGTCCAACTGCGTGTGCTCCTGGTCTACGTAGGAGATCTGTACGGTAGAACCTACTGTAAAGTCACCTGCATCCGGTTTTTCCTGACCTGTGATCAGCTTGAACAACGTCGTCTTACCGGCACCGTTCGGACCGATGATGCCCACAATGCCACCCTGCGGCAGGGAGAAGTTCAGGTTCTCGAACAACAGCTTATCGCCATAGGCTTTGCTGATGTTGTGCGCCTCAATCACCTGCGTACCCAGACGCGGGCCGTCCGGTATAAAGAGCTCCAGTTTTTCTTCTTTCTTAGAGGCTTCTTCGCTGGCCAGCTTATCGTACTGGCTGATACGGGCCTTCGATTTGGCATGACGGGCTTTCGGGGCCATGCGCACCCACTCCAACTCACGCTGCAGGGTCTTCTGGCGCTTGCTCTCCGTCTTCTCCTCTTTCGCCAGGCGGGCAGCCTTCTGCTCCAGCCAGCTGCTGTAGTTGCCTTTCCACGGAATGCCTTCGCCACGGTCCAGCTCCAGAATCCAGCCGGCCACATTGTCGAGGAAGTAGCGGTCGTGGGTTACGGCGATTACGGTGCCTTTGTAGTGCTGCAGGTGCTGCTCCAGCCAGTCCACTGACTCCGCGTCGAGGTGGTTGGTAGGCTCGTCCAGCAGCAGCACGTCCGGCTCCTGCAGCAGCAGGCGGCACAGGGCCACGCGGCGCTTCTCACCACCCGACAGGTTGCCGATCACGGCATCTTCCGGTGGTGTGCGCAGGGCGTCCATGGCGCGCTCCAGGCGGTTGTCCAACTCCCAGGCGTTGTGGTGGTCCAGTTTTTCCTGCACGATGCCCTGGCGCTCGATGAGTTTGTTCATCTCATCGTCCGTCATCTCCTCGGCGAACTTCATGTTGATCTCGTCGAACTCCTTCAACAGGGCAACCACTTCTCTCACGCCTTCTTCCACTACTTCACGCACCGTCTTGGTCGGGTCGAGCTGCGGCTCCTGCTCCAGGTAGCCCACCGAGTAGCCCGGCGACCATACTACTTCGCCGCGGATCTCTTTGTCCACGCCAGCGATGATTTTCAGCAGGCTCGACTTACCGGATCCGTTAAGGCCCAGCACGCCGATTTTGGCGCCGTAGAAAAAGGAGAGGTAGATATTCTTAAGAACTTGCTTCTGTGGCGGGTAGATCTTGCTGACCCCGGCCATGGAGAAAATAATGGTTTCGTTGCTCATTTTACTGTATATCAGTTTAGTACTGTCTGCAGACAGCAGTTTTCGTTTACATAGGAACGGCATTTACAGCGACTTACCCGACAAATCCGTGCAGTCAGGCTGTTTTTATGCCGACAAATACAAATATCGTAAAAATTCATGTCTTTATGGTTCACAAAAGTGCTTTGAAATCACTAAACTTGTAGAAAAACTGTATGGGAGAAGTCCGCACAGACTGATCGTGGCACCAGGTCAGGTGATTACTCGAAGGCTTCTGCAGCTAAACTGCAGACTGTCAACACTACCACCTGACTTGCGTATGCTAAGGTTAGTCTAAATTCTGGACCCTTTGCCCTTTTATGTTCCGACTCTAACCCAATCCTTAAATGGAAAACAACGACCTATTGGAAGAAGCCAAAAAGTATGGCTTCATTCAGGACCAGCAAGTATGGCTGAAAGCTTTTATGACCTATCCCGACAGGAAGGTAGGCGAAGTGAAAGAATCAGAGGAAGACTCGCTGGTATATTTTGCCAGGCGCTTTCACATGTTTAGCGATAAAGTATACGCCCTGCTCGAGCGCATCGCAACTTCCGAGAACAAAGGCTCCTTTCTGATGAAGGTGCTGCACATGAAAGACCAGGTCGGTAACTATGACGCGCTGGGCGACTTTGAGTCCATTTACCATACGCTGAGCAAAGCGGAGGAGGATATCAATGAGACCATCAAGCAGAACCGCGAGAAGAACCTGAGCATCAAGATCGGGCTTATACAGGAGGCGGAGGAGTTGCAGAATAGCCTGGAGTGGAAGGAGACCTCTGACAAGATGAAGGACCTGCGCGCCACCTGGATCAAGACAGGCCCTGTAGAGAAAGACCTGACTGAAGAGATAGAGGAGCGCTTTAAAACAGCGCTGGAGGCTTTCTTTGAACGCAAAAAGTCTTTCTTCAACGATAAAAAGCAAATGCAGAACCGTACTTACGACAGGTATAGAGACCTGATCGCGAAGTCGGTGGCACTGCAGAACTCCGAGGAGTGGGAAGCCACGACGGCCAAACTGAAAGACCTGCAGACCCAGTGGAAGCAGATTGGCGGATCGTTGCCGCGCGCCACCACCAACAAGCTGTGGACGGAGTTCAGAAAAGCGCACAACCACTTTTTTGAGCGCCTCAAGGTAAAGATCACCAACGAGAAGACCGACTCGAAGGAGAAATACTACGAAACCAACCTGGAGCGCAAGCAGGAGCTGGTAGGCCAGGCTGAGCAACTGCTCCAGCACAACAGCCTGAACGACGCCGTGAAGCGCGCCAAGGAACTGCAGGCAGAGTGGAAAAAGGTAGGCCCGGTGCGCCCCGATGTTTCGGATGCGATCTGGGAGCGCTTTATCAAGGCATGCGACCGCGTGTTTGAGATGAGCAGCCTGGAGCACTACATCCGCAAGCGCCAGCAGAACGCCAACGAAACCTATGGCCACGAGGAAGGGCTGAACGCCCGCATCAACGCCCTGCGCGACTTCATCAAGTCTGACCGTCAGGAGTTAGAGGTGCTTGAATCGAACCTGGGCAAACTGAGCGAAGCGCCAAGCAACGACTCGTTCCGCAATATGCTTTTAGGCAAGATCCGTAATTTCAACCGCAAGATCACGACCAAACAGGCCCTAATCGAAATGTTCCAGGAGCAGCTGAGCACGATCAATAAATAGGAAAATAAAGATTTAACGATATCTTTTAAGAAGGCGTCTGTTGCGAATGCGGCAGACGCTTTCTATATTTACATACAGCCCAATCCAAGGTAAATTTCAGTAGTAAACGGAGTCCGAAAAAATTTGACTCAAAATGAACATTTACTGTGTATTTGCGTTGTTTTGGTAAAAACAATCACAAAAGCAATAAATATTTCAAAAAAATTTTAGTTTGTGAATTAATTCATACTTTTGCGAACTATTTTTTAACGCCATTATTTAAGGAGACACATACTATGTATTGGACACTGGAATTAGCATCATACCTGGAGGACGCACCTTGGCCTGCCACTAAGGACGAGCTGATCGACTATTCTATCCGCTCAGGCGCCCCTATGGAAGTGGTAGAAAACCTGCAGGCACTTGAAGATGACGGACAGCCTTACGAGAACATCGAAGAGATCTGGCCTGACTACCCTACCAAGGAAGACTTCATGTTCAACGAAGACGAGTACTAATTAGTGACTAATTAGATAATGAATAATGAGTAATTGACTTTATATTATTCATTATTCACTACTCATTATTCATTGAAAAGCATCGTTGAAGTAAAAAATCTGGTTGCGGGTTATGAGCATCGAGCTCTGATCCGCAACCTTTCTTTTTCTGTGCCTGCACAGGCATTTGTGGCTATTGTGGGCCATAACGGAGCAGGCAAAACAACCCTCTTCCGGGCTTTCCAGCAGAAAATACCCTACCAGGGGCAACTCCTGCTGCATGGCCTGGATTTGCGCCACACCAAAGACGCCGCAGCCTCCGGCCTCCTCTCCTATCTCCCCCAGAAGAACATTGTCTCTTTCTCGATCAGCGTGCTTGACCTGGTTGTGATGGGCCTTTTCCGAAAGAAGGGCTTTTTTGAGAACTATACCGCACAGGATTACGCCCAGGCCCGCGCCACGCTGGCGCAACTGGAGCTGACGCACCTGCAGGAGCAGGACTTTACAACCCTTTCAGGAGGTGAACAGCAAATGGTATGGCTGGCGCAACTGATGCTCCAGGACGCCGATGTCGTATTGCTCGACGAGCCGACACAACAGCTGGATGTATACTATAAGAAGCAGGTATTCCGACTTTTGCAGCAGTGGGTGCGGCAAAAAGGCAAAACGGTGTTCTGCATAACACATGACCTCTACAACCTGCAGCCGATGCAGGGCTTCCTCCTCAACCTCTCCAAACCCGACCCTACACTCGAGCCGCTTTCCCCGGAAACGGTGCAGCAGAACCAGGTATACCTGGAAGCGCAACGCATTGTCCGCTAAGGCAGCGACTCAAACTGCTTCACCAGCACTTCGGCCAACAGCAGGTCCTCAGGCGTGGTGATCTTGATGTTACTGTAGCTGCCTTCCACCAGCGCTATACCTGCGCCCAGCTGCTCTACCACCGAAGCATCGTCCGTGAAGTGTTCCTGCTCAGGCTGCTCGTAAGCTGCCCGCAACAAATCGGCCCTAAAGCACTGGGGCGTTTGCACCAGTTTATACCTGGTGCGCGGCACGGCACGGCTCCCGCTTTCAGTTAGCTCCCGGATAGAGTCTTTCGGAGACACTGCCACCACGGCAGTACCCGATTCAGCCGCCTGCTCAAAGGCCGCCTTGATGATGCCAGTGCTCACAAACGGGCGTACCCCATCGTGCACCGCCACTAGCGCCTCGCCCTGTACCGTAGCCAGCCCGTTCTTCACCGACCCGAAGCGTGTCTTTCCTCCCGGCACTGCCATATGGAACACGGGAAACTTATGCTGCTTGCAAAGGCCCCGCCATACCTGCAACTGGTCCTCGGGTAATACGACTACAATCCGTATATCCTTACTATAGGTATAGAACCGCTCGATCGTGTGCATCAGGATAGGCTTTCCGGCAAGCTCGATGAACTGCTTGGGCATGCTGTGCTGCATGCGGCTGCCCGTGCCTCCGGCAACGATAATGGCGTATTGTTGCAAAGATTCTTCCATATACTGGCTTGTTCTATTAATGCGCTCTTTGTTACTCACAATCGGCCAGTCGGGCCACATCGGCCGCGGTGATGTGAGGTAAGTTTCGGGTGATTTTTTCTATGCTCCAGTCCCACCACGCGATTTGGCGTAATTGTGCGATTTCGCTTTCTGTGAACCGCATCTTCACCACCTGCGCCGGGTTCCCGGCCACAATAGCGTAGTCCGCCACATCTCTGGTGACCACGGCCTTGGTCGCCACGATGGCGCCATTCCCAATTCTTACGCCGGGCATGATCACTGCTTCATAACCAATCCAGACGTCGTTCCCTACCACCGTGTCTCCTTTGTAGGGATACTTGTCCGTTCCGGCATCCGCTTGCTCCCAGCCGTTTGCGAAAATAGCGAAAGGGTAGGTAGAGACGGGCCTTGTTTCGTGATTGCCCCCATTCATAATGAATTTTACTCCGGAGGCGATGGCACAGAACTTCCCGATGCGGAGCTTATCGCCGATGAAATCGAAATGGTACAGCACGTTCTTCTCGAAGTTGTGAGGATCATCCATGTCATGGTAATAGGTATAGTCGCCTACCACAATGTTGGGGTTCCGGATGATGTTCTTCAGGAAAACCAGGTTGTGGTGATGGGCAAGCGGAAAAGTATTTTCTGGATCTGGACCGTTCATACATTCAGGCAGGTAGCACAATACTTGAAGCTGCAAATAAAACAAAAAGCCCCGACTTTGGAGAGCCGGGGCTTTGCTAAATATTTATACCTGCCACTAGAGGATCAGCATCACGTCGCCGTAGCTGAAGAAGCGGTACTTCTCTTTTACGGCCTCTTCGTAGGCTTTCATCACCAGTTCGTAGCCACCAAAAGCAGCCGTCATCATCAGCAGCGTGCTCTCCGGCATATGGAAGTTTGTCACCAGTGCGTTGGCGATCTTGAAGTCATATGGAGGGAAGATGAAACGGTCCGTCCAGCCCTCGTTTGGCTTCAGGCGGTTGCTCGCCGATACCGACGACTCCAGCGCACGCATGGTCGTCGTACCGATGGCACACACGCGCTTCTTGTTGTCCAGCGCTTTGTTCACCATTTCGGCTGTCTCGGCTGGCACCATGAAGTTCTCAGAGTCCATCTTGTGCTTAGTGAGGTCTTCTACATCCACTGGGCGGAAAGTGCCCAGGCCCACGTGCAGTGTAAGCGGCGTTACATCCACCCCTTTGATTTCGAGGCGCTTCAGAACCTCTTTCGTGAAGTGCAGACCAGCAGTTGGAGCCGCCACGGCGCCTACGTTCTTGGCGTATACGGTCTGGTAGCGCTCCTTGTCTTCCGGCTCTGCTTCGCGGTTGATGTACTTTGGAAGCGGGGTCTCGCCCAGCTCGTTGATGGTCTTGTAAAACTCCTCGTCCGGACCATCGAACAAAAACTTGATCGTGCGGCCACGGGAAGTCGTGTTGTCAATCACTTCAGCCACCAGGTCGCTGTCGCCGAAGTACAGCTTGTTGCCCACGCGGATCTTGCGGGCCGGGTCTACCAGCACGTCCCACAGGTGAATGTCCTTGTTGAGCTCACGAAGCAGAAACACTTCGATCTTGGCGCCGGTTTTCTCTTTGTTGCCATACAGGCGGGCCGGGAATACTTTGGTATCGTTTACTACCATCACATCGCCCTCGTCAAAATACTCCAGGATGTCTTTGAAGATGCGGTGCTCAATTTTGCCCGTGTCGCGGTGCAGCACCATCATGCGCGACTCGTCGCGGTTGGCGGAAGGATGCGTTGCTAGCAGGTTCTCAGGTAGGTCAAACTTAAATTCTGATAACTTCATACTTTTTATAATACGGTATAAATCGTGCTGACTTGGAACGGAATGTACCAGGTATAGGGTCAGCACCCTGAATTTCAGGTATGGCTAACCCATGATACAATTAAAAAATCAAACCGCAAATTTACTTAGTTTGCCCGAAATATTCTTACTTTTAAGAAAATTACTTTGCTATACGCCAATCTATGATCTACATCCGCCTAATAGCTGAAAGTTTCCGCTTTGCATGGCAGGCCTTGCGTGCTAACCTGCTCCGAACGATTCTCTCCCTGCTCGGCGTTACAATAGGCATTTTCGCCATCATCTCGGTTTTCACGCTGGTCGACTCGCTCGAGCGCAACGTGCGCGACAGCATGAGCTTCATTGGCGACAAGGTGCTGTATGTGGAGAAGTGGCCCTGGAGCTTTGGCGGAGAATACCCCTGGTGGAAGTACTTTAAACGCCCGCAGCCCAACACCCACGAGTACCGTTTGCTGGACCGCAACCTGACCAACGACGCTGGCGTGGCTATTTTTGCCAACAAAGGACGTAGCCTGTTCAAGTACCGCAACAACAGCTTCAAAGACGCCGGCCTGATGGGCGTCACCTACGACTATAACAAAGTGACGGAGATTCCGGTGGCCGAAGGCCGCTACTTTGTGCCGCAGGAGGTGGACGCCGCCCGAAACGTGATGATCATAGGCGACGAGGTGGCCAGCACGCTCTACCCGGGCCAGTCGGCCATTGGGCAGGAGCTCCGGGTGAGCGGGCATAAGTTTACGGTGATAGGCGTGATGGAAAAGCAGGGCGAAAGCATGTTTGGCATGCCTAATTTCGACCAGATGGGCATTATACCTTACGGCACGTTCAGCAAGATGTACGCGACCGGACCCAACGGCATTGGCTCGACCATTGCGGTAAAGGGCCGTGACGAGGACGTGGGTCTGCTGGAGCTGGAGTATGAGGTGCGGGGCATGATGCGCAACATCCGGGGCCTGAAACCGCGCGACGAGGACAGCTTCGCCATCAACCGCCCCGAAATGGCTACCCAGGCCATCACAGGCTTGTTTCAGGTCATCGGCCTGGCTGGCTGGGTAATCGGTGGCTTTGCGATTCTGGTGGGTGGCTTTGGCATTGCCAACATCATGTTCGTGTCCGTGAAAGAAAGAACCAACATCATCGGCATACAAAAATCACTGGGCGCCAAAAACTATTTCATCCTGTTCCAGTTCTTGTTCGAGTCCGTGTTTTTGAGCGTTATTGGCGGCGGCATCGGCATCCTGCTGGTATTCCTGCTCACGCTCATACCGCAGGACATGATGAAGATCTCGCTCTCGGCAGGCAACATAATTCTGGGCCTTGGCGTATCGGCGGTGATAGGTATGCTGTCGGGCATTATTCCGGCGGTGCTCGCCTCAAACCTGGACCCGGTGATTGCCATTCGCTCCAAGTAGGAAAAGACACAACCGTGGCTGCAAAGTTTAACCTCCATGCTGCAGACACAAACCCTTTAAATTGTTTATTAAATGAAGAAGGCACCTCCACATGAGCGTGCCGCAGGAGGCTTGCCTCCTGAAGAAGACGAAGAAAGATTTATGGCAAAGCTTAGAAAGACAAGCAAAACGAAACTCAACGACGAGTCACACAACAGCGGCAGCGGACAAACGATCCTAAACCCGGACGTAAACGAAAATAAAGCAAAAACCATTACCGACCTGCGCGAGGCCGGACACGTGCAGGCCCCGCCTGCCTCTGCAGAGGACATCAAAATCAGAAAGGCCTTTGTAGACAAGGACTGGAACGAGATCAAGATCGCCGACTCATGGCAGATCTTCAAGGTGATGTCGGAGTTCGTGGAAGGCTTCGAGAAGATGGCCAAGATCGGTCCCTGCGTTTCCATTTTCGGATCGGCCCGCACCAAGAACACCCACAAGTACTACGTTATGGCCGAGGAGATCGCTGCCAAGCTGGTGCGCCATGGCTATGGCGTGATCACGGGCGGTGGACCGGGCATTATGGAGGCGGGTAACAAAGGAGCGCACTCAGAGGGTGGCAAATCCGTGGGCCTGAACATTCACCTGCCATTCGAGCAGTTCAACAACATCTACATCGACTCTGACAAGCTCATCAACTTCGACTATTTCTTTGTGCGCAAAGTGATGTTCGTGAAGTATGCGCAGGGCTTCATCGTGATGCCAGGTGGCTTTGGCACGCTCGACGAGCTGTTTGAGGCGATCACGCTGATCCAGACCAAGAAAATCGGCGCATTCCCGATCGTGCTGGTGGGCCGTGAATTCTGGGGAGGCCTGTTTAAGTGGGTGGAGGATGTGATGCTGAACACGGAAAGCAACATCAGCCCGGAAGACCTGAACCTGGTGCACATCGTAGACGACGCCACCGAAGCGGTGAAAGTGATCGACGATTTCTACAGCAAATACCTGCTGTCTCCAAACTTCTAGGAAAGAGAATACTTCCACAAAAAACGCCCCGCTGCAGAACAGCGGGGCGTTTTTTTATCAAAGGTTTTCAGGGCTCTTCATGTTCCTCAACTTGTACTTGGCTTTGGCTTTAATTCACCAGCTTCACTTCAATTGAGGTGCTTCCGACTACAGGTGTACCCTCTGCTGTCTGGCCTTGCACCCTGACCTCAAATACACCCGTTTCATCGGAGGTATAGAAGGTGAAGGTGGCACTCCCGTCTGCTCCCGCCTGCAGGTATGGCTGCCAGTACAGCTGCTGCCGGAAATCGGGGAGCTGGGCCTGCGCTCCGCCGCTGGAGGCGGTGGTTGGCACAACAAAGTTTCGGGGCAGGTTGTACTGCTCGTACAGCACGGGCAGGCCCTTTTCTCTGAGACGTTCCCGGGCCTCCCCGCTTTTGGTGTAGATGGCGAACATACCGTTGTCGACCAGGCGGCCCAGGTTGCCGGCGTACAGTCTTTCCTCTGACCAGGCAATCTCAATCGAGGCGATATCATTCAGGTCGAGCGCCATGATCTCATCCATATTCTCCAGCATCACGCCGTCCAGCAGGTATAGCGGTTCCTCTCTCATCATGCGCTTGGTCTCTGCGGAAACGTAGAGCAGCCGCACGGTTTGCTTGCCTTTCTTTTTGCGCATGCGCAGGTTGGTAGACACCTCCCGAATGGCCTCCTCTACATCCTGGAAGGCAACATAATCATCCAGCTTGAATACCCGGTCGGCTGGCAGGCGTGGAAGCGGAGCAGCGGCATGCGGCTCTGTCAGGCCATAGATCTCATGGATATTGGCGCGGGTATAGTGCTTCTGCGCCGCGCTCACCACCTGCGGCGGCAGCGCCTGCACAAAGGCAGTGTCTGTGTGTTTGGCGAAAGTTTCCTGCTGAAAAGGGGCCTTTACATCTGCCTGCCGCATGGGCTCTACCAGGGGCTCTCTTCGGAAGCGGGCGTTTGCTTCGTTTCTGGCAATGGCCTCCCACAGTTCCTGGTCTGTATTATACCCTTGTCGCATCTCGTTTACAGCGATAAAACCATTTGGCTGCTGAAGGCCGGCACGGCGCTCTGCCACCGAGGCGGCGAGCCAGGTAGCGGGTTGCAGCCCCTTTACCGTAACAGTTACATGCTGGCGGGGGCCATACTGCTGGCGGTCGGCCTGCACGGCTATACCTGCTCTCTGGGGTAGCATTACCTGCTGCTCGGCTACTACCAACCCACCCGTATTGAGCAGCAGTAAGCGGCATTCTGGTCGTGCTGCATCGCGCCACGGCACCATAACCTGACTGGCTCCGGTAACATGCTGCGCGAAGTACACCAACCCTCCGGAAGCGGCCACTAGCACATGGCCTTCCGCCGATTTGCCCGGCACGCTCACTTCTATACCTGCGTCGCTTACCTTGCCAACTGCTAGCGCTATACCTTGCTGCTTGGTCGCCGGCAGCTTTACCTGTTGCGGCGCATAGCCCTCCGCCCGCAGTTGTGCCACTAAGTCCTGCTCCTCTGTGCCCAACAGGCTGAAAGTTGCTATACCTGTTTCGTCACTTTTGAAGGTGACGATGGTCTGTCCGGCTGTATCAGCCACTATTCCCTGGGCGGCTATACCTATACCTGCCGCGTTGGTTACGGTCGCTGTTATTTTGGTAGGCGCCCCGGCTGTCCACACACCGGACTCTGGGAAAAACCGCACCTGCAGTGGCTTGGCCGTTGCCGGCAATGTCTGCAGCGTCCTGACTTCGTTCGGGTTCAAGATGGTGAGTTGCTCCCGCCAGTGCTGCTGTGCGCTGAAGTTCCGCATCCAGTTGGTGGCGGCCAGTAGTGTATAGCTTCCTGAGGGCATGTCTTTAGGCAACAGAAAGTCACCTTGCGCTTTTCCGTCCTCCACGACCAATCGCTGGCTGATCAGGGTGGCGCCTTTCGCATCCAGCAGTTCAACGTAAAGCACCCGGCTTGCCGGAGCGGTTGAGCTCTTTTGAACAGCAGCGCTGTACCAGAGGCGCTCCCCGGCCATGTACCAGGGCTGACTGTGCGTCAGGTGCACCTGCTCGTCGGAGAGCTGGCGCTGCACCTGGGCGGCGGCTGCTTTAGCAACCTGCTCCTGCTGGGCGAAGGCAGGCAGGCTAAGGCAGGAAGCTACTGCCAGAAGCAGGCCAGCTGCGTGTTTGTGGAGGCTATCAAGGAGTAGATGCATCTGTTCTTTTAGATTTTAGAAGCCGATCGGCCGTTCATTCGTCACATTCGGATATAGGAAGGTATAGCGACAATCACCAAGAGGCGGCTCGTAAGGCAGGCCCGGGAAGGGTGCATACAGCTGCCGCCGGATCACAATGAAATCCTCGGTCACAGCCGAGGCGCTGAAATAGCCGACCACCTGTTCTTCCGGGTTTGTAAGACTATACAGGTTGCTGTTGATGCGTGCCGGAGGCGGGTCGAAGATGCTGCCGACGCTGGACTGCTGCTGATTGAACAGGCGCCAGAATTCGTACGCCTCGCCTGTCAGCGAGAACTGCCTGATTTTGATGCGGTATTTGGTTGGGATGTCTGCTGGCACCACCACCACCGGCTGCTCAAAGTAGCGCCCGTTCACCAGTCGGTCATCACTCGTTACCACTTTGGTGTTGATGCTGCCCATATTGGACCAGCACCTCGCAGGCAATGGAGCGTCGCCTACATTGGTATAAAACTCGAACACACCCTCTGTATCCCAACGGTAGTAGTTGCCTCGCTCCGAAGGGTCCTGCACCTGGGCCTTCACCTCAAAACCCACCGACCTGCGCTCAATCAGTAGGCCCGCTGAGTTGCGGACTACGTCTATAAATTGCTTAAACTCATAACTTATACCTTGAATGGCGGGCACAGGCCGGAGTAGCTCTGGCCGCGAGGCATATTCCCTGCCATCGGGTAGCCGGATGTGCAAGGTATAGCTGCGCCCCTGCTCTACCAGGAAGTCTTCTTTGCGCAAGGTATACACGCCATAGGCAGGCCCTTCATACAAAGGCATGCTGTTGCCGAGGTTGTCCTGCACCGTAACGGTGGCATTACGCACGCGCTCCACCACCACCTGCTGGTTTTCACTGTCGAAGGGGGCGGTCCAGGTCAGCGTCACTTTATTCAGCGTCGAATCGTTTTGATCTGTCACCATCCCACTCACTACCAGCGACCTCTGCCCGGTGTCGATCTGGAGCTCCAGAGGATCCACACAGGCCTGCAGACAAGCCACTATGAGCAGCACGGCCAACAAACGGTATTTTTGAAAAGTAATTCGCATTTGCAGGTATAATTTAGTTGCCTGTGCCTTGTCTGAGTATTCTTTCCTGATTAGTCTCCTCATCTGGTGATCTTGAAATTGTAGGTGATAGCCGGCACCGCAGAGCCGATCACTGATAGCCGGTAGGCCTGCGGAATGGTGCCGCCATAGGCAGGTTTGAAGAACACCGAGTAAGGGTTCTTGCGGCCGTATACATTGTACACCGAGAAGGCCCAGCTGCTCACCCAGTTTGCGTTGCGCTTGTTGGTGCCGTCAATCACCAAGGCCAGGTCCAGGCGGTGGTAGTCTGGTATGCGGTGCTGGTTGCGGTCACTGTAGTTTACCATCAGCAGGCCATCGATGTAACCCACCGACTCCGGATAGGTAATCGGCCGACCTGTGCTGTAAGTGAAGTTGGCGGAAAGACTGATCAAACGGGACAACTGTTGGTTCAGGACCAGGCTCAGGTCATGCGGCTTGTCGAAGTTGGCCGGAAAGAAGTTGCCGTTGTTGATGCGCTCTTCGGGCGTAGGGCCATTGACGCGGCGCAGCGACCTGGAATAGGTATAGCTGGCCCAGCCCGTCAGTTTTTTGCCTTTGCGGCGCATCATCAGCTCCAGCCCGTAGGCCTTGCCCTCGCCCGGCAGCAGGTCGGCATCGAGGGTGCTGTTGAGCAGGAGCCGGGCACCGTCCTTATACTCCACCAGGTCGTGCAGCTTTTTGTAGTATGCTTCTGCTGAAAGCTCGATGGTGTTGTCCTGCAGGTTTTTGAAAAAGCCGAGCGCCACCTGATCGCCGAGCTGCGGTCGCAGGTTTGGGTTGCTGGTTTTCCAGATATCCACTGGCGAGGCAGCGGTTGTGTTGGAGATCAAATGGATGTACTGTGCCATGCGGTTGTAGCCCACCTTCACCGAGCTGTTCTCGCTCAGGCTTATTTTAAGGGAAGCACGCGGCTCAATATTACCGTATCGCTGTATCACACCGCCGTTGCTGTAGCTGAGCGTGTCAATGATCGTGGACTCGCGCCGTGGCGACTCCGGATCGTACACATACACGTCGCCCGGCCCCAGGTTAAAGTAGGAAGAGTAGCGCAGCCCGAGGCTGACAGATATGCTTGGGCTGAGCGTGTACTCGTGGTCCAGGTATAGGGCGGCTTCGATAGAGCGCTCGCGCGGCATGCTGACAGGCAACAAGCTGGACCGCTCCGAGCCGGGCGTCAGGGTGCCGGGGCTGAACTGATACCAGGACGACGAGGCACCCAGGCCTATTTTATGCCGCACGGAAGGCTCGTAATTCAGGTCTGCCCTAATCTGCTTGTACTTAATCTCCGAGTCAAGGGTATAGCTGTAGGGCTCTGTTTCGGCCTCCACGCCATAGTCGTAGTCACCCACCACGCCGGTTACGCTTGACAGGAGTTTGTCGTTGAAGGTATGGTTCCAACGCACTGTGCCGGTGGCGGTGCCCCAGGTATAGGTCGTGTCGGCCCCAAACCGGAAACCGTCGCGGCTTAGGTAGCCAGATACCATCAGCTGGTCTTTGGCGCTGATCGTGTAGTCGACTTTGCCGTTGAAGTCGTAAAAGTAGCCATCGCTGTCGCGCACGGCCTTGTCAGGCACGTAGCGCATGGCCAGACCGGGGTAGGCGCCACGACCACCGAGCACAAAAGAGGCCTTGTCTTTCAGCAGCGGCGCTTCCACCATCAGACGGCTTGCCAGCAATCCGATGCCCCCGCTCAGGATGGGCGCCTTCTTATTGCCCTCTTTCAGCTCCACATCCAGCACCGACGAGATGCGCCCGCCATACCGGGCAGGTATACCGCCGCGGTACAAGGTGACATCCTGTACCATATCCGGATTGAAAACCGAAAAGAAGCCGAACAGGTGGGAGGAGCTAAAAAGCGGTGCCTGGTCCTGCAAAACCAGGTTCTGGTCGATGCTGCCTCCCCGCACGTTGAAGCCGCTGGCCCCCTCCCCGACGGTGGTCACGCCCGGTAGCGTAATGATGCTGCGCAGCACGTCCACCTCTCCTAAAAAGTTAGGCATCTTGCGCACTTCCTTGATCGACAGGCGGGCCACGCCCATTTCCAGGCTCTCCACATTATGGTCGGGCGCCTTGGCGGATACTTCTACTTCCCGCAGCTGGTTGCTTACCTCGAACAGCTCCACATGCATGGTGCGGCTTTGCTGCAGGCTCACGCGCCGCTGGTCCTCTACCATGCCGATGGCACGCACCCGCAAGGTATAGTTACCAGCCGGCACCGCCAGGGTATACCGGCCCTGCTCGTCGGCCACGGTGCCTTTTCCGGTTTCAACAAGCAGCACGGTGGCTCCTATGAAGGGCTCCCCTGTTTTGGCGTTGCGTACCTGTCCGCTCAGGGTCACGATGCGCTCAGCAGCCTGGCCTGCAGCCATCCCGGATGGCACCGTGTCTGTTCGAAACAGGGAGGCTGCCGATTGAGGCACAAGCACAATGGTACGGTCATCATACAGCACAAACGACAGGCGGGCTTTTTCCAGAAGCTTTTGTAATGCGCTGGCGAGCGGCTCCTGGTCAAAGGTTTGGGTAATCTGCACGCCTTCCACCCACTCGGGTTGGAAGAACACGCGCAGTTTGTGCTTCTGTTGCAGGTCATGGAGCACAGCCTGCAGAGGCTGCTCCTGGTAGCTTGCCGTGATGCGTGGCTGCCCAGTGCCCTGCGCCCAGGCGTAGCCGGACAGCAGCATAAAGGCGGCAAGCAGAAGGTAATGGTAGCGTCTTCTCATAAAAAGGAGGTGCGGTTGGCGTATGTGCGCAGCAGGGACAAAAAGGAACTACATTGCACCTTAGCAATATATAGTTTTAACACTGAATTTGAAAATTTTGGAATTGCCACTGCACAAAAGCTTTGCGTTTTTACATTTCACTTAAGTCCTACAGAATCGTACATAATAGCAGGAGAGCTAAGCCTATGTCCGACACCGACAAAGAGAAGATAAAGAAGCTCAAGAAAAAGCTGAAAGTGCAGGAGCAAAAGAACGCGGAGATACGGGACCACATGGCAGCGGAACGCACCATCTTCGCCAACGAACGTACCCTGATGGCCTACCTGCGCACGGCCATGACGATCTCCGTGGGCGGTTTTGTAGCCATCAAACTTTCCGAGGACCTGTACCTGGACATAATTGGTGTGATTTTAATCCCGATCGGCATCATACTCGCAATTTACAGCTTCGTCAGGTATAGGCACAAGCAGCGCATCATTGAGGGGCACCACCAGGACTACTGCCCCACCAGCCACGAACATGAGCGGGCGCACAACGAGCTGCCCCAGCCCGGCGGAAACGGCAAGCAGACCTCTGCTTAGCGCAAAAAGACCACCTGGCAGCTTCACGACTGGTAAGCGCTGCGCTCTTCGTCGTATTTGTTTCGTATATTTCTCAAAAAAAGGAATAAATGCAGGTGCCCCAGCAAGACGAAATCAAAAGGCTCAAGAAGAAAATCAGGAAGCTGGAGAAGAAGAACTCGGAGATACGCGACGAGATGGCCATACAGCGTACCATCTTCGCCAACGAGCGTACCCTCATGGCGTATTTACGGACCGCCATTGCGCTTATTGCCGGTGGCTTTGCCGCTATCAAGCTTTCCAACCATGTGTATATGACGATAATGGGCCTTGCCCTGATGCCGGTTGGCGTGCTGCTGGCAGTCTACAGCTTTGTGCGCTACCTTGGCAAGCAAAAGCTGATCAAACGCCACTGGCAGAGCTACGAACCCACCAGCCATCACCACGAAACACTGTACGAAAAGCAGGCCTCACGCTATGGGAACATAGATTGAGGTAGATGCTAAGGATAATTGCTGAAAGCTAAACCATTTAGCGCTGATCGCTGTTAAGAAGGGTTAGCATCCTCGAGTCCGAAGGCGCTGATATTTTTGTACCTTTGCTATTTAAAATCAAGCATTCCTGAATGGCTTTTAACCAAGCGCAAGACACAGCAGCCGGCACTGATACTGCCTTTTCGCAAAATGGCGAAACACAGCAGATCGAAGTTTACGGTGCCCGCGAACATAACCTCAAAAACATTTCCATTAAGTTGCCCCGCTACAAGCTGGTGGTCTTTACCGGCATCAGTGGCTCGGGCAAGTCCTCGCTGGCCTTCGACACCATTTATGCCGAGGGGCAGCGCCGCTACATGGAAACCTTCTCGGCCTACGCCCGCTCGTTTATGGGCGGACTCGAGCGCCCCGACGTGGACAAGATCGAAGGCCTTTCGCCGGTGATCTCCATCGAGCAGAAGACCACGAGCCGCAACCCGCGCTCCACGGTGGGCACCATCACCGAGATCTACGACTTTATGCGTCTGCTCTGGGCCCGTACGGCCGAGGCGTATAGCTATGTGACCGGCGAGAAAATGGTGCGCCAGAGCGACGACCAGATCGTGAACCACATCTTGGAGAACTTCGCTGGCAAGCGCATTATCGTGCTGGCACCGGTAGTAAAGGGGCGTAAAGGCCACTACCGGGAGCTCTTCCAGCAGATCCGGAAGATGGGCTTTATCCGCGCCCGTGTGGATGGCGAATTGCTGGAGATAGACCCGAAAATGCAGGTGGACCGGTATAAGATCCACGATATCGAGATCGTGATCGACAAGATCGTGGTGAAGGAAGAGGACCGCTTCCGTCTTTCCGGCTCCATCCAGAATGCGCTCACGCACGGCAAGGGCACGGCGCTGATACTGGATGTGGACGCGGACAAGACCCACTTCTTCTCGCGCCACCTCATGGACCCCGCCACAGGCATCGCCTACGACGATCCGGCGCCGAACTCCTTCTCGTTCAACTCCCCGTACGGCGCCTGCCCGGTGTGTACCGGATTGGGTGAGATACAGGAGATCACAGAAGAATCGGTTATACCGGACAAAAGCCTGAGCATCCGCCGGGGAGGTATAGCACCGCTCGGCGAGTACCGTGATATCTGGATTTTTAAGCAGATCGAAGCCCTGTTCAAGCACTTCAAGGTATCGGTTTCGACGCCGATCAAAGACCTGCCGGAAGATGTGCTGAAGGTGCTGCTCTATGGTCTGGATGAAGACTTGGAGGTGAATACCAAAAAAGGCAATTACGTGGTGGAGTTTGAGGGCATCGTCAACTTCCTGAAAGGGCAGATGGAATCGGACTCCGACAACATCCGCTCCTGGGTGGAGGATTTTGCACAGACCACCACCTGCCCGGAGTGTAACGGCTACCGACTCAAGAAAGAATCGCTGCACTTCAAGATTGCCAACACGAATATTGGTGAGCTTTCGGTGCTCGACATCAACAAACTGGCCGCCTGGTTTGAGGGTGTGGAAGAACGCATGAGCGAGCGCCAGAACGTGATCGCTCGCGAGCTGTTGAAAGAGATTCGCAAGCGCATCGGCTTTTTGCTGGATGTGGGTCTGGACTACCTGAGCCTGCACCGACCGGTGAAGACGCTTTCGGGCGGTGAGAGCCAGCGCATACGCCTGGCCACGCAGATCGGAACGCAACTGGTGGGCGTGCTTTACATCATGGACGAACCGAGTATCGGCCTGCACCAGCGCGACAACGAGCGCCTGATCAAAGCCCTGCAGGATCTCCGCGACCTGGGTAACTCCATTATTGTAGTGGAACACGACAAGGACATGATCCTGCAGGCCGACTATGTGGTGGACATCGGTCCGGGCGCAGGTATACACGGTGGCCAGGTAGTAACGGCTGGTACGCCAGAAGACATGATGAACGCTGGTACGACCACCGCCGACTTCCTGAGCAACCGCCGAGGTATAGCCGTGCCACGCGTAAAACGCCCGGGAACAGGCCAGGTACTGAAATTGAAAGGCGCTACCGGCAACAACCTGAAGAACGTGACACTGGAACTGCCGCTTGGCAAAATGGTGTGCGTAACAGGCGTGTCGGGCAGTGGCAAGTCCTCGCTCATTCACGATACGCTCTACCCTATCCTGAACACGCACTTTTTCCGGGCTAAGCGCGATCCGCTGCCTTACAAGAGCATCGAAGGGCTGGAGCACATCGACAAAGTGATCGAAGTGGACCAGTCACCGATTGGCCGTACGCCACGCTCCAACCCCGCTACGTATACCGGTGTGTTCACCGAAATCCGCACGCTGTTTGCACAACTGCCGGAGGCCAAGATCAGAGGGTATACGCCGGGCCGTTTCTCGTTTAACGTGAAGGGCGGACGCTGCGAGGCTTGTGAAGGCGCAGGTATGCGCACGATCGAGATGAACTTCTTACCGGACGTATACGTGCCCTGCGAGGTCTGCAAAGGCAAGCGCTACAACCGCGAAACCCTGGAAGTGCGCTTCAAAGGCAAGAGCATTACCGACGTGCTGGACATGACCGTGGAGCAGGCGGTGGACTTTTTCGAGAGTCAGCCGCGTATCCTACGCAAGATCCAGACACTGAACGAAGTGGGCCTGGGCTACATCACCCTCGGCCAGCAGGCTACCACCCTATCGGGTGGCGAGGCACAGCGCGTGAAACTGGCCACGGAGCTTTCCAAGAAAGACACGGGCCAGACGCTCTATATTCTGGACGAACCAACGACCGGTCTCCACTTCCAGGACATTGAGCACCTGAGCGAGGTGCTGCACAAGCTGACCGACAAAGGCAACTCAGTGCTCATCATCGAGCATAACCTGGATTTGATCAAGATTGCCGACTGGATCATCGACATCGGGCCGGAAGGCGGCGAGGGCGGTGGTACCATTGTGGCGGCCGGCACCCCAGAGGATATTGTCAAAAAAGGCAAAGGCTATACCGCCCGCTTCCTGAAAGAGGAGCTGAAAACGAGCCACTACCGCGAGAACGGCCAGGCCTAGCAGGTATAGCAGTATATAAAAATGCCGCTTTCAGGTATGAGAGCGGCATTTTTATTGTTAGATGTTTCCGAGTCTTTCTTCCAGTGCCTCCGTTTGCTGCAAGTGCTGCCGCAAGAGCGGAAGCTGCTTGGAGGCGAACTGCTTTACTTCCATCACCTGGGCGTTCTCGGCCATGTCCTCGTATCGGTTCAGCAGGTTGTCGTGCTCTTCGCGGATGCGTTTGATGTAGGCCAGGTCAAAGCCTATACCTGTTTCAGTGCTCACCTGTTCGTACACTTTCTGATGCGCCCTGCCCAGTTCATTCGGCACTACAAACCCGCCCTGCACTGCTGTGTTCTGCAAGTCTTCCATCAATCGCCGGTGTCCTTCGCCCATTACCTGAGCCGTTTCTTTTACTTCCGGACTGACAGCTTTCTCCAAAGCCAGTTCACTGAGTTGTACCTGCAGCATATTCGCGCTGGTAGCCTCGGCTATGAACAGGGCATCGTTTTTCATCCCCTGCACGCCGGCAGCTTCAAACTGCTCTACGCTCTGGGCGGCGGCCTGTTCAATGCTGTCGTCGGGGCTGCAGCTGGCGGTGCCCAGCAGAAGCATGGCACTGGCAAGGTATAGGGTAATATTTCGGATCATACACATGGGTTTAAAATAGGAGCATCTGCAGCCATGACAGGCGCAGATGCTCAAGATAATTAGATTTTAGGAAATGCCCAGTGTTTGGGATTACACATTTTACTTCAGTCCGTCTTTGATCTGCTGTGCACGCTTGTGATGCTCGCGTAGCTTAGGGAGCGTCTTGGTGGCGAAGGCTTTCACTTCGGCATCATCGTAGTCGGCATCCTCCGTCACATCTTCGAACAGGCTGATGTCGCTGTCGTGCGCGCTTACCATTTTATCCATGTACTCTCTGTCAAATTCGGCTCCCTGCTTTTCGCGCAGGTCACGCATCTGGCTCATGTGCTCATTGCTCATGCTGTCTGGCAGCGTGATGTTTTTGCTGAGCGCCAGGTCGCGCATTTCTTTGTTGGCCGCCGTGTGGTCCTTCACCATCATGGCGGCAAACTCCTTCACCTGCGGATTAGTAGCACGCTCCTGCGCCAGTTTGCCCGCTTCTACTTCCATCATGCTGCTGCTGGCAGCCTTGGTCATAAATTCAGCCTGATCATCGCGCTCCTCCTCCATGGCAGTGTCTTCAAAACGCTCCTCGGTAACATCCTGCGCCTGCTCTACACTGTCGTTGCCTGAGCCGCCGCAAGCCATTGTGCCAAATAGAAAGGCACAGGCCATTAATCCTGTTGTTGCAATTCTTTTCATAGTGTTATTTCTTGTTAATAGTAAAATAGTTTGAACAAATTGGTATACGCCGCTAAAGCCATGGAGTTTATACGATAGGCCTCTAATATATAGGAGGCTGACAATTATGTAATTTGGGGATATTCCGGAGCAGGGTGCGTGTATGCAAAATGCAGGGCCAATGGCCACAACTATCTCAGGTATAAAACGATATATACCTGAAGCAAGCCAGAAACACCTTCTTAAGCTATACCTTATGATACGACTCTTTGCTATGCGCGCCGTCGCAGCCTTGCTGTCCACTTTTTGCTTTTTGTTCTGCTCTGCCGTGTATGCGCAGGTAACGGAAGAGGAGAGAGAAGACCGCGCTGAAATGCTCAACATAGACCGTGACCATGACAAGACGATTAAACTACACCCGCTGCATTATGGGGAAGTGTTTGTGTCGTACGAGAAGGTGCGGGCGCCCAACATCAGCAACGAGTTTGGGCTAAGCTATTTCTACAAACTGCACCTGAAAGGCGATGGCTGGACCACGAACGCGAAAGACGTGATGGGCATCGGCATCCGGATGAGTCAGCGTTACTATACCTCTAAGAGGAAGTCGCCCCCCTTTGGTTTCTTTCACGGGCCCATGTTCAGCTACCGCTTCATCGTGTTTGAGCGCAATGTGTTCGACCTGCCCGACCTGCCGCCCAGCGACCCCGACTTCAGGTATGTGGGCCGGCTCTACCAGAACGCAGTGGACCTGAGCTACCACCTGGGCTACCAGTTCCAGTTAGGGCGCCACTTCACCACGGAGCTTTCAGGCGGGCTTGGAGGACGTATCAAAATTGCCAATGCCACCAATGGCGGCGATCTGATCGAGCAGAACATCATCGGGCATGTGGTGCGCTCCGACGAGGGGGCGGTCATTACCGTAGGGCCCTCTCCGCAGCTGAATTTCTCGATCGGCTACTCTTTCTGATTACTTGTTGATCATGTTGAGCACACTGGAGGTATAGATCGCTTTAGTCATACCCGAGCGGCCAGGATACCAAATGCCAGGTATAAAAAAACCGGACACATGGCCCGGCTTTGTAGGTATAGCTTATAAGGTATAGCGCACTAAGCGCCTGTAAAGTTTGGCTTGCGTTTTTCGTTGAAAGCCGTCACGCCCTCTTTGTAATCAGCGGAGTTGCCGGCAATTTTCTGGCAGTGGGCCTCGTAATCCAGCATTTCGTCCAGTGTAGAGCTAAAGGATTTGTTCAGCATCTTTTTCATCAAGCCAATGGCTTTGGTTGGAGCCACGGCATAGCGGGCGGCCAGTTCAGCTACGGCCGCATCCAGCTCTTCAGGAGCTACCACGCGGTTAACCATGCCTAGCTGCAGCGCTTCTTCGGCACTCACTTTAGAGCCCAGCGTGCTCAACTCAAACGCCTTCAGCGAACCCACTACACGCGGCAAAAAGAAAGAAGAACCCGAGTCGAGCACTAGGCCCACATTCACGAACACCTCGATCATACTGGCGGCGGTAGAGGCCACTACCAGGTCGCAGGCAAGGGCGAGAGAACAACCAGCACCAGCGGCCACGCCGTTCAGCTTGCAGATGATGGGCTTGGGCAAACTGCGCATGGCCCGGATGATCGGGTTATACCGCTTCTCCAGCGACTCAGACAGATCGCGCTTGTCGGCGCTGGCGATGGCTTTCAAATCCTGACCCGAGCAGAAGGCTTTGCCGGCGCCCGTCAGGATAACCACCCGCACGCTGTCGTCGCGGGTCACCTGCTTCAGGGCGTCCTGCAGTTCGTAGCTCTGCTTGTCGTTAAAGGCATTGAAAACATCGGGTCTGTTCAGCGTGATGGTCGCGATGCCATCCTGCACATCATATAGCAAGCACTCGTAGTTCATATTGTCGTTTGTTTAGTAGAAGAGATAACCAAAGGTATAGATAATCACTTTGAAGAGCAAAACGGTTACAGGGCCACAAAGCCCGCCGCCAGCACCAGCAAAAGCCCTGTCAGAAAGCCCGTGTAGGCCTGCGCCGGGGTATGGGCATGCAAGGCCAGCCTCGCCGTCAACACCGCACCTGACACCAGAATCAACAATACAATAGGTATAAGCAGGCCCGATTCCGGCATAAGTTTGTTCACCAGCAGAAGCACTCCCAATGCTCCTCCCAATCCGATGCCGTGCGCGCTGATCTTCCAGAAAAAAGAAACGCACCAGGCCACAAAAACAGAAGCGGTGACCACCCCCATCACAAAGTAAAACAGCTCATCAAAGACAGACTCAGTGTAAAACAGGTAAGTTGTGACGGCATAGCAAAGGGCCGTGAACAGGAGCGGCCTGCTGCGCTGCTCCCGCCGGTCTATTTCATACGAGTCGATGAAGCCGGTCTTGAACATGGCGAAAGCCCCCAGCCCAGGCACCATAAACGTGGTGAAAAAGATCATGCCCAGCACGATCCAGCGGCTTTGCAGCGGAAGCGAAATAGAGGAAACCGGCAGAAAATAAAGAATGATGGCAAACAGATACGTCGGCATCAGCAATGGGTGAAACGCAACAGACAAAAAGCGGGCGAGGGAGCGGTTCAAGAGGGAGTCAGTGATTGAGTGGTTGAGTGTGAGTTAGTGAATTAGAAAAGTTCGCTTGCAGGGACAGGTCGCGACCTGTCCGAATCGTGCACTGGTCATTCCTTGGGGTATACCTGTTTTGGCCGTCAACAAATAATCCTGCAGGCTATACCTGCCCGAATCGGGCACCAAACAACAATTTAACCATCAACAATTTAACAATTCAAAATTATAACTCCTTCCGCAGGCGGGCTACCGGTATATTGAGCTGCTCCCGGTATTTGGCCACGGTGCGGCGGGCAATGTTATACCCTTTCTCGTTGAGCATCTTTTCGATCTTCTCATCAGAGAGCGGCTTTCGCTTGCTTTCCTTGTCGATGATCTCTTTGAGAATGTGCTTTACCTCACGGCTGCTGGCGTCCTCGCCTGAGTCGGTGGCGATGCCTTCGGAGAAGAAGTACTTGAGCGGGTAAATGCCGAACTCGGTCTGCACGGCCTTGCTGTTGGCCACACGGCTCACGGTACTGATGTCCATGCCGATGTCCTCGGCGATGTCCTTCAGGATCATGGGGCGCAGCTTGCTTTCGTCGCCTTCTAAGAAAAACTCGTGCTGGTACTTGATGATGGACTCCATGGTGCGCAACAGCGTGTTCTGGCGCTGGCGGATGGCATCGATGAACCACTTGGCCGCGTCGAGCTTCTGCTTCACGAAAGCTACCGTCTCCTTCAGCTTCTTGTCCTTCTTGTCCGACTTGTCATAGGCGTCGAACATGTCGGCGTAGGAGCGGCTGATGCGCAGGTCCGGGGCGTTGCGGGAGTTGAGCGAGAGCTGCAGCTGCCCGTTTTCGTTGGTCAGAATGAAGTCAGGTATAATGTACTGCACCCGTGCCATGCCGGCGCCGCTTCCGCCCGGTTTCGGGTTGAGTTTAATGATCACGTCGATGGCCTTTTTCAGCTCATCTTCCGAAACGTTAAACTTCGACTGTATTTTCTGGTAGTGTTTCTTGGTGAATTCGTCGAACGACTCTTTGATGATGCGCTCAGCCAGACGGGTTGTTTCGTCCTGCTCGCGGCGCTCGAGCTGCAGCAGCAGGCACTCCGGCAAATCGCGGGCGCCTATACCTGCCGGATCGAAGGTCTGAATCATGTGCAGCACCTGCTCAATCTCCTCTTCGGTGGTCATCACGTTCTGCGAAAAAGCCAGGTCGTTGGCAATGGAGCTCAGCTCGCGGCGGATGTACCCGTCGCTGTCAATGCTGCCGATGAGCTGCATCCCGATGGTGTACTGCTTGTCGTCGAGCGCCAGGAAACCGAGCTGGTCCATCAGGTTGTCGTTGAGCGAGCTGGACATGGCAATCGGCATTTCGCGGTCTTCCTCGTCGCCCCCGCGGTCGCCCTGCATCTTGTAGCCGCTTATCTCGTCGTCGTTGAGGTAGTCGTTGATGTCGACTTCGTCCTTGCCGTAGTCATCCTCGCTGTCGTAGTCCTCTGACTCTGAGTCGCTGTACTCGCTTTCGGGCTCCTCTCGGCCCTCTTCAAGGGCGGGATTCATCTCCATTTCCTCTTTTATGCGCGCCTCGAGCTCAACAGTAGGTATCTGCAGCAGCTTGATAAATTGTATCTGCTGCGGCGATAACTTCTGGGATAAGAGTTGTCTTAAATCGAGTCGCTGCATAGTAGGAAAAATGGGTGCTGGTGCCTGTCAGTGCACCTTCAAATTTAGGATAATTTTACTTGCATTTACAAAAAAGGTTAAAATATCGTTACTTTGAGGGATTATTGGAAAATGGGTGGCTACACCATTCCGGATAGGGCCTGTGGGCTTGCTACACGCTTTGTCCGAACCGGTTAAGCCCTCTGATCCAATGGCGATACGGTACCTTCTTTTGCCTTTTCACGAAGGCATGAATGTATACCTTAACGCATAAATTGTTCAGACATATACGCTACTAGAAATAACATGCAACGCACGAAAGTAAAAGAGCTACTGACTGGTGCCGAAGAAGGCAAAGAGGTATTATTGAAGGGCTGGGTACGCACCAAGCGCGGCAACAAGTTTGTGAATTTCATTGCCGTGAACGACGGCTCTACGATACAGAACCTGCAGGTAGTGGCCGATGCCGAGAAGTTCGGCGACGAGGCGCTGAAAGACGTAACGACCGGTGCTGCCGTGTCCATTACGGGCCAGTTGGTGGCCTCGCAGGGCAAAGGACAGGCTTTTGAAATTGTAGCCAACACGATAGAAGTAGTGGGCAAAGCCGATCCGGAGACTTACCCGTTGCAGAAGAAGGCGCACTCGCTGGAGTTTTTGCGTGAGATCGCGCACCTGCGTTTCCGCACCAATACCTTCGGAGCCGTGTTCCGCGTACGCAACACGCTGGCCTTTGCCGTGCACAAGTTCTTCAACGAGAAAGGCTTCGTGTACATGCACACGCCCATCATCACGGCATCTGACGCCGAGGGCGCCGGCGAGATGTTCCATGTCACCAACTTCGACCTGGACAACCTGCCTCGCACCGAAGACGGCAAGATCAACTACGAAGAGGACTTCTTCGGCAAGGCGACCAACCTGACGGTGTCTGGTCAGCTGGAAGGCGAACTGGCGGCCATGGCCTTCAGCGACATCTATACCTTCGGACCGACCTTCCGTGCCGAGAACTCCAACACCGCCCGCCACCTGGCCGAGTTCTGGATGATTGAGCCGGAGATGGCGTTCTACGACCTCAAGATGAACGCCGACCTGGCCGAGGAGTTCATCAAATACATCATCCGCTATGCACTGGAGCATAACCGCGAAGACATCGAGTTCCTGGGCCAGCGCCTGGTGGAGGAAGACAAGGCCAAGCCGCAGAACGAGCGCCAGGAAATGACGCTGCTGGAGAAGCTGGAGTTTGTGGTGAACAACAACTTCGAACGCGTGACCTATACCGAGGCGGTGGACATTCTGATGAACTCACCTGCCTACAAGAAAAAGAAATTCCAGTACGACGTGTCGTGGGGCATCGACCTGCAGAGCGAGCACGAGCGCTACCTGGTGGAGAAGCATTTCAAGAAGCCGGTGATCGTAACGGACTACCCGAAAGACATCAAGGCTTTCTACATGCGCCTCAACGACGACGGCAAGACTGTGGCCGCTATGGACATCCTGGCGCCGGGCATCGGCGAGATCGTGGGTGGTTCGCAGCGTGAGGAGCGTATGGAGTTACTGGTGGAGCGCATGAAGGGCGTGGGCATCGAGGAAGAAGACCTGTGGTGGTACCTGGATACCCGCCGTTTTGGTGGCTGTCCGCACGCCGGCTTCGGTCTGGGCTTCGAGCGCATGGTGCAGTTCGTAACGGGCATGGGCAACATCCGCGACGTGATCCCATTCCCACGCACACCGGGAAACGCAGAGTTTTAACAGAAGCTATACCTTATACCTGAAAGAGCCCGGCTATACCTTAGCCGGGCTTTTATTTTAAGCTTAAAAAATATATATAGCATTCAACTATTTTTAAGAGTCTAATTTCTTGCCATTTTTATATGCATAAATTTTACGTACTCCTTGCTGGGATTTTTTTGCTTGGCTCTACCTCGGTGATGGCACAGGAGCAAGCCTCCTCCTCTTCTGCCAAAAGGAAGTATACCAGTATCAAAATTGGACCAAGCCTTACGACCTTATCTCCAAAGGATGAGCCCTGGCCTGGCGGACAGATTGGCGCTCACGCCGGTATTTCTTACCTCACCATGGAAAATGATTGGCTAGGCATACAGCTAGAGGCTCAATATTCATTACAGGGAGCAAAGATAAACAGAGGCCACCTGCTACTGCATTATCTGAATATCCCTGTGCTTGCTAAGCTCTTTATTGCTCCTCAGGTGAGTTTACAGGGGGGTGCCTATGCAGGTTTGTTACTGTCCGAGCGTTATGAGTTTGAATCCTACTCTTCCAAGCCGAATATGAAAGGAAGTGACTATGGACTGGCCTACGGGATAACTTTCGGAGATGAAGCCAAACTAACCTGTAGCCTTCGGCACCAAGTAGGACTTGCCAATGTCATACATGCTAAGAACCAAGTATTGCAACTATCCTTATCCTATTGCATCAGTAGCAAATAGTGTTAGTGATTTTATGTTTTTGGCTAGAAATTTGCTATCTAACATAAGTTAAATCCCTTATAAATAGACTTATGCGATATATATTTTTAGCCTTGCTCCTGCTCGGCTTTACGGCCTCTGAGGTGCGTGCGCAGCAGGAGTTCGCCAGCCTGGAGCTGCCCTTGCGCCGGGCTGAAGACCTGGTGTCGGTAGCGGATGGCGATGGCAACGTTTGTCTTTACTTTTTTCAGGGTGGCAAGCTGAATTTTAGTTTGGTAGATGCCAAAGGGCAAACCGTGGCCACCCAGGAAATCCCCTACCGCAACGGCCAGCAGCCCCAGGTGCTGGGCACCCGCGTAACCGATACGGAGTTTGTGTTTTACAGCCGCTTTGTGAATGGGAACAAGGAGTTTGTGCGTCCCTTTGCCATAAACAGGTATAGCGGCGCATTCCGAAGCCTGCCCGATGTACCGCTGCGTCGCGAAAGAAACGAAACGTTTGTCGGGGCTTTTGCGGATGCCTCCCACTTCTACATGATCTACACCGACAAAAAGGACAACCTGATCCTGCACCGCGAACTGGACGAAAGCTATTATGAGAAGAAGACGTTCAACTTAGCCGATCTGCCACGCACCCGCACCAAAGGCGAGCGGCAGCAAGAGCTGATCTTTGTGCACCCCGACCTGGAGCGAACCGTGTTCGCCGGCCAGCACCGAAGCAAGATCTATACCCGTGGCGACAAGCTATACCTGGTATTCGATGGCTTTTCGCTGCGCGGCAAGAAAAACGAACTGACCACGGAGATCCTGACGCTCGACTGGCCAAGCGGACAGACTGAATACCGCACCCTGCCGTCGCTGGCTGTTAAGAGCGATGCGAATTTCAACTCCTTTTTGCATGACAACACCCTGTTCCGGGTGCAGCTCGAAAGGGATGAGTTTACCTTGACCGCCTTTGACTTTAGCAGTCTGCAACCCATCAAGGAGTACAGGTATACGGCCGACCAGGACATCGATATTAAAGCCACGCCGGTGCACCAGCGGGGAGCGGGCGCCTTGTTTTCGTCCGGCAACAGCGTGATCGAGAAGACCTCAAAAGTGATGCGCAACCTGTCGACCGGCAAGCCTGCCATTACAGTGGATGCTTTCAACGACAGCACGCTGCAGTTGACCATTGGTTCGTACCAGCCGCCAGCCCGTCGCAACCCTGGAGGTGACCCAACCAGGCTGGTGCGTACGCCGGATCGCTATATCCAGACCTCCCGTGGCTTATTCCTGATGCCAGGCCGCTGGATACCAGCCTATTCGCTGCCGTACAGCTACAGCATGTTCCCCTACAACCGTTACTACTACGATCCGTTCTACAACCAGGCGGGCGAGTCAGTAGGGCCGGGCACCAGCACCTACTTCAGGGCCGTGCTCGACAGTGAGACGCTCGATAAGGCAACAGTGTCGGTTTCTGACAGCACCGTAGCCACTGCGCAGGACAAGATAGAGGCGTACGAAGAAGAGTTGAAGCAGACACCCGAGTACAAGACCCTGTACCGCTACGGCAACAACAAGCTGCACTACGGTTACTTCGATAAGCGCAGCAAGACCTTTAAAATACTGGAATTCACACAGAACTAAGAATTACGCCCAACAAAAAAGCTTCGTCGAATCCCGACGAAGCTTTTTTGTTTCCTATACCTGGGCGCCTGGTTTACAAGCCCATCAGTTTCTGGATTTTGGCCTGCACAGCGGGGTCCTGCTGGTAGGCCAGCATGATCTGCTCGTAGCGCTCCACCGTCATGCCGTCTTTCTGGATGGCTGTCTGCATGTTCTTCTCAATGTCAGGCTGCATTTCCATCATTCGGCCGATCGCCTTGTTAAAGGCGGCTTTCTCAGCGGCTGTGCCTTCGGCTTCTGCCAGTTTCTGCTGCTGGTGCGCCTGCGCCAGGGCGTTAAACTTGTCCACGCTCAGCTTTTCCTCTTCCAGAATCACTAACATGGCTTTTTCACTTTCCTGCTGCAGCTCCATCAGGCGCGTGCTGGCATCTACAAAAAGCTTGATATCTTGGTCAGAAATAGCCTGCGTTTGCTGCTGCGGTGCTTTCTGGGGAGTGGCCTGCTGCGCCAGAGCGCTGCCACTAATGGATACTAGACCTACAACAAGTCCTGCCACAGCAGTGACTTTCAGTTTATGGAAAATATTCATAAGACTCGGGGTTAAAGATTTTGAAGTGAAAATTAGGTCAAATAGTAGGCTGATCTATCTGATTGACACTTTAACTATACTTTTCTTTGGAAAAATAGTTGCTGGCGCTACTTATAAGACATTCTGTTAGAAGGCCTTGATAGCAATTTCCATACCATTAAGCTGAGTATACCCTGTACGGACCAAACACCTAAGGTAAGGGTATCTGCCTGATGTAAAAAGAGTAGCTTTAAGATGTCATTAGAGAAGTAGCAGCACAAAAACCCTTTGTATCAGACAAGCTGTTTTAACCGGCAAATACTACTGTAGATTGATTAATAAAAAGCTCTGAGTTTTCTTTTGAAATGGCTGACTTGCTAATGCTCAAGAAATGTTTAAGTTTGTTAAACACATCTGTCTCGTATGATTAAATTCTACACTACCCTGCTGCTGGTCCTTTGCAGTTGCACAGCTTATGCACAATCAGATTTCAGGCCAGGTTACATCGTTAACCTGGCTGGCGATACATTGAGCGGTTATGTCGATTACAAAGAAAGCCGGTCAAATAATAAGTTTTGCTCTTTTAAGCCAAGCAAAGAAAGTCACTCACAGCAGCTTGGTGTCGATGCCATACGGGCTTATGGGTTTAAAGGGGATAAAGCGTATGAGGCCAAGCAGGTAAAAACGAATGAAGAAGAGCTTACAAAGGCTTTTATAGAAGTCCTTGTCAAAGGTAGGTTAAGCTTATATCTCTATAAAGCCCGTTTCTTCGTTGAAAAGGACCCGGACCAGCTCCTGGAACTCACCAACACAGCAGAAGAGGTTTATGTTAATAACACGCGGGTAATGAAGCGTTCGAACGAGCACATCGCAACGCTCAATACACTAATGATTGACTGCCAGGACCAACTAAACAAAATTGAGGATGTGTCCCTGTCACAGCGTAGCCTGGTTACCCTGGTCAAAAATTATAACCAATGCGTAGCTCCTGAAGAAAACAGGATACTGAAAGAAAGTAAAAAATGGCTAGTCGCAAAAGTAGGGATTGCCGGTTCCGCAAATACAGAAAACCTTACCTTTACCTCATCAGACAGGAGATTGGCCTTATATGACCATGCCCGGTTTGATAAGGTATATTACCCATCCGTTGGGCTTGTTCTGAACATTGTCTCTCCCAGGCTAAAAGAAAGGCTGTCCCTACAGACTGAAGCATTTTACGCTACCTACGATTACATCGGCTATTCCAATTACTCTTCTTTCTCAGAAGATGTATATTACCGCAATGACTTTGCTTTGGAATTAACTTCGCTTAAATTAAATGCCGCCTTCCGCTATACCTTCATCGACAAAGCAACACAACCATACTTTAATTTAGGGGTCTCCAATAGATTGTTATTGAACAACACGGCATCCAGAATACAAGAGTCTGAATCCGGCAACACTATTCAAACAAGTAAGCACTCCGACACTTTCCTTAATAAATATCATATGGGGATGATGGCTGGCCTGGGAGCAAGCTACCAAATCTTCAGCTACAGGTTATTCTCTGAGCTCAGATATGACAAAGGTATGAACATCGCAACCCCTCCTGAATTTAGCAATGTCAGCAGAAGCCTGAAGGCAGGGTCTGACACGTTCAGTTTGATTGTTGGATTGTATTTTAACAAATAAGAACCTATCCGGATGAAATTAAATTGCTCATTCAGTTTACTCCTGGCCTTCTCACTGGCGACATTACTCCTTTCCTGTAAAGCAAAAGACGAACTAACCCCTCGGGAATACCCCCGGATGGATACAGGAGAAGTAACGGCCATCAATACTTCAGGAGCCACTTTCACAGGCATTATCAGGACTTTAGGAGCAACTCCTGTCAGTGACCATGGTTTTACCTGGAGCACCACACCCCATAGCCTTGTTGATAACTCCAGTCAAATCTCACTAGGCCCCCGCAATGAAATCGGTCCCTTTAGCGCTACAGCTACTTTTGCCATGGAAGCAGACAAAGTGCATTATGTCCGAGCCTATGCCCGCGCCGGTGAATATGTTGTGTATGGCCCTGCAATGCCTTATACCAGCAAAGGCAGCATGACACCGGTTATCACAGGATTTTCTCCGGCCTCAGCACGTAGAAATGACCAGGTGACCATTACCGGAAGTAACTTTACCCAGGACCTGAACAGGTTAACGGTCCTTTTTGGCAGCACGCCAGCTACAATCGTCAGAGCAACTCCTGAAAGTATCGTATGCATGGTGCCTTATAATTTGCAAGCGCCACAAACAAAGATTACCGTAAAGCTGGCGGGTAAAACTGCTACCACTACTAACAATTTTACTCTGATACCTTAGAAGCTTTATCACACTTCTATTTAATGGCGTGACTATTTATTAATGGCTGATGTGGTGTTGGAGTCTGATGTAAAAACAGGGAAAATAGTATAGATCAGCTTCTGGCAGCAGCCTCCTGCGCCTGATAACCCTTCAGTTTCTCTTTCTCCACAAGCTGCTTCTCCAACAGTTGCTGCACTTCCGGCTTGTCGTAGTCTTCCACGGTTCTGATGTGCTTCATCACCTTTTTCATAATGGCGTCCTGCAGGCGGCCTGTTTCCAGGGCATAGGAGTACGGCAGGTCGGTGAAGGTCACCATGGAATAGAGCGGGATCCACTTATCGGGGTATTGCTGGTTGATCTTGCCTTCGATTTTCTTGCGGAGCAGGAAGCGCGGGTCGGCCACCTTGTCGCGCATCTCGATGAAGTTCATCACGGCCAGGTCGGCGATGGCGTCGGCGTCGGGTTTGCGTTTGCGCTCGAATCTCTTGAACAGGCTCTCCCAATCGCCGTTGAAGTTTTCCAGCATCTGGTCAAGCACGGTGATATCCTCGAAACCGGCGTTCATCCCCTGCCCGTAGAACGGCACCACGGCATGGGAGGCATCCCCTATCAGCAGGGCCTTGTCCTCGTACGACCAGGGGAAGCACTTCACCGTTACCAGTGAGCCGATGGGATTGGAGAAGTAGTCCTCCGCCAGGTTAGGCATTAAAGGCACAGCATCAGGGAAGGTCTGCAGGAAGAAATTGAGCAGGTCGTCGTCGGTTTTGATGCTCTCGAAAGAAAGCGCGCCTTCGTAGGGGAAAAACAAGGTACAGGTAAAGCTGCCGTCGAGGTTGGGCAGGGCAATCATCATGTAGTTGCCGCGCGGCCAGATGTGGAGAGCGTTCTTTTCCAGTAGCCAGCCTCCGTCTGCCGCCGCAGGTATAGTCAGCTCTTTATAACCATACTCGAGGTAGCTCTGCGAGTAGTTGTAACGTTCGGTCTTCTGCATGGCGTTGCGCACCATCGAGAAAGCGCCGTCGGCCCCAAACAGCAGTTCCGTCTGCAGTTCCTCCAATCCCCCTGTTTCGTGGTTGCGCAGCGTGGCTTTGTTGCGGTGCAGGTCCAGGTCTAGGAGTTGGCGGTTGAAGTGGTAGGTGATGTGGGGGTTGGGCTCTGACAAATCCATCAGGGCAGCGTTCAATCCCGCACGCGATACCGAGTAGATGGACTGCCCCTCTTTGCCATAGGGCTGAAACGTGAGGTTGCCTTGCTCGTCGTGCATCATGCGACCGTGCATGGGGATGGCCACCTTACGCACGGCTTCTTCTATACCTATGCCGCGAAGCGCCCGGAAGCCGCGGTCGCTTAGGGCAAGGTTAATCGAACGGCCGCCATCGAGCAGGGTCTTGCGCATGTCGGGCCGGCGTTCGTAAATGTCTACCTTGTGGCCACGCTTGGCCAGGTATAGCGACAACAGCGAACCAACCAGTCCGGCTCCCATGATGGTGATGTTCTTTCTCTCGGCCATAGTGCAAGGGTATAGATTTCCTGTTCGTAAAGAAACGTTTTCCAATCGGGAAAGGCAATACTCGGCGTCAATATACCTTAGCCCACAATGGTGCGGAAAGTCAGGTTGATACGGGGTGCGATGGGGCGGCTGGTTTTGGGTAGTTGGTGCTGCCAGTGCTGCTGTGTGGCCCCCTGCATCAACAAAAGGCTACCGTGCTGCAAGGTGAGTTTCACCGGGGGCAAATCTTTGCGTTTGCGGTGCCGGAAAGCGAATCCCCGCTCCCCGCCCAAACTGACGGAGGCTATACCTGGCCCGAGCGTTTTCTCGTCGTCGGAGTGCCAACCCATACTGTCCTGCCCGTGGCGGTAGTAGTTGAGGAGCACACTGTTATACCTGTCGCCGGAGGCGGCTTCTACCCGCTCCTTCAGTTCCAACAGCACCGACAGCCAGGGCTGGGGCGCATTGTACAGGCCGGAGTAGGTATAACCTTTGTCGCCGTACCAGGCCGTGAGCCGGGGCAGGGGCAACTGCTTGCCGAACATCTTGATCTCCTCCTGTTGCCAGGCAATCTCTTCTGTCAACCGCTGCAGGTATAGGTCGCTTTCTTCTTTGCTGAAGAAGTGCGGCGCGTAGTATACCTCAGCCTCAAGCATATCGAGCCTGGAGAAGACTGTCTGATATGATTTGTTTATCATTTGCTACAGCTTATTTGCGTCATCGTCCGCATCTTGCTTTTTCAGATATCCCCTTCTGTAAAGAATGCGGCGCCGGGTTGAGTCTAAGTAATCCATTACGCGGGAAGCCGTAACACCATGCAAGATGATTGACACCATCACAATGAATCCCACAATAGACCAAAGCCTATCCGCGTCGACAAAGTCTATTTTTGATAGAGCGAAGGCAAGGTAGAAAAAAGAGCCGATGCCCCTTATCCCAAAAAAGCTGATGGCCATCTTTTCACGCCAGGAACAGCTTACGTTATAAATAGCCACCAAACTTGTGAGCGGCCGAATCACAAACAAGAAGGCAAGACTGATAAACACATCATTCCATGTTAGATGATCCAGCAAACCACTTACCAGGCTGCCTCCAAACAGTATCAGCAGCACAACCATGATGATGCGCTCCACCTGCAGCACAAAATCATGCATTTCGGTGTGATATTCATTCTCCTCTTCGTAGCTGCTCAGAGTCAGCGCCGTAAAAAAGACAGCCATAAAGCCGTAGCCCCCAATCATTTCGGTTACCCCGTACGATACCAGTGTTGCTGACAGCCCTACGAATCCGTCCCTTGTCTTGGGAAAAGCTACTTTCCTGGGAAGGTAAAATATCAGGTATGCCAGTCCCCGCCCAATCAGATAGCCAACTCCGACACCCGCCAGGATACGATATATAAGATCGCGCAGCAACCATTCTATAAACCAAGGTTCGTTGGTGCCTGCAGCAACAGCCACTACAATGGCAAGCCAGGTAAACGGAAAGGCCATCCCATCGTTGAGACCGGCCTCGGCCGTGAGCGAAAAGCGCACATCGTCTTCCTCTTTGTTGTTGGGGGGCCCTACCTGCACCTGTTCGGCCAGCACAGGATCTGTAGGTGCCATTACGGCCCCCAATAACACAGCGGCGGCAGGCGCCAAAGCCAGCAGCCACCATCCAAGGGCTGCCAGTATGGTAATTGAAAGCAACATGGTGACGGTAACCAGCAGGAAGGGGATTTTCCAGTTATGCCAGTTGAATTTACGTCTGATTTTTAGTCCTGTGCCCATCAAGGATATGATCACACTTAGTTCTGTCAGGTGCACAGCATAGCTTTCATGCCAGAGCGGGTCAGGCAGCGGCAAGTCAAGCGGCAGCAGGTAAATTATGGCGCCCAAGGCCAGAAACAGGATTGGGTAAGAAAAGAAACTTTTTTCCAAAAGCGTGGGCACCCACGCCATTGCCAGCGCTGCAAAGCCAATGATTGTAAGAGCGATTATGTACGTATCCATTAAAAGGGGCTATGGAATAAGGCGATGCGAAGGGCAACGTCGCTAAAAGCTGCACTTTGACCTCATGCCTTACGGAATTCCGGGCAAGGGTACTTATCTTTACAGATAACATCAGTTTTAATACAATTGGAAGCATTAGAAAGTTTTTTTGTCGCGTTTAGCGACGCCGCATGGGGCATGCCATTGTTGGTTTTGTTGATGGGAGGCGGCTGTTACTTCATGTTCTATTCGGGCTTTTTGCCTTTCCGTTACCTGCGTCACACTATCAACGTGTTGCTCGGCCGCTACGACGACCCCAACGACCCCGGCGATATCAACCACTACGAGGCCTTGTCGGCTACCCTCGCAGCCACAGTGGGCATGGGCAACATTAGTGGCGTGGCTGTAGCCATTGCCATTGGCGGGCCGGGTGTACTGTTCTGGATGTGGGTGAGCGCCGTGGTGGGCATGGCTACCAAGTTTTTCACCTGTTCGCTGTCGGTGATGTACCGCGGCTACGACAGCGTAGGCCACCTTGAAGGCGGCCCCATGTACGTGATTGAAACCGGATTGGGCAAAAAATGGAAACCGCTGGCAGTGGTCTTCGCCATAGCCGGCATGTTCGGCACGTTGCCCATCTTCCAGGCCAACCAACTCACCCAGGTAGTACGCGAGGTGCTGCTGGAGCCCCATGGCTATACCACCGCCGACCTGTTCTACACAAACATTACCATCGGTCTGGTGCTCGTGTTCATTACCTCTCTGGTAATTTTCGGGGGCATACAGCGCATTGGCAGCGTGGCGGGCAAGATGGTGCCTAGCATGGTAGTCCTCTACATGCTGGCCGTATTCTACATCATGTTTGCTAACTATGCCGCTATACCTGAAGCGTTCGCACTTATCTTCACAGATGCTTTCACAGCGCAATCCGTGCTGGGCGGCGCAGTGGGCGCCATCATCATCGCGGGTGCGCGCAGGGCGGCTTTCTCGAACGAGGCAGGCATCGGCACGGCTTCCATGATGCACGGCGCCGCTAAAACCGACGAACCCATCCGCGAAGGCCTGGTGGCCATGCTCGGCCCCTTCATCGACACCGTCATCGTGTGCACGCTGACGGGTCTGGCCATCATTGTGACGGGAACGTGGCACTCCTCCGAAGCCAGCGGCGTGACCCTGACGGCCACCGCCTTCAACAACGCCATGCCGGGTTTCGGCAACTATGTGCTGATGGTCTGCGTCCTGATCTTTGCGTTTACCTCGCTGTTCTCCTACTCCTACTACGGCACCAAGTGCTTCAGTTACCTCTTCGGCGCCAAGTACAAGCACCTTTACAACTACTTTTATGTAGTGACCATCGTGTTCGGCGCCACGGCCACCATCACGGCCGTTATCGCCCTCATTGATGGCTTGTTCGCCATTATGGCGGTGCCTACCATGATCTCAGCCCTGCTGCTATCGCCCAAGGTAATGGCTGCCGCCCGCGATTACTTTAAGCGGATGAAGGAGTTTAAAAAGTTAGAAAGTCAGAAAGTTTAGGAGTTTGGGATAGGTTGGAGGTAAGGAGCACGCTGTACAGATTGTATATGAGACTTCACTGCATTATTCAAGAAGAATATTGTTTATTCTGAATATTTGTAAATTACCGTCTTAATTGATAATTCACGCTTGTCCAACCCCATGCGACACATCGAAACTGAGATTTTAATCAATGCGAGCCCAGAAAAGGTGTGGGTTGTCCTCACCGATTTTGAGCAGCACCCAAAGTGGAACCCGTTCATCAAATCCATTGAGGGTGAGAAAGCTGTAGGCAGGCGATTGAAGGTTTTTATTCAACCTCCGGATGGGGGTGGCATGACGTTTAAGCCTGAGGTACTGGCATTTGAAGCGAACAAACAATTCCGCTGGAAAGGCAAGCTTTTCCTTAAAGGCATATTCGACGGCGAGCACTACTTCCGGCTGTCTGACGCAGGAAATGGAGCAACCCGTTTTGTACATGGCGAGAAATTCAGCGGTTTTCTGGTGGCGCTGATGGGTGGCACGCTCGATAAAACAAAAGTGGGGTTCGAGCTAATGAACGAGGCGTTGAAACGGGAGTGTGAAAAGGTATAGACGCTGGGATACTGGCACCTAAAACAATAAAGGCCTGGGCGATTACCCAGGCCTTTATTGTTTACTCCATTCCCCTCCTCCCACTCTCCATGTGCTGCATTTCGCTTTCCTGCCCTTCGGTGGCGCTGTAGAAGCGGGTGGTTGGGTAGGCGAAGCGGATATCGGGTGTGGCCAGGAACTCCGTCAGGGTGTCTTCCCAGATCTTGTTCTCGCTTTCGCGGCGGCCGTTGAGGTTAATGAGGTAGCGTACCGTGAGCTGTATGCCGTTCTCTCTTACTTTGATGAACACTTTGGGGTCGAAGCTCCTGTAAAAGATCAGGTGTTGCTGTGCCTCAATGCGCACGCGCTGCTCCTGTTCTTCGTTCAGCCGCTCGGAGTGGCGCAGGGCAATCTCCTTTAAGATGCCCTTGGCTTTCTGCCAGTTGCTCTCGAAGGTGATGCGCAGCTGCAGCTCGTGCCACAGGAACGGGAAGCCGTAGTTGTAATTGATCTGACCCTGCGTGAACACCTGGCTGTTGGGGATGTGCACCACGCGGCCCGTCGCCTGCTCCGAATCCACCCACTCGCCCAACTCGTTGATGGTGAACTGGAAGAAGCCTATGTCGATCACATCGCCGGTGTAGAGGCCTATTTTGATGCGGTCGCCTACTTTAAAAGGGCGCTTCCAGATCAGGAATACCCAGCCCATCATGTTCAGGATGGGGTCGCGGAGCACCACCACCAAACCCACCGAGAAGATACCCAGGAACGTGGTGATGGTCTTAAACCCATCGAACCAGATGTTGGCCAGAAAGATGATGCCCAGCCCCGTTACCACGTAGTTGGTCGTTTTCTTCCACTGGTAAAGCTTGCGCGTGTCCGTTTGCTGCCGTGAGGCCAGCCGCAACAGCACCCGGCTGATGATCCAGAGCACCAGCAATGCGATCAGCGACTTCAAAACGTTTTCCTGTATCTGGGCCGATAGGTGGAAATTCTCCTCTATCCAGTTTTCTATGTTACGCATCGTGTTTGTTTCTTTCTCAGGCTAAAATCGTAAAAAAAGCGCTTCTCTCAAACCTTCTGTCGGGCCGCCTCCAGCTGCCTTACGCGCCGCGGGCTACCCACAATCCAAACTATATCGCCCTCCTCTATCACTAACTCCGAGTCGGGGTTGAGGATCCGCCTGCCTTTCTTCTCTATACCTACGATCAGGCCTTTCGTTTTCTCACGCACCCCCGATTCGCGCACCGTACGGCCGTGCAGCATCGAGTCAGACGATATAATCAGTTTCTGTAACCCGACTTCTTCCCGGGTGGTTGCGCCGTCCTGAACAGGTATAGACGCCTCGTTGATAAAGTCTCCGAAAGACGCGATTTGCTCGTCTGTACCGAATACGAAAATCTTATCACCCGGAAAGATGCGTTCGTCGCGCGTCGGGGCCATGATCGTGCGGTCTTCCCGCTCTATAACGGCCACATTGATGCCATATTTTTCGCGTATCTGCAGCTCGATCATGCTCTTGCCCACCACCGCGGCGTTCGGCGCTACCTCAAAGCTGGTCAGGTGCGCGTCCCAGGGCACCAGGGTGTGCGTCATGCTGCTGGCGGCCGCTATTTCGCGGGCGTTCAGGTTCGACATGAACCGGTTCTCGATCCGGATGTAGAAGTTCTGAATTCTTTTGGAGAAAAGCACCAGCAGGCCGATGATGAGCAGACTCACCACAAGCGCCACCTGCACCGAAAGCACCCGGTTGAGCAAAAAGCCGATAACCAGAATGGCTATACCTACCCTGGTGAATTCCAGCACAATGATCAGGCTGCGGTAGTTGCGGTTGGCCCAGATACGACCCTGCGCCTCTTTCTGCGGATGGTACACAGCCATGGCCCAAAGGAAGGGCAGCATGAGAATCAAGGCGATGCTAACCGTAGCCACGCGCCCCAAAGTGCCCGGAAAGACTTCTTCGGTCATGAAAGGGTATAGGTAGTTTTGAGACAGCAGCACGATCGCCACCAGCAAAACAGAAGACACCACCATGTTGACCACGTAGGAGCGCAACAGTATTTTCCAGTCGCTGGCCGTGCTGATGGACTGGGCACCGGAGCTGTACTCGTTCAGCCTTTTCTTCCACTTCCTCGGCAGCATGCGCTCCACCGATTGGTAAAGCGGCTCCGACAGCTTGATCATGTAGGGCGTGGTGAACGTCGTGATAGCCGACACTGCCACTGCCACAGGGTATAGGAAGTCGCTGGTTACCTTGAGCGAAAGGCCGAGGGTGGCGATGATGAAGGAAAACTCCCCGATCTGCGACACGCTCATACCTGACTGGATGGAGGTTTTGAGTCCCTGCCCCGCTATCAGGCCGCCACCGCTGATACTCACTAGTTTCCCCACCAGCGTCACGACCGTGATCACGGCAATGGGTCCGGCGTACTCCACAATCATCGCCGGATTGATCAGGATGCCCACCGACACAAAGAAGATGGCGCCGAACAGGTCTTTCACAGACATGATCAGGTGCTCGATCTTCTCGGCTTTGGTTGTTTCGGCCAATATGGAGCCCATGATGAAGGCCCCGAGCGCCGGCGAGAAGCCCACCTGCGCCGCCAGAATCACCATCAGGAAGCAAAGCGCAATGGCAACGATCAGCAGCGTTTCGTCATTCATCAGTTTGCTTGCCTTCTTGAGCAGCGTAGGGATAAGGAAGATACCTGCCAGAAACCACACCGCCAGAAAAAAGGCGAGCTTGAGCACAGCCAGCAGCATTTCGGTGCCGGCAAACTGCTGGCTCACCGCTAAGGTCGATAGCAGCACCATCAGGAGGATGGCCACCAAGTCTTCCACGATGAGCACCCCAAATACCAGCCCGGCGAAGCGCTTCGATTTCACGCCCAGCTCATCGAAGGCCCGGATGATGATGGTGGTAGAGGAGATGGAAAGGATACCGCCCAGGAACACGCTGTCCATGGTGTTCCAGCCCAGCAGTTTGCCCGTGAGGTAGCCCAGCAGGAGCATCACGGCCACTTCGACCCCGGCCATGATGGAGGAGGCCCCTCCCACTTTCACGAGTTTTTTAAAGCTGAACTCCAGCCCCAGGCTGAACAGCAGGAAAATCACCCCAATCTCGGCCCAGACGTTGATGTTCTCCAGCTCCACTATGGTCGGGAACAGCTTAACATGCGGCCCCACCAGCAGTCCCGCGATGATATAGCCCAGCACCAGTGGCTGCTTCAGTTTCTTAAAAACAAGCGTCATGATGCCGGCTGCACCAAGAATCAACCCGAGGTCCAGGACCAAATTGGGTAGGTGGGTCATATAGTAGTGTCGTACTTAAACATTCGATCTGAAATCAATACGGCGGCGGCGGCCAACCTGACAATATACATTTAAAAAAACCCTTACGCAGGCTCGCATACCTGGGCATAAGCTTCGGGCATTTATTAGTTATACTCTTCCTGCAGCCGCTGCGATGCATCCTTTTCTAACGACCGAAGTTTTAGTTCTGCATGGTCTCTGCCATGGGGTAGCGCACACCCGGTGTACCCGTCATATTAAAGTGCAGACTCCGCACGTCGTCTGCCGCCGGCATCTCAAACACCTCCAGGTCGAAGTACTTAACCGCCGCCAGCAGGTGGTCAAAAATATCGGCCATGATGCCTTCGTACTCCACCCACACGATGCTGTTGGCGAACAGGTATAGCTCGATCGGCATACCGGTGGTGGTGGGCTCGAGCTGGCGCACCATCATGATCATGTCTTTGTGGGTGCCCGGGTGCTGCTTGATGTAGGCATCGATGTACTTCCTGAACACGCCTACGTTGGTCAGGCTGCGGCCGTTGATGAGCAGGCTCTTGTCGATCTCGTTCTCTTTGTTGAACCGGCTGATTTCGTTTTGGCGCTCCTCCAGGTAGCTTTTCAGCAACTGTATTTTGCTCAGTTTGGTTATTTCTTCGGCTGACAAATAGCGGATGCTCGATATTTTGATGTAGACAGAGCGCTTGATGCGTCGCCCGCCCGATGCCTGCATGCCCCGCCAGTTCTTGAACGAGTCGGAGATCAGGTAATAGGTAGGGATGGTGGTGATGGTTTTATCGAAGTTCTGCACTTTCACCGTCGTCAGGTTTATTTCGGTCACGGCCCCGTCGGCGCCATACTTGTCCATGGTTACCCAGTCGCCGATGCGCACCATGTCGTTGGACGACACCTGAATACTGGCCACAAAGCCCATGATGGTGTCTTTGAAGATCAGCATCAGAATGGCTGAGGCCGCACCCATCGCCGTGATAAACGTCCAGGCGTCTTTGCCGGTGAGGGTGGAGAAAATAAGTAGCCCAGCTATGAAGTATAGAAAAATGGTGATGACCTGCAGAAAACTGTCGACTGGTTTCTCTTTGAAGGTTTCGGTGGTTTTCAGAAAGTCTTTGCAGGTTCGCAGCACCGCGCGCGCCACCCACATCCACAGCAGGATCAGGTATATGTCGGTGAACTTGTTTAGAGCCGGAACCCAGGTCGGAAAGTCGGCAAACACAATAGGTATAGCCTGCACTACCACCACGAGTGGCGCAATGCGGGCCAGGTATACGACTACCCTGTTGCGCGCCATATACTCGACCAGCCTCGTACTGGACTTGGCTGCAAACTTATGGGCCGTGCCTACAAATATTTTTCTAGCCAGGAAATCAACCAGGTATACGACAAGGGCTGTCGCGGTGATCAGTACCAGCAGATTGATGTAAGTGGCGGCCTGCTCAGGCACGCCGAGGTTCAACAATTGGTCTGATGTCCAGCTACTGATTGCATCATTCGAATAAGTAGTGTTCATGGTAAAGGGATTAAGAATGTTGGCAATGAATCGGCATGGTGCTGCCGACAGGAGATTTGGCGGCGTAACGCTTCAGGAGCATCTGGCAGGCCTGGCCATACCTGTCAACCCGTGGCCTACCAGCAGTGCGAGCGGTAGTAGCGCTTACGAGGGCAGTGGAGTGACATGGACCATGCTAGGTTGCCGGTAATGACCGTCGCACTACAAAAGTAGGACTTTTGCGTCTAAAACACAGTTTAAACCTCAATTCCTGAGTCAGGCATTCGGCTCTCTTTGTCGGTTCTGTGTCATAGTTGGTCATCACAGCACCATACCTGCGTTTTCGGGTACAGGAGCGCATCGCAACATGCTACCTGACTGAAGCGGCCGCCGGGAGGGGTGCGCTTCAGTCAAGTAGTTGAAGTAGTTTTTGCGCTGGATTGCGCGATGCAGAGTGGTTTAACTGTGTCCTTCCAGGCAGGCGTGCAGTATTTCGGAGAAGCGGTATACCTCCTCGAAGCTGTTGTAAAGCGGCGTAGGCGCAACCCGGATCACGCTCGGTTCCCGGAAATCCACAATGATGCCGGCTTCCATTAGTTTGTTGAAAAGCTCACGGGCGTTTTGCTTCACCAGCAGCGATATCTGGCAGCCACGGGCCTGCGGGTTGCGTGGCGTGATTATCTCGAGCACATCTTTGCCCACCTGCACATCATCGATCAGGAACTCCAGGTAACCCGTCAGCTTCTCGCTTTTGGCCCGCAGGTTGGCCATACCTGCCTCGTCGAACAGCTCCAGCGAAGCGCGGTGTACCGCCATCGGCAGGATCTGGGCATTGCTCAGCTGCCAGCCTTCGGCGCCGGGCATCGGTATAAAGCCTTTCTTCATCTGGAAGCGGGAGCTGGCATCGTGCCCCCACCAGCCGGCAAAGCGCGGCAGGTCCGGGTTGTTGACATGGCGCTCGTGCACGAAAACGCCCGCCGTGCCGCCTGGTCCGGAGTTAAGGTATTTGTAGGTGCACCACACGGCAAAGTCCACGTCCCAGTCGTGCAGCTGCATAGGTACGTTGCCGGCGGCATGCGCCAGGTCAAAGCCCACCAAAGCGCCCACTTCGTGACCGACCCGGGTAATGGCCTGCATGTCGTATACCTGCCCGGTGTAGTAGTTGATGCCGCCCATTAGCACGAGTGCCAGCTCCCCGCCGTACTCTTCTATACTTTGCAGGATGTCCTCGGTGCGCAGTGTGTGCTCACCTTCTCTCGGGAACAGCTCCACAATCGCCTCTTCCGGGGTATAGCCATGGAACTTCACCTGCGTTTCGAGCGCATACTGGTCTGAAGGGAAGGCCCCGCCCTCCATGATGATCTTGATGCGCTTGCCCTCCGGTCTATAGAACGACACCAGCATGAGGTGCAGGTTCACGGTGAGCTGGTTCATAATGACTACTTCCTGAGGCCTGGCTCCTACCACGCGGGCAGCGCCATCAGTGAGCAACTTGTGGTAGTTGAACCAGGGTTCCTCGCCCTTGAAGTGACCTTCCACGGCGTAGTTTGCCCACTTATACATCTCGTTGTCGATGTACATCTGCGCCGACTTCGGCTGCAAACCGAGCGAGTTGCCACAGAAGTAAATGGCGTCCTGGCCGTTTACCTGCGGAAAGTAAAAGCGGTCTTTGAAATGCTTGAGTGGGTCGAGGTTATCCTGTTCCTGCGAGAAGGCAAGGGTATTTTGGTAGTTCATTTTTCTGGTGCGGGTAAAATATGGTTAGGCGCAGCTCGCAAAAGGCCATGCGCTATCATGTTGCAAGATAAGAAAATGAACAGGAAATTGGGGAAAGGACGAAACTAGCGTGAAAGAGAAAGTAACCTATGAAAGTTTAAGAGCATACATGAGTTTATTATTCATCTATCCTAACCAATTCTGTTAGTACTTCCTTTGTATTATCAGGAAACTTTTGATGAAAGAAATTAATAGTTCTTTCTGAGTTCTCAATAGAAACTGGCAGGTATTCGCCTTTCTTCTCTGCTTCTGCTAACACACCAGCAACTCCTCCATTTCTGCGAGTATCTGTTAAGTTAACTGGTGTCCAATCAATGGTAATATCTCCAATATAGTAGATCTTATCTGCTGCAGGGAGGTTTATAGAAATATAATTCTCTGGTAGGTTCTTATAGAATCCAATATTATCCCTATACTCAATTAGTGCAAGAAAATTGCTTCCTAATGGTAGCTTCGTATAAAAATATCCGCTTTCGTCTAGCCAAACGGAATGCTTACCCCACAACCGGTCATTAAAGTGCATCAATATTTTCTTGTTATCTAATGGTCTGGTACTATCAATGGATAGTTTACCAAACACTATAGTTTCAGAAGGTTTTGTGCCTGAAGTAGATGCAATTCTGCCTGTACTGCAGCTTACTAAAGCAAAAAACAATAAAATATAAACTATCCTATGCATTGGGTGTTTATTAATGCCATTTATCACACAAAGGCTACACTTTCGCCTTAGAAACTCTAGTCCCACCTTTCACAAAAAGACTCTTTTCCAGATTCAGCCATTCCAAGGCAGTACCGTGCAGCATGCGGTCTTTGGTGGCGCGGTCGTAGGGCATGGATTCGATCAGTTGGCCGGGCTCGAGTTCGCCGAGTGGGAAAGGATAGTCGGTGCCGAGGGCAATGCTGTTGGCGCCAACCAGGTTCACAAGATAATCCAGCGCCATAGGGTCGTGCACGAGCGAGTCGAAGTAGAATTTGCCCAGGTACTCGCGTGGGTTCACGTTGTTATCGACCGCGCACAGGTCGGGGCGTACCTCAAAGCCGTGGCAGATGCGACCGATGGTGGCCGGAAAGGAACCGCCGCCGTGGGCGAAGGCCACACGCAGTTTCGGCAGACGCTCGAGCACGCCACCGAAAATCATGGAGCAAATGGCCAGACTGGTTTCGGCGGGCATACCTACCAGCCAGGGCAGCCAGTATTTGTTCATTTTCTCTTTACCGTACATATCCCAGGGGTGCACAAACACGGCCGCACCCAGTTCTTCTGCCGCCTGAAAAATCGGAAAAAGCTCGGGCGCGTCGAGGTTCCAGTCGTTGATGTGCGAGCCGATCTGTATACCTGCCATCCCCAGCTCTTTCATGCAGCGCTCCAACTCTTTGATAGCTAACTCCGGGTCTTGCATCGGTATGGTGCCCAGGCCGATGAAGCGGTCCGGGTAGTCGGCAACTATACCTGCTATGTGGTCGTTGAGCATCCTGGACAAGTCGTAGGTATGCTCTGGCTTAGCCCAGTAGTTGAACATGACCGGCACCGTGCTCAGCACCTGCACCCCCACCTGGTGCTGACTGCACTCGTGCATGCGCACGTTGGGGTCCCAGCAATTGTCCTGTATCTCACGAAAAAACTTATCGTCCATCATCATGCGGGCGCAGCAGGGCTTGTGATGCTCCAGCCTGATGAAGCCACCATAGCCGTACCTTTCCCGCAGATCGGGCCACGTAGCGGGCAGGATGTGCGTGTGAATGTCAATCTTGAACAGATTATGCTCGGTAGGTATAGGTGCTATGGGCTTCAGGTTTTGCATGCTGGTAAAAGGGCGAAAATGCGGCTATACGGTATACATCCAAATCAGGCAATCCAACAAGATACACATTTTATAGATTCTATACCTATAAGCTATGCAGGCTTCACCGGTGGTTGCAGCACCTCACCGCACTTCTTGCAGGTACGCAGCTCCTCGTTGTCCCAGAAGTTGCCCATGATCACCGGCAGTTGTTTCACGATGTCCGTTACCTCGGTAAAGTCCTCGTGCAGCTTGTTGCCGCAGTTCTCACAGAACCACATAAAGCCGTCCTTCTCCCCCTCGCGGCGGTAGCGCTCAATCACCAGACCCACCGTATTAGCGGGACGCTGCGGGGAGTGCGGCACCTTGGCTGGCAGCAGGAAAATCTCGCCTTCCTTGATGGGAATATCCACGGGCTTGCCGTCTTCGATGATCTTCAGCACAATGTCGCCTTCCACCTGGTAGAAGAACTCCTCGCCTTCGTCGTAGTGGTAATCCTTGCGGGCATTGGGGCCGCCGACCACCATCACAATAAAGTCGTCGTTGCCTTTGTATACCTGTTGGTTGCCCACCGGTGGCTTGAGCAGGTGACGGTGCTCCTCTATCCACTGCTTGAAATTGAAAGCGCGCTGTATGGCCATAGTTCTATCGGGTTAGGTTGATTTTTGAATGTACGAAAAAGTATGTAGAAATGGTAGCCAAGGTATAGCTCCGCCTCAGACTGCCGTGCAAGTTTAAAGCCTTTTACGTACATTTAAGCATGAACTTAGACCTGACGGATAAAAGAGCCATCGTGTGCGGCAGCACGCAAGGTATAGGCAAAGCCATCGCCGTGGAACTGGCGCAACTCGGGGCCAGCGTAACACTGGTGGCGCGCAACGAAGCCAAGCTACAAGAGGTAGCCCAGGAACTCGACAATAGCAAAGGCCAGCAACACGACTACCTGGTGGCCGATTTCAGCAAGCCGGAGGAGTTGGTGCAGCAACTACAGGTATACCTGCAGCAACACGAAAAGGTACACATCCTCGTCAACAACACCGGCGGCCCGGCAGGAGGCCCGATCGTGAACGCCAAGCCAGAAGAGTTTCTCAGCGCCTTTAATATGCACCTGATCAACAACCACAATTTGGCGCAGGCGGTGATCCCGTTGATGAAAAAGGCAAGTTACGGCCGCATTATCAACATCATCAGCACGTCGGTGAAACAGCCGCTGCAAGGCTTGGGCGTGTCCAATACGATTCGCGGTGCCGTGGCCAGCTGGGCCAAGACCATGGCCAACGAGCTCGGGCAATTCGGCATCACGGTAAATAACGTGCTTCCCGGTGCCACCCGCACGGGCCGTCTGGAGTCCATCATCGAGAACAAAGCGAAAAAAACCGACAGCGCCGTGGACAAAGTGGAAGAAGAGATGATGTCCGAAATCCCGGCCCGCCGTTTCGCTGAACCCGAAGAAGTAGCGGCAGCCGCAGCTTTTCTGGCTACGCCAGCGGCGGCGTATATCAACGGCATTAATGTGCCGGTTGATGGGGGCAGGACGGGAAGTTTGTAACCCCACCCGAACCCTCCCCTAAAAACAGGGGAGGGAGTTGAAATAGCCCTCGCTCGCCTCTGGCGAGTGTGAGCTATATGGCGGACTCTGGCCGCTTTGATTGTGCCTCTGGGCACACAAGTGACGAGACACCACTAAATATCTCACACTCGCGGGACGCGAGCGAGGGCGAAACAAAACATAGATCATATTTATTTGATAAAAAAATAAACCCCAAAACTCCCCCTCCTGTTTTTAGGAGGGGCTGGGGAGAGGTAACATGCAACACATCCATAATTACATCGACGGCCAGTTAGTCATGCCTGTGGCGGGGCAGTACATCGACAACTACAACCCAGCTTTGGGTGAGGTATACTCGCTTATACCTGACTCGGATGAACAGGATGTGGAGCAGGCGGTGCAAGCAGCTCTCAAGGCTTTCCCGGCTTGGTCGAACACGCCTGCCGAGAAGCGGGGGCAGATTTTGATGCGCATTGCCGACCTGATTGACCAGAACCTGGACAAGCTGGCCGAGGCAGAATCAATCGATAATGGCAAGCCGCTGAAACTGGCAAAGTCGGTGGATATACCTAGGGCTAGTAGCAACATGCGTTTCTATGGCACGGCCATTCAGCATTTCGCTTCGGAGGCGCATTACATGGAAGGCACCGACGCCATCAACTATACCGTGCGCCATCCGCATGGCGTGGTGGGCTGCATCTCGCCCTGGAACCTGCCGCTTTACCTGTTCACCTGGAAAATTGCCCCTGCCCTTGCCGCCGGTAACTGCGTGGTGGCAAAGCCATCAGAAGTGACCCCTATGACGGCTTACATGCTGTCGGAAATCTGTATTGAAGCGGGCCTGCCGGCGGGTGTGCTCAACATCGTGCATGGCTACGGACACAAAGTAGGCGCTGCCATGACGGCGCACCCGAAAGTGCCCGTTATCTCTTTCACAGGCGGTACGGCCACGGGGCGTACCATTGCAGCCACGGCGGCCCCGATGTTCAAGAAGCTGTCGCTGGAGTTGGGCGGCAAGAACCCGAACATCATCTTCGCGGACTGCGATTTCAACAATGCGCTGCATACCTCCATTCACTCCTCTTTCGCCAACCAGGGGCAGATCTGTTTGTGCGGTTCCCGCATTTTCATTGAGCGTCCGCTATACGAGAAATTCCGCGATGCATTTGTGGAGAAAGTGAAAGCCATGCAAGTAGGCGACCCGATGGAAGAAGGCTCGAAAATGGGCGCCGTGGTATCGGAGCAGCACATGAAGAAAGTCCTCTCCTACATCGAACTGGCCCAGCAGGAGGGCGGCACCATCCTCACCGGCGGGCACCAGGTGCAGGTAGAAGGTCGTTGCCAGAAAGGCTGGTTCATCGCCCCGACCATCATCGAAGGGCTGCCCTACAACTGCCGCACCAACACCGAAGAGATCTTCGGGCCTGTGGTCACCCTCACTCCTTTCGACACCGAAGAAGAAGTCATCCAATACGCCAACTGCACCGACTACGGCCTCTCCGCCACCATCTGGACCCAAAACCTGCAACGCGCCCACCGTGTCGCGCACCAGGTACATGCGGGCATCATCTGGGTGAACACCTGGCTCCTCCGCGATCTGCGTACACCTTTCGGCGGCATGAAGAACTCGGGCGTGGGACGAGAGGGCGGTTTTGAAGCCTTGCGCTTCTTCACTGAGCCGCAGAATGTCTGTGTGAAATTGTAGGGATCATAACCCTTTCCACCATCAGAAGAGTATTAAACGTAGAACCGCATACTTCTGATGACCAGCCACAACCAGCCTAACGAGAGCCAATCCGCAGCTATCCTGACCAGTTTAGGTATAGCCGAGGAAGAATGGCGCGTGCAAGGTATAGCGCCTGAAACGCTGGTGGCTATTTACCACGACTTTATACAGCGCAAGACGGAACTACTGGAGATTGCGGCACTGACATCCCGAAGTCTGCAGTATCTGCCCGACGTACATGCCGTTCGGTATCGGGTGAAAGACCCGCTGCACCTGCTTCGCAAGGTCATCCGCAAAAAAACGGAGTACCCTGACCGCACCATCGATGAGCACAACTATGTGGATTGGATTAATGACCTGGCTGGCTTGCGGGTGCTATACCTGTACAAAGAGTCCTGGCAGAAGATAGGACAGCTCATACAAGACAAATGGGAGCTGAAACGTCCCCCGATCGCCTATATCAGCGCTGGAGAAGCCGAATCCGTTGCAAACCTTTTTGCTGCTACTGGCTGCGACATCCGGCTACACGGTCATGGCTACAGGGCGGTGCATTTCGTGATTCGGACGCAACCAAACCGACAGCGTTATTTTGTGGAGATACAGCTGCGCACCCTTTTTGAAGAGGGCTGGAGCGAGATTGACCATACTATCCGTTACCCGGACCAGAGCTGCAACGCCATCATTCGGGAGCTGCTAACGATTCTTAACCGCCTGACTGGCCAGTCCGATCAGCTTGCCTCTTTTATCAGGGCAGTGTTTAACACGGTTTATACCTCAAAGCAAATCCCTGAAAAAGAGCAGTCAAAGCTGTTTGCACAATTGCAGGCGCTTTCCATAAGCCGGACAGAAAAACGCCGGCTGCAGGAGCAAATCGAACGCATGCTGAAGACGGCAAAGTAAAGGCTATACCTGTTGGTGCTACTGCTTTTTGTTCGGCACCAGGTTGTGCGCTACCAGTTTCCAATCGCCGTCTATCGCTTTCCATACCTTCAGGTAATAGCCTGTTTCTCCTTCCTCGGTTTCACCGCGGGTATAGCGGCCGTAGGTATAGGCCATATCGGCTGCCGGTGAAATGTCGTGCCCGAGGGTGGTATATAGGATGTTTCCGGCTAGTTCTATGCTCAACTCCTTATACCTGACCGGGTACTGGCCTGCCCGGTAAATCAGTGTTTCGTCATGGTAAGGCTGCACCCGCAGCACGTCATTTTGCAGTAAGTCCTGCTCTGTTCCTTTACTTTCTTCAATGCCTTTAGTTGGCTTGTAAGACTCAGGCTTTATCTGATCTACTGAATAAGAACTCCCTTGATCGATGGCTACTTTCCACTGCCCGTCAGGCTGTTTTTTCCAGACCGACAGGTAAAAGCCCGCTCCTGTTGGCTGCTCATCCGTAGGGTTGGCTCTCACCTCGTAAGGTCCGGTGGTATAGCCCCAGTCCAGGGAGTTGGAGATATCGGCATACACAGGGTACCAGGAAAGTTTGGCGCTGCTTTCCGGTCGGTTGCCGTAGCCCTCTTTGCCGTTTACCGGCTCAGGCAGGAACACAATCGCGTCATCTGCCAAATACTCCAAAAAGGCAGTACGTATACCTTTCTCCACGGAAGCTGAAGCAAAGCCAATCTCGGCTTCCACCAGACTGGCAAGCGCTTTGTCACGGTCTTGACCCAGGCTCTGAAAAGCGCACAGCATAATCGGCAGGGACAGGAAAAGTAGTTTTTTCATAGGGAACAGGTATAGCCATCCTAAATTTAGCAGATAGCCGCTGTCTGTCTATAGCCGGTCACTTATTTTAATTAGTGCTTCACTTATAATATTGCCCCTTTAAAACAGAGAGGCCCGCCAATGCTGGCGGGCCTCTTTATTCAGGTATAGGCTTCGGACTTTACTCTAAGTACAGCAACCTGCTATACCTAACAATCCTTTGTCGGAAACCAATTACTGGTTCTTCTCTGTCGTCGGGTTGATCAGGTTGCGCTCCAGGAAGTCGGTCATCATGGTGAAGCGGTGCAGGCTGGTGATGCCGCCGCCCACGCCGTGATTACGGTTCGGGTAGTAGAAGCTCTCGAACTGCTTATTGGCGCTGATCAGGGCATCCTGCATTTCCACTGCGTTCTGGAAGTGTACGTTGTCGTCGCCCGTGCCGTGGATCAGCAGCAGCTTGCCCTGCAGCTTGTCGGCAAAGAACAGCGGTGAGTTGTCGTCGTAGCCCGATGCGTTCTCCTGCGGCGTTTTAAGGTAACGCTCGGTATAGATGGTGTCGTAATAGCGCCAGTTGGTAACCGGAGCCACCGATATACCTGCCGCGAACACGCCGTTGCCTTTGGTCAGGCCGAGCAGCGTCATGTAGCCGCCATAGCTGTGGCCCCAGATGCCGATGCGGTTCTTGTCCACGTACGACTGGTTGCCCAGCCACTTGGCCGCTTCAATCTGGTCCTCGATCTCGTACTTGCCGAGGTTTGCGTACGTCACTTTCTTGAACGCAGCGCCACGAGCACCTGTGCCGCGGTTGTCCACGCTCACCACAATAGCGCCTTTGTTGGCCAGCACCTGGTACCACAGGTAGTTGGCACCACCCCAGCTATTGTTCACCGTCTGAGAGCCAGGTCCGCCGTACACAAACATCAGCACCGGGTATTTTTTGTTCGGGTCGAAGTCAGTTGGTTTGATCATCCAGCCGTTCAGCTGCGTGCCGTCCTGCGTTTTCATGGTGAAGAACTCCTGCTTGGCAATGTCATATTGGGCCAGCGTGTTGCGGAGCTTCTGGTTGTCTTCCAGCACCTTCACCAGCTTGCCGTCTTTGGCAGTGTGCAGGCTCACGGTCAGTGGGGTGTTGGCAGCTGTGTGGTAGGCAAGGTAGTACTTGTAGTCCTTGCTCATGTTCACGCTATAAGTTCCTGCTTTGTCAGTCAGGCGCTTTTTGTTTTTGCCTTTGATGCTGATGCTGAACAAGTGGCGCTCCATCGGCGACACTTCTGTCGACATAAAATACAGCTTGTCGTTTTTCTCATCGAAACCGATAAAATTGCTAACCTCCCAGTTACCCTTCGTGATCTGGCGCACCAGTTTGCCGTTCATGTTGTGCAGGTACAGGTGGTTGAAGCCGTCCTTCTCCGAAGAGTGGATGAAGTGCTTGCCGTCTTTCAGGTAGGTCAGGTCGTCGGTGATGTCGATGTAGGCTTTGTCGGTTTCCTTCAGCACCACGTTGGCTTTGCCGGTTGTAGCGTTGGCGTGCAGCAACTCCAGCGTGTTCTGCAAGCGGTTCATCTTCTGGATCGAAAGCAGGTTGCTGTCGTTCGTCCACTTGATGCGCGGGATGTAGATGTCCGTCTCGTTGCCGGTGTCCATCTTCACGGTCTGCCCGTTACCCACGTTGTACACCGATACGGTCACGATCGAGTTGGCCTCACCGGCTTTCGGGTACTTGAACTTGTTATCCTGCGGGTATAGTTCACCCCACATTTGCATGTTGAACTCCGGTACGTTGGTCTCGTCGAAGGTATAGAAGGCAATTTTAGAGCCATCCGGTGACCAGTGGAAGCCTTGCGCAAACGAGAATTCCTCTTCGTATACCCAGTCGGCGTAGCCGTTGATGATGGAGTTGAACTTGCCAGTGTTGGTGATCTGCGTCTCCTTCATGTTGCCCAGGTCCACGAAGAACATGTTGCCTTCGCGGGCAAAAGCCACACGCTTCGCATCCGGCGAGAAAGTGGCATACAGCTGCTTGCCGCCGTTGCTCAGCTTGGTCAGCTTCTTGGAGGCGATGTCGTACACATAAAACTCAGCCTTGGAAGAGCGGCGGTAGATCTGCTCTTTTTCTGTGGCAAAAAGCACTTTCTTCTCATCCGAGCTGAAGGTATAGCTATCGAATTTAATCGGCTTGTCACTGCCTTCCGGCTTCAGGTCCTCGCCTTCGATGATGGTGTTCACCGGTTGGCCTGTCGTCACGTCGTAGCGCACGATGTCGTTCACGCCGTTTTTCTCGTCGGCTACCTGCCCGCTGTAATAGCGGCCGTCGTTCATCCAGTTGACGCCGTACACCGATTTGGCTGAGAAGGTACCCTTTTGGTAAATGTCCTCCAGCGTGACTTCTTTTTTCTGCTGCGCCTGCGCCACAAAAGCGAAGCACAAGAGCACCACAGCCAGAAAATTGGTTTTAAGGTTGATATGCATGTGTATAAGGGTTGTTATCGTTTAGTTTGCTAATTTATCAGAATAATGTGGTTTTGCCATACCTTGCGGCCAAAACCATACCGCACACAGGTATAGCCCAACAAAAAAGCGGCACCCCTTTCGGAATCCGCCGCCTTTCTGAAAACAGGAAAAAAGTCTTGCTTAGAAGTTATAGCCAAAGGTCACCATCACGGTGTTGAGCTTGTCTTCGATGTCAATGATCGGTTCACCGCTTCCGGAACTGAAAGTATAAGGAGAATAAGGGGTTTCTAACTTGCTGCTTGCATAAGCAGCATCCAGATAGAATTTTTTCAACCTGACGCCTGCACCCAAGGTATAGGTGCTAACAGAACCGTCAATGTCCGAGCTGTTATAAGGGTTACCCGTATGCGCATAGCCCGCTCTCACTCTAAAAACTTCGTACCGGCCTTCGGCTCCTATTCTGTAGTTTATTGCAGACTGGAAAGTATTTTCAATACGTGTATTTATACCAGAGAAATAATCACTTGATGAGTTCATATCATCTCTTTCTGAGTAGCGCATATTGCCATAGTTTACATACTCCAAATCACCCGTAATAAACCCATACTTGTTGATGAAAAAAGCTACACCACCTGTGGCACGTAGCGGAGTAGTCAGTTTATAATCGAACTCGCCAGGGAACGTCGACTCTGAAATGGATTCAGGCTGAAATGTCGTTGGATTTAGCGTGGTAGCCGTAAGCGAACTTTGATAGCTGTCACTAAACTGATAAACCGTTGGTGTCTGTAAGGTTACGCCCAGTCGTAAGGCATCCGTTGGTCTGGCAATCAACCCTAGCTTCAGATTTATTCCAGTGCCGCGCGACCTAAACTCATCACGCAATCCCAAACTGTAAGGCCCTTCTACGTCAGGATTGCCATTTTCATCGAATGTAGCCACATAATTGCCTGACTCTTGAAACAGGCTCTCTTGCTTAAAGTCAGTGGTTACAATGCCCATAGAAGCACCCAAATAGATTTTATCCCTGTAGCTCGTACCTGCGCCTATATCAATCTGACTCTGAGAGCCACTGCGCTGTACACGCTCTTGCTGATTGCTGTTTCCAAAAGTATACAGACCCTCTGCAAACTGTTTGCCGTTCGCATCTTCAAACACATCTACCAGGTATGTGCCGTATGCCAGGCCCGAAAGAGTCTGGAAACCTGCATCATACTCAGCATCCAAATTGCTCAGCAAAGTCTCACCTGCCCTAAGCTGTCTGTTATTGGCTAGATCACCAAAATAGTCAACAATTGTATTTGGTGGCTCGGAAGTATTCTGATAAGAGAAGATTTGGTTGAAGTTATTTAGCCTTGTAAATCCGATACCGAAGGTAACCCCCTTCCAGTCACTGTCTTCATTACCCATCCTGCTAGGAATTACTACCCCCATCTGCGGAATCACAAAGCGGCCTTCCTGCTCAGAGGCTTTCCCAACATTTGAGAAAGTGCCTACATTAGCAGACTGCTGTCCTAAGCTGAAACTAAATTCTGATCTCCTAAACATGCCCAAGCCAGCAGGATTGGAAGCAATTGTTGAGATGTCTGCACCGAGGGCTGTTTGCGCGCCTCCTATACCTTGTATGCGTGCCGAGCCGGTCAAACCCAAACGGGTATAACGTAAGGCATCTGTTTCGTTTTGGGCAAAAGCCGTTCCGCCCCAGCCCAGCATAAGTGCCAGGCTGGCCGAAACAATCTTCGAAAATTTCATAGGTTAGCTATTTGTGGTTAGTTTCCTCCTCTACCCGGGCGGCCACCGCCGCTGGAGTTAGTTCGTGCCGGAGGGCTTGATGTACCAGAGTTTCTGGATGGCGGAGAGTAGCTCGGCTGCGAACGCTGCACCGGCTCACTGCGCTGGTAACTTGGTTGAGAACGTTGCACCGGCTGGCTGCGCTGGTAGCTTGGCTGCGAGCGCTGTACTGGCTCGCGCTGAATCTGCTGACGCTGCACCGGCTGCTGCTGTATTCTTTCCTGGCGTTGCGTAGGCTGCTGTATGCGCTGCTGGCGCTCCCGTGGCTGCGTAGCTGGCGACACATACTCTTCTCTCGACTGATTCATGCGCTGCACAGGCTGCTGACCTTCCGGTTGCTGGCGCGATGGCCTCACCTGGCCGCTCTGCGGATCATAACCACGGTTCGTAGTCGCCGGTCTGGCTGGCAAAGCACGACCCGTGTTTTCTCCTGCATTGATCTCCTGGCTTCTTGAGTTCGTATTGCCGTTGGTACGTTCTGTTCTGCTTGGGCGGGCATAGTCTGCACCTTGTGTGCGCTGTTCGTTGCTAACTGCTTCTGATCGGTTTGGTCGGCCCGTTACACGCTCCGGGTTGCCCGTTGCAGGCACCACACTGCGCTCGCCACGCGGTCCGTACTGCACCTGACGCGGCTGCACCACTACCGGACGGTCGTAGATAAAGCGGTTGCCGCCGTAGTAGCCTCGGTTATAACCATGATAGTAGCCGGCATAGTAGTTGTTGTACGGCCAGTACCTGTTACCCCAGAATGGATCATACATACCGTAATGGTGTCCCCAGCGGTTCCAGCCAGAGCCCCAGCCCATGCCTAATCCGATGCTCACGCGCAGACCGCTTCTTCTGTGCATGAACGGATCATACATGAAAGGATCGTAGAAGGGGTCATAATAGTAAGGATCATAATACGGACTTACCCCGCGGTGAACGTACGAAGTCGTCCAGTACGGGTCCACATAGGCGTAGTTTGGTGTGTTCCAGGTTGCCTGCGGACGATAGGTGCGTCCGTCGTAGTACTCGTCGGCGGCGTAGTTCTGAGTCACATCGCCAGTGGCGGCCTGCTGGTTTTCCTCGGCAGAAGCGTACTGCTGCTGTTGGGGAGCCTGGGCCTGAGGCTGCACATATTCGGTACGGTCTGATGAGCTGTAATACATATCATCATACTCCGTCGACTGCATAGCTACCGGGCTGCTGCAACCAACCGCGAAAAGTGCAATCACAGGGGCTATTGCGGTGTATAGGTTTATTTTTTTCATGGCCTTCTGTGTTTCTAAAATGCTTCTATATCAAAGATATAAACACAATAGCGCAAAACCTTATCAATAGTATAATATATTAACGTAATTTTGGGCCGGAATGATTTTAAATCTTCTCTATGCGAAGAGCAATATCCATTCCAAAAAGATTTACAATTAGAGATATACAATAAATAATTTTAAAAATGAGTAAAGGGCTGCCAAAAAGAAGCGAAGACTACTCCTTATGGTATAACGAACTGGTGAAAAAAGCCGGTCTGGCGGAGAATTCCTCCGTTCGCGGCTGTATGGTGATCAAGCCATACGGATTCGCCATCTGGGAAAAAATGCAACGTCAGCTAGACGATATGTTCAAGGCCACGGGCCATGAGAACGCCTACTTCCCGCTGTTCGTGCCCAAGAGCCTGTTCGAGGCCGAGGAGCAGAACGCCGAAGGCTTTGCCAAGGAGTGCGCAGTAGTGACGCACTACCGTCTGCAATCAGACCCTGACAAGCCCGGCAAACTGCGCGTAGACCCGAATGCTAAACTCGAAGAAGAGCTGATTGTTCGACCAACTTCTGAGGCCGTGATCTGGGACACGTACAAAGGCTGGATCCAGAGCTACCGCGACCTGCCCTTGCTCATAAACCAGTGGGCGAACGTAGTGCGCTGGGAAATGCGTACGCGTCTGTTCCTGCGCACGACGGAGTTCCTCTGGCAGGAGGGCCATACGGCTCATGCCACCGCTGAGGAGGCTATCGCCGAAACCAGGCAAATGCTGGAGGTATACGCCACCTTTGCCGAGCAATACATAGCCCTGCCGGTTATACGCGGGGTAAAAACACCAAACGAGCGCTTCGCCGGCGCCCTTGACACGTATTGCATCGAAGGTTTGATGCAGGATGGCAAGGCTTTGCAGGCAGGCACATCCCACTTCCTGGGCCAGAACTTTGCAAAGGCTTTTGATGTGAAGTTCGCCACCAAAGAGGGCGGGCTGGAGTACGTATGGGGCACTTCGTGGGGTGTGAGCACGCGCCTGATGGGTGCGCTTGTAATGGCTCACTCCGACGACGAAGGCCTGGTGCTTCCTCCAAAACTGGCTCCTATCCAGGTGGTGATCGTGCCGATTTACAAAGGCGAAGAGCAACTGGCCCAGATCAGCGAGAAAGTAGAGCAACTCCGGAAAGAACTGATGGCCAAAGGCATCAGCGTGAAGTTCGACAACCGCGACACCGAGCGTCCTGGCTATAAGTTTGCTGAATGGGAGCTGAAGGGTGTGCCGGTGCGCATCGCTATCGGTGCCCGTGACCTGGAGAACGGCACGGCCGAAGTCGCCCGCCGCGACACCAAGGAGAAGAGCACGCAGCAATTCGACAGCCTGGCAACCTACATCCCTGCCCTGCTCGACGAGATACAGGCAAACATCTACAACCGCGCGCTGACCTACCGGGAGGAGAACACGACCAAGGTAGACAGCTACGAGGAGTTCAAGCAGGTGCTCGACACCAAAGGCGGCTTTGTGCTGGCCCACTGGGACGGCACACCGGAGACCGAAGAGCGCATCAAAGAAGAAACCAAAGCCACGATTCGCTGCATCGCCCTGGATACTCCTGAAGAAGACGGCGTGGACATGATCACAGGAAAGCCATCGAAACAGAGGGTATATTTTGCTAAGGCTTATTAATTGTTAATTGTTGATTGCTGATTGTTTTCGGCAGATAATCATAAAAAGCGTCGCTTTCCGGATAGGGAGGCGGCGCTTTTGCTTTACGGTTATCCAGGTTTTCGCTTGATGCTATGCCTACGTATAACCTTCTACTCTGTCGTCATCCAACAATTAACAATCAACAATTATCAATTATTTGCTATATTTACCTAAACCTACTCCGAAACTATGCTCTTAGACTGGCTTACAGTAGTGCTGCTTATAGGCATCGGTCTTGTCCTGATCGTGGTGGAGCTCATCTTCGTACCGGGCGTCACCATTGTGGGCATTCTGGGTTTCATACTGGTAGCCGTGGGCATCTGGATCAGCTATGCTGCTCTGGGTACCGAAACAGGGCATCTTGTACTGGCCGGATCGGTACTGGCTGGTGGAATAGCACTTTTCTATAGCTTCAGATCGGAGGCCTGGTCACGGTTTGCGCTCAAAGACAGCAACAAAAGCCGGGTGAACGAAGAAACGCCCCATTTGCTGGAGGTTGGTGAAGAAGGTATAACCGTATCGGCGCTTCGACCTCAGGGCACGGCCATTTTTAAGGAGCGGCGCCACGAAGTGCAGACAACCGGCACCTTTCTGCCACCCAACACTCCCGTGCGCATCATCAAAATAGTAGCGAATAAAATCACAGTAGAAGCAATTACCTAAAACAACTCAATGGAAAATTTTTCAATTTTATTCCTGATTGCGGGCGGCATCATCCTGCTGTTCATCTTCTTATACTTTGTGCCGATCAGCCTCTGGATCACGGCCCTTTTCTCGGGCGTAAAGGTTGGCCTGCTGGAGCTCGTGTTCATGCGCATCCGTAAGGTGCCGCCAAGCCTCATCGTCAATTCCATGATCAACGCCACCAAGGCAGGTATAGACGTGACCACCACGGAGCTCGAAACCCACTACCTGGCCGGCGGTAACGTACCCAATGTTATCCGGGCGCTCATCTCAGCTGACAAAGCCAATATCCCGCTCTCTTTCAAGCAGGCCACTGCCATCGACCTGGCAGGCCGCGATGTGTTTGAAGCCGTGACTACCTCGGTAAACCCGAAGGTGATCAATACACCCAATGTGGCCGCGGTAGCCCAGGATGGTATCCAGCTCATCGCCAAAGCCAGGGTAACGGTGCGCGCCAACATCATGCAGTTAGTAGGTGGCGCCGGTGAGGAGACTATTCTGGCCCGTGTGGGTGAAGGTATCGTGACATCCATCGGTTCATCCGCGTCGCACAAGAGCGTGCTGGAAAACCCCGATATGATTTCGAAACTGGTGCTACAGAAAGGCCTCGATGCCGGCACAGCTTACGAAATCCTGTCCATCGATATTGCCGACATTGACGTAGGGGAGAACATTGGTGCCAAGCTGCAGATTGACCAGGCAGGCGCCGACCTGAAAGTAGCCGAGGCCAAAGCCGAAGAGCGCCGTGCCATGGCTGTTGCCGTGGAGCAGGAAATGAAAGCCAAAGCCCAGGAAGCACGCGCCTCCGTAATTGCGGCCGAGGTAGAGATTCCGCAGGCCATCGCAGCTGCCTTCCGAAGCGGCAACCTCGGCATCATGGACTACTACAAGATGCAGAACATCCAGTCCGATACTGACATGCGCAACTCCATTGCCAACCCAAGCCAGGGCGGGCAGAACAAGCCGAAGGAGTAAAGCTTTTGCTCACAAAACAACAGCGGCTATACCTGCATCAGGTATAGCCGCTGTTGTTTTTGGCGCATGCTTATTGCCCGTATGCTCCCTACCTACTCTCTCCCTGGCGCTAAACCACACGACTTAGCTGGGGGCGGTGTTTGGCCTCATCATCCAACCAACCTGTCGGGTGACATGCTCTCATGCTAATATCAAAAGCTATACCTATACCTGCTAAAAACAAAAGCCCGTGACGCATTCTGGCCACGGGCTTTCGTTCTTTATAATGTGTTCTAAATCCTAGCTTTCTTTCAGCGTGATGGTGCGCGTTACGGTATTGTAAGGACCAGGTATAACGGCGCCGGCGTTGTTGATCAGCTCCAGCTTGATGGTTGTTTCGCCCATCGGCAGGCCCTCGATGATGTGCGGCATCCACTTGTCCAGGATAAACTCGTTGCCATTGATCGTAGCGCGCACCTTGTTGCCGGTCGTCGACAGGTCGGTGTTCACCAGGTAGAAGTCCAGCATGATGCGGCGGGTGTCGCTGCCTACGTACTCGCCCTTCGGACGGCTGTAGAACATGTGCTGCCCCTTCATGTCGAACTCCATGCGTTGCTGTGGTCTGCCCACTGTAACCATACGCAGGTCATAGGCACCTTTGTGCTTCAAACTCTCGTGGTAAGAACGCGAAATGAAAGATAGCACCACGTGCTCACCTTCCTCCATTTCTTTCGTGAAGGAAGTCTCGTAGTGGGCCGTGTAAGGCTCGTTGTCAACAATGTTGTGAATGTGCTGTCCTTCCTTTGAGTTAGCCATAAACTCCGAATTAGAGTGAGGCGTCATACGCGTAAGCTGGAAGTTAGACAGTTCGTATACAAACTCTACCGGGCCAGGCTGCACTACGCCGTTCTCAGGAGGAGTATTCAGTCGCAGCTGGGACTCAGGGTATTTCTGCGAATCGTCGAAAGCAAATACACGCAATCCGCCTTTGCTCATCACGGCTCCCGTAGGCGTTGGCCCTGTGGTGGTGGCCATTACCGGGGTGCGTGTTTCATCATCCTGCATCTGGCGTGTGGTGTCGCAGGAAGCAAAAGCCAGCATAAGGGCCGAAGCAAAGAGTAAGTAGGTTTTTTTCATCTAGAGGGGGTTTGAATTAGCAAATAGCCAATATACTGTTTTTATTTGTATATTGCGCACTACGTAATATTAACGTAAAAGTATACAAAAAAGACTATATGAGCGAGATTTTGTTTGATGAAGTTCCTTCATTGGACCTGGCTGATTTTACATCGGGGGATGAGGGACGCAGAGCGCGTTTTGTGCAGGAGTTGGGAAACGCTTATCAGAACATTGGCTTTATCGCCCTGAAAAACCACGGCCTGAGCGATGACCTGACCGGAAGACTCTACGCCGCCGTGAAGAAATTTTTTGCCTTGCCCGATGAGGTGAAGCAAAAGTATGAAAACCCTGAACTTGCCGGCCAGCGTGGCTACGTGGGCAAGGGTAAGGAGAAGGCCAAAGGCTTCAACACCGGCGACCTGAAAGAGTTCTACCATGTGGGTCAGGAGCTGAGCGGTATTCCGGACAACGACCCGATCAAGGCAGAATATCCGGAGAACATCTGGCCAACCGAAGTGCCGGAACTGAAAGATACCACCCTGGAGGCTTACACGAAGCTGGAGGCAGCCGGCAAGCAGGTACTGCGCGCTATCGCCATCCACCTGGGCCTGGAGGAAACGTACTTCGACGAGAAAGTGAAGTATGGCAACAGCATTTTGCGCCCGATCCACTACTTCCCGATCGAAAACCCGGACAGTGTGCCGGCTGATGCCGTGCGTGCCGCAGAGCACGGCGACATTAACCTGATCACGCTCCTGATGGGTGCCAGCGCCGACGGTCTGCAGGTGCTGCGCCGCGATGGCAAGTGGATCCCGATCACGGCCCTGCCTGAGCAGGTGGTGGTAAACGTGGGCGACATGCTGGCCCGCCTGACCAACAACAAGCTGAAGTCGACCATCCACCGTGTGGTAAACCCGCCGCGCGAGCTGATGCATACCTCCCGCTACTCTATTCCGTTCTTCATGCACCCGCGTTCCGAAATGGACCTGACCTGCCTGGAGAGCTGCATTGACGAGCAGAACCCAAAAGCCTATCCGGATGCCACTGCAGGTGAGTACCTGAACGAGCGCCTGGTGGAACTGGGGCTTAAAAAAGCTTAACTGAACTGAAACCAGTAAGAAGAGAGATGGTGCCCGCGCCGTCTCTCTTTTTTTGAACCCACGGCATGAGTCTGCGCTACTACATCTTCCTGAAAGACGTACTATTGCTCGCCCTGACCTCGTTTGGCGGACCGCAGGCGCATATCGCTTTGATGCTCCGGCTGCTGGTGAACAAGCGCCGCTACTTAACGGAGCAGGAACTCATCGAACTCAACGCCCTTTGCCAGATTCTGCCTGGCCCCACCTCCACCCAAACCCTCACGGCTATTGGTTACCGCATCGGCGGACCCAACCTGGCTTACCTCACCCTGCTGGTATGGCTGCTGCCAGCTTCTACTATCATGGCTTGCGCCGCGCTGGGCATTTCCTACATGCAGAAGAACAATATCTCGCTTGATTTTCTGCGCTTTATACAGCCCATGGCGGTTGGTTTCGTTTCGTATGCGGCCTATGCCATCAGCTCCAAAGTAGTCAACACCAAGCTAGCCATTGGCATCATGGTGGTCTCCGGTATACTGGCCTACTTTTTCCACTCTCCCTGGGTATACCCGCTGCTCCTGATTTCCGGGGGGGCTATCACGGCGCTCCGCTTCAGGCAGCACCCGCAGGAAAAGGACAAAAAACTCCGCATACAGTGGGCAAACTTTATACTCTATGTAGGGGTGCTGATCGTGGCAGCCGTATTGGGCGGGGCGACCTCGTCCCTTCCGATCAGGCTCTTCGAGAACTTTTACCGCAACGGCAGCCTGGTATTTGGTGGCGGGCAGGTACTCATCCCCCTGATGTTCACCGAGTTTGTTGACTTTAAGAAGTATCTAACAGGCGAAGAGTTTCTGTCCGGTTTCGCGGTGGCGCAGGCCCTTCCCGGACCCGTATTTTCTTTCTGCGCATTTATCGGCAACCTGGCCATGCGGGAGCATGGGGTGTGGGGGCAGTTACTGGGCTCACTAGTCGCTACGGTCGGCATTTTCCTGCCCGGTACCTTCCTGATCTTCTTTGTGATCCGCTTCTGGGACGACCTGAAAAAATACAGGGTCGTTCGGGCCTCGCTGGAAGGCATTAATGCCGTCAGTTCAGGCATGGTGGTGGCGGCAGCCATTATGCTCTACCATCCCATAGACAATACCCCGCTTAACTTTGGCATTGTCGTGGCCACTTTTTGTGTGTTGCTTTTCACCCGTATACCCGCGCCCATCATCATTCTGGTAGGCTTTGCGCTGGGTTTTATATTTTAAGGCTCGCTGTACCTTGGCATCAGGGTATACCTCAAAAAAAGCTGCCCATGCGTTTGCACAGGCAGCTTTCTTGTTTATTCTATAGAGTCTATACCTATCGGATTGTCTTTTCCTTCATGATGCGGAGCAGATACTCCCCGTAGCCGCTTTTTCGGAGCGGCTCTGCTACGGCCTTCAGCTGCTCGTCCGAGATGAAGCCCATGCGCCAGGCCACCTCCTCGATGCAGCCGATCTTGAGCCCCTGCCGCTCCTCGATCACCTGCACAAACGTGGCCGCCTGCATCAGCGACTGGACCGTGCCGGTGTCGAGCCAGGCCGTGCCGCGGTTCAGCACCCCGACCTTCAGCCTGCCCCGCCGCAGATACTCGCGGTTGACGTCCGTGATCTCGTACTCGCCCCGCGGGCTGGGCTCCAGGCGCTTGGCAATTTCAACAACGTCATTGTCGTAGAAGTAGAGGCCCGGCACGGCGTAGCTGCTCTTGGGCTCCGCGGGCTTCTCCTCGATGGAGACCGCCCTGCCCTGCTCGTCGAACTCGACCACGCCGTAGCGCTCCGGGTCCTGCACATGGTAGGCGTACACCACCCCGCCGTCCGGGTCGGCGTTGGCCTGCAGCAGCTGGCTCATGCCGGCGCCGTAGAAGATGTTGTCGCCCAGCACCAGCGCCACCTTGTCCCGCCCGATGAACTCCTCCCCGAGCACGAAGGCCTGCGCCAGCCCGTTGGGCACCTCCTGCACAGCGTAGCTGAAGCGGCAGCCGATGCGACTTCCATCGCCGAGCAGCCGCTCGAAGAGGGGCAGGTCGTGGGGCGTGGAGATGATTAGTATCTCCCGGATACCCGCCAGCATCAGCGTGGAGAGCGGGTAGTAGATCATGGGCTTGTCGTAGACGGGCATGAGCTGCTTGCTCACGGCCAGCGTCAGGGGGTGGAGTCGGGTGCCGGAGCCCCCGGCCAGGATAATGCCTTTCATTTGTCTTCCGTCAGTTTTTGTGTTTGATGCTCGGGCGGGGTCTACACGAGTTCCGCCCGGGCAAAGGTAATAAAATCCCCGGCAAGGGCTGCTCGCCCCGCCTGAGCGGGCATCAGAGGCTATGTCTGAACTCAGCGAATGTCCCGCTCTCCCTGTCCTTTGCGGACACGATCAACTCGGCCGGGTCGATCCCCCAGTCGATGCCCAGCTCCGGGTCGCTGTAGAGGATGCTGCCCTCCGACTCCCTGTGGTAGTAGTTGTCACACTTGTAGAAGAACTCGGCCTCCCGGCTGAGCACCGCGAAGCCGTGGGCGAAGCCGCGCGGGATGAAGAGCTGCAATTTGTTTTCGGCGCTGAGCACCACCGAGAAGTGCTCCCCGAAAGTGGGCGAATCCGGCCGCAGGTCCACGGCCACGTCAAGCACCTCGCCCCGCAGCACCCGCACCAACTTAGCCTGCGCGTACGCCCCGCGCTGGAAGTGCAGCCCGCGCAGCACGCCGCGGGTGGAGTGTGATTGGTTGTCCTGCACAAAGCGCACCTCTTTTCCCACCAAGCTGTTGAACCGGCTTTCGTTGAAGCTTTCAAAGAAGTGGCCCCGCTCGTCTGCGAAGACGGCCGGCTCCAGCAGCAGGCAGTCCCCCAGGTATGTCTCCTTTACTTTCATGTCTCGTCTCCTCCCCTATCTCTCCCCGTACTGCTGCGCGTAATACTGCTGGTAGTGGCCGCTTGTCACTTCCTCCAGCCAGGCCTCGTTCTCTAGGTACCAGTCCACGGTCATGCGCAGGCCCTCCTCGAAGGTCACCGACGGTCTCCAGCCCAGTTCCTCCATCAGCTTGGAGGAGTCGATGGCGTAGCGGGCGTCGTGGCCGGCGCGGTCCTTGACGAAGGTGATCAGCTTCCGTGAATCGCCCGGCTCGCGGCCCAGCCTCTCGTCCATCACCTCACAGAGCAGCTCGATCAAATCGATATTGCGCCACTCGTTCACCCCGCCCACGTTGTAGGTCTCCCCCACCCGGCCGCGGTGGAAGATGGCGTCGATCGCCCGGGCGTGGTCCTTGACGTAGAGCCAGTCGCGCACGTTCTCGCCTTTGCCGTACACGGGCACCGGCTTTGCGCTCTTGATGTTGTGGATCGCCAGCGGGATCAGCTTCTCGGGGAAGTGGTTGGGGCCGTAGTTGTTGGAGCAGTTCGAGAGCTTGACCGGCAGGCCGTAGGTGTGGAACCAGGCCCGCACGAAGTGGTCTGAGGCGGCCTTGGAGGCCGAGTAGGGCGAGCGCGGGTCATACGGTGTCTCTTCCGTAAACAGGCCCTCGGCGCCCAGCGAGCCGTACACCTCGTCGGTGGAGACGTGGTAGAAGAGCTTGCCCGCGTAGTCGCCGGCCCAGGCGCGGCGGCAGGCCTCCAGCAAATTCACCGTGCCGATGACGTTGGTCTCGACGAAGGCCATGGGCCCGGCGATGGAGCGGTCCACGTGCGACTCGGCCGCCAAATGGATGACGGCGTCGAACTTGTGCTCGGCAAAGAGCTGCTCCAGGTACGAAGCGTCGGTGATGTCGCCTTTCAGGAAGGTATAGTTCTCCCGCGACTCCACGTCGGCAAGGTTCTGCAGGTTGCCCGCGTAGGTCAGGGCGTCGAGGTTGAAGACGCGGTAGTGGGGGTAAGACTCTACGAAAAGCCGCACCACGTGCGAGCCGATGAAGCCCGCCCCCCCGGTAATAAGTAAGTTCATGTTATAGATTATTCTTCTGTTTTCTGTAAATGCATCTGCCAGTCCCAGGCGCTCTTCATGGCTTCTTCCAGGGTGCTGGTGGTCTTAAAGCCTAGCTCTTCAGTGGCTTTGGTTACGTCAGCGTATATTTTTGGCACGTCACCTGAGCGGCGGGGGCCGATCTTGTAGTTGAGCTTCTCGCCGGTGGCACGTTCAAATGCCTGCACCGCTTCCAGCACCGTGTTGCCTGTGCCTGTTCCCACGTTGAAGAACTCGATGTTTTCAGCCTTGCCGGACAAGAGCCTCTCAATCGCCACTACGTGTGCTTTGGCCAGATCGACCACATGCACGTAGTCGCGGATACAGGTACCGTCCGGGGTGTCGTAATCGTTGCCGAAGATGGTGAGCTGCTCCCGTATACCTGCGGCCGTTTGGGTGATAAAGGGCACCAGGTTGTTCGGAACTCCTAACGGCAGCTCGCCTATCTCAGCGGAAGGATGCGCTCCGATCGGGTTAAAATAGCGCAGCGCAGTCGTGTACATGTCGCTGCCGCTTGTTGCCAGATCCGACAGGATCTCTTCACAGATCTTTTTGGTGTTGCCGTAAGGAGAATTCGCTTTCTGCACTGGGGTCTGCTCCGTTACCGGCAGCTCGGCAGGTATACCGTACACCGTGCAGGACGAGGAGAACACCAGCTTATTCACATTAAACTCTTGCATCACCTGCAGCAGAGCCACCAGCGAGCCCACGTTGTTGTGGTAGTACTTGAGCGGCTCTTCTACCGACTCACCTACCGCCTTGTAAGCGGCAAAATGGATAACGCCCGCTATACCTGTTTCCTGCTCAAAAAACCTGCGCAACGCTGCCGTATCCGTACAGTCGATGCGGTGGCAGGTTACTTCGCGGCCCAGAATTGCAGCTATACCTTGTAGGGAACGCTCTTCAGTGTTAGAGAAATTGTCGATGATGACGGGTTCATAGCCTGCCTGTACCAGCTCTACCACGGTATGGGAGCCAATATAGCCCGCCCCTCCTGTCACTAAAATTTTCTTCATATGATTTGTTTTCAAGCTTTTCTAAAGCTTTCTGGTTTTGTAGCCGCCTGTTGGCAAACTACCGTTTAACAACTTGTATGTTTCGGTTGATCGACAACAGATCAGCGATCACTTCCTGGTTACTCTCCGGCGCAATATATATCTCATCAAAGCGGTTGTACTTAATCACCAGTCCATTTCGGGCTAACGCCGGCTTCATCCCTACCCAACTTGTTTTCCCTTCCTCTATCAGGGTAATGCTCTCCACCGCTACTGCACCTTTCCAGGGGCCGGACTTATACCTAAGCCTGCCATCCTGGAGCCAATAAACAGTGCCAAAGTAGATCCAGGCGATAAGCACAATCGGTGCCAGCAATGGCAGGAGCATGTAGGGTCTCGCTGCAAAAGCCTCCCTGTCGAGCAGGAAGACGGCGACCGGCAGCAAGAGCATCCCGATCAATAGAAATTGGATCAGGCCTTTCCGGTTAGCTGCGTATACCTTGGGCTCGCTCATCATATCACGTTTACTGTACCCTTTAAGCTATACCTGACTTCACACGCCTATTCTGCTCTATAACGGGCCTTCACAAAAATATAATATTAAATTGTATTTATAGTTACGAGTGGCCTGGCCACAGCGGTATTGCCGGAGAAGATACTGCAAAACAAAAGAGGGATTTTACAACTCTCCTTTCACGATTCTGTCTTTGCCGAAAAGGTCCTGCACCACCTGCGCCTGCGTGAAACCTGCCTGTAACAGCAATTGCCGCACTTCCTCGCCATACTGCTCGTTTATTTCGAAGTATAGCCGGCCGCCCTTCTTGAGTAATTCTACCCCTACCTCCGCAATGCGTCTGTAATATTTCAGCGGATCCTCGTCGGGCACAAACAGGGCCAGATGGGGCTCAAACGCCAGCACATTGGCGCGCATCAGGGCCTTCTCCTGCTCTTTCACATAGGGTGGGTTGCTCGTGATGATGTCCAGGGAGTGAGGTGCTATACCTTGAATCGGATCGAAAACATCCTGCTCCAGCCAGGCCACCGGCAACCTATGCTGGCGGGCGTTGGCGCGGGCTACCTTTAGCGCTCCTTCCGAAACTTCCAGCCCGTATACCCTATCGGTCAGTAGATGAGCGGCCAGCGCCAAAGGGATGCAGCCGCTGCCGGTGCAGATGTCGAGCACCTGCAAACCGCTGCGTCCCTGGTGTTCGCGCACTACCAGCTCCACCAACTCCTCTGTTTCGGGGCGGGGTATCAGCACGCGTTCGTCCACCTGCAGATCGAGGCCGTAGAAGTGGGCGGTGCCGAGCACGTACTGCACCGGTTCCTGCTTTTTTAACCGCTCCACCGCCTGTTGCACCTGCGCCTCCTGCTCCGGCTCCAGTTCTTCCTGCTGGGCCAGGCTCAGCTGCATGCGGCTTTTCCGGAGCACATGCTCCAGTACCAACTGTGCGATGGCGCCGGCCTCCGGTTCAGGGAAAGCCTCCTGTATGTTTTCGCGGATGTGTTGAGATGTTTGCTGTATGGTGGCCACAGGTATAGGTTTTGTGTGATTTTAGGTACCTTTGCAAAAGTAAAATTTTATTGCGTATAAGTACCCGGACGAAAGAACTTTAGACAAAGGAAGTAAGCCTTTTAAGTATAAAACCGCCTATACCTAGACACTATAATACAACCAGGTATAGCGCCAAAACTTAATATCATAAGATCCTATTCTTTTAACTTTCTAACTTTTTAACTTTCGCCTTTCTAACTTCTTAAACTTGACTGACGAACTGTACATGCGGCGTGCACTGGAACTGGCCAGGCTGGGCAGTGGCTATACCTACCCCAACCCGATGGTGGGCTGTGTGGTGGTGCACGAGGGGCGTATTATCGGGGAGGGCTGGCACCGCGTGTTTGGTGGGCCGCATGCTGAAGTCAATGCCATTGCCAGTGTGCAGAACAAAAGCCTGCTGCCCAAAAGCCGGGTATATGTCACCCTGGAGCCTTGCTCGCACTTTGGCAAAACGCCGCCTTGTGCCGATTTGCTGATCAGCAGCGGCGTGCGCGATGTGGTGGTTTGCAACACAGACCCTAACCCCAAAGTAGCCGGACGCGGCATCAGGAAGCTGTTTGAAGCGGGAGCACGGGTAAAAGTGGGTGTACTGGAAAGCGAAGGACTGGAACTGAACAAGCGCTTCTTTACTTTCCATACTCAGAAGCGGCCTTACATCCTGCTGAAATGGGCCGAGTCGGCTGACGGGTTTATCAGCGGACCCAACAACCAGCAGGTGCAGATCAGCGGACCGCTCTCGCGCAGGCTCGTGCACAAGTGGCGCTCCGAGGAGCAGGCCATCATGGTGGGCAGCCACACAGCCGCCTGCGACAACCCCCGCCTCGACACCCGCTTCTGGCCCGGACACAGTCCACTGCGCGTGGTCATCGACCGCCAACTGCAACTGCCCGGACACCTGCATTTGTTCGACAAAACCCTGCCAACCGTGGTGTATACCTACCAGCAAAAAGAGCAGCAGCACGAGCACCTGGCTTATGTGCAGCTCCGCGAAGATGAGCCGCTGCTACCTCAGCTGCTGCAGGACCTGCACCGACGCCAGGTATTGTCGCTGCTGGTGGAAGGTGGCACTTACCTGATCAAAAGTCTGTTGAAGGAAAACCTGTGGGACGAAGCGATCTGTTTCAAGAGCCAGACTTGTGTGCTGCGCGATGGCACGCCGGCTCCGGGTATGGCGCACAGCCAATTGCTCGAAGTGCAGTCCGCTGGCACAGACAGGCTTTTGCATTACCGTAACAGTATTTCAGAACTTAACTTTTAAACCCTGCGCAGGAGTGCTATCCCGTTAATCAGGTATAGATTATCTCCGCCGCGCACTTATACCTATACCTTACTCCTTATGGCTGAATCACTTATAGTAGACCAGAATCTAACAAAAGAAGAAAAATACAAGTCACTCATACCGCAGATCGAGGCACTCGTAACCGGCGAAACCGACCTGATCGCCAACCTCTCCAACATGATGGCCGCCCTGCGTCAGGGTATGGGCTTCTTCTGGGTGGGCGTGTACTTCAACAAAGAGGGCCAGCTGGTGCTGGGTCCGTTCCAGGGGCCGGTGGCCTGCACCCGTATCCCTTATCACAAGGGCGTATGCGGTGCCTGCTATACCCGCCGCGAAACCATCCTGGTGCCGGATGTGGAGGCTTTCCCGGGTCACATCGCCTGCAGCAGCGACTCCAAGTCTGAGATCGTGATACCGGTGATAAAGGACGGAGAGGTGAAACTCGTGCTGGACGTGGACAGCGACAAGCTCAACGACTTTGACGAAGTAGACCAGCAATACCTCGAGCAGCTGATGAAGCTGGTGGAAAGCTGGTATTAAAATTCATTGTTGCCAAAAGGAATGGCCTTCTCTCTGCTTCGGGGGAAGGCCATTCCTTTTAACTTGATGTGTTAAAGTAGTTCCACGTCTATAATCTCAACCGTACCCCCAGCGCCAGGTTAAAGATCTTGCCCGGACTCAGGTATTTTGGGTTCTGAATGTATGAGATGAGGTACTCTGCGCTGGAGTTCACCTCATAGTACAACCCGAACCGTTGCAGCTTCTCCACACGGGTAAAATCCACCTGGCCACCCAAGGTCAGGAATAGGTGCAGCGCCGTCGGGAATCCGTAATAGCCTCTCTCGTATTTATCGCGTGGTTCCACAATAAAGTACTGCTCCCCGAAGGTATAGCCCAGCTGCAATCCTGTGCGCAACGGCTGCCAGTCCAGCGACCTGACAGGTATAGCTTTGAAAGGTATGGCTGTGGCCTTAAGTGCGGCCGTCCAGATGTGGTCTCCGCCAATTTTCTCCGGCAGGTAGCCTATAAACAAGTCCGTCTCCAGCTTCTCGTGAAAGAAGCTCCGCCCTATACCTACCGATGCAAACCCAATGCTGCCCGCATACTGCACCTTGGCATGGTACGGCGAAAATGGCGTTTCCTGGCTGTGCGATGCCTGAGGGCTAAGCAGTAGCAGCAGGCTAACAAGCGCTATGACAAAGATCCGCTCCATGTCAGTAGGCAATCCGCTTATAATCGTAGCCTCCCTCCCATACCCTCAGGTGCGTGAATTCGCGCTGCTTCACAGTGGAGGTAGCCAGGTATAGCAGGGTAGAATCGTAGCGGAAGTCAGCTCTGAAGCTATGAATATGCCCATGCAAACTCAGTTGTACCCGCTCACTATCCTTCAACGTGCTGTGGAAGGCCCTTTCCAGATTCTTGTCAAAATCGTTGTCGTAAGGTGGTATATGCGACACCGCAATGGCCTGCTGCCACGTGTCACCCTGCTGGTGGAGTAGTTGCCTGCCCATCCAGTCGATGTCAGGCACTTTGCCGTTGTAGTTGTACTCCATGCTGTTGGTGTCGATGAATACAAAGCGGGTGTGGCCGTAGTCGAAGCTGTAGTTAAAGTCGCCGTACATCTGCTGGTATACCTTGCGCCCGTTGGCCAGCAGGTCGTGGTTGCCGACTACCGTCAGGTAGGGCCACTTCAGCCCTTTCATGATATCATGCACCCACCGGAATTCCTGCGACATGCCGAAATCAGAAATATCGCCCTGGTGAATGACTAAGTCGATGTAGGGGAAAGTATTGGCTTTGTCGACAAAGGCGCTGGCCGCGTCATAGAAGCGCTGGGTGTCGCCCATCACGAGCAGGTGCAGCGTATCGCCGGGCTGCTGGTTTTGCAATCGGGCCAGGTTGCGTGCGGTAAGGTTACGCTCGTCTTCGTTTAGTATTATCTGATTCGGATGGTATTCGAACAACTCTTCGCAGGCCGGAAGTATAGCCAGACTCAGTAAAAGTAACAGGAAATAAAAATTTCTCATAGGTGCAATTGGCGCCGTCATCATGCTTTTGTCCTAACGCTTTTCAAGGAAGAATGTTAGTCGCCAGCTCGACGGCTGCAATTTCATACCGCAATTTAATGTTTAAACTTCAAACTTGCCTCCGAACGGCTCCATAAATTTATGAGCGGTCCCGCTCAGGTATAGCCTATCAGCAAAAAGGCCCTGCCGGAGATCGTCTCTGGCAGGGCCTTTTTATGTCTTTGCTTGTAAACTGGTTATTGATCTTATCCGAAGAAGGTTGGGGTTTCGGTCTTGAGCTGGGCAATGACGGTCTGGCCGCCTTTGGTTTTCTGTCCGAGCTCCACTTTCACTTCCGTGTCAAGCGGCAGGAAGATGTCCACGCGCGAGCCGAACTTGATGAAACCGAACTCCTCGCCCTGGCTTACCTCATCGCCCTCGTTCACATACCACACGATGCGGCGCGCCATGGCTCCGGCAATCTGGCGGAAGAGCACCTCCGGCCCGGCAGTAGATTCTACTACTACCGTCGTGCGCTCGTTTTGTGTGCTCGACTTCGGGTGCCAGGCCACAAAGTAGTTGCCCGGGTGATATTTGAAGTAGCTCACGATACCCGAAACCGGGTTACGCGTGATGTGCACGTTGATCGGCGACATGAAAATCGAGATCTGCTTGCGCTTGTCTTTGAAGTATTCGGTCTCCTCTACCTCCTCGATCACCACCACTTTGCCGTCGGCAGGCGCCACGATCAGGTCTTCGTGCAATAACAGGTTGCGGTAGGGGCTGCGGAAAAACTGCAGAATGAGCAGGAAGAGCACTACCGAAACACCGGAGAAAATCTTGTTGAAGGTATTGTTGTCAGCGTTGAAATGGTACAGCAACAGGTTGAGTACCACCAAAATCAACAGTGTAAAAAATAGAATCCTTCTTCCTTCTTTATGAATTTTCATCCGTGAAAACTAAATGCTACAGGTCCTTTATAAGTTATAATAGCCCATCCAGTTCAGTAGATGGGCTATTATCTGTTCCAAAATTATATAATCTTTCGATTATTTTACTAAAAATCTTCGCTTAGAAGCCGCCGCGGTACTTATACGTCATGGCCACCTTGTCAATCGCCACAATGTAGGCAGCAATACGCATCGGCACGTTGTACTTCTGCGAAGCGGCGTACACGCGCTCAAACGACTCATTCATGATGCGCTCAGCACGTTCGTTCACACGGTCCAGCGTCCACTTAAAGCCCATGCGGTTCTGCACCCACTCGAAGTACGACACCGTTACACCACCGGAGTTGGCCAGAATGTCCGGCACCACCATAATGCCCTTCTCGTTGATGATGTTGTCGGCTTTGTAGGAAGTAGGGCCATTGGCACCTTCCACGATCAGGCGAGCCTGTATCTGGTCCACGTTCTTGATCGTGATCACGTCTTCCACAGCGGCAGGTACCAGCACGTCCACTTTAGAAACCAGCAGCTCGTCGTTGCTGATTTTCTCGGCGTTCTCGTAGCCCTCCAGTCGGCCTTTATTGTTGTTCTTGTATTCAATCGCCTCTTCGATGTCGATGCCGTTGTCGTTCCAGTAGGCACCGCTCACGTCGCTCACACCAAGGATCTTCACACCACGCTCCGACATCAGCTTGGCAGCCCAGGCGCCCACGTTGCCGAAGCCCTGTATCACGGCTGTTGATTTGGCCGGGTCCATGCCCAGTTTGTCCATAGCCGCCATTGCCGACACCATCACACCACGACCGGTTGCCTCTACACGGCCAAGCGAACCGCCCAGCACAAGGGGCTTGCCCGTTACTACCGCGTGTATGGTGGAGCCTTTCATTCGGGAGTATTCGTCCATCAGCCAGGCCATTTCGCGCGGACCGGTACCCATGTCAGGCGCAGGAATATCCTGGTCCGGGCCGAAGGTATCCACCAGCGCCTGGGTATAGGCTCTGGTCAAACGCTCCATTTCACCGGCAGACATCGAGAAAGGATCGCAGATAACGCCCCCTTTGGCGCCACCGTACGGGATGTCCACCACGGCGCACTTCCAGGTCATCCAGGCGGCCAGGGCCTTCACCTCGTCCAGGAACACATCCGGCGCAAAGCGCACACCACCTTTGGACGGGCCCAGGATGGTGGAGTGAATAACACGGTAACCTTCAAATACGCGTACTTTTCCATCGTCCATTGTAACAGGTACGTTTACGATCACCTGGCGCGTTGGCGTCTTGAGTACGTTGTAAACTTCCTCATCCAACCCCAGTATCTCTGCCGCGATGTTGAAACGCGACATCATCGATTCAAATGGGTTCTCCCTGTCCTTTATCGGTGCTGGCTCTTTGTATAACATTATTTTTAAGCTTGATTTTATCGGTGGTTAACAATTATGGTGGTAAAGTTATGTAATTATTACATACTCACACCTACACCTTTATCAACAATAAATTAGAAAATCTTAAGGAATGCGACGATGAACGGAACGGCCAGCACCAGGCTGTCGAAGCGGTCCAGGATGCCGCCGTGGCCAGGCAGCAGCGTGCCCGAATCCTTTACACCCAGGCTCCGCTTGAGCAGGGACTCCACCAGATCGCCCAGCACGCCGAAAACCGACACGATGATCGCTATGCCTATCCACTGGTAGAGCGCCAGATCGAGGAAGAACAGAGACAGCACCCAGCCAACAAGGATGGTCAGGATCGTGCCGCCCATCCAGCCTTCCCAGGTTTTGCCGGGGGAGATGCGCTCGAAGAGTTTGTTTTTGCCGAAGTTTTTGCCTGCAATGTAGGCGCCCGTGTCCGACGACCAGATCAGCAGCAGCAGCCCCAGGATGGGCTGCCAGCGGTACTCCCCCTGCAGGTAGCCCAGCAGCTGGAGCAGCGAGAACGGCACGGCGATGTAAAGCACGCCCAGTAAGGTAAAGGCGATGTTCGTGAACGGTTGCGGTTGCTTGCGGTACAGTTCCAACACAAACATCAGGAACAGCGCTGGCAGGATAAGGTATAGCAGCTCGGCCGGGGCGTCTGCTTGCTCGAACATGAAAACGAAGATGAAGATACCAGCCGCCAGCAGGGTGCCGTATACCTTGTTGGCCTTTATACCGGCTGCACCCGCCAGTCTGTAAAACTCCAGCGTGCCCAGCACGGTAAGCCCCAGGAACAGGATGAAGAAGGTCCACTCGCTGAAGATGATACCGCCGATGAATAGGGCGGCCCCCAATACTCCGACAATAAGGCGTTGCTGTAAATTACTAAGGGCAGATAGCTTGGTGCTCATGCGATATGGGTTGCCGGCAGCATCAGCCGGGTGATTTGTCTGGATTTAACTGTTTTGACGCTCTCCTGCGGCTTCGGCTATGCTTTCGGGGCGTGTGGGCGTTTGCATAAACTGCTTGTAAAGGTAATAGATTACGGCCGCACTCAGCACCGCCGATATCAGAATGGTCATGACCGGCATCGGCTCCGTCGACTCGATATTGAAGTCAATGGCGCCCGTTTGCTGCAGGTATAGCAGCACTACTGTGAAGCCGTTGTTGAAGAAGTGCGCGATGATCGGCACCCAGATATTGCCCGACCACAGGTATAGGTAGCCGAACAAAGCGCCCAGCAGTACGCGCGGCACAAAACCGAAGAACTGCACGTGTATGGCCGAGAAGATGATCGCCGCCACCCATACGGCTACGTGCGCATTGCCCGACCAGCGGTGCACCTGCCGTTGCAGCACGCCCCGGAACACCAGCTCCTCGCCGATGGCAGGTATAACGGCTATCACTAGCAGTCCCATCAGCAGGCGCGGAAACGTCCCGAAATTGGCGATCAGCTTGGTCAGTTCGGCCAGTTCGTCCTCCTTGGCACGCGCCCACTCCTCAAAACCCCGCATGAAGTCCGGCAAACCGAGCTCGGCGTTCCAGTTGATGATGAGCGAATTGGCTGGCATGATGAAGATGATCAGAAACCCCGCCAGCAGCAGCAAGGTGGGCAAAGGCAGCTTTTTCCAGTTCAGGTAATGGCCGATGTTCACCTTTGCCAGGCGCAGCATCAGCAGCGGCGCCAGCACAAAAGAGCAGAACTGCACCAGGCCCTGAAAGAGCAGGAGCGCATCGGCCGCTTCCGGATGCTCCGTCGGGTTGGCCAGCAGGTTGGTCAGGTCCATCACCTCTATTCCGAGCACCGTGGTTACCAGCGCCAGGTAGATAAAACTGGCCACAAAATAGCCGCCCAGCATGAATGCCAGCAACAGCAGCAGCACTAAAAATGGGTGTCGGTCTTCGGAGATGAAACCTTTCATAGAGAAGATTAGGTTTAATTGACGTAAATTTACGTGAAATTTTAACTTTTGCTTTGGTAAAGATAGCGAACATAGAACTGGGCGAGTTTCCGCTGCTGCTGGCACCGATGGAGGACGTGAGCGACCCGCCTTTCCGAAAAGTGTGCAAAGCCAACGGAGCAGACCTGATGTACACCGAGTTCATCTCTTCTGAGGGACTGATACGTGACGCCGCCAAAAGTGTGCAAAAACTCGACATTTTTGACTACGAGCGACCCATCGGCATCCAGATCTTCGGCTCCGACATCGACTCGATGCGCGAGGCCGCCATCGTGTCGTCGCAGGCCGGACCTGACCTCATCGACATTAACTACGGCTGCCCCGTGAAGAACGTAGCCTGCAAAGGGGCTGGCGCCGCACTGTTGCGCGACGTACCTAAGATGGTGAAGATGACCGAGGAGATCGTGAAAGCCACGCACCTGCCCGTGACCGTGAAAACGCGACTGGGCTGGGACGAAGACACAAAATACATCGTGGAGACGGCTGAAAGACTGCAGGATATCGGTATAAAAGCGCTGAGTATACACGGCCGCACCCGCGTGCAGATGTACAAAGGCGAGGCCGACTGGACCCTGATTGCGGAGGTGAAGAACAACCCGCGCATGCAAATCCCCATCTTCGGTAACGGCGACATCGACTCGCCGCAGAAGGCGCTGGAGTACCGCAACAGGTATGGCGTGGACGGCATTATGATCGGCCGCGCCAGCATCGGTCATCCCTGGATCTTCAACGAGATCAAGCACTTCATGGCGACCGGCGAAGTTTTACCAGCTCCAACTTTAGAGGAACGTGTAGAGGTATGCCGCCAGCACTTCACACACTCGCTGGAGTGGAAGGGCGACAAGCTGGGTATTTTCGAGATGCGCCGCCACTACACCAACTACTTCCGCGGTCTTCCTCACTTCAAGCCCCTGCGCATGAAGCTGGTGCAATCCGAGGACATCCAGGAAATCTACGACACGCTGGACGAGATCGCCCATACCATGGCGTATGAGGAAGCGTAGTGATTTAGAAAGTTAAAAAAGAAGAAAGTCAGAAAGTTTTTGAGGAGTTGGGGTATCGGCATACGTGTTGAGACTTCAACTCCTTTTATCTTTGCAGATGGTTCGAATGATGACTTACCAGAAGAGGCGAATTCTAACTTTCTACTTTTTTAACTTTCTAACTTAATTTAACTTATCAAAACTATCCCCTCTCCCCCACAGCAGCAAACAGGCACACCTACTATTGCCTGGATTCTGGTCATCATACTGGCCCTGATCTGGGGAACATCCTTTATACTGATCAAAAAAGGCCTGGTCGTTTACTCATCGGATGAACTGGGGGCGCTGCGCATGGTCATCGCCTGCGCCGCCTTGCTGCCTTTTGCTATCAAGAATGTGCGCAAGGTGGAGCCACACCGCTGGAAGTTTCTGCTGGGCAGCGGGCTTCTCGGCAACTTCCTGCCGGCTTTTCTGTTTGCCATCGCTGAGACGCGCCTGGCCAGTGGGCTGGCCGGAGTACTCAACTCACTCACAGCCCTGTTCACGCTGCTGGTAGGTGCCGCCCTGTTTGGCCAGTCCATTACCTGGATGCGCATGCTCGGCATCGTGGTAGGTATAGCGGGCACTGCCATTCTCATATTCTCGGGCAATGGCAACGCCGAGCTCGACAACATGTACTATGGGCTGTACATTGTGCTGGCCACCATTTTCTACGGTATCAGCGCCAACCTCATCAAATTCCGCCTGCACGGCATGAAGGCTATTGCTGTCTCCAGTCTGGCGCTGCTCACGGTGGGTCCTGTGGCGCTCGTATACCTGTTCACGACCGATTTCTGGCACAAACTGCATCATGTGCCTGGTGCCTGGGAAGCGCTCATGTACATCGCGATACTGGCCGTGTTCAGCACCGCCATTGCCCTGGTGCTCTTCAACAAACTGATCCATATCTCTACCACCCTGTTTGCCAGCTCCACCACCTACCTTATACCTGTGGTGGCGCTTATGTGGGGCGTTTTGGACGGGGAGGAAATTCAACTTTGGCACTACGTGGGCATGGTTATCATTCTGGCGGGGGTGTTTATTGTGAACCGGGCAAAGTAATTTCTGAGAATCAATAAGGCGATTCCTTCCTCAGCAGCCTCTGTCATACCCTGGCAGAGGCTGTTTTATTTTATCCCGGCAGGGTATGACAATATCAGAATTTTCTAATCTCTCGATAATTTACTTATTTAAGGGTTTACAAGAACCGACCCAACCACCATATGAGGTTATTACAGACCCTTTTGAGTCTTGCGCTGCTGATCCTTCTCTCATTTCAGGCAATGGCACAGGAAGACAGTTCAGAACTCGCCATAGAGGAACTCAAGCTGCAGGCCGTGAACGACACGGCTTTTACGCTGCGCGCCACCAACGAGTCGGGCAACCTGGTCAGGTATAGCGGCCCGCTGCCGGTGCGCATCAACGGCGACTTGCAGGAAATCAGCTTTACCGAAGGCGAGGCCCGCTTCTCTATACCTCAAAGGGCTAACCTGGTACAGGTGAGCGCCAACATCGGCACCCATACCATAGCCCGCCTCTACCGCCTCGATGCCGAGGCCGAGCACGGCGTGCGCCACTTCCCGATGTGGCTCTCCATACTGCCTCCACTGATCGCCATCATCCTGGCTCTTATCTTCAGGGAGGTGCTGCTATCGCTTTTTGCAGGTATATGGGTAGGAGGCTTTGTCATCTACGGCCTCTCCCTGAAGGCATTTTTCACCAGCCTGTTGGCTGTGGCCGACACCTATCTTATTGGTGCCCTCACCGATCCGGATCATATTTCCGTCGTCATTTTCTCGATGCTGATTGGCGGTATGGTGGCCATCATCTCCAGAAACGGGGGCATGGCAGGCGTCGTGAACAAGCTCTCGCGCTACGCACGCTCTGCCCGGAGCTCGCAGCTGGTGACATGGGTTTTGGGTATTGCCATCTTTTTTGACGATTACGCCAATTCCCTGATCGTGGGCAACACCATGCGCCCCGTTACCGACAAGCACCGCGTGTCGCGTGAAAAACTGGCCTACATCGTGGACAGCACCGCGGCTCCTGTGGCCGCCATCGCTTTTGTGACCACCTGGATCGGCGCTGAGCTGGGCTATATCAAGGATGCCACTGTCACACTGGGTATAGAGGAAGGCGCTTATTCCATGTTTTTAAACTCCCTGCAGTATGCCTACTACCCGGTCCTCACGCTGGTATTTATGCTGATGCTGATCTGGATGAACCGCGACTACGGTCTGATGCACAAAGCCGAGCGGCGCGCCCGTACAACAGGCGCCGTGAGCAACCACCGCCCCGACAGCCGCAGCGACGCCCGCCAGCACCTGGAAATGGCCGAGTTCGAGGCCATCGACCCTGACCGCAGCCGCGCTTTCAATGCGCTGATACCGGTGCTGGTCGTTGTCTTCGGAACCGTCATGGGCCTGCTTTTCACAGGGTACAACCCTGAAACGTGGGCTGATACAGGCATCGGTTTCTTCCGCAAGCTCTCCATGACAATCGGTGACTCCAACTCCTATACCGCGCTCATCTGGGCATCACTTTCAGGGGTGGTTGTGGCGATAGCCCTTACGGTGAGCCAGCGCATCATGAGCATCTACGAAACGATGGAGTCGCTGGTGACGGGCTTTAAAACGATGCTGCCGGCCATGCTGATCTTGGTGCTGGCCTGGTCGCTGGCACAGGTTACCAAAGAGCTTTACACGGCCGAGTACCTGACCTCGCTCTTCTCAGGCAACGTTTCGCCGCGCTGGCTCCCTGAGATCACCTTTTTCCTGGCTGGCATCATCGCCTTTTCTACCGGATCGAGCTGGGGCACCATGGCCATTCTATACCCGCTGATGCTGCCTGCCACCTGGTATGTGAGTCAGCAGCACGGCATGAGTGTGGAGGAAACGATGCCGATCATGTACAACGTGATATCGGTGGTGCTGGCCGGAGCCGTGTTCGGCGACCACTGCTCCCCTATTTCCGACACCACCATTCTCAGTTCGCTCGCCTCGGGCTGCAACCACATCGACCACGTAAAAACGCAGCTGCCTTATGCCATTACGGTGGCGCTGGTAGCCAACTTAGTTTGCACCTCACTCTCAAGCTGGGGGGTGCACTGGTTTCTGGTATACCTTATCGGAATTGCCGTGCTGTGGGGCATCATCAAGCTGATTGGAAAGAAAAACGAACCTGAGTCCATACGCGCTGAAGCAGTCGCAGAACTTACCTAAGCAAAGCGTTTATGATCCCAAAACTGCAACCAGGAAAAGGTATAGCACAGTCTAAAAAACTGGCAGAGGAGTTTGACCGCATGCAACAATTGATCGATGGGCTGAACAGCAAAGCCATACCGGAAGGTATAGCCGCTACCATTACGCAGCAGCTGGAGCCGCTCAACAGCCTGGATATTCCTGACAAGCAGTGTGCTGCCAGACTGAAAGAAAGCCGGCGCTCTATCCTGAGGCTTGTGGAAAAGCAATTAAACCTGGTTCCCCAAAAACATCATCTGAAACTGTGGATGGCACTGGGTATGTCGGCATTCGGCTTGCCATTTGGGGTCGTGTTTTCCCTGGCATTGAAGAATTTCGCCTTCATTGGGTTGGGCTTGCCGATTGGAATAGGTATAGGTATAGCTGTTGGCACCAAGCTCGATGAAAAGGCCAAAGCCGAAGGCCGACAGCTTGATTTGGAATAGACTAAAACAAGGCGACTTATTACCTGGAAAGCTAAAAGTCCAGTCTGTAAAAGTCGTGCACCAGGGTGCGGGCGCCGTAACTCTCCTTATACTTCACCAGGCCCTCGTTCAGGTATAGGCCCTGCTGCTCTGTGGAAATGCCGAAGCTGAAGTATTTTTTGTGTGGGTATACCTGGCGGATCAGGTGGTCAACCAGCACATAAGCGGCCCCTTCTTCCTGCGCCCTACTGTTCGCGCCGATGTACTGGCAGTGGGCCACGGTAGCGGTTTCGTATACCAGAGCGCCCGTCAGCAGCTTACCCTCCTGTGAAATTGTATAAAGGCTGACGTTCTCAGGAAATAACTGGGCCAGCCTCCCGACTTCCTCTGCTGAATGCACCGGTTGTAGCCTATGCCTGCTTTCAAGCTTTGTCGCTACAAGCTGCATAAAACCAGCATAATCTTCTGACTGCTGCACCTGCCACTTCTGCTGCCTGCCCTGCGAGAGGCGCCAGCGGCGGTCTTTGCTATACCTGGCTGGCTGCCCCAGGTCAACTACGGAGTTCACATCCCGGCGGTATAGAGCGGCTCCATACCTGAATAGGGCATAGAGGTCTTCTTCGGCTGGTAGTTGGTGGTAGATGTGCGGGATGGCTTTGTAATAAAGCGCCTTGAAATACTGCTCCCGGCTATACCTGACCAGGGCCTCAAACACCTGCAGCATCAGCGGACTTTTCATTTTCCGGCCGCTCACCAGCCCCCCGTAGCTCAGCCCTGCATGCGAGTGCAACTCGTTGTTGGCTACATTGGCCGGCAGCACTGCCACCAGCTTGCCTTTTTGGTAGAACAGCAATGAGTGGTCTTCGAAGCGGTCGGCATGATACGCCATGTAGTCACGCAGAAACAGGAACGTGCCGTTCTTGGAGGCTTTCACAAAAGCATCCCACTCCGACTTATGCCCATCGCTATACCTGACTACTGCTACCACTTAGAATGACTATTTGACAAAAGATTACTAGACAAAGGACAAAAGACGGCTATTCCCGCGATTAATAAAAGTTATACCTGTGAGGGTGCCGTCAACATAAAAGCGGACAGTTTGCTGCCTGTCCCTACAGCTATACCTGAGGTTGACTACCATACCTGCCAACGACCTTACCATGTAACGTCGCTTCATGCGGTTGTCTCCCACATTCTAGAGTCTTTTACTCTCAAACTCTATAACACACTCAACTTTCTACTTTTCTAACTTCCGAACTTTATAACTCAGAATCACCTGTTCAGCACGATCCGGAAGGTGGTGCCTTTGCCGACTTCGGAGGACTTGACGTAGAGGCGGCCTTCGTGGTAGTTGTCGATGATGCGCTTGGCCAGCGCCAGTCCCAGGCCCCAGCCCCTCTTTTTGGTTGTAAAGCCCGGCAAAAATACTGAATCCATTTTGCTCTTCGGTATACCTTTGCCAGTGTCGCTGATATCCAGGGCTATCTGGCTTTTGCCCAGCAGCGAGAGCTGTAGTTTAATGCTGCCGCGGCCTTCCATCGCATCCACCGCATTTTTGCAGATGTTCTCAATCACCCAGTCAAAGAGCGGCACGTTCACTTTGGCTGTGATTTCGGGGGCAAAGTTTGACGCTACCGTAAAGTCCACCTTGCTCGAAATACGGTTTTGCAGGTAGCCGATCGCATTTTCGGTTACCTGCAGAATGTTTTCGTCGCGCAGCAGCGGCACTGAGCCGATGTTGGAGAAGCGCTCCGTGATGATCTCCAGGCGCCGGATGTCTTTCCAGAGCTCAGCTGTGATGGGCTCGTTCTCGAACTTCGGGCTGGACTTCATGTACTCGTACCAGGCCATCAGGGAAGAAAGGGGCGTGCCCAGCTGGTGGGCGGTTTCCTTGGCCAGCCCCACCCATACCCTGTTTTGCTCGGCCTTGCGGGAGTAGCTGAAAGCAAAATACGCCATCAGGGCAAAGCAGGCGATCACCATCAGCTGCACGTAGGGATAGTAACGCAGTTGCGAAAGAAGGTCCGAGTCTTTGTAGAACACGTAGTTCTCAGAACCTTCCGCCCAAGGCACGATGATGGGAGCGTGCTGTGCCTTCATGCGGGCAATCTCGCGCTGCAACAGTTCATTTTTGCGCTCCTCCGAAATTTTGTCAGGCAGGTTGATATTTTTGAAATCGAGAATGTTCTCGTTCTCGTCTGTCAGGATAACAGGTATGGTGTGGTTAGATGAGAGGATTTCCTCTTCAATGAAAACGATGTTGTCATCGCTGGGCGCATTGATCATGTAACGCAGCCCCTTGGCATATAGCTGCACCAATTCCTGCTCTCTTTCAGACAATTTGCTCACCAATACGTTAGTGTACGTAATGGTAACCGCCCCGATAAAGAGCGCGACAATAACGACAAGAAACTTTATTCTGTTTTTCTGGGCGTAAATGGGAATCATGCGGTGCGCGAAAATTATCTGAAATTAGTAGAAATTAATTAATAAGGGCAAGGAAGTTTCTTTTTAATAAGCAAAGCCGTAATTTTGCACTTTAGTATTCCGAACGAACGTTATGCTTCAGAACTTTAAAGCAATCAGCCTGTCTTACAAGAAAGCGCCGCTGGATATCAGGGAACTGATTGCCTTAGATGAGAACTCATGCAGGCAATTTATTCAGACGCTGAAGAGCTTTATTCAGGCTTCTGACATACTGGTGCTCTCTACCTGCAACCGCACCGAGGTATACTATAACTCCGATGTGGACTATAGCACCGAAATTGTGAAGCTGCTCGGCATCACCAAAGGCATCGACAACATCACCCAATACCTCGACTACTTTACGATCCTCAACGAGCACAACGATGCCGTACAGCATTTATTTGAGGTGAGCATGGGGCTGGAGTCGCAGGTGGTGGGCGATATGCAGATCACCAACCAGGTGAAGCAGTCGTACCAGTGGGCGGCCGACAACGAAACCGCCGGTCCGTTCCTGCACCGCCTAATGCACACCATCTTCTTTACCAACAAGCGCGTCGTGCAGGAGACTGCCTTCCGCGATGGTGCCGCTTCTACGTCTTATGCCGCCATTGAGTTGATTGAGGAACTGACTGCCGATGTGGTGGCTGAGCCCAAAATCCTGGTGGTGGGGGTAGGCGAGATCGGCGCTGATGTGTGCCGTCACCTCAAAGACAAGGGTTACCAGCACGTCACCATCACCAACCGCACCATGGCCAAGGCGCAGGTCCTGGCGGACGAGTGCGGTATGACCGTGCTGCCGTTCGAGGATATCGTGCAGGGTTTGAAAGAGGCGGATGTGATCGTCTCGTCGGTGGCACGCGAAACGCCTTTCTTCACCAAGGAAATGATCCAGCGCCTGAACGTGCTCACATTCAAGTTCTTCATCGACCTGTCTGTGCCGCGCAGCGTGGAAGCCGAGGTAGAAGCCGTGCCGGGCGTGCTGGTTTACAACATCGATACGATACAGAACAAGGCATCGGCCGCACTTCAGCAGCGCATCAACTCCGTGCCAAAGGTACGCGCTATCATCGAAGAGTCGATCGAGCAGTTTAACGACTGGTCGAAGGAGATGATGGTGTCGCCTACCATCAACAAGCTGAAGAATGCCCTGGAGTCGATCCGCCAGGAGGAAATGGCCCGCTTCATGAAAAAGCTCGGCCCGAAAGAAGCCAAGCTGGTTGATAACATCACCAAGTCGATGATGCAGAAAGTGATCAAGCTGCCAGTGCTGCAACTGAAAGCGGCCTGCAAGCGCGGCGAAGCCGAAACGCTGATCGATCTGCTGAACGACCTATTTGATCTGGAAAAGCAACCGACAGACTCACACCAATAGTAACAAAACCATTAAATAATAGAAAGCTGACCCTAAAAAGGCCAGCTTTTTTTATGTCTAAACTTGCAACATATAAATATTTATACATATCTTTGCACATATAAATATTCAAATAAGATTTTTGCTTTAACCAGAAGGAATTCCGATCCAGGCTACGAGAACAGCAGCAAATAAATTCCACCCTATCACCCTTAGTGCAGTAAAAATGAAAAACATCTCCACTTTCCTATCCTTTATTACTGTTGTTCTGCTACTCAGCTCCTGTACCAGCCACTCATTTATGCTGACAGAGCGCGACATTGCCAATGATGGCATTGCCCCGATCCAGAAGTCAGAGTATAGAATGGTGGCCGACAAGCCAGCGGATGCCTATGCAGATGCGGACGCCAAGTGGGTTGCTACTTCCAAGCCGCACGTGGCCTCTACTTCCGCCCGTGTCGTGCGCCGCACCGATGCCGTGGCACTCTCTGCCGCCACTACCCACGAAGGCCACGAGATACTGAAGCGTGAGGTTGAAAAGGCCATGAAGAAGGAAAAGTCTGCAGCTGCCCCCACCAAGAAGGAAGCGAAGACAAAAAAGCAGAAAGAGACAGGCGATAAGATTTTACTCTAAGCCTCAGCACAAGAAACTACTTTGCGCGGTTCTTCGTGAACCGCCTGATTTTTTTAGTATAAAAAAAGCCAAAGGTCCCCGTCTGCTTCATTTTACGAAGGGAACGGAGACCTTTGGCTTTTCTATGAATGTAATACTCGGTGCCTCAGCACCTGGGCGGATCACTAAATGTCAATGCAGCATTCTTCCAGGCAATCGATCACGTCGATCAGCTTTGGAATGGCAAGGGAGTAGTAAATTTTGGTGCCCACCTTAAAGGAAGACAGCACCCCTTTGTCCTTCAGCGTAATCAAATGCTGGGAAGCAATAGCCTGTGGCAGGTCCAGATACTTATAAATTTCCGTAACAGTCATTTTATCCTCCTTGCCGAGCAAGTCCACTATCGCCAGTCTCTTCGGGTGTGCCAATACTTTCAGCATGGCTGCCGCCTTATCTATTTTCTTAGATTCAATTCTAGATAACAAACTTTTCATAATTAATAATTATACCTAACAGTTTCTACATACATTTAAACAATACAATTCATATTAAGATATATACGGCAACCGCGACATTTGGCTGATGTAGCTCCAAAGGAATTTTAAAATTTTCTTCTGAAGGCTCCCATAACACAACACACTCCTTGTCAGATACATCCTGAATGATGAATTGAGTACATGTACGTATAAAAATTAAAATTGGATATATGAAATACTTAATGTTGATAGATTCCTATATAGCGCTCTCCTAATTGCTTTCCTCCGTGAAACGTCCAACACGCTAAGCCGGTCACCGAAAATTCAGTGTCGCAACGTGCATTCCCAGCACAGTACAATATAAACGCCTGGATAGGTATAAGATTTCACAGCCCTGTACGCTCCGGGCTAATTTCGTACCTTTGCGGTCTGTAAACCCTTAACTACAAACAAACCCATGAAAGAGCTTCTCGAAAAATTTGAGAATAAACGCCCTGAGATAGTATTTGAGTGGAAGGATGCCGAGACCGAGGCAGAAGGCTGGGTGGTGATCAACTCGCTGCGCGGTGGCGCGGCCGGTGGTGGCACCCGCATGCGCAAAGGCCTGGACAAGCGTGAGGTAGAGTCATTGGCCAAAACCATGGAAGTGAAGTTCACCGTGTCGGGCCCTGCCATCGGCGGAGCCAAGTCAGGTATAAACTTTGATCCGGCCGACCCGCGAAAGCGCGGTGTGCTGGAGCGCTGGTACAAGGCGGTTATTCCGCTGCTCAAGAGCTACTACGGCACGGGTGGCGACCTGAATGTGGACGAGATACACGAAGTGATCCCGATTACGGAAGACTACGGCCTGTGGCACCCGCAGGAAGGTGTGGTGAACGGGCATTTTAACGCCACGGAGCCGCAGAAGATCAACAAAATAGGCCAGTTGCGCCAGGGCGTGATCAAGGTGATCGAAGACCCGGCCTATACCCCGGCTGCGGCCCGCAAGTATACGGTAGCCGATATGATTACGGGCTACGGCGTGGCCGAAGCTGTTTGTCACTATTATACCATTTGGGGCGGCTCGTATGAAGGCAAGCGCGCCATCATACAGGGTTGGGGAAACGTAGGCGCCGCCGCGGCCTTTTACCTGGCTGGCAAGGGCGTCAGAATTGTCGGCATCATCGACCGGACGGGCGGCCTGATCAGGGAAGAGGGCTTCTCTTTCGAAGAGATCAGGGAGCTTTTCCTGGGCCGGCAGGGCAACACGCTTTATGCAGAGAACCTGATTCCATTCGAGGAGATGAACAACCGCATCTGGTCGCTCCCTGCCGAAATCTTTATACCTGCCGCCGCATCGCGCCTGGTGACGCGCGGCCAACTCGAGCAAATGATCGCCAGCGGCCTGGAGGTAATCTCCTGCGGGGCCAATGTGCCGTTCCAGGACCCGGAGATATTCTTCGGCCCTACCGGTGAATTTGCCGACCGCAACATATCCGTTATACCTGACTTTATCGCCAACTGCGGCATGGCCCGTGTGTTTGCCTACCTGATGGAGAACGAGGTGGAGATCACGGACGATGCCATCTTCCACGACATCTCCCGCATTATCCGGGAGGCGCTGGAAAAGACGCACACGAAGAACCAGGCAAAAACAGAGATCGCGAAGGCCTCTTTTGAAATAGCGCTCAGCCAGTTGCTGTAACACTGTATAAGTCCCCTCGGGGCTAAGATATAAATAAAAAAGCCGGAGAAACTCCGGCTTTTTTTTCACCCTTATATCTTCAAACTGCAACGTATTCCTTAACAAGATAGGACCTTACCAAGGAACCTTACAGCATCTATTAAATTTATACCCAAAAACAAATACAAATCATTATTGTAATTTTGTTTTATCTAACGACCGAACGCCACGCAGGTTATACAACAAACAGCATTTTTTTAACAAACACTTCCTTTTGCGCAGTAAACGTTAGTTAACAAAGGATGTAAGTAAAATATAATTTTTACAATACAACCCCTGCTACCCCATAGCCCCTGCCCTATACCTGCCTGATGCTGTAGATCTGCTTAGGGCCTTATCAGGTATAGCCGCTTTATTTCTGACCTGCTAAAAGTCGAAGTACTCGCCTTCCTGCAGCTCCACTTTCTTTTCCTGTTTCACAGGTTTTTTGCCGCGTAGCAGCTCTTTCAGCTCCTGCCCTTCCTGCTTCAGGTCGGTCTTGATTTTCTCACGCACACGCTCGTTGTCGTACGCCAGCTTAAAGTCGCTCTCCTTGCCGCGCAGGGTCAGGAAAAGCGAGCTGTTCCCTGCATCTGTATCCTCAGCCACCACCCCATAAACGCTGTCGCGGTCACGCCGGCCACCTTTGCTAAGCGGCAGCTTGATGCGGTAATCCATGTCCTGGTCGAAGGTATGGGTACCGGAGATAGACACCGAAGGTATAGCCGACAGGTTGGAGCGGATGTCCATCTCCGGAATGAAGATGGTGCGCTGCTGTATCCAGAAGTTATTGCTGAGCTCTGCAAACTTCATGTTCGCCAGTTCTGACCGCTTCACGAAAGCCGACATTTTCTGCATCGGGGCAAAGCTGATCAGCTGACCGTCGCGCACCGTGGCGGCAATCTCCGCCTGCATGAGGTCCGTTTTGGTATTGAGCTGGCTATCGAAGTAAACGTCCGATACAATGTTGGCGGTCAGTCTGCCCCGCAGCTGCTTATCCGAAATAAAGCTCTGCCCGAAGTTCTCAAAAACATAGAACAGGCTGTCGACGCTCATGTTGCTCAGCTTGGTGGCCGTGCTCACCTTGATGTGGTCGCGGTTGCGTGCATCCAGATTTCCGCGCACGGCGAAGTCCCCCCCAATGGCGTTAAACGAGATGTTAGGCGTTGACACGATCTGGTTGCGCAGCTTCACCTCGCCTTTGATGTGCTCCGCCCGGAAGCGTCTGAACTTAGCCTGCCGGATAGTGGCGCCCAGGTCGAAGGCAATATCGGGGGAGATGTTGAACTTATAGGCAGCACTGCCGGTCTGTCTGGCGTCAGCCGGTGTATTCAGCTCTTCGCTTAGCAACTGATCAAAATTAAGGTATTGGCTACTGAAGTCAGCCTCTACGAGCAGACGCTGCTTGTCGAGCAGCAGCCAGGCCATCACGTTGCGAAACATCCCGTTCAGTACAAAGTCTGAGTCGCCCAGCTGGCCCTTGAAATCCGACACGGCTACGTCATTCTTCTTGAAAATGAAGTTTCCATTCAGACTCTTCAGTGGCATCGGCATTTCCTTGAGGTTCAGCATCACGTTGTGCAGCGTGATATCGCCGCTTGTATTGAGCGTGCTGTTGCCCGGCCTGGCCTTGAACTCTTTGAGGTTACCTGCAAAGGCGATGTGCACATCCGCCAGGCCGCTGCCGCTTTTCACTTCCTCGAGCTGCAGCAGGTTAACCACATAGCCCACATCCAGCATGCCTTTGGCACTAAAGGCCAGGTAGGGATTCTCGAAATTACGGTAAGTCAGACTCCCCTCAAAAGGACGCTTGTTCAGCACGCCTTTCAGGTTCTTCACTTCCAGTAGCGACGTTGCAGCGCTCTTGCTGCTGCCATTTGTAAAGTACCCGTCCAGGTGCAGGCCTTCGATCTTCTGTTTGGTGTCAGGGTGAAAGAAGGAAGCGTTTCGGGCGCCAAACTCAAAGGCCACCTCGGGGTTTTGCTTGCCGGATACCTTGCCTTTTACGGTTCCTTCAAAGAAGACGTCCCCCTCGCTGCGGTACTGGCTGTACTCACGCGTAATATGCTGGGGCAGCAACGAGAGCAGCGACTGTATGTTGGTGTCCTTGCCCTGCAACTGTAAATTCAGCTCTGTCGTGCCGCCATAAGCGATCTTTCCGCCTACTTCATAGGCAGCGCCTTCTACCTGCACAACAGAGGGTCGCAAGGCAATGGTGCGCGCTGTGCGGTCTATTGTCAGGGCGGTATGCAGCGCGACAGACTTCCCCTTAAAGAACTCACTCTCCACTATCCGGATGGTGCTGATCGTGGCGTTCCCCTTCGTTTCGAGGGCTATCTTATCGTTGGTGATCGCCATGGCGGCAACCAGTTGCTGCGCGTCGGCTTCGATGTAGTGGTTCAGTTGCAGGTCGGTGTAGCGCAGCGCGACCTGGCTAAGGTTGATCTTCTCCAGATGGAAGGCGAAATCACCGGACGAGTTGGTGGAATCAGTCGCAAGGATATGGTAGTTGACCTGTCCGTTTTTCAGTACGCGCACGTGTATGGAGCCGTTCTCCAGGTATAGCTGCTTCACATCGTACTTACCGCGGATGATATCGAACACGCTGAACGTAAAATACAGCTTCTCGGCCCGGGCCAGCGACGAGTCACTGTCCGCTATACCTTCGTGCACGTTTACCTGCTTGAGCGCCACGGCCACCTGCGGAAACTTATCGAAGAGGGATAGCGAAATTTTGCCGACGTCGACCTTGGTTGTGATGTGCTTGTTGGCTTCGGCCACAAAGAGCCCGATTATTTTATCTTGGTACGCATACACCAGCCCTGCCGAAATGCCTGTGATCGCCACCGCTGCCAGGGCGACATAAAATAGCACTTTTTTCACAACACGTTTTCGTCCCAAGAGAAAGTTCAGATTTTAAGCATCTTACAAAAGCTAAAGGTACTGCAGTATTCACACGTGCACAATAGAGGATGCGGCTCGAAAAAAAATTTTAAGATTTTTTTATCAGATGTTTTGCAGTTCCAAAAAAACACCCCATATTTGCATCATCAAACGGGGACAACAGGTCAACGAAACGATAAAACGGGGTGTTAGCTCAGCTGGTTCAGAGCACCTGCCTTACAAGCAGGGGGTCACTGGTTCGAATCCAGTACGCCCCACAAAAGGACAACTTCAAAGTTGTCCTTTTTTTATGTCCATACTTTTCTGAAGCGCTATAGCTTCAATAAGCAAAGCCCGCCCCAGCTTCTTGTATAACGGTCTGATTTCGAATATAATATACCTATGCTAAGAAGGTCTTAAAATTCGCCTCCCCATATTAGATCAAGTTATCCAAAGGAGTATAAGGTATGAGAAGCCTAGACATGACTGTAGTCATGTGAAGTTATATTCCCCAACTGACCACTTTTTCATACTCGAAGCTTTCTTTCTGGCAGTCATGCTTAAAGTAAATTTGCACCCCATTACCAAGAGACAGATTCAGGTTCCCGTTCCACTTCCTCACCCCGCTATAGGGTATGAAGCTGACTACTATTCTCCCCCTTTCAACTTTCATTGGGAACAACTTTGTATGAATCAGGCTGTTATTATTAGACCTGTATACCTGCTTTATGTTTTCCCGTGTCAGAGCTACTATCTGGTATCCGTTCAAGCTATTTGGTAAGCCATCCAGGGAGCCAGGAAGCTCTAGATAGATTGTATTGCCTTCATGATTCCTGTTGCCAGCATACAAAGAGTCTATCTGAAGCGTGTACTGGTTCAGGGCTTCCAAATAGATTTCCTTGCTCTCATCCAATTGAGCATGTGCTACCAAGGTTGATGTAAGAGAGAGGTGTATAAGGAGAAGACTCTTCATGCTTTGCGATTATCTACAAGGGTTTCAGGAAAACAGAATATTAGAAAGAACGCTTCTGTATTCCTTGGGCATTCTTTCAGGTATAAGCATAAAAATAGGCATGCTATACCTGCAGGGCGCAGGTATACATAAAAAACCCTACTCAGCTATACCTGACTTGGAAAGGAATTGCTCGTGCAGGGCCAGCACCTGGGGTATGATAAGCTGTTGGTCGTCGTTGTAGACAATGTGCTGCGCCCGGGCTATTTTCTCCTCTTCGCTCAGCTGCTTGCTGATGATCGCTTTTATATCGGGCTCTGTGCGGTGCGGGTCGCGTTTGAGCAGGCGCTTGAGGCGCACATCCAGCGGGGCGGTCACGACAATGATCTCGTCCATCTGCCGCCATGACTCCGACTCAAACATCAGAGCGGCTTCCTTGATCAGATAAGGGGCGTTGGCATTCGCCGTAGCCCAGCGCTCAAAATCAAGACCTACGTGCGGATGCACCAGGGCATTTAGCCTTTCGAGTCGTTCCTGGTTGTTGAAGACTACTGATGCCAGATAGGCACGGTCCAGATGTCCTTCTGAGGTATAGGTTTCCTGCCCGAAGGCTGCCTGCAGCTCCTGCTTCAGTGCAAGGTCGTATTGCATCACCCATTTGGCGCGGGTGTCGGCATCATACACAGGTATACCCAGCACTTGAAACACGCGGCACACAATGGTTTTGCCTACGCCTATTCCACCGGTTATACCTATCCTGAGCATCCTCTTTATTTTTTTAAGACGGCTTTGATGCGCTCAGGCCAAAGCGTGATGTTGCGGGCGCCGGCAGGCTTCTGCACAAGTTCGGGTGCCACAGTGGAGTCGAGGCGGCTATACCTGGAGAAGTCCACGATGGCCTTGAATGCCTCGGAGTTGATGACGGCCGCTGAATCCTCGAGTGCGAGGTAGCGTATCAAGACCACTTGCGGACGCAGGGTTACCTCGGTATTCAAGGGCACATTCACCATCTCCGGCACAACCTGGTGCTCGCGCTGCTGCAGTGGCCTTATCCTTGCCGAAACAGTGGCTTCTGTTATATCCGCCTTCACAAGCGACTTGTTATCATACTCGATAGGCACTACGATCTTAGCCGACTCGGTCAGGTTGGTGATCGGCAGGCGCAAAATAAAAGGGCTGGGCAAACTATCGACCATGGAGGATGGCCCGCGGAAGGTAATGGAATCTGGGTCGATGCGGACAGGGCGCAGCAAGGCGTGGCGTTCGCCTGTCACTTTCTGAGCAGGATCGAGCTGCAGTGGAATGCGGCGCGTCACATTCTCATTGAAGTTAAAGAAGAGGGTATCGGTTACAACAAAGTTAAGCTGCAGACCGTCCATGGCATTCACCAGAGCAGGTCTTAGGGCTGAGCCAAGCAGGTAGTTGTTGCGGGGAAGGCTACGGATGTAGACCTCTGCGGGCTGTACTTCTACTCTAAGCGCTTTGCGGAGGAGTTTCCACCCCCGGCCGGTAACATTTACCGCTACCTCTTCAGGCAGCGGACTGATTGGAACCAGGCGCTGTTCGTTGTACACAAAGCGCACCGGGTAGGTGGTCTGTGTAGAGTAGCTTTTATTGAGGGCATTGAGCAGCCAGAAAGTAGAGGCCGCCACAAAACAGAGCACTACAATTCGCCAGTAGTGCTCTGTTTGGGGCTTAAATGGCCTTACAAACCATAAAATGATATTTCGGGCTTTCTCAAACGACAAGGTGTCTTATCCTTATTTCACTTTAGCAGTAGCTTCCAGCGAGATAGCAGATTTCTCAAACACAAGGCGCACGCCTTTGTCTACTTCTATCTCTACGGTGTCATCGTTCACAGCTGTTAAACGACCATGCAGTCCGCCTATTGTCACGACCTGCATGCCTTTGGTCAGCTCTTCACGAAATTTTTTCTGGTCCTTCGCCTTTTTCTGCTGCGGACGGATCATGAAAAAATAGAAAACAAGGATAATAGCGCCGAACATCAGGAGCTGTGGCAGCATGCCACCGTCTGGTGCGGCTTGTAGGAATATCGTTTGCATAAAAAGGGTTGTGCTCTTTGGAGCGTGTTTTTAGTTGAGTTTCACAGGGCCGTCGGCGCCTGCAGTTGGAATGCTTGATGACGTTACGTTGCCTTTCATGAACACACGCACAATGTTAGGCTCTGTGTTGGCACGTACCGTTACAGTTGGAGACTGCTGGCCAGGCTTGTTGCGGCTATCGAAACGAACCTTCACTTCACCTTCTTCACCAGGAGCAACAGGAGTCTTCGTCCAGTCAGGAGCAGTACAACCGCAAGAAGCAGAAGCACTCTCGATCACCAGCGGTGACTTACCTGTGTTGGTGAATTTGAAGGTATGCTCCACTACATCACCTTCCTTAATAGTACCAAAATCATACTCGGTTGTCTCGAAGCTCATCACCGCCATGTTCTCCGTGCTTGTCGCCTGGCTGGTCGGCACTACGTTCGGGTTGTCCACTGCCTGTGGCTGTGCTGCAGGTGCGGTTGCTTCGGCAGTAGTTGCCTCCGATGCCGTCGTGTTGTTCTGGTCGCAGCTGGTCACTGTCATGGCAGTGCCAAGCGCTAGGGCTAATAAGAAGTTCTTTTTCATATCAGTTAAACAGCTTTTTGCTTGATTATAGTTTCGCAATAATGTGTTGTGCAAATTCCATGGTGCTGGCTTTGCCACCCAGGTCGCCTGTGCACTGCTCTCTGTTGGCAAGCGTTGCGTCCAGCGCCGTCTCAATGCGGTTTGCCTCATCTTTCAGGTCGATGTGGTGGAGCATCATGATGGCGGAGCGCAGCAGCGCAGTTGGGTTTGCCTTGCCCTGGCCTGCAATATCAGGAGCAGAGCCGTGTACGGCTTCGAAAATGGCCATGTCGCTGCCGATGTTGGCACCGGATACCACGCCCAGACCGCCTACCAGACCCGCGCACAGGTCAGACAGGATATCGCCGAACAGGTTGGTGGTTACGATCACGTCGAACTGCTCTGGCTTGATCACCAGCTGCATGCACATGTTGTCGATGATCTTATCGTCGTACTGGATGTGCGGATATTCTTTTGAGATTTCGCTGGCTTCGCTCAGGAACAGGGCGCCAGCGCTTTTCAGAATATTGGCTTTGTGAACCGCCGTTACCTTCTTGCAGTTGTGCTTGTTGGCGTACTCAAAGGCAGCGCGGATAATCTTGCGGCAGCCAACGCGTGTGAGACGGGCTACTGAGTCAGAGATCTGCAGACGCTCGTCGAACATCTCCAGGCCAGAGTACAGGCCTTCGGTGTTCTCACGGAACAGCACCAGGTTTACGTTATCGAAGCGGGTGTTCACGCCTGGCGTCGTCTTGGCGGGGCGTACGTTGGAGTACAGGTCGAACATCTGGCGCAGCTGCACATTGATGCTCTTGAAACCTTTGCCAACCGGCGTAGTGATAGGGCCTTTCAGGGCCACTTTGTTTTTCTTAAGCGAGGCAATCAGGGTTGAAGGGATCAGCTCACCCATTGAGTCGAAGGTGGTCTGTCCTGCATTTTCCTCTTCCCAGGTTACGGGCACCTTAGCGGCACTGAAAACGGCTTTAACAGCTTCTGTAATCTCTGGTCCAATCCCGTCGCCGGGAATCAGTGTAATCTCTCTCATGTCTATATTTCTTTCCTGCTGTTAATCTCGTTGATAAGTGAATCCACATCGCCCAGCAGCTTCTCGGCCTTGTCTTTTGCGTCCTGTATCACACGCTGCCCCTCGGACTTTGCGCTTGATGTTACGCGGTTGCGGTCTTCCACCAGTTCTTCCAGCAGGTCTGACAGGGTATCGCGGTATTTCTCAAGGCGGTAGCTCAGCCAGCTGCGTGTCTCTCTACCTTTCTCTGGCGCAAACAGGATGCCTGCTGCAGCTCCTACAGCGGCTCCGGAAACGAAAAACAGGATATTGCTCGTTTTACTCATAGGATTATCTCTATACTTATATATTAGGTATGTCGTTTTTCCCTATTACGGCATAATGGGGCGTAAAGACGGACAATACCTTATTTGTTGTCGATCAAACCACGGCCTGACTTGCGGATTTCTCCTTTTGTGGTCAGTTCCTGCGCCATCTTGTCCAGTACGCCATTCACAAACTGCTTGCTTTTCGGCGTGCTGTACAGCTTCGAGATCTCAATGTATTCGTTGATGGTCACTTTAACGGGTATGCTTCGGAAGATGTGCATTTCGCAAAGCGCCAACTTCAGGATGATCTTGTCAAGCAGGGCCACACGCTCCACATCCCAGTTCTTCACGCTTGCGGCAATCATGGCCTCGTACTTTTCATCATCCTGCAGGGTTTGGTGGTAGAGCTCCTCAAAGAAGGCCTTGTCGTCTTCCCAGTTAGCCGAAAGGTCGAGCAATACGGGCTCTTCTTCGGTCTCTTCGCCAAACATCTTTACAGTCTTGTTGACCAGGCTTTTCACGATGGATTTGTTCTCCACCCAGTTCAAATCCTGCTCTTCAAACAAAGATTGTAAGTTTTTTTCTTTAAAAATAATGTTTTTGAAAATATGTTTCACCACTTCCAGGTCCTCCTCGAGCGTGGGCTCAGGCAGTGCCAGGTAGTTCAGAAACACTTCGTCCTGCTTCAGAATGTTCTTGTAAACGAGGCGAATTTCGCTGATGTCGGAGCCCCAGCTGATGTTGCGACGAATGATGTGCTGCTGGTAGGACTTGTTGGTGAGGATGCGTTGGGCTACCCGGTTGTTCAGAAAGCGCTTGACATCAGGGCCAGTGGCGGCCGTAAAACGTTTCTCCTTCTTCTCCTCCTCATCTTTTACCAGCTCGTTGATCAGCTCCAGAATCTGCAGGGTGCCCAGGTAGTGATCGTAGATGCGCTCCACCGCACTCATCATCTGGCTGCTGTATTGCTTGTAGTCTTTTTTGGTGAGGTTCTTATAAGTTACAACAGCTCTATTTACCGCATCTATTATCTCCTTGCCGGTCTCTTCTGTTTCAAACTGGCCCGTTTCGTGCCATTCCTTAAAGAGCAGCTGGGCAATCTGTTTGCGGCCTTCAAGCAGCTTGCGGTCCTGCACCTCCATGGAGTTCAGGTCCGGTGCGAAGTCTTCTGCTATCTGGTCAAGTGCCAGCTGGTAATCCGAACCTTCGGCCTGTTTGTAGGCATAAATGGCTTGCATAGCCTTGATTCGAAGTGTTCTGCGGTTGAGCATAATGGTATTTTAAAGAACGTGTTGGTTGATATGTGTTTTACTATAGTCGGTGCCGCGGCACCAAAAGCAGCAGACAGGTATAGCTGCCGCTGGTAAAGGTATACGCAAAGGCGAACCTGTGCGCTAATAAATATGGCATGTAGTAAAACAAAAGTGCCACAGGTTAATGCAGCACTTTTGTTTTGAATAAGATCAAAAGGAAAGCCTAGAAAGTGGACTTTACTTTACCAATGGCGTTGATGCGCTGCTCTGCCATCTTGGTAGCGGCTAGCTGCGTATGGATGCCTTCTTTCTCAGCCTTCTCAAAGATATCCAGGGTATAGCCGTAGATACGCTCTGTCTGAGCATAAGCGCTTTCGCGGTTGTAGCCAACCAGCTCAGAGTACACGTTGATCAGACCACCCGCATTGATCAGGAAGTCCGGAGCGTATGCGATGCCTTTTTCTATCAGCGCAGGGCCATGAATGGACTCATCGCGCAGCTGGTTGTTGGCGCTGCCCGCAATCACCTGGCACTTCAGGCGGTTCAGGGTGTCGTCGTTGATGGTGCCACCCAGCGCGCATGGCGAGTAGATGTCCACATCCAGGTCATAGATCTCGTCCATGCCCACTACCTTTGCGTTGTACTTGGCAGAAATCTCGCGCAGACGGTCTTCGTAGATGTCGGTGATAAAAATCTGGGCGTTTTCCTTCGCCAGCAACTCTACCAGGTAGCCACCTACGTGACCAACACCCTGCACAGAGATCTTCTTACCTGCCAGTGAGTCAGAACCATACACCTTCTTGGCAGCAGCTTTCATGCCCATGTAGGTACCGTAAGCCGTTACCGGAGACGGGTCTCCGCCACCACCCATCGATTCTGGAAGACCGGCCACATGATCTGTTTCCATCTTGATGAACTCCATATCTTTGGTCGTGGTCCCTACGTCTTCGGCCGTGATGTAAGCACCGTTCAGGTTCTTCACAAAGCGACCGTAGCGGCGCATCAGGGCTTCTGATTTATCTTTTTTAGCATCGCCGATGATCACGGCTTTACCGCCACCCAAGTTCAGCCCGGAGATGGCAGCCTTATAGGTCATACCTCTCGAAAGACGCAACACATCATTCAGCGCTTCAGCATCAGAAGCATAAGACCACATACGGGTACCACCCAGTGCCGGGCCAAGTACCGTATTGTGGATACCAATGATAGCTTTCAGACCGGTCTCGTGGTCGTGGCAGAAAACTACTTTCTCATGGTTATACTCTGATATCTGACCGAAGATAGAATCGTCTTTCTTCAGTTCAACTTCTTTTAGTTCGACCATTTATGAATTTAAATTAAGGGTTGTCCTATCTTTGTAGTAGACGGGAAGGAAGTACCTCCCGTTTCATGCTGCAAAATTAATTCTTTTTTTGATTAATTCAATTTGAACCTGATAACTCTACGTAAAAGCCTCTGAGCTTCATATTCTTGCTGTGAAATCACTCCGCTACCTCAATAAATATCTGCTCAAGTATAAATACCGCCTTTTCTGGGGGCTGGTATTCATCATCATATCCAACTTTTTCCAGATTCTGCCTGCCCAGGTGGTGCGCCATGCCTTCAATTTGATCAAAGAAGGCATCAACCTGCACAACCTGTATGGGGGCATGGAACAGCAGGAGTTGGTGTACGACAATTTCGCGAGCAGCATCCTGGTGTATGGGGTGGTGATCTTGGTGATGGCGCTCCTGCGGGGCCTTTTCCTATTTTTCGTGCGGCAGACCATCATCGTGATGAGCCGCCTGATCGAAAACGACCTCAAAAACGAGATTTACGAGCACTACCAGAGCCTGCCGCTCAGTTTCTACCGCAAAAACAACACCGGCGACCTGATGTCGCGCATCTCCGAAGACGTGAGCCGGGTGCGCATGTACCTTGGCCCGGCCATTATGTACGGCCTCAACCTGGTCATTCTGTTTCTGATGGTGATTCCGTACATGCTGTCGGTGAACGTGAAGCTTACGCTCTATACCCTGATTCCGCTGCCAATCCTGGCCATCAGCATTTACTACGTCAACAACATCATTGAGCGAAAGTCCGACGAGATTCAGCGCAGCCTCTCAGGTATAACGACCTTTGTGCAGGAGGCTTTCTCAGGTATACGGGTGCTCAAATCCTTTGTGCGCGAAGACGATTCGCACAACAACTTCACCAAAGCCAGCAATAATTACAAGGATAAGTCGCTGGAGCTCAACTTCGTGAACTCGCTCTTTTTCCCGCTGGTGCTTTTTCTGGTGGGCCTGAGTACCATCATCACGGTATACATTGGCGGTCAGGAAGTGATGAACGGGAGCATTACCACCGGTAACATCGCCGAGTTTATCATTTATGTGAACATGCTCACCTGGCCTGTTACTTCGCTGGGCTGGACGGCCAGCCTGGTGCAGCGCGCCGCCGCTTCGCAAGCCCGCATCAACGAGTTCCTGAACACCAAAAACGACATCATTTCGCGCGCGAACATCAGCAAGCCGATCGAGGGGGACATCGTGTTCGAAAATGTGGATTTTGTATACCCTGACACAGGTATACACGCCCTGAAAAACATCTCGTTCCGCATCAACCACGGCGAAACGCTGGCCGTTATCGGCAACACAGGCTCGGGCAAAAGCACGATTGCCACGCTCCTACCCCGCATGTACGACGTCACCAGCGGCCGCATTTTGATTGACGGGGTGGATGTGCGCGACTATAACTTAGAGAGCCTCCGCAGCCAGATCGGCTACGTCCCGCAGGATGTGTTCCTTTTCTCCGACTCCATCCGCAACAACATCGGCTTTGGTTTGCCGAGCATCACGGAAGAGCAGATGGTGCAGTCCGCCAAAGACGCCGACGTATACGAGAACATCATGCGCTTCCCCGAGCAGTTCGACACCAAGCTGGGTGAGCGGGGCATCACGCTTTCCGGCGGTCAGAAGCAGCGGGTGTCCATCGCCAGGGCGCTGGTGCGGGAACCAAGCATTTTGATCCTCGATGACTCGCTCTCGGCCGTGGACACCAAGACGGAGAACGCCATCCTCAACAGCCTTCGCCGCATCATGGCCAACCGCACTTCTATTATCATTTCACATAGAGTATCTTCCGTAAAACTGGCCGACAAGATCCTGGTACTGGATGATGGCGAGATCGTGCAGCACGGTACGCACGAAGAGCTGATACAGCAGCAGGGGCTCTACAAGGTGCTTTATGAGCGACAACTACAGGCCGAGGACTCGCAGTAGACCTCTTTGCAACTTCCTGATTATGAACCCGAAATGAATCAGCTCAACTGGCCATAGTATTATCTGAGGGAATTTTTTGATACAGAAACTGTTATAGGTACGTATAGCAAGTTTAATCAACTCCTAAATCTCTATCTATGGCTATTGACATACAGCAAATCGGCAAAAGGTTCCGTTTTTATACCAGCATCAAAGAGTTGGAAATGCCACAGCTCCTCGAGATGACGGGCAGCGATGAAGCAGTGCTTGCCAACATCCTGTCAGGGAAAAATTACCTGCTCGATGAGTTAGTGGCTATCGTAAAGAATTTTCATGACCTGAACACGCAGTGGCTCATCTATGGAGAGGGTGGTATGTTCAAGCCCATGGACGAGGACGGCACCTGCAAAGACAACCACAAAGGCTGCCTCAAAAAGGACAAAACCGCCTACCTGAAGCAAATGCAGAACATGCTCATAGAGCTCGACGCTGCCGAAGTAGCCAAAGGCCACCACGCCGATGTGGATGCGCTGAAGGCAAAGCTGGAAGAGTACAAAGCCAGTCAGGGCAACAGCATGGCTGAGTAGTTAACGGCCTAACCCCACACCCTATTTTGATACGTTTATTAGCCTGAGCAGGCTTTAGACATACTGATGCCCCCATGCAAGCGGTTTGCTTTCCTGGGGGCATTTTTTATTCCTTACACCCTCACCCGTATACCTTCCAGAATCAGGTTCACGGTATAGAGAACCTCGCGCTCTATTTTCTCAAAGTCGATGGAGGGCAGGTTGTGGAATTGGGCGCGCTGGAACTCTTCGAACTGGATCAGGTCTTTGACGACCATGATAGAGTAGCCCACCCGCTCGGCTTCACACTCGATAAAAGTGCCGTTGGCTATACCTTCTTTAATGACGGAGGCGTAGAAATTCGTCTCCTTGGCACGCGATTCCTTAAAAAGCTCCTGAAACATGATGCGCGTTTCGATGAGCACTTGGATGGAGATGGTGTGCTGCGTGACGATTTCCTGATAGTAGCGCAGCGATGAGCGGATGTAACGCAACAAGCGCTCGCGGGGGTCTTTTTCCTGTTCGGCTATTTTCTTGATCCGGTACAGACTGTCTTTCCACTCCTGCGAGAAAGCCTCGATAAAGAGCACTTCTTTGCTCTTGTAGTAATAGTAGAGCGTGGGTTTCTTGAGTCCGATGGCATGGGCAATGTCATCCAGTGTGGCTTTGCTATAGCCTAGTTTGCCGAACACCGACTTAGCTGCGTCCAGTATCAGCTCCTTTTTTGCCTCTGCCTTTTTGCCCAATTTGCTGTTTTGCTATCGTTCCACGGGGAAAGGAGTGACCGTTCCCCTTTTATCAAATATAGAGAGATAATCTATACCTGCAAGCTAGTCCTTTATCGGAACCTCCACTATACCCTGATGGTCATCGGGGAACCACTCCACGTAGAAAGTGTCCAATTCTAGGTCCTTCTTTTTGGCGTAGTCAAAAATAGCTTCGTAGAGTCTGTTTGGGGCCAGCATGTAATGGGCGTTCACTTCGCCGCGCAGCACACGTCGGCCAGCGGGCACTACCCGCAGTTCGTAGTCGGCAGGCAACTGCACCGTGCTGTCAGGTATAATTATGCCGATAAAAGCGTTCACACTATCGGCCCTCCCCTCGGGATTGTTGTAGTAGATATTGCCCAGCGTTCCTCCCAGTTCTTTCTTGTCGAGCACCTCGGCAGCTCTCCGGAAAGCATCATTGATCCCACTGTCGTTTACGGAACCATGGAAGGCGCGGCCCGCCACATAAAGTTGTGTTGAACTTGCTTCTGATACGCTGGCCGAGCTGAAGCCTCCCAGATAGGCATAAAAAGCCGCTACGATGAAGGAGAGCACCAACATCACTAACAAGAATTTCTTGTTCATAGGTCGATCATGTTTTTGTACTGCATGTGGTAGAGTTGCGCATAGTAACCGTCGTGGCGCAGTAATTCCTCGTGGTTACCCATTTCCTTTATCTCGCCCCGGTCCATCACAATAATCTTGTCAGCCTTCTGGATAGTAGACAGACGGTGGGCGATAACGATGGACGTACGACCGTGCATGAGCTGGTCGATGGCGTACTGGATCAGTTCTTCGGTTTCGGAGTCGACGCTAGAGGTGGCCTCGTCGAGGATGATGATCTCGGGGTTGTAGACCATGGCCCGCACGAAGGAGATCAGCTGGCGCTGGCCTACCGAAAGTGTGGCCCCACGCTCCATCACCTGGTAGTGCAGGCCGCCCGGCAGTCGCTCAATGAACTTGCGGGCGCCCACCAGGTCGGCGGCGTGCCACATCTGCTCCTCGGTGATGGCTTTGTTACCCAGGCTGATGTTGTCGGCGATGGTGCCCGAGAAGAGGAACACATCCTGCAGCACCACGCCGATGTGGTGGCGCAGCACGTCCAGGTCGTACTCCTTGATGTCGTGCCCATCGATCAGGATCTGGCCGCTGTTAATCTCGTAGAAACGATTGAGCAGGTTGATCATCGAGGTCTTACCCGCGCCCGTGGCTCCTACGAAGGCCACGGATTCGCCCGCTTTCACATCGAGCGAAATGTTGCGCAGCACCCAGTCCTCGTCTTTGTAGGCAAACCACACATCCTTGAAGTTCACGTTGCCTTTTATCTTCTCCGGTGCATAGGTGCCGTTGTCCGGTACCATTTCCTTGCTGTCGAGCAGGCGCATGAGGCGCTCGGTGCTCACCACGCCCAACTGCAGCGTGTTGAAGCGGTCGGCGATCATGCGGATCGGGCGGAAGAACATCTGGATATAGAGGATGAAGGCCATCAGCGTTCCCAGCGACACGTCGTTGTCGATCACGCCGTGAGCGCCATACCAAACGAGCAGGCCCAAACCGGCCGCACCGATGATCTCCGCCACCGGGAAGTACACCGAGTAGTAGAGCACAGACCGAACGTTGGCGCGGGTATGCTCCTTGTTGATCTCCTTGAACTTTTCCATCTCGCGCTTCTCGTTGTTGAAGATCTGCACGATGCTCATGCCGGTGATATGCTCCTGCACAAAGGAGTTGAGCCGTGCCACGGCCGTGCGCACATCCTGGAACGTGTCTTTGATCTTCTCTTTGAAAATGTAGATACTGATAAGCATGATCGGGAAAGTGGACAAACTCACCAGCGCCAGTTCCCAGTCGATGTAGAACATGAAGCCCAGGATGAAGACCAGCTGCAGGATATCGCCGATCATGGCCGCCAGCCCTTCGCTGAATACATCCGATAGCGTCTCCACATCCGACACGTTGCGGGTCACGAGCGTGCCAATGGGCGTGCGGTCGAAGAACTTGAGGCGCAGGTTGAGGATGTGGCGGTAAAGCACAACCCGTATGTCGCGCACCACGTGCTGACCGAGCCAGCCAGCGAAATAGGTATGGAGGTACTGCACGATGGCATGCACGACCAGAAGCACCGCGAGAATCACGAACATCTTGTTCAGTCCTTCCCAGTCGTTCTGCAGGATCTCCTGGTCCACGGTATACTGGATCAGGAAGGGGCGCACTGCAGCCAGTATGGCCGAGGCGAACGTCAGGAACACGATGAAGTAGAAGATCCGGATGTACGGCTTCACAAAGGTGAAGAGCCGCCGGATCACGTCCGCATCGAATACCTTGCCTGTATTTTGTGGTTTATCTTCCAAGTTTGGTTGTTCTGTTATTAAACCCGGGAACAATTGTTGTCCGCCTGTTCCTTTATTGTCCAGCTGCCCTACCTCAAAGGAGGCTTTTCTGCTGATACCAATTTTCAGGTATAGCTTGTATCTTTTGCCTTTTAAGGGCCACTTTACTTAACCCACCCCTCCCAAGAGGGGATTTTCAGCTGGTGCTTAATTGTCAGGTATAATCATAGTAGCTGCTATACCGGATCCAACCACCCCTGCCCCTCCTTGTCTTTTAGAGGGCCCCTACCCCCAGGCGGGGAATCTGTTGCTACCAATTTACAGGTATAGGCATTGTCGCTTCAGTATTCTGTGCACGATTGACATCCCCCTTCGAAGGGGGACCTTACTGCCGTGGCCAGCCTACAGGTATAAGCCATGTCGTGAGTGTGACGCACCACTGGCAGGTACAGCAAGGCTAACTTGCCCCGGAAGCGATGAAACAAACAGCATCAGCCAGGTGCACTTTTCGGCGCTCCACTGTTTGAGCGTTCAGCGAGTTTGGAGCGTCTTGACTTTTTTGCTTACTTTTTGTGTCAAGACAAAAAGTGAGTGCCCGCCGCACAGGCGAAGCTATGAAACAGCACGATTGCTATACCTGCAGAAAGCAATAGCCACAGTGCAAAGCAGGCTATACCTATACCTGAGTCTAACACAGACACGAGCTACTATGCCCCGAATCGAGTTCGGGATCTGCGACTCATGCAACTAACCAGCCGTAGCTATACCCTTACGGATACTACATGCTAACCGCTTGCAAAGTTAATGGTTTTTGCATCAGGATTTTCGGGATTTATCAGGTATAGCCATTCCTCCTGAAGGCACAAAAAAGCCCTCCCCTGTTTTGAGGAGAGGGCTTGGGTGGGATTTTATACCTATACCTCCGCTTCCACAGGTACGACTACTTTCTCGAGTGCCTGTGCGATATCTGATATGATATCCTCCGGGTGCTCCACGCCTACCGAGATGCGCACCATGCCTTCGCCAATCCCCATCACGGCGCGGTCAGCCAGACAGATGTCGGAGTGCGTCATGGAGGCAGGGTGCTCAGCCAGCGACTCGGTGCCACCAAGGCTCACGGCCAGTTTAATCAGCTTCAGGTTGTTCAGGAATGTGAATGCCTCTTTCTCGCCGCCTTTGATGTCGAACGAAATCATAGAGCCCGCTGCCTTGCATTGCTTGTCGTAAATAGCTTGTTGCTGCGGATTATCCTGCAGATAGCCGAGGAAGTAAATCTTGTCTACTTTCGGGTGCTCTTTCAGGTATGCCGCTACTACTTCGGCGCCGCGTGCCTGGCACTCCATCCGGATCTTCAGCGTCTCGAGGCTTCGCATCAGCATCCAGCCAGTCCACGGACTCGCCATGGAACCCATGAACGTACGCATGCCTTTTACTTGCTTCATCAAGTCAGCCGGGCCAGCACAGGCACCCGCGATCAGGTCGGAGTGGCCGCCAATGTACTTGGTGGCCGAGTATAGCACAAGATCAGCACCGTGCTTGAGTGGGTGCGAAAACACCGGGCCGAGGAAGGTGTTGTCCACGGCTACCACGACTTTTTTATCCGCAGTCGAGTGCTTCTTGGCCATGGCAGCGCATGCCTCGATATCCACCAGGTGGTTGGTTGGGTTGGCAGGGGTTTCCAGGTATACCATCGCCAGTTTGTCGGCCATACCTGACTCTTCGAGCATTTGCTCTACTTTCTCAATCGGGGTGTTGGCACGGAAGCCCATGCTCTTCACGCCGAACTTCGGCAGGATGTTTTTGATGTAGTAGTCAGAACCACCGTAGATGGGCTCGCTGTGCAGGATCAGATCGCCTGGCTTAAGCAAGGCCAGGAGCGTGGTGCTGATGGCGGCCATCCCGCTGGCAAACACGGCCGCTTCCTCGGCACCGTCCCAGAAGCGGAGGCGGTTCTCGAGTATCTCGAGGTCGGGGTTGTTGAGGCGGCTGTAGATCAGGCCAAGCTGCTCTTCGGCGTGCTTCTCACGCAGGCCATACGCTAGTTCAAAAAAGGCCTTGCCCTCTTCCGCGTTCTTGAACACGAAGGTAGAAGTCTGGTAAATCGGCGCCTTGACGGCCATTTCTGACCACTCCGGGTTATAACCGTAGCTCATCATCAAACTTTCAGGGCGCAGGTGTTTGCCGTTTAGATGGGGACCGTTCTGGTCTTCTGGTAATTGCATGCTATAAAGGGTTTGTTTTTGGTGATGTCTTGAAAATATGCTCCGGATACGACACCCTGGCCAGGTATAGCCCCTCCGATGGTGCCGCCCCACTGGCCTTGCTGCGGTCCTGGTTGGCCACAATCCGCTCAAAATCGGCCACCGTGAGCTTGCCGCGCCCTACGTCCAGTAAAGTGCCCACGACCAAGCGCACCATACCTCTCAGGAAGCGGTTGGCCCGGATCGTGAAAATAAGCTCGTCGCCCTGCTGTCGCCATATGGCCTCGTACATGTTGCAGCGGTAGTGATTGGTGTCGCCTTTGACTTTGCTAAAGGTCGTAAAATCCTCGTAACGAAGCAATACGGCAGCCGCCTCGTTCATCTGCGCCACATCCACGGAACGCGGCAGATACGTGGCGTAGTATCTTTTGAAAGGGTCTTTGGCCAGCGTGATGTGATAGTGATAAGTGCGCTCAAAGGCATCAAATCGGGCGTGGGCCGCGTCGGTGACCAGGTATAGGTTCTTCGCCACGATATCAGCCGGCAGGAGGCGGTTAAAGCGGTAAACCGTATGCGCGGGGTCCAGTTCCTCCTCCACATCAAAGTGCACGAACTGCTGACTTGCATGCACGCCCGTGTCGGTGCGGCCGCTCCCCGTGGAGTTGATGTGTTGCCGCAGCACTTTGCTCAGGCAATCGTCGAGCACCTCCTGCACCGAGAGCGCGTTGGGCTGCACCTGCCAACCATGAAAACGAGTGCCGTCGTAGGCGATTTCCAGAAAATACCGCATGGGCAAAGATAAGATTTCCTGACAAAAGTGAGAGAAAATTAGTGCACCCGGCCACTAAAGGCCACGCCTCATAGTTTATAAAAACAGAAAGGGCACTCCCATCAGGAGTGCCCTCTGCAAAGGGTGAAACTGTGTGCTCTACACTAGTATCGTTATAGCAAAAGGTTGTTTAGTTTCTGTGGCTGGGATCAGGGGAGCGATTACCGATATCGTCGTTTCTCACACCTTCCTGCAGAATTTCGCCCAGGCTGCGATTGCGGCGCTGCTCATCCCGCTTCTCCCAGCGCTCACGCTCCTGCCGTTCTGCTCTTTTCTCGTCTTCTTTTCGTCGTTCCCAGCGATCATCATCTCTTCGCTCATTTTCTCTTCGTCGCTCCCAACGCTCGTCATCTCTTCTTCTATCCTCCCAACGATCATCGTCGTCATCACGGTCTTTGTATTCCTTTTTGCGGGCCTTCTCATACTCCTTCTCCCGCTTCCACTCGGCATGCGCCCGGTGTTTCTCCTCTACAAAAGAGGGCTTGCCCTTTTTCTTGCCTTTATCTTTATCACCATTGTAGTCGGCGGCGGTGGCTACCTGAGCCCCAAATGCCACCAAACCTACCAGTACCAGTGTCATCAACTTTTTCATAAGCTTTTGTTTTAGGTTTGATGAAATGTAGGCAAAGGAGGTGCCAGTTTCTATCCGGTTAGCCACTGCGGCATAATATGCAAAAGAAAAAGGCCCTTCTGAAGCTTCAGAAGGGCCTTTCCTAATATAAAAAATAACTATAGTTTCTCGTAAATGATGGCTGCTCCTTGCCCTACCCCCACGCACATGGTGGCCAAACCGTAGCGCACGTTGTCGCGGCGCTTCATTTCGTGCAGTAAGGTAGCTGAGATACGGGTGCCGCTTGCCCCCAGTGGGTGACCGATGGCAATGGAGCCGCCGTTCACGTTCACGATCTCCGGGTTGATGCCGAGTTCCTGCACACAAGGTATAGCCTGCGCCGCAAACGCCTCGTTGATCTCAGCCAGACCAATGTCGTTGATGGTAAGGCCTGCACGTTTCAGGGCTTTCAGGGTAGCTGGAACCGGGCCCATGCCCATGTATGCGGGTTCTACACCGGCCACTGCGGCCGACACAATGCGGGCCATTGGCTTCAGGTCGAAGCGCTTTACGATTTCCTCACTCACGACCAACGAAGCGGCCGCCCCGTCGTTTATGCCAGAGGCGTTGCCTGCGGTCACAGTGCCGCATTTTTTGAAGGCTGCCCCCAGCGTGCCCAGCTTTTCTACAGACGAAAGGCGCGGGTGCTCGTCGGTGTCGAAGATGATCGGGTCGCCTTTGCGCTGCGGTACAGGTATAGGTACGATCTCGTCTTTGAACTTGCCGGCCTCGGCTGCGGCCTTGTACTTGAGCTGCGAGCTGTGGGCAAACTCGTCCTGCGCTTCACGTGAAACACCGTAGCGCTCGGCCACATTCTCGGCCGTCTCACCCATGCTGTACGGGTAGTGCAGTGACGAGAGTTGGTTGTTCACAAAGCGCCAGCCGATAGTGGTGTCGTAGATTTCGGGGGTGCGGGCGAAAGCGGTTTCGGCTTTGGCCATCACGAAAGGCGCGCGCGTCATGCTCTCCACGCCACCGGCCAGGTATACGTCGCCGTCGCCACAGGTAATGGCGCGACCAGCGTCGATGATGGACTGCAATCCCGAAGCGCAAAGGCGGTTCACGGTCACGCCACCGATCTCGTGCGGAAGCCCGGCCAACAGGAGCGCCATGCGGGCCACATTGCGGTTGTCTTCGCCAGCCTGGTTGGCGGCGCCCAACACCACATCCTCGATCAGGCTTGGGTCCAGCTGCGGATTGCGGGCCATCAACTCTTTCAGAATAAAGGCTGCCATGTCGTCGGGGCGCACGCTGCTGAGGGCTCCGGTAAACTTGCCAACGGGTGTTCTAACGATATCAATTATATAAGCTGTGCTCATCAATTTTTGTTTTACAGGTCTTTGTCTAATTTTGCATCTCTTTGCAAGTTAAATTAACCCCCTTATGATACAAAGAATTCAAACCGTATTTCTGGCGCTCATCGTGGTGGCCATGGTGTCCCTGTTGTTTTTGCCAATCTGGTCTAAAGTTGATGCCACCACCGGCGAAGAGGTGGTGCTGACTGCCTGGAACCTGTTTTTCCAGACGGTGAACGACCAGGGTGAGGCCGTGCAGGCAGGCGCGCAGACAGGCAGAAGCACGATCGCCATCGGCATCCTCGCGATTGTGGCAGCAGGTGTGGCCCTGTACGAGATTTTCCAGTTCAAGAGCCGCCTTACCCAAATGAAGTTCGGCCTGATTAACTCGCTGGTACTGATCGCACTGTTCGGCACCTCATTTTACTATGCCAACTACGTAGGCAACGCGATGGCTGCTGGCAACGGAGGTGGCTACGAGGCCGGTTTCTACATGCCTGTACTGGCGCTGTTTCTCAATGCCCTGGCTAACCGCTTCATCAAAAAAGACGAGGACCTGGTTCGCTCTGTCGACAGACTGCGCTAAGGTATAGCGCATTGCCAAATGCATAAAAAGGAAGGGCTTCTGTGATGAACAGAAGCCCTTCCTTTTTTAAAGTTGAGCACTAAGTAGAGAAAGCCACCTTGTCATTTCGAGTGCAACAAGAAATCTGAAATAGTGTGGAAACCATGAAATACCCCAGATTTCTTGTTGTACTCAAAATGACAAAAAAGCCTAAGCTACCACCTCTAAACCGTGGCCGACTTTCTGGCCACAGGTATAGCCCCCTTCTTCGACTTCTTGCGCAGCTTGTTGATCCAGATCAGCGTGCCCGTGATCGGCAGACTGGTCGCCACGAGGCAGGCGATGAAGTAGAGTATTTTGGAGAAGGTGCCATATACGTTGCCCACGTGCAGCGGCTTGATGGAGGAGGTGATTTTCTCGTTGAACGGCTTGTCGGCGAAGACATCAGCCTTCAGCACCTGTCCGCTGTACTGGTCGAGCTGCAGTTTGTCTGAGGCCGCCGGCGCAAAAAAGCCCACTTTGTTCTTGTTGATAGATACCGTAGCGGCTGAATCGGTTGAGAACGAAATGCGGTAGTCACCCTTGTAAGGCAGCGCGGTATCAGCCGCCTTTACGTAATCCGCTATCGTCGGTGCTGTGGCTTGGGTTGGATCTGTTGGCACAGTGGAGAAAAGCGGCTCTTCTTTGCGGTCTTTCGGCTGCTCTACGCCCAGCACTTTGAAGAATCCTTCTTTGTACCACTCAAACGACCAGGTAAGACCCGTCAGCGACATGACCAGCAACAGGAATGACGAGTAGAAACCAAGCGAGTTGTGTAGGTCGTGGTTAACGCGCTTCCAGTTGCCGCTCCACTTGATCTTGAGGCCTTGTCGCCAGTTTTTCACTTTCTGCGGGATCCAGATCACCAGACCACTGATAACGATCAGCGTGAAGATAATGGTAGCCCAGCCCACAATCGGACGGCCTACTTCGGTATCGAGCAACAACCAGCGGTGCAAACGGAACATGGTCATGAAAAACTCGGAAGTCGGACTTTCGGTCGTGCCGATCACTTCAGCTGTGTAGGGGTTCACGAGGTAGTTGGTGCCCCGGTCGCGGCCACCGCCTTTGCCACCAGGACCAGCACCCGGCCCGCCTTTGGCTACGGCAGCTTCCGGTCCTTTTTTGCCTTCACCGCCTTTTTCGCCGGCTCCCTTGTCACTACCTTTTGCTTTACCACCAGGGCCTTTTCCTTCCCCGCCCTTGTCCATTTTCACGTTCACGGTATAGGTACGGTAGGGGTCAGCAGGTATAGTAATAGCACTCACCTTACCGCCTGTCTCGGCTGCCACTTTTGCCATGATTGCTTCCGCTGCCATAGGCTCAACTCCCGCCTCTATCTGCACGGTAAACTTCTCCGGCTCCATAAACTCCTGCACCTCGGTGTTGAAGGTATAGATAGTGCCGCTCAGGCAGACCACAAACAGGATCAGGCCGCTCGCTATACCCATCCACAGGTGGAGGTCGTTGAACAGCTTGCGCACCTTTTGCCAGGTCGATTTTGGTTTTTGGTTTTGTGTCATGGTGGTGATGTTTAGCTAAAAATCCCCTCCTTGCTTTTGCCGGCAAGGAAGGGAAGTACTGTGTATTGCTATTTTCAATTTACTTGTTCCAGAATACCCGCGAGCGGAATGGATCGATGGCCCCCTGCCTGGCTACTTCCTCGCTGTTGGTGTATACCTCCGACTGGCGGTAAGTCAACCGGCGTGGCCTGAAATCCGGGTCAGCCGACGGGCTCTGCAGCGACTGTGGCAACCTGTTCAGGTAGTTCAGCCTTCTGAAGTCGTTCCAGGCTTCGATGCTGCTGATACTGTTCAGCGCCAGCCACTTCTGCTCGATGATGCGCTCGATCTTGTTCGAAGCAAGTGCAAAGTTAACAGATGGCTGCGCATTGTAGGCCACAAATTCGCTCGCCGGCACAGTCATGTATTTAAAGGATTCTTTGATGGCCTCTTCGTAGAGTTGCTCTGCCCCGCTCAGCCAGCCCCGCTCAGCTGCTTCAGCCTGCAGGAACAGGCTTTCGAATGAAGATAGAAAAACAGATGGCTGTTGTGCGCTCTTCAGCAAACCTGCCGGCTGGTTGCCGTTCTCGTTCGGTCCCAGCAAAGCCGAGGTTTTTGCCATGGTAAAGTCAGCGCTGATCGCTCCGAGCGGCACGCCTACGTAGTTTCCATTCACGGGGCGGTAGAGCCTGGGCAGGCGCGGGTCGTTGCGTTCTTTGTACTGCTGCACCAGGTAGGCCGTGGGGCGCAGCGTGTTGTAGCCAGTGGTAAGCGCTCCGGCCTGGTTCCTGTAGTAAGTGTCCCAGAAAGGATTCTGCAAACCGGCCGTGATCTGGTAACCCGGATTGACCAACGCGCTCTCGCCGGCACCCAAGAACCCGCTTCCCTCCTGCTTTATTTTGGCCAACTCGTCGTTGATGTAGCCTTCCCTGCCGGCCTCCGACTGGCGAAGCAGCGCCCGCAGCTTGATCGTGTTGGCGAATTTCACCCACAGTGTCAGGTTGCCTTTGAAAATCACGTCGTCGGTCACCGGCTTTTTAGACAAGGCAGGGGCTGCTTTGATGTCCTGTATACCTGCCGTGATGAGATTGATGGCTCCATCATATACCACCTGGCCGTCTTCGTACTTTGGCGTCACATTGGTGCTTCCCTGCAGGGCATCCGAGAAAGGCACGTTATTGTACAGGTCCACGAGGCGCATGAAGTGCCAGCCCTGCATGATCTTCGCTATACCTACATAGGCCAGATCGCCGGTGGCGGCGGCACTATTCTCGATGTCTTTGTAATTAACCAGCGTGGTATAGCTGTCTTCCCAGATCGGACGACCGTCGCGGTCAAAGGACATGGCCTCCACGCCGTAGGTTTCTTCCAGCCTGAACAGCGAGGTGTTCACAGGACCGTCCGTAGCTTTGGCCCAGTAGCCTGCCCACACGGCGCCCAGTTGATTCAGGGCGCCCGTTTCGAGGTTTACTGTCTTGACAAGTGCGGCAGGTAACTTTTGCTCTACCGGCACATCGGTCGGTGCATTGGGGTTCACGTTTGTATCCAGGAAGCTGTCGCAGGCGGTAAAAGTAGTGCCGGCAAGCGCGATCAGGATAAGAGAGAATAACTTTTTCATATCACTAAGTATGCAGAATGATCTTATTTAGAATGCCACGTTTACATTGAAGCCAAACGTGCGGGTCGGCGGCAGGTGTCGCCAGCTCATGTAGCCTTCGCTGCTTCCGCCGGCATACACAAACTCCGGATCGTTGTAGATGTTGTCTTTTGCCCAGACAGAGAACAGGTTGCGGCCCACAAAACCGATGGTCGCCTCTTTCACCAGCTTCTGCCCATCCAGCCATTCCATTGGCAAAGTATAGCTCAGGCTCAGTTCCCGCAGTTTGAAGAAGTCGGCGCTCACGGCGTAGTTCGACTGCACCGTGGCATAGTGGTTGGCAAAGTAGTTACGGTCACCTTTGGTCTGTATCTCGGTGTTTGGAGTGAATACGCCCGGAGAAGTCTCGATCACGGAGTTCGGGATCACAAACGGTTCGCGGCCATACTGCGTGGTGAGCGGGCTGGTACCGTCTGAGATCATACGAGCTGCTGCCTCGGTGTATACCACGGCGCCCATGCGCCAATCAAACTGCGCGCCCAGTTTGAAGCCTTTGTACTGCAGTGAGGTGTTCAGGCCGAGCTGATAAGGAGGTGTGCCGGTGCCGCCGTAGTAGAGTTCCGAACCACTTACCGGGTTGCCGGTTTTTGGGTCCACGATCACCCGACCTTGCGGATCGCGCTTGTAGTCGGTGAACAGGTAGCTATTGTAAGGCTTGCCCACGATCAGGTAGTTCTGGCGGAAGTGGAACAGCTGGTCGATGCCACCGTAGATTTCCTCTACCTCGCTTCTGATGTGTGTGAGGTTGGCTCCCACATTCCATACCAGGTCTCCGCGCTGGATCACATCTCCGTTGATGTTCAGTTCGATGATCTTGTTGCTCGCCTTGAAGGCATTCACCCAAGCCGATGTGAAGCCGGATCCAGCAGAGATGTCGGCCAGGATGGTACCGTCCGTTGTTTTGGCATCTACATAGGCGGCCTCCAAATTCAGGCGGTTCTGGAAGAAGCTCAGTTGCGTGCCCACTTCAAATGAGGTCACAAACTCAGGCTTCAGGTTCGGGTTGGCGTCGGAGGTACTCAAGCTAAAGCCAGGTAGGTTGGCGTATGGGAAGCCGTCGGTCTGGCTGTACACATTCTGCAACTGGTAGGGCTCCACCACCACATTACCGGTCCGGTTGTAAGAGGCGTATACCTTGCCGTAGGAGAGCGTGCTGTTGTTCTGAAGCGCAGGTATGGCATCACTGAAAACAAAAGACGAACTCACGCCTGGGTAAAAGTAGTTGCGATTCTCCGGACTCAGCACCGACACGGCTTCCTGGCGACCGGTAAAGGTTAGAAACAGGTAGTTGTTGTAGCCGGCTGTCAATTCTCCAAAGACTGCCACCTGCCTCCTTTGGCTGATGCCGGACTTTCCGCCCAACTGCCCCAAACGGTTGTCCTGGTTGAACAGGCCGGGCACTACCAGCGCCGAGGCACTCAGGTTGGTTGTCTTGCTGTCGTCGGTGCGCACATTATTGCCCAGTAACAGGCGAGTGCTGAACTTACCGAAGTCCTTGTGCATGTCCAGGATAAAGTCGCTGTTGATGCGTCGGAAGTTATGTGTAGCATCGTTTACGCTGCCCGGTATGTTTGTGCGACCCGGTGTGGTATAAGTAAACTTACCTACCGTGGTGCGGGTGTCGGTGTTGCGGCTGTAAAGGCCCAGGCGGTAGATGGCGCTGATCCAGGGAGCAAGCTCGTAGTTGAGCTCGATGTTTCCGGTCAGGGTCTGCTGCTCGTTTACCGTGCGCTGGTTATCGGCGTTGAAGTACGGGTTGGGCTGGTTAGTGCTGAACCAGTAATTCGGGTTGGCATGCGGCGTGTTTTCCCAGTCTTTCAAGTCGGCAAAAGGCAGGCTGACCGGCAGGCGGTATACCGTAGACCAGGGCTCGCTCTGGGTTACGTCGCTTTTGTTGAACACATAGTTGAGGTTGTAGCTGGTGCTCAGTTTGCCAAAGGAACGGGAGCCGTTAAAGCGGGCGCCGGAGCGTCTGTTTTTGTCGCCTTCGATGATGCCTTTGGTCAGCACATCCTGCAGCGAGAAATAGTAAGTGGTTTTCTCATCGCCACCTGAAAAGTTCAGGTCGTTTTGGGTGGTAAACCCCGTGTTGAAGAACGCCTTTCTGCCGTCCGAATTTGGACTGTAAGGCAACTGCCACTGGCTGCCGTCTGGCAGCACAGGTCCCACCGGGCGCAGCTCCCCATCAAAACGCGGCCCCCACGACTGGTACTGCAGCGGGTCGTATACGCCGTTCAGTCCCTGGCCGAATTCCGTCTGCTGCTCCGGCAGGCGGCTTACCTTATCGAAAGTAGTGGTGTTGGAGAAATTGATGCGCTGCGTTCCTGCCTTGCCTTTTTTGGTGGTGATCATCAGCACACCGTTTACGCCGTCAGAGCCGTACACCGCCGCTGCGTTGGCGCCTTTCAGCACGTTGATGCTTTCGATATCGTTTGGATTAAGGCGGTTGATGTCAGGTATAGGCACGCCGTCCACCACATAGAGCGGCGCGTTGTTGCCGGTGTGGGAGCGTATACCGCGCAGGTTCACCTGCACATCCGGGTCCACCTTGCTGTCGAACATGTTGATGCGCAGGCCCGACACCTTGCTGGCCAGTCCAAGAATGGGGTTTACCACTTTGCCCTGGGTCAGCTCGGCGGTGTTGAGTTGGGCGCTGGCCGTGCCCAGTTCGCGGGCGGGCCGCTTGATACCGAGTGCACCAGTCACCACCACTTCTGAGAGTTGGGTATTGCCGGGCTGAAGCTCGACCTGCAACGAACCGGCATTTCCGTTTACCGACACTTCCCGGGAGGCATAACCTATGTATGAGAAAACAAGTACCTCCCCCTCTTTGGCACGAATCTGAAAAGCCCCGTCAGTGTTCGTTGTGGTTCCGTTGTTTGTTTCTTTCACTCTAACCGTGACGCCTGGCAGCGCCGTGCCGGTCGTCTGTTCTGTCACCTGCCCCGAAACGGCCAGGTCCTGTGCTGAAACGCCGAGCGCCGTGAGCATAAGTAAAGCCGACGCCAGTAAATGTTTGAACATATCTCTGTAAGGTATAGTAATTGGCTTTAAGGCAATATTGAAAGGACCATCGCCTTTTTTATCCGGTTCGTTATTTAGATATAGTCTAAATAAACTTAACTTGCGCAAAAGTAGACCTTACAAAGGTATTTCGATAACAGGTAAGGGAATACTTTTATCAAATGAGGGAAAACATGGAGCAAGACGTGAGCGAACCGGGAATCAGTGAGCGGGACTGCACCAGCCAGCAGCTGGCTGAGCAGAACCGGCCCACCTTCTGCGCCTGCCAGGGTCAGGATGCACGTGCTACCGCCGAGGCCAACATGCGCTTTCCTTCCGGCGAAATCCACTTCAGCCATACCACCATCAGTTTATCCAATAAAAAAGTGGTGGGGTGCTTTAACAGCGAGGACTTCGCCCAGTTGTACTTTTCGATGCGTGGGAAGAGCGCCTTTAGAGTGGGGGACAACCCAAAACCCTTTGCCAGTTTTGACGCCCAGCAGCACAACCTGCTTTTCTTCTCCGACGCGCAGGCGCAACAGGAGATAAAGCCCGGTCCGCAGGTGGAGATGATGACCGTATACATTCCCTCGGACTTCCTGCTGCACTATCTGCCTGAAACAGGAGGCCCGTTTTCAGAGTTGCGGGAGCATATCCTGGCCGGTAAGCCAGCACGGCTGAGAAAAGGGAATCTACCCATCACACCCAGGATAACAGCGGTGCTGCACGAGCTGCTCAACTGCACGTACACAGGCTACAGCAAGCGCATGTTTGTGCAGGCGAAGGTGATCGAGCTGCTGATGCTGCAGTTTGAGCAATGCGAGCAGGATGAAGCGTCACTCGTTACAGGGCTGAAGCAAACGGATATCGAAAAGATGCTCCACGCCCGCGATTTGATCCTTAAAAACATGGAGTGCCCCTGTTCGCTGATTGACCTGGCCCATATGGTCGGTACGAATGAGTATTATCTCAAAAAGCATTTCAAACAGGTGTTCGGCACCACAGTGTTCGGCTACCTGAACAGTTACCGCATGGAACAGGCCCGGAAGATGTTGCTGGAAGGTGACAATAAGATAGGCGACATTGCCAGCGCCCTAGGCTTTAAGTACGCCGCTCACTTCACGGCTGCCTTTAAAAAGCACTTCGGCTACCTGCCTCAGAAGATAAAGTCGTAGTGCTGCGCCGTGTTTCAGGTATAGGCCCATCGCTTCCGGACAATCTGGACAAAGGATATTTTGACAAAGGACAAAAGACTCTTAGGTATATCTTCTTGATTCGCCGCATTGCCTGATTCATTACGATTGCTAATGCTTCAGCTTGATTCTCCCCTTCCAGTAGATTATACCTTCTCTTAACTAAAAAAAGAGCAACGCAGGATTGCCCCACACTGCTCTCAATTTATACCTTTCTACCTTTTCAACTTTCTAACTTAAAATCACCTTCTCCGGCTGGTATACTCCTCCAGTTCCCGCACATGGTGGTCGAACTTGAAGATGTCGTAGATGTAGTAGAAGCGCTCTTTGTCGCACACGCTGTCGTAGGCGAATTTGGCGAACTCCAGTCGGGTGCTTTCAAATTCAAATTGCAGCAGCACATTGCGCAGGTCCTCTGACAGGATGCTGCTGTTGCGCACCGCCTCGCGGGCAATGGTGAGGCGGGTGCTCTCGAAGTCGCGGCCTTTCATGGCGTCGATCAGGCGGTCCACGTCGTAGCGGTCCAGGAGGTTGCGGCAGCCGTTGGCGGGCTCTTCGTAACGGGGAGGCACCGGCTCGTAACGCGGCGGAGCGGGCTCATAGCGGTCGGGGTAGCGCGGTGGCACAACCACTACCGGCGGCGGGCCCAGTGGTATTTCGCTGAGCACGTGCAGGGCTACTTTTCTACCGGACACACGCACGGAGTAATTCGTTTCGTACCCAGCGCGGGCCAGCACGTTTATACCTGTCCTGTAAATGCCATGGCGACCTCTGATGCGGAACTCCACATAGTGGTTACCGGGCCGCAGGTGCGTGATGCGCACAAAGTTGGAAGCCGATCGGTTGATCACACGCCCATCCAGGGCCATCTGGAACAGTTCGCCCCGATGGGTGGTAAAGGTCACAACAGTGGGTTGTGCGAAAGCCGGCAGCGCCAGCAGCACAAACAGAAGCGGGAGTAGAAGCTTTTTCATGGCAGTATAGGTTTTAGCGTATACTTTCGCCAAGCCAATTATTGTGCCAGTTTGTGGAACTAAAGAAGAGCGGGCTTTGTCTGCGGGGATTCTTTGATTTTGCAGGTATAGGTATAAGTAAAAAACCACAGGCGCTATACCTGTGGTTTCTCTTCAAATCTTACTCGGAAGCTTATCCTTCGTAGTAGAACTCCCCCTTATCAGTCTTGATCGTGAGTTCGTTGCGTTCGCTGGCTTCTACACGACCAACAATCTGCGCGTCCACATTGAAGGACTTCGAAATGTCAATCAGGCTTTGGGCGTATTGCTCCGGTAGGTAAATTTCGAGGCGGTGGCCCATGTTGAAGACCTTGTACATCTCCTTCCAGTCGGTGTGGCTCTGCTCCTGTATGATGCGGAACAGCGGCGGCACCGGGAAGAGATTGTCTTTGATGATGTGCACCTTTTCGGTGAAATGCAGCACTTTGGTCTGGGCGCCGCCACTGCAATGCACCATGCCGTGTATGTGCGGACGGTGCTGGTTCAGAATTTCCTTCACGATAGGTGCATAGGTTCGTGTCGGCGAAAGCACCAGTTTGCCAACTTCTATACCTGTCTCGGGCTCCACATCGGTCACGCGGTAGTTGCCTGCGTACACCAGGTCCTTCGGTAATTCCGGATCGTAACTCTCCGGATAAGAGGCGGACAGGTATGAGTGAAACACATCGTGGCGGGCGGAGGTGAGGCCATTGCTGCCCATGCCGCCGTTGTACTCGTCTTCGTAGGTAGCCTGCCCGTAAGAGGCAAAGCCCACGATCACGTCGCCAGGCTGTATCTTATCATTCGAGATCACTTCGTCGCGGCGCATGCGGGCCGTCACGGTGCTGTCCACGATAATGGTGCGCACCAGGTCGCCAACGTCTGCTGTCTCGCCGCCTGTGCTGTAAATGCCGATGCCGTTGTCGCGGAGCATCTGCAGCACCTCCTCGGTGCCGTTGATGATGGCGGCAATCACATCACCCGAAACCAGGTGCTTGTTACGGCCGATGGTAGAAGAGAGCAGGATGTTATCCATAGCGCCCACGCACAGCAGGTCATCGGTATTCATCACCACAGCATCCTGTGCTATACCTTTCCACACGCTCAGGTCGCCGGTTTCTTTCCAGTACATGTAGGCCAGTGCCGACTTGGTGCCCGCACCGTCGGCGTGCATGAGCACGCAGTGCTCGGGGTCGCCGGTCAGGATGTCCGGAATAATCTTGCAGAATGCTTTCGGGAAAAGTCCTTTGTCGATGTTCTTGATGGCGTTGTGCACGTCTTCCTTTGAGGCGGACACGCCACGCCGGAGGTATCTATTTTCCATAGTGCTGGTCTTACTTGCTTTACAAATTTAAGAAAGGCCTTTGTATATACGGCAAAAAGAAATGCTTTTAAAAAGCCATGACTGCAATTATTGGTCGGGCCAGCATGTCACAGAGCCAAATCCAGCGGGTATAAAGCAAAGCGTTTCGGAAAAGCAGCACCTATACCTTGCAACCTTCCTGCAATATATTGACTCCTCTATATAAACAAACTTAAATAAAATATGATAAAGAAATTATTGATTTCATGCATCAGTCTGTGTTTTGTTGGTGCAGCGCAGGCGCAAGATTCACTGCAGGTGCAACCTCAGCAAGTGTCGGCGCCTTATAAATTGGCTGTCGGCCTACGCTATGCAGTCGGACCGACAGGCTTGACGCTTGGGGTAACGGCTAAGTACTTCATACGGGAACAGTCTGCCTTAGAGGCTTACTCCGATGTGAATCCTGAATCCCGCCAGTTTCTTTCCTCCCTCAGCTACATCTGGCAGCCAAAACTCGCTACATCAAACCGCCTCAGGCCATATGCAGGTATAGGCGTTGGCTTGCTCCGCACCAACAATCCGGCGCCTACATACTTCGATGGACCCGCCTCCTATATTAATCCGGTAGGAGTTGCTTCTTTCGGCGCTGAATACTCTTTCAAGAAGCTTCCTCTGGCCCTTTCGCTCGATTACCGATCGACCTTCCTGCGCTATGGACGCACCACACCAAACTATGTGAACCATTACAGGTCCAGCAATTTAGGTATAGGCCTGAAATACACCTTCCGCTAGGTATACCTGCCTCCGATTCCAGTTCCAACTCAAATAGCTCAAAACTAAATCTACACCTATGATCAAGAAAGCTTTGCTTACCCTATTCGGTGCTTGTACCTTCCTGGCTGTGCATGCGCAGGATTTGCCCGATACAAAGCCACAAGCATCAGCGACTTACAGGGCGGCTGTCGGACTCCGTTATACAGTAGGAGGCGCGGGCTATACAGATCTCGGTCTAACGGCCAAGTACTTTATCACGGACCAAACAGCCTTCGAGGTCTATACAAAGCTACCTTTCTACTCTCGCGACTACCTGGCTTCCCTGAGTTATATCTGGCAACCGAAACTGGGTTTCTCGGAACGCTTTCGGCCCTATGTAGGTGCAGGCGCGGGAATACTGCGCCATACCAATTCACCGCTTGAACATGAGGGCGAACCCCGTATAAGCCCAATTGCTTTCGGAATGGTAGGTATAGAATACCAATTCAAAAAGCTGCCTATGGCTCTTTCACTGGATTATCGCACACCACTGCTCAGCAGTGGGACTTATGCTCCAAGTCACAGACATATTAGTCGGGTAAGTAGTCTTAGTGTAGGCCTGATATATACCTTCCGCTAGGTATAGCACGGGTAGAAACAGCATCGGCGGCTACAGTGCAAGACTATAGCCGCCGATTTTATTTGCACTAAGGTATAGCGCTACACCTGTCGAGCCAGCGATGTGTGTCAAAAAATTCCTTTGTCAAAAAGTCTTTTGTCCAGGCACTTACTCCTGTATGCGCACCACCTTAAACTCGGTGCGGCGGTTGCGCTGGTGCTCGTCTTCGGTCTTGGCATTGCGCACCACCGGGCGACTCTCGCCATAACCTTTGGCCGTGATACGCGACTTATCAATCCCTTTAGAGATGATGTAGTTCACAGCGGACTGGGCACGACGCTGTGACAGGTCTTGGTTGTAGATGTCTACACCACGGGAGTCGGTGTGTGAACTCAGCTCAATGGAGATGCGCGGGTTGTCCACGAGTATCTCCACCAGTTTGTCGAGTTCTTCAGCGGCGTCTGGTCGGATGTCGGCCTTGTCGAAGTCGTAGAAAATGTTCTCAAGTACAATGGCCTTCTCTTTCACGATCTCGGTCAGCAGCAGGTCAGCGGTGAGGCGTACTTCGTTCACTTCGTTTGGCAACTGGTTCTGCGGTGGCATTTTGCCTACAGTAGTCACACGCTGGCGGGCAGCGAAGAAGCCGGGTTTCTCAGCCAGCAAAGAGTAAGCAGTCGCGCTGTCGAGCGGGAAGCTGAACTTACCCTCTGCATCGGCTGTGGTTTCGGCAATTTTCTGCCCCTTGCTGTCCTGCAGCACCACCGGTGTGTTCGGTACTGTCGTCTGCTGCTTGTCTTTGTCGCGGCGCTGGTATACCGTACCGTCCACAAAGAAATTCACCAGTTTGCGGGCCGACTTAGCAATCGCGTAAATATCGTCGCCCCCTTTGCCGCCTTCGCGGTTAGAGGAAATGTACCCTGTCAAAGCATCCTGGAAGAAGATGCCGAAATCGTCGCCGCTGGAGTTAACGGGCACGCCCATGTTCACGGGTTTGCCATCTTCTATCTTAAAGACATCGAGTCCGCCCAGCCCTGGCAAACCATCAGAGGCGATGTATAAAGTGCCGTCCGGGCCTACATACACATAGCTCTCGTTGCCCGGCGTGTTGATGCTTGGGCCCAAATTCTCGGGAGCCGAGAAGCGGCCATTGTCGTCGATGGTGGTTTTGTAGATGTCGTTGCCTCCCAAGCCGCCTTTGCGGTCAGATGAAAAGTAAAGCGTTCTGCCATCAGGAGAGAAAGCAGGAGAAGAATCCCAGGCTCGCGGGTCGCTGATGCTGATCAGCTTCGGCTCGGTCCAGGCGTTGGAGCGGTAGAAGGAGATGAATAGGTCCACGTTGCGGCGGCCTTTCTTGGTGCCTTCGTTGCCACGGGCAAACACCATCGTGTTCCCTTCGTCAGCAAAGGTAGCCAGCGCATCGTGCAGGTCTTCGGTGTTTACCCCCTCCAGCTTGCGCACGGCAGCGCCCATGTTGGCCGTGTCGCCGAGTGTGGTGGCATATAGGTTCAGGAAGCCTTCGCCATTGCCCAGGTAGGTTTTGCCAGGTCCGCGGGAAGACGAGAAAACCAGTTCGTTGCCACGCACAAAAGGAGCAAAGTCAGAGCCTTCCGTATTCAGCGCCTCCAGGTTATAGATCTCAAAGCCGGTGTTTTTCTTCAGAATGGTGCTCAGCTGGCTCAGGGTTTCGACTTCGCGCAGTGCGAGTGCCTTCAGCTCCGGCTTGCTGCCAATGCGGGCGTAGTCCTGCATCTGGCCCAAAGCGGCTTCGTACTTGCCATTGGCCTTCAGGGCCATGCCATAATAGAAGTAGCCCTCCTCTTTGCGGTAGTTGTTGTCGAGCGCGGCTTTGTAATAGGTTTCGGCCTCCGCCAGTCGGTTAGACAGACGGTACGACTCGGCAATGCGGTAATTGATCTCGCCGGTGTTCTTAGCCCCCTTCAGCGCCTGTTTGTAATACTCGATGGCCCGCTCATACTGCTCTTCTTCGAAGCGCTTCTCGGCCTTGCTCAGGTACATGCCCGCGCCACAGGAGCTGAGCACCACGGCCAGCAGCAGAATGGCTGCTGTAAACTTCAGGTAATGGGCCACTGACTTGGTCGATAGCGTCTGCTGCATGGGGGTAGGTTTTGAATTAGCGGTTCTAAAAATACCTGGAGAGCCAGCTCTGCTGCGCCGGCCGTGGCCAGGCATCCTGCAGCTCTCCGTAATTGTTTACCAATGTATCAAAATATAAGGTATGTCCGTCAATCTCGCCGGCGGCCACTTTATTCTTTAACTCGTTCATACTCACCACCTCTACCTGATCGTCTTTCAAAAAAGCCAGTCGGGTACGGTCGAAGAACGAAACGCCAAAGCGCTGCTCCAGTTCCCGTACAAAACTCACCGAAGAGTCGATAGAGCAGCCACTGGCAGAAGTAACGGCTTCGTTGTTGGCCAGCACCAGAAAGCGGTCGTGCAGGAAACTGGCCGACGCCTGCAAGCCTGCGCCATGACTGCTCCACTCAGTAGCAAAACGCTCCAGCATTGGCTTTATTTCTTCTTGCTCTTCCGCCGTCAACGCCCTGTCAGCCTGGTAGATCCAGAGCCGGGCATGCGGTGGCAATTGGTCAAAAGGAATGTACATTTTTTAATTGTTGAATTGTTGATTGTTAAATTGTTGCCTCAAAAAACGTGCAGCTTGTTGACGGTTAGATGGCTGATGGCTATACCTGATTACACGCTTTCGCAAACGCCAAAGCAGGTATGCTTAGCCCCCTTGATACCAAAACAACAATTGAACAATTTAACAATGTAGCAATTTACTTACTAAGCCCCTCCGCTTGTGCGATCAGCTCGGCGATGTCAAAAACTTTTACGCTTTCTTCCTGCTCCTTGTTTTTCACGCCGTCGCTCATCATCACCATGCAGAACGGGCAGGCTGTCGCAATCACACCATTACCAGTGCCAAGGGTTGCCAGGGCTTCTTCCGTACGCTCGATGTTGATGTCTTTGTTGCCCGGCTCCGGCTCTTTGAACATCTGGGCACCACCGGCGCCGCAGCAAAGTCCGTTGGCGCGGCTGCGCTTCATCTCCACCAGGTCGGCATCGAGTGCGGCCAGCACGTCGCGCGGCGCTTCGTAAATGTCGTTGGCACGGCCTAGGTAGCAGGAGTCGTGGAAGGTGATGCGCTTGCCTTTGAAGGCTTCGCCACCCTGCACCTTCACCTTGCCCTCGTTGATGAGCTGCTGCAGGAACGTAGAATGGTGAATCACCTCATAGTTACCGCCCAGGTCCGGATACTCGTTTTTGATGGTGTTGAAGCAGTGCGGACAAGCCGTCACTATCTTCTTGATGTTATAGGCGTTGAGCACCTCGATGTTGGTGATGGCCTGCATCTGGAACAGGAACTCGTTGCCGGCGCGCTTGGCGGGCTCGCCCGTGCAGCTTTCTTCGGTGCCCAGCACGGCATACTTCACGCCTACGTGCTCTAATATCTGCACGAAAGCACGCGTTACACGCTTGTAACGGTCGTCGAACGAACCGGCACAGCCAACCCAGAACAGCACTTCCGGCTCCTCGCCGTTTGCCGCCATCTCCGCCATGGTTGGCACTTTCACTAATCTTTTATTTTCTTCCATCTGTGTATTTGAAAAGGACAAAGGACTGTTTGACAAAAGACAAAGGACATTTTATCAGGTCCAGTATCATGAAGTCTTTTGTCCTATGTCTAAAAATTCTTTTGTCTAGTTCTTACTTGGTACATACAACTCTTCGGCCCAGTTAAAGCGGTCTGAAGACGGGAAGGCCCACGGTGCGCCGTTGTTTTCGATGTTGGTGAACATGGCGTTAATTGAGGCCGGAGCAGCTGACTCTTCGAGTACCAAGTAACGGCGCAGGTCCATGATCGTGGACAGCTGGTCGATGTTCACCGGGCAGGACTCCACACAGGCGTTGCAGGTAGTGCAGGCCCAGAGTTCTTCTGGCGTGATATACCCACGCAGCAGCGTCTTCTCGTCGGTGGTCTTCACGCGCTCCACGCCCAGTTCTTTGTAGTGGTTCGGGGCGAAGATGGCCGGATGCTCACCCTTCTCTTCCATACGGTCGCGGGTGTCCATCACGATCTTGCGCGGCGAGAGCAGCTTGCCTGTTATGTTAGCAGGACACACGGATGTACAGCGACCACACTCGGTACAGGTATAGGAATCCATCAGTTGTTTCCAGGTCAGGTCCTCTACGTCCTTGGCACCGAAGCGCTGCACGATCGGGTTGCCCTCCGCGTCCATTTCCGGAGCCGGTGGCTGGTAGCTTGGGTCCAGCATCGCCTTGATCTCGTGCGTGATGGCTGGGTTTGTGGTGAACTTACCCTTTGGCCACAGCTTGGAGAAGTACACGTTCGGGAAAGCCATGATGATGTGGAAGTGCTTGGAGCTCGGCAGGTAGTTCATAAAGGCCAGAATGCCGATTATGTGGATCCACCAGCCAACGCTTGCGATGGTCGCCAGTGTGCCGGCGTCGTTGCCAAAAATATTCACAAAGGAGCTGCTCACCGGAAAGGTGCCCGGCAAGGTATGGTTGTTGAGCGCAGCCAGTTTCAGGTCGGCGATGTTGAAGGCAAAGAGGGCAAACATCAGCACAATTTCCGTGATCAGGATCACGTTGGCATCCATCTTGGGCCAGGCGCGCATCTCCACACCGGTTGCCAGGCGCGGCACTTTGGTCACGTTGCGACGCCACAGGAAGATGGCACAGGCAATGATCACAAGGGCAGCCAGAATCTCGTTCACGGCCATTAGCCCATCATAGAACGGGCCCAGGAAACCGAGCACCCGGTGCGTGCCGAAGATCCCGTCGATCATGATCTCCAGCACTTCGATGTTGATCACCAGGAAGCCTACATACACAAACAGGTGCAGCACGGCCGGCAGCATACGCTTAAACATCTTCTGCTGCCCAAAGGCCACCAGCAGGGTTTTGTTGATGCGCTCCGAGGGATTATCGCTCCGGTCGACGTCACGGCCTATGAGAATGTTCTTGCGAATCTTGCGAATCTGCCATACAAACAGGCCAATGCCCAGGGCAGCTACTATCAGGAAGATAATGTTCTCGAGTTGAATCACGGTGAATTATTCGTTATACATACCAATTCGTAGATAAAGATAGCAGAATAGTGAGAATAAACGTATACGGAGGCCCTTTTTTAAAATATTTTTGCCCGAAAGTTTGCGACTTCGAATTTGGTTACTACTTTTGCATACTCTTTCGAAAGAAGGGGCAACAACAGAGCTGGTGATGTAGCTCAGTTGGTAGAGCAAAGGACTGAAAATCCTTGTGTCGTTGGTTCGATTCCAATCATCACCACCAGCTTAAACCCTTACCCTAACCGGTAAGGGTTTTTTGTTTTTATACCCTTCTCACTTCCACTGCCCCTACTATACTTCATATAAAGCCACTGGTTGTCTAATTTGTTTTCAGCCTGTAATTCTTCCTGCATTTTAGTAACTTAGCTGTTACAACACCAATTACTGCCATGAAAAAAACCTACTGGAGCGCCATTTTTGCGGGCATGTCGGCCGGCATCGGCACGGTGCTCCTGCTTGCACTCGTTTACATGTATTTCATCCAGAACATCCAAATCTAAGCCATGACCCGCCGACAAACCTTCTGGACAGCCTATGCCGTGGGCTTTGCCGTTACGAGCATTATTGCTGTGTTTGCCTTTTACATGCTCAACCAAACAGTGCCGCAACGCGTGGACTGGCAGTCGCTAAAACTCACCAGCCTGCAGGGCGAACCCATCTCTATTGACAAGTACAAGGGAAGAGTGGTGGTGCTGAACGTGTGGGCCACCTGGTGCAAGCCCTGCATCGAAGAGATGCCCGCTATGGACCGCCTTCAGCAGTTGCACCCCGATAAGATTGCCGTCGTTACCGTGTCGGATGAGGAGTTGGAAAAGCTTCAGAAGTTCCGAAGCCGGCAGACGTATTCCTTTACCTATCTCAAAGCCAACACTCCCCTGGCCAACCAGCAACTGACCGTATACCCGACCACCTACATATTGAACCCGGAAGGAGAGATAAAAGAGATCTACCTGGGAGGGCAGACCTGGGACAGTGACAAAATGCAGCAGAAGCTGCTAAAGCACTTCTAGCGACAATTGGCCCGAAGCTCCAGCAGCGCCGCGGAGTAGCCCAGCCGGTAGGCCTCGTTAAAATGCGCGCAGGCGGAGTCGGGCTGCGCCTGCTCCAGCTCGGTGCGACCGAGCAGGTAGTATACCCGTCCATTGGCGTTATCTGCCTGGAGCACCTGCCGGTAGTCGGCCTCCGAGGCGGCATAGTCTCCTGTTTTGTAGTACCCGAATCCCCGGAAGGTCAGGGCGTTTGCCCACGATTCGCCTTTGGAGGTATAGCGCAGAAAGCTGGTAAAGTCAGCGATGGCCGGCTCGAACTTCTGCAGGTAAAACAAGCGCACCTCCCCCCTATCCAGCTGCGCCGTGTGCAGGGTGCTGTCCAGCGTGAGGGCTATCCCGAAATCCCGCTCGGCCTCCGGGTACTTTTCTAACTTGGCGAGACTCTTGCCCCGCATCAAAAACACTTCCGCTGAGGGCCTGTCCTGCAGCGCGATCACCTGGTTCAGGTCCTCCACTGCCGCGCGGTAATTCTCATACACGTTCATCGAGATGCTCGCCCTCGTCAGGTAGGCATCCGCGTGCTTTGGCCGGAAATAGATGGCATCATTCAACAGGCTGTGCGCACTGCTGTACTTGCCATGCTCGATGTAGCTGAGGGCCGTCTTATACCTGTCTTCGCCCGTGATGTAGTCCATGGTGGATTTGAGCAGCACACTGAAGACAAACATGAAAGCGAAAAATCCGAGCGTGATGTAGAGGTCCTTGCGCACGAAGCGGCGGCCTTCGCGGCGGGGTATGTTCTGGTAGTGGCGCTCCGACACAGGAGCCGGTGGCCGGGTTTGCCGGTAGCGGGGGTTGTGGTGCGGCTGGTGCTGGCGTATGGCCTGCCGCTGTTCGCGCAGGTACTGCAGGCGCAGGTCGTAGCGCGCACGTTTGCCCGGATCTGACAAGGTCTGGTAAGCAGCATTAACGACTTTGAACAATTCCTCGGCACGCGCATCGCCCGGGTTTCGGTCAGGATGATACTTCAAAGCCAGCTGCTTGTAAGCCAGTTTGATCTCCTGCGCCGACGCCGTAGGGCTCACGCCCAGAATGCTATATAGGTTATGATCCAAGGAGGCTAATGTAACAAAAAAGGAATACTTAAGTTAAGTAAACACGGACAAGATACAGCAAATTCCGTACTACCACTTTAACTGATTGCATCTTCCGTACATATTTTAATATACTACCGTATACAGAAAAAGCACTAAAAAAGCTGGGCACTATGAACGACAACGGCACAAGAGAAAAAAGCACCAACCTCATCGAAAACCTCATGGGGTACATTGATACCCGCATAGACATTATACGGCTTGAGATACAGGAGAAGATGAAGGCAGCCATGGTGGGTGCTATACATGGAGTACTGCTGGGCTTTTTTGGCCTGATGAGCTTTCTGTTTGTGAGTATTTTCCTGGGGCTGCTGCTCAACCACCTGCTCGACAGCTCTTTCTGGGGCTTCGGCATTATTGCCCTGTTCTATGTAGTAGTGCTTGTAATTTTGCTGGTTGGCCTCGACAAAAAAGTGTTCCAGGGTATGGCCGACAAGGCTTTGGACAATACCATCTATAAAACCGATAAACGAGAAAATCAGATATGAGCGAGATAACGAATCCTTTGTTCGACAATGAACGGGAACTGCTGGAGCGCCAGAAAGAAGAATACAAGAAGGCGCTCATGGGTGATGTGGACCAGATAAAGACACAGGGCCAGCAGATCGGCAAAAAGGTCGCCATTGCCGGCGGTGTGCTGGTGGCAGGACTACTGCTCCGAAGCCTGTTCAGCGGCGGTAAAAAAAAAGCTAAAACGCTGAAGGGCAAGAAAGCTGCCAAGCAATCAAAGTTCACGGGAAAAGAGGCGGACGCACCTGGCTCCAACAGGTATGCGTACGGACAGGAAGCCGGCTATACCGCAAGCAACGCGGACGTGGCCGGATACGACTCTTTTGTACACGAGCAGGAAGACGCCTATACCTTGTCTTCTGAGCGCATGCCGCATGCGCAGCGTGAGCCGAAGCAACAGACCGGCGTTTCCAAAAGCTTCTTAAGCCCTGAGCTGATGCAGGTCATCAGCCAGCAGGTAATGGCCCTGCTCCTTGTATACCTTACGAAAAAGGTGGAGGAATACTTAAGCACTGTTTCTAAAAATAGCGATATTGCAGCAGCGCCTATTGAGGTGACTGAAATAGAGACCATTGCTTATACCATTCCAGAAGAGGATGCCATTCAACAACCTTTGTAACAGACAGCAGCATGAACCAGGCAGAAAGCACTTCGCCCTCCTGATCGATCCCGATAATCTGGACGAAGCTTCCTGCCTGAACCTGCTCTCTCTAAGCGAAACCCACCAGGTAGATTTTTTCTTTGTCGGCGGCAGCCTCATCACCACCGACAACCAGGCCGCCATCATCCGGCTCATCAAAGAGAACAGCACAATCCCCGTCATCCTTTTCCCGAGCAACAGCCTGCACATCGACAAGCAGGCCGACGGCATTCTGCTTCTTTCCCTTATCTCGGGCCGCAACCCCGACTTCCTGATCGGCCAGCATGTGCTTTCGGCCCCCATCCTCAAGGCCAGTGCGCTGCAGGTATACCCTACCGGCTACATCCTCGTTGAATCCGGCCGCCAGACCACCGCTTCTTACATGAGCGGCACCACGCCTATACCGCATGACAAGCCCGCCATTGCTGCCTGCACGGCCATGGCCGGTGAACTCCTGGGTCTGCGTTACATCTACCTGGATGGCGGCAGCGGTGCGCTGCACCCTGTCAGCGCGGACATGATCAGAGCCGTGCGCCAGTCCGTGGAAGCGCCCATTATTGTGGGAGGAGGCATTGACACGGCGGAAAAGGCACAGGCAGCGCTGGAGGCTGGTGCCGACGTGATCGTGGTGGGCAACCACATAGAAAAAAACCCCGGCTTTCTGGCCGAGGTTTCTCATACAATAGCTTCTTATAATCTAGCCTTAGATGTTCATCGCTGATTCGCGACGGCGCATCTTACCGGCAGGTATACCGAACATCATCTTGAAGCGACGGCAGAAGTACGCTGTGTCTTTGTAGCCCACATCTTTACCGATTTCGCGGATGCTCTTCTTCGTGGTGCGAAGCAGGAACACGGCGCGCTCCATACGCTGGTATTCTATATAGTCCTGTGGGTTTATACCTGTCAGCATTTTGAAGTACTGGCCTACATAGTCCTCAGACACGTTGGCAACGTTAGAAAGCACTTTGTTAGACAGGTCGCCGCCCAGGTTCTCCTTGATGTAGTTGAACAGGTCGATGAGACGCGGGTCTTTGAAGTACGTGCTGTTCGTGGCCAACTGCTCCACAAACATTTTGTTGCGCAGAATGTGACGAACAATCTCTACCACGATGTTCTCGGTGTAGATGCTGATCAGGCGCTCCTTGCCAGGCAGGTCCTGCATGTTCTCTTCCACCACCTTGATCACCAGGTTAGCCAGCTTGTTGTTTCCTGAGATCAGGAAAGCAGGCAGGTCAAGCGATGCAAAGAAGTTAACAGAGTCGAACACTTTTGCTTCGAAGCTCACGTAGCTGTGGCTCTCTTCGGCGTCGCCGATCAGGTCGAGGTCGTTGTTGCTCTTAAAGAACTTCTCTCTGTTGGTGATCAGATCATCATTTGTGATGGAGCGGCCGTCCGTGGAACCATAGGTTACCTTTGTGCTGCGCCCACCCGGTATAAAGAGCAGTTCGCCCTCTTCTACCATCTGTTCCTCCTCACCAAAGAAAATTGTACCTTTATGAAGCAGAATCAGGTTGTTGCCTACATCGTAGTAGTTGCGAACCGAGAACGGCTGCTGCAACACCAGATTTTTCGCTTTAATGAATCGCACCCCAAGCGACTCAATAATCTTATTGTAATCTTCCATGTGTGTTACCAACTAACTTTTATACTATAAACCCTTTAATTTTGTCCTAAAGCTAGGCTAATCTTTATAAAATTCAAAATATTTTAAATATTTAATTTTAATTCAATAAACCATATCCTTAGCCTAAATAACACAGCAACAAAGGTTTAAGTGCCAAATTACTTTAGTAATTCTCTTGAAATTACTATTTTCTGAATCTCAGAAGTACCCTCATAGATTTGTGTGATTTTAGCATCACGCATCAAACGCTCCACATGGTACTCTTTCACGAAACCATATCCGCCATGCACCTGCACTGCTTCAACGGTTGTGTCCATGGCCACTTTTGAGGCGAACAGCTTGGCCATCGCACCGGACATGCCATAATCCTGGTGTGTGTCTTTGTGATAGGCAGCCTTCAGGCAAAGCAGGCGGGCAGCCTCAATGTTGGTGGCCATGTCAGCCAGCTTGAACTGGATGGCCTGGTGCTTGGCGATCTCCACTCCAAATGCCTTGCGCTCTTTTGAGTACTTCACCGCCAGTTCGAAAGCGCCTGAGGCTATACCTAAAGCCTGCGCCGCTATACCGATGCGGCCGCCTGCCAACGTGGACATGGCGAACTTAAAGCCGAAGCCGTCTTCGCCGATGCGGTTTTCCTTTGGTACTTTCACGTCTGTGAACATCAAAGAGTGCGTGTCAGAGCCACGGATACCCAGCTTGTTTTCCTTCAGACCTACCTGGAAGCCTTCCATGCCGCGCTCCACGATAAACGCGTTAATGCCACGGTGCTTCTTCTCAGGGTCTGTCTGCGCGATCACCAGGTATACGGAGGCCGTGCTGCCGTTTGTGATCCAGTTCTTGGTGCCGTTCAGCAGGTAGTAGTCGCCTTTGTCTTCGGCGGTGGTGCGCTGCGAAGTGGCGTCAGAACCAGCCTCCGGCTCTGAAAGACAGAAGGCACCGATGATCTCGCCTGTTGCCAGACGGGTCAGGTATTTCTGCTTTTGTTCTTCCGTGCCGTATTTCTCAAGGCCCCAGCATACCAGCGAGTTGTTCACCGACATCACTACAGAGGCAGAAGCGTCTACTTTAGAGATCTCTTCCATGGCCAGCACATAGGAGATGGTGTCCATGCCGCCGCCGTTGTATTTGGGATCCACCATCATACCCAGGAAGCCTAGCTCTCCCATTTTCTTGATCTGCTCAGCCGGGAACTTCTGGTGCTCGTCGCGCTCGATTACGCCAGGCAGCAACTCTGTTTGTGCAAACTCACGGGCAGCAGCCTGCACCGCCAAATGTTCTTCAGTTAATTGAAAATTCATGCTTTTATATATAAAAGGACTGCGATTAATAGTTTATAGTACAAAACTATGAAATTTGGTAATATCTGTGTAACCCTCCTAACGAATATTTGTTAGGCTGCCGTTTTAATTAGTGCAATAACACAAAAGCGCCATCCGCTCTGAACGAACGGATGGCGCTTTGTTTATTTTATAAGTTGCATAATGTCCAGCTTAGTCGCGGCGGCCCATCAGCAGCGATACGTAGTACAACAGCGTAGCCAGTGAACCGAGTGCTGCGACCACATAGGTTAGGGCGGCCCACTTCAGCGCGTCTTTCGACATGGCCAGTTCCTGCTGCGTTACTATGTTGTTGGAGCTGATCCAGGCCAGGGCCCGCTTACTCGCGTCAAACTCGACAGGCAATGTCACAAAGCTGAAGATGGTCGTCAGGCCGAAAAGGGCCACACCGATCGTCAGCGGAATAGGCGTGGTCTGTAGCATCAGGATACCGATCAGGATGATCCACTGCATGTAGCGCGAAGCGATGCTCAGCGCCGGCACCATGGCCGAGCGGAACTTCAGGAAGCTGTACGCTTTGGCGTGCTGCACGGCGTGACCGCATTCGTGTGCTGCCACCGCTGCCGCAGCCGCGCTGCGTGCTTCATACACATACTCACTCAGGTTCACGGTCTTGTCTGCCGGATTGTAATGGTCCGTCAGGCGGCCTGCCACCGATATCACTTTCACATCGTGTATGCCATTGTCGGCCAGCATCATTTCGGCAATCTCGCGGCCTGTGTAGCCCGATTGCAACGGAATCTCCGAATATTTTTTGAATTTGCTCTTCAGTCTCCAGCTTACCCACATGCTGATGCCCATGAAGAGAATACCTATTAAATATATTCCAGCCATAGCTTTCTCCTAATTATAACTTATTTTGGTTTTCAATCTTTTTAACAACATTCGTGGTGGAGTAGCCTTTCACGAGCGGCACGGTCTTCACCTCGCCCCCTCTTGCAGTAACGACATCCTGCCCCACAATATTTTCGATGGTATAATCGTCGCCCTTTACCAGAATATCGGGCTGTACAGCCTTTATCAGTTCGAGCGGCGTATCTTCATCGAAGAATACTACCGCATCCACAAACAAAAGCGATGCCATAACCCGTGCACGTGACATTTCGTCCTGCAGCGGGCGACTTGGACCTTTTATACGGCTTATTGACGCGTCCGTGTTAAGTCCGAGCACCAATTTATCGCCAAGTTGTCGTGCTTTCTCCAGGTAATCGACGTGGCCCAGGTGCAGAATATCAAAGCAACCGTTGGTGAAAACGACCTTCTGCTCCTGGCTGCGCCAGGCCTGCACTTGCTCCTGCAGGTCGGGCAGGGATAGGATTTTATCTTTCGAGTTCATGTATAGGCGGGTTTGCCTCCGCGAGCTCCTCCGCCACGGCAGGCTTTTGTAACATTCCTGTCATAAAACTAAGCACTCCCATGGCAACTACCAAAAGTGTCTGCGAAGTGTGCGCCACCAGGGCATAGGCCATACCCGCCTCTTTAGGTATACCATAGAGTAATAGCACAGTCTGCACCAGCAGGTGGTACACCCCTACCCCGCCCTGCACAGGCGCGGCCATACCCAACGTACCGATCACGAGCACCGAGAGTCCGGCTGTTGGCGACAGACCGGATGTGGCAGGTATAGCATAGAACACGACAAGGCTCATGCCGTAATACATACCCCACACAAACAAGGTATGGCCCCAGAAACCAACCTGGTTCTCGATTTTGGTGATGCTGAACACGCCCTGCAGCATGCCGCGCACGAAGGTGACGGTTTTCCTGAAGAAGGCGTTTTGCCGCAGCCTGTTCAGGTATAGCAGCCCCAGCACCAGGAATACGAAACCGACCGCCATTACCAGCACAACCAACAGGTATAGCGACCCGAAGCTTTGCTCCAGGCTGGCGTACTTATCCGTGAAAAGACCGAAGAGGAAATCGCGGAGGCGGTTGACCTCCAGCAGAAAGGTGAGCCCCAGGAAAAGGAGCAGCATGACCATGTCGATGATGCGCTCGGCGATAACGGTGCCGAAAGCCTTGTTGACAGGTATGCCATCGCTTCGGCGGAGCATGCTGCAACGCACCACCTCGCCCATACGGGGCAGCACGAGGTTGGCCACGTAGCCCACCATCATGGCGTTGTAGGTATTCCGAAAGGAAGGGGTATAGCCCGTAGGCCGTATCTGCATGTACCAGCGGTACGCCCGGCTCAGGTAGGCGGCCAGGCCCATCATCAAAGAGAGCACCAGCCAGCTGTAATTGATGTTCTGAAGCTCCGCCCACAATTTTTCGAAGTCGAGCTCTTTGAGGGCATACCACATCAGAAATGCGGAAAGCCCCAGAAGCAGGCTATACTTCAGAAAAGAGAGCAGTTTTCTCATGCAATGGCGTTACACCAATCGGTTGTGCTGATCCGGGAACACGAGCGTTGGCTGGTGGCTTTTGGCGTCTTCGAACTTGATGGAGCAGTAAGAGATCACGATCACGATATCGCCTACCTGCACTTTGCGGGCGGCCGGGCCGTTGAGACAAACCGTGCCGGTACCGCGCTCGCCCTTAATCACATAGGTCTCGAAGCGCTCGCCGTTGTTGATGTTGACGATCTGCACTTTCTCATTCTCCACCACGTTGGCGGCATCCATCAGGTCTTCATCAATGGTGATGCTTCCTACGTAGTGCAGCTCCGCCTGTGTAACCCGGCAACGGTGGATCTTTGATTTTAAAACCTCAATATACATGGTTTATTTTTGTAATAGGGCGCAAAGTTATGCATTTAGCCGCAGATAAACTACCAGCGCCTCAGCATCTTCTTAAGCCTCCACCATCCTAAACAAATCAGCCTTCCTTTAGATTCACGAGCACATTGTCGATGAGGCGCACCTCGCCCACATAGGCGGCAATGCAAAGGGCCACTTCCTCCTGCCCGCTGACATCCTGGAGCGGCTGCAGAGTAAGCGGGTCCACTATTTCAAAGTACTCCAGCTTTATCTCGTTCGATTGCTGTAGCTGCTGCGCCATGTCGCTTTTGATGGTTGCGATGGGCTTCTGCTGCAGACTGGCGGCCGCCGTTTGCAGGGCGTTGTAAAGCTGCGGGGCCAGCTGCCGCTGCGCCTCGCTCAGGCGCTTGTTGCGCGACGACATGGCCAGTCCGTCGGCTTCGCGCACGGTGGGGTAGCATACCAGCTCCAGGTCGAAGCTCAGCGTCTGCACCAGCTGCCGCACGATGGCAACCTGCTGCAGATCCTTCTGCCCGAAATAGGCCTTGTGCGGCTGCACGATATGGAACAGTTTGCTCACCACAGTGGCCACCCCGTTGAAGTGACCCGGCCGGTGCTCGCCCTCCATTACAGCCTCCAGCGCCCCGAAACTAAACTGCAGCACAGACTGTTGTGGGTATACTTCCTCCGCACTCGGCGCGAACAGGTAGTTGCAGCCGACGGTTTGCAGCAGGCTAATGTCCTGCTCGAGCGAGCGGGGGTATAGCTTATAATCAGAGGCGTTGTTGAATTGGGTCGGATTCACGAACACACTACAGATCGTAATGTCATTCTCGCGGGCCGAGGCGCGCAGGAGTTGCAGGTGCCCTTCGTGCAGGGCGCCCATGGTAGGCACAAAACCAATGCGCTTGCCGCCACATCGCAGCGCCGTCACAATGGCTCTCAGGGCTGACACCCGCTCTATAACTTCCATATTAATAGGTATAAAAGATGCAATTGCTGAAAGTCGGCAAAAGTAGGTTATAGAACATTAAATTGAAAATTAGAATAAAAAGTGCTAATTTTGCACGTCCCATTACTGTTGCTCATTAATTTTTTAATTACATCCCCATGTCTAAATTGCGAATCCTGTACGCCGCCACCGAAATCCTTCCTTTCCTCCAAACCACTAAAGTAGCAGAATTTCTGAACACGCTGCCGCAGAGTATGCAGGAAAGAGGTATGGAGATCCGCATCTTCGTGCCAAAGTTCGGTATAATAAACGAGCGTAAAAACCGTTTGCATGAGGTAGTTCGCCTGTCGGGCATCAATATCGCCGTGGGCGATGACGAGAAACCGCTGGTTATTAAGGTAGCTTCTATCCCGAATGCCAAGCTGCAGGTATATTTTATCGATAACGAAGACTATTTCCAGCGCAAGTCCGTTTTTGTGGATAAGAACAACAACTTCCACCAGGACAACGACGAGCGTGCCATCTTCTTCTGCAAGGGCGTGCTCGAAACAGTGAAGAAACTGGGCTGGCAGCCGGACATCGTGCATTGCAACGACTGGATGACCGGTCTGATTCCACTGTACCTGAAAACTACTTACAAAAAAGACCCGATCTTTAAGGATTCGAAGTCTATCTTTACGGTTTACAACCACGAGTACAAGCACAAGTTTGAAGGCGACCTGCTCGAAAAAGTAAAAATGCTTGATATCGACAACAGCATGCTGGCCTCACTGCAGGAAGCGGACCTGGACAGCTTTATCAAGGTGGGCATGGAATACGCTGACTCTGTGATCAAGACAAACGAGAACTTCAGCGAGAACATCAATGCCCTGTTCAGCGAATTCGTTGAGACAAACAAGAACATCAATACCATCAGTGCCGACGACAACCTGTGTGATTCATACTTCAACCTATATAATGAACTCAGCCGCTAGAAGATTATTCCTTTTCTTCTTTTCATTTGCCGCTCTCACAGCCTGCGAAGACCCAAAAGACATCGGACTCGAACTTCAGGACGAAAACCTGATAGGCACGGAGTTCACCGACACCCTTACCATCCGGACCGGAACCGTTTTTCAGGGGGACTCGATCCCTGCGTTCCGTTCACAGCCGCCTCTGCTGGGGCAGTATGTTGATCCGGTGCTGGGTAAGGTGCGCGCCAGCACGATCACGGAAGTGTCGCTCAATGGCACTAGCCTGAACTTTGGCGCGGGCGCCAGGGCAGACTCGCTGGTGCTCACACTGGACTATGCGTTTAAGTATGCGGACACCCTGAAGGCGATGCAGGTAAACGTGCACCGCCTGACCGGTACTTTTGATGAAAGAACGTCCTACTTCACGACCACCCCTTTCCCTTATGAAGCAACTCCGGTTGGCTCGAGGGCTTTCGTTCCCCGCATAGATACCGAGACCACGAATGGGGCCACGACCAAAAAGACACGACTAATTAGGATAAAGCTGAGCCCCGAGCTGGCAAACGAGTTCATGGCCCAGTCCGGCCAGGCGGGTTTGGCTGATCAGGCTGGCTTCCGAAACTTCTTCAAGGGCCTCGCGCTGACAGTGCCTGAGGATGCGAATGCAAGTATCGTGGGCCTGACCCTGACAAGCACCAACTCCAGCCTGGCACTGCATTACACAACGGCGGAAGGCACGGCCAAGCAGCATAACTTTTTGATGGGCGCCGGCAATTTCTTCACGCAGCTATCATCCGATCGCACGGGCACCGCTGTTGCGGCGCTGCAGACTGACGGCAGCTTTATACCTGCCACCGAGACAGGCGGCGACTCTTATGTGCAGGCGGGCACGCAGTTGCTCAGCAAGATCACTTTCCCTTACCTGGATAAACTCAAGGACCTTCCGGGCAACCTGATCATCAACCGGGCCGAGCTGATCATACCTGTCAAAGCAGCTTCTTCGGCCAACAACCTGCCGAGACCACCGCAATTGGTTCTGTATGAGACCAACAGCGCGAACGAGTTTTTGAAAGACATTTCCGGCACTGTGCGCGCCGTGCAGGTAGACGGTATTAATCCATTGTTTACCAACTACCCGGCCCTGGTGGCCAGCAGCCGCAAAAATGGCGTGGATTATTATACTATGAACGTGACCAGCTACCTGCAGGGTGTGATGATGGGCATCAAGTCAAACAATGGCCTGATGCTGGGTGCTGTATCAGCCGCTTCAGGAGAAAGGTCTACGACCATAATTCGCCCTGAGGTGCGCCCATACCGCGCCATTGTTACCAATAACGAGGCGAACCCGGTGAGGCTACTGATATACTATTCAAAGCTACAGTAGCAAGTCATAAATTTTAGTTAGAAATTTTATACATATTGAAGAAAAGGGTACCTTTACGGGTACCCTTTATTTTTTTAATGAAATTTTATACTATATGTGCGGAATTGTAGCATACGTAGGGCACAGAGAAGCTTGCCCTATAGTCCTAAAAGGCTTGAAACGACTTGAGTACAGAGGCTATGACAGCGCAGGAATAGCCCTGATGAACGGAGGTTTAAACATCTTCAAAAGAAAAGGCAAGGTAAGCGACCTTGAGGAGTTTATTGCAGACAAAGATGTGCACGGCCACATCGGTATGGGCCACACCCGCTGGGCTACCCACGGCGAGCCGAACGATGTAAATGCACACCCGCACTACTCTAGCTCCAAGAACATTGCCATCATCCACAACGGCATTATCGAAAACTATGCTTCCCTGAAGCAGCTCCTCATCGAGAAAGGCCATACTTTCCAGTCTGAAACGGACTCGGAGGTTTTCATTAACCTGATCGAAGACATTAAGCAGAACAGCAACTGTACGCTGGCCGAAGCGGTGCGTCTGGCCCTGCACGAAGTGGTGGGTGCTTATGCCATCGTGGTGCTTTCGAAAGACGACCATAACCAGCTGATCGCCGCCCGTAAAGGCAGCCCGCTGGTGGTAGGTATAGGCGAGGGCGAATACTTCCTCGCTTCTGACGCGACCCCGATCATTGAGTATACCAACGATGTAGTGTACATCAATGACTACGAACTGGTGGTGATCAAAAACGGTGAGTTGGAGATCCGCACCAAAGAGGACGTGGTGCAAACACCTTACGTACAGCGCCTTGAAATGGCCCTGGAGTCGATTGAGAAAGGCGGCTACCCGCACTTCATGCTGAAGGAGATCTTTGAGCAGCCACGCTCTATCCTCGACAGCATGCGCGGACGCATGATCGCTGAGAGCGACCACATGATGATGGGCGGCATCCGTGAGTTCGAAAACAAATTTGTGAATGCAGAGCGCATTATCATCGTGGCCTGCGGTACGTCCTGGCACGCCGGTCTGGTGGCCGAATACCTCATCGAGGACCTCGCCCGCATACCTGTGGAAGTGGAGTACGCCTCTGAGTTCCGTTACCGCAACCCGATCCTGAGCGAGCGCGACATTGTGGTGGCGATTTCGCAGTCTGGTGAGACGGCTGATACGCTGGCTGCGCTGGAACTGGCGAAGTCGAAGGGCGCTACGATCTTCGGTATCTGCAACGTGGTGGGATCTTCTATCGCCCGCGCTACGGACGCCGGTGCCTATACCCACGCGGGTCCTGAGATTGGCGTAGCCTCTACCAAAGCCTTCACGGCACAGGTAACGGTGTTGTCGCTGATCGCCATGATCCTGGGCAGCAAGCGCGGCACGCTGGAAACAACCAAGCTGCGCCAGCTGATGGTGGAGCTGGAAAGCATTCCGGCCAAAGTAGAGAAGGCGCTGGAGCTGAACGACCAGATCGTCCAAATTTCGGAGCAGTACAAAGACGCTACGAACTTCCTATACCTGGGTCGCGGTTACAACTTCCCGGTTGCTCTGGAAGGCGCCCTGAAGCTGAAAGAGATCTCTTACATCCACGCCGAAGGCTATCCTGCTGCTGAAATGAAGCACGGCCCGATCGCGCTGATCGACCAGCACATGCCGGTGGTAGTGATCGCTACGAAAGACAGCTCTTACGAGAAGATCGTATCGAACATACAGGAGGTGAAGGCCCGCAAAGGCAGGATCATCGCCGTGGTGACGGAAGGCGACACCACTATACCTGCTATGGCAGACCATGTGATCGAGATTCCGGAGACGAGTGAGCACCTGGTGCCGCTGCTGTCTGTTATTCCGCTGCAGTTACTGTCGTACCACATCGCGGTGATGCGCGGCTGTAACGTAGACCAGCCCCGTAATTTGGCGAAGTCTGTGACGGTGGAGTAATTTTATTTAGGTATAAAAGAGAAGGGGAAGCCAATCGGCTTCCCCTTTTTTGTTGATCTAACCGCCACTCTCGGTAGCAGCCGTTTATCCGATGCGCTTATACCTGTAAAGTGGCAGCAACTACAGGCTCCCCTCCTTTGACAAGGAGGGGCAGGGGTGGCTAGACCCGGTAAAGCAAAAGGACTGCTGTAACCAAAACACTTATACCTTGAAGTTGTAGGAGGTTCCCCTCTCGGGAGTGGCAGGGGAGATGTAGCGAGAGCCTGATCTCCCTTCAATCAAGATCCTTCCAGGATGACAGGTGGGAAAGCAGTAGTCGATGGTCCCCTTTGAAGGGGGAAGGAGGATGACAATCGTTCCCGAGAATCCTGAGAACCCCTTAACCCACACCAATATTACACCTCAAACTTTTCCCCTCTCAGGTACTTCGTCTTGAGCAGCGGGCAGATCTTGTAGCGCTCTTCTCTGGTGTCTTCGTACATGGCCTTCAGCACCTTATAGACGTTGGCTATACCTATCGCATTGGCCCACTCGAAGGGGCCGTGCGGGTAGTTGGTGCCGAGCTTCATGCCCAGATCTATGTCCTGGATAGAGGCCGTGCCCTCCTGCAAGGTATAGCAGGCTTCGTTGATGATCATACACAGGATGCGCGGTGTGGCCATACCTGCGCGGTCTGCTACCAACTGATACTCTGTAACGAGTTGCTCACATACCTGGTGCAGTTTTTCGGCGTCGCTCTGCTGGTATAGGCTTACCTCCAGCACCGGCCGGTTGAGCATGGTAGGCAGCCCGTTGAAACCGAACAGCGTGCAGGTAGTCTCTAAGCATGACTCGTGCACGAGTGCGGCCAGCTGCTTTGTTACCGCCTGGCAAAACACGACTTGTTCCGGTGCATAATGGCACAGGCGCTCGGGTTCCTCGTGCAGCAGGAAGTCAAACACGATATCAGAAGGCTTCAGCTGCTCATCGGTCAGGTGGCGGCTGTGGAGGAAGGTATAGGTGTTGCCGTTTGCTCCTTCCGGAAACTTCTGTCGAAACTCAGCGGCCATTTCATCGCCAGACAAAACAAGTATGTGCATATTTCTGTACTTTTGATCATAAAGATACACATTAAAATAAATCAGACTATGAATCATAGCATCATCACATCCGCCAACGCACCAGCCGCTATCGGGCCTTACAGCCAGGCAACGCTTCACAACGGCACCATGTATGTTTCGGGACAAATCCCACTGGACCCACAAAGCGGCGAGTTGGTAAGCGGCACCATCGAGGAGGAAACGCACCAGGTCATGAAGAACCTGTTTGCCATTCTGCAAGAGGCCGGCATGGGCTTCGACAATGTACTCAAGTGCTCCATCTTCGTGAAAGACCTGGGCAACTTCGGCAAAATAAACGAGGTATATGGCAGCTACTTCACCGCCAACCCACCTGCCCGCGAGACTGTGGAAGTAAGCCGCCTGCCGAAGGATGTGAATGTTGAGATTTCCTGTATTGCGGCTTTGTAGAAAAGCTTAAATTAGTAAATACTATACCTCCAGCTCTGTCTTTTGATGATGGGGTTGGAGGTATTTTCATGTATAGAATATTCAGTAATCCAGTTACGCCTATCTGTTGAAATCGACAAAAAACCGTATGTTTATTCCGTTTATACAGTAGTTATGTGCAACCTTAAGAAAGACTGTTTAGAATATGACAGCAATAGCAGGGAACAATCTTTTTGGATTTTATGCGAGTTTTCAAGCAGGTGAATCAAACCAAGAATTGGTTAAAGATTACTTATGGGGGAATGAAGGATTGAAAGAAAAACTAAAGGCTTTAAAGTGGCAAACCTACGGTCAGGACTTTCATCTCATATTATTTGAAATTTACGTAAATCCCATTCCGACTTATCGTGAAGCCTTGAAGGAAATGGGAAGTTATAGACGAAAAGAAAAATCCATTGGGATTCCAATTATACTCGACCAAAATAACTTTTTCGGACTTAATGAACGTGACCGACAAAAATTCTTTCAATCAACTATCTTAAAAAGACTGGAACTACTCAAAGAAAAAATTAAAAGGAATAAGCTTGATTTGGAAATTCAAAAATTAATAAATGATACCGAAGAGATATTAGGTTAAAATCATAAAAAAGCCAGCACATAACATTGCATAAATGTCACCTCGGCCGGCGGCCTTCGCCGTCATTTATACTAACAGTTGTATGAAATTGAAAGAATGATGGAGCCAATATCTATACCATACCATCTGTTACTTCCAGCGATTGCTTGCATAGTATTTCTTTACCTGATTTTTATTAGAAGAAAGAAATTGTTCAGCAACAGCAAGAAGAGGTCTCTGTGGATTACGGCTACAATACTTATCGCTTTCTATGGTCTCATTGTTGGCGGAGCCACTTTTGAGGATGTGTATGCTCAATGGGATGTAAACAGGTATGACTTAAACAGTGATGGTCTCTTTTCTAGTGATGAAGTAACTGAAGAGCAAGAAGCTGCAATGTTCAGATTAACGAGTGACGTTGGGCGGAATCTTTCTGTGCTTACAGGCTTGATTTCTACAGCAGTGCTGGCTCTTCCTATCTATATTCTGGTAAGACTTATAGTAAAGATAAAAACACCTTCATAAAACAAAACCTGAAGCATACTTAGGTGTGTCCTAGCCACCACATTTGTAATAACACTATAAAAACGGAAACTCAACAAGTAGCATGCTCACATGAGCCTCTTTTGAATGCTCCATTAAGTATGGTTTAATATAGAAATCAACTCAACCAATCTTTAAATAAAAATGACCTTTGTTGTTCGCTCCGTTTTGCTAATAATCTTGTTTTGTAACACCTTAAGGGGATATGCTCAATTAATAACAAACCCTTCTTTTGAGAACACTCCCACCGGTGCGAACAATATTCCTTTATCCTGGGCAAGGTGCCACTATTACAGTACGCCAGATACGCAGCCAGGGGCCTGGAAAACAACAACTCCTCCATCTCATGGAAATACTTATTTGGGGTTAGTTACAAGGGGAAACAATGGCCCTTATGCCAATTCTACCGAAGACGCCCAGATTCAACTATCTTCAAAGTTAAAAGCCGCTAAGCGGTATGACTTTAGTGTTGATCTTGCCTATTCTGCTACGCAAGGTCATGATGATGACAACGGAAACTTCATCTCCTATGCGAATCCTACTATACTTAGATTATGGGGAGGAGTTAATAACTGCCAAAAAACAGAACTATTATGGGAATCACCGAAAATAGATCATACAACCTGGCAAACTTATGATTTCAGTATTGTTCCGAAGCTACAGGAAATTGGCTACCTTATTTTAGAAGTTTACTATACCGGCTCTCCAACTTATTTCGGTAATATCCTGATCGATAATATAGTTGAAAAGAAAGTGCCAGAACCCAATCCTACGTCCTGTACTCTGGAGACTTTTAACGTGTTTACCCCGAATGGAGACGGATACAATGATGTGTTTCAATTTAGATCCAGTACTAAAATTGCCAGGTTCAAATCTCAGATTTATAACCGCTGGGGAAATCTGGTTTTTGAGAGTAATGACATAGAGAAAGGCTGGGATGGGAAATATAAAGGAAGTGATTGCGCAACAGGAGTTTACTACTGGTACGTTGATTATATGTGTATAGAAGGCGAGTCAATTACCGATTATAAAAGAAAGGGTACAGTCACTATGCTCAAATGAAGACACTTAGAGATTTAAATTAATGCTCCGGAAGCAAGTAGCTAATCCTAAAAATATACACTCTCAGTTGATAGAACTAAAAAACTTATAAAGCTCTTATAATGCATTTTAGTCTGAACTGTTGGCAGTACCTTTAAAACAAATTAAGAACAAGACCATACAACAGAGTACAGCCTGTATGCTCGGCTCTGCCGCGCATACAGGCTGTACCACCCCGTTAGACTTATTATAATTATGGACCACTTTTTGCCCTCGCAATTTATATAGCTTCCATAACCATTCTTTTGATTTCTTAAACAGTCAATGTTGCAGATGATACAATGTCTATGAAGAAGTATTTTATTCTACTATCATTAATAGTTATCAGCCAGCTATCACACGCTCAGCGCATTCAATTCGATATCTTCGGAGATTTACATTATGAATCCAAAGAAAATCGATATACAGCTTCTTTGAAGAAAGACATTTTTAACAATCTGATATTTAGCGACAATACCAACAACGAACTAGTTTTCAAGAAAAAATACCTTGACCTGAATTATAAATACTTAATAAAAGATGAGGAAGCTAAAATAGACTTCTTCAGATATATCATTAATAGATATAGCCTAGAAAGAGGATATAAAGCAAAATTTGATGTAGACATATTCGATAAGGTAATAATTGAGGACAATAAGAATAATAGAGTTGAGGTCGGAAGGGATATTTTTGGCAATCTAACATATGAAGAAAAGAGAGATGATTTTAAAATCTCTATAAAAAGAGATCTCTCCGGGAACTTAGAGTTTAGATCAGACAAAGAACAAGCCTATCTGAAAAAGGATATCTTAAATAAATGGAGTTACAGCGATAGCAGTGGGAATAGATTTAATTTTAGTAACAAAACATGGGATAAGTTGATGCATGTGTATGGAAGCGATGAAAGTATTTTCTTCTTCTTAATTGACAATTTTCTATACTTTTAGCAACTATCCTTTAGTTAACTTCTAAGTCCTGTATTTTGTGCTTATTCTTGATAGTGAGCTTATGAAATAATACTTCACAGCAATTTAAGTCTCGCCACCCGATAGAAATCTGTCGTTATACTTGGCTGCTTCATACTATTGCCTCTAAATCCCCTCCCCCGCCGTCTTATCGTGCTCATCGGATTTAGCGGCCTCCTTCGCTTCCTCTTCTCCATAAATATCCTTGGTGAACTTGCCTGGCTCGGCGTTCACGGCCGTGTGGCCTACTTCTATTTCCTGCCGGATGAAGCGCACGGCATACTCGGCGGGGTAAATGTTGAAGCCATACTTGCGGGAGTAGACGAACGTGAACACGGCCCCGAAAAAGATGATCTGCGAGGTATAGAACACCCACAGCAGAATCACAATAACTGAACCCGCCGCCCCGTAGATGGAGGTGACGTTGCTCGTGCCCAGGTATAGCCCGATGATCTCGCGGCCGATGGCAAAGAGGCCCGACGTCACCAGCGCGCCTACCCACACGTCGCGCCACTTGATCTTGGCATCGGGCAGGAAACGGTAGATGCAGCCGAACATGAAGGTCATCAGCACAAAGCCCGACACCAGGTTGACACCGCGCATCACGTACACAACCCAGCCAGCCAACCGGGCCTCCAGGAAATCCCCGACGGCGACCAGGATGGTATTAGCCAGCAGCGACACGATGAGCAGAATGGCGATGGCCAGAATCATGGCGAAGGACAGGAAACGGTCGAGGATCAGCTTGACGTAGCCGCGCTTGGGGGCGGGCCGCACGTACCATACCTCATTCAGCGATTCCTGCAATGACACAAAAACACCTGTAGCCGCTATAAACAGCGTAAATACAATGATAGCGGTCGCAAAGTTGAAGGAGGTGATGTCGTTGATGCTCTCCACCATGCGCTGCACGGCAAAAGCGGCCTCCGAGCCGATCGTCTCCCGAATCTGGTAATAGATCTCTCCCGAGACAGCCTGTTCCCCAAAAAAATAACCGGTGGCGTTGATGATGATCAGCAGAATGGGCGGCAGCGCGAAAATGGTGTAATAGGCCAGCGCCGCCCCTTTTTGGAAGGAGTTGTTCTCGATGAACTCAAGGCCAGCCTCCTGGAGCAGGCACCATATCTTTTTCAGCGTCTTGCGGGGCATGGGGTGGTAAGGGATACTATCCTAAAACTGATACGCAGATGAAAGGTTATGTTTATACCTGAACCTCGTACAGGTATAGGTTAGAGCACGTAACACTTACCGAAACGAAAATTTATTTTGTACCTTTGTGCCTGAATTAGCAATGCCTTTTTGATATAACCATACATGGAAAGAGAAGTTAGAGTACGCTTTGCCCCGAGCCCGACAGGGCCTCTCCATATCGGCGGTGTTCGCACGGCCCTTTACAACTTTTTGCTTGCCAAGAAAACCGGCGGCAAAATGATTTTGCGCATCGAGGACACCGACCAGAACCGTTTTGTGCCGGGTGCTGAAGACTACATCCGCGAGTCGCTGGAGTGGTGCGGCATCGAGCTGGACGAGAGCCCATGGGACGGCGGCCCTTACGCGCCATACCGCCAGTCGGAGCGCAAGCCGATGTACATGCAGTATGCCATGCAACTCATCGAGAGCGGCCATGCTTACTACGCTTTCGACACGGCCGAGGAGCTGGACGAAATGCGCGAGCGCCTGAAGGCTGCCAAGGTAGCCACGCCCCAGTACAACGCCATCACCCGTATGACGATGAAGAATTCTCTCACGCTGCCGGAGGATGAAGTGAAGAAGCGTCTGGAATCAGGCGACCCGTACGTGATCCGCCTGAAAGTGCCGCGCAAGGAAGAGGTTCGTTTGAAAGACCTGATCCGTGGTTGGGTCATGGTACACTCTTCTGCCATCGACGATAAAGTACTCATGAAGTCGGACGGTATGCCGACCTACCACCTGGCCAACATCGTGGACGACCACCTGATGAAGATCACGCATGTGATCCGGGGTGAGGAGTGGTTGCCATCTGCGCCGCTGCACGTGTTGCTATACCGCTACCTGGGTTGGGAAGACACCATGCCGGAGTTCGCACACCTGCCGCTTTTGCTAAAGCCAGACGGCAACGGCAAACTGAGCAAGCGTGACGGCGACAAGCTGGGCTTCCCGGTATTCCCGCTCCGCTGGGTAGATCCGTTTACCAGCGAGGTTTCCTCTGGCTACCGTGAGGCAGGCTACATTCCGGAAGCTTTCATTAACTTCCTGGCCTTTTTGGGCTGGAACCCGGGCACGCAGCAGGAGATCTTCTCGATGGAAGAGCTGGCAAATGAATTCTCTATCGAGCGCATCGGCAAGTCCGGCACCCGCTTCGACATACAGAAAGCCCGTTGGTTCAACGAGCAGTACCTGCGCGCCAAGCCAGACGCCGAGTTGGCAGGTTACCTGCTGAAGGCACTGGAAGAGCACAACATTTCTTGCTCGCCTGAGAAAGCCGAGAAGATCGCCGGCCTGATGAAGGAGCGGGTGAGCTTCCCGCAGGAATTCTGGCGTGAGGCGGCCTACTTCTTCGTGGCGCCAACCGAGTACAGCGAGAAAGTGGCCTCCAAGAAGTGGAACAGCCAGTCAGTGGCCGTTTTTACGGATTTCCGCAACGAGCTGTCCACCTTGAGCGACTTCAACGCCGATACCGTAAAAGATTTGCTGGTAAGCATTCTGGAGCGTCACGGCATGAAGATCGGCATGGTGATGCAGGCACTTCGCCTGGCCGTGACCGGTGCCGAGGCGGGTCCTGATTTGATGCAGATCATCGAAGTGATTGGCCGTGAGGAAACGCAGAACCGCATAGACGCTGCCATCAGCGCACTGAGCCAGTACGCGACGGCTTAGGCTATACCTTATACCTGACAGAGGCGGCTATTCCGGAAGGGGTAGCCGCCTTTTTTATACCTGCCTACTATACCTGTGTGTAACTATTTGGTCGTTTCGCCTTATACTTCAGAAAGCAACAGACCCAAGGTATGGCTAAGGATAAGAAAGAAAATAAAAGCTCAAAGAAGAAAACCCGTGTGCACAAAGACCTCGAGGGCTTCGAGATCAAGGTAAACAAGCAGGGCGAGATCATCTCCAACTACTCCATCGACCAGATCAACGAGTTCCTGAACAAGAACGTGGAGGACAAAAAACTGGTGAAGCGCGACGCTGCCGAGCGTGCCAAGAAAGAGGAAGAAGAGTTTCACATAGAGGAGGGTGAAGAAGTGGAGGAAACCGACGAGGACTTTGTGAAAGGCACCAGCTCCGTTTCAGATGACGAGGACGACAAGGACCTGCCCAAAGCCCGCCGAAAAAAAGGCAGCGTGGAAGAGGACGAAGACGATGAAGTGGATTAGATAATTTGTTATCTTGTCTGCCTGAACATCACGTCCTAAAAACTATGAGAAACGCACACGAAATCGACTTCCGCATTTTCGGTAATGACATACAGGTACTCGAAATCGAACTCGACCCCAACGAAACGGTTATTGCCGAGGCCGGCGCCATGGTCTACATGGAAGAAGGCATCGACTTCCAGACCAAAATGGGCGACGGCTCCAACCCCAGCCAGGGTTTTCTGGGCAAACTGGTCTCGATGGGCAGCCGCCTGATCACGGGTGAGTCGCTGTTTATGACACACTTTACGCACCGTGGCCATGGCAAGAGCCGGGTCGCTTTCTCGGCCCCCTACCCCGGTACCATCCTGCCCATCGACCTGCAGCAGCTCACCGGCAACACACTGATTGCACAGCGAGATGCTTTCCTGGCAGCGGCGCTGGGTACCAAACTGGCCATGCACTTCAATCAGAAACTCGGATCCGGCCTGTTCGGTGGCGAGGGCTTTATCCTGCAGAAACTCACCGGCGATGGACTGGCCTTCCTGCATGCGGGCGGCACCATCGTAGAGAAAGAGCTCAACAACGAGACCCTGCGCGTGGACACAGGCTGTGTGGTGGCGTTCGAGCTAGGTATAGATTTCAGCATACAGCAGGCCGGCGGACTCAAGTCCATGATCTTTGGCGGGGAAGGCTTGTTCCTGGCCACCTTGCGAGGCACCGGCAGAGTATGGCTGCAGTCCATGCCAGTGAAGAAGCTGATCCAGGCCCTGATGCCACACGGCGAGAACGCCAAGAAGGAAGGCGGCTTTATGAGCAGCTTTCTCGAGTAATGAGTAATTAAAAATGATGAATGGATAATTTTTTGGCCCCATGTATATGGTAAGATCCAATAAATTAATAGAGCAGAAAAATAAGGTACTTCCCTATACCTACTTCATCGGATTGGCTGCACTCTGGTTCTTTGGTGACCTGCTTGCCAAAGAAAATTTTAGCTTCGTTGCCTTGGGCATTATGGTTGCGCTTATTGTTCAAGCGGTATGGCAGAATAAATTAGTAGGGGCCAGCCTGGGTGTGTTCACCACAGCAGTCAGCTTCGTCGCTTTTTTGGCCGTTCTGTCAGAGTTTAGCGATTTTGAAGTTGTTAATGGGAGCGCTGTACAGTTGATCGCTGTTGGCTCCATACTTACATTAAGCGGGCTTGCCATGGGGCTTCTATTGACTGTAACGAACTCGCGTAAGTTGGCGATTTAAGTATAATATAAGGCTGTACCATGACTTTAGAGATCAAGAATTCCTGGAACGCCATTAACAGAGTGTTGACCATCATTAACCTCTTCCTGTTTATGGTGTTAACCGCTCAGGGTTTTAACTACCAAGAAGTGAAAGGCAAGACGGTACCTGTTTATCTGAATGTGGTGCTTCTGCTTGTTTTGGGTTTCGCGGTGTTTATATCCCTATATGGTTTGCTTCGCTAGTCGCTATACCTGAGATAAGGCTTAAAAATGAAAATGCCCGGCAGTCTATACCTGCCGGGCATTTTCATTTTGTCATTTCGAACGACAGTGAGAAATCTGGAGTGAGTAACGGCTACTATTCCAGAATTCGCCTACTGTCTGAATAACACGCTGAGCCATCGCCTTATTTCACGATCTCCATATACCTTGGCCCCGTTCCATCCCACACCAGTTCATTGTTATACCATACCCTGGTTACGGCAACAGACTGGTTGTTTTTCCCCCACCTTTTTACAGCACAGGATATCGTATCAGTATCCGTTTCACTGAGCTTGATATAAGTCTGGGTTCGCATATTCTCTTCCTGCAGACTCGGGAAAAGCCGCATGACATATTGGCTCCCGGCTTGATACACAAAGAATTGCTTCGGATAATCCAGTTTACCGTCAAAGACGCGCTCCTGCTTTCCATTTGTCAGGTAGTACAAATCTATGTTGCTAGGGGAATAAGCATGGGGAGTTTTGGCATCCAATAGATCATTCCCAGACGAGTCTTTGAAAGTGAGTTCGATAGCAATATCGTTCACCACCTCTCCTTCCTCCTTTTCGCAGGATGTGAACATGGGCCCAATGGCTACCAGCAGCATGGTTATGACTTTACCAAACTGGTTGGGCATGTATGATCTTGCTTTCATGTTGCTGGTGCTTAATTGGTTGGGTCGCTCATCACTCTAAATATCAGAAATAAAGATAGAGTAGCGTACTATAATTTTACTTAACATGAAAAAGCCCCTGCAGGTTATAGCTGCAGGGGCCTCAAGTACTTCTCTCTGATTTTTAGCTCTCCACTAAATTTAAGATCTCCTCCAGGTATTCTCTGGAATTACTCAGCCTTGGCACTTTATGCTGGCCGCCGAGTTTGCCTTTTTTGCTGAGCCAGTTCATGAAAGTACCCTTCGGGGCGGCGTGCACGATGGGCTCCTGCAGGGCGATGTCGTTCTGGCGTTTGGCGTCGTAGTCGGAGTTCACTTCGCGCAGGGTTTCGTCGAGCACCTGGGTGAAACGGGGCAGGCTATCCGGTTCCTTCTCGAACTCAATCAGCCATTCGTGCCCGCCACGCTTGCCGCTCTCCATGTACACAGGTGCGGCCGTGAAGTTGGAGATGATCGCGCCAGTGGCTTTGCATGCCCTTATAATGGCTTCTTCGGCATTCTCCACGATTACTTCCTCGCCAAAAGCATTGATGAAGTGCTTCGTGCGGCCTGATATCTTGATGCGGTAAGGACTCAGGTTGGTGAAGCGCACGGTATCGCCAATTTTATAGCGCCACAGGCCGGCGTTGGTCGAGATCACGATGGCGTAATTTTTACCTAGCTCTACCTGGTCCAGCGTGAGCGTTTTCGGGTTCTCCTCCTCGAACTGCTCCATCGGGATGAACTCGTAGTACACGCCGTAGTCCAGCATCAGCAGCATTTCGTCTTCGGTTTCGCGCTGGTCCTGTATACCGAAGAAGCCCTCCGAGGCATTGTATACCTCCAGGTAACGCATCTTATCAGAAGGGATGATATCCCTAAACAGCTGCCGGTAAGGCCCAAAGGCCACAGCCCCGTGCGTAAAAAGCTCCAGGTTCGGCCATACCTCCAGGATATTCTGCTTGCCCGTCACTTCCAGAATGCGCTTCAGCAGCACGTAGGTCCAGGTAGGTACACCGCTCAGGCTGGTTACGTTCTCCGGCACCGTCACCTCCACCATTTTCTCGATCTTCTCTTCCCACTTGTCCATAAGCGCTACTTTGAGCGGCGGCGTGCGCATGGCCTCGGCCCAGATCGGCAGGTTTTGCATGATCACCGCCGACACATCGCCGCAGGAGGTCTTGGCGTTGAACTCGTTGGGATGATGGCTGCCCCCAATGGAAAGGCCCTTGCCTGTGAACAGCTTGGTATCGGGGTAGTTGTTGACGTAGAGTGAGAGCATGTCTTTGCCGCCCTTGTAGTGGCAGTCTTCCAGCGACTCCGGGCTGACAGGTATAAACTTGCTACGGGCGTTGGTGGTACCCGACGATTTGGCAAACCACTCGATCTTGCTGGGCCACAGGATATTCTGTTCGCCCTTCATCACCCGCTCTATATAAGGGTATAGGTCCTCGTAAGCAGCAACCGGCACCCGCTCCTGAAAGGTCTCCACGGACTTCATATCGCCGAAGCCATACTTCTTGCCAAACTCTGTGCCCTTCGCCGTGCTGATCAGGTTCTGAAACAGCTCGTTCTGCACTTCATGCGGGTACTTCCGAAACAGATCAATGTCATGAATCCGCTTCTTCATCACCCACGTTACGATTGAGTTGATTATTTCCAAAGGCTGAAGGCTAAATTGTTAAATGGTTAAATTGTTGTTTGTCCACTTCACCAAGCTATTAATTGCTATAGGCAGCTTCTTCAACTCACCTAGTATGTACTGGTACTGCTCTTCTGTAATCAGCTTACGTACTCTTGCTTTCTCGGTCCAATTAAACGATTCGTACATGGAGCCTTGGGCATAGCGGTAAAACTTTATTTTGTCTTTTTTCCCATACCTGCCAAACCCCTCTGCAATATTGGCTGAAATACTATCTACTGCCGTAGCATACTGCTGCCCTACTGTATTTTGAGGAAAATGGCTCCAGGCGATCACGATAGCCCAGATATGATTACTTAATGCAAAACTGATCTTGTAGGCTTCGATGTCGTTCAATTTAAGATATTTCTTCTCCTCCATATATCTCTTCAAACAACAATTCAACCATTTAACAATTTAACAATTTAACCTAAATCTTCCTCTTCAACTCAAAGTGCTTGCCCAGGTATACGCGGCGCACCTGCTCGTCGGCGGCGAGCTCTTCGGCGGTACCGGATTTCAGGATTTTGCCTTCAAACAGCAGGTAGGCGCGGTCGGTGATGGAAAGGGTTTCGTTTACGTTGTGGTCGGTGATCAGGATGCCGATATTTTTGCTCTTAAGCTTGGCCACGATGCTCTGTATCTCTTCCACGGCTATCGGGTCCACGCCAGCGAAGGGTTCATCGAGCAGCACGAATTTGGGGTCAACAGCCAGGGCGCGGGCGATCTCGGTACGGCGGCGCTCCCCTCCTGACAGCACAATGCCTTTGTTTTTGCGTACGTGCGTGAGCGAGAACTCCTCCAGCAGTTCCTCCACCTTCTCAAGCTGCTCTTTCTTCGGGCGATTCGTCATCTCCAGTGGGGCCAGGATGTTCTCCTCCACCGTTAGTTGCCGGAATACCGAAGCTTCCTGCGCCAGGTAGCCTACGCCGCGCTTGGCGCGCTGGTACATGGGCAGGTCGGTGATATCTTCCTTGTCGAGGAAAATACGGCCCTCGTTCGGCTTCACCAGCCCCACGATCATGTAAAACGAAGTGGTTTTACCGGCACCGTTCGGCCCCAGCAGACCCACGATCTCGCCCTGGTTCACTTCCACGCTCACGTCGTTCACGACCATGCGCGACTTATATTTTTTATATAGATGTTCGGCTCTTAATATCATCGGGCTAATTTACGCATTCTAGTTCCGTCCTGCAATGCAGTAATCCTGCCAAGTTTTATACCTATACCTGGCAGGCATAACATCGGATATACCTTGTCATATATTCAGAAAATCTAATTTTAAAATTGAAATTATTCCGGGTACACTGTTGTTAGTGTCGCGTCTTCTTATTAGTTTGGAATTCCGATAACCAGCCTTTATGATGTTTTCTTTACTTTACCTGGCCGCTCACAAGGCGGCTTACTCCGGCTTATTGCTTTCGTTCATGTTTACCGGGCTTTCTTCCGGAAATTCCGATAATGCAAAAAATAACGGTACTACTGCCAAAAGCACGGGTGCTACCACGAAGACCACATTGATCACTTCTTCGAGCCTGAAAGGTATAGACGTGTCCAAGTGGCAGAAAGAAGTGGACTGGGACCAGGTACGGGACGCTGACGTGACGTTTGCATTCGTAAAGGCAACGCAGGACGACTACAGGCTGGACCCTTACTTCGCCCGCAACTGGGCCGAAACAAAGCGTGTGGGCATCAAGCGGGGCGCCTATCATTTTTTTATACCTGCCGCGCCGGTGCAGGGCCAGATCGAGATGTTCATCAATACCGTAGAGTTGCATGAAGGCGATTTGCCGCCTGTGCTGGACGTGGAAGTGATTGAAAAGCACACCTCCCCGGCCGACATGCGAAAGAATATGCGTATCTGGCTGGAGGCCGTTACAGCGCACTATGGCGTGAAGCCCATCATCTATACCAACCAGAACTTCTACCGCCGCTGGCTGCAGGGGCACTTCAAGGACTACCATTTCTGGATTGCCCGCTACAATACCATCGAGCCTGACATTCACCACGAAGACAAATGGCTCTTTTGGCAATATACCGATACAGGCCGGCTGGCTGGCGTCAACGCCGCTATTGATCTTAACTACTTTGCAGGCGACCTCAACAGCCTGAACCTGATGTGTGTGCCTCCTAAACTTATACCTTACCCGGAGAAGGTGATCTTAGCCGAACTCGAGCAATTGCCCGCCGTGAAGCTTTTGGCTAACAATTACGAACAACAGTAAGATTTCCTAAGCGAAACAAACGAAGCGAGCCCTGCCATCACTGTGCAGAGCTCGCTTCGTTTGTTTTTGATGGTTATGCGTAACCAGGTATATGAAAATGGGATTCGCCTCTGTGATAATCGGTTTGATCGGGCTGATCGTGATCACCTATTTCTACCTGCAGGCAGAAGAAATCCAGGTGGATACAGGCGAGGCGCTGCACATGGCTTCCGTTTACACCATGAGCCTCCCGCTGCGGGTTGCTTTGTTTACAGTGGAGGCGCTGGGTGTCCTGCTGGGCTATCTGGCCTACAGAGGCCGGCACATGAAGCCCGGGCTGCTCGGTATAGGATTGTGCACCCTTTGCCTTATCCTTTTATATGGTTATAGCTTCTAAGGACAGCTGCAAACCTTGCACAAGAGCGTGAGAGGTAGATCGTTTACTACTTCAGCATCCGGATGTCCTTGATGCGCAGCTGCAGCGTCACGTTTCCCCTGTACTCGTTCTCTTCTATGGTATAGCACACATCAAATGGTATCCCTTTGGAGATGTGTCGGAAGAAGTCGCTAAAGCCAAAGCCGATGGCGTCAATGTCATAAAACCCGTCCTGCGTCAGGCGCAGCTTCAGGTGGCTGTCACCGACTACCCGCACAGAGCCCGTATCGTACACGCATTCCGAAACGAACACAGGCTTCATGTTGCCCGGCCCAAAAGGCTCCATCTGTTTGATGATCTTGTAGAAGTTCTGGGTAATCTGGTTGAGCCTGATCTTGGCGTCTACTTCTATCTGCGGGATCTTCTGGTCTTCGGTAATGGTACGGGCCACCACCTCTTCAAAGCGCTGTCTGAAGGCTGGCACGTTCTCCACCGGCAACGTCAGGCCGGCGGCGTACATGTGGCCCCCAAACTGATCGAGCAAATCGGAGCAGCTTTCGATGGCGTCGTGCACGTTGAAACCATGCACCGAACGGGCCGAACCGGACGCCTTGCCGTTTGATTGCGTGAGGATGATGGTAGGGCGGTAGTAGTGATCGATGCAGCGCGAAGCCACAATACCGATCACGCCCTTGTGCCAGTTCTCTTTGTAGAGCACCGTCGAGTTGGCATTGCGCAGAAACTCGTCCTCGGCAATCATCTGCAGCGCCTCCTTGGTGATGTTGGAGTCTTTGTCGCGGCGCTCTTTGTTGGACTCGTTGATGATATCGGCCATCTCAATGGCCTCTGTCTTCGTCTGAGCCAGCAGCATGCGCACAGAGCGCTTCGCATCGCCCATACGCCCTGCCGCATTAATGCGGGGCGCAAAGCCGAACACCACACTCGTAATGTCCATCTCACCGGTTATACCTGCCAGTTCCTTGAGCGCCTCAAGCCCCGGACGCAGCGGGCCAGGTCCGTTGATCAGCTGCAGACCAAAGTATGCCAGAATGCGGTTCTCTCCCGTGATCGGCACAATGTCGGCGGCAATGCTCACCACCAGCAGGTCGAGCAGCTTGAAGGTCTCTTCCAGCGGGATGCCCTGCTGCATACAAAAAGCCTGCGCCAGCTTAAAGCCAACGCCACAACCCGAAAGTTCTTTGTAAGGATAAGGGCAATCGATCTGTTTCGGATCCAGCACTGCCACGGCCTGCGGAATGTCCTCGTCGGGCAAGTGATGGTCGCAGATGATGAAGTCTATACCTAGTGATTTAGCATAGGCCACCTTGTCGGCCGACTTGATGCCGCAGTCGAGACTGACGATCAGTGTGAAGCCCTGCTCCTTGGCATAGTCTATACCTTGCGTGGAGACGCCGTAGCCTTCCTTATACCTGTCCGGGATGTAATACTCGAGCTGACCGGGTTGGGTGAGCGGCTGCAGGAAGCTATACATGAGCGCCACGGAGGTGGTGCCGTCCACGTCGTAGTCGCCGTACACCAGAATGCGCTCGGCGCGGTGCAGGGCCTCGGCCAGTCGATCGACGGCGCGGTGCATGTCCTTCATCAGGAAAGGGTCGTGCAGGTCGAGCAGGCTGGGGCGGAAAAAGGATTTTGCCTCGTCAAACGTGCAGATAGAGCGCTGACACAGTACATCAGCCAGCGTGGTGCTGATCCGGAGCGATTCGGCCAGTTGATTGATCAATTCCGGCGCAACTCTTGCGTTATATACCCACCTTTTCTCCATATGCTGCTTCACAAATAAACCCGAGTGCAAAGGTAGTCAATTTACGCAGGATTTGGGTTCGCCGCATCCCATTACGCAGCACCTTTGCGCTATTTTTTGTAATTTGCAGCTATACAATTCACCAGATCATGAAACGCATTAAAGAAATTTATGAGCAGTATAAGAACTACTCGCTCGACCTGATCATGTATGGATTCTTCCTTCTCTTCATCCTGTTCCTGTTTATTTTCTTTGCTTAGGATGTAGAGCAGAAAACAGTTTATACCATTCGCAAAGACTTTTACAGCATGCCCCATTAGGCGCACATCGGGCGGATTGGGGGTTTACTAGCCTGTGTGGCCCTAGGCTAAACAACTGGGAGTATTACACTTACGACTGATCGCTATACCTATCAGTTGATTAAAGAATTTTTGAAGCTGATTCGGATATATTTATCCGAATCTAAACTGTTGCGGGTCTCCTGACCCGCGTATATAGCAAAGCGGGGATTGAAAAATCTCCAACAGTGGGGGTAGGGGCCCTCGATAAAACTTTCGGATTGGTAAATCCGAAAGAGCCATTGTAGCTCCTGGTGCAAAACTCTCTGTCGCCAATAGTGCAGCCGTTATGCTACCTCTGGTCAGGTGCAGGTATAGCCTAAGAACTTTTGCTTAGGTATTAGTTAACCACGGGCGCATCGCCGCGAAGGTTGCGGAAGCGTTTGCGGGCCTCAGCCACGTAAATGCTGCCCTGGTGCTTCACCAGAAACTCGTTGTATAGCTCCTGTGCCTTCTGGGTGTCTTTCAGGTTCTCCTCGTAGATGTAGGCCATTTTATACAGCGCATCATCACTCAGAATATCGGCGGGAGCGCTCACCACTTTCTGCAGACTGGCGATGGCTTTGTCAAACGCACCGGTGCGCTCGTAGATGCTGGCTTTCCGGAAGTAGATCTCATCCGTCAGGCTGTGGCCCGGGAATTTCTGCAGCATATCGTCCAGTCTATTTTGCGCCTCGTCCAGCTTGTTCTGGAAGATGAGCAACTCAATGGCCGCATACTCTTCCATCGCTACGGTAGAGGTGTCCAGGCCGGTGTTGTCGGTAATGAGCAGACTCAGGTCCATGGCGTCGTTGGCGATCTCGCGGCTGGTGGCCAGCTTCAGGATATCGAGGTGGGCCTGCGCCAGTTCGAAGTCACCTTTGTAGTAGTTGAGCCGGGCGTTGCGCAGCTTGGCCTCGTGCCCGATCGGCGTTTCCTTATGCGACTTCTCCACCTGCGAGTACAGCAAAGTCGACTCCCAGGGTTCTCCTTTCAGCAGGTAGATATCGCCTAGCGTGAGCTTGCTTTCAGCCACAAAATCGGACTTGGCACGTGGCATGGCAATGGCCTCCTGCAACAAGGCAATGGCTTTGTCTTTATCATCCAGGTGAAAGGCATATAGATTGGCCATGTGTTGCAGCACCTCCACGGTCTGGTCATTGCGTCCCACTTCAGCCAGCAGTGCTTCATAGTCCGTTATCAGCGTCCGGATCTTGTCCAGGTCAACCGGGAAGGTGTTCTCCACCTGTTCCTCGCGGGCGTGTATCAGTCGCTGCCGGGCAATCAGGTAATAGGGCCCGTCCGGGTACTCTTTGATGATGTACTCGTAGGCCTCGATGGCACCCTGGTAATCCTGGTTGCGGGCACTAATGGCTCCCAGCTCCATCACGCGGGTACCGCCGCTACGGGTGCGCTTGTCCACAGAGCGGGCCTGCAGCAGGGCGCTGTAGAAGTCGCGACGCTGGATGTAGAGCCAGATCAGCAGTTCGTTGTAAGCCAGCAGGTCGGGGTTTTGCTGCACCCGGGTAATGAGTTCTTTTTCCAGCAGGTCCATCGTCTTTTCGTCCTGCATGCTGTTCTGCAGCATGTTCTGCACATAGATCAGCTCGCTCTCGTTTTCCTGCAGCAGGTTAAGCGCCTCCCCTATCAGATTTTCATGCTTCTGGCGGAAGGTATAGAGCGCGATGAGCGAGCGGTTGTGTTCGTAAGGGTTCTTGCTGAGCTCACGGCCCCGCAGGTAGGCTTTCTCGGCATAGTCGAACAACTCGTGCTGCACAAATACGCTGGCGGCTACGATCACTTCCTCCGGCTTCAGTTGGGCAATCAGTTTGTCGAAGTGCTTCTCCGCAGCCGCTTTGTCGCCGGCTGCCTGGTAGACTATACCCAGGTCGATGTTGTAGCTCACCTGCCCCGGATAGCGCTTGATGGTGCGCTTCACCAGCTTCTCGGCATCTTTGTGATTGTTCTGCGCCAGCAGGGTTTTCAGGTAGTCGGGGTACACGACGGAAAAGAGGCGCTGGTCGTCGATGAGCTTGCTGTAAATGGCCTCCGCCTTCTGGTACTCACCTTTGCTGAGGTACTCGCGTGCCAGCGCCAGCTCCTGGTTTTGCGCCATGGCACCAGGTATAGCCAGCAGTAGCAGGGCCAGTGTCAGCAGCAGGTAGGTATAGCAGGTCTTCACAGGTACAGGCATCATCTCTTAAAACGTGTATGCGGGCTTTTTGATATGGACTTATCTCCCGAAATTGAAGATAACCAATAATTTTAATTTGGCCATTAACAACAAAGGGCTGCTTCTTCCGAAACAGCCCTTTGCTCTTATACCTTCTGTAAGTCTTAGAAGAATCTTACGCGGTTGTCTTTGATATCGGCTTTCTCTTTGATCGCCTCGAACGCGTTGCTTTCTACACGTGAAGAGCGGGTGTTGGCCAGCTGTGCTTTCACGCCAGAAAGATCTTGCGCATCCGGCGCTTTGGTCACGTTAACCAGCTCTGCTATCACCACGCCACCCTGTCCTTCGATCGGAGCAGTACGGCTGCCAGGCTTCAGGCCAAATGCACTGCCGATGGCCACTGGCTCCAAGCCCAGGCCAGGTATAGCACCAGAAGCAAGCGATACATCTGCAGCATCTCTTACAATCGCATCCGGGCCGTAGTTAGCCGCGATCTGATCGATTGAACCGGTAGCGCCTTTCAGCTTGGCGATGATCTGCTGTGCTTTTACCTCGTTACGAACGGCGGCAGTCAGCTCTTCTTTCACATCCTCCAGCTTGGCATAACCAGCCTCACGCTTGCCGGTCAGGGTAGCGATTACGTACTGGTCGTTGATCTCGAACACAGGCGACACGTCACCAACTGAAGTGTCTTTGGAGTAAGCCCAGCGCACCAGTTCTCTGGCGTTGCTCAGGTTACCTACCAGCACGTTGTTCTTGCCTACGTTTGGCGCTTCTTCAACAGAAAGTGCCTCGTTTTTCTTCACGTTCTCTCTGAACTCCTGAGTTGAACCGCTTGTGCCGGCCAGCTCGTCGGCCATGGCATAGGCCTGGTCGCGGGTGGCGTCGCTGGCGTCCAGTGAGCGCTGCACGGCAGCCACTTTGTACGTACGCTTCGACTTGGGAGCCGTCACTTTGATGATGTGGTAACCGTACTCTGTTTCAACAGGAGCAGGCAGCAGGCCTTCGGCAGTAGCGCCAAATACCGCTTTCTCAAAAGCTGGCACCATGCGGCCTTCCGTGAAGTAACCCAGGTCACCACCTACTGATGCTGTACCGTCAGAACCGTGCTGTGCCGCCATTGCCGCGAAATCAGCGCCGTTTTTGATTTGCGCCTGAATATCTTTTGCTTTGGCAAGGGCTGCCTGCTTCGCCTCCGGCGTGTCGTTCTCCGGCTTGATCAGAATGTGGCTGGCACGTGCTGTGTTCACGCTACCGTCTTTGATGTCCACGATCTTGTACAAAGCATAGGTATCGCCGTCGTTGTAAGGGCCGTATACCTTGCCTTCTTCCAATGGTGCGATTTTGTGCAATTGCTCAGGCAGCTCTGCGGTGTGCAGGTACGTACCGTCGTATGGCACGTCGGAGTGTGTGTTCACGAAAGCGGAGTCGTTGGTGGCTGCCGTAAACTGTTCTGTCAGGTCTTTCAGCTCTTCCTGGAAATAGTTCATGTCGTCGGTAGAGGCAGCAACCGGAATGGTCACAAACTCCAGCGTACGGCCATCTTCTACTTTGTAGAGCTCCTTGTTGCGGTTGTAGTAGTCTTTCAACTGTGCGTCTGTTACGCTCACAGCTGAGTCAGCGATCGAGAAGTAAGGGATGTACAACACTTTCATGTCGGCGATCGTGTTCTGCGCATCGAAGTGCTTCTTCGCTTCAGCCCCTGTTACGTACACCGACTTGGTCAGCAGGTTGCTGTACTTGGTCTGGATACGGTCGTTGAGGATGCTCTGCTCGAAGTTCACCCACATCGGGCGGCCACCAGTCTGGTCCAGGCTCTGCAGGTACTGCACAACCTGGGAACGGTCGAACTCGCCGGTTTGCGGGTTGGTAAATGCCTGGCGCACTGAAGGGTGGATGTTGTTACCCTGCACCATATCGGCCAGTTCTTCTTCTGACACCTGTATGCCCAGGCGGTCGTACTCCTTCTGCAGGGCAATCTGGAAGATTAGCTGGTTCCAGGCCTGCTCACGCATCATGGCCATTTCACTCTCAGTGGCTGCGCGCTGTACCTGTCCTTCGTACTGGGCTTTGATCTGCTGAAACACCATATCGAAGCGCTGGTAGTCTATTTTCTCACCGGCTATTTCGCCTACGGTAGTTGCATCGTTGCCCAAAAGTCTGGAGTTTGGCCCTAATAGGTCGCCGCCTACTACAAATACGCCAAGTCCAATGGCGATAGCGCCAACAGCCCAACCCGACTTCTCTCTAATCTTGTTAATTAATGCCATGTGTTATACGAATGATAAAGGATGTGCAAAATAAGGTTAATCGTGCAAAAATTCAAAATTTTGTGCGCATCTGTTTAAAATACGCCATCTGCCTGTAAGTCTGGATCTTTGAAGAGCTTCACGGCATTGATGCGGTTATCGTCCATCGACAGGATGGTGATCATAAAAGGACGCAGCTCCACCACATCGCCCGGCTTCGGTATTTCGCCCAGCACCGAGAAAATAAGGCCACCCAGTGTCTCGTAATCCCCTTCAGGCAGGTTGAGCTCGTATTTGTCGTTGAGGTAGTCGATCTCGTGGCGGGCGCTCAGCAGGTATAGGTGCTTGGCCGGGAACACCTGCTCAAGCAGGGCCTCGTAATCGTACTCGTCCTGTATCTCCCCTACAATCTCCTCGATCACATCCTCCACCGTCACGATGCCGGACGTTCCGCCGAACTCGTCTACCACCACGGCCACGGTGCGGTGCTCCGTGCCGAAGCGCAAAAACAGCTCGCTGGCCAGCATACTCTCCGGCACCAGGCTCACCGGCGACAGGATCTCGCGGATGTGGCGTGGCTGCTGAAACATGGCCAGCTGGTGGCAGTACCCGATGATGTTGTCTATGGAGTCCTCGTATACCAGGATCTTGGAATGTCCTGTTTTGATAAAAGTGTCACGCAAAAGTTCTACCGTCTCATTTACCTCTATTGCCTCTACCTCCGTGCGCGGCACCATGCATTCCTTCACACGCACTTTCTTAAACTCGAGCGCATTGTGGAATATCTCCTGGTCTACTTCCGGGGCTCCCTCCTCTACCGGGTGGTAGAGCCGGTTTTTGATGAAGGCGTTCAGGTCCGTTACCCCAAACACCGGGTGCTCGTCCGAGAACTCGATCTTAAGTATCCGCTCGGCAATCCATTTGCTCAGCCCCATCAGCAGGATGACAACAGGGTATAGCAGGTAATACAGCACCAGCATCGGTATAGCCAGCACGTCGAGCATGCGGTTGGGGTTGATGGCAAAGAGGCTGCGGGGAAGAAACTCGGCCGTGAGCAGCACGAAGACAGAAGCGACCAGCACCTGCAGCACCAGAATAAGCGGGGCCAGTTGCAAAGACGCAGGCAGGTAGGTCTGGAGCAAGGTATAGAGGATGCCCGCGATCACGAAGCCGTACAGCACCAGCGAGAGGACGTAGCCGATCAGGGTGGTGCCCATCAGGTGAGCGGGTTGACGAAGCAGATGCGTGAGGATGCGCCCGGAAAGGACGTTGTTTTTCTCGTCGAGCTCTATCTGCAGTTTATTCGCAGCCATAAAAGCGATCTCCATACCTGCGAAAAAGGCACAGGACAGCAGCGCAACAAATAGCAGCAGTATCTGGTCGGGGTCTATCATAAGATCCTGCAGACTACTCGGTCTGTTTCTTCTTGCGGTAATGGTACACGATGTAGAGCATAAAGCCGATCATGTAGATCCAGTAATTGCCTGCAATATCAGATTCCTGAATGCTTCTGTGCACGCCAATCACCATGGCTACAAAAGCCAGCGACAGTAAAATGCTATTAACCAGTTTTGGGTTCATTATTCTTTCAGGCTGAAAACGCCTGTTACTTTTTTGATTCTGTAATTGCTAAAGTCCTGGTTTGCCTCCAGGCCGTGCCCCATCAGGATTTCCTCGGGCGTCGTGATCTTCACAAACTTGTCTGTGTAGATCTGGGCCTTGGCTTTGTTCCAGTAAAGTTCTTCCGTTTCGAGTTTTTCCTGCTTCTGCAGGTTGTGCACGATCACGTTGCCCCGCACCAGGTATAGGTCTTTGTTGCTCTCCTGCTTGCCGTAATTGGCCCGTAGCGTGGAAGTCACCGCTTCCCCTTCTTCCAGAAACTCCACGTCAATGCCGTCCGGAAAAACCACATCGCCATTTTCGTAGTCTTCCTGCATCGGGGTCTGCAGCCTGACCATCACCTTGGCCGAGTCGCTGTACAGGGTCAGCACATTGGCTGTTTCCCGAAAGGGGCCTTCATATTTCTTCTCCTGGTCCGGGTCCTTCAGCTCTGTTCCGCAGCCTGCTGCCAAGATGGCCAGCAAGGCGATCAGCACTGAAAAAATAGATCTCGGCATGCTTTTTATCCTTATCGAAAGTGAAGATACTAAAAATTAAAAAAGACCGTCGTCAGAACGGCCTGTTTTAATAATGCTTTTAAGGTCGGAATAGTTTACTCTATTCTGCGTTTTACAAACCAGCGGCTGTTGATGGTCACACCTGCACCGAACTGGAAGTAGTTTTCAGCAATCAGGCCCTTGTCAGTCGTACCCCGCTTGCCATAGCCCATCATAACGTTCAGTTGGAAAGGAGGCTCAAAGTAATTTCCGCGTCCTATTGGGAATGTTGCGCCTCCTGTAACGGCCATGTCCTTGATGTTCTCGCCGTTAATGCTGTAGGGGCTCTGGCCGTAGCGCAGACCGCCCCGGTACGTAACACGCTTGAGGTAACTGTCGATGGCGGTTGGGTTGGGCGTGAACTCGGTACCGAAACCAATCTTATAGCTTTTGCCGAGTTCCTGCTCTCCATCCAGGTTGCGGTAGTCCGACCAGTCCTGCGTCATAAACTCTGTACCGATGGTCAGGTTAGAGCCATTGTCGTAGCTAATGGAGGCGCTCAGGCTTGGCGGAACATTCACGGAAGATTCTACGCTGTCGGGCAGCATTGGCGCCCCCTTGAGGGCATCTCCCAGGTCGCGGCGCTCGTAGGCAGTGCTGCGCTTCGCATTCAGGTCGGTGCCCAGGGTATAAACGGCTCCAGCGCTTATGTAGGACTTGTCAGCGATCTTCTTGCGGTAGTTGGCTCCACCCCTGAAAATAAAATCTGTATAGCGGGTGCGCTCCACGTAGGCCACCCGCTCCAGCGAGGCATTGCTGATCGTCGTATCCGCCACGATAGAGGAAGACTCCTGCGAGATAGTACCGAACAGGTATGAGGCGCTGGCGCCGATTGTCAGACCGTCCGCAATTCGGACACCATGCCCGAAGTATAGTTCCGAAATACCGCCTTCGCCACTGTATTCGCTGATTACTACGGCTTCCTGCCTGTTCGGCAATGAACCCATGTTTGTGATCTTGTATTCAACTGAGCTATAAGGCCTCAGGCTGAGTGCAGAACTCCAGCGCTTGGTAATAGGCACGCCCAGGGTCAGGTAACTGAGGTTGGCATCGCCGTCGCGCTGCGACTGGCTGGCGTTTTTCAGGGTTTTATACCTGCCTGCTATACCTACATCAAACACCGTGATGCTATTGTAGTACAGAAGTGCCGGGTTGGCGGTGTTGGAATGAAAGCTGTTTCCAGTGCTTACGCCCACATCGCCCATTGCTGCCGTTCGCAGGTTGCCTAAGTTGGTGTTGAGTTCTCCTAATCCGTAGCGGGAGTAAGGCGAGTTACCGATGCTTTGCGCCTGCACGCCCTGCGCCAGGCACAGTACGGATGCGCAAATAAGTAAACGGAGCGTTTTATACATTATGTCTTAATATTCTTTGCAGTCCAATCAGGACCAGTTCAGGAATTACAAAGATGGGGTGTTTTACGGTACTTTCAAAAAATCCTGCGTCTCCACCGCAAAGTATAACCACCAGTTTATCTGATTTTTGACGGTAAGCGCTGATAATTCCCTCTACCTCTGCCACACTACCGCCCAGCACACCGCTCTCCAGCGACTCCTGCGTGGTCTGTCCGATCAAAGGAAAATTTTCGTGGATTCCTTGTACTAACGGAAGGCGGCCTGTAAAATTATGCAGGGCTTTAAATTTCATCTGGATGCCAGGCGCTATACCTCCGCCCTGGTAATGGCCGCGCTCATCTATAAAGTCATAGGTGATGGCCGTGCCTGCATCAATCGTGAGGCAGTTGCGCCCGGGAAAGAAATAGTGGGCGGCCACAGCAGCTGCGATGCGGTCGGCACCCAGTGTTGCGGGCGTCTTGTAATCGTTAGAAACAGGCAGGGCTGTCTGCGCCGAAAGCATGATGATGCTCCCGGACACTGACAGCCCTGTTTGAATCTTTGCCGCGTCACCACTCACTGACGCAATAATGGCATGGTCAAAAGTCTGGGAGGCTACCGTTTGCGGTAGTCCCTCCTGTTCTTTAAAACTGCCTTGCGAGACAAGCGCGTCCTCTTCGAAGACACCATACTTACCTCCTGTATTGCCTATGTCAATGGCGATGCTGCGCATATGCTTACATAAAGTATTTCAGACGAATCACTTCTTTTTCGGACAGGTAGCGCCACTCGCCGCGTGGCAGGTCCTTCTTAGTCAGGCCAGCGTACTGCACGCGGTCCAGTGTTACTACATCATAACCCAGGTGCTCAAAAATACGGCGCACGATGCGGTTGCGACCTATGTGGATCTCCAGCCCGAGAAACTTCTTTGAGTCACCCAGCATGGCCACGTCGTCTACCATCGCTTTGCCGTCCTCCAGCTCCACGCCTTCCACCACTTTCTGGAAATCGTCTTTGGTGATCGGCTTGTCCAACTCCACCTGGTAGATTTTCTTGATCTCGTTCGACGGGTGCGTCAGTTTCTGGGCCAGCTCGCCGTCGTTGGTGAACAACAGCAGACCGGTTGTATTGCGATCCAGGCGACCTACCGGGAAGATGCGCTCTTTTGAGGATTTCTCCACGAGGCTCATCACGGTCTTGCGGCCTTCCGGATCTTCTGTTGTCGTGATAAAGTCTTTTGGCTTGTTGAGCAACACGTATACCATCTTCTCGCGGCTCAGCACTTTCTTGCCGTATGTCACGGTATCAGAAGGCTGTACCTTGAAGCCCATTTCGGTTACGGCTTCACCGTTCACCTTGATCTCGCCTGACAGGATCAGCTCATCCGCCTCACGACGTGAACATACCCCGGCATTGGCAATGTAACGGTTCAGACGGATGCTGCCATCCTCGTCTTCGCCCTTGCGGTTGGTTTTCTTAATGCGCGGATTGTCTTTGTAGCGGCGCAGGTCGTAGTTTGGCGTCTCCGGATTGTGCTCTGAATCGGAGCTGCTGTCGAAACTGCGGCTACGGCGCTCTTCGCCATCTTTGCTGAAGCTGTCTTTGCGGTCGAATGATTTACGTTCGCCTCCTTCACGTCGATCACCAAAGGTGCGGCGCTCCCCACCTTCTCTGCGGTCGCCTCCGAAAGAACGTTTCTCGCCACGGTCACCGCCTTCACGGCGATCTCCGAAGCTACGGCGTTCTTCCCTTTCACCACCTTCTCTGCGGTCACCGTAGGGCTTGCGCTCACGATCTCCTCCGAAAGAACGGCCTTCACCACTCTCTCTTCTGTCACCATATGGCTTTCTGTCGCCACCTTCGCGACGGTCACCGTAAGGTTTACGCTCTCTGTCACCGCCTTCGCGACGATCGCCATACGATTTGCGGTCTCTGTCGCCGCCGAACGAACGACGTTCTCCGCCTTCACGACGGTCGTTGCCAAATGAGCGGCGTTCACCTCTTTCTTCCCGGTTCTCACCAAACGAACGGCGCTCGCCTCCTTCTTCTCTGTTAGCACGGCTAAAGGATTTTCTCTCGCCACGCTCTGAGTCAAAGCGACGCTCACCACCCTCTTTGCGTTCACCACCTTCACGGCGATCGCCATAGGATCTGCGTTCGCCTCCCTCGTTGCGTTCGCCATAAGACTTGCGCTCACGGTCTCCTCCAAAAGAGCGACGTTCGCCACCCTCTCTTCTGTCACCGTATGATTTGCGTTCGCGATCGCCTCCGAAAGAACGGCCTTCGCCGCCTTCTCTGCGATCTCCGTACGACTTTCTTTCTCCACCCTCGCGGCGCTCTCTGTCACCTCCGAAGCTGCGGCGCTCACCACCTTCGCGGCGGTCGCCGTATGGTTTGCGGTCTCCGCGGTCGTCTCTTCTATCGTTTCCGAAAGAGCGGCGCTCACCGCCATCTCTTCCTTCGCCTTTATCTCTTCTGTTAAAAATCTTCTTTTCGCCGCGGTCGTTGTACGGTCTGCCTGACTCGTTTCTGTCAGACGATCTTCTGCCTTCGCCGTCGCGTGAAGGTCTTTCGTTTTCTGTTGCCATTGTCTAATTATTATCGATGCAGTATCGCTACTGTACCCTTGTGTGCAGTATATGTAAGAATAGTATACTCTAATGAATGATGGGGGTTCGCTAGTCGGCTATCTCGCCAATCATGTTTTCTTCTGAGGCGAAATCCTTTAGCTGTGGAAGGTCCTTGATGTGGTTAATACCGAAGTAGTCCATGAACTTCTGAGACGTGCCGTACAGGACGGGTCTCCCAATGGTGTCGGCTTTACCCTTGATCTCGATAAGCTCTTTCTCTAGTAGTTTGTGAATGGCGTAGTCGCAGCCAACGCCACGGATCTGCTCTACAGCCGAGCGGGTGATCGGCTGCTTGTAGGCAATGATTGCCAGCGTCTCCAGAGAAGACGCTGACAATTTCTTTTTTGACTTATGCTTCAGGTACGTGCTCACCGTTTCCTGATACTCCGGTTTGGTCAGGAATTGGTAGCCGCCTCCGATAGCGTATATCTGAAAGGCAAAACCAGCTTCAGCCAGCTGCTGATTGATATTTTCAATCGCCTCCAGCACGTCGCTCACCAGCACCTCCATTTGCAGCGACTCCGTCAGGCAGCGCTGCACCTCTTCGATGCTGATTGGCGATTGGGCACAAAATACCAGTGCCTGAATATGATTCTGCAGTATATTCAAAGTATAAATTGACTAGTCTTTACGCTGAAGCTTGGCTTCGATGGTATGCTGTGTGTGTGGCACGGCACGCAGTCTCTCTTTCGGGATCAGCTTGTCCGTCACGATGCACACACCGTAAGTTCCGTTTTTGATGCGGATCAGCGCATTTTCCAACTGCTGGATAAACTTCATCTGACGCGACGCCAGCTGGTTCAGGCTTTCCTTTTCCGCTGTGTCAGCCCCGTCTTCCAATACCTTGGTTGGAGATGCCGTGTTATCGGTGCCCGAGTCGTTTTTGCGGCTCAGGGTCTCTTTGATAAAAGACACTTCCTTGCGTGCGTTCGTCAGCTTCTCCTGAATGATTGCTTCAAATTCTGCCAATTCCTCACGGGAATACCGCTGTTTCTCTTCGTTTGTGTTCATTATACTATCTTAGAACTAGGTTATAGCTTTTTGTCTTGATCCTTAAAAAACCACCCCTTCGTTGTGTTTGCGCTTGTGCCTACTCAACAGCAAAGGGGAAGTTTTAGTTTACTGCTTCAAACTTATGCCCAAAAACTGAACCACACTGATGTTCAGATTATTATTTAAGCTAAATTTCGTGCAAAAATAGAAGTTATATCTATAATTTGCTACCCGCCTTCTTTATTTTAATTTTAATTTTGTCTTTCTGCTCTTTTATCCGGCTTGCCGCAATACTGGAATGGAACTTGCTGATAGCCTGAACATGATCTGCTTAACTTAGGTTCGATATACTCTCATTAATATATGAAAAACAAAATAATACTCGCTTTGGCTGCTGCAGCACTCTTTTTTATACCTTCCCAACAGGCTCATGCCCAAGCACAACAACCGAATAGAGCCGTGATCAAGGTAAACCCGTTGAGTGCTTTCGCGCTTACGGGCTCTGGTTTTCTGGAGTATGCCATTACCGATAACCTGAGTGCACAGCTCGGCGCTTCCGTTTCGGGCATCTCTATTTCTGATGTCAAGTTCAGGGGGTATGGCTTCACGCCTGAGGTGCGGTATTATTTTTCTGAAAACAAAGCGGCGCCCATGGGACCGTATGTGGCAGGCTATGGCCGCATCAGGAGCTTTAAACTGACAATGGATAAGCAGGATGAAGAAGGCCGCGACTACAGCGCCACTTACAAACCAATAGGGGCCGGTGTGGCCATCGGCAACCAGTGGATCTTTAACAGCGGCTTTACCTTCGATGTGTTCCTGGGAGCCGGCTACAACGGCGGCAACCTGAAGGTGAACGTTGGGACAGAGGAAGACTTTGATACAGGTATAATCGGCGACATGCTTTTGGGAGGCGGTTTTTCCGTTCGGCCAGGTATAGCGATCGGCTATAATTTTTAAACTGCCTATACCTATCTTTTCTTACACAAAATCAAAAAAGGCCCTTGCTATGACTAGCAAGGGCCTTTCTGTTATACCTCTATACCTGCTCCTGGTCTAGAAGCTCAGCATGTGGATGGCCGCTGCGGCTGCCTCTACGCCTTTGTTGCCGTGCTTGCCGCCGGCTCTGTCCAGGGCCTGCTCCAGGTTATTGGTCGTTACCAGGCCAAACGAGACAGGCTTGTTGAACTTGAGGGACACATTGGTGAGGCCGTTCGCTACCGCGTGGTTGATGTAGTCGTCGTGCTTGGTGTCGCCCTTGATCACAACGCCGATACAGATCACCGCATCGATCTCTTCCTGCAAAGCCAGGAACTGTGCACCCAGTGTTAGCTCGAAGCTGCCAGGCACCGTGTTGCGGAAGATGTTCTCCTTTTTGGCGCCGTGCTGCAGCAAGGTATCAATAGCGCCTGCACACAGTACATCGGTTATCTCATGGTGCCAGTCGGCCACTACAATGCCAAACCGCTTTTCAGATATATCGCCGAAGCCCTCTTTCTTATAGTCGTTCAGGTTTTTGAGAGAAGTAGCCATGGTTAAATTGTTGATGGTTAAATTGTTTAATTGTTGACTTGCAGGTATAGGACCACGCCATACAGCAGGTATAGCGCTTCCGTTCCATGCCCCGCTAGCCTAAAAAAAGAAGCGCTTTTGCCGGAAAGACAAAAGCGCTTTTTATATCCAGGCCTTCGCCTATCGGATCTTACTTGGCAGCAGCTGTGCCGGCCAGTGACTCGGCAAGCGCCTTGTACTTTTTGGCATCGGTTACCTCAGCTGAGGTCGCATAATCCTTGATGATCTTGTCATACACGTTGACAGCAGCCTTGAAGTCGTTGGCAGCTTCGTACGCTACGGCAGCCTTCATCAGGTACTGTGGTGAGAATAATGCGTTGCTGTTGTGGTTAGCAGCTTTGTTATACAGGTCAGCTGCCTCCTTGTACTTGCCCTGCTCAGAGAGTGCATCGCCTGTCAGGCTGTAAGCACGCGCCTGCATCAGGTAGTCATCCGACTTGAAGCCCTCTAAGTGAGCCTGTGCCTCGGCAAAATTTCCCTGCTTCAGTAAAGCAACGCCAGCGTAGAAGTTGGCCAGGTTGCCAGCCTCTGTTCCGCTATACTCGTCCGCAATGCTGAGCAAACCGTCGTACTGTCCGTCGCCGTTCAGGGCTTTGTTCAGCGAGTCGGCTTCGAAGTAGTATACTGCCTGGAACATGGCTTCGTGCGCCTCCTGGTTCTGGGTAGTGCGGTGGTTATAATACAGGAAACCTGCAACAACAATAGCGGCAATGGCGGCAAACACACCGAGCAGCTTGGTCTTGTTTTTCTTCACAAAGTCCTCCGAGTGCGCCAGGCGTTCAGCCAACACCTCCGGATTCTCTACCAGCTCCTCAAACTCGCTGTGCTTCTTTACTGTCTCTTTTGCCATTAGTTTAATTGAAATAAGAACTCAAAAATAGAAATTAAAAGCGATTCGTTCCAAATCTCATAAGACCAGAACATCAAATTTATGTTTTTTAATTCCTAATCTTTAAATATTTAGAATTTAGTCCATTATATATGGATAGTTCGGCTCCACATAAATGTCGGTGTACAGCTCAGAAGGATCCGGGTATGGAGACTCTTCGGCAAACTTCACAGCATCGGCCACGATCTGCTTTTGCTGCTCGTCGATCTCGTCCAGTTCCTCTTCAGTAGCCCAGCCGTTTTTCAGGATGGTGGCTTTTACAGACTCTATCGAGTCGCGGCCTTTGTAGTCTTCCAGCTCTTCTTTGGTTCTATACTTGGCAGGGTCAGACATGGAGTGACCTTTGTAGCGGTAAGTTCTGAACTCCAGCAAGGTCGGTCCTTCGCCGGCGCGGGCACGCTCAGCGGCTCTTGCCACAGCCTCGTGCACATTCTCCACGCTCATGGCCTCTATTGGCTCCGAAGGCATGTCGAACGCAAGGCCCAGTTTGTAAAGCTCCGTCACGTTAGACGTACGCGTTACGGATGTACCCATTGCGTAGCCGTTGTTCTCGATAACAAAAATCACCGGCAGTTTCCAGGTCATGGCCATGTTCAGGGCCTCGTGGAAGGCACCCTGACGTACGGCACCGTCGCCCATGTAGCAGATACACACGTTGCCGGTCTTGTTATACTTCTCGGCAAAGGCTATACCTGCGCCCAGTGGCACCTGGCCACCCACAATACCGTGGCCGCCCATGAAGTTCACCTCTTTGTCGAACATGTGCATCGAGCCGCCTTTGCCTTTGGAGCAACCGGTCACCTTTGCAAACATTTCGGCCATAATCGCGCCTGGCGATGAGCCCAGCGCCAGCGGGTGGGCGTGATCGCGGTAAGCGGTAATCCACTTATCGTCTTTGGTGAGCGCTGTAACAGCACCGGCCACACAGGCCTCCTGGCCAATGTAAAGGTGGCAGAAGCCTTTGATCTTCTGCTGGCCATACAGCTGCCCAGATTTTTCTTCAAAACGGCGCATGAGTTTCATCGACTCATACCACTGCATGTAGGTCTCTTTTGAAAATGATGGTTCAGCCTGTACCTTTGCTTTCTGCGACTTCGCTTTTGCCTTTTCTTTCGTATCAGCCATGAGTATTTGTGTAACGTTATTGTTGTCCCTACAGCTTTTTTAGCGAGATTCGGCCCTAAATGGACGGCAAATCGGCTTACTGTCGGGTTTTAGCATGCGAAATTAAGGAAAAAGAAATCAAAGACGAAACTAATGCTCCTCGAAAATCTAAGTCTGCTGTTTTTCAAGAACTACGACGACGCGAACATTAGTTTCTCGCCGCACATAAACTGCTTTATCGGCGACAACGGCAGCGGCAAGACCAACCTGCTCGACGCCATCCATTACCTCTCCATGACACGCAGCGCCTTCAACAGCTCCGATGCCCTCAACATCAAGCAGGGCGAGGAGTATTTTATGGTGAAAGGCCGCTTTAAGATAGATGGTGAGAAGCACACCGTGACCTGCAGCCTGAAGCAGGGCCAGAAGAAAACCGTGCTGCACAACAAGGTGGCCTACGAGAAGATGAGCGACCACATCGGCCGCTTCCCCGTGGTACTGATCTCGCCCTATGACACCGACCTGATCCGGGAGGGCAGCGAGGAGCGCCGCAAGTACTTCGACAGCCTCATTTCGCAGCTGGACCATACCTACCTGGAGCGGCTCATCCAGTACAACTACGTCCTCAAGCAGCGCAACTCGTTGCTCAAGCAGTTTGCCGAGCGCCGCTACTTTGACCGCGACTACCTGCATATCCTCAACGAGCAGCTGGTGCCGCTGGGTGAGCAGCTGGCCCAGGAACGCATGGCTTTTCTGGAGAGTTTTGAGCCTGTGTTTCAGAAGCACTACCGCCACATCTCCGACAGCCACGAAACGGTGACGCTGACCTACAAAAGCCAGCTGCCCGGCGCGAACTTCGCCCAACTGCTGGAGCAGGCCGAGCAGAAGGACCGCGCCCTCCAGCGCACCACCGTCGGCACGCACAAAGACGACTTCGTGTTCCTGATGGACGGCAACCCCGTGAAGAGCTTCGGTTCGCAGGGCCAGCAGAAGAGCTACGTGATCGCCCTGAAGCTGGCGCACTTCGAGGTAATGGACAAACGCCAGCACCACAAGCCCCTCCTCCTCCTCGACGACATCTTCGACCGCCTCGACGAGAAGCGCATCACCAAACTCATGCAAATGGTCGCCGCCCATACCTTCGGCCAGATCTTCCTGACCGATACCCACCTGGAGCGCACCGATAAGATACTCGAAAACCTGTCGGAGCAGATCCGCAGGTTTGAGGTGAAGGAAGGGACGGTGAAGTTAATAGGGTAAAGGTTGGTTGTTGGTTTCAACTTTATCCTTTGGGCATGTGTTATAGGGGAGCTGGGCATTTTACCGAGCTCCGGGCAGTAAGATTTTATACCTCCGAAACTTTGAATCCTTTTCGAGCTTTTGCAGTCTACAGCACAGATAAATTTAAAATTCAATCTTATGAAGACGATCATGCTGTTCAAAGAAGAAACTGAAAAGAAGCAAGGAGGCTGTACCTGCCCTGACTGCAAATGCGCCAACTGCGACTGCGGAAATTGTGCCGACGGCCAGTGCACATGCGAAAAGTGCGAATGTGAAAACTGCGTAAATTGTTGTTAACAAGGTATAAAGTGAGGAGGGGCAATCTCTCCTCACTTTAAAACTACTTGAAATGCAAAAAGACACTTTACATATCTGGAATGGCCTGAGAGAGAACCTCCACCGCTTTATTCTGAAAAGAGTCAAGAGTCAGGCGGAGGCAGAAGATATTCTGCAGGAAGTTTTCATTAAGATCCACCTCAACCTGCCCCACCTTAAAAATCATTCCAGCGTGCAGGCCTGGGCCTATCAGATCACCAGAAACCAGATTGTAGATTTTTATAAGCAAACCAGACAGTCGGTTGAACTGCAGGACACGACGCTTGAAAGGTTGTCGGAGACAGAGAGCAGGGACATGTACTGCTGTTTCGAATCCTTCATCCATGAACTTCCCCAGAAGTATAGGAAAGTGATCGAGTTGATCAACCTGGAGGGCAGGAAGCAGCAGGAAGTGGCCAAACTGCTGGGGGTTTCGCTTGCGAACACAAAGTCGAGGGTACACCGCGCAAAGGAAATGCTGAAGGAGAAGTTTGTGGCGTGCTGCCAGTTTACAATAGATGCGCAAGGCAAGCTGAAGGGAGAGCAGAATTGCCAACGCTGCGGTTTCGAAAGCTAGTAGAAGCGGGCTGCTTTTTAACTCGGTGGCGTTGCTGTATAACTTATAACCAGCGTATAAGCTATAACTCTGAAGCTTTATGATTACTTTTGCCTCTGCTTGACGAGAGGAAATTAAAAGCCATTCGGAAAGCCCCGGAAGTTTTTCAGCAGTCAGCCATTTGCCTGAAAGGCATGCCTCTGGGAAAACCAACCCACTTATTCAAAAACCAACCACCCGTGCGCTACTACAAGAAGAAAGAGGAGATTGCGAAGCGAAAGGCTGACGTGCAGACCATCGGTGACAGCATCAAAGGGTTGCTGAAGGCCTACCGGCTGCAGGGCAAGCTCAATGAGGTGGACCTGGTGCAGCGCTGGGAGCAGATAATGGGCAAACCCATTGCCATGAAAACCAAGGAGCTCTACTTTCGTGACCAGAAATTGTTTGTGCGCCTCACCTCCGCCCCCCTCAAGCACGAGCTCAACATGTCGAAAAGCAAGGTGGTAGAGTTGCTCAACCGTGCCATGGGCGATGAGGTGGTGAAAGAAGTCGTATTTTTGTAGGTCCTATACCTGCTGCTTCCCTTTTATGAGAAACCTTGTTTTTTTAATCCCGTTGGTGCTGTGCCTGGGCATGAGCTTTGGTTGTGAGCAAAGCAAACGGGGCCTGACAGAGGCCGACGGCATCACGATCGAGTCAGCGGAAGAAACGATAACGGATGCACCCGCTGAAGCAGTTTCCCCTGAACCTGAACCCGAAGAACAGACAGCGACTGAGAGCACGGCCACTGCATGCGAGGAAAAAGATGAGGACAACCCGGGCTCCGAAGATCCCATCATTGTCAGAACCTGCACTTACCAGAACTACAGATCGGTGGCCACCGGCATGCCCGACTACAAAGGCCGCTACAGTTGGGAGCACGCCCTGTACAAGCTCGAAAATGAAGCCTATGTGCCGATAAAGAACGAATCCCTGTTCAACGACAAACGAAACGCCCTGCTCCGACAGGTCAACCAGCGGATACGGGCTGAGTACCATCTCTTCGCAGGCGACCCTGACTTCAGCGACTGTTTCACGATGGCAGAGACCATACCTGAGTTTGGCTATGAGGACCTCAACATCGGGTTCGAAGACGATCAGCTGGTTTTTCACGCCTCGCTTGGCCTGCCTGAGGTGTGCCTCTCCATAGACGGAGCTTCCGTTTCGTTTAAGCTTTCAGAGGTGGCTCCGTATTTGCAGCAGTAGCGTACCCCTCTCTTGCCGGCCTCGTATACCTTGCCATACCCGATAAAAGAACATGGCTATACCTGCATTCCGACCTGTCTCCTATTCCCGCACCACCCTCACCGAGCTCATGATCCCGAGCTACGCCAACTTTGGCGGTAAGATACACGGCGGCATTCTGCTCTCGCTCATGGACAAAGTGGCCTACGCCTGCTCCGCCAAGCATGCCGGCAACTACTGCGTGACTGTAACAGTAGATGGCGTGCATTTTCTGCAGCCCGTGGAGGTAGGTGAACTGGTGTCGCTGTTGGCTTCGGTGAATTATGTCGGCAATACGTCGCTGATGGTAGGTATAAAAGTAATTGCTGAGAATGTAAAGACAGGCATCGTCAAGCATACCAACACCTCATACTTTACCATGGTGGCCAAGGGCGATGACGACAAGCCTACCCAGGTACCGGGTCTGATACTGGAGAGCCCGGATGATGCACGCCGGTTTCTGGAGGCGATCAAGCGGCGTGAGCTGGCCCAGCGCTACCAGTCGGAGTTTGCTGAGGCCAAGCACGATATCACTGTCGAAGCAGAACTCGATAAACTTAAGGGTGAGCGCTGCCAGCTTGCTTTTACACAATAGGCCGTTTGGGGAGATTTATACCTGAGATAGGACTATGCTGCTATACCTGCTACGGCCTGCGCTTTGGCACAGTCTTTCTTTTCATTCTTTCCTGAAGCTGCTTATCTTTAGAAACTAAATCTAAACTACCAAGCACTTAACCGACCTCACCTGACACACCAATGACTTACAAATCGAAGTTCACCCGACTGCTGGCGCTCTGCATGCTGGCAGGGCTATACCTGAACCAAACCGCAGTAGCCCAGGCGCCCGCTGCGCAAGACGAAGAAATCCATAAGATGGTAAACGAGGTATCGGCAGACAACCTGCGGGCGCTTGTTGAGAAGATGGTTTCCTTTGAGACCCGCCACTCCCTGAGCTCCACCACCGACAAGAAAAGAGGTATAGGCGCCGCCCGCGAATGGGCGAAAGCCGAGTTTGAGAAATACGCCAAAACCTCCAACGGCCGCATGACCGTGGACATGGACCGCTATACCGTCAAGAGTGACGGCCGCCGTATCCCGCAGGACGTGGAAATGGCCAACGTACTCGCTACCCTCAAAGGCTCCGACCCGACCGACGACCGTGTGATCATCGTGGCCGGCCACCTTGACTCGCGCGCCACTGACGTGATGGACGCCAAAAGCAAAGCCCCCGGTGCCAACGATGATGCCTCCGGTGTAGCCATTGTGATGGAGATGGCCCGCGTGATGGCTTCGCGCCAGTTCCCGGCAACACTGGTGTTTGTGGCCTTTCAGGGCGAAGAGCAGGGCTTGTACGGCTCCCGCCACATGGCCGAGCGCGTAAAGAAGGAAGGCTGGAACCTGGTGGCCGTGCTCAACAACGACATCGTGGGCAACTCCTACTCTGCCGAGATGGGCATTCACGACAATACCCGTGTGCGTGTGTTCAGTGAAGCCACTCCTTCCAACGAAACCGAAGAACAGGCTCGTCTGCGCCGCACCCTGGGTTCCGAGAACGACGGCCCGAGCCGTAACCTGGCCCGCTACATGAAAATGACCGGCGAAGCGTATGTAGACCAGATCGAGGTGGTGCTTGGCTATCGCCCGGACCGCTTCCTGCGTGGCGGCGACCACACGCCGTTTAACCAGCAGGGCTATGCAGCCGTGCGCATGAGTGAGATGAACGAGGACTTCGACCACCAGCACCAGGACGTGCGCAAGGAGAATGGCAAGCAGTACGGCGACCTGACAGAGTTCATGGACTTCGAGTACCTGCGCAAAAACACTGCCGTGAACCTGGCCACGATGGCCAATCTGGGTCGCGCGCCGCATGCGCCTGAGAAGGTAGGCGTGCTCACGGCCAACCTCACCAACAAAACCGACCTGAAATGGGAGGCCCCTGCCAAAGGCAAAAAACCGGCAGGCTACTATATTTTGATGCGCGAAACCAGCAGCCAGACCTGGGACAAGAAGTTTTTTGTGAAGGATACGAAAGTGACGCTGCCTTACTCGAAAGACAACTACTTCTTTGCCGTACAGGCCGCTGACGAACTGGGCCATACCAGTCTGCCGGTGCTGCCGGTACCGGTGCGCCAGTAAAACTCAGCCAAACTCCTGCATAAGAAAAGGGCAACCCAGCGGGCTGCCCTTTTTCTTTTGTATGCGATGTATTCTCTTACATTTTAGAAATTTTGGCTGCCGCCGACACGTTAGACGATACACTTGGGTCGCCTTTGTAGGCCACTTTCGTAGCTCCCGAAGCATTCACGCTCAACTTGTTCTTGGCAAACACCTTCACATTGCTGGCGCCGCTGGCTTCTAGGTATACATCCTTAGCCTCTAACTCAGACGCGTCTACTTTAGAGCCTCCCGACATATCCATGCGCATTTCGTCGGCGCGGCCGCTGAGTTTTACATTACTGCCACCGCTCATGTCGGCTGTCAATTTTTTGGTGTTCAGTGCCAGCGTTACCTTAGAGCCACCGCTCAAATCCATCTTAAAAGCATCGGCCTTAAAGGTGGAGGTGCCGGTCACTTTCACGCCGCCGCTGATATCAAGCATGTTCAGTTCTTTAACCGATATGTAGGCTTTCAGACTTTTGTTGGTGCTGATGTTGTCAGAGGTATAGATGTGGAGCACGCCATTCTTCACTTCCGTCCGGATGCTGTTGAGCAGGTTCTCCTGCGCTTCAATCCGCACGCCTTCTTTGCTGCTCTGCGTCACTTCCACTGCAAAGCCCCCGCCCACATCAATGCCTTTGAAGCCGGATACTTTTCTGTCTTGCGATACAGGCTCCCCCTCCCCTTTCAGGTTGCGACGCCCCTGCGCCAGGGTGGTCAGGCTGGTCAGCAGAAAGGCCACTAAAAGTACAGAGGCAAGTGTTTTGTAGATGTTGATGGTGTTCATAGTTTTATTTTGTTTGATGGTTTTGGTTAGAAGTGCGTGGGCCAGGCAGCAGGCTATACCTGTCTTAAGCTTATCTCTGCCTAATAGATGCGCAGATTCCCGAAAGGTTGCTTGGAGCTCATAAAAAATTATACTTTTTGATATTCTCTTGCAAAAGGGCATTGCAAGGTATAACCTGCTACCTGAGAGATGGGTGCGTGAAAGGTATAGCAATGACAAACAGGGAGCAGTATGCCCCTTGCCGCCAACTCAAGAATTTAGAAAAGCTGAATTGCAGAGCTGATTCGGATTTATCAATCCGAATCCCAAGCGGTGGCAGGGATGTTTCATTCAAGTTGATTCTCCCCTTGAGGACAAGTGAGAACGAGAGTTGGAAGCCTGCGAGCGAAGCTCTCAGAGGGGTGTTTACAGGTGTAGAGGAAATGGAAATTGGCCCATTACTGGCAATTCAATGCTGAATTTACACCCCTATAATCCCCTCAAGGGGATAGTCTTGGAAAATGAAACGACCCTGCCTGCAGTAGTGGTAGGGCCCCTTGATAAAACTTCCAGACATGGATGTCCCGAAGAGCATCGGCTTAAGCTGACGGCATCGGCAGCATACCTTAGGTATAGGCCGCCACCTCTAATTGGTTTGCACATCGAGCCACTTGCCTGTTGGATTACAGTAGCAGTTTATTTCTGCTTCGAAATTATCTCGATCACCCCGTTCCGGGCCTTCTCGCCATACTTGGCTACGGCCTCCTCACCCTTCAACATTGACACCGCTTCTATGTCGTCACGTCCGATATGATCCTCTAAATCATCGGGCGCTATACCTTCCAGTACCTCGCCATCGAGCACGATAAGCGGTTGTGATTCCAGTGGCAGGCCTGTGACTTCTTCCAGCGCTTCTGGCAGCGGGAGATCGTTTACGCCTTTGTACAGCTTGGAGGGTTTGCCCTCGCGCAGGTCGTTCAGTTCCTGCACATACGTCCCGATGGCCCACAGCACCCGTTGCTGCTGCTGATGCATCCAGGGTTGGTTGCTCCGGATATCATCACGCATCATGGTATAGGATGTTTTGCGCAGCTGCGTGTAGTTCAACAAGATTTCTACCTCCTTTGCCTGCTGCTCGCCCAGGTCAGGCAACTCCTGCAGTGCGATCAGTTCTTTGACGCTCTCGTCCCACAACGCTATACCTTGCTCCAGCCCTGGCAGGTACTTCCCTCCATTGATCAGACTGGCATCCAGCTCCATTTCCTTCATCACATCCATCGCCTTTGTTTCCCGTTCGCCAAAGCGGTCCAGCATGGTCAGGTACTTGGCGTTCTCGGTCGGTATCTGCAGGTATAGGCCCACAAAAGCAACCAGCAACAGCGCTACCGTCGCGATGTTTCCACCCAAATTGTACTGTCGCGTAAAATACCTCCCCGAGCGCAGCATCAGCACAGCCCCGTAGGCTATACCCAGCACCAGGCCGCCTGTGTGCGCCGCATTGTCAATACCTCCTTGCAGACCGAAGACCAGGTTCAGCGCAATTACGCCCAGCATGTTGTACACCATGCCTTTTTTCTCGGCCCAGGTCATCCGGCGCTCCAGCAGCACCATGGTCATGAACATGCCAAACATGCCAAAAATAGCCCCGGAGGCACCCGCGCTGATGCGCTGCTGGTCCCACCACAGGCTCGCCAGGCTACCCGCCAGTCCGCAGAGCACGTAGGCTGTGATAAACTGCCTGCGACCCACCAGCGGCTCCAGCGCACCGCCTATGCTGGCCAGCGCATACATGTTCACGAGCAGGTGGATGATGCCGATGTGCAGGAACATGGACGTGAATAGGCGCCATGGCTCGCCGGTCAGGGTATAGGGGCCGAAGTTAGCGCCTGCGTTCACCAGGTCCTCTCCCTCAGGCGAAAGCACGTGCATGCCTGTGAGCACCAGCAGCACGAAAATGACAATGTTAATGTTGACCAGGATGGGCGTGACAAAGTAGTGCCGTTGCGGCACGAAGAGTGTCCAGAAATCTTTGAATTTATCTGCAAACGAGGTTGGCCCTGCGGGTTCAGGGTTTACCTGTAGCTCGCGTTGTTGAAGGGCTTGCAGGGTTTCCTGCTTTATCTGCTCCAGATCCGGAGCCTGTAGGTTTCGTTTTTCAATCTCAGCGATCACGGCCAAAATGGCTTCCGGCTCGTATGCTGCATGTTCCCCTAATATTCTCAGCAGTTGATCGTCCTCTTTTTCGGAGGCCACTGCTGCATAGCTGTTTTCCATCTGCAAACCTTATTCTCTTCCTGTAAAGATAAGGCAGCGGACGCATTATACAAGCACAGGGGGTGTTACCGGATGTAGGCCAGCATCCCTTTGCCCACCAGCAGGGCGCCGGTTAGCCCAATGGCAAACCATAAACCAAGTGCTAGGGTTTCTGTTAGAAACAGTCCTCCGTTTCTAAGGCTCTGCATGAGCAGGATCACTGAGAAAATGGCAATAGCTAATAGCGTATTTTTGTAGAACTCACGCATGGGCACCTTCGGTTTGTGGTGAAACAATTGGTATATAGCTATACTTTATAGTATCTAATTTTGTTATAGACTTCTAAATCTATTTATTTCTCATCAATCCGCCAACCATTTCAAGGTGGGCTTTCGCCTTATTTCTATGAAATGTTTGTGATTGAATATCAAGGTTTAAACAAACATACCTGTGAAATAACCTTAGGTATAAATATCGGGTAAAAGTTTTCAAAAAGATTTTATGCCTGACCCTACACAAGCAAAACCATACTATACCCTTACCACTGGCCAGAGCCCCCTCATCGCCACTGCCATACACGACGGTCATGTCGTACGCGACAACATCAGTTCCCTTTTTTCGCTCTCTTCGGATGAGCGGCTGCGCGAAGAAGACCCTTTCACGGCCGGCTGGGTAAGTATAACCGACAACCAGATAATTGGTTTGAACTCCCGGTTCGAAATGGACCTGAACCGCCCGCGCGAGAAAGCCATCTACCGCAAGCCCGAAGATGCCTGGGGGCTCACCGTCTGGAAAGAAGAACTCTCGGAAGAACTGGCGCAAGAGTCGCTGGCCCGCTACGACCAGTTTTATGCCAACGTAAAAAAGATGCTGCAAAGTATAGCGGACCGCCACGGCTGCTTTGTGGTGTACGACCTCCATACCTACAACCACCGCCGCGAGGGGGCTGACGGTCCCGAGGCCGACCCGCAGGACAATCCCGAGGTGAACCTGGGCACCGGCAATATGAACCGCCAACTCTGGGCTCCCGTGGTGGATGCTTTTACCCAAAACCTGCAAGCCTACGACTACCAGGGTCGCCACCTCGACGTGCGCGAGAATGTCAAGTTTGAGGGTGGTCATTTCATGCGCTGGATCCACGACACCTTTCCGGGCCGCGCCTGCGTCATCTCCATCGAGTTCAAAAAGTTTTTTATGGATGAGTGGACGGGCAAACCGGACGAGGCCCAGCTGCAGGAAATCAGGAAAGCGCTGCAAAGCACGATAGCACCTGTTTTGGCGGCGCGCGAACAGGTATGCAAAACCCTCTCACCATGATCGACACCATCTCTGACATCTTCATAAAAGGCATTGTGCGGAGCTTAAAGCGCGGCCGGCAGGTGCGCCGACGGCTGCCCGATGGGGGCTTGCTGCACATCGACAGGCCGCTGCCCTTTCTGGTGCTCTACCGGCACCCGGCGGGGCAGCCCGACTATGCCACTGCCGACTTTGTGAAAGCCGAGGCTGCCTACATTATCGCCCGCGAAGAACAGACACCGGAGCTGCGGCAGTTGGTAGGCGAAATCGCCAAGGCCATGGCCGACGAGTTTGGCGCTTTTATGGTGCTTGAGCTATTTGCCGCCCCGGACAACAGCGCCGCCGACAGTCCGACCTTTCGGGTGCTGGGGCCGGAACAGGCCTTGCCCGCCACTATTCGTACGCTTAAGAACGAACTGGCCAGCATCAAGATCAGTAATTTGCCGGTTACGGTGGACACGGCTTCCAACCAGGCCTTGCTGCAGGGACCTAACAGCCTGATGAATGAAGAAGAGCTAAAGCAGCACAGCACGCTCATGCTCGGGCTCGAAATGAAGCCCATTTACCGCCAGGCCGGCACCGGACAGGTATACCCCCTGCTGCAGCGCACCCTGCGCAGCCATGTATCGAGCGCCATCAAAAAAGCCGTCTTCGACTTTGTGCGCGTGCAGACCACCCATCATCCCAAGCACTTTCAGGCGCTTGGCCGGCAGGCCGTGGTGCCTGCCGTCTGGCGAATCGATCGGCAGCTCACGGCCATCAGCGACCAGTTCCGGTTTCTGCTGCTTGTCACGCCCATTAATGCTGCTGAGGCCTGGGAGGAGTTCCGCGTAAACAAGTTCAGGCAGGCGCCCAACTTCCATTACCGCCTCATGCCCATGGACGCCGACCTGCTCAAGCGCAAGCTCTACAACATCCCCATCGAGAAGGTGGAGGACCCGACACTGGCCTTCCTGTTCCGGGACAAGCGCAACGAGCTCGACAAGACCCTGACGATGCTGGCCAACCGCAATACACCGCACTTTCTGTACAGCAGTATGCAGCTGTTTGGCGGTGTGGATGAGCAATTGCTGAAAGTGGCGGAAGGTATACTGGCCGCTATACCGGAGTCCGCCCGCCAGAAAGATATGCCGCTTATACCTGTGGACGAGTTTGCCGCACTGGCCGAGCGCGAAATTGCTTTTCTCAAAAGCCAGTACCCGCCGCTCGAATCGGGTGTAGATATCCGCAAAGACATCGTGGGGCTGATCGTCTCGAAAGGCAGGCTCAACATCGGCACCGACGCTAAAATACCACGCCACCGCGCCGAGGCGCTGATTCAGCACGAAGTGGGCACGCACATTCTCACTTACTTTAATGGCAAAGCCCAGCCGCTGCAGCAGCTGTATGTGGGCGCGCCGGGCTACGAAGAGTTGCAGGAGGGGCTGGCCGTGCTAAGCGAGTACCTGGTGGGTGGCCTCGACCAGGACCGATTGCGCATACTGGCCGCCCGCGTTGTGGCCGTGCACCACCTTGTCAAAGGCTGCAGCTTTACCGACAACTTCTGCCGACTGAAGGATGAATATAAGTTTGACGAAGAAACGGCCTTTAACGTGACCATGCGCGTGCACCGGGGCGGCGGGCTCACCAAAGACGCCGTATACCTGCGCGGGCTCGTCCACCTGCTGCACTACCTCAGGGAAGGCAACGATTTGGAACCGCTTCTCATCGGAAAGATCCGGCAGGAGTACATTCCCATCGTGCAGGAACTCATCTACCGGCAGGTGCTGCGACCCGTGCCCATCCGGCCACGTTACCTCACCGATCCGGCCGTGCAACCCAAACTGGAAAAACTAAAAACGGGGATATCAGTATTTAACCTACTGGAAAATTAATCCCAACAAATACTGATATATAGATATGACAATAGGATTCGTAGTAAACGACGTAAAAACAGAAAAGCCCGAACACACCACTATCTTTCTGGCGCAGCGCATGCACAATCTGGGGCACAGGGTGCTGCTGATGGGCGTGGGCGACCTGGCTTATTACCCCGACGGCTACATGGGTGCCACGGCCACTTTTGCCGACTCTAAGCAGAAGTATAAATCCCCGGCCACTTTTCTGGAGGCCATACAAGGCCCTAAGGCTAAGCAGGCCCGCGTGACCGCTCCGGAAATAGATGTGCTGATGCTCCGTAACGACCCTTCATCGGAAGGCGAAGGCCGTAGCTGGGCGCAGAACGCGGGCATTATCTTCGGTCAGTTGGCGCAGCGCCACGGCGTGATCGTGCTCAACGACCCAACCTCGCTTTCAGATGCCGTGAACAAGATGTACTTCCAGCACTTTCCGGAAGCGGTGCGTCCCCGCACGCTCATCACCCGCGACAAGGAGGAGATAAAGGAGTTCTTTAACGAGCAGAAAAACAACATCATCCTGAAGCCTCTACAGGGTTCGGGCGGCTCGGGCGTGTTTATGGTGAAGAAGGACGACTCGACCAACCTCAACCAGATTGTGGAGGCCATCAGCCGCGACGGCTACGTGATTGCGCAGGAGTACCTGCCACAGGCTACTGAAGGTGACACACGCCTCTTTGTGGTGAACGGCGAGGCCTTGCAGTACAAAGGCAAGTACTGCGCCATGCACCGCGTAAACAGCAAAGACGACATCCGAAGCAACATACACGCCGGCGGCACTGCCGTAGCCGCCAAAATCAGCCAGACTGCCCTGGACCTGGTGGAGCTGGTGCGCCCGAAGCTTATTCAGGATGGCATGTTCATGGTGGGCCTTGATATTGTGGGTGACAAGCTGATGGAGATAAACGTGTTCAGCCCGGGCGGTATGCCAACTGCCAGCAACCTGGAGGGGGTAGACTTCTCTATACCTGTTATCGAGGCGCTGGAACGCAAGGTGCACTACAAAAAGACCTACGGCACACAGATCGACAATAAAACGGTGGCGATGATCTAAGCCTGTTTTAGAAATTAAAAAGGCAGCCGGAAGCGTGTTCGCAAGCAACGCATTTCCGGCTGCTTTTTTTATGGGCCAGGTATAGCAAGCTATAAGTGGTGATGCGAAACGCCTGTTGCTTATCTGCCAGGTATAGCGCTCAAGAAATTTCGAATAAAGACTAAGTAGCCCGCAAAAAGGACAGGTGAAAGGGGAAATAGAGGAAGCGAAATAAAATTATTTTCCTGAGGATCAGGCACATACAGAAAGTGCAAAAAAATTTATGCAGACTGCTTTGTTTTATAAAAACAAAGCCATAATTTTGCACCCGAATTGAGAGAGACACATAACCGGAAGGCTAATATGTGGAGCAATTCCTAAACACGCAAATCTCTCCGTGATTTTTTTGAATTTTATTAGCTATATACAGTATAGCTTTAGAAAAGTGATATAAAATCTGCCCCGGCAGGTATAAAGATAAGGTTAGTTAAAGTTTAGATTAGTTTGTTTTAAGGTGAGAGAAGGCCCCGGTCATTTTGACGGGGCTTTTCTCATTTCAGAGCTTTTCTGAATCGTATTTTCTTGGTGCCTGCTATGCAGAAAAACCCGCCACTTTCTTCTTTCAGAAACAAGTCAGGCATACAGCAAATAGGCAGTCCCCAGTGTGATCGGTATAGCGGTCAGGAGCAACTTCAGGACCAGGCCCGGCGAAGGGGTGCCCGCTCCCCAGGGCAGCTTCGTCTTAAACACGTAGCGGAGGCTGGTCACCAGGGTGACCAGGGCTATCAGGCCCACCGCCAGGTGGGTGATGGCAATGGCCGTATCGAAGGCAGCGGTTTGCCCCATGATACGCTCGGCAGTGCGCAGGTTCCAGTAAACGAGCAGCAGCAGACAAGGCAGGGACACCAGCGCGCCCAACCGCATGCTGAACAAGGTGAGCCACGAAGCGAAGGCAAAAAGCGGAACAGCCGCCATCAACCCCATTCTCCGGTCAAAGAGCGCTTCATCGCCTGCCAGGTCGGTATAGAGCAGGATCAGGAGAGCGTGGGCAAAGCCCGTCAGGAAAAGCAGCAGGTAGCGCGTCATAGGCTACTATACTGCAGAACCAGGGTTTCAGATTTCCTCCAGGGAGTAATAGGTATAGGAACTTCGCAAAAGTGGCAGTTTTTCGGGGAGGTTCGTGTTGTATACCAGCACCTCGTGGGCCTGCCCCGCTTCGTTGTAGCGGTATTCCTCCTCGATGTAAGGCTTGCCGCTTCGTAAAATGGTGCGCTGGCTCAGCCTGCCTGCCTCGTCATACACGAAGTTTATCTCTTCCGAGGCTCCCCTCACATTTCTGATCCGGATCTGCTTTAGCCGCCTGGCTGTATCGTAGTCGAACGCCATGTGCTTTTGCAGCATGCCGTCTCTGTGCAGTTCACGCTCCACTACAAAGCCCTCTTGTGTGCGGTTTGACCAGCCCGGCCCACGCTCCTGCAGGTAGCGCAAGGTATAGCTGCCTATGTAGTTGCTGTAAATAAACGCCGCATTATCGTGCAGTTCCTCTTTCGCCTTCAGCTCTCCATCCGGCCAGTACGCTAGGTTGATCAAGGGCTGATAGGTGCCCGTCGTGGGGTCGTACATTTCAACCTCCTGCGTTTTGGGCATCAGGTTGGTATCCAGATTCTTCTTGTATTTGATGGCGATACCTGTAAGGGCACCTACGCTAGTGGTGTACAGATTGCCAGTGACCGCACCAGCTTGTACATCAGGTATAAAACTCTTGTCCTGGATGACTATCCCATCGGCGCCATAGGCTCTGGCTTTGTCCTGCAGGCTTTTGATCATGTAGGCGTAAGGCACATTCCCTCCGCTTCTGGTCTCGAGCGCCGCCAGTTTAATGTACGGTTCCTGGGGCCACTCTCCGGCGAAGAACACTTCTATATCGTAGGGATGTGGTTGCGACGGGAGTGTCGTCAGGCGTTCGTCCACTTCGGGGTATAATGTTGGGGAGCAGGCGGTAAGCGAAACAGCTCCGGCCAGCAGTATGAACAGTACAGTTTTTTTCATAGGTCTTTACTAATTGTTCGACCTAACATGGCTCAAACTTCGTGCTACAGTTGGCCCGGAAGGCCTTGAAGTAATAAAATATAGTAAAAAGCTATATTCAGAGGTTTTTTAATGCAGCGAAAAACGCAACGGCAAGGTATAGCGCACCGGCACGGGCTCGCCCTCCTGCAGCCCGGGCTTCCAGGTGGGCATGGCCTGTACGACCCGAAGTGCCTCGGCATCGGCGTCTGCATGAAAGCCCTTGATCACTTCGGGGTTACTGATACGGCCGCTTTTATCCACTACAAAAGAGATAAACACCATCCCCTGCGCTTCGTCCTTCCGGGTTGTTTTCGGATACCGCACATTGGTAGCGAGCCACTGCAGCAGGCGCCTCTCCCCTCCCGGAAACGCGGGCATCACTTCCATCGGAAGGTACTTAATTTCTGCTCCAGCCTCGTCGTATACCTTGCCGGCAATCATTTTCCCTTTGCTATATACCTCCGTTCTGCGCAGCATGCCCGATTCGTAATAGGCATGGAGCGTATCTACAGGCATGTTGCGGAAATACCTGCGGCTTACCTTTGGCTTGCCACTCTCATACCATGATTTGTAATGGCCCGTCAGGCTATCGTTATGGAAGGTCTGCTCCATTTTCAGCTGGCCGTTCTCGTACCATTCGTAGCTGGGGCCGTGCTGTATACCGTAGCCATACTTGCCGCCGTCAATATCCTGATAAGTAGTCAGGCTCACCTTAACATTGGTTCCCACTTTAAACTTGGTCCGGGTTCCACCGCCAAGCGAGTCCTCTTTAGCCACAATGAAATAAGCCGCCTCGGCAGGACTCACTTCCTTTCCGTGCTCGCTGACGTATTTCACTGTTATATTTAGGTTCTGGGACTGCACACTATGCCCTGTAAAGAGCAAGGCTATACCTATCAGAATAGCGTAAATTTGTTTCATCCGCTAAAAATAGGCACAATTCTGAATACAGGGTATCGCCGCAATAAATATCCTACAGCTTTTGTTAAGATTCAGACTCCGTGGTAAAACATAAGCCCGTTATTTCGGTATAGGTATAGGTTTCAGGTATAAATTGACGATGAACAGACCAAGCAAGGGGGCCCGTGGGGCGAATCAGGCAGACGATAAGAAGAGCTTCCGCGAACAGGTGGGTGCCCTGAAAAACCTGCCCAAATTCTTCCGCCTGATCTGGAACACGAGTCCGAGTATGACCATCGGCAACGTGCTGCTGCGCCTCGTCAAGTCGGCTATACCTTTGGCGATGCTCTATGTGGGCAAACTGATCATCGATGAGGTGATCGGGCTGATTGCCGTGACGGGGGAGCGTGACCTGAGTTTCCTTTGGATATTGGTGGCGGCAGAACTGGGCCTGGCCATCCTCTCCGATATCTTCAACCGGGGCATCACGCTGCTCGACAGCCTGCTCGGCGACCTGTTCTCCAACAATACCTCGGTGCAACTCATCGAACACGCTGCCCGGCTGGACCTGACGCAGTTCGAGGATGCTACCTTTTACGACAAACTGGAGCGGGCCCGCCGGCAGACGATTACACGAGTGGTGCTGATGTCGCAGGTGCTTTCGCAGCTGCAGGACATGGTCACAATTGCTTTTCTGGCAGTTGGTCTGATTGCCTTCAATCCCTGGCTTATTCTGATCTTGCTGGTGGCGGTTATCCCTTCGTTTCTGGGTGAGACGCACTTCAATGAGCGCACCTACTCCCTCTCCCGCTCCTGGACGCCCGAGCGCCGCGAACTCGACTACCTGCGCTACATCGGCGCCTCCGACGAAACAGCCAAGGAAATCAAGACCTTTAACCTGTCGGGCTTCCTGGCAACTCGTTTCAAGGAACTCTCGGACCGCTACTATGCCCTGAACAAAAGCCTGATCGTGCGGCGGGCCGTGTGGGGGAGCGCCCTCTCCTCATTGGGCACGCTGGCTTACTATGGCGCCTACATTTTTATACTAGCCCAGACCGTAGCAGGTGCCATCACGGTGGGTACGCTCACTTTCCTGGCGGGCTCGTTCAGTAACATGCGGGGCTTGCTGCAGGGCATCATGACCCGCTTTTCGCAGATCGCGGAGAGCGCGCTATACCTGCAGGACCTCTTTGATTTCCTGGAATTGAAACCGCAGATCACCCCGCCTGCCAATCCGCTTTCCATACCCCGGCCGATCCGGGAAGGCTTTACCTTTGAGAATGTCGGCTTTAAGTACCACAACAGCGACAAATGGGCGGTGCGGCACCTCTCCTTTCATCTGCAGGCCGGCGAAAAACTGGCGTTGGTGGGCGAGAACGGGGCTGGCAAAACCACGCTGGTCAAGCTGCTTGCCCGCCTCTACGAGCCCACCGAGGGCCGCATCCTGCTCGACGGCATCGACCTGCGCGAGTACGACCTCAACGATCTGCGTCACCAGGTCGGCATCATCTTTCAGGATTATGTACGCTTCCAGATGACGGCCTCCGACAACATCGCCATTGGCCAGATCAGCAACATCGCTGACCGCGACCGCATACAGGGCTCCGCGCAGAAAAGCCTGGCCGACCCGGTGATCCAGCGCCTGCCGGATGGCTATGAACAGGTGCTGGGCAAGCGCTTTAACAAGGGCGTGGAACTGTCGGGTGGGGAATGGCAGAAGGTGGCGCTGGCCCGTGCCTACATGCGCGATGCGCAGCTGCTCATCCTCGACGAGCCCACTTCAGCTTTGGATGCCCGCGCCGAGCACGAGGTGTTTCTGCGTTTTTCGGAGCTGATCGCCGGCAAAACGGCCGTGCTCATCTCCCACCGCTTCTCCACGGTGCGCATGGCCGACCGCATCCTGTTCCTCGAGCAGGGACAACTCAAAGAACTGGGTTCGCATGAAGAACTCCTGGCACAAAATGGAAAATACGCCGAGCTGTTTGCGTTGCAGGCGAAAGGGTATTTGTAGGTTTCTCGACAAAGGAAATTTCTGACAAAGGACAAAAGACTTTAAGCGCTCTACTTATTATACCAACCACATCCCTATCCTTTACTCTATCACCTCCTTGCGCTTGTCCGATAGATCTATTGTGTGGGAGACGGCCAGCTGCACGATATGCCGGTTGTAGAACTGGTTGCCCGTCGCCCGCTGCTGGAACCAGTTAAGGTAACCCGCCGCTATTTCCAGGTTATCTAAAATGGCGTAACTCAGCCCGGCATATACCCTGTTCTGGTCGAAGCGGTTATACAAAATCTTCTTCCCGGCATTGACGTGGATCTCATCGGTTACCTCGAGTTTGAGCGGCCGGTCATGTAGTTCTGTCAACCGGTACGCGATCCCCAGCTTATACCTGAAGCGGTAATTCGTGTTATACCCGGGGGCCAGTTCTCCATTGCTGGTGTTTCGAAAGAAGCGCTTTTCGGCCCTATACCTGTGCGTCATGTTTATCCTGCCAAAAGATTGCTCGTAGCTCAACTGAATGTGCGGTCTTAGCTCCGGCACGACGAGCCTCTCCGTGGCTTTGGGGTCGTTGGGGCTTTGCAGGAAATACATAAAGCCCGTCTCCGCCTTCCAATTCTCACCCAGTACATAGCGGCCCTGCGCGCGTACCAAAAACTGGTGCTGCCTGTCAGGGTTTACGAACCGGCGTTCCTGCACCTCCGAAGTCAGCGACCACTTGTGGTTAAACTTAAGCGTGTTGGCATAAGAGAACCAGACCAGTTGCTGGTGCGTCACCTCTTTTCCGGGAGATTGGGCAAATCCCGAAGTGGCATGCAGCACCCCCATCGCAAGCAGCACCCAAAGCCGTATGTTATTCATCCTCCGCCATAAAATGCCAAACCAGTAGCACACAGGCCAGACTCAGTACTGCCAGCAAGATCAGGAACAGGTCTTCTCCCATGGTCGGTCTTTAACAAATCAGCTTTTGTCGGCGATTTCCAGCGTGGCCTTGCCCTCCCGAATTATTCTGTGAGCGAGCGCTTTCGCCTGCTGCCTTATCTCACGCAGCGCGGTCGACTCGAAAAGCATCCCCTTTCTGGGAGGCCCGAGCGTGAACAGGCCGCGAACGGGTTTGCCTTCTGCATCGATTAACTTGCCTCCTGGTGTCGTTTTAAGCCCAAGGTATAGCACATCGGGCTGCGCCATGCCGTCCGTCAGCAACTGCTGTACCAGCGGGACTTTTACCTGGGTGTAGTCGCATTGCGGGCCCGTGCAGTTGATGACCCTACCTACTTCAATTTCCTCTGTTTCCTGATGATGCCTTCTCCTGATGGTAACGCGCGTGCCATTCTCCGTCTCGTGCATATCCACAACAGCCGCTGCGATCACCTCAAGCTGCCCGTTTGCCTGTAGCTCTTGTAGAAGGGCGGCTGAGGCGGCAGGCATGCGGTGGCGGTGCACTTCCCAGTATGGCCGAACGTGGCGCAGAAAAGTCTTTTTCTCTTTCAACGGCAAAGCCTGCCATAGAACGGGTATGTCATCGCGCAGCGCATCCAGCACACTCCGCCAGGTATAGCCCTCCGCTTCGGCCCGCTTTATCTCTTCCCGAACGAAACGGAATAAACTCAATGCGGATAGATACGCCGCTGTAGGAATCGCCAGGTTGGGGTATGGCCGTGTGCCCACGTCGAAAGGCTGCGGCAGCAGTCCGTGGCGCGAAACCACGTATACCTTGCCTTTGTGGCCCTGCGCCTGCAGGCTGCCCACCAGGTCCACCATCGTCAGGCTGGAGCCAATAAGCAAGAGCGGTTCCTGCGCCTGCAAACCGTTCAGCCCTTTGGCCGACCAGGGAGAGGCTACATAGCATTGGCTTCTATAGAAGTGTGTATTAGGTATAGGCAACGGCGCCGGCGGGAAGTTGCCCATTGCCAGCACTACTTTGTTGGCGCTTAACATGCACTGGTTGCTGCAGCTGACAGTGAACCCACGGCCCTGCCTCGATACAGACAGGGCCTCTTCGTACACCCGCACAAACCCAACGCCCAGCGCCGCACCAGCCTCTGCCTCCTGCAAGCGCGCTTTCAGGTAATCGCCGAAAACAGTGCGCGGGATGAAGTCAGTCGCCTGAACCGGCTGCGAAAGCTGTCTTTTGTAAAGATAAGCGTGCTCCGTCAGCCAGTTAAAAAAATCGAGGGGTTCATCGGCAAACAGGCTCATGGTGGAAGCGGGCACATTGAGCGGCTGAAACGGCAACTGACTTGAGTAGGCAACACCGCGGTGCATTCTATACCTGTCAGGCTCGATCAGATAAATCGTAGTGCCCGATGCAGCATGCTTCAGCAGATGGATAGCCGTTAGCGTACCGCTCAGCCCTGCTCCTATTATTGCAATTGTCATGGTGGGTATAGCTAAGGTATAGACTTCTTTTCCTGTGGCGGGACGTATGGCCTGGTGCTTGCCATCTGCCTGTAAGCTTGTCAGGTGCCTGTATCTGCAACGGTTTCAAAACAACACTCTGATTTTACGGCAATCCAAAGGCTGAGTTGGTAAGTTACGTTGCTTAAAAACATTGGTTTTAAGCCGATTACACCCCAGCTTATACCTTAGTCCGTTGCACGGCAGGGCACAGGCGTCCCACGTGGAACAATTCAGAACGGGAAGAAGAAAGGGATGATAAACGAGGCTACCAGCCACAGCAGGATGTTGAGCGGCGTGCCCACGCGCAGGTAGTCCATAAATCTGTAATTACCCGGACCGTAAATCATGGTATTGGTCTGATAACCCATGGGCGTCATAAAGCTGAGCGAGGCTGCATAGGTCACCGCCACCAGAAAAGGCCGCACGCTCACGCCCATCTCTTTGGCAGCCACAATGGCGATGGGCGCCAACAGGGCCGCCGTGGCGTTGTTGGACATGAAGTTGGTCGACATAAAGGTGATGAAGAAGAAAGCCGACAGGAGTGCATGCGGCCCGTAACTGCCTATCGACTCCACCAAAAAGCCTGAGAGCAGGCTCGCTGCGCCGGTCTTTTCGAGCGCCGTTCCCATCGAGAGCACACCGGCCAGCATGAAAATCACTTTCCACTCAATGGCTTTGTAGAGTTCGTCGAGGCGAATAGATTTGGTGAGTACCAGCAGCACCACTCCTACCAATGCGCTGAGCACGATGTGCGCTAGCCCCGTGGCCGCCGTAATCACGACGCCTGCCCCGATGATTAACACTGGTATAATCTTGCTATAGTCGTAAGGGCTGCGCTCCGTTTCGGAAATGAGCAGAATGTCCTCGTTGCTGCGCAGGTTCAGGGCCTGGTTCTTATCGGCTGAGATCAGGAGCACATCGCCGGCAGAGAGACGCGTGTGGGTGAGCTTTTCGTGGAGGATCTCGTCGCGGTGGCGGATGGCGACCACCGTGGCCCCGTGGTTGTAGGCCCTGAAGTCGAGCTCTTTCAGGGACTTGCCTACCATGTAGGAGTTGGGTGTCACAATGGCCTCAAAAAGCTTTGTGTTGGCGCTGTTCAGGTCCTCTTCTTTGAGCTTCCGCTCCGATTTCAGTTTGATGCCCTTCTCCTCCTTCATTTTCTTGAGCTTCTCCACATCGCAGCGCACCTTCAGCACATCGCCGGCCCGCAGCATGGTATAGGGCGTGGCATTGAGTTTGTATTTGTCGCGGGTCACCTGCAGCACGTCTATATCGAGGTTCTGCACCAGGCTGGAGCTGCTGAGCGGCATACCTACCGATGGCGAGTTGGGCAAGAGCACGATCTCGGTCAGGTAATCGCCCATGTTAAAGTCCTCGGTCAGGTCTTCGGCTACTTTGCGGTTGGGCAGTAGGAAGCGGCCCACAAACACCATGTAGAGCACCCCGGTTATCATAAAAAAAATTCCTGCCGACGTGAGTTCGAACATGCCGATGGGTGGTTCGCCCTGCGCCTCGGCAACGCCGCTTACCAGTATGTTGGTAGAGGTTCCGATCAGGGTACAAACGCCCCCCAACAGCGCTCCGAAGGAGAGCGGCATCAGTAGTTTGGCAGGACTGATGCGGGTGTCGCGGGCCACCTGTATCACCATGGGCATGAGCAGGGCTACCACCGCCGTGTCGTTAACAAAAGCGGAGAGAAGGCCTGCCACCAGCATAACCGCCAGCAGACAGAGCAGGTAGTTTTTGCGCCCTACCCGGGTGAGCAGCACCCCCACACTGCTTAAAGACCCGGACTTAAATATAGCGGTGCTGATGATGAACATACAGGCTACCGTGATGGTGGCAGGGTTGCTGAAACCGGCCAGGCCTTCGGCGGGAGTGAGGATACCGAGTACCATGAATAGGGACATGACCAGAATGGCCGTCGTGTCGATGGAGAGCTTCTCGCTGACGAAAAGCACCACAGCCACCGCTATCACAGATAGAACCACGCCAATCTCGTATGTCATGCTCGATGTTTAGGTATGGAACCGACTTTGTATGCCGCCGGTCAGAAGGTATAGCGTTGCCGCAGTAAAGAGGCGAAATAATTGGTAGCTATAACTGCATTTGTGGCCAAACAGTTACAAAAAACGGGAATTAGCGAGAAGGAAAATAAAGGTATTCAGGATAAGAAAAGCTGTAGCTAGGCAGGTGTTACGCCATTGTTTTATCAAGCCACTGCTGAGCCGCTTCGCAGGTTTCAAAATGCTGGGAAGGCAGTTCTATCTTCTTGATACTGTCTGCCACCTGCAGACTGGCAATTTTGTCCAGCGGCATCACATTGGCAATTCTGCTTAATCCGGCCGCTCTCATTTTGCGCTGCGACTCTTCGTGCAGGTCGGTGAGCTGTTGCGGATGGGTAATCATGGTGCGCATATCGATGAGAAGGGTGAATCCCGGTGAAACCAGTTGCAGTGCTCTGTCCCAGTCTTTCAGAAAATCAGGTACGATGTCCGTGTTTTTCCAAAAGCCCAGTATGCTGAAGTATAATCTGTTCCGGATTCCGTCGTAGCCAATTTCGTAACAAGTGTTACGGACAACATGTTGTTGGGGAGGTATAGAAGGGTCGGTGTGTAGGGTTTTGCTATCCATGGGGCTTAGGTATAGCATACGCAATCGGCCGGCAAATGCATGACACCTATTCAAGTATGAATAGGCTGATAAAAGGTAAGGCAGTGAAATCGTGGAATTGGGCCGCTATTTTCTGCTTCTAAGGTTGCAACATCCCTCCCAACTCGTGCACTTTACCGTTTCGCAGGCTAATGTCGGCGGTGCGCAGTTGCACACCGTTCAGGAGTATATTGTTATTCTTACGGCACACGTTGAGTGAGGCACTGCCATAGGTCTGCAAGCGGCTCCCCTCTTTAAAGTCAGTGGCGGACAGAGCGCCTTTGACCAGGTGCATCGCCATAACCGCGCGTATTTTCTCTACAGGCTGGCCTTTCAACTCCTGCAAGCTTGCTTCGGGCGGCATCAGCAATGTATAGGCCGTGCTGCCGGAAAGGGCTGGCGCCATACCAGCCGTGGTCAGAAGTTCGGCCAGCAAGGGGCGTTCGTTGATGACATATTGCATGATAGTGGTGCGCTGCAGGTCAGTGTCCTGCGCTACGGCCTCCTTGCCCGCCAGGGAAAAGGCTACAAAAAGTACTATTCCAAGGTATATATAATAAAGTTTCGATTTCATCAGTACAAATGCTGTTCTTATGCATTTATACGGAAATCACCGGCTCTCAGCCTGATTTTATTTTCAGAGAATCAGGGCAGAAGAGTGCAATTACACCTAGCCGAACAAACGCCAGTTGCCAATCTGCTCAATAAACAGCGGACCTGCGCCCGGTACAAGCGCCAGACTGATGACCATGCCATACACGGCTCCATATAAGTGTGCATCGTGGTTGATGTTGTCGCCCATGCGCTTGCCCTGAAAATAGGAGTACATCAGGTATAGGATGCCCAGGATGAAGCCAGGTATACAGAGGATGGCGTACAGGCAAATGTCTTGGGTCGGGTAGAACAGGATGCTCGAGAAAACCACCGAAGCCACCCCACCCGAAGCGCCCAGGGCACGATAAGCCGGTTCATCGCGGTGCTTCAGGTAAGTAGGAATATCCGACACGATGATGCCGCCCAGGTAAATCAGCATGTAGATGAGTATACCTGTCACATCCCCAAAAATAGCCCCGAATGTCATTTCCACAGCATTACCGAAGAAATACAGCGTGAACATGTTGAAGAACAGGTGGGTATAATCGGCATGCAGGAAGCCCGAAGTCAGGAAGCGATGCCAGGAGTTATCGCGTGCCACGGAGTACGGATGAAAAATCCAGTTCTGCATCAAGTCGTGGTTCTTCCAGGCATACAATGATATACCTACTGTAATGATGATCAGGATGACGGTAACGCTCATTTTTTATTTTTGAGTGATTGAGTGGGGTAGCAAGTTAGTGAGTTAGCGAATGAGTGATTGAGTGATTTTACCATATTCCCAAGCGCTCTATTTTGGCTGGCACCGACTTTTCTGTCTTTGCCGATTTATTGATTTTGGTCTATGTCTAGGCTATTAGTTATAAAGTATAGGTTTGCAGACCTACGCTATACCTGCAGACTTAACTCCTATACCTGAAAAGCCCTTCGCTATACCTGACAATTTATACCTGAGAGCCACGCTCTGCGAACCAACAATTTAACAATCCAACAATTTAGCAACTCTAACTATCCCTCTCCATCAGCTGCAAGGCCAGCCCATGAATGGTCGCTTTGCGCTCGACAGGCACTTGCACAGCCTCTAAGTGATACAGGGCCTGCTGGAAATAGAAATCGATTTGCTGTTCGGTTTGCTTTCGGATGTTGAGCTGGTCATAAACAGCGGTGATGGCCTGCACTTTTTCCTCGGCTATACCTGCGTCTGTATTATCGCGCCAGCTCAGAATGGTTTGCAGTTGCTCCTGGTTGGCCTGCTCTAGGGCCGTCAGCATCAGAAAGGTTTTCTTATCCGAGAGGATATCGCCGCCCACTTGTTTACCGAATTTGGCCTTGTCGCCATACACGTCGAGCAGGTCGTCGCGGAGCTGGAAGGCGATGCCTACGTTGTCGCCGAATTGCTTCAGGTGCTCGGCGTCGCTGTCAGGGGCTCCCTGCAGGATAGCGCCCAGCTCCAGACTGAAGCCCAGGAGTACGGCCGTTTTAAGCGTGATCATGTGGATGTACTCTTCAATGCCCACCTGCTCGCGGCGCTCAAAGTTCATGTCGAGTTGCTGGCCTTCGCATACCTCAGCGGCTGTTTTGCTGAAGAGCTGCAGCACCTTGCCCAGCTTGTCGGGCGCTATACCCAGGAGCATTTCGTAGGCGCGCACCAGCATCACGTCACCACTTAGAATGGCGGTGTTGGCGTTCCACTTTTCGTGCACGGTCGGGTTGCCGCGGCGCAGTGGGGCCTTGTCCATGATGTCGTCGTGCATGAGCGTGAAGTTGTGGAAAACCTCCACTGCCGCAGCGGGCAATAGTGCGTTTTCCACATCATCAGCATACATTTTTGCAGCCAGCAGCACTAGTAAGGGCCTTATCCGCTTTCCGCCCAGCGACATGATGTAGCGGATGGGCTCGTACAATTCCGCCGGCTGTTCTCCAAAGCGGAGGGTATTGAGCGTTTGGTTAAGCTGGGTTGAAAGCTGCGTAATATCCACAGGTTGTTTTAATGTCTTTTAAGGGTTTCTACCAGTTCCATGTCGATGGTGCGCTCGGCCATGTTGGCACCCACGATCTCGACCAGCACTTCATCTCCAAAAGAGATAATGCGCTTCGACTGACGACCAATAATGCGGTAGTTGTTGGAATCCAGCTCGTAGTAGTCGTCGTTCAGACTCGAGAGGCGCACCATGCCTTCGCACTTGTTCTCTTCAATCTCCACAAATATACCCCATTCTGTCACACCAGACACAATTCCTTTGTACTGATTGCCGATGGTGTCCTTCATGAACTCCACCTGCTTGTACTTAATGGAGGCACGCTCGGCGTCGGCGGCACGTTTCTCCATTTCGGAAGAATGGCGGCAGCGCTCCTCAAAAGCCTCTTTGTCCTCCGAAGTGCCACCGTCCAGGTAGTGCTGCAACAGGCGATGCGCCATCATGTCGGGGTAGCGGCGAATAGGTGAGGTAAAGTGTGAGTAGTGGTCGAATGCCAGACCGAAGTGACCTTCCGGCTCGGTGCTATACTTGGCTTTGGCCATCGTACGGATCGCCAGGTTCTGCAGCACGCTTTGCTCGGGCTTGCCCTCGATCTCGTGCGTCAGGTTGTTCAGTTCTTCCGAAATATCGCCATCCGGGTCTACCTTGTAGCCAAACTTGCCGGCGAAGATAGAGAACGTGCTCAGCTTGTCGGGGTCCGGGGAGCCGTGCGTACGGTATACCATGGTCGGGCGCTTTTTGCCTTTGCCCAAGCCGTAGACAAACTCAGCCACCTTTTTGTTTGCCAGCAGCATGAATTCCTCAATCAGCTTGTGGGCGTCCTTGCGCTCCTTCACATAAACAGAAAGCGGCTTGCCCTTCTCATCGAGCCTAAATTTCACTTCGGTCGTCTCAAAGCTGATAGCACCGTTTTTGAAGCGCTTCGCCTGCAGTTTTTTGGCAATGTTATTCAGGGTATTGATTTCCTCCACAAAGTCGCCCTCACCTGTCTCAATGCGCTCCTGCGCTTCTTCGTAGGAAAAGCGGCGGTCGGAATACGTTATCGTACGACCGTACCAGGTGTCGTAGAGCTTGCCGTTGTCGTCAATCTCAAACACCACCGAGAAGGTCAGTTTCTCTTCGTTCGGACGCAGGGAGCAGAGGCCGTTTGATAGGCGCTCCGGCAGCATCGGGATGGTTCTGTCCACCAGGTATACCGAGGTGGCCCTGTGGAAAGCTTCCTTCTCGAGCAGGCTGCGCGGGTGTACGTAATGCGTCACGTCGGCAATGTGCACGCCAATCTCCCAGTTACCATTCTCTAGTTTCTGGATCGAAAGGGCATCGTCAAAGTCCTTGGCGTCGGCCGGGTCAATCGTGAAAGTGGTGACGTCGCGCATATCGCGGCGCTTGGCAAGCTCACCGGCCGGTATCTTGTCGGATATCTGCTCGGCCTCTTCTTCCACAGTCTCCGGAAACTCGAACGGCAGGCCGAACTCGGCCATGATGGAGTGAATCTCGGCCTCGTTCTCACCGGCCGGACCGAATACGCGAATCACTTCGCCCGTCGGGTTCTTGCCGGGCTCTTTGGGCCATTCGATGATTTTCACCAGCACCTTGTCGCCTGATTGTGCCCCATTCAGGTTGCGCTCGCCCACGAACACGTCGAAGTAGAGTCGCTTGAAGTCGGGCACCACGAAGCCAAAGTTTTTGGTGAGCTCCATCAGGCCCACCAGTTCGGTGCGCGAACGCTCCAGTACCTCGACCACCATGCCTTCTGAACGGCCGCCCTGCATCGTGGGCAGCACTTTCACTTTCACCAGGTCACCGTCCATGGCGTACTTCAGGTGCTCGCGGAACACGCGCACATCGTCTTCTGTATCCTCGGACACGATGTAGGCATACTTGCTGTTTGCCAGGTCCACACGGCCCGTGATGATGTTGACGCGCAGGTTGAGCTGGTATTTGTCGCCGTCGATCAGCAGCAGCTTGTTCTCGCGCAGCAGTGTATTGACAATCACCATTAGCTCATCGCGGCCTTTCTTATCGACTATACCCAGCTTGCGGGTCATCTGACGCTGCGTGAATACGGTGTCAGGGCTGTTGGAGAACATCTCCAGCACGATGCCTTTGGCTGAGCGGTCTCTGCCGCCGCCTCTTTGGCCATCGCCTCGGCGGGAGCCGCCACCTGCGGATGGTTCTCTTCTGGAAGACTCGCCTCTGCGGGAGCCGCCTTTCTCGTTGCGGCTGTCTTTGTCTCTGCCGCCTTTGCTTGGTCTTTTACTTCTCATGTATCTTGTTTCTAATGGCTAGTGCAGGTATGCCGCACCTCAGGCCATGTACTTATTGGTTGAAATGGTTTTGACTCTATACGCCCGCAAGGCAGACTAAGGTTAAAGCCAACTCAATTTCAGGTGAATTTATAGAGAAAAGTCTATATATGGGCCATGTGGACGGGTATATTAATCCTGGTACTGCGCTATACCTGATCTCAGGGCCACGCGCTTCTCCTGCGCCGCTGCAATGGCCTCGGGCCCGCCATCAGGTATGGCTTGCAGCAGCGAACGGGTATAGGCGTGCTGCGGGTTCCGGAAAAGCTGTGCAGGTATACCTTCTTCCACCAGGCGCCCTTCGTGCATCACCAGAATACGGTCGGCCATGTGCCGGGCCACGGCCAGATCGTGGGTGATGAAGAGGTACGTCATATTGAAATCGCGCTTGAGTTCGTTGAGCAGATTGAGCACCTGCGCCTGCACCGACACATCCAGCGCCGACACCGACTCGTCGCATATCAACAGCTTCGGCTGCAGCGCCAGGGCCCGTGCGATGACAATGCGCTGCCGTTGTCCTCCGGAAAATGCCTGTGGATAACGCTGCGCATGTTCCGGCGTAAGCCCAACCTTCTCAAGGAGTTCCAGCATTTTAGCGCGGCGTTCTTTGTCATTTCCGTAGAGTTTATGCACACGCATGGGTTCCAGTATGGCCTCCCCTACGGTTTGCATGGGGTTGAGCGAGGTATAGGGGTCCTGGAAGATCATCTGAAAATGGCGGCGGTTCCGGCGCAGGGTTTCCGCGTTCATGCGGGCGATGTTGTTGCCTTCGAACAGTACGCTCCCCGCCGTTGGCTCTATTAGCCGCAGAATCGCCCGCCCCAGTGTCGTCTTGCCGCTCCCCGACTCGCCCACCAGCGCAATCGTTTCGCCGTGCTTTAAGGCAAAGCTCACGCCGTCCACCGCTTTTACATGGCCTGTGGTGCGGGAGAAGATTCCTTTTTTGATAGGGAAGTATACCTGCAGGTCCTGCACCACCAGCAGGGGTGGCTTCTGGCTGTTGTCGCGCTGTTGTTTTATACCGGATACAGTGCCTACGTAGGCATTCACCACATCTACCAGAGAGGGTTCGTATACCTGAGGCTGCTTTTCGAGGATATGGCCCTGCTCGTCTTCCTCCATAAAGTCGGCCACAACCGGCAGCCTGGTCTGTGACCTGGTGCTGAGCGTAGGGCGGCAGGCCAACAGGCCCTTGGTATAGGGGTGCTGCGGATTGGTGAAGATGTCGAGCACTTTCCCTTGCTCTACGATACGGCCTTTGTACATGACCAGCACGCGGTCGGCTATCTCGGCCACTACCCCCAGATCGTGACTGATGAACAGCACGGCCATGTTCTGCTTGACCCGCAACTCGTCGATCAACGAGAGCATGCGGGCCTGCACCGTTACGTCCAGGGCAGTGGTCGGCTCGTCGGCAAGCAGGATGGCAGGCTTGCAGGCCATGGCCATGGCGATCATGACGCGTTGCTTCTGTCCGCCGGAAATCTGGTGTGGATAACTGTCGTAAATTTGCTCCGGCCTGGGCAGCCTGGCCTGCTCAAAAAGTCGCAAAACGTGCTCTTTCGCCTCTTTTTTGGAAATTTTACGGTGCCACAACAGCACCTCCGCTACCTGTTGTCCACAGGTATAGACGGGGTTGAGCGACGACATCGGGTCCTGAAAGATCATGCCCATCTCGTTGCCCCGAACCTGTTGCAGGTCCTTTTCCTTTAGTTGCAGGAGATCTACCGCCCCCAGCCGTTCCGACTGAAACAAGGCCTTCCCGCCGACCTTTGCGTTGGCATCGAGCAACTGCATCAGCGAGAGCGCCGTCACCGTCTTTCCCGACCCCGACTCACCCACAATGGCTACCGCCTCGCCCGGGTATACCGCAAACGACACCTTGTCCACTGCGCGCACCATACCCTGGCGTGTGGCAAAAGTGGTTTCGAGATCGGTTACCTGCAGTATGGGTGTGGGTATAGGCAAGGGCGATGGGGCTTGGTGCTTCTGGTAAAAATAAGGTTTTTTGAATGAATGCGAAGCCTTTCTTGTTCTGGTATTTCGCACTACATTTAAGTTTGACCAAAAAAAGCAATGCAGAACAATTCAGAATATAATCACGCTACCAATTTAACTAGTTTAGAAGCCGATCAGAAAAGCACGATCATTTGGGACCTCGGTGCCGTGCTCATCGACTGGAACCCGCACTACCTGTACCGCAAGATTTTTGACGATGAGGCAGAGATGCATCATTTCCTGGAGAACGTCTGCACCTTTGATTGGAACGAAGAGCAGGATGGCGGCCGCACGATTCAGGAAGCCAATGATTACCTGATTGCCAGACACCCGGAGCATGAAGAGAACATTAGAGCCTACTATGGCCGCTGGGAGGAAATGCTGGGCGGACCGATTCAGGACTCAGTAGCGATCTTACGCGAGATGAAACTACGCGGAGAACATACCCTATACGCCCTTACGAACTGGTCTGCCGAACTCTTTCCGATCGCTTTGGAGCGCTACGACTTCCTCGGCTGGTTCGACGGCATCGTGGTGTCGGGTACTGAAAAAGACCGCAAGCCCAACCACAGCTTCTACCATACCTTGCTGAACAGGTATAGCCTGCAACCCGAAGAAGTGCTTTTCATTGATGACAACCTGCGCAACATCAAGGCCGCCGAGCAGTTAGGCATCGAGTCAATTCATTTTACTTCGCCGGAGGAGTTGAGAGTACGACTGGAGAAAATGGGGGTGTTGTAAAAAATTCTTACCTTCAGTTGATGTCGATCCTCATAAATGATGGAGAAGAAAAGATGGTCTATGGTTTCCTTCTTCACCATGGTTTTGAAGATATCAGGTATGAACCAGGTAAAACTTTAAGCAAAACGAAAGCGGCTATTCCACATGGAACAGCCGCTTTCGTTTTGCTTATACCTATACCTTACAAACCCTGCTGCTCGGCAGCCGGCTCCTTAACGGGCTCGTCGTGATGCGCGAAGAAACGCTTCTGGTTGAAGAGGATAATCAGCACCCCGATAAAGATAGCCGAATCCGCCACGTTGAAGATAGGCCACAGCGACATCGGTTTGCCACCCAGCAAGGGGATCCAGTGTGGCACGATGCCTTCCCAAATATCAATGTAGAACATATCGATTACCTGCCCATGGAACCACGGTGTGGACGAGCCATAAGGGTGATTGTCGAACAACACACCATAGAACGTACTGTCGATCAGGTTGCCGATGGCACCGCCCAGAATCAGGCCGATGCACCAGATCAGGCCTTTAGGGGCTTTCGTCTTCACCAGATGATAGATATAATAGGCGATGCCAAACACCGCCACCAATCTAAACAGCGACAGCATCAGCTTACCGTAATCAGAGCCGAGCTCCACACCGAAGGCCATACCCGGATTCAGGGTATAGTGCAGCTTCAGCCAGTCGCCCAGCAGTACGATCTCGCCCGGCATACCCATTTCCATGTTGTAATGCACGATAAGCTTCACAGCCTGATCGATGATGATGACGATGAGGGCCACCAGGTAGTACTTCCAATATTTCATGTTTCGTCAATTAGGCTGCGGGGACCTTGTGAAGCCGCCGCAGGATAAAGGTATAAGGTATAGCCCCAGCCGATTCAAGGCCGGGGCTTCTTGTTCTTTAAGCTAAACCGCTTCGGTGCGGATGTGAATGTTCACCTGGTAGTCATCCACCTCGAGAAGCGTACCATCTACCACATTGTCAGTCAGTTCCAGGCTCAGCGCCTGCGTTTCGGTCTGGATGTAGTCGCGGAAGTTTTCCACAGCGGTATTTACCTCCTGCACCGATGCCTGCAGCACGATGTGTATCTTGTCCTGCACCTCCAGGTTGCTGTCCTTGCGCAGGTTCTGGATGCGGTTCACCAGTTCGCGGGCGATGCCTTCCTGTTTCAGCTCTTCGGTGATGGTCACGTCGAGCGCCACGGTCAGTTTGCCTTCGCTGGCTACCAGCCAACCCGGAATGTCTTCTGAAGAGATTTCCACGTCATCTGGCGTCAGCACGGCGGTTTCCTCGTCGTTTATCTGCAGCTCGATGCCACCTTCACGCTCCAGCGTAGCGATGTCGTCCTGGTTCATCTGCTGCACGGCAGCGGCCACCAGCTTCATTTTCGGACCGAATACCTGACCCAGCTTCTTGAAATTCGGTTTGATCTTCTTCACCAGGATACCCGACGTATCGTCGATGTACTCCACATGCTTGATGTTCACCTCGCTCATGATCAGGTCTTCCACGGCCTGTATCTGGTGACGGGTATGCTCGCTCAGTACAGGTATAAGGATACGCTGCAGCGGCTGACGTACCTTGATGAAGTGCTTCTTGCGCAGCGAGTGCACCAGCGACGAGATGGTCTGGGCCAACGCCATGCGCTCTTCCAGGTCTTTGTCGATGGCGGCGTGCTCCACTTCCGGGTAGTAAGCCAGGTGTACCGATTCCTCTTTGTGCTTGCCGCTCACGGCGTTCAGGTCGCGGTACAGCTGCTCGGCGTAGAACGGCGCGATTGGCGAAGCTAGCTTGGCAATGGTCTCCAGACAGGTATAAAGCGTCTGGTAAGCGGCCACCTTGTCTTCGTTGTACTCGCCTTTCCAGAAGCGCTTGCGGTTGAGGCGCACGTACCAGTTGCTCAGGTCGTCCACCACGAAATCCTGTATCGCACGGGCGGCGCGGGTTGGGTCGTAGTCATCTAAATACGAATCTACGTCAGCTACCAGTGTGTTCAGCTTCGAGATGATCCAGCGGTCGCTTTCGGTTCTGCGTTCCAGCGGCACTTCGTCCTCGGCGAACGTAAAGTTATCGAGGTTGGCGTACAGCGCGAAGAAAGAGTAGGTGTTCTGCAGCGTGCCGAAGAAACGGCGCTGTGTCTCTACCACCCCCTCCGGGTTGAATTTCAGGTTGTCCCAAGGCGGCGCGTTGGCGATCATGTACCAGCGCACGGCATCCGGGCCGTACTTGCCGATCATTTCGAACGGATCGATGGCGTTGCCCAGGCGCTTGCTCATCTTGTTGCCGTTCTTGTCCAGCACCAGGCCGTTGGCGATTACGTTCTTGTAGGCCACGCTGTCCTCGAGCATCACCGCCAAGGCGTGCAGCGTAAAGAACCAGCCACGTGTCTGGTCCACCCCTTCGGCGATGTAGTCAGCCGGGAAGTTCTGTTCGAATATTTCCTTGTTCTCGATCGGGTAGTGCCACTGTGCATAAGGCATGGCGCCCGAGTCAAACCAAACGTCGATCAGGTCTGTCTCTCTGTACATTGGCTTTCCGGACGGGCTCACCAGCACGATGTTGTCCACATACGGACGGTGCAGGTCATTGATCTCCACGGAAGCCTCCATGTAGCCTTTTTCCACCGCACGATCCATCTCCTCGCTCAGCTGTGCGATCGAGCCAATGCAGATTTCTTCCTCGCCGTCCTCTGTCCGCCAGATCGGCAAAGGGGTACCCCAGTAGCGGGAGCGCGACAGGTTCCAGTCCACCAGGTTCTCGAGCCAGTTACCGAATCGCCCTGTACCGGTAGACTCCGGTTTCCAGTTGATGGTCTTGTTGAGCTCGATCATCCTGTCTTTCACGGCAGTGGTTTTGATGAACCAGCTGTCGAGCGGATAGTAGAGCACCGGCTTGTCAGTTCTCCAGCAGTGTGGGTAGGTGTGCTCGTATTTCTCTACTTTAAAGGCTTTGCCTTCTTCTTTCAGTTTGATGGCGATCAGGACATCGGTCGGCTTGTAGTCAGGCGCTGACTCGTCTTCTCCGGTGTAGTTTTTCACGTACATGCCGGCAAAGTCGGTGATCTCCTGTACAAAACGACCTTGCTTGTCCACGATAGGGGCAGGCTTTCCGTTCTCGTCCATTACCAGCAGCGCCGGGATGTCGTTCTGAGCCGCTACCCTAAAGTCGTCCGCACCAAAGGTTGGCGAGATATGCACGATACCGGTACCATCTTCGGTAGTCACGAAGTCGCCTACCACTACGCGGAACGCAGGCTTGTCTGGCTGCACGTACGGCATCAGCTGGTGGTACTCCACCCCTGCCAGGTCCGCGCCTGTAAATTCCTCTACTACTTTGAACGGGATCAGCTTGTCGCCGGAGCTATAGTCCGTCAGGGCCAGGTCAGCGGCCTTCGGATTGAAGAAACGGCTCACCAGGTCTTTGGCCAGGATAACCGAGATCGGCTCGTAGGTATAGGGGTTGTAGGTTTTTACCTTCACGTACTTGATGCCTTTGCCTACGGCCAGGGCCGTGTTGGCAGGTAGCGTCCAGGGCGTGGTCGTCCAGGCCAGGAAAGAGACTTTCTCTTCCTCGTACTCGAACAGGAACATGTTGCGGGTGATCTTCTTCACCTCGAACTGCGCCACGATGGTCGTGTCTTTTACCATCTTGTAGCAACCCGGCTGGTTGAGCTCATGCGAACTCAAGCCGGTACCCGCACCCGGCGAATAAGGCTGGATGGTGTAGCCTTTGTAAAGCAGGCCTTTGTCGTAGAGGCGCTTCAGCAGGGCCCATACCGACTCAATGTATTCGTTCTCAAACGTGATGTAGGGGTTGTCCAGGTCTACCCAGTAGCCCATCTTCTCGGTCAGGTCGTCCCACTGGCCTTTGAAACGCATCACGGTTTCGCGGCAGCGCTGGTTGTACTCCTCTACAGTGATTTTCTTGCCTATATCTTCCTTAGTAATGCCCAGTTCCTTTTCTACCTGCAGTTCTACGGGCAGGCCATGCGTGTCCCAGCCACCTTTGCGGTTTACCTGGAAACCTTTGAGGGTCTTGTAGCGGCAGAAAATGTCTTTCACGGCGCGGGCCATCACGTGGTGAATGCCTGGCGTACCGTTCGCTGACGGCGGTCCTTCATAAAACACGAAAGGCTTGTGCCCTTCTCTTGTTGCAACTGACTTCTGGAAGATGTTGTGCTCCTTCCAAAACGCCAGCACCTCCTCGCCTACTTGCGCGTAGTTGAGGTTTTTGTATTCGTTATATTTTGCCATGTTCAGCACTTATTCTTCAGGTAATTCTTCGTCAAAATCAAATCAGCTGGTTCAGGTATAGCCTCAGGGACCGGACCGTGTTGCTATTTGGCAAGTTAGTTAGGTTTGGGCACATTGCAATCCAGGCTGCCACTCTACTTGCCTGATGCCTGGTGCAATCGTCTATACCTCTCCAGAGCATCCGGCTCAGGCAAGCGGGCAAAGTAACCAGGTTACTTCTCTTCGGGGTTTCGGACTGGCTACCAAAATCAATTGATCTGCCTCCTTATGGCTCTGATAGAGTGCCTTTTTGCCCCAGATTTTCCAGCTGTAATACAAAGGTAAGTATTTTTAATTTTTTGATGCTTTCCACGTGGAAGCTTGCCAGAATTTCTATCATCTTTTGCTATACCTATACCTAACAAGTGAAGCCCGAATTTAGCGACATAGCCTAACTAAGATTGTGGAATAATGACTGTAAAAAACCGTTTGCGCGACCCACAGACGCTTTATGGAACAGTTATACACGATTGACCCTGTAGTTTTCTATTGCGAAAAGCTTCTTCGCTTTGTCCGGAGATTACTTGAAAAAGGTATCTGAAAAATGTAGCATCATCCTATGCTTCTTTATTCCTGCCCGCCTGTATGCCCGAAGTGTAAGGACACAGCTATACCTTCAGTAATCCTATCATCCGGCAAAAAGGTAAATGTTACAGGTATAGCTGTGGATTATATTGCATTTTATAAACCACAAACAACTGTCTATCAGGTTATTATTATGCGAACATGATCAAACTTTCACGTAATTTTCCACATAAAGCGAGGCATAGCTTAACATAACAACAGCACTTTACTTGGTTTCAGGACATTTTCAGCGCTCGTGTAAGGTATAGTTATACCTAGCAACTGCTTCAGCTAACCTCGCCCATCATAGCCTATACCTGTAAAACAAGGCCTATACCTGGTGCTAAAATAAAACAGCCCACGGCTTAGCGCCGCAGGCTGTTCTTAATCCAGGCTATACCTATACCTTAGGCCAGCTTTTCGAATATGCTTTTGAAGTTAACGGCTTTGTCGATGTAGCTGTGCAGTTCGCTGATCGGCATGCGTACCTGCTCGCGTGAGTCACGGTCACGCACGGTAACAGTGTTATCCTCCAGAGTCTGGTGGTCTACGGCGATACAGAACGGCGTACCGATCAGGTCCTGGCGGGTATAGCGCTTGCCGATGGAGTCACGCTCTTCGTAGATGGTCTTGAAGTCGTACTTGAGCGAGTCAAAGATCTCAGTGGCTTTCTCTGGAAGACCGTCCTTTTTAGTAAGCGGCAGGATGGCGGCCTTTACAGGAGCCAGTGCCGGGTGGAGCTTCAGGAAGGTACGCGTCTTGGTTTGTTCGCCTTCGGTGATCTCCTCTACGGTATAGGCGCTGCAAAGCGTCATCAGGAACAGGCGGTCGGCCCCAACGGATGTCTCCACCACGTAAGGGATGTAGTTGCCGTATGGCTTGCCTTCCTCGTTCAGGTCGTTGTCGAAGTACTGCAGTTTCTTGCGGCTCAGCTCCTGGTGCTGGGTCAGGTCAAAGTCGGTGCGGGAGTGGATGCCTTCCACCTCTTTGAAACCAAACGGGAACTTGAACTCGATGTCCACGGCGGCGTTGGCGTAGTGGGCCAGCTTTTCGTGGTCGTGGTAGCGCAGGCTGTCGGCAGGTATACCAATGGCCTCGTGCCACTTCTTGCGGTTCTCTTTCCAGGTGTTGTACCACTCCATCTCGGTGCCAGGGCGCACGAAGAACTGCATTTCCATTTGCTCGAACTCGCGCATGCGGAAGATGAACTGACGGGCCACGATCTCGTTTCGGAAGGCCTTTCCGATCTGCGCAATGCCAAACGGCACTTTCATGCGGCCGGTCTTCTGCACGTTCAGGAAGTTCACGAATATACCCTGTGCTGTTTCGGGGCGCAGGTAAATGGTGCTCGAGTCTTCGGCCACAGAACCTACCTGGGTGGAGAACATCAGGTTGAACTGACGCACCTCGGTCCAGTTGGTGGTGCCGGAGATCGGGCATTTGATATTTTCACGGATTATCAGGTCACGTACTGCGTCCAGTTCCTCGGCGCCTAACAGCTTACCCATCTCCACCAGCAGCTCGCTGGCTTTGTCGTAGTGGCCGTCGGCCTCGTACTGGGCGGCTTTCTCTTCAATCAGCACGTCGGCACGGTAGCGCTTCTTCGAGTCCTTGTTGTCGATCATCGGGTCATTGAAGCTGTCGATGTGACCGGAGGCCTTCCAGGTGAGCGGGTGCATGAAAATGGAGGCGTCTATACCTACCACATTCTGGTGCAGCTGCGTCATGGACTTCCACCACAGGTTCTTGAGGTTGTTCTTCAGCTCTACGCCCATCTGGCCGTAGTCATACACGGCTTGCAGGCCATCGTATATCTCGCTTGACGGGAACACGAAGCCGTACTCCTTCGCGTGCGAGATAATGTCTTTCAATTGTGCGTTTTCTACAGGGGTTTTCTCTTGTGTCGCCATGCTGCAAAGATAGAAGATTAAAGGGTGATTATGCCAAACGCTGTTTATAGAATTTTGGGTACAGCAACAGCTTTATATTTTAATTTTATCAGGTCTTGCTATAATTATTAAGGGTATATTCGGTATTAATCCTTCGCTGTTAACAATTTCTTAACATTGGCAGCACTACCTCTCGCCTATTATGTGATAACTTGCGTCGTTTTTGAAAATCTCACCCAACCTTTAAAAATGGCTAAGAAAAAGAAGGGACCGAAGCAAGTTCTTCCGGCCCAGCCGCACAAATTCACAAAGCGCTTCAGTCTTTTGGATGTTGTTGTCCAGAAGGAGAAGAAGTTTCTCTACTTTATTGCTTTCTCCCTTATCGCAGCGGGCGCGCTCTATCCTTATCCTTCCATTGCTATGTGGGTGGGTTTTGCTTTTGCAGGTTACTCCGCTATCGCCAACGACAGTATCCAGACCATCGGCACGTTTATCGGTTCCAACGAAGACAAGAAGTGGTACTGGCAGTGGCTGTTCATGGGCCTTATTTTTGTGGCCACGGTTACCTATAGCTGGGTCGTGTTTAACGGTGATGTTTCATACCAGCGTCTGGCCACACCTGGCCTCGAAAAAGCGCCTACCAACTTTGTGTACCTGCAACTGGCTGCGCCTATCATTCTGCTTCTCTTAACCCGGTTCCGCATACCTGTCTCAACCACGTTCATGCTACTGAGTGTGTTCACGGCTACCTCAGGCACCATCCTGAGCATGCTCAACAAGAGTATAGCGGGGTATATTGTGGCGTTCCTGTCAGCACTGATCATATACCTTACCCTAACAAAGGTTATAAAACGTTTTATCAAAGGCGAGGCGCATACTTTCTGGGTGTGGGCTCAATGGATAATCAGTGGCTTTTTATGGTACATCTGGTTGGCACAGGACCTGGCAAACATTGCCGTATACCTGCCGCGTCAACTGAATGTTTATGAATTCCTGGCTTTCACCTTGTTTATCTTCCTGGGCCTCGGTTTCCTGTTCTTTATGAAAGGAGACAAAATCCAGAACATCATCAACGAGAAATCCGAAGTACGTGATGTTCGCAGCGCTACCATCATTGACCTCGTATACGCTTTGATACTGTATGTTTTCAAGGAAGTGAACAACGTGCCGATGAGTACCACCTGGGTATTTATAGGTTTGCTCGCAGGCCGTGAATTGGGTATGCGCCTGAGAGCCCAAGACAGCAGCGTGAAAATTGCCAAAACGCTCAACCTAATCGGCAAGGACATCTTGTCTGTGACCATTGGTCTAATCATTTCCATGATCCTGGCAATTTCCATCAACCCGGCCATTCAGGAGGAGATTTACAACTTCTTCTTCAACTAAGGTATAGCACTTTTACCACAGAAAAGGCCCGGTTTAAGCCGGGCCTTTTTTATGCCCCTTGTGTACAGCTATACCTGATACAGGGCTTCCTATACCTTTGAACGCTATTTTTGATTCGCTTTTCCACAGCTGTATACCCGCACTTTAGGGGTAGATTGCCCCATGTGGAACAGCTTTCCCATGGCTTTGATCAGTTTTCAGCTTGCTGTATACTTCAAGGCAGGTATACAGCTTGTGGTCTTTTAAGATCAGACTTCACTGCAGGTAGCTCAAGTCGGGCAAAAAAAATCCCGGCTCCTTTGCAGAAGCCGGGTTGTATATAGATTTACTGTTTTCTTATTTCTCTGGCCAAACAACCTCCAGGTTGTCATTGATGAACACGCCGAAGTTCACGGCAATTAGCTGGTCCTCGTCGAAGTACAGGTCGATCATCTCTTTCTCGTAAGAAATGCGCGTCTCGCCTGTTTCCATTTCCTCTTCTTCCAGATCCTCATACCCGTGGTCAGCGAAAAGCCTTTTCAGCTGCTCCTGGCTCATCTCGAAAATGCGCTCTTCCCACAGTTTCACCTCGCGGTTGGCTGTTTCGATGCAGCTGAGTTTGTAATCGTCTTCCTTATCGAAGTACAGCGAGTAGCCTTCCTCCCAGTAGTTCCAGGCCTGATGCTCAAACTCATCCTCTTCGTCGGACTCTTCTATTTCTTCAGGTTCGCCCAATAGCGCTTCTACTTCTTCCATTGTAAGGCCAAACTTGATCTTACCAAGCCCTTTGCCTAACCTGATTTCTTTGTTAACCATGTTGCTCTATCGTTTTATCTTGTATGCAAAGATATGTGATTTACTAATTTCGGAATTAAAAGGTTAAATCATTTCATCTCCTTCAATTTTTTTACGACTCGTATGTTGCCCTGAACTCTGTCATCAGCTTTTTATACGTTTCATTTTCTTTCGCCTCCTCCCACCTCGCCTTGAAAATGCGTGCCGATTCAGCTTTTACCGGGTCAGGGTCCAGAGGCAACTGGTCTCTTCCATGGGCGCCGCTCTGCCCTTTCTTATCATCCGGAACGGGGCCTCTGTACTTCTGGCCCGTGCGGTGGTTAGCGTAGCGGCGTGAGCGGGTGTAGCCCATCTGCAAAAACTTGCGGGCCATGTCGGCGCCTACAAAGTCGTTGTGACGGAGGTAATCCAGGAACAAGCCGTAGATATGCTCCGACGACTCCCGTGCCACCTCGGGCGTTTTAAAGCGCCAATGCGGCAGTATCTCCGACTTATAGGGTTCTACCAGCAGAACGCCTTGCTCTCCTTTTCCTATACGGTATAGCTCCGGATTTTTTCTGAAATCCGTATTTCTGAAATCCAGATCATAGTTAAAAGCCCTCGATTTCCCTGGTTTCATTGGTATAGCCGGTTGTTTTGAACTGATTGTCCTGGTATAGGTTCGGGTGTTGCTCCGGATATATGATGATGAAGCTGTTGTCTTTGTAGTTACGCGAAAGCACGCGCGGCACGCTATCGAGTATACCGTTGTAGGACACCGTACCTTTTCGTGCAGATAGCACGACTACCATATCGTCTTTGCCTATACCTGTCTGGTTGTTCTCAAACTCGGGCATGGACGGTCTCGGCTCGTAGGTCGCATCTATGGCTGGCTTGCTGTTCTTTACCGTAGATTTCAGGTTGTTGATGGTTCTGTTTCCTGCCATGAACACAACCTTGGCCCCCAGCTGGGTTGCCAATATGCTCACTGTTCGCATCCAACGCAAAAAGCCTCTTTCCAGTTCGGCGTAGGCCGGCACGATCACCACGATGCGTCGGGTCGTATTCAGCGGCTGCATGATTTTGCACACGAGTATCATCTGTTCGGTGTTCTCCAACAGGTTGTCGAGCACCGTGCCGAAAATACGGTCGCGGGTGGTAATCTTCGCGTTCCAGCCCAGCACCACTTCCGTAATCATCAGCTCTTTGATGGCGCGTAGGATGCCGCTGGCAATGTTGATGTCAATTTTGGCGACCAGCTGCACATCGTTGTCCGTGGCCGAGGCGTAGGTAATGGCTTCCTGCAGCATCTTGTTCTTTTTGAAGATCTCCTCCTCTGCCTGCTCGTTGTCCAGCACGACGGCCAGCGGGTAGATCGGCTCATGATAATCCGGGTTGCGCAGCATCACAGCCAGGTCAATCAGGTTCTCGATGTTCTTCGGGTTGGCGATCGGCACCAGGATGCGGTCTGGTTTCTGGCTCAGGTCCGGCTTGCGTCGGCTTTCAATGATAGCCAGTTTCTTACCTGCCTTCTCTGTCACAAAAGAGCTTACGAGGCAGCTCACCAATATCAGCACGATGGTGCCGTTCAGGGCGTCCTCGTTGATGATGCCAAGGTTGAAGCCCACCAGTATAACGGCCAGCGTTGCGGCTGCGTGAGCGCTGCTCAAACCGAACATCACGTTGCGCTGCGCAGCGTTATAGCCGTATACCTTCTGGGTGGCCCAGGCCGCCAGGTATTTCGTAACAAGCGCCACTGCTACTATAACGCCCGCTATGATTAGTGCCTCCGGCCCCCTGAAGAGAACGCTCAGGTCTACGATCATGCCCACGTTTATCAGGAAGAAAGGGATGAAGATGTTATTGCCCACAAACTCGATCCGGTTCATCAGCGCTGAGGAATGAGGGATCAGCGTATTGAGCGCCAGCCCTGCCAGGAAGGCGCCGATGATAGCCTCCACGCCCGCCAGCTCTGCCAGAAAGGCCGCCGCAAACACTAGGGTGAGCACGAAGATATACTGGGCTCCTTTCTCGCTTTCTATCTGTTTAAAAAACCAGCTGGCGATGCGCGGGAACACATACATGACGATGAACCCGAACACTGCCAGCGACAGGGCAAGTTTTATCCAGTACCACATGTCCACGTTGCCCTCTGCGCTGCCTGCCACGATGGCCAGCACCAAAAGCACGGCCGTATCCGTTATGATCGTGCCCCCTATGGTGACGGTCACTGCTTCGTTTTTACTTATTCCCAAACGGCTGGCTATGGGGTATGCGATCAGGGTATGGGTGGAGAACATACTGGATAGCAGAATTGCCGACAGCAATTGGTAATCCAGTATGTAGTAGAAAATCAGGGTGCCTGTTATAATCGGGATGAAAAACGTAAAGGCGCCGAATACCATGCTTCTGTTTTTGTTCTTCTTGAAATCAATCATGTCGATTTCCAAGCCCGCCAGGAACATGATGTAGAGTAAGCCCACCGTACCGAACAGAATGATGCTGGAGTCGCGCAGCAGCAGGTTAAATCCGTTTGGCCCTACAATCACGCCAGCCAGTATGAGTCCTATTATACCTGGTATTTTGAGTTTGTTGAGGATAATGGGGGCAATCAGGATAATGAGCAGCACCAGCGTGAAAATCAACACCGGGTCTTCGAAGGGTGGTACCAGTTTTAATAGAAATGTCATAGTTCAGATTTAGCGTTCTCGTTTTCTCCTTATAAATATAGGGCTTTTATTTTTTTGCTCTTTTCTTCAGCTGTTTTCTCCGGGCCTTTTCCGCCGCTCTTTCTCCCCCTTTTTGAGCCGACTTATCCAGCTTTCCACATCTTTCCTGACCTTATTAATTTTAATTAGATAAATCTTTAAATAAATCTTCTTTCATCATTAAGGCTGTTCATAAGTTGATAAGTGTGGAACATCTGGACTTGTCCTCATTTCCTATTCCTATACCTTGGCTGTGCACCCGTCTTCCCACACATTATCTTTTTGTTAATTTTTAGCTTTCAGTTACTTACCCTGCTTATCCACTTTTACCCATTTTGTGTGTATTACTTTTTTCACATGAGGGTGCCACCGTGGAAAAGCCTTTTCAAGGTATAGCTTTGTCAACCGCTTTCCACTTTTTTGGTGTTCCACAGGCCTCTTGCTATACCTGTGGAACATGGGGGTGCTGAGTTATCAGATTTACTCCACACTTGTCCACAGCTATACCCACCTTTTTTGTGGATTACTAAACAGTTTTTTTGATTCCAGAAAAAGCTGATTTTTCTTTTCTCCCGGCACCAGGTTTTTACCTCTTACGGCAATCCGAAGACTTTCTTTGCGAGGCCGCCCCTACTTTCTTTTAATAGTTGTTTCACGCGTAGTCTGGTTCGTTGCTGCACATCAACTCTACAACATTGCTTGCTCGCTGAGTTTCTCTTTTCAGGTTCTTATAACGGTGCAGCGGCTAGTTATACCCTTGCTATACCTATGCGATTATTTCGAGTGCCCTAACCGGGACTATTTTAGATCTTTTACCAGGGAGAATTGGCCAGGTATAATCTCACCAGGTGCGATTTTATCTTACTGACTTTTTTATGTATCAGGCCGATCTAGTCCTCTTTTAGTGAAGAGCTAAATCTAAATCGGCAATCGTTTCAATCTGATGGGGACTTTTCAGGTGTGGCGATCGATGATTTTACAAAGGTTCGCTTCACTCCGATTCTGCGATTTGATATACCGGGCTTCAGTCTTTCCTTATACCTTGAGACTATCTATGCTTGTGTTTTTAGGAGTCAGACACTCTGTGGTTACGTTGGCCTGTTTACATGAATTGAGACGGGCTGGCAATTTGTGTGAGTGATTCCCCTGTTCGCTTTTTTGTTTTTCGCTTGGGCCCTGTTTCAGAATCTATCTCCACAAATGATCTCTCTTTTTTTTAAAGCGTACGGACAGCTTTCGCGTCTTCACTCTGCTTTACTACTGTTGACAAGGTGCAGCCTTTATGCCCCCTGCGTAACCTATTGGTCCTTCCTGCAGATTTTATCCACTATAATTCAGCCTGGCTATGCTGGTCCGGACATGAAAAAAGGAAGCTACTTTGCTTCCTTTTTCTTTTAAAATGTTATGTCCTCTTCCATTTCCCAGTTTGCCCGAATCTCCAATGGCTTGTCATGCAGGTATACTTGTTCCGGTTCCTTCACTAGTTCCGGGTCTCCTCCATCCCACTTTCCATTGTTGTTGGTATCCAGTATGACCCGGATAAAGTAGGTGCCTGGCTCAATGTTTCTGAAGTTGTACGTCTTGGTATTACGCACCTGGTTCTTCACTTTATATTGGTTGTCTACTAGCTGAACGATGTAGTTTTTCTGTTCTGTTTTCACGGCTCCTCTCAAGCTTCCGGCGCCACGCGCCTCTGCTATCGTTACCTGAATGGCCGGTTTGCTGAACTGCGCTCCCTGTACCGGCACTATACCCGCGCTGTCTATTATGATAGTTGCTTCACGAATCTTGTTGGTCCACTTTGGCATAACGAAACTCAGCTCTGTAGCGGAGCGGTCTACTTTCACCTGATCAGGATACGTTAGCCTGGCCACTTCTATGCTATCGGCCAGTAGGCGAATGGGCTCCTTTGTCTTAATGCTTACTGGCGTCTCCAATTCGATCGTTACTTGCTGTCCTTCACTTACCGTGTTGTTATTGCCTGTTCCATTGCCATTCGCTTTCAGCCTGGCTCCGATCACACGCTGGGCTCTCTTTCCTTCAAATGCTATTTGAACCGTATCCACGGTGCGATTTGCAGCGGAGTCCAGTGCGGTTAACAGGGCCTTGCCTCCTGTGAAACGGTTGCTTCCAAATACATCCACGACCTTTCCATCTGGCGATATCTTATGGACCAGGGTATCCTTTGGGGATTCTGCGGAGGTGGCTACGAACCTTTCCAGGCCTTCATTATAGTTGGCCACGAAGCGGTCTGTATACCTTTCGCGGCGTTGCAGAAGTGGACGTTTGGTATCTATTCGTACCGTTTGCAATACAACCTCCTGTTCTTCGCTGGTTACACGGATTGGTTCTGCTTTGTAGGCTACCCATTCATCTTCGTTATCATACAGCGAGTTGTTGTTCTTATCTGTCAGCGCGTAAATCCTGTATTCGCCATCCTTTATGTTCTCAAATGCAAACTCCCCATTCGCATCTGCCTGTGTCTGGTAATAGGGTCTGCTTTTCCGGATGCTGAGGGTATCGTTGGTTGGGTATAAGGCAACCACGGCTTCTTTCTCTGGTTCCTGTGTCAGCAGTTTGACCACCTGACCGCTTACTCTGCTTGAGTCGATGAACGTGCCAGTACTGAACGTAAGCCCAAGTCCTTCCGCTGTGTTTTTCTCCGTGATATCCTGTATGCCTTTTCGGAAGTTGAAGGTATAGGTGGTGTTTTCCTCAAACGGTTCTTCAAATACCAGTTCCAACCTGGTCTTCTGTAACCTCACCTGGTATTTGTTATCAGTGAAAGGCGTGATCAGCAATTCCTTCTGTAAGTTGTTTGGCTGCACCTCTTCATTAAAGTCCAGCGTGATGGTGCGGGTGCTGACATTTAGCTCTTGCGGCTTGGGATTGCTGTCGAGGAGTTCCGGTGCGTCTTCATCCTTTGGGCCTCCTTCCGGGTTGTTTATGCTCGCACAGGATGCAAGCGTCATAAGGGAAGCAGCTAGAAAAATACTGTTGACAAGTTTCATCTACTATTCGTTTAAATGAAAAACAGGCAAACTTTCGCTTGCCTTGTTCTTATTTATTAACACCCGATTGGGGTGCTTATTTTCTTTTTGCTACAAATATCAGGCTCGAATAATCGTTGCCGTTTTTCTCTGCGTAGCTATTGGACTTGTACCCGTTCACTACGCTGCTGATGACCTTTGTCTTTCCCTCCTTCTGTTTCTCACTTAGCATGCTGACGTAGTAGGCATCAAACTTCATAGGCAGCACTTCCTCCAGTTGCATCTTGTGCTTTTTGAGCAGGCGCTTCATAGTCGGCTGTGTGAAATGGTATAGGTGTCGTGGCACATCATAGGCTGCCCAGTCTGCCTTGTACTGCTGCGCATCATGCGAATCGGCGTTGGGAACAGCTATGATCAACGTCCCGTCGTCCTGCAGCAAGTTGATGAGTTCTGCCAACGTTTCGTTTAGCGTATGGATATGCTCCAACACATGCCACATCGTAATGACTTCGAATTTCTCACCAGAGATCTCTTCGAGCCCCTTGGCAATTATTTCCCCTGTCAGGGAGGAGGCTTCCTCGCGAGCACGGATATTTGGCTCGACTCCTCTTATGTCCCAACCGTCCTGCTTGCAGGCATTCAGGAATACGCCCGTCCCGCAGCCATAATCCAAAATGGTTCCCTTGGCTGGGACGTGCCTGTTGATAAGCTCTACTTTTTGCTTCGTCGTAATGGAGCGCACCACATGATAGGCCCTGTTGATAATGCCTGTCTTAATGTTGCTGTGCGATATGTATTCTTCAGATTCGTAATACTTATCAATACTGGCAGCATCCGGCCGTGGGTTTGTAAACTTGAAGTTGCAATTCTCGCACTCCACAATTACAAAGCTCTCTTTCGAGACCGCGTTGTCTGTCACTACCAGGAAGTTTTTAAAATCTTCTTTGCCGCATATCGGGCATTGCTCCAGTCTTTCGTAGCTCATTTATTTTCCAAGGTATACCATTAGTACCGATATGTCAGCCGGTGACACGCCACTGATGCGCGATGCCTGCCCTATGGTTTCAGGCTGTATGCGCAGCAATTTTTCGCGGGCTTCTGCTGACAAGGCAGGTATGTTGCGGTAGTCTATTTTCTCTTTGATGTTATAGTTCTCGAGTTCGCCCATTTTAGCAGCCATGGTATGCTCCTTTACTATGTAGCTCTCGTATTTCACTGCAATCTCAGCCTGTTCTATGCTGTCAGTTTTGAACTTGCTTAAGTATTCTGCTACAGCCGGTACAGCTTCAGCGATGTGCTTTATCTCGATGTTTGGTCGCTTGATCAGTTGGCCTGCACGCTGCTTTTCAACGATTGGAGCGGACCCCATTTGCTCTAGCATGCTGTTGATATCTCCAGGCTCAATCGGCTTGTTATTTAAGTAGGCGATGATATCTGCTGATTCTGTGATCTTCTTATCCACAGTTGCCATGCGGCTTTCATCAGCCAATCCGAGTTCATAGCCCAGCTTCGTCAGGCGAATATCCGCATTATCCTGGCGTAGCAGGATGCGGTGCTCTGCTCTGGAAGTAAACATGCGGTACGGCTCGTCCGTCCCTTTGTTTACCAGATCATCGATCAGCACACCGATATAAGCTTCTGATCGCTTCAGTATAAACGGTGCTTTTTCATTTATCTTGTTGTGCGCATTTATACCTGCCATCAATCCCTGACATGCTGCTTCCTCATACCCTGTCGTTCCGTTGATCTGGCCTGCAAAGTAAAGGTTTTCTACCACCTTCGTCTCCAGCGTCAAGTTGAGCTGAGTTGGTGGAAAGAAGTCGTACTCGATGGCATAGCCAGGGCGGAACATCTTGGCATTCTCGAATCCAACGATCTTCCGAAGCGCTTTCATTTGCACATCTTCTGGCAGAGAGCTCGAGAAGCCATTCACGTATACCTCTACTGTGTTCCATCCCTCTGGTTCCACAAAGATCTGGTGACGGTCACGATCGGCAAAACGGTTAATCTTGTCTTCAATTGATGGGCAGTAACGTGGCCCCAATCCCTGAATACGACCCTGGAACATCGGCGACTTTTCGAAGCCGGTCTTTAGGATCTCATGTACGTCTGAATTGGTATAGGTAATGTAGCAACTGCGCTGTTTTGCCAGTGGCGTCGTTTCAGTGTATGAGAACTTGGATGGATTCTCATCTCCGAACTGCTCTTCCATGCGGCTATAGTCCAGCGAGCGGCCATCCACTCGTGGCGGAGTTCCGGTCTTCATACGGCCTGCCTCAAAACCAAGTTGGATCAGCTGCTCTGTTATCCCTTTCGCTGATTTCTCAGCTGAGCGGCCACCGCCCATCTGCTTCTCTCCAATGTGGATAATACCATTCAAAAAGGTGCCATTCGTTAAGACAACGGCCTTTCCACGTATAGTTATCCCCAGACTAGTGCGTACGCCAACAGCTCTTCCACCCTCTACTTCTATACCTGTCACCATCTCCTGCCAGAAGTCCACGTTCTCCGTTTGCTCCAACGTCAGGCGCCAGGCTTCCGCAAAGCGCATGCGATCGCTCTGTGCACGGGGGCTCCACATGGCAGGCCCTTTGGACTTATTAAGCATGCGGAATTGGATCATGGTCTCGTCGGTGATAATACCGCTCATACCACCCAAGGCATCTACTTCGCGCACTATCTGCCCTTTTGCCACACCGCCCATGGCAGGGTTGCAGGACATCTGGGCAATGGTGTTCATGTTCATGGTTGCCAATAGAACTTTTGAGCCCATTTTGGCAGCGGCGGCGGCAGCTTCACAGCCCGCATGACCCGCACCTACAACTATGATATCGTATTCTGGAAACATTTATTCTGAATTTAGAGATGTTTCACGTGAAACATCAAAGGAGGGTCGGTAATTCCCTTTTTTGCGATTAAAATTTCCGCAAAGATAAGGAAGAATCTTCGAGTTTGCGCATAGCGGCTTCCTGCTCAGGGGTTTTATCTTTAAAACCTAGCAGGTGGAGAACCCCGTGGATGAGGACGCGGTGAAGTTCGTCGTGGAAAGATGTGCCGTGCGTAGCGGCATTATCGCGTACCCGGTCTATGCTTATAAAAACATCACCTTCGATAGTGCCTTCTATATCAGCATTGTCGAAGGTGATGATGTCAGTGAGCGTGTCGTGATCGAGATACTCAACGTTGATCTGGTGCAGGTAATCATCAGAACAGAAAATGTAAGTCAGGCCTACCAGTTCATGCTCGTGACGCTCTATGATGTCTGCGATCCAGTCGGAAATCTGTTCTGGGTTATCCAGCGAGAATTCGATGTCCTCGCTGAAGAACTCAATTAGATGATCCATTCTGTAAAGAAGTGATGTTAAATATGAGTTGTACCTTTTTGCCGTTGTCCAGGAAGTTCACCTCGTCGCACAAATTGCGCATCAGGAAAATGCCGCGGCCACCTGGGTTCTCCAGGTTTTCAGGAGCGGTAGGATCCGGGAGCGTATCGTAATCAAAGCCGGGACCTTCGTCCTCGATTTCAAAAAGAAGCTGGTTGTTCTCTACCTGGAGTGTGAGGTATACTAGTTTTTCCTTGTCGAATTTATTGCCATGGCGGATGGCATTGTTCACAGACTCTGTCACGGCTACCATGATGTTGCCATACACGTCGTCTTCAAACTCGAATTCTTCCTTTGAATTGTCTATGAAGCTCTCTATAACCCGGATGTTCTCGATTAAGGAAGGAATCTGAATTTTAACCTGATTCATATAACTTGTTAGTGATGCTATAAGGTGCGTATTAGTTACTCATATGCTGGAAATACTCGCTGACCTTTTGCTTATAGTATGGCGTAAGCGCCGGTGGTACGGTCTGCAGTAATTCCGTTTGTTTTTCTTTCGTTCTTAAATACTTTTCAAATGACGGCGGAACTCGTCTGGCTACATCCTGAGCGCTCTTTGCCTCACGTTTGTTGTCCAACTCCCGCTCCTTCATAGACTTCTCGGCCTCCAGCAAACGAGTGAGTATTTCGCGCTGTCGCATGATGGTCTGGTCAGTCAAACGTTTATTAACGAGATCAGTCTCGCTTTGTTCCATCATCTTGGTGATATTTCCCAACTCACCGTTGCCGCCCTTTTCGCCGGGTTTTTGGCCCTGCTTTTCCATTTCCTTCAAGGCATTGCGTAGCGCCTCCTGCTCCGCAGCTAATTTAGCTAATTCTTCAGACAGTGCCTTACCCGACTTGCCACCTTTTTTCAATTCGTCGATTTTTTTGTTCAAAGCGTCCTGCATCTGACCAAAATCGCCCGGCTGTGGCTTACTGCCCTTCTGTTTGCTGGCCATATTGCCCTGCATTTGCTGCATGGCCTGCTGCATTTGTTTCAAAGCGTCGTTCAGCATCAAAGCCAGGTTGTTCATGGACGTCATGGCCAGTTGCTGCTGGGCGGTGGCCCGACCCACATTGCGGTCGCGCAGCTCTTTCATGCTGTTGTCCATGCTCTGGTTCATCTGGGCCACCTCACGGGTTACAAACGACTCTAGTTGGAACACTTTCTTGGCGAGGGCAAAAAGGCTATCTTCAATTACCTTAGCATTGTCGCGGAGCGAGAGCTGCTGCTGCGAAAGGGAAATGAAGCGTGGGTCGCTTTGGTTGACGCCCCGGAAGGCCTTCATCACTCCTTCCTGGTCAAAGGAAAGTTTGATCAGGTTCTCCAGAATGTCGCGGAGGTTGTCGAGGTTTTGCTCCATGCCTTGCATGCTCATGCTGTTCTGCATCTGCTCCATTTGCTGGGCCATCTGCTTCATCTTCTCCCCTGCCTTCTGCTGCGACTCGCTGGCTTTTTTGTTCTGCTTCTTTTCAAGCTGCTGCTGCCCCTGCTCCATGCTCTGCTGTATCTGCTGCTGTTCCTGCTGCAGCTGCTGTTCATCCATCTGGTTCGGATTCTGAAGCTTGTCATTGAGCTCTTTGAGGTCCTTCATGTCCTGCTTCAGTTGCTCAAACTCCTTCTGTATGCTTTCCTGCTCCTGCTGCAGTTGCTGGTTGTCTTCCTGTTTCTGTGCGGTCTTGTCGGCCAACTCTTCCTGCTCTTTGGCCATCTCCTCCAGCTTGTTGGTGATGTTGTCGAGCTTTTGCTCAAACTGAAGCTGTTTGAATAACTCCAGTGCCCTTTCGAGTTCACGCTCCATGTTGCGCTCTCGGTTATCGAGTTTGCTCAGCAGTTTCTGTAGTTCGGAATCTTTCGGGCTTTGCTCCTGCAGTAGCTTTTCGAGCTCCTCATACAGCTTTTTGGTTTCTTCGTCCAATAGGCTGTCCATCAGTTTCTTCAGCTCCTGCGCTTTTTCGGCCAGTTGCTTGTCCTGTTCCGAAAACATGTTCTGCTTCTTGTTGAGTTCATCAAAGTGCTCTTTCATCGAAGAGATGTCCTGCTCCAGTTGCTTGCGCTTCTCGGCCAGGTCCTCCAGTTGCTTTTTGTCCTGCCAGTTAAGGTCGCGCTTGGTCTTCATCTTTTCTTCTGACTGAGCGAGCTCCTCCTTCAGCTTTGTGCTTCTCTCCAACGATTTGCTCAACTGGCTCTCCACCGATTGGGCGTTGCTGATCAACTCCTTTTCCAAGTCCTGGCGGCTTGGCACCCGCAGTTCAAAGGAACGCGTGCGTGCGCTCTTGGGACCCTTCAGTCCGTCGTTGTCCCATACCTGCACAAAGTACTCGAGCTTGTCACCAGGGTTAAGCTGCAAGCCGGCTGTGTTCCACTGGTGATAATAGGTCTGGTTAAGTTGCTGCCGGTTCAGTCCGATCGGCACGCTCTTGTACCTGGCTTGCGGATTTTTATCGTTAGTCACTTTATAGTGCAGTACCAGCCGGGTCAGGCCGTAGTCATCCGATATCTCGCCGGCCAGCACTACAAAGCGATAGAGCGCTGAGTCATGGTACTGCTCCAGCGTAATCTGCGGGTGATGGTCAGGTATAGTCGTGATCTGGTAATTGATGTCTTCCTTGTTGGTGCTATGCGCGTTCCGCAGGTTTACCCCATAATTCTGACTTTCGGTAAACTGCTTGGTCGCTGTGTATAAGTTTGCCTTAGATTTAGCTACAAGCGTTTCAGAGGGGTTTTCTAATTTGATTTCAACACGCTCTGTTTCGGTTGCGTCAAAATTCCAGGTGATGGTACTGCCGGCAGGTATAGTGGCGTTGCCGGTGTTCTGGATCAGTTCAGGCTTGCGCTTCAGGTAAGTGGGGTAGGCCACTTCCATATAGAAGTTCTTCAGGCTGGGCCGCGAGAGCAGGTTCAGGTTGTAGTCATCGGACATAAAGCCGGAGCCTTCCAATTGAAACTCCACGGGGCGCTGCAGTTGCCTGAAGGTATAGGTATAGCCATCGCCGTTCTTTTGCAGTCGCTGGCGTCTGCCATTATAGTGGATGTATACTTCATTGGGGATAGTCTTGCCCTCCAGCTGCACTTTCAGCTCAAAGTCCTCTCCTCTGTAGGTCTGGAGGGACTCGTTCTCCAGCACGAACTGGAATGGGGCCAGCGGGGTATAGTGTTTCTTGTAGTTGAGGATGCGCTCGGTGCCCTGTACAAAAATCGTAGGGTATAGCAAAGCGATCAGCAGCATCACGACTGCCGGCAGTGCAATGTATTTTAAAAGCGGCTTGTTTTCGCGATAGGTGACGGCTTCCTCGAAGGGGTAATTGACAAGCTGCGAAGAGCGCTGGGCTATACTGGCTGCAATAAGCTCGTTGGTCCGGTCAAGGTCTTTTAACTGAATGGCATTCAGGAGCTTATCCTTTATTTCGGGATAGTGTTCTCCTACCCTGGCGGCGGCCTGCTCATCGGAGAGCAGTTTCCGGAGATTGGTTAAGGCTGAGAGTGGAAGAATGATCCAGCGAACGAGCGCGTAAATGGTGAGGGCAACGAATGAGAACAGCAAAAAGGCCCGCACAAACACCGGGAAGTAGAAGATGTACTCCAGCAAACTGTACACAATGTAGATGGACATCAGCAAGCCGATGGCGAAAATGCTCCCCCGCAACAATAAGTTGAGGTAGAACTTTTTCTTAAAGGCCTGCAGTTGCTGTAACAACCTGTCCATCGCATCGTGCTGATTCATCTGCCTGATTCTTTAACTGTGACTAACCCATGCTTACAGCTAATGATTAACCTGAGAGGTATAAGTTGTTAAACTATAGAAATTTAAGAGAATCTCCTATAGCCCCTATTATTAAACTGACGACAAGGTCGATTTAGTATACGTACAGTACGTTGCACTATATAATATCCAATAATACAGGGCAGTGATCAGAGTGCTTGGCTTCCGGCAAAATGGCTGCCCGTTGCATGCGGTCCTGCAGATTGCCCGTCACCATGTTATAATCGATACGCCAGCCCAGGTTCTTGGCGCGAGCTCCTGCCCTGTAGCTCCACCAGCTGTAATTATGCGGCTCCTTATTGAAATGGCGGAAGCTGTCCACAAAGCCACTTTCGATAAATTGGGTCATCCAGTTGCGCTCCTCAGGCAGAAAGCCCGAGCTATTGGCATTCGATTTCGGGTTATGGATGTCGATCGCCTGGTGACAGATGTTGTAGTCACCGCTGATCACCATACCTGGCAGCGTCTGCTTCAGGTCGCCGATGTACCCATTGAAATCGTCGAGCCACTGCATCTTAAAGCTCTGCCGCTCGTCACCACTGGAGCCGGAAGGCATGTATACGCTCATGACCGAGAAATCGTCGTAGTCTGCGCGGATCACACGGCCCTCATTATCGTAGCATTCTATGCCACAACCTATCTCCACATGCTTCGGCTTCTCCTTGCTGAGGATGGCCACCCCGCTATACCCCTTCTTAACAGCAGGGTGCAGGTATACGTTATACCCCAGATCTTCAAAGATGGCCCGGTCAAACTTGACTTCACAAGCCTTGATCTCCTGCAGGCAAAGCACGTCCGGGTTGGCAGCTTTCACCCAATCCTGAAATCCTTTGGAAATAGCGGCACGGATGCCGTTCACGTTATAGGTAATAATTTTCATACTTCCTGTTTCACAGTCCATGTATAGGCAGCATGCCTCTCCTTTGTCTATCAGAGGAAACATGCTGCCGGTACAGGTTAAATAATTGGTTTGAGATGTTAGATTTCGTCCGCTCTGTCAAAGTATTCCAGGATGTGCCACTTCAGCATGCGCTCCTGATCTTTCAGGTTGGTGAAAGGGATGGGCTTGACAGAGCGGTAGTGCGGCCAACCTTCTTCGTCAACCCGCTCTAATTCGTAAAAGCCCGACAGACTGAACACCTTGCAGGTGGCGATGTGCATCAGGTCCTGCTTTTCTTCTTTTGTAAAATCCGAGATGCCCCTGCCCAGTTCCTGTATACCTATCAGAAAGAGAATTGCATTCAGGTCAGGCTTTTTCCCGAAAGTCTTCATCATAGAAGCCCGCAGATTAGTCCATCTGTGCTCCAGGTTAGATGATTCGTCGGTCATATAGTTAATTGTTGAATGGCTAAATTGTTTAATTGTTGTCCTCAAGAGTGTATATCCACGAGGAGTAACAATATGATCAACAGTTTAGCATTTGAATTTCTGTTTAAGAAGCGCTTTGCTGGGCTTTAAGTTCCTCCCAATACTCCACGGCGCGGCGGAAATGCGGGATCACGATAGAGCCGCCCACCAGGTTGGCGATCGAGAAGACCTCAAACACCTGCTCATCTGAAACACCCTCTTCAAAGCATTTGCCCAGGTGGTACTTGATGCAATCGTCGCAGCGGAGCACCATGGAAGCCACCAGGCCGAGCATCTCCTTGGTTTTTACATCGAGGGCACCCTCTGCGTAGGTGTTGGTATCGAGGTTAAAAAAGCGCTTGATTACTTTGTTGTCGTACGACATGATGCGTTCGTTCATGCGCGTACGGTATTCGTTGAATTCTTCTATCTGACTCATTGTTGTGTGTGCTGTTACTGTTTTAAGCTTTTAAAAGTATAATAGATAAAGTTAATCGAAATTATCAAGAATACCTTAACCACAACAGCGCCGCTATGTTACAGGATTTCCTGTCCCTGCTTTTCCCGGAGATATGCCATGCATGCGACCAGCCATTGGCCCGGGGTGAGCGTTATATCTGCACCGAGTGCAACGTAAAACTCCCTTATACCGACCTGCACCTGCACGGCGCAACTGAGTTGAACTGCCTGCAACAAAGGTTCTGGGGTAAGGTGCCGGTTCGGTTCGCTTTTTCTTACCTGCATTTCAGATCCAAAGGGCGCGTGCAGCGTGTGCTTCACAAGCTCAAGTATAAAGGTGCGCAGGAACTCGGGGAGCACCTGGGCAAACGGTACGGAGCCATTCTCTTAGACCAGGGATATGCCGTGCACTTTGATCTGATTGTGCCTGTGCCGCTTCACCGCCTGAAACTGCGGCGCCGTGGCTATAACCAGTCCGAGGGTTTTGCGAAGGGGTTGGCGGAGGCTTTGCAGATTCCGTGGAGTAACAGGGTGCTGGAGCGCGCAGTGGACACCGACTCGCAGACAAAGAAAAGCCGTCTCGACCGGTGGCAAAATGTGGAGCAGGTGTTTGCTGTCAAGCAGATGGAGGCAGTAAAGGGGAAGCGCATTCTGCTGGTGGACGATGTGCTGACTACCGGCGCGACGTTGGAAGCCTGCGCCCAAGCACTGCTGCAGAAGGGATGCAGCGAAGTGAGCGTGACCACTATTGCGGCGGCCTAGGTATAAATGCAAAAAGCCCGGGTAAGTCCCGGGCTCTTTAAAATATAGTATTAACTGTTAGTTCTTATCTGTTAGATCCTGCGTTGATCATCGCACAACGGAAACCGATTGTTGCTGTAGACGAATCCTGTGCCATGAATCTTCTGGTACCTGGAGACAACCAGTAGGCTACGTCTTTCCATGAACCACCTTTGAAAACGCGCACTTCGTTGCTGATCAGGGAGTGGAAGCCTTCAGAAGTGTCGTAGTTTTCAGCTTCGTCCTGGTAGCCGTCTCTGCGGAACGGGTTCAGGTCTTCCACATCCTGGAAGGAAAGCGGACGGTACACGTCCTGCACCCACTCGTTTACGTTACCAGCCATATTGTACAGACCGAAGTCGTTTGGCGGATAAGCGTAGATGTAGTCCGTGATCATGGCACCGTCGTTGAGTGAACCGGCTACACCTGCATAGTCACCGCGACCGCGCTTGAAGTTCGCCAGGAACTGGCCCATTTTCTTGCCGTGCGGGTTACGCAGCTGGTGGCCATCCCAAGGGTATAGTCTTCTGTTGTTCTGGTTTTCGTCTTCGTTGTACTGCGTACCGATCAAAGCCTGGGCGGCGTACTCCCACTCAGCCTCTGTTGGGAGACGGTAGTTCGGCAACACATAGCCAGACTCGATGGAAAGGGCTGTTGCTTCAGTTGCTTCCTCCGTACGGTTTCTACCGAAAAGACCTCTTCTCTTTTTACCACCAGTTGTTGCTTCTTTGGCCAGGTTCTCGTTCACCTTAGCCGTACGCCAGGTGCAGTAATCATTGGCCTGTAGCCAGCTAACACCTACCACCGGGAAGAAACGGAAACCAGGGTAACGCAGGTAATACGTTACGTAAGGGTCGTTGAAAGAAAGCTGACGGGACCATACAGTCGTGTCCGGAAGAGCAGCTACGTATACCTCAGGTATAGAGTCACGCTTCAGGTAGTGCAGGTACTCCAGCCAGTGGATGTTAGCCACCTCGGTTTCGTCCATGTAAAAAGAAGCTACCGTTACCGTGCGCTCGATATTATCGCGGGTCATGGCAATGTCCTCCTCCATAGAGCCCAGCGTGGTACGGCCGCCTTCAATAAATACAAGACCCGGTGCCTGAGGGAAATCCTCGTAGTCGTTTACCTGAAACGCCGTTTCGTCCTCGTTGTATTCTATACCCGTGGCTGAGCTGTAATCGCCTGGGTCAGTGCTAGTTGGATAGCCACCACCTTTTCCGCATGACGCAAGGAGAGCCCCTCCTACTACAACGGCTGATACATACTTAATAAGCTTCATAGATTAGGACCTACTAATGATAAGGTTCTTTTAATGTAATTTAACGTGCAATTATAACTAAATTCAGAATGCCGGACAAACAATGTTATGGTTTATTTTGGACGATCGACGGCCTGTGAACAAATTATTTAAGTTAAGTTGTTCAAAAACGAGCGAAATTTCATTCGCGCCTCCCGCCTGTCTGCCAAAACCCTTCACTCCCACGTCATGGCTGAAGCCGATGCGGAGCCTGTTGAGGCTCACACCTGCGATTACGCCTAAGCTCTGATCCTGGTCGGCACCCGTTACAGGTACTCCTTTATATATTACTCCTAACGCCAAAGGCGAATAGATAGTATACAGGGCTAAATCAACGCGGCTAAAATTTTGCTGGTGGGTAAGATTCAGGGCCGGACTTACGCTAAACTCCGCGTTGTTGCGCCCCAGGCCGGTGCTAAGATAAAACTTATACCCGGCATTCGCCACAAAGCGCAGGGGCAGGCGGGTGGTCTCATCAAAGCCATAGTTTGGCTGGTTGAGGTGCGATACGTTGAGCCCCGCCCAGAAATTGTTATTGTACAAGATGCTGCCTACAGCAAAGCTCACATAATTAGTGGGGTCAAATTGATTAGCCTCGGCAGAAGTAAGGGCAGTTTGGCCGTAGTCGGAGAGCTGGTCGCCAAACACCAGGTTGTCGTAATTGACACGGAGTGAGGCAATCGTAGTCTGAAGGCCTGCAGCAAGAGCCAGGTTGTCCGTCAGGCGGGTGTGGTAGGCGTACGCCAGGGCGGCCTGCAGTTTTTGTAATCCGCCAATACCGGCGCGGTCTTGCTGCAGGACCATCCCAATTGCACTTTTGGTGCCCTCAAAACGATAGTCGGCCGAGACCTGGTTGGTAATGAAGGAGCCGTTCAGCGAAGGCCACTGGTTGCGGTGTGCAACGGCCACACTCCAGTCGCGGCCCAGCCCGCTGAAGGCAGGGTTCAGGTATAGCCGGTTGGCGTACTGTTGCGTAAAATGCGCATCCTGCCCTGTTGCCCGCAGGCCACAGAGGGAGATTATCAGGCAAAAAAGTAATTTTGTGAGGCCTATACGCATACTATCAGTACTCCTGAACGGTTATTGCTACAGCACTTGTATAATTTCCGCATGGTTTTCGCTATAAAATTATATAGCTTAGCTTTTACTAAACGCAACCACCTATATGAAAAAAGTAGTTATCGGTTTTTTTGTCTTCTTAGCGGTGCTGTTGGCACTGGCAGCCTTAGTGCCCCTGCTCTTCAAAGATAAAATTAAACAGGCCCTGGACAAAGAGATCGCCAAGAATATCAACGCTTCTGTTGTGTATGCGACAGATGATGTAAGCCTTTCCCTTTTTCGCGATTTCCCGAACATGTCGCTGGGCGTGGAGAACCTGCTGGTTGTTGGCCAGGATTCTTTCGCAACTGACACGCTGGCAAAAGTCCCTTCCTTCCGGATGGGCCTTGACCTGATGAGTGTCATTACGGGCAACCGGGTGAAGGTGAACAGCATCAAACTCGACGACCCGACCATCCGTCTGCTCGTGCTCAAGAGCGGCAAGGCAAACTGGGACATCTTTCTAACAGATACTACCACAACTGCCGAAGCCGACACGGCAGCCAGCGACTTTCGCATGGCGATCAAGCGATGGGACATCAACAACGGGACCCTGTTCTACGACGACCTGAGCATTCCTTTCGGATTGGCGGCCTACAACGTGCAGCACACCGGTAGCGGCGACTTTGAGAAGAGCGTCTTCGATATGAAATCGCAGACCACGGCCGACCGTTTTGTGATGACCTACGACGGCGTGAACTACATCGAAAACGCGGTGCTGGACGCCGACGTCACCATGGCCATGGACCTGGATAAGTTCCTCTTTACTTTCAAAGACAACCACATCCGCATCAACGAACTGCCGGTTCAGTTTGCCGGTACCATTTTGATGCCGGAAGAAGACATTGACCTCGACCTGACCTTTAAGGCGGCTGACACCGACTTCCGCAGTGTGCTCTCCGTGGTGCCAGGTATGTTCAAAGAAGATTTCAAGGACATTAAGACCGAGGGTAACCTGAGTTTTGACGGCTATGTGAAGGGCCGCTTTAACGACACCCTGATGCCGGGTTTTGGCACGGAGCTGAAAGTGTCGGAAGGGATGTTCAAGTACCCTGACCTGCCACAGGCCGCCCGCAACATCAACGTAGACATGCGCATCGACAACCCGGATGGCAACATGGAGAACACCGTGGTGGATGTGCGCAAGTTCCACATGGACATGGGCAAAAACCCGATTGACGCCCGTGTGCTGGTGAAAGGTATAGAAGTGATGCAGGTGGACGGTAACGTGAAAGCCAACATCGACCTGGAGGAGGTAACCAAGGTGTTTCCCGTGGAAGGAATGACGCTGCGTGGGCTCCTGAAGGTGGACGCCGACGCGAAGGGTACCTACAGCGAGAAGAGCATGCCGGTAATAGACGCCGACATGCGCCTGACCAATGGCTACGTGAAGTCAAAGGATTTCCCCGCCCCTATCCAGAATCTGAGTGCAGTGGTGAACATCCTCAACAAAACAGGCAACACCGATGACACCCGCATCAACATTGAGCGCTTCAACATGACGCTGGACGGCGAGCCACTGGAGGGCCGCATGCTCGTGCAAGGTATAGAGCACCCTGCTTTCGACGGGCAGATCAAAGGAATACTGGATCTGGAGAAGCTCACCAAGATTTTCCCGCAGGAAGGTATGACCGTGACAGGTCGCATCAACGCCAACGTGGCGGCCAAAGGCAAAATGACCGACATCGAGGCTGAAAGGTATAACAACATCACCGCCAACGGCACCATGGGCATCAAAAACCTGAACTTTGTGAGCACTGACCTGCCACAAGGGTTAAAGATCAGCAGCGCCGATGCCGTGTTCAACAACGAGCGCATCCAGCTCAACAACATGAACGGCTTCCTGGGCCAAAGCGACTTCAAGGCCAGCGGTACCGTGTCGAACTACATCGGTTATGCCCTGGCCGAGAACCAGTCGCTGCGTGGTAACTTCAACCTGAGCTCCAACACCTTTAATGTGAACGAGTGGATGGTGGACGAAAATACCGGGCAGACCACAGATGCCACAGCCGAGGCCGAGGGCGTAGTGGCAGTACCGGAGAATCTGGACATCACACTGAATGTGGATGCCAAGCAGGTGCTTTATGACAACCTGAAACTCAGCAATGTGGACGGCCGCGTGCTTGTGAAAGACAAAGTAGCCCGGTTGGAGGCTGTGAAATTCAACACGCTGGGCGGTGCTTTTGTGGCCAGTGGCAGTTACAATACCCAGAGCCTGAAGCAGCCGCTATTTGACATGAAGCTGGATGTGCAGAACCTGAGCTTTAAGGAGGCCTTCAACGCCTTCAACACCATCAAAGTGATTGCCCCTATCGCAGGTCTGCTGGACGGTACCTTCTCCACCAAGTTCAACTTTAACGGAGAGATAGGCCAGCACATGACCCCGGTATTCAAAACGCTGGACGGCTCAGGTATAATCGATGTGGTGAAAGCTGCCGTGAGCGATGTGAAGATTGTAGACCAGATCAGCAGGCTCACCCATTTTGAAGAGCTGCAGAACTTTGTGATCCAGAACAAGCGCATCGATGCCCAGATCATAGACGGCAGCCTGGTAATTCGCCCGTTTGACATGAAAGTAGGCGATATCCAAATGACCGTGGGAGGCTCTAACAACGTGAACGGCAACATCGACTATGTAACCGCGCTTAACGTACCTGCCGGCAAAATAGGCCGTGAGCTGAACACCCGACTGGGCAGCCTGATCGGTAATGAGGCCCTGAAGACATCGGACCGCATTACCCTGAACCTGAACATTGGCGGTACCCTGTCTGATCCTCGCGTGGCCTTGGCGGGCGGCAGTGCCAAGGGGCAGGCCAAAGACCTGGTGGAAAGTGTGGTGAAGAGCAAAGTGGATGACGCGAAAATGCAGCTGGAGCAGAAGAAGCAACAGATGCAGGACAGCGTGCGCAACGAGCTCGATCGTCGCCGTCAGGAAGCGGAGGATAAGGCACGTCAGGAACTGGAGAAAAAGCGACTGGAAGCTGAAAAGCAGATCAAAAAGCAGGCGACAGATAAGATAACGGACTTCCTGAAACCCAAGGCAAAACCGGCTACCCCCCCTGCGCAGCCTGATACCACAAAGGTACAGCAGTAGTAAAATGTAATTTTAATAAAGGTGAGGCCCTAAGGCAATTGCACTCTTTTTAACAAGCAAAAGCCGGCAGCGGATAATCGTTGCCGGCTTTTATTTTCCTAAAGCTATATAACATTGTTAGACTATTTATCGTTTTGCAGTCGCAGGGATCTGTGAAACCAAACAAATCCTTATTCCTGATTAAATAAAATATAGCGATATCTGATTCTTCATTCTATCTTCATTTAAGGTACAGATATTTGCTATGAAACTTAAATATGCAATTTTTATGAAAACAAGATTTGTAATTCCTTTTCTGATGAGTGGCCTGGTGTGGTTCAGCTCTTGTGATAGCGAGTCAGACAGCAATGGCACTGCCCGTATGGAAGTGCGCATGACAGACGCGCCCGGCGACTATGAAGAGGTGAACGTGGACATCCGCTCCGTGCAGATCCACAAAGAGAGTACTGACAGCGAAAGCGGCTGGCAAACGCTTGACGAGATCAACCCGGGTGTATACAACCTGCTTGACTTTGCCAACGGACGCGACACGCTGCTTGCTTCTGCCAACCTGCCGGCGGGTACTATTTCCCAAATTAGACTGGTACTGGGCGAGAACAACTCGCTTAAACTTAAGAACGGCGATATAGTTGGTCTGAAAACTCCAAGTGGACAAACCTCAGGCGTGAAGCTGCAGCTGAATGCTGACCTGAGAGAGGATGTGACTTATGTGGTGTTGCTCGACTTTGACGCGGCCAAGTCGGTTGTAGCCAGAGGAAACGGTCAATATAACCTAAAGCCCGTAGTCCGCACAATCACGCAGGCTGTGGCAGGCGGTATTAAAGGCCGGGTAACGCCAGCCGAAGCCAAGCCTGGCATCTATGTGATCTCCGCTGCAAACGACACCATTGGCGGGTTTGCCAATGAAAACGGCGATTTCCTGATCAAAGGTGTGAAAGCGGGTACCTACTCAGTGAAGTTCTATACCGCGGGTGCTGTAAACGACACGACTCTGACAAACATCAGCGTTTCACAGGATCAGATCAAAGACCTGGGCACGGTTAAGTTGCCAACAAAATAAGTTTTAGGAACAAGCTATACCTGGCTTGTCCTATCTCCGAAGCAAACAAAAAGGGAGCTCTTCGTAACGAAGAGCTCCCTTTTTGTTTAAAGTCTGAATATCTAAAAGTCCTTTGCCGACCAATTAATATACCTGCCCCATCAGTTCGCGCACATACGTTACGTAGTCGGTGTTGGGCGGCGTGTGGCCGCACTTGCGCAGATCAGTGGCTACCTGGGCACGGTGGTAGGTGGCATGGTTGAAGGCGTGTGTCAGGATGTCGAGCACGCGGGTGCTGTACTTGTGGCCCTGGCTGTTGGTGTAGTCGATCAGGCGGTTAAACTCGTCCTCGTCGGAATTTGAAACCAGTTCGGCTATTTTGTAAGAAGCATACTGGTGCAGCTTGTGCAGTTCCTCTAGGTTGTGCTCCTGCCATACCTTCACCGGGCTTTCGGTGCCGGTGATGCGGGCTATCCAAATGGCCTGCGCATTTAGGGCGTGGCTGAACAGGCGCGCTGCGTTAGCGGGTAGCTCTGGCAGTGAGTCGAATACCTGCAGCATCGTCTGATTAGCCCAGATGTTATATTCCGAAAGGTTCTTTAATACGTCGTTTCCAGTCATCTCAATTATATTCTCTTTTATCTTCCCAAATCAAGGTCTCGTTTGTCCTGGCGTCCAGAAAGTCCGCGCAGCGACCGTCGCCCTGGCCCGTTATGCCGCCTTCAGGCTCACACAGCAGGTTACCGTCGGTGTCGTATACCCTGGAGGGGATGTCGCAGCAACGGCTGGTCAGGTAGTAGACTTCCTGCCCGTTATAGGTATAGCGGTATACCTTGGCTGGCGGGTTGGCTACGTCTTCCTGCTCCAGTTCACGGATGAGCTCGCTTAGCCAGCCTGTCGGAGCGGCCTTTCCCTGTTGTACTTCAGAAGTTGCAGGACTGCCTGCCGTCTGGCAACTGACAGAAGCCGTCATCAGCAAGAGTGCAAGTGCCCACACAGGTATTTTTGGTGCAGCCATAGCGGTTAATTTTCAAACGAAGCGCAAAGGTACGACATTTAAGGCTAAACACCGATTCCGGCGCAGCATTATACCTATACCTGCCTTTTGCGGCAATTACAATTCAGTGTTTACGTACCCGACCCAATAAGGTATGAAGATGAACAAGCCGACAACCGCAGCGGTAATGGCGGCCATCAGCACGGCGCCGGCCGCCAGGTCTTTGGTCTTGCCTGCCAGTGGGTTGTGCTCCGGCGACACCAGGTTGGTGAGCGTTTCGATGGAGGTGTTGAAGATCTCCGCCACCCACACCATGCCAATGCAAAGAATAAGCAGGCACCACTCCACGCGCGTAACTTCAAAACCATAAGCCATGCCCAGCACAACGATGCTGGCCAGCACATGCAACTGCATGTTACGCTCGGAGCGGAAGACGGCTGTCAGACCATTAAAAGCAAACCGGAAACTGTTTAGGCGGCTTCTGATAAAAGAGGGTCGGCTCATGCTAGCGTATGTCAGGGTGAGGATATTCGGTTTTTGCTGTGGTTTACTGTGCAGGCAGGTATAAAGTTAAGGTATAGCCCACTCACGTTAATCTACAAATCGGATGGCGGCCTGGTTGATGCAGTAGCGGAGTTGCGTGGGCGTGCGTGCGTCCTCGAAAAGGTGCCCCAGGTGCTGGCCGCATTTGCCACACAACAGCTGCGTGCGATCTCGTCCATAAGTGCCAAGCGCCTTGTGGATAACATGGTTGCCAAACTGCTCCCAGAAGCTGGGGAAGCCGGATCCGACCTCAAATTTCCTGCTCGCCTCAAACAGCGCATAGCCGCAACCGGTACAGACATAAGAGCCGGCGCTATGTGCGCGGTCTCTGGCCGATACCTGTTGCCTGTGCTTAAACATGTGCCTGCGGCTATACCTGTGGTTTACTTCTCCAGTTCTTCGACCGGTACAAATTTCATGGAAAGGGAATTGACGCAGTGGCGCACGTTCTTCGGAGTGAGGTACTCGCCCTCAAACACGTGGCCCAGGTGGCCGCCGCAGTTGGCGCATACGATCTCGGTGCGGTGTCCGTCCGGGTCAGGTATACGCTTTACGGCGCCCGTTATCTCGTCGTCAAAGCTTGGCCAGCCGCAGTTTGATTCAAACTTATACTCGGAGGTATAGAGCGGCGCATTGCAGCGGCGGCACAGGTATACCCCTTCTCCTTTAAATTTATTGTATTCACCAGTACCCGGGTATTCGGTGCCCTTGCGCACGATGATGCGCTCTTCGTCTGGTGTCAATTTGTTATATTCAGATGGGTCTTTCGCGATTTTCATAAGCTTAATAGTAATGTATTTGTGTATACAAAGGTATACAAATAACGCACCACAAGGGTATTTGTGACAGGATGGCGGAGGTATAGGCTACAGGCTATGCCCCCTGCCCCATGTACTGCGACAAGCCGCCGTCCATAAAATAGCTCGATCCGGTCACATAGTCAGCGTCCGACGAGGCCAGGAACAGCACTACTTTGGCGATCTCCTCAGGCTTGCCCGCCCGCTTCATCGGGATGTTCTGTTCGCTCTCTTCACGTTTTTCCTTATCGTCTACCGCTTCCTGGTTCATGGGTGTCAGGATCATGCCGGGGCAAACGTTGTTTACGTTGATGCCGTCCTCGGCCAGTTCCAGCGCCAGGGTGCGGGTGAGGTTGCGCACACCGGCTTTGGAGGCGCAGTAGTCCGCCGTGCCCGCCGACACGATCTCCTCGTGCACCGACGATACATTGACGATCTTGCCTTTGCCGCCCTGCTGTTTGCGGTGCCGGATAAAAGCGCGGGAGCAAAAGAATGTGCCATACAGATTGGTCCTGATCGTTCTGTCGAAAACTTCGGTGTCCATGTCGGCTACGTTGATGCCAGAGCCGTTTACTGCGGCGTTATTCACAAGTATATCGATGGAGCCGAACTCTTTCAGGGCCTGCTCAAAAAGCTTTTCCACTGCCTGCTCATCGCTGATATCCACTTGAAGCACCATGCCCTTGCGGCCCTGTTTCTTGACCTCGCTCAGTGTTTTTTCAGCACCTTCCTTATCGGTGTGGTAGGTCACAACGACATCGGCCCCTTCTTTGGCGAATTCGATTGCAGTGGCCTGTCCAATGCCGGAGTCGGATCCGGTGATTAAAGCAACTTTATTTTTGAGTCTTTCCATAGCGTAGGTTTTAGAGGTATAAGCATGTAGCTTGTTCGCTTCCATACTTCCTAAAGCATACTGTTTGGGTGGGGCGATTGTTTTGATGATGCTACTTATTGGGGATGGGCTTACGTCTCCCCTACTCGTTTTTTTAATTAGCCTACACATAAAAAAAAGCAGCCCCTCTCAGAGCTGCTTTCCTGTTTATGTATTTCCAATCCTACTCTTCTAACTTAAGCGGGTAATCAGAGCAGCGGGCTTCTATTACCCTGAAACTGCCATACCGTTTCTTCAATGATGCATTGTGGTCTGCATTGACAGGTATAAGCTGCTTTTCGCCGCGTTGTGTTCTAATCTCCAGCAATTCTCCCAGTGGGTTGACGAGTGGGTTGGCCTGTGAACCTGCGATCTTAAACGCAGTGCCAGGCTTCATGCCCTTGGCCTCAAAAAGCACGTCGCCGCTGTTCCCCTCCTGCACCGACTTAACGGTGACATTGGCAGGCTGCTCGCCAGTATACTCCAGCCACAAGGTATGCACAGCTCGGTAGCGGGTTTCATCATAACGACCCTGGCCATCCACGCAAAGCTGCAATCTGGCTATAGCCCCAGAGCCGACTTTGCTGCGCTCATCACCAAAAGTCACAATAGCCTTGGCTACGCCAGGTATGTTGCCAAAAGATACGATAACAGCCGAGTTTTTCGCTCCAGTCGGTATTTCTCTTTGATGCAGCAATTGCCCGTTGCGACTATACAACTCAACCTTTGAGCCTTTATCTTCTGCTGCAACATCTGTAAAAACCATGGTTTTCATAGTAACAACGCCAACAGGAGCAAAGTCCATGATCACACGGCCACCATCACGGTTTGCCTTAGTGCCTGTTTCGTCCGGTACAGTAAGTATGCCTCCAAACATACCTAGCATCTGTGCATCAAAGGGGTTGGTAAGGTCTGTTGCCGGGTCGCGTGGGTCGAGTAACAACCCCTCTGTTGCGGGCAGGTATTTGCCGTTGTGTCCTCTTCGTTGAGCCGTTACGGTCATGATCAACCCGTCCTCTTCTATTAGGTTCACGTGTCGCGGAAGCGCTCCTGTCCCCATGCTCTGCACCAGGTTGCAGGTGCTCGGGTCATAGCCCACTAACTCACTTTGCTGATTGACCTGCATTGGCTCTACCAAGTCCTGGTCTGCATTGCGTTCGCATGAAAATAAGAAAAGACTGGCGAACGCCATGGCAAGGGTTTTTGTATTTATTGTTTTCATAGAATAATGTATAGTTTGAAAAATGAAATAAGTATCCTGAGAATTAGCTTTTCAACTAAAACATATAAATTGTATTATATAATGTGGTTTAATTATGTTGATTTGAAATCAAACGTATCGTGCTCTGATGCGATTTGTCTGATCAGGGGGGTTTTTTACTAAAAAGGAAAGGTAGTACACTAAATTTATTTACTGATTCTGGATACGAAGCTTATTTAAAATCAGTTTTAAAATTTGTGCTGAAATTGAATTTTTTTTAAGTAGAGCTCCAAGTGTTACTTGGGTGGATTACCCTTTTGTTGGGATTGTATTTACCAATTGTGATGTAGGGACAGTAGGATTTTTTTGTAGCCAAGCAAAAAAGCAGCCCCTTCCGGAGCTGCTTTCTCTGTTGTCTCAGTTAAATTGTAAAGCTTCCATTAGGCAGCAGCTTTGTGCTGCTTCTAACCGAAGGAAAGAATCGTTACTACATCCCCTGCCCGTTCATTTTATTGTCTCTTCTCGTTTTCACAAAAGACAAAACGATACTAAAGATCAGGATGATAGCAATTACCAGCAGGGATATAAAAGTAGGGATCTTGAAGATATCGATCAGTAGCATTTTCGTGCCTACAAATGCCAGTATGATGGCAAGGCCGTAGGACAGGTAAACAAAACGGTCCACGACGTGGGCAAGGGCGAAATACAGCGAACGCAGGCCCAGGATGGCAAAAACGTTGGAGGTATAGACGATGAACTGGTCCTGCGTAATGGCAAGTATGGCCGGAATGCTGTCCACGGCGAAGATCAGGTCAGTGGTTTCGATCAGTACCAGGACAAGGAACAGTGGGGTTGCGAACCGCTTGCCATCTAGCTTCACAAAGAATTTATCACCATGCAGTTGATTCGTAACCGGCATCATCCTTCTAAAGAACTTCATAACCGGGTTGTTTTCCGGATCGATTGCAGTGCCCTTCTCCGTAAACATCTTATAGCCGGTATAGATCAGGAAGGCACCGAAAATGTAAATGGTCCAGTGAAACTTTTCGATGAGGGCAACGCCGGCGAAAATAAAGATCACGCGCATAACGAGCGCCCCCAGTATACCCCAAAACAGGATCTTGTGCTGGTAAATGGGAGGTATCTGGAAATAACCGAAAACAAGCACAAACACGAATATGTTGTCTACACTCAGCGATTTCTCAATAAGGTAACCGGTCAGAAACTCGATCGCTTTCGCCTCACCAAACCAGTAGTAAATAAGCCCGTTAAAAGTTAAGGCGAGGCTGATCCAGACGCCCGACCAGGTCAGGGCTTCTTTGACAGAAACTACGTGTGCCTTCCGGTTAAAAACCCCCAGGTCAAGGGCAAGCATGAGCAGTACGAATACGTTGAATCCAATCCAGAATGAAGCGGTTACTTCCATAAGTGTTTTTATAATTAAAATTAAGCCACAAGGCTTTTAAGGTGTTTGTTGTAAGCAGGACCTGTTTTGTGTACAAATTTAATCAGAACGGGTTCTAGGCACATGATGTTTTTAACTACAGGCACCAAAATAAGATAGAAAACACGAAAAGCAGCCTAAACAGCAACTACTTTTCCTTAAACTAATAGTGGCTATAGAAGAATAGATGTATAAAGTATAGGATGTTTCATTGTAAAACTAAAAAGCAGCCCCTAATGGAGCTGCTTTTCCTTTGTAAGTCAAATGTATCTTTTACTTCTTCAAGCTGCCGATCATGTCTTCCGGCTTCACCCACTCGTCAAACTGCTCGTTGGTCAGGTGGCCAAGTTCAATAGCTGCCTGACGAAGCGTAGTGCCCTCTTTATGGGCTTTCTTAGCGATGGCGGCGGCTTTGTCGTACCCGATGTGTGGGTTCAGGGCCGTTACCAGCATCAGCGAGTTCTCCAGGTTGTGCTTGATGCGCTCTCTGTTTGGCTCTATACCTACGGCACAGTGCTTGTCGAACGAGTCGCAGGCGTCGCCTATCAACTGGGCGCTCATCAGCAGGTTGTATATCATCACTGGCTTGAACACGTTCAGCTCGAAGTGGCCGTTCATGCCGCCTACAGAGATGGCTACGTCGTTGCCGATCACTTGGGCGCACACCATGGTCATGGCCTCAGCCTGGGTTGGGTTTACCTTGCCCGGCATGATAGAGGAGCCCGGCTCGTTTTCAGGTATCAGGATCTCGGCTATACCTGAGCGCGGACCAGAGGCCAGCAGACGGATGTCGTTGGCGATCTTCATCAGCGATACAGCCAGCTGCTTCAGGGCGCCGGATGTCTCCACCATCGCGTCGTGCGCGGCAAGCGCCTCAAATTTGTTCGGGGCTGTACGGAAGTCGTGGCCGGCGTACTTCGATATCTTCTCGGCAACCAGCTCTGCGTAGCCAGCCGGTGTGTTCAGGCCCGTACCCACGGCAGAGCCGCCCAGCGCCAGGTCCTTCAGGTGGTCCAGCGTGTTTTCCAGCGCCTTCATGCCGTACTCCAGCTGCTTCACGTAGCCCGACAGTTCCTGGCCCAGTGTCAGCGGCGTGGCGTCCATCAGGTGCGTACGACCGATCTTCACCACGTCCATAAACTCCTCCGACTTGGCCTTCAGCGTGTCGTGCAGTTTCTTTACCATCGGCAGCGTATGCTCCACCACTTTCTTGTAAGCGGCAATGTGCATGGCGGTCGGGAAGGTGTCGTTCGATGACTGCGACTTGTTCACGTCATCGTTCGGGTGAATCTTCTTTTTCTCGTCCATCAGGTTGCCGCCCAGCACCACGTGCGCACGGTTGGCCACCACTTCGTTCACGTTCATGTTCGACTGTGTGCCCGAGCCTGTCTGCCATACCACCAGCGGGAACTGGTCGTCCAGCTTGCCTGCCAGTATCTCGTCGCATACCTGCGAGATGATGTCGGCTTTGTCCTGCGCCAGCACGCCCAGCTCGGCATTGGCCTGCGCCGCCGATTTTTTCAGGATGGCAAAGGCCTCAATTACCTCTTTCGGCATCTGCTGACCACCGATCGTGAAGTTTTCTTTTGAGCGCTGTGTCTGCGCGCCCCAGTATTTGTCGGCAGGCACCTCAATCGGGCCCATCGTGTCTTTCTCTACGCGAACTTGCATATCGTTTATACTTAGGTTTAAAGGATCAGTTTAACTCCGGCAAAACTACGAAAATATTCTTTCACGGCCGCTTTACAGGTATAATCAAGGTATAGCCTATACCTGCCAACTTATCGGATCACGCGCTTGCCCGAGCGGTCGGACAAAAGGGCAATCAAGTCTAACGGCACAGGCTTCAGGTAGGCTGTGTTCAGGATGGTCTGGTCTTCGAACGTGATGAGGTACTCGCCCTCCGCCCCCATGTAGTGGATGCTCTCGATCGCGCTGTGCGGGTAGGTGCGCTCCTGGTTGAGCATATTGGTCACCTGCACCTGGTTTTCGTCTACGTTCACATGCCAGCGCATGGCAAACCAAAGCACCACCACCGAGATAATCAGCATGAAAGCAAACAGGATGCGGTAGATACGGGTGGAGCGGAGCCCTTCCTGCTGGACCAGGTACTGCCTGTACAAATCCAGGTCCTGGCCCAGGAGCGTGCTATGTGAGAGCCGCAGCGGCAGCATGGCCGTGGTGAGGCCCAGCAGCAGGCCCGGCGCAAAGAAGGCATGGAAGTTAGGCGTCAGCACAAACATGTGCTCCGAAGAGAGGTGCAGTATGCTGGCGAGCATGGCCAGCGCCCCTGCGAAGAACACGGACAGCACCGAGGCAAATATAAAATAGGCAATTGTCAGTTGCCACTCTTTCTTCTGCATGTAGCGCGACTCGTCGGCGCTGATGGAAGCCTGCTGCCCTGCTGGTGACAGCCTGCGTAGCGCATAGCGCAGCACAGGCAGGAGTACAGCCACAGCGATGAAACTCAACAGCAGGCTTTTCAGAATATCTATCATGGTAAAAAGGTGTTTGATGTAAAATTAACATGCAAAGCCCAATTTCCTGTATTTAATTCGGCATTATCCGTTTATTTATAGGTAATTCAGGTATAATCAAGGGCTGGCTTGCAGCGCCGCCGCCGCCGGATTTTAAGCCCCTTAAATGTTGCAGTGGTTACAATAAATTCGTTATTTTTGATGACCTAACCATTGAACTAAGTGCTGTTGCCGGCCGTTGTTTTGCGCAAGGCCGGTGTTTTTTTGAATAGCCTGTTCATTTATTTATGAAACTTTCCAAACTGGTAGCGTTTGTCCGGGAGTATCTGATCGCGATTTCGTCTTTTCTGCTTATTTTTCTGTTAACGCTTTTTATTTACTCAGAGACGAAGAAGAAGGCGCTGGAGCGAAACGAAAAACTCTTCGAACTAAAGGCAGTACAGGCTACTCAGGCACTGCAACTGCGCATGCGCGACTATACCCAGATCTTGGTGGGTGCGAAAGCTCTTTTCGTGGCCTCCGACACCATTACCCGCGAAGACTGGGCGCAATACTACCGGACACTGAAGCTCGAGGAAAACTACCCCGGCATACAGGGTGTGGGCTATACCCATTTTGTGAAACCCGAAGAAATGCCTGCCCATATCAGCCGCTTTCGCAAGGAGGGCTTTAAGGATTATGCCATCCGTCCGGACAACCCCCGCTCTACCTATACCTCCATCATTTACCTGGAGCCGCTCGACAAACGCAACCGGAGGGCCATAGGCTACGACATGTTCAGCGACTCTACAAGGCGCTCGGCTATGCAAATGGCCCGTGACACCCGCAAGCCAGCCTTGTCTGGCAAGGTAAGGCTGGTGCAGGAAACTGGCGTGGATGAGCAGGCCGGTTTCCTGATCTACCTGCCCATTTATAAAGGCAATGCCGAACCCGAATCCATCAAGGAGCGCCAACGGCTCATCCAAGGTTTTGTCTATAGCCCTTTTCGGGCCAAAGACCTGATGATGGCGGTGTGGGGGAGTAATTATAGCGACCTGGATATTGAAGTGTATGACGGCACAGGCCTGGGAAGAAAAGACCTGCTTTTCAACACAGACAGCGTGCTGCATTATCATGCCGCTAAAAAACCGGAGCTGGACATGCTGAGCACCCTGAGCATCGGCAATCAAACCTGGCGCGTGTACTTTTCTGCCAAGCCCTCATTTGCCCGCTCCGCCGATACCGAACTGCCTTATTTTATTTTGTTGGGTGGTACTATCATCAGTCTGCTGATGTTCTTCATCATTTGGTCGCTCATCAACACGCGCCGCTCCAACAGCCTGAAACAGACGATAACCGACAATGCCACGGCTGCCCTGTTTATCATCGACGCAAATGGCATTTGCACCTTCATGAACCCGGCCGCAGAAGAAATGACCGGTTATGATTTCTCGGAGATGCAGAACAAGTCGCTGCACAAGATGGTGCACCACACCAGGCCGGACGGCACGCCATACCCGGCAACCGAGTGCCCGCTGCGCAATGCGCTGCATAAGGGGGTAGAAAAGAAAGAGGTATACGAGGAAGTGTTCGTCCGTAAAGACGGCAGTTTTTTCGATGTATCCTGTGCTGTGCACCTGATCAAAGACGGCAGCCGCGAAGCCTATGCCATCATTGAAGTGCAGGATATTACAGAAGAGAAGAGAGCCCAGCAAGCCATTATTGAGAGCGAGGCCCGCTTCCGTACCATGGCCGACAACGCTCCCGTGATCATCACCATCCTCGATATCTGGAAGCAGAGCGTGTATGTGAACAGGCAGTGGCTTGACTTTAGCGGGCAGAATTTCGAAGACAGCATCAACTTCGGCTGGCAGCAGATCATCCACCCGCAGGACATGCCTGCCTTTGATGAACAGTACAACAATGCCCTTGCCTCAGAAAGCGATTTCAGCGTAGAGGTGCGCATGCGCCGCCATGACGGGCAGTACCGCTGGATGGTGGTCACCTGCACGCCGCGTGTTGGCACCGAGGGCGACTTCCTGGGGCATATCAGTTCGGCCATCGATATTACAGATATAAAAGAGGCGGACCGCAAAGTGAAGCAGAATGCCGAGCTGCTGCAGAAGCTGTTCCTCGAAGTGCCGGCCCTGGTAGGGCTTGTGCGCGCCTCGGACCAGCAGTACCTGTTAGCTAACCCGCTTTACCGCAAGCTGTTCGGAAACCGCATGTTGGTAGGCAAAACGCTGCGCGAGGCCCATCCCGAACAGGAGTACCGGGGTGTATTCGAGGAGATAAAGAAGGTGTTTGGAACCGGCTCTCCTTACGTAGGCAAGGAGGTGCCCCTCATGGTGGACAACCACAACAACGGCAGCCTGACACAGGGTTATTTCAACATCGTGATACAGCCGCTGATGGACGCGAAGGGCAAACCGGAGGCCGTGCTCATTTTTGCGGTGGAGGTGACGGAGTTGGTAAAGGCCCGCACCAAGCTGGTGTCAACTAACGAGGAGCTCAGCCTGAAAAACATGGAACTGCTGCGCACCAACAACGACCTGGACAACTTCGTTTACACCGCCTCGCATGACCTGAAGTCTCCGATTGCCAACATGGAGGGCCTGTCTAACCTGCTGCGCGACATCCTGGAGGGCAAGCTGGAGGGCGAAGACAAGCAACTGCTCGACATGCTGGCCGATGCGATCGACAAGCTGAAGCGGACCATTGCCGACCTGGCGGAGATCACCAAAGTGCAGAAAGGGCTGCACGCCAAAGTGGAGCCGCTGGAGTTCGAGCACATACTGCAGGATGTGATGCTGGACATCGACAGTCTTGCAAAGGAATCCAACGCGGATGTGCAGGTGGATTTCCAGGTGAAGAACCTGCTCTATGCCCGCAAGAACCTGCGCAGCATCATTTACAACCTGGTGTCCAATGCGCTCAAGTACCGCAAGCCGGATCTGGCGCCGGAGGTGCACATCAGCACTTATATGGAAGGTGACTATGTGGTGCTGCGCGTGCAGGACAACGGGCTCGGCATCAAAAAAGGCCAGGAGCAAAAGCTCTTCAACATGTTTAAACGCCTGCACAATCACGTAGAAGGCACAGGTATAGGCCTGTACATTGTGAAGCGGATTATTGAAAACAATGGCGGGCGCATAGAACTGGAAAGTGAGCTGGGGCAGGGTACCACCTTCAAGGTATACTTCAAGCAGGTGCCGGTAGAGGAAGTGGTAAAGCCGGAACAGGTATAGTGCTCCTTTTTTAATCAATTTAAGAACACGTCAGCCCTGATTCAAAAGGGCTGCATAGGTATAAGGCTGAATGGCTAAAATCAAAACCTCTTATTTCTGTCAGAACTGCGGTGCGCAGTCCGCCAAATGGATTGGCAAATGTCCCGCTTGCGGCGAGTGGAACACCTACGTGGAGGAAGTGGTGCAGCGCGAAGAGCTCACCCCCACCAGCGTGTGGAAAGTGGGCAACACCAGCAGTTCGTCGCAGGTGGCCAACAAACCCAAGCCGATAGCCGACATCAACTACCAGGAGCAGCAGCGCATCCAGACCGTGGACCAGGAACTGAACCGGGTGCTGGGCGGCGGCATCGTGCCGGGCTCCATGGTGCTGATTGGCGGCGAGCCAGGTATAGGCAAGTCCACGCTGATGCTGCAGATCGCCCTGAGCCTGACGGGGATGCGGGTACTGTACGTGAGCGGCGAGGAAAGCGAGCACCAGATCAAGATGCGAGCCGAGCGCCTCAATGCCCAGACCTCCGACTGCTTCATCCTGACCGAGACCGGCACCCAGAACATCTTCAAGCAAATAGAGCAGCTGCGCCCGCAGGTCCTCATCATCGACTCCATCCAGACGCTGCACTCATCCTTTATAGAGGCTGGGGCCGGCAGTGTGAGCCAGGTGCGCGAGTGCACGGCGGAGTTGCTAAAGTTTGCCAAGGAAAGCGGCACGCCCGTTTTCCTGATCGGCCACATCACCAAAGAAGGCAACCTTGCAGGTCCGAAGATACTGGAGCACATGGTAGACACCGTGCTCACATTCGAAGGAGACCGCCATATGACCTACCGCATCCTGCGCACCACCAAGAACCGCTTTGGCTCTACCTCGGAACTGGGTATTTACGAAATGCTGGGTACCGGGCTGCGGGAAGTGAGCAACCCTTCGGAGATTCTGATCTCACAGCGGGAAGACGCCTTCAGCGGCATTGCCATCGGAGCGACGCTGGAAGGCAACCGGCCTTTGCTGATCGAGGTACAGAGCCTGGTAACACCTGCCACCTACGGCACACCCCAGCGTACGAGCACCGGCTTCGACGGCAAGCGCCTGAACATGCTGCTGGCCGTGCTCGAGAAGCGGGGCGGGTATCGACTGGGAGCACAGGATGTGTTCCTCAACATAGCCGGCGGCCTCAAGGTAGAAGACCCGGCGCTGGATCTGGCTGTCTGCGCCTCCATCCTCTCCTCTTTCGAGGACATTGCCATACCTAGCACCTCGTGTTTTGCAGCCGAGGTGGGCCTTGGCGGCGAGGTGCGGGCTGTCAATCGCATCGAGAACCGCATTACCGAAGCAGAGAAGCTTGGCTTCCGGGACATCTACATCTCAAAGTACAACAAAAAAGGAGTGGACCTGAGCAAGTTCTCGATCAATGTGCACGCTTTTGGACGGTTGGAGGAAGTGTTTGCCTCCCTGTTTGGTTAGGATTGTGCTTTAAACAGGAAGGACTTCTAACTTTCGTATAATTTAAAAGGGGGCGTTGGGATTTGGAATTATAATCTATATAATTAATGTTGAGTGCGTTAGCTGAGAGATTTTCGGTCCTGGACTGGAAGATCGAAATAGCGCCTAACTCAACCTAAATTAGATTTTATAAGACACCTCTACCCACTGTACCTATGAAACGGACGCTTACCCTATTGCTGGCATGCATGCTGGCAACGCATTGCCTGTTGGCTCAAAGTACCGTTACCATTACGGGCAAAGTTCAAAAAGGCCAGGTGGATGACATCTTCATCGCCTCTCTCCCCTCTTTATTATTTCCGGAAGAACAGCGCACGTTTACCGAAGTGAACAACGGCCGTTTCAGGTTTGAGCTGCCGGTGAACAAACCCACGACGGTAGAGCTGGTGTATGGCAACGAATCAGTGCCGCTATACCTGGAGCCAGGTTTTGAGCTACAGGTTTCGTTTGCAGCCGGCAAAATGCTCAAGACGCTGAAATATAGCGGACAGGGTGCTAACGAAAACAACTACCTGGCCCTGCATACCTATCGCTTCGACGAGGAGGAAGATTACCAGACCCTGCCCGACAATGTGCGGCTTTCAGAAAAAGCGTTTCTGCAGTTTCTGGACTTCCGCAGAGAGGACCAGCAGGCCATCTTCGAAAAGAAAATAGAAGTGAAGCCAGTGAGCGAGCATTTCCGGCAAATGATACTGGCGGAGATCGAATATAGCTACGCCAACGACCGCCTCACCTTTTTCGACATGCGCGAGCTGATGCGACTGCCGGTGCAGCTTAGTCCCTCTGCCACCTACTTCGACTTCCTGAATCACCTGGAAATGGAGCAGCCTGCCAGTCTGGAGGCCATCAGCTTTCCGGCCTTCCTGCGCAACTACATCCGGTTTATAGGGCAGCAAGCCAAGCTGGAAACGAGCGACATACACTATTATAAAAAGGCCTACGATGAGGTGAGCTATACCTTGCAGGGGCAGGCGCGCGTGATGGCGCAGGCCTACCTCATACGGCTGTCGCTGCAGCAGGGCAACGTGCTGCACCTGCCTGCCATGCTGCATGACTTCAGCCAGAACCAAGGTATAGCGGCTGTGCATGCCAACCTGCTGCGCCAGTACGAAAGCCACCCGGGCTTAGGTATAGGCAGCGCCGCTCCCGACTTTAGCCTGCAGGACATAAACGGCGAGTTAGTATCGCTCAGCGATTTTAAAGGCAAGATTGTGTACCTGAGCTTCTGGCGTACGGACTGCGGCCTGTGCATGGTAGAACAACCGCATGCGCAGGAATTGGCCCGAAAGCTACAGCCCCACGACGTGGTGCTCATCAATATAGGAGTGGATGAAAACGAGCAGGCCTGGCGCAGCGTGGTGCAGTCGAGAGGGTTGGGCGGCGTGCAGCTATATCTGAAGGGGCAGGGCCATGAACTGGCCCGGAAGTATGGCCTCAAAGATGTGCCGGCTTACTTCCTGATAGGCGATGATGGCACGATCCTGAGTACAAAGCCCCGCCGCCCCATAGACCGCGAAGTCGAAAAGGAAATTCTGCAGCATGTGATGAACAATCGCGCCTCCCGCAAATAGGCAGTTTGTAATTTATACTTTAGCAAGAGCCGCCCGTCATGTTAACGTGATGGGCGGCTTTGTTTTTGGATCTTAAGCCCCTCTTTCCGGAGGCATAAATAACCGTGCATTTGATTGGTGCGTAATTAAAGCCTAACCCCCAACGCGAGGGGCAATCAAAAGGAATTGATTGTTTGAGATATCCTTATTCATTTAACCGCTAGAAAATATGGCATTAATCAACAAAAGTGACATTGAGAAACTGCTCAATGTTCAGAGCAACACGAAGGGCGCACTTTGCATCTCTATTTACATACCTACGCACCGAGCCGGCCACGAAACCCTGAATGGTCAGAACCAGACCCTCTTTAAAAACAAACTGAAAGAAGCGCGCGCCCTGCTGGCCAGACACGATGTGGCAGAGACGGAGATTAACGCCTACCTGCAGCCTGCCGAAGAACTCCTGAGCGACACCGGATTCTGGCGCCACCAGGCCGAGGGACTCGCCGTGTTTCTGACCAAAGGCTTCTCGGCACACTATACCCTGCCGACCACCATGCCGGACGTGGTATACGTGCTCGACCAGTTCTACTTCACACCGATGCTGCCGATCCTGAGCCAGAACGGCCGTTTCTTTATCCTGTCCCTTTACCGCGAGCGCATCGGTTTCTACGAAGCCACTATTGAGCGCATCCGTCAGATAGACATCAGTGCTTTTGCGCCGGAGAGCATGAACGAGGCGCTCAAGTTCAATGTCAAGGGCAAAGACCAGGATTTCCATAACTCCACCACGACCGTAAACGGCTCCAACATTGTACACGGGGCAGGTGCCAGCAAAGGCGACGAAGAGCACGACGAGGTAATTGAGTTTATCCACGAGGTAGACAACAGCCTGCAGGAGATTCTGCACAACGCCACGGAGCCACTGGTGCTGGCCGGTGTTGACCACTATTGTGCCCTGTACCGCAAGTTCAGCAAGTATAAGCACATCGTGCCGCAGCACATCAACCTGAACGAGAGCGCGGCAGGCATGAACCCGCAGACCATCCACGAGAAGGCGCTGGAAGTGATCAAGCCGCTGATGCAGCAAAGCCATACCGACTCACTGAGCCGCTACGAAAACGTGGCAGGCACCGGGGTAACCTCCGAAGACATTGCCACGGTGGCCGCCGAAGCGGTGCACGGTCGTGTGGACACGCTCTTTATTACGCCAAGCAGCCCGGTTTGGGGACGCTACGATGCCAAGAGCGCTGTGGCGGAAGTGCACAAAGACTACCAGCGCGGTGATGACGACCTAATTAACCTGGCGGCCATCAAGACGCTGGCGCAAGGCGGAAAGGTGTTTGTGAGCAGCTACAACGGCCTGGCCGAGGTAAGCGAGGACGGCGGCAGCGTGAAAGCGCTCTTCCGTTACTAATCAGCACCAGATTTTGGCCGTTAGCGCCATAAAGTATAATTTAGAGGGCAGCCTTTGTGGGCTGCCCTTTCTTTTGCATACCTGTACATGAAGCTTCACCTTACTGATAAGCTCAATTTCCTGTCGAAACTAACACCGCTGCGCATGCTCAATGCCCTGCAGGTGACGGGCAGCTATTGGTATGCAAGAGCGTCGCGGAAAGCGGTGCACTGGGGCGACCCGCTCAGCATCTCGTTTGAGCCGACCACCTCCTGCAACCTGCGCTGCCCCGAGTGCCCCAGCGGCCTCCGCTCCTTCACCAGGCCCACCGGCATGCTGCAGGCCGATCTGTTCAAACAGACCATCGACCAGCTGCACAAGCGCCTGTTATACCTGATTTTCTACTTCCAGGGCGAGCCCTACCTGCACAAACAGTTTCTGGAGCTGGTGAAGTATGCCTCCGACAAGGGCATCTATACCGCCACCTCCACCAACGCTCACTTCCTCGACGACGACACCGCCCGCAAGACTGTGGAGTCGGGTCTTGACCGACTGATCGTATCGATTGACGGCACCACGCAGGAGACCTATGCGGCCTATCGGGTGGGTGGCAAACTCGACAAGGTGCTGGAAGGCACGCGGCAAGTCGTGAAATGGAAAAAAGAACTGAAGTCGCGCACGCCGCACATCATGTTCCAGTTTCTGGTGGTGCGCCCCAATGAGCACCAGATTTCGGAGGTGCAGGCGCTGGCCGACGAACTGGGCGTAGATGAAGTGGTGTTTAAAACGGCGCAGATTTATGATTATGAGCAGGGCTCCCCGCTTATACCTACCATCGACTATTACTCCAGGTATAAAAATAACGGCAATGGCAGCTTCTCCATCAAAAACAAGCTGCTTAACCAGTGCTGGAAGATGTGGCACTCGTGTGTGATCACCTGGGATGGCCTGGTAGTGCCCTGCTGCTTCGACAAAGACGCTGAGTACCGCATGGGCGATGTGAAAACGCAGAGCTTCCGGCAGGTATGGCGCAGCCCGGGGTATAACCAATTCCGCAAATCGTTGTTACAGTCACGGGAAGAGATAGAGATGTGCCGCAACTGCACCGAAGGCACACGGGTATGGGCATAAGCTATACCTGAAGATAATGTGAAACAATAGAAACGCTATATGAATGATATAAACAAGGCGCTTGAACTTTTGCTGGGCAAGCTGGAGAGTTGGGGTGAGCACTTGATTTTGATGCTGCCAAATATTGCAGTGGCGATCATACTGATTATCATCACATTCGTGGTGGCCCGGTTTATCCGCAACGGTCTGGACAAAGTGATCGGACGCATATCGCACAGCGCTGCCCTTAATAACCTGATTTCCACTATTCTTTACATTGCCCTGCTGGCGGTTGGTTTCTTTTTTGTGCTCAGCGTGCTGCAACTCGATAAAGTGGTGATCTCCTTGCTGGCCGGTGTCGGCATTATCGGTCTGGCATTGGGTTTCGCCTTTCAGGATATTGCCGCCAATTTCATCTCAGGCATTATCATAGCAGTGCAAAAGCCCTTTGGAGTGGGCGACATGATAGAAACCAACGATTATTTTGGGGTGATTGAGCGGGTGTCGTTGCGCACCTTGGATATCAGGCAACCCTCGGGCGAATTGGTGAAGTTGCCCAACAAGATGGTGTTTGAGAACCCGGTCACCAACTTTTCGAGCAGCGGTACACGGCGCCTCGACCTGGATGTGGGCGTGTCGTATGGAGAGGACCTGGAAAAGGTGCAGCAGATTGCGATTGAAGCTTTGCAGGATGTGAAGAACCGTGTAAAAACGCGTGACATAGAAGTGATGTACGATGCCTTCGGTGACAGCTCTATTAATTTCAAAGTCCGCTTCTGGATCAGCTATTCACGGCAGATAGATTTTGTATCGGCCAAGAGCGATGCTATTATCAAGATCAAAAAGGCTTTTGATGCGAACAACATCATGATCCCGTTCCCGATTCGAACACTGGACTTTGGCATAAAAGGAGGTGAAAAGCTGAGCGAACAGCTAGAGCAGGTGAAGGATGGCCGGAGCGTGTCAGATAATTAGGTATAGCCGAGGCAGTTATAAAACAGAAAGGGCCGACTCATCGGCCCTTTCTGTTTTATTTGTCTTTTTTGTCAAGGTTTTTACCAAGGTCTTCCACCTGTTTCAGGAAGTCATCCACTTTCGCGTCGGCATAAGGCCCGTAGGAGTTGGAGATCGTGCCGTGCAGGCCATTGCTGGTTTCCACGGCGTAAAGTATCGACATGTCATCCGGATTGCTTTCACCCTCAAAGCGGTAAAAGTCCACGATACGCACCTCGTCCGGCCCGAAGGTCTGCTTGTCCTCCATGGTGCACAGTCTGCCCTCACCAGACACTTTAAAGTCGTAGGTATAGCCGTCCTTGCGGAGGCGGTTGAGTACGTTAATGAGGCTTCTTTCTTCTACTTTATCTTGCATAGCATATAGTTTTAAGGGATATTCTAGTTAGGTATAGAACTATACGCAAAATCAGGCAAGGGATATGAAAATGGGGCTGGAATTATTAATAGCCGCAGGTATGGCAGGCACAGGAGGAGCAGTGAGCCAGCGCAGACGATCAGGCATAGTGCCATGGAACTACCGAAGCTTATACCTAAAGCGTTGAGGATTTGTGCGAAGGTATAGCCGAATTCACGCGGAGGCAGTTCAGGCATGGCGACCAGCGTAATCCCAGGTATAGGTGCTATGCCTAGTTAGTTTTTGAGAAAGGAGTCCCAAAGTCTTTTGTCAAAAACTCCTTTGTCAAGCCGAAACCTATGCCGATTTCTTCGCGAGCTCCTTCTGAATCTTGCTGAAGTCGATGGCCGAGCAGCTGCCGCAGCCTTTGGCGCATCCGGCATTTTTGTTCGGCATGAAACTGCGGTAAATCACCCGGCCCATGTAGACCACTGCTACCGCGAATATCAGGAAGATGATGATGTTCTGTACCATACGCTCTTATCAACTGCACAAAGATACAAAAAGTTTAGAGGTCGTTTTTGATTTTATACCTGAAGACGAAAAGACCCTTTTATAAAAGTTTTTTGTCTTAACCTCCTTTGTCAAACAGCTTACGGGAGCTGCTCTTTCCAGTGCTCGGCAATCGTATCGAGCATCTCCTGGTGGATGTTGCCGTTGCTGGCCACAATCTCCCGGTCAAAAACATAGTCGCCGCCCGCTGTGAACTTCGAGACATGGCCGCCGGCCTCCTGCACGATAATGGCGCCGCCTGCCACATCCCAGGCGTTCAGGTTAAACTCAAAGAAGCCCTCAAAACGGCCCACCGCTACATAGGCCAGGTCCAGCGCCGCTGAGCCGAGCCGACGCACCCCATGCGATTTGCCCATGAAAGCGCCCAGCACCTGCAGGTACTGCTGCGTGAGCCCGAACTCGTAATAAGGAAAGCCAGTGGCGATGAGCGAATCCTTTAGTTTTTCTGCAGGCGATACCTTGATGGGACTGTCATTCAAGAACGCACCGTTGCCCTTGGTGGCGTAGAAGCATTCGTCTTTGTTGATCTCGTACACAATGCCCAGTACCACCTCGTCGCCTTCCATCAGGGCCACGCTCACAGAGTAGAGAGGCAGGCCATGGGTAAAGTTGGTGGTGCCATCCAGCGGGTCGATAACCCAGTTGAAGCGCTCGCCACGGGTGTTGTCGGTTTCCTCTTCTGTAATAAAGCCCGCCTCGGGGAAGAGATTGCGCAGGCCCTCGACCAGTTGCTTTTCGGCCTCTTTGTCTACGTAAGACACCAGGTTGTTGAATCCCTTCAATTCTACCCTGCCCCTGTCAAAATCAGCGGCTTCGTGCTTGATAAAGGCGCCTACTCTTTTGACGATGATAATGGCATTCTGGCAAAGTTGCTGCAAGTTCATATACGCTCCTTTATTTTAGTATTTGTGTTGCTGATAACCGTGGGCTGTCTGGCAGCCCAAACCGTATACGCGGCTCTTACCAGGAGGGCTAAGGCAATTGGGAAAACGGCAGTGTGCAGTTGCTGCGGCCACGCCCACCACAGCAGTAGGGTGATGAACGCCAGTGCAGCCGTCACCAGCATGTACTTCTGCAACCAGCCCGGCAGCACCGGACGGGCCAGGAAGGCCGCCGCTATAACGTGGGTAGGAAGCGCCCAGAGCAAATTAAAGTTATTGGCAGCCGCCTGGTGATCGGTGGCAAACCAAAGCAGAAACAACAACACGCCCAGCAGACCGGTGATCAGGAAGAAAAACACATCAAACATACGGCTGCGCTTGCGGCGCTTGTAATCCAGGTACGTTATCAGGGCAACTGCCCCGAAAAACAGCCACCACACCACCACCGGGTTAAACGGGCCGCCAGTGGAGGTAGGCGGAGGGCTGTTCTGGAAAATAACGGTTGGTTCGCCCACCAAAGGTACCTGCTGACCATTTTGCTGAATGGTGGCGCTGCCGAATCCCTCCGAAAGGTAATCCGGCAGGAACATGTACTCGTAAGGCGTGGCTTTCTGGTCGATCGGTGCGCCCAAGGCCAGGTCTATCCCGAAATCGGACCAGGGCTGCGGCGGCAGGTATAGGTCGATCAGGTTGCGGAAGCTCATGTCCTGATCAAGATGCGTGATGTTGAAGGCCACCTGGTCTGGGAAGGTAGCTTCTACACCGTCGCGGATGCGGGTGGCGCAGTTGTCGAAGAAGAAGTCGTAGAGGTAGAAGCGGTTCTGGGGCAGGTAGTTGTTTGTGAGGAACTGCCAGTACTGCTGCTTCTGCGCTTCCGTGAAGTTCATCTCCTGCTCATAAATGGAGCGGTTGTCCAGGGTATAGCTGTAGGCGAAATCCTGGAAGTAGGCAATGGAGAGCTTGTAGTTGAGCTTGCCCCGGATGAACTTGATGTAGAAGCCGGGCTCATTGAAGTCGAAGGTGCCGTAGTTGAACACGATGTCCATACCTGTGGCGGGGTCGTTGACGCGCACGGCGCTGTGCCCGAATATGGCGTACAGCTCTTCGCCCGGTGAGCAGGTGATCAGGCTAATCTTGGCCTCCGTAGACAGGCGGGTGTCCTCAAACTGCGCCTGTGCCTGCAGGGCAACCAGCAGCAGCGTGCATATGAGTGAGAGCTTTTTAAGGTATAGCTTCATGGTAGTTTCAGTATCACGACACACGTATCAAGTATCACGATTTTCGTGTGTAGTATGCGTTTATAACAATATCTCCAGATCTAATCTACCAGGCAGGCCTGGCCAGGGTCTAGGGTTCGGGTTCTTAACGACACAGGTATAAAAATCAGACGTGCTACTTGATACATGTGTCATGATACGTTTTACTTCGCTCCTGCCCCGGAAACCACCAGCACAAACTCTCCCTTTATGGCTTTGGTGGTGAAGAGCTCGATCAGTTCGTCAAGCGTGCCGTTCACGGTCTCCTCAAACATCTTCGAGATTTCACGTGAAACAGAGGCCATGCGCTCGCCCCCGAAGTACTCTTTGAACTGCGTAAGCGTTTTGAGCAGGCGGTGCGGAGATTCGTAGAAAATCATGGTGCGCTCCTCGGCAGCCAAGCTGATCAGGCGCGTCTGCCGTCCTTTTTTCAGTGGCAGAAAACCCTCGAAGGTAAAGCGATCAGTGCTGAAACCGGATTTCACCAAAGCGGGAACAAAAGCGGTTGCGCCGGGCAGACATTCTACTTTGAGACCGGCCTTCAGGCATTCGCGCACGAGCAGGAAGCCGGGGTCAGAAATTCCGGGCGTGCCGGCATCCGAAATAAGCGCCATTACCTCGCCCGCTTTCATGCGCTCTGCCAGGTGTGCGCTGGCTTTGTGCTCGTTGTGCAGATGGTGGCTGTGCATGCGCTTCTCTATACCTAGGTGCTGCAACAGCTTGCCGCTGGTACGGGTATCCTCGGCCAGAATCACGTCCACTTCCTTCAGGATGCGAATAGCCCGCAGCGTAATGTCCTCCAGGTTTCCGATGGGTGTCGGCACGAGGTATAGATTGGTTTTTTCAGGTTCCTGCATGCAGCAAAGGTATTACTTAATTGTCGATTGTGCACAGCTGATTGCTTCGCCAGCGCACTGGTTTACGCAGCTGTAAGTGAGCTACAAGCAATTTATACCATCATGCTATCGTAGATTTCGTCGATGCGCCGGGCCAGCTCTACATCTTTGTCTGTCACCGTATTGCCGGCGTCGTGGGTGGTCAGCTCGATCTCTACTTTGTTGTACACATTGCTCCACCACGGGTGATGATTGAGCTCCTGGGCCACATCGGCCACTTTGTTCATAAAAGCCATGGCCGCCCTGAAGTCTTTGAACTCGAGGCTGCGGGTGAGTTTATTTTCAGTTTCCTTCCACATGTTCTTCCGGTGCTAAATTTTAAGGTATAAACGGCCAGCTACCTCACAAGATGCCGACCTGCGGTAACTAGGCTAAAAATGCAGGCGTATAGTAGGGACTGCGATCACACTAAAACTATGAAAACTATGGCAAACAAACCAAAAGAAGTGCCCGCTCAGAAGCAAGACGAGCAACCCGGCAAAGAGCACAAAATGACCCCACGGCCGGAGTACATACGCGAAAACTACAAAGGCAGCGATAAACTGAAAGGCAAAAAAGCCCTGATAACGGGCGGTGACAGCGGTATAGGCCGTGCCGTGGCCGTGCACTTTGCCCGCGAAGGGGCCGATGTGGCCATCGTATACCTGAATGAGGACAAAGACGCCAAAGACACACTTCAGCTAATCGAGAAGGAGGGCCGGAAAGGGGTGCTCATCTCAGGCGATATCGGTGACGAATCCTTTTGCAAAAGTGCGGTGAAGCAGGCCGTGAAGGAACTCGGAGGCTTGGACATACTGGTCAACAACGCCGCTGAGCAGCACGACCAGGCCGACCTCCGGGACATCACGAAAGATCAGCTGCAGCGCACCTTTCAGACCAACATTTTCTCGATGTTCTACATGACCAAAGCGGCCCTGGACCACCTGAAAGAAGGCAGTGCGATCGTCAATTCTACTTCCGTTACCTCCTACCGTGGCAGCGACCACCTCATGGACTACGCCTCCACCAAAGGAGCGATCACAGCCTTCACCCGCTCCCTTTCCTCTAACCTGGCCGAAAAGAAAATACGGGTAAACGCGGTGGCCCCCGGCCCGATCTGGACCCCGCTTATACCTGCCTCTTTTGACAAAAAGAAAGTGAAGGAATTCGGGCAGGATGCGCCGCTGGGGCGTCCTGGGCAGCCATCAGAGGTGGCGCCGGCCTATGTGCTGCTGGCCTCGGAAGACGGCTCTTACATAACCGGGCAGGTGATCCATGTGAACGGCGGCGAACAGGTAGGCAGCTAATCAAATTAAACCATAGCGGCCGAAAAGGAGTAAAAACAGGTATAGCTCCCGAGCGGAGCGCGATAAAGACACAACTATGGAAAACAAAGAAAACGATAAACACGCAGGTGAATCGAATCACAGTGAGGCCGCCAAAAACAGGCCGGTGCGTGTGATTGAGGACGACACCACGGATCAGGAATTCCGTGCAGGGCACATCATACCCGGCGCTGATCCGCCCAAGAACGAGCACCAGCGCGGCGGCTTCGGTAACCGCGACGGCAAAGAGGGCTTTGGCAGCGACACGGCTTCCGAGGGACCATCAGCCACTGGCGTGAACGACTACGCCGACGACGGCACACCGCCACCCGACAACATGCGCACCGAAGACGAAGGGCGCGGCACCTGATCAGTAGCATCGAATTTTACACAAGGTATAGCTGCTTCAGGTATAGCCTGAAGCAGCTTGCCTTTCATTTTTAACTTAACTACAAGGAGGACACATTATGCCATCATATAAGCATACCCAGCCTGGAGGGGAAAATTCAGGAAATCCAACAGGCAAGGGCCAGGACAAAGCCGGCGCCAAACCTGTGGACCCAAACAGCACCAGATCGGAACACGAAGAACTGGAAGAGAAATATACCGTGGATGATGCGGATGAGACCGGCGCCAATGTACGCGTCAACAACCCGAACCGCAACCACGACAAGCCCGGCCTAGACAATAACAAGTATAACTAATCAGAAAAAAACAGCTGAAGAGAATAGCACCTGCTTATAACACAGGTGCTATTTTTTTAGCCTGTTTAAAACGATTCAGACCAGACGTACCCCGCCATGGCCCGATACGCGATCAGTGACATACACGGCTGCGCCCGCACTTTTAAAACGCTTGTGCTTGAGCAGCTGCAGCTCAAAAAAACGGACGAGCTATACCTGCTCGGCGATTACGTAAACAAAGGCCCTGACAGCAAAGGCGTACTCGATTTCATTATTCATCTTCAGAAGCAGCAGTACCAGGTGTATTGCCTGCGCGGCAACCACGACCAGATGCTACTCAAAGCTGCTTCCAAAGGAGAGTCAGCGCTGAACCTTTCAGAGCCGGAGAAAGAAATGGTGCTGCAAAACTTTGGGATGCAGGATTTCAGAAAACTCCCCACCACCTATGCCCGTTTCATAGACTCCCTTCCCTACTACCTCGAACTATCCGACTACTACCTGGTGCACGCCGGCTTCGACTTCCACCAGGATGATCTGTTCAGAGACATAGAGGCCATGCTTAACATCAGAAACTATAACGTCGACTGGAATCGGCTGGATAACAAGAGACTGCTGCACGGCCATACCCCTACTGCCCTTCATGCCATAAAGAAAAGTGTTACACACCAAAACGCCCGCGTCAACCTCGATGCAGGCTGCGTCTACTACAAAAACGCCGCCTATGGCAACCTGGTGGCGTTGGATTTAGATACTAATTTATTGAATATTCAGTGCAATTTAGACCGCCCTTATACTGTTCGCAGAAAGAGCTGATAATTAAATATTTGAATCGTTATAATTGGCTATTGGTAAGATAATTTTGGTTATTAAAGCATATGGGTGTGTATAAAACCATTAAAATTTAGTGCAATTTGTGAAAATCTAATAAAATAAATAACATAAATAATGTGAGTTTTTGTGGTGCAATTCTTAATATTGCTTTATAGTTATAAACAATTACACTTAATAGCTGCAAGGCAAAACAAAATTCCAGAATATTTAACGAGGTATTAGGCTACTCTAGTAAGCTATAGCATACTGTGCTTTCCTGACGAAGTGGTGAACCTTAAGCTTCAGCTTTAAGAAGCAGATGCAGGAAGTGCTTGAAAAAGCATGCTGGAATTGCTTTGCCCATTTTTTCCAGCTTGTGAGTAGGTGCATAGGGATACTTCTAACCTTTTATAATTTTTATGAAACACTTCTACAACTCAAACACGGCTGCAGGTAACCCGCAGCCAATTGCTAAAGCCATGGGAACGGCGATTAGCGGTAAACTCCTCACTTTTCTGTTATTGGGCTTTTTCCTGCTGGTGAGTGGGGAGAGTATGGGACAAGCTGCAGTTATTACCAATATTACTCCTAAATGTGGTATAAAAGGCCAGGCTTTAAATTTAACAATAGTTGGTACGGGCTTTAAGATAAACCAAGGCGGAGGTAATGATCATGATGCCCATGTAGTAATTAATGGCAATACTTCGAGCCTAATAGTTCCTACTTCTAAAACATCAACTGAATTGCAAGTAAATATTCCTGCTAGCAGAGTAATAGGTGATTTTTTAGATATCCAAGTTAGGCAGAGGGAAAGTAGTGGGAATGTTTATCCATTGTCTAATGTTGTACGAGTACATTTATATGACATTCTGCCTACCCTTAGCCCAATAGGAAATATAACTGCTTCAAGGGATATCTCTTGTGGAGTGCAGCAGGTTACTTACTCAGTTCCAGCGGTAACAAATGCCACATCTTACAATTGGGTAATACCATCAGGAGCGTCTGTTATAGGGGCTACAAACACTAATAGCATTATTTTGGAATATACTGATGCAGACCTAGTTGGAACGGTATCAGTTTCAGCAAGTAATAATTGCTTTACAAGTGGATCTACAAGTTTAAGTATAGTGCATAAAAAATCTACTATATTGTCAGGAGGTAGGATAGATATAAGGACTACTAATCCAGACAACAGAGTTGATGCTTTCAAACCTGCAACATTTATAGCATGGTCAGAAATTACAGAGGCGAATGACGTTGCTAGCTATGCTTGGTTTATAACAACTGATGGAGTGAACTGGGCTGGTGTACCTAATTCAAATTCAAAAGAAATTACTATTGCCTCTGTCCCTGAAAATTTAAAAGGCATTCAAGTGTTTTTGTACGCAAAGCAAGAAGGAAATCTTAGTACTTGTTACAATAACCTACCAGCAAATAGAATTGTTGAGATAAATAATATTGGTATAGTTCCCCTCCCAGTAGAACTCGTCTCCTTCAACGTGAAGCGTGATGTCAAAGGAGCAAAATTAGTATGGGCAACAGCCTCGGAACTAGATAACAAAGGCTTCGAGGTACAGGTTTCGACAGATAGCAGAACATTCGTAGCTATTGGCTTTGTAGAAAGCAAAGTAGGTACAACCTCACTGCGTCAGGACTACAGCTTCCTTGATACAAAAGCTGTGTCTGGCACACGCTATTACCGTTTAAAGCAGGTCGACCTAGATGGCACTACCTCGCTGTCGCCAGTAAGGGCCATTGTGCTTGATAGTGACAACAGCATTGCGGCAGCCTACCCTAACCCATTTAGCGATGTAGTAACGGTAAGACTACCTGGCACAGAATCGCGGCAGGTAAAGGCAACACTTACCGATGCAATGGGCAAGGTGATGCTCGAAACTGTAGAGGAAACAGCTGGTAACTCCATCAGTGTCAGTACGCACAATATTTCCACAAGTGGTATGTACATGCTGCATGTATATGACAACGATACCAAATACACTTTTAAGCTTATGAAACGATAGTGATATCAATGCTATAACAAAGCAAAAAAGGGCTGCAGTAACTGCAGCCCTTTTTTGTTGCTAAGCAGTTTTTAGGAGTTACTAATGACTCTTATACATAGAGGGGCTTAGCTGCTACGGGTTACTAATCGCGAAACGCAGGTAAGACTTAATTCCGTCTTTGCGATGAAGCCACTGCCAAAATTGTAGGTCTCGAAGCTTGTACATTATTGTATCCTTAATTAAGGTTTAGACCAAGAATCATAAGTGCTGATTAATGAAATATAGCCTGCTAGTTTAAAAGTAAACATTAATAGGGTGTTTAAATATTAAAATATTAAGTAAAAAATTAATATTTTTTAGTCCAATTCTAGATTTTGATATGCATGAGCATAAGTGGCTGATATCCATAAGTTTGATTTGATGTATATAATTTTTTACTGAGAATATTTGTTGATGTAAAGAATGATGAATGATGCAATTTGTAAATTTCCATTAAAAAAAATAACAATAATTGCATGGATATTACCTGCCCTATCATTAATATTGCTTTATATTAATAATTATTTATATTAATTTAGTTAAAGGCAAAATAATTCTCCTGAATATTTTAATGGGTAGAAAGTGATTCTGTAAGTCAGCAAACTGCTTATTGTCTTATAGTTAGTCAAACTATACCTATCTGGCTAGGTTTCTAGAAATAGAGTCCTAAAAAATGCTGTAAAAAGCATGAATGGGATTACTGTGTCCATACCTAGTCTCCGGTCAAGCCACTACCAAGCTGAATCTTCTAATTTTTTGTTCATTATGAAACACATCTACAATCCAACTAAGGCCGTTCACATCCAGCAGCCATCTGCCAAAGCTATGGGGGCAGCTGCGGCAAGCAAAATTTTTATGTTAATGTTGCTAAGCTTTTTCCTACTGGTGAGTGAGGAGAGTTTTGGGCAGACTATTACTAATATTTCACCAAGTTGTGTGATAGCTGGTCAAGACGTTACTTTCACGATTAACGGTGATAAATTTAATACTGGAGGAGGTAATCCGTCTTATATTATACTAAATGAAAGTAGTGATTATATAATACCTTTATCTATATCAAAAAATCAAATAGTAGTTACTATTCCTGGTAATCGTATAAGTGGGACTAGTCTCTCATTTAAGGTTGGTCAGCCGAGTGGGGAGTCAACAAATCCGGGCACAATTAACGTTGTACAGTTGGTGGGGATTCCTGGTCAAACTTGCGTAGCTGGTAATAGTGTTACTCTTTCAGCAACAGGGTCCTCCAATGGTAACTATCGTTGGTATGCATCTGCAACTGGTGGGACATCAATAGGCCAACAGTCGACATTACTTTTAAACGGTTTACAAAACAGTACAACATATTATGTTAGCGCTGTTATCGGAGGATGTGAAACAGCAAGAATACCTGTACAAGCGGTGGTGGGAAACAGTATTATACCAACGGCTGTGAATAATGGAAGATGTAATGCTGGTCAATTAACTATAAGTGTTACAGGAGCGCCAGTAAACACCGAGTATCGATGGTATAATACTCCAACTTCAAATTCTATACAACATACAGGTGCTACATTGACTGATGTATTTGATAGGACAACAACTTATTATGTAAGCATTTACAATGCAACTAGTGGCGGCTGTGAAAGTGCGAGAGTACCTGTAACAGCAACCATCGGAAACCCACCTACACCAACTATTACATCTGATGGAGACTGTGGGAATGGAAATCCAACTATTACCTTAACAGCCCATGGAGCTTTAGGTAGTCAAGTTTATAGATGGTATAGGGATGCATCAGGCGGAACACCTATTAAAACAGGTAATACATTGTCAATTAGAAGAAATAGTGAATCAGGTTACTACTATGTGGCAGTTTATGATGCAAATGGTAACTGTGAAAGTTCAGCTAGAGCTATAATAAATATCACAAATGAAGCACCAGCTGCCCCACAAGCAACAAATGGCGTTAGATGCGGAGAAGGGGAGGTGGTGCTTAGTGCCTCAGGTGCTTTAGGGGGAGAGACTTATAGGTGGTACACCACGCAATCAGGCGGGAGCTACTTGAGCCAAGGCCTATCATTCACTACACCTACAATCCAAGCAGGAACGAGTATTAACTATTATGTAAGTAAAGTAAACATAGGGACAGGATGTGATGGGGAAAGAGTACTTATAACAGCAACGGCAAACCCCATAGTTTCCACAGCTATTGAAGGAAATATAGTAGGGCTAGCGAACCCAGAGGTGAATAAGAGAGCTGATTATACCTATGAAATTAATATTCCAGACAATGAAATCATAGGTCATGAATGGCTAATATATTATAACAATACACCTGAGCCATTAAGGGTTGTAGGAGGTAAAACATATACCATAGAATCTGTGCCTGCAGAAATGGAAAGGGTTGCTGTTGTACTACAGCTTGCGCCAGGAATTTGCTATACAGCAGCAAGCATTGATGGGAAAATTGCTATCGATGATCTTCCAATCACTCCCCTCCCAGTAGAGCTCATGTTCTTCAAAGCGCAGGCACAGACAAAAGGTGTGAACCTAACCTGGGCAACTGCTTCGGAACTGGAGAACAAAGGCTTTGAAGTGCAGGTATCAAGCAACGGTAGAGATTTTAAGGCAATCGGTTTTGTAGAGAGTAAAGTAGGAACAACTTCACTGCGCCAAGACTACAGCTTCCTGGATACAAAAGCAGTGTCTGGCACACGCTACTACCGCCTGAAGCAGGTTGATTTTGACGGTACAACTTCCTTCTCGCCAATCAGAGCTGTTGCTTTGGATGCAGGTAACAGCACAGTTTCAGCATATCCGAATCCGTTTGATGATGCAGTTATTGTGACACTTAACGGCACAGAAGCTAGAAATGTGCAGGTAGTTTTGATGGATGCGATGGGGAAAGTACTGCTGCAGCGCACCGAAGAGACATCCGGGAACTCCATTACAGTCGATATGCGCAACGTCACGACCAAAGGCATGTATGTGCTGCATGTACTTGATAACAACACAAAGCATACCTTCAAGATTATGAAGCGCTAGGTATAAGATACTACTAGCTTTTTAAAAGGGCAGCTGCAATAAAATGCAGCTGCCCTTTTTTGCTTTATGGCAAGGGCGCTCTTCGAGTCATTTGGAAGCTAGCAACAGAGTATAGGCATCACTGGGTATGTGGAAGAAGGAAGTCAATATTAGAAGTGGTTGTGTAGGGGAAGGCGATAAGAACAAGAGAATTATTGACTAAAGAGATTATCTCTTCAAGAGATTAAACCTAATGAAAGGTGTTCCGCAAAATATAATAGACAGCAAATAGAAGGTTGTGGCTTTATCCATATAACTGGGACAAAAAAATGCTCTATTATATACATAAACCAAAATGTTTATAGAATTGTGCAATAAGCATCTAAGGTAGATTGGATTAAAGACAGAGGTATAATAATAAGAATTTTATATATATACTTTTACAATGCAATATGGGAAGAACAATGTGCGAACACTTTTTATTCATATGCTGGGTAGGCATATAACAAAAAGTGTCCATGTGCCCTTGAATAGGGCTATATATAAAAAAGGCCACTACAAATCAAAAAAGGCATATTACTAAGTAAATATTAAAATCGGACAAAAAAAGAGTCTAATTGATTGCTGAAATGAAAGATAAATTATCTTATTTTGTGGCAATTAACTTTTCATTAAAACAGCACAATAAAATTAGTAACCCTTAACTTTTAGCTATGGCACAACTCTACAATCCCACTTTAAGCCGGCTATTGCGTTCACTGCTCCTGCAGTGCGTGATTATGCTGGGTCTGGTCTCCGCCGCATTGGCGCAGGCTACACTGCCAATCAATTATGATGGTCCTTGGGGAGCAGAACTACCTCAAGGTTGGTCAAAAACTGGCTCCATCATCACTGGGCAGGACTTAGAAGGCGGAAGCCAAGGCTCAGCACAGTTCAGGAGTGCGGGCGCTACCATCCAAATTAGCTTTGCAAACGCAAGCACTACTGATTTCAGATTGAGATATAGCCTGCAAGCTGTAACAACAAGATCTGGATATAGTGCGAGCTTTACTGTTAGCTATTCTACAGATAATGGGAGCACCTATACGCCAACTGAAAGCGCAAATGCCATAACACCAGCAAGAACTGCGCAGCGATTGACGGATTTACTTCCGGCAGCTACGACCAATATCCGCTTCACGCTTAATTCTGTTTCTGAAGCTTACGTTTTGCTTGATGCGATTGAGTTGGTGCAAACTCCGGAAGTACTTGCAGTTACGCCAACTAGTGGCGTGCCTGGAACGGCTGTAACCATTACAGGTAACCGCCTGAATAACGCTACAGTTAAGTTTGGGGAAATTGAAGTGCCTGCGACATTGACTATTAAAGATGCTACAGGTGCAGAAAGCACAGTAGATGGAGTTACCATTAATGCAGCAGGTACAGAGATTATTGCTTATGTACCTTACGGTGCAGTAGCAAACTCTCCTATTATAGTTACGACACAGTACGGCACAACAGCACAAGTTGACTTTACAGTGCTAGCGCCGACATTTGACCCAACCACTCCTTTCTCACCAATCTCAGGTATAGCAGGTGCTACGGTAGAATTGTTTGGCAACAACTTCATCGATGCAAGAGAAGTGCTTTTTAATGGAGCAGCCGCGACATTCACTGTTAATCACAACGGCAAAATTACCGCTACTATACCTAACTTGGCTAGTTCAGGTCCGATAACTGTGACCACTCCAGCGGGTAGTGTAGAAAGTATAGCGTTCGATGTGCCAGAGCCGACTATCATAACCTTTTCTCCTGCTTTTGGAGAAGCTCTTGAAACAGAAGTAATCATCTCGGGTGAAAACTACCACAATGTGACGAAAGTTGAGTTTAATGGTGTCGCTGTAACAAGCTTCACAGTTAATGAAACAAATAACGAAATAACGGTAACCGTGCCACTTGGCGCGAGCACAGGTCCAATAACTGTGACAAGCCCTGCGGGTATAGCAACTAGCGCCGATCCATTTGAAGTGCCAGCGCCAGCTTTTGTAGCGCGTGTAATCGTTGAAGGTGAAGCCCCAGTAGAGTTCAACCCAACCAAAACAGGTGCAGGGAAAACAATCACTATCTTTGGTGAAAACCTGGCAAGCGTAAGCCGCGTGGTATTCGCTGGTGCTGAAGGCGAAGGTGTTGATGGTACTAACCTAGTTGCTATTACGGATACTGAGTTGACAGTAACTGTACCAGTAGGTGCAGCCACTGGCTTCCTGCAGTTAATTGCTCCAGGGGAAAAATCAGCGACAAGCTCACAAGAGTTTGAGTTTGTGCCAGCTCCTGTTATTGCTGAAGTAAACCCAATATATGGTGAAAGAAATGCTCAAATAACTATAACAGGATCTAACTTCCAAGATGCAGAATCTGTTAAAATTGGTAATGGTACAGTAGCCGCAGCGGACTTCATTTCAAATACGGGCAGTGTAATCACTCTATCTGTACCTAACGAAGCCACTACAGGCACTGTGTCTGTAACGACACCACTTGGTGGTACTGGTGTTTGGAACGGAACATTTGATGTGGTGCTCGCGCCGACCATCATAGCCTTTACACCTAATGAAGGTCCGATTGGTCAAGAGATAACATTGAAAGGCACAAACTTGAAGTATGTAACAGAGGTTGTTTTCCTTGGAGATAACAATACAGAAGAAGATACCGATGCAAGAGTAACCTTTACAACACCTAACGACAGCGAAACACAGCTTGTGTTCAGTGTACCAACAGGTGCGACAGCTAGCAAAGGTAAGCTGCTCGTTAGAAACTCTGTTGACGCCGCTGTTTCTGAAGTTGAGTTTGAAGTGATTCTTCGCCCAGTAGTGCAGTCTATCACGCCAACTATGGGTGTGGTTGCTTCCACAGTAACAATAAATGGTTATAACTTCGACAACGCAACATCACTAAACTTTGGCGGTGTAGTAATACCAGCAGCGACAGAAGGTACAGAAGGCTTCACAGTTGTATCGGATAATCAGATTACAGTAACAGTTCCAGAGGAAGCACTTGTTATCTCGCCTATCGTTATCACAAACGCATCTGGCAACAGCGAGCCTGTAAACTTCACGGTAATCAAAACGCCTACTATTGTTTCATTTGTTGAGGAAAGAGGCATCGTGGGCAGTGAAGTTGTTATCACTGGTACAAACTTCTACGGCGAAAATATTACGGTATCTTTTGCAAGTGCAGAAGGCAGTGTTGATGCGCCAGCTAGAGACGTTACTCCTACTCAGCTGAAAGTATCGGTTCCTGCAGGTGCTGTTACAGGTAACCTGATAGTAACGAATGCAGCCGGATCAAGCGAGCCAAGCACAGATACATATGTAGTTGCAACAACTGCAGAAATCTTCAGCTTCACCCCTACTACCGGTAAAGTAGGTGATGACGTAACAATTACTGGCTGGTTGATGCAGAATGTGACAGAGGTTGCCTTCAATGGAACAAAAGCAGCAGTAACGCCAAACGCTGAAGGTAGAACACTTACAGTGAAAGTGCCTGAAGGTGCTACAACTGGTAGATTATCTCTGTTCGAAGGTGAGAATTCAGTGTTTACAACAGCAGAAGACCAAATTTTCACTGTTATACCTGCACCAACCATCGCAACAGTTAACCCTAACAGCGGCGTTGGTGGAACAGTGGTAACCATCACAGGTACCAACTTCATTGATGTAACGTCTGTTACCTTTAATGGTGTGGCAGTTGCTACAGCGGATATTGCAGTTAATGAAACATTCGACGTGCTTACAGTAACAGTACCAACTACGGCTACTACTGGTGCCTTAGTAGTTACTGCAGATGCTGGTGAAGCAATTTATGCGAACTTTATAGTTCCAACACCTGCTGCCATCACATTCACAAACAACACTGCATCTCCATTTAAGAGCTATGCGGACCAGCTGGTTACAATTAGAGGTCAATACTTCACCAATGCAACAGAAATTGACTTTAACGGAAAGAAGATTACTACAGGTATAACTGTAGTAGACGAAGTTGAAGGCAGCACTGAAGCTGACCGCTTCCAGTTGATTACTGTTAAGGCGCCGTTTGATGCAGGAACAGGTAAGATCACAGTAACTACTCCTGCTGGTTCAGGTGTGAGTGCTGATGACTATACTGTGAAAGAACCTAAGATAGCCAGCATCAGTGCTACTGAAGGTTACGCAGCCCAAACAGTATTAACGATTACAGGGGAATTGTTTACGCAATACTGGAATGAAACATTGAATAACAATGAAGGTGGCGAGGATGTGAAAGCGCCAATTGTTAAGTTCAATGGAGCACAGGTTGAAGCTACAAACTATTCGCCAGAAGGCACTAGCATTACGGTGACAGTACCAGGTTCTGCCAGAACAGGTAGTGTAACAGTTATGTCTGGTAGCGGCGAAAGTGAGCCAGTACAGTTTAATGTACTTGCTCCTGTGTTATCATCTGTTACACCTACAGCAGTTTATGCAGGCCAAACGGTAACAATCTCAGGTACAAACTTTATCAACATAAGAAGTATGTCCTATGGTAACATTCCAATTACTGGTTATAATGTTGAGTTAACTGATACGGTGAAAGGCACAGGTACTATCACCTTCGTGGCGCCAGTAATCAACCACAATACAACAAATACATTATCAGTAACCTCAACAAGTGGCACAGGTAGTACAGACGTATTTACAATATATAGGCCAGTAATTTCTAATGTCTTCGAAACAGGTAAAGAAAGCCCTGCAGACAGAAGAGTATACGCTGGCGTAAACACTATTACGATAAAAGGTACACGCTTCGACGAATATTGGAATGGAGCAGTTACTAGTGCCAACCCTACGTTATCTCTAGTAAGAACAGGTACTAATGGAACTGTAACACCACTAACAAATTTCACCTTAACACCAAGTGCAAACGAGGCAGGCGAAGATGTAATTGTTGCCAATATTCCAGCAAATATGTCGGCGGGAGATTACTTTGTTAGAGTAGGCAGCGAGAGCGGCACAGGACAATCTTCTGGAGCAGCTGGTACAATCACTGTTCTTGGTACGCCAACTATCACTAGCCTGAGCAAAGTAGTTGGTCTTGTAGGTGACGAGTTGATTATCAACGGTACATTCTTCGATGACGCCACTAAAGTAACTTTCTTGGGTATTGATGGAGAAGAAGATGAAGTAGAAGCTGTCAACCCAACAGTAACCTCAACTTCTATAACCGTTAAAGTACCAGTAGGAGCTACAATCGGTAAAATAGCGGTAACCACTCCTTTTGGAGGTGGAGAAGGAACTACTGTGGTAAGTACTCAAATCTTCAGAGTAGTGAAAGCGCCGATTGTGTATGACTTTAATGCGAAAGAAGGACCATCTGGCTCAATTGTAACTATTACTGGCGAGAACCTGATTGCAGTTAATGGCATGATAAAAGTGTCATTCAAAGGTCATGGTGGTGAGGCTGTTCCTGCTCCACTTGCTAGTCAAATTGAGCTAACTGCAGAAGTTAAATCACAGGACCTTGTGACTGCTCGTTCAATTACAGTAGAAGTTCCAGCCAACGCGCTTACAGGAGTAATTACACTGACAAATGAAGTAAGTTCAACTACTACGGCTGAATCGAGAGATACTGAAGTTGACGTGTACACAGTAACCAGCCCAGTAGTAGTAAGATTCGAAAGAGCCTCCGACAATAGCGCTATTGATGCTGACAGACCTGCTCGTCTGCTTGAAACTATAAATGTAAGAGGCTACAACTTAGTAGGTGTGCAAGGTCTGAGAATAGGCAGCACAAATGTATTTGGCTATTACGAGGAGAGTCAGCACACCTTGGAAATGATTGTGCCAAGAACAACACCTAGATCAGCTGTAGTAACTGTAACAACTATAGTAGGCACTGATACGAGCGAAGATATGCTTGAAATCATAAGACCGAATATTACAGTTAGCCCTACAGTGCTAAGCTTCAAAGCAGCGACTGAAACAAATGGTGTGTGGAATTACGAGGTTAAGAACTACACTGTAACGGCAACCAACCTCGCAGTGGGACAAAACTTAACTATCTCCTTAAGTGAGAACATGCCATATCTGCTTTCACTTGATCCTAACTCAACTGCAGAAGATGCTTGGACGACAGGTATGACGCTTTCAGCAGACGAAAACGGTAACTTGACAAAGGTTGTTTATGCTAGAAATAATAGCACAGCAGTTGCGAATGATGAGAGCAGTAGACAGACAGTACTTGCTAATCATACTTCATTAGAAGCAATGACAGCTACTGTAACCCTACAGTCTGAAATCATCCCACTCCCAGTAGAACTCATCGCTTTCAACGCCAGAAAAGAAGGCAACGGTGTTCAACTGACATGGGCGACAGCTTCTGAGTTGGATAACGACTACTTCGAAGTGCAGATGACAGAAGACCTGAAAGGTGAGTTTAAGGCTGTAGGCAAAGTGAAGAGCAAAGTGAACACGACTTCGCTTCGTCATGACTATCAGTTCAACCACAAAGGCAACTTCAACGGCACACGTTACTACAGACTGAAGCAAGTAGACCTGGATGGTACAACCGATTACAGCAAAGTGGTGGCCGTATCGTCTAACGGCGTGAACCTGGCAGTTGGCCCAAGAGTGTATCCTAACCCAATCAACGCTGACTCTAAACTGGTATACAACGCCGACAGAGCAGGTAAGTTGAATGTGCGTATCGTGAACATGAATGGCTCAGCCGTACAGAACCTGAGCTACGACATCGAGGAAGGTGAGAACACCATCCTTCTGAACCTGAACAACAACCTACCAACAGGTATCTACATCCTGATGACAGAGTTCAACGGTAAAATGGAGCAGGTAAAACTGATGAAGCAGTAGACCCAAAGCTCACCTATTATAAAAGAAGGCCCGCCAAATTGGCGGGCCTTCTTTTTTTGCGCTCAGGTATAGCGAATCATACATAGGTATAGCGCGCCCGGTACAGGTATAGCAAAATCCAATATACAAGCCAAGAGCAGGAATGACCACCGCTATACCTGTCCCTTCCTCATATAAACATTTGAAACATTGGTTTATTCAGGCGCAAGCTTTAATTTTGAAGGAATATAAAAACAAAGAAGCCATGCAGAAAGATACAGCCATATTTGACCTGATTGCAAAAGAAAAAGCACGCCAGACCCACGGCATCGAACTGATCGCGTCCGAGAACTTCGTTTCGGATCAGGTGATGGAGGCGATGGGCAGCGTCATGACCAACAAGTACGCCGAAGGCCTGCCGGGCAAGCGCTACTATGGTGGTTGCGAGATTGTGGATCAGTCAGAGCAGCTGGCGATCGATCGGGCTAAGGAGCTGTTTGGAGCTAGCTGGGCCAACGTGCAGCCGCACTCTGGTGCGCAGGCTAACGCCGCTGTGATGCTCGCCGTATTGCAGCCAGGCGACAAGATCCTGGGCTTTGACCTGTCGCATGGCGGTCACCTGACGCATGGTTCTCCTGTTAACTTCTCGGGCAAACTGTATCAGCCAAGTTTCTATGGCGTGGAGCAGGAAACAGGCCTGATCGACTTTGACAAAGTGGTAGAGACAGCGCGTCGTGAGCAGCCAAAGCTAATCATCTGTGGTGCTTCTGCCTACAGCCGCGACTGGGATTACAAAAAACTGCGTGCCGCCGCCGACGAGGTAGGCGCCTTGCTGATGGCGGATATCTCCCATCCGTCCGGACTGATCGCCAAAGGCCTTCTGAACAACCCATTTGAGCATTGCCACATCATCACCACGACCACGCACAAAACACTGCGCGGACCAAGAGGCGGTATGATCATGATGGGCAAAGACTTTGAAAACCCATTTGGCATCAAAACTCCGAAAGGCGAAATCCGCATGATGTCTTCTTTGCTGGACGGCGCCGTATTCCCAGGCACGCAAGGTGGACCGCTGGAGCACGTGATCGCGGCGAAAGCAGTGGCTTACTACGAGGCCTTGTCTGATGACTATATGGGCTATATCAAGCAGGTGCAGCAGAATGCACAGGCCATGGCAGCTGCCTTCGTGGAGCGTGGCTACAACATCATCTCTGGAGGCACAGACAACCACATGATGCTGATCGACCTGCGCACCAAAGGTATAACCGGCAAGCTGGCCGAGAACACACTCGTTAAGGCAGATATCACCATCAACAAGAACATGGTGCCTTTTGATGACAAGTCGCCGTTCGTGACCTCAGGTATGCGAGTAGGAACGGCTGCCATAACAACGCGCGGTCTCAAGGAGGCGGATATGGCCCGCATTGTGGAGCTGATCGATGACGTGCTGACAAACAACGAAAACGAAAGCAAAATAGACGCGGTGCGCAAAGAAGTAAACAGCTGGATGAAAGACTACCCACTTTTTGCTTATTAATCACACCACAAGAGTATCTAAGAGCGACGATTGATGGACCAACCGTACCTGGAAGAAGGAGGAGTAGAGCCGCAGCAGGAGATGTCCTTTGTGGATCATCTGGAAGAGTTAAGGTGGCACATCATCCGCTCACTCGCCTCTATTCTGATTTTTGCCGTTGCCGCGTTTTTGGCAAAAGGCTTTGTTTTTCATGATATTATCCTGGCCCCTTCCCGCACAGACTTCCTGAGCTATCGGTTTATGTGCGATGTTGGAAAGTGGATAGGCTCCGATGTGCTGTGCATAGAGGATCTGGGTTTCACCATCCAAAGCCGGCAGATGAGTGGGCAGTTCTCCATGCACATCATGGTGTCGCTGGTGCTGGGATTGGCCTGCGCCTTCCCGTATGCCTTCTGGGAGATCTGGCGATTCGTGAAACCTGGCCTGTATCCGCAGGAGCAGCAGAGCTCGCGTGGCGCTGTGTTTTGGGTATCGATCCTGTTTGCGATGGGCCTGCTGTTTGGCTACTATGTGGTTTCCCCGATCTCGATCAACTTTTTGGCAGGCTATCAGGTAGATCCGTCTATCCTCAACGAGTTTGACCTTAGCTCCTATATCTCTACGCTCACGACGCTCTGCCTGGCTTGTGCCATCATGTTTGAGCTGCCTGTCATTGTGTATTTCTTCACCAAAGCAGGCCTGCTCTCGCCGGAAGTGATGAAGCTGTACCGAAGGCATGCCATTGTCGTAATCTTAATTGTGTCAGCGGTCATCACTCCTCCGGATGTGGTCAGTCAGATGATCATATCCATTCCACTGATCATCCTGTATGAAGTAAGTATTGGTGTATCGAGAAGGATTATCAAACGCGATTTGAAAAAACTGAACGAAAATAACGCTTAGAACAATGGGATATAAAATAGCGATTGGCGGCGACCATGCCGGTTTTACTTACAAAAACCTGCTGAAAGAACAGCTAACGGCAGCCGGTCATGAAGTAACAGACTTCGGTCCTGGATCAGACGCTTCGGTGGACTATCCGGATCATGTGCACCCGCTTGCGAAGGCTGTGGTAAACAAAGAAGCTGATTTTGGAATCCTGATCTGCGGCAGCGGAAACGGGGTGGCCATGACAGCCAATAAGTACCAGGAGATACGGGCGGCCCTTTGCTGGCAGACCGAGCTGGCCAAACTTTCCCGGGAGCACAACAATGCCAACATCCTCTGTATACCTGCCCGCTTTGTGTCGCAGGAGGTAGCCGCTGATATGACACGCGTGTTTCTGGAGACAGCGTTTGAGGGCGGACGCCACCAGAACCGGGTAGACAAGATTCCGGTTTGCTAAGTCAGGTATAGCCTGTTTAGCGGGCTTTCTTATAGACTGCCGCTGTTTTCGTGGGTGCATAGCCTTCGAAAACGGACGGCAGTTTGTGTTTCAGCTGCGGCATAAGTCCCACCTGGTCTACAATGTACTCCGGAGTCTCCTGGCGGAAATTCTGGTAGAGATCATACACGGCCTGGTACTCATTGAGTCGGCCGAAGTGGCGTTGCGACAGCTGCCAGTTCAGGTATGGCGTCGCCAGCTTGTTATGCTCATAGTAGCTCAGGTCGTCGCCCAGCACCAAAACAGAGCTGCCTTTAACTTCTCCGCTCGCACCGCCCTCCGGAAGCAGTAATTGGGAGTCATCTATCTTCACAAAGGACGCTATACCCAGGGGTTGCCGGTAGCGGATGAGCAACACCCCACCCAGCAGGATAAAAAATAGCAGGTTCAATATCCACTTCTTGATGCGGCTTGTAAACAGAAACTCGCCAAAATAGGCAATGGGAGGCAGTATGACCACAAATGAGCCAACTGACAGTTCATGACGTGTCACCAACACCAAAACGCTCACCACGAGCCATACCGTCATGAGTTGCTGAAACTTGCCCTGGAACACGAGGCGCTGCGGCAGCGAAGTGGTGCTGATGAGCGAGAGGAGCAGGATGGCTGCGGGAAGTGCCAGCGCCAGGGCCAGGTGTGCCGGCGGTACCAAAGGGTTGATGCCAAACTGCCAGGACTGCAGCAGGTGCATTTCCACAAACTGAGAAGCTGTGTTGGTGTACAGGTAGTAGGTAAACAGCACGGCATATGGGAAGGCAAAGCCGCACAGCATCAGCAGGAAGCTTCTGAATGTGTTGGAGGCGAAGAGTACCACCCCAAAGGCCGCCACCAGCAGAAACTGGGCCAGTGGCAGGTAGCTGAGCGCCGCAAGTCCCACCATAAAGCCCCCGACAAACAGGCGGTTGTTTTCAAAACCCTCCCGCGAGATGGTGATTATATAAGGGAGCGACAGAATAAGGAACGTATTGCCGATCAATAGCGGCGTCAGCATGTCAAACTCAAACGTAAGGCTGCCCATAAGCAGGTAAAGCAAGGCCGGAATGTAGCCCTTGCCGGCGTATACCTGGTGCCGGTTGAGCGTCACATTGAACATGATCGCCTGAAAGAGCAGCAGTAGCGTAGCCACGATCCGGTAACTCAGGTATGAGCGCCCCGCTATCACATCGATCGTCCAGTATACGAAGGCCGAAAGCGGTGCTGTGGTGTCGTAAATATCGCTGTACATGGCAAAACCACCCGCCATGCGCTCCCCTACCAGCATATGCAGCAGCTCAGATGAGGTAGCAGGTATACCCAAAAAGAGAAGAGGCAACCGGATAGCCAGGAACAGTAATACCAGCAAAAATAAGCGGGAAGGCAGTATGCTTCGGAAGTAACTAATCAAAGGAAGACGGAGTTAGAAAGAACTATACACCAGCCTGGGCCGAAATGAGTACGGCACAATTGGGGTAAAAATGCGAAATTAATATGATATTTGCATCTTCAATATGGAAAGTAAAAGACAACAGAAATTTTCGCGCCTTATTCAGAAGGAGTTGGCAGAGGTCTTCCAGCGGGAAGTGCCACACTTGTTCGGAGGCGCCTATATATCGGTAAGCGTAGTGCGTGTGTCGCCCGATCTGGGACTGGCGCGTGTATACCTGAGCGTGATGAACGCCAAGGACGGCAACGAGATGCTCCTGCAGGAACTGCGGGTCAATACCAAGACGATCCGCCACCTGCTGGCGCAGCGTATTAAGAGCCAGGTACGGGTAGTGCCTGAGCTCGTGTTCTTTCTGGACGATACCGCTGAGTACTCCGCTAAGATCGACAAACTATTTGCCAACCTCGACATACCGCCTGCTCCCGAGGAAGACGAGGAGGACGACACCTATACCCGCTAAGAAGCAGCAACACCCTTATGCAGTACGACCCGATCAAACGCGTGCTGGGCGATGTTTTTAACAAGACCCCTTTCCTGCGCCGCGTATTTTACAACCTGCTGGACCTGCTCCTGCTGCGTGCCTGGCACGTGCACAAGGAGTTGCGCGAGTGGGCCGCCAACCGCAAAAACTCAGAGCAGCACATACTCGATGCGGGCTCCGGCTTCGGACAGTATACCTATTGGCTCTCGAGCCAGAGCAGCAAGTGGAGCATACTGGCCGTTGACGTGAAGGAAGAGCAGATTTCTGACAGCAACCGCTTTTTCAGAGCCATCGGGCGGCAGAACGTGCTGTTTCGTATTGGCGATCTGGTTAAGTACCGCGAGGAAAACACCTACGACCTGATCCTGTCAGTGGATGTGATGGAGCATATTCTGGAGGATGTGGAAGTGTTCCGTAACTTCCAGGCATCGCTGGTGCCGGGTGGCATGCTGGTGATCTCCACCCCCTCTGACCAGGGAGGCTCGGACGTGCACGGCGACGATGAAACGTCGTTTATAGAGGAACACGTACGCGACGGTTATAATATCCGCGAAATTCAGGACAAGCTTTTCTCGGCCGGCTTCAGCAAAGTGGAGGCACGTTATTCTTATGGCAAGCCGGGGCAAATCTCGTGGCGGCTGTCCATGAAGTACCCGCTCCTGATGTTGAATACATCGAAGGCGTTCTTTATTCTGCTGCCATTCTATTATCTGATCACGTTTCCGATCAGTTTGGTATTAAACTGGCTTGATGTGAACGGCAAGCACGACTCTGGCACCGGCCTGATCGTGAAAGCCTGGAAATAAATTTAATTGTTGATGGCTTAATTGTTAAATGGTTAAATTGCTAATTGTTGATTGTTAAATTGTTGATCCCACAAATAATTAAATTGCTGGGAAGGCAGGAAAAGATCAAAGACCAGATGTCACATCAACAAGGTATAGCCGCCAGCCAACAAAATTATTTTTTGTAAGAACAATCAACAATCAACAATCAACAATCAACAATCAACAATCAACCTTTAGCCTAAGCGCCTATACCTGCTAAATGAACGTCCCTTATCTCATAGCGAAGCGTTATTTTTTCTCTAAGAAGAAGAGGAACATCATCAGCATTATCTCCAACATTGCCATGATCGGGGTGGCGGTGGGAACGGCGGCGCTCATCATCGTGCTGTCGGTGTTCAACGGCCTCGAAGACCTTATCCGGACCATCTACACCAGCTTTGACCCAAACCTGAAGATATCGGCTGCGGAAGGCAAGTCTTTTGAGACGGATACCGAGTTTATGAACCGCATACGCCGCACGCCTGGCGTGGCACTGGTGACAGAGGTGATCGAGGACAATGCGCTGCTGCGTTACAACGACCGCCAAATGGTGGTGAAGGTAAAGGGCGTGAGCGAAAACTTCTTTGAGCAGAACAAAATTGGCTCTTCGGTGGTGGAGGGTCACTATAACCTGTATGCCAACGATAATTACTATGCCCTGGTCGGGCGGGGGGTGCAGTACCAGCTATCCATCCGGACGAGCAATGAGTTCACGAACATGCAGTTCATGTACCCGCGCAATACCAAGTTCAATCCACTCAACCCCGAAGGAGCTTTCAAATCATTGCAGATAACGCCTGGCGGGGTGTTTGCCATCGAGCGGCAGTACGACGACGCCTATGTGTTTGTGCCCATCCAGTTTGCGGAGGAACTCATGGAGTACGGCCGGCGGCGTACGGCCATCGAGATCAAGGTAGAGAACGGGCAACGCATTGAGACGGTGAAACGCGCCTTGCAGAAGGTGCTGGGCGAGGGCTTCCTGGTACAGAACAGCGACGAGCAACACACGAGCCTGTTGCGTGCCGTCAAGGTCGAGAAGCTCTTTGTGTTCATCACCTTCGCCTTTATTCTGCTCATCGCCTCGCTCAACATCTTTTTCTCCCTCTCCATGCTGGTGATCGACAAGAAAAAGGACATTGCCGTGCTAGCCTCCATGGGCGCTACAAAAGAGCAGATCCGCAACATATTCCTGTTTGAGGGGGCGCTGGTCGCCTTTATCGGGGCTTCGTACGGTCTGTCGCTGGGAATGCTGATCGCCAACCTTCAGCAGACCTTCGGCATTGTTTCGATGGGTATGGCCACGTCGGTCGTCGACTCCTACCCTGTCAAGCTTGTGTTGATGGACTTTGTGCTGACGGGGGCCGCTATTGTGATCATTACCATGCTGGTGTCCATACGCCCTGCCCGCAAAGCGGCTGCCATGTCCGTGCGCGACAACCTGTAAGGTATAGCCGCTCCTATTCCCTTTCGCTTCGAGCTTCAAACCCCTTATCATGAAAGCTCTGCTACTGCTTTTCCTGCTTCTCGTGTCCGGCTGCTCCACAGTGGAGACTGATACAGCTATCGCAGAAGTTGCCTCAGGTATACCGCTAACCGAAACAGAAGCCTATACCTCTGCTAATAGGAAAATCCGTTTCCTGTGGCGTGAGCAGGTATACGACGCCGGACTGCAGGACTCAGTGAGCACGATTGTGATCGACCAGGCATTAGCTGATCAGCTGACCGATGCTGAACGGGCGGCTTTGGGCTATGTCGTTACTTTTATAGGTAGTGCGTGCGAGTGGGATGGTGAGGCGAACGAGGAACTCAGCAACCTGAAATGCAGGGCACTCACGGCGCTAGACCTGGGTTACCAGTGCTCCGACCAACACCTTGGCTTTCTGCAAAACTGGTTTCGAAACGATCAGGACGTGCTGGCCCGCCTGGCCTCCTGCCCGCGGGTACCCTTTACTGCCTCCAGCCAGCAAACATTCAACGAGGTATACCTGACTACCCAAGGGGACAAGATTCAGGTATGGTTTAGTGCAAGCGGCGTGAACGTGCCCATGAATGTTTCCTGGCAGTGGACGGAGGAGAACGATTTCCTGGTTCAAGATGATGCGATTAGCCTGGTGAAAGTTGATCAGTCGGAGGTGGTGAGAGGCGAATTGGGGCTGGAGAAAGGACTTTAGCGTGAACATCAATATATAGGGACTCCTATATATTGAGATTAAAAGTCTTTAATGTGTTACAACTGGTAATAGGGTGCTGGGAATATGAAAATATTTTGATTCCGGGCGCCATTTTCAAGCGTTTCAGGTAGGAAATCAGGTGTTTTTTGGATAAATTTGGAGTCCTAAAATTGTACCTGTATGAAAGTATACACCACACAGCCGTTTCAGGTAATCTATTCCCTGTTCGAGCACGAGTACCTGGGATACCTGTTCGAATCATTTGTGGTGCAGATTAATACCAAGGGCCAGCTGACTTTACAGCACCAGAATATTTCTGCCAAAAACGCCGAGGAGTTCTCCGCTCGCCTCGATGCCAAAGATTTTAAGTTGATCGACCTGATCGACCAGATTCAGCAGGACACCGTCCTGAAGAAGTTCTCCAATAAGAAACTCTCCGCCGTTGATTTTTTCCTGAAGGTATACGACCCCGAAAAGGGCGACAAAAACTTGCAGGAGGCGATCACCCACTACATGCAGGTGCGCATGAACAAGATCCTGGAAATGCTCCAGGACCGACGCACGTTTATAATGGGCAAAGACGGCGATCCTACCTGGAAAGAGATTCAGGTAGCGGCCGATAAAGCGACCGTGCGCTTTCACCTGCACCGAAACGCCGACAACACCCACTATTACCCCACCGTCAGGTACAAGGGTGAGAAGCTTAACTTCCAGTACCGCAATGCCGCCCTGATTTGCTACGAACCGGCCTGGCTGATGGTGGACGGCATCATCTATAGTTTCGAGAGTGGTATTGACGGGAAGAAGCTGCAGCCTTTCCTGAATAAGAAGTTTATCCTGATTCCGCGCTCAGTAGAGGAAAATTACTACCGCAAATTTGTGACCTCGTTGGTGGAGTCCTTCGACGTGAAGCCTAATGGGTTCGAGATAAAACCGCAGCAGTTCAGGCCCAAACCGCACTTGAACTTCTCCGAAATCAAGTCGGCTGATGTGTCTGCGCTGTTGAGTAACGGCGGCAGTGAAGCCAGCAAAGTGGACAAAGCTGCCGCAGCCGACAAGATCCTGTTTAACCTGTCGTTCAGGTATGGCGACCACATGGTGGAGGCCCAGGATGCCAAGCGCATTAGTGTGAGCATGGAAAAGACGGAGGATTCCTACATTTTCCACAAGCTGCTGCGCGATGCGGTATATGAAAAAGAGTATGTAAAGGAGCTTGCCAAGCGCGAATTGGAGGTGAAGAACGGACAGGCCGTGCTGGACAAGAGCGCTGCTTTCTCGTGGCTCAACCACAACCTGCAGGCATTGGAGCAGCTCGGCTTTACGGTGGAGCAGTCCGAGAAAAGCACGAAGCACTACTTCATTGGCGAAATCTCTGTCAACGTAGGGATAACCGAAAACAACGACTGGTTCGATATACACGGCACTGTGCGTTTCGGTGAGTTTGAAGTGCCGTTCATCAGGCTCAAAAACCACATCCTGACCCGCAACAATGAGTACGTATTGCCGAACGGACAGGTGGCGATCATACCTGAAGAGTGGTTTACGCAGTACATCGAGCTGTTTGCCTTCTCGGAGGGGGAGCACCAGCTGACACTGCGCAAGCACCACATGGCGCTGGTAAACGATCTGCAAAACGGCAACCTGGCCCAAGTGACGATGACGCGCAAGCTGGAAAAGCTGCGCGGGTTCGATGAAATAGAAGACAAACCGCTGCCAGTGGGCTTCCAGGGCGAACTGCGACCTTACCAGAAGGCGGGCTACAACTGGCTGCACTTCGTGAAGGACTTTAAGTTTGGGGGTTGTCTGGCCGATGACATGGGTCTGGGCAAGACCGTGCAGACGCTGGCCATGCTGCAGCACCGCAAAGAAAACGGCGCCGAGTCCGCTACGCTGTTGGTGATGCCTACTTCGCTGATCTACAACTGGCTGAACGAGGCGCAGAAATTCACGCCGGAACTGCGTATCCTCACCTATACCGGTACCTACCGCGAGAAGAACGTGGAGCAGTTCAAGGACTACGACCTGGTGCTGACCTCCTACGGCATCGTGCGGCTCGATACGGAATTGCTCAAGACCTACTACTTCGACTACATCATCCTGGACGAGTCGCAGGCCATCAAAAACCCGGATTCCAATACCTCAAAAGCGGTTCGTTCCCTGAAGTCGCGCCATCGCCTGATCCTGACGGGTACGCCGGTTGAGAACAGCACCATGGACCTTTGGTCACAGATGTCATTCATCAACCCGGGCCTGCTGGGTAACCAGCATTTCTTCCGGAAAGAGTTTTTGAAGCCGATAGAGAAGCAGAAGGACGAGCACAAGACCCGCCGGCTGCACGCGCTCATCAAGCCGTTCATACTCCGCAGACACAAGTCGCAGGTGGCCCGCGAGCTGCCGCCCAAGATAGAGCACACCACCTTCTGCAAGATGACAGAGGAGCAGGAGCACGCCTACGAGGAAACCAAGTCGTATTACCGCAACAAGATTTTGACCAGCCTGGAAGAAAAAGGGCCGGGCAACACGCAGTTTATGCTGTTGCAGGGTTTGATGAAGCTCCGCCAGATTGCCAACCACCCTTACATGACCGATCCGGGCTATGAAGGCGAGTCGGGTAAGCTGAAAGAGGTGATACGCATGACCAGGAGCATCGTGGCAAAAGGCCATAAGGTATTGGTGTTCAGTCAGTTTGTGAAGCATTTGGAAATTGTGAGGCAGGTGCTGGACGAGAAGGGGATAACGTACGCTTATTTGGACGGCAACACCAAAAACCGGCAGCAGCAGGTGGAATTGTTCCAGAACAACCCGAGCATTCAGGTATTTTTGATCTCGATGAAAGCCGGCGGCGTTGGCCTCAACCTGACTGCGGCAGACTACGTGTTCATCCTGGACCCGTGGTGGAACCCAGCCGTAGAGGCGCAAGCCGTGGACCGGGCCCACCGCATTGGGCAGCAGAACAAGGTCTTCACGTATAAATTCATTACCAAAGACACCGTAGAGGAGAAAATCCTGGCGCTGCAGAACCGTAAGATCCAACTTGTAACCGATTTGATCAGCACCGACGAAAACATTATCAAGAGCCTGACCAAAGAGGATATTGACAATCTGTTGAGTTAAGGGTGAATTGTTAAATGGTTGATGGTTAAATTGTTGGTTCGAGAGTGAATGATTTTGCCAAGGCCGCAGCATGCTACATGTTGCGGCTTTTTTGCAGGTATAGGTATAGCCAAGAGGGAGCAGCAACATTTGGCTCCTGATATGGTTAAACGGGTAAAGAGGTATAGCAAACAAGGTATAGCGCTGTTGCCAGCTTAAATAGCTTCTAACCTAACCTGTCATCTCGAAAAATCGAGAGATCTGGATTATTTCAAAGTATCAGTGATGTTCCAGATTTCTCCCAAAACGAGGGCCCCTACCCCGGGTCGGAATGACATAAAATCCTTAAGTTGACGACATCGGAGGCATAGCGCCGCCGCTGCTATACCTTAGCTGGACTCGTTATTGTTTTCGGAGAGCGCTGTCTATCATGAGTTATACCTGCAGCATGTCAGCAGTCCAGAATTAGAGTACTTTCTGCGAACCAACAATTTAACCATTCAGCCATTTAACCATCAATCAAATGCTCCTTCACCTCCAGACAGCAGTGCAACAGGATTACCTAAGCGTATTTCATGCTTTTGACGAGCAGCTGTTCAGGAAACTGGCGCCGCCCTACCCGCGGCTGAAGCTGTTGCGATTTGATGGCAGCGCGCCGGGAGATGTGGTGGAGGTTAAGTTGCAGACAGGTATAAGGTCCTTCCGGTGGACCAGCCTGATTACGGAGCGGGAAATAACGGACAAAGCAGCCTGGTTTGTAGACGAAGGCCAGGAAGTGCCCCCACCCCTGCGCAAATGGCGGCACAAGCATCTGGTCAAGCAGCACGGCGGTGGCGCCATCATCCACGACATCATTGAGTATAGCACCGGGTATAAGGCGCTGGATGTTATACTATACCCCTTCATGCTGGCGGCGTTCGGCATGCGGAAGCCAGTTTACAGAAAGGTGTTTCTAAAGGTATAGCTATTGGTAATACAGGTTTAGCCGTGGCGAGCTTCAGTTTTTCTCTTTTAGGTATACCAGCTATTTTCTAAAACCTTTGCCCCACCCTCGCAGTTAAGTGCAGGAAAGAAATAATCTGCTTACATTCGGATATGACGAAGGCGGCCATCATCGGTTCAGGTATAGGAGGTATAGCCACGGCTATCAGGCTGGCGGTGAAAGGCTACGACGTGACCGTGTTTGAGGCCAATGCTTCCTTTGGCGGCAAGATGCACCAGTTCGACTTGCAGGGCTATCGCTTCGATGCAGGGCCTTCGCTGTTCACGCTGCCGCACCTGGTGGATGAACTCTTTACGCTGGCTGGCCGCAACCCCACTGACTACTTTACCTATACCCGCCTTGACCCGATCACGCACTACTTCTGGCCCGATGGCAGCCGCCTGAAGGCGTATGCCGATGCGGAGGCCTTTGCAACTGAAGCAGAACGGCAATTGGGTGTAAACGCGCAGGATGTGCGGGACGTGTTGGCCAAGAGTGCGCGTCTCTACAAGGGCACAGCCGACACTTTTCTGCACAAGTCCCTGCACCGGCTCGACACCTACCTGAGCGCCGATGTGCTCAAGGCGCTGGGCTGCCTGTCGGATCTGGGACTGACAACGACGATGCACGACGCCAACGCCAGGCTATTCGATGACCCGCGCTTTGTGCAGCTGCTCGACCGCTTTGCCACTTACAATGGCTCCGACCCGTACCAGGCACCGGGCACGCTCAACCTGATTCCGCATCTAGAGCACAACATCGGCGCTTTTTTTCCGAAAGGTGGCATTTACAGCATCGCATCCAGTTTGGTGAAGCTGGCTGAGGAACTGGGCGTGGCCTTCCGGTATAACGAGCGGGTGGAGCGAATCATCACGCAGAACGGCAGGGCCGCAGGTATAGAAACCAGCCTGGGCAGGTATAGCGCCGAGGTAGTGGTGAGCAACATGGACATAGTGCCGACTTACCGTCGCCTACTGCCCGACCAACCGGCCCCGGAGCAGACGCTGCAGCAACCGCGCTCCAGTTCAGCCTTGATCTACTACTGGGGTATAGCCCGCGAGTATCCGGAACTGCACCTGCACAACATCTTTTTCAGCCAGGACTACAAGCAGGAGTTCGAGCACATTTTCCGGCACAAGTCCATCAGCCCCGACCCAACCGTGTATGTGAACATCACCTCCAAAATGGAGAAGCACGATGCGCCAGCTGGTTGCGAGAACTGGTTTGTGATGGTAAACGTGCCGCACCACCAGGGGCAGGACTGGGAGCAACTCGTCGGCACTACCCGCCAGGCCGTGACAGACAAGCTGAGCCGTATGCTACAGTCCGACCTCCGCCAGGCGATCGTCTGCGAGCAGGTGTTGGACCCTTTGCTGATCGAGCGGCAGACGTCTTCCTATGCTGGAGCGCTGTATGGCAGCAGCTCCAACAACCGCATGGCGGCTTTCCTGCGGCACCCGAACTTCAGCTCCAAATTAAAGGGGCTCTACTTTTGCGGCGGCAGTGTGCACCCGGGCGGGGGTATACCGCTGTGTTTGCTTTCTGCCCGTATAGTGGGTAACCTGGTGCCTGTCGTAACATCAGTTAACCGATCAAAACATCATGCCTGAGACCACACACCCATACCAGCCGGCTATACCTTTGCAGCAGCGCCTGAAGCCCTATGCTTTCGCAGTGGCTCTGGGAGTATTGACGATTTTTCACGCAGTGGGCTTTTGGGGGCTCCTGTTTAGTGGCGAACCCGAGAAGTTTCAGCGGCTCACCCCCATGAACCTGATCCTCACCAATGTCCTGCTCTTTTCCTTCCATCGGCGCTGGAACGCGGCCTTCCTGCTGTTTGCGCTGGTCATTGTGTCGGCGGGCTTTTTTGCTGAAGTAGTAGGTATACACACCGGTCTGCTGTTCGGAGACTACGCCTATGGAGAATCACTAGGTATAAAGGTGCTGGACGTGCCGCTGCTGATCGGGCTCAACTGGCTGATGCTCGTCTACACGTCAGGCCATTTGGTGAATATGATTGACATGCACTGGCTTATCAGGGCCGTGGTGGCAGCCCTGCTGATGGTCGGGCTCGATTTCTTTCTGGAGCCGGTGGCCATGGCCTTTGACTTCTGGGACTGGCAGGGCGGGCACATTCCGTGGACTAACTACCTGGGGTGGCTTGGGTTGGCTTTTCTGTTTCAGGTATACTTCCAAAAAGCCCCTATATACAAAGAGAACCGTCTGGCGCCCTATGTATACCTGGTGCAGGCCGTTTTCTTCATAAGCATCTGGACCTTACTGTAAATCTGCCTGACTCCGGCTCTAAGCAGTTTGCGGGGCGCAACTTATTGTGTTACATTTGCATGTTTCCCGCGAGACATCGAAAGCAAATTTAAAATATACATCAGGTCTGTTATTGCGTATAGGTATTTGTCCTATTCCGCAGCTTGATGGTCTACCCTGTTCAATGACTTTTTTAGAAACCATATTAGGTGAGCTCCTGCAGATTTTCAAGCGGGAAGGTATAGAGGCGAATTCGGACGCAGATCTGATCAGGAAGCTCGACATACGTCAGTCGACTTTTCATGAGCTTTTCTCGAGCCGGGAGAATATGGTGAAGCAGGTGATCCTGTATGATATAGAGCTGGAAAACAGAAGACAACAGGAATTGCTGGCGATGGCCTCTAATCCCGTAGAGGAAATCATGCTGCTCCTGCAGGATGGTACCAAAACGATCAAACAGATAAACCCGGTCTACATCAGTGATTTGCAGAAGTATCCGGAGGCCTGGCAGATAAGCATGCAGAACTTGATCGACAACAACCAGCATGTAAACGCCGAGATCCTGAACAGGGGCATACTGCAGGGGTATTTCCGTAAGGACATCAACCTGCAACTGGTTACCAAAATCATTCTGGAGCAGTTCTTCATGATGATCAACCCGGCCTCTTTCCCGCCTGCAAAATATGACCTGTCGGAAGTGTTCCGCAGCATTTACCTGTACTATGTGCGCGGCATCTGTACTGATATGGGCGGAAAGCTGGCAGAAGATTATTTCTCCAGGACCAATACGTAAGTAATAACTATACTATAAAAAGCAGCCGGCCCCGAAACATTACGCTTCGGGGCCGGCTGCTTTTTATAGGTGCCACACAGGGCTAGCTGATGGAAACGCGCACCTTCTTGGTATACTCACGCAGCGCCGTCTTAAAGTCCACGCCGTTGTCGTTCATGTAGGTCAGGATCCAGGCAGCGGCGATCACGTGCGTCAGCTGCTCGCCTTCGTCGTCTCCTTCTACCTCAATGGCGAGCGGTTGCTCCTCCATCAGTGCTTCCTCGGCCGCCGTCAGGGCGTCCAGCGACTGGGTCTCTACTAGTTTCTTTATTACGGGTATCTTCATTTTTAAACGGTCAATTTGGTGATCAGATCGCGTACGGCTTCTTCTTTGCTGGCGGCTACGGTGTCTACCAGTTTGCCATTCTTGAAAACAGCGAAGAAGGGCAGGTTGGTTACGCCAGCCACTTTGCGGGCCTCCGGGCTTGTCTCAGCATTCACATCCACAAAAGCCACGTTGGCAAAAGCCTCGTCGTCTGACAGGCGCTTGAACTTAGGCGCAAACAAACGGCAGCTGCCGCACCAGTCAGCGAAGTATTTCACCACCACGTTCTGGTTTGAGTTAAGTACGTTATCGAAATCGTTATCAGTTGCTACTATAACAGCCATAGTATATCTATCTTTTAAAGTTTAAACATCAGACCAGGTATAAGCCCTGATCAAACTAAGTGCAAAGGTAAGGCTTTTGGGCGTAAAATGCAGTGACATATGTCATCTTAAACCGGTTGTATGGCCCAGAAACAAACCTGACAGCGAAATGTTTAGCGTGGACGACGGCTTTTCTTGGGTTGGTCGTTGAGGAAGGCAACCAGGTCCATCTTGTCGAAGGTGAGCTCCCACATGCCCATCAGATCACCTTTTTTATAACCCGTGGCCTGGTCCTGCGGATACTTTTCTTTGATCAGGGTATAATCGGACTCGCCCAGTTCCTGGCCGACTGTGCCGTGGCAGCTAAGGCAAGTCTCGTCGCGCAGGTAGATCGGAGAGGTATAGCGGATCTGGTCCTGCCCCAGCTCCTCCACATTTGCCCCTTGCTGCTGGCCGCTGCTATACCTGGCCAGCGCCTGCGCTGTGCCGCCCCTGGCCACGTTCTGCGGATTGCGCGGCCGCTCGCTGAAGCGGCGCGAGATGGCGCCGAACTTATCCTGCAAGGCCTCCACTTCCTCAAAGTTTTCAGGCTGACAGTAAGGTATGGCGGCCGCTATACCTCCCTGAGCGAGGTGCTCCGCCAGCCGTTGGACATGCAACCGCTCCGCCACCACCACAACAGAGTCTCCGTATTTCTGGGCGGCATTGAGGATGTCCTGCTGGGTGAGGCGCTTGATCTTGTGGCGCTCCAGTTCCTGGGCTATTTCCTTCCCGCCTTCTATTGGTTTCACTTTCACGTCGCAGCCTGAAACTATAAATACAGTGGCAAGGGTTATAGTAACGAGCAAAGAGCGGGCGTTGAACATCTTTCGATACAAATTTGTAGTAGGATAAATAAGTAATATTACAGCTGCAACCAGCACTTATGTTTTATTACTTAAACGCCAATTTAGTATCTTTGCAGCTTAAAACCATAACAGAGCGATGTTAGATAAATTAGAAGCCATTAATCAACGGTTTGAAGAGGTAAGCCATTTGCTTATCCAGCCAGATGTGGCCAGCGACATGAAGAAGTACAAGTCGCTGAATAAAGAATATAAGGATCTTGAAAAAATAGTAGTAGAGTATAAGAAGTACCTCAACATCCTGAGCAACATCGACAATGCCAAACAGGTAATTTCGACGGAGAAGGACGAGGACTTCCGTGAGATGGCCAAGGAAGAGTTGGACGAGCTGCTTCCGCAGCGTGAGGCGATGGAGGATACCCTGAAAGAGCTGCTCATCCCGAAAGACCCGAACGACAGCAAGGACATCATCATGGAGATCCGCGCGGGAGCAGGTGGCGACGAGGCCTCTATCTTTGCCGGCGACCTCTACCGCATGTACAGCCGCTTCGCTGAGAAGATGGGCTGGCGCATGGAACTGATGGATGCTACCGAAGGTACATCCGGCGGCTACAAGGAAATTATTGTGGGCGTGTCTGGTGAGGACGTGTACGGCAAGCTCAAGTTCGAGTCAGGTGTGCACCGCGTGCAACGCGTACCGGCCACCGAGACACAGGGTCGTATCCATACCTCTGTGGCTTCGGTAGTGGTGCTGCCAGAGGCGGAGGAGTTTGACATCGAGCTCGACATGAACGAGATCCGCAAGGACCTTTTCTGTTCTTCAGGCCCGGGTGGCCAGTCGGTGAACACGACCTATTCCGCCGTTCGTCTGACGCACCTTCCAACAGGTATAGTGGCCCAGTGCCAGGACCAGAAATCGCAGCTCAAGAACTTCGACAAGGCGTTGGCGGTACTCCGCTCGCGTATATTTGAAGTGGAGCTGGCCAAGAAGAACGAAGCCGAAGGCGCCCAGCGCAAGAGCATGGTAGGCGGCGGCGACCGTTCTGACAAGATCCGTACCTACAACTACCCGCAAGGGCGTGTAACCGATCACCGCATAGGCTATACGGTGTACAACCTGCCTAACGTGATGGATGGCGGTATTGAAGATTTCGTAGAGGAGCTGCGTATAGCAGAGAACGCCGAACGCCTGAAAGAAGGTGCCACCGCGTAATAAGTTATCTCGCTTTTGATCAAGGTATATATAGGAATGTGGTGCAGCCGAAAGCTGCGCTGCATTCCTTTTTTTGTTTTAACTTGGTGAACTCGATAAATGATGATTGTATCATTAACGAGTATATTCAATGGCACATCGACCGTCTAGATATTAGTTAGGTAGGTACTTGAATTAGTAAAGGATGGTGATTGACGTAAATCAGAAGAAAATCGCTTTCGGAGATAAGTACAGGATATTTATCAACGGAGAACAAACGTATTTTGCATCATCCCAGCTGATAGGCTTTATGCCAAAGCTGCACCTGTTCGACAATCAGAATTCTCGAGCGAAGCTCACAATGGGGAAGAAGTGGTCATGGTTCAGCCCGAAGTATGAGGTTACGCTATGGGATGGAGGCATAATTGAATTTGGTACGGTCTCACTCTGGAAGTCTCACTACCAATGCCAGGACGGAGCCGACCTGTATGAAATCTTCGGGCACAAAGGGCATAAGCATTCTGTGTATAAAAACGATGTTCAAATAGCTTGGTGGGATAAGGAGATGGTGACGTGGTTTGAAGGAGACAACTACAAAATAGTAGCTGACGACGATAGCAATCATGAGCTAATCATTGGCTTCTGTCTTATGCTTGACAGCCAGTTCAGCAATAACAAAAACGGAAATACAGTAACCATTAATTTTGGAAATATCGGTCCACAGGCTAAGGAGTTCGATTATGCATGGAGACCGAAGCAACTTCATTGAAGGAAAGCAAATAATAATTAGACCTATACTTAGCAATTCAACAATTTAACCACCCTTGAGATACCTGCTCGCCATACTGCCCCTCCTGTTCCTGCTCTCGATGGTGGGCTGTGAGCCCAAAGATGAGGTTGTGACGAACGACCCGGGCGCGATGCTGCAATTTTCGGCGGACACGGTGCTGTTTGATACGGTGTTTGTGACGCAGGGCAGCGTGACGCGGCGACTGAAGGTATACAACCCGCAAAAAAATGCCGTGCGCATCAGCAGCATCAGCCTGGGCGGCGCTAACACCTCTCCTTACAAACTAATCATCAACGGCCGGGAAACGCCGATTGCCAGTAACCTCGAGTTGCGCGGTCAGGACAGCCTCTACATTCTGGTGCGCGTCAACATCAATCCGGCGACTCAGAATCAGCCTTTTCTGGTAGCAGACTCTATCCTATTCCAGACTAACGGAAACCAGCAAAACGTGAAGTTGGTAGCCTATGGACAGGATGCTGTGTTTCATCAGAAGAGCGTGATCGGTACTACTACCTGGGCGGCAGGCAAGCCGCATGTGCTGCTCGACACGGTGTTGCTGCGCGAGGGAGCTACACTCACCATTGAGAAAGGGACACGCATATTTGCCACGAACAAAGCCGTGCTGCTGATCAACGGCACGCTGCAGGTGAAAGGCACACCAGAGGAGCGAGTGACGTTTTCAGGTATACGGCGCGAGCCGGCCTATGTCAATGCGCCCGGTCAGTGGGAAGGCATACGCATCCTCACAGGCAGCCAGAACAACACTATCCGCTATGCTGATATCCGTAACACGATACGCGGTATCCGGATAGGCAACCCGGGCAAGGGAGGCACTTTAGTGGAAGGCTGTGCTATACAGTATGCGTTCCTGGACGGCATCGTGGCTTTCACTTCGGATGTGAAAGTGGTGAATACCCTGATCCAGAACTGCGGACAGTATAGCTTTGGTGGCCTGGGTGGTGGCAACTATGAGGTGCTGTACTCCACCATCGTCAACTATCAGAACCAGCTGCAGCGCGAGACACCTGCATTTGTCGTCGCCGACTTTATACCTGGCACCGATATCCGGAACCAGCCCACACAGCTACGGCTGGTCAATAGCATCGTGTCCAGCGATGGATCCAACTATATAAATGAGGTGCTGCTGGAAGGCAATATTTCATCAGAAGTAACCAACAACATACTGCGCACGGATGCTTACAAAAGCACGCTCAATAGCAACGGCAACCAGCTCAACATCGACCCCAAGTTCAAAGACGTCCGCAAGCAGGACTTCCGCCTCGACACCCTCTCCCCTGCCACCGGCGCTGCTAAGCCCCTGCCAGGTATAGGCAAGGACTTCAAAGGTATAAACCGCAGCTCCACCAAGCCGGATATCGGAGCGTTTGAACGGATTATTGATTGATTTAGTGAATGAGTGATTTGTTTTTGAGTTGTGAATGAGTGGTGGAGCGAATGAGTGAGTTATTTGATCAGTGGCGCAATGCTTAGAGAAACAAGAGCATTGTATCTAAATTTACTCCGATGAAGTATTCGCGTATGAACCATAACGATCGGCCCTTTCAGAAAGTCATCCAGAAGAATTAATCACTAAATCGCTCAACCACTCATTCACAACTCAAAAACAAATCACTCATTCACTCCATCACTCAATCAAAAATCAAAACTATGTGGTTTCAGAAAGAGATACGCTTGCCAGCTGTGAAACGCGGTTTTCATTTGATCACGGACCTGCTGACAGCGCAGCTGCCTGAACTGGAAAACTACAAAGTGGGCCTAGCGCACATCTTCATCAAGCATACCTCTGCCAGCCTTTGCATCAACGAAGACGCAGACCCCACCGTGCGGCAGGATTTTGAGAGCCACTTCAACCACATGGTGCCTGAGAACGCGCCTTATTACCGGCATACCCTGGAGGGCCCGGACGATATGCCGGCGCACCTGAAGGCTGCTTTGCTGGGTAGCTCTGTGACCGTGCCGATCTCGGATGGGGAGTTCAATATGGGCACCTGGCAGGGCGTATACCTGTGCGAGCACCGCAATCATGCTTCGAAGCGCACGGTGGTGGTGACCCTGCAGGGAGAGGGCTTTTAAGGTATAGCTACTGCTATTTCACAATACTTACTTTTGTAACTGCAGTGCCGTTGGTGCTGGTCGTGCGCAGGAGGTAGATGCCAGCCGGTAAGTGCTGCACCTCCAGCCTGATGACCCTTTCCGCTACCTGCTCGCGCAGGAGCACCTGTCCGTGGCGGTTCAGCAACTCTACCAGCTGTATCTGCTGGCGGGCTACCTGTTCCACTATGAGATAGCCTTTCGCCGGATTCGGGTATACCTTCACCTTGTCAGAAGTCACATAGATGTAAGCCTCTTTGGTGAGGGTATGGCTTGAACTCTTGTTGGAAGTGGTGAGGGTGACGCTATACCTGCCCGGGCGGCTATACCTCACGGTTGGGTTCTGCTCAGTGGAGGAGGCCGGTGTGCCACCCTCAAACTGCCATAGCCATTGCGTGGGCTTAAAGCCGGAGAAAGAGCCGATAAACTGTACCTGGTCGCCGGGGGCTAAGAGCGTGTCCTGGGGCTGGGCTGTGCTGAAACGGGAACGCAACTCACCTGTGCAGGCCGTGGACGCAAACATATACCCGCGTGCCGACTCCAGTATCGCTTGCATGTAAGCGGCCTGGCCCTTTGTAAAAAGGCTCATGCAGGCATCATCCGAATAGTCCATGTAGTTCTGCCACATGTTGCCGTAGGGGCCATTGTCGCACGAAACCTCGATGCCGTCCGGGCAACCATCTGTCTGGGTGAACTGATTGGGCGTATCGTCGATGTCGTCGGAGTCGTTGCAGGTCATCCCGTTTCCCCAGATGTGCTTCAGGCCGAGCCAGTGCCCTACCTCGTGGGTGGCAGTTCGCCCCTGGTTGTAAGCCCACAAGCTGTTATTATGTGGGGCCGCTCCCACTGTTCGGTAGTGCAGCACCACGCCGTCGCGACCCGGGGAGGCGTCCGGTGAAGAGGCGTAGCCAATGCTGCTGTTACCCAGGTTGCCTATCCAGATGTTCAGGTATAGCCTGGTGTCCCAGGCGTCCACACCGCCATTGGCCGAGGACTTGATCTGGTCAGAAAAATAGCTGAAACTCTCTTTGGTCGTCTGCGTGCGGGTGATGCCTGTCGTAGGGTTGCCGGTCGGGTCTACTATGGCCAGGCAAAACTCAATGCGGGTGTCTGCGGCGAAAGGTTGGAAGTAATCCGGGGTATTGGTGGTGTCCGCGTTGAGGCGGCGAAAGTCCTGGTTCAGTACTTCGAGCTGGGAGCGCACCTGCGCCTCAGAGATGTTCTCACTCCCACTCTTATACACGACATGGAACACGACCGGTATGGTAATGGTGGCCTGCTGCATGGCCTGTCCGGCAGGGCGCTGGCGTATGTGCTGCTGCACTGCTTGCTGCGTCTTCAAGCTTCGCTCCTCAAAGCCCGGGTCTTGTCGCTTCAGCGTCTCCAGGTAGGCCTCTGTGCTGCAGCCACGCCCCTGCTCTGACGTTTGGGCAAAGGCCAACCGGGCAAAGGCAAAAGCGAGAAAAAAGGCCAGGGTACAGACACGCATACGCACAGATCAAACAGGCATCAGAGGCGCTCAAGTACAGTTAAAGCACATGACTTGAGCGGCTTAGTAGAGCAATATACGCAATTTAAACCTGAAAAAAGTAATCAGGCAACAGAAGGCTGCTATGGAAATACTGCTTATAAGTTCGCATCGACGCGATACCGGAGCGAGTCCCCGAAAATAAGCTTTTGCACACCCTCGACCCGATAGCCATTAAGGTTGCCAGAGCCCGGCTCTGCAGTCAGGCTAATGTTTCTTTTAGAGTAGAACAGCAAATTCTCTTCTAACACCACCGCTTCAAGGCGCTCCAGTTTTTGTAAAGGCGACACGGTAAGCTGCAGGCGGTCGACAGGAGCGGCCGCTTCGGCGTCTTTCGTGAAAATGCTCACCGTGCTGCCATTGGGCAAGGTATGGCGCTCCTCTCTGTAAAAGTCACGCAGGGCAGGGCGGCTCAGATCCACTTCCTGAAAAATGGCCAGCTCCTTTTCCCAGTCCAGCTCCTCCAGCTGCAGGGTCTCGGTCGGCTGCCCCTTGGTGATAACCGATTTCAGCACCGGCGGCTGCTCCTGCTGCAGGCGGGCCGTTTGCTCCTGCAGGTAGGAGGTCAGGTCATAGGCAGGCTCCTGCCCCGCGGCAAGCGGCGGAGTAGGGCGCTCGCAAGCCGTAAGGCCTCCCAGCAGGGCAAATAGTCCGATGATGCGGTAGCTGCTCAAATTACTGTGCTTTCTGAAGAAGTGATTCGCCCGTCATTTCCAACGGCTGCGCTATACCCATCAGCTCCAGTATGGTCGGGGCAATGTCACCGAGCTTTCCTGGCCTCAAGGTGCCTCTATAGTCGTTGCTCACTAGAACGCAGGGCACCAGGTTGGTGGTATGGGCTGTGTTGGGTGTGCCGTCCGGGTTGATCATGTAATCCGCGTTGCCATGGTCGGCTATCACAATTACGTCATAGTTGCTTTCCAGCGCAGCATTCACCACCGCTTCAGCGCAGCGGTCTACCGCTTCACAGGCTTTCACTGCGGCCTCAAATACGCCGGTATGGCCCACCATATCGGGGTTGGCGAAGTTGAGGCAGATAAAGTCGGCGGTTTGCTGCTGGAGCTCCGGCACAATGGCGTCGCGGATGTCGTAAGCGCTCATCTCCGGCTTTAGGTCGTAGGTAGCCACCTTCGGTGATGGGCACAGCAGGCGCTTCTCACCGTCGAAAGGCACCTCGCGGCCACCCGAAAAGAAGAACGTCACGTGGGGGTATTTCTCCGTTTCAGCAATGCGGATCTGCTTGCGGCCGGCTTTGGCCACTACTTCGCCAAGGGTGTTATTCAGGTTGTCTTTATCAAAAATAGCCTCCACACCCACAAAGGTGTCGTCGTAGTTGGTCAGGGTGGTGTATCGCAGGTTGAGCTTGTGCATGTTCTGCTCCGGGAAGTCCTGCTGCGTGAGTGCCTGCGTGATCTCACGGCCACGGTCGGTACGGAAGTTGAAGCAGATCACCACATCGCCTTCCTTGATCGTCGCGATGGGCTGCTGCTCGTTATTTACTTTTACAATCGGCTGGATGAACTCGTCCGTGACACCGGTATTATAAGAGTCCAGTACCGACTTGATGAGGTTCTGCGAAGGGGTGCCCTTGCCGTGCACCATCAGGTCGTAAGCCAGTTTCACGCGCTCCCAACGGTTGTCGCGGTCCATGGCGTAGTAGCGGCCAATGATGGAGGCAATCGTGCCGGTCGTGTTCTCGAGGTGCTGCTCCAGGTCGTTGATGTACTTCACGCCGCCTTTGGGGTCTGTGTCGCGGCCATCCATAAAAGCGTGGATGTATACCTTGTCCAGGCCATAGTCGAAGGCGCTGGTACAGAGCGCCTTGAGGTGCTCAATATGGGAGTGAACGCCACCGTCTGAGAGCAGCCCGATCAGGTGCACGTCCTTTTTGTTTTCTTTAGCGAAGGTATAGGCGCCTGCCAGTGCCGGCATAGCGGCCAGCTTGTGCTCTGCAATGGATTTGTTGATCCGTACCAGGTCCTGGTACACCACGCGTCCGGCGCCCAGGTTCATGTGGCCTACTTCGGAGTTGCCCATCTGTCCCTCCGGGAGCCCTACGGCCTCCCCGGAAGCCTGCAGCGTGGTGTGCTGGTATGTCTGAATGATGTGATCGTAGAAGGGCGTGTGCGCCTTATGAATAGCCGAAACTTCTGGGTTGGTGGCGATTCCCCAACCATCCAGAATCATGAGCATTACCTTTTTATCCATGGTGCAAATATAAGATAATCTGTGGTGCCTTATCAGCCTAAATAGCTGATTTGTGCTTTGATAGTGGGAAGCCTGCCCGGAAATGCTTAAATTGTAGCATACGCCAGCAAGGAGGCCTCACTTCTGCTGGCAAAGGTCGATTTGTTGTTCCGAATCCGGTGAAGGCACGCTGCATGGACCAGTCCTCTGTAACGTCAGGTATAATTATACCGTTACATCGGCATATATTGATTATTCCTGTTATATTTAGGTACTTGCTGACGACTTTTGTTGGCATAGTTTTGGCAGATAGAGAGGCGAGATTACTTATACACCTTATGAAAAACTTTAAAAACATTGCTGTAGTACTTTTCCTGGCCTTTGTCACGACTTTATTCGCTTCCGGGCAGGCGGTGGCCCAGAAAGATGTGTTCAACGGAGTGGAGGCGGCTCTGAAGGCGGGCTCTGCCAAGGACCTGGCCAGGCACTTCGACAGCAAGGTAAGTCTGTCGTTCGCCGACGAGAAGGCCACGGATTACAGCAAGACCCAGGCAGAGTTTGTGATGAAGAATTTTTTCAGCAAAAACCCGCCAACCGGTTTCGCCTACAACTTCCCGACGCCGAGTGAATCTGTTAGAAAAGACAAGCGCTATGTGATCGGCACCTACACCCATCGCAACGGTTCTTACACCACTTTGATCCGTGTGAAGGAGGCAGGAGGTAAATTCCTGATACATTCTATCGATTTCATTAAAGATTAAGAAGATAATAGTGATATTTTTAGCAAGGCTCGGGGTATATACCGGGCCTTTTTTTATTTTTGCACCGTGAAAGCATCATACCTGACAGAAAAAAGCATAGCTGAGTTTATATCCAGGGCCCTGGCCGAGGATATAGGCGATGGCGACCACTCGTCGCTGGCTTCTATTCCGAACGATGCCCAGAACCAGGCAAGACTGCTGGTGAAGGGTGACGGCATACTGGCTGGCGTGGAGCTGGCCGGGTATATCTTTAAGCAAGTAGACGCTGACCTGCAGGTAGAGGTACTGCTGCAGGACGGGGCCGAAGTGAAGTTTGGTGATGTGGCCCTGACCGTAAAAGGCAAGGCGCAGTCCATTCTCACGGCCGAGCGACTGGTGCTCAACTGCATGCAGCGCATGAGCGGCATTGCCACCTATACCCACTACCTGAACTCGCTGATCTCCGGCACGAAGGCCAGGCTGCTGGACACGCGCAAGACCACGCCAAACTTCCGCATCATGGAAAAGTGGGCCGTGCTGATCGGCGGCGGTGTGAACCATCGCTTTGGCTTGTTCGACATGATTATCCTGAAAGACAACCACGTGGATTATGCCGGAGGTATACGCGAGGCAATCGAAGCCACGCAGCGCTACCTTAAAGCGAAAGGCAAAGACCTGCGCATTGAGGTGGAGACCCGCAACCTGGAGGAAGTGAAGGAAGCCCTGGAAACAGGCGGTATCCACCGCATCATGCTCGACAATATGACGCCGGAGATGATGCGCGAAGCAGTGGCCCTGATCGGTGGCCGCTTCGAAACCGAGGCATCCGGCGGTATCACCGAGGCGACCATCGCGGAAGTGGCCAAATGCGGTGTGGACTTTATTTCAGTGGGTGCGCTCACGCACTCGATCAAGAGCATGGACCTGAGCCTGAAGGCTTATTAATTGAACTTATACCTGTCCGATAAAGGGCGGGCGCTTATTTTTTTATTTTTTATGCAACAGAATCAACGTTACCGGATGCAGTCAAGCGCTGCGCCGAATGCCATTCGTACCAAAAAGTACCAACTGGAGAAGAACACTTTTACAGGTATAGCTCTGGCCAAGGTATGGCGCAAAGACTGGTGGATGGCCCTTATTCCGCTGGTGCTGTTTCTGCTGCCGGCTGTGTTTAGCTTTTCCTGGTGGTGGGTAGCCGGTGCTATCCTGGTTACGCTTATCTTTGTGCTGCTCCGTTCGGCCCAGGTGATGGGGGTGACGCAGATGGAGCAGGGCAATCCGCTGTTCGAGAAACTGAGCTACGAGATCGACTCCCGCCAGATCCTGCTGAAGCGCAACGAGCGCGAAGGCATGGCCCTAACCTGGGACATGATCGGATCGGTGGAGCGCAAGGGGCAGGCCTACCTGCTGTGGCTGAAGCCTCCTACGGATGCCCAACTACCAGGCGGTTGGAGAGGCTGGCTAGCCAAAAATTTCCAGGCACCGGTGTTTGTGATGATGCCATTCCGTATCTTCAACAACCCGAACGACATCAAGCTGCTGGAGTCGATGCTGCGCCGCAAGGAGCTCATCGCCTAGTGGTTTAAAACCAAAGCCTGTATACCTGTCGTACTAAGGGATTTGCTATTGCGCTGTGCAGTAGTGTTTTAAAATAAGGACCTATAACCTATAAATAGAGATGAATAAGAACGTACTTGCAGTATTCGCCGCAGTTTGTGGTTTGTTTATGATTTCGTGCGATACGCCAAAAGACCTGCGCCCTGAGGCGAAGGTGTCAAATGATACAGTTCCTCCGGGGACGCGCGGCACCTACAACGTGTCTGATGCCGGTGGTGAGGATGCCGCACATGGTGCTGAAGGCCATGGCGCACAGGAAGTGATGCCTAACCACGACCAGGGAGCTAAAACAATTCAGCCAGGCGACAGCGTACGCGAAGGTGCTGTAACGAATTCAGCAGCTGGCGCTGACAAACAATAAGCGACCGCTTGCGCTAGTAAAAAAAAGTCTGCCGTTACTGTGTGCTACAGTAGCGGCAGACTTTTTTGTGAGTTGCTATACCTGTGTACGCTGCCTCCGTATACCCATGTTCCAAAAATAAAAGGTATATTTGCACCCTTACTGCATTTGCATTGCTCCTATGGCCCAACAGGAAGAATGGTTCAGCACTTGGTTTGACTCACCCTACTATCACATCCTTTACAGCAACCGCGACGACCACGATGCCCGGCTGTTCATGGATAACCTGCTGGCTTACCTGCACCCAAAACCCCAACACAAAATCCTCGACCTGGCCTGCGGCAAAGGCCGCCACTCCCTTTATCTGAACGAGCTGGGCTACGATGTCACAGGTATAGACCTCTCGGAGAAAAGCATAGCACACGCCCGGCAGTACGAGAATGAGCGCCTGCACTTTGATGTGCACGACATGCGGGAGGTATACAAACCCGAGGCATTCGACTTTGTGCTGAACCTGTTCACGAGCTTCGGTTACTTCGAAAGCGAAACCGAAAATGTGGTGTCGCTGAAAGCCGCCGCCACCGATCTGAAGCACGGCGGCAAACTGGTCATCGACTTTATGAACACCGACCGCACCATCGAGCGTCTGGTATCGCACGAGCAGAAAGAGGTGCAGGGCATTGTATTTGATATCAGCCGAAAAGTGGAGCACGATTTCATTGTAAAAACCATTCGCTTTGAGGACAAAGGCCGGGAGTACTGCTTTGAGGAGCGTGTGCGGGCCTTGCGGCAGGAAAACTTCATGGAGTACTTCCGTATTGCGCAACTGCGCCTGGCAGAGGTGTTTGGTGACTACAAGCTGCAGCCCTTTGATCCGGAAAAGAGTGAGCGAATCATTTTCGTGCTAAAAAAATAACGCGGTATGATCATAGCTATACTTGTGCTCTTTTTCACGGTGGTGCTATCCAGCTTCCTCGTAAAGGTATTTCCGCCAGACAACAGTCGTTGGCTGAAAATGGCACTCGCCTTCAGTGGTGCCTATCTGTTCACGATCACCATTGTGCACCTGCTGCCCGATGTGCTGCTTGGCAACGCAAGCCCGCATCGTGTTGGTTACTGGGTGTTGGCCGGCTTCTTTCTGCAGCTGGTGCTGGAGCTTTTTTCGCATGGCGTGGAGCACGGACACATGCACACCAACCACCATGGCCATGCGCATGCAGGCACTATGCCCTTTCTGCTGCTGGGCTCGCTGTTTATCCATTCGTTTCTGGAGGGTAGCATACTGGTAGAGGGCGGCGAGCGTCATGTGGGGCACCACCATGCGGGCGAGAATTTCTATGCGGTGCTGTTAGGTATAGCCATCCACCACGTACCCGCTGCATTCGCACTGATGTCTGTGCTGATGTCGCGCATCGGCTCTTTCCGAAAGGCCTTCTTGTGGCTGTTGATATTTGCCATTGGGGCGCCAATGGGTATACTGGTGAGCAATTACATCATAAAAGATAATATTGGCGGTGACCTGGTCTTTACTGCGCTTACAGGCCTGGTAGCCGGCAACTTCCTGCACATTTCCACTACCATTCTTTTCGAAACAAGCCCCGATCACCGCTTCAACCGCAACAAACTGCTGGCAACTCTCTTTGGACTGGGGTTGGCCCTACTCACGGACCTGATGTAAGTATAGGCGCGCCCGTTAAGGTATAGCTATACCTATACCTATGCTATTTGCGCCTGCCATTACCGACGTATTGGTTTTGGGGATTGTTTATCTTATCCTATACCTGGTCTTATAGTGCCCCCAATAAGTTTCCTAATCTCCTGGTTTGGGTTTTGGTAGGTATAGCACCGGCCAAAAACAAAAAAAGGCCGATCTAAATCGGCCTGCATAGAGTAAAGTAAAAGGAGAAATTACATGATCGTGGAAAGCAGTGTCGCCGCGAGTGCTTTCAGAGCCAGCACGATCGTACTCGACTTCACCGTCATGTCAGACGACTCCTCCTCTTCCGATCCGGAAGAAAGGTCTTTGAAGAAAGAAAGCGGGCTCTCCAACACATCAGCATCCAAAACTGATTTCTGCTTTTTAGGCGTTGAGGGCTTTGCGTCGTCTGTAGTAGCGGCAGTGTTGGTATCAGGCGCTACTACAGCAGTTGCTTCAACAGTGGTTGCTTGAGCTGTGGCTTCCCCATTGTTCAAATCGGCTGCATTAGGCGTAGTGGTTACACCCAGCAACAGAATTGTTGCAAGACCAGCCGTCACCGAAAGAGATTTCCACTTTTTAAGCATGCCCAAAATTATGTTTTAAAATACAGTATTCCAAATGATTAATTGGAATATTTGTAGACTTTTTAAAAAACAGAGTAGGAGGTATTCCAAAGGTGGTCAGTGTGTAAACATCTTGTGCTAACGTACAGGGGCAGGCTTCACCACCTTCACCTCTACTGGTACTATACCTGCACTAATATAGTCTAGCCGCTTGGCTGCAGCTTCACTCAGGTCTATCACACGCCCCTTTACAAAAGGCCCCCGGTCAGTAATGCTCACCTTAACCGATTTCTTTGTCTGCAGATTCGTGACTTTTACTTTAGTGCCAAAAGGCAGGGTGCGGTGGGCCGCAGTAAGCTTCCTGCGATTATAGGTTTCCCCGTTGGCCATCTTACGGCCATGCAGCTTGTTGCTGTAGTAAGATGCCTTGCCCGCCTCGGTATAGCCTCGCTGCCCCGCAGCGGGTTTTGTGCTGGTACAGGCACCTGCAGTAAGTAAGGTAGAAGCAATTAGCAAAGTGCCGCAGAAGTGTTGTAAGCGCATAAGTACTCGCAATAGGTATGATCAGCTGAATTTAAACCAAAACGGCATCTTTCCCAAAGAATTGCCTCAGCTCGTGCTGCAACTGGCCCAGGTTGACCTTTTCCAGAGGATGATGCGTGTCAGGGAATACCTGCAGGCTGGCATTAGGCAAATGCCGGTAGGCCCAGGCTGTCTCCTGCAGACTGACCATGTTGTCGCGGTCGCCCACACTTACGCGGACGGGCACAAGTATGCGCGGCAAGGTTTCTTCAGTAAGCATGGGATAGCTGCCCAGGTGTTGCATCATGTCGGCTGTGCGGCGCATGACCTCCTGCCACTCGTTAGGCTGGTGGCGCCTGGCGAGAACAGCAGCAAAGGCGGGCACTTTTTCCTGTACCTTCTCCGGCTGCAGCATTTTGACTTCCTTGGCCGCTGTTTCAGGGCTCCAGGCAAACTTAGTGGCCAGCGTGAAGATGCGGCCCACCCTGTCCGGGTGCTGAAGCGCCAGGTATAGCGCTACGTAGCCGCCCATGCTATACCCGAATATGTCGACCTGCTGCAGTTGGTGCTGGTCCAGGTGGCGCAGTATATCCTCTGCAAACAACTCCATACGGAAAGGGCCCTGAGGCATCTGTCTACCACCATGCCCTCTGAAATTGAGAGTATGCACGTTGAAGTCTGCTTCAAGCAACTGTTGCAGGGGATGCAGGGTGCTGGCAGCGCCCAGGGCGCCGTGGAGTAAGAGCAAATCAGGCATGAGCTATGCTACTGCTTTACCTGGTAGTTGTAGACATCAACTGCCTGTGTCAGCTTGTCTTTGCGGAAAAGCTGAATAACCAGCGGTACCGCTATAAGCCCGGCTCCCGCATACACGGCCGGCGACACATTAACAGAATTCGGGTTAGTGGAGCTCTGGGAAGGCGATAGCAGACCGTACGTAAGCAAACCTGCGCCGGCTATACCTACTACTGTCGAGATTGTCTTCTCGCGCTTATGACGCTGGATCAGCACCATACTGGAGGCGTTGTCCGCCAGCGCCTGCTCCAGATTTTGCTGGTTGAACGTCATCAGCGGGCCGTTGTCTTTGGAGAAGAAGTAAATGCGACGTCGGCTGGTGCGCGGCATACCGTACCCGTACGGGTGGTAGCCCATGGCGGCATAGTCGATCGTGGTCGTGTAGAACTTAGAAACGCGTGGTCCCTCCATAATGCGCTTGGCAAAAGAGTCGAAGCGGTTGCCGGCGGCCACTCTGGCAAAATAACCATCGCTGTTCTGATACACATCTACCAATTCAGGGGAGTACTTGAGCGTGTCGTCCACCAAGAAGAAATCCTGCTTAAAAATAGGCGACTTGTACTGTACTCTGTTACCGTACACCACCTGGCCGTTGCGCAGCTGCAGAAAGTGGCGGCCCTTCTGGCGTTGCGGCTGGTAGTTTTCCTGGGAGTATTCCTGCGCTTGCAGGCCGAAGCTTAGAAACAAGCAGGCAAAAAGTGCAAAGATTGTCTTGTTCATGAATAGGGTGATTTCAGCTGTAATTCAAAATAGGCTTGTTCAGAATATAACCACGAGCATCACGAGCATGCCAGCCAGTGCCAGGTATACCCAACTCATCAGTTGGCCCCTATGCTTGCTGGGCACAATATTGCTCACCAATACAACGGCTATCAATACGCATAATATATATAACAGTATAAAAGTAACAGCTTTTACCCAATTCGGCACTATCGTGTTTTCTGCCTGATACTGGTCATCCATGCCCATGTCCGACACCAGGTAGCGCAGCAAAAAAAACACCACTACCTCGAACACTATAAAGAAAAACAGACCATAGAGCCTGTCGCTTTTCCGCTCAGCCATGTTGCCGGGTTTAGGGATGCAAAAGATAGCTCTCAGAGGCAGGGGCTCTGTTTAGTTGAGGTTTTGCCTAAATAAGTGCTTCTCCACCTAAATATAATAAAGGAATACTGATATCTCGCCACAAGTGCTGGTTTTTAGAACGCCCGTATACCCTGATTGCTAAGTCAGGCAAGCTTAATACATATTGTTAACACAGTATATATGTATTATGGCAGGCTGTTTGTTGTTCATTAACAGGCACATATATAGACATTGTTTCGAAATGAATTTTAGATATGTGCCTGATTAGTGCAATTTATAGTAAGATAGGAAGAATATGCTTGCACATCTTTTATAATGTGAAACAATTTTAGGGGGAGAACCCGTTAAAATACCAGATGAATGTAGGGATATGAGGTTATTAAGGAATATTAAATTAGACAATCACTATTTTAACTACGGTGATAAGACGCGGAAGATCTTTAGCATAGGTTATGAGGATCTTACGACGCTCATTTATTACCAGGATAACAACAACAACTACACGTTAGTAATATCGAAAGAAGACGACCCGCCGCTTATAGTCGAAAAAAAGATATCGCGCGCGGAAGCGTTCAGATTAATGAATACCCGGCCCTGAAGCCGGGTATTTTCATTTATAGCCTATTATGAGTAAGTGGAACAAGTACTACAGAATTGCTTTTTGGGGAGCCGTGCTAACCTTTGCAGCCCAGTTAGTCGTCTCTCTGGCAGTAGACCCCTATTTGGCCTCAGCCTTCACCCCTTTCTATGCAGTGTGGGGCATTGTAGCTGTAGTGGGCCGGCGGCACGAACATCCGCGCCGGTAAACAGTTTAAAGCTGCTGGATATCAATCTGACGCGGATGAAGCGCAGCGTCATGGTAGGGCAGCTTAACCCGCAACCCCCCTTCCTTATAGAAAGCCTCAATGCGACCTAAGTCGATCTGTGGGGGCAACATAAAGACGCGGTTAAACATCGGCACCGCTATCTCGGGGTTGTCCTGGCTCTGCAATACAGAGAATATGGTAAGTTGGTTCTGGTGGAGCACCACTTTGAACGACTCCGGATTTACACCAGCCGCCCAAACATTGATGACAGCACTTTTCTTTTTCTTTTTAATATCAATGTAAGTCTCACTCACACCTCCGCCCACTGTGTTAAGTAAGTCAATGTGATGTGCGATGTTTCGTAAAAACTCTTTATCCTTTATAATTTTCATCTCTTTCTCCTCTAAGTTTTCAAAGAGTAATGATGCAAATGAGGTGCCAATAGCCTAGAGCGCCAAATTGACTGATAAATAGTATTAAAAATGCCCTGAGTATGCCAAAATGGCCTTGATGGTTGGTTCGTTACAATTACGCCTAATGTGTAGGGTCAGGATAGAACTCCCCAAATGACTAGAAATGCATGCAATTAAAACGGAGTTAATAAAACGTATTTTATCCCATAACGGTGCAATATTTCCCATATATGGAATGATTCCGATTTTTGTCTGCCTATTACGTATGCTCATTACTGTAAATGATCAAAATCACTTTTCTAATAGTTTACATCAATCGATTGGTGTACAGTTATTTCTAATTGCATGTATAGTCGCGGTTTCCAAATTTATTGGATTTTACTGCAATTAGATTGCTTTATAATATGCTGGCATACTTCTTTCATATATAGTGATATAAGAAAGAAAGTCATGAAACACGTTTACACACTCAAACTAACTAAAGCAAGATACAGTGAATTGATAACCACTGTAGTAGTTTTTGCTTTAGTTACTTGCACATTCCTATTTTCAAGCGTTAATGCATTTGCACAGACTACAACTCTGTATGGGCCTAACAGCTTTAGTGATAATGCAGGTATAAACTTACCTACCCCGGCACGTGGAATTACTGGTATAGCAGGAGGCTACTTTAGAGCAGCTGGTGATAATGGCAATCTACAATCCAGAGGTTTTGATGGCTATGTTGTGATTAATGCCAGACAATTTAATCTAAGAGTTGGGTATACTTATAAGGTGACCTTCGATGGACGAATTTCCTCAAATAATAACAACAGCCCGAGTAGTGTAACTGTCGTAAGAGGCAGTAGCCAGACTGAAGCTGGAAGCGGCGCGAGTACTCCTCTGGGTTCAGTTAGTGTGACTAATATTGGTACCACTTTTAATTCTTACTCTGTTAGTTTTACAGTTTCACAGGATAGATCTGGTCAGTTTCTCGCTTTGCGTGTGATGGATACCGAATCGAATAATGCTGAGTTGTATATTGATAACTTGTCTATAGCTGAGGCATGTATCGCTCCGAGTACACCTACAGTAACTAATGGGAGCCGTTGTGGCTCAGGTACAGTAAACGTATCCGCTACAGGCGCTCCTACAGGAGGGAAATATCGCTTTTACGGTAGTGATATGGGAGGAAATTTCTTGGCTGAATCGACTAACGGGACATTTGTATCTCCATTCATATATTCCTCTACAACATATTATGTAAGTGTTGTTAGCGCAGCCGGCTGCGAAAGCGCTAGAGTACCTGTAACAGCAACAGTAAAACCTATAGAGTTCGCAAGCACAGAATTTGTAAAGCAGAACTTAGAAGTAGGAAAGCCAGGTACGATCAAATTAAACTCAGAGCTAATTGATAAAGGCCATGCCATAAGCATTACATGGCAAGCCGTTAAAAATGGAGAGACTACAACATTAGGGGTAACTGATGCACCTGCTGTATCTCCTGCAACATTTGAAATTGCCAGTGCCCCAAGCTCTGATACTTACTTCCGGGCTATTATCACTCCAATTCCCTCAGTTTGCTATGATGCTTCATCGCTTGATGTGACATCACAAGGTATAGTAGCGTTACCCGTAGAGTTGGTTTCTTTCAAGGCTCTATCTACCAAAGATGGCGTTCAGCTTAACTGGAAGACGGCTTCTGAGCGGGATAACAAAGGCTTTGAAGTAGAGGTATCTGCTGATGGCAAGAACTTCAGGAAGATAGCTTTTGTGGAAAGCAAGGTAGGCACCACATCACTCACGCAGAACTACAGCTTCCTTGACACAAGAGCAACAGCTGGCACAAACTACTACCGCCTGAAGCAGGTTGACTTTGACGGCGCATCTGAATACTCTAAAACAGTAGCTGTGAACCTGGCGCTGGCGTCTTCCGCAGCCGTGTATCCTACGCTGGTTACAAGTGATGTTACCGTAAGCCTGGCTTCTTCTGACGAACAGGTGACAATTGCGGTGGCGGATATGGCAGGAAAACAGCTGTTGACTGTTCAGAATCCTACTGAGCGCCAGGTAGTATTACCAGTGCAGCAGCTGCAGCAAGGTATTTACTTTGTCACGGTAATCTCCGGTACACAAAAAGAAGTATTTCGATTTGTGAAACGCTAATAGAGATTTCTTATCGATAAGGAAGAGGCTGGCCTACAAGGCTGGCCTTTTTTTATGCCAATATGTTTTTTGAAGTAGATAAGATACTAAGTGAGCGCCGAGCACTTTAGGTATAGAGTTACATTAACCACAATATCACGTGGGTAGTTGAAAATTATATAAGTAAAGTACTATGTTTCTTGTATTCGGGATTGGTCTCCAAGTATGAGTCCACCACCTTCGCATAAGCACATCCTTAGGCGAATAGTCTGATTTTGTAGCAACTAACTGTTATTAAGCGTCGTGCAAAGCGGGTTTTACTTCCTTGCTAAGTTGATCGTCCTAATAATTGTAGCGGTATGTGAGTTCAGGACTAAGTAATAGTGCAATTTCAGGTATTGCTTCTATACAGTAACTAAGTATATTTGCAACTCAGATGCAGTTGGAGGAAAGGCTTCATGACCAGTCATTTTCAGAAAGACCTGGTAATCCTGGTAAACGGGGTGCTAAGAGATCAGGATCGTACTGAATTTGTTATCGCCTGGCCGTATGACTATCCGCCTCAGCTAAGACAAGCTTAGCTTTGGTAATACTCCCTCTGCTATTATCTGGAACCCAGCCGCTCTAACCTTATCTACAACACTAACTACCTGACAGGGAATTCTCTTGATGCAACTTTACTTTCAAAACAGCTTTGTCAAGCTTTCATATGACAAAATCCTGAGGCTCGGGAAAGCCGAATGGCGCGGCCGACTACATGGTGCCGAACTCAGAGAAGCGTACCTGCTTTGCCATGAAATGATCAACCGTTTTTCGCTTATAAGCTGGCTGGCGGATGACCGCTTGATGGGTGCCATTTCGCCTGCAGACCTAAAATGGAGCCTGGAAGTTCATGTTCCAAACATGGCAAAAAGTTCTTTAAAGCGATTTGCCCGTATACCTTCAAAATTTGAAAAGAATCGGGAAGCTGTCGGAGTCATGATTAACAAAGGATACACGCTTGATTTATCCTTAGAGCTCCGGGATTTTGAAGATGAAAAAGAGGCGATGAAATGGCTGCTGGAGACTTCTCAAGTGTCTTCTGCTACCAGTTCTCTGTAGTCCTATAATCTCTCAATGCATCATGAAGCCGCTGATCTTTATTGGAGGCTTTTGCTTTTATGCTTTTAATGGCTGAGTTATGCTGTTGGCCACCGAATGTATAATCCAACGGAGCAGCAGCTGCAACATAGGATGCACTTAAATTGAAAAAAAAGAAGGAGTACGATAAGCCCTCCTTCTTCAGTTATTTTATGATCCGCAAGCTTCGCAAGCGTCCGGGTTATCCAGCGAGCAACTCATGTCGCTGCGATTCTGATCCTGGTTGTAAACTGGCTCTAGCGTCTCGGCGGCTTGTTTCTCTACCGTGAACTTGATGGCGTCTACTGCGGCTTTGGTGCGCAGGTAGTACATACCTGTTTTCAGGCCTCTCTTCCAGGCGTGGAAGTGCATAGAGGTAAGCTTACCGAAGTTCACGTTCATCACGTGCAGGTTCAGCGACTGGCTCTGGCAGATGTAAGCACCGCGGTCAGCACTCATATCGATCACTGTACGCTGGCTGATCTCCCATACCGTCTTGTACAGGTCCTTGATGTTCTGTGGGATGTTCGGGATGTCTTGCACCGAGCCGTTGGCTGCGATAATGGCGTTCTTCATCTTGTCGTTCCACAGACCCAGGCCGATCAGGTCTTTCAGCAGGTGCTTGTTTACCACCATGAACTCGCCTGACAGCACACGACGTACATAGATGTTAGAGGTATAAGGCTCAAACGATTCGTTGTTACCCAGGATTTGTGCAGTAGAAGCAGTTGGCATTGGAGCCAATAGCAGCGAGTTCCGTACCCCGTGCTTCACTACTTCCTGACGCAGCTCTTCCCAATCCCAACGGCCGCTGTCTGGTGTTACACCCCACATATCGAACTGGAATTTACCTTCTGAAAGCGGCGAACCTTTGAATGTCTCGTAAGCACCGTTCTTCTTCGCCAGATCCTTAGAAGCCGTCATGGCTGCGAAGTAGATCGTCTCGAAGATGTCCTTGTTCAGACCTTTGGCCTCGTCACTTTCAAACGGCATGCGCAGCGCGATGAATGTGTCGGCAAGACCCTGCACGCCCAGACCGATCGGACGGTGGCGCATGTTGGAGTTCTTCGCCTCAGGTACCGGGTAGTAGTTGATATCAATTACCTTGTTCAGGTTTAGCGTCACGTGGTAGGTCACGTCAAACAGCTTCTGGTGATCGAACACCTTGTGACCATTCTCCTCCTTCACGTAGCGTGGTAGAGCCAGGGAAGCCAGGTTACACACCGCTACTTCATCGTGACTAGTGTACTCCATGATCTCAGTGCAGAGGTTGGAGCTCTTGATGGTACCCAGGTTTTGCTGGTTGCTCTTGCTGTTGGCAGCATCCTTATAGAGCATGTAAGGCGTACCTGTCTCGATCTGAGACTCCAGCACGGCAAACCAAAGGTCCTGTGCTTTTACCGTCTTGCGGGCACGGCCTTCGCGCTCGTACTTTTCGTACAGGCGCTCAAAGTCCTGTCCCCAGGTGTCGCCCAGGCCAGGCGCTTCGTTCGGGCAGAACAAGCTCCAATCGCCATTTTGCTCCACGCGCTTCATGAACAGGTCTGGCGTCCAGAGGGCGTAGAACAGGTCGCGGGCGCGGTTCTCTTCCTTGCCGTGGTTCTTCTTCAGGTCCAGGAACTCGAAGATGTCGGCATGCCACGGCTCCAGGTAGATCGCGAAAGCGCCTTTGCGCTTGCCTCCACCCTGGTCCACGTAGCGGGCCGTGTCGTTAAACACCTTCAGCATAGGTATAATACCGTTAGAGGTGCCGTTGGTGCCTTTGATGTAAGAGCCCGTTGCACGTACGTTGTGGATGCTCAGGCCGATACCGCCGGCGCTCTGCGAGATCTGGGCGCATTGCTTCAGGGTGTCGTAGATGCCCGGTATACTGTCGTCCTGCATGGTGAGCAGGAAGCACGAGGACAGCTGCGGCTTTGGTGTACCGGCATTGAATAACGTTGGTGTGGCGTGCGTAAACCACTTCTCAGACATGAGATTATAAGTCTCGATGGCAGATTCGATGTCTTCCTTGTGGATACCCACGGCCACACGCATCAACATATGCTGGGGGCGCTCCACGATCTTGCCATCAAGGCGAAGGAGGTATGAGCGCTCCAGCGTTTTGTATCCAAAATAATCGTAGTTGTAGTCCCGGTCGTAGATGATGGTCGAGTCCAGCGTGTTGGCGTGCTTGCGGATGATCTCGTACACATCCTTGGCCAGCAATGAGGCGTTCTCACCCGTTTTCGGGTCCTCGTAGGTATAGAGGCGCTTCATGGTGTTGGAGAAAGACTTGCTCGTTACCTTGTGCAGGCTCGAGATCGCCACACGGGCAGCCAGCACCGCGTAGTCGGGGTGTTTGGTCGTGAGCGACGCAGCCGTTTCTGCCGCCAGGTTGTCCAGCTCTATCGTGCTCACGCCGTCGTAAATGCCGTCAATTACTTTCTTGGCCACCTCAATCGGCGACACATAGTCCATGTTCAGACCATAGCACAGCTTCTCGATGCGTGCGGTAATTTTGTCGAATTTGACGGATTCGCGTCTGCCGTCTCGTTTAACTACTAACATAGCGTATACATTTAGCGGGTGTTAAAAGCCCGGGTTTTTATAAGGTGTAGGTATAAGAGAGCCGCTACCGATGCAGCGGGATGATACATGCTAATATTTTCATAGGGAAATACGTGTATATATACGCAATCCGTTGAAATACTATAGTTTAAAAGCTAAAGCCAATTGCTTTCACAAGTTTGGAGGCGAGTGCTCCGTCCGGCGTTCGTTGCCAGGTATAGGGTCCGGTGTTGCAGGCATTGGCGCGGTTGGCTATACCTGTATCCGGGTGGTAAAAGGTAATTCAGGAAGCGGCCGGACAAAAGCCCGGCGCTTTATTTCCTAAACTTACTAAGTATTTCAGATTCTTAAAAGTCCTCGTCGAGCGAAAAAACGTTTTTGTCTTTGTCGCCCATCACGCCGGCTTTCTGGTACTCGCCCACGCGCTTCTCGAAGAAGTTGGTCTTGCCCTGCAGCGAGATCATCTCCATGAAGTCGAACGGGTTGGTGGCGTTGTAGAGCTTGCTGCAGCCCAGCGACACGAGCAGGCGGTCGGCCACAAATTCAATGTACTGGCTCATCAGCTTGGCGTTCATGCCGATCAGGTCAACCGGCAGCGCGTCTGTCACGAATTCCTTCTCAAACTCCACGGCGTCGCCAATGATTTCGAGCACACGGCTCTCAGGCAACTTCTCGTTCAGCATAGAGTAGAGCAGGCAGGCGAAGTCGCAATGCAGGCCTTCGTCACGGGAGATCAGCTCGTTTGAGAAAGTCAGACCCGGCATCAGGCCACGCTTCTTAAGCCAGAAGATAGAGCAGAATGAACCGGAGAAGAAAATGCCTTCCACGGCCGCAAAAGCGATCAGGCGCTCCGTAAAGTTCTCGCTGTTGATCCACTTCAGGGCCCACTCGCCTTTTTTCTTCACGCAAGGCACTGTCTCCAGCGCGTTGAAGAGGTAGTCTTTCTCTGACTGCTTCTTTATATAGGTGTCGATCAGCAGGGAGTAGGTTTCCGCGTGGATGTTCTCCATCATGATCTGGAAGCCATAGAAGCAACGGGCCTCCGGAAGCTGGACCTCCTGCATGAAGTTAATGGCAAGGTTCTCGTTTACGATGCCGTCGGAGGCGGCGAAGAAGGCCAGTACGTGGCTGATGAAGTGGCGCTCGCCGTCGTTCAGGTTCTCCCAGTCCTTTTGGTCCTGCGACAGGTCGATTTCCTCGGCAGTCCAGAAGCTAGCTTCTGCCTTCTTATACATTTGCCACACCTCGTCGTGCTGTATCGGGAATAAAACAAAGCGATTTGGGTTTTCTTGTAGTATTGGCTCCATGCTCGTAAACTTTAATGTTATTTAAACTTGCAGCGACACTTCGTTGCTGCTTTATCAGATGTCAGACTCAGTAGACGGTGCACCATGTGGTGCATGCACTTGAGATAACAGGATTTCAAATATAGGGATAAGAACTTGAATTGGCGGGCTAAAGTTGTTCAATTTATTAACACTTTGCTAAGTGTTTGATTGTCTGAAAATTGGGTCGAAATCAACAGCCTTGTTAACATGATACTGTTAACATATATAATTGTTAAAATATAGTAAATAAAATATTAATTCATTGTTAAGTGAATAAAAGTGCAACCCCGGAGTGCCCGGTTAGGTGTAAAAGGTGTTTTTAGAGGGATAAAATCCAAAAGGTTACCCTTTGAACAGTTTTTCAGAAGATGAATTCGGGTGGCATCTCTTCGGTTCTGTGGAAAACGCGATTTTCAGAGTTGGTGGTCAAGGTGCTGCGGATTAGTGTGTTATGCTTGATTTTGAAAGGTGCAAAATTTTGGAGCGGAGATTTCAACAGCGTTATCCACAGGGCTGTGCATAAGGTTTGGGAAAACAGAAAGAATTAGAAAACAATGATTTGCATATTAACTTTAAGTCCGCTAATTTTGCAGACTTAAATTTTTTTAAAACATACATTGAAGCTGATGTACGCAATTGTAGAAATCGCAGGTCAACAGACCAAAGTAGAGAGCGGTAAGTTCATCTACGCTAACAAGCTTTCCGGCAATGATGGTGACGCCGTTGAGTTCGCCAATGTTCTTCTTACTGATGATAATGGCACTATTACTTTAGGTGCTCCTTTCGTTAGCGGTGTTAAAGTGGTTGGTAAAATCCTTGGCAACGTGAAAGGCGACAAAGTGATCGTTTTCAAAAAGAAGAGAAGAAAAGGCTATCGTAAGAAGAATGGTCACCGCCAGCACTATACGAAAGTCCTGATCGAGAGCATTGGATAAGCAGTAAGAGGAAATTAATCGTAAAATCTTTCAGGCATGGTTCGTCCGCCTGAACTAAATAGTAAAAGAAAATGGCACACAAAAAAGGAGCTGGTAGTTCTAATAACGGCCGCGAGTCACACTCAAAACGACTTGGTGTTAAGATTTACGGTGGCCAGGACATCATCGCTGGTAACATCATTGTAAGACAAAGAGGTACTGCACACCACCCAGGTAACAACGTGGGTATGGGCAAAGACCACACACTGTTCGCTATGGTTGACGGTGTGGTTCAATTCAAAAAAGGCGTTAAGAACCGTTCATACGTTTCTGTAATTCCTAAGGTAGAAGCAGAAGCGTAAGCTTTACGGCCTACGCCGCCACCCGTGGGTGGCAAAAACAGAAAAGGGATGCGATGGCATCCCTTTTCTGTTTTTTAGACTTTTTGTTTCGCAACAGGTATGGCTGCAGGTATAGCCGGTGAAGCTTTCGCATGCTTGCCCGCCCGGCCGCCCTTCCAGTAGGTATGGAGCCCGACTGCTATACCTGTCACGCAAAGTACATAAGCGGCGGTCTGGCTTTGGAAGGAAAGCGGGACGCTGCCCAGCACCAATCCAAGGCCCGATAGCCAAAGCAATCCATAGCGTACGGGCGCGTGCACAGAGGGAGTGTAATTTGTTCTGAACCCGAGCAGGTGCAGGAGTTTGGGAGACTCCGCTGCCAGCAGCACCAGGTTTAGCAGTAGGAAGAAAGCCAGCACATAGGGCGTGCCTTTCCAGTTCTGCGATATGGTAACCAGCAGGATGTTCAGCAGCATGGGAAGCAGGGCAATAGCCCCCAGCGTTCGGTAGCGGAGCGTCAGCAGCATAAACCCAACCACGATCTGGGAGTAGGCAATGAAGCGGGCGAAGAGCCCCAGGCCAAACTCCGCCAGTTTCTCCTCTAGCCAGACCGGCCCGATCAGGCCCGGGAACCGGTGCTCGTAGAAGACCTTCGCCATACCTGCCGTGAAGAAGATAAGACCCAGGAAAACGCTGATGCCGTTGAGCGTGAATGTTTTGTAGTTCATGTTTATACCTGCCATGATGTTCTAAGCTATTAAGGTATAGCCTTTTATAAATTCATCGCGAAGAATTATACCAACCGGATAATTATCTAGACGATCGCGCTATACCTAAATTAGAAGGAATGTGGCCTCCCGGAGCAAATCGCTAAAGACCAAAGTTTTATTCAGAAAAGGGCAACCTGCCTACACCACCCCCGTATACCTAAATAGAAAGAGTTATAGAGTGAAAACAATTAAACTCTTTTAGGAAAGGGATACTTTTTAGTATCCCTTTCTGTTTTTATACCTTTTGAGTACGCCCCTCAACTTCGTTTCTGCTTTTCTACTCGCTATCTTCCTATTCTCTGGCAACAAAAATTCGGCTTTTGCGGATAAGTATGTATCTTTACAGCATTCTTATCAAGAAAGACCGAGGGACAGGGCCCGATGACGTCTTAGCAACCTTGTACCAGCTTGGTGCTAATTCCCTTCTCCGCCATACCTTGGCCGGGAAAAGATAAGAGAGTATACCTGCCTTAGGGTGTCCTTCTTGATAAGCGCAATTGTAGACTTAACCAAGAGGGGGAACACCAACATGACCACATCACATCCGATCCATACCTTGCTGCAGGAGCGCGTGCTCGTGCTCGACGGCGCCATGGGCACCATGATCCAGCGCTACAAGCTCTCCGAAGCCGATTTCCGTGGCGAGCGCTTCAAGGATCATCCGTCCGATCTCAAGGGCAACAACGACCTGCTCTCCATCACGCGTCCGGATATCATCAAGGCGATCCATACCGAGTACCTGGAGGCCGGCGCCGATATCATCGAGACCAATACCTTCAGCGGCACCAGCATCGCGATGGCGGATTATAGCCTGGAGCATGTGGTTTACGAAATGAACTACGAGTCGGCAAGGATTGCCCGTGAGGCGGCAAATGAAGCGGAAGCCAAAGAGCCGGCGCACAAGCGCTTCGTAGCGGGCGCCATCGGCCCGACCAACCGCACGGCCTCCCTCTCTCCCGATGTAAACAACCCCGGCTTCCGCGCCATCACCTTCGACCAGCTGGTGGAGGCTTATTACGAACAGGTACGTGGACTAGTGGACGGCGGTGCCGATTTGCTGTTGGTAGAAACAGTCTTCGATACGCTTAACTGCAAAGCGGCTCTTTTTGCTATTCAGGAATACGTGAACAATGGTGGCAAAGAACTGCCGATCATGGTGTCCGGTACCATTACCGATGCCAGCGGCCGTACCTTGTCGGGCCAGACCGTGGAGGCTTTCTGGAACTCGATCTCGCATGCGCCGATCCTGAGCGTAGGCTTTAACTGTGCGCTGGGCGCGCGTCAGCTGAAGACGCACATACAAGAGCTCTCCCGCATTTCGGATTGTTACATCAGCGCCTACCCCAATGCCGGTTTGCCGAACGCCTTTGGCGGCTATGACGAGACAGCCGAGCAGATGGGCGCCATTGTAGAGGAATATCTGAAGGAAGGGCTAGTGAACGTACTGGGTGGTTGTTGTGGCACGACGCCCGTACACGTTAAAGTAATCGCAGACCTGGTGCGCAGGTATAAACCGCACGTTCCCACTCCCGTCACCCCGCTCCCCCGCTACAGCGGCCTTGAGCCCTTCACCATCACCTCTGATACCCTTTTTGTGAACGTCGGCGAACGCACCAACGTGACCGGCTCCAAGAAATTCTCCCGCCTCATTGTCGACGGCAAGTTTGAAGAAGCCCTTTCTGTCGCCCGTCAGCAGGTGGAAGGCGGCGCCCAGATCATCGACGTGAACATGGACGAAGGCATGCTCGACTCAGAGCAGGCCATGGCCGACTTTCTTAACCTGATCGCCTCCGAACCCGACATCGCCAAGCTGCCCATCATGATCGACTCTTCGAAATGGAGCGTGATCGAGTCCGGCCTGAAACGCACACAGGGCAAATCGATCGTCAACTCCATTTCTTTAAAGGAAGGCGAAGCGGAGTTCAAAAAGCTGGCCCGCAAGGTGCGCCAATACGGGGCTGCCGTGGTAGTGATGGCCTTTGATGAAACAGGCCAGGCCGATACGCTGGAGCGCAGAATCGAGATCTGCGAACGCTCTTACCGTATTTTGGTAGACGAAGTGGGCTTCCCGCCGCAGGACATTATTTTCGACCCGAACATCCTGGCCATCGCCACAGGTATAGAGGAGCACAACAACTACGCGGTGGATTACATCGAGGCGGTGAAGTGGATCAAGGCCAACCTGCCGCATGCCCAGGTGAGCGGGGGCGTGAGCAACCTCTCCTTCTCCTTCCGCGGCAATGACGTGGTGCGGGAGGCCATGCACACCGTGTTCCTGTACCACGCCGTGCAGGCAGGTATGGACATGGGCATCGTGAATGCCGGTATGCTGGGCGTGTACAGCGAAATTCCGGCTGAACTGCGCGACCTGATCGAAGACGTGATCTTCAACCGCCACCCGGACGCCACCGAAAAGCTGGTGACCTACGCGGAAACCATCAAAGGCAAAGGTAAAACAGCTACTGCCGCCGATAATTCCTGGCGGGAGGCGCCAGTGGAGGAGCGTCTGAAGCATGCACTGGTGAAAGGCATCGTAGACTTTATCGACGAAGACACCGAAGAGGCGCGGCAGCAGGCAACTAAAACCCTGGACGTGATCGAGGGACCCTTAATGGCAGGCATGTCAGTGGTGGGCGATCTGTTCGGGGCCGGTAAAATGTTTCTGCCCCAGGTGGTGAAGAGCGCCCGTGTGATGAAAAAGTCCGTGGCATACCTGCTGCCCTTTATGGAGCAGGAAAAGCTGGCCTCCGACACCTCGAAATCAACCGCGGGCACGATCCTGATGGCGACCGTGAAAGGCGATGTGCATGACATCGGCAAGAACATCGTGGGCGTGGTGCTGGCCTGCAACAACTACGAAGTGATCGACCTGGGCGTGATGGTGCAACTGGACAAGATCCTGGCAGAAGCCGAAGCGCATCAGGTAGACATCATTGGCCTGAGCGGCCTGATCACGCCTTCGCTGGACGAGATGGTATACGTGGCCCAGGAGATGGAACGCCGCGGCATGAAGATTCCGCTCCTGATCGGTGGCGCCACAACTTCCCGGGTGCACACGGCGGTGAAGATTGCGCCGCAGTACAGCGGCCCGGTTGTGCATGTGCACGATGCCTCGCGAAGTGTGACGGTGGTGAGCAGCCTGCTCAGCAGCGAGCGCGACAGCTATATTGCTGAGATCAAAGCCGAATACGAGAAGCTGCGCGAAGACCACCTCGGCCGTACCAAAGACCGTGCTTTTGCCAGCATTGAAGAGGCCCGTTCCAACAAGTATAAAGTAGATTGGGCTGCTACTAAGCCAACCAGGCCGAGCTTTATTGGCAACAAGGTATACACCAACTACCCGCTGCAGGAGATCGAGCCCTACATTGACTGGACGCCTTTCTTCCATACCTGGGAGCTCAAGCGCCAGTACCCGAAAATCCTGAACGATCCGGAATTAGGTACGGAAGCGACCAAGCTGTTCAACGATGCCCAGACCATGTTGCAGGAGATCGTGGACAAGCAGTTGCTGGAGGCCCGTGCCGTGGTGGGCTTCTACCCCGCCAACGTGGAGGCCGACGATACGATTGAGGTATACGCCGATGATTCACGTGAAAGCGTGCTCACCGAGTTCCATACCTTGCGCCAACAGGGCAAAAAAGGAGCCAACGTGCCGAACCTCGCCTTCTCCGATTTCCTGGCCCCGAAAGAAACAGGTATAGCCGACTACATCGGCGGCTTTGTGGTGTCAGCCGGCTTTGGCATCGAGAAGCTCCTGGAGCAGTACGAAGCAGAGCACGACGACTACAAGTCCATCATGGTGAAAGCGCTGGCGGATAGATTAGCCGAGGCCTTTGCCGAACTGATGCACCTGAAAGTGCGCAAGGAACTGTGGGGCTACGCGGCAGACGAGCAGCTGGACAACGAGAGCTTGATCAAAGAAGCTTACAAAGGTATACGCCCGGCCCCCGGTTACCCCGGCTGCCCGGATCATACCGAAAAGATCACGCTCTTCAATTTATTGAAAGCGGAGGAGACTGGTGTAATCTTGACCGAGAACCTGGCCATGCATCCGGCATCCTCGGTGAGCGGCCTGTACTTCTCACACCCGGATTCCCGCTACTTCGGCCTCGGCAAGATCGGCGAAGACCAGGTAGCAGACATGGCCCGTCGCAAGGGGATGGCCAAAGAGGAATTGGAGCGCTGGCTGTCGCCAAACCTGAATTACGAGCCAAAGCCAGTAGCGCAGCAGGCGGTGTAGAGGACAACCCACCCCTGCCCCTCCTTAACCAAGGAGGGGAGTCTGCTATAGCCGCTTATTCTGTCTTCATAATAGTGATTGTCTTACAGTTTGTCATCCTGATAGGATCTTGTGTGAAGGGAGGTTAAGCAGTAGCAATAACACACCCCTGCCTCTCTCTTCAAAGAGGGCCCCTACCCCCAGAGGGGAATTCCCGTGCAAGGAAGTCCCCCCTGAGGGGAGGAGCCTTGACAAGGAAGGAGCAGGGTGATGATAAACTTAGGCTGGCCCAGATCTCTCACTCTGTTCGAGATGACAGGTAAGGCCCCAAGTTTGGGCTCTTATAAAAGGGGAAGCCCAACCATTTAACAATACAGCAATTTAACCATCAATATAAATTGAAAGTAACCGAGCACTTCCAGAACGCCAACGGCAAGACGCTGTTCACCTTTGAGATCTTGCCGCCGCTCAAAGGCGAGAACATGAAGACCCTGTTCAACCACATCGACCCACTAATGGAGTTCAGGCCGCCCTTTATCGACGTGACCTACCACCGCGAGGAGTATATCTACAAGCAGCGGGAGAACGGCCTGTTAGAGAAGCGCAGCACACGCAAGAGACCGGGCACGGTGGGCATTTGCGCGGCTATCCAGAACCATTACAAGGTCGACACGGTGCCACACCTGATCTGCGGGGGCTTTAGCAAAGAGGAAACAGAGAACGCCCTGATCGACCTGCACTTCCTGGGTATAGACAATGTGCTGGTGTTGCGCGGCGATTGTGTGAAGAGCGAGCAGCGCTTCGTGCCGGAGCCGGATGGCCATACCTATGCCACAGAGCTGATCGGGCAGGTTGTGAACATGAACAAGGGTTGTTACCTGGATGATGAGCAGGCATACCACAACGGCACCGATTTTTGCATTGGCGTGGCGGGCTACCCGGAGAAACACTTCGAGGCGCCCAACATCACCTCAGACTTGCGCTGGCTCAAAAAGAAGGTAGAGCTCGGCGCGGAGTACATCGTCACGCAGATGTTCTTCGACAACCAGAAGTACTTCGACTTCGTGAACCGCTGCCGGGCCGAAGGTATAAACGTGCCGATCATTCCGGGTCTGAAGCCGATGACCACCAAAACGCAGCTCACCCTGTTGCCCAGTCTGTTCCATGTCGAGATTCCGTGTGCGTTGGCCGATGCCATCGAGTCCTGTGCGGACAACAAAGCAGCTGCGCAGGTAGGCGTGGAGTGGGCGATACAGCAGTCGCGGGAACTGATGGAGTTTGGCGTGCCTTGCCTGCACTACTACTCGATGGGCAAATCGGAGTCTGTGCGGAAAGTGGCGGAGGCGCTGTTTTAAAGAAGAAACCTCAACTAAACTAAACCTAACCTTAAGGCTGGGGCTTCTGGCTCCGGCTTTTTTTATTTTCGGGTTCACTATACCTGACCCCTGACCTCGCGGTGTCTTTAGACCCGCGAGCGTCTAACAGATCGGCCTTCGGTAAATAGGTACAGGTATAGGCTCAGCTACGGCTGCTGGCAGTAGACACTCGCGGGAGCTGCGCACACCGCGAGGTCTGAGTCAGGTATAGCGATGCATTACAAAGTCGGGAAAACGGGAGACAGCTTGTACAGCACCGGCTTGCTGGGGCTGGCGTCAAGTTGCAGACTGGCAATCTGCAGGTTGAGCAGGTATAGCCCGTCGTCTACCTGGTCCGGCACATAGATCAGTTCGGTGATAGTGGCACCGCAGCGGGTGTTTCTGGGGTACTGCCAGAAAGCGTGGTGGCAGAGCAATTTACCTTCGTCCAGTTCGCGGTCCACAGAAGGCAGGTCGAGGAGCAGGTGCTGGATCCCTTTTTCGGCCAGGTATTGGCCAATCGTGTGCTCCAGGTAGGGTGGGTTGGTGCCGGAGTAGTGGCGGGTGAGTTTCTCGTCTGAGTTAGGCAGGGTGCGGATGACGAGTGCTTCGCACTTTATACCTTGCAGCCTGGCTTTCACATCGTCGAGTAGCACCACTTCATCGCCGTTTTCCTGCTTTTGCGGCTGCACCGTAATCAGCTGCGCCACGAACAGAAAGCGTTTCAGGCAGTTGTGGATGGTGGCGTGCTCGTCGGCGGAGATGTGGCCGTAGCACTCGGTGTGTGTGCCGTTGCCGTGCGGCGTCAGGTGCACCCGCTTGTAGTTGGTGCTGCCGCCTTCTGCCACGCTTCCCACGAAGTCGCCTACCCGGATCACATCAAAAGCCACCGGCTCGGCCCAGAAGCACTCCGGTTGAAGCTGCTTGTCGTGCAGCGGCATCGAGATGTCCAGCGGCTGTGTCGGGTCGAAGGCATAGGGCTGGCCGCGGTATGTGATGGAGGCTTGCATGGCTTAACTGCTGTAACCCCGCAGCCAGCGCAGGGCATCAGCATCATTCGCAAAGTTTCTTACTTCGAAGGTCACTGCCCCCAGCGCTTCGGCTCTCGTTATCACAGCCTCGAATGAGAGTCTGTTAAAAACATTTTCGGGCAGCACGCGGGCCAGCTTTTTCAACCCCAGGTCCGAGAGTGACTTGTAATAGGTAGTGGACATCCACTCTTTGGTGTGGGGTAGCAGCTTGCCAATGGCCAGGGCGTTCAGTAGCAGTTTATCGTTCCCGGACTCCTGTAGAAGCTGGCTTATCATTTCAGCAATCTCAAGCATCTCGTTATGCTCCACGGGACGCAACCAGGTGTTGGTCAGTATACCGTGCTCGCGGTCTGTGGCAATCCGGCTGATGTCGTTCTGGTAAAGTGTTTCCAATAGCTGCATAGTAGGTGTGGCGCGGGGCTCTGATTCCGTCCTACTTCAAATCTACGAATAAATCTGATATATAGTATGCTGTATATGTGGCTATTCTGCCATCAGATCCAGCGTGATCTGGTCGGCAAGCAGCTTGCCCTGGTCGGTCAGGTATAGCACGTCTGCCTCGATCCGGGCCAGACCTTTCTCTCGAAGCTGCTGCAGGTATAGCCGGTGCTGTGCCTGCAGGTCGTAGCCATACCTATCGCGCATCAGGCCCAGGTCGCAACCCCAGATGGTGCGGAGTGTGGTGAGCAGGTAGTCGTTGGCCTGGTCAGCTGGCGTGAGTTCTTCCACCTCGGCAGGTATAGCGCCTTCCGCCAGGGCGGCGGTATACTTGCGGTTATTGGCCACGTTATACTGCCGGCTGTGGCCGTTGAAGGAGTGCGCACTCGGGCCTACGCCCAGGTAGTGCACCCCGCGCCAGTAATTGCTGTTGTGCTTCGACTCGTAGCCAGGCTTGCTGAAGTTGGAGACCTCGTACTGCACATACCCGTGCACTTTCATCTGTTCCAGCAAAATCTCAAACTGCTGCGCCGTGAACTCGTCTTCTGACGGCTTAAAGATGCCTTTTTTGCTCCAGCGGCCCAGGGCCGTGTCGGGTTCAATGGTGAGGGCATAACAGGAAACATGCTGCACGTTGAGCGAGAAGAGTGTTTCCAGGTCCTGCAGCCAGATGCTGTGGTCCGGCGCAGGTATACCGTAGATCAGGTCCACGGTGATGTTGTCGAAGCCGGCCGCCTGGGCGTCGCGCACGCACTGCAGGCTCTCCGTTGCGTTGTGGGCCCGGTTCATCATACGCAGGTGCGGCTCGTGGAAGGACTGCAGTCCGATGCTCAGTCGGTTGATGCCTGCGGCTTTCAGCTCCTGCAGTTTCTCCGGCGACAGGTCATCCGGATTGGCCTCCAGTGTTATTTCTGCTTCCTCCGAAACTATAAACAGCTCTTTGATGGTTTGCAGGAGAAGGTATAGCTCTGCCTGGGTGAGCAGCGAAGGGGTGCCGCCACCGAAATAGATGGTGCGCACTTCCTGTCCCTGCAGGTAATCTTTGCGCAGCTCCAGTTCCCGGGCAATGGCCTGAATGGTAGCCTCCTTGTGCCCCATGGAGGTACTGAAGTGGAAGTCGCAGTAATGGCAGGCCTGTTTGCAGAAGGGAATATGGAGGTAGATGCCGGACAATTTTTTAATTGTTAAATTTCTTTAATTGTTAAATTGCTGATGGTTAAATTGTTGTTGAGGTCGTGCAATATGTGAAGGTATAATGCGAGAATCCGTTCAGGCAATTTTACCTTTGCCGCTGTTATATACTATGACAAGGGTCCGTGTTATAGAGTTAACAATTTAGCCATTAAACAATTCAACAATTCAGAACACAAATGTACAAAATCGCGGTCTTAGTCTGGTGCTTATTCCTGTGGCTGCCCCTGGTGCAGGCGCAGGATAAGCCACCGGTGCCACCGCAGCAGGTGCAGCCGCCCGCGCCTAAGCTGGTTAGTCAGGCGAAGGCAGCACTCCGGGTATACACCGCTAGCCCCGATCGGCAGGTGCTCCGACAGTACAACTACCGCACCCAACTAACCGACACCGTAGAGGCCCGCAAAGAGGTAGTAGCGCTCGTGCATCGCCTGCACCAGGACGCATACCTGCTCGCCTCGGCAGACAGCTCTTACAAGAGCAATGATACGCTCCACGTGAAACTGCACATCGGCAGCCGCTTCGACTGGGCTGAGCTGCGCAACGGCAACCTGAGCGAAGGCATTCTGGTGGAGTCTGGCTTCCGGGAGAAGTTTTACCGCAACGTGCCCTTTAAACCGGCCGAATACGCCCGCCTGCAGCAGCGCATCCTCGATTACGCCGAGCGCAACGGCTACCCCTTCGCCTCCGTCTGGCTCGACTCCATTCAGATAGTAGATAACAAGATAAAAGCTGCCCTGATGGTGGAGAAGGCCTTTGTGGTCACCTATGATACGCTACAGGTGATGGGCGGCAGCAAAACGCAGCCCAAATTTCTGATGCGCTACCTGCAGCTATACCCTGGGCAGCCCTACAACCAGGATCAGGTGGAGGCTTCGCAGCGCATGCTCACCACGCTGCCATACCTCAAAGTTGTGCGTCCTCCGCAGGTGCAGTTCCTCCGTGACAAGGCACGGGTCGTTTACTTCCTTGAAGACCGGCAAACGAGCCAGATAGATGGTGTGGTCGGTTTCCTGCCCGACCCAAGTCGCTCCGGCAACAAGTTGCTTATTACGGGCGAGGCCAATATGAACATCCGAAACATCAAAGGCAGCGGCAAGCAATTGGGGCTGCAATGGCGGCGGGTGAACAAAGGCTCTGTGATCCTGAACGGCGAGTACCTGCACCCCAACCTTTTCGGGACTCCTTTTGAGTTGGGCACGCGATTCGGGCTACTGAAGCAGGACTCCAGTTACATCACCATACAACCGCGGGTGCAACTGGCCTACAACACCATCCGGTACGGGCGTTTCAGTGTGTTTACCGAGTGGCGCAACTCCCGCATCCTCTCCACGGCTAGCCCGCAAAGCCTGCGGGCCCTCGACCTGGCCGACGCACGCACCAACACCTACGGACTGAACTACCTCTGGAATAACCTGGATGACTTCTATTTCCCACGTAAGGGACGACTGGTAGAGTTGCAGCTGGCGGCAGGTCGCAAGAAGCTGTTGCGCAACCCGAATCTGGAGAAGGAGTTTTACGATACCTTGGAGGTAAATACGACCCAGCTCAGTCTGGGTGTGCGGCTGGAGAACTTCTTCAGGGTTGGCAAAAACAGCGCCCTGCTGGCCAGGCTCCGGGGCGAGGCACTGCTCAATGACCAGATCTTTCTGAATGACATGTACCGTATCGGTGGGCTGTCCTCCCTGAGGGGCTTTGACGAGTACTTTTTCTTCGCTTCTACCTACGGCATCGGCACACTGGAGTACCGCCTGTTCACGGCCGAGGATTCTTATGTGTTGCTCTTCTATGACCAGGGCTACTACCGCAGCGATCTGGAGCAGTCAAAGGCTGAAGGCCTGCCGCTCGGGGTTGGTGGAGGCATCAGCTTCAGTACCGGCGCAGGAATTTTTCAATTGGTGTACTCTGTCGGAAAATCAGAGCAACAGCCTATGTCGCTGAGAACCTCGAAGATACACTTCGGAATTACCAGTAAGTTTTAACGTGGCGCAATTTTTTTGAGGTTTTTGGCAACCAAAGCTTGCGTAGTAAGTATGTTTATACTACTTTTGTAACACAATAACAGTGCGGGATGGAGCAGTTGGTAGCTCGTTGGGCTCATAACCCAAAGGTCACAGGTTCGAGTCCTGTTCCCGCTACCTAAAAAGAAGCCTGATTCAGAAATGAGTCAGGCTTCTTTGTTTTTTATTCCCCCTCATGCCGCTTTTTCTATCCTGCTGTTAATAACCTCCCCGACACATTCGGCAAAGAAGCATCCGTATATGTAGTAAAATTACTATATTCGAAGTAGAATATATGACTGCTTTGCCACATGACACCAGCGCCATTCCGTTTTCTTCTCACTGCCCTCCTGCTTATTAACCTGGCACTGCCATCGCACAGCCGAAGCCATGCCGTTTCTGCTACTCCGGCAGGTATAGCATGGGTTGCTCCTGCCACCCCGGGGGCTATCAACGGGTCTGCAAAGGTTTGTCCAGGTCAGGACCTCCTCTACAGCGTGGAAGCCGTCGCAGGTGCGATGTACTATACCTGGTCCGTTCCGGACAGCTGGGTGATTACTTCCGGGCAAGGGGCCAGGCAAATCTCTGTTATAGCGGGTAGTAAAGGTGGCGTCATCAGTATAGTGGCTGAGAATAACGACGGGGTAAGCGGGGCCCGCGAGCTGGCAGTTCAACTGGAAAAGCATCTTTTACAGCCTGGCGCCATAGAAGGGCCTACTGCCTTGTGTGCAGGTAGCCGGGCCAAGTTCAAAGTCGAGGCAACAGCTGGTGCCCGTTCGTATGTATGGAGCATTCCGGCCGGATGGGTGATTGTGTCAGGCCAGGGAACAAGCGAGGTAGAGATTCTGACAGCAACTGCAGGAGGAGTAGTGCGGGTGACCGCCGCGAACGCGTGTGGCCAGAGTGCCGTTTCCCAACTGGCTGTAACAGTCTACTCGCCTCTGAGCAATAATCATGTGCAGGGAGAGCAGGAGCTTTGTGTTGGACAGCAACCGCAGACCTTAGCCGGCAGTTTTCCTGCCGGTGGCGAGGGTGCTTATGCCTATCTGTGGGAAAGCAGCATACAAAATGCATCCGAGGGATTTATACCTGCGGATGGCGCCAATAATCAGCAGAACTACACGCCGGGTGCCTTAACCGAAACCACCTGGTTCAGGCGCAGGGTGACGTCAGCAGATTGCCAGCACATCAGCGATGCGATCATGGTAAAAGTGCTGCCCGTACCTGCCAAGCCGGCTATTGAGCAGTTGGGCGAAAAGGAATTGAAGGCGTCTGTGGCAGGAGCAGCGTACGAGTGGTGGCACAACGGCGTGTTGCTGGGGCAGCAGACGCAAGTTATCACAATAGGGAAAGCAGGGGTTTACTCGGTGCGGGTGCAAAATTCCGAAGGATGCTCCTCTGCCGTATCTGACGCGCTGGAGGTGGTGCAGCAAGAGGAGGAAGAAGTGCAGCCGGAAGAAGTAATCCCTCCAGGGGTTAACGTGACACTGCGGCCAGGCGAAAGACAGCTGATCCTGTCTTCCAAGGAGCCCCTGCCAAAGGCACTGCTGCAAATAGCGGATCTTCAGGGGCGTGAGGTATACCGGAAAGAAATTTTGCAGTTGAACAAGCCTGTGACATTAGAGTTGCAGCAATTGCCAGATGGTATTTATATGCTCCTGCTCCACACACCCGACCTGTACCTGAAAAAGAAAGTGCTGCTACAGCGGTAGCCGCCACGATCTGCTTTCAGAAGGGTGCGGAGCTTTGTTTCTCTTGCGCGTTTACTTTCTACTTAATGGGCAAACTGCCTAGAGCAAGCAAGCGTGTTTGAGAACTTAGGCAAGTCATTGCCTCCACCCGGGTTCATTGTCCGGGGTGGAGGCGGCCTCTGCCGATGTCTGGTTTATGTCAACGGCGGGCCAGGGTTTCTGTGCATTGGCTTGACGAATACATGCCCGCCTGCTCCCCTTTTCCTTCAAGTGCATTACCTCGACAGATTAAATATTACCCCTACTATATTTAAACGGAACTATACCTTTTCCCGTAGAAAAGGGTCTTCTGCTATGAGGAATTATCAGAGTGAAGCCTAAACAATATTGCACTTCATTTGTAAGCCAATTTCGGGAGTGAATATATCAACCACTAATTAGGGTATATATACTGTTATTTGATTGTTTTACTTATATTTAGATAATATTAGCTTTAAAGTCATGCTCTGATAAATCATAATGAAAGATTATATCGTTATAGTTTCAGTATAGCCAAATTTCATCCTTTAAATCTGATCCGATGCGTCAACTGCTACCCAGGCATCTGTTCTTTAGCTTGCTTGCTTTTCTGTTATTATCAAGTGTTCATGTTTGGGCAGCTCCCTGTCCTAACACCGTGCAAATTGAGGGACGTACTGTTCTGTGCGAAGGCGAAGAAACTATCTTAAGAGCTCCTGAAGGTGCTGGGCTTTCTTACCTCTGGTTTAAAGACGGCGTTCAGACTGGAGTTACAAGCAGAGAGTTGCAAGTTACTGAAACGGGCAGGTACAGGGTACAGGTGTCAGGTGCTGCATGTGATGTAAGTGTTTCCTCTGAGATACCCATTACAGTGAATAGCCGGCCGGCGCCACCAAACTTTACTGTCACTCCCTCCACTGCAGCCTGTGCGGGTACTGCATTAGCTTTTTCAGTAAATAACGCAGACGATGCACTCTTTATTTATACATGGGATTTTGGGGATGGCAACACGGCCCGAGGACCCAATGTAACATATGCCTACAACCTACGCGATACGGGTGTAAAGCCCTTTGATGTAACCGTTTTTGCAACAAGCCGCGAAACGAGCTGTGAATCCGAGCCAGTGGTGCGCGAAGTGCAGGTGCGCCCGCTTCCAGAAATCTCTTTCACCGAAGAAAACAGCTTTCTCACCTGTCTGCCTGATACTGTTGCAGATGACGAAATTAGCGTAACAGCCATTATCAGTAACAATACACAAGAGCCATACCTGGGTGACATCCGCAGTTACTCCGTAGACTGGGGCGATGGCAGCGCACCGGTGCAGTACCGTCCGTCTGATTTTCCAATCTCCAACCCAAACCCCTATACCGCAGTCGGGGACTATACTATTACCATCTCGGCCGTGGCTGGCAATGGTTGTACAGAACCCTTCATGCAGGTATACAGTGTGAGCAAGGAGCCCAAGGCGGGTTTCTCGCTAGGCAAAAAGCGGGCGGATGAGAGCCAGCAACCCCCTTGCGTACCCGTCATTGTGACGCCCGAAGACTCCGCGACTGGTGGAGGGCTAACCTATGTCTGGTCCGTAACGCCAGATCAGGGCTATGTCTTAGAGTCAGGTAGCCTGACCGAAGCGAATCCTGTTTTCCGCTTCACAGAGTCCGGGGTGTACACCATTGAGCAGATCGTCACCAACGGGTGCGACTCCGACACAGCCTCGCAGGGTATCGTAGTGGGCTGGCCGCAGGTGCAGCCTCCGGCGGGAGGCGTATTTTGCGGACCGACCCGGATTGACCTGAGTGGTACCGGGGGCGGAGGTGTTCCAGGCGGAGGAGGAGGTCTGTTTATCGACAAGAACCTCGGAGAGAAAATCACCGTGACCATCTCCATCAACGGACCGAAGGGGCCAACGACCCGTACTTTCAATTCAGAAACCTTTAGCTATGCATATGATTTCGACCGACCCGGCACCTATACCATAGCCGTGGAGGCGGTGAACGAGTGCGGTAGCTCCAATGCCATTTTCCAGGGTCAGCCACAGCCGCCGGTGCAGGTAGTCATTTTGCAGCAGCCAGGGCTGCCAACCATCGCTAACCCGGGCATCGTCTGCGAGGGCGATTTTGTGGAGCTGACCCCAACCTCCACGGCGCCGTCTTTTGCCTGGTTTGATACGGATGACCCGAATGCAACCCCAATTTTTATAGGCAAGACCTTTGTGACGCCCCCTTTGCCTGGTGGTAGCAACAATTTTTATGTTGCCGCTCGTGACTCAGCGCAAGGTATACTTTGTACCGGTCCGCGCAGGCAAGTGACCGTTAACGTGAACCCACGCGTGACCAACAACCTGATCGATATTGGTGGACAGGAAACAGGTAGTGTGTGCATCGGCGGCGTAACGGCGGCGCTTACAGGCGGCAGGCCTTCCGGCGGCGACGAAACTTCGCCTTACAGCTATACCTGGCTGGTTAGTACAGCTGGGCCGGACCGAGGCTTTGCGGCAGCCCCTGGGGTAAACAACAACCAGAACTATACCCCAACACAGCCCATTAACGCTACTACCTGGTTCAGGCGTGTCGTCCGCTCAGCTAACTGCTCACCTGACTCCAGTAATGTAGTGGAGGTAGTGGCCGTAGAGCCAGTGCCAACTAGTGCGAATGTTGTCACGCCGGCATTGCAGGAGATCTGCGCGGGAGATTCCCCAGCTCAGTTAGTAGGTTCACCACCAAGCGGCGGAGCAGGCGGGCCCTATACTTATCGTTGGGAAATAAGCACGCTTGGGCCAACTACAGGCTTTGTGCCAGCACCGGGTTCAAACAATGGCGAAAATTACGAGCCCCCTACCAATTTATCCGGCGACTCATGGTTTAGGCGTATTGTGACTTCAGGAGCTTGCGACTCGCCCTCAGAGGCTGTTCGCATCACTGTTTCCCCGGCCCTGGCCAATAATACCATCACAGCGTCCACTCAGGACGAATGTTCCGGCACTGCGCCAGGCTCCATTACCGGTACTGCCCCATCGGGTGGCAGTGGCAACTATACCTATGAGTGGCTGATCAGCACTACAGGTACTGCGGGCAGTTTCGTGCCGGCGCCGGGCACCAACAACCAGCAGAGCTATACCCCGGGCGCCATTACGCAAACCACCTTCTTCCAGCGGGTGGTGCGATCCGGTCAGTGTACGCCCAACGAAAGCAATGTAGTAGAAATACGCATCCGGCCCGCCATAACAGGTAACGCTGTTTCAGCAGCGCAGGAGATCTGCTCGGGCACACAGCCGGCGCCACTGACGGGCACTACTCCTTCCGGTGGCAGCGGCGGGTTCACCTACCGCTGGGAAAGCAGCATCAGCGGGCCAACTGCGGGCTTCAACCCTGCCCCTGGCCAGAATACCGGGGTGGGCTACACCCCTCCTGTGCTCACCCGCGATACCTGGTTCCGCCGGGTGGCGATCTCGGCAGGCTGCGAGAATCCTTCAGAGGCCGTGCTGATCTCGATGCTGCCATTGCCAAACGCGCCTATCCTGACAGTGCAAAATGCCCGGGCCTGCGTGGGCGAGCCTGCTACCCTGACGGTGGCCAATGCCAACGGCAATACCATTGAATGGTACGACGCTCCTACGGGCGGAGCGCCGCTCTTTGTGGGCACCACCTTCGTCACGCCAGCGCTCGACCGCAACACCACATACTATGTGCAGGCCAGAAACAATAACAACTGCGCCAACGCGACCCGCACAACTGTAGGCGTGACCATCGTAACGCCGGTAGCGGATGCCGGTCCGGATGTGGAGATCATCCAGGGGCGTCCTGCAGAACTACGCGCTACCGGTGGCGTGACCTATGCGTGGGAACCCACAGAAAGCCTGAGCAATGCCAACGTAGCCAATCCAGTGGCCAGGCCCGATGTAACAACTACCTATACCGTTACCATCACGACCGAAGAGGGTTGTACGGCTACTGATGAAGTGACCGTGACGGTTATACCTGCCATCACGGCGCCGAACGCCTTCTCGCCAAACGGTGACCGGGTGAACGATGTGTGGGAGATCGGGAACATCCAGAATTACCCGGACGCCCGCATCGAGATCTTCAACCGCTGGGGGAATCAGATTTTCAGTTCAACCGGCTATGCTACCCCCTGGGACGGCACCTATAATGGCGAATCGCTGCCGGTGGCCACCTATTACTACATCATTTATCTCAACAGCTCCGAAAAACCAATTTCAGGGCATGTGACCATTATTAGATAATGACTATGAAAAAGCTGTCTTTCCTGTTGGTTGTATTGGTAGGTGTTGTTACGCAGGCTTTCGCACAGCAGCGTCCGCAGTATAGCCAGTACATGGTCAATAACTTTCTGCTCAATCCCGCCCTGTCAGGTATAGAAGATTACGCTGACATACGGGTGAGCACCCGACAGCAGTGGGTGGGGCTTGACGGAGCGCCTGTTACCTACTACGTCTCCGCCCATATGCCGCTGAACAAAGGCGCTGCCAGTACCAAGTATGCCAAGGCGCTGGCGCACCACGGGGCAGGCATCATCATCCATACCGATAAGACGGGCCCGTTGCGCAGAACAGGACTGTCAGGTACTTATGCGTACCACCTGCCTGTCACGCGCACCATAAACATGTCAGCTGGAGTGGCGGCAGGTCTTATTCGCAATACTGTTAACAGTTCAGAACTGGAGTTTACCAACCCGGCGGAGCCGCTGATAGGCGGCGGCCGGGTGAACCAGAATGTGCTGGATCTTTCGCTGGGGCTGTGGGTGTACTCCCGTAACTTCTCGGTGGGCCTTGCTGGGGCGCAGCTGCTGGAGAACGCCGGCACCTTCCGCTCATCAGAAGAGAACAACGTGTCGCTCGACCTGCAGCGGCATTACTTCCTGACGGGCAGTTACCGCATTGCGCCCGGAGGCTCTATTGACATCATCCCATCTGTCATGTTCAAGCTGGCCGCGCCAAGTCCGCTATCGGTGGATGTGAACCTGCGCGCGCTTTACGATGAGCGCTTCTGGGTAGGCGCCTCGTACCGCCACAACGACGCCATCGTGGGCATGGTAGGCGTGTACGTCAGTCCACTGATTGATATCTCCTATTCTTACGATGCCACTACATCAGGCCTCAACCGGGTAAGCGCCGGAACCCACGAGGTGGTAGTCGGTTTCAAACTGCTCAACGACCGCCGTATTATCTGTCCGCAATGGGTATGGTAGGGTAAAGCGCATTTTTCGGTTTAGTGCAATTCAGGGAAAACTGGTACAGGAATATTTTTTTTATGTTACTGATACAGAGTGTGCCTGATTGTGCCTACTTTTGCAGCCGGGTCTGAAAAATACCATTTTAGGATTGCTTGAATAAGCGTGACGAGCCTATACTCTGGGTTGGGTTGACGGCTGTGCTGAAGTTAAGCGAGCCGGATAGGACTTTGCCGTAATTAAGTTTAAACTTTAACTTAAAATTTGGTGCTTAACAAATTTTGTTAAATTTTAGAGCTTAATATAGCCCTAAATATATGCAATATACTTTCGAAGCTTCGGAATGTACTTTTTAAAGTATATACTTGCAGGTTATTTGGCTAAGTGGGGTGAAAGGAAAAGAGCTTCGGGAATGGCCGTCCGTCGCTGCAAATTGTTGAATATTAAACGCCAGGTTCTATAACAAACTTATACTCATTGATTTCATGACAAGCTTCTTAAGTAGAGCCTTGCTCCTAGTGCTAGGCTTATGGCTGGTGGCATTTGGCGTAAATGCGCAACAAGCACCCACACTGGGGGCCTTTTACGACTATAACGTAGTAGGTGCCGATAGGGTTATCAACCAACCTAACACGAGTACAATTGTTCGCGCAAAAGTAGCCTCGGTCAGCAGGCCAGCACAGAACTTCAATACAGGAGCCGTTTGGCGTGGCATTGAGAATCAGAACGCAGCCGCTAACGATGCCCTTGCCGCAGCTACATCAGTATATAACACAGCAGCCGCAGCCACCCCCACTTCCACGCTGACCAATCCAGAACTCGGCGGCCGTACCTATACCGCCGGTGTATACCTGTTCAACGGCAATGCTACAGTTGCCAGCGATATTACACTGGATGGAAATAATAACCCCAACGCCGTTTTCATCTTTATTGTCAAAGGCAGCCTCAACATAGGTGCCGGTGTAGACATTGAGCTCATCCGGGATGCTAAAATTGGCAATGTATTCTGGGTAGTGGAAGACGCGCTTACGGTAGGTAATGGTGCAGAGATCAAGGGCCAATACCTGGCGAAGCAAGCAGTTACAATAGGAGACGGCTCTATTGTGAGAGGGCGCGTTGCCTCCTTGCAAGGAGAGGTCAGACTGAACAACAACAACTTCTTTCTGCCAACAGACCTGGAGATCAAAATTTCGAAAACGGAGGGCAACGCCGGTGTCGACCGCTACATCGTAGGCCAGACGATCACCTATACCTTCACAGTTACCAACAAAGGTCCGGTTGATGACGAAAACGTGCGTGTATCGCCCATTCTCTTCTCAGGCGTTAATCACTCCTTCACAACGGACGCTCCCAACTCCACCTTTTCGTCTGTGAATGGCAACTGGGTATGGAACATCGGGAGTCTGAAAGTAGGACAAACCTACACGCTCACGCTTACGGCCACCATCAACGAAACTGGCCCGGGTTTTGTGCGCGGTACAATTTCAGGGGCGGCCGAAGACGAAATTCAACAGAACAACACAATTGACATCAACTTTTGCGCGGTGCTTCCGGATGCCGGCGTTATCACTGGGGCAGTTGAGCTCTGCGTGGGCACTGTCGGGGAATACAGCATCGAACCGGTAGTAGGAGCCACCGGCTATACCTGGAACGTGCCAAGTGGTTGGAGAATCACGAGTGGTCAGGGAACCACAAAAATCACAGTGGAGGCAACCGGACGTAACGACGAGGCCTTTATACAGGTTTCGGTGAACAACAGCTGCGGCGCCAGCCCTCCAAGCCGTCTGAAAGTTAACAACTACCCCGACCCACCTGCCACACCTGGTCCTATTACGGCAAATGAAGGCGTGTGTGCCGGCGAAGGTGCAACCTACTCCATAGCACCTGTGCAGGATGCTACCTCTTATGTCTGGACAGTGCCAGCAGGCTGGAAGATAGTGTCCGGACAAGGTACCACACAGATTTCTGTAAGTGTGGGTGAGTCAGCCGGCAAAGTAACGGTAAAGGCTAAAAACGTCTGCGGCGAAAGCCCGAATGCGGCTGAGCTGGATGTGAAGCCCTTCCTGCAGGCTCCTAACCAGCCCTCCAATATCTCCGGATCAGGCACATTGCCTTTCTGCGTATCTACCGAGCGTGTGACATTCAGCGTGACAGCCAGCGGCGATGTGGCAGAATATGTATGGGAGTACCCAACTGAGTGGACACTAATCGAAGGGCAGGGAACGAACACCGTTACCTTTAACCCGAATGGAGTAGGCGGCACTGTGACTGTGAAAGGTATAAATGCCTGCGGAACCAGCCCCTCCCGAACTTTCAATGTCGTGCCCGTTCCTGGCCCACCGGTTAATCCGGGAGATATTTCAGGAGCATTCCCGGTTTGCCAAGGCAGTGTAGGTACAAAATACTCTGTAGCGCCAGTACCTGGAGCGACAAGCTATACCTGGTATGTGCCAGACGGCTGGACCATTACCGCAGGCCAGGGTACGAATGAAATCACCGTATCGCTTAGCGAGAATGCCAGCGGAGGTCAATTACGCGTGCAGGCGGTTAACAATTGTGGCGCAAGTGGCATCACACGCAAAGACGTAACGACCGCAACCGGCGCTCCTGCCGCTCCTGTCGCGATAAAAGGAGAAGAGTTTGGCTGTACGGCCAAAACTACAGTATTTGAAATAAATCCGGTTGCAGGCGCTCAGAGCTATACCTGGACAGTGCCTCCAACCTGGGTTATCACCAGCGGGCAGGGTACAACCCGCATCACGGCCACAATAGGTAGCCAATCGGGCAATGTAAGCGTGATTGCAACAAACTCATGCGGTCAGAGCAGCCCGGCAACAAAGGCCGTAAGACCATTCCCAACTGTGCCAGCCTCGCCGTTCGCCATCAATGGTCCGAACGAGGTATGTATAGGACAGAGCCAGGTGGTGTATACGCTGGCGCCAGTGGACCACACCCTGGAGTATATCTGGGCAGTGCCAGATGGCTGGACCATCCTGTCTGGACAGGGCACCACAGAGGTCGTGGTAAAAGTAGGTACATTGGCTGGCGATATTACCGTGACGGCTTCCAACCCTTGCGGCAACAGTATACCTGCCAAACTGCGCGTGGCACCTGTGGCTGACGTGCCAGCCCCACAGGCAGGACCAATAACCGGAAACGCGCAGTACTGTGCCGGTCTTAACCAAACCTACTCGGTAGCCCCTGTGCAAGGTGCAACATCTTACTTCTGGACCTTCCCGGGTGCAGACTGGGTGATCGTGGAAGGACAGGGCACCACAAGCGTTACTGTGAAAGCCGGAACAACACAAGGCAAGGTGAGCGTGGCAACGGTTAACAATTGCGGAACCAGAAGCACCGCCACCGGTTTGACCGTTCAGTCGGTAGGTACGGTACCTCCCACACCATCCGCTATCGTAAGCGACAACAAGACCTACTGCGGTAATGCAACTGGTCTTACTTTCCGAATAGCTGCTGTCCCAACGGCGGTTAGCTATGAGTGGGCAGTGCCGCAAGGCTGGACGATCACATCAGGGCAAGGGACAACACAGATAAAAGCAACAGCTGGAACGAGTGGAGGCGAAATAACAGTAGTCGCTGTTAACTCATGCGGAAAGAGCCAGAGCGTTAAACTGCTAACTGAGCCCCAGCGTGCGCTTATGAACCCGGAAGCTATCAAGGGGCCGGAAGTGGCATGTGTGGGCAGAACCGACGCGGTTTACTCTATACCTGCCATCAGCGGTGCCGAAACATACCTCTGGACACTGCCAACTGGTTGGGAGATACTTGAAGGAGAAGGTACCAACAGCATAAGGGTGAAAATAACAGGCAGAGGCGATGTGATAGTAAAAGCTCAGAACGCCTGCGGCACCACGGCCGACGCTAAGTTGACGGTAGAAGTCGTGACATCGCCCCCTCTGGCACCTGCCACTATCAAGGGCGAGACGCTGACTTGCGCAACCCGCACCACTACATACTCCATTGACCCAGTTGCCAACGCAGCCTCTTATTCCTGGAAAGTGCCGGCCGGATGGACCATCACGGCTGGCCATGGCACTACGCAGATTACAGTACAGATAGGCTCTGGCTCAGGAGAGGTAAGCGTGGAAGCCGTGAACGACTGCGACAAGAGCGCTGCCACCAAACTGGCTGTTTCAACAAGACCGCTTCCTGTCATCAGCCGCATTGTGGACCGCACTCTCGCCTGTTCAGATATAGCCACCTTCGAGCTTGAGTCGGACAGCCCAAGCGCCCTGTTTACTTGGGAAGTGCCGACCGGATGGGAAATCCTGTCAGGCCAGGGTACTAGCGTCATCACCGTGATGCAGGGCAATAACAGAGGAGAGATCACCGTGGTGGCCGACAACGGCGAGTGTAAGAGCGATCCGGTAACGATGATCTCGGACCCAAGTATGCGTGAGGCCAACCTGATTGTGCCGAACGTGTTCACGCCGAACAATGATGGTGAAAACGATACCTGGGTGATCGGAAACCTGGCAAACTACCCGGACAACGAGGTGGTGGTAGTGAACCGCTGGGGCAATGAAGTGTACAAGAGCAAAGCTTATCAGAACAACTGGAACGGAGACAAATTAGCGGAGGGTACCTACTATTACCTGATTCGCCTGACGCTGTGCGATGGCTCTGAGAAGACCTACAAGGGTTATGTGATGATCGTCCGATAAGAAAACAAACGAATTAAGTGATTACCATGCGAAAATTAGGGGTACTTCTGGTGTTACTGCTGCTGTCCTGGGAGGGCTATGCACAGCAGGCACCGCAATATACACAGTACATCTTCAACGAGCTGATCATCAACCCGGCCTATGCGGGTAGCAAAGAGATTATCAACGCTAACCTTACCCACCGCAGCCAGTGGGTAGGTATAGAGGGAGCGCCTACCACGCAGACCTTCAGTGTGGACGGGGCCTCACGCAGCGGACTGCTGGGCTTCGGTCTTAATGCCATGAATGACGAGCTGGGGGCTCAGCGCCAGATGGGCCTGCACGGCAACCTGGCGGTGCGCCTGCGTATGAGCGAAACCGCAAAGCTGGCCCTCGGCTTTGCAGCAGGTTTGGCCCAGTATACCCTCGATGGCACCAAGCTCAACACAGGCAACACACGGCCTGACCAGGCGCTCAACCCGGGCAAAGTTTCGGAGCTGATGCCTGATTTCCGTATTGGCGCCTTTTTTAACACCGAGCGTTTCTACACGGGCCTCTCGGTAGCCAACCTGGTGAACACGGGAGGTGACAAGCTGGAGGTCACCATGCCGAACCGCCATTACTTCCTTTCGGCGGGCTATGTGCTGGACCTTTCATCGGCGCTTATTTTCAAGCCGAGTTTCCTGGTGAAGGAGGACTTCAACAGCCCGACCAGCCTGGACCTGAACGCCTTTTTCCTGCTGGGTGAGCGCATCTGGCTGGGCGGCTCGTACCGCACGGCCGTGAAGGTGCACAACAACTACTCTGACGAATACGAACTGGACCGCCGCAACGCATGGGCCGCCATCGCGCAGCTGTATGTGACGCCGAAGCTGCGCCTGGGCTACTCGTACGACGTAAGCCTGAACGCCCTGCGCCAGCACGCCAGCCACGAAATTTCATTAGGCTATTCCTTCTTCAAGAAGCAGGACAACCGAATGCTGACCCCACGATACTTCTAATTCACCCAGAAAGCAGACATGAGATTACGATTCCTATACCTACTGATTCTTCTGGCCACAGTATGCGCGCAGCCACTGGTGGCGCAGAAAAAAGAGATGAAGGAGGCTGATAAGTACTTCAACAGCTTTGAGTACGCCCTGGCGCTTGATGCCTACAAAAAGCTAATGGAGCGCAAAGAGCCCGACGCCTACCTGCTTGAGCGTATTGCGGACAGCTACCGCCTGATGAACAACAGCAAGGAGGCCGAGTTCTGGTATGCCCAGGCGGCCGGCTTCGAGAATGTCACGCCAGCGAGCATCTTCTACTATGCCGAAGCAGCCAAGCGCAATGGCAACTATGAGAAGGCGAAGGAAATGTATACCAGTTATGCCCGCCGTGTGCCGGAGCAGGCCACCATGGCCATGGAGAAGGCCGCATCCTGCGACACGGCCAGCTTCTGGACCAACAGACCCCTCTCTTATGAAATTGCTGTTGAGGAAAAGCTGAACTCCTCCGGTGTTGACTTTAGCCCTATTCAGCTGCCGAACGGCGACATGGTTTTCTCTTCAGACAGACTCCCGACCGACGACAGCAAGAAAAAAGAGCGCTTTAACTGGACAGGCAATGGTTTTGTGCAACTGTACTACGCCAGTATGAAAGAAGACTCTACCTGGAGCGAGCCGAGCCCGCTCAGCGAAGAGATCAACACAGAGTTTCACAACGGGCCGGCCGCCTTCCTGCCGAAGGAGAACACACTCTACTTTACCAGAACCAACAGTGTGAAGCGTAGCCAGAGCAAAGTGAACACGGACCCTACCAGTTGGGTGAATAGAGGTGGTGGTAAAGGAACTGGGAACATTAACCGCCATGAGATCTTTACAGCGCGTCGCAATGGCGAGGAATGGGTGGATATAAAGCCCTTCAAGTATAACAAGCCACAGGAATACTCGGTTGGTCATCCGGCCATTACGCCAGACGGCAAGCTGCTCTACTTCGTGTCGGATATGCCGGGAGGGCAGGGAGAAACTGACATTTACTACAGCGAGCGACAGCCGGACGGCAACTGGGGCGAGCCCGTGAATGCAGGCGAAGTGATCAACACAAGTGGCCGTGAGAGCTTCCCGAGCATTGGAGGCGATGGCAAACTTTACTTCTCATCTGACGGGCACGTAGGCCTTGGCGGACTAGACATCTTCAGAGCAGAAGGAGAGCACGGCAGCTGGACACGCGTACAGAACCTGATGTACCCGCTCAACACCTCACGCGACGACTTAGGTATAGTAGTAGACAGCTCAGGTACCAAAGGCTGGCTTTCATCCGGCAGAACGAGCGAATCGGGCTACGATAACATCTATAAATTCAGAGAGGTGAACGTGGAGTGTACGCTGGTGGGCCAGACGTACGAAATGGTGGACCAGCCGGGAACGCACATCAAGAAACGCGTGATGGTAGACAATGTACTGCTGCAGTTGTTTGAAGAAAACGTGGGCTCGATGGTGGAAACGCACTCCGACTCTACGGGTAACTTCAACTACAAAGTGGAGGCGGGCATGCAGTACACCATCCGGGGCAGTAAAAAAGGCTACCTGACCCAGACGATCCTCTTCACGCCGGATTGCCGCTTCAGCATAGACTCGCTGCTGGTGGAGATGATCATGTACCGCGACACGCCGAACGTGCCGATCGTGCTGGAAAACATCTTCTACGACCTCGACAAGCATGACATTCGCCCGGATGCGGCCATCGAACTGGACAAACTGGTGCGTATCCTAAAGGCCAACCCGACGATCCGCATTGAGCTGAGCTCGCACACCGATAGCCGCCAGACCCGTAAGTATAACCAGGACCTGTCGGAGCGCAGAGCCCAGGCCGCCGTGGATTACATCGTCTCGAAAGGTATAGATCGTAAGCGACTGGTAGCGAAAGGCTATGGCGAAACCAGGCTGCGTAACAAGTGTGCTGACTTTGTAGAGTGTTCGGAGGAAGATCACCAGGTGAACCGCCGTACCGAATTCAAGATCATCAGCAAGTAATAAACAAGTAATAAATTAAGGTTAAAGCAAAGCCCCGGCCCTCCTGAGAGAGCCGGGGCTTTTTGTTTGCAGTCAGTTACTTTTGCTCAGGTATAGCAGCTTGGAAAAGGTATAGGAATGCTGGAAAGCAGCCAGACAGAATTAATTTGAAGTAAACAAAATCATGCTGGTGCAGACAGTTTACCGATTCAAGCTGCTTCGCTTATCAAAGGCACCTATTAGCGGGACACCTGCCCGTTGTCGTCAGGTATAGCTATTCTGTTAAGATGCGCTATATCTGATGGCAATAGCAGGTATAGCGCTCTCTAAGCTACTGTGCAGACCAACCACCGTCCACCGGGAGCATGGCGCCAGTTAACTGTGCAGCTGACTCGGAGGCCAGGTATAGCGCCAGGTTGCCGAGTGCCTCTACTTCCACAAACTGCTTGATGGGTTGCTTTTTGAGCATCACTTTTTCAATGACTTCTGTTTCTGACATCTGGTGGGCACGCGCCTGATCCGCGATCTGGGCTTCTACCAAAGGGGTGCGTACATAGCCCGGGCAAATCGCATTGCACGTAATACCATGCGGGGCTCCCTCCAGCGCCAGCACCTTTGTTATACCTGCCACCCCGTGTTTCGCGGCCACATAGGCTACTTTATACTCGGAGGCACGCAGCGCATGCGCCGATGCGATGTTGATGATCCGTCCGAATCCTCGGGCTTTCATACCTGGCCATACGGCTTTAGAGGCATGGAAAGTAGCCGACATGTTGATGGCGATGATGGCATCCCAGCGGTCTTCCGGAAATTCGTCGACCGGAGCGACATACTGTATACCTGCATTGTTGATGAGTACATCCACTTGCCCAAACTCCTGCTCTGCCTGCTGCACCATCTCCCGGATCTGCTCCGGCTGCTGCATGTTGGCCGACGAGAACATGACCTTTATGTTGTACTCCTGTGCCAAGTCATCGGCAATCTGCTGACCATTTTTCTCCAGCCCGTTTAAGAGCAAATTATACCCCTGCGCGGCAAAAAGTCGGGCTATACCTAAGCCTATGCCACTCGTGCCACCTGTAATGATTGCATTCTTCATGTGTGAAAACCTGTGAATTGAATATGTAACGCAAAAAAACAGAGCGCCCTTGCGGGGCGCCCTGCCTTCACCTTAATCTAATCTACCTAACGTCGTTTTTGTCTTTTTTGCCACCGAAGTCGAAGCGCAGTTCAGCTGAGTACAGGCGGCCGATAACCGGTGAACCCACAAACTCGCGCTGCTCGGTATTGAACAGGTTGGATACGCTGGCACCCAGTGTGATCATCTGCGTGAAACGGTAGCCAGCGCTCACGTCCACAGAGGTAAAGCCACCCAGCGGTCCGTAATTGTAAAGGAGCGGTGCCACACGCTTATTTGCATTTTCTTTAGCTGCCACCTGCGAACCGGAGTAGAAGTCATACTCTGGCAGGATGCGCACGTTCACAGAGCCAAAGAATTTGTTGTTGAACAGGTCACGGGCCGTGAAGTTGAAATTGTAGCGGTGCTTCGGTGCGTTCAGGCTGCTTTCAGCGGGAACCACTTTGCCGTCACCATTCGCGTCGTTGTCCAGGTTGTCGTGGTCCGTAATGTCAGAGTTGAAGTAAGAGTACTTGGCGCCTACGCTGAAGTTATTGTTCAGGTAGTAGTTCAGGCCAAGATCGGTACCCCAGGAGTTCACGTTACCATAGTTCAGGTAGGTGAGGTAGTAGTTCAGCGCGTTAGAAGCGGCCTCTGTCACGTCTTCAGTACCTTTGCGAATCACTTTCTCTTTGCCCATAAGCGGGGTGATGGCTGTCAGTGGCGAGATAAAGTCCTCAGACATAGAATACCATGTGCTCAAGTCCACATAAAACTTGTCGGTTGGAGTGCCTTTGTAACCCAATTCGAAGGTCTGCACACGCTCCGGCTCCAGTTTCGGAATCTCACGGGTGGCACCTGTTTCGGTGTTCTGTATCGTCAGGCCGGCGCCGCTACCCAGAATGGCCAGGGCACCATTGTTCAGGTAAAACTCCTGGAACTGGATGGAAGGGGCCGCATAGGCGCGACCGTAAGTGGCTCTGAAAGTACCGGCCAGCGCGTTGAGTGTGAGGGCGGCTTTCGGGCTGAACTGCGTGCCGTAGTTATCGTGGCGGTCGAGGCGGGCACCCACCACAGCGCGTACACGGTCACCCAGGCCGCGCTCGATCTGGGCAACAGCACCGTACTGGTTCAGGATGATATCGCCGTTGCGGTCATCGAGATAAGTCTGGCGGCTATAGGCCACGTCGCGCTGGAAGCTCAAGCCGGTTACGATATCAAAACCACCATAGCTGTTGTTGTACTGCACCTCTCCGTTCAGACGGTGGCTCTTGTCGATGAAGCCCGGGAAAGCGATGGCCGGAGAGTTAGGGTATAGCTCTCCTCTGGCAGCACCTGTCTTGGACTTTTCGTGTGCCACTTCCTGCGACTGACCCAAGGCACGCAAGGTATAGTAATTGTTGGTGCGGGCGTTGATCTGGTAAGTGTCACCGGCATCGTTCCAGGTGTTGTATACCTGTGCAAAGATGCGTGGCGTTACGATGCGGCCGTGCAGGTACTGGAAAGTCCAGCCGTCGATCTGGTTACGGCCGTTGTTGGTGACGCCAATGTTAGAGCCTTGTCCGATACCGTAGTCCAGGATCACATCCATGTTCTGGGTCGGGCTGTAATACACGGCGGCGCTGGCACGCTTGAAGTTGAAGTTGAAATCCACATCATACTCAGGCAAGGCACCCAGTGTGGCATTGTAAACGGTGTCGATGAATTCAAAGTCTTTGCCCTGCGTGTATTCTGCATTCACTTTATAGGCAAACTTGCTGTTGATCACCCCGGCATGGCGGGCGCGGGCCGAGAGAACGCTTTGGTTACCGGCACCCAGCGTAACGGTGGTGCCCGGATGACGACGTGGGTCTTTGGTGATCGTGTTGATGATCCCGTTGTGCGCGTTCGGACCATAAAGTGCCGAAGAAGGGCCCAGAATCACTTCCACCCGCTCAATGTCTTCTTTGATCACGGTATTGTAAACACCGGCCGGAAGGCCGGTACCGCCCGGCAGCATGGAGTTACGGCCGTCGGTAAGCTGGAACATCTTCACGTTAAAGGCATTGTTGAAGCCGCGGGCGTTGATGCCGATACCGGCCACCCCAGAGCGCACCACTTCCACGCCCTGCACCTTGTTGAGCAACTCACCCACGTTAAAAGAAGGCAGCTCGGTCAGGTCGCGCGTGGAGATCACGCTGATGGCGGCGGGCGCCTCGGTGAGTTTCTCCGGACGACGGGAAGCCGTTACCACAATTTCCTCGCCTACTACCTGAGTAGTGTTCATGGTCACAGTGCCGATGTCGGTTGTGCCACCAGAGCTAACCGTGATGGATTGTCTTGGGAAGGTATAGCCTACATAAGAAATACGCATGTTGTAGGTGCCGGCTGGCACATCCATAATACTGAACTCACCGGCCGCATCCGTAGAGGCGCCTTTGGTGGTTCCTTCAAGCAAAACTGTGGCACCCGTCAGGGGCTCCCTGGTATCGGCCCCGAGCACGCGGCCTCGCACACTGCCGCTTTGGGCCAGTGCCACCTGTGTCACTGCAAGGAGTGCGAACAGGAGAGAGTAAATTTTTTTCATGATAATTAGGTTAGATATTAAAGGTTAAGGTTTAGATGCTATTTCAGAAAATCCCGGATCGTTTTGTTAAAAGCGCCCGCCTGCTCGTACTGCAGGAAATGCCCCGCTTCGGGCAGCAGCACCAGTTGGCTGTTGGGAATGCGCTCGCGCGCGGTTTCGGTCACGGCCTGGGTGGTTAGGTTGGGGTTCAGGTAGCGGTTAGGTATAAGCGCGTCATTACTGCCGAAGATGATGAGCGTCGGCACCTGCACCTGCGGCAGTTGTTCGTACACCGGCTCGTCGACCATAGCGGCCACACTGCCAGCCACAGCCGTACTGTAGGCCCCGAATTCAGCCGACTCAGCCATTTTCAGGCGGTCGTCGATCATATACTGCACATCCCCTGGCATCTGGTGAAAGTTCATTTTAAAATTAGCTACCACTTGCTCCGGCGTGGTTTTCTGCACGCTCTCCGGCGTCACCGTCATCTTGAAAAGCTGTTTTTGCTGCTCGGTGAAGGTTTCTATACCAGCCGGGGCGGCCAGTATTAAATGCTTGATGCGCTGCGGCTCTTTCAGGGCGGCGGTGATGGCGATCTGCCCGCCCATGGAGTGCCCGACCAGAGTAGCTTGTTTCAATTCAAGCGCATCCATCAGGGCCAGCACATTGGCGGCGTAGCTCGCCATACCTGGCGTTATACCTGTTTTGTCGGACTTGCCGTAGCCGGGCAGGTCGATGGCGATGCAGCGGTAATGCTGGCTCAGCTCGGCCACGTTCTTATCCCAGGCAGGCAGGTAGCTGCCCAGTCCATGTATGAAGATCAGCGTTTCAGGTCCTTTTCCCTCGTCGGTATAAGCTAGTTTGGTGCCGTTGGGCAGCGTCACTTTTTTGACCGCATACTTGTAGTTCAGCCCTTCGAACACAGGATCGGCAGCTGGTGCAACGGCAGTGGTCTCGGTGCTGGCTGTTGCCGTGTCGGTGGTCTTGTCTATACCTGTGGAGGTGGCGGCAGGCTGCGCCGACTGGCAGGCCGTGTGCAGGTATAGCAGGCCAAGCGATGCCAGCATGAGTTTAGTTTTTGAGCTCACTTTCATAGGTCGGTTCAGTTAAAAGTGAAGGGTCTTCTGTTGTCGGCTCAGTGGCTGGCTTCCGGAAGGCGTAGTAAAAGATAAGTCCCACGGCTACCGAAGCCAGTATGGCCAATGCGGCGGCTATACCTGGGTTGCGCACCGGCGCCTGCATGTAGGTGGTGAGACCGCCGTAGTACACGCCGAAATGCACGATCACCGAAGTGATGGACGCCGCCACCGGGGCAATAAGCGGAACCCGGCGCAGGAACATGCCGAAGAGCACCGGTACGAAGGCGGCCGAGAAGTAGGCGTATACCCCGTTCTGCGCAAAAATGCCCACGCTTAGGTTCGGGTTTTGCAGTTGGTCAAACGTCAGCCAGATGGTGACGGCCGCCAGCACCACGATCACGAGGCGGTTAACCAGCACACCTTTTTTGGTGATGCCTTCGCCCACGACCGGGGCCAGGATGTCGGAGGTAATGGTGATGGAGAGTGACTGGATAAGGCCTTCCAAAGTAGAGAGACCCGCCGAGATCAGCCCCAGCACTACCAACAAGCCCATGTATACCGGGAACTCCTTCACCACATAAGCCGACATGATACCATCCACTGGCAGCGGTTGCCCGTTTACTGTCATATCCGGGAAAGAAAGACGGGCGTAGAGACCGGCGAACACCACCAAAAAGAAAAGTCCCTGCGCCAGCAAACCCGTCAGCAGGTATAGGTTCACATCTTTTTCGTTCTTGAGTAAAAGTGATTTGGTGATGATGTGCGGTTGGCAAACGATGGCCACCCCGATGATGAACTGGCAGAAAATGATCTCAAAGTTATCGCGGAACAGAAAGCTCTCCGGGTTAGTGGGAGACACCAGCAGCGGATCGATAGCCGCCAGTTTGTCCAGAAAACCATGCACGCCATTGCTGAAGTGCTCGTAGCCGGAACCCAGCAGGATGAACGCCACAATCAGCATCAGCACCGCCTGAATCATGTTGGTGTATACCATGGAGTTGGCGCCTCCGAACATCATGTAGCCGAACACAAACACCACAATGCCGACGCACACATGCAGCTCGTTGAGGTTGAGCACGCTGGCCAGCACCTTGGTAAGCCCTACGCAGATGAGCACGATGAACGTGATGAGCAGCAGCGACAGGATCGCGAAGAACATGGCATAGCCGCGACTCTTGTAGGTCAGCCCCATCCACTGGGCCATGGTTTGCGCCTTTACGGCGGTGCCCATCTTGCGGAAGCCCTTGGTGAGCACGACCAGCGAGACCAGGGCCGCTACGGGCAGGGCGATCGCCATAGAAATGACCCCGCTGATGCCATACAGCGCTACGAAGCCTGGATTGATGATAAAGGTGGCGGCACTCGTCATGGAGGCAGCCAGCGCTAAACCTACGGCAATGGGTGAGAAGGCCACGTTGCCGAGGGCATAGTCAGAGATGGAGCGGATGCGCAGTGCGCCCCGAATCACAAAGAACAGGATAATGCCTGCGTAGGCGAGTACGAGTACCCAACCAGCCGTAACAAGCTCCGATGATGCCAGACTATTCATGCTTGATGGTATTATTGCTAAGGAAATATTGAATTAATTTAGCTAATAATAAACATTGACAGAAGCCTATACTTGCCAAACGAGATTAAATTAAGGTTAAATCGGTAAGGGAGAAGGTGAGGTGAATTTTGAATGAGTGAGTGGTGAATCACCGGGATGGTTGAATTGTTGGTTGCTGATTGTTGAATTGTTTATTCGGTGCATGATCTGCGCCCTATACCTGCATACCCTCCCCATTCAAAGCTCAGAACAGGAGACCTTTAAACTCCTCAACTCTCAAACTCCAACACGCTACAGTATTTGCAGGCGCTTCAGCAAGGCGTCGCGGTGGGTGTTGCCGATCGGGATCTGTTTGCCGCCGATGAGGATGTTGTTGTCTTCGATGGCTTCGATGGCGGTGAGCTGCACGATGTAGGAGCGGTGGACGCGCATAAACTGGCCGGCGGGCAGGCGCTGCTCCAGGTTCTTCAGGCTTTGGCTGACCAGGTGCAGGTGCGTGCGCGTCTTGATGTTGCAGTAGATGTCCTGCGCTTCGGCCCAAACGATGTCCTCGAGCATCACTTTCTCGAGGCGGTTGCGCACTTTCACAAACAGGGCGTCGTGCAGCAGAAAATTGTCGGCCTCTACGGTATCGGTGGGCTGGGCAGGTAAAGCCGCTGGTTGCAACTGCCAGGTGCCGGCGTTGTGAATGGCCAGTTCGATGCTGCTTTGCAGGGTGCGGGCATCAAAAGGCTTCACCAGGTAGGCATGCGGGTTGGTTTGCTTAGCGCGGTCGATGGTCTCCTTATCCGAAAAAGCCGTCATGAAAATGAAAGGCACCCTGGTGGCCTTCGCCAACATGGCAGCGGTCTCTATGCCGTCGAGCTTGCCGTCAAGCGTGATGTCGAGAATGATCAGGTCCGGCAGGTGCTGGTGCACCTGCAGCAGCAACTCCTCGCCCGAGCTCACGGCCTGACACACCTCGTAGCCCATCGACTCCAGCGAAAGCGACAGGTTCTGGGCAATCACCACATCATCTTCTGCAATCAGTAATTTTAGCCGGGCCATAGGTATAGGTGTAAGTAAAATCGGTCAGGTATAGCAGCTCAATATAGCAAAAGGTTTCCATCGGCGAAATCTCTTACTCTCCTAAGTATAGCTGAACTGAGATTATTTTGTAAATTGACGTATGTTTGCGCCTTCCTATACCTGTTGTTTGCGCCGCTTTTTCAGGGTGCTCGCCTTGCTGCCTTTCCTGTTGGCAGTGTTGCAAGCCCGTGCGCAGGCACCCGATACGGTGGATGTGACGGCTTCGGAACAGCGTATAGCCGAGGCCCTGCAGGTATACCACGACCCAAGTGCGACGCTGACGCTTGACCAGGTTCAAACGCACCGCTTTACGCCAAACGGTACCGGTACCGTGCTGCAGCCGGGCAAAACGGTGCACTGGGTGCGGGTAGTGTTGCGGAACCCGAGCGACCGCGAACAGATGCGCCTGCTCTATGCCGGTGACTGGAGCCACATCGAACTCTTTCAGCAAACCGGCGCAGGCTATACCTTAAAGCGCACAGGCCGGCTTTTGCCCATCGGGGAGCGTGACGTGCCTTCTTATAAATCCTACATCCGGCTGGAGCTCCTGCCCAACAGCACCACCACCCTATTCCTGCGTCTGCAGAGCGACATCGACCTGTACAAGCCCCAGGGGCTGCAGGTACAATTGCTACTGCCGGAGCAGGTGAGCGCCGCCAACAGCGACAGGCTTTTCGGGCAGGGCCTTTTCATCGGCATTATCCTGGTGATGACGCTTTACAACTTGGTGCTGTTTGCCTCGGTGCGCGACCGCAGTTACCTGTACTATGTGTTGGCGCTGCTGGGCACGGGGCTCTACTTCATGTTCTACCATGGCTTTGCCCTTGAGCTGCTCTGGCCGAACTCCCCGCTCTGGAATGCACACAGTTTCCCGTTTATTGTTACCTTCAATGGCCTGTTCCGGGTGCTGTTCACACGCCACTACCTCAATACCCAGCGCACCATGCCTGTGTGGGACAAAATGCTGACACTGCTGGCCCTGCTCTACATTCTGCCGGTAGGAATGGGCCTGCTCTCTTACTTCACGCCCCTCGACCTGCTGCAGGCTTGCGTGAGCCTGATCGGCATCATCGGTGGACTGGTGCTGCTGGCCATGGTGCTGACCAGTATACAGTCGCTGCGCCAGGGGTATAGGCCGGCGCTTTATTTCCTGATCGCCAATGTGTTCTTTGTGGTCGGGGCCTTGCTGTTCATCCTGAAAGAGAATCATCTGGTGCCGGACAACCTGGTGACCGTGTATGCGGCGCAGGTAGGTGTAGTGGCGCAGGTGGTGCTGTTCTCGCTCGGTCTGGCCTACAGGCTGAACACCGTGACAAGCGAGCTCAACGCCAAAGTGCTCGAGAAGGAGCGACTCGAGCGCGAGAAGGAAACGGAGCGCAAGCTGCTGATCGAGCAACAGAAAAACGAACTCGAAGTGATGGTGGCCAACCGCACGGCTGCTCTCCGGCATCGTACGCAGGAGCTGAAAGACACGGTGCGCAAGCTCAAGGCCTCGGAGCACAAGCTGCGCCGGCTCAACTATTTCAAGGACCGCTTCTTCTCCATCATCTCGCACGACATCCGCACGCCGCTGGCCACACTGGAGTCTTTCCTGAATATACTGGTGAATTTCTCGGACAAGATGAAGCCGGAGCAGATGCAGAAACTAGCCACTCATACGCAGGTATCGGTGCGCAACCTGCAGGCCCTGCTCGAAAACCTGCTGCAATGGTCGACCGCCCAGACAGCCTCAGGGCACCATGTGCGCTTTGAGCCGGAAGCGCTACAGGTGGCCGAACTGGTGAACCGCAACGTGACCCTGCTCAAAGATACGGCTGATACCAAGCAGATCGCCTGGCAGGTAGAAGTGCCGATGCAGCTACAGGTACGTGCCGACGCCCACATGCTCGACTTTGTGGTGCGTAACCTGCTGCACAACGCCATTAAGTTCTCGTACCCGGGCGGATTGATACAGGTGTCTGCGGAAGAGGGCCCGGGCAACATGGCGACGATAGCCGTAACCGACCAGGGCACCGGTGTAAGCCCCGATGTGCTGGCCACGCTCTTTAAGCTGGAAACGCCGGCCATGGCAACCAAGGGCACTATAAACGAGAAAGGCACCGGCCTGGGTCTGCTGCTTTGCCGCGATTTTGTGGAGCGGAACGGGGGTACTATACAGGTAGAGACAGCGCTTGGAAAGGGCAGTCGGTTTTACTTTACCGTGCCGCTGGTTATACCTGAGCAGGCCACAGATAAGCAACTGCAGCTGGAAGGCGAGATCTGCTAACCACATCTGTACCTGAACGTTTGCATGCCAGGATTATAATCAGAAAGGCGCTGGCCGCCAGACTTTATGGCTATCCTGCCGACAGTTTAGCAAGTTGGCTCACGATGGAAACAGTAAAAAGCCAAGCAGTATAAGGTATAGGTTGTTTGCCAGCTGGCATGGCGAAAGGCCACCGGATACGCGCTGGGCACATTGCTTAGGTATAGCAGCCGATCTTTACAGGAAGTTTACCGCGAAAATCTATACCTACACCTGATGCAGGTATAGTTTGGCCGCATCTCACCCAGCACCCTTCAGAATTTTCCAGTAGATTTGGTTATCATCCCTTCACCTCAAACAGACAACCCCATGAGACATCGCCTACCCGACGGACTGGAAATGCATTATGAACTGCACGGAAACGCTGATGCTTCGCAAGCGATGGTTTTCCTGAACGGGCTCTCGCAGTCGACGGCTGCCTGGGCGGGACTGGTGCATGCGCTTGGCAAAAACTACCGGCTGGTGCTGGTGGATCTGGTGTTTCAGGGGCAGTCGGACGAGGCGCCGGAGCACCGAAGTTTCGAACAGCATGCCGCTGATGTGGCCGACCTGCTCCGGGCACTGCAGTTACCCAGCGAAACGATACTGGTGGGGATCTCCTATGGAGGGGCGGTGGCGCAGCGCTTTTTAGTCAATCACCCGGAGCTGGTGCAGCGGGGTGTGCTGCTCTCTACTTTCCCGTACAAAGACGCTTACTTCGATGCGATCGGGGCAAGCTGGAAACAGGCCCTGCTGGCAGGCGGCTACCCGCTCATGCTCGATGTGATGTTGCCTTTTGTGCTGGGACGCAGCTATTTTCTCAACCCGATCATCACGATAGAAAACCTCAAAAACAACAAGACCAGCCAAAGCCCTACCCCAGAGCGACTGCTGAAGCTGGTGCGTGCCACAGAAGAAAGCGGCAACTACCTCGAAGAACTCAAGAAAGTGCAGGTACCGGTGCTGGTGGTGCATGGCGAGGAAGACATGCTCTGCACCCCCGAGATGGGAAGAGCCATGTACCAGGCGCTACCGCACGGGGAATTGGAGATACTCCCGCACGTGGGCCATACCCTCAACCTCGAGTGCATCCCGGATCTGATCCAGCTGCTGGATACCTTCGCGGCGAAGGCAGTCTACAAAGAGCACTAAAAGTCGATGACGTGGGTATAAGAAGCGCCATAGGGCACCCTGATCGTGTCCTGCTTCTCCAATGCTTTCGACTGCTGCCGGTCTATGCCCCTGGTCACCACCACGACAGGTATGTCGGCGGGAATGTAGAGCGGATTTTCGGTGTAAGTCATGCTCACAGCGCCCGTTTCATTCAAAAACTGGTTGGCATTGCTCTCAACGCCACAGGTAAATCTGAAAATCGTGTTGAGCTCGTAAAGTGTGGCTTTTGCCGGGTCTTTGTACACGCACTTTATTTCAGTCCGGCGGGGTAGCGTGAAGTTGTAAACCAACGTGGTGTCCGCGCTGGGTAAGTGGCCGATTTGTGCGTAGCTCGAGGAACAGAAGTATGGGTCGTTCTCAGATATGGAGATGTCGTAGCTGATGCCGTAGTTCCGCTCGTTGAGCTCGTGATTAGCCTTGAATTTAAACTTGTAATAACCATTGGCGTCCGTTCTGGCAGTCAGTTCGTCTATGTCAGGAGAAGCTGGTTTGCTTCTGACAAGCTTGACCTGCATCTGAGGTGCGGGCCTGGTGCCGTCTGTGGTGATGTGCCCTTCAATAATCACATCTGGTTTGCCAGGTATAGGCAGGTTGCCCTCGCAGCTGCTCAGGAGGGTAAGAAAGAATAAGCCACAAAGACAGCCGGGAAGGCTTAGAAATTTTGACATATGGGGTATAAATTGAGGCAATTTGAGGAGAATTTGGTAAAAGTCAAACTACCCTGGCTTCAAAAACTCAAGGTATAAACCGTACTCTGAAGCAGGTTATGGGGCAGCCTATTTTAATCGGGTGTTCCCCGGAATTTCTAATGCTACAGCTTTTCTTCGAGCCACAAAAAGCTGCCACTCAGCACAAACAACACAAAGAACCAGATTACCGGTACCTCCTCTGTTGCATAGGCCGTTGTGCCAGCCGTTCCGGAACTGCGCTGCTGCTGTGAGGCGAACTGCGTGGTTGCCTCCCGTTTAGCTTGTACACTTTGATGGAGCCACGCAGCACTATCCTGCACCAGAAAATAAAACGGCTCCACTCCCGGCGACTCCACCACATGCCAGCCGGTGCGGTGCGGCCAGAAAGTGCCCTCGTATACCTCCGGTTGGTGCACCCCTTGCTGCAGGGCTATACCTGTGTGTGTCGAGTCGGTTGTGCTGCGGACGGTTGCCGCAGGTATGGCGGAAGCCTCGGTCAGCGTATAGTCGGTTTGTTTCAAGGTTAGCGGTTGTTGCACTTGGGGCATTTGTGGTTTGGCTACCTGCCAGAACTTCTCCCTTACTTCCCGCTTAGCCACCGACGAAAGCAGGTGTGCCCAATAGCTGGCGTAGGTGGTTTGCTTTCCTTCGAGCTGCCAGCTGAACGTTTGAGGCACCACCGAAAGCGCCACAGTGCCCCATCCTGATCTTCGACTGGCTGCCAACAGGTTGTTGCTCTGTTCTTCTATCAGCCCTGTCACGGCCTCGCTGCTCACCAGGGTATAAGGCGACACAGGTATAGCGGCGGGTTCACCATTTATCCAGTTTGCCCTTGCATTCCGGATATCCTGCTGCGACAGGCGCTTGCTTTGGAAATTAGTGAAGAAGGCAGTGGTTCGGTTTCCCAATTGCTCACCGGCAACAGTCAGCACGCCCAGCCCATCCACTGTAACGGCCTGTTGCAGAGCAGACCGTTCGGCGCTGCGGAGTTCCTGCAAAGCCTGCGGCTCAATGATCACCACATCAAACTGCTGCAATAGCCTGGGCGTAATGCGGCTCAGGTCGGTTTGCGGCATGTTGAGCCACTCACTTTGGTACATCCCTTTGCTAACCGTGCTGCGCAGGGCTACTTTATGCTGCAATTGTCCCAGATGGTTTTTTAGGAACTTGAACTCGAAAAGCGGGAAAGAGGATACCAGCAATACGGCGGGCTTGGAGGCTGGGTATACCTGCACAGGCACCTGGCCGAGCGTATCCATATTGTTACCTGACTTAGAGATCAAGTTACAGGTATAGCGGCCTTGCTGCTTTGGGGTATAGCGCAGCTGGAAGGGTTGCTGGCCGGCTTCTTTGAAAATAACAGAATCCTGTGCTTGTCCGGCGGCCTGCAGGTATAGGGTTGTTTCTTCTGCAGAATGCAAGTTATACTGCCCGGCTACCGCCACCGCCTCGCCCAGCACCACCACATCCGGCCACGTGATAGAAGTTATACCTGCTGGCATACCGGATAGGTGCGGTATCACAGTTGTGTTTTGCAGCGCCAGCAGTTCCTGCTCGGACAAGCCATGGCCCAGCACATGCACCATCTGCACCTCTGGTTGTTGTTGCCGGAAGGTATACAGGTCAGGTAGAGCGGCTGCTTTTGGAGCCTGGGTCTGGTAGGTATAGACCAGCGGGCTTGGTTCCAGCCTTTGCAACAGCGCACTAAGCGAGTCAGGTTCATACCCCTCGGTCAGCAGAATAGCGGTGCCCGGGTCGAGCGCCCTCTGATAGCTTGGCGGGAAAAGCAAGAGCACCAGACTGATTCCTGCCGCCGCACTGGCTAGTAGTCGCCACACCAGTCGCCTACGGTCAGGCCGTCGCCACGCCAGCCAGCCGAGCAGCAGCACGGCTATGATAGCGAGGAGGTATGGAAGATATGGGGTCATTTAATTGCTGATTGTTTATCGCGCAGCTGCTTTAGTTATAGATGCGTCGTATAGGCGTCTTTGAAATCTCTTTCTGAGTAACCCGTCCATCCGGCCCAATGGTGTAATGTGTAACCGTGGAGTCGCCCTCCACAACTTCTGCGTTAGTAACTGAATCGATCTCCACCATTTCTGTCTCCACCGTTGTTTCTTCGTAGGTGTCTTCGGATATAAACCTGCCATAAGAATGCAGTCCCCAGCCGCCGTCGCCACAGCCAGCAGCGGCTATAAAGCTATCAATGGCCTTTCCGTTTTTATCGTAAATCAGATAGTGCAGCAGGTCACAGTAACTTGATTCATCCTGTGTCAGGACGGTAAATTCTGTAAAATCCGGATTTCTGTTCTGCCAGGAGTGGAAGTAGTCACGGTCATAGTCCTTCCCTATAAAGACCCGCTTGCTATTTTGCCACACAAGCTTAAAGGTAGTGCTGTCAAGCTCCTTGTACTGTCCTAAGCGATTGTCCCAGTTAAAGCTGTCTATGGCAAAACTATCCAGATCTGTGTACTTGAAATACGACCTGTAGTTTGCTAGCGAAGTTTCCCTGATTTCTGGAGCAGTAACTGGAGCCGACTCTTCGGCGACTGTCTGTTTTTTATCGCTACAACCAGCAAGAAAGAGTAAAGCCCCAAGGGCTAGCAGGATGATTTTCATAACACTGTTATCTAATAAACGACCTATTCTAAACTCTTAAACTCTTACTTGCCCAACTCCTCCAGATACCCTCTCCCCAGCTTGCTCCGCGTCGTGCCCTGCTTCTGAGGCGCTGGTTTGGCGGGTGGCAACAGTTCGAACCATGCTCTTTCCACCGTTATCAGGCAGTTGCTACACAGCGCGCGATTAGCGTTAATATCAGCTATGAGCATGCGGAGGTCCTGCATGGCGCGAAGGTAGCGGCCTGGTTTGGCCAGTGCCTCCTGTGCCAGTTCCCGTCCGGCCCGTTCGAGCAGCGCCACGTCCTGCTGGCTATACCTGCCGCCCTGCTTTTGTTTTTCAAGCCACTTCAGAGCGTCGCGGGTATGAGGCAGTTTGGTTTCGGCTTCTATCGTGCGGCGCTCCGTGGGGGCTTTTATCTTGCTCAGGTCGCCCGTCAGGCGCTTTTCAGGTTCTTTGAGGGGCGGTGGGTCGAAGCCGGTTTTGGCGGCGTAGGCACGGGTGCTTTGCTGTACTTCTTTGAGCATGCGCAGTGCTTTGTACTCGTAAGGCAAGGCTTCTTTCGGGCGATGGGTGCGCAGCCGCAGCTCGGCTTCCCACATCTGGGCCAGCGCCCCTTTCAGTTTGGCTTTCACGGCGGGCTCGAAGAAAGTGGCAGCTTCTTCCTGATCGTGCTTGTGCAGGTAAGGATCGAGCAGGGCTTCTACGCTGGTCTGGTCTTCGAACTCGGGGTGGTCGTGGCCGTCTCCGGCAAAATGCTCTTCTTCGTGTCCTTCTTCGCCCTCCGGTATGCCGCCGCCCGGCCCTATACCTGACTCGAACTCCTCGCCCAGGAACTTGCCGTAGCGCAGGCGCAGCAGCTTCTGATCCACGCCCAGGTTGTTGCCACGCTCCTCGAACACGGCACGGCTCAGCGATTTTTGTTCTTTGATCAGCTTTTCGGTGTCGATGATGATCTGGCGCTGGCTGCGGAAATACTCGGGCACGGGGTTGACGCCCATGGTCAGGTCGTCCATACTCTCTACGATGGTGGTGTCCTCAATCTGCACAAAGTAGGTCTCGGAACGGGTATAGCCGCGGTGGTTGTCCCAGGCCTGCACATAAAAATAAAGCTCGTCGCCGTAAGTCATGCCCAGTTTCTGCAGGTCGATGGTTTTGTTCACGGGGAAGTTACGTCGTTGCCCGCTATAGCCAATGCTGATTTTCTCTTCCCTGAACTTCACGGCCTCGCCTGTGCCCTTGGCGACGGTGGCGATCATATTCGCGTCGCGCAGGCCGTAGTCGTCTGAGAGCTCAGCCTGGATAGTCACCCTTTGCGGGTCCCCAAACAAAATTTCAGTGTACTGCTCCGGCTTCGTGATCTGGATGGTTGGCGCTTCGTCCGGAATGATCTCCAGGGTATAGTAGGCCGATTTTTGTCCGTTGACAGCAATGTGATAAAGCGCCGGCTCTGTGAATGTGCTCGACAAGGTATAGCGACCGTTCTGAGATTGCAGCGGGAGAGGCTTTCCTTCGTTCAGCACCAGTGCTAACCTGCGGGCAGGTCGGTTGGTGCTGATGCGCCAGGTCACACGGGCACCCCGCTCCACCCGCAGGTTAGGCTGCCCGGCCTGATAGGCTTTGCGTCCGGTATAGGCAGGCGGCGTAATGGTGATGGCGATTTCCTGAATCATAACGGCGGTGTCGGCTACTGCTGCGGGCGTGTCGGGGAAGTCGAGTTGCAGGGGAGTGGTTGTACTGGCGTCGGCCACCGAGGCGGCCGGAAGCGCGGCTATACCTGCCGCTACGAGCACGGCTATACCTAAGGCTATGTAAGTAGGCTGCTTGTGCAAGTGAAAAACCAACTGCTTTTCAGGTATAGCGGTTTGTAGTTGGCTGGCCACCCGCTGCTGCTGCAGGCGCTCCAACAGGTTAAGTTCAGAAGTTTCGCGAAGCAGGAGCTGGGCACTGTCTTCGAGCTGCGGATAGCTGCGGTTGAGGTGACGGGCCACCTGCTCGAGCTTGATCTTCCGGAGCTGGCTCCAGGTCCAACCCAGGTATAGCAGAGCGCCCAGGATCGTCAAACCAGCCAAACCAGCCAGCAAAGGTACTTCCAGTCGCCACTTGTATAGAATGGTCGCCCCCACCAGCGCCACAGCCAGTGCCTGCAGGGCATACAACCACCCCTTCGCCCGGATGTAGTCCCGGCGGATACGCTGTAAGCTATGGAGGCTTTCCTGCATCAGGCGGTTCTTCGTTTACTGGTGATCAATCGCTCCGCTACAAATAACAGAAAAGCCAGCAACACCAGCCAGGGAATCAGGCTGTACTGCTCCTTCTCCGACTTGTCTTCTTTGTTGAGCGGCTGCACCACGGTTGATTTCAGTTGTGTTTCATCCAGCGCACGGGCGTCGTAATTGGAGGCAGCTTGTTGTGGCAGAAGCAAAGGCAGTAGGAGCTCCGGCAGTTGCGCGCTCTGCCCCAGTTGGCTCCATGCCGGGCCAAATCCGCTTCTGAAATGGTATACCTTGCCCAGGCCCAGCTGCTGCACAAAGAGCAAGGGCTCTCCGGCTGTTGTCTGCCACACGGTGCTTGCTTCGCCTGGCGTTATGCCTGCTTTGCTGTTGGCTATACCTGTTGCTGCGAGCTGGTGTATCCTGATCTTCTCTATACCTGAACTTGCCAGTTGCGCGGTGATAGGTTCGGGCTCTGAAGTCGGCTGTACCCATAGTCTGGAGCCTTTTTCCTGCGCTTGATTCAGCCAGTTGGCCGGTACTTCATCGCTGCTCAGCCAGAATAACCAGGTGGCGGAAGTATCCGGTTTGGCGGTTGGAGCGATTCGCTGTATTTCGATAGGCATACCGGTATAGCGGCTGATCGCCTGCACGGCCGCCTGCAGGTAACGGACCTCTGCTTGTCGCGCCTTGTCGTGGGCTATACCTATGCGGAGTGGTTCTTTTTGGATTGCTATGCGTTGTGAAAAACTGTTGCCCCACTGTGCTGTGAGAGAATCACTTTGTAAACTCAGCCTAACCAAACTGCCGTTGATGGTCGCCTCGCGGGCATCGGCCGCCACCCGGTTCGCATTAAATAAAGTGCCTTCGTGGCTGCTTTGGCCCGTGATAAGCAAGAGACTGTCAGGACTCAGGGTATAGGCAGTCTGTATCCAATGGGTGGTGTTTTCCAAGGCCACCGGTACCCAGCGGATGTTCTCCTGAAGTGGTGTTGGGGTTCCGGTAAAGTGACGTTGCTGATCCGAAGTGAAAAGCCACACGCTGTCCTGTGCCTGATCATAGCGTTGAGCCAAAGCGGGCAGTAAGCCCCAATGGTTGCCGCTGATCACCACAGAGTCTGTCGGGTTGCCACTAAGTGCTTGCCACGCTTCTGCAGGTATAGTCTCAAAAGCCGGGGTATAGCGGTGCAAGGTATAGCCGCGCTGAATCAGGGCGTCTACCGTCGGTTTAATGTCGCGGAGGGCGGCGCTATGCAGCAGTTCTTGGCTGATGAAGACGGCTTTTTGTGCCTGTTGAGCGTTCGGAGCTCCTTCCCAAACAGGCTTCGCCAGAGCGGCTGCCAATAGAATCAAAATTAAGCAACGCAGCACCAAAAGCCAGACGTCGCTTAACCGGATACTGCTCCAGCGTTTGCTCGCCGATGGCTCCAGCCAGCGCAGGCTTCCCACCTTCACAGTCTTCCCCTGCCGCCTGTTCCACAGGTGAATCGCGATCGGGATTAGTATCGCCGACGCCGCAAAAAGCCAATAGGGGGAGAGGAAAGTCAAGGAAGTTAATAAAGTTAGAAAGGTGGGAAGTTAGAAAGTTAAAAAGTTTGGGAATTGGGTAGTTTGCCAATTCGGGTTAAAATATTGAAGTTGACAGTGGCTGTCTCTCTGTCAAAAGCCTCCCGAAGTTGCTTTTCGACCAGCTGCACCGGGTTGTGGCCCTGTTGTTTCTCGTAGTGCTTCACGGCCGACCAGGTGTTCAGGTAACCGATCAGGTCGTCGGGCGTCCAGGTATAGCTGCTGCTAAATGGCGGTACCTCCACTTCCTGAAACGGAAACGGGATGGTGCGATAGCCTTCGTCGAGGTAGTTGCGCTCCGGGTCCCAGTAGCCGTCGAGTACTTCGCTGTATAAATGCCCTATGACCTGATCCAGTGCAGGATGCGTTTTAAGCAAACCATACCCGATGATGGCGATGATGCCGTTTGGCTTAAGCACCCGCCTCACTTCCTGATAAAAGCGCTCAAAATCAAACCAATGCACGGCCTGCGCCACCACGATCAGATCTACAGACTGATCGGTCAGCGAGGAGTTTTCTGCCTGTTCTACTTTGTAGCTGATGTTGGGTAGCTGCACGGCGTTCTTCAGCTGATTCTCACTGATGTCGGTGGCCACCACCTGGTTGAAGAGCGGCGCGAGCATACTGGCTACTTGCCCATTGCCCGTGGCACAGTCCCAGGCCAGCTGCCGGGCCGGCGCTATACCTGCCAGATGTGCCATGAGCTCCTGCGGGTAGGCGGGCCTATACCTGGCGTAGTCTGCCGCATGTCCGGAAAAGTTATCTTTCATCGTTTTTAACATTCACTCAATCACTCATTCACCGAATCACTAACTCATAATCAGTCTGTTCTTCAAAAAAGCCCGCAACGCCTTGTCCAGCGGCTCATCGGTCACGAAGCGGTCGTAGGCGATCTGGCGGTTGCGCATGGCTTTTTCGGTTTGCCGGAGCCAGTGCTGCAGCTTGGCCAGGTAAGTCTTGCGCTGCTCGGCGGTGCCTACCTGCATGGTCTGGCCCGTTTCCAGATCCTCGAAAGTCAGGGTGCCTTCATATTTAAAATCTAGTTCGTTGCGGCTCATCAAATGGCACAAAAGCAATTCGTGCCGCTGCGCGCCCAGTTTGTAAAGCAAATCCGTTATTTCATGTTCGTGCTCATACAGGTCGGTCACAAATACAGTCAATTCCTTCTGGCGACGACCCGAGAATAGGTTGGCAGCTGTGTGGGCGTCAGGGAAGCGGCCGCTGGGCTTGATCTCGGCGAGCTGGTGCCAGAAGCGCTGTAAGTGCATGTTGTCGGAGCGGGGCGTCAGGTTGATCAGCTGCTGCTCGTGCAACACGTACAAACCCACCGCATCGCCCTGCGTGGTGGCCAGGTAAGCGAGTGAGGCCACCAGGAAACGGGCATAGTCCATTTTGGTCAGGCCGTTCTCGTCCTCGTGCGCCATCGACGCGCTGCCGTCCACAATAAAGCGCACGGTGATATTAGTGTCTACTTCGGCTTCCCGGATGTAGTAGCGGTCGGAGCGGGCAAACATTTTCCAGTCGAGTTGGCGCAGGTCGTCGCCGGGCTGGTAACTGCGGTACTGGCTGAACTCCAGTCCGGCCCCTCGCCTGATGCTCTGGTTCTGCCCGCTCAGAAAGCCCTCTACTACCGTTTTGGCCAGCAGCGGTAGGTCTTTGATGGTAGCCAGCACCTTCGGATCGATGAACTTATGCCCTGTTTGTGACATACAACACTAATGTTAAACCAGACTCTGGCGTAGTTTCAGATCAGCCAGTTCCGCCTCTATCGTGGCTTCGTCCAGAATGATGTCTACACCACCGATCAACTCTTCGCGCACCCGCAGCAGAAACTTCTGCGTGTCGGTGTACAGCACAATGGCTGCATCGTAGTGAATGGCCTCGTCAGCTTCCTGATTCCAGGCCTGGTATACCTCAATCAGCAGCACAGGGGTTGATAACACGCGTATCTCAGAGTGCTGACCCGACTGCAGGAGCTTCTCGCAGCGGAGCGGCATCCAGCTCTCCTCTATTTCGAACTCGTAAAATGTGGTGGATGAGCGGGAGGTGAGCTTGTAGTCGGCACTGATGTTGATAAAGCGGTGATCCTGCTTGTTTTTGGTCAGGCCAATGGCAAACTCGGGTGCCCAGTAGGTAACTTTGCCGCCGGTGGCCTGTATTTTTATGTTGTCAGTGAAAAAATAACAGATTCTCTCCCCTACAATCCTTTTCAGGAGTTGTGTGCCTGCGTCCGTCAGTTTTACGTTTTCTATCTCTTCCATTTGTTTTCAGTTTGCCCTGTGGAGCTGCTTTGTTAGGCGCTTGTGCTACGTTCCCGGCCGCCGCTATACCTACTATACCAGTACCGCTTTGGGCAGTTTAATGTGCTGCTGCAACTCTTCCACCACTTTATCAGGGGTGATGCGCTCGGCCTCGGCTGTAAAGTTAACGAGTATGCGGTGGCGTAGCACCGGGAACGCCATCGTCTGCACGTCGGCGGCCGTTACGGCAAAGCGTCCCTGCAGCAAGGCCCTTGCTTTGGATGTTAGAATGAGCGCCTGCCCGGCTCTTGGACCCGCCCCCCAGCGCACATAGCTTTTGATGTGTTCGCTCGAAGTCGTGTCAGGACGTGTGGCACGCACCAGTTGGTTCACGTAAGTCAGCAGATCGTCGCTGATGCTCACCTCACGAACCAGTTGCCGCAGCTGCAGTATTTCTTCGCCCGAAATGGCTGGATATACCTGAACCTGTCGGGTGCCAGTGGTGCTGGTAAGGATGTTCAGCTCCTCCAGCTCGGTCGGGTATTTTATTTTGATGTAGAGCAGGAAGCGGTCCAACTGCGCTTCAGGCAGTGGGTAGGTGCCGGCCTGTTCAATTGGGTTTTGGGTGGCGAGCAGGAAAAAGGGCTTCGGCAAGGTATAGGTCGTGCCCGCGTAGGTCACCTCATACTCCTGCATGGCTTCCAGCAAAGCCGCTTGGGTCTTGGGTGGCGTCCGGTTGATCTCGTCGGCCAGCACGATGTTGGCGAAGATGGGTCCTTCGTTGAACTTGAAGAAGCGCTTGCCTGTGGCGTGGTCCTCTTCCAACACCTCCGTTCCGAGAATGTCGGTTGGCATCAGGTCCGGGGTGAACTGGATGCGGCGGAAGCTGAGGTCCATGGCGTTGGACAAGGTGCGTACCAGCAAGGTTTTCGCCAGGCCCGGTACGCCCTCGAGCAAGCCGTGTCCGCCCGCCAAAAGCGTAATCAGCACCTCGTCGAGCACTTCCTCCTGCCCTATAATTACTTTCTGTATCTCCTGCTTGAGCTGCGGCAGCTTGCCGAGGAGTTGGTGTATGTCTTGTTCAGTCACTGTTTAATGGGTTAATGACTTGGTGTTGCTTAACTGCTGTTGTAATGGCTTAGCTACAGCTTAATTTGTAGCAACTTAATTTGTTCTATAGCTTGCCCTGGCCGGGCAGGCCTAACTTTTTTCCTTGATGAAAAAAGTAAGCAAAAAAATCAAGACAATACAAACTCGCTGACCGCTCAAACAGTGTATTGTCATTTTGTGCACCTGGCACAGTTCTCTACATTGTAGTGAGCGTGCAAGTTAGTCTTCCTATACCTGCCAGGGGTATGTACTGCAGCTACAACGCTTCTACCATTAAAATGGCAGCTGCTGAAAATCCCCTCTTGAGAGGGGCAGGGGTGTGTTATAGCAACTGCCTGTCCCCCCTTCTACCAAGATCCTTTCAGGATGACAGATGGGAAAGCAGTAGCCAAGCAGTCACCCTTGGGGCATGGAAGACAATCTTCCATGAAAATCCTGTTAGTCTTTAAATCCTGAGAATCCTGATTCAGACAACTTAACTCGTCAGCGCATACATAATAATGTTCACCCCAAACTTCGTATTGTCTTCCGCCAGCCACCGCTTGTTTCGGAAATCGTAGTCCCATTCGCAGCCGTAGTCTTTGTTGCTATAAAGTACTCCGATTTTCCCGTTGATCTCAATCGCCTTCAGGTAGTCGTGCACCAGGTCGTCGCCCCATCCGTTTAACTCAAACGATGTCGTAGGTGGACCATCTTCAAAGGTGAAGAAGCTGCGGTATACCTTGTGGTTGTTCGGGATCTTCTTCAAAGCGCCTTGCCCGAAAATCTGCTTCATCTGCTCCTCAAACGAGCGGGCAAACAGTCCGTCGATGTCGTGGTTGCAATCATCGACAAACACAAAGCCACCGTTGCGCACATAGGTCTCAAAGTTCTGCCGCTCCTTTTGATTGAACTGCACCAACCGGTGGCCGCTTAGGTAGCTGAAGGGGTAGTTGAAAAGCTCGGCACTCTCCAACGGAATTACTTTTTCCTGCTCGTTCACCTTCACCGTCGTGTACTCGATCAGCGAATGCAACAGGTTGCTCGGCATACGCGGGTCGGTATCCCAGTTGCCGGAGCGGTATTGCAGTCGGACGAAGGTGAAAGGTTGCATTTGGGGAGTAGAAGTTAAATTTGCTGTTAAAAGGAATGCCGTACACAAAGCTGCATACGGCATTCAAGGTATAAGTTAGCTGACTACACCGCGTCAGACAAGCTGGTGAAGGTGAAGTCGCGGATCTTCATTGGCGGTACCAGGTTACCGTTAATGCGTTGCGGACGACCCAGGGCCTCCAGGTTGTTGAGCATGATGATGGGGCTTTCGTTGAAACGGAAGTTCTTCACCGGGTACTGGATCTTGCCGTTCTCGATGTAGAAGGTGCCGTCGCGGGTAAGGCCGGTATAGAGCAGCGTCTGCGGGTCTACGGAGCGGATGTACCACAGGCGCGTCACCAGGATGCCGCGTTTGGTGTTCTTGATCATTTCCTCCAAGGTCTGATTGCCGCCTTCCATCACCACGCCGCCTGGGTTAGGAACCGATTTGGCACCTGTTTTCTCAGCCCAGAAGCGGGAGTTGTACAGGTTCTTGATCACGCCTTTCTCAATCCAGGTGGTCTTCTCGCGCGGACGGCCATCGCCGGCGAACGGAGCGGACGGGATCTCAGGGTGCATTGGGTCAGAGTATACCGTGATGCGCTCGTCTACCAGTTTCTCGCCTACCTTGGTCTTTCCGCCCGGCTTGCTCAGGAAGCTGCGGCCTTCTTCGGCGTTACGCTGATCCATGTTGCCGAACATATTGCGCAGCAAGTCGATGGAAGCAGCTGGTTCCAGGATGACGGTATACTTGCCTGGCTCCAACGCTTTAGCATTGCGGGAGTTCACCGCTTTGCTGGCTGCGATCTGGGAAGCAGCGCCTGTGTCGAGTTTGCTCACGTCGCTGAAATCCTGCGTCACGTAGCCGGAGCCGGTACCGTCCTCGGTACGCATGGTCACCGAGAAATCGACTACCGTGGACGGATGGTAGGCAAACAGCCCTTTGGAGTTTAATCGTGCCATAAAACTGGTCGAGTGCTCCAGGAAGCCGGCGGCAGTCAGGCCTTTATCGGCGGCCGCTTTTATGCTTTTGGCAGCTGCATCGGCTCGGTAGGCGGCGTCTATTTTGGCAGTGCTGTCGAAGTGCGCTTTAGTCGTGACGTACTTCTGTGGTCCCAGCATGGGCACGTACTCCGGGCTCTCCGGCGCAATGCGCGCAATCTCCTCGGCACGACGGATTACTTTCTCCAGAGAGGCATCGTCAAATTCGTTGATGGTGGCCACCCCGGATTTTTTCCCGAAGCGCGACTCTACCGACAGGGCCACGTTCTCTTCGGCACCGCTGGTAGATACTTCGTTTCGGGCGTAGCGGATGTTGCCGCCAATATTGCCGCTCAGTGTGACCTCACACTCATCGGCTTTTGAGTAAGCCAGGGCCTTTTTCAGCAAAGCCTCCGCTTGTTCTCTTGTATATATTGCCATTTTTCTTTAGTTAAGAGTTATGGGTTCAGAGTTAAAAGTTGATAAGCGGTAACAGGTATTTTCAGCTATACCTGTCAGCAGGGCTTATGGCTGAGTAAGAGTCCGTGGATGTGAACTCATAACTCAATAACTTTTAACGCTTAACTAATTTAGATTTTACGAGCCGTATTGATCACGTTCACGCCATTGAAGCGGGTGTGGGCAGAGCCATGCGATACGGCGCTTACCTGGCTTGGCTGGCCCTTGCCATCGAAGAACGAACCGAACAGGCGGTAGTCGCTTTCGTCGCAGGAGCCTGCGCAGGAGTTCCAGAATTCTTGCGTGTTGCTCTGGTAGGCCACGTCTTCCAGCATACCCACAATCTTGCCTTTGCTGATCTCGTAGAACACCGTGCCGCCAAACTGGAAGTTGTAGCGCTGCTGGTCTATGGAATAAGAGCCACGACCCGCAATGTAGATGCCTTTGTCGACGCCTGAAATAAGCTGGTCCACGTTCATCTTCTGCTTGCCTGGCGACAGCGACACGTTCGGCATACGCTGGAACTGCACCGAGCTCCAGTTGTCGGCATAGCAGCAGCCATGTGACTCCGGCTCGTTGATGATGTGCGCCTGGTCACGGATGGCCTGGTAATTCACCAGAATACCGTCTTTGATGAGGTCCCACTGTTTGGTTTTCACGCCTTCGTCGTCCCAGCCTACCAGGCCAAGCGAGCCCTTTTGGGTCTTGTCTGCGAAGATGTGCACCTTGTCGGAGCCGTACTTGAATTTCTTGGATTTCCACTTGTCGAGGGTAGCGAAGGAGGTACCGGCGTAGTTGGCCTCGTAGCCCAGCACGCGGTCGAGCTCCAGCGGGTGACCCACCGACTCGTGGATGGTCAGGCCGAGGTGGTTCGGGTCCAGGATAAGGTCATACTTGCCAGCGGCCACTGACTTGGCTGTCAGTTTTTCCTTGGCCTGTTTGGCGGCCAGGGCGGCGTCCTCGAGCATGTCGTAAGCGTAGCGGTAGCCCATCAGGCCAGTGCCTTCCGGTCCTTTAATCTTCTCACTGGCTTTTGGTACCATGTATTCCCAGCCCATTCCCATTGGTGCGCTCAGGGCCTCACGGGTTCTGAACTTACCACTGGCTTTGTCCACGGCAGTTACCGTGAAGTTTGGCCAGATGCGGTGGATGTCCTGGTCGATATAAGAACCATCGGTGGAGGCAAAATACTTCTGCTCGTTTACCTGGAAGAGCGCTGAGTTCACGAAGCTGGCTCCGTTCTCCATCGCCTTGGCGTTGGCGGCCAACAGCAGGTCGGCTTTCTCGTTGATCGGCACCTCAAAGGAGTTTTTCTCGATCGGCGTTTTCCAACTCACTTCGCCGTAGCTCTTCACAGGCGCCAGTCTTACCGGCTCTTTCTGCAGTTTGGCGTTAGCTTTAGCAATAGCCACCGCCTCGTTTGCAGCCTTTGCTATACCTTTGTCGCTCACGTCGGACGTGGCGGCAAAGCCCCAGGTGCCGTTGGCCAGCACCCGCACGCCCACGCCATAAGACTCGGCGTTCACGATGTTCTGCACCTGCTTCTCACGCGTGAAAACATACTGCTGCAGGTAGCGGCCTATGCGCACATCGGCATAGGAGGCGCCGCTTGACTTGGCTGTATTCAAAGCTACATCTGCCAATCGCTTTTTCAGGGCAGGGTCCACCTGTTCCAGCGCTCTCTCGGGTGAGATGATATCGCCGAAAACAGGTATGGAAGGCAGCATGAGCCCACCAAACCCGAGCGCCGATAGCTCGATAAAATGACGTCTTTTCAAGTTCTTTTAAGTTAAGGTTTAGAGAAGTTTAGTTTTAGGTAACTAAGTTTAGGCATTTGCATGCTTAAATCAAAGTGCAGCTACCAGTTAAAAGCTATATAGGGCATTTTAATCGATAAACCGGGGGTTCTGCTCTATCAGACAAGTCTCACTCAAGCAAAATTTTGTGATGCCCAAAGCTTAGTAAAAGAGTCAGTGTAATGTTTCTGATGCTGTGTCGTCTCTTTCATAGGAGGGTCAGCCGCGGTTTCTGTGCCTTGCGTTTATACCTGACTTTGTTACTATGGAGAATCGATTCTTAACCGGCTGCAGCGTTCTATTGATGCTGCTCGCGCATAGCCTGGTTCAGGCCCAGCCCAAGGTGCTAAGTGTGGCCCAATGGCAACAAGACGTCAAAGCGCTGGCCGAGCAAATGCCCAAAATGCACCGGTCTTCCTATAACAAGGTGTCGCAGCAGGAGTTCGACAGCGCCGTAGCAGTACTGCACGCACAGGTTCCTAAACTGCAGGATCATGAAATTATGGTAAGCCTGACGCGGCTGGTCGCTGTGATCGGTGATGGCCATACCCGCCTGACCCTACCGCAGGACATGGCGGTGGCCTACAGCCGGGCGCACTCCTCCACTCCGCCTCCGGCTGACTCCAGTTTGTTTCTGAACCACCTGCCTGTGAAGCTCGCCCTTTTCGACGATGGCCTGTTTATCCGGGAAACTACGCCTGAACTGATGCACCTGGTGGGAGCAGAGGTGCTACAGATCGGAAACATAACCGTAAAAGAAGTACTAGAGAAGGTAAGGCCCGTCGTGCATTATGATAACGAGATGGGCTTCAAGCAGCTGGCCCCCACCTTTCTGGTAGTACCTGAATTTCTGGCAGCGCTAGGTATAGCCGACGATTCGGAGGAGGTAGTATTCAAAGTAAAGACACGGGATGGAGCTACGACAGATATTGTGCTCTCTTCAATCCCGCAATTCAAGCAGGTATACTTTGTCGGGGCAAGTGAGGCACTAGGTATAGCAGCGCCTTTGAGCCAGTGGAACAGAAAGGAAAAGTTCTGGCTCCACATGCTGGAGAAAGAAAAGACGCTGTACGTGCAGCTGAATGAAAGCAACGACAAGGAAGAAGAGTCGCTGGCGGCTTTTGTCGCACAGATAGAGCGCATCGTCACCGGCTTTCCAGTTGAGAAGCTGGTGCTCGATCTGCGGTATAATCCTGGCGGAAACAATCATCTCAACCGTTCCCTGGTGCTGGCCCTGGCACGGTCGGAGCAGGTCAACCGGTTTGGTAAACTCTATACCCTGATCGGTCGGGAGACCTTCTCGGCTGCGCAGATGCTGGCCAATGACCTGGAATATTATACTAATACCCTCTTTGTGGGAGAGCCATCGGGCTCCTCGCCCAGCGCCTACGGCGACTCCAGAAAAATGCAGCTGCCCAACAGCAAACTGACCATACGGGTGTCCACCATTTACTGGCGCGACTGGGATGGGGACGAAAAGCGGCCCTGGACAGCGCCCGATATTCCTGTCGGCTATACCTCAAGAGACTACCTGGCGGGAAGAGATCCTGCGCTGGAAGCAGTACTGCAGATGCCCCAGAACAACACAATAGCCAATGTGATGCAGCAGGTATATGAAAATGCGGGCTTTCGCTCAGCTACCTGGGTCTACTTCCGGGCCGTGCAGGATGCTCGGGCCGATAGCGAAGCGGTCAACCAGGCAGAGAAGAGTTTCGGAGAGTACTTACTGCAAGCTAACAAATCACCCGATGCCATTGCCTGGTACAGCCACATCAGTAGTCGGTACAAAGAGGAGGCCTGGCCGTTGGTCGGGCTGGCAAAGGCACACTTGCTAAGTGAAGAACGGCAAAAGGCAGTGGCCATGCTTGAGAAGGCGATTCAGCTACAACCTGCCGATAAGCAGGCAAAAGAACTGTTGTCGGCCATCAAAAAGATGCCTTCTAAAGGATGAAACATCCTGGTACGCAGTGTCTTAAAAAGAAAGAAGAGGCTGCTATACCTTGCACAGGCAAAATTTTGATAATATGCTGTAATGTTTCCCAACCTAGGTCGTCTTTGTAATTGAATGGATCTGCAAGAGTTTAAAATAAAGGTACTTCCTGCGAAGCAAAAGCTCTACCGGCTTGCGCTGTTCCTGCTTCACGACAAAGATGAAGCGGAGGATATCCTGCAGGATGTATTCCTCAAACTCTGGACCCAGAAAGACAAGCTGGATGCTTATAACAGTGTAGAGGCCTTTGCGATGACCATCACCAAAAACCTCTGCCTGGACAAGCTGAAGGCAAGCATACGAAAGCAGATGGTTGACGTGACAGGTATAGACCTAAGCTCAGGAGATATGAACCCCTACCAGCACTCGGAGCTGACAGACAGCATGAGCAATGTGCAGAAGCTGCTGGCAGCCCTGCCCGAACAGCAGAAACTGGTGCTGCACCTGCGGGATGTGGAAGGGTACTCCTTTGAAGAAATAGAGCAGATCACCAGCCTGACCGTGAACAACCTGCGGGTGATCCTGTCAAGGGCCCGCAAAAGCGTACGGGATGGCTTTTTAAAACTGGAGAATTATGAAATTGGATAACATAGAAGAACTGCTGCAGAAGTACTACGAAGGCGAAACGACAGTGGCCGAGGAAAAGGAGCTGCGAGCGTTCTTTAACGAAGCATCAGACTTGCCCGAGCACCTGAAGGCCCATGCTGCCCCATTTCAGTACTACGCCAAACAGCAGCAGGAGCAATCCATTAGAGTGCTGTCAGACGACTGGCTGTTTGAGAAGATCGAGCAGGAGGAGGAAGTGAAGCAGCAGCCAAAAGGAAAACAAGTGTTCTTCCCAATCCTGCAGGAGTACGCCACCTACTGGCGTGTGGCGGCGGGTATCATCTTTATCCTGGGAGCCTTCTGGCTGGGCCGGAACTATAACCAAGGTATAGCGCCAGAGCAGAATGCTGAAATAGCCGCCCTCAGAGAAGAAGTAGAAGAGATGAAGCTGGTGATGACCACAGGAACCTCTGCTAGTGAGCGCATCCAGCTGGTCAGCCAGGAGTTTGATACGGAGCAGCCCGACGAGATCATTCAGGTGCTGATCACGACCATGAACCAGGACCCGAACGTGAATGTGCGGGTGGCCGCCTCTGAAGCACTTTATAAGTTCAGCCACAAAAAAGCAGTACGCCAGGCTTTGGTTGAGTCGCTGAAACTGCAGACAGACCCGATCATGCAGCTCACCCTGATCGACATGCTGGTCAGCATCAAAGGAAAAGAAGCAGTTAGCGAGCTGGAGGAAATGGCGAACCGAAAAGACCTGCTCCCTATCGTGAAAAGCAAGGCCGCAGAAGGGCTGGGCATCCTGATGTAACAAGACACATTATCAAAACAAAAGATATTACTTACCACTAGAGCCATATGAAAAGATTAACACTAGTAGCAGTTGCCTGTCTTCTGCTCTCCGCGGCGCCAACACATGCGCACAAAGGAAATGAAACCCATACCACTACAATAGCCGGGACTATCGATCCGGAAGAGACCCTGCAGGACAAACCGCTTGTCTACAAAAGCAAGCTAGGCAACAGCAAGGGCAACAAGGTGGTCATCATGATGCACAACAGCGATGTAAAGGTCATTGGGCACAACTCAGACGAGGTTGTGATAGAGGCTGCCAGCTATCAGGCTCCTCCCGCCCGTGCTGCCGGATTGAAACCCCTGTATAACCAGGCGGAGGATAACACAGGATTGGGATTGTTCGTCGGTAAAGAAGGCAACACGCTGACCGTTACGAAAGCCTCCAGACAGGATGGCAAGTATACCATCCGGGTGCCTAAGAATGCATCTGTCATGTATGAAGAGACTAACTGGATGGGTGGTGACCTTAGCATTACGGACTTACAAGGTGAGATCGAGCTTAAGTTGAACAATGGAAACGCCACCCTCTCCAATATTACGGGTCCGGTTGTGGCCAATGCCACCAGCAGCGACATGGTGATCAAGTTCTCGAGCCTGAACCAGTCCAAGCCGAGCGCCATCTCCACGGTGGCAGGCACTGTGGACATCCACCTGCCAGCCAACACAAAGGCGAACTTCAAGCTGAAAACCATACAGGGCGAAATCTACTCAGACTTCGATATGAACATTGCCAAAGACCCGAAGAGCAATCTTCCGCGTGTGACCGGCGGCAGTAACATCGACGGTAAAACCAATGGCGGTGGCGTGGAGATGAACCTGTATACCATCAGCGGCGACATGTACATCCGCAAGAGCAAATAGATAAAGACATCATAAACTTCCAGAACTATGAAAAAGATATGGACAATTGCCCTCCTGTGGCTGGTAGCAATAGCGGGTGTGCAGGCCCAAAGCAAGACAGTGGAGCGGACCCTGGCCGTGCCCGCGAATAACAAAGTAGAACTGAACCTTAGGTTCGGCGAAGACATCAAGATCAGTTCCTGGAATAAGAAAGAGGCCTATATCAAAGTAACCTACGAGATAAACAGCGGCAAGCTGAACGAGGCCCTGCAGCTGGGTTTTGAGACCGACAATACCAGCGCCCGCGTAAAGGTAGACCTGGACGAAAAGCTAACCAAGAACGGACAGGCAGCGGACTGCCCGGACAATAACTACAGCCAATACAATGTCAGCAAGAACGGCGACCGTAATTTTATCTGTGCCAAGATCAATTATGAGATCTTCCTTCCGGCCAATGCTGACCTGACCGTGGAAACCATTAACGGAAACATAGAGCTGAGAGGGTTGAACGGCCCGGTAAGCGCCAAATCCATCAGCGGTTTTGTGGACATGAACTGGGCTTCGAACAAAGGCGCTGCTGTAGCCCTGAAAACCATCACAGGCGAAGTTTACTCCGATCTGGCCATCGACCTGGCAGACAAGAAGCAGAAAGCGCCTATGGTAGGGTATGAGTTGAAAGGCAATGTGAGCGGCGGCGGCTCCCCCATCAAATTAGAGAGCATCAGCAACGACATCTACTTCCGGAAAAAGGACTAGGTATAGGCAGAAGAGTGATCGTTTTGTGAACCGGCATCTGCGATCGTAAGAGGTGCTTGAAACCAAAAAAGCGGGATACCATACCATGGCATCCCGCTTTTTGCTTATCAGTAATTATTAGTCGTTTAGGCTTCGCTAACCTTTCCTGCCAGGCCTTCTTCTTCGAGTAACTCGTTGAAGGCTTCGGCTTCGTTTCTGCTGTTAAACCTGCCGGCTTTCAGCAGCACTACTTTTCGGCCATTTACCCGCTCCTCGGCCATCTCCAAGGGCAGGTGCTTGTCAAAGGCCTTGAGTTTACGGCTGAGCGCCTCAGCCTGCTGGTGGTTGGCTGCCGTCTGGATGGTATAGGCTCCTGGCTTCGCTTCTGCTGTCGCAGCTGCCAGGTCACTCTTGTCGAGCACCTCTACCTTTACTTTAGCCACTCCTTCCGAATGCATTCCCAGTTTGCGGGCCGCTGCTTCCGACACATCAATGATGCGTTTGCCCACAAATGGGCCGCGGTCGTTGATGCGCAGGATGACAGACTTGTCGTTGGCTGGGTTGGTCACTTTGACCATGGTGCCGAAAGGAAGGGTTTTGTGCGCGGCGGTCATCTCGTTTTTGTTGTAGCGCTCGCCGCTGCTGGTTTTTCTGCCGTGGTATTTGCTGCCGTACCAGGAGGCGGCTCCCACTTGGGTTTTGTCGTTGCTTTGTGCGAAAGTTGGTTGACTAACTCCGATAAATAGAAAAATGATTACTGTTAAGAGAATGCACTTTCTATCGTTCTTCATATAGTTTTTGGTTGGTGAATCCGCAAAGATACGGAAATATTTTCAAATGAGGCCTTATACGCCATATCACGGCCTTGGTTATAGGGGGATACGCGCTGCCTCAAATAATCGCTATAAGGGCTGTAAAGTCAAAAAGCTTGATTTTAGCTTATATGAGCATATTTTCATATATTATTATAGCGATTAATTAATTTGCTATGCCCGAAAAAATATTTTGTTTTCAGTCATAGCTGGAGTTTAAACGGGAACTTTTGGTGGTATATTTTGTTTGAGCGCAAAATTCTACCCAAGCGTATACTTTATAAAAGCATAGTGCCATGGACTTTGGAAAACTCCCCGATATCAGCCGCGTCGACTTTGCCTTGCCAACCGACCACCCTGATACCTTGCCGCTGTTAAACAGGTATAGCAAGCGCTACAAAAAACCCAGGGTATACATCGGCCTGCCTGTGTGGGTGAACAAGGCCTGGGTGGGCGAGTACTATCCGGCAGGCATAAAGGAGAAAGAGTCGCTGCTCTGGTATGGCAAGCAGTTCAATACCATCGAGCTCAACAGCACGCACTACCACATCCCCGGTCCCGACACCATCGAGCGCTGGCGAAATTCCGTGCCGCAGGGCTTTACCTTCTGCCCCAAGTTTCCGCAGCTCATCAGCCACGAAGGGCCGCTTGTGAGTTCGCTCGACCTTACGGCTACCTTCTGCGAGGCCATCGCCGGGTTAGAGGATAAACTGGGCTGCTCTTTCCTGCAACTGCCACCCTATTTCGGACCGAATCAGCTTAAAGATTTGGAGAAATTTGTGCAGTACATACCTGAGAGTGTACCCTTGGCCATCGAACTCCGCCACCCCGACTGGTTCGTGGACAACGTCGCTTCACTGGAGCTGTTTGAAGTGCTGGAGAAGTTTCGGGTGAGCACGGTGCTAACGGACGTTTCAGGCCGGCGCGACGTGCTGCACATGCGCCTGACGACCCCGACGGCTATGGTGCGCTTTGTGGGCAACGGCTTGCACCCCACCGACTATACCCGCATCGACGACTGGGTATCAAGAATTAAGGTATGGCTCGAGGCCGGACTGCAGGAGCTTTATTTCTTCGTGCACGAGCCCGACAACACCACGTCGCCCGAGCTGGCCACCTACCTGATTAACCAACTCAACAAGGTATGCGGACTAGACGTAAAGCCGCCGAAAAAGTTTGTGCAGGTGGTACAGGGGGAGTTGTTCTAATATCTGACTTTATACAAGCTCGTCTTTCGCTGGTGCGGGTTTGAAACCTTAACTTGCCTAAAAATCTTTTTTGGGATTCGACTTTTTAGGATAACCAGTGCCGGCAGTAGTAGTGGATTATCCCCTTGAGGGGATTATAGGGGTGTCTACTTCGGTTGATTTACCAGCATCGGAGCGCACATGCCGCCCGCTGCGTAGCTTTACACCCCTGTGGTCCCCTCAAGGGGACAGTTCCTTAGCACTAAGGTCCATTCTAGAAGAGGCATGGGACAGGATAGGGTTTCAAGCTCGTACCTATGATCTCGAGTTAGCTACTGGACTGGACCGCAGGGGCAGGTATAGCATGTATAAACAGGTAAGTTGCTATACCTGCGCTCCTGGCATTTTATACCTTTTATACCTGACTCAAGGTATAGCTGAAACAAAAAAAGCGGCGTGTCCAGATGGGCACGCCGCTTTGCTTTGGGTTATTGGGTAAAGGGTATTAGATTTTGAAGTTGTCGTCGCTGATGCCTTTGTTAACTTCCACGCTTTGCACCTCCGCTTTGATCACCTGCGGACCAACCACAGTCTCGATCACGTGTGGGTATTTCACGCCGTCTACTTCTTTGTAGTTCTTGTAGCTCTTGGTTTGCGTGATAGCGCCCTGTGGCGTCTGCATGTTCTTCACATCTTTTAGAAGCAGGCCTGTTGCCTTGTCAAAGTAATGCAGTGTCTTCTGGCCATTTGTGGCTGTAGCTTCTACAATGTAAGCTTCAGCGCCATCTACTTTCTCCTGACCGGTCACGGCAGTCTTAATGCCAAATTTCTCGAAACGAGTCATAGAGAACATGTCAGACTCCGCTTTAGAAGAAGCAAGCTCCTCGGCGGTCATGTCTTTGTTCAGGCCTTGCATCGGAGCTTCCATCTTGCCTTTATCGCCGTTGATGATCACGCGCTGCATCGGGCTGTTGTTCATCAGGATCTGAATCAGCATTTTGTCAGCACCTTTTTGCTGCTGCTTGAAAGTAAGCGCCATACCCTGTATGCTCGCGTTCATGGTCACCGTCACATCTTTCACTTTCTCGATGTTCGCTTTGCCGCCAATGGCCTTAATGTATTTCGCGATAAGCTGATCAGCCGTCACATCTGTCGGAACCGCTTTGGCGGCCGCCATATCTACTTTCTCGCCTGTCGCGTCGAAGTAAGTAATGTTGCTGTCATCTTTATCGAACGCCACCAGCTTGTCAGCGATGTCCTTAGCATTGCCAACGGCCAGAATGTAAAGCTGGTCAGGATGTACGTACTTCTGCGCCACACGCTGCACATCAGCCGCGGTGATAGACTCAACCTTCTTCAGATAGTTGGCATAGTAGTCGGCAGGCAGGTTGTAGCGGGCAGTCGAGATGGCGTACATGGCCACAGTACCCGGATTCTCCAGGCCGCGGGCGAAGTTGCCTGTGATGTAGGCTTTGGCATAGGCCAGTTCTTTGTCCGTTACCTGCTTGGTTCTGATGTCGTTGAATTCTTTCATAAACTCTGCTGTGGCACTATCCGTTACGGCGTTGCGTACGCTGGCAGAAGCATTGAAACGACCCAGGATCTTGTCAGACGAAAGCGTAGAGTAAGCGCCGTAGGTATAGCCGTTCTTCTCACGCAGGTTCATAAACAGACGGGCTGTGCTGCCGCCACCCAGAATGGTGTTCATCACCTGGGTTGCCACATAATCTTCCGCACCTGGCTTCATTTGTACAGGGTTTGTGAACGAAAGCACACTTTGCACGGCGCTTGGGCGGTCTACAATTACTACCTGGGTTTTGCCATCGTGCTTCGGCAAGTCGTAGTTGTGGCTAGGTACATTGCCTTTTTTCCACTTGCCAAACGACTTGTTCAGCAGTTTTTTCATTTCTTTTGGCGTCACATCACCTACCACAGCCAGGTAACCGATGTTCGGACGGTAGTACGTGTTATAGTAGTTCTGCACATCAGCCAGCGTGATGTTTTCAATTGATTTCTCAGTAGTCAGCTCGCCATTCGGGTGGTTCTTGCCGAAAAGCAGTGTGTTGCGAATCTTGCCGGCAATAGCGTCCGGGTTATCCTTTTCAGAAGCCAGGTTGGCCAGCATCTGCTTTTTCACCTTGTCGAGTTCTTCTTGTGTGAAGTTCGGGTTCAACAGAGCGTCAGCTGTCAGGTCAAGCAGGGTAGGTAGGTTCTTCTTAAGCGAAGAAGCGCTGAAACCGGTGGAGTTGAACGAAAGGTTCGCGCCGATAAAGTCAACCTGCTCGTCGAACTGGTCTTTGCTGCGGGTTTTGGTGCCTGTGCGCATCATCTGGCCCGCCATGTTCACATAGCCCGCCTTGTCACTTTCCAGAATCGGGTCGCGGTCCAGCACCAGCGACATATTCACGACTGGCAGTTTGTGGTTTTCCACCACGTATACCTTCAAGCCGTTTTTCAGGGTGAAGTGCTCGTACTTGCCCAGCTCGATTTTAGGGGCCGGACCAGCCGGAGGAGGCGTTTGTTTTGTCTGTGCTGTGGCCACCGTGGTGAGCGCCAGCATCAGCAGGAGTATGTTGTATATTCTCTTCATGATAATCTAAATTAATTGCTTTGTTGAGCTGACTTTGGCAGGTAGTGCAACACCACGCGGTTGTTCTTGGTGAGGTACTTATTGGCCACGCGCTGAATGTCTTCTTTCGTCACCTTCATGTAGCGGTCAATCTCGTTGTTGATCAGGTTAGCGTCGCCGTAGTACACGTGGTAGTTGGCCAGGTTCTCGGCACGGCCGGCCACGGTGCTGTTTTGCTGCACAAACTGGCTCTCCATCTGGTTGCGCAGTTTCTGGAACTCGCGCTCACTGATCAGCTCTTTTTTCACAAGCTCGATCTCAGCATCCACAGCGGCTTCCAGGTCCTTCACGTCCACGCCCATATTGGCAATGGCATAGGTCAGGAACAAGCCAGGGTCTTCGGTTGGGAAAGGGATAGAAAGGGCTGCAACTGCTTTCTGCTGCTTGTCCACGATAGCCTTCGGCATACGGGCACTCTTGCCGCCGGAAAGCAGGGTGGTCAGCATAGACAGGGCATAATGGTCTTCAGTGCCCTGTGCCGGGATGTGGTAGGCCTGGATTACGGCCGGCAGCTGGATGTTGTCATACACAACCTTGCGGCGCTCTTCGGTCTGAGCCGGCTCCACCACGTTTGGTCTTGGAACCTCCTTGGTGCCTTTAGGGATCTTAGCGAAATACTGCTCAATCAGCTTCTTTGTCTCGTCGATCTTGATGTCGCCGGCAATCGAAAGCGTGGCGTTGTTTGGCACGTAGAAGGTCTTATAAAAATCGCGGAACTCCTCGATTTTGGCGTTGTTCAGGTCCTCGAATGTGCCGATCGGCGTGATTTTGTAAGGGTGTTCGGTATAGGCAAGGCCGAAAGTGTTCTCCAGGATAGTACCGTACGGCTGGTTGTCCACGCGCATGCGCTTCTCTTCCTGCACCACTTTACGTTGCGTCTCCACGCCCACTTCATCTACTTTAGCGCCTACCATACGCTCAGCTTCCATCCAAAGGCCAAGGGCCAGTTGGTTAGAAGGCAACAGCTCGTAATAGTAAGTGCGGTCAAACGATGTATTAGCATTGAGGGAGCCACCGGCAGCCTGCACCATGTTCATATACTGGCCACGCTCAATGTTCTCGGTACCTTCAAACATCAAGTGTTCGAAGAAGTGTGCAAAGCCTGTACGGCCTTTCACTTCGTTTTTAGAGCCCACATGGTACAGCACCGACACCGCCACGTTCGGCGTGGAGTTGTCCTGGTGCAGAATCACGTGCAGCCCGTTAGGGAGCGTATACTCCGTGAATTCGATCTTATTGCTCTTGGTCTGGGCGTAGGCCGTGAAGCCCGACGCTACCCACACAAGGCAAAGGAGAAGCTTTCGTTTCATAAAGAATAAAGGTTTAGGAATAGTCATGCGTTATCACACAACTTGTGTTATAAAGTCTATAAAATTAGTATAAATCCTGAAAGAGTTTTGCACAAATAGCTGAATACCTATGTTTGCTCTACTAACGGGGTGGTGAGGCGGATGAACATTGGAGTTTGAGGAATGATTTTAGACACCTAATCTTATTAAGCCGCATTTAATAGCAAACTGCAGGTCTTAACCCTAATACATCCTCGGCAATTCAATCCCCTTGATCTTCCGGTACAGGCCGAGTGCGGCCTGGTCGGTGAGGCTGGTCACGTAGTCGGTGATGTGGATGATGCGCTCGTAGTCGGAGGAGCCCTCGGGTAGCTGCAGGTAGTGCGGTGGAATGAGGTCGGCTATTTTGCGGTGGTGTTTAGAGTCCCGACGGAAAGCGGCCTTCATGCAGGCATCCAGCAGGCCGCCAAGCACTTCGAAGCCGGCTGCTTCTATTTCCAGCACGGGTTTGTTGCGGTAGATCAACTCAATGGACAGGCTTTTGATCTCGTCGAGCACGGGCTTGCAGCTGAGCTCGTTGATGAGCGGTTTGTCGTACGTGCCGACCAGTATGGCTTCTTCGTGCTGCAGGAATATCTGGGTGGTCTCCTGAATGAGTTTACCGATGATGCGGGCACGCAGATAGCCAATCTCCTCACGCCAATCATAAAAAGTAAGGCTGGACACACGGTCTGGGGCGTCGTTCAGAATCTGGCGCAACAGGGCTATGCCTTGCTGGTGCGGCACCAGGCCAAGCTTCAGGCCATCTTCAAAGTCGATGATGCGGTAGCAGATGTCGTCGGCAGCCTCTACCAAAAAAGCGAGTGGGTGACGTTGGAAAAAGACCTGATCGCCGGATCCTTTATTCAATAAGCCCAGTTCCTGCGCGATGGTATTGAACCAGGCCTTCTCTGTCTGGAAAAAACCGTACTTCTTCTCGCTGGTGCTTTTAGTGCCCTTTATTTCCGGCTGCGACTCCTTTGGGTATTTGGTGAACGTAGCCAGTGTGGTGTAAGTCAGGCTCAGGCCACCTGGCAGGTTGCAGTGCGCCGGATAGGTATAGGTGAGTACCCGGAAGCCAGCTGCATTGCCTTCGAAGCGCTGCAGATCAGATTTTTGTGCCTCTGTCAGGGTGGTCAGGAAAGGCTGGGCCTCCTCGCTCAGAAAGTAAGCCGAGATGGCGTCTTCGCCGGAGTGCCCAAACGGCGGGTTGCCGATGTCGTGCGCCAGGCAGGCAGCCGCTACAATATCGCCAAAGTCAGCTTCCTGTATATTTTTGTCGCCAGTCAGTTCCGGGTAACGCTCCAGTATGCTTTTGCCCACGATGCGGCCCAGGGAGCGACCCACCACTGAAGCTTCGAGGCTGTGCGTGAGGCGGGTGTGCACGAAGTCGCTCTCGGGCATCGGCATCACCTGCGTCTTGTTCTGCAGGCGGCGGAAGGCCGAGGAGAACACGATGCGGTCGTAGTCACGCTGAAACTCGCCGCGGACTGATTCGTCTGAGCTATACTTATGGTCGGTTGTTTCGAAGCGTTTCTTAGAAATTAAGCGTTCCCAGGAGGTAGAAAGGTTCATGTCGTAATAGGGTATAAATTAACTGAACAGGACGCTGACACCAACGGTGGCCACAAACAGAATGGCCAGCGAGGCCAGGTAAGTCAGGAAAATGGGGAGCAGTTTAACTGCCGTACGCAGGTACGATTCCTTGTATACATAGCGCAACGCGAAAAACAAATAGGCCATGCTAATTAGAAATACCCATCCATTGGTGTCAAAGCTGCTGAAAACCACCTCAACAAGTATGGCAAACATGATCAGCAGGAACACAAAGGTATGGAAATGAACAGAGAACATCAGGTGCTCCACGTAATTACGCCGCTGGGACCAATAAAACAGGTATAGGATGAACCCGAAAAAGGGCATCAGCACAAACATCATGAACGAGATGTTCTTCAGTAGCTTCTGCCGGGCCTGTTCTTCGTTGTTGAGAAAGTTTCTGAACTTGTTATCTACCTCCTTATTGATAATGACAGATGCGGTGTCGTTGCGAGCGAGACCGACCTGTGACCTGGCCAACGAGTCAGCCTGCATTACCCGGGCGGCGGCGTCCGGGTTAGTCGCCTCCAACTGTGCTTTTGCTCCATCAACATCACTGACTACAAGACTCTCCGAGGCAAACAAAGCGATCGTGGTAAAGAAAAAGATGCTTACAAACACGTAAAGCCTGAATGGAGGAACGTAAGAAGCCCGCTGGCCCAGGTTGAATTTTTCGGTCAGGTAACCAGGGCGGGTGATCAGGTACTTGAACGTGCGCCAGAATTTAGTGTCATAGTGCAAGGTGCTTTCAAACGCCTCCTCTACCAGGTGCTTTACCGGTACGTTCAGGTCATGGTTTTCCTGTCCGCAGTTGGGGCAGTAGTTGTTCACCTCCTCAAAGGTATAGCCGCAGTTAGGGCATTGTACAAACTTTCGTCTTCTCTTCGCCATAGGCTTGCTCGGGCAGTACGCTTAACTTGTCAAATATAGTATACTCACTATAATAAAACTACCATTGGCTTCTTGGCAAAAATCCATGGTTACCGCAATAATTCATTGTTGCAACAAAGTAAACGTGATTTATGATGTTACCTTTTACGTTTTTAAAGTCAGGGCAATGGTGTATGTTAGCTTCTGAGCTGTGTTTTTAAGTAAAAATCAATCAGGCTGGGTGTTTTGTGCTAGTTACCTTTTGTGGTAAAGTCTCCTTTTCGTGCAGCTAATGTTTTACAACATTTGTACAGTTACTCGAGCCTATTCCGAGCGATGGAAAACAGACTGTCCCTTTCCAAGCAATGAAAACTACACGCGAGCTACTGACAAAACCCTGCGTCGGGTATACGCTTACGCTCCTGGAGCATATGCCCTGACATCTGAAAACAAACCTTAATCCTGAAAAGCAACCAGAAACATTCATTTGTTCCTGGTTGCTTTTTTTATTTTTATTCAAGGTTAAACTATAAAAAAATCAAGGCGTAGAGATTAGTGGAGTTCTCCCATCCGGACAAGGATGTTCGCACATTATGTTTAACCAAAACCAAAAGGAGGTACCACTATGAAACCAATGAAGAAAGAACGCACAGGAGGTGAGAGTCTCGCCCCCAGATCGTTCTTCACAGATTTTTTCAGCGACGTAGATCGCTTTTTTGAGAACGACCTGCTACGCATGCCGGCACAGATCGGGCGGCAGATCATGCGGAACATGCCCGCTACCAATATCCGAGAAAACGACAGAGAGTATACCATAGAATTGGCGGCCCCAGGTATGGCGAAAGATGATTTTGCAGTAGACATAGACGAGGGCATGCTGACGATCAGCAGTCAGAAAGAGCAGGACAGCACGACTGAAGAAGATAACTATACCCGCCGTGAGTATAACTACAGCTCGTTCAGCCGCTCGTTCAAGCTGCCAGATGCCGTGAAGGCAGAAGAAATAAAGGCGCGCTACGAAGAGGGCGTGCTGAAAATAACTGTACCAAAGCAGGAGCAGGCAAATGCCGGCAACCGCAAGCGCGTCAGCATCGAGTAAGGTGCCAGGCGAAACAGAAAAGGGAGGCCGTCGGCCTCCCTTTTCTGTTTATTGCACTTTGACCACTTTCGTGACGCCGCTGTTTGAGCCTTCGCTCCAGCGCAGCACATAAGTGCCCGATGCCAGGTCAGCGACATTGATCACGACAACGTCCGTTCCGTCAGTCACTGTGGCTGTCACGTCGCGCACAAGCCTGCCCTGCAGATCGTACAGCTGCATGCTCAGGTCGGAGGAGCTGCGCACCAGGTACTCGATGCGTATGGTTTCGCCAGGGGTGCCATCGGCATTGCTGGTGAGGCCGATCGGGTTCGGGTATACCTTGAAAACACGCAGATCGCTTGGATTAAGCACCTGCACCCGTGCCGAGAAAGCTTCCGTGTTGTCTGTGTAAACTACGCGCAGACGGTAATAGCTGCGGCGAGGCAACGGATCACTGTCTGTAAAGGTATAGTCGCGGGCCTGGCCGGAGGCGGGAACTTCGCCTACGTCTTCCCACTGCTGTCCATCCTGGCTGCGCTGTACCACAAAGCGCGCTATGCCTTGCTCCGTGCTGGTTGTCCAGATCACATTCACGGCGCCGGCACTCGAAAAGGAAGCGTCAAAGGTAAAGATCTCGGAAGCCAGGTTACAGTCGCCGTCCAGCTTCGGTGTCATAGGAGAGCGGCCGCCACAGGCCAGCGGGCCCAGGCTACGGCTCAGCACTAGGTTGGCCCCGGCTATATCAGGCGGCGTCAGGTCACGGATCTGCTTTTGGCGGCCAATATTGTAGTGCATCAGGGTGTTCGGCAAAATAACGTGGCCAAGCTGGTGCGCATGCCCTAACTCGTGCAGGATCACGGTTTCAAAGTCGAACTGATTGGCGGTTGGGCCTCCCGGGCCATACTGCCAGGTGATGTTGCTGTTGATCTCCATGTCGAACTCGGTGAGCCAGAAGACCGTGTCGCGGCGGGTGCCGTTGATGGATACGCAGCCTCTGTACTTGCTGATGGTGCGGGCCAGCACACTCTGGCCTGTCACAGAGGAAGGCGCGAAGCGGATAACGCTGCGGCCGTCGTCGGCTGCGCTCTCCGTTGTGGTAGTCGCTCCCACCACCCAGTTTACGTTCGTGGTGCACACCCAATTGTTTACGGCGCGTCTGAAGCCCTCCTGAGCGGCGGCTCTGCTTTGCAGGCTGGGAGCGAACTGAATGGTATAGCCGCCTTTCTGGTTGGCATCGATCAGGGCAGGCTGAAAAGGCGTGTTGCCACCCTCGGCCACTACGTTCGAGTAGGCGAACTCAATGATGAGGGTTCCGTCGCTCATACCTGAAGTCCCGTCATTGGCGGTTACTTTCACGCGGCCTGTTCCGGCTGTGCCACCCGTCTCGGTATAGGAAGGTACCATTACTTTGATCTGGGTATTGCTCCAGGACACATAGTCAGAGGCGTAGGGGCGCACCAGGGTCGTGCCGCCATCGTCGGCGTTGGGGAACTCCACAAATCCTTTTCCGCGGGTGCTGCCGAAGCCGGTACCGGTAATGGTCAGTACCGCTCCGGTGCCGGCGCTGGTGCGCGTCGGGCTAATGCCGGTGACGGTCGGCGCCTGCGTAGCTTGCGTGCTCTCCTGCTTCAGCTGGGCCTTTATACCTGACTCCAGCCTGTCGTTGGCTACCACTGTTTTGTATTGCTGCCCCATGCGCGCCGTCACGGTCTGGTATACCTCCTGCACCGATTTGTATTGGTTAAACGGATCGGCCGCGATGCCCCGCTCCACATCGTAGCGTACGAAACCCTGCCGGCTGGCGTATGGCCTGGTGATGACGGAAGCCGCACTGGCTACTATACCTGCAGGCGCGCCCTTGGTCAGGAAAAACAGGCCCTGCTGCCCTTTTCTCAACTGCAAAGCAGACGAGACCGTGTGCATTGCCAGTCCTACCGTGCCACCATCCGTGATCACCTCTACCTGGCGCTCCTTCAACTCCCCCTTGAAAACCTTGAAAAGCCGGACAGTGTGCGCGGTATAGATAAGCTCCTTTCGGGCATCCCAGAACGAACGCTGGGCCACCACTTCGCCTTCTACAATTATATCGGCTGCTTTGATGCGCTCCTCAAGCGAAACAGGTACCATGTGCAAGTCTTCGGAGGCACGTGCTGCAAAGGAAATCACCGAAAGAAGGAGTGCCAACAACATGGCAGCGCTTCGCGACCCCAGGCGGTCAGGTGTTAGGAGTATGGTGGTCATAGACTGGTGCGGATTGTCAGTTTAACTGTCGGTAAAATTAGAATGTCGCATTGCAAAGCGGCCATAACGTACTATTACGGAAAAGGATGCGCCGTGGTATGCCCGGTTTACTGCCAAATATAATAAAATTGTGTGTCGGGTGAAGTAAGTCAGGTATAGCTTTTGTCTGGGAGCAGCAGTTTTGAGTACTAATGCGCCAGCGCGGACTTTATCAGGATGAACTCGTTGATGTTGTCGGAGTTGATGACGCCTGCCAGCCGCCCGTTTTCGAGCACCGGGAAAAGGGGCGCCTTGGTCTTCTGCAGTTCGGTATAGGCCTCGGCGAGCTTGTCCTGCACGTTAAAAGCCTTTACTTCCTGCGTCATGATGTCCGACACGGGGCTTTCGGTCTTCTCTTCTTTCACCGCCTGAATCAGTTGCATGCGCGTGAGCGTGCCCATGACCTCTCCGTCCAGCTCTACTACAAAGTCGTGTTCAGAGCCTTTGAGGAGTTTGGCGAGGGCATCACGTACCGTTTCGGAAGGGGCCAGGGTCACGAAATTGGTCATCATGCCTTCGCGCACCTGGTGGCCGCGCAAAAACTCGATGTGCTGCACCACGATGTTCTCGGACCAGGCGCCAAAAAACACGAAGATACCGATCAGGATTAGGAAAGGGTTGTAGAAAAAGCCGATGAACATGAAGAAGATGGCCAGCATCTGGCCCAGGTTGGCCGCTATCTGAGTTGCCCGCACTCTGCCCAGTTTGAAGGCCAGGAGCGCCCGGAGCACGCGGCCGCCATCCATCGGGAAGGCAGGTATAGCGTTGAAGACGACGAGCATCATGTTGACGAAAAACAACAGGTATAGGAAGTTAGCCGGCGTAATGCGACTGAAAAAAGACTCGTCCGGCAGCTCGCGCAGCGGCGGGAGGATCAGCCAGAGCACGAAGGCGATCACCACGTTTACGGCGGGGCCGGCAATGGCAATCAACAGCTCCTGCTTCGGGTTTTCAGGTATGCGCTCCAGGCTGGCCACACCGCCGATCGGCAAAAGCGTGATCATTTTGGTGCCCACGCCATAGCGTTTCGCCATAAGCGCATGGCCCAGTTCGTGCAGCACCACGCACAAAAAGATGGTCAGCACAAAGGCGACCGAGAGCAGGGTGGTAGCCAGGTCGGAGCCGCGCTGCATTTCCGAAAACACGATCCAGCCGATCAGGATCAGGAATGTCCAGTGCATCAGAATCTTGATACCCGCTATTCTGCCAAGGTTAAGGGACCATTTCATAGGGCGTCTCTACAAGTCGTGTTATACCTGTAACGTGCTTATAAAGTATAGGTTAGCAGCCTGGGGAGCTTTGTTTCAGCGCTATGCCTTAGCCCAAAAGCTGGGGCACCACCTTGTCACCGAACACCTCGATAAAGCGCTCCTGCTCCAGGTTGACGTTGTGCAGAATCAGCTGGCTGAAGCCCAGGTCGAGGTCCTGCTGCAGCCACTCCACGTGCTGGTTTGGGTCGGAGGAGATGCGCACATGCTCGCGCAGGTCTTCTTCGCGCACAAACATAGCCGCCTGCTCCAGCTGCTTGGCGGTACGCAGGTCGGAGAGCACCGCGCTCGGGAAGATGTTGGAACGCCACTGTTCATGGGCTCCCTGCAGCGCCCTTTTATCATCCTTGTCGTAAGACAGCTGCACTTTCAGGTACATGGGTTTTCCCTCGCCGCCCTTACGGAAAGCATCCACCATTTTCTTAAGCTCCTTGGGCGGCTTCGAAACCGTGATCATGCCGTCGGCCCAGCCGCCCACCCATTCGGCGGTTTCCTCAGTGATGGCCGCCCCGATGATCTTGGGGGCTACCTTGGCGCGGGTCCAGAGTTTGGCCTCTTCCACCGTCACCAAGCCGTGGTGGGTGACGGTTTCGCCGTTCCAGAGCGCCCGGATGATGTCGACGCACTCCTTCAGGCGATCGTTACGGTCCTGTTTCACGGGCCAGTGCTCACCCGTGATCTGTTCGTTGATGTACTGCCCACTGCCCATGGCGACCCAAAATCTTTCCGGAAACATCTCGGCCAGCGTGGCCGCAGCCTGCGCGATGATGGCCGGATGGTAGCGCTGCCCGGGCGCGTTGACGATACCGAAGGGCAGTTTGGTGGCCTGCATAGCCGCTCCGAGCCAGGACCACGCAAAACCGCTCTCGCCCTGGTCGAGGCTCCAGGGCGCGAAGTGATCTGACGACATGGAGGCGTTGAAGCCTGCCTGCTCGGCCTGTTGCACAAACCGGAGGAGTTCGCTTGGCTTAAACTGTTCGTGCGAGGCGTGGTAGCCGATGCGGAGTGTGCTGTCTTGTTGCTTCATAGGTATAGCCGCTTGGGTTTTGGGTAGTAAGGCATACGGCTACACTTTGCGCTTTGGTTTCGAAAGGAGCAACAGGCACAAAAAAAGAGCAGACCTTCGGGTAGGCCAGCTCCTTTTCTGGTTAAGCAGCTCGTTTACTTTACCTTCGCCAGAAAGTCCTTGACATGTTGGTGGAAGAGCGCCGTTTGCTCCTGATAAGGGCAGTGGCCGGTGTCCATGGGGCGGTAGGTGGCATTCCTGAACTTGAACAGTTTGTAGTGCTCTGGGCCTACTGACAGGTCGTTGTTGCCCGAAATAACAAGTACCGGCATTTTGAGTGAGGCACTTTTTACGGTGAAGTCCTGCACATATTCAGGGAAGTCCCATACCTTGCTGCCGAAATCCCAGTTGATGGTGGTGTCCATCACGGCGTTCATCTGGTCGAACATCTCCTTTTTGGGGTACATCATTTTGTACATCACTCCCTGTTGGTTAAGTTGCGAGGCCACGCCGTTGAGCGCTTCGCCAATGGAGCCGCCCGTTTTGCGGAATTCTGACTCCGGCTTGCCCAGCAGGCGTGCACCATTTTTGACATAACTCTCCAGCGCATCGTTCAGGTATAGCGTGGAGTTGACGAAGATGGCTGCGCTGACACGCTTCGGGTGCTGGTAGGCATACTCAGTGGCGATGGTGCCGCCAAAAGAGTGCGGCATGAGCATCCATTTGTCGTAGCCCAGGTGCTGGCGCAGTTCCTCAAAGTCCTGCACCACGCGGGCCAGCGAGTAATCCTTGGTTTCGGAACTGGAAGAGCGACCGCAGCCGCGCTGGTCTACGTAGATCATGGTCATGTCCTGCTCCACCACGTCGCCGCCCAGGGCGTAGAAATACTTGGTCCAGGAGCCGGGCCCACCGTGGATGAAGAGGCAGGGCTTGCCTTCTCCGGCCATGCGCACATACAGTTGCACGCCGTCGGAGGTGGTGAAGTAAAAGGATTTGTTGACGGCCTGCGAGAGTTGCGGAAGCGCAAAAAGTATGAGCAGCAGACAGGCAAAGCGTAACTTTTTCATAGAAAAGGTATAGGATTGTCAAAAATTTCACAAAAGACGCATAAAAACATGAAAAGACGCGTACTGGCCTGAAATTATTAGTAAACCGGAATAAAAAGGCGGTTACAAGTTTGTTTCGGAAGGTATAGCAACGATATGGCAGATATAAGAGAACGTGATTTTGAGCGGGAGTTGAGTTTTCAGGCTTCGCGGAGCGGCGGGGCAGGTGGGCAGAACGTGAACAAAGTGGCCAGCAAGGTCGAGCTGCGTTTCCATGTGGCAGATTCGCAACTGCTGACAGACGAAGAGAAAGCGCTGGTGCAGGAAAAGCTGGGAAACCGCATCAACAGCGAAGGTTTCCTGCAGGTGGTTTGCCAGGCGGAGCGCAGCCAGCTGCAAAACAAGGAGCAGTGCATCGAGCGCTTTTACGAGTTGCTCCGGCAGGCGCTTACCCGCCAGAAAAAACGCAAAGCCACCAAACCCACCCGCGCCTCGGTGCGCAAACGCCTCGAAGGCAAGCGCCGCCAATCCGACAAAAAAGCCAGCCGCGGCGGTTTCAAAAGCGATTACTAAGGTATAGGAGGGGCAGTTGGGCTCCGCGTTTTGATTCGCAGACCGTTTAAAGTTTCAAAAACGACTACTGGGTATAGAGTCGACTGCTCATTTCACAGGCTAGTCTTTCAGTAAATCTTTTGAGGCAGCTCTTCAGGTATAGCGCCTTTCTTTTAGCACAGGTATACCAAGCCGCTCTCACCATACGTTCCGATAAGACTGTCCGCTATACCTTGCTGCATCATCTCTCAAAAAAGATAGCGCTAAGGCTGGGCAGCTTGGTTCTTTTCTGCAGAATAGGTAAGATATTTGCAGCGGCAGGAGGCAGACTCCGAAGACAACACATGAAGAAGATTTTTATTACGATGCTATTGGTGGCGGGGGCGGCTACGGCCAGCCAGGCGCAGAAATACAGAACAGCGGCAGGTATACGCCTGGGTGGCGACCAGTTTGGGGCTACCCTGCAACAGCGGGTCGCGGAGAAAAGCACCCTCGAAGGTATAGCCCTGGTCGGCTCGCGGGAGTACAGTGGCACGGTTCTCTACCAGCGGCACTGGCCCATGCTGGGCAAGCGCTTCAACTACTACCTGGGCGGCGGCGGGCACATCGGCAACCTCAAAGACCAGGGCGTGTTTACGGGTTTGGATGCGATTGTGGGGGTGGAGTATAAAGTTAACGGACTGCCTTTTCTGCTCTCCGCTGACGTGAAGCCAGCCCTGCACTTCAACCACGAGGACTGGGTGAACCTGGCCACAGGCATCTCGATACGCTACGTAATTGTGCCGGAGAAGAAAGAGAAGAAGAGCATCTGGCCTTTTGGCAAGCAAGAAGTTGAGGAAGAAAAATCGGGCTGGCCGTTTGGCAAAAAGAAAGAACCGGAGCCACCGAAGAAGAAGGTATGGCCATTCGGCAAAAAGGAGGAGCCCGTTCCGGAGCCAGAGCCTGAGAAGCGCATCGACCTCAACAAGATATTCAAGAAAAAAGAAAACTAGCAACAATCGCCCGGCCCCATGCAGGCCGGGCGATTGTTGTTATAAGGGCAGTGTCTTTGTGGTCGCTCAGCTTAGCAGTGAGCGTGATATTGGTGGGTAGATAGAACCTGGAGAAGTGTTGGGCCGGGGTATAGGTCATGTTACAGCTAGCATTTGGCCCTTGGTAAGGCGGCTTGCTACAGCATGGCCACAGGCTGGGATGCAGGGTTTTGGGTGCTGTACAGCAAGGTAACGCGCTCCTGCTGCAGGTGCTCCGCCAACAACACACGCTCGTCAATGGTTTTTTTCAAGGCAAAGCCAAACGAGGCTACCAACGCTAATAAAAGAATGATGATTTTCATGGTTTTATTTGGTACTAATGGCGGGGTTAAAGAATCGGTAAAATCAGGTATGCTACTTCATCAGGGAGTCACGCGAGATGGTAATGACTACTTCAGGGAGAAGGTTGGGGTAGCGCTCCAGCTCTCTCATTTCCTGGCGGTGCTTGATCTCTTTTACATCGCTAGCGGTTTTCTTGCCTGCAGTGCCAAGAGCTGCTGTTAGTCCGAACAATAGAATCAGGATTTTCATAGTGATTTAGTTTTAGGATGATGTGTAAAAGGGTTGTACGTGCTCAGGGTGTCAGGCCTTTGGTGCTACGATCAGCACTTCTGGCAACAGGTTAGGGTAGCTGCGGAGTTCTCTTTGCTCCAGGTGCAGTTTGTGCTTGGCGGCGGCTACTTTAATGTCGTCTGCTGTCTTTTTGCAGGTGGCTCCGAAGCCAAGTACCAGGGCGATTAATAAGATGATGATTTTCATAATTGTAAGGATTTAAAAGTTTTTGAGTTTTAGGTTCTAAGTACTTAATAGATAGTAGAGTAGGGTAAAAGGTTGCTTGGTGCTTCTAAAATTTTTTTTATTTATGATGAGCATATTACATTTTATGTGCCACTAGTGTAAGTTGCTGTAAATCACCAAGCTACGAATTTAAACCGCTGTTCCGTCTACTAAAGTCGTCCAATAGCGTACAGGTGTTTGTTCGAAAATGAACATAGCAAAAGCGGATTTACGCGCTGTTTTAAATCTTTTCGGATACTTAATTGTAAAGTATACAGCCGCTTACTGTATGGTGAGCGCAACTTTCTACCTAATCTGTAATACCCATGTACAAAGGAACCTTAATAGCGCTCGGAGGAGGGTATGATGATGATCTGATCAAACTGATCAGGTCTGAGATATGCCCGGTGCATGCCAATATAGAAGTGATCGCCACGGCGGCTACCGAGCCGCAGGAATCCGGCTTGGCTTACAAGGAGGCTTTTGAAGAACTGGGCTGCAACAAAGTGCAGTTCATGCTGATCGATGAAAACCATGCGGCGGACCAGGCTGAGTACATTAGCCGCATTCAGCAGGCCGATGTGATTTTCTTTACGGGAGGCGATCAGGTTCGCCTTACTGAGTTTCTGAACGGCACGCAGCTTCTGGAGATCATGCGCCGCCGCTACCACGAGGAACCCATCATCATTGCGGGCACCAGCGCAGGCGCCGCCATCATGTCAGACCGTATGATCTACGACGGCTACGGCCACTACTCGCTTATCAAAGGGGAGATGAAAACCACCATCGGCTTTGGGTTTGTCAGCCATCTGTACATCGACACGCACTTTGTGGAGCGCGGCCGCTTCGGGCGACTGGCCCACGCCGTGGCGCACGACCCGGCCTATGTCGGTGTTGGCCTGAGCGAGGAAACCGGCATCATCATCAAAGAGGGAAATAAAATAGAGGTGTTCGGGACAGGAGTCGTGACGATCATCGATGCCAGCAAGATCCGGTTCACCAACACCAGGCAGGTATCCGAGAACCAGCCCATTGCCGTGGAGCACCTCATCATGCACATGCTCGTGGAGGGCTACCGTTACTGCCTGGAGGAGCACCTGTTCCAGCCAGTGGAGCAGCATCTGCCCAGCCCCGCTCAGGAGGCCAGCGATGCTACTGCCAGCTTGGTCTAAGGATTCTCCCTGTCTTCCTGCTGCAACTCCATGTTGATGGCCACCCCGGCCTTGGCGCCTTCTGCCGCCGCCACAATCACGAGCTGCATGTCGCGGGCCGCGTCACCGGCCACATAGAGGCCCGGGATGTTGGCCTGCTGCAGGCGCCGCGTCTTGATCACCCCTTTGCCGGTAAACTCACAGCCCAGCTGCCTGCCGATATCCGACTGCTGCTTGGTTTCTCCTGAGAAGAAAAGGGCCTCCTGTGGTCTTAATTCCCCGTTTCGCAAAATGATATGCTGCAGCATGCCATCCTCTCCCTGCACACGGGCGATGGCATCGGTGCATACCTTCACCCCGTTCAGATCTAGCAGCTCCATGTCCTTGTTGTTAAGCTTCCGGGTGCCGTCCGTATAGAGGGTCACGTCGTCGCTCCAGTTTTTCATGGCCAGGGCCTGTCCTATACCTGAACGATCCTTGCCGTACACGGCAATGGCTTTGTCGCGACTCTCCCAGCCGTCGCAGTAAGGGCAGTGGTGCACGCTTTTGCCATAGAGCTCTTCTATACCTTCCACCTCCGGCAGCGTGTCCTTCAGGCCTGTCGCCAGAAGCAGCTTGCGGGAGTGGTATACGTGCCCTTCGCTGGATTCTACCACATAGGTGCCTTTGCTGTATGTGGCGTCGGTCACTGGGTGGTCTATTACCTGTATGCTGTATTTTTTAAGTTCCTCACGTCCTTTCCGGATAAAATCGCCAGGGTTTACGCCGTCGCTCGACAGGAAGCCGTTCATGCTCCTGGACCAGCGGTTGCGGGGTTCGCCACTGTCAAATAAAAGTACCTTGCGTCGGGACCTGCCCAGTATCATGGCGGCGTTAAGCCCCGCAGGGCCGCCTCCGATGATGATCACGTCATATATTTCCTTCATGGGTTTATTCTGTTGAGAGTATGTAAACGTAGATTGCCTGCGGGAGGTGGGGCGGCTGAGGGAAAAATGCCATGATAGCCCATTAAAGGCACAGTATAGGGTATGGGCGGGCGTTTTTCGACTAAAGTCAGATATTATTTGAAAAAAGGAGCGGCAAGCGCTTTTTAAGTATGAATGTTTTATATATTTGTTTAACCTTATTAACACCCTTCATTTAAACAAGTCGCATTTTATGAAAAGCAAAATCTTAGCCTTATTAGGTAGCGCCCTGATTTCGGGTACAGCTATGGCCGGAGGATACCAGGTGAACCTGGCTGGCCAGCGCCAGATCGGTATGGGCCATACGGGTACGGGTCTAGTGACAGGCACGTCCAGCATTTTCTTCAACCCGGGTGCCATGAGCCATTTAGGCTACAGTGGCGTGACGATAGGCGGTAGTGCGCTTGTCTCCAAAATTGCCCATTCTGCTCCTGAGTCCGGAGGTGTTACGGCTCGTACGGATAACCCACTGGGCACTCCTTTCCAGGTATATGGTGTGTACAACATAAACGAGAAATTCTCTGCCGGCCTAGGGGTGTACACTCCGTTTGGTAGCACCGTGGACTGGGGCAACGAGTGGAGCGGCCGCTATGGACTGAACCAGCTGAAACTGCAGGCTATTTACGTGCAGCCTACCGTTAGCTACGCCATTACCGACAAGCTGGGTATAGGTATAGGTCTTTCTTATGTAGTCGGAAGTGTAAACCTGCAGCGCTCAGTGCCTGTACAGAACCAGGACGGCACTGAAGGCGGTCTGGAACTGGACGGCAGCGCTGAATCGGCGTTTGGCTTTAACGCAGGTATCTTCTTCCAGGCAACAGAAAAACTCTCTATCGGTGTGAACTACCGTTCTAAAGTAGACCTGAAAGTAGAAGGCGGTGACGTGATGTTCAGCAACATCCCTGCAGCTGCCCGCGGCAACTTCCCGGATGGCACGACTTTCAACGCGGAACTGCCAATGCCTTCCACCCTTTCGGTAGGTATAGGCTTTAAGCCAAACGAGCGCCTGACGCTGGCTGCTGACGTGAGCCATGTAGGTTGGGATGCTTACGAGAAACTGCGTTTCGACTTCAGCCAGAACGTAGCCGGTAGCCCTTTCTCTGAGGCCAGCCGTAATTACGAGAATGCTTTCATCTACCGCATTGGTGGTGAGTACATGGCAACAGACGCCCTCGCCCTCCGTGCCGGCGCTTACCTTGACAAAACGCCTGTGCAGGACGGCTACCTGACGCCAGAGACGCCGGATTCAGACTCACGCGGTCTTTCTGCAGGTATAGGCTACTCCGTTTCTGAGAACTTCAGCATCGACGCTTCTTTCCTGTACATTAACAAAAAAGAGAGAACGGATGCAGCTAACCTGTCAAACGGTGTTCCGGGTACTTTTAAATCTGTCGCCTATATCCCTGGTATCGGCCTGAACTTCAAATTCTAATTTTCTTTAGCAAAGTATATGAAAAAGTTTTTCTATAAATCGAGTGTACTGGCCCTGATGGCCGGTATGTTCCTGACAAGCTGCGATCCGGAGATTGATGCCCCTGCGGCTAGCTCGGGCGAGGCAGATTTTAGTACTTATGTGGCGCTAGGAAACTCCCTGACAGCAGGTTTTGCCGACGGGGCGCTTTACCGTGAAGGACAGCAGGCGTCTTATCCAGCTATCCTTGCCAAGCAATTCGAGCAAGTAGGAGGTAATTCTGATTTCAGACAGCCTTTAATGCCGGAAGGTGTGAGTGCTGGAAGTCCTAGATCAAATCCATCAAACCCTAGCATTGTGGAGGTGCCACAAAAAAGGGTGTTGCGTATACAGCCTGATTGCAGAGGAGACGTTGGTTTGGCGCCAGTTGAAGCGGGAAATGCGGCTGCGCTTACTCCGGCTTTTTTAGGTCAGTTAGCACCAACCGTTCAGGGGCCCTATAACAACTTAGGTGTACCAGGTGCAAAGTCATTCCACTTATTAGCGCCTGGATACGGCAATCCAGCAGGGTTAATGACGCAGCCAGCAACAGCTAACCCATTCTTCGCCCGCTTTGCATCATCTCCTAACACAAGCGTGGTAGCTGATGCGATGGCTCAGAATCCAACCTTTTTCACTTTGTGGATTGGCAATAATGACGTGCTTGGGTATGCACTTGCTGGCGGTACTCCATCACCAACTAGCTCTGACTATCCAACAAACAAGGATATGTTTACGGCTTACATAGCCGGTATAGTAAATCAGCTTACCAGCAAAGGTGCCAAAGGTGCTTTAGGGAATATTCCTGATGTGACAAAAATTCCTTTCTTTACAACTATTCCTTATAACGCGCTTGTTTTATCAGCAGAGCAGGCAGCGCAACTTACTGCTGGATATGCAGCAAAAGGTCTTGGCCATCTTACTTTCCAAGCTGGTGCAAATGCCTTGGTAGTACTCGAGGATGGCATTCCACGTAAGGCAACACCTAATGAGTTGATTCTGCTGCCTGCGTCAGACTTTATTAAATGTCAAGGTGGTGGCTCTAGCACTCCGCTTCCTGATCAGTTGGTGCTGTCTGAGGCTGAGCTGGCAATTATCAAAGACCATACGAACAGCTACAATGCGTCAATCAAAGCAGTTGCAGATGCTAAAGGCCTAGCACACGGCGACTTCAACGCATATCTATCTAGACTGTCTACTGGCTTCGCTCAGAATGGTGTAGCTTATAACTCAGCTTTCGTGACAGGTAATATTTTCAGCCTCGATGGTATTCACTTCACTCCTAGAGGAGCCGCGCTCGTAGCCAATGAGTTCATTAATGTGATTAATACAAAATACGGTGCTAGAATTCCTAAAGTAGACGAGACACAGTATAAGACTGTAGCACTACCTTAATTTCCTGAGGTTTCCGTGCACTCAAACCAAGAAAGGCGCCCTCCGCATCGGAAGGCGCCTTTCTGTTTTTATAAGGTATAGCAACAGGTATAAGCCAGCTATACCTTAGTGCGCTTCCAGCCAGTTTTTGCCTACGCCTAAGCCAACTTCCATCGGCACGCTCAGCGGCAGGGCGTTGGTCATGAGCTCCACGATCTTTGGCGTCACAATGTCTATTTCTTCTTTCGGAGCGTCGAAGAGAAGTTCGTCATGTACCTGGAGGATCATGCGGGTGTTCAGGTTCTCATGGCGCAGGTACTCGTGTATGTTGATCATCGCGATCTTGATGATGTCGGCGGCAGTGCCCTGGATCGGGGCGTTGACGGCATTTCGCTCGGCAAAGCCGCGCACGGTAGCGTTGCGCGAGTTGATGTCGCGGAGGTAGCGGCGGCGGCCCAGCAGGGTCTCCACATACTCCTGCTCGCGCGCTTTCTCAATGGCGCTGTCCATGTACTCCTTCACGGCCGGGAACTCCTGGAAGTAAGCCTCGATGATGTCGGCGGCTTCGCGGCGCGGTATACCTAGTCGCTCGGAAAGGCCGAAAGCAGAAATGCCGTAAATGATACCGAAGTTGATCGTCTTGGCTTTGCGGCGCATCTCGCTATCCACCTGGTCGAGCGGTACGTGGAACACCTTGCTGGCTGTGGAGGCGTGAATATCGAGTCCGTTTCGGAAGGCTTCTTTCATGGTCGGGTCTCCGCTGAAGTCGGCCATGATGCGCAGTTCGATCTGGGAGTAGTCCGCCGAGATGATCAGGTGCTTGCTGTCGCGTGGCACAAAGGCCTTGCGGATCTCACGACCCCGCTCCGTGCGGATCGGAATGTTCTGCAGATTCGGGTTGGTAGAGCTCAGGCGGCCCGTAGCCGTCACGGCCTGGTTAAAGGAGGTATGCACGCGGTTGTCGAGCGCGCAAACCAGCTGCGGCAGCGCATCCACGTAGGTCGACTTGAGTTTGGAAAGTTCGCGGTGGTCCAGGATCAGGCGCACAATTTCGTGCTCGCCAGATAGCTTAGAGAGAATCTCCTCCCCGGTGGCGTACTGGCCGGTCTTGGTTTTTTTGATCTTGGCTTTGCCGTGCAGCCCCATTCTGTCGAAGAGCACTTCGCCAAGCTGCTTCGGCGAACCGATGTTGAACTCCGTGTCGGCCAGTTCGAAAATGCGGGTCTCTATCCCTTTGATTTCCTGTTCGAGCAGAAGCGAAATGTCGGCCAGCGCATTGGCGTCGATCGAGATGCCTTCTTTCTCTATACCTGCCAGCACCTGCACCAGCGGGTTTTCCACTTCGTTGAACAGCTTCATCAAACCCTGTTCCTGCAGCAGCGGCTCAAAGTAGTGCTTCAGGCGCAGCGTCACGTCGGCGTCTTCACAGGCATAGTCCTTTACCTCTTCCGGCTTCAGGTCGGCCATCGTGATCTGGTTCTTGCCTTTCGGGCCGATCAGGTCGGTGATAGGGATAGGACTGTAGTTGAGGTAGGTCTCGGCCAGCACATCCATGTTGTGGCGCATCTCGGGCTCCAGCAGATAGTGCGCCAGCATGGTGTCAAACAGCGGGCCGCTCACCTCGATGCCGTAGTTCTTCAGCACCAGGATATCGTACTTGATGTTCTGGCCGATCTTGGCAATGTTCGGGTTCTCGAGCACATCCTTAAACTCGGCGGTGATGCGAAGGGCCTCTTCTTCATTGTCGGGTGGCACGGGCACATAATAGGCCTCGCCCGGCAGGTAGCTGAACGACATGCCCACCAGCTTGGCGGTGATCGGGTCGATGCTGCTCGTCTCGGTATCGAAGGAGATCTCCTGCTGCTTCTGTAGGTAGCGGATCAGGCTTTGGCGCAGGGCCGGCGTGTCGATGAGGTGGTAGTCCTGCACCGTATTGTTGAAACGCGCAAACGGCACATGCTCCGTAGCTATACCTGCTTCATCTTCAACTTCGGCAATGGCGGTAGCGGCAGCTGTATCGAAAAGGGAGGTCTGCTGCTGGTTACTTGGCTTGGCGCGTCTGGCAGTGGTTTTTGCTACCGGTGCATCGGCCATCGCAATGCCCAGCACACGCTGCATCAGCTGGCGGAATTCCAGCTCGGCAAACAGTTCAGCCAGTTGTTCTTCGTTGGGTCCGTCGTAGTGCAAAGCCTCGGCACTGAAGGGCACCGGCACGTCGCAATGTATGGTGGCCAGCTCTTTGGACATGATGCCCTGGTCAGCAAAGTTCACGATGTTTTCTTTCTGCTTGCCTTTCAGTTGGTCGGCATTGGCGATCAGGTTCTCGACAGAGCCGAAGCGCTGAATCAGGGCCTTGGCGGTTTTCTCGCCGATGCCCGGTATACCGGGTATGTTATCCACGGCATCGCCCTGCAGGCCGAGTATGTCGATCACCTGCTCTACGCGCTCGATCTCAAACTTCTCCAGCACCCGCGCTACGTCCCATACCTCCACGGCATTGCCCAGGAAGGCAGGCTTGTACAGGAACACGTGCTCGGTCACCAGCTGGCAGTAGTCCTTGTCGGGCGTCATCATGTACACGTCAAAGTTATCCTTCTCGGCGCGGCAGGCCAGTGTGCCGATGATGTCATCAGCCTCGTAGCCGTCCATGATGAGCACCGGTATGTTAAAGGCCTCTACAATCTTCTTGCAGTAAGGTATAGCCAGCGAAATATCCTCGGGCATGGCCTGTCGGTTGGCCTTGTAGGCGGCAAAATTGTCGTGGCGGAAGGTCTTGGCCGCTGAGTCGAAGGCGACGCCGATGTGCGTGGGCCGCTCTTTCTGAAGCACCTCCACCAAGGTATTGGTAAAGCCGAGCACAGCGCCGGTGTTCATGCCTTTGGAGTTGATGCGCGGGTTTTTGCTGAAGGCAAAATGTGCCCGGTAGATCAGGGCCATGGCATCAAGCAGAAATAATTTTTTACGTGGTTCGCTCATAGTATAAAGGTATAGGCTGCCGGCTTCCTTTGCAAGTTTCCGGAAGTGCACAGCTGACAAGATCATGCCATTCCGGCTTTATACGCCAGTTAACTATACCTTGTCGGGAAATTATTTTCACAGTAAAAATAAAATATAGAGATTCCACAATAAATGGAATAGTCTTTGTATCTTCCTAATCCAAGACTGAAAATAAACAAAACTTAAATTACAAGAGCAGGATGATGCACCTTATGACATGGAAAAGAGCGGTACTTAGCGTATGTTTTGTACTGGCCGCTACGCTTGGTTACAGCCAGGATCTGATCGTTAAGAAGAGCGGTGAAGAATTAATCGGGAAGATTGTGAAAGTGGGGGAAGACACCATCCATTACCGCATGCTGAGCGAAACAGAAGGCCCTATGCGGTTTGTGCTCCGGGGCGATGTGGCTTCCATGCAGTTTGCAACCCAGCCCTCGCAACGACAGCTCAGCCAATTGCCGCAAACCAACGACGAGTACGCTTCTGCCACTACAGCCATACCCGCGGCGTCTGGCACCTCTCGCACCTATACCCAGGAAGAGCTGATGTACCAGGGGCGCCACGACGCCCTGCTGTATTACAAAGGGCAGGGACCGCTTTGGGGCACGGCCGGCGCCACTTTCCTGCTCCCGCCTGTCGGGTTGGTGGCGGGCATCGTAACGGCTGCCGTTCCGCCTAATGTCGACAATATGTTTCACCCGAACTACCAGCTGATGAAGGAGCCGGTTTACCGGGATGCCTTTAAAAAGCAGGCCCACAAACGCAAAGTGGGCAAGGCTGCGGCGGGCTTCGGCATTGGCTTCGGTTCCCTGATCGCCTTGGCACTCATGCTGGGCGCTTCTTAGGCGATACCTGCCCATTACCCAGTTTGCCCTCCCCAAACTGTGGAATTTCCGCCACACTATCCGGCGGATTCCACAGTTTGGGGAGTTTTGTTTATTTTCGTAATATTCTGTCTGTCAGCAATTTAATTCCAATATATAGTTTTGGCACAGTTTTGACTAATAGGCTTTGTGAAATATTAAATTTGAGCGACAGAATAAAACTATGAAAAAAATAACCTACCTGGCAGCCGCCATCGCATTCTTTGGCTTTGCCTCACTTGACGCTAGCGCACAGACTGACAAGAACAAAAAGAAGTCGAAGAAGAAGCAGAAAGTAGAGCAAACTACCGAAGTAGAAACTGAGACGAAGGCTGAAACTGAAAATCAGGTGAACTACGAACAGCAGGCACAGACTGAGACGCAGGTGACAACTGAAACGCAGACCACCACTCAGCAAGAAAACGTGAAGCGCGAAGCCATCACGAAGGAAGAGCTTCCGGAGCCGGTACAGCAGGCCTTGACTGCCGAAGCATTTGCTAGCTGGCAGATCGTGGAGGTGTTCCGCATAACACCGAACGCCAATGCCGCCGGCGCTAATGCCCAAGGCATGGAAAACCGTGCCGAGCAGGCCAACCAAAATGCGCAGAATGTTAACGCGCAGGCTAATGCGCCAGGCCAGAGTGCCAAAACAATGTATGAGATCTTCTTCACTAACGAGCAGCAGCAGAGCGCTAAAGTTCGCATTGATGAAAAAGGCAACATTATCCAAGACCAAAAATAAGCCACATAGATTGAATACTAGCGACCCTAGTATCATGGAACGAGCCTCCGCCCAGCGGGGGCTTTTCTGTTTTATACCCACCCGCTGCATTTATACCCAACCTTAAGCGCCGCTTTTCGGTAAACAGTCGGAATGCCCGGCCGAGCACGTTATTTCAGGGCAACATTTTCCCCCTGCCCTGCGGTTGTGTATATTGCTTATGATTATGCCCAAGATACTCTTAATCGACGACGATCCTACCTTTTGCCTGATGCTGAGCACGTTCCTGAAACGTCAGCAGTATGAGGTAAAAACCGCCTATACCGCCGGCGAAGGCCTCGGCCAGATCAAAGCCGACACCTTCGACCTGATCCTGACCGATTTCAGGCTTCCCGACAAAAACGGACTGGAGTTGCTCGAACAGATCCGCGTGCTCGACACGCAGGTGCCCGTTATCCTGATGACGCACTACGCCGACATCCGTACAGCTGTGAGAGCCATCAAGATGGGTGCCTTTGAGTATCTGGCCAAGCCAATCAATCCGGACGAAACGTTACTGACCATCCGCAAGGCCCTTTCCCTCGGGCGCGAGGGCCATGTCGCGACGAAGCCGGCTATACCTGCGCAGGGCGGCTTTACGTTTGTGAAAGGAGCCAGCCCCCAGTCCAACCAGTTAGAGGAGTACATCGCCCTGATCGCGCCCACCAACATGTCGGTGATCATAGAAGGCGAGAGCGGCACCGGCAAAGAGTATGTGGCCCGCAAGATACACCAGCGCAGCAAACGCCACGATAAGCCCTTTGTAGCCATCGACTGCGGTGCTTTATCGAAGGAACTGGCCGGAAGCGAGCTGTTCGGGCACGTGAAGGGTTCGTTTACAGGCGCCATGGGTGACAAAGAAGGACAGTTCGAGGCGGCCAATGGCGGCACGCTGTTTCTGGACGAGATCGGCAACCTCTCATATGAAATACAGGTGAAGCTGCTGCGGGCCATACAGGAGCGCAAAGTGCGCAAGATTGGTAGCAACACCGACCTTGATGTGGACGTGCGCATCATCGTGGCCACCAACGAAGACCTGGTGCAGGCCGTGAGCAAGGGGGAATTTCGGGAAGATTTGTACCACCGCCTCAACGAGTTCAAGATCAACATCTCCCCGCTCCGCGACCGCACCGCAGATATCATGCAGTTTGCCGAGCACTTTCTGCAGGTAGCCAACCACGAACTGGAACGCAACGTGACGGGCTTTGATACGGCTGTTGTCATGGCGCTGGAAAGGTATAGCTGGCCAGGAAATTTGCGCGAGTTGAAGAACGTAGTAAAACGGGCTGTACTGCTGGCCAAAGGCACTGAGATAACACTCGACGACCTGCCACCCGAGATTGCCTACCATATACCGGAGCCAACTAGTATTGTGGCGCAACCGGATGCCACCCAGGTAGCCCTGCCTGTAATGGATCTGCGCACAGCCACCGAACGCAGCGAAAAGGAGCTGATCATCGAAATGCTGGAGCGCGTGAAGTACAACAAATCCAAAGCGGCCCGACTGCTCAACATCGACCGCAAGACGCTCTACAACAAAATGCGGCAGTATAACATTGAAACTTAAGCAGCGGCTTCTTCGGCCTTTTTACGCTTGCTGAGCTCGGCTTCGAGCGCGGCGAGGACAAGCGTAGCTTCGTGTTGCAGTTGTTTGGCTGTGGCAGGCAGGTTGCCGGTTGGCAGGTCTGGTTGGTGAAGTACCTGCTCGAGCGTGTCAAGGGCGGGCAGCACGGTATGGGCCTGCAGATGGCGGAAAGCGGTCTTCATCTTGTGGGCCAGTTCGCCCGCTTGCTGCCAGTTGGCCGCTGCCGCTGCGTTTTCCAGCTGCGTTAATGAGCGTTGATTATCCGACACCAGCACCTCCACGATCTCCCACAGCGCCTCCTCATCATCTCCCACAAAAGTGCGCAGCTCATCCAGGGTATAAACAGCAGGTATAGGCTCGTTTGCCTGTTGTGTTTCGGCATCATTTTCAGGTGTGGTTATACCTTGAGTATCAGCCATACCTGATTCAACGTTACTTGCTTTTTCGGTTATATCGGAAGGTTGCTTGGCTATACCTCCAATTGTTGCTTTCTCTTCTGGCTCAATTACAGGCGCCGTCTCAGGTATAGCCTGAGCTGTCAAAGCTTTGCTGAGCTTCAGGTAGAGGTCCTGCTCTGTGAAAGGCTTGAGCAGGTGGTCTGATATACCGGTTTTAGCAAAGAAGCGCCTGTTGCTGCTCATGATGTTGGCCGTGAGCGCCATAATAGGTATAGTGGCGTTCTCTTTCCGGATCGCTCTGGCAACGGCCTTTCCGCTCATGCCCGGCAGCTGGATGTCGGTGAGCACAATGTCGAACTCTTTCTCTTTGATCAGTTGCAGCGCCTCCTGCCCGTCGTTGGCCAGTGTGACCTGCATGCCTTTGCGGCCCAGTATCAGTTGGCACAGGGTACGGCTGTAGGCATCATCGTCGATCACCAGAACGGCTTTGCCTACCAGTACGTCGGTAGCAGAGAGCGTTGGCTGAGGTATAGCTTCAATCTCCGGTGCTGCTACCTTCATCATCGGCAACACAATGCTGAAGGTGGTGCCTTCGTTCGGTACACTGCGCAAGGTGAGTGAGCCTTCCTGCATCTCCACCAGCTTCTTGCTGATCGACAGTCCCAGGCCGGTACCACCATACTTTCGGATAATAGAGTCGTCGGCCTGGTTGAACTCGCCGAACACGTGCGCGGTCTGTTCCATCGGTATACCTATACCTGTGTCAGATACCTCAATCAGCACCACGGCGCGGTTACGGCGCTGTGATTTAAGTTTGCACGACACGCGCACCTCCCCGTCGTGGGTGAACTTGATGGCATTATCCACCAGGTTGAAAAGCACTTGCCGGAGCCGCAGCGAGTCGCCTGACAGGAAGCCATCCAGCTGATCATCCATCGCGCAGCTGAAACCGATGCCTTTGGTGCTGGCCTTGAGCCGGAAAGTGCGCTCTACCTCCGCCAGGAGTTGCCGCATCTCGAAAGGTGCCATGTGCAGGTGCAGCTTGCCGGCTTCTAGTTTGGAGAGGTCCAGTACGTCGTTTACGATGTGCAACAGGTGCTGCCCGGCCCCGTGTATGGCCTGCAGGTGTTCGTGTTGCTGCTCCTGCAACTGGGTATGGCCCAGCTGTTCCGAAAAGCCTAGTACTACGTTGAGCGGTGTGCGGATCTCGTGGCTGATGTTCGCCACAAAGGCCTCCTTGGCGCGGGCCAGCTGAATGGCCTCTTTGCGGGAGCGCATTAGTTCAACTTTATACTTGCTGCTGCGGGTAAGGTCGCGCAGGATGATCAAAATAAAGGCGATGCCACTGGCCAGGCCGAATACGCCTACCAGCAAAAGCACGAGCGATGTCTCTTTGGCTACTTCCTGCGCCTGCGTCGCATTCAGACGGGCCTGTTGCAGCTCGTAGCGCTCCAGGTCATACACCATGCGGCGCACCTGATCCATGATCTGTTTGTCCTGTTGCAGAAGTGCCAGCTCTTTAGCGACAATGGCCTGCTGCTGTTGTTGCAGCTCGCGCTCCACATCTTTGAGCACAATACGTACCTTGGCAATGGAGGCCATGTTGGTTGGGGCAGCCTTGCTGGTATCGGCACTGTACTCTTGCTTTACGTTCAGTTGGGGCACCACAATAGGCTGCGGCGGTTCCTGCGATTTGGGCTCGCTGCGCCTGCCGAAGATTTTGTTTAATAAGCCCTTCTTTTGCTCGCTTTGTGGCGGTGGCGCAACTATAGTGTCTGTATTGTAGGCCAGCCTGTCCGATATGGTGGTTTTGGTGCGTTGGTTGATGGTGGTGGTAGCGGGTTGTCTGGAAGCTGCCGAGGCGATCTGCTTCAGGGCTTTGTCGGTATAGGCGCTGTTGCCGCGCTGCTCCTTTTTCTTATTCACGTGCTCCTCCAGGCTTTTTCTCTGAGCCAGGAGCAGGGCAGACACCGAGTCGATCTGAGCCAGTTCGGCGGGGTTGTCCTGCATGAGGGTACAGAGCGAGTCGAGTTGGCTGTTGATGTTGCCCAGGTTGTCGAGGTACTCCCGGAAGTGCTTGTCCTCGGTGGTGAGGGTATAGGCGCGGATGGCGCTCTCTGCCGTGGCAATGTCAGCGAGGGTGTGCTGCAGTTTGGCCAGCTTGGCATTGGGCTCTGCCAGCACATTAACGGAGCTGAGTAACTGCGTGAAGCTGTTGTAGGTTAAGTAAATGGCAAAAACCACCACCGAAAGCGCCAGCGTAAAGCCGATGACTACTTTCGATTTAATGTTTTCGTTGTTTATCTTCATACGCGCAGATGCCCCCCCATTTGCAAAGGTACGGATTTTTGGGGAGCTATACTTTCTGTAACGACAAGAAAGCCAGAATCATATGTCGGTGACAATACCTCTTGTTCGAGTTTGCAGCAGACAGCGTTGAGGCAATCTCCGGACGAAAGCGGGCAGGAATAGCGGCCTACCAGCTACTGCTGGCGCCGCCACCACCGAAGGAGCCTCCGCCAAATCCGCCGAAGCCACCTCCTCCTCCGCCAAAGCCACCGCCGCCGCCAAACATGCCACCGCCGGTACGGAAGGTGCCAAAAGAGCCCGGGCCCAGAATCGGACCTCCCAGCGTGCGTACGCCACGGCCACCTCTGCCGCCGCCCTTAAAGCGCGACATGATGAATACCAGCACAATGATAATGATGATGATTGCCATCAGCGAAGGACCTTCGCCCTCTCCCTGGCTGGCCTGCGGATCGGCCTGGTACTCGCCACTGGCCAGGCTGATGATCAGGTTAGTCGCTTCGTTCAGGCCTTTGTAGAATTCTCCCTGCTGGAAGTTCGGTTTGAGCGTACGCTCGGTAATGCGTTTGGCAATGGCGTCCGGGATGATGTGCTCCATGCCGTAGCCCGTCTGGATGGCTACCCGGCGCGGCTCCAGCGACACCAGAATGACGATGCCGTTGTCGTTCTTGCTACCGCCCACGCCCCAGCGCTCGCCCAGTTCGGCCGCGTACTGGTTGGCGTCGTAGTCGCCGATGGACTTGATGGTGACAATCGCAATCTGGGTAGAGGTGGTGTCGTTGTAGCTGACCAGTTTCTGTTCCAGTGCCTGTCTCTCTCCCTGGCTCAGGATGCCTGCCAGGTCATTTACCAGACGAGGAGGGTTAGGCCGGGGCGGGAAATCATCGCTTTGCGCAAAAGCCAGGGTGCTACACAAAACAAGGTATAGGAACAGAAAAGATCGTTTCATGGTGTGTTATTTTCCGAACGAAATATCGTCGCTCAGTTCGTTTAGATCGCCTTTGTCACTGTAAGGGAAGTGCGATTTGAGTTGCTCACCCGCCATAATCACGCCTTTGGCAAGACCTGCTGCATACTCCTGTTTCTTGAAGTGAGAAATCACCTCAGCCGTAATGTCTTCCCAAAAGTGGTCGGGCACGATGGCGTTGATGCCGGCATCCCCCAGCACAGCGAACTGATGGTCTTTGATGGCCACGTAGAACAGTACGCCGTTGCGTTGCCTGGTCAGGTGCATGTGCAGCTGGGCAAATACCTCGGTGGCACGGTCGAGTACGTCGCCTTCGCAGTTGTTTTCGATGTGCACCCGGATCTCGCCGGAAGTATTGCGCTCCGCCTGCTGTATGGCCTCCATGATGACCTTTTCGTCCGCATCGGTTATGGTATCTTTAGGCATGTTGTTGATGGCTAAATGGTTGCAGGGTTAAATTGTTAAATCATCAGCGAGCTAACCATTTAACAATTTAACCATATAGCAATTTAATTTTAAAACTGCACGGTAGGGGCGCGTTCGGCACCTGGATCGGCCTGGAAGTGGCCTTTGCGTTCGAAGCCGAAAATACCGGCCATCAGGTTATTGGGGAAGGATCGCACTGTGGTGTTATAGTCCTGCACGGCCTCGTTGAACTTGCGCCTTTCCACGGAAATGCGGTTTTCCGTACCCTCCAGCTGTGCCTGTAGCTCCAGGAAGTTCTGGTTCGCCTTCAGCTCCGGATAGCGCTCCACCGAAACAAGCAGTCGGCTCAGGGCGCCTCCCAGTTCGTTTTGGGCAGCCTGGAAGCGCTGCAGGTTTTCCGGCGTGAGGTCGTCTGCACTAAGCTGCACGCTGGTGGCTTTGGCGCGCGCGTTGATCACACTCTCAAGGGTTTCACGCTCAAAATTGGCGGCGCCCTTCACGGTGTTCACCAGGTTAGGTATGAGGTCAGCGCGGCGCTGGTAGGCGTTCTGCACGTTCGCCCATGCTGTTTCCACGGTTTCGTCTTTCTGCACCATCGTGTTGTAGCCACAAGACGACAGCGAGTTGATCATGATAAAGCCAATGAGGTAGAGGAAGATTTTTTTCATGTTTATTGAGGGGTATAGTTTGTATACGATATAACTACAAAGCTAAGCGATATGATTACGGAAAACATAGGATGACGTTGTAAAATTGGTTTTGAGGTTGTAGCAGCTGCAGGTATAGCAGGTTGGTCAGTGCAAATGTTGTTAGGTAAGAAGCGTGGTTTGCATCTGGCGTAGCACGGCTTATAGGTATAGCAGCTTATGTTGTTTTATAGTTTCGCATGTGCGGCGGGTGTAGTTCGTTGTATAGGCGGGCATAGTTCGTTGTATAGCAACTGCCTGTGCTAGGTATAGCGACCTGAATTGTGTTATAGCTTGCCCTGGCCGGGCGGGCCTCACTTTTTTCCTTGATGAAAAAAGTAAGCAAAAAAATCAAGACGCTCCAAACTCGCTGAACGCTCAGACAGTGGAGCGTCATTTGGTGCACCTGGCTAGCGCTATTTGTTTCATAGCTTCTGGGGCAAGTTAGTCTTTCAATGCGTGCCAGTGGTAGTTTGCAACAGTGCTTATACCTTGGAATTAGCAATCGCAGAAAGTCCCCCTTTGAAGGGGGCAGGGGGATGTCATTTGTCCACGAAAACTGAAGCTATGACGTCTATACCTTTGGATGGCAGTAGCAGACTCCTTCCCCTGTTTTTAGGGGAAGGCTGGGATGGGGTGAAATTCCCCCTCTCGGGAGGGGCAGGGGTGTGTCAAATCAGCGGGAGCCTAAACTGCAATAGCTACAGTGCTATACCTATAAAATGGCAACTACAGAAAAAATGGCAACTACAGAAAAATCTCCCTTTGGGGCGGGGGGATGACAATCATGCACAAGAATCCTGAAAATCCTCTAATCCTGTAAATCCTGATTCAGACAAGCCATACCTCCTTACCCCACCTACATTCTTCCCGCTTTTCTCCTCTTTAATCCACTAAGTCCTGATGAAAAATTACTATATTGCTGCAAAAGTGTAGTATATGAAAGTCGTAATTCCTGTTGCTGGTGTTGGTTCTAAACTCCGTCCGCACACGCACACCCAGCCCAAATCGCTGGTGCCGGTGGCGGACAATACGATACTGGGCCACATCGTGGAGCGGCTCATGCAGGCGGGCGTACAGGATTATGTGTTCATCATCGGCTACCTCGGCGACAAGGTCGAGAATTACGTGCGGCAGAAATACCCTCAGATAAGGGCACAGTTTGTAGTGCAGGAGCCCCGTGAAGGACTCGGACACGCCCTCTGGATTGCCCGCGAAACCTACCGCCACGAAGACAGCGTGCTCATCATGCTCGGTGATAACATTGTAGAGGCGGATCTGCCTGCCATCATTGCTTCCCCTAAATCAGTACTGGGTGTGAAAAAAGTAGCCAAGCCCTCCCTGTTTGGCGTGACCGAAGTAGGCAATGACGAGTACATTGTGAAACTGGTAGAGAAGCCAAAGATTCCGAAGTCTAACTTTGCGCTAGTAGGGCTTTACAAGATCATGCAGCCCGAAAAGCTGGTGCGGTCGCTGGAGCACATCATCACCGAAAATGTACGCACGCACAATGAGTACCACCTCACCGACGCCCTCATGCACATGATCCGGCAGGGAGAGAAAATGGTAACCTGGAATGTGGACAACTGGTTTGACTGCGGCCGCAAAGAAACCTTGCTCGAAGCCAATGCCAGACTCCTGAGTCGCCCCCGTTTCCGGGAAATGGACTACTCCAGCCAATACCCGGGCAACATTATCATTCCGCCGGTAAGCATCGGGGCAAACTGCACCATCACCCATTCCATCATCGGACCTAATGTAGCCATCGGGGAGAACGCCACTATTTCGCGCACTTCGCTGAGTAACTCTATTATTGGAGCTTACTCCGAGCTGCAAAACGCTGTGATGCACGACTCTATCATCGGCTCCGACGCCAGTTTCAGGGGCCTCAGCCACAGCCTCAACATCGGCGACAGCACCGAAATTAATTTTGCGCAGTAGTTCTTTGGCGTAGCACGATTCTAGACAATGGACTTTGTGACAAAGGACAAAAGACTAAGGATAAAAGGCACACAACAAGCGCCGTCTAATAGTCTTTTGTCAAAACGTCTTTTGTCAAAACGTCCTTTGTCGAAATGTCAAGTATTGCAGTCGTGCTACTTGATACGTGCTACGTGATACTTCTCTCCTACAAAAACGTCAGTTCATTGAGTTGGTCCAGCATCCAGCCGGTGAGGCTGTAGCGGTGGCGGTTGGCGGCAAGCACTTCGTGCGGAATGAGGTCGGCACGGAAACAGGCCAGGCGACCGGCAATGGGCAACACATCCACCTCTTCTTCCGAACCGTCTTCGTTGGGCAGGTATAGGCGCAGGTTGCCCCCGTTCTCAGGCTGCCAGTCTTCGTTCAGGTAGCAAATGAAGGACAGGCGACGGTGGTCGTCGGTCCTGAACTGGTCGAGGTGGCGCTGGTATACCGTGCCCGGCGGGTATACCGTAAAGTGGAATTCAAAGTCCTTGAGCCCCAGAAAACAGGTGCGGTTGATATAGCGCAGCAATTCGTGCATGCGATCCAGGAAAATCTGGGTGGGGGGCAATGCCTCTGATGGCTCGATCCAGCGGATAAAATCGCCGCGTACCTGTTTGTTTACCGTAACGCTTTCTGCGGGGCCAATGCCGGCTTTTTTGAAGGTGCCTTCTTCATGCTGACGCTGCAGCACCTCCAGCAAGTTGCGAACCTCGTCCGGCTGTAAAAAATTATCGATAATCGCATATCCCTTGTCAGACAACCTGTCCGCAATCTGCTCGAAATGCAGCAACTCTACTCCCTCTTCTTCTTCGTTTATCATATATAAAGGATCTGCTTTCTTAAAAAAAGCCAACAAATGTAGTGCACAGATGCATTGCTTGTATATGCTGACAGGAAAGATATTTTACGGGTAAACTTTATTGATTACTGAGAAATATCGTATGCCCATTTTGAGCGCGTAGAGGGTGTTTTTAACTTTTGTGAAGTAAAATGTTTATCTTAGTTGCGTGTTAGACCTATGTCCAAACGATAAATCTGTATGAAAAAAACAACTGTCTTTTTATTGGCAGGCGGCCTGACCGCCGTCTCGGCCTGCAAATCCACCCAAACCGAGAATACCGCCACCGGCATGAATACCGAAACTACCACCGAAGCCACCGCAACGGCTGAAGCCCAACTGAATTACCCCGAAACCAAAAAAGTAGACCACACCGACGATTACTTCGGTACCAAAGTGGCCGACCCTTACCGCTGGCTCGAAACCCACAACGAAGAAGTGGATCAGTGGGTAGAGGCGCAGAATAAAGTAACTTTCAACTACCTCGATGGCATTGAGTTCCGTGACCAGATCAAAGATCGTCTAACCAAGATCTGGAACTACGAGCGCTATGGCGCCCCGTTTGAGGAAGGCGGCAAGTATTACTTCTATAAGAACAACGGTCTGCAGAACCAGAGCGTGCTCTACGTGCAGAACACGCTGGAGAGCGAGCCGAAAGTATTCCTCGACCCGAACAAATTCTCAACTGACGGTACAGTGGCTTTGACCGCACTGGCCTTTGACAAAGACGCCAAGTATGTGGCTTACGGCACCTCCAGCGGCGGTTCTGACTGGAACACCTACGAAGTGATGGAAGTGGCCACTGGCAAGAAGCTCGACGACAAAGTGGAGTGGGTGAAGTTCTCCGGCCCAAGCTGGTACAAGGACGGCTTCTTCTACAGCCGCTACGATGCCCCGACCGAAGGCAACAAACTGGCCAATAAGAACGAGTACCACAAGGTATACTACCACAAAATTGGTACGCCGCAGAGCCAGGACCAGCTGGTGTACGAAGACAAGACCAAGCCGCTTCGTAACTTCTACGGCCAGACCACAGACGACGAGCGTTTCCTGATCCTGAACGTGTCGGAAGGTGCCAGCGGTGCCAACGCCCTGTACTACCGTGACCTGAAAGATCCTAAGTCTGCTATCAAGCCGATCATCGACAATTTCGAGTCGGAGTACAATGTGGTGGACAACATCGGCGATAAGCTTTTGGTGCGCACTAATAAGAACGCCCCGCGCTACCGCCTGGTTCTCATCGACCCGAAGAAGCCGCAGGAGCAGAACTGGAAAGTAGTAGTGCCGCAGAATGAGAATGTGATGAACAACGTGTCCTTCGTGGGCGGCCGCATCATCGCTTCTTATATGAAAGACGCAGCCAGCGAAGTGGTGGTATTTGACACTAACGGTAAGCAGCTGAACAAAGTAGAACTGCCGTCAATCGGTACGGTTGGCGGCTTTGGTGGTGAGAAAGACGACAAAGAGACTTTCTTTACGTTTACGTCCTTCACCTATCCTCCGACCATCTACCGTTATGATGTCCCGAACAACAAAGTGACGCTGTTCCGCAAGACAGAGGTAGACATCGACACGGAGGCGTTTGAAACCAAGCAGGTGTTCTATACCTCAAAAGACGGTACCAAAGTGCCCATGTTCATCGTGCACAAGAAAGGCCTGGAACTGAACGGCAACAACCCGACGTACCTGTACGCTTATGGTGGCTTCAACATTTCCCTGACACCAAGCTTTAGCATTGCCAATATGCTGTGGCTGGAGAACGGCGGCGTGTACGCGATGCCAAACCTGCGCGGTGGCGGTGAGTACGGCGAAGACTGGCACAAAGCGGGTATGACCCCGAACAAGCAGAACGTGTTCGACGACTTCATCGCAGCAGCTGAGTACCTGATTGCCAACAAGTATACCTCCAGCGAGAAACTGGCCGTGGGCGGTGGCTCGAACGGTGGTCTGCTGGTAGGTGCTTTCATGACACAGCGTCCGGAACTGGCAAAAGTCGCCCTTCCTGCGGTGGGTGTGATGGACATGCTCCGTTTCCACAAGTTCACCATCGGTTGGGCCTGGGTACCCGAGTACGGTTCTTCTGACGACGAAGCCCAGTTTAAGAACCTCTATACCTTCTCGCCGCTGCACAACATCAAGGAAGGCGTGAAATACCCTGCTACCATGGTGAAGACCGCCGATCACGACGACCGCGTGGTGCCGGCGCACTCCTTCAAGTTCATCTCTGAGCTGCAGGACAAAGGCGCTCCGGGCAACCCATACCTGATCCGCATCGACGTGCGTGCAGGCCACGGTGCCGGCAAGCCAACTTCCCTGGTGATTCAGGAGTGGGCCGATACCTGGGCGTTCATGTACAAGAATATGGGGGTGAACCCTTACGCGAAGCAACAGCCGTAACAGCTATAGCTGAGAGTTGAGATAAGAAAAGCCAGTGCTGCAGCAATGCGGTGCTGGCTTTTTGTTTTGGTACCGGGCAGTAAAGTCATTTGATTTATATTAATAAATTCTTATATTTATTTAATCAACTAAAAGCCTCAACAATATGGAAGCAGAACTTTACAACGAGCAACCCCTGGGAATGCAGCTTAGCCCAGACTCCAGATATTTTTTGAGTGCAGCAGCCAAATGGGGCAAGTTCTTGTCTATTGTCGGCTTCGTCATTTTAGGCTTTGTCGGATTGGCAGGATTATTTATGTCGGCTATTTTTTTGGGAGGTATGGGAAATGTTTCTGGTGGAAATTTCCTGAACAGTGCCACAGCAGGTATAGGTGTTGGGCTTTTCTATTTTTTGGGAGCATTGTTGTACTTCATTCTTATCCTATACCTATACAAGTTTTCTTCCCACATGCAGACAGGACTTAGCACAAATAACAAAGAGGTGATTTCGAAGTCCTTCAGGAACCTGAAGTCGCTCTTCAAATTCATGGGTATACTGACTATTATTATGTTGGTGATATATGCGCTGGGGCTTCTTTTTATGCCATTCGGCGCTTTTGTGGGTGCCTTCTTTTAGATCATATGAGTTCTGAGCATGATAGCACATTGGGCAACCAATGTGCTTTTTTTATACCTAGACCTGAAAGCCCCAAGCCCGATTCTTGCGTACCTTGCAACACCAACCACCGCACACACTATGAAATCAACGACGGGACAGAGCGCGTTTACCGTCCGCTCCACCGAAACAGACTTGAACGGACAAGCAACCTTGCCAGCCTTGGTAGGCTACATGCAGGAGGCCGCCTGGGACAACACGGCCACCATGGGCATCTCCATGTACGAGTTACTGGAGCGCGGCCTGACCTGGGTGCTGCAGCGCATGCGCGTTGAGATGTTCCGCTATCCGAGGCACCGCGAGAAGATAACCGTCGAGACCTGGGCCTCGGGACGGGAAAGGGTCTTCCTGCACCGCGACTTCAGGGTGTACGGTGCCGACCGCGAGCTTTTGGGACAGGCGACGAGCGTATGGCTGGTAATGGATGTGGTGAAGCGCCAACTGGTGTCGGTGCCCGACTTTATTACGGCCATAGAAGTGGTGCCGGGGCAGGAGCCACTGCCTTTCGCCAAAGGCAAGCTGCCGCAACTGGAGCAGGTGAGCTACGAGCAGCAAATGCCCATCCGCTGGCACGACATCGACCTGAACCGCCATGTCACCAACACCCGCTACCTGCAATGGGTGCTCGAAACGCTGCCAGTTGAAGTGCTCGAAAAGCAGCAACTACAGGAAATAGACATTATCTTTAAGGCCGAAAGCACCCTGGCCGACTCCGTAGTAGCCACTGCCGGCCCAGCCGAAGAGGCTAACGCATTCCTCCACAAACTCACCAGCATCGAATCAGGCAAAGAACTGGTGCAGGCGAAGACGAAGTTTTCTAAGTTTGAAAGTTTAGAAGTTAAAGAGTTTGGGAGTTAAAAAGTTGGGAAGTTTGAGAGTTCAGAGAATTTAGATAGCATAAAGAACCTGTAGGGACAGGTTGCGACTTGTCCGAATCGTGCACGAAAATCCCCTCTGGGGGTAGGGACCCTCTTTAAAGGGCAGGGCAGGTTAATCGTGCGCCCAACAACAATTTAACCATTTAACAATATAGCCCTCATATCAATATGATCAACATCAGAAGAGGAACCATAGACGACCTGCCACAGGTACACGACCTGATAAAAGAACTGGCTGTGTACGAGAAAGCACCGGATGAAGTGACCAACACCGTGCAGGACATGCATTGGGACGGCTTCGGGGAGAATCCCATATTTAAGTTTTTCGTGGCCGAGACCGAAGAGGGCATTGTAGGTATAGCTTTGTACTACATCGGTTATTCCACGTGGAAAGGCAAAATGCTTTTCCTGGAGGACCTGATTGTAACCGAACGTCTGCGCCGTAGCGGCATCGGCAAAATGCTGTTCAACGCCGTCGCCCACGAAGCCAAAGAAATTGGTGCCAAGCGCATGCGGTGGCAGGTGCTGGACTGGAACGAGCCGGCTATCGCCTTCTACAAAAAAATAGGCGCCGACATAAGCAGTGAGTGGCTTAACTGCACCTTCGACGAAAACCAGATCAAGGCCTACAGCGCTAACTAAAGTTTTGCGGTAGTTATACCCTGACGGCGCGTTACCCGCGGACAATTGGGTGATGCCATACCTTGGATAAGCTTTCTGGCCAGGCGCAGCCAAATAAAAACAGGCCCGTGCTATTCCTGAGCACGGGCCTGTTTTTATATCAGCAGCGTTAGATTACTAACCTCTTTCCACATCTCTGCCAACGATTTCCAGCAAAGAGCGGAAAGCGACGTACTTCTCCGGGTAGCGCTCCTGTACCTTTGCCTGCAGGGCGGGCGCGTGGTCGCGCTGGTATTCCTCGAGGTCTTCGAGGTTGCGGCAGGTATACTGCACGGCATAAGTGGTGCCACCGTTGTCCTCTTCGTGCAGCAGGCGGGCTATCTGGTTATTCAGGAAATAGCCTGTGGCCATCACCTCCGGTATGTGTGTGCTCTTCATCCAGTTCAGCCACTCTTCGGCCACACTGTTGTCGATATTGATAGTTACGTTGTATATGATCATACTCAAAATTACGATTTTTCTGTTAGTTTAGAGCTCCAATAGGTATACGATGATGCAGGACATAGCCAAAAAGTTAAATTTAAAATCAGGGTGGCAGGTGCTGGTGCTCAATGCGCAGGCAGGTATAGCGGAGGCTTTACAGACCCAGGGGATGGAAGTGCATACCACGCCCGCTGCAGGTATAGCATACGATGCCGTGCAGATTTTTGCCACCGATAGCCGTGAACTGAACTATTATGTGCCCCTGGCCGAGCCTGCCCTCAAGCGCAAGGGGCTGTTGTGGGTGGCTTATCCCAAGAAGTCGTCAGGTATAAAATCGGACCTGAACCGCGACGTCGGTTGGGAGGCGGTAACAGGTTTGGGTTACGCACCGGTCAGACAGGTGGCGGTGGATGACACGTGGTCTTCGCTGCGGTTCAAACACGAATCCGAGAGAAGCGCGCCATCTAAGTTTGGGGTCGATGCGCCAGGTATAGACCGCAAGAACAGGACAGTGGAGATACCGCAGGACCTGCGCGAAGCACTGGAATCGGCTGGGTTGCTGGAGACATTCGAAAAGCTGGCCTTTACACACCGCAAAGAGCACGTGCTGGCGGTACAGGAGGCTAAGCGACCCGAAACCCGGGCTAACCGCATCGGCAAAACAATTCAGATGCTAATGGGGCAGCAGCTGCTTGGTCGCTAAGGCAGGTATAACGTTGATTTAGAGGGTGTTTAATTCAGTTTGATAGAGTTTGCCGACTAGTCCTGGCAGATAGGTATAAACCAACTAACCTCAAACAAGTATAGCGCTGTTAACAACAGATAAAGATCGCATTCTATACCTGACACCACAAACAAAAGACCGCAGCGGGCTATACCTGCTGCGGTCTTTTTTATGATTTCTGAGAGCGCGCTTAGTTCGTCACGATCACATTGAAGCTCACGTCGACGTCTGTTTCGCCGGCAGTTGTGTTCGTTCCTGTTTTAAGGCCGCCTGGCTGGTGCTTCAATACGACTCTCAGCTTGCCGTTGCCTATACCTGCACCGGTTGTCACAGTAGACTCCAGGCCGACAGGGCGGTTGTTCTGGTCCAGGTCGGTGATGGCCACATTGACCGTCGCATTACTGCCAGCATCCGGTGTAAAGGTATACACGAGCAGGTGCTCGTCACGCTCGTTTTTAATCTCTGCCGTCACGTCGGCAACCGGGTTTTTGCTTTCGTCGGTCATGGTCACCACGGCCGTGTATTCAGTGCCGGGCCGAAGCGTGAGCGGCGCGTTCTGTACCGGCGTGCCGGTTAAGGTGCTGATGGTAGCTTCTGCATCCTGGCCTTTGCCGGTCGGGGTCAGCGAAATGGTGACAGCCGTAATCACCTCCTGCTCATCCTCCGGACCTGGCTCGTCATCGTCTTTGCAGGAAGAGAAAGTGAGCAGGCTGCCCATCAGCAGGAAAGCGAGGTATGGTCTGAATCGTTTGTTCATGCTTTTTAGTTTTGTGAGGATATTCCCGTCAATCAGGATCTAAATATAGTGTTTTATTCAGAAGATGGAGTGCTGTAAGTACGAGCGCATCTCTGGGCTGCTGATTAAGCGGATTTACGCCAAATACAACGTTGTAGTTATAAAGGCCCGCCGTTGACTAAGCAGCTGCTCTTTTCACAACTCAATCTGTTAAGATCGTTTGTTTGATTAAAAAAGGGGACACCAACTGGCGCCCCCTTTTATATTGTTCAGCTAGCAAAGTATTACTGAACGCTGGTGTCGAATGTGATGTCCACGTCCGTCTCGCCGGTGTTCTCGTTGCTGGTGCTGCTCTTGGTACCCGGCTGGTGCTTCAGCAGGATGCGTACCTTGCCTGTTCCGGTAGCAGTGGTAGTAGCCGTTGTTTCCAGGCCGATCGGACGGCCGTTGGCATCTTTATCAGTTTTGGTGAAGGTTACCAGACCCTGCGGGTTCGCAAAATAGAAGATCTCATGGGCAGTTCCCTCCTCACGGATGTCCGCTGTCAAGTCGTGCGTGTCGTGGTGATCGCCGTGCGCTTCCTCAGAGGCAAAGGCGATGGAACCGGTATACGTGGTGTTGGCACTGAGCACTAACTGATCTATCTCGGGAGCTTTGCCGCCCGGGCCGTCCAGGTCTTCCCAGGTAGCTGTAATTGGCTGTCCGCCATTGGCAGGTGTAAGTGTCAGGGTCACAGTCGTCACTACATCATGCTCGTGGTCCGGCTCCGGATCTTTCTCGTCTTTACAAGCCGAAAAAGTAAGTGCGCTGCCCATTAGGAGAAAAGCGAGGTATGGTCTGAATGATTTTTTCATGATAAATAAACTGTTTTAGGTTTAATTAATTGAATCTCTAAAAATAAAGGTGACTACAGCGGGACCTTGATGCGGAACATGATCATGCGGCCCATCTCATCGGCAAAATACCGGAGACGGTTCTGATAATCGCGGTAGCTGGTGTTGAGCAGGTTGCTGCCCACTATACCTAACTCCACCTGTTGCTTCCCGAACTGCAGGTTGGTGCCCGCCTCGGCGTGTAGTAGAAAGTAAGCATCAGGTGCCGCTAAAACAGGGTCCGACTGCGCATCAGAACGGCTCTGGCGACTCACATACAGCCCTCCCAGCGCCAGGTAGCTATCAGAGAGCCTGGAGGCACTCTTGTTCTCGAAGCTGTAGCGGAGGGTGTTGTCGGTGCGGCCAGGCGTAATGAAGGGCAGGTAACTGTCCGTTTCCCGGTTCTTGGCATATACCAGCGACGTTTTGTTGTTCAGCGTCAGCCGGTTGGTCAGAGCATAGTCGAAACTAAGGTCTGCTCCCCAGAACCGGGCATTGGCCTGCATGTACTCGGCCTGCAGGTAGGCGCCCCCTATACCCAAGGCGTAGTCTGGCAGTATCTGCAGGTATATGTAATTGTTGATGGTATTGTAATATAGACTAAGCTCCCCGTTCAGGCGGAGGTTAGAATGGTAGTTGATCGTGGCCATCGTATTCACAGCGTCTTCCGACACCAGTTCCGGGTTGCCGCGCTCAAAAGAGGCCGCGCTGTTGTGCAGGCCGTTGGCGAATAACTCATACGAGTGCGGTGCACGGGAAGCGTAGCCCACGTTGGCACTCAGCGTGACGTGGTAGCCTAAATCGTAGAGTGCGCCGAGGCTGCCGGAAAAGTTGTGGAAGGTATAAGACGGGCGCAACACGCCCTCCGCAGTATCCCACCGCTTGATGTCGAGGGATTTGTTGTCGTAGCGGATGCCCGCCTCTAGCTGCAGGTTGTCCTTGCGCCATTTCTCCGCAACAAAGGCACCGATGGTGGTATTGAGGAAGTAAGGCAGCAGGGGCCTGGTGCCACCGGCGTAGGAGTTGTTCTGCCAGATAGTAGAGGCTCCCACGCTTCCGGAGATATTGGCAAACGGCTTGTGCTCCCATACCAGCTCGGTGGTGTGCGTCTGCAAGTCTAAATCCAGTTGCGGACGGTCTCCGGTATTACGGTGGCGGTCGTACTCCTGCCGGACGTTCTGCTGCAGTCCGTAGGTGAACTGCAGCTCACCTAACTCGCCTGTCTGGTAGGAGGCTTTTGCCTTGAGCAGGTGGTGCGTCACATCCTGGTAAGGGCGGGCGATGGAATAAGTAAAGCTGCCCGTCTCCTCCGGCCGCTCCCGCCCGATGGCGTTGCCCAGATCTGTCAGGTTGCCGATGTGGGCCGAGGACAGAAAGCCCAGCTTAGTGTGGAAATAGCTGTAGTACAGTTCCGCCCCGAAGCGCTGCCGCTTATACCCCAGCATGGCTGCCAAGTTCTGCTCCTCAAAGCCAGTGTTGTCCAGGTTATACCTGGGAGCCTGCGCACTTCCCGCTTTCTTGACAGAGGTATGGAGGCGCCAGCTTAGCGGCAACTGCCGCAGCTTGCCCTCAGCCATGCCGGCCACTGTGCCCATGCGGTTGTTGGTGCTTCCTATCAGGGTAACCTCGCCCCTTATACCTGCAGAGTCTGGCAGTGCGCTGGGCTCTACCAGCACAATGCCCCCGATAGCGTCGGAGCCGTAGCGAACCCCAGCCGCGCCCTTGATCACCCGCATCTGCTGGGCGTTCAGCGGGTCAATTTCCGGGGCATGCTCGTTCCCCCACTGCTGCGACTCGTGCCGCACCCCGTTGTTCATGATCACGACGCGGTTACCAAACAGGCCGTGTATGACAGGCTTTGAAACAGTAGGGCCCGTTTGCACAGAGCTTACGCCCGTCAGCTTTTTGAGCGACTCGCCCAGCGAAAGACCGCGGGTTTCTTCCAGTTCGCGGCCCTGCAGCGTTTCGGTTGCCTGCGCCTGCTCCTGCAGACGCTCACCCGTAATCACAACCTGCCTGAGCTGACGCGCATCGATGTGAAGCGATAGGTTACGCACGGTAGAGGCACTTAGCCTGAAGGACTGGCGCTCTTCCTCGTACCCGATGTAGGTTACTTTCAGGGTATAGCTGCCGCGGCACAGGTGATGAAAGTGGTAGTTGCCGTACTCATCCGACAAAGTGCCCCGCTGCAGCTCTTCTATGTAAATAGTAGCGCCAATCAGCGGCTCACGGGTGTCGTGGTCCAGCACCTTGCCCGAAAGGGTCAGGCCGCAGTCCTGCTCCGGATCTTCTCCGTCCAGGTATACCTGCTCCTGCGCCATTGCCACAGAAACTACCAACAGTAGCTGCCACAAAAGCGCTATAATGAATTTAAATCGGAACACAGTCTGTGCAAAGTTTAGGTATAAGGTATAGGCTACAGCCTAACGTTCACCCGCCAGTTGCAAAGCAACCACAGGTATAGGTATAGCCATCATGCCAGAAAAATAAACAGGAAACCAGCAAGCACTGCCCATTGCCGCATCCGGGCAGTAGGTATGCAAAACTGATAGGCCAGTCCGTAAACAGGTGCCGGGAGAGGCGACACGCCGTAAGACTGGAAAAAGAACGGAAGGTTTAGCCGATTGTGGGCGGGCCGCGAAGTGTGAGGCGGGCAAAGGAGTTAAAAGCCGCATACTGGGTATACCGGGCGGTATACTCGGCGAGTGTAACAGGCGCCGTAAAGGTATAGACTGCGGTGGCGCTCTGGTAAGGCGCTCCGAACAAATCCTCTACCGGACAGTGGCTGTGCTTCTTCTCGACATGCGCGTTTTTCTGGTCGCCTGGGTGGCTGTGCGCCGTGTGGGCATGGCTGTGCAGGCTCAGCAGCAACTGGTCCGGCACCATGGCGCGCGTGAACAGCAGCAGCAGAAAAAGGGCGATATATGTCGTGAACCGGTACACCTATAAGCAAGGCTTTAAAACAAAGATAGGATTTTTTTTGCCAATGTTACATGTACGCACACAAGTATTGTGGGTTAAGCTGGGCAGAAGCCCGCACAGGAAATATGCCAAAACAGCCCGTGGCTATACCTGAAATTTTTCTGTAAGGCTGTTTTCCTGACATCATGTCACAATTAGGCAGCGAAGTTTCCTGTGGAACAGGATTTGAAAGCGCTTGGACAGAAAGACCGCCGTCCTTTTCAAAGGCATCGTTTTCGAAGACATCACTTATTAAAATATAGATTTTAAAAGTACAGCACATGGAAGAAAGAGGTAATATTTCGATTCACACCGAAAACATTTTCCCGATCATCAAGAAGTTCCTTTACTCCGACCACGAGATATTTCTGCGTGAGCTGGTGAGTAATGCCGTGGACGCCACCCAGAAAATGAAGCGCCTGTCCGCCATCGGCGAGTACAAGGGCGATCTGGGCGAGCTGAAAGTGACGGTGAAAGTGGACAAAGACGCCAAGATCATCACCATTTCCGACAACGGTATCGGTATGACGGCCGAGGAGATCAAGAAGTACATCAACCAGATCGCCTTTTCAGGCGCCACTGAGTTTGTGGAGCGCTACAAAGACGCCGGTGAGCAGAACCAGATCATCGGTCAGTTCGGTCTGGGCTTCTACTCGGCCTTTATGGTGGCCGACCGTGTGGAGATCATCACCAAATCTTATAAAGAAGGTTCGGAAGCCGCTCACTGGACCTGCGACGGCAGCACCGAGTTTGCGATTGCCCCGGCGCACAAAGAAGACCAGGGAACGAACGTGATTCTCAACGTGGCTGCTGACTCGGAGGAGTTCCTGGAAACGGCCCGCATCCGCACCATCCTGGACAAATACTGCAAGTTCCTGCCAGTGCCGGTGGAGTTTGAGGGCGAGATCATCAACAACCCGAACCCGATCTGGACCAAGCAGCCTTCGGAGCTGACGGACGAGGATTACAAGAACTTCTACAAGGAGCTATACCCATTCTCGGAGGCGCCGCTGTTCTGGATTCACCTGAACGTGGACTATCCGTTCAACCTGACCGGTATCCTTTACTTCCCGAAACTAAAGAATGACTTCGAGATACAGCGTAACAAGATCCAGCTCTACTCAAAGCAGGTGTTCATTACCGACGAGGTGAAGGACGTGGTGCCGGAGTTCCTGATGCTGCTGCACGGGGTGATCGACTCGCCGGACATTCCGCTGAACGTGAGCCGCTCCTTCCTGCAGGCTGACTCCAACGTGAAGAAAATCAACACCTACATCACCAAAAAGGTAGCCGACAAGCTGAACGATATTTTCAAGAAGGACAGAGCCACCTTCGAGACCAACTGGGACGACATCAACGTGTTCATCAAGTACGGCATGCTGAGCGACGACAAGTTCTATGAAAAGGCCAAGGACTTTGTGCTGCTGCAGAACACCGAGGCCAAGTACTATACCTTAGAGGAGTACAAGGCGCTGACGCAAGCCAACCAGACCGACAAGAACGGTCAGCTGGTGATGCTCTATACTACCGACGCCGACAAGCAGCATGCCTTTGTGGAAGCCGCTCAGAACCGAAGCTACGATGTGCTCAAGTTGGACTCCATCATCGACAGCCACTTCATCGGTATGCTGGAGCAGAAGCTCGAGAAAACCTCGCTGAAGCGCGTTGACTCTGAAACGATCGGCAAGCTGATCGAGAAAGACGAAACCAAGGACAGTGTGCTGAACGATACGGAGAAGGAAGACCTGAAGAAGATCTACGAGACGGCGATCAATAACCAGAACATGCAGGTGGAAGTAGCGCCGCTGGCTCCGGATGATGCTCCGGTCATCATTACGTTGCCGGAATTCATGCGCCGCATGAAGGACATGAGCAAGAGCGGCGGTGGCGGTATGATGTTCATGGGCAACATGCCGGACACCTACAACGTGACCATCAACGCGAACCACAGCATCAACCAGCGCATCCTTAAGGCAAAAGACGACAACAAGGAGCGCATCGCCCGTCAGGCCTTTGACTTGGCCCTGCTGTCGCAGAACATGCTCTCCGGCTCGGCCCTGACGGCTTTTGTGAAGCGCAGCGTGGATTTGATCGACAAAGAATAACAGTAACTTTTCATAATTACACGTAACAGCACAAAAGCGGCACCTGACTGGGTGTCGCTTTCGTTTTGAGGGGCTTTTGGTGAACTAAGGCGCCGGGCTTAAAGTTATAGGGACTATACCTGCCAGGTCGGTTGTTGGCAGGTATATGATTTATCTGCATATTTACGTTACCTTAAACAAGGTATAGCTTTTTGGAAACAACAGAAGTGCATTTATCTGAACGAAAACACATGAGGCACACGCTTTATCTTGTCGGGTTTGTTTTATCTGTGATGCTGGGAGTTGCGGCTTGCAAACCCCGGGCCTACAACAGCGACTACAACCTGAGCCGGGCTGCCGAAAAGCAGAGTGCCAAAGCCGAAACCATCGCTTTAGCCGACACGGCCAAGCCAACGGTGCAGATAGGCGACTCCCTGGACAAAGTAGAGGAAAAACAACCGAAGAAGCGCAAGAAGAAAGCCGATAAACGTTACTTCATGGGCGACCGAGTAGCCCGTGGCTTCGTGAAGACGGGCGGCCGCGGCCCCCGGGAGGTGATCGAATCCTTCAGCTATCTGGTGGATTTTCAGCAGCCTGACCCTTATGCCCCTGACAAGTACTATTACGATACCAAGCGGCGCAAACTCTACAAAACACGTGGCGAACTGAACCCGGAGCAGCACAAAGTACTGCACGGCCCTTACAAGAAAGAACAGGCCGGTGAGGTGATCGAAGAAGGCTACTTTTATGTCGGCACCAAACACCTGCGGTGGGAGCGTTACAACCGCGATGGGATTTTATTGGCAAAGGAGCATTTTGAGAAGGGCTATTTGCGCGATGCCGTGGTGAAGTATTACCCAGGCACTAAAAAGATAAAAGAAGTGATTCCTTATGCCTATGGAGAGGTGCAGGGTACCTACTACCGCTTCTATGAAAACGGGCAGCTCGAGTGGATGGGGCAATACCAGAAGGGCCGTAAAGTAGGCCTCTGGGTGAAGCACTTCGATTTCAGGGCCCGTCGCCAGTACGAGTACCAGTACCCCAAAACCCCTTACGAACCAAAGGCAGAGCCAGTCTTGGTGAAGCAGTACGACCGCCACGGCACCCTCATTTACGAGAAAGACAAGCTAGACAAGCGGGCCTCGAGTCGTTAATGAAAAGCGTCTTCGATGTGGAACAGCTCCGGCGGGTTGCTCATCGTGACGGCGATGATATCGAAGCGGATGTCTTCCTGCCAGCCTATCTTTGAAATGTATGAGTCCGCTGCGTTCAGAATCATGCGTTGTTTACGGCGGTTCACAAACTCCTCCGGGTATCCAAAGCTGTCGTTGGTTCGGGTTTTCACTTCTACAAACACCAATACCTCGTTTTGGTGGGCAATGATGTCGAGTTCGGCTTTGCCCATGCGCAGGTTGCGCTGCAGAATGCGGTAGCCTTTCTGGTGCAACAGTTCGCAGGCCAGGTCTTCGCCGTTGGCGCCGGTAGAGAGGTGGGGTGCTTGCGGTGTCATCATAAGTGACTTAAACTTATAATGGCGGCAGGCGGTTTTATCCATAACAGCCTGAGTTGCCGTTTGCGTATGCCCTTGGGCGGCCGTATCTTTGTTGAAAATTAAGGGTAAAGTGGCCTGGCCGGCCTAAAAGCCAGCTGAAAGCTATACCTGGCAAGAAGGGAGAAAAGACGTGTCACAGAACAAAACCATACAATTTGAGCACCTGGGGCTGATCGATTACAAAGAGGCCTGGGATTATCAGGACAAGCTCTTTACAGGTATACTGGATATGAAAGCCCGTAACCGAACGGCGGCTCCCGAAGCACAGGAGGTGACGCCCAACTACCTGCTTTTCTGCTCGCATCCGCACGTCTATACCCTGGGCAAGAGCGGGCACGAGTCCAATTTGCTGATCAACGAAGAGGGGCTCAAGGCCAAAGGCGCCACCTTCTACAAGATCAACCGCGGCGGCGACATCACCTACCATGGCCCGGGGCAGATCGTAGGCTACCCGATTCTGGACCTGGACCACTTCTTTACCGACATCCACAAGTACCTGCGTTTTCTGGAAGAGGCGATCATCCTGACCCTGAAAGACTACGGTATAGAAGCCGGCCGTATATCGGGTCTCACCGGCGTATGGCTGGACCACGTGGAGCAAAAGAACCCGCGCAAGATCTGCGCCATGGGCGTGAAGTGCAGCCGCTGGGTGACCATGCACGGTTTCGCCTTCAACATCAACACCGATTTAGATTATTTTAATAACATCGTACCCTGCGGCATTACCGACAAGCAGGTAACGTCGCTGGCAAAAGAGCTGGGCCGCGAATTGCCGATGGCAGAAGTAGAGGAAAAACTCCTGGGCCACCTGGCTACCCTATTCGAGGCAAGCATTACAAAAGATTAAATGAAGAAGGACATAGATTTCACCCCGGTGCAGGGTGTGGCCGTGGCCATCGCTTTCACAGGCGAGACGCCGGAGGAACGCACCTGGAACGTATACCTGATCAACAACAACAGCGTGGCCCTCGACAGCGTGTTTGTCACCTCCAAAGGCTACGGCATCATAAAGGACGAAGAGGTGAAAACCTCCGTGCTGCGGCACATGTTTGAGCGTGTGGAGGCCAAAAGCTTTGTGCAGGTGGAAGTAATTGATCCGTCGGTCTTCAAGCTCAACAACGAGTACTGGGTGAGCTACTACATCGATGGCAAGATCTATGACAAGCGCTTTGTTTTCGTGCCCGACTCGATCACCGATGAGCACCTCATCGACATCAGCATGCTGCAAATGCAGGGTGTATTGCATTCTTAAGGTATAGCCTCCTAAATTTTCACCCTGACCGTGTATATCACCAACCGCATAAGGTATAGCTTCGGGCTGTTGCTGCTGCTTTTCGTGCTGACCGGGCCGCTACAGGCCCAGGTGCTGCCGCTGGAGCAGAAGAACACCCTCAATGGCAACTGGCAGGTATACGATGCCGGCTCCAGTGACCTGGTGCCCTACGCGACGAACCTGCACGGCGGCTACAGCGCTGTGCACCAGTGGGTGACCATGGCACCTGCCAAGCCTTTTGTGATCGAGTTTACGGCCCAGAAGGACCTCTGCCTTTTTCTGAACAACCAACTGATCTTCACGGCAGACTCCACTTCCAACTATACCTTCGACCTGGCCACGTGGAACAAACGGGTGAAGCCGGTGAACGGGCGCTACCTGTTGTCCGTGTGGCATCCGTCGCAGCACCCCAATGTGGGCTCTTTTCGCAACCGGGTGCAGACAGAGCGAGCCGACAGCGAAACCATGCAGGGGAGTTTCTCGGTACGGCTGCGGGAGTACGTCAACCAGAATGCGTTCATCATTTTCACGCTGCTGATTGGGCTGCTTTACGGCGGGCTTAAGACCACCTTTCCCTCCGACTTTCAGGCGGTGTTTGGGGTGCAGTCCTTCTGGCGCACCCGGTCGCTGGACGAAGGCATCCTGGCCAAACCGCTCAGTACCTGGTCCGGCATGCTCTTTATCATCGCCTTTTCCATGTCGATGGCGCTGCTGATTGCGGCCATCCATACCAATGTGCAGCATGTGCGCATCTTCAACCGCCTGTTTCCTGTGTCAGAGGCCGATATCACGACCAAGGTGCTGTTCTATACCTTCCTGATCTTTGCGGTTGTCCTGCTAAAGTACTTTTTCTTGAAAGTGATGGGCTATATCTTCGGATTAGAGCAGATTGTGCAGGTCCAATTCAGTGAGTTTCTGCGCTCTCTGTTGTTTCTGGGCCTCTTTCTGCCGGTGGTCATGCTGCTATACCTGTCGCTTAACCACGTGGCCCCCGATGCCGTACTCACAGTTTCGAGCATGGCGGTGCTTTTGCTGCTGGTAATCACGGTTATTCGTGTGTTTGTGACAGTAAATAAGCAGACATCTGTGATAAATTTGCATTTATTTTCTTACCTTTGCGCCACAGAAGTGATTCCGTTGACCATCATGCTGAAGTTTATCGTGTTTAACTTTTAAAAACACAAAATCGACGGTTTCGGCAGGCGGCTAATATTATAATAAACAGACTTCCATACTCTATGGCTGAAAGCAAAGAAAAGGCTTGGGCAAATCCTGAAAGACACAAAATTCCGATCAGGAGCATTCTCGTGACGCAACCACAGCCTACTACCGATAACTCTCCCTACCTCTCTATAGCGGACAAGTACGGGATAAAGGTGGATTTCAGGGCGTTTATCGAGGTAGAACCTGTTTCCTTCAAAGAGTTCCGCAAAGACAAGGTGGACATCCTCTCGCACACGGCCGTGATCTTCACCAGCCGCAACGCCGTGGACCACTTTTTCAGAATCTGCCAGGAAAGTAAAATCGAGATGCCGGCTGACATGAAGTACTTCTGTATTTCGGACCAGACGGCTTATTACCTGCAGAAGTACATCACCCTGCGCAAGCGCAAGTTGTTTGTAGGCGAGAAGACGGCCAAAGATCTGTTTGAGGTGATCAAGAAGCACAAGAACGAGAATTTCCTGTACCCTTGCTCTAATATCCGCAAAGACGACATTCCAGGGTTCCTGAAAGCGAACAAGATCAAGCACACAGAGGCCATCATCTACAAAACAGTGGAAGCCGACCTGTCGGACCTGGACGATGTGACCTATGACTGCATTGCTTTCTTCAGCCCTTCAGGCATCAGCTCGCTGTTCATCAACTTCCCGAACTTCAAGCAGAACAACACCCGCATAGCGGCTTTTGGGCCTACCACGGCCAAGGCGGTGCGCGATGCCGGCCTGGAGCTCGACATAGAGGCGCCGATGCCAAACGCCCCTTCCATGACGGGCGCCATTGAGGTATACATCCAGAACCAGAAGAAATAAGCGAACCTACTTAAAGGTCGGGTAAAACAGTAAAACGCAAAAGCAAGTAGAATCAACCATCTGCTTGCTTTTGCGTTTTACTGTTTAATATATATATTTGGTTCAACTCTGGCTGTTTAACGTCCAGTTAACGTTTGCTTGGCTGCAACATTTATGAAAAAGATTATACCTGTCGTTTTGTTGTTGTTAATCTGCCACCTGAACTCCTGGGCGCAGCAACAGCCTCAATTTACCCATTACGGATTCAACGGCATGTATATCAGCCCGGCTTACGCAGGTATAACCAACCGCCCGGAAATACAATCGATCTACCGCTACCAGTGGCTGAACTACGACGCCTCGTTCGACGATGGCGGCTCGCCGCGCACCTTGCTCCTGACGGCCCACACGCCAGTGCGCCTTTTGAAAGGTGGTCTGGGTATAACGCTGATGCAGGACCAGATCGCTAATACCCGCATACAGCAGGCGGCCGTCTCCTACTCTTTCCACCTGAACGTGGGCGAGGGCAAACTGGGCATCGGTCTGCAGGGCAATATAAATAATATAAGAAAGGGCAGCTACCGCTTTATCGACGAGGGCGACCCGAACATCCCCTTCAACAGCTCCGATTCTAAATTCGACATGGGGGCCGGGGTATGGTACGAGTCAGAGCAGTTCTATGCCGGTGCCGGCGTGACCAATTTGCTGCGCTCCAGTTACCAATTTATGGATGTGGATAACACAGGAGGTGGCCGTGTAGTTGGCGAGAACCACCTGTACCTGACCGGCGGCTACCATTTGCCCCTGACCAACCAGTTGGTGCTTACTCCGACGGCCCTCTTAAAGCATGATACAGAGACATTTTCGTTTGATGCTGGCGCCCGTATAACATTTGATGAAAAATATTGGGGCGGATTGAATTTTCGGCATCAGGAAGCTGTTAGTGCGCTTGTGGGTATAGCGATGTTGCAGGACAACGCGCTGCGGGTAGGATATGCATTAGATCTCACGACATTTAATAAAGAGGCCAAGGCCCCAACATCACACGAAGTGATGGTATCCTACCGATTACCTGAGCCAGTCGTTCGGTTCAGGCCTCCAGTGCGAACCCCTCGCTATAATTTCACAAAATAAATATTCAGGATATTGTATTTATCGCTGAAAAGCTGTATTCTTGAAAAAATACAGTTAAAATAAATTGTATATGGTATAATATTCTTGATATTGTACCGTTTGAAAATTATTAATAAGTGAGAATTTCAATTGTTTTTGTTTTATTTCTAATTCTCAATATATTTGCTACACCAGAAATAGTGTGCATTAATAATTGCTAAAAAATTTACTTTTTCCAAAGTCATCATGAACAAACTATTAAAGCTGTCTTCCTTCGCTTTGGCGGTGGTACTGCTTGCGAGTTGTGGGTTAAGAAGAGGACCGCAAGGCGACCTGGTGGGCGCAGAGGATCGACCAGACTACAATCCACAGGCTGTACCCTACGGTATGATCGCCGCCCCGGGCGGAACTTTCCATATGGGTCAGGCGGATCAGGATATAGCGGCAACTATGGCGAACCTGAACAAGCAGGTGACAATTGGTGGCTTCTATATGGACGAAACCGAGATCACCAACAACGAATACCGTCAGTTTATCGAAGTAATGGTCAATGACTCGATCGATGTGCTGGGCGAAGACTTCGTGATGACAAGCCTATACCCTGACACAACCGTTTGGGTGCGCGACTTCACTTACCACATGGGCGATCCCTTGATGGAATACTATTTCTCTCACCCTGCATTTGATGAATATCCGGTGGTGGGTGTAAACTGGTTTGCAGCCAAGTACTTCTCTGACTGGAGAACGAAGCATAAGAACCAGGCCAATGCTGATAACGGCATGGCGCCAATGCCGCAATTCCGTCTGCCTTCTGAGGCAGAGTGGGAGTACGCAGCGAGAGGCGGCCGCGATATGTCAACCTACCCTTGGGGTGGTCCATACCTGCGCAACGCCAAAGGCTGTCTGCTGGCTAACTTCAAGCCGGGCCGTGGTGACTACTACAGCGATGGCTTTACCTACACGGCTCCTGTAGCCCAGTTCTTCCCGAACGACTTTGGCCTGTACGACATGGCCGGCAACGTAGCCGAGTGGTGCGAAGATGCCTACGCCGACGCTACTGTTCCGATTACCTGGGACTTGAACCCCGTTTACTATGATGACAACGAGCCTCGCAAAGTAGTGAGAGGCGGCTCCTGGAAAGATATTGCATACTTCCTCGAAACTGGTACCCGTAACTTCGAATATCAGGACTCAGCCAGGTCATACATCGGTTTCCGCAACGCGATGATCTACCTGGGACGCTCTTCAGGAAGAGAGTTCAGATAATCCGCCGAAGTGTTCTTGCAGTTAAAAACTTAACAATTTAATACCCAATCGTTCACATTTAATTTTTGAAAACAAAATGAGCAAAGCTAGAGGTCGCAGTTTCTTGTACGACGTGTTGATGCCCAAAATCTATGGTCTTGGTGCCGCAGTCGTAATTATCGGAGCATTGTTTAAAATTCAGCACTGGGCAGGTGCCGATATCATGCTGATCGTAGGTCTTGGTACAGAGGCCGTTATCTTCGCGCTGAGTGCGTTCCAGCCACAGCCACACGATCCGGATTGGGCAAGAGTTTACCCACAACTGGCCGATGACTACACAGGCGAGGCGCTTATCCCTACAACAGCGTCTAATAACAACACTTCCGTTACAAAGGAGCTAGACAAAATGATGCGTGACGCTGACATTACGCCGGCTACCATCAACACACTGGGCCTGGGCCTGAACAGACTGAGCGAAACTGCAGCACAAATGGCTGATTTGAGCCAGGCTACAGCTGCTACGAATGAGTACGGTGTACGTGTGAAAGCTGCCGGTGACGAGCTGGGCCGCATTACACAGGCTTACGCCACAACAGCAGATGCACTGTCTAAAATGGCAGTTGCCGCCAACGATACACAAGAGTATCATACCCAAGTACAGAGCATGACAAGAAACTTAGGTGCTTTAAATGCTGTTTACGAAATGGAGCTTCAGGATGCTAACAACCACCTGAAAGCAATGAACAAGTTCTACGGAAACCTGAGCATGGCCATGGAAAACCTGACTGACGCCAGCAAAGACACGGAGCAGTTCAAGCAAGAGGTTTCTAAACTGACGCATAACCTACACTCACTGAACACAGTGTACGGTAACATGCTGACAGCCATGAAAGGTTAATTGCGCACATTTCCTAAATCAACAAGAAAACAACAGTAACTAAGTAGAAAATGGCTGGAGGAAAAGAGACACCACGGCAGAAGATGATCGGTATGATGTACCTTGTACTGACCGCACTTCTTGCCCTGCAAGTGAACTCTGCTATCCTGTTAAAGTTTCAGTTTATTGATGAAAGTCTTAAGGACGTCAACAATAAAACGCAAGCTGACAATAGCGGAGTTGTAACGAATATTAAATCCAAGGTCAGCGAAGGCGGTAACCGAGACAAAGACAAAAATGTTTTGGCAAGCGCGAACGCTGTTAGAAAGGAAACCGGCGAACTGGTTGAGTATATCCGCGGTCTTCGCGAAACCCTGATTCAGAAAACGGGTGGTGAGAACGAAGAGAAAACCGGATATGCTAACCCTAGTGCCGAGGATCTGGTGGCTATTACCATGATTGGACCTGCAAGTGCTAAAAACGGGGCAGCTTACGAGCTGGAGCAGCGTTTGAACAACTATGCAAAGTTCATGAAGCAGTACAACCCAAACATGCCGGACATCCTGGCACGTGACGGCAAGACCGACCCAATGGCTTCCAAGGACCGCGCTCAACGCAACAAAGACTTCGCCCAGCTCAACTTCGAAGCTACCCCATTGGTGGCAGCACTGGCAACCCTTTCTCAGAAAGAAGCCGAAGTACTGAAGTACGAAGCAGATGCGCTGCAGAACCTGGCGCAGAAAGTTGGTGCTGACATCATCAAGTTCGAGAAGATCTTCGCGATGGCACGTGCTGAGTCTAAGACAGTAGCTGCCGGTACCAAGTACAAAGCTGATATGTTTATCGCTGCTTCATCTGACGCGATCACGCCAAAGATGACATTCCAGGGTAAGCCAATCAACGTAGTAGACGGCAAAGGCCAGATTGAATTCACGGCTGCTGCCAACAACTACGACGCTGACGGTAACTCTAAGCAGACCTGGAAAGGTCAGGTGATCATCGACAAAAATGGTGAGCAGGAAGTACTGGACGTAACAGAAGAGTACATCGTAGCGAAGCCAGTTATACAGGTACAGTCAGCAGCAGTTCAGGCCCTATACCTGGGTTGCGCAAACGAACTGAACGTACAGGTTCCTGCATTGGGTGCCGTATACGATCCTAGCTTCTCTGCTTCTGGTGGTTCGGCCATCAAAGGTGCTAAGAAAGGTCAGGTTACGATCATCCCAACTACTACTGAAGTGAAGCTTAACGTAAGCAGCGGTGGCAATGCAATAGGTTCTGAAACATTCAAAGTTCGTCCGGTGCCAAGACCATCATTGCAAACTGTAGTAAATGGCAGACCAGTTGACCAGAAGAGAGGCTTGCCGGCTCAAGGCATCAGATCGGTTGAAATTCAGGCGATCGCTGACGAAGGGTTCAAGCAATTTTTGCCTAACGAAGCTCGTTATAGAGTAACGAAGTGGAGAGCCTTCCTGGTAAGAGGTTCAAACCCGGTAGACCAGGCTGAATTTTCAAGCCCAACCGGCGACTTAACACGTTTTGCAGCAAAAGCTGGCAAAGGCGACCGTGTAACCATCGAGGTACTGGAAGTGAAGCGTTTGAACTACCAGGGATCGCCGGTTGATGCGAAACCTACAGGCGACGGTATCTTCACTATCCCACTTAACTAATTAAGATTAGAAGCTTACAGGAGTATGAAACTTATCAAAGTAATAGGTGTAGCAGCTGGTATGATGCTCTCTTACGGAGCAGTAGCACAGCAAGTGTCTACCACGCAGTCCAGTAATCCATCAGCAAGACCTATTCCGGAGTCTGATGTATTGTTTAAGAAAACGGTTTGGCGTAAGATCGACTTGCGCGAAAAGCAAAACAGACCCTTGTTTTCTGAAAACAGAGAGATCACCAAAGTTTTGATCGACGCTGTAAAGAGCGGCGAGCTGGTGGCCTATAAGACAGACTCTGTAAACGTACCTTTATCCAGAGAGGAATTCCTTGCAAACATGACCGGCAAAGATATGGGCGGCGGTTTGACTGAAGAGGAGATTGCTGCTGGTTTTGGTCAGGAAGAGGAAGATGATGATGCCTGGGGCGCTGCCCTTGGTACAACCGCTACGCAAGAGACTGGCCCTGTAAGCAATGAATTCTTTGCAAAGCAGCTATACCTGCTGGAGCTGAAAGAGAACGTAGTGTTCGACAAGAAGCGTTCCCGTATGTACCACGATATTCAGACGATCAGCATTAAGGTTCCCGCTACGCTTAACCCACTGGGTTTTGAGCAGACAGTAGGCAGCTTTAAAATGAGCGATCTGGTGAAAGTTTTCAGAAACAACCCTGAAACTGCTATCTGGTACAACGCGCAGAACGATGCACAGCACAAGAACCTGGCTGACGCGTTCGATCTGTGGCTGTTCAGCTCTTACATTACCAAAATATCTAACCCGAACGACAGAGCGCTGGGTGATATCTACGGTGGTGGTAAGAAAGGCCTGTTAGCCGCTCAGGAAGCGCTTGAAGCGCTGATTGAGTACGAATACAGCCTGTGGAGCTACTAATTGCAAGACAAGCATATAAAAGGGGGAGATCTGACAAGATCTCCCCCTTTTTTGTTTTAGGGCTATGCCAAAAGCTGGTAGTTAGTGATGAAAGCAAGGTATGGCTGAACGGTTGCTATCTGGTGTAAAAAAGAGTGCAAAAGTTACAAGTATTCGATGCCTAAGTTACAAAAGAGCAAATCAAAACGGGGCTGAGCCAGGGGCGGTTCAGAGATTTGACCACAGTATTAATCTAAGGTATAAGAAAGCATAATCACCAGAACTAAGACGCTCCTTCTGCATTGTGGAAGTAATCGAAAAGAATCTGGGCTTTGCGCTGACCCACTTCCTCTGTTAATTCCGCCAACGTAAGCTCCTTGAGTTTCTTTACGGACCTATACTTCTGAAGAAGCGCATCAGCCGTCGTGGGGCCTATACCTTTCACGTCTGTCAACTCAGTCTTCAGTGTACCCGCATCTCGGCGTGAGCGGTGAAATGTGATGGCAAAGCGGTGTGCCTCATTCCGCAAGCGCTGAATCAGTTTAAGCGACTCCGACTTCTTATCAATGTATAGCGGAAGCTTATCACCCGGGTAAAAGATCTCTTCCAACCGTTTGGCTATACCTACAATCGCGATCTTACCCCACAGGTCAAGGTCTTTCAGCGCCTTAACGGCAAAGCTAAGCTGGCCCTTGCCGCCATCTATGATGATGAGTTGCGGCAACGGTTGATTCTCCTCTATCAGCCGCTTGTAACGTCTTGTCACCACCTCGTACATCGACTCAAAGTCATTGGGGCCAACGACAGACTTGATATGGAAGTGACGGTAGTCCTTTTTGCTTGGCTTGCCGTTTTTAAAACACACCATCGAGGCAACCGGGTTGTCGCCCTGAAAGTTGGAGTTATCGAAGCATTCGATCTGGCGGGGCAGCTCAGTAAGGCGAAGGTCTTTCTTCAGCGTCTCTAGTACACGCATTTCTCGCTGCTCACTTAGGCCCTTGTTCTGCTCCTGACGACCTTCGCGCTCTTTGCGGAGGTACATGGCATTCTTCAACGACAGGTTCAGCAGCTTGCGCTTATCTCCTATCTGGGGTTGGGTGATGGTGATGTTATCCAGCGGGAGGGTGAGCTCAATGTTGGTGATGATCTCACGGGAAGTACTCTCGAACTCGTGTCGCAGCTGCACAATAACCGTAGCAAGTAGTTCTTCGTCGCTTTCATCCAGCTTCTTGTGTAACTCCAACGATTGCGTTTGGATAATGGAGCCGTTCATGACTTTGAGGTAGTTCACAAAAGCGCACTTCTCGTTCGACGTGATCGAAAAGACATCGATATTCGAAAGCGTGTTGCTGACTACTGTGGACTTGGCCTGGTAGTCTTCCAGCAGATCAAGTTTCTGCTTGTAGCGATGTGCCTGCTCATACTGATAATCAGCCGCAGCTTCCGCCATTCGCTCCTTGAAGTAAGTCTTCGCGATAGCCAGGTTACCCGAAAGGATACTTCTTATTTGGGTGATGTACTGGTTGTAGGTTGTCTCGTCTATCAGGTCTTCGCAAGGGCCTTTGCAGTTGCCGATGTGATACTCCAGGCATACCTTGAATTTGCCAGCAGCAATATTCTCCGGGGACAAATTATAGGTACACGTACGCAGAGGATATAGCGTCCGGATAAGATCCAGCACGATGTGCATGGTGGTGCCGCTTGGGTAGGGACCGAAATACCGGGAACCGTCGTTTATCTTGTTGCGTGTGCTGATGACCCGAGAGAAACGCTCGTTCACGATGCAAATATACGGATAGGTTTTCCCGTCCTTGAGCAGAATGTTGTACTTGGGCTGGTACTGTTTGATCAGGTTATTTTCCAGCAAAAAAGCGTCGGCCTCCGTGTCCACAATCGTGAACTCGATGTCCTTGATCCTGGAGATGAGCTTAAGCGTTTTTTTATTATGCTGGGCAGAGCGATTGAAATAGGAGCTGACACGCTTCCTAATATCAATCGCTTTGCCTACATAAATGATGCCCTCGTCATCAAAGAACTTGTAAATGCCCGGTTTATGTGGTAAATGGGAAATCTTCTCCCGCAGCTTCTCGTTTGCAGCCATGCTTAATTTTCATTAGAAAGCATCTAAGTCGATCGGGGCAGGAACCTGGTAAAACTCGTCTTGCTGCGAAGAGTCTACCGGCATGCCATTGTTATACTTAGCGCAATCTAATTCTACCGATAAAGGCGTAGAAGGTTTAGGGAACGGGTCTTTTGATCTTTCCAGTGATTTGTCGGCGTATACCTTTTGCATGAAGTTACCATAGATCGGCATCGCCAGTTTGTTACCCTGACCCAGCGCAATGGTACGGAAGTGGATAGAGCGGTCATCGCCACCCACCCAGGCACCTGCCACCAGATCAGGCGTTATGCCCATGAACCAGGCATCCGAGTAGTTCTGGGTCGTACCCGTTTTACCGCCAATCTCGTTTTTGAGTCCGTTGCGGTGGCGCAGGCCGTAATAGGCAGTACCACCCGGCTCAGCAGCCGCTTTTAGCATATGCACCATCATATAGGCAGTTTCTTCGCTGAGCGCATCTACTGTCTTTGGCACAAACTCATGCAACACGTTACCGTGCTTGTCTTCGATACGGGTAATGAAATTTGGTTCTATCCAGGTTCCGCTGTTCACATATGTGCCGTACGCGCCTACCATGTCATAGAGTGTCACGTCGTTTACACCCAATGCGAGTGATGGATTCGCCTCGAGCGGGGTAGTGATACCCATGCGCCTGGCTGTCTTAACCAGTGTTTCAGCGCCGAGCTTGTTTACCAGGAAAGCAGAGATAGAGTTCACGGACTGGGCCATGGCTTTGCGCAATGTGAACTTTTCGCCGGAGAACTTATTATCGGCATTGTTCGGGCACCACATCGTACCGTCGCCCAAAGGTATACACACCTGCGTGTCGAGCGTTTCGTAGCATGGGTAATAGCCGTTTTCGATGGCAGCGGTGTACAGGAAAGGCTTGAACACAGAACCCGGCTGGCGCGCGCCCTGTTTCACGTGGTCGTACTTGAAGTGCTTGTAGTTGATGCCACCCACCCAAGCCTTGATATGGCCCGTTTGTGGCTCCATGGCCATGAAACCGGTGTGTAGGTAGTGCTTGTAATGCTTAAGCGAGTCAAGAGGACTCATCATCACTTCCTTCTCCCCGTCGTAGGTGAAGATCGTCATTGGGATCTTCTTGTTCAGGTAGAAGTTGATAGAATCCTGGTTGCCATCAAATTGCCTGTTCAGGTTGCGGTAGCGGTCGGTCCGCTTAATGGCTGTCTGCAGAAAGTCCGGGATTTCCTTGCCCTGGCGATCGATCCAGGGGTTGCGGCCTTTCCAGTGGGAGAAGAACTCTTTCTGGCGGTCCTTCATGTGCTCCTCCACAGCCTGCTCGGCATACTGCTGCATGCGCGAGTCGATGGTAGTATAGATCTTCAGGCCGTCGGCATACAGGTCATAGCCGTTCTCGCGGCACCACTTCAGCAAAAACTTGCTGGCTTCGGTACGGAAATAAGGTGCCAGACCTACGTTTTGGTTTTCAACACGGTACTTTAGCGCGATATCAGTTTCTTTCAGGCTGTCATACTCAGCCTGCGTCATATAGCCGTACTTCACCATCTGCGAAAGCACCACATTGCGGCGATGCTTCGAGTTTTCCGGGTTGAATTTCGGGCTATAGAAGTTGGGGTTCTTGAACAGACCTACCAGCACGGCTGACTCCTGCACCTCCAGGTCGCTGGCATTTTTACCAAAAAACGTCTTCGAAGCCGATTGTATGCCAAAGGCGTTGCTGCCAAACTCGAAGATGTTCAGGTACATGGTCATGATCTCCTGCTTCGTATAGGACTGCTCCAGCTTCACGGCCATGATCCACTCCTTTGTTTTGTGGATAAGCGTACGAAAGCCCGGCTTGTCGTTGAGGTAGCCGTTGTTCAGTTCTTCGCCACGGGTACGGAACAGGTTTTTGGCCAGCTGCTGCGTGAGGGTACTGCCACCGCCCTTAGAGGCGCCGATCATCAGGGAGCCGGCCACACGTGCCATCGCCTCCGGGTCTATACCTGAGTGTTCTTCAAAACGGATGTCCTCTGTTGCCATCAGGGCATGCACAAAATTCTCAGGCAGGTCCGAAAACTCGATTGGGGTGCGGTTCTCGCGGAAGTACTTGCCCAGTTCCTTGTTGTCGGCTGAGTAAAGCACCGAGGAAAGGGCGCTTTTCGGGTTCTCGAGGGTACGCATGTTGGGCAGGTCCCCGAACAAATTCAGGAAATTGACGCTGACCGCATAAATGTAAAGTATGAACACAGCCAGGCCACTCAGGAAGAGGAGCCAGAGTGTGGAAATGATCTTAGGGAATACCGTTTTTGGTTTTGGGCGGGTGGTTGTTGCCATGTTAATTATTCGTTCTGAAGTAATTCAGATATTCTTCTACATCCTTCTTCTGCAGCAACTTCTGCCAGTTCGCGGATGATATTGCAAAGGTAATGAATTCTACGCCTCGAATTTTGCCTATCGGGGATTGCGGCGCTTTTTGTTTTATGGTATAAGTCTGTGCCTCTTTCATGTTCGGAAATGCCCGCAACAGCAGTACACCTCTGCCAGCATCAAAAGGCTGCTGCTCCAATGCCAGCTTCTGGTTGCGGAAGTAAGTGTTGTTATACTTCTCATACTTAGCCCCAATGTCCTTGAAAGCGGCATGCTCCGTCGGGTATAGCATTACAAAATAGTAAGCCGAATCAGGGACACCGGTATAGGCCATTGGATCAGCGGCAGGCGGCTGTACTGCTGGTGCCTGAGCCCTTGCGGTGTCTTGTGCTATACCTGTTGTATCCAAAGGCGTGCCAGTCTGGGCAGCGGTAGTGGTTGTATCCTGACGGGCAGGTATAGGATCAGGTATAGCATTCAGGTTGAGCGGGCGCGGCTGCTGTGCTGCTGTGTTGCGTTCGCGTGCCGATGCCATTGCGATACTGTTGCTGACCCGTTGCTCTGGTGTGCGCTCGTCTAGTTTGATGGCGGTAGGCGCCGCCGGTGCTTCCTGACGGAGCTGTTGCTTGCTTTCGAGGTCCTGGTAGCGCTTCAGCAACTCGTCGGCGCGCGGGGCCAGCGGACTGGATGGGTGCTGTTGCTTGAAGGCGAGCAGTTGCTGTCGGAGCAACTCGGGTCTTTCGGAACGGGCTGTGATCATCACATGCAGGAAAGCTGCTTTGTCCGGAATGTCGTTGAGCGGGTATACCTGGCTTAGTTCTGTCAGCAACGTGGTGGCCTGCTGGTATTCGCCCTGTTCGTACTGTGCATAAGCAGAGTCATAGAGGGCGTGCGCCTTGATGTTGTTGAGGGCGTTCTGACTCAGGAAGTTCGGGTCGTCTACCAGTTTGGCATAGATCGTATTCGGAAACTGCTGCTTGATCTTAGCATAGTAAATGTCTTTCTGCTCACTGCCTGCCCGGCTATAAATCAGGTATAGACTATAGTGTGCCTCGGCCGCATGCTCGGATTGCGGGAATCGCTGCAGAAACTTCTCGTAAGTAGCCGTCGCGTCTTCCGGTGAGTTGAGCTTTTGTGCATAAATATTGCCCAGTCGGAACATCGCATCTTCCAGCAGTTTCTCGGATTGCTGTAAAGCCAGCGTGGTGGTCGGGATGTTCTGCAGGTAGGTATCGACCTGTGTCTGCAGTCGGGCGGAGCGGCTTTCTTCGGTTTCAGCTGCTGCGGTGTCGGCAGGAGCGTCCATCGCTACCACTTCTTCCTGACCTCCCACAGTCTCGCCACGGCTCAACAGTCGCCAGTTGTCCTGCAGCGGTCGATCGCCCCAGCGCCGCACGAACTCAGAACGGGCTGTGGCCAGGGCGGCCGGGTTATCAAAATAGAATACGCCTCCTGTATTGCCGTTTCCTGCCGCAGCCGCCGGATTATTACGGCCTCCAACGGTTACAGCTGCTTGTTGCTCCTGTGCGCGTCGGCCCTGGCGCTGTTTTTCCTGCTCCAGTTGTTTGGCCTGCTCCTGTAGGCGCGCTTCCTCTTCCTGCTGTACCAGGTTTTGAACAAAAGCCAGGCGTTCGCCTTCGCTTAGAGACGCCAGTCGCTGCAGACTGTCCTGCAACTGGATCGTGTTGTACTGCTTGGTGAAGTCAGCCAGGACGTTGCGGCGCTCGAGTACCTGCTCATATTCCAGGGCCTGCTGCGGGTATACCTGCACGGCGCTGTCGTAGTAGGCTTGCGCCAGATCATACTTGTTCAGGTTCTCAAAATAGATCTCACCGGCCAGCAAATAGGTATAGGCTTTCTGGTTAGGTATAGTGCCCGGTGTTTTCAGGGACTCCTCTATGTTCTGCAGTGCTTTGTCGTAGTGCTGCTGGCGGCGCTCAAACACAGCCATCTCGTAATAGATCTTGTCGCGGTACTCAGTGTTCTTCTCGTCGCGCAGCATTTTCTGGTAGTAACCCGCAATGCGGTTCAGGTCCTGTGCATCGTCCAGCTCTGACACCTGGCCCAGGTATAGGCGGCTGAAAAAGCCCAGGTCGTAAGGCGGGTTGCGGCGCAGGATGCGGCTGTACTGCTGGTAGGCCTCTTTGCTCTGGCCACGGTCCTGGTACAGCCGCGCCAGCGAAAAGCGCACGCGCGACTGGGCATCCCGATTCGTGAAGTTCGGCAGCGACAGGTCCAGGTTCTCGATTACGGCAGCAGTATCGCCTTGCATGAGGTGGTACTCGGCGCGGGTAAGGTATAGCTCACGGGCATTGTCGCGGTTCAGGCGCTCCTTGCGCAAAAACTCCGATACCTGCCAGGCATTGTCTGTCTCCCCTAGTTTCAGGAAAGAGCGCATCAGCCACACTAGCGCCTCGTGTTTCACGTGGCGGTCTTTGCCTGTGGAGTTTACATACCTAAAAGTCTGGGCGGCCTCCGGAAAGTTGAGTTCATAGAAGCGCACCTTGCCGATGACCAGGTAGCTGTCGTCGATCCATTTGCTGTTCGGGTGGTACTGAATCGGGAAAGAAGCCTTTTTGATGACATCCTCCAGGTCGGCGACGTGCGCCTTATAGGTGGCAGAGTCAATGGGCGGGAAAATGGGCAGAGGCCTGTTGTAATCGTAAACGGTCTGGTCCTGTATGCTTTTTTCGATGGCATCCAGTTTCTCTTTCGCTAAAAAGTAGCCATTGTAGCGTGCCGTGGTGTTATGATAGGCTTTGCTGAGCGGATTGTTGCGCTCAGCAGAACAGCCCGCCAGCAAGAGGCAGGCCAGCACGAAGAGAAGGTATGGTGAGTTTTTGCTCAAAGTATCGATTATGTGCCGCATAAATGGCCCGCCCTGCGCTTATCTTATGATAACGGCCTGGCTATACCTGAAAGTATCCAAGCTGAAACGGCGCGCAAGCTGAAAACCATCTACAAAAATACAATAATATGCCAATTATGTAAGGGCCCGGGAATAAAGCCTGAAGTCCGCTATTGAACTATAGAAAATAAGAAATGGTTTCAGGCCTCAGAAGGCTGCGGAAACGCACCGAAAAGCTGGCGAATTAAAGTGGAATTGCACAGAAGCCCATGAAAAAAGTGTAATTTTGTAAATCATTGATAAACAACCCAGCGCAGATAAACAACCCAGCGCATGTCACAGCCAGACGAACAAAAGCCGAAGGGCGAGGACTCTTTTAAAGGCTACCTGAAGTATTCAGGGCTGGCCTTCCAGATGATCGGGGCGATGGTGCTGGCCGCCTGGGGCGGGTCGAAGCTGGACGATTACATGGGCAACGAGAACCCCTGGATGACGATCGTGCTGCTGGTTTTGGCGGTGGTGGCCTCTATGGTGTTGGTAATAGTATCCTTAAATAAAAAGTAAGCGCATTGAAATTCTTTAAAAACCTCCTCATTTTCACAGGTGTTGTGAGCATCGGCATCGGCCTGCTCTCATTTTATACTGGCACAGCACTCCTTCACCCGCTAATCTGGTATATTTTAGGTTTTATGGTCTTTGTCACAGCCCTGGCCTTTTATGTGTCGCGGCTGGGCGTGGGCTACGACCCGGATAACTTCCAGCTGTACTATTTTGGCTCGATGGGCTTCCGGATGATTCTCAGCATCGCTGTGATATTTGTTTACATCTACATGTACTCCGAGAACGAGCTGCAGTTCGTTTTCAACTTCTTCGCGTTATATTTTCTATTTACCGGGTTTGAAATCTACAGCTTAATAACTAACTTCGCACCGCAATTGAAAAAGCAAAGCTAGAAATAGCTTTTGTAGATTTTAACTTTGCTTCTAAATCTCTCTTAATGAAGAAGTTATTTATTTTACTGTTTTCCTTCCTTACGATCTCTGCCCATGCAGAGGCTGCAGCGGAAGGCGGCGAGTTCAAGCCAGGCGACTTGATCATGCATCACATCGCGGATGATTACACCTGGCATTTTGCTGACGGTGTAACGCTATACCTCCCGGTTATCCTGATTGATAACGGGACGCCAAAGGTGTTTTCATCCAGTAACTTCTATGACGAAAACCATGCGCTGGTGCCTTACGAAGGCTATGTGCTGAACCACGGCCATATCTACCGTGCGGATGCCAATGGACAGCCGGCAGCAGATCAGTCTTCCCTTCTGGACTTCTCTATAACGAAAAACGTGGCGTCTCTTTTTGCCAGTGTTATTCTGCTGTTTGCCGTGTTCCTGACCATTGCCGGAAGCTACAAGAAAAACAGAGGGAAAGCACCGAACGGTATTCAGTCTTTCTTCGAGCCGATCATCATTTTCGTGCGTGACGAAATCGCCAAGGGCAACATCGGTCCGAAGTATGAGCGCTACATGCCATACCTGCTGACGATCTTCTTCTTTATCTGGTTTAACAACCTGCTCGGCCTGATGCCGGGTGGCGCCAACCTGACCGGTAACATCGCGGTAACGCTGGTACTGGCCACACTGACGCTTCTGATCACTGTGTTTAGCGGCAATAAGAGTTACTGGTCGCATATATTTGCTACGCCTGGCGTACCTGCCTGGCTGGCTCCCATCATGATTCCGGTGGAACTGATCGGTATCCTGACAAAGCCATTCTCCCTGATGGTTCGACTTTTCGCCAACATCACGGCCGGTCACATCATCATCCTGTCGCTGTTCAGCCTCATCTTTATCTTTCAAAGTGTTGCGGTAGCACCGATAAGCGTGGCGTTTGCCATCTTCATGTTCTTCCTGGAGTTACTGGTAGCCCTGCTGCAGGCGTACATCTTCACCCTGCTGTCAGCGATGTACTTCGGTGGCGCAGTAGAGGAGCATGACCACGTGGGCGATCACGGCCACGGAGACGGCGCACATTAATCTGTTTTTTATTTTTTAACTATATATAACTATAATTATGTTAGCAATTTTGCTTCAAGCAGTAGCAGCTACAACCGACTTCGGTTTGGCTATCATGGGTGCCGGTATCGGTGCTGGTCTGGTTGCCCTTGGCGCTGGTTTGGGTATCGGTAGAATTGGTGGTTCAGCCATGGAGTCTATCGCGCGTCAGCCAGAAGCTGGTGGTAAAATCCAGACTGCTATGATTATCGCGGCTGCCCTTATCGAAGGTGTTGCACTTTTCGGTGTGGTAGTTTGCTTGCTAATCTCTTTCAAAGGCTAATATCCTTTGTATTTGGTCTCTCGTCCGGACGCATGGTCCGGACGGAGAGGTCAAAATAGTTAAATAGTTAAAAGCCCTGCCGGTGAGAGCCGGTGAACTGATTAAAACCTAATTATTCAAATTCATACACAATGGAATTAGTAACCCCAGGTATAGGTTTAATTTTCTGGCAGACGGTGACGTTCATCGTTGTGCTGTTCCTGCTTTCCAAGTTCGCCTGGAAGCCAATCATGAACGCCCTGCATGAGCGTGAAACTTCTATCGAAAACGCATTGAGCGCCGCTGAAAAAGCAAAGCTGGAGATGCAGGGTCTGAAGGCTGAGAACGAGAAACTGCTGGCCGAGGCCCGCATGGAGCGTGACAAGATCCTGAAGGAAGCTTCTGATGCTGGCAATGCCCTGATCGAGACGGCGAAGCAGAAGGCAAACGAAGAAGGTTCGCGCATGATCGCACAGGCGCGTGAGTCCATCGAAAACGAGAAGCGTGCCGCCATCACGGAAGTGAAGAACATGGCTGCCGTGCTTTCAGTGGACATCGCTGAGCGTATCCTGCGCAAAGAATTGAGTAACCCACAGGCACAGCAGGAGCTTGCCAAGGATTACATCAAAGAAGTAACGCTTAACTAATCGTATCAACATAGCCAGACTGCTGACATAGCAGGAGGGCCATAATAAAGCAATATGTCAGAAATTAGAATTGCTTCGAGATACGCAAAGTCACTGATTGAGCTGGCACAGGAAAGAGGCGTGCTGGAGCAAGTGAAGGAGGACATGGATATGTTCGCCAAAGTACTTGACCAGAGCAGAGACCTGAAGCTCCTGATGCGTAACCCAGTTGTGAAGTCAGACAAGAAGCTGGCTGTGATCAATGCGATATTCAAAGGCAAAGTGAACGACCTTACACTGGCTTTCTTTGAGATCATGGCCCGAAAAAGCCGAGAGTCTGTGCTTGTGTTTATCGCTCCTGAGTTTACGAATCAGTACAATGTGTACAAAGGCATCACAACTGCCAGCGTAACCACGGCAGTGCCGCTTTCAGAAGAGCTTCGCAACGAACTTGGCCAGCGCCTGGTAGCCCAGACTGGACAGCGTGTGGAATTAGAAGAAAAGATTGATCCGACCCTGATCGGTGGCTTCGTGCTCCGCGTGGGTGATCAGCAGATTGACAGCTCTGTGAAGTATAACCTGAACAAGCTGAGAAATAAATTTAAAGACAACCCCTATATCAATAAATTATAACCATGGCAGAAGTAAGACCTGACGAAGTATCAGCCATACTAAGAGAGCAGCTATCTGGCTTCCGTTCTGAGGCAGAATTGGAAGAAGTAGGAACAGTACTGCAAGTGGGTGACGGTGTCGCTCGTATCTATGGCCTTTCCAAAGCACAGTCTGGTGAGCTATTAGAGTTTGAGAACGGACTTCAGGCGCTTGTTCTGAACCTGGAAGAAGACAACGTAGGTGCCGTAATGCTTGGCGACTACAGCGAAATCAAAGAGGGCGCCACTGTAAGAAGAACGAACCGTATTGCCTCTGTAAAAGTAGGTGATGGCATCATCGGCCGTGTGGTTAACACACTGGGTCAGCCAATCGACGGCAGAGGGCCTGTTGCAGGCGAACTGTACGACATGCCACTGGAGCGTAAAGCACCAGGCGTGGTATTCCGTCAGCCGGTAAACGAGCCAATGCAGACGGGTATCAAGGCGATCGACTCTATGATTCCGATCGGCCGTGGCCAGCGTGAGCTGATCATCGGTGACCGTCAGACAGGTAAGTCTGCCGTTGCGATTGACACCATCCTGAACCAGCGCGAGTTCTTCGAAAAAGGACAGCCCGTGTTCTGTATATATGTTGCCGTAGGTCAGAAAGCATCTACAGTAGCCCAGGTTGTAAAGTCACTGACTGAAGGTGGCGCGATGGATTACACAGTGGTTGTTTCGGCTTCTGCTTCTGATCCGGCTCCAATGCAGTTCTTTGCTCCGTTTACTGGTGCGGCTATCGGTGAGTTCTTCCGCGATACCGGCCGTCCTGCCCTGGTTGTTTATGACGACCTTTCCAAGCAGGCCGTGGCTTACCGCGAAGTGTCTCTGCTGCTGCGTCGTCCTCCAGGGCGTGAAGCTTATCCTGGTGACGTATTCTACCTGCACTCCCGTCTTCTGGAGCGTGCCGCTAAGGTAAACGCTTCTGACGAGATCGCTCGTAACATGAACGACTTGCCAGACTCTATCAAGCACCTCGTGAAGGGTGGCGGTTCTTTGACTGCCCTTCCAATCATCGAGACGCAGGCTGGTGACGTTTCCGCCTATATCCCAACGAACGTAATTTCAATTACTGACGGTCAGATCTTCCTCGAGACGAACCTTTTCAACTCAGGTATCCGTCCTGCGATCAACGTAGGTATCTCTGTATCGCGTGTGGGTGGTAACGCTCAGATCAAGGCGATGAAGAAAGTATCTGGTACGCTGAAGCTTGACCAGGCGCAGTTCCGTGAACTGGAAGCGTTTGCGAAATTCGGTTCTGACCTGGATGCTGCGACTAAGCTGACAATCGAGCGTGGTCGTCGTAACCTTGAGATCCTGAAGCAGCCACAGTTCTCTCCGGTATCCGTTGCTGAGCAGGTAGCCATTATCTACTGCGCTACAAACGGTCTGTTGGACAACGTGCCTGTGAACGAAGTTAGAACGTTCGAGAAAGACTTCCTGCGCACCATGCGTGCCCAGCACCAGGACACCCTGAACGCGCTGCTGGCTGGAAAGCTGGACGACGAGACGACAGGTGTTATCAAGCAGGTGGCCAGAGAGCTTTCTGCCCGTTACAAAAAGTAATAGTTGGTTATAAGTTAGAGACTGCTGGTTAAAAGCGGTCTCTAACTTTATGCTCATATCATACATAATATGGCAAGTTTAAAAGAGGTTAGAGGCCGCATTACATCTGTATCGTCTACGCAGCAGATCACCAAAGCCATGAAAATGGTGGCGGCTGCCAAGTTGAGACGTGCTCAAGACAACATTCTGCGTATGCGTCCTTATGCGCAGCGTCTGAGTGGCATCCTGGCCAACCTGTCTCAACTGACAGAAGGCTCTGTGTCGAACATTTACTCTGAAAAGCGTGAAGCGAACAGGGTACTTGTGATCGCGGTGACGTCTGATCGTGGTTTGGCGGGTGCTTTTAACTCAAATATCATTAAAGCAGCCAATGTACTGGCACAAGGCAAGTACCGCAGCCAGTATGAGGCCGGTAACCTTACCTTCCTGACGATTGGCCGTAAAGGTGCTGAGGCTCTGAGCAAGCGTGGTTATAAAGTGATTGGTGACTACACCGGCACATTCGCAAACCTTTCTTTTGACACCGTACGCGTTGCAGCGGAGCGTGCCATGGATGGTTTCATAGCCCGTGAGTTCGATCAGGTGGACATCATCTACAACGAGTTCAAGAACGTGGCGACGCAGATTGTGCGCACGGAGCAGTTTTTACCTATCGAGGATAAGCCAGTAGAGGAAACTGCCAACAGCATGGTATCTGACTATACCTTTGAGCCTTCAAAAGAGCAGATCATCGAGGAGCTTATACCGAAGTCGCTCAAGATTCAGGTATACAAAGCGGTGCTGGAGTCGAATGCCTCCGAGCACGGTGCCCGAATGACTGCCATGGACAAGGCGACAGAAAACGCAGGTGAACTGCTGAAAGAACTGAAGCTTACCTACAACAGGACGCGTCAGGCGGCCATCACGAAGGAGATTCTCGAGATCGTGGGTGGTGCAGAGGCGCTTGCTGCAAAATAAATTGAATTACCAGATAGAAAAGCAACGCCCATCACACCTGGTGGGCGTTTTTTTTTGGGGATATAATACAGTGTGTTATATTTTTGTTAAAACATCGAGTACGGGTAAGTATGCTAGCCGGTTAGTCGGGAAGTGTTGCCTATATTTGAGAAACTCAACAACAAACACATGAAGTTAAGCGGTTTTAGATCCGGCATTCAGACTTTAGTTGCAGCAGTACTATTAATTGCTGTGCAGGCTTGTACTACAACTAATACTGGCAACAGCCCGAGCGTAGCAAAAGAACAGGTAAACCAGTTTGTGACAGGCGTAGAAAGTCGGCCGAAGCTGGTAGTGGGTATCGTGGTGGATCAGATGCGCTACGACTTTCTGTACCGCTACTGGGATAAGTATAGCGAGGGCGGGTTTAAAAGACTGGTCAGACAGGGTTTCAACTTCAAGAACAACCAGTATAGTTATGTGCCAACGTATACCGGTCCGGGACACGCGTCCGTTTATACCGGTAGCGTACCTGCCTTAAACGGTATTATCGGAAATAACTGGTATGACCGCACCACAGGCAAGTCAGTGTATTGTGTGGAAGACAAGACCGTGAAAACGGTAGGCAGCACCTCGGATGCCGGCCTGATGTCGCCGCGGAACCTGCTCACGACCACGATCACAGACGAGCTGCGCCTTTCCAACAACATGCAGTCCAAAGTGATCGGTATAGCCCTGAAAGACAGAGGCTCGATCTTGCCAGCCGGCCATACCGCCAATGGCGCCTTCTGGTTCGATTCACCCTCCGGAAACTGGATCACTAGCACGTTTTACGCGAACAGCCTCCCAAACTGGGTACAGGAGTTCAACAACCAAAAGTATCCGGACAAGCTGCTGGGAGAGGTATGGAACACGCTCCTGCCCATTGAGCAGTACACCGAAAGCACAGCAGACGACATGCCCTGGGAGCGTGCGCTGCCAGGCGAAGAAAAACCCGTGTTTCCGCACAACATCCCTGCCCTCCGTGGCAAAGATTATGAATTGATCCGCTCCATACCTGCCGGCAACACTTTAACAACAGAGTTTGCCAAAGCAGCCCTGCGCGGTGAGAACCTGGGCAAGGGGAAGCATACTGATTTCCTGGCGCTGAGCTACTCTACCCCCGACTATACCGGTCACTCATTCGGCCCCAACTCAATTGAAGTGCAGGATGTATACCTGCGCCTCGACCGTGAGATCGAAGAACTGATCAACCTGCTGGAAAAGGAAATCGGCAAAGACAACATCCTGATCTTCCTGACGGCAGACCACGGTGCGGCACATGTGCCATCTTATATGGAGTCGCTGAAGATACCGGCAGGCACAGCCAACTCCGGCGTGATGCGCGACTCGCTGGAGCAGCACCTGAACAAAACGTTGGGCAAAGGCCGTTGGGTAGAACGCTACACCAATCAGCAGGTATACCTGGACCACAGAACGATTGAGGCCAGAAAGCTGAAGAGAGCAGATGTGCGGGAAGCGGTGGCCAACTATGTGATGCGCTTTGAAGGCGTGGCAAGAGCCATTCCGGCTGAGGCGGTACAGCGTGTAGGTGCGTCTGGCGGACTGATGGCGCGTGTGGAGAGCGGCTACAATGCCCAGCGCTCCGGCGATGTGGTGGTGGTGCTGCAGCCAGGCTGGTTCGAAGGCTACGGAAGCGGCCCGCAGAAAGGAACCACGCACGGCTCGCACAGCAACTACGACACGCACGTGCCGCTGGTATGGTATGGCTGGAAAGTGAAGCCGGGCGAAAGCTCCGTTGAAACCGCCGTGGCAGATATTGCCCCAACCATCGCCTCTTGGCTGTACATTCAGGAGCCAAACGGAAGCGTGGGACGCCCCTTGCAAGAATTAATGAAGTAACAATACCTGTCGGGACAATTGGTTGCGACGATTTTAAGAAAGATTATATGATGGAGAATTTAGAAAAGAATAACCCGTGGCACAGCGTGAGCTACGGCGAGGAGGCCCCGGCAGTCGTTACTGCTATCATTGAAATTCCAAAGGGTTCGAAAGCAAAGTACGAGTTGGACAAAGAGAGCGGCATGCTGAAACTCGACCGCGTACTTTTCTCATCGGTGAACTACCCTGCCAACTATGGCTTTATACCTAAGACGTACTGCGACGACAAGGATCCACTGGACATCCTGGTGATCTGCTCGCTGGACGTGGTGCCGATGTGCCTGATCGACGCGAAGGTGATCGGTGTGATGCGCATGATCGACAACAACGAAGAAGACGACAAGATCATCGCCGTGGCCAACAACGACATGTCGGTACGTCACATCAACGATATTTCTGAGCTGCCTCCGCACACCCTGCTGGAAATGCGTCGCTTCTTTGAGGACTACAAGAAACTGGAGCACAAAGAAGTGATCGTGGAGCAATTCCTGGGCCGTGAGCCGGCTTACGAGATCATCCAGGAGAGCATTAGACTGTATGACGCTACCTTTGGCGAAACCGAACCAAAAAGCACAATCTAAACCTTTACTTTTCCTGTAAAGCCTGATGCGGGGTAAACCTGCGTCAGGCTTTTTTATTTACAGCCGGGCGGGGTTTGAAAGCCGTGCCTGAATTGCGAACTTGCAGGTGAGGATGCTAAAAAAAGAACACAGCGACATAAGACGCCAGCAACCGCTGGCCGATTGGCTTAGAGCAGGTATAGAAGCCTTGCTCTATAGTAGTGTGTTCATTTCGCTGTGCGCTTTCGGATTAACGGTTGAAACCTACCTGCTTACTGGACTGAAGGTGTCGTTGCCGATGGCGGGCTTTGTCTTTCTGGCGACGCTCTTTACCTACAACACCAGCAGTTTGCAGCGCATGTGGCGTGGCTGGTGGGCGGGCAAAGAAGACCAGCCCTGGAGCATCCGGCATCAACGGGAACTGGCAGTGTTGGCTTTGCTTAGCCTGGCAGGAGCTGTTATGCTGTTCTTTCTCTACGAACTGCGGATCAATCTGTGGTTTGTGCTGGCCCTTGCGCTGATCTCGGTGGGCTATACCGTGCCGCTGGCAAGCAGCCGCCTCAAACCATTCCGGAGTGTGCCCTTGCTGAAAGTGTTCCTGATCGCGCTGGTCTGGTCGGCCGTCACCGTGCTGTTTCCTTTGATTGATGCTGCCGTTGCGTTAGACAGCTCCGTGATGCTGATCTGGCTACGGCGCTTCCTGTTTATCCTGGCGCTGGCCCTGCTGTTCGACATCCGCGACTATACATACGACCGCCGCACCCGCACCCTTACCTTCCCTGGCTTGCTGGGCGAGAATTATACCCGGCTCCTGTCGCAGGGGCTGCTGTTGCTATACCTGTTGCTGGTGTTGCTGACGGAAGAGGGCGCTGTTCTGGTCAGCTTAGTGAGCGCTGCTCTGGTGGCTGGCCTGATCGTGTGGAATGCTACGGAAGAAAAGCCCCGCATCTACTATGCGCTGCTGGCCGACGGCGCCATGCTGGTGCATTTTGCGTTCGTATACCTGGCCGTCAGCTAAGAGCGACGCAGCTGCTGAAAAGCCTGTGGCAAGTGCTGTATCACATCCGAGGCGATCAGCGCGATCTCTCCCACCGTTCCTTTGGCCAGATCTCCGGCGAGTCCGTGCAGGTATACGCCCAGCAGGCAAGCTTCTTTTAAGGTATAGCCCTGGGCTACCAGGGCTGTCAGAATGCCAGTGAGCACATCGCCTGTGCCGCCTGTGGCCATCCCTGCATTGCCCGTCGTGTTGAAGTAAATGTCTCCTTCCGGCGTGGCGATGGCTGAATGACTTCCTTTGAGCACCATGTAGCATTGGTATACCCGGCAGAATTCCCGCAGTTCCTCCAGCCTTTCGTATTCATTGTTGCTTTTGCAGACCAGCCGCTCAAACTCTTTGGGGTGCGGTGTGAAGATAACCTTGCCTTTGGGGAGTTGGGCTTTGAGCTTTTCGCTGCTGGCAATCAGGTTGATGGCGTCGGCATCGATAACGAGCGGCAGATCGGTGGTGGCCAGCAGCTGGCCGAGCAGCGTTTTGGTGAGTCGCTCGGTGCCGATGCCCGGGCCTATACCGATGGCGTCGTATTTCTCCATGCTCTCCAGTAGCCTGGACAGGTGCTTGCGGTTGTTGTCAGGTATGAGCATCGCCTCGGGCACAGCCGTTTGCAGCACGTCGTAGCCAATGGCAGGCGTCTGCACGGTGAGCAGACCCACACCGCCGCGCAAACAAGCCCTGGCCGCAAGCACCGCCGCCCCCATTTTGCCATAGCCACCGCAAAGCAGCAGCGCGTGCCCGTAAGTGCCTTTGTGCGAAAACTTGGTACGCGGCTTGAGCAGCCCCTGCATCTCTTTCTGCGTCACATACTGGAAGTTCGACTTTGCCTCTGCCAGGTATGCCGGGCTCAGACCAATGGGTACGGTATGCCATTCGCCCACGTACTGCTCGTGCTGGGGCAGAAAGAAAGCAAGCTTGGGCAGCTCGAAGCTCACCGTATGATGCGCTTGTACAATGGCTCCCTCAGCAGGCGTTTGCTTGTCCGTGTACAAACCCGAGGGGATATCGATGGCGACGGTGCAGGGGCTGTATTCGTTGAGCCAGTTGATCACATCGGCATAGAGTCCGGTGACAGGTCTGGAGAGGCCGGTGCCGAACAGGGCGTCGATCACGCAGGCTTTGTCAGGTATAGCGAGCAGATGGTCTTTGCTCGTGATGTCGTGTGGGGGTACCTCGTGTGGCAGGCGCTCCAGGTTGAGCTGAAAATCCGGGGAGGTCTGGCCGCCGTCGTTGACCAGGTATAGCTGCACATCGAAAAGGCGCTGGTGCAGCAACCGGGCCACTGCCAGCCCGTCGCCGCCGTTGTTGCCGGGCCCGCTAAAGATACAGACCGGGCATTCCGGCGTGAACTTGTTCTCAAACCAACCCACAAAGGCCCGTGCGGCCCGTTCCATCAATTCTTCCGAAGCAATTTTTTCCTCGCTGATGGTCTGCGCATCAGCTTCGCGGGTTTGTGGAGCGGATAGGATTTTCATACGTTGTTTTTATACTTCTGAAACCTGAGATAGTTGTGCGCATTTTTCAGGCGAACACCCAGTTACACTCCTTTGTCAGGTATAGCTACTGTCTTGTGGCAGGTATAGATGAGGTTCTTGAGGTATAGACGGGTGCTTTCAGGCATAGAACAGGTCAGCGCTTACTTGCGCAAACTCCCTCTGTTAAAACGCCAGCGTCGCCGTCAGCTTGATCCGGAGGTTGTCCTTTCCCCGCGGCAGGGCATAGGGGCCGTAGCGGTAAAAAGCGCCCACCCCGACACCCGAAAAAGCCGAGCTGATGACGTTGTTGAGCATCAATCCGGACTCAAAAAAGCCTTTTCGCATGTTGGCATACGCCAGGGGCTGCAGCTCAGGTATAGGCTGGCGCAGGTCGCCGAATCCCATGTTCTGCACGAGCACCAGATCCGGTTTGAAGAGTTTGGTGTTGAGCAGGCGCTTGCCCAGGTCCTGGCGCAGGAACAGCGCCACATAGCGGTCTGAGAAGAACTCATAAGGACGCATCGTCTCGAACCCCTCACCGGCATACACCTTGTAGTGAGAGCTGTAGCTGCCGTAGCCATTGTAAAGACTCACAAAAGGTGCCTCACCCTGCACCCAACCGCTTGCCAGCACAAAGCTGGTTTCGCCGAGGCTGCGCTGCCGGAAGGCCCCTTCCGCACGCAGGTCGACCTTGTTGTAGGTATAGCCATCGCTTTCCAGGGCGTCGATGCCTTGGGTATACTGGAACCAGAGCACGGGATAACGGCTTGGCATGGGTAGCATGCGGTTGAACAGCTGCATGTACTGCTCGCCGTAGGCAAAGCGGAAGCCTGCCGTCACCTCGGCCAGGTTAAATTCCGGCATGCCTATACCTGGCTCGGGCGTGAAAAGTGGCAGTGTCGGGCGGCGCTGCTCTTGCCGTATACCTGCCTGCCACTGCACATAGCGCAGCATGCGCCCGCTCAGGCCGGCGCTTCGCTGGGTGGTATAGTCCAGATTAGGCAAAAGGGCAAGACGCAGATCGCGGAGCAGGGCACGCTCCTGAAAAGGCAGGCGACGGCCACCCGGCTCTGCTACATCTTCGGCGTAAGCGGCCGAAAGCGTGAGTTCAGACGGTTTGTGCAGTTTAACGGCGGCATCAGCCCCGTATTTGTGCTCCTTGTCGCGGAGGCCGTAGCCCCAGTAGCCGCCTACCGTAAAACGCTCCGAAAGCAGGTTGTTGGTATGGGCACCTATACCTAAACGCAAGCCTTCAAAACGACTTACCTTCAGCAGCCGGTTCAGGTCCAGGCTGATGGGGCCGACAGGCAGCTGCTTGGCCATCAGGTATTCCATGGTGCGGATGGTGCGGTCGAGCTTTTGCGCCTGGCCCACGCTGTCGAGGCGCTGGTAGGTGGTCTGCTCTTTGAGCGACAGGGAATCAGGGCGAGACTGCTGCCAGAGTTGCTCTGGTTGTCGCCAGGCATCCGGCCGCTGCTCCAGCGCGATCACCCCAAAATCGCTGCGTTGAAGCGGTGGCTCCAGGTTGACGTTGGTGATATAGGTACGGATGTGCCCATAGGGCTGGTGGCCCCGCATGTAGATTTGCTGCACGGTGATCTCCACGTCCAGCTCCGAAGGGAACCACTGCCGGCCGTCTACTTTCACAAACTGCTGCTGCAGCTTCAGGCCGCGCTTGTCATCGGCGTGCGACTCGGCTACCACGTTCTGCACGGCCCAACCGTCGCTGTTGATGTAAAGGAGTCCTTTCAGTCCGTTGAAATTTTTGCCAGGCTGCGGCGCATACGAGATGATAAAAACGGTATCGGCTCCCACTACGGCTGTTTCCTGCAGCACAAAGTCGTAGCGCCGGATGCTGCCATTGCTCAGGGGGCTCAGGTAGCGTTTGCCAAAGAACACGGGCATGTCATCGTACACCGAGAACACCCGCGCCTCAGCTGCCACCACGCCAAAACTTGGCTGCCGTAGCCCCGACACCCGGGTGGCCAGAATGGTTTCTTTCGAAAGATTGCTGCCCAGCTGCGCAAAGTCGGTGATGCTCTCCATCATGAAAAGGTGCTGTTTGGCAAGCAAGTTTCGCATCCGCAGAGCCGACGAATCCTCCTCCGTCATACGCAGGGTATCGCTCAGGTCGAGGTCGTCGGGGGCGTTGGCCGTCAGGATAAACTTGTTGTAGGTGCGGTAGGTATAGGCCGGAATATTGTCGAGGCGGTGGCGGTCGCGGTTCTGGTTGGCCAGCCGGATGATGCGGTGTGCCGGGTTAATGCCGGAACGAATCACCACTTCCCGCAGTTGAGCCGCCGAAGGGCGCAGGGTAATATCGAGTTGTGATACCGAATCAACCGGAATGGTTTGCGGGGTATAGCCCACGTAGCTGAAACGCAGGCTGGTGATTGGTTGGTTATGCTGGAGCTGGTACTGGCCATTCAGGTTGGAGGTGGTGCCCGTTTCGCCGTTGTTGACCACGATGCTCACGAAGGGCAGCCGTTCACGGGTGTTGGCATCGCGCACCGTGCCCTGCACCTGGTATACCTGTGCCAGGGCAGTGCTGGCGCCCAGGCACAGGTATAGCAGAACAAGGTAAAGGAAGCGTATTGGCATAGGGGTAAAGATATAAAAAGATTGGCGCCCTCCGACATAGCAGAAGGCGCCAATCTATACCTGTGCGCTGCTTAAAAGGTTAGAACCTGACAGAGAGGCCCATTCCCGGCTGGCCGCTGGGCAGCACCACAGGCACAAACGACGTGTTATACCCTTTGTCGTTTTTGAAGATCTTGTCGTGCAGCCAGTACACCGTGTTGGTCGAGAGGATGCCCACACCCGCCCCAGCCAGCACATCGGCCATCCAGTGCTTGTTGTTCATCACCCGCAGCACCCCTGTGGCGCCCGCCAGGGTATAGCTGCCCACACTGATCCAGGGACTTTTGTGGCGAAATTCTTTATCAACCAGGGTCGCAATGGTAAAGGCGTAGGCAGTGTGCCCTGAGGGGAAAGCATGATTCTCTCCGTTGGGTCGGTCTATGTTGGTAAACTTCTTGGAGGGCCAGACGATGGCTGAAGTAAGCACGCCGGAAGCCAGCAGAAGCGCTGTCTGCCGTGGCATCTCGTGACGGTTCTGCGACGAAAAAGCGTTGAAGCCATACATGTAGGCGATGGGCAGGAACATCAGGTAATCGTCAACGCGGGTGCTGAACTCCGGAGCTACCTTGTGGCGCAGGTCGCGGGCATCGTGGCTGCTGTAAAAGCCGTTGTCCTGCATGGTATAGATACCGGTCCCGATCAGAGCGGCGGCTGGAACCACGGCCCGAAGGAGGTAGCGCCGGTTATCGCCTTCCCGCAGCTGCGACTCTGTAAAAGGCTTTTTCTGGCCAGGGTATACGGTGTCGGCAGGTAGGGCTACAATCGTTCTGACAGAGTCGTGCAGCTCAAATGTGGTTTCTGAAAGCGGCAAGGCGCCTGTCGTGCCAGGTGACAGCGAAAAGCGGGTGGGCGAAGCAGGTATAGCGTCGGCTTGACGGAGCTGCGTTTGGGCTACTACGGGTTGAGCCAGCACACTTAGCCAAAGAAAGTGTACTGCCAGGATTTTTGATAGTTTCAAGGTAGTGTCAGGTGGTTTCGTGAATAGTTTAACCGCGCATGCTTGTATAACACCAGTGTTATCGCACAACGGCCCGACAGGACATGGGCTGCCAGAACCGGAAAGCAAATGCGCTCTTCATAAACCCATCAGCTATAAAAATCGTGCCGCTTCCCGCCTGTTTTATTTTAGCGGTCTACTTCGCCGAGCACGATATCCACGGAGCCTACAATGGCAATAAGGTCGGCCACCATGCAGCCACGGCTGATTTCGGGCAGTACGGACAGGTTCACAAAGCTTGGGGCGCGGCCGTGGCAGCGGAAAGGAACGTCGCTGCGGTCGGTGGTGCGGAAGAAGTAGCCCAGCTCGCCACGCGGGGTTTCGCCCCGGAAGTAAAGCTCCTGCGTACCCGTCATGCGCAGCTTCTTCGGGCAGGCCGCCTGCGGGTCGAAGTCCGGGGTGCGCTTGTGCTCGCCCAGTAACCTGTCGAGGCACTGGCTGATGATCTTCACCGACTCGCGGCACTCGAGCGCCCGTACGTAGTTGCGGTCCCAGCAGTCGCCGGTGCTGCCCATCATGCCTTCGCCGATCGGCACGTCGAACTCCAGCTCGGGGTATACGCTGTAGCCATCGACACGGCGCAGGTCGTGGCGCAGGCCGGAGCCACGCAGCATCGGGCCGGAGCAGCCGTAGTTGATGGCCACATCAAGCGGCAGCACGCCTACATTGGCAGTGCGGTCAATAAATATCTTGTTGGTGAGCAGAATCGTGTCCAGTTCATCAAGCTTCGGCTTCAGGTAGTGGATGAACTCCCGGCAGCGCTCCTCAAAGCCGATGGGCAGATCGTAGTACAAGCCGCCCACCCAGATGTAGTTGTACAGCATACGGGCTCCGGAAGTCCACTCGAGCAGGCGCTGGATGTGCTCGCGGTCGCGCAGCAGCCACAGGAAAGGCGTGAAAGCCCCGATGTCGATGGCGTAGGTGCCGATGGCCAAAAAGTGCGAGGCCAGTCGGTTGAGCTCCGCCACCAGCACCCGGATATACTCCACCCGCTTCGGGATCTGGTCGGTAATGCCCAGCAGTTTTTCCACACCCATGCACCAGATGTGCTCCGAGTTCATGGCAGCCAGGTAGTCCATGCGGTCCACGTAAGGGATGGTCTGGTTGTAGGCCATGCTCTCGGCGTGCTTCTCAAAACAGCGGTGCAGGTAACCGATGTGTGGGGCCACCTCCTGCACGATCTCCCCGTCTGTCACTACCTCCAGGCGCAGTACGCCGTGCGTGCTCGGGTGCTGCGGCCCCATGTTCACGATCATTTCACCCGCCTGCAGGTGTTCCAGGCTGAACTTGTTCGGCTCCGACTGCAGCAGGTATTCTTTGTGCGTGGTAGACAAGAGGAGGTAGAAAGTTAAAAAGTTAGAAAAGTAGAAAGTTTAGCAAAGTTCGGAAAAATGGGGGAATTATGAAGGGTCTCTGAAACAGAGATAATTGAGAAAGAAATATATGATTTAGAGGATATTTGGTATATTCGATAGTCCGGTTCGGGTTATCTATTGAAATCGATAAAATCCCGGTTGTTTATTCCGTTTATTAAAGTCGTTACGGTGCGTGCCATAAATACAAACAATGAAAAGAAACCTGCTTCCAATCATCTTACTCTTCCTGTTCACTGCTTGCGAAAAAGAAGAGAGCGTGGATTATGAAGAGTACCTGACAAGACAGGAGTGGGAGCAGGTGACAGGTATAGTTGACAACATGTATTACGGAAATCTCAAGCAATTCCACAGGATCAAATTCCGGACTGATAACACCTTTGAAATTATATTGGATTATGGTGGCGTTTCAGAATTTCCAGATCCGGTGAAGTTAGACACCCTATATGGAAGATACTCTATCGACAAAGGCATTATTGATTTCCATGGGCCGGTAGATACGCTTTATGCAGGTAATGAAAGGATCGAGACTAAGGTCTTCATCAACAGCTGGAAGATCACGACTTTAAACGCAAATACGCTCCGGACAGAACCTTTTGCCGGCTACTCCGCACCAGAACAACCTGGATTTACAATCGGAGTGAATTCCTACTTATTCAAACCTCTTCATCGCATTGGGGAGTGACATTTTAAAAGAGGCCACAGTTGAGGTCGCCAAAGTACATCATAACCCTTATATTAAAGAGGAATACCATGTTCAAAAAGCGGATGAGTCGGTTCGCGAGGGCAGTTACCAGAGTATAGGCTAATGCTGGAAAATAGCAGGATACAGGCTTCAAGCTCAGCCGGGCAGGCAATAAGCACAGGATCACCGTGAACAGAAATGGTCAGAAATCAGCCTAGTGTATAAACCAAGGAGTGAACTCCAATGCAGAAACCATGAACGAAAAGAGATTCTTTAAAATCCGGCTGTATTTCACGGCACTGGTGACGGTTGCGATCTGGTCGCTTCTGGTCTGGAACCATTTTCACGGAGGCGTGCCAAGCCATCACATCGCGGCAGACAAAGACATGCCCGCGATTTCCAATTGGTGGGGCGCTCTGTTGCTTCCCCTGCTGACCTGGCTGCTTCTGCACCGCATCCAAAGAAGGGTATTTGCCAGCCAAGGGGAGACTTCTGCTATACCTGGAGCATTACGGCACGTGGTCTATAGGTTTGTTGGCGCTTTGCTGTTCGGAGTCCTGATTGCCGTATTCTTTACATTTGGGTACAATGATGTGACGGGCTATCTGGTTTTAGGGCTGCTTCCGCTCGCCATCCTGTTTCCGCTTTATCGGGCCGAGTGTCTGCTGGGGTTTGTCCTGGCCATGACCTTTACATTCGGTGCCGTGCTTCCCACGGCTTTTGGGGCATTCCTGATATTGGTGGGCCTGGTGCTCTATCGCTTCGTTCGGCCAGCCCTGCTTTACATCCTTTCGAAAGTTATCCTCCTGGCATCGCTCAGCAAACAGAAACCCCACTCCTAAGCAGATGAAAAACGACATGTCTCCCAACGGCAACATGAAAGCAGCAGTACATACCAGGTATGGCCCTCCAGAAGTGGTCAGCATCAGGGAGGTTCCCAAACCAGATCCGAAAGACAATGAGGTATTGATACGGGTCTACGCCTCGACCGTTAACCGCACCGACAGCGGCTTCCGGAGCGCCGAATATTTCGTTTCAAGGTTCTGGAGCGGCCTGCTTAGGCCAAAGCGCCAAATACTTGGCTGTGAGTTCGCCGGACAGGTGGAGGCGGTGGGCAAGGCGGTGAAAGCAGTAAAGGTTGGGGAAAAGGTATTCGGCTTCAACGACAAGAAATGGGGCGGACACGGTCAGTACATCACGTTGGACGAAAACGACCCCTTCACAACTATACCCGAAGGCCTGACCTACGAAGAGGCCGCCCCCATCACAGAAGGAGCCCACTATGCCTTGGGCCATATCCGGGCAGCAAAAGTCAAAAGCGGGCAGGCGGTGCTGGTGTATGGAGCAACGGGTGCTATCGGCTCGGCCATGGTGCAGCTGCTCAAACACTTCGGGACACACGTAACGGCCGTGTGCCACACCCGGCATGTGCCGCTCGTCAAATCGTTGGGCGCAGATGTGGTTATCGATTACACACAGCAGGATTATGCCCGGCTAGGCCACATGTATAGTGTTGTGTTCGATACCGTCGGGAAAACGTCGTTTGGACACTGCAAACCGGTGCTGACGGAAAAGGGCCTGTACTTCTCCTCCGAGCTCGGCAAAAACTGGGAGAACGTATACCTGGCCCTGCTCACGCCGCTCAGAAAGGGCAAGAAAGTGATGTTCCCGATACCTACCATCAGCAAAGCAGACGTGGAGTTCCTGAAGGAGCTGGTCGAGCGTAAGGAGTTTAAGCCTGTGTTCGACCGACGCTATACCCTGGAGCAGATCGTGGAGGCTTACCGGTATGTGGAGACAGGCCAGAAAACGGGTAATGTGGTATTGACGCTGCCTTGAGAAAGCAAAACCCAGAACCACAGTATAGAGCTCTTTAAGAGCTGATCGGCTCTGCAAAAACATGCTTTAGCCCAATGGCTGCCTGGTAAACAATGCTGAAAATAAATACGGCACCACCAGGCAGCTACGCCACAACCTAGGTTAGAAAAAAATACTTGTTTAATTTTCGGTTGCTGAACGGACGTCCTGATAGCCTTCTTTGCAAAAAGAAACGTTATGACTTTCAGACAACTACACGAGCAACCTGAGCCTCTCCTGATCTGCAATGTTTGGGATGCGGCCAGCGCCACGATAGCCGAACAGCAAGGTTTTCAGGCGATCGGAACATCCAGCGCCGCCATGGCCAGAATGCTGGGCTACGAGGATGGCGAAAAAATGGAATTCGCTGACCTGGTATACCTGGTCAAGAGAATTGCTGCCGGCAACAGCCTGCCCTTCACAGTAGATGTTGAAGCAGGCTTCGGCAGAACTCCTTCCGCCATCCTGGAAAACATCAAAGTGTTAGCCAACATGGGCGTCGCAGGCATCAACCTGGAAGACAGCGTAGTAGACCAAGAGAGAAGCCTCTGCGACAGTTACAGTTTTGCCAGAACACTTGAGACGATCAGGGAGGCACTCATCAAAGATGGAACGGACCTGTTTCTAAATGCCCGGACAGATACCTTCCTGCTTGGGCACCCTGACCAGTTGCAGGAAACCATCAGACGGGTTCGACTTTACGAGGCAGCAGGTGCAGACGGTGTTTTTGTGCCGTGCATGACATGAGAAGAAGACATCAGTGCCGTAACGCAATGCACCCGGTTGCCACTCAATGTGATGTGTATGCCCAACCTTCCGGCATTTGAGCGCCTGCAGGCCTTGGGGGTGAAGCGCATAAGCATGGGTAATTTTCTTTTTGAGGGGATGTATGGCCAGTTTGCGCATGTGCTGCAGAACGTAAAAAGGAAGGGAAACTTTAACGCCGTGTTTGAGCCATGTTAGTGACAGATTCAGACAAAATAGAAACCTATTACAGAGCCCTGGTTGATCGGGATCAGGGCTTTGTGGGCATCTTCTTCGTTGGCGTGAAAACCACGTCCGTCTTCTGCATTGCCACCTGCCGTGCCCGCAAACCGAAAGCGACGAACGTGGAGTTTTTCACCACTTTCAAAGACGCGCTGAACCATGGCTACCGCCCCTGCAAAATTTGCAGGCCAACCGAAAACGCCAACCTGGCCCCCGATCAGGTGAATACCGCGATCGAGCTGGTCAGAAGCAATCCCAAAGGAAAAATCTCCGACTATACCTTGCGGCAGATGCAGATCTGCCCGGTGTTGGTGCGCAGGTGGTTCAAGCAGCATTACGGTATCACCTTTCAGGCTTTTCAGCGGATGTACAGGATAAACCAGGCCATGCTGGAGCTGAAAGGGGGGAGAAGTGCCACTGATACCGCCTTCGACTCAGGTTACGAATCGCTCAGCGGCTTTGGCTATACCTACAAAAAGGTGATGGGGAGTTCTCCCAAACAGGGTAAATCGAAGCGCGTGATCCTGTTGAACCGGCTGACGACTCCTCTGGGACCTATGATCGTTTGTGCGACCGAAAAAGGCGTATGCCTGCTTGAGTTTGTTGACAGGAGGATGCTTGAAACAGAGTTCAAGGACTTGCAAAGGCTATTGGGTGCCCCCATTGTGGCGGGGGAGAACGAGCATATCCGGCAGGCCGGCGTTGAGGTAGACGAATACTTTGCGGGCAGCAGAAAGACCTTTGCCCTTAGTTTAGACACACCGGGAACAGCGTTCCAGAACCTGGTTTGGGAGTTCCTGAAGCAGATTCCGTATGGGCAGACACGCTCCTACCAGCAGCAGGCCGAGTTGCTTGGAACCCCTGTCGCCGTGCGGGCAGTCGCCTCGGCCAACGGATTCAACAGAGTAGCCCTCGTAATACCTTGCCACCGGGTTATCGGCAAAAACGGCAAACTGGTGGGGTATGGCGGTGGTTTAGAGCGGAAGCAATGGCTGCTGGAGCATGAAAAACAGTATGCCAGCCAATAGTAAGTATATCACACTGATCTTATGCTATACCTGAAAAGAACCGATTCGGACGACCCTGACTTTGTATCCCTGGTCAGATTGCTGGATGCAGACCTGGCCGTGCGCGACGGTGAAGAACATGCCTTTTATGCACAGTACAACAAGATCGACAAGATAAAGCATGTGGTGCTGGCCTGCGAGGGCGAAAAGGCGCTGGGCTGCGGGGCGATAAAGCAATACGAACCGGGCACCATGGAGGTAAAGCGCATGTACGTGCTGCCTGAGGGAAGGCACAAAGGTATAGCAACCCAAATACTGGCTGAACTGGAGGTATGGGCGCGTGAGCTTTCCTTTGAAAGATGCATCCTGGAAACCGGCAAAAAGCAGCCCGAAGCGGTTGCGCTCTACCAAAAGAACGGTTACCAGCCCATACCTAACTATGGACAGTATGCCGGGGTGGAGAACAGTGTGTGCTTTGAGAAGGTGCTGAACTAGATCACTTTCTACGCCTCCGGTTTCTCCCGCTTATCAGTAAACGGATCTTCGTGTGAGGTCAACTTAACCGGCTCACCCCGGAAGCCGCTGTTCTCGTTGTGCTGGTCGTAGGGCACCTTGATGCCGTGGTAGTAGTCCTGTAACTGGTAGTCTTTGCGGAGGGGGTGACCTTCCCAGTCGGCGGCGCAGAGGATGCGGCGCATGTCGGGGTGGTCTTTGAAAAGGATGCCCACCAGGTCGAATATCTCACGCTCCTGCCAGTCGGCGGTGCGCCAGATGTGGCTCACAGTTGGCACGACAGGTATAGGCTTCCCGGTAGTGTTGTTACGCGGTACAATCACTTTGAGCATCAGGTGGTGGTCGTACGGTATAGAGTAGAGGTTATACACCACTTCCATGGTGCCGGCTTCCGGACCATTGTCTATACCTGTCACGCTGGAGAGAAAGTCGAAATAGGTCGCTTCGTTGTCGTGCAGTTCGAGGCATACCTCCGCCAGGCGCTCCGTCTGAAGGACCAGGTAGGGTTGCAGGTTGTCAGTGTTCTCCGAAACGATTACCTCCGGACCGAACTGTGACGCTATAAAATCCTTTATCTCCCCGAAGGTCATGTTAAATTAGTGATGGAGTGGATGAGTGATTTCTTTAATGTGTAATGACGAATGAATAATGACTGACTGCGACTTCAAACTACCGGGTTTTGCTCCCTGCCGGACTCGGATGTTGTCGGGCCCTCACTGAATTTTTCATTTGCTGCTTCTGGTGCCTCTTCAGTTGTCTTAGATTCCGCATTATTCATTACTAACTCTTCATTTGTCATTCCTTTTCCCATTCTTTTCGCCATGATCTGCTGCACGGCTCTTGGTTCGCGGATGGTTTCCTGGCGGATAATCTCCTGCAGGCGCAAAAAGCCGCCGATCAGTGCCTCCGGCCTGGGCGGACAGCCAGGCACGTACACATCCACTGGTATGATGCGGTCCACGCCCTTCACCACATGGTAGCCATGCTCCCAGTAGGGGCCGCCGCAGTTGGAGCAGCTGCCCATCGAGATCACGTAGCGTGGCTCTGGCATCTGTTCGTAGAGGCGGCGCACGCGGTCAGCCATTTTAAAGGTCACGGTACCGGCCACGATCATCACATCCGACTGACGAGGCGAGGCACGGGGTATAATGCCGAAGCGGTCAAGGTCGTAGCCGGAGGCGTAGGCTCCCATCATCTCGATGGCGCAGCAGGCCAAACCAAAACCCATCGGGAACAGCGAGGTGAGTCGCGCCCAGTTGAGCAGGTCGTCCAGTTTGGTGATGATCACACCGCCTTCTCCCGTCTTGTCCTGTGGAATGTTCAATGGATATTGATTAATGAGTATTGAATAATGATTAATGCCGGAGGTTCCTAAAATCGACTCCTGTCTATACCTTCCGTTATCCTCTTTTGTCCTTTGTCACAACGTCTTTTGTCAAGAACTACTTTCTCACTTCGTACTTCCGCTCATTCACCTGCTGGTATAATTCCTTAGGTATACGGGAGCGGCTTTGCGGCACCACAGGTTTGGGTCTGATCCAGTCGAGGTGGCCTTTTACCCAGGCATACGCCAGGCCGAGCGCCAGCACACCAATAAAGATGAACATCTCGATCAGGGCGAACCAGCCCCATACGCCGTCAGTGGCTTCGATCAGGTCGCGGCGGCCGAACACCGTTGCCCACGGAAACAGGAAGGCGAGCTCCACATCAAAAATGATGAAGATGAGCGCCACCACGTAAAAGCGCGGGTTGAACTGCACCCACGAGTTACCGATCGGCTCCTCGCCCGACTCGTAGGTGGTCAGCTTCTCAGGGTTGGGTCGGCTGGGGCGGATGAGCCGGGCGGTAAACAGACCGATCACCACGAAGATGGCTCCCCCGATCAGGAAGAGCAGGATGGTTCCGAAGTCTGAAAGGTAAGTTTCCTCCATAGCGCCGCAGCAGTTTTACACAAATTTACGATAAAATAACTTCTTGGCATCATACCTGTGCACTGTCCCGCTCGAGGCAGGGCACGCGTTAAGTTGAACAAGGAAGAATCAAATGGGTCCGTTGAAAGTGGGTGACCACCTCGTCGGCCGACGCACAAACCGACGCAGGCTGGCTTATACCTGAACACAATGCACGGCCGTTATACAAACAACCTTTCCCGGTCTATACCTGTACGAGATAATCCACACTAAACGAAACCGAAAATGCTCACCGGACGCGTCAACGCACCAGAGATCAACACCCCGCACGGCTGGCTCAACACCGACCGGAACTGGTCTATCAAAGACTTCAGAGGCAAGATCGTATTGCTGGACTTCTGGACGCTGGGCTGCATCAACTGTCAGCACATTGTGCCGGACCTGAACCGGCTCGAGGAGGAGTTTGCCGATGTGCTGGTCGTGATTGGCATACACTCCGCCAAGTTCGATGCCGAGAAGCAGATCGAAACCATCCGGCAGGCCATTCAGAAATTCGGGATAGCGCATCCTGTGGTGAACGATGCCGACTTTGCCATCTGGAACCAGTACGGCGTGCGGGCCTGGCCAACGACCGTGCTCATCGACCCGAACGGAAAAGTGGTGGGGCAACATGCCGGCGAGAATGTGTACAACACCGTGCGGCCCTACATCCAGCGCATGAAAGAGGAGTTTAAGGACGCGCTCAACCAGACGCCTATATCTGTGCAGCCGGAGAAGCCAGAGGCCGATGTCCTGTCCTTCCCCTCCAAGCTGATCAGCGACCCCGAAGGCAACCTATACCTGTCTGACAGCGGGCACAACCGCATCCTGAAGCTGAGCCAGCAGGGGCAGGTGCTGGAGGTGATCGGCAGTGGCGAGCGGGGCTTTAACAATGGCGGTTATGCTGATACTACCTTTAACGAACCACACGGACTGGCCCTGCTCGGCGATGTGCTGTATGTGGCCGATGCCAAGAACAACGCCATCCGCAAAGTAGACCTGCAGCACCGGATGGTCAGTACAGCGGCCGGCACCGGCGAACTGGAGTACTACTTCCACGACGACAAGCGCAGCGAACCCGTGAACCCCAACAGTCCCTGGGACCTGCTAATACACGGCAAAAGTATGTTCATCGCCAACGCCGGCAACCACCAGATCCTGCGCATGGATCTGGAGACCGAGCAGGTATACCGTTTTGCCGGAAGCGGTCGCGAAGCCCTCACCGACGGCCTGCTGGACGAAGCCGCCTTCAACCAGCCCAGCGGACTCTCCCTCCGGGGCGAAGTGCTCTACGTAGCCGACGCCGAAGCCAGCGCCATCCGTACCGTCAACCTCAAAACAGGCATGGTGCTCACCCCACTCGGCCGCGGCCTCTTCGACTTTGGCGACGTGGACGGCCACGTGGACGACGCCCTGCTGCAGCACTGCGTCGGGCTGGAGGTAATTGACAGCGACGTGTACATCGCCGATACCTACAACGGCAAGATCAAAGTGCTCGACATGGAGCGCCACCGCGTGCGCACCCTCACGGCTGGCCTGCACGAACCCAACGACCTGCTATACCTGAACGGCCGCCTCTGCGTCACCAGCACCAACAGCCACCAGCTCTTCCGGATCGACCTGCATACAGGAGAGAAGGAAGAAGTGAAAGCGAGGGAGTCTGGGAGTTGAAGAATTTGGGAGTTTAGGAGTTAAAATGTAGCGGCGTTATACAGTAACGTCGTTCATGTGTTGTGGCGTTTCACCGTCCCACCTTCGTCCTCGCTCGCGTCCCGCGAGTGTGAGCCATCAGGCGGACTCTGGCCGCTTTTCCAAATGCTCTTTCGGATATCTATTGCTCTTTCGGACATCCGTGTCCGAAAGCCACCTGTTGGGGATGTCCACATCCCCGTATTCCGATCTTGTTTACAGGTATAGGGGACACGGATGTCCCCGGCAGAAATACTTTCGGACACGGATGTCCGAAAGAGCGCCAAAACCTACACACGGGGATTAGGAAATTCCTTACTGTTTGCTTCGGGATTGATAAATCCCGAAGAGCCTTTTAGAAGATTCTAATGTAGCGATGTTACACTGTAACGTCGTTTCCTGTTTGGGAGCATTTGTAGAGACAGGTCGCGACCTGTCCGAATCGTGCATGAATAGCATCGTGCATGAACAGCTATACCTTTACCGGCACTTTCGCCTCGATCAGGTTGTTGCGCATTCTTTGGAAGAAGCGGAGTGTGACCTGGAAAATCGGGCTCATGATGAAGGTATAGAAGAAGGTGGCGATAAAGATCGGGCCGCCCAGCAGATAACCTATACCCAGGATCGCGCACTCCACCACCATGCGGGTGCGGCTCACAGAGGTGTTCAATCGCTCCGACAAAGCCAGCATAAACCCATCGCGGGGCCCAGCGCCCACTCCGCCCGCCACGTACAATCCGCCGGCTATACCTCCTATAATAACAGAAGCAGCCAGGTTCAGGTAGTCGAGCGAGGTGTTGGTGGCCGACGGCAGGAAGTCAAGCCAGAGGAACAGATCCATGAAGGGGCCGATGAGCAGCGCATTGAGGAAAGTGCCCACGTTGATGTATTTGCGGTTAACGAACCAGGAAATGACGACGAAGAGCAAGCCCACCAGCACGCTCCAGGTTCCGATCGTAAAGCCCATGTGTTGAAACAGGGCCACGTTCAGCACCTCCCAGGGGTGCAGGCCCAGGTACTTCACCTTCACGGCAATGGCGTTGGCAAAGCCGAATAAGAGTAATCCAAGAAAGAAGAAACTATAACTAACTATTTTTTCGCGCATGGTAGGGCAGTCCGGTTTACTGAGGGACTGAAGAGGAAGAACAAAATTCGGCGCAAGAAAGTTAAATTTGGCCGCATTAGGAAAAAGGTCAGAACGGCCGAGAGATTATTCCACAGGCCCGATTGCGATTATTCACAAGAAAGTCTTATATTCATCCACTGTTAGCTTCTGTTTCCCCTGGTATGGCAAAGCGGGTGGTGTTGTATTTCTTTGTAAAAGAATAATTTAAATAAAATCTTGCGGTATATGAAAACAGTTGTTTTACGCTTTAGCCTGGCTATGCTGGCCATCTGCCTTTTCAGTGCAAACGCAGTGGCGCAGTTTACGCATACCAACGACATGGAGGCCCGTCCGGTGCACGAGTACAACACCATCACCATGACAGGCTCGCCATACGTGCACAAAGAATGGGCGAAAGGCTCCCTGACACTCAAAAACGGCACCGTGTACCAGGGCATCGACCTGATGTACGACCAGGTGAAGGACGCGATCATCTTCAAGACTAAGAACGGAGACGTGAAGGAGCTGCTGGAGCCGGTGCAGGAGTTTAAGATAGGGTATGTCGAGAACAACAAACCGGTAGAGCGCACCTTCCGCTCAGGGTATACCGGCGATGGGGTGCAGCCTAATGCCTTTTTGGAAGTGCTGGCCGACGGGCAGGTGGTGCTCCTGAAGCGTACCTCCAAAAAGATATTTGACCGCAAGCACTACAGCTCGGCCACCATCGACAGAGAGGTGCAGGCAAGCGAGGACTACTACATCGCCAAGGGCGACCAGGCGGTGAAAGTGAAAAAATCGAAGAGCTCCCTGCTGGCTGCCATACCGGATAAAAAAGACTACCTCGAGACCTACATCAAGTCCAATGCGCTGAACCTGCGTGAAGACAGCGACTTGGCCAAACTCGTGGCCTACTACAACTCGCTGTAGGGTATAGCAAAGTTTAGAGACAGTATTTTAAGCAGCTGCCTGGTTAACAGGTAGCTGCTTTTTTACGTTCAGGGCTTGCTGCAAATGCCGCTCCTGGTGCAGTGCCACAAACTCCAGCGTCTCCCCGATGCGCAGCTTCAGCAGCTTGAAGAACTCAACAGGTATAGCCTTCTTGTTCAGGTTGGCGCCCTTAGCTTTGTCGAGAAGTTGCAGCAGCTCGGTCTGATGGTCCAGGAACTCCTCCAGCGTCTGGCGGCCCAGCTGGCTGTTGTTGGGGTTCATGTGCTTTACGGTTTTGCTCTTTTTGCCATTCTCCGGCCGCACCATGTCCAGCGATTTTTTACCAAGCCAGGTATAGCTGATGGTTTGATCGGTGTTGCCACCAGCGTTAGCGGCGATAGCCTTTGCCAAAACCGGGTTGTAGTAGCGGCTGTAGCGGTTGAGGTGCTCCAGGCACTCGAGAATGCTCCAACTGTCGGGGGCGGGTTTGGAATTGAGGAGGGAAAGCTCGAGCGGCACAAAAGCGGCTATAGCGGTGTGCTTCTGGTTTTCGACGGTGCGGGAGATTTGGTCTAAGGTGTTCATAGCGTTCATCGTTTTATGTTGTACGCACCAAAGGTATAGCAGGGCCTGACTCCAATCCTTGACGGGCATCAAGATTTACGAAGCGCTTACCTGATCCGGCTCAGCGTTTCGGGCGACATGCGCAGGTAGGAGGCGATGTACTTTTTGGGGATGTGCTGAAACAGATGCGGGCTCCGCTGCATGACGCGCTGCAGCCGCTGCTCCGGTTCGGGAAGCAGCAGGTCCACTTCCCGCTCTATCTTGCCGACCAGCGCCTTCTCGAGCTGCTCGTACCAGAAACGCCGGATGTTTGGCCGCTGCTCTATCAGCTGCATCAGATCGGCTTTGCTTATACCTAGCAGCTCACTTTTTTTGAGGGCCTGTATGTAGTAGTCGGAGGGTTTGCCATCCACAAAGGATGGGAACGACACCAGCAAGGTATGCGGGTAGCCGAAGCCCACACAGATCTCCTCTTCAGGCAGTGGGTAGTAAATGCGCAGCGCCCCACTCGTCACCAGGTATAGCCCCTGCTCCACCTGCCCCTGCCGTATCAGAAAATCATACCTGTTCAGCTGCACCTTCTTCTTCCACAGCGGCAGGAAAGCAGCTATGTCATCGGGGGTGAGGTATGGGATTTGGTTGAGGAGGGAGAGGGGCATGGGGGGCTATGCTTTACGAATCTCCTTTAGTATTTGTGGGATCTCACTATAATCACTAACCCATATAGTCTTTACTCCGAATGAAGACATGTCATTTTCTTCGAATGATTCAATAGTCTTAACCAGTGTTTTAGCAGTTTCATCTAAACTAAGATTTGCTTTCGTTTTTTCATCCAGTAAATCTGAGTTTTGATTAAGCAAAATATTTAGCGTACTCTTAATGTTAGCTTCTTTATACTTTGTTTTAAAGATATAGTGATACCTCTCGCTGTCACCTTTTTGCTGATTTGCTATATCAAGAAGTCTCCTTGTATTAGGATCAGTTAATGATGTTCCCACAAATAGGCAGTTATAATCCCTAAACTTGTTAATTTGAACGATATTGTTCCAGCTGTATATATCAACATACTGTTTGTGGTAAACATATTCACCAAAGGTAATTTGGTTAAGTCCATTTAACTTCTCTTTCTGTGGGAGATAGCCATGTACATGATAGATGGGCAGAGAACTGTTTTCCGCATTGATACCTACGCCATATATAGACTTATATGGAATATCGATTGTCAACTTATCTAATCGTTGCTCTAAAATGTTATCAAAGTTATAAGTTATAATACTGTTAAGGTTAGGACTCTTACCCGGAGAAGCACATAACTTTACAATCTCGTCCATTAATGGAGATTTTGCGCTAATGCTAAACCCATCATAAAGAATTTTTCTAACTTCTTCTTCAAAAGACTTGTTTTGGTTTTCATAATACTTTTGGAGGTATCGCCCAGCAATTAATGATGATGGTGTGAAGATTTTGGAGAATAACCGACTTAATACATTAGAAACCTCTTTATCCTTATCTAATGTCTTCATCATTAATTTCTGTAGTAAAGTTTCCCAATTTGGTAAACCGAAACTCATAGAAATGCCAGCTCCTAATACAAGTACAAGGTTCTCTTTCCGATAAGCTTCATGAATAGAATCTAAAAGGCTTCCCTGATTCGCTCTAGAAAACCGTTTTTCTAGGGTATCGCTAAAGTGCTCTAAACCTAAATTAAACTTGGGATTAGCCAAACTAGCAATAACTGCAGGATCAATCTGAGGATAGAAACTTAGATTCGAATTCGATAATAGTTCACCAATGCTTTTTAAAATAGAATCATCTATCTTATAAAGATTATGAAGATAATTTTTATGGTCGTTGTTCGTGTCTGCCATCTATGTTATTTGATCTCCGAGTTCTGAGTGGAGGGTAATATGAAAATCTAGATCTGTTTATATAGGATAAAGTTAATGTATAATTATACACCATCCAATACCCTACCTCCTCTGCTCAAACCGATCAAACTCTTTCAGCCCTTCCTTCTCCTCTACTTCCACTTTCTCAACCTGCGCACGGTCGGGGCCTTTTTGCGCCCATTCTTCCAGTTGTTTCAGCGCTTCGGGTTTACCTTCGGCTTCCAGGTATACGGTGCCGTTGGGCTCGTTCTGCACGAAACCGTACAGGCCTAGTTCCAATGCTTTGCCTTGGGTGCTAGCTCTGAAAAATACGCCTTGCACCCGGCCATGTATGCGCATGGCCACTCGTTTTTTGTCTTTGTTTTCCATCAGGTATAGGTATAGCTCGTCTACTCAAAAACGGACGCGGCAGGTATAAGTTAAGGTAAACAGAAGCGCCAGCCGAAACAGAACGTTTAACCCCGAAAGCCGTGTTATCAAATGGAGCGGGAGTTTAGCTGATTCCTGAAATTTAGATTAACTTTAACACGTCCCTGCGCCAAGGCTGCAGGGCAGGTATACCCCATACGATATGTCATTACTATTCAACGATTTTAAGAGCTGGGAAAAGCATTGCGCTGAAACCGGCGAACCACTATACCAGCCCGTGCTGGAGTACGAAATAGAGCAGAAGGGCCGCACCGAGGAGTTTATCTGGGAGAACATCGCCAAGGCCTACGAGGTGATGAAGGACGCCGTGCAGACGGGCCTCACCGAAGACATGACCTCCCGCTCCGGTATGGTGAACAACAGCGCCAAGAAAGTGGCCAACTCACCGGTAACGGTGCTGTCGCCGGAGTTTCAGATGCTGGTGTCGCGTGCGCTGGGTGCCAAGGAGGTGAACTCCTGCATGGGCCGCGTAGTGGCTGCTCCCACAGCCGGTGCTTCCGGTATACTGCCCGGCACGCTCACGACGCTGCAGGAACTGCACGGACTCGATGACCGCAAGATTCACGAAGCGCTGTTGGTAGCGGCAGGTATAGCGCTCATCATTGAACAGAACGCCTCACTCGCTGGAGCCGTGGGCGGTTGCCAGGCCGAAACGGGCAGCGCAGCGGCTATGGCGGCTGGTGGCATCGTGTACTGCCTGGGCGGCAACGTGGACCAGGTGTTCACGGCGGTGGCCATTACGATCCAGTGTATGCTCGGGCTGGTATGCGACCCGGTGGCGGGCTTGGTAGAAGTGCCTTGCATTGTGCGCAATGCCAGTGCGGCCGCTATCGCCTATTCTTCTTCGCAGCTGGCCATTGCCGGTGTCAACGCCGTTATCCCTGTCGACCAGTGTGTGGCGGCCCTCGGCGAAGTAGGCGAGAGCATGGAGCGCAAGTACAAAGAAACAGCCCTCGGCGGACTGGCCAATACTCCAAGAGCTCGCGAAATAGAGAAATTCGTGCTGGTGCAGGACGTGGAGATCCTTCCGGATGAAGACGAGAACAGCTGATTTAAGTTAGAAAGGTAGAAAAGTATAATTTAGAAAGTTTTCTGGCTAATAGGTATGGAAAGGCCGTGACTGGAGAAGTCGCTGCCTTTCTTTTTCTACCTATACCTATACCTATACCTAATGCCGCGTCTCCCTATATCCTGTCCACGATTCCTATACCTGTGAACTCTTTGACCTGCGCTCTTATCGGATAATTATGTCGAAAGTCTCTGTGTCTATATTCTCCTCCTAAAATCGCGTAAGACAGTGCGTAAATCGGTTGAACTTAGACAGCTACAGTTGCTGTTGCCGATTGAGAGCCGGTGTTCGTCACATTTTAGGGGCGGTTCGTCACATTTTAAAGGATAAAAGTATTAAAGCCAGTAAGTTAGGCGTTGTTATTGCATGCTGTCTTTGCATCAGTTTTAACCTGTACAGGGAATATACATGAAGAAATTTTTTTGGTGGTGCGCCGGTGCCGACGACACTATTCTTGAGAAATGCTCTAAGTCGGAGCATATAAAGTATGCCGGTGTCGGTGCGACCGTTCTGTTTACAGGCGTGCTGGCCAGCTTATCGGGCGGGTATGCCCTTTACACGGTGTTCGATTCCGTACCGATGGCCGTGGGCTTTGGTTTGCTGTGGGGTGCTGTTATCTTCAACCTCGACCGCTTTATTGTATCCACCATTCGCAAAGAAGGCAGGTTCTGGAAAGAGCTGCTAATGGTAACGCCGCGTATCCTGCTGGCGCTGGTGCTGGCCGTGGTTATTTCCAAGCCGCTGGAGCTGAAGATATTCGACAAAGAGATACAAGCCGTCCTGAAAGAAAAGCAGGCCGAGCTCGCCATTCAGCACAAAACATTGGTGAACAAGCAGTTTGCCGAGGTGGACTCTGTCAAGTCAGAGATTGCAGGTATACGGGCCGAAATAGAAGCCAAAACACAGGAGCGCAACAAGCTCTACGAACAGGTGGCAGCTGAAGCAGACGGAACAGGCGGTACCGGCAAAATAGGCCGAGGCCCCATCTACGAAGAGAAAAAGCGCCAGTACGACAAGGTAGACGAAGAACTCAAACTGCTGCAGGCGAGTGCCGCCGACCGGATTCTGGTAAAAGAGCAGCGCATCGCCGACCTGATGAAGCAGTACGACAGCACCGTGGCCGAAGGGCAGGAAAGTTTCTCGAACTACGACGGCCTGATGGCCCGGATCGATGCCCTGAACCAGTTGCCGTGGCTACCGGTGTTCTTTATTACGCTGCTGTTCATCTGTCTGGAAACAGCTCCGATCTTCACCAAACTGATCACGAGCAAAGGTCCTTACGACGACATCCTGAAAGGACTGGAGCATGAGCGCACGACGCAGGAAATGCACCGGGTGCAGGAGCGCCAGAAACAGTACGATACCCGCCAGGCGGTAGCCGAAGCCAAATTTGCCGCCCGCCAGGAGTTCGAGATCGAAGCCAAGCGCGAAGAAGAGCGCCTGAAGTCAGATGCCCACCTCGACGTAGTGCGTGAATCAGCAGCTGTGTGGCGCGAGCGCAAACTGGCTGACATCAGCCGCAGTCCCAATACCGCTGCCGATATTTTGAATGATGGGGAGGAGAGCAGTTATTATAAGTGGTAAGTTTATTCGGACGAAGTAACACTTTAAAATTTTAGTACTTCGTTCTACGCATAATTCTTGTTTTCAGAAGTGCCTGCAAGGTATAGAAATCTTGCAGGCACTTTTTTGTGTACGTTTTAGGTATGGCAGCATAGCAATGATGGCGATGGCGCGAGCGTCCACGCTCGTGTCTACTATGATGGGGCCTCTGGCCCAGGTATAGGTATAGCAAGTGTGCTATTGCATAGCTGGCTTTTCGCCTGTGCGGCGGGCACTCACTTTTTTCCTTGATGAAAAAAGTAAGCAAAAAAATCAAGACGCTCCAAACTCGCTGAACGCTCGAACAGTGGAGCGCCATTTCGTGCACCGGGCAAAGGCTATACCTTCGTAGTAGGCGTGCAAGTTATCCTTGCTATACCTGCCAGCAATCATTTCTGTCATGTAAATAGCGTAAGACTGAGCTAGGCATTCCTGTATACTTGAGACTGTCTAGCCAGTAATCAGACCTAATTATTAGCTTTTTGTACTGCGTTTGGGCCATACTTTTTCCAGAAGTTAGTATCTTGTTGCGTACTAACTTACTGGCGCATGACCGTTTCAAAAATGGCGCAAAACCTCATCGGCTCCGAGATCATCAAGCTCGCCGGTGAAGTCAACGCAATGATTGCCAAAGGCGAGCAAATCTGCAACCTTACCATCGGCGACTTCGACCCCAAAATATTTCCTATACCTGGCGAACTGCGGGCTGGCATTGCCGAAGCCTATGCCGAGGGGCATACCAATTATCCACCCGCCAACGGCGTGGCCGTGCTGCGCAAAGCCGTAGCCGATTTCACCCGCGACCGGCTCGGCCTGACCTACCCTGAAAACGACATCCTGGTAGCAGGTGGCTCCCGTCCGCTTATCTACGCCACCTACCTGGCCCTGGTAGACCCGGGCGACAAAGTGGTTTTCCCGACGCCATCGTGGAACAACAACCACTACTGCCACCTCTCCAGCGCGACGCCCGTGATGGTGGAGACCAGCCCCAAAAACAACTTCATGCCGACTGCAGCTGATGTGGCTTCCCAATTGAAAGGTGCAACGCTACTGGCTTTGTGTTCGCCGCTCAACCCGACGGGCACCATGTTCTCCAAAAAAGACCTCGAGGACATCTGCGACCTGGTGATAGCCGAAAACAAAAGCCGCGGAGCAGGCGAGAAGCCACTCTACATTCTGTATGACCAGATTTACTGGATGTTGACCTTTGGCGAACACCAGCACTACGACCCGGTAAACCTGCGCCCCGAACTGCGCGACTACACCATTTACATCGACGGCACTTCCAAATGCTTCGCCGCCACGGGTGTGCGGGTTGGCTATGCTTTCGGTCCAACCGTGGTGATCGACAAAATGAAAGCCATACTGGGCCACGTAGGTGCCTGGGCACCGAAAGCAGAGCAAGTGGCAACCGCCCGGTTCCTGCACCAGACCGATGCCGTGGATGTGTTCCTGGATGAGTTCAAGCACAACGTGCGCGAGAGCCTGGACATGCTCTACCACGCTTTCAAAGATCTGAAAAACGAAGGGTATAGCGTGGACGCCATCGAGCCGATGGGTGCCATATACCTCTCCGCCAAACTCGACCTGGCCGGCAAAACCACGCCATCAGGTCAGGTGCTGCAAACCAGTAAAGACATCAGCTTTTACATACTTGAAGAGGCCAAGCTGGCCGTGGTGCCTTTCTCTGCCTTCGGTTCATCTCCCGAGCTGGGCTGGTTCCGCCTGTCGGTAGGAGGCGCTTCGCTGGAAAGCATCAAAGACTCGCTGGGCAGGTTGAGAGAAGCACTGCAGAAGTTGAAGTAAGGTATAGCTGAATACGATAGTAGCATAACATAAAACCCAGGTATAGCAAAGCCGCTTTGGACCAGTCCGGAGCGGCTTTGCTATACCTACTCAATCCCCACCGAAATCTGCCGCGAGATACTCTCCTCCAGTGAGATGAACGTTTCGGTGCGGTGCACGCCCGCTATACCTTGCATTTTCTCGTTGAGCACTTCGCGCAGGTGTTGCGTGTCGCGGCAGATGATCTTGACGAACATACTGTATTCGCCGGTAGTATAGTGCAGCTCGACAATCTCCGGTATAAGGCGCATCTTCTCCACCACTTCCTTGTAGGCTGAGCCCTTCTCCAGAAACACCCCGATAAAGGCGCAGATATCGTAGCCGATGGCCGCAGGATTGATCAGCAGTTGAGCTCCCTGCACAATGCCCATCTCCGTCATTTTCTTGAGGCGCACGTGGATCGTGCCGCCCGAAACGCCTAGTTCTTTGGCAATGTCGGTATAGGCGCGGTTCACATTCTGCATCAACAGGTGCAGAATCTGGCGGTCGAGTTTATCAATTTGTGAATCCATTCCCGATTTGTATCCTGTGTTTTAAAAATTAAGCAACAATAGGTGTCTTGTGTTGATCATATTTCAACAAAAGTAATTAAATGTTAAATAACTTTCAATATATACTGCTGATAATTAAGTTTGTAATACATCAATTCGTTAAAATATAAGATAGAATGGAATTGCAGACACTCACAGAACCGACGGCACTGGAAGCTACCATGAAGCACCTGAGCCGCCCGTCCCTGCCCAAAGTACTGAAGGTACAGCAGGGTATTATCCGTGCCACGCACGACTTTATGTTCAAAAAAGGCCTGACGCAACTGATGCCGCTCATGCTTTCGCCCATCACCGACCCGCTCAACCACGGCGTGGTAGATGCCTCGATCGGATACGCCGACCAGCACTGGAGCCTCACCAAGTCCATGATTTTCCACAAGCAACTGGCTTTGGTAAACCCCGAACTGGACAGCCTCTACATCGTGTCGCCCAACGTGCGCCTGGAGTTCTCCGACCGTGCCGAGACAGGCCGCCATTTGTTCGAGTTCACCCAGGTAGACTTCGAGTTTCGTGGCAAGGATCGATTTTTTGTGATGGAGTTTATGGAGGAACTGGTCAACTATATCTTCGCCAGCCTCAACAAAGAGATACCAGAACTTTTGATAGAGTTGCGGGGTGAGCTGCTGCCACAGTACGAAAAGTGGCCGGTATACCGCACCGAAAAGCTGGAAGCCGCCCTTGGCCCGGACTATGAAGCGATTAAATCAGAGGAGGCGACAGAGCCGTTCTGGCTGCTCAACCACAAGCGCGAGTTCTACGACAAAGAGGACCCAAGCCGCCGCGGCACTTACCTGAACTACGACGTGATCTGGCCGGAGGGATTTGGCGAAGGTCTATCTGGTGCCGAGCGTGAGCACGAGTACAAGCAGATCCTGAAGCGGATGGAAGAAGTGGGAACCAACAAAGAGACGTTCAGGCACTATCTGCAGGTTGCAAAAGCGGGCTTGTTGCCTAAAACTGCCGGTGCCGGTTTCGGTGTGGAGCGTCTGACGCGCTTTATCTGCCGCCTGAAAGACGTGAATGAAGCCACGGTGTTCTCCCGTAAGCCATGTACTCCCGCTATTTTCTAAAGGTATAAGGTATGGACGACGGTAATAATTGCCTGGGAGACCAGGCGGAGAAGAAGACATAAAAGGCCTGCAATTTGATTTTGCAGGCCTTTTATGTTTTAGAAGTATCCTGGAACAGCTTTGCTGAAGCAGCGGAGTTTGCAGGTATAGCAACCTAACTTGTTTCATTGCTTCGCCTGTGCGGCGGGCACTTACTTTTTTCCTTGATGAAAAAAGTAAGCAAAAAAATCAAGACGCTCCAAACTTGCTGAACGCTCGAACAGTGGAGCGTCGAAAAGTGCACCGGGCTCAAGTAATCTGCTTCATAGCCCCCGTGCAAGTTAGTCTTGTTATACTTGCCAGCGGTGTGTGCCACAACCCTTATACTTCGAAATGGCAGAAACAGACTCCCCTCCTTGGACAAGGAGGGGCAGGGGTGGTTGGACCCGGTATAGCGAAAGAACTACTATATCTACGAAGCCTATACCCTGATATGGTTAAAGGCAGAAAATCCCCCTCCTGTTTTGGGGGTAGGGGCCCTCGAAAAAAGGAGGGGCTAGGGGAGGTGATTCCCCGCCTGGGGGTTGGGGCCCTCTTTGAGGAGAGGGACAGGTGTGTTATAGCAACTGCCTGTCCTCCCTTCTACCAAGATTCTTTCAGGATGACAGAAAGAATAAGGTATAGCAGAGTCCCCCTTCGAAGGGGGTAGGGGGATGACAATCGTGCGCGAGAATCCTGAAAAAGCATGGCAGTAGAGGTCCTCTTAAATCCTAGAAATCCTGATTCAGACTACTTCCCCTCCCGCTCCTTCCAAAGCTGGTTAAATGACTTCGGCGCTACCTGCAATGGTTCTCTGCGTTTGCTCCAGGTATCTTTCAGCACTTGCTTCAGCACAAAGTTCTTCACTCCGGCAGGTGCCATGTTCAACAGCTTGCGGCTCTTCATGGCTTTTAACCACAGCTTGAAGGTAGTGCGCTCGCTCTTTTCGGTATAGCCCTGCTCCACACTCTGGCGGCGGTTGAGCAACAGCAGGTTATGGATGTTGATCTTCACTGGGCAAACTGAGGTGCAGGCGCCACAAAGCGAACTGGCAAAGCTCAGGTGCTTGTTTTCGGCCATTCCGTTGTAATGCGGCGTGATCACCGAACCGATCGGGCCGCTGTAAGTGCTCTCGTAGGTATGACCGCCGATGTTCTTGTATACCGGGCACACGTTGAGGCAGGCACCGCATCGGATGCAGTTGAGTGCCTCCCGCTTCTCTGGCAAAGCCAGCAAGTCTGTGCGTCCGTTGTCGAGTAGCACGACATACATTTCCTCCGGACCGTCCTTCTCGTTTGCCTGGCGCGGACCCGTGAAGATGGTATTGTAGATCGTCACTTGCTGGCCGGTGCCGCTGGTGCTGAGCAGTGGCCAGAACAGGTCCAGGTCCATCACGGAAGGCAGGATCTTCTCGATACCTACAATGGCAATGTGCGTTTTTGGGAAAGCGGTGGACAAGCGGCCGTTGCCTTCGTTTTCGGTAATGGCTACGCCTCCGATATCAGCCAGCAGGAAGTTGCCGCCGGTTATACCTACTTCGGCCTCGGTATACTTGGCGCGAAGCAAACGGCGGGCGGTAGCCACCAGTTCTTCGGCGCTGTCGGTTGGGGCAATGTTGAGTTTCTTGACAAAGAGGTCAGCGATATCTTTCTTGGACATGTGCATGGCCGGCGTCACGATGTGATAGGGCCGCTGCTCGGCCAACTGCACAATGTACTCGCCCAGGTCCGTCTCCACGGTTTCGATGCCGTTCTTCTCCAGGAAATTGTTCAAATGGATCTCCTCCGTCGTCATCGATTTGGACTTCACTACCGAACGGGCACGCTTGCGCTTCATGATCTGTCCGATTTCCTTCAATGCCTCCTCGGCGTTGCGGGCCCAGATCACTTTGCCACCGCGGGCCGTGAAGTTCGACTCAAATTCCATCAGGTACTTGTCTAAGTTGTTGATGGCGTTCGTTTTTATAAAAGAAGCCCTTTCGCGGGCAAGTTCGTGATCACTGTATTGGGTAAGGCCACGCTGCACAGCGGCATTGTACTTACCGATGTTGAACTTGATGGTGGAGCGGTGGCCCAGGTCAAATGATTTCGTTTCGGCATCCTGCAGAAACTGTTTAAGTCTACTCATAAGTTAAACCCTATGGTCTTTCCCGAAAATGGCTGGTCTCAGGAAGTGCTGTAAAAAGAAAAACACCCTTAAAGTTAGGGTGTTTTCCTCAAAGCTAATAAAAGCGGATTGTTTTTATGTTAAACGGCCGCGGGTGCGGGTTTAGTGTATTACTTTTTATTGCTGTCCACTACGATGCGGTTATCGCGGTTGGCCAGTTCCCAGGTCACGTGGAACGCCAGACGCGCAGCCTTCTCAGCTTTTTCGAAAAGGATCTTGTCTACTGTGTCGGTTGCTTTGTGGTAGTCAGCGTGCACACCGTTGAAGTAGAACACGATTGGAATACCGTTTTTGGCGAAGTTGTAGTGGTCAGAGCGGTAGTAGAAACGGTTCGGGTCGTTCTCGTCATTGAACTTGTAGTCGAGGCGCAGCCCTACGTGCTTCTGGTTCATCTCCTCGTTGATCTGGTGCAGCTCAGAAGAAAGCTTGTCAGCACCGATCACGTAGATGTAGTTCTGGTCGTTGGTCTTCTCCGCGTCGAAGTCCATGCGGCCGATCATGTCAATGTTGATGTTGGCTACCGTGTTCTCCAGCGGGAAAATCGGGTTATTGGCGTAGTATTCAGAACCCAACAGGCCTTTTTCCTCGGCTGTCACGAGCATGAATAGGATGCTGCGGCGTGGGCCGAAGCCGTCTTTCTTGGCCTGCGCAAAAGCCTCGGCCAGTTCTACAACAGCCACTGTGCCAGAACCGTCGTCGTTGGCACCGTTGAAAATTTCGCCGTCCTCTATACCTACGTGGTCGTAATGTGCGGTTACCACAATCACTTCGTCTTTCTTGTCAGTGCCCTCGATGTAACCCAACACGTTTTCAGACGGAAGCGCCGTGCTGTTACGCTCGGTCTTCACTTTTACGTCTTTCACGGCAGTGAACGTACCTGCAGTTGGTTTGCCCGCTTTGGCTACCTGGTTGGCGTAAGCCAGCATTTTCTCAGGCGTAGTACCCAGCAAAGCGGCGCCTACCTGTGGCGACACCATCATGGCGGCCGTTGCGCCACCCTGGGCGCCGTTACCTTTCAAACCGATGGACGGACGCGTCAGGAAATTGCGGTAGCGCTGTGTCATCGTCGTAAACTCACCGGCGTTAGTGCCAGTTACTACCAGCACGCTCTTGGCTCCGCGCTTGGTCGCGGCATTGCGCTTGGTGCGGAAATCGTTGCCCCAGTCAGAAGCCTTGTCAGTACCGCTCACCAGGAACTTGCCGTCGGCGCTTTTCGGCTCACCGCCCAGCACCACAACCATTTTGCCGGTCACGTCAAGGTTAGCATAGTCAGAGTAGTTGTCCGCGTCGATGCCGTAGCCTGCAAAAACTACTTCAGCAGTTTGCTCGGTCTGGTATGGCGAAGCGCCCAGCACGAAGAAGTCCTGCCCCATCATGAACTTCTGTTTGCCGACCATCAGGTAGCCTTCGCCCCACTGGCTGCGCTCCAGGTTAACTGGCTGGTAGTAAGGGTTGCTGTTGGTTTTCACTGGACCCACCAAGCCGTCTTCCTTGAATTCGCGGGAGATGTACTCGGCCGCCATCTGCAGACCTTTGGAGCCTGTGTCGCGACCTTCGTACTCGTCTGAAGCGATAATGTGGAGGTGCTTGGACAGGTCGGCGGCAGTGATAGTAGCCGCATACTTTGGAGCCGCTTCGCGGAGGCGATCGGCGTCTGCAACCGGGGCTTCAGCAGTGGTGCTGGTTGTGGTGGTAGGCGTCGTGGCGCAACCCGTGGTCAGGAAGGCAGCCAGCGCATACACATAAAACTTGTTATACTTCATGTTTGTGTAAGGTGAAGAAAAGGGTTAGTGATTGTTATTGTTTATAGATGAGTACAGTGGCAAAAGCGGCCACGCCTTCTTTTTTGCCCACAAAGCCCAGGTGCTCGGTGGTGGTGGCCTTGATGGAAATGTCGTGCTCCGGTATACCCATCACTTTGGCCAGGCAGGCCTTCATATCAGGTATATGCGGGTTCACTTTCGGCTCCTGCAGACAGATAGTCGAGTCGATGTTGCCGATTTCGTAGCCTTCGCGGGAGAGCAGGTGCACCACTTCCTTGAGCAGGATCTTGCTGTCGATGCCCTTGTATTGCGGGTCTTTGTCGGAGAAGTGGAAGCCGATGTCGCGCATGTTGGCGGCACCCAGCAGGGCGTCGCAGATGACGTGGGTCAGCACATCGGCGTCGGAATGGCCCAGTGCCCCGTGCGTGTGCGGAATCTTGATGCCACCGAGCCAGAAGTCCAGCCCTTCCTGCAGTTGGTGCACATCGTAGCCGAAGCCCGTTCGTATTTTAAATTTCATAGTGCGTGTTGAAGGTATAGCGCCTGCCTTGTACGGCAGGTATAAAAAGTAAATATAGTTTCTTTTACGCTTTTGTCATGAATGGGCAGGCGCATTTTTCAAGGGTATAGACTGAAAGCAGAGAGAAAGGTTTAAAAAGCAAGCGCCAGCCACCGGTTAGGGTAGCTGGCGCTTGCCTGTGCTGATTTTAAAAAGGACTTAGGCTTCCACCTCTGCCAATGTCGGGTAATCCACGTAGCCTTCCGGACCGGGAGCGTAGAACTTGCTTGGGTCTGGCTGCTGCAGCTCAGCGTTCTGGGCAAAGCGCTCCACCAGATCCGGGTTGCCAATGAACGGCACTCCGAAGGCCACCATGTCAGCGTCGCCATCGGCAATTACCTGGTTACCTGTCTCCTGTTTAAAGCCTCCGTTGATGATCAGGTTGCCGCTGTACTTCGCGCGGTAGCGCTTGGCCACTTGCGGCTCAATGTGCGGCACATCCTTGTTGGCCGGCGATGCCTCCGTCAAGTGCACGTAGGCCAGGCTATACCTGTTCAGCTGCTCTACAATGTAGTCGAAGGTCGGAATGGTGTCCTCGTTTACGGTGATGCCGAAGCCGCCGTGCATGCTGGGGTTCAGGCGTACACCGATACGGTGCTGCGGCACTACTTCCTTAATGGCATCCAAAACTTCGAACAGGATGCGGGCACGGTTCTTGGCAGAGCCACCGTACTCATCGGTGCGCACGTTGGCAGTGCTCACAAAGAACTGGTGCAACAGGTAGCCATTGGAGGCGTGCACTTCCACCCCGTCAAAACCGGCATCGATGGCGTTACGGGCGGCCAGCTTAAAGTCCTGCACAATCTGCTTTATCTCCGGGATGGTCAGCTCATGCGGCGTAACGGTATCTTTGAAGCCCTCTGGCGTGTAAGCCTTGTCGTTCGGGTTAATGGGCGATGGGGCAACGGGCAGTTTTCCGCCGTGGAAGTCGGGATGCGACATGCGGCCTACGTGCCACAGCTGCGCGAAAATCTTGCCTCCTTCTGCGTGTACAGCCTTGGTTACTTTCTTCCAGCCGGCTACCTGCTCAGCGCTGTGAATGCCGGGCGTGTTGATATACCCTACGGCCTGCTCCGAGATCTGCGTTCCCTCACTGATGATCAACCCGGCGCTGGCACGCTGGGCATAGTAAGTGGCCATCAGGTCGTTGGCAGCGTTGTCTTCGTTATCGGCACGGCTGCGCGTCATAGGCGCCATGATCACACGGTTCTTCAGTTCTAAATCGTGAAGCTTTATGGGTTTTAAAAGTGGTTGTGACATTTTATATGAATTGTTGATTTTTAAATAAATTGTTGATTGTTAAATTGTTAAATGGTTGGATGCACGATTTGAGGCAAATCGGGATTTGCTCTTGCATATCTTTTCAGAATCAGGATCTATAAAATCTTCAAGATTTCCGAAAAGGCTGGGCTAATCCGCTGCCCTCGCTCGCGTCCGGCGAATGTGCGTGATTCAGTGGCGTCCCGCCACTTGTGCCGGAGGCACAAATTACAGCGGCCAGCGTCCGCCATATACCTCACACTCGCGGGACGCGAACGAGGGCTATAATTTTACCTTTCTACCTTTCTAACTTTCTACCTTTCTACCTTTCTACCTTTCTGCCTTCTAAACTTTCTAACTTACCGTATCCCAGTCCGGAGCGAAGGACGGATTGACCACCCGCTGGTTATCCTTTTTCAGCTGATCGATCTGGGCGACGTCTTCTGCTGACAGCTCAAAGTCGAAAATGTTCAGGTTGTCTTTCAATCGCTCCGTTTTGGAAGTTCTGGGTATAGCCATCACACTGTCCTGCTGCACGAGCCAGCGCAGCGATACCTGCACCTCATTCTTGCCGTACTTTTCGCCTATACCTTTCAGGACGGGGTTGCCCAGCACCTTGCCTTGCGCGATCGGGCTGTAGGCCGTCAGCGAAATGCCATGCCCGCGCAGGTAGGTATAGAGCTTCGTCTGGTTGATGAGCGGATGATATTCTACCTGGTTGGTGATGATATCGGCACCGGTGGCCAGCACCTGGTCCAGGAGGGCAGTGGGGTGGTTGCTGACGCCGATGTGTTTGGTGTAGCCTTTGCGCTGGGCTTCCATCAACTGGTCCATGTACTCTGTCACGGGCACATTTGGGTTCGGCCAGTGGATCAGCAACAGGTCCACGCAATCGGTTTTGAGCTGGCGCAGGCTTTCCTTTACTGAGGGCATAAAATCCTTCTTTGAGAGATGCTCCCGGAAAACCTTCGTGGTCAGGAAAATATCGTCGCGGTCTATACCTGAATCCTTGATAGCCGCGCCAACACCCGACTCGTTCTTGTATGCCTGCGCCGTATCAATGTGGCGATAGCCCTCCGAAAGGGCAGCGACCGTTATCTTGCGGGCCAGGTCGTTCTCTAACTGGAAAGTACCCAGGCCTAAAGCAGGTATAGTGGCGCCTTTTATAGTGATATGCTTCATAGTTTTTGTTTCGGTGTGTACATTATTTGTGTATACAAATATCTGAGTAAATTTTTTTTAGCCCCTGAGTTTGTCCAGCAACTTGCTTACCAAGACGGCTTCTTCCTGCGTCAGGCTATGAAAGCGCTGAAAGAAAGCGGGCATTTGCTCGTCTATCTGGTTTAGCAAGTCCATACCTTTGGGGGTCAGTCTTAACTCGATCATGCGGCGGTTGGCCTGGCAGATGTCGCGGGTCACGTAACCTTTCTCGATCAGCTTATCCACCAATCGGGTTACGTTGGAGTTGCGGTCCACCATGCGTTCCTGTACCTCGCCAAAGCAAACAGGCTTCGGCTGCTGCCCACGCACAATGCTGAGCACGTTGTGCTGCTGCAGTGTGAGCCCAAACTGCTTGAAGAAAGGTATAAACTGCTGGTTCAGCCAATTGTTTGTGAACAGCAGATTGACCACCATCCGACGGTGATCGTCCTTAAAGTCTTTCTGCTGTATTTCGTCTTCTATCCGCATAGGCTGGTTGTTGGTGCAAAGTTAAACACGTTGTTTGTATATACAAATGTTATGCCCAAAAAGTTGCCTCGACAGGTTATTTGACTCAAGAACAGAAAGAGAATTTCCCTAGTCCCAGTAAGGTTGCCGGAGTTGCTGGCCGTCTGCTGAGTAAACAACCTCAACCTCTGTGGATTTGCTTTTGAGTATTACCTGATAGGACGTGATGTGGTCTTTTACGAATGCTTCTGCCTCCTCAAGCTGATAGTTTGGGTAGTTTCTGGCGATAGAATGAGCAACGGCTTCGGGTAGTTCTGATGCAGGTATAGCACGTTTGTACTGCGCCAGCTTTCCTGATTGCTGGAAGAGGGCGCTATGCTCAGCGGCATGCACGGTAAAGTCCGCTTCGTAGTCCTGGCCGCTTTTCTCCCAGGCAATATCGAAGGCAAGAGGAAAGGTGGCCAGCAAATTCTGACGCACCTCCAACGGCACCTTTTCGGGTATGACGTCATCATCACAGGAAGTCAGAAGTCCGGCAGAAAGTATGGCGACGATGAGTTGCTGCTTCATAAAAGGCTATAGAGGACAAGTAAGTAATCAAGGCCTAAGATTACAAATTAATTCTGAAGACAATTTGTAGAAGACCTCAATTGTTGTATTCGGTTGTTGATGAGGTCACTAGCCCCAGGTATAAGGGGCGTCGTGGAGAAGGAGGAAATGAAAATAAACTGTTCTTAAGCTACCAGAAATAAAGTAGCCCGGAACGTGTTGCTCCGGGCTTATTTTGTGGGTGTTCATCACAGGTACTTAATCCCAGTAGGCCTGGTCTACCTTTTGGCCGTCGGCCGAGAAGACGAGTTTTTCATCCATGCTGGTCATATGGTCCAGTTCCACCTGATACAAAGTGTCGCCGTTCTGCACGAGCACTTCCGGGTCGTCTATTTTATGGTCAGCGTAGTTCTGGCTGATGGTCGCCCGGATGGCCTCGGGGAGATCAGTTTCAGGTATATCGTACTTATGTTTCAGCACAGTGCCCGATGCGTTGAGCATGGCGTTGTGGTCCACTCTGTCTACATCAAAATCGGCTTCGTAGTCCTCTCCCTTTTTCTCCCAGTCTATACCTGTTGCCTCCGGGAAGCTGCTCAGCAGGGCTTCGCGCACCGTGGCAGGCACGTCCTCGATCTTCATGTCATCATCGTTGCTATCACAGGATAGGAAGGTGCCGGTCATTAAAAGGAATGCAAAAGCGGTTGCTCTCATGGTATTAAGTTTTATGTTTTAAAAAATTACTTATACCTAGTTACTGAGCGATTTTGAAGGAAATCTGGAGGAACGGTGTTTTTACAAATTAATGGGAATAAAAAAGCGACTACTGGTCACCCGCTAGTCGCTTTTTTAATATTTTGAGAGGGGCTATACCTTGCCTAGGCCTCCTGCTCCACTGCTTGCTCCTTCTTCTCAGCCTTGTAAAGCAAAGTAGAGCAATTGTTCGGGTCGAGCACCTGCTTGGCGCAGCGCAGGATGTCCTGCGGGGTGACGGCCTGTATCTTTTCGCCCTCGGTGTTCACGAAGTTCGCGTCGCCGAGCAGTTTACCATAGGCCAGGTTCATGGCGCGGTTCAGGAGCTCGATCTCGGAGAACACAATGGAGGTCTCAGCCTGGTTCTTCACCTTGTTCAGCTCTTCCTCGTCCACCAGCTGCTCCATCAACTCTTTATTAATGGCCTCGATGGCGTCGTTTGCTTCCTGCAGGTCCACCCCTTCGTTGAGTTTGCCCTGAATGATCAGCAGACCCGGTTCGATGGAGCCCGTCACGGAGGCGGAGATGGAGTTGAACAGTTTCTGCTCTTTCACCAGTTGCTCATACAGGCGTGAGGATTTGCCACGGCCCAGAATATCGCTGATCAGGTCGACGGCATAGTAGGCTTCGTGATTGCGGTGCGGCATGTGGTAGGCCTTGTAGATGGCGCTCAACGGCACGTCGGCGCTGGTCTCCAGCACACGCGGTGCCTGCTGCTTCGGCTCATGAGGTATCGCGCGCTCGTATTTCTCGCCGGCAGGTATAGGGCCGAACCATTTTTCGGTCAGCTCCTTCGCTTTTTCGAAGGTCACGTTGCCGGCCACCACCAGGATGGCGTTGCTTGGGGAGTAGTGTTTCCTGTGGAACGCTTTCACGATGTCCATGGTCGCGTCCTCGATGTGCGCGATCTCCTTGCCGATGGTCGCCCACTTGTAAGGGTGCTGTTCGTAGGCCAGCGGGCGCAGCTTGAGCCACACATCGCCATAAGGCTGGTTGAGGTAATTCTGCTTGAACTCCTCTACCACCACCTTGCGCTGCACCTCCAAACCGTGCTCGCTGAAAGCCAGGTCCAGCATGCGGTCCGATTCCAGCCAGAAGCCCGTCTCGATGTTCTGGGCTGGCAGCGAGAGGTAATAGTTGGTGATGTCGGGGCTGGTGAAGGCGTTGTTTTCGCCGCCCACGCGCTGCAGGGGCTCGTCGTATACCGGTATGTTTTTAGAGCCGCTGAACATCAGGTGCTCAAACAGGTGCGCAAAGCCGGTGTGCTGCTCTACCTCGTCGCGGGAGCCCACGTCGTAGAGCACGTTCAGCACGGCCATGGGAGAGGTATGGTCTTCGTGCACGATCACACGCAGGCCGTTATCCAGCGTAAATTCCTCGAAATGTATCATAATCTTCTTCTCTTTAAAGGAAGGCAACCCTTGTTACCTTTGCCTGATTTCTTTCCTGTCATTTCTTTTTCAACAGCTATACCTTGTGCGCTGTTCAATCAAAACCGGCAAACACTTGCAGGCCTGACAGGTTTTCTGTAGCTTTTGCTCTCTTTACGGGCTTTCGGTTGCCGCTTGTTGCGTATGCCGGGGCCGGTAAGGCACGAAGTACCGAACAAATTTATAAATTAGCACCATAATCGGCGGCCTAAGCAAACGTTATGCTGCCATACCACAACGAATTTTTCGCATCACAAGATGAACTATAACCGCAAAGAATACTCCGACGACGAACTGATCGCCTTATATAAAGGTATACTGAAACCCCGCATGATTGAGGAGCGCATGCTCGTGCTGCTGCGCCAGGGCAAAGTGAGCAAGTGGTTTTCAGGTATAGGCCAGGAGGCTATCTCCGTAGGTTCGGCCATGGCCTTGGAGTCAGACGAGTACATTCTGCCGCTGCACCGCAACCTGGGTGTGTTCACGAGCCGCGAAGTGCCGTTGGATAGACTCTTTGCGCAGTTCCAGGGCAAAAAAACGGGCTTCACAAAAGGCCGCGACCGCTCTTTCCACTTCGGCTCTAACGAGCACCACATCGTGGGCATGATCTCGCACCTTGGTCCGCAGCTAGCCGTAGCCGATGGTATAGCCCTGGCAGATTTGCTGGATAACAAGGAGAAGGTGGCGCTGGTGTTCAGCGGCGACGGCGGTGCCTCAGAAGGTGATTTCCACGAAGCGCTGAACGTAGCGGCTGTCTGGAACCTGCCGGTTATTTTCATGATCGAGAACAACGGTTACGGCCTTTCCACGCCGAGCAACGAGCAGTTCAAGTTCAAGCATTTTACTGACAAAGGTCCGGCCTACGGCATAGACGCCCTGCAAATCGACGGCAACAACATCATCGAGGTATACGACACCGTGCGTCAGGCTGCCTACAGCATGCGCAAGAACCCGCGTCCGATGCTGATCGAGGCCATCACCTTCCGCATGCGCGGACACGAAGAGGCCAGTGGTACCAAGTATGTGCCGCAGGAGCTGTTCGAGAAGTGGGCGAAAAAAGACCCGGTGGAGAACTTCGAAAAGTACCTGCTCGACGAAGTGATCCTGACGCCAAAAGCCATCGAAGGTATACGCGAAGAGATCAAAGCCGAGATCGAAGAAGGTCTGCAGACCGCCTTTGCGACACCAATGCCGGAAGCCAACCGCGAAGAGGAACTGGAGGACATGTACCGTCCTTTTGAGCAAGAAGTGATCAAACCTGCTTCAGATGCCAAAACTGAGCGGCGCTATGTAGACGCCATTTCGGACGGACTGCGCCAGAGCATGGAGCGCTATCCGGAACTGGTGCTGATGGGGCAGGACATTGCCGAGTACGGCGGTGTGTTCAAAATAACAGAGGGCTTTGTAGACAAGTTCGGCAAGGACCGTGTGCGCAACACGCCGCTTTGCGAGTCTGCTATACTAGGTATAGGTTTGGGTATGTCGGTGAAGGGCAAGAAGAGCATGGTGGAAATGCAGTTTGCCGACTTTGTGAGTGCTGGTTTCAGCCAGATCGTGAACAACCTGGCCAAGAGCCACTACCGTTGGGGCCAGAACGCCGATGTGGTGGTGCGCATGCCAACAGGCGCCGGCACGGCCGCTGGTCCGTTCCACTCCCAGAGCAACGAGGCCTGGTTCTTCCATACCCCTGGTCTGAAGATCGTGTATCCGTCTTCGCCTTACGATGCCAAGGGTCTGCTGAACGCCGCCATTGAAGACCCGAACCCGGTGATGTACTTTGAGCACAAGCTGCTCTACCGCTCCATCTCGCAGGAGATTCCGGACGATTACTATACTGTCGAGATCGGCAAAGCCAGGCTGGTAGCTGAAGGATCGGATATTTCCATCATCACTTATGGCATGGGCGTGCACTGGGCCAAGCAGCTACAGCAGGAGATGACGGACATCAGCTTCGACATACTCGACCTGCGTTCGCTGCTGCCCTGGGACAAAGAAGCCGTGCGTGATACCGTGGCCCGCACCGGCCGCGTGATTGTACTGCACGAAGACACCATGACGGGCGGTATAGGCGGCGAAATAGCGGCCTGGATCGGCGAGCATTGCTTCGAGCTGCTGGACGGACCGGTGACACGGGTTGCCAGTCTGGACACCGCCGTGCCGTTTGCGCCGCCGCTGGAGCAGGAGTTCCTGCCAAAGCAGCGCCTGCGCGAGAAGGTGGAGAGCATCATGGCGTTTTAGCGGAAATTAAGGGGATTAAGTGTATATTGCTTGTGATGCAGAAAAGTAGATATTGGGTAATGGGCCTGCTGTGCATGGCACTGCTGTTCGGAACGGGCTGCCAGCGCAAGGGTATACCTTGCCCGAAACCTGGGAAAACGGCCAAAGTGTCGGGCAAGAACGCCTCCGGGCTGGAGGCAGTGAGGGTAAACATGGACAAGAACGGACGTGTGAAGAAGAAGCGAATGGGAATTTTTTAAGGGAGCAACCCCTATTCCCGAATTCAGTATAACAACTGTAGACGGAAAGCTGTTATGAAGAAGCTGGGATTTGATAGACAAACGAAACGTTTGCTGGTAATGACAGGGATGCTGCTCTTGGCAGTTGGTCCTGCGTTTGGTCAGATCACCTATACCATGGCAGACAAGCACGGGCGCCTGATGCGCAAAGCACTGCGGGACGCCAATCAGGTAGAGGCGACCACCTACAAGGAAACCCACCTGAACATGGATGCCTATACCTTGAAGAAAGGCGAGTCCGGCAAAGTGCGGAAGCGTCAGGGTTTGTTCAAGCTAAAGCACACTGGCACGAAAGAGGCAGTGCAGCAAGGCCCGGCCGACCGTGACAAAAAGAAATCAAGGCTTTTCCGGAAGAAGGAGAAGTAAACCTAACCCGATAGCAATGAATTGGCATCCGCTAACCAGCGTAGAGCAATTAGATAATATAATTGAAGAGTCGAAGCACACCCCGGTGGTGATATTCAAGCACAGTACGTCATGCTCTATCAGCTCCACTGCCAAAAGCAGACTGGAGCGCCAGTGGGATGGCGCCAGCGTAGACCATATTAAGCCTTACTACCTTGACCTGTTGCGTTACCGCCCGGTTTCAAACGAAATAGCGGAGGTGTTCCAGGTACAGCATCAATCGCCCCAGTTGCTGCTGATCCAGGATGGCATGTGCACGTATGATGCCTCGCACCTGGGCATCAGCATTGACTCTATGAAAAAGAGCCTGGCGGTTTGATACACAGACAGGCCTAGCCGGTAAGCTGTAGTACGCATGATAAGTAGCCCTACCTGCCTGGGGTTTTGTGCCGGGCTGTATGGCTTCGAACGCCTGATGCCTGCCTGCTTTTGGATCTGGCTTTTTGATAGAACATACCTAACCCAAACTGTATAAAGGTGGCTAGAAACCTGGTACTCACACTTGCCATGACGCTGCTGCTGGTGTTGCCGGCAACAGCGCAGTCTGACGATGACTTTAGCAATGAGCTAAGCTACGGCATTAACCTGAACTCGAACGGCGGACTGCTGGGCGGGGCGTTTGTGCGCAGTTCCTGGTTCATGAAAGAGCGGCTCTACCGTTTCGGCGGGCTCGAGATCGTGGAGGTCAAGCATCCGAAAGAGAACAGGCTTTACAACCCGGGCTCCGGCGACCATTTCATTGCAGGCAAGCAGAATCACTTCTTCTCGGTGCGACCGCATTACGGCCTGGAGCATGTGCTGTTCCGCAAGGCCGCCGAGAGCGGTGTGCAGGTGAACGCCTTGGGAGCTGTCGGCCCTTCCCTGGGCTTGCTCATACCTTACTACATACGCTACGACTACGGCAGCGGTCTGGGCAACGACGTGCGCACCGAGGCCTATGACCCCAACAAGCACCTGAGCTTTGAAAACACACTGGGTAACGCCAATGTGCTGACTGGTCTGGGTGAAACTAACCTCAACCTGGGTGTGCATGCCAAGTTAGGTATGAGCTTCGAATACGGCCGTTACCGCGAGAGCATCACAGGTATAGAACTGGGTTTTATGGTGGAGAAATTCTTCAAGGACATGGTCATGATTCCGCAAACCGAAAACTACAGTACCTTCACCTCCGTGTACCTGAACATCTACTACGGCCGCCGCAAATAACAGGCGCCAAGAACATTTCCATGCAATCGTTTGTTGAGAGGGAAGTGCCCCGGGCATAGGCGGTATTGCCTTAATTTCCTGGTGCATTTGCTGAAGTCTTAACGCATTATACCTATCTTTGCAGCATGGATGAAATGATGACACTTCCGGTAATACAACCCAACGCTAAGCCCGAGGGGCTCAATGCCTTGGGTCAGCCCCGCAAGCCAAACTGGCTGCGTGTAAAGCTGCCGGTAGGGAAAGAGTATGCGAAGGTAAGAAACATCGTAGACGAGTATAAGCTGCATACCATCTGTGAGAGCGGTAACTGCCCGAACATGGGCGAGTGCTGGGGAGCCGGCACGGCCACTTTCATGATTCTGGGCAATGTGTGTACGCGCAGCTGCTCTTTCTGTGCCGTGGCCACGGGCCGCCCTAACGAATACGACGTAGACGAGCCGCGCCGCGTAGCCGAAGCCATTCAGTTGATGGGCGTGAAGCACGCCGTGATCACCTCTGTTAACCGCGACGAACTGAAAGACCGCGGTGCCGCCATCTGGCACGAGACCGTGCGCATGGTAAAAGAACTTTCTCCTGCCACCACCATCGAGACCCTCATACCTGATGTGAAAGCCAGCTGGGACGCGCTGATCACGATGATCTCGCCGGGTCAGGAAGTGGTTTCGCACAACGTGGAAACGGTAAAAGAGCTTTACCGTCGCGTGCGACCGCAGGCCAAGTACGAGCGCAGCATCGAGCAGATCCGCCGCACCAAGGAATATGGCAAGCGCACCAAAACCGGCATCATGCTGGGCCTGGGCGAAACGCGCGAGCAGGTATACCAGGCCATGGATGACCTGGCTGCCAACGGTTGCGACATCCTGACACTGGGCCAATACCTGCAGCCAACCAAGCTGCACATCGAGGTGGCTGAGTTCATTCACCCCGATCTGTTTGAGCATTACCGTGAAGAGGGCCTGAAAAGAGGAATCAAATATGTAGAGTCGGGCCCGTTGGTGCGTTCATCGTACCACGCTGAGCGTCATGTGAATGTGTAAAATAAATCGTGTATAAACTTTTAAAGAATTTTTAGAAAGTTTTTATTCAATACTTGGAGTGCCCTATTGAGCAGCAAAAATCAATAGGGCACTTTTTTATTGCACTGTTTCCCTTCCCTAAATTTCCCTATTTTAATTAAGATTTTTTCAGTTCCTTTGCCCACCGATATAACAAAAGGTGTATAAAATAAGCATTCCTGCAACCAAAGGACGTTTAATTAGTATATCTAGATATTCAAGTAATAATACACCCTTATATGCGCATATTGGAATCTTTGCACTGGAAATCCTCTCTTCTGAAAAAAATATTGACCTCTATTATATTAGAATAGTATTACACAATCGCTGTTATAACATTTTATTCCAAGCTATATATTGTATTTTTTATATTGCACTAAACTTATCTTCAATATATAAGTATCAGGATATAGTAAAAATTTATGGAAATACTTTTATATTTATGCCTGATTTATTACGCTTTTTTACATATTTCCTATGAGTAGAATTCTACTGCTTCTCACCCTTTTTCTGACTGCGACCAACACCCTTAGCTTTGGGCAGACGGAAATCAACCTGGGCCGCGTAAACAGGTTCATTGCATTGGCCAATGAACAGATTGTCGTTAAAGGCCCAGAAAAAACATGGATCCGTGGTGACATCGGCATCAGTCCCGGCAAGGTCATTATCGGAGAAGAATTTCTTGAAGTAACTGGTAAGAAAGAGAAAGGAACTGAAATAGCGGCGGAGGCGATGGCTGACGCCAACAGGCTGTATCAGGAACTGATGGGCCTTCAGGAGATAGAAAACCTAAACCCCGACTTAGGAAACGGACGCGAGATATACCCTGGTGTTTACAACATCATGGGTAATGCCACCATTAGTGGTATTTCGCTGCTGGTGACGCAAGATGGCAGCTCTCCCATCTTCGTATTCAAGATCAGCGGTAACTTAAGAGTAAACCCAGGCGCCCTTAGCCTTTCCGGTGTGGGGGTTGAAACCAAGAATATTTACTGGGTTGTCGACGGTGACGTGGAGATTCAGGCCCCGAGTAGCTTGTACGGCAACATTATTGCCACAGGCGACATCACCTTTGGCAAGGGCGTTTCGCTTTATGGCCGGGCCATCTCACTAGGCGGCACTATCTATTTCGAAAACAACCCGACGGTGCTGCAGAACGTGACAAACGCCGACCTGACGGTAAGTAAAATCGTTGACACCAAGGACGTGTCGCTGGGCGCACGCGTGACCTATACCATTACGGCTAAAAATAACGGTCCGGGTATTGCCCGCAATGTGGCCGTGAAGGAGCGCATACCGTCCGGATTGAAACTGGTGGAAGTAAAGCCTGCCACAAAAGGAACTTACGACCAGGTGAAGAACGAATGGGTAATCGGCGACATGGGGGTGTTCGAAACCCAAACCCTCCGCCTGGTATTTGAAGTGACCGGTACCGGTAATATCACAAACGAAGTCATCATCATCGGTGATGATCCGGACCCGAATCCGAATGACGACAAGGACGACGAAGAGATCGTGCTGCCAAACCTGAGCCTGACCAAGCGCATCGTCGATCCTAAAACGAGCTATAACCTGGGCGACGTGGTTGCCTACGAGATAAAGATCGTCAACACATCTTCAAAAGAGGAGACGAACATAAATGTAAGGGAGCAACTGGCAAGCGGACTGAAGTATGTACGCCATGATGCGACGCCAGGCACTACCTATACCCCCGCCACGGGCATTTATAACATCCCGGCGCTGGCAGGCAATGCCTCTGCTACGCTGATCGTATATGCCGAGATCGTGAGCACGGGCAACATCCGCAACGTAGCCACCATCATCGACCGCCCTGATGACAAGGATCCGGATGATGACGAAGACGAGGTAGAGATTGTCCTGCCTGACCTGGGTATCACAAAGAAACTGATTGATCCGAAGGAAAAGTACATGGTAAACGATGTACTGGCTTTCGAGATCAAGGTAACGAACAACGCCTCCACGCCTCAGACCAATGTAAATGTACGGGAGCAGTTGCCGAAGGAGCTGGCTTTTGTAAGGTATACAGCCACCAGCGGGACTACTTATGATGCCGCGACAGGTATCTACAACATCCCGACGCTGGCCGGCAAAGCTTCCGCCACACTGATTGTCTATGCCAAGATCGTGGGTACGGGAGCCATTCGTAACGTGGCCACCATCACCGACCGCACGCCGGACAACGACAAGGACCCGGACAACGATGAAGACGAGGTAGAAATCATCCTGCCAGACCTGGGCGTAACCAAAGAACTGGTTAACGGCAAGGCGGAATATATGGTGGGCGACATGGTGCAGTACCGCATTGTGGTGACAAACAATGGCGCCAAAGCCGAGAAAAACATCGTAGTAGGCGAGAAGCTGCCTGAAGGCCTTCGCCTAGTAGACTTTACTGTGAGCAACGGCGCTTCTTACGATCCGGCGACTGGCGCTTTCAAGATTCCTTCGCTGGAGGCAAAGGCAGCGGCCGAGCTTGTGATCAACGCCCAGTTAATGAAGGCGGGCCAGGTGCGCAATGTGGTGCGCATCATCGGCAAAGATCCTGTAAACCCGACCGACCCAACTGACCCGACTGACCCGACCGATCCGAACAATCCGGGAAATCCTGGCGACTCTGATCCGGACAACGACGAAGACGAAGTGGTGATCCCGGAAGTGAAATGCAGTCCAAACATTGCCCTGTCCTTTGTAGATGCACCAACCTCGGTATGCCGCGGTGGCGAGCTCACGTTCAAAGCAACCTCAGACGTAATCGGCGGTACCTATACCTGGACACTGCCAGCAGGCTGGAAAACGGTAAGCAAATCAGCTGACGGTAGCACGATCACCGTTACGGCAGGCACCACACTGAATGCCCAGACGGTAAAAGTAACCGTGAACACACAGTGTAAGGATGTTAACAAGACTGCCGAAACCACGATTAATGTGATCGGCGAGCCAGCTGGAGTAGCGATTACAGGAGAGACTGCCCTGTGCTTCAACACCACCACAGGTATAGCGCTGAGCGCCGCATCTGTAGAAGGGCTTACCTACAAGTGGACCCTGGACAGCAACCTCGAGTTTGTAGAAGGCACAAACGATGCCGGCACCAGCGTGAGTGTTCGTCCGAAAGGCCAGAGCCTGCTCGGCGGCAAGGTATACCTGACCGTGACCAATGCCTGCGGCTTCAGCACCAGAACCGAGAAGGTGCTGATCGTGACGCCTACGCCGGCTATACCTACTGCTATTGTAGGCAACCTGGATCTGTGCGAAGGAGAGGAATCAACTTTCAGCACGCCAGTAGTAACCGGTGCAACCAGCTATACCTGGACTTTCCCGGCAGCTGACTGGACGGTTGTGAGTGAAACGGAGAATGGCAGAGTAATAAAAGTGAAAGTTGGCAAAACAGGAGGTCCGATCACGGTGAAAGCCGGTAATGACTGTAATGTAAGCGCAGCTTTCGAAGTGAAAGCAAAAGTGACCTTGAAACCGGTCGCGCCATCTATTGCGAGCACCGCCACAACGGGCTGTATCGGCGCCACGCTTACCTTCAGCATCCAGTCACCGGAAGCAGGTATGACCTATACCTGGGCAGTGCCGCAGGGCTGGAGCGCCGACAAACTGACGGGTACCAGCATTAACGTGACGGTAGGTGAGACGAGCGGAGACATAGAAGTGTACGCCACCAACACCGTGAAAAACTGCGGTGCAGGCGCTGTAACTAAGCTGGCTGTTTCACCATCGCTGAAGCCGGCAACTCCGGGAACGATCAAGAGCAACATGAACGTATGCCTCAACAGCACTGGCAACGCCTTCAGCATCGAAGCTGTACCTGGCGCGACCACTTACGAGTGGGAAGCAAACGGCGGCCTGACGATAGAAGGAACCAGCAACGGCACAAGCATTACTGTAAAAGCTGCCGAAACGGGCGGTACTGTGCGGGTGCGAGCCATCAACGATTGCGGCATCAGCGACTGGTCTAGCCTGAACATTGACATCACAATGCCTCCTGCTCCTGTTACCCGTATTACGGACAACAGCAGCGTGTGCGAAGGTCTGATCTACACCGCCGATCCGGTAGAAGGAGCGACCTCTTATACCTGGACGGTAACTGAGGGCTTCACCATCGAGTCTGGTCAGGGCACTGCTACCATCAAGGTTAAAGCCAACAGCCCAACGGCAACCGGCCGCGTGAGTGTGATCGCCTACAACGGCAGCTGCGCAGGCTCGGCAGAGTACAGCATCGACATGGACGCCAAATTAGCAGACGGTCAGCTGGACTTCCCGAAAGCCTTTAGCCCGAACGGCGACGGCAAGAATGACGAGTGGCTGGTGAAGAACCTGGACAAGTTCCCGGACAACGAAATGGTGATTTTCAACCGCTGGGGCTCTGAGGTGTTCAAGCAGAAGAGCTACAAGAACGACTGGGCCGCCAAGGGACTGGAACAAGGTACTTACTTCTACAAAGTAAGGGTGAAGCTATGCGATGGCAAGTACCAGGACTACACCGGCTACGTGACCATTTTCCGATAAGCGAGTGCATTCATTAGAAAATTTTATTACCATGAGAATACTTTATACCCTGCTGGCGCTACTCTTCACCTTTGCCGCGAACGCCCAGCAAAACCCGCAGTACTCGCAGTACATCTTCAACAGTATGGCCATCAACCCGGCCTATACCGGCACCAAAGGTGTGCTCAACATCAACGCTTTCCACCGTTCGCAGTGGACAGGTATAGACGGGGCGCCCACGACGCAGGCGCTGAGCGTGGACGGCCTGACCAGCCACGAGCGCCTGGGCCTGGGCCTGAACTTCACCCGCGATAAGATCGGTGCCTATTCTACTACTTCGGCTTATGCCAATGCGGCGGCCCGTGTGTCGGTGAGCGCCCGCGGAACGCTAAGCTTAGGTATAGCAGCCGGTGTGGTGCAGAGCGTGGTGGATGGATCCGAGCTAGGTATAGTAGATGATCCGAGCATACCGGCCGGCAAGGATGTGTTTTATCGTCCGGATGTGAAACTGGGTGTCTATTTTAACACGACGCGTTTCTACGCTGGCCTCTCTGCCTCTGACCTGATCCAATACAAAGATGTATTCCAGATCGAGCCGGTTCGCCACTACTACTTCACCACAGGCTATGTGTTTGATGTGAGCAATTTTGTGAAGCTGAAGCCAAGTGTGCTGATCAAGGAAGACTTTAATGCACCTGCCAACGTGGACCTGAACGGCTTTGTGCTGCTGGGCGACCGCCTGTGGCTGGGCAGTTCTTACCGCACCAGTATGAACCTGTTCAACAAAAATGAGGAAGCCGACCCTGTGACGAAGCGCACGGCCATGGCCCTGATCGCGGAACTGCAAGTGACCAACGCCCTGCGCCTGGGTTACTCCTACGACCGCATGCTCAACGACCTAAATGGTTTTCACTCACACGAGATCTCAGTAGGTTACTACTTCTTTAAGAAGCAGGACACGAAAATGCTGACGCCGCAATACTTTTAATATTAGCTCTTACCGCATATGAATTTCAGACATATACCCTTATACCTTACCGCTGCCCTGTTGCTGGGCGCCGCCCCTGTAGCCCAAGCGCAGCAGGAGCTTCGCAAGGCAAACAAGCACTACGAAAAGTTTGAATTTGCGCTGGCTCTAGAGCAGTACAAAAAAGCAGCAGAGAAGCGCAAGCCGGATGTGAAGACAGCCGAGCGCATTGCCGACTCTTACCGCCTGACACGCCAGGCCGTGGAAGCGGAGCGCTGGTATGCCCAGGTGGTGGCCATGCCAGGCCGCGATCCGCAGAACATTTACCACTATGCAGAGGCGCTGCGCAGCAACGGCAAGTACGAAGAAGCCAAGCAGCAGTACATGCTGTGGGCCGAAGAAGTGGCGGACGTAGAGGAGCGTGCCCAATACCTGATGGCCTCATGCGACAAAGCCATGAACTGGATAAACCAGAAAATGCCACTGGCCGAAGTACAGCGCCTGAGCGGACTGAACGCCCAGGGCTTCTCTGACTTCAGTCCGATGAACTACGGCAAAGACGCGATCATCTTCACATCAGATCGTGGGGTAGATCAAGCAGGGAAACCCACCGGCACCTACGGCTGGACTGGTCGCCCTTACCTGCAGCTCTTTATGGCTAGCCGCGATGGTGAAGGCAACTGGGGCAAGCCCACGGCACTGCACGAAATGATCAACGACCAGTACCACAACGCCACGGCATCGGCCACGGAAGACGGTCAAACGCTATACTTCACCCGTACCCAACTGGTGCAGCAGCGCAAGTCCGGCAACTCCGACCCGACCAGCTGGGTGGACAAGTCGCAGGTGCAGGAGTACATCAACCGTCTGGAGATTTACTCATCTCAAAGACGCGGCACTACCTGGACAGAGATCAAGCCATTTGCTTTTAATAATGTAACAGAATACTCCGTAGGTCATCCGGCCCTATCGCCTGACGGCAAGATCATGTACTTCGTGTCGGATATGCCGGGCGGTGTGGGCGAGACGGACATCTACTATACCTTGCGCCAGCCGGACGGCAGCTGGGGAGAGCCTGTGAATGCCGGTATCCTGATCAATACGCCGGGTCGCGAGAGCTTTCCTTATGTAGACCAGAATGGCAAACTGTACTTCTCGTCCGATGGGCACATGGGCATGGGCGGTCTGGACGTTTTCGCTGCAGAGGGCAAACACGCTGCCTGGACGGCCGTGAACAACATGGGCCACCCGATCAACTCGTCGAAGAACGACTACGGCATCATGTTCAATGAAGACGAGGAAACCGGCCTGCTATCGTCTAACCGCGAAAGCAGCAACGGTACCGATGATATCTACAGCTTCAAAGTGCTGCAAAAGCCAGTTGTGATAGCAGTGACCACGCTTGAGCGCAAGCAGAACGAGCAAAAGAAAAACGTGCAGCTGCCTCTGCCACAGGTGCAACTCCTGATCGCGCAGCAGAACCAAAATGACAGCAGCACAGTCTTGACAAACACAAAAGGGCAGTACTTTATGGATGGCCGTAAAGGGAACTCATACGTTATGCAGGGCTCCAAGCAAGGCTTCCTGAACCAGCACGCGCTGGTGGTCGTGCCGAAAACCGCTCCGGATACCCTACAGGTAGCCATGGTGTTCGACCGCGACGAGAAGAACGTGGCCATTGTGCTGGAGAACATCTACTACGACCTGGACAAGTGGGATATCCGTTCGGATGCAGCCAAAGAGCTCGATAAGCTGGCCGAAGTGCTGGTGGCGAACCCGACGATCAAGATTGAGCTGAGCTCCCATACCGATAGCCGTGAAAGCATGAAGTACAACCAGGTGCTTTCAGAGCGCAGAGCCCAGGCTGCCGTAGACTATCTGATTGGGAAAGGTATAGCCAAAGACAGACTGACTGCCAAAGGTTACGGTAAGACAAGGCTGGTGAACAAGTGTACCGATGGGGTGTCTTGTCCGGAGGAAATGCACCAGCAAAACAGAAGAACCGAGTTCCGAATAAAGTAAGAACTCCCTTCATAGATCTTTATTTCATTAGCTTTCATAGTTTGGAAAGGCTCCGCAGATTCTACGGAGCCTTTTTTCATTTGTAGCTTTCAGAAGGTTTAGTGTTTGTTGGGCCGATGGTTGCCGCGGGAGAAAATCATGTTAAGGCTTGGGTTGCGAATGGCGTATACCTGGACTGATCGCCGGGTCATTCTTGTCTTCTATAGGTATATGAACTGCTATAGTCAGCGCTTTTCCGACAGAGACAATTTATAATAAGATGTAGCCGAATGCCAGCGCTGCTTGTTGCAGTCCGACAGAGAAGCGTGATTCCTGCATAATTTTAACCCTTTTAGGGTATAACCCGTTTTGTTAGCAGCTAACTTGCACTCATGAATCCCATACTACTCCCGTTACGCCTCTGCTTTTTGACTTACCTGATGCTGCTGCCCTTGCTGAGTTATGCTCAGCAACAGGTTACAGGTCAGGTACTGCGTGCCCAGACCCGCCAGGCACTCGAAGGCGTGACCATCACGGCCAATAGCGGCGAGCAAACCCTGACCAACGCCTCCGGCCGCTTCGAGCTGTCAGTAGCAGACCAGGCGACTTTCATTTTAATCTCGCACATCGGATTCAAGCCCGATACGGTTTTACTGGAGCGTTTCCTGCCAGGTAGAGCACTACAGGTATACCTACAGCCGTCAGCAGCCAGTCTAACGGAAGTGGTGGTAACGGGATATGAAAGCAACCGGCCTTTGCTGGAAACGGCCGGTGCCATCAGTATCATCGATCGGGATGTGATCGAGCGATTTGACGAAAGTTCTTTGGTACGGGCTGTGAATACCGTGCCGGGGGTGCGCATGGAGGAGCGGGCTACGGCCAGTTACCGCCTTTCTATCAGGGGTAGCAGTTTGCGATCTCCTTATGGAATTCGAAACGTGAAGGTATACCTGGGAGAGATTCCATTCACCGAATCGAACGGCATTACGAACCTAAACCTACTGGATGCGGCTAACTTCAGCAAAATGGAAATTCTGAAAGGCCCGACGGGAAGCATTTACGGAGCGGGCACTGGCGGCACGGTGCTGCTTGAGCCCCGTAGGGCGTCTCCCGGGGAGAAGACTCTTCAGGTAGGCACAACGCTCGGCTCTTTCGGCCTGCAGCGCTATACCGCCAGCGCGAGTGTAGGCAGTGAGAAGCAAAGCCTATACCTGCAGTACACCCGCCAGCAACTCGACGGCTACCGGGAGCAATCGGGTATGGACCGCGAAACACTGCTGCTCACATCCATTTTCAATCCATCTGAGAAGAGCACCATCCAGGCCAACCTGATTTACTCCGATCTGTTTTACCAGCTGCCAGGCGGACTGACGCGGGAGCAATTTGAGCAGAACCCGCGACAGGCCCGAGGTGGGATGTTCGGGAGCGTGGCGCAAAATGCCTCCATGAACCAGCAAGGTATAAACCTCGGCCTGTCGCAGGAGTACCGCTTCAGTGACAGCTGGAAGAACACAACAGCGCTGTATGGCCTTTTCAGGTATAGAGACCACCCCTTCAACACCGACTACGAGCGCAACACCAACCAGGAGTATGGTGCGCGTAGCCGTTTTGTGTACAATACCAAATTGGGTGAGGTAGGAACGACACTCACGTTTGGGGGCGAATACCAACGCGGTTTTGAAGCGGCCCGCACCTACGACAACAACCGCGGACGCACCGACTCGCTGCGTACCGACGATGAAGTACTGGCTAAGACCGGCTTACTTTTCACGCAGGCTGAGTTTGAACTGCCCGGCAACTGGATCGCGACGGCTGCCCTCAGTCTGAACGACACCAGGTATGAGATCACGCGCCTGCACCGGGCTCCGGCTGGCGGTCCTTACCAGTATACCCGCGACTTCAGTGCCGTGCTTTCGCCGCGTGTGGCTTTGCTCAAGCGCCTGACCGACCAGGTGTCGGTGCACGGTAGCGTAAGCGCGGGTTTCTCGCCACCCTCTGAAGAAGAACTGCTCACATCTGACGGTGCCCTGAACCAGGAGCTGGAAGCGGAGAAAGGCATCAACTACGAGGCAGGTATACGCGGCTATACCTTGGGCAGGAAACTGAGTTTTGATGTGGTGGCTTTCCACTTCCGGCTACGCGAGACGATTGCGAGTCGGCAGGATTTGTCTAGTATAGCCGTGTTCCGCAATGTAGGCGCGACTTTGCAAAGTGGAGTTGAAACCGCCCTGGGCTATACCTTGCTCGAAGATGCGACGCGGCCTGTGAGTTTACTCAAGGTATGGAGCAGCTATACCTACAGCCATTTCCGCTTCCGCGATTATCAAAAAGACGACACCGACCTAAGCGGCAACCAGCTTACCGGCGTGGCCCCGCATACCTTAACTGCCGGCCTCGACCTGGCCACCCGCTTTGGGCTATACCTATACCTAACGGCCAACTATGTAGACGAGATTCCGCTCACCGACGAGAACACGGTGTATGCCGATGCCTACTTGGTAGCGGGAGCGCGGCTCGGTTTAAAACGTGAACTGGGTGGTCATTTTGCACTGGACGTATTTGCCGGTTCCGAAAACCTGACAGATCAGCAGTATAGCCTGGGCAACGACCTGAACGCTTTTGGCGGACGCTACTTTCAACCTGCTTCCCCCCGAAGCTATTACGGTGGCTTTAGTCTGTCATTCCGCCTGTAAACTACTGCCTGGGTGGCTGGTTGGGTGGGTATAGCGACAAGATGCTGATGATGGACCTCCTGATCTTACCTTCGTCCGTCTGCGTTGCCACAATTTCGCCTTCTGCCACGCCGCGCCAAACCAGTTCGTTGGTGCTGGCTGAGACAAGGTCAATCAGCATGGTGCCGGGCGTGTACTGGCCCACGGGTCTGTAGTCAGGGAAATCGGTGGTGTTGTAATTGGAGCGATAGCCAAACCAGTAGGCATAACCGAAGTCAGGCGAAGCAGTAGCAGCGTCCTGCGCTACCGACACATCATAGGCAACCAGCAGATCCGGACTCTCTACATCGAGTGTCAGGCCTTTCTTAACCAGCTCTGCTGCGATCGCGTCGCGTATTCGCCTATCCAGCAGTGGCTCGTACAGGTTGGGGTCAGCAGAGGTGTTGGCCATTTCCGGCTCCAGCAGTGCAAACGTCTGGTATATCTGGAAATCCACGCTGCGGTCATAAGCACTGTCCGCTACTATAGAAGGTATACAACCGCTTAAGCCGATCAGAAAGACAGGTATAAGGTATAGCCAATGGCTTAGGTTAGGTATGGCGTTTCGCATAAGGCTGTTGGTTTAGGTACAGTATCGTGACTACAACAGGTATACGGTGCGAGGTAGGCAGTAGGTATAGTCGTGGGGCTTGGGGTAATGCTGCCAACTTAAGAAGCGGTTTTACCACACTGTTATCTTGAAGTGCTATACTGTCATCTCAAAGCCACTGAGAGATCTGGATTTTTTCGGAGCTGCTTAATATTTCAGATTTCTCCCAAAAGAGGGCCCCTACCCCCCAATGCCGTCAACTTAAGTAACCACACTCCTAATTTGTCATCTCGACAGCATGGAGAGATCTGGGTCAACTCAGAACAGTGGCAACATTTTAGATTTCTCACTGATAGAGGGCCCCTACCCCCAGTTCGAAATGACAGTTAATTAATTAAGTTGATGGCATTGCCCCTACCCCCTGGTCGAAATGACAGAAAGTAAGTTGAAAGCATAAGGGGCTTAAAATCCTTTGCTAATATGGAAGAGGCGAACTGGCAAAAGTGGAGCGGTTATACAACTGAAACAAAAAAGCCTGACCACAGGGGCCAGGCTTTTCAGGTATAAGATGAAGACGGATTAGCCGATAGCTACCATCTCACTTTCATTCTCGTTATAAGCTTCAATCGGAGCGCAAGAGCACACCAGGTTACGGTCGCCGTAAGCACTGTCGATGCGGCTAACCGTTGGCCATACCTTATTGTCGCGCAGGAAGGACATTGGGAATACCGCCTTCTCGCGAGAGTAAGGACGCTCCCAGTTCTCCACCATCACTACTTTCAGGGTATGCGGCGCATTCTTCAGCACGTTGTCTTTCTGGTCAGCCTTGCCCGCTTCGATCTCACGGATCTCCTCACGGATCGAGATCATCACCTCGCAGAATCTTTCCAGTTCTTCCTGTGCCTCTGACTCGGTTGGCTCCACCATCAGCGTACCCGCTACCGGGAACGATACGGTTGGCGCATGGAAACCGTAGTCCATCAGACGCTTCGCAATGTCCTCAACTTCTACGCCAAACTTCTTGAACTCGCGGCAATCGAGGATCATCTCATGTGCGCAGCGGCCATTAGCGCCTACATACAGCACCGGATAGTGTTTCTCCAGACGCGCCTTGATGTAGTTCGCGTTCAGGATCGCCACTTTCGTTGCTTCTGTCAGACCCTCGCCACCCATCATCGCGATGTAAGCATAAGAGATCGGCAGGATAGAAGCAGAACCCCAGGGAGCAGCCGAAATCGCGTGGATCGCTTCCGGACGACCAAGGTCAACCACCGCGTGGCCTGGCAGGAACGGAGCCAGATCTTTTACCACACCGATCGGGCCCATGCCAGGACCACCGCCACCGTGAGGGATACAGAACGTCTTGTGCAGGTTCAGGTGACACACGTCAGCACCAATGTGCGCTGGCGAAGTAAGGCCTACCTGGGCGTTCATGTTGGCACCGTCCATGTAAACACGGCCGCCGTTGTCGTGAATAACCTGGCAGATCTCGATGATAGACTCCTCGTACACACCGTGTGTAGAAGGGTAAGTCACCATCAGGCAAGAGAGCTCATTCTTATACTGCTCGGCTTTCGCACGCAGGTCCGCTACATCGATGTTTCCTTTCTCGTCGCACTTCACGATTACCACTTTCATGCCCGCCATTACAGCAGAAGCAGGGTTGGTGCCGTGTGCAGAAGAAGGGATAAGCGCAACCGTACGGTAATGATCACCACGTGACTCGTGATAAGCACGGATCACCATCAGGCCGGCGTACTCGCCTTGTGCGCCTGAGTTTGGCTGCAGCGACATGGCGTCGAAACGGGTGATCTCGCAAAGCCATGCTTCCAGGTTCTTGAAGATCTCGGCATAACCCTGCGTTTGGTCGGCAGGCGCAAATGGGTGCAGCTGACCGATTTCTGGCCAGGTGATTGGAATCATCTCCGCCGTGGCGTTCAGCTTCATGGTGCAAGAGCCCAAAGAGATCATGGAGTGAACCAAAGAAATGTCTTTGTTCTCGAGGTGCTTCATATAGCGCAGGATCTCGTGCTCGGAGTGGTGCTTGTTGAACACCTCGTGTGTGAGGTACTCGCTCGTACGGATCAGCTTGTCTGACCAGGTGATCTCAGTCTCTTCCGGCAGCTCGTCTATACCCAGCACGTCAGTCGACTTGCCGGCTACCTTCGCAAATACAGCCAGGATGTCTTGCACATCTTCCAGCTCTGTGTTTTGGTGCAGGGAAATACCGATGAAGTTTTCTTCGAAATAACGGAAGTTGATGCCCGCCGCCTCCGCTTCTGTGCGGATGGCTGCTTTCATGTCGGCGCTCTCTACCGCAATTTTCAGCGTATCGAAGTAAGCTTCGTTCAGCTGCTCAAAGCCAAGGGCTTTCAGGCCTCTCTCGAGTTGCTGCGCCAGCGCGTGGGTGTTCAGACCGATGTACTTCAGGCGTCGTGGGCCGTGGTACACGGCATACATACCGGCAATTACCGCCAGCAGTACCTGTGCGGTACAGATGTTAGAAGTAGCTTTCTCGCGACGGATGTGCTGCTCACGTGTCTGCAGTGCCATGCGGTAGGCTCTGTCACCGGCGGCGTCCACCGAAATACCGATAATACGACCCGGGATCACACGCTTGAAGGCATCCTTCGTGGCGAAGTAACCCGCGTGCGGACCACCATAACCCATTGGCACACCGAAACGCTGCGTGGTACCCACTACCGCGTCGGCACCCATTTCACCCGGAGGTGTCAGGAGCGTCAGGGAAAGGATATCAGCCGCAACGGCTACCAGGATCTCCTGGGCGTGTGCTTTGCTGATGAAGTCTGTATAATCGAAAATGGCACCGTCGGCAGCAGGGTACTGCACCAGGGCGCCAAACAATGTCTCGTCAGAAAAATCTACCTCGCGGTGATCGCCGATTACCAGCTCAATGCCGATAGGCGTGGCACGCGAAAGCAGGATATCCAGTGTTTGCGGCAGCACTTGGTTCGTTACGAAGAAGCGGTTGGCATTCTTGCGTGCGCCCTTGCGCTGCGCATAGAACATACCCATGGCCTCAGCGGCGGCAGTACCTTCGTCCAGCAAAGAGGCGTTGGCGATCTCCATACCGGTCAGGTCCATCACCATGGTCTGGTAGTTGATCAGCGCCTCCAGACGGCCCTGCGCGATCTCAGCCTGGTAAGGGGTATAGGCAGTATACCAACCCGGATTCTCCAGAATATTACGCTGGATCACCGGTGGCATGATGGTGTCGTTGTAGCCCAAGCCGATATACGATCTGTATACCTTGTTCTTTCTGGCAATCTCACCGAATTTCTTCAGGAAGTTGTTTTCTGAAAGAGCCTTTGGCAGGTTCAGCGGCTTCTTAAGTCTAATGGCGGCCGGTACGGTCTCCTCAATCAGTTGGTCCAGCGAGTTCACCCCGATGGTTTTAAGCATGTCCTGCATTTGCTCTTTGTCAGGACCGTTGTGGCGCTCCTTAAAAGTGTCAGCAGGTTTTGTTTTAAGAATCATAATGATGAAGTATTGATTGGGAATTTGGGTTTTAACTTTCCAGTGGAAGACAAGCCAAAGGCTCTCTTTCAATAATTTCTACAAAAGTAATAGTAATTGTTTATTATATTGAAGCTTGAAAGCTAAATAGTTCGGGGTGTGGCAAGTGACCTGATATAGTCGTATAAATGGCATACCTATATATAAGGTGTGGTTGGCAACATTCCCCAGACTGACAAACACAAAATTCGGCAGAAGAATTCAGAAAGACGCATCGATGGAAAAAGTTAAAATTGGCATTATTAGAGAAGGCAAAATACCAGTGGACAAGCGCGTGCCGCTCACTCCTAAAAAGTGTGAAGAGGCCATGCAGGAGTTTCCCGAGGCAGAGGTAGTGGTGCAGCCCAGCGAGGTACGCTGCTTTACGGACGAGGAATATGCTGAACTAGGTATAGCCCTGCAGCAGGACCTGAGCGATTGCGACGTGCTGATGGGCGTAAAGGAAGTGCCTGTCGACCAACTGCTGCCAAACAAGACCTATTTCTTTTTCTCGCATACCATCAAGAAGCAGCCGCACAACGCCAAACTCCTGCGGGCGGTGCTCGACAAGAACATCACCTTAATAGACTACGAACTCCTGACCAACGCACAGGGACAGCGGGTAGTGGCTTTTGGCAGGTATGCAGGTATAGTGGGCGCTTATAATGGCATTCTCACTTACGGCAAAAAGTGGAAGCTCTTCGATCTGAAGCCCGCCTACCTCTGCCACGAGATGGAAGACATGCAGGAAGAATACTTTAAGGTGAAGTTGCCGCCGATCAAGATCGCCGTGACAGGCGGTGGCCGTGTGGCAGGCGGCGCCATGGAGGTGCTTGAAAAGATGGAAATAAGAAAGGTGAGTGTGTTCGATTACCTGTACAAGCAATTCAACGAGCCCGTATATGCCCAACTGCACTCCGGCGACTACAACAACCGCCCCGATGTGGAGGTATGGGACTCTCCTGATTTCTACGCCCACCCGGAGCTATACCAATCCACCTTCCGCAAATTCACCAAAGTAACCGACCTGTTGCTGGCCTGTGCTTACTGGGATCCGCGCGCGCCGAAGCTGTTCTCAGAGGAAGACACCAGGCAGCCCGATTTCAAAATCGACACCATCGCCGACATCACCTGCGATGTGGATGGATCTATACCCACGACCAAGCGTGCTACCACCATACCTGAGCCCGCCTACGACTACAACCCGGAAACAGGAGAGCTCGAGCCAGCCTATAGTAGAAAAGACAACATCACGATAATGGCCGTCGACAACCTGCCATGCGAATTACCGCGCAACGCCTCCCGCGACTTTGGCCGCAATATTATAGATTATGTATTCCCGCAGTTCTTTAATAATGATGAAGGCGGTATGCTGGGACGGGCTACAATAGCAAAAGGAGGAAAACTGACTGAAAGGTATAAGTATCTGCAGGAGTATGCGGAGGCAGCTGCTGTGTAAGAACTGATACTATATATAATAGAGTAAGAGCTAACGAGGTATAGACTAAGCATAAGTCTATACCTCGTTTCCATTTAACGGGGTAGTAAAAGCGGAGTAGAGCAGCGAAAAACGACATAATAAGCACACGATTGAAGCTACAGTAAAAAACTTTTAAAGTATTTTCAAGATTTTGATGGTGCAACTCAGATACTTAAGCGAAACTAATAGAAGAGCTAAAGGAAAAGCAAAGGGACCCCCTTGCGGAGCCGGAAACTTTTGCGACCTTTGCACTCCCAACCCGGTTAAGCGGATGGGGAAACAGGCGCTCCGGCAGGGGGCGCAGCCCCGGCAGGACAAGGGGCCTCTTTTAATGAAAGGGAAAGCCTTGGGCAGGGGTTAAAATACCGCTAAAGTTTTTTTCGCCAGGCCTTGCAGCTTCAAAAAAGCTTGTTACCTTTGCAGCCCGCTTCACCAGGAGGCGGCTTTACGGGCGCCGGCAACGGGGCTGAAGACTGAAAAAAAACTTTTGCCGAGTGCTTGCAGGTTGAGAAAAGCTTCTTACCTTTGCAGCCCGCTTCAGCCGGAAACGATTCCGGAAGCTGCCTTAACAGAGGGCGGCCGGAAAAGGGAAAAAAAGTTTTGCGGAGTGTTTGGAGATTGAGAAACTCTTCTTACCTTTGCAGCCCGCTCCGAGACACAGGGTCTTGAAAGCGCCTCCCGAGCCAACAGGGCGACGGGGAAGAGAGAAAAAAGATTGAAGATTTTGCTTGGAAGTTGGAAAAGTTTTCCGACCTTTGCACACCGAAAAACAACAGCAGGTTGTCCCGGTCACAAGCGACACACCCGCCTTATAGATGATAGGGCACTACAGGAAGAGGAAGTCTTCCGGAAAGTTCTTTGAGAGATTGTTGAGACAGAAAAAAGAAAATTAAGATAGGTACATCCGCGCGGGCGGATCTGCAAAGATCCCCACCGCGTCAATTCAAGTGATTCACATCACAGAGAGTAGTAAGGAAAAGGCCACGGGTCGAACGGACACATTGGTTCTAGCGATAGAACCTGAAAAGTAAACACTACAATGGAGAGTTTGATCCTGGCTCAGGATGAACGCTAGCGGCAGGCCTAATA
>NZ_BMFP01000003.1 GCF_014638845.1 Pontibacter amylolyticus
GTACTCTTCTTTGACAACATCCGCATCGGAACTGCAGGAGCCACCCTCGCAGACATGACATCCGAAGCAACCGAACATAGCTGTTTGGATGTGGTAGGGAAGCAATCTCACTACTTTATGCAGAGCCTAGTTAAGAAGCTATAAGCATTAGTATGAATAATCAATACAAAAGGAATAGAAGCTAAAAAATCACTTTGACTTTCATAATTTATTTAACTATTCGCCTAATTTCTTAATCATTAAGTATATATATTTTCCTTTTGTAAACTATCGTCTTTTTTACACTAGTTATGCAGGCACTTTATATAACATCTCTATAATTTAAAGCTCTACCATTATTTTTATGAACATAACCTATATATCAGATTACGATGCATCAGATGTGAACAACTGGTCAGGACTAGGACATTTCATTTCAAAAGCCTTATCCAATCAGGAAGCAAAACTGGATTTCATCAATCAGCATAAGAGGAATCTAGGTTTTATGATAAATTCAAGGAAATTAATATATAAGGTATTAGGTAAAAGTTTAGACCTGTCGAGAGAGCCAGAGGTCGTTAAAAAAGTATCAGCGCAAACAAGCAAACTGATAAAGCCTAATACAAATGTCATATTTTCACCTAGTTCAATTCCGGTTGCACTCCTGGAAACAACTAAACCAAAAGTTTTTTACACAGACGCAACTTTTGCCGGAATGATTGGATTCTATGAAGGTTTTTCAAAATTAGATCCTAAAGCCGTCGTAAAGGCAAATTTCCTTGAGCAACAGGCAATGGATTCTGCTCAATTAATTATTTATTCATCTGATTGGGCTGCACAATCTGCAATCCAACATTATAATGTGAATCCTTCCAAAATTAAGATTGTCCCGTTTGGGGCTAACATTGATAGCGAGAGGAGTTGGGAAGATGTAAAAGCAATAACTAATAGTAAGAACCGTACAGAGTGTAATTTATTATTTATTGGTGTAGATTGGAAGCGCAAGGGTGGTGATGTAGCAATAAAAATTACAGAACTATTGAATAATATGGGTTTAAAAACAAGGCTGCATCTAGTTGGCAACAATAATATTCCTGAGCAGAGTTTACCCGAGTATATAACTAATCACGGCTTCATTAGTAAAGCTTCAGAGATTGGGAGAGATAAATTAACTGAGTTATTCATAAATAGCCATTTTCTGCTTTTACCTACAAAGGCTGATTGCACGCCTATTGTTTTCTCAGAGGCAAACTCATTTGGTTTACCAGTCATTTCTACAACTGTGGGAGGAATTCCTACAATTATCACAGAAAATGTTAATGGTAAGACGTTCTCACCTAATTCTGGTACACAAGAATGGAGCAACTACATCTATTCTTCCTTTAATAATCACACAAGATATAACGATTTATGCTTATCCTCTTATGGTGAATACCAAAAGAGACTAAACTGGAAAAAGGCTGGGAAAGAAATAATGGGTTATCTAAAACTATTATAGGTAATTGATAATCCTGTTTATATAGCGTCGTTAAGAATATATTTTTATCTTATTCAAGATCTAATTAGCTTCTTGATAGACACAAATATCTTTACTTTCCTCACTATACTTACAGCTATACCAATAACTAACAATGAAAACAAGAAGGCTGATAGTATGTGGTAATATAATGTCTATACCATAAAAAGAGGTTAACACAAGGGCTATAATATACAGAAATCCCACCTTGCAATATTCGTACTTCCTCATCAAATAAAATTTAGTAGCAAATCCTAGATAGAAAAGAAATACAGCAAGCGTACCAATTATACCAAAATGTACGACAAATATTGACCAAGATATATCTGAAGTGCTAACTTGAGCGATCTCTCCATACTCGCTAGCAACACCAATATTAAAGGATAGTTCGTGCACTAACCATGAATCTTCTGTAAGAAAGCCAAATCCGAACAGAGATTTATCAGTACTCTCTAAAGCGTAATAAAAGCGCTCAAGGAAATGAAGTCTCCTAAATTCAGTAGTAGAGATGTCTGAAGAGCTAATCGAATATAAGTAGCTTGGTGTGATATCTTTTGGAGGCTCTAAAAGTTCCAATAGACCTTCTGAAAATCGATTATCAAAATAGACATCAATACCAAAGGACAAGGAAAATAAGCTCAACCCATACAACGCAAAGCTTTTAAGCCTGAGCTTGTTTGATATTAAAAGATATATAAAGTAACAACACACCAGCGTAAGCAAGAGATTCCTATGCTGTGACAATATGATTACTAAAATATTTACCCCAAGCAGGATGTTGTGAAACCTTAAATTTAATTGAGATTTACAAAGTAGTAGTAAAAAAATTGACGGCACAACAAAAAAAGGGAGATTGTAAAAACGGAGAAGCCCTACCGCTTCAACAGTCCCCTCAACAGGGGCTCCATTCAATAAAGTGCGGCCAAGGAAGGGCTGTAGACAATATAACACCGAAGCTAAAGTAGTAAAATAGACAAGTAACCTTATTACTTTAGAAAAATCAGTTTTCGGCAGTTGCAAAAAAGGGAACAGAAGGATGAAGAACAGATAGTTCCTTAAAACCCTTATCGTTACTTGACGTTCTACCCCAACATAATGAATGCTATATAAGGCTAGAAAGACCAAAATAAAAGTAAATACAACTACCTCCTTATTTCTCTCCCAATATTTCTTAGTGATATAAATCTGGGGTGCAATTATAATGAGTGATATTGCATATATGAGAGCCCAATCATAGGTTTTAGATATACCCAAAGCAGGAAGAACCATGTAATTTTCAGGGATGATCTGAAAACCACCAGTAACAAGGCAAAAAACTAACAAAAATGATAAATATCTTTTTGAGGATTCCCAATAAAAATATATTGCTAATAATGTAGAGATAAGGCCTATCATGCTACAGTTATTTTGTTTCAGAAGTTATTATCATCATTAAGTAAATTTTCTTGGTTCCTTATACTTTTAATATAGCTAACAGCTCCGCTGAAACTCTCGTTTACCTTTGCAAATAGGATGCTTAATGTGATATTTTCCTTTTTAAGGAAATACATGAAAAGAAACGCTATAAGTAATTCCGTTAAAAAGTAAGTGAAAGATATACCTACAGTTCCGCCAAGATAGCCTCCAAGGAAATTCATCGCAATGCCGATCAAAGCACCGGAGAAAATCACTTTTTTAAAAATTAGGTCCATATTCAAATTTACCATTATATGTATACCTAAGAATTGGCTAAAAACTATCACGAAGGGTACGAATGACAACACTCTAAGTATATTAATTGCTTCGCTAAATTGTTTGCCAAATATAATACCTACCAAAACTGGCGCCAGTAAACAACCTAGTAAACAAGCGATGAATGCCAAAGTCAGCACAATTGGCATAGTAAATTGTACAACTCTCAAGCCTTCATCCTTAGAAACCCTAAATCTTTGACCAATGAAGGGAAATAAAGCCTGCGAAAAAGGCATACTTATACATGCTTGAATAAGTACCATAATTTTTAATGCTGCTGAAAGTTGCCCAACCGCCTCTTCATCCTCAAGAAATCCTATAATCAATATATTTGATGTGGAGTACAAGCTGATGATAACAAATGATATAAAGATTGCTTGACTACTTTTTATCCTTTCTTTGATTTTATCGAATGTAACTCTTATAATTTTTATTTGGTACCTATGATGTATCTGATAAAAGGCTACACAACCGATAATTATTTGAGAGAGGCTCAGAAACAAAGGGTACAATACATAATCGGCCTTTACTTTAACCATTGATAATATGGCAATGGTGAATATAATTTTAGAAGCAATATTGTAATAAGCGAGTAAATGGTTATCCTGGAAACCTTGGTACAGCCAAGATGGTATAAGTACAACCGAAAAACATAGTAATACGGAAGATATACTAACAAATAGTTCTTGTCTCATTTGAGGTACAAAGTAAACTAGCACTCCATAAGCAACCAGACTTATGGCAAGAAGCAGAACTTTACTATAAAAGACTTCCGAACATAGTTGATTTAGCAGTTTTGGATCATCTTTGACTTGGACAACGTCTCTTGTCGCCGATGTATCGAACCCGAAACTAGTTAACAACATACAATACCCTACAAAAGCACCAACAAAATTTATTATGCCAAACTTTTCAGGACCTACAATTCGTGTAAAGAAAGGAATACTTATTAAGGGCAATGCGTAATTAGAAATCTGAACAACTAGTAGAGATACTATGTTACTACCGAGCTTTTTAATAGATTCATTGGTCGAACTTTTTGTTGTTATCACGTTATATAGCTCTTTACTAATCCTGATTTATAATTTAATTCCTCACACAAAAAACTGGATGTTAATGGATTAGCGTTATCCCATTATTTCTAACGTTGACGGTCAGGGTTTAAGCCCTTTATAACAGATATTCTTCAACCATTACTTTTTAGAATATTAGAGCTGCTAACAAAAATGAAATATAATAGCTCTTTGGAATGCGCTATTCTGAACATTCATCAGGATCGCCTATGAGCATAATTGTTTTTATATTTACCTTCAACAGAATAGCCGTATCCATAACCATAACTCTCCTTAAAAAATCCTCTTACTTTGACGCCATTAAAAACAATTGCTAAGTTTTTTATAGGCTGAGTTCTAGTAACCAGTTCTAGACGCTGAACAATGCTTTTAGGCGTATAGGCATGCCTGACAATGAAAAGAGTTATATCGCAAAACTCCGCAAGTAAATAAGCGTCTGTTACCAGACTAGCGGGTGGAGAGTCTAAAATGATGTAATCGAACTCGGCCTCAAGTAAGTCAAACAGAGTCTCCAATCTCCCGTTCAATAATAGTTCGGAGTTATCCCCAATATTCGTTCCTGCAGGAATCAAAATTAAATTAGCGAGATCTGTTTCTTTAATAATTTTAGCTATTTCTATTTCGCTATTTAAATAGTCTGTTATTCCTTCCTCATTAAGAGAATCAAATAATGTAGTGGCATTTGGATTTCTAAGATCCATATCCAATAGCGCTACTCTTTTACCTGATAAAGCTAGACTATATGCCAAATTGGAACTTACATAGCTCTTACCTTCACCAGGAATACTGGAAGTAACCAATATTTTCTTCTTGCTGAAGGTCCTTCCATAAAGCCCCAAAGTTGTTCTCATATGCCTAAACTGCTCAATAACATAGGCATCAGGTTTCTCAAAAACCTTAGATTTTCGTTTACTTATATTAGACAATTCAGCTACTATAGGAGCCTTGATAAAATTTTCAACTTCCGACCTATATAATATTTTACCTGACAGTAATTCTTTTCCAGTAATTAAGACCACCCCAGTTAGGATTGCCATACCAAAAGCAATAATATATACCAAATTTGGCTTTGGACTTACTGGCCAAAGAGAAGATTCTGCTACATCGATTACCCTACTATCAGTAGTGATAGGAGCAAAAGACAAGGCTGTTTCTTCTCTCTTTTGGAGTAGGAAAGTATACACACTATTCTTGATTTCTAATTGCCTGGTTATATCTAAGAGTTCTCTCTCATTTTCAGGAATAATCTGTAACGCAGTGTTATATTTACTTCTCGTATTCAATAAGTTCGAACGTGTCGCTAACAAATTTTCCCGCTGACTTTGGATGTTCTCTAAAATACTTGGCCGAATTTTCTCAATTTCATCATAGATTGAGACTACTAGTGGATTGTTTTCACCTGTTGTTTTCCTCAGTCGCTGATACTGTATTTCAGAGTCATATAGCTTCTGAAGCAATTGAGATAGAACTGGATCATTGATGCCCAGTGTTGCTGGAACAATACTTGACGTATTGTTTTTGGAAATAACATAGTCCTCTACTTTATTCAGTACTGCTAGCTGAATAGTAATGTCTTCCATCTTGCGAGCATTATCGCCTACATTTTGCAAAAAGACTTTCCCCTGCTCACTCAGGTCCACAATACCCTTTGTGGACTTATATTTCTGTACATGACTTTCTAAGAGTCCTAGTTCTTTCTCCACAACCTTGATTCTTTCTTCAATGAATTTCAATGTATTTAAAGCCAATGTATTCCTATCTGTTACTGCAGTTTGATGATATATATAAATTAACTGATTAAGGATATTTTCGCCACGCTGAGGCACATTATCCTTTATGGTTAAATTGACTACAGTAGACAGTTTGCTGGCTGGGGAAACACTGAGATTATGAAGTATGGCATCAGTTACTAATTGCGGGTGCAAAAGCTGAACATATAATATGTTTGAAGTCTTATACTGTTGATTTGGGTTCATCAAAAACTGCATCTCTCCATAAGGAGTCTGGACCCATTTATTAATTGGATAGACTTCTTTATCTAGTGTTACTTTATTAGATTTATGATTAAAACCTAAAGAAATTTTTGAGGGTTGATCGGCATTTACAGGTAATTTATAAGGGTTCTTAAGCTTGATGCTAACTGGTGATGATAAGTAGGCAGATATAGGTTTTATATTGCCTTCTTCATACATAACCGCATATAAACCCAGATCCTCTACAACCTTCTTCATTAGGGCTCGGGACTGAATAACCTCGATCTCATTCTCCACAATTTTCTTAGAGGTGAACATATTGATGGATTCGGTCATGCGTGGATCATCAACACCTTTATTCTCATCTTTAATGATCAGAGAAGCCGTTGACTCGTACATTGGCGAAGTGTACCTTAAATATCCATAAGCTAATAGTAGAGAAATGACAAGTAAAGCAACAAATACGGGCCAATATGGGAGATACCGATGCTTTAACTCAACTATTAAATTTCTTCCGTTATCATGTAGCTGGTTATCCATATTTGAAACAGAATATTAAAATTATCTGGTTAAGCGGTCGAGTGCAATAACCCCAAAAGACAGAGCGCTAAATACAATAGGCAGCCATTGTGTTGTCCAACTGGCACTGGCAACCTTTGTCTTGTTCGGTTCTACATAAATTATGTCATTTGACTTAAGGTAGTAGTGTGGGGAGGTAAATAATTCGTTTGAGGTAAGATCGATTCGAGTTATTTTCTTCTTACCATTTTCTTCTCTGATAAGTAAAACGTTGTCACGTTTAGCGTATACTGTTAGATCTCCAGCTAGCCCCAATGCTTCGAGTAGTGTTACTTTCTCATTTGGTATGTTTATTACAGATGGTCTTGCAACCTCACCTAATACCGATATTCTATAATTCAAATAACGAATATTTACAATAGGGTCAACAAGCAGCTGTTGCTTGGAAAGTTCAGCTGTTATAAATTCTTTAAGCTCTTTTTTAGACAAACCAGCTGCCCTAATATTCCCCAAGAATGGAAATTGTATAAAGCCATCTTCGTCTACTAAATACCCAGAAGCTTGTGCCATACTGCCAGACACAGTCGAAGCCTGTGTAACTAGCATATTTGGGCTATTAAATATTAAGGTAGCCTCAGGATTACGACTATTAACTGAAATACTTAGTAAATCCCCTTGCTGTACTATAGACTCTAAATTCCCGGTTGCCAAGGCAAATTCAGAGGCTGTTAAGTCATTGAAGTAAACTGCACCTCGGGTACTTACACACGATTGGGAAAGCACTAAGACACTAATTAGCGATATTAGTGTCAGCATTGCAGGGTGTTTCATAATATATGTTGTAAAATAGAGGCTCGTAAAAATCAGTAGGTAATTAAGAAAGAGAATTCATGAGAATATAGGTGTAAATAATCTTTTTTTATATCCACTTTTACTAAATAAATATCATAAATGTTTTAATAAAAATAAGAATCATTAAAAACATAGATATTAATTCTCCCTGGTTTCAAGAACTAGTAATGTATCTACAACATAGTCATTTCATCGACGAAAGGAGTTTGAAAGAAGATTTGGGCGGGTGTCAGATTTCTAAATAATCTTACATGAATTGTGCAGGCATACAAATTCAGTTTATCACAGCATACTGCCCAATTAGTTTACGGTATTCATGCAAATAATTATTGACACAGGAGTTTAGAGAATATTCTGTTTGATTTAAGTCTACAGTTCGAGATATAAATTCTTGAATTTTATTCGCCTTGTACATATTAAATATCCGAATGATGGCATCAACGCAACTCTGCACATCTCCACTTGTAAATAGCAGGCCCCCGGCTGTTTTACGTATAATCTCTTCTGGTCCATCAATATCTGATGTAAGAACAGGTATACCTGCTGCTAATCCTTCCAATATAGTCAGTCCAAAACCCTCGTACCTTGAAGGCTGCACTAATAAATGATAATCTGACAAATTGGAATATAACCACTCTCTCTTTTTTTCCCCATTGAAATTTACACTTTTTTGTATACCTAATTCCTGACAAAGTCCCTTCAAGTATGATAAGGATTCTCCTTTTCCTATAAAATCAACTGACAAATTGATTTTATGCTCTTTTCGTAGCTTCGATACGGCATGTAATAATATGTCCTGCCCTTTATTCTGATAATTGAGGCGACTAACTTGAACTAACTTAAAAGGTCCATCATCTGCTAGAATATAACTTATCCTGCGTCTAAACGCCTGGAAATTTATGCCATTATAAATTGTTTTAATTGATCCTGAACATTTAGCTATAACATCATTGTAGACAGCATCCGAAATAGCTACCACAAGATCATAATGGTGATAAAAATCCACCGGAATTCCCATTGCATGAATTGTATATATAATCTTCGGTCCCTTTACTTTTATCAATTTCCCCATTTTAGAATCGTGACAATGAACAATATCAGGCTTTAACTTGTAAAGTAAGATATTCAGACTCAATAGGTATAAGGGATTATGACTTCCAATCGGGCGCTGAATTAAATAAAGTTTTATCTTCGGATTTATAAGTTTTAATATCTCATTATTCCAGTCGTTATTAACTATTATTAACACAACATCATTATTAACACACATTCTATTTACTAATTCTAAAGTAAGAATCTCAGCGCCACCAGTTTGCAAACCAAAAATACAATGGGCTATCTTCATAATAATCTAGTTTAAGAATAACATGCTAATATTATAAATTATATAGCAACACAGTTTATCATTAAACCGGAGCTAGCAAAGTAAAAGCAGAACTAGTCTCACTAAAACTAAATAAGTGGCTTAGTATTTCTTTTACTCAAAAAAGTAAGTGAATATTGTCCTGAATACTTACGCAAAGTCCTTATAGACTTCTGAGCTAGGTGTTTTGGCAATCTTATTATTGAGAAGAACAGTAGCGGCAAATTCTTCACCTTTTTAATGGACTGAGTATGACTCCATTCTTCAACGGGATGATATTTCCCAAACCACTTATAATTAAAAACCTTGATTTGATCAAGACTAAGGAGATGTGTTAAAAAAATAAGATCATAATTACTATACCTTAGATGTAATGCTGTCCTTTCTACTTCCTGTAAACTGAAATTACTGCTAAGATTACCAGCTGTTCCTTCTAGATAGTATCCAAGATGCTTATTCAACTTTAAAAGTTGAAATTTCTGAGCAGATCTTATTTGAAAATCCAAATCTGCTACAAGTTTAAACTGTTCATCGAAATACCCTATTGAATCATGCAGGTTTCTCCGCCACATTGGAAATGGGCCAATATGATGATTACGAAAAAATGATTTATCATAACGACTAAACCTTGGCGCAGTCACCCTAAGACCTGTTGTCGAACCGTATTCATTAACAACGGTAAAATCACCGTACACTATTGCTGCTTCCTTGTTATTATCTAAGGCTACTTTCTGATCTTCAATAGCAGTTGGGAGCCGAACATCATCTACATTCCATATCGTTAAGAATTCACCCTTAGATTTATGTATTGCCCTATTCCAAGAGCTATAAAGAGGTTCTCTCGTTACTTTTATATGCTCAATTTCAATTCCGGGGTTTCTGAAATTCGCTAGGATGTTTAACTCCGCTTCAGATGGATCATTGTGGACTAATATTATTTCACATTCCTCTACATTACTTATTCTCTCCAAGTGATTCAGGAAGGCAACCAAATATTTTTCACATCTGAATAATGATGTGATTATAGAGACTTTAACTTTATGCATAATCAAGGACTTATTATATAGTAAAAATCAACAGATAAGAGTTACCAGGCTAACGGAATTATATCTCAAATTAAATCAAAGGATATATTCAATTTTATTGCAGAGCATAAAATCGACATACGATTTTATTATACTTCTACAGCCGTAAAAAGTTTAAAAAATAATTATAATTATCCTAAATTTTAAATTTCTGTTTACTTCTCTTATATGGGGCTCCATCAGTAATATTATTAAACCTCAATAGTTATCAGTATTCAATTTTAAATCTTAAACACAAGTTGTATGAGAGGAACAGATATGATACTATAAAAACTAATCCTATTTCTAGACAATTGTTTATCAAACTATCAAACAAATCAAATAAAAATAAGTATAATACAATATATTTTATATTAACCAGGCTTTGTTATAGACTGCTCTATATATATCGTATTGAAACGAACACTATACGATACCAATATATGACTACGCCATTATTTACTATATAGAAATTTATATATAATAAAGCTGTATTAATTTAACATTTATATATATAGAATAATTAATGAAGAATATAATCTGTTCGAATATCGAAAATGTTAGTAAAGCTAGGGAAATTAAGAATTTATAGGCATTCAATATAAGAATATCTAAATGATAAGCATCATAATTCCAACCTATAACCGAATAGACGCACTAAAAAGATGCGTTAATAGTTTGAGAAACCAGTTATATGATGGCATGGAAGTCGTTATTATAGATGATTTCTCACAAGATTCCACAAAAACTTATCTGAAATCATTAAAAGACCATTCAAACTTCATAAAAATCATTTTTAATAAAGAAAACCGGGGTGTAAATTTTAGTAGGAATAGAGGCATAGAAGCTGCAAGCAAAAAATTTATCCTATTTCTAGATAGTGATGATGAATTGGTACCTGGTGGACTATCTTTAATAGCCGAGAGTATTAACAGCTTTAAAGAAGTTAATCATTTCCTGTTTTTAGTATCATATCGTAGTCAGGAATATAAAACTATGATAGAGCCTACTTATGTTGAGTATAGAGATTGGATTACTGGAGAGCTAAAGGGAGACTTTACTCATGTTGTCCGAAGTGAGATAATGAAGCAATACCTGTTTTATGAAAGGTTCAGAATGTTTGAATTTTTGAATTGGTACAGAGTTTTCAGGACTACATCACCTCAATTAATTATACCACATGTAACTACAAAAATAGAATTGAATAGAAGTGATAGTCTTACTTCGAATACTCAATTAACAAATAAATCCATAATAAGCAATACTTTTGATGCACAAAGCTTGTATTATCAGCTCTATCGATTTGATATACAACATTATAACCCGGGCATGCTAACGTATGGTCTATTAAAAACAATTCTACTTGGTATTGCTTCTAATAAGAAAGAGGAGTGCAATACCCTTATCTCTTACGCTGAGAAGGCACATATAAAACTGTTAGGGCAGTTCCTTACGCTATTACCTTCCTTTTTAATAAGAAGATCAATAATCACATATTCACAAATTAAAAAGTCTATCGCTTTTTCTACTACATTTTAGAGATGCTTCAAGTTAGAACTGTCTGTCATTGGTTAATGACAGACAGTTCTAACTTCTCCCCTACTAGGTGGTATGGAAAGGCCCTTTGTTGATGAAAGAGGAGGTCAAAAGCAATTACAATACCTCACGCTTGGTTTTCTAAAGTATCTTTAGACGGTATTCTAAAATTTCTTCAGCCTATGCAGGTTAAGTAAGCATGGGGTCTTGACACCACTGAATTTGGTCAACCGGGATGAAAGGCATAGGTCCCCCACATAGATGCTCACCACCTTGCCCTGCTTTCACCTAGTCATAGAACTCTGTTAGGCAGTCTTCAGCAACCCAGGCTAAGCCAGCAACAGAACGAGAAAGCGGTGCTGTCAGATCTTCATATTGCTTTAATGCATCCAACTAATACTATTCAACTTTTAAAACGCACTATAGCTAGCCTGCATGCTCGTGTTTGAATTTAATTTATTAAAATCTTTTATTAACAAATCAACTTACTTAGAACCATCTAATCACATAAATTAGTAATAAATATTATAAAAATAGTCAAACATTAATCAATAAAACCAGTATAATTATCTAAAGTAAATATATGTTAAGAGTGATGTATAAATTCCTTTCTGAATCGAATGAGCGGTTTTAAAAAAAAAATTTATGATAAATAAATTTGCTTGTGCATTAAAATATGTCGTAGCTAATATTTTAATGCTTTTAGGCTACGTTGAGAGGGCTAAGATAAAGGCGCTTCGCGGCGATCATATACTTTCTCTATACTTTCATAAGCCATCTAAGGAAGAATTTGAGAAATGCCTGAAATGGCTTAGAAAGAATGGGTTTCAGTTCTTGAGTACAACTGATCTTAAGAAGATAATTGATAGAGAATCATCTTTCCCCAAAGGAGCTGTCGTTCTGACTGTGGACGATGGGTGGCTTAGCAACGTGGATAACATAGTGAAAACAGCTGAAACGTATCAAGTGCCTGTAACAATATTCGTATCGACAGAACCAATTGAAAATGGAGCCTACTGGTGGTCTTACTTACAGGAAGCTCACAGGCAAAAACTAACTGATTTGCCTATAAAAACACTCAAACAATTACCAAATATTGAGCGCTTGTCTCTAATTAACGAGTTTAAAAAAAAAACTCATCTTCAGAGAGAGGCAATGACAATAGCACAAATCCAAAAAATCTCATCTTCACCATGGATTACTATTGGAGGACATACCGTATCACATCCTATACTAACTAATTGTAGTTATGAACAAGTATACAATGAGTTAATGATCTCTAAGGAGAAACTTGAGTCTTGGACCGGAAAAAATATTGATTACTTCGCATACCCTAATGGGAATTACTCCGAACGTGAGATTCATATTTTACAGTTGCAGGGCTATAAAATGGCATTTACCGTAAATCCTAAACACTTAACCCCACACAGGTTGCACAAAGAATTTGAACTTCCTCGGATCGAAGTGATTGAAAGTGCTTCATTCCCTGAAACAATCTGTCGAATGATGGGTGTATGGGAACCACTTATGCAAAGATTAAGAAGAGTAGTTATAGGACAACCTCAAAATTACCAGAAACCGGTGAAGTCGTTTTAATAAACACTCGTTTATAATTGCGCGTAAACATAATAACTCTATCAATTATAAAGCTAATTCTTTACAAGGCGAACTAAAGGGGCACAGCGAACTCTAGCCTCTAAGACTATCTCTAAAGAACAGTCCGAATCCCATATCTTAAAAGGACCATGATAATTCCAGAATATACGCAGGAAAAATCAAAATTAGATTGTTTACAATCCAATGAAATTGGCAGTATAGATCTTCTGGTAGGTAATGATGTCATGCTCCTCTTGGCAAACGTAAATTTTATCGCTGAATGGAATCAGTTATACTCAGTCTGCCCGTGGGCTACAATATTTCAAACATATGATTTCGTGGCTTCTTGGTACAAGCATTATTCGGATAGACATACTCCTATTGTGGTGTTGTCACGCTATCGGGGCAGGTTGACTGGACTTTTGCCCTTAGCTCAAGGTGTAAATGAGCTTGGCATAGCTGGTGCTGGCGGTCACGATGCTTACTATCATTTGTGGCTTTCTACACCCTTACATGGAGAGATATTTATTCAAGCTGCTTTAAAGACATTGCTTAATCGTTTCCCTAACCAAGATATCACACTCAAATATATACCGCAAAATGTGCCAATGGGTTGGATAGAGAAGTCTGATTATTGGAAAAAGAACAGTGTAATAAGAAACTTTAGACGCCCCCTTCTGAATCTAATAAATCTAGATAGGGGGCAGGTTCTTAGCAAAAGGAGCTTCAAAGAAAGGTATAATCGTCTTAAGAAGCTTGGAGAAGTTAAGTTTGAACTGATTAAGGACCCTGATGTATTGGATGTGGTTATGGATCAATTAGCAGATCAATTTGATATCAGAAAGGCTGCTACGCTAAATATTATGCCTTTCAAAGATGACCCAGCAAAAAAAAAATTCTTGCTGGATCTTATTAAAAAAAATGTCTTAATAGCAGCTGTACTAAAATTAAATGGAAACATTATTTCAGGTATAACAGCTACAACAAGTCGCGCTGGATGGTCGCACGGTGCAGGTATAAACACCTATTCACCTGCTTATGGTCGCTATTCCCCGGCATACGTGATTTTGAAGTTACTTAGCATTGCGCTCAAAGACGCTGGTGTAACTATGTTTGATATAACTCCAGGGGGACATACCTATAAGGAGGCGCATGCCGATGAGTATGACACATTGATCGAACTCCGTCTGACTAGCAAGTATAAGGCACTATATTTGAAAAACTTTTATAAAATCAAAGCATTGGTTAAATCTGTAATCGAAAAGAATGGGTTAGATGCGAGGCAACTTAGAAATACTATGAGCACTAAATATATAATGAAGAAAGAGAGCCTCTTACTCTTCCTAAATATAAGCTCACTAAGCAAGTCTGCAATACCCCATGCAGCCAAAGTAACCCAAATTGTCCTTGATGAGCACTTACTCCCAACAAATTTGGGAGTTAAACAAGATTGCTTAAAAGACATTTTACTCTTTAACCCGAATGGATCTGACATAACCCGTTGGGAATTCATGAAAAAAGTCATGAAACATTACGAGGCAGGATTTATATCATATACTTATTGCGAAAACAATCAACTTCTGTGTCTAGTCTGGCTCGCACCACAACATTTAAGAAGTAGAGAGATTAATGATGAAGTAGAAATCAAAAGCTTGCCATCTGATTCTGCTATACTTTGTAATATCTATTGTCATTCTAAGGTAACTGAGAAGCTTGCTCCCTTTATTAAGAAAGTAGCTGATAAGATCTTGACATCATCACCTAATAAAACCATCTATTTATTGGAGAACCTTGACATTCACCCAAAATAGCAAAGGGGTAAAATTATATTCTGCACCATAAACACCTCGATACTTATGATTCAAACACAAACCCATGAAAATCTAAGTACAGTATCAACTCCATTTCAGAAGATGGTATATACACCAGAAGAGTGTAGCCAAACTGACATTGAAATATTGGTAGGAACAGTAGCATTAGATGCATTAGAAGATGTGTGCTTTACTGCACAATGGGAGCAACTATGTAATGATTGTGAATGGGGAACCGTCTTTCAGAGTAAAGGTTTCGTGTCAGTATGGTATACCCTGTACCAAAATCAATATATTCCGATTATTTTAAGATCTTTTCAAGATGGCAAGCTGACAGGATTGCTAACTGTGACAAAAAAAAAAGGCTGCAACACGATTCATGTCGCTGGGGTAAGGGATGCGCATTATCAAGTATGGTTAGCAGATAAAGACTTTGGAGACGCATTTATCAAAAATGCTATTAAAGCTTTGCGCCGTGAATTTCCTTCCCACGAAATAACTTTTTACAACACTCCTCCTCAAACTCCGCTTAAGTGGGCCACACAAGATCCTGCCTGGAGGTGCCACTGTACTATCCGTGCATTTAGACGCCCTTTGATGGACTTTCGTGATCCTAGTATTATGAACGTTATCAATTCAAAGCGCTTTAGAAAAAGGTATAACCAACTCAAAAAAACTGGCAATTTTGAATTCGAGCATGTAACTACAATCGAAAGGTTTTCTCAGGTGCTCGATGTATTGGCAGATCAGTTTGATTTTAGAAAAGCTGCCAAATACAACTGGCTGGAGTTCAGAGTAGACCCCTTTAAGAAAAAGTTTTTACTCAAATTGTTCGAGTTAGGAATTTTGCATGTAACGCTCTTAACTCTAAATGGAAATATTATCGCATCGATTATTGATACAATTGGTAATAACAAGTGGATCCATGGAAGTGAAATTGCTACTCACTGTTGCAGACATGCAAAATATTCCCCAGGAATTTTAAACTTCTTACTGCTAGGACAAGAGCTTCTACGTAAGGGTTATCACATTTATGACCTTACACCTGGGAATGATCCTTATAAAGAGAGGCTATCTAACGCTTACGATTATGTGCATGAACTAAAAATCACAGGGGCATGGCAAACTTATTTTAATAATAAAATTGTTTTACCGCTTAGAGCAATTACAAAGAATACATTAATTAGAAGCAATCTATCGTCCAAAGAAATTAGGGACAAAGCACGTCTTCTGCATTACCACTTAAAAACTGTAAAACCTAAGGCCCTCGTATCAGAAGTATTTTCTAATATAGTTTCAGTAAGTGCGGGTGCAATTACTATACCTGATTACAAAACCCATCTCCTGCCAGAAATAAAATCTAATAATTTAAGCGACTTACTTAATTACGAGCCCAGTAAAGGTGAAAAAAGCAGGTGGGCTTTTATAGCTGATGCCATGCATAGATTTGAAAAAGAAGAAATTTCTTTCACCCTTAGCCGCAACGGGAAACTTTTATTTTGCTGTTGGTTATCCAAGCATCATACTCTTCAAAATTTTGAACTACCTGATGGGAGTGCCGTTTTAAGTGGCTTATACTATAAGAATACAGTGACAATGGAGCTTAAAGAGATACTAGGTAATGTAGCGAGCCTTATAGTTGACCCAACAAAAACCCATACCGTATTTTTGGCTACAAAATAATCCTAACTATCATGGTTGAAGAAAAAATATAAAGTCCTTATTTCACACCAATGTCGGATGAATATTTGAGTATGTGTAAATTTATTGTTTAACCTCGCAGTATCTTTTCGTTATCATCATACCTTAGGACAACTCCCTAAGTCTTCTCTTTATTCTCCTAACTACTCAATAGTTATCCTCCTCATTCTAAGTGGATATAATTCTATAAAGATATAGAAGATTATTGTACATATAAAATATTATATATCTTACAAAATACACTACTCACTAATAAATTCAATACGTTTACCATATTTTTATAAAATATTAAAACAACTAATAATTTTATAATTTAACAAATATTTTTTTTGATAATAACACACTTTTTTCACCACCCTAATATTATACTTTTCGTATTAAAAATATAAATAGTACTAAACTTTCCATTCTTTAGTAACTGTATAATTTTTAGGCTATGGCAAATAAATACATTACCCTTTTTAAGGGTGTTAACCTTGTCGGAGATTACCTTTTACTTAACCTAATTTTGTATGGGTGCTTATACATGGCATACCCCAATACCATACTATTTCAGGATCATGATTTCAGAGTAATAGTCCTCTTGCTTAACCTTTCGTGGTTCTTCTGTTCTAATGTATTTGGGGTTTATGACAATATTCTAAAACGTGATGCACTCCCTACCATTACAGCTAATGTGGCCACTATTGGGCTGAATGCTACTATCGTATTATCTATTAAACTGGTGCTCCCGAACCTTGAAATACCCTTTCTCATATTAGTCAGCTTTTTGATCATCTTCTCGGTTGCTGCCATGGCTTGGCGGACATCATTTCTGATGCTGCGCAAGTACAGCCGTAAGTTCTGGATCAAACAAAGCAAAATGATCATTATTGGTGCCAGTCCATCCGGTATTGATCTCTACAACTATATAGTTGACAATCCCCAAATGGGATATGATATCCAAGGCATTTTCGATGATGAGGCTCCGGCAAATGCACCCCATCTAAATTACTTGGGTGCCATAGATTATTCTGTAGAGTACTGCCGTGCTAATGGCATACAAGAAATATATTGTGCCCTGCCGCCACAGCAAAAGACAACCATTGAATGGCTCCTTGAGCAGGCAGACAAGCATATGTTCCGTTTCAGGATTGTTCCAGACCTGAGTGGGCCTTTCTCAAAAAATCTCCAGGTGCAACTCTATGGCTATACCCCAGTTCTTATCCACCGACAGGAACCGCTCGATGATGTTGCCAACGAAGTTGTAAAAAGGGCCTTTGATATTCTGTTCTCCTCATTGGTGGTCATTTTCCTGCTTAGTTGGTTAGTGCCGCTTATGACCATCATTATAAAGCTTGATTCAAAGGGACCTGTATTCTTTAAGCAACTTCGCTCCGGGCGGAATAATAAGCCATTCTATTGTTATAAGTTTAGAAGTATGGCACCGAACAAGGACTCTGATTTAATGCAGGCGAGCAAAAATGACATGCGTATCACCCGAGTAGGCAAGTTTATACGGCGCACCAGTATAGATGAACTGCCGCAGTTCTTCAATGTATTGTTGGGCGACATGTCAGTTGTAGGTCCTCGTCCTCATATGCTCAAGCATACCGAAGATTACTCCCTGCTAATCAACAATTACATGGTGCGGCATTTCCTGACACCTGGTATTACCGGCTGGGCTCAAGTCAACGGCCATAGGGGCGAGACGAAAGAAACTGCTTCTATGATTAATCGTGTACAAGCAGACCTTTGGTATCTTGAGCACTGGAGTTTGCTACTGGATCTTAAAATAGTTTATCTTACCCTCTGGAAGATGATTAACAAAGACGAAAACGCTTATTGATTAAACCACTACTACACCTCCCGCTATAGTTTTAAGTCCTACTTAATTCCCTCATTCCCGTATTACCCCATGTGAATACAAGGGTACTATGAGCATTCCGGAAACAAACGGCATTTTTGCGGCGCATTACTTACTGAAAGAACAACTAAGTTCGGGGAGAATTGAAGAGGTCTGGAAGGCAGAAGACTGGACGGCGGAGGGGGCTCCTGTAACGCTGAGACTGTATGCACCTCATATCCGGCTCGATCATCATAGCCTGGAGCTGCTGCAGCGGGAACAGGAAGAGCGGGCTTCACTGCAACACCCGCATTTGCTTATTCCTTCGCATTTCGGCGTACACCAAGGTATACCTTTTGATGCCGCACCGCTGCAGACACAGCACACCCTGTCGCAGGCTGCTCCGCTACCGGAGAGAGAAGTTGCCCGACTGATTTACCAGGTGGGCAGTGCTTTGGAGTACCTGCACACGAGGCAGCCCGCTTTGCCACACCGACAGATCAACCCGGCCAATATTATGGTGGATGCTCAGGGGAATTATCTCCTGGCTGTACCGGCCTTTAGCAGCCAGTTGCGCACTCTCCTGCACCGCGCTACCGGTACGCCGCTGGCCCAGGGCACCGCCTATGCCGCACCGGAGATGTTTGGTCCCCACCCGAAGCACTCTGCTGCGAGTGATATTTTTGCACTCGGCGTGAGTTTGTACGAGCTGTGCACCGGTGAAACGCCCTGGCTGGGCAACGGCGGTCTAAGCCTAAGCCAGGGAGCGGAAATTCCGATCATTTCAGCGCCCTATTCCCGCATACTGAGCAACCTGGTGCGCGCCTGCCTGCATCCTGACCCTGAGAAAAGGCCTACGGCAAAGGTACTCGTTGAAGAGGCGAATTATTTTCTGGAACACGGCGACTGGAAGTCCTACGGCACTTTTGGCAATGTGACGGCAGAGTCGATCGTTTATAAACAAAGGACCTGGCTATGGCCGACCATACTTTTCCTGCTGCTGATAACTGCGCTGGGCGCCGCCTATTACTTCTTAGTATGGAATAAACCCGGTAAGGACCTAGCTGCTGATACTGATGTAACTACCAGTCTACCAGTCATGCCCGCCATTACTGATTCGTCAGTAGCTGATAGTACGCCAGCAGCGGCCGGCAGCATACCGAAAGAGGTAAGGCCGGACACACTAACCAGGAGGCAGCCCAGCCAGCAGCCACAAACTAATCCGCCTCAGGCCAGTTCGCCCAAAACACGAGCTCCTTCAGCCATAAAACCCGCTCCGTCACGCCCGGTACGGCCTGCCTACCCGCAGCCAACCAGCCTGGAAGGTTACCTGAACGGCTTGCTTAACCAGGAAATACCGCTGGAGGTGCGTGACAGGTGGCGAACGCCCATTAAAAAATACTTCTCTCCGGATGCCATCATCTACGCCCGTATGCACGACGCTCCTTTAGGTAGCTTTGGTGTCGGTGAGTTTATTGACATTCTTTTGAGCACAGAAGAGGGAAACAGTATTGTCATTGACAAGATCATCTACGATCCAGAGGAAGAAGGCGCAATAGACGAGATCAATGTGAGCATCATGGCTACTCAATAATTTCTTATACTAAGGTGCAAGGCCTTTGGCTTTTTAAGGATTTTTTATAATATTTAAAAAGCCATATATTTTGTGTCTTATGTTTGGAACTCTCCTCAACCTGCAATGGAAGCAGGCCCGCCGGTCGCCGGCTTACGAGAAAAGCCTGGTAGTTAAGATTATACTCGGGTTTTTCATCATCTATTTTGCGCTCATCTTCATTGCGCTTGGCTTTTTTAGCCATAAAATACTCGCCGAGGTTTACCCGGACCAAAGCCCTGTTGCCTCCTTTAACAGCTTCCTGCTCTTTTACTTTTTAATAGACCTGGTTTCGCGCTTCATGCTGCAAGATCTGCCGGTGCTGGCCATTCAGCCATTCCTGCACCTGCCCGTGAAACGGAACAAGCTGGTGCATTTCGTGCTGCTGCGCTCTATACCCAGTGTGTTCAATCTGCTCATGCTGCTGGTTTTCGTACCGTTCATGCTGCGTGCAGTGGTGCCCGTGCACGGCATAGGTATAGCGCTGGTCTGGCTGGCTTCCCTCCTTCTACTCACGTTCATCAACAATTTCATACTCATCTACTTCAAGCGGCAGCTTACCTCAAACCCGAAGATCACGCTACTGCTTGCATTAGTAGTTGGTGGCCTCATGCTGCTCGACTACTTGCAGGTGCTGTCACTGCGTCAGGTTTCTATGGTGGCCTTTGGTGCCTTGCTGCAGCAACCCTGGCTCATAATCCTGCCTTTGCTGATGCTGGTGGGCGTATACCTGCTTAACTACCGGTTTCTGATGCAGCACCTTTATCCGGAAGAGATCTATGTCAAAAGAGTAGCCACGGTGGAAGGCAGTGACATGGCGTTCCTGAACAAGTTTGGCGATACCGGAAAGTTGATCGCACTGGAGTTGAAACTGATCTGGCGCCACAAACGGCCGAAGTCCATGGTGATGATATCGGCCTTCCTGCTGTTTTACGGTCTTATTTTCTATACCAACAAGGTATACCTCGAGGGCTGGGGCATGCTTATCTTTGTGGGTATTTTCGTGACGGGCGCCCCGATGTTCAACTACGGCCAGTTTGTGCCGGCCTGGCAAAGCGCCCACTACGACGCCCTGCTCACCAGACCGATTTCAACTTACCAGTATGTGAAAGCAAAGTACCTCATGTTTGTGCCTTCTATCCTGCTGGTGACCGTCCTTACGCTCCCCTATGCCTTGTTCGGCACGAAAGTGCTTCTCATTAACCTGGCCAGCTGCGTGTTCAACATTGGCGTGAACTCTATTGTCGTGCTATACTTTGCAGCGCTTAACAAGGAGCGACTCGACCTGAGCAATGGTTCTGCCTTTAACTGGCAAGGCGTGGGAGCCTCCAAGTTTGTGATGATGCTGCCGATGGTCCTGGGACCGGTTGCGATCTTCCTGCCTTTCTCTTTTATGGACATCCCGCAGTGGGGTATTTTCGCGCTTGCCTTTACTGGTGCGTTGGGAATCGTTTTCCACCGCCAGCTGCTTCGCAAGATGGCCAAACGACTCGAAGACAGAAAGTATACCCTGGCTGCAGGCTACAGACAGCATTAACCAGCTCCACAATCAAAAGACGAAAACATCAGCTATACCTGAAAAGAAATGAATATGATAATTGAAGTAAAAGATCTTGTAAAGGCCTACAGCGACACCACGGTCGTGAACATACAATCCTTGCACGTGGCAGCCGGCGAAACCATTGGTTTGGTAGGGAACAACGGGGCCGGCAAAACCACCCTGTTCCGGATGCTGCTGGACCTGGTGCGCCCCACTGACGGCGTTGTTACCTCAAAAAGTATACCTGTAGCCCACAACGATGCCTGGAAATACTATACTGGTTCGCACCTCGACGAGGGATTTCTGATAGACTACCTGACGCCGGAAGAATACTTTAAATTTATCGGCGACCTGCACGGCCTGTCCACCGGCGACATTCAGGAGCGTTTGCAGCCGTTTATGGATCTGTTTAATGGGGAGATACTGCAGCAGCGCAAGTACATCCGCGACTTCTCGAAGGGAAACCAGAAAAAAGTAGGTATAGCCGCGGCCGCACTCTCGCATCCCGAGCTCCTGATCCTCGACGAGCCCTTTGCCAACCTCGACCCCAGCTCCCAGATCAGGCTCAAAAACCTGCTGCGCAGTCTCCACGAACAGCACGGCATGACCCTGCTTATCTCCAGTCACGACCTCAGCCACGTCACCGAGGTATGCGAGCGCATCGTCATTCTGGAGAAAGGCCAGATCGTGCAGGATATGCAAACGACCCAAGACACCCTGCAGGCTTTGGAAGCCTACTTCACGGTATAGCTATACCGCATCACCTCAGGTATAAAAGCCACCAGTTTAGTTTCTGGTGGCTTTTGCTTTTTAAAACAAGCTGATCCGGAAGCTTATCGCCCTAATAGAAAACTTTACGATTAAGCTTACAGTACTATAACGCAGGTAAGTTTTAGTTTAACTAACCAGGTATACCTAAGCGATCTTCTTCCATGAAAGCGTACCTTCTTGTTCTCTTTCTCTTGTTGAGCTTATTCCCTGCCCTGGCGCAGCAGCCTGTCAATTCCCGCGAACGGGAGGTGGTGTTCCGCTCTGTGAATCTAATCCCGATGGACAAAGAACAGGTGCTCGAGAACCAGACGGTGGTCGTGAAAGACGGCAAGATAAGCGCCATTGGCAGCAATGGCAAAGTGAAGCACAGCAAGAATGCACTGATCGTGGACGGCAGAGGGAAGTACCTGATGCCCGGTCTGGCCGAAATGCACGCGCACGTCCCTCCTGTCGATGACCTGGAGCCGATGAAGGAAGTGTTGCAACTGTTCGCGCTGCACGGCATCACCACGATCCGGGGGATGCTCGGGCACCCGCGCCACCTGGAACTGCGCAGCAAACTGCAATCAGGCGAGTTGATCGGTCCCCGTTTCTATACCTCTGGTCCGTCGCTAAATGGCAACAGCGTCAAAACTCCCGAAGCGGGTACCGCGATGGTCAGGCAGCAGAAGCAGGCGGGCTACGATTTCCTGAAGCTTCACCCCGGCCTCAACAACGAGACATTTGCCGCCATCGCCCGCACCGCCAACCAGGAAAAGATGCCCTTTGCCGGCCACGTATCCTATGATGTTGGGGTTTGGCGGGCCATTGAGGCGGGATATGCGTCCATCGACCATATGGATGGTTTCATTGAAAGCCTGGTACCGGAACTGGACGCTATACCTGAGCAGGAGGCCGGACTCTTTGCCATGTACATCAGCGACCAGGCAGATACCACCCGTATACCGAAACTAATGGCTGCTTTGCGCGAAAAGAACATCTGGATAGTACCTACACAGGCACTTGCCGAGCGCTGGATGTCGCCGGCTGAGTCGCCTGAGACTTTGGGTAGCAAACCGGAAATGCGATACATGAACCCCAAAACAGTACAAAACTGGATTGCCTCCAAACAGAAACTAATGGCCGACCCGCGCTACGACGCCGAGTCCATGGGCAGGTATGTGGACCTCCGCCGCAAGCTCATCAAAGCCTGCAACGACAACGGGGTGGGACTGCTGCTGGGCTGCGACGCCCCACAGGTGTTCAATGTGCCCGGCATCTCCACGCATCAGGAGCTGGAATACCTGGTAGCGGCAGGGCTCAGCCCCTACGAGGCCCTCCGGACAGGAACTGTCAACGTGGGCAAATACTTTAAGCGCGACGATATAGGCGTGCTGAAAGTGGGGGCTGCGGCGGACCTGTTGCTGCTCCACGGCAATCCGCTCAAGGATATTTCCCAAACCCAGCGTATAGCAGGTATCGTGATCGGACAAACCTATCTGCCAGAAGCCTACATTAAACAGGAACTGAAGAAAATGGAGAAAGCAAAATAAAGAACGGCGCTATAACCAAATGCCTCCTGACCTGTTAGGAATCCGATACTTTAAAAAAATTCTAACCACATTATTAACCGCAAACCTATGAAATTAAAATCCATACTTATGCTGGCAGGCCTGCTGCTGATGCTATCAGCGCAAGCCCAGCAAACGAAGAGCACTGACCGCATTGAAACCGAAAAAGGACCGCTCACCATACAGCCTGTCCTGCATGGCACGCTGGCGCTTACATGGGGCGGGAAAACGATTTACGTTGATCCCTACGGCGGAGCGGAAGTATTTAAAGGTATAGCAGCCCCCGACCTGATCCTGATCACCGACATCCACCCAGACCACCTCGACCTGAAAACGCTGGAGGCGATCAACACGGACAAAGCCACCTTTGTAGTGCCGCAGGCCGTGGCCGATAAGCTGCCTGACAACCTGAAGAAGCGGGTTGTGGTGATCGGCAACAACGACCATACCGAGCAGCACGGCATTTCCATTGCAGCGCTGCCCATGTACAACCTGCCCGAAACCGAAGACTCCCGCCACCCCAAAGGTCGTGGCAACGGCTATGTGCTGGAATTCGCTGACAAAACCGTATACCTGTCAGGAGACACGGAAGACATCCCGGAGATGCGTGCGCTCCGCAACATCGATGTGGCCTTCGTTTGCATGAACCTGCCCTATACCATGGACATTGACCAGGCTGCCGCTGCGGTGCTAGAATTCAAGCCGACCATCGTATACCCTTACCATTACCGGGGTCAGGACGGACTGAGCGATGTGGAAGCTTTTAAGCGAAAGGTGAACGAAGGAGATAAAAACATTGAGGTACGCCTGCGCAACTGGTACCCGGAGAACAATAAGAAATAGACCAAAGCGACTGTATACCCTACATGCACGACTTCAGGCTGTACATTGAATACATTGCCCGTGCCATCGAAGCGATTGGCGTCCTGATCATTGCGATCGGGGCGGCCATTGCGCTCTTTCATTTCATATTTCCGCTGCAGCACAACTCCCGACGCTCGTACAAAGTGCTCCGCCACGAGCTCGGCAAGTCCATCCTGCTCGGGCTGGAGATTTTGGTTGCCGCCGATATCATCGCGACCGTGGTCACAGAGGCCACCATGGAACGCGTTCTCACGCTTGCATTGATCGTGCTGATCCGTACTTTTCTGAGCCTGTCGCTGCAGGTAGAACTCGAAGGCCGCTTTCCCTGGCAGCACAGAAAGCCTGAAGCAGAACCTCCCTTGAGCACCCCACAAAATACCCCTTAACCATACCTGGTATACCTGTTAAAATAGGGCTGAGCTTTCACAACGGTTCCCGTCGCTCTGACCCACCACGTGGCTCCATTCCCTCGATCTTTGCTCTTTGCATGGCAAACCGGTAACGGGCCACATGACAAAATCAGACAAAATCGCTCTTCTTATACCTGGGAGGATGATCCTCTAACTCAGCTCTGATCATCAGGATTGACCAACGCAGCAAGCCGGATTTCGGAAGATACTCTGCATAGAAGCGACGGTATCAAATCGTCATCACCACTTTATCGGGCGTGTCTTAAAGAGCTTCCTGTTACGCTTTCACCACTAGCACTCAGAACTTTAACCCGTTGGCGTATGTTACCCGTGCATGAAAAGCCAATGCGCCTGCCCGATTGGCAGCGCAACAGGCAGCACCTTTGAGAGCTGTTTTGGCAATAAAAAATAAACTTTTGAAGTTAGTGTAAAAAGGTTTGTGGATTTACAGCATAAAATCAACTATTCGACTTTCTCAAAAAAATATTATTTTTATATTTACCGCAATTCAACTTTTACCATTATTCCAAAAAACATGAAAGCATTCTTTCTTTCCTTATTGATTGTGCTGACCACAGCGGCACCAGCAGTGCAGGCACAGGGAACGGCTAAAAATGAGAACAAGTCGGCCACCCCGCTAACCGGCCAGTTTAACGATCTCAAAAGCAAGTCCAACTCCTACATGGAAGGCAACAGAGAGTATAAAGTGGTGAATGTCGCCCTGCTTAACTCATTCTGGCAAAGCGTGCAGGCTACGATCAAAGACGTGGAGCAGAAGCAGATCAAAGACCTGAACGCAACCCGTCAGGATCTGGAAACGGCGCAGGCACGCATCACGGAGCAGGAAAAGGAAATTGAGGCCCTCAAGCTGGACAACGCTCAAAAAGACGCTGCCGTGCAGCAAAGCGAAGACGCGGTGAACAACCTGCATGTGCTGGGCATTCCGATCCACAAACAGATTTATGTGATCATCAATACGGCCATTATCGCCCTGCTCCTGATTGCGCTCGGCGTGGTGTACACGCAGTTTAAGAGCAGCAAGAAGGTGACAGACCAGAAGAAGAAAGAGTTTGACGATATCGACCGCGAGTTTGCTGAGTTCAAGAAGAATGCCCGTGAGCGCGAGATCAAGATCAAGCGTGAGCTGCAAACGGAGATGAACCTGGTGGCGGAACTGAACGACCAGGTTGCCGCCCTGCAAAAGAAAGCACACGTGTAAGCGAATTCTTAAAACCACCAATACGCATAACAGGCTGCCCTGACCACGGGGCGGCCTGTTTTTTTATGGCCATAGGTGATCGTAGAACTTCTTTCTGCGCTTAGGTTTTCTATCCCTGCCATACATGTAGTACACAAAGTAACCCACACCATAAAGGATGAGCACGCATGCAATGATAATGACCTCCATGCCCTTTATACGAAACGATCAGGAAAGTCGGCTATCTGTTCTTAGTACCAAAGCAGCTATCACGGCTATCCTCTTCTGCGGCAGTTGCAGGTTTTACAAATCGGTACTGCACCAATAGGTGCTTAAATAGCCTAGGCCCATTGCCAGCCAACCCACCCAGCTGCCAAAATTGATCGGGTTTACCCTAAACCATGCAGTTAGCAGCATATTTTGTGCTCAATACTCTCCCATTTCTGCAGACTCAACGTATATAAGACAAATTTTTTTTTATATACTCCAATAACCCGATTTAGCTAACCAGGCGCTTGCTTATGTTCAGTGTCAGTCCACCATTTTTTGACAACAGCAGGCATAGGTCCCGGTTGGCTATACCTTACAGTGCAGGGTAAGCCAGCTGCGTATGCTCCTCGGCTACCCGAGTTACTGAATACCTGATTGTCATTGCGCTTTAAATAAATTCTGTGATTCACTAATTGAGATCATTATGAAGAACACCTTTACACTCATCTTATTCATGCTATTCGTGCTTGGCGCCACAGGTGCCTGGGCGCAGCAGCGACAAGTCAGCGGACGGGTAACCGCCTCCGACACAGGCCAGGGACTGCCCGGCGTCAGTGTGACCATAAAAGGCACCACCACCGGCACGCCAACCGACGCTGAAGGCAACTACCAGATCCAGGTGCCGGACAACAATGCTGTCCTCGTTTTTCGCTTTCTGGGCTACCAGACAAGAGAAGTGCCCGTGGGTAGTCAGGCTACCGTTAATGTGACACTGAATCTCGATGCACAGGAACTAGGCGAAGTGATGGTGACAGCGCTGGGTATCACCCGCGAGAAAAAGGCGCTGGGCTATGCCGCGCAGCAGGTGCAGGCGGAGGAGTTGACGCAGCACCGACAGCCCAATGTGCTCAACGCCATGCAGGGCAAGGTGGCAGGTGCCGTCATTTCCAGTACAGGTGGCGCACCAGGTCAGGGCACCAACATCCAGATTCGCGGCATCAACTCCATTGACCCCACACGGCCCAGCCAACCGCTCTTCGTCATTGACGGCGTGCTGATGGACAACTCCACCTCCACTTTCGGGCAAGGCGCCGAGCTCCGGGGCATGAGCAACCGCCTGGCCGACATCAACCCGGACGACATCGCGAGTATCAACGTGCTGAAGGGCGGCGCAGCCACAGCGCTCTACGGCCTTCGCGGCGCGAACGGCGTCGTGGTCATCACCACGAAACGAGGGGAGGCGGGTGCCTTGCGGGTGAGTTTGACCAGCACGGCCGGCATAGAGGAAGTAAACAAATTCCCGAAGACGCAGGACACCTATACCCAGGGCTACACCGGCGTATACGACCCTACCAGCTTCTGGCCCTCATGGGGACCAACAGTGGAAGAGGCAAGGCGCTTAGACCCGACACACCCCGAGAAACTCTACAAACATTTTGAGGACGCCTATGAAAGGGGCCACCAGTTCCGGAACTCGCTGTCTTTCTCAGGCGGCAACGAGACCATCACCTACCTCTCCTCCCTCTCCCACCTGAAGCACGAAGGCGTGCTGCCTTTCACGGATTTCGAAAACTTCTCCGCCCGTCTGAACACCGATGTGAAGCTGAGCGACAAAGTGCGGACAGGCGCCAACTTCAGCTTCTCTAAGTCCGGTGGCATGCGCTACAATGCCGACCGCTTCAATGAGATGCTCAGTTACTGGTCGCCGCGCTGGGACGTGGAGGATTACAAAAAGCCGGACGGCACTATGCAGAGCTACGGCAACGACAACGCGATTTATGCGGCCTCCACTAACCAGATGGAAGACGACGTGAACCGTTTCATCGGCAGCGTGCACCTGGGCTATGCCCCTCTCAAATGGCTGGACCTGAGCTACCGCATCGGGCTGGACAGCTATACCGATGACCGCACCCGCACCGCACCGGGAGAACGCGGTTTTCCCGACGAACGGGTGCTGGAAGACAACGGATTGGGTTTCGTGTATGAGTATACCACCAAATTCCGGTCCATCAACTCCAACTTCATCGCCACCGCGACAACTGGCTTTGGAGAAAATTTCAATGCGACGTTCCGCCTGGGCCACGAGCTCTACGATGAGCAGGTGAGAAGCTTTGGGGTAGAGGGCGATGAGCTGACCGTGTTCGACTTTTTTGACCTGCGCAACGCGCGTGCGCTCACACCCAGGGACGACCAGTCAGAGTATAGACTAATGGGCGTTTTCGGGGAGGCCTCTATTGATTACCGGGACTTCCTCTTCCTGACGCTGACAGGCCGAAACGACATCACCTCGACACTTAGCAAGTCCAACAACTCCTTCTTCTATCCTTCTGCCAGTCTGAGCTACGTGTTCTCGGAGCATTTTGAATTGCCGGCCTTCATCAACCAGAGCAAGCTGCGGGTGTCCTATGCCCAGATCGGCAAGGATGCACCCCGCTACTCCACCTCATCCGGTTTCTCACCCTACACAGGGTTCCCGACGGGCTTCACCGGCTATACGCGCAGTGCGCTGCTCGGCAACGTAGACCTAAAGCCCGAATTCACGAACACATTCGAGACTGGTCTTGAAATGGCCTTTCTGGACAACCGCCTCGGCTTCGACTTCACGTACTACTACTCGCTGAGCAAAGACCAGATCCTGCCGATCGATGTGGCCGCCTCCACGGGCTTCGTGCGGGCCGCTGTGAACTCCGGGAAAATGCGCAACAAAGGGGTAGAGATTGTGCTGAACGCGACTCCTGTCAGGTCGAATGACTTCAGTTGGGACACCAAAGTGATTTTCTCTGCCAACCGTAACAAGATCCTGAGCATACGTGAGGGCTTGGAGGAGATTCCGTACGCCTCCCAGTTCGGTTACCTGAGTTCTACCGTTACCATGAAACTGATACCCGGGCAGCCCTACGGCAACATTTACGGATCCAGCTGGCAGCGCTACTACGGCCCCGGAGAAGAGGAAGATCCCCTGTTCATTGACGAGGACAGACCCTTGCTGATAGGTCCGGATGGCTTTCCGGTGCGGGCACCGCTCTCCAAGCAGAAGATCCTGGGTAACTCCCAGCCTGACTGGATCGGTGGCTTCACCAACACCTTCACCTACAAAGGCCTGAGCCTGACAGCCCTGCTGGATGCCCGCGTGGGACACGAGAAGTACAACCAGATGGGTAACTTCTTCTCTGCCTTCGGCATTGCCGACTATACCGAGAACCGCAACGAGACCAAGGTGTTTGAGGGTGTGCTGGCCGACGGCACGCCCAACACCAAGCAGGTATGGCTGGGCCAGGGTATAGGTCCGGATGGCGTCAACTACGGCGATGGCTACTACCGACGCTTCCACCGGGGCGTGTCAGAGGAGTTCGTGGAAGATGCCTCGTGGGTTCGCCTGCGCTCTCTGACGCTCAGCTACGCCCTGCCCGGCCAGTGGTTTGAGGATATCTTCATCCGCAACGCCTCCGTCTCCCTGACTGGCAACAACCTGTGGCTATCCACAGACTACTCAGGATTTGACCCGGAAAACAGCTCCAACCCGAGCGGCAGTAACGTGGACGGGTTCGCTGGTTTCACCTATCCGGCCGTGAGAAGCTACCTGTTCACCCTGAACCTTGGGTTCTAAAAAGAGAAAGACATTATGAAAAAGATAGTTAGATACGCACTCGCCTTTACCATGCTGGGCGCTGCGATGGGTTTACAAAGCTGTGAAGACTACTTTGATCTGAATGATAACCCGAACCTGGTTCCTGTTGCGCCACTCAGTGCGCTGCTCTCCACCACCACCCACAAGACTGGCCTGAACAGCCAGCGGGTGGCTGCCACTACCTCCTTCTTTGTGCAGTATCTGGCCAGCCCCACAGCAGGCAGTGGTACCGACACTTACCAGGTAACGGACTATACCGGCACCTGGGATGCGCTATACCTGGCCATGGCCGACATCTACGACATGAGGCAGAAAGGAATAGAGGAAGGCGCCTCGGACTATGTGGGCGTGGCCAACGTCCTGATGTCCTATCACCTGAGTTTGGTGAGTGATCTTTGGGGAGATGCCCCATATTCAGAGGGCTTCGACAATAGTACCCTGACGCCTGGTTTCGACACGGAGGAAGAGCTGTATGCCGAGGCGCTGCGTCTGCTCGACGAAGGTATAGCCGAACTCCAGAAAACCGATTCCAAGGTGGTGCTCGACGATGACAACGACCTGATCCATGGCGGCGACAAGGATGCGTGGATCAAGACAGCCAATGCCTTGAAAGCCAGACTGCTCAACAAGGTAAGCAAGCAACCGTCCTACAACCCGGCCGCTGTGCTGAGCGCGGTGGAGAACTCCTACAAATCCAACGCTGACGATGCCGAAATGGCCGTGTTCGCACTTCGCAACCCCTGGGCTGAAGTGGCACGAAGCAATGCCTCTCTCATACTGGGCGGTTGGCTTTCAGAGCAGCTCGTCGACCATCTCAACGGCAAAACCTATGGCGTGGTGGACCCCCGCATCTCCCGCATCACCGACCGTACGGTAACTGGCACCTACGTGGGTACTCCGAACGGCGTAGGCAACGTGGGCCCGGCTAACAACACGATAAAGGACGAGGTATACATTTCGCGTAACTCCCCTTTGACCGGCGAAGCATCTCCACTAACCATTGTCTCCTATGCTGAAATGAAATTCGTTGAGGCGGAGGCTGCATTCCGCGCCGGTGACAGACAGCGAGCCTATACCGCCTACCTGGAAGGTATACGTGCCCACATGGACAAGCTCGAAGTGCCGGTCGCTGAACGGGACGCTTACCTGAGCAACCCCGCGGTGGGTGTGGGCGCCGCCAACCTAACGCTTGACCTGATCTTTAAAGAGAAGTATGTGGTGACGTACCTCAACCCCGAGGCCTGGAACGATGCCAGACGCTACAATTACCAGTACGCTAACTTCACGCTACCTGCCAACGCGGCGCTGCCTACCTATATCCGCAGGCTGGCCTACCCGCAGGGAGAGACCAGCAAGAACCCAAATACCCCGGATTCGCCTGTCTTGTCGGAACCACTCTGGTGGGACCAGTAGAGTTTAGGAGTTTGAGAATTTAGAAGTGATTAAACTTTCTGACTGTAGTAGTAACAAAAGCAGCAGCTGATCGGGGTGGATCGGCTGCTGCTTTTTTTGCTAGTTAACCGAAGAGACCTGAATGACTATGCAATGCAGGTATAATAGGTAGTGTGCTTGCTGTATGAAATATTTTAATAGCCACTTCCTAAGTCATAGAGCAACAATTACATACAAAATCTCTATATTTAGTGGCTATACCGCTATAGGTATAGCAGCAACTTACCTTCCACTCTTATACCTGAATAATGAGCAAATACGGTCTGCACGGAAAACTAGAAGCAACAGTCGGTAACGGCTCGCAACTTGCCGAGATCCTCTTAGGAGCTTCTAGACTGGTTTCAAAGGCGAAAGGCTGCCGGCTATACCTGGTAAGCCAGGAAAGTACCGGCTCTGATGCCGTATGGGTAACCGAGGTTTGGGACAGCAAAGAAGACCACGACAATTCCCTGCAGGTGCCCGGTGTGAAAGAGTTGATCGCGCAGGCCATGCCCCTGCTGGCCGGCAGACCCGAGAAAGGACAGGAACTGGAAGTGCTGGGTGGATTTGTTTCTAAGTAAACCTTGCCAATAGTTCATGAAATTATTTCTACTGTCACTTATCCTTAATCTCATACTAGCAGGCTTTTGCACTGCCCAGGTTAAACCAACCGCTACCGTTTATACAGGTGTTGGCTTGAAGGGCGGCTCCAGTGCCTCATGGTTCAGTTTCGACCCTTCTCAGAACCAAGGTTGGGCAACCGGATACACAGCAGGCCTGATATTGAAGCATGCGGTACGGGTGAACGAGAATGAGCCCATGATGGGGGTACAGGTGGAGCTAAATTGGGTGCAGCGTGGTTGGTCAGATAAAATCGACTCTACCACCAAGTATACCCGGAGACTCCATTACCTCGAGCTACCTTTTATGACGCATGCCATGTGGGGGCATAAAAACACCAAAATAATAGCCAACCTTGGCCCGTCCATCAGTTACCTTGTCTCGAGCCGCGACAGCATACAATCGATCTCAGACTTGGAGCATAATAGCTATTATCAAAAAGAGATTGAAAAGCCCTGGCTTGCGGGCCTCGCTTTGGGGGTGGGTCTGCAGCGTACCACCGCAATCGGCACTTTTCAATTGGAAGCAAGAATTACCCAGAGCCTGAACAGCATTATGACGAAGAGACAACAGGTGCTCTCCGCCTCCAATACCAATATCACAGTCACCGCGGCCTATTTGCTGGAGCTCCGCCCCAAATAAGGGAGCATTTAATTTCTCAATGGATGGTTTGACTGTCATATACCAACCATACCCAGCACATACACCAAGCTCGGTTGTGCCTTGCTCACCTCATGTACAAGCCCGTTGACGGTAATGTAAATTATAGATGATTGACATTAACCTTGAATCCAAAGTCATCCAAAGGTTTATTGTAACTAATAAACAGGACAGGTACTTAACCTTTATAAAGAAAGAAAAGACACGGCATAAGTTTGTTAATGAACTAGCTCATTTCAGCTCCCAGCTTAAAGACTTTGAAGAAATTAAAGGAAATGAATGGAAAGCGATAGAGAACGCTTTAGCCAATTTAGGAAACCCTAATGACTGTTATGTCATCTCAGAAAGCAGCAGAATGGACGGTAAAAGAATGAGTATAAAAGAAGCTCCCACTGAGGTAATTGGAAATGGAATGGGAACATTATTAGTATTCGGTGACGCAAGCCAAGTATACTATGAAGGAGAAGGACCTGGCGATAGATGGATTAGCAAAAAGAAACTGTAAAACCACTTCTGGCAAAAAGGTATAAAAATCAAACTCCGCTTTTATACTAACCATTAATACCTTTAAAAAATCAAGCTATACCTAACAATCTGTACTATGGAGAAAATATCGAAAAAGACCATCCTGATAAGTTTGGTTTATAGCTGCTTGTAGCTAATTGGAAGTGCCTTATTATACCACGAGAACAATGGCAAAATCATTATCACCATCTCCGCGGTGGTTGTGATTGCCAGGATCAGTTCTCAGATAAATAAAGACGGAAAGGAAAGTTCTGGATCATGTGAGCGGTAGTAAGGAAAAGCTAGTCCCAAGAGGGCTGCCAGTTTGGAAGCACGCTGTGTCCATGTTGGAAGAACAGGTATTCCCAAGTGAACCTCATAACAACCACTCCTTATCAGACAAGCCATATTCAGTACCTCCGAACTGGCTTTAGTCCGTAGCAGCGCATCCCTGCCAGCGCATAAGTTGCAAAAATTGCGGCAGCGCTTGCAACCTATGTTACAGAAATTGAATCCTCTTGATAACAGCTATACCTAAACTGGGTTAGCTGCCTCAAACTTCAAGAGACTCAATCGATGCCAAAAAGCAAATTGACCCGGCTGCTCATCACGTTTTTCTTCCTGCTCACATGCAGCGTCTCCTTCGGACAAGGTCTTCAGATAAGCGGCACTGTCAGAAGCGCTGCCCGGCATGAGGCTATACCTTACGTGAACATCGGTATCAAGAAGAAAAACATCGGCACTGCTACCAGGCCGGACGGCAGCTTCAAAATCACGCTGAAAGAGGAGAACCGGCAGGACACGCTCACCTTTTCGGCCATTGGCTACAAGGAGCTTTCATTGCCTGTTGCCTCTATCCTCTCCGGCTCCATGACCGTGTTTGAACTCACGGAAAAACGACGGCACTGCGTGAAGTGGTCATCAGCAGCAAGGCGACTAAGATCAAAAAATTTGGTACCACATCGCGCAATCCGTTCCTGTACGGCTCCGCGGAAACGGTTCACTCGGACGATATTTCGGAACTAGGCAAGTTCATCCACCTCAACAATAAGACTTCCGAGATTCTTTCTGCCACGGTATACCTGCGCAGCATCAAGCGTGATTCGGCTTCCTTTCGCATCAATCTCTACAAAAACACAGCAGGTATGCCGGGAGAGCGCCTGATCGAAAAAAGCATCATTAGCCGACTGCCACTTACCCAGGGCTGGGTCACAATACCACTTGAGCACTATGGCCTGGTGGTGGACGAAGACTTCTTTTTAGGTATAGAATACCTTCCCCAATACAGCAACCACGAAAAGTATATTTTCAGTTACGGCGCTGCATTGGGCGGCAGCTTCTATTCCCGGAAGGCCAGCCTAGGAGACTGGGAGAAAGCCATCGGCGGCCGCCTGGCAGCCTATGTAACGGTGAGGCAATAACGGGTCCGGCTATACCTGCATCCCATGAAAAGAAACACCGTCCTCTTCGCTGCGATTTGCCTGTTATCACTGCTTTTAAGTAAACCAACGCTGGGGCAGCACTTGCCGGATCCAAACAGACAGGTGATTCAATTCTCGGGTATGGTCTATGCGAGTGACAGCCTGACGGCTTTGGAAGGCGTAGCGGTATATGTGGCGGGCACCACAAGAGGCACTTACACACGCAAAAGCGGTTATTTTTCGATGCCTGTCCTGACAGGCGATACGGTGGTATTTGGTGCCCTGGGTTACGAAAAGCTATACCTGACAGTACCTGCTGAGGCAGCGGAAAACCGGCTGACGCTCAAAATTGTGCTCCAAAGAAAAGAGAATAAACTGCCGACTGTGGACGTGATGCCCTGGGCAACGGAATATGATCTGAGGCAAGCCGTGCTGCGCACCAAACTCCCCGCGGAGCCCAAAGATCAACTCCCCGTTATACCTGAACCCTACGTTTACAAATCGGTCACGGAAATGCCGGCCATGGATGCTGACGCGAACTTCAGGTATGGGCAGAGTATACAGTTGCAGCAACGGGAGGCCCGGATTAGAGTGCCGGACATTTTGAAGGTTTTCTCTATCCCGATCAAATATTATTAGGCGCGTCTCTAACAGCTCTTAAACAAGAAACTCTCCCATAGCGGGAGAGTTTTCGTGGTCGTCAGCAAACGACAAATACATTTTAAAACTTTTCAGGTATAGCCTGGGCTTCCTGCTTCTCGAGGTTAAAGAGCGCGCTCAGGCCTTCCAGAAGGGCTTCGGACTCACCACGCTGACAGGCGGCTTTCAGCTCCAGGGCTGGCAGCTTCACAATCTTGTTGAGGATGTTTTTAGTGATCGCCTCTACCAGTTCTCGCTGGTCATCGCCCAGCTTTTTGGTATAGCGGGCAAGCTCCTGCTGCCGGATTTCCTCCAGGCGGCTCTTGAACTGCTGCAGGGCCGGCGACATCGCCATCTCGCGGGTCCAGGCGTTGAACTCAACCATGGCTTCCGCTATGATTTCCTTCACCTGCGGTATAGCAGCCATACGCATGGTTAGCGCCTCCGTGGCACGGTTACGGATATTGTCTACGTTGTATACCTTGGCGTTTGGCAGGGCCTCAATGGCAGCGTCAATGCTGCGTGGCATGGAAAGGTCCACAAAGAACTGGGGAGCATTTTCACCGAGCTGCGCAATATCCGCCTGCCCGATAAAGAAGCAGTCACCTGGCACGGACGAGATGACCACATCTGCGTTTGCCATTTCTTCCCACACATTCTCCCAGTAAATAGCACGGGCATTCGTTTTCTGGGCTAGCTCCAGCGCTTTGTGATGCGTACGGTTGGCGATGGTGATGTTGCTGATCTTCGACTTGCCGAAGTTGTCGCACACATTGGCGCCGATCTCCCCTACCCCGATCATCAGCACACGCGGATCAGCCATACCTCTGGTCAGCTCTTCTACCAGCTCCACTGTGGCGTATGATACAGAGGCAGCACCATCAAAAAAGGCGGTCTGGTTGAACACCTGTTTGTTGGTAAAGAAAATGGTATGCATCAGCCTGTGCAGAAAAGGGCCGGCCATGTTGGCATCAGCCGCCCACTGGTAGGCTTTCTTCACCTGGTTGAGTATCTGCATATCGCCCACCACCTGCGACTCCAAGCCCAGCGACACATAAAACAAGTGCTGTACTGCCTGCTGGTGGTCGGTGATGTGCTGGAAATAAGATGTGATCTCCTTTGTCGCGATGAAGCCTTTCTCAATCGCGATCAGTTTGATGATCGCGCGGGACAGGTCCTGCACAGCGGTATAGTATACCTCCGTGCGGTTGCAGGTAGAAAGCACCATCACATCCTGCGCGTCGGTGAACTCGCTTATCTTGTCGAGCAGGTTACGGCAGCCGATCTCGTTCAGCGATACGGCTTCCCGGATGGCAATAGGTGCTTGCTTGTAAGATAGTGTAAGGGCCTTAAACTGATTTTGCATGTCTTTCTCTCAGATACAATGCAAATTTCTTAAAAGCGGTGGTTGTAAAGTATGACATTCGTCACTTTCAGGCAGGAGAAATGTCAATGTTTCCACTAATTCCGCATTCGCTCCAGCTTCTGTGCGTTCAGGATCGTGATCTTACTGCCGCGGGTGTCGATCAGGTTTTCATCTTTGAAATCCGCCAAAGTACGGATCACAGTCTCTTTGGAGGCACCCACAATACTGGCCAGGTCCTCGCGGGTGATCGATACCTCTGACTTGTAGTTCGGATCTTCCTTGTACTGTTTCTCCACAAACAGCAGCGCCTCCGCCACACGCTTGCGCACTGAGTTATAAGCCAGCTTCAGCAGGCGCTCCTCCCGGTCGGCCAGGTTGTCAGACAGTATTTTGATGAACTTACCCGCCACGTCGCGGTTCTGATATAGCAAGGTGTAGAAGTCCTCGCGCGGAATGATGTATACCTCCGAGTCCTCCAGCGCCATCGCCGACTCGCGGTAAGCCTTCTCTTCCAGCAGATCCAGATAGCCTATAAAGTCGCCATCCTTATACAGGCTGGTGATGTATTCGCGGCCTTCTTCGTTCGCCTTGTAGGTCTTGATCTTTCCTTTGTTCAGGAAATAGAGGTTGCTTGGGTAGTTGCCCTCTGAGAACAGGTGCTGCTTTTTGCGGAAAATGGTAACACGACGGTTCTCAGAGATCAGCTTGTTAAGCTCCTCGTAGCCTTTCGCCTCCTGTATGAAATTGTCGAGCCCCTGCACGTTGCGTTGAAACTCCGCCTTCATGATCTCGTTTTTCTTCAGCCGCATCTCCACCACGTCCAGCAACTCCACATCATCGAAGGGCTTGGTCAGGTAATCGTCGGCACCCAGGTTCATGCCCTTGCGGAAGTCGTCTTTTTCAGATTTTGCCGTCAGGAAAACGAAGGGAATACTGGCCGTCTCAGGGTATTTGCTGAGCATATGCAGTACACCGTAGCCATCCAACTGGGGCATCATGATGTCGCAGATGATCAGGTCAGGGTGTTCTTTTTTGGCCAGGTCTACGCCCAGCCTGCCATTGGGCGCTTCGAGTACCTGGTAGTTGGCCAGCGTCAGGATTTCGGCTGTGTTCTCGCGTATCTCCTGGTTGTCTTCAATCAGCAATATCTTTTTCATATCTGTGCGGTATATGGCAAAGTGATGGTGAACGTGGTGCCGTGGCCCAGCTGGCTTTCATAGCGCAACTCGCCACCCATTATTTCTACATATTTTTTTACAATGTTCAATCCCAGACCCGTCCCCTGTATGTTAGTGACGTTCTGTGCCCTGAAGAAAGGCGTAAACAAGTGCGTCTTGTCATCGTCAGGTATACCGATGCCCTCGTCCCGCACTTCCAGCGTCACAACATCTCCCTGTATGGAGGTCATGAACCAGATCGTGCGGTTCTCCCCGGAGTATTTGCTGCCGTTGGAGAGCAGGTTAATCATGACGTTGCGCATGAGCTGCTTGTCCAAGTATACCGTCAGCTGTGCGCCTTCGTGCCGGTAGTCAATGCGCTGCCCCTCTTTCAGGAAGCCCTGCATTTCATCGACCACCTCCGCGGCGAAACTCTGCAGATCAAAGGTGCTCGGCACATTGTGTATCTTGCCCTCCTCCATTCTGCTGATGGACAGGAAGTCGTTCAGAATATTGGTCAGGTTGTGCACCGCCGACTTGATGCGACCCACGTGCTTCAGGCGCTTTTCATCGTCTTCGGCAGTCTTGTACTTGGTGATAAGCGATGCCGACGACAGTACCGTGCTGAGCGGCGTGCGGAACTCGTGCGAGGCGATGGTCACGAACCGCGATTTGAGTTCGTGCAGTTCCTTCTCTTTCTGCAGCGCCTTGTATATTTCGGTCTGTGCCTTCTTCAGGGTGCGGTTCGCCTTCTCCAGGTTCTGTATGGCCGCAGCCAGTTCCTGCGTGCGCTCCTCTACCCGTTGCTCCAGCTCGGTGTTCAGCTTCTGAATCTCGGCCAGACTCTTGGCGTGCTCAATGCTATACCTGATCGAGCGCTCCAGGTCGTAGGGATTGAAAGTGCCTTTCACCAGGTAATCCTGGGCGCCGGCCCGCATGGCTTTCTCATCAGTTTCGCGGTCGCTCTGGCCTGTGAGCAGAATGAACGGAGCCGCTATACCCTCGTTTACCGCCTGCTCAATCAACTCCAACCCATCATGCGCACCCAGCCTGAAATCGACCAGGTATACATGGTGCCGCTGTTCTCTGATGATGTCGATCGCCTCTTTAAAGGACGGCGCCCACTCTAGCAAGTAGTTACGCCCGGGAATATCGTCCATAATATCCCGCGCAATGATGAAGTCATCTTCATCATCATCCACCAGCAAAACACGAATTCTGTCAGGCATATTTTTAGTTAGAAAATCAGAAAGTTAAAAAGGCAGAAAGTCGGTTTGTACGAAGGTAACTTTCTACCTTTCTAACTTCCCAACTTTTTAACTTGCTACGGTTTCGGCAGTTCTACAATCTCAAACCAGTATTTGCTCAGGGTGCGCATTACGTCTACGAGCGAACTGAAGGTGACCGGCTTGGTGATGAAGGAGCTCACGCCCAGGTCGTAGGTGCGCAGGATGTCCTCTTCGGCCTTGGAGGTGGTGAGCACCACCACGGGCAGCACGCGCAGGTATTCATCGGCTTTTATTTCCTTCAGCGCCTCACGGCCGTCCTTTTTCGGCATGTTCAGGTCTAGCAGGATAAGGCCCGGCGTCTGATATTTTTCCTTGTCGGTAAAATTGCCGCGGTTGTGCAGGTAGTCCATCAGCTCTTCGCCGTTCTCCACAAACTGGATGGCATTGCTCAGCCGGTTCTCGTCCAGTGCCTCTTTTATGAGCATGCGGTCTTCGGCGTCGTCGTCAGCGATCAGTATCACGATAGGTCTATTCGATTTCATAGATGCTTATTCCTTCAGGTGAGTTTTTGCTAAAGTAACAATAAAATGCGTGCCCTCCCCCGGTTTACTTCTGGCTGTAATGTCGCCTCCGTGGCGGATCGCGATTTTACGGCAGATGGCCAGCCCTATACCGGAGCCCTCGTACTTCTGCCCCTCCAGCCGCTGGAAAATGTTGAAGATCCGGTCCAGGTACTTCTCTTCAAAGCCGATCCCGTTATCTTCCACATGCAGTTCCACCAATTCGTCGCCCGGGGTGGAGGTCATGTGGGCTTTCAGCTGTACTTCTTTGGCGTATACCTTTATCACAGGGTCTACATTCTCTTTGCGGAACTTGATGGCATTGCTGATCAGGTTTTGCAACAACTGGCGCAACTGGGTAGGCTCGGCCTGAATAACTGGCAGTTCCCCCACCTCCACTGTAGCGTGCGCGTTTTCGATGGCAATCTCCAGATCCGAGATCACGTCGTGCGCAATCTGGTTCAGGTCTGTGTCTACAAACGGCTTGGACTTGGAGGTAACCCTGGAAAAGGTCAACAGGTCGTTGATCAGGTTCTGCATCCGAACAGCAGCGTTGAGCATACGGTCCACGTAGTCCTTGCCCTGCTCGCTCAGGTTCTCGTACTCTTTTAGCTTGAGGCGGTCGCCGAAGGCCTGGATCTTGCGCAGGGGCTCCTGCAAGTCGTGCGATGACACGTAGGCGAAATCCTGCAGTTCGCGGTTGCTTCGCTCGAGTTCGGCGGCATAGCGGCGCAGGCGCTCTTCGGTTATTTTCTGGCGGGTGATGTCATGGATGAAGCCGGTGTATACCTTGCGGTCGGCCAGCTTCACTTCGCTGATGCTCAGGAATAGCGGGAAGATGGTACCGTCTTTTTTGAGTCCGGTTACCTCGCGGCCTATACCGATGATGCGCTTCTCGCCGGTCTCGTGGTAGTGGTGCATGTAGTTGTCATGCAGGCTGCGGTCAGGCTCTGGCATCAGCATGTTGATCTTCCGGCCAATCACCTCCGATTCGCCATAGCCGAACAGCCTGCAGGCGGAGGGATTGATCATCTCGATGACACCGCGCATGTCGATGGTGATGATGCCGTCTACAGCAGTCTGGATGATGGAGTTAATGCGGCTTTCGCTTTCGCGCAGCGCGACCTCCGTTTTTTTAAGATCGGTGATGTCGTGGATGATGCCCGTAAAGATCTGCTTGTCGTGCAGGTTCACCTCGCTGATGCTGAGCAGAAACGGAAACACGGTGCCGTTTTTCTTTTTGCCCAGTACTTCGCGTCCTTTGCCGATGATCTGCCCCACCCCCGTGCGGTGGTAGTTGTCCAGGTACTTATCGTGCAGGCTATGGTCGGGCTCCGGCATGAGCATGCTCACATTGTTGCCGATAATCTCGTCGGGCTGGTAGCCAAAAATATGCGCGGCCGCCGGGTTTACAGTCTCCACAACACCTCTGCGGTCGATGGTGATGATGCCGTCGATCGCCGTTTCGATGATGGCTTTCAGTCGCGACGCATTGTCTATCAGCTGATTTGATGAATTTTCGTACTCTTCCAAGTGTGTTTAATTTCCTAAATATAAGCAGTACGGCACTATTCTCAAAAAAGTGCTTGTATACCTGATTCAGGAGCATCCACTAAAATCGATTTGTATCGGCTCTGCTGCCCTTCATGTGCAGTTTCCATCACGAAATGCCCGCCCACACTTTCCCGCCTGGCCAGCGCGGCTTTCGTAATTAAGTCGGCTACAGTGAGCAGATTCTGCAGTTCCTGCACTTCCTGCTGTATACCTGTCATGTAGGCTATACCTTTCACCTTCCGTTGCAGGGCGTCTATTTTGGACTGGCAACTTGTAAGACCTTTTACGGATCGTACAATACCGGCCTGTTCCCAGAGTAGCTCTTGCAGTTTCGCACGGTTCCGTGCTATCTCAGCCCGCATACCCGGCCACAACACACCTACACAGTTTTTCTCCGTGGCCAGATCAGGTACAGTCTCCAATTGCTCTTGAAGTAATCCTGCCACATGCTCAGCAGCACTGTGTGCAAACACCACCCCCTCCAACAGCGAATTACTGGCGAGCCTATTTGCTCCATGCACGCCCGTACAAGCCACCTCCCCTATCGCGTAAAGCCTCTCAATGGAAGTTCGCCCCTGCAGATCCGTTTTAACGCCACCGCACTGGTAATGAGCCGCCGGCACAATGGGGATCAGCTGCTTTTCGACGTCAATGCCAATAGTGGTGCACTTATGATAAATAGAAGGAAAGTTCTCCCGCACCTTTCCGGCCGGCAGATGGCGCACGTCCAGGTATAGACAGGGACTGTGGTGGCGCTGCATTTCGGTAAGCACAGCGCGGGCCACAATGTCGCGTGGGGCCAGTGAGCCTAAGGGATGGTATAGGTGCATGAAGCGGCTGCCGTCGGGTAGGACCAGTTCTGCCCCCGCTCCCCGCAATGCCTCGCTGATCAGGAAGACCTCGCCGTTTGGTTGGTATAAGGCCGTCGGGTGAAACTGGAAGAACTCCATGTTCTGGATCTCGGCTCCCGCACGGGCCGCCATGGCCAGTCCGTCGCCGGTGGCTATACCTGGGTTGGTGGTGTACTGGTATACCTGTCCGGAGCCACCTGTGGCCAGCACCACCGCTTGTGCCCGTATAGACCGTACCTCCTGTGTGTGCAGATCCAGCACCTGTACGCCATAGCAAAACGTACCAGTGTTGCTGGTATCCGTGAGTAGTTCTATACCCATCTGATGTTCCTGCACGGAGATGTTCGGGTGGCGCCGCACAGCCTCTTCCAAAGCCTGCTGTATGCTGCGTCCCGTATGGTCTTTTACATGCACAATACGGTGGTGGCTGTGGCCGCCTTCCAGGCCAAGTGCCATTTCGCCAGATTCATTTTCGTCAAAACCCACGGCCATACCCTGCAGCCAGCGGATGGCAGCCGGGGCCTCCTGCACCAGTTGGCGGACAGCAGCTTCGTCGCAGAGCCCGGCGCCCGCCTCGAGTGTGTCCTGCACGTGCTGTTCAAAAGAGTCAGTCGGGTCGAGCACGGCGGCGATGCCCCCCTGCGCGTAGGCCGTGTTGGTTTCAGAAAAATTGACTTTGCAGAGCACGAGAACGCGGCCAAGGGCAGCGGCCTGCAAAGCAAACGTAAGCCCTGCAATGCCACTGCCCAACACCACGAAATCAAAATCTGGCACTTTCATTTCTAATGAATAGACAAAGGATATTTAGACAAAGGACAAAAGACTTCTTCACCATGTAGGCCAGCTATTTCATCTATCACCTTTACTTGTTTTCTGAACTTCTAATTTTATGAAAAGGCCAGCATCCGCTCGATTGGAAGCAGCGCTTTCTGACGAATTCCCTCTTCCAGGTCTACCGTATACAGTCGCTCCGATTCTGTACCAATAGCCCGCAGGGCCTGCAGCGTGCGCTGAATCGTGATCTGTTTCATGTGCGGACACTTGATGCAGGGCACGATGAACTCCTTCTCCGGATACAGGCCGCGCAGGGTCGCGCCCAGGTCACACTCTGAGCCCAAAATAAACTGACGCGACTTGCTTTCACCCACAAAGCGAAGGATGTCGGACGTGCTGCCTACTACACCACCGGCACCCGTCAGGGCATCGGCTACTGTATCGTCCGGCACTTCCCAGTGCACGAGCACCTGCGCCTCGGGGTACATCATTTTGAGTCCGTTGATGCGCTGCGGCGTGAACTGTTCGTGCACTTCGCACTTGCCCTCCCACAGGATCAGTTCCTTGCCGGTCTCCGCTTTGATGCGGGTCTGCAAGTTGCGGCCCATAAACAGGTCCGGCAGGAAGATCAGGCGATCCGAGTCAAAGGAACGGGCGATGTCCATGGCATTGCGGGAGGTGCAGCAGATGTCGGCTTCGGCTTTGGTCTCGGCGTAGGTGTTGATGTAGGCCACCACCGGCACGCCCGGATACTGCGCTTTGAGTTTGCGCACATCGGCACCTGTTATACTTTCGGCTAGGGAACAGCCTGCCTCAAAACTTGGCAGCAACACTTGCTTGGCGGGGTTCAGGATCTTGGCGGTTTCGGCCATGAACTTCACACCACAGAAAATGATATTGTCGGCTTCCACGCTCTTGGCGGCCACGCTCAGGCCAAGCGAATCACCCACAAAATCGGCGATGCCACCATCCTTGTGGTGCACCTGCAGCTCGGGCGACATGTAGAAGTGCGACAGGATCACCGCGTTCTTCTCTCGCTTCAGTTCCCGGATCTCTTCCACCACCTCCTGCAGGGCGGCAATCTCTTGGGTTTGGGCAAAAGGGTGCATGGCTCTGAATTTTTCAGAGAAGGCACCCTGTGTCAGGGTCGCTGTCATGGTATGTTTTAGAATGGTTTAAGCGATGCCGGGGACGGAGCCGTTCAGCATTTCTTCGGGTTGGTTTTTAATGAAATATTTTCCGGTTTTCACGTCGTCCACCAGACTCTGTATCGTTTTCTCGCGGAACACCTCCAGCAGATGGTTACGGTATACCTTGATTTCATCATGGAGCGGACAAGGGTGCTTATCAGAGCACTGTTTCATGCCCATGCCACATTTCCTGAAGGCCTCGAGCCCGTCGATGATGTTGATCACTTCCAGCAGGCTGATCTCGCTGGCCGGCCGGTGCAGGAAGAAACCGCCATGCGGACCTTTGATAGAGGCGATGACGCCTTTGCGCACCATGTCCTGCAGGATCTTGCCTATAAAATGGGTGGGCAGTTCCAGTTCGTTGGCTATCTCTTTTATGCCCACGCGCTTGCCTTCTTCATCCGCCATCGCGATGTACACGATGGAGCGCAGGGCGTATTCTGTTGTTTTCGAAAGCATAACCTTGTCTTAAATCGGGGTGCAAATCTATCAGGTATTTCCCAATTGTCGCATTCCTTCTTCACTTATCATCTCTGGCGTCCACGGCGGAAGCCATACCAATTCTACTTCAATCTCCAGATTCGGGAAGCGCTTGTCCAGCATTTGCCTGGCCGCTGTCGTGATAGTGCCACTCATCGGGCAGCCCGGCGTGGTTAACGTTAACTCAACATGCAGTTTCTCCTCCTCTTCCTTCAGGGTCACTTTATATACAAGCCCAAGATCGACAATGTTTATGCCGATTTCCGGGTCGATGATGTACTTGAGCGCTTCATACGCTTCGTTGACGATCTCCTGTTCCTGCGTTTTCATAATTTATAAAGCTCTGATTCCTGGGTCTCTGTTCATTTAATTGGCTCCCTTTGCTGCCTTTTCATAGCCGAAAGGCTTCAGGTCTTTCACCTTGTGCAGCAGCACTTTATACACGTTGCCCGCATACAGCACCGCCGCTATACTCAAAAGCACCGCCCCCAGCAAAATGACGGTCTGCTCGGCCAGTAGCACACCTGCCAGCAGGCTCACCAGCCCGACGATGTAGGCGATATTCTGCCAGCGTAGTAGCTTTACGCTATACATGTCCTTCGGCATGGGCGTCTTGAAGCGGCCCACGTAATCTTCATAGCTGTGCATCCATACGATAAAAGGGAGCGTCTTGAACGTCTGCCCCAGGATCAGCGCGGACACGAAGCCGAAGAAGATCGAGAGCCCGTACACCAGGTATAGCGCCGACAACAGGCGCTGCGGCAAACCGAACTGCAGCGTCACCACAAACACCAGCACAATCGGCAGGATCAGCAGCATCAGGGCTACGAAAGTTTGTTTCATACCCAGGTCCAGGTCCGGACGTTTACCAAGGCACTTGGCCTGGTACAGGAAGTAAAGGAAGCAGCCTATACCTGAAACGACCATGGCCGCATACACTGCATAGAAGCCGGTATGTACGAAAAGGTGGTCTGCCGCGAACAGCACGAGTCCACCGTTGATCAGGTAATAGCTCCAGTTCAGGCTCCGGGTATCTTCTGGGTGCGCCAGCAGGAACATCGGGATCAGTTTAGAGCCTACGCCTACGATCAGCAGCAGGAACCAGCCTGCCATACCAATGTGCGCGTGTAGTTGCAAATAATGCACATGGTCCTGCGGCAGAAACGGATACTGAAAGTTGAAGACCATCAGCACGCCGACCAGCCCGGTCGCTACCAGCCATACCACGGAAGTGACCATAAAATCGGCCTCTATTCCCCACTTCTTCACCTGCCTGGCTGTCTGCACCACGTTATAGGCAAAGAGCAGAAAAGATATAAAGAGCAGACAGGCCGCTATGTGCATAATCGTGCCCACCCAGAAATTCCAGAAAGAAACGGTGAGCAGCACCGTACCAGTCGACAGCAGCCCAAAAGCCCAGGTTCCGAGCTTCTCGCTGTAAAGCCGCACCTCCAGCACCACCGGCAGCAATTGATAGACCGATCCGAAAATGATCATCGTCGCCCAACCCAGCGCCGCTACGTGCGTTAGCGTGAGCAGCTTCGGGTGGAAGTAGTGTCCGCCAAATGCGTCGGTTGAAAAAACCAATAGCAGACACAGCACCACAAAAGACACCGCCGCGAAGGCGTAGTGCGGCAGCACAAGCCATTTAGAGGGTGAGTTGGATACTGTTGCGGCGCTCATGTGTTTGGTTGTTTATTGTTGGTTGTTTATTGTTGATTGTTAATTGTTGTTTGCCGGGGAAGGATTAACCCACCCCTGCCCTCCGAGGAGGGGATTACAGGAATGATCATCATCCCCCTGCCCCCTTCAAAGGGGGACATTCGCAGATGTAACTCTCTATTGAGTAAAATTTATGCAATTTAAAGATCAAAGAATCGACTACACTTATACCTGCCAATTGGCTATTACAGAAAAGTCCCCCTTTGAAGGGGGCAGGGGGATGACAATCGTTCCCTAAACTCCCTTCCTATTTGTAAAATTCCTTATTTCCTCCGCCAATCGAAATGACAAAAGTCATTCGAAAAGACAACATTGGTGCAGAATCTGCGCCCTCGCTCGTCTCTGGCGAGTGTGAGTTACTAGGCGGACTCTGGCCGCTAGTATCTGTGCCTGTCGGCACAAGTGGCGGGACGCCACCGGATAGCTCACACTCGCGGGACGCGAGCGAGGGCATTACTTGAATATCAACAAATACACCTCGTTCGGCCCTACTTCCTTTATGCTTACCTTAAATCCCCGCTCCATCAATTGCGGCAGCAGGAACTGCGGCACTTTGCGGTGCTGCACGTACAAAGCCTCCCCTTCTGGCAGCGTTTCCAGTGCACCGAGGATGGACACCATCGGCTGTGGCATCTCCATCTGGCGCACGTCTATTAGCTGCAGCTTACCGCTATACCTGGCCAGCAGTTCATCAAAGCTTTCCTCAGTAGAAGCTTCGGCTATTTCTACCCTTTTACCTACCGACTCCCTTTTAAAATAGGTCTTCACCAGGCTAGGCCCCAGCGTTTCGGTATAGTAGGCAAAGCCTTTGGGACGCACGATGGCGATCAGCGGAATCGGTTCGAAGGTGTTCACAATGCAGAGCACCTGTTCGGGACTCAGCTTGTTCACCGCATCCATGATCTGCAAGAACGGGTCGTCGCCTTTGGCGATCGTATCGCGCACGTCCAGCACGATGGTGTTTTCCTGATCCAGGTTCGCCATAAAGGCGGGTTTTTCAAGAACGTCGGCTTCCATAGGGATTGCCCTCTTGTTGTGGGTTGGTTTTGACGCGATGCTGAAGCCCAGCGGTTCCAGCTTTTCATAAAAATCCTCCACCCGGCACTTGCCTATGCGGGCGGCATCGGCGATGGTCACGCGCGACGCCAGCACCTTGCGCAGTACGGGGTTCCGCAGCTTCTCAAAGTGCTTGTTGATCGACACGATGGCCTCAATCGCCGCAGGGTTCTCCCGCAGAATAGTGGATATTCGGGTGGTGGCAGAAAGCTCCATGGTTAGGCTACTTTTTTATTTTCCCAAAAAGCAGGCAGAAACTCGTCTTTTGGCTCCTGCAGGTCATGCTCCAGCAATCTGCCCACATCGGCCAGTTCCTCCGGATCGGCCACGGTTTGCAGGTATGGGAACAGCTCACGTTCCTCCCAGCGGATGTGGTCGGTCAGGTCCTGTTGCAAAGTTGCGATAAGAGAGGTATTCAGGTTCTTTTGCTCGTTGATCAGCTCGATGATCGCCGCGATCAGTTGGTGCTCTTCGTGCAGCCTGATAGAGTTCACATCATCTTTGGGCAAAAGCCTTTTCACAATCACTTCCTCTTCCTGGCAATGCGCTTTCAGAATGTTTTTCCAGAAATAATCAATGTACTGGCGCATCAGCTCAAAGGAAGTGCCGTTGGCCATACCTTGCTTCAGTTTCCAGCAGAACAGCAGCCCGAAGTGGTGCTCCCGTGAGAGCGGTACCAGGCTTTTGTCGCGTTTCAATGGTTTTGGTTTTGTTGCAGTTGTCATAGTTGTGGTGTTTTACCTCCCCCCAACCCCCTCCTAAAAACAGGAGGGGGAGCTGAGAAGGGTTGTTGTTTTCATTGCTTTTATTCATCTGGGGTGTTTGCTCACTGATGTAAGCACACCCCTGCCCCTCCCAAGAGGGGAATCTTCGATCTCTAACTTTCTTCAGGTATAAGCGCTGTTGCTTTTGTATACCTGTGCACGATTGTCATCCCCCTGCCCCCTTCGAAGGGGGACTATTCTGCACGATAACTCCCCTCTTGGGAGGGGCAGGGGTGTGTCAATCGTCCCAAAACTCCCTCCCCTGTTTTTAGGGGAGGGCCGGGGTGGGGTTAATTCAGCACTTCTTTCTCCAATTCCACCGCTTTTACGAACAGCACGTTGTTCTCGAGGTGGATGTGGCGGTGCAGGTCTTCCTCGAACTCCTGTAGTTTCGAGAACATTACTCTATACGTAGCGCAGGCGTCGGCTGGCAGGGTATAGTCGTCGGTGAGTCTGCGGATGGCTTCCAGTTCACCGCCAGCTGCTTCGTGCTCCATCTCCATCATGTTGATCGGGTTCTGGATGCTGCCGAAGGCCGGACGGTCGATCTTCACGCCGTTTTTCTTGGCTTCTGCCATTTGCTTGATGAAGGGGAACAGCACACGCTCTTCTTTCGGCATGTGGGCCTCCAGCTCGTTGGCGATGTTCACAAAGTGCTTGGCCACTTCAATCACTTCCGGGTGACGGCTGCCGTGTACACGGGCTACTTTAGTGGTATATTCATAAAGCGTCGGGATGGCCTCACGCACATAGCTGTGGTGCATGTTCACGATGTAGTCGCCCAGGAAGCCCAGGTCCCACTTCTCGTATTCGTTGCCGCGTGCAGAGGCGCTGCCTGTCTCAGGTATAGCGTTGAGTTCGTTTTCTACTACTTCAGGGTTGATGCCTTTTTCTTCGCACACTTGCTTCAGCGATTTCTTGCCACCGCAGCAAAAGTCAATGCCGTATTTTTTGAACACCTGCGCTTTGCGGTAGTCTTTGGCTACCAGTTCGCCTACACTCTCTCCTTCTTCTTGTGTCAGTTTTTGAATCTTCACTTCCCAGATCTCCGGGCCTTGCAACAGGTACTCCCACTTAAAGGTATTGCCGCGCTCGCCCAGCAGTTGGTAGTACAGTGGCTTCGGGTCGTGGTCGTTGTGAATCACAAAAGCTTCGCCGCCATTCAGGTTGTCAAACCATTGGAAAATGGTCGGGTGCTTCATGCGTGGTTCCAGTACTGTTACGTCTAATTTTTCTATGGTTTCCATGGTGTTTTTTTTTGTAGATTAACGGTTGTAAATGATTGCCGATGTAAAAGTATACACTAGGAAAACAAAATAAAAGATAAAAAGGTCTTTTTTTCTTAAATATTTTTCTGATATATTTATGAAACCATTTATACAAGCTTCGCACAGGTATTAAACCACTGATAATCATATCATTAAATCAAAAGCCATTTTATGAAAAAAGAGAAAACAAAAAGCGGTGGCCTCCCCATCCCCCGTTATTTTACCCGGCAAGGTGAGAGCGCCTATACCTTGTTTGACTATGAAAAAAGGTCCTCCACCATCCGCGACCCTACCGGAGCGATCGTGGCTGAGATAAAGGACGTGGAAGTGCCTGCGAACTGGTCGCAGATCGCGACGGATATCCTGGCGCAGAAGTACCTGCGCAGGGCGGGCGTGCCGCAGCCGGATGGCAGTACGGGATCAGAAAAATCGGTGAAGCAGGTGGTGCACCGGCTGGCGGATTGCTGGAGAAGTTGGGGAGAAGGGAATGGCTACTTTAAGACAAAGGAAGACGCCCAGGCGTTCTATGACGAGCTGGTGTACATGCTCCTCGGGCAGTACGCCGCGCCCAACTCACCGCAGTGGTTCAACACGGGTCTCTACAACTCCTATAAACTAAAAGGCAAGGCGCAGGGACACTACTATGTAGATCACCTGACGGAAGAGCTAAAAGAGTCAACTTCGGCTTACGAGCGTCCGCAGCCGCATGCCTGTTTTATACTGGCCGTGGATGATGACCTCGTAAACAAAGGCGGCATCATGGACCTGTGGGTGCAGGAAGCCCGTATTTTCAAGTATGGCTCCGGTGTGGGCACCAATTTCTCCAACATACGCGGCAAAGACGAAGCGCTGGGCGGCGGCGGCAGTTCTTCCGGGCTGATGTCGTTCCTGAAGATTGGCGACCGCGCGGCTGGCGCGATTAAGTCAGGCGGTACGACAAGGCGGGCGGCCAAAATGGTGTGCCTTGACCTGGACCACCCCGAGATTGTGGATTTCATCAACTGGAAAAAAGAAGAAGAGAAAAAAGTAGCAGCCCTGATTGAGGCCGGCTACTCCTCGGACTACAACGGCGAAGCCTACCAGACCGTGTCGGGGCAGAACTCGAACAACTCGGTGCGCGTGCCAAATAACTTCTTCAAGGCGCTCCATAATAATGAACCGTGGCACCTGCATGCCCGCTCCACCGGCAAGGTGATGAAGTCTATACCTGCCAGTGAGTTGTGGAACCAGATAGCCGACGCCGCCTGGTCATGCGCCGACCCGGGACTGCAATTCGACACGACTATTAACGAGTGGCATACCTGTCCCGCCGAAGGGCCTATTCGCGCCTCAAACCCGTGCTCGGAGTACATGTTCCTCGACAACACGGCCTGCAACCTCGCCTCGCTCAACCTGATTCGCTTTTTTGATGCTTCCACGCAGACCTTTGATGTAACCGCTTACCGCCACGCCTGCCGTCTCTGGACCATGGTGCTGGAGATTTCGGTGCTGATGGCGCAGTTCCCTTCCGAAGAAGTGGCGCAACGCTCCTACGACTACCGCACCATCGGGCTCGGCTATGCCAACCTCGGCGCTTTGCTGATGGTACAGGGACTGGCCTACGACAGTGACGAAGCCCGCACGGTGGCCGCCGCGCTCACCGCGATTATGACGGGTACCTCCTACGCGACTTCTGCCGAGATGGCCGCCGAACTGGGCGCTTTTCCGAAGTATAAGCCTAACGCAGAAGCCATGCTGCGCGTCATCCGCAATCACCGGGCGGCCGCGCACAACACCCCCGAAGCCTACGAGGGTCTATCTATACCTGCGCAGCCGCTCGACCCTGCCCTTTGTCCCGATTACCTGCTCCAGGCCGCCTGCGCCGCGTGGGACGAAGCCCTTGAACTGGGACAAAAGCACGGCTACCGCAACGCACAGGCCACGGTCATCGCTCCGACGGGCACCATTGGTTTGCTGATGGACTGCGACACGACGGGCGTAGAGCCGGACTTTGCGCTGGTGAAGTACAAGAAGCTGGCTGGTGGCGGTTATTTCAAAATCATCAACCAGTCTATACCTGCCGCGCTGCGCAAACTGGGCTATACCGAAGCCGAAATGCAGGCCATCGTGAACTACGCCAAAGGCCACGCCACATTCAAAGGCGCTCCGCACATCAACGAGACCTCACTGGCTGCTGCCGGTTTCACGCCAGAAGAAATACAGCAACTGGAAGCGGGCCTGTTGACGGCCTACGACGTGGCCTCGCTGTTCAGTGTCTATAACCTGGGAGAAGCTTGTCTGCAGCGGCTGGGTTTTGTGCCAGAGCTCTACAATCTGCCTGATTTCAACCTGTTGCGCGCCCTGGGCTATACCTACCAACAGATAGAAGAAGCCAGTGACTACATCTGCGGCACCATGACCACCGAAGGCGCACCCTACCTGCGCCAAGAACATTACCCGGTGTTTGACTGCGCAAACCGTTGCGGGCACAAGGGCAAGCGTTTCATCAAGCCCGAAGGACACATCCAGATGATGGCCGCCGTGCAGCCGTTCATTTCGGGGGCCATCTCCAAGACCATCAACCTGCCCAACGAAACCACCCGCGAAGAAGTGGCCCGTTGCTACCACCTGTCCTGGGAACTGGGGCTGAAGGCCTGTTCGATTTACCGCGACGGCAGCAAGCTCTCGCAGCCGCTCTCGTCGGGCAGCAAGAAGGCCGAAACCGACAAAGCAACAGACATGGAAGCACCGCAGACCGACAACAGCATTAGCGCCGAACAGGTGTTGCAGGCGGCCAAGGCCATTCTGGAAGACGCCGCCAACGAGCCGTTCCGCAAGCAACTGGCCCACATGGTGGAGCGCCGCAAACTGCCGGACAAGCGCACCGGTTTCACCCAGAAAGCCAAGATTGACGGCCATACCGTGTACATCCGCACGGGCGAGTACCCGAACGGTGAGTTGGGCGAAGTGTTCATCGACATGTACAAGGAAGGCGCTTCGTTCCGCTCCATCCTCAACTGTTTCGCCATTGCGGTGTCGCTGGGGCTGCAGTACGGCGTGCCGCTGGAGGAGTTCGTGAACCGCTTCACCTTCACCCGCTTCGAGCCGGCGGGCCGCGTGGAGCACCCCAACATCAAGTCTGCCACCTCGGTCTTCGACTATCTCTTCCGCCTCCTCGGCTACGAGTACCTAAAGCGCGAAGACCTCGTGCATGTGCCAAGTGAGAAGAACCAGGAACCTGCCCCGCCCTTGGCCCCTGCTATACCTGCCGTCGCCACGCCAGCGGCCCAGCCCGAGCCAGCCACCGACGTGAAAGCCAATGGCTATACCCTGGTGAAGCAGAGCCGAACCGTGCTGATGGAACAGACCCAGCAAGTGCTGGCCAGCATGATGGGCGACGCCCCCATCTGCAACGTCTGCGGCCACATCACCATCCGCTCGGGCACGTGCTACAAATGCCTGAACTGTGGGAATAGTTTGGGGTGTAGTTGATTGAGTTAAATGGAAATAAAACAGGAGCGTCTAGGTATAGGCGCTCCTGTTTCATTTGTTTTGATGTTTGAACTTGGCAATTATAGAAAAAGGGCTATATTAGCTTCTTTTAATACAGATGGGATGAAACAGAGAGATTAAAAAAAATTGTTAGTTTAGATAAAGCGACCTTTAGTATATCCCATATAAGTACCATAGTGATTTTTACATTATTGTTAGCCTAAATATTATAATATGAATTTAAAATTTACATTAATCTTGATCATATTCTTAAAATTTAGCACTGCATTCTCGCAAGAGAAGATAAGTGTCGCAATTGTGGGTTCTGATACATATATCGAAACTTATAGCAAGTCTTATTATAATAGCGAACTGTCACTTGATAAAGCATATAGATTAGGGCCAGGAGCATTATCTACACTTAAACAGGGTATCAAAAAAGCTATTGAATGGAGCACGCTAAATGAAACCCATCAAAAAGGTTTTGAAAAAGAGATTTGTCGTTTTAAAGTCATGAAAAAAGAGTTGTATAAGTTTCATGGTTACGTCGACGGTTTTACTTCTGAAATGACTTTATTATTTAAAGGATATGAAGATGGGTCTTTTGACCTAGTTATTAGACCATATAATTCGAGCTTTGATAAATTTATTGAATTTAACGATAAAGGAATGGTTAAGAAATTTAACAATCTTTTACATGGAAAATCGGCGAATAAGGAAATAGATGATATTTTTAATTAAAAATAAACAATATAATTAAAATTATATCAAACTGATTTCCAGTCACATAAATCATCAAAAGCCAATAACAAAAATATAAAATGGAAACAATAATCTTTTTAGCAATAAACATTGGAGTTTGCTATCTAATAGCAAAATCTGGAGAAAAGCGAAAAATTGGATTCGGCTGGAGTTTCTTCATAAGTTTATTTTTATCACCAATTGTCGGTGGGATAATTACCTTATTAAGCTCTAAATTAGAAACCAATATTCTGTAAAATGAAAAAATCATTTGGTTACATCTTTATAGCCATAGCAGTATTAAATGTTATTGGTTTTACTTACTTAGTGATTTCGAATCCTAACAAATTATCAAATAACTTAGAATACTTCTTAAAGAAAATATTCTTTGCTATCGGTGTTGGGGGATTGGGATTATGGTTAATACAGTCATCAAATAAAAGGGATAAAGACAAACTGTCTATAACCAATAAAAACATCGAAAATGCCACCCATACCAAGGTTCAATAATATTCTATTTTATCTTTGGGTTTGGCTCTATAAAACTAATGTGAGTATTGTTATAAGATTTATATAATGAAGATATCATTATCACAAATTAAAAACGATAGGACTACTAATATAGCTACTCGATGCCCTCATTGTGGACACTTTGGCACATTTACTCCTGTAGCTGGCAGTGACGTACGCACATATCATAATGAACATAACAGGGGAGAAGTCACAACTAATTTCTTAGGTATAAGAAGATGTCCAAATGAAAGGTGTCATGGACACCTATTTTTCATTGCTGGCAATAACCGAGATGTGCTTTTAACATCTCCTAGCGAAACTATTCCTTTTGACAAGGAAAACATTCCAGAAAAAGTTTTGAATGCTTTTGAAGAAGCAATCAAATGTCATTCTAATTCTTGCTTCATTGCTTCAGCAATAATGATTAGAAAAACATTAGAAGAAATTTGTATTGATAGAGGTGCAACTGGGAAAAATTTATATCTAAAGCTCCAAGACCTTGGGGGTAAAATTTTAATACCTCAAGAGCTTTTGGCAGGCATGAACGAGTTAAGATTATTGGGAAATGATGCTGCTCATATTGAAGCACAAACTTTTAGCGATATTGGAAAAGAAGAAATTGAAGTCTCTTTAGAGTTTGCCAAGGAGATTTTGAAAGCAGTATATCAGTATGATAACTTACTTAAACGGCTTAAAAAACTGAAAGAGAAAAATAACACTGTCTCATAATACAGCCTAGAAAAAAGCTTCTTCACGATATATCCAAATCTGATAGCATTTTAATAATTAAAGAATTAGAGTGCACGCTAAGGGCAACGTAATACTTTAGCCACCGAATTTATAAATCCTGAGAATCTTTAAATCCTGTAAATCCTGATTCAGACAACCTCCCCACCCCACTCACCTTCAACCCCCGCTGCCCCAGAAAGAACACCCCCAAGCCCAGCGGCATAGGCACACTCGCCCAGAACATCAGCCAGCTGAAACTCGGCAAAGCCATCAGCCCCAGCCAGAGGAAAGTACCTTGTCCGAACATCAGCAATTCCGTGGCGAAGAAGCCGGCCAGAAAAAGCGTCAGGCCGACACCGCCATACCTTCCGAGTCGGCAGAGCCCTTGCTGCAAGAGGAAACCCAGCACAAACAGCGACACAAAGCCGAGTAGCGACAGGTGCAGGTAACCGATGATGAAGTAGCGCAGTTTATAGGCCAGGTCCGCCATGTAAGGGAAAGCAGAAACTGTCTGCAGCACCAGTTTCAGCACGAAAAACACGAGCGCTATACCTACCAGGCCGCACACCCACGGCTTGAGAAGGCCCACCACTTTCCCCCATACCTGCTGCACTACTTTTATTAGGTATAGCAGACCCGCTAGTTGCATCGCTACAGCCACATAGCCTATGGCGTATACCCAGTCGGCCGGTTGAGTCCACAGCACCGAGAGTGCATAGGCAGGTAGACAGGCCAGTGCCAGTAGCCAGAAAGCTCGCATGGCCCAGCTTCGGTTGAAGTATACCTGGTGGTGCTCCAGAAACCAGAACAAAAGCCCGAGCACCGCAAAGGTGAACCAACCGTTGTACTGGAAATGCAGGTAGAAATAGATGGCCGAGTAATAGAGTTCACCGCCAATCGTGCCCTTCGCCATAATCGGCCCCATTGCCCACGGACCGATAGACGACACCACCATAAATAGCAAGGCCGCCCCGATGTACTTCAGGGAAGTGGCATGCGTGCCGGTGTCGACGTTACCCTGCACATGCTTCCAGTAGCTGCGGGCAAACCAGTAGCTAAGCAAAATATGCATCGTCGAAAAGATAATGGAAAACAGCGCATAGCCCTGCACCGGAAAAGTGAACAGCATGCCCAGCACCGATACCTGCGTCAGGAAAAACTGCCGCCGGAAAGAGGTGCGTGCCTCTGCTGTCACAGCCGGAAAAATGTAAAGCAAGGCCGCAAAAAAAGCGCAGTAGAGCCAGCCCAGCAAAGCCACATGCGAGTGCGCATGCAGGAAGTTTTTGTAGTTGACGCCATCTATTGGCGACACCATCAGCCAGCGCAGAAAAAGGCCCAACATGGCCACCAGCACTAAATACCCCAGCGCGATGCGAGCCCGCATCAAGGTATCCTGTCCTGTCTGTGGCAATTGCCGCAGCCTTTCCCTGACTTCTGTCATCGTTTACTCAAAGTACTGGTTGTATTCTTTTAGCCGCTCACTTACGCGCGCGAAAGCTGCTTCAGACTGGTGCTCGTCTTTCTCAGCCAACAGGTTCACGTCCTCCACCAGCGGCATCAGGTATACGTGCAGCATATCGTGGGCAGGGCCTTTCATGCGGCAGTCTTTGAAGAGCTGTTGCATTTCTGCTTTCATCGATGTGCCCAGATCGTTGTAAGCGGCCGCCGAATTGTTCTCCGCCTGCGCGTTGAACTCCTGCACCATACCTTGCAACTGGGCCATGTGGCGGTTGGTCGGCTCGTCGGCTTTCCAGCGCTCGGTGCCATTCAGGGCCAGGGTTTGCTCTTCGTGCACCACTTCGGTATGTTCTGTTTCCAGGTCACGCTCGGTTCCGCACATGGAGGTTAAACTGGCCAGGAAAATCGCAATGATAACTAGTTTCATGTTACTGATTGTTTTATTAGACAGTTGAAGTTATGGACAAAGGAATTTCTGGACAAAAGACAAAGTACACTAGTGTTTTTAAACAAAGGACAAAAGACTAATTGACAAATGAGGAATGCAAGTCATGCAGTTGAAGATAATTCATTTCTAAATCACGCGTCCTTTGTCTTTTGTCAAAATGTCCTTTGTCAAAATCATAAATCAAGACAGGACTTCCTGCTCTTCTCCTGTCACAGGTATAGCCTGCTGCACCAGCCGTAGCAGATCCTGCTGCAGCGACTGGCTGCGGTCTTTGGCATACAGAATATGCACCAGATTGTGAATGTCTTCTTTCGCCGCATTTGGGTGTTTCTCCTTAAACTGCAACACCTCCTCCAGTATCGCAAGCGGTCGCGGTCCCCAGGTAAAGAGTCGCTCGTTGGTTTCAGCGTTCAGGCAGATCAGCTTAGGTATAGCACGGCTGCCGTTGGTGAGGCAGGTGTCCATCCAGGCCGGGTTTTCGTCGCGCAGAATGATGGTCAGCTCGATCGTCGGCACCGCATCGGCGATGGCGGCCAAAGCCGGCAGCTGCTGCGCGCCGTCTCCGCACCACGACTCTACAAGCACCACCCAATGCCACTCCGGGCGCGGCTGTTGCAGGGCCGCCAACAGTTCCGGATCTAGTTTGAACTGTTTCTCCACACGCTTCATGCGCTGCAGATTGAGTTTGGTAAAAGCTATGCGCTCTTCGGTCTGCTCCGGACCTGAAGTCAGGTTATCAGCCACCAGTTGCTCCACCAGCAGTCTGTAGCTCTGATAGGTCAGCGGATTGATAAGTTCGGGGGTGAGTATATCGGGGGTGTTCATGTGTTAAATTTAAATTTCATGCAATTCTACCTATTTCCACCTCTACATAAAATGACTTAAGTCACTCACACACAATATTTAACAAACCTTATTTCAGCTGTAAAAACAAATACACATAAAATGATCTATGTCATTATTTGGACTAACTATACTCATTTTCGGGGTGTAGGAACAGGGCTAACTTGTGCCTTCATCCAGGCTCAAATTTACCTGCCATGCTGTATCGATTATTTGGTGGTTCACGCGCTCATTCGTCAACTATACCAGTCGCAGGCTTTGCCCTGCTGACGGTACACATACGCTGCACCTTGCTCACCATATAAAATGCCATACCTGAATTAGAAACACATTCATCCAAAGAACAGCCACATACATGAGTACGACAACCATACAACCGACCAGCACTTTCGACCCGAACGATTTGAAGATCGCCTTCAGCAACAAAACGGACAAGGAGCTCAAACTCGCCTACTTCCTTTTTAAGATGATGGGCAAACCCACTTTGGTGAAGTTGGGCGGTGTCGCCTCGGTCTGGGCGCTCAAGCTGGGACTTCCGATCAAGGGTCTCGTGAAAGGCACCATTTACAGCCACTTCTGCGGGGGCGAAACAGCACAGGAGGCCCAGCGCGCCATCCGCCGCATGGCCAACGCCAGGGTACACACCGTGCTCGACTATGCCGCCGAAGCCAAGGAAGACGAAGCCGGGTTCGACCATGTGCTCGACGAGATCATGCGCAACATCCGGTTGGCAAAAGTGACAGGCGAGATCCCTTACATCAGCGTGAAGCTGACAGGTATAGGCTCCCGCGATATTTTCCAAAAACTGCAGGAAGGCGCGCCACTCACTACAGAAGAACAGGCCGCTTTCCAGCGTACGGAGAGTCGCCTGGATATCATTTGCAAGGCCGCTTACGAAGCCAACATTACGGTATACCTTGACGCGGAAGAAAGCTGGCTGCAGCAGCCCATGGACGAGTTGGCCGAGAAAATGATGCTGCGCTACAACGAACACCGCGCCGTGGTGTTCAACACCTTGCAGATGTACCGCACCGACCGCATCGCCTACCTCACCGATCTGCTCAAGCGAAGCGAAGGCTACGATGTGATACTGGGTATAAAAATCGTGCGCGGCGCCTACATTGAGAAAGAACAAGAACGGGCCGCCGAGCATGGCTATCCGAGCCCGGTCTTCCACATCAAAGCTGACACCGACCGCAGCTTTGACGGGGCCATTGACATCTGCCTGCAGAACCTGCACCGCGTGGAGCTTTGTGCTGCTACGCACAACGAAGCCAGCACCCGCTACCTTGTCAACCAGATCAACCGCCAGGGTATAGCCGACCACCAGAAGCGCATCCACTTTTCGCAGCTCTACGGCATGAGCGACAACCTGACCTACAACCTGGCCAACGCCGGTTTCAACGCCTCCAAATACCTGCCTTACGGCGACGTAGCTACTACCCTGCCTTATATGATCAGGAGAGCGGAGGAAAACACATCCATCGCCGGGCAAATGGGTCGGGAGTTGAGCTTGCTGGAGGCGGAGATAAAACGGAGGGGACTTTAACCCCTCCCCGACCCTCCCCTAAAAACAGGGGAGGGAGTTAGTACACCCTCGCTCGCCTCTGGCGAGTGTGAGTTACTCGGCGGACTCTGGCCGCTAGTATCTGTGCCTATCGGCACAAGTGGCGGGACGTCACTGGATAACTCACAGTCGCGGGACGCGAGCGAGGTCAAAAAGTAAAAAGAAAGGAATAAATAAAGACTCTCAACTCCCCCTCCTGTTTTTAGGAGGGAGCTGGGGGGAGGTTAAATCAACCCGATACAGCATTTTCATTCATGATCAAAAACACACCGCACACCTTCCACATCCCAGTAATGGGCCTGGCCTTTTCCATCGATTCGCCCATGAAAGTGGCGCAGTATGGTATCTCTTCGGTTGTCTCGCTCAGCGACGACACCCTGATCGAGCAGATGCGTGAATATTACAGCCAGGTATACCAGGAACCCTTCACGCCGATCACGCCAAAAGAAGAAGACTACCGTGCCCGTCGCATAACGGCCTACCTGAACCTGGCCGACCGCATCGTGAAACTCCAGGTACAGGCGCTGAAACAGGAGCCCTTTGACTCGGAATCGCGCCTGACCAAGTATTTTTTGCTGCTGCCTGACAATGCCCCGTTGAAGGCGATGTACCGGAAAATGCTGCAGACCAGCAACCCGGAGCTGAAAAGAATCATGCAGGATGAGTTACGGCAGGCGGTGGTGCCCGGAAGCATCGATGTGAACATCATGACGAAGCTCGACAAAACCAATTACGACAAAGACGGCAATCCGCTGCCATCGGAGTACTCCGACGCGCTGGCGGCGCTGCGTGGTTTTGCCAAAAGCACAGTGCATGCTTCAGTGATTTTCTCGGCAGGTATGAACATGCGCCTCTACAGTTACCTGGAGCAATTCCCGTGCTTCTTCCCAAATAAAAACGGCCACATAGAAAAGCAAGTGGTGATCAAAGTGAGCGACTACCGTTCGGCTTTCGTGCAGGGCAAGATACTGGCCAAGAAAGGCATTTGGGTATCGGAGTTCCGCATCGAGTCTGGTCTGAATTGCGGTGGCCACGCCTTCGCAACCGACGGTTACTTACTCGGCCCAATTTTGGAGGAGTTCAAGCAAAACCGACAGGCCATGCAGGACGAGCTCTATACCTTGTTCAGCAACAACCTCGCGGCTAAAGGCCTTGCTGTACCTGACACTGCGCCTACCATGCACATTACCGTGCAGGGCGGCATCGGCACGGCGGACGAGCACAACTTTTTGCTGGAGCACTATGGCATGGACGCCGCCGGATGGGGCACGCCGTTTTTGCTCGTACCCGAAGCCACCACGGTCGATGCGGACACCATGGAGAAGCTGGCCCGTGCGAAAAAAGAAGACCTATACCTGAGTCCGATCTCCCCGCTTGGCGTACCGTTCAATTCCCTGCGTGGCACTACCTCCGAGGCGCTTACGTTGGCGCGCATTGAAAAAGGCAAGCCGGGCAGTCCCTGCGAAAAGAAGCACCTGGTCTCCAACACCGAGTTCACCAAAGAACCGATCTGCACTGCCTCCCGCAAGTACCAGCGCAACAAACTGGTGGAACTGCAAGGTATGGGGATGCCGGAAGCCGAGTACAAAGCGGCTGAAGCTAAAGTGCTGGAAAAAGAATGCCTCTGCGAAGGCTTGGCCAACACTGCTCTGCTGAAGTTTGGCATCAGCCGCAAAGCCGTTGCCTCACGCCCTGTCGCGATCTGCCCTGGTCCCAACCTGGCTTACTTCTCCAACATCTTCAAACTGCAGGAAATGGTCGACCATATCTACGGCCGCGTGAACGTGCTGAACAACACCTATCGTCCGCATGTGTTCATCAACGAGCTCAGCATGTACGTACAATACTGGAAGAACAAGAAGGCTGAACTGCAGGAGACCATGACCGATAAGCAGGAGAAATACCTGCAGAGCTTCTGGCAGAACCTGCAGCAAGGTATAGCCTATTACAAAGAACTGGTGCCGACGCTTTTCAAAGACCAATTGGAGAAGCGTGTGTTGATGCTGAATGAATTACTGGAGGCTGAGAACCAGTTGCAACTGGCGAATCAGAAAATCTAACAGCACATGAGTAGAATACGATTAACCCGCCTGTTCACGTTTGAAGCCGCGCACGCCCTGCAGAATTACAAGGGTGGTTGCCGCAACATTCACGGGCATTCCTATAGGCTCGAAGTAACCATTATCGGCACTCCCATCGTGAGCGAGATGCACCCGAATGACGGCATGGTAATGGACTTCAAGGACCTCAAAAAGATCGTCCAGGAGACCATCATCGACCCGATCGACCATGCGTTACTGCTCCGTCAGGACGCGCCGCTGGAGTTGGTAGAGGCGCTCCGCCACTTGGATCATAAACTGGTGCTCACGCCGTTTCAACCGACCTGCGAGAACATGCTGATTGATTTCAAACAGCGGATCAAGCACTTGCTGCCGGATTACGTGGAGTTGCACAGCCTCAAGCTTTGGGAAACGGAGAAGTCCTTTGCAGAATGGTACGCAGCGGATAACGTATAGCCAAGAATCCTTCCCTTCAAAACCGCCCTGTTCGCCTGACTTAGGTCATGAACGGGGCGGCTTTTTTGTGTCTCCTCCATCAGGTTGTAACTGGTTTTCAGCACGATACTTTGAAACGAAGCCACTTTAAACTCGTTTTAGAGAGTTTAAACCAATACGTACGACTATGAAAAAGACACTTATAATTTTTGTTGGTATTTTCTTCTTCTCCTGTAGTTCTGACAACACCACACGCGACACCGCCGATGACGCCAATACACGTGACGCTGAAACAATAGATGAAAGCGTAGAAATCGGAGCTGGTGAAGAGGTAAGCCCACAACTTGATATGCAGGACGACACCGCGGCCTTCGACGTAGACACGGTATCGAACACAACCGATACGACTCAACAATAGCCTAACAGGCATAAAAAATCCCCGGCTTTCGCAAGGCGGGGATTTTTTGTGGGGTGTAACTCAGGTATGTTACTGATCTGCCAGCCCTACAGATCCCTTCTGGTGAAGGCCCTTCTGGAAACCAGCAGGGGTACGAGCACCCAGAGCACGAGTATCATGAAGGCGATGCCCACGCCCCACCCGCTACCAAAGATGCTCTTGTACAAAGCGCCCGTGTAGCCCATCATGGCCGAGACATCCAGGTTGAGCAGCACCATCACCCTGCCCAGATCCACCGGATTCAACGCCGTCAGCGCCAGGGTGGCGTACTCAAGCGGGTAGTCGCCAAAGGAGTAAAGGATGAAGAGTACGATGCCGTCGTAGATCAGGGCAAAGTAGAACCAGAGCATCAGCGCTATACCTATACCCTTGGCCTTGTCGCGGGTGATGACCGAGGCCAGGAAGGCCAGGGCCACGAAGATGAAGGTGATGAACACACCCGTCAGCACCAGGTACAGGCCTGTGGCGCCCGGCGCGAACAGCAATACCGGTATACCTACGCCGATCAGAAAAGCGGCGGATAGCGAGAGGGACACGCCCAGGTACTCACTCATGAAGATCTTGCTGCGGCGGATAGGCTGCGACACCAGCAGCTCCATGAACTCGTAGGAGTTGTAGAAGTGGGTGGTGGCGAAGACTATGCTGATCAGGGGCACGGTCAGCAGCACCAGATTGAGCAAACTCAGCAAACCCTTGTCCGGGCTGCCGCCCAGGTTGAAAAGGCCGATGGAGAGCAACAGCAGGAACAAGGTATAGGCGACGATGATCTTGCTGCGCAAAATGTCATACAGTACGTACTTGATGATCTTGTTCATGGCTTATTGCATCCTCCCTTCGTTCATGATTTTAGCGACCGCGCGGCTCAGGCGTGTTTCCTGCGTTTGCGCCTTCAGGTCAGAAATAGTTTCATAGAACATCACGTTGCCGTCTACCAGGCAGAGTATCTCATCGGCCACTTCCTCAATCTCGCTCATCACATGCGAGGTAATGAGCACCAGCTTTCCTTTCTTTTTCTCTTTCAGGATTTTGCCTTTCAAAATCTCCGCCGAGATCGGGTCGAGGCCGGCAGTAGGTTCGTCCAGAATCAGGATCTGCGGGTCGAAGAGGAAGGCCAGCGCGGCGCTTACTTTCTGCTTCGTGCCGCCCGACAGGGAGCCCATTCTTTTGTCGTACATCTCTTCCAGCCTGTACAAACCGATCAGTTCTTCGTCAACGGCGGCCTTTTTGCGGATGTCGCGCACCATCTCGATCACCTGCCGGATCTTCATGTTCTCCGGGTACTTCCCGATCTGGGGCATGTAGCCGATCTGGCTGCGGTAGAGGTGCTTTTTGAGCACACTCTCGCCGTTTATTTTGATATCGCCGCTGTCGGGCAGCACCATGCCCAGGATGCACTTGCTCATGGTGGTCTTGCCTGCCCCGTTCGGGCCTATGATCGATATCACTTTACCTTCTTCGAGCTCAACGCTCACGCCACGGAGCACTTGCAGTTTGCCGTAGGACTTGTACAAATTCTCTATTGTTATCATGATCTATCTTCTTCATTAGCGGCTGTTCGTCAACCAGGGTTTGGGGGATGATACTCGGCATTACTTTTTCCATGTTGTCCAGCAGGTCTACCATAAAGCTGCGCATGAACATGATGGAAGGCGGCACCTGCTCCACCAGCATGGAGTACAGACTCACCGGCCGGTACGGCACATCGCCTACGCCGTCTTTATCCAGGTCGTAACCCGTGTACTTGTCCCAGTAGTTGTGCTCAAAGTAATTGTGCTGCGCATTCCCGTTGGTACTGATGTCAAAAGAGTTACCAGTAAAGTTGTTCAACCGGAAAGTATCATCTATACACGTGGTCATCAATTTGATAGCCCAGCCGTTGCGCTCAAAGTCATTGTTTTTGAAATCCAGGCGGCTGGAGCTTTCCATGTGTATACCGGTGGTGTTGCGCCGGAAAATGTTGTTGTGAATAAAACTGTTGTTTATTTCTTTCAGGAGGAGCCCGTAGGAGGCGGCACCCCAGTTGTCCTCGAAGGTGTTATACTCCATGTGGACGTTGGTGGTATACATCACGGCCACACCGGCACCGTTCTTCCGGAAGGTGTTATGTGTGTACACGTTGTTATCCGAGAACATGAAGTGCAGGCCATAGCGCATGTTTTGGCGACTGGTGTTACGCACTACCTTGCTGTTCTTCACCGTCTCCAGGTAGATGCCGTCCCGGTGGCCCTGCACATCATTCCCGATGATCTGCACGTCATCTGTGTAGTAAAGGTGGATGGCGTTGCCAAGCGAGGACTCAGTCTTGCCCAGATTCTCCCCCTTTATCACGTTGTCTTTAATTACGATACTGTCCGAGTACTGCAGGTATATCCCGAAGTAGGTCTTCAGGATGGTATTGTTCAGTATCCGGATATTGTTCTGCTGCCTGACCCGGATGGCCGCATCATCGCGGGTATAGCTGGTAGCCACGTTTTGCAGCGTGAAGCCCTGGATCGTGACATTGTCAGAAGCCACCGTAATGATCTGGCCGCTGTTGTTGCCGTCTATCACCGGGTTGTTTTGCCCGATCAGGCGGATGGGTTGGGTGATGGTTATACCTGACTCTTTGTACGTGCCTCCATCCACAAGCACCACATCGCCGGCTTTCGCCTTGCTGACGGCCTCTTTCACGGAGCGGTACTCGCAGGTAGAGCACACCTTTAGTGTGCCACCGACAGCCTGCAGGCTCGTCAGCAGCAGCACGAAGGCGCATGCCGTCCAGATGATGATATGTTTACTCGGGTCTTTCATTATTTCTTACGGCTTGTTTAACTTCCTCCCAGTTCAGCAGGCGGCCCCCATACTCCTGTTGCATCTTGTTGGCCGTCGCCTCGTCCGCCACAGCAGTCAGGAACATGCCCATGGGACTGGGCAGTTCTGCGCTTTGCAGAAAGTGCGCCTTGTCCACCTCAATCAGTGTATTCGGGTTGGCAAAGTCTGTTACCAGCAGATAAGCCGCTTTGTCGCTTATCTCAGCCTGTTCCAGGGTATAAGACGCCAGGCACTCGGCCGCATCGAAGTAAAAAGCCTTTCCTTTGTCGTTCACCAGTTCAGCGCCATACCGGTTGTCCGACACGGTCATCTGGCAATGGGTGCAATTGGCCTCACCATAAGGCACAGGTTTTGGCTCCACTGAGCAGCCCGCAGTTCCAAAAAGTAGGAGTAGGAGGCTCAGTGTGTAAAGGGTGGGATTGTGTAACATGTCGAAGATTTTCGGGTTAAGTAGAATTGATTTTACGCCTGCTCAATAGGTATACGAGTCCGCCTATGACGATAGCCAGGAAGATGCCTATGCTCCCCCAGGCGGGCAGCGAGAGCGCATTGAAGTTGAGTAGTGCTTTGTGGCCCAGCAGGGGCGGAATATACGTCATGCCTGGTACTTTGATCGGAGCAGTCGGATCGAGGTTGGTTCCGAATTTGTACAGCCACCAGTAGAAGTCGGCAATACCGACAGCGCCAGCTACAGCCAACAGGATAACCCAGTACAGCACCAGATTCCTCCTGCCAAGCAGCCCCACGATCACGCCCGTCACCATAAAGAAAATGACAATATAGGGTATATACTTGAGCTCGGCAAAAGATTCGGGGTGAATGGCCTCCATTCCGATGTAGTGATTCAGGATATTGAAATTCTGCAGCACGTGGTCCGAGCTGCCGCCCAATTTGTTTATCCAGATGTGCAGTTCTAATCCCTCGGGATATTGCGGCGCCTCCAAGTATATCTTCCACATTGGGAAAAAAAACAGTGTGCCTAGTGACAAAGCTGCCACTACCATCAATATTCTCAGGTATATGCGCATCTTTTCCTATTTAGTTCGGAGGTATAAAAAGACAGCGAAGCCTGGTTTTAACAAACTCCGCTGTCCTTCACAATCAGCTAATCTTAGTTAACACTTGCCTGGGCCGGTGGAACCGGTCGCTTCTCGCCAGTCGAGAACTTGATGGGAACGTTAGATCCCCTTGGCGACACCCGCACATAGCCCTGCATTTCCTGGTGGAGGGCGGAACAGAAGTCCGTACAGTAGAACGGATATACGCCTGCCTGCTTCGGCACCCAGCGCAGCGACTGCGTGGCGCCCGGCATGATCAGGGCCTCTGAGTTGTTAGCACCCATCACGGCAAATCCATGCGGCACGTCCCAGTCCTGCTCGAGGTTGGTCACGTGGAAGATAACGGTATCGCCTACCTGCACACCTTCGATGTTGTCTGGTGTAAAGTGGCTTCGGATGGAGGTCATTTTAATTTTCACTGTCCTGCCATTGCGCGTCACACTCACGTCCGACTCCTTTTTCACGGCGTCCGGGTGGGTGTTCTCACCAAGTTTGAAGAACTTGACGCTATTTGGCGCCACTTTATCCGCCGCAATGGCCTGCGCGTAATGCGGTTCAGCCAGGGTCGGAAAGTCTAGCAGCAGCCTCATTTTCTCGCCGCTGATATCGATCAGTTGGGCAGAGTGTACCAGTTCAGGTCCGGTTGGCAGGTAGCGGTCTTTGGTGATCTTGTTCATGGCCACCAGGTATTTGCCGTTTGGCTCCTTGGTATCGCCACCCGGAATCATTAGATGGCCCGGCGAGTAATAAACCGGAATTCTATCCAATACCTGCAGGTCTTTCACATTCCACTTCACCACTTCCGATGACACGAACATGGTAGAGTAACCGTTGCCTTTGTTGTCGAACTCGGTGTGCAATGGTCCCAGGCCCGGCTCTTTTACTTCGCCGTATAGTACAGACTCGTACTTGAATACCGGAATACCGTTCACCTCACCGTCAAAGTCCTTGTTCTCGATGGCTTTCTGCATTTTAGAGAAGGAGAACACCGGCAATGACGAAGCCAGCTTACCATTCACCACCATGTACTCCCCTGTCGGGTCCACGTCGATGCCGTGCGGCGACTTAGGCGCCGGAATCAGGTACATCATGCCCGGGCATTCTTCTGGTAGCAGGTAACGGACCTTTTTTATAACGTTAGACTTTGCGATGTGCGAACCGTGGTCCATCGTGTTGTGGTAATAGTTGGCTGGCATCTCATGCGCCTTTCCTTCTGCTGCATACTTGGCAGCCAGTTTCCAGTTAATGGCCGCCAGGTAGTCGCGGTCGTTTTGCGAGGCGCCCAGTTCCTTCAAGGTACGGGCTCTCTCCGTGTTGTAAGTCGTAAAGAATACCCAATCCTCAGAAGGTCCTTTACCACCGTTAGCCAGGTCATAGTCAAAACCGGGCACCAGCACCTGGAAGTCCAGCTCCATGTGGCCGTCCTCTTCATTTGTTTTGATGAAAGAGATAGAGCCGCGGAACTTGTCTTTATACTCCTCCAGACTTGCATCTCCCATTCCACCTTTTTCCAGATCGAGTGGAACCGAGAAACGGGTACCGGCCAGAATGTATTCGTTGTTGTTGGTAGGGTATGGCGAGCAGTGGTTACCGGCAGAGTTCGGTATTTCCATGATCTCCACTGTTTCAAAAGTAGTCAGATCCACTTTTGCCACACGTGGCGTGTTGTTGCCGTTCACATAAAGGAACTTACCATCCGCCAGACCATCGGTTCGCGACAGCTTCGGGTGGTGCAGGTCATCCCAGGGCACAAAACCATGCGAGGTCATCAGCATTGGTTTTGTTTCCTCGTTGTAGCCGTAGCCGTTTTCGGCAAACTGGGAGAAAACTGGAATTACCTTCAGCAGCCTGCCCGAAGGAAGGCCGTATACTGATACCTGCCCGTTAAAACCTCCAGAAAGGAAAGAATAATACTCGTCGTGCTGTCCTGGTGGAACATAAACTGCACTTGAGGCCTCAGAGTCCACTGCATCTGATTTCTGACTTCCTTCCCCTCCTCCACATCCCTGCAGTACCACACCCGCCATCAGCGTAAACAAAACGCCAATGCCGGGTGCTGTCATTTTGAATTTGCGGTCAATTACTTTCATGATCTCTAGGGTTTAATTATTTTCCTTGTGCCTGGAGGTCATTCTGTCTTAAGAACTCCAGTATAGCGCGTGCGTCCTGCTCGTTAATGTTCTGGTTGGTCATTTGCGTCAGGTGCTCAGCCAATAGTTTTTTGGCGGTGGGGTCTTTTTTGGTCATCTCCTCCGGGTTGATCACCATGTTCATGATCCACTCCGGCTTGCGTTTTTCTGTTACACCCAACAAGCCAGGGCCAACAATTTTCTGGTCAGTGAGCTGGTGGCAGGCAGAACATTTCCCTTCAAATATTGTCTTTCCCTCAGCGGCCAGGGCATCATCAATGTTCTCACTTACTTCTATCGAAGAAACTGGTCCTATACCTTTGCCATCATCCTCTACAGGGGCCTGCTCCTGCTGGTGAGCCAGCCCGGTTTGCTCCTGTGACTCAGTTGCATTTTTTTCATTATCACCTGATGAACAACTAAAAAGCAGAGTGCCACAAAAAAGGGCCACAACGCCATACCTGATAGATCCAGGCAATTGATCTCGCAGTAATTTGTTTAATGAATAAGACTGATTTGTCATAGTTTTGATGGTTTAGTTGGATTACTATTAAACATTACTGCGATTGTGTACGCACTATAGTGCTTACGGTTTATTCCGGAGGCGTTTCCTATGCCCTTCCAGCATGCTCCAACTGCTTAGTTTTTAACACTTTTCCTGTCTGCGGAGGCGGAAATCCGGAAGTAGAAGAACTCCCTAACCGGTCGAGAAAGGCTTTGGCTAAAACGCAAAAGAGCGCCGGCCCTTCGACCTGCGCTCTTTTGCACACAAACACTGTTAGTTTTTATTATGCAGAAACGGGGATGTGTTATTTCTTACAGGTCCCGCTTCTGAAACACCCTTCTGGAGCTCAGCAAAGGAATAAATACCCACAGCACCATCACACCAAACGATAGGCCAATCCCCCACATGCTGCCGAAGATGCTCTTGTAAAGGGCACCCGTATAGCCCATCAGCGCCGACACGTCCAGGTTGAGCAGCACCATGATGCGGCCCAGGTCCACCGGATTCAGCGCCGTCAGCGCCAGGGTGGCGTACTCCAATGGGTAGTCGCCGAAGGAGTAGAGGATGAAGAGCACGATGCCGTCGTAGATCAGGGCGAAGTAGAACCAGAGCAGCAGGGCTATACCTATACCTTTGGCCTTGTCGCGGGTGATGACCGAGGCCAGAAAAGCCAAGGCCACGAAGATGAAGGTGATGAACACGCCCGTCAGCACCAGGTACAGACCTGTGGCGCCCGGGGCGAACAGCAATACCGGTATACCTATGCCAATCAGGATCGCGGCTGACAAGGACAAGGTTACGCCCAGGTACTCACTCATGAAGATCTTGCTGCGTTTGATGGGTTGGGACACCAGCAGCTCCATGAACTCGTAGGAGTTGTAGAAGTGGGTGGTAGCAAAAACGATGCTGATCAGGGGCACGGTCAGCAGCACCAGGTTCAGCAAACTCAGCAGACCCTTGTCCGGACTACTGCCCAGGTTGAAAAGGCCGATGGAAAGCAACAGCAGGAACAAGGTATAGGCCACTACGATCTTGTTCCGGATAATGTCATACAGTACGTACTTGATGATCTTGTTCATGGTCTAGTCCTCTTCATTCATAATTTTGGCAATGGCACGGCTCAGGCGCTCCTCGTTGGTGTTCTGCTTGATACCGGAGATCGTGTCGTGGAATTTCACGGCGCCGTCCATCAGGCACATCACCTCGTCGGCCACTTCCTCCACCTCGCTCATGATGTGTGAGGTGATCAGGATGAGCTTGCCCTTTTTCTTTTCTTTCAGGATCTTACACTTGAGTATCTCCGCCGAGATCGGATCCAGACCGGCGGTTGGTTCATCGAGAATAAGCACCTGCGGGTCGAACATGAAGGCCAGTGCCGCACTCACTTTCTGCTTCGTGCCGCCCGACAGGGAGCCCATTCTTTTGTCATACATATTTTGGAGGCCATAGAGGCCAATCAGTTCTTCGTCAATCACGGTGGCGTCTTTGCGGATGTCGCGCACCATCTCGATCACCTGCCGGATCTTCATGTTCTCGGGGTACTTCCCGATCTGGGGCATGTAGCCGATCTGGCTGCGATAGGCGAACTTATTCAGCACGCTCTCCCCGTTAAATTTAATGTCGCCGCTGTCGGGCAGCACCATGCCCAGGATGCACTTGCTCATGGTGGTTTTGCCTGCCCCGTTCGGTCCGATTATGGATACTACACGGCCGCCGTCAAAGTTCACGCTCAGGTTATCGAGCACAACCAGCTTACCGTAGGTTTTGGACAAGTTTTCTATCGCTATCATGATTTATCTTCTTCATTTGAGGTCGGTCATCGACCAGACTTTCAGGTATAAAACTCGGCAGCACCCGCTCAATACTATCCATCAGGTCTACCATAAAACTGCGCATAAACATCACCGAAGGCGGCACCCGCTCTACCAGCATGGAGTACAGACTCACCGGCCGGTAGGGCACATCGCCTATCTTGTCTTTGTCGAGGTCGTAGCCACTGTATTTGTCCCAGTAGTTGTTCTCGAACAGGTTCATGGTCGGGCTGCCGTTGGTGCTCACATCAAAGGAGTTGCCGGTAAAGTTGTTGAGCCGGAACGTATCCTGAATGCAGCTGGACAGCAGGCGTATGGCCCAACCGTTGCGGTCGAAGTCGTTGCTGGTGATGTCGAGCCGGCTGGAACTTTCCATGTAGATGCCGGTGGTGTTTCTGCGGAACGTGTTGTTGAGGATTACACTCTGTGAGATATCCTTCAGGAGGAGTCCGTAGGCGGCTGCCCCCCAGTTGTCCTCAAAGGTATTGTGCTCCATGCGAACGTTGCGGGTATACATCACCGCCACGCCGGCCCCGTTCTTGCTGAAAGTATTGTGGGTGTACACGTTGCCATCCGAGAACATAAAGTGCAGCCCGTAACGGTTGTTGCGCTCGCTGATGTTGCTGTGCACCCGGCTGTTGGTGACGTATTCAAAATAGATACCGTCCCGGTGTCCCTCTACTTTGTTGTTGCTTATTTCAGCTCCGTCGGTGCGCCACACGTGTATGGCGTTGCCGAGTGAGGATTCGATCTTGCCGGTGTTCTCCCCTTTCACCACGTTGCCCTTCACCACGCTGTTGTCAGCGTTCTGCAGGTATATCCCGAAGTAGGTGTTGAGCACGGTGTTGTTGAGAATCTGGATGTTCTCGCGGTCGGCCACCCGGATGGCGGCGTCGTCGCGCATGTAGCTCACGGCCACGTTTTGAATGGTGAAGCCCTCTAACTTCACATTGGAGGATTTGATGGTGATGATCTGACCGCTGTTGCGGCCGTCAATCACCGGGTTGTTGCGCCCGATCAAACTGATGGGCCGGGTGATTTCTATACCTGACTCCAGGTATACGCCTCCATCCACGAGCACCACATCGCCGGCTTTCGCCTGCCTGACGGCCTCTTTCACGGAGTGGTACTCACAGGTGTTGCATACCTTTAGTGTATCGCCGAGTGCCACAGGGCTACCCAGCAGCCACACCAAAGCGCATGCTGACCAAACTACTAAATATTTACTCAGGTTTTTCATTGTTCTTTACGGCTATCAGAGCCTCTTCCCAGTTCAGCAGGCGACCGCCTACTTCCTGTTGCATTTTAGTGGCTGCGGCTTGATCGGCCACAGCGGTCAGGAACATGCCCATCGGGCTTGGGAGTTCTTTGCTCTGTATAAAACTGACGCTTCGTGCGTCGATCAGTTCGCCTGGCTTTGTGAAATCTGTCACCAGCACAAAGGCGGCTTTTTCTGCCTGCTCCGGGTTTTGGTCTAGGTATTGGGCCAGGCACTCGGCTGAATCGAAGTAAAACGCCTTGCCTTTGTCATTGACCAGCTCTGCGCCATACCGGTTGTCCGAAACAGTCATCTGGCAGTGGGTGCAGTTCACCTCACCGTAGGCGATGGGCTTTGGCTCTACCTGGCAACCGGCCAGCAGCAGTATGACCAAAAGCACCAGGCAGCTCAGGTATAGGTTCAGTGATTTCATGCCATTACTCTCTTAGCTGTTTTCACTTGCACCGTGTTGCGGCTGAAGTAGAATACCAGGCCTGCCAGCAGTATGGCCAATCCTATTCCCAGGCTACCCAAAGCGGGCAGCGACAAGGCTTCGAAATTGAGCAGTGTCTTGTTTCCGAGCAGTGGTGGCACATAAGTCATACCGGGTACTTTAATCGGGGCAGTCGGGTCGAGGTTGGTACCGAATTTAACCAGCCACAGGTAGAAGTCGGCTATACCTACAGCGCCGCCTATCATCAGCAGCACGGTCCAGGAGAGGACCAGTTTTCTGTTGCCCAGCAGGGCTACCAGTATACCTGCCACCATAAAGAAGATGACGATGTAAGGCATGATCTTGAGTTCGGCGAAAGAGTCGGCGTGGATAGGCTCCATACCGATGTAGTGGTTTAGAATATTGAAGTTCTGGATCGCTCCATCCGTGTCACCTGAAATCTTGTTCACCCAGATATGCATCTCCAGTCCTTCCGGATACTGTGGAGCTTTGAGGTAGATCTTCCACATCGGGAAGAGGAATAACAAACCGAGAGACAGCGAGGCTATCATCATCAGCACTTTGTGGTAAGCTTTCATCCTTTTTTAGTTTAAGGTGAAAATTTAAAAATTAAGCGGAGGCTGCTTTGGGCAACCTCCGCTTTTGTTTTGCCCAGCTTTTAACTTCTGGTTAATTATACCTTCTGGTTAAGCAGCAGGCTTCTTTTTGCCTGTAGAGAAGGAAATCGGCACAGGAGATCCCTTAGGAGATACTCTGATGTAACCTTGCATTTCCTGGTGTAGTGCAGAGCAGAAGTCGGTGCAGTAGAATGGGAACACACCGGCTTTCTTCGGTACCCAGCGCAGCGTTTGCGTAGCGCCCGGCATGATCAGCGTTTCGGCTGTGTTGGCGCCCATCACCGCGAAGCCGTGCGGTACGTCCCAGTCTTGCTCGAGGTTGGTCACGTGGAAGAGTACGGTGTCACCTACCTGCACACCTTCGATGTTGTCCGGGGTCATGTGGCTACGGATGGCCGTCATTTTCACTCTCACGACGTTGCCTTCGCGGGTCACGCTGGCGTCAGACTCTTTCTTCACCGCATGTGGGTGCTTGTTCTTGGCCAGGTCGTAGAATTTCACACTGTTAGGCGCTACTTTCTCAGCTTTAATAGCCTGTGCGTAGTGCGGTTCAGCTACGGTCGGGAAGTCAAGGAGCATGCGCATTTTCTCGCCGCTGATGTCGATCAACTGGGCAGAGTGCGCCAGCTCAGGACCGGTTGGCAGGTAGCGGTCTTTGGTGATCTTGTTCATCGCTACCAGGTACTTGCCATCAGGAGTGTGCGTGTCACCACCAGGGATCATCAAGTGACCAACTGAGTAGTAAACCGGCATTCTGTCCACTACGGTGAAGTCGCTCAATTTCCATTTCACGATCTCAGAAGACACGAACATGGAGGTATAGGCGTTGCCTTTTCCGTCAAACTCGGTGTGCAATGGTCCAAGACCTGGCTCCGGCACTTCTGCTTTCAGCACAGACTCGTATTTGAACACTGGGATACCGTTGATCTCGCCGTCGAAAGACTTGTTCTTGATGGCTTCCTGCATTTTAGAGAAAGAGAACACCGGGATGGTGGCAGCCAGTTTACCGCTCACGACCATGTGCTCGCCGCTTGGGTCCACGTCGATACCGTGTGGTGACTTAGGCGCAGGGATCAGGTACATCATACCAGGGCAGTCCTCCGGAAGCAGGTAGCGAACCGTCTTCTTAATTGTAGACTTGGCGATGTGCGTATCCTTGTCCATTTTGTTGTGGTAGTAGTAGGCTGGCATTTCCTTCGCCTTGCCTTCTGCGGCATACTTGGCAGCCAGTTTCCAGTTCACAGCAGCCAGGTAGTCGCGGTCGTTCTGCGATGCACCCAGTTCTTTCAGTGTACCTGAACGTTCTGTGTTATAGGTGGTGAAGAACACCCAGTCAGAAGACGGGCCTTTGCCACCGTTGGCCAGGTCGTAGTCGAACCCTGGTACCAGGATCTGGAAGTCGAGTTCCATGTCACCTTTCTCCTGGTCCACCTTAATGAAGGAGATAGAACCGCGGAACTTGTCCTTGTACTCGTCCATGCTCACGTCAGCTGTGCCGCCTTTCATATCGAGTGGCACAGAGAAGCGTGTACCTGCAATCACATACTCGTTGTTATCGGTTGGGTATGGCGAGCAGTGGTTACCGGCAGAGTTCGGGATCTCCATGATCTCTACTGTCTCGAAGGTAGTCAGGTCGACACGGGCCACACGTGGGGTGTTGTTACCGTTGGCAAACAGCCAACGACCGTCGGTCATACCGTTGGTGCGTGACAATTTCGGGTGGTGCAAGTCGTCCCAGGGCACAAAACCGTGTGAGGTGTTGAGCATGGCCTTGGACTCCTCGTTGTAGCCGTAGCCGTTCTCGCCGTGCTGCGTGAACACCGGAATGATCTTCAGCAGTCGGCCGGAAGGAAGTCCGTACACAGACATCTGTCCGTTAAAACCGCCTGACAGGAAAGAGTAGTACTCGTCATGCTTGCCAGGGGCTACGTACACTGCCTGCGCAGCGTCTGAGGCAACACCTGCAGCCGTGGCGCTACCTTCGCCAGGTCCGCTGCTGCAACCCTGCAGTACCGCACCGCCGGCCAGTGCCAGCGTAAAGGCCGCAGCAGGAGCTGCTTTTTTGATGGTGGTGAATAATGATTTCATCGTGGTTATGGTTTTTGCTGTTTTTTTGGATTAGGAATTTTTGTCGTTCTGACGCAGGAACTCAAGCAGGGCTCTGGCGTCTGTCTCGTTGATGTTCTGGTTGGTCATTTGGGTTAAGTGCTCAGCCAGCAGTTTCTTGGCAGTAGGGTCCTTCTTGGTCATCTCCTCCGGGTTGATGATCATGTTCATTACCCACTCCGGCTTGCGCTTCTCTGTTACTCCCAGCAAGCCCGGGCCAACAATTTTCTGGTCAGTGAGCTGGTGGCAGGCAGAACACTTGCCTTCGAAAATGGATTTGCCCTGAGAGGCCAGTGCCTCGTCTACTTCCGCTCCTACTTCAACTGATGTGATAGGTCCGATACCTTTTCCGTCATCCTCTACTGGGGCGGCAGGCGCCTGATGGGCCAGGCCTGATTCCTGAGTTGCTTCAGTAGTGGCGGTGTTGTCAGAAGAGCAGCTGTAGAATACCAGCGCAGCAAGAAAAAGTAAAGCAGCGGATTTGATGGATTTCATCATGGTTGTTTTTTGTTTTTTGGATTTCATGGTTTTTACTGTTTTGCACTGTGAGAGTCAGATCCTGCTTTGGGTGTTTCGTGTTTCAAGTGCTGACCTCTCGTTACTGGGTACTTTTTGGCATTCATTTACATTACAAAGGTATTTCTGATGTGCTTTTTAATAAAAGACCTTTATCTCTTTTAATAGTGACCTTCGTCATCTTTTTCGCTTTTGCCTTTGAAATATACACGCGGAGCTGTAAATCTTTTTAAGACTGACACTCAAGTTGCCTGGGCTTTGGAGGGAAGCGGGGAAACGGTCAGCAGAAACGCGCCCTCTTCCAGCGCCTCGACGCTGTGTCGCACATGCGCCTGCAGCGTCAGCATTTGTCCTTTCGCCAGCTCCACCGACTCCGCTTCAGTGTTGAATCGGATCCGGCCTTCGATTACCTGCACACTGATGGGCCCCGGCGCCTGGTGCGGTTTTATTTCAGATCCCGCCTTCATCACGTTCAGCAGGATGCGCAGTGTTTCGGACTTGAGGATCGTCCTGGACCCTCGCCCGATCTTTTCCCAGTTCTCTTCCTCCTTCAGCACAAGCGCCAGGGCGGTAAGGTCTGTGGTGAGTAAAGCCCTGTCACTCCCGCTGCCCTGAGAGCTGCCGGATTGGGGTGCCTTGTCTGCTTCTTCTTTCATGTGGCTCTGTATTATTAAGAGTGGGTCAGGTATAGCTGCTTTCGGTAGCCTTAACCTTGCACAAAGGTATCCCCGGCCTGTCTTTTAATAGAAGACCTTTGTCTCTTTTATTAATGACCTATGTCATTTTTCTCCTTGCCACCCAGTAAGACCTTTGCAGCAGTTCAAAAACAAATGAATTGAGAATACCATGAAACGGCTTGCTATTATATTGTGTGTGCTGTGTGTGCTGGTGCAGCCCCTGAGCAAGCAGGGCATTATGATGGTATACCAACTCAACAGGGATTACATCGCCAGCGAGCTTTGCGAGAACAGGTTTATACCTGGCTCTGACTGCCAGGGCAAGTGCCATCTCCGCAAAGAGCTCAAAAAAGACACGGAGCGAAAAAAGGAGGCGCCACGCCAGCAACGCACAGTCGACATGGTGGTATATAAGGCAGAAATGCTTCATTTGGCCCTTGCCATACCTCAGGAAGAGGAAAACGAACGCTGCCTATACCTGGCCGGTGTTTATGCCTCTCCGGATTTTTCCATCTTCCATCCCCCAAGCTTCATGGCTTAACTCCTGACACCGGCGCCTCTTCGGTGCCACCCTTTTTATTTAACATTTCAAGAGAACCAAGTCATGAAAAAGATATTCCTGATCATCATTGCCCTTTTATCGATCAACATCAGCAGCCGAGCCTGCGACAAAGGCTGCACCATGGGCGGCAGTTACATGGGCATTCTGCCTCAATTCCATAAAAACTTTGTGGGACTGCGCTATACCACACGCTCCTACACCACTACCGCCACGCACGGCCACCACGTGCAGGTAACTGAGGAACATTTTGCCACCGCCGAGTTGTGGGGCCGCTTCGTACCGGTCAAAAATGTGCAGGTCTTCGCCTTTGTACCTTACATGCTCAACGAGCAGGCAGGTGGTCACCATACCATCACCAGCAGAGGCTTCGGGGATGTGACCTTGATGGCCAACTACTCGATCATCAACACCGGCGACAGAATGGACCGTAACCTGAAGCACACCCTGCAGGTGGGTGGCGGCGTGAAACTGGCTACAGGCGCCTACCGCAACCAGGAAAATGGTGAGCAGCTGGCTCCCAACATGCAGCCCGGCACCGGCACCACTGACTACCTCGTGAACGGTATGTATACCATCCGCTACAAGCAACTGGGCCTGAGCAACGACGCTACCTACCGCTTCAACAACGAGAACAGCAATGGTTATCGCTTTGGCGATCGCGTCAGCGCTGCTTCCAACCTGTTTTACTGGCAAAATGTGAAGGGCATCTCGCTGCTGCCGAGCGCGGGTGTGTACTACGAGCATGCCGAGGGTGACCAATACGAAGGGGCTCCCAACCTGCAGAAAGGCGGCGACTCTTTCTTCACTAACCTGGGCCTGAGCGTGTATGTGAAAAACATCGCGGTAGGCGGCACCCTGCAACTGCCTGTAAGCAGTACCGAGGCGCACCACCACACCGAAGGCAAGCGTCGCAGCATGATCAACCTTACTTACATGTTCTAAAAGACCATGGCAGGAATCCCGGCTATAATTCTCAACTCTAATTCAATATAAACCACTCAAATTTTTACCCTTTATGAAATACAGAAACCTATGGCTGGGGTTCATTGCCGTGATAGTCGGCTCCTTCGCCGTTCTCGGATACTACGGTATCGAGATTTACAGAGAAGCACCACCTATACCTGCCAAAGTGGTCACCACTTCCGGAAAAGTCCTGTTTACAGGAGATGACATCAAAGACGGACAAAACGTGTGGCAGTCGACGGGCGGCCAGCAGCTGGGCTCAGTTTGGGGCCACGGCGCCTACATCGCCCCTGACTGGAGTGCCGACTGGCTGCACAAAGAAGCTATGTACTTCCTCGACTACTGGGCACAGCAGGAAAAGGGCGTGCTCTATGACGACCTGGACGAAGAGACAAAGGCCATGCTGGAGGCCCGTCTGCAGAAGCAGATCCGTGCTAACACTTATGATCCGGAGACAGGTATACTGACCGTGTCGGATCTGCGTGCCGAGGCGATTGCAGAAGTGGGCAAGCACTACACCGGTCTGTTCATGAACGACCCGGCATTGGCGAAGCACCGCGATGCCTACGCCATGAAGGACAATACCGTGGAAGACCCGGTGCGAATGGAAAAGCTCAACACCTTCTTCTTCTGGACATCCTGGGCCTGCGTGACGGAACGTCCGGGCAAAAAGATCACCTATACCAACAACTGGCCCGCCGAGAAACTGGTGGCCAACGAGCCTAGCTCCGATCTTATCATCTGGACCGGTTTCTCGGTGATCATCCTGATCGCGGGTGTGGGGATGCTGGCCTATTATTATGCGTCTAACCGCGAAGAGGAGATCGACCACTCGAAACTGCCGAAGCAGGATCCATTGCTTGGCCTGACGGCCACGCCTTCTATGAAAGCGACGCTGAAGTATTTCTGGATTGTGACTGCGCTGATTCTCGTGCAGGTGACACTTGGGGTTGTCTCGGCGCACTACGGCGTGGAAGGTCAGGCTTTGTATGGCTTCCCGCTGGCTGAGTATCTCCCTTACTCCATTACCCGTACCTGGCACGTGCAGCTGGCCATCTTCTGGATCGCGACTTCCTGGCTGGCTACTGGTCTGTACATCGCGCCTGCCGTGTCGGGTCATGAGCCGAAATTCCAGAAACTGGGTGTGAACTTCCTGTTCGTCTGCTTGCTGATCATTGTGGCGGGTTCACTGGCTGGTCAATGGTACGGCATCATGCAGAAACTAGGCTATGCGGAGAACTTCTGGTTCGGTCACCAGGGCTATGAGTATGTGGACCTGGGCCGCTTCTGGCAGATTTTCCTGCTAGTGGGTCTGTTCCTGTGGCTGGGCCTGATGGTGCGTGCCATCCTGCCTGCCTTCCGCAACGACGTAGAGGGACGCCACCTGCTGGGTATGTTCCTGATCTCCTCGGCTGCCATTGCCATCTTCTACGCTTCTGGCCTGATGTGGGGACAGCATACGAACCTGGCCATTGCCGAGTACTGGCGCTGGTGGGTGGTGCACCTGTGGGTTGAGGGCTTCTTCGAAGTGTTCGCCACCGTGGTGATTGCCTTCCTGTTCGTGCGCATGGGACTGCTCGACACCAAAATCGCTACCACTACCGTACTGTTCTCGACCATCATCTTCCTGTTCGGCGGCATCCTGGGCACCTTTCACCACCTTTACTTCAGTGGCACACCGACTGCTGTAATGGCTTTGGGTGCAACCTTTAGTGCGCTCGAAGTGGTGCCACTGGTACTGATCGGTTTCGAGGCCTACCACAACCTGCAGATCAGTAAGCTCACGCTCTGGATCAGAGCTTATAAGTGGCCGATCTACTCTTTCGTGGCAGTGGCCTTCTGGAACCTGGTAGGTGCCGGTGTGTTCGGTTTCGTAATCAACCCGCCGATTGCGCTCTATTATATGCAGGGCCTCAACACCACACCGGTGCACGCCCACACGGCCCTTTTCGGGGTATACGGCATGCTAGGAATCGGCCTGATGCTGTTCGTACTCAAAGGGCTGTCTAAGCGCCGCCGCTGGAAAAACGGGGTGATCAGCTTCGCTTTCTGGTCCATCAACATCGGCCTTGCCCTGATGGTGCTCATCAGCGTACTGCCGATCGGTTTGATGCAGACCTGGGCGAGTGTGGAGCACGGCCTGTGGTACGCCCGCTCCATGGAATTCATGCAGACCGACACGATGAACGTCCTGCGCTGGCTGCGAGTGATCGGTGATACGATCTTTGCGGGTGGTGTGCTGGCCCTGGCCTGGTTCATCATCGGCCTCAAGACCGGCTGGTCTTTGGAAGAGGACGAGGATGTGACACCGCTGATCGAAGAGGAGGCTCCGGCAAAACAGGTGCGTTCTTAAGCTATACCTAAAAGCAACGCTCCCAAACAAAGCTCATTATACCTAAACCCTTTCCTTGCAAGCCCTTCTGCCTTTGGTGGGAGGGCTTGTTTTTTTTGTCACCTATACCTGTGGCTTCATGGGAAGCACGAGGATCTATGCAGGAATAGCCTATACCGTAGGTCCCGTTTATGCGTAAGGTATAGGCAGGTTTAGCTAGAAGGTGGTGACACGTAATGGCCTTTGGGGATTTACAGATCCTGAGGTAAACTCTTGGGCATGGATGTCGGGCAAATGGGATCAACAGGTTAGAACCCGTCCGAATCATTCCCAATCATTTATTCAACAACAAAACCAAAAACCATGGGCATCAAGAAAATAGTCGATAAAGTAAAAGAGGAAATTAACGTGCTGAAGGGCGACGAATCCAAAGACAAGCGATACCAGAACGAACAGGACTACCCGGATGTGGCCAGTGCGCGAGCGGCTTTTGAGGAGTCAAAGAGAAAACTGTTTAATGTGAATTTGTGGTCAAAACTGGAGGGCATCAATTCCACCTTTGAGCTGTACGATGACCGAGGGTGCAAGACGACGGCGGAGATACCGGAGATTGGTTATTATGTAAAGATCACGCTGCCGGCCTCCAATGTAGAAAACTGGGTGAATGTATCCAGTATCCGTCAGGAGGACAACCTGGCGGAGTTTACGGTACACCCCAGCGAAAAACCCAATCCACCAGCCGAGGAGGAGGCAGTTACCAAGCACTTTTTCACCAAAGAAGCCAGCAGTACCTTTCGGGTGGAACTACAGGGCACAAAACTCATTGCCTCCGAGATTGGCGAGAATGAATACATCAACAATCAGGGCGAAGAATCCGGTAACCGCTCCGTGCTGAACACCCTGATCGCGGAAGGTGGCTGGGCCGGTTTCCAGGGACTACAGTGGGACAAACTCACCAGCTACCTGGTGCATCAGGTGGAGACCAAAAGCGAATAAGACAAGCGTATACCTGAACCAGCAAACATGCGGTATGAAGATTCTGAGCCTGCTGCTCTTCCTGACCTTGCTCACCATCCTGACCTTTTATCTGGGGAGGGCAGAGCGAAGAAAATCACGCAGAAAACAGCCGCCAAAGCCCTAGTCTATACCTGAAGGGCAGCTACAAAGGTATGTGCCATACCTACATTTCCCTTATATTTGGTGACTAAACCAAACTGATCTGAATGAAACGCTTCCTCTTTCTGGCCCTTTCCTGCGGTCTTTTGCTGCAAGGCAGTGCCTTCGCCCAAAAGCTGGCGCTTGACAAACCGGTTGAAAAATCGCTTAAAAAAGTAAAGCCCAATGATATAAAAGCCCACATCCAATACCTGGCTGATGATCGTCTGCTGGGTCGCAAACCCGGCACGGAAGGCTACCAGATGGCCGTGGACTATGTGGTGGAGCACTACCAGAAAGCAGGTATAGAGCCTGGCGGTGAGAACGGCACCTACCTGCAGCTGGTGCGCCTGCGCCAGTCGTTTCCAGGCAAAGAGGCCAGCATGACGCTGGCCGACTCAATGGGTGCTGAAATACAATTGACCTACAACAAAGACTTCTCGGTATACCCGCATGCTGAGGAACCGGAGGTGCGTGTAGAAGCCCCGCTCGTGTTCGCAGGCTACGGCATCAGCGCCCCTGACCTGGGCTACGATGACTACGCAGGTATAGACGTGACCGGCAAAATCGTGGTGGTGATGCGCGGCGCTCCTGCCAGCTTCCCTTCCACGGTGTCGGCCTACAGCCGCGACATGATGACGGTGCTGAAGATCGCGGCCGAAAAAGGTGCCGTGGGTGTGATCGTGGCGACAGACAACCCCAAAGCGGGCGTTGCCAACCTCGAGCGCGGTACTTACAGCGTCATGGACCCGAACGGAAAAGTGGCCGTGTCGCGCAACTACGTGTCGGACAAGATCCGTGTGCTGGCCAACATCAACGCTGCCACGTTTGAACAGCTGCTGAAAGGAACAGGTATAGAAATGGCCAAACTAGGCGAGCAACTGAAGCAGGGCAAGCCTGCTTCTACCCCACTCGCCCATACCCTGCGCACGAGCTATACCTCCAACTACAACGATTTTGAAAGCCACAACGTGATCGGCAAGATCACCGGCTCTGACCCACAGCTGAAGAACGAATATGTGGTGCACAGCGCTCACCTCGACCACGTAGGTATAGGTCGCCCCGTAAACGGTGACTCCATCTACAACGGTGCGCACGACAACGCCTCGGGGGTGGCCAGTGTGCTTGAGATCGGCAAGGTATACTCCAGACTGAAAGAGAAACCGAAACGCTCCGTGCTGCTTGTGATGGTAACTGCTGAGGAAATGGGCTTGCTGGGTTCTGCCTACTTTGCCCGCTACCCAACGGTGCCGAAAGAGCAGATCGTGGCCAACATCAACACCGACATGCCGACCATCATCGCACCGCTTCTGTCGGTGGTGGGTCTGGGCGCCAACCACTCAACACTGGAGAATGAGGTGGCCAATGCCGCGCGCCATCTGGGCATGACGGTAGAGGAAGATCCGGAGCCGGAGCAGATGCGCTTTATCCGAAGCGACCAGTACAGCTTCGTGATGCAGGGTATACCTGCCCTGCACATCAAGTATGGCAACAAAACCAAAGACGGACAGAACAACCTGAACAAGCAGGTGGAGCAGTGGCGCAAGGTGCACTACCACCTGCCACAAGACGAGGTGACGAGCACCTTCGACTTCGACGCCGGCAAAAAATACGTCCAGCTGAATTTCCTGATCAGCTACCAGGTGGCGAATGCAGCCGAGCGACCAAGCTGGAAGAAGGGCGATTTCTTCGGAAGCCGCTTTGGACGCCAATAATGGACTGGACTTCTTGACAAAGGACAATTAGACAATTGATTTTCGTTTTTAAATAAAAAAGACGCTGCGCTAGGGATAGCACAGCGTCTTTTTTATTTTCAGACAAGACCAACCGAACGGATATTTTTCAATTCTGCTTATAAGAATCAGATAGCCGTCATGCACTAGTTAAAGGTCATTTGTCCTTTGTCAAAAATTCCTTTTTCAAATGGATCAATACATCTGCTCGTAATACTGATGGGCCATGCGGTCTGAGTCGAAGAAAGGCATCACATCGCGCATGCTCTGCTTCACGACATTCATCCACTTGACCCGGTCCTTGTAGTAAGTCGGAATGACCTCTTTCTCCAAAATGTTCATCAGGTTTTTGTGGTCAATCTCGTCCTGCATTGAGTCGGGCAAGTTAGTGTCAACCACGGGTAGTACATAGCTGTTCTCGCCGTGTCGGGCAAACTCCGGCAGCCAGCCGTCCAGCACCGACAGGTTCACGGCGCCGTTCATGGCAGCCGTCATGCCGCTGGTACCGGATGCTTCGCGCGGACGGCGCGGCGTGTTCAGCCAAATGTCGGCTCCTTGTTTCAATTTGCGGGACAAGCCAATTTCGTAGCCCGTGAGCACAGCAAAATTTTTGCGCTGGTGCGACAAGTGTACCAGGCTGTTGAACACACTCACAGCACCCTCGTCAAACGGATAGGGTTTACCGGCCCAGATGACCTGCACAGGCTGCGACTTGTTCGAGATCATCTCAAAAAAGCGCTCGATATCATGCACCAGCAAGTCAGCCCGCTTGTAGGCGGCAAAGCGACGCGCCCACACCACAGTCAGCACATCTTTCCGAAAGAGTTTGCCGGTCTGGTCAGCCACAATTTCGAACAGGTCCTGTTTCATATCAGCCTTTCGCTGCACCAGGGCCTGGGTATCGTCGCGCTCCAGGGCCTGCCGCATGGTGTTGTCCATCCAGAAGCGGGCGTTCTGGGCATTGGTGATGGCCTTGATCTCGCACACGCCTTCGTTTTCGTACCACATGTCGCGCGCCACCTGGCCATGCAGTTGCGATACGCCATTGGCGATCCTGGCGATCCGTAAAGCAGCCAGTGTGTAGTCAAAGAAGTTGCCGTGCATGCCGGTCATGCGGCGTGCCTCTTCCAGGGAGGTATTGTTGAAAAAGGACATTTTGTTGAGCAGGTGGATGTCGTGCACCTCGTTGCCGGCTTTTTCCGGGGTGTGGGTCGTAAACACAACGCGCTTTCGCACCTCCTCCGCGTTGCCGAATTTCTCGTGCAGGTAAAAAGCCAGTGGCAGGGCATGCCCCTCATTCATGTGGTACAAGTCAGCCCCACCCAGTTCCTCTACTACCTTGGCACCGGCTATACCCAGCACAATGCTCTGCGCAATACGGGTAGAAGGCTCCCTGTCATAGAGATGGAAGGTAATGGTGCGCGCCAGGTGATCATTCTCCTCGATGTTGGTGGTCAGGAAATACATGGGCACCGTGCCAAACACTTCGGGGCGCAGCACCAAGGCTTTTACTTTTACGGGGTGGCCGTTCACGTTCACGGTCACCATAATGCCGGAGTCTTCCAGGTAGGTATAGTACTTCTTCTGAAACTGCACCCGCATGGTCTGGTCATCGTTGCGGGTCTGGTCGTAGTAGCCGTATTTCCAGAGTATACCAATGCCGATCATGTTCTGGCGCAGGTCGTGCGCACTGCGCATGTGGGAACCGGCCAGGAAACCCAAACCCCCGGAATAGGTCTTAAGCGCCTGGTGAATGCCGAACTCCATGCTGAAATAGGCCACGCGCTTCTGATACTTCTCGTTGATCTCGTAAGGATGATACCACTTGTTGTATACTGTCATAATTAAATGCTACTTGTTTATTTTTGTTCAGAGGCTTGCTGTGGCACTCGCCCCTAGCCTCCGCTATGTACTAAAATGAAAGCAGTGAACAGCGTAATACCTCAGAATTTGAAAATATCACCCATTCTACTGCTTGTGTGCCGTTTTCGGCAATTGTCGCTGGGATGCAGCCTCAACAAAGGCGTCGCAAACGGACTCGTGCCCGAAAAAGCTTAAGTACAATATACTTATAACACGGCCAAAGTGATACAGTTTATTTCTAATGAGCTAAATCTACCTCACAAAAAAGGCCCTCCCAATCAGGAGAGCCTTTTTCAGGTTGATTTGCTGGTGTTTTATTTTGCCAACAGCATTTTATTGGAGAATACCTTCTGTCCTGCCTCTACCTTGTAGATGTAGGTACCGGCTGGCAGATTGTCTCCTCTGAAGTCGACCTGGTGCTCTCCGGCGGTTTTGTTTTCTGATACAAGCGTGCGCACTTTCTTGCCCAGTATGTCAAACACCTCCACCAGCACCGGACCGTCCTGCTCGACGGCGTAGCGGATGGTGGTCACCTCTGTGAATGGATTCGGGTAGCTTACCAGTTTGCCTTCTGCTGATATGGCCAGGTTGGAAGTGCCTTCTGCCGCCAATGGCTGTGCTCCGCTGTTCCACAAGCTGTGTGTGCGTGTCACGATCACGGCAAAGTCAGCGCGCGTTACGTCCTGCAGCGGCTTGAAGCTGGCATGCAGCACCGGCTCCAGATCATAAGGACCTTGTGTGGCGGTGAAGAAGGCATTGATCATGTTCAACTCCAGCGCCACGCTCACATAACCTTCCAGACCGGCAGGTATAGCGGCGGCGTCTTCTATCGGATAGCTCTTGCCATTGTAGGCTACGGTTGGTGTTTTGCCGTTGCGCTCCAGCGCATAGGCTTGTAGGCCCAGAGCTTGCACCAGCGAGTAAGCCACTTCCGCGCGGTTCACTTTGCCGTTCGGGTTGAACTTGCCCGGAGCGGCTGCCAGCATGATACCGCTCTGCTGGAGTTTCTGATCCCGCAGGGCAGCACCCATCGCGGTTACCGACTCTGCGATCAGGTTGCGTTCTTTTACGTCAGTCAAGGTATAGGAGCCGTTTACAGGCAGGTGCTGGCGTATGCCTTCGCCCATCATCAGGTAGTCTGCCATGTCGATGCGCTTCAGCAATTCGTCTGGCTTGTAGCTGCCTCCACTCAGGCCGTCGGCCAGTCGGGCGCTCACAGCCAGGATGATGGAGGCTTCAGCCGGGTGACCGGCTATATCGCTCAACCCGGAAGTGCCGGCTGCTGTCATCATGTTCACAGTACCGCTGATCTGCTCCGGGAATGCTGCTCCGTTCAGACCGGAGATACGTACCGTCCAGGTACCCGCCTCAGGAGAGGCCACTGCCACGCCACGGTCATAGCTCAGCGCAAAAAGCACCGGTATGCCCGAACGTGTTTCAGCGCCGGATGGGGAGATCAACGCCAGGTTCACAGGGTTGCCCGTTTCACCCAACAGCCCGGTTGTCTTGATCTTGGCTTCAATGGCCGTGGTGCCCTCTGCCACCTGGAAGGTATAGTCGTTGGTGGCAGTGGTCGCAGGGTTATAGTCTATCGTGAAGTTCTCTGTGATGTTATTTGCATTCACACTGCTGCGGAAGGTGCGGCTCATGTTCAGCGTCGAGCCATACGGAGCGGTTGCGCGATAAGCTCTGTCCACAGCAGCGTAGGCGTTTACATAGCCGGCACCCACTTCCCATTTCTCACGGTTCGGAATGTTGGTTGCGGTTTGCTGCAGAATTTCCTTTACCTGGTAAGGCGTCAGAGTAGGATTAGCTTCCAGCAGCAGGGCCACTATACCTGCCACATGCGGTGCGGCCATGGAAGTACCGCTCATGTGGGTGTAGTAAGGCACATGCGCCGGGTCCAGTTCCGTGGCATCCTTATCAATAGAAAGCGAAGACACCGGTGCAATGACACGGGCAGCCACAATGTCCACACCCGGAGAGGTCACCGTCGGACGGTCTTCCCAGGTATAGGCCTTGCCATCGAGTGTGAAAGAGCCTCCCTTGTTTCGGATGCCGCGCGAAGAGAAGTCTGCCAAGCGGCCGGACTTGTCGCCAGCTGCCACGGCGATAACCCAGGGCGCTTTTTTGTACTGCCCCGTGATGGTGCCGGACCCCGGACCGGAGTTACCCGCTGAGAATACCACGACAATGTTGCGGTCCACGCAGCGCTTGGTGGCCAGCGTGATCGGGTCGGCGGGGTTCACGTCGGTGCCTGTGTCGCTGGTGGTGCCGAACGAGTTGGTGATGACGCGGATGTTGTAACGGGCCTGGTTGGTAATGGCATAGTCAAAACCGGAGAGCACGTCGAGCAGTAGCAGGGCCGCGCCGGAGCCGTAGCCGATCAGATCGACGCCTGGTGCCACTCCTTCATACAAGCCTTGCGAGGCCTGCCCGGTGCCGCCCACTATACCTGCCACGTGCGTGCCATGGCCACCCGTAGCATCGGTGTTCGGCACGTTTTCCAGGATCAGGTAGGGCAACAGCGAGGATACCGCATTGAGGTTGGTGGCCGCCGTGACGTTCTGCTTCAGGTTGCGCCCAAACTGCAGGTCAGGGTGGGTACCGTCCACGCCACTGTCGTTCACCACAACGCCAACCCCCTTGCCGGTGAGTGGCATTCCGCCGTTACGGCTCATAAAGATTGGCTCGGTGCGCAGTTTGTCTACCCCGGTCAGGGCAGTAGCGGAGTTATTCTCATACTGAAGTGATTCGTTCAGGTATAGCGAGAGCACACGGGGACTTTTGGCGAGGAGCTCTACCTGCAAACCGGTGGCCAGCACACCCGCTATGGGAAGGGATTTGAGCGTGAGGCCTTTAGTGATACCGGCTTGTGTGAGAGCGGAAAGGTCGAGCAAAGTGGGGGCACTTTCGCCTTTGAATGTTACTACTACCTGCACCAACCTGGTCTTGTCGGTGATGGCAGCCCGGAGCTTGTTATCCAGGTAAGCCTGTGCAAAAACGTTGCTGATTGCCAGGAGGCTTAATGCAACTACTGCGAAGAGTTTTCTCATAAAAACAGGGATTAGTTAAACGTGTTACATAAGGTGTTTTAAGGTAAAAAACTGCCTTGGCCTAAAAGGAAGGCAGTAGGGCGGAGAAAAAATTGGTTAATAAAGGCGTCGTTGTAAAAAGTATAGTACGACACATCATCACAAAATAATTACATTAAAAAAACAAGGTATAGCATATAAAAGGGATAAAATCAATAAAACACGATCATTTACTCGATGTTATACCTTTAAATAGTTATAATCAGAATTATGTTACAACATAGGACAGAGAGCAGTTTTGAACTTTCGGCTAAGGGGATACGGAGACTTTATCTTTTGTTGATGCGGTCTATACTGGACTGCATAATTGACTCAGCATTGCTTTGGAGGTGAAGGAAATTGAAAGTGGCCAGGTACCTTTCGTATAGCAGCGCAGTAGGGACGGGTTGATTGATTGTAGGAGAATAAAAGGGAGCAGGCCTCCAACTGCCATTTTGTGAGACGGGGGAATACCGACGGATAGCCCGTGTTGAGAGGGCGCAACAAGGCGCAGTGCAGCATGACATGCCCGAAAGTTTGCAGAAAGACGGGCTCGCGCGGCTGCTGTCCTGTTGGTGTTGCTTTAGAGAGAACTGATCAACTCCCCTTACTCGAATAGCATGCCCATCTTGCCCATCTGGTAGTCGCGCATGGCCTGCATCACTTCGGTTTGGGTGTTCATCACAAAGGGCCCGTGCATGGCCAGCGGTTCATCGAGCGGCTTTCCTGATAGCAGGAGCAGACGCGTGTCCTGGCGGGCGGTGATCGTGCAGGCTTCGCCATCTCTGTTCAGGAGGGCCAGGTGCAGGCCGTCAAGCAGTCCATAGCCTTCCAGTGCTACCTGGCCATCGAGCAGGTATAGCATGGCGTTGTGATCGGCAGGTATAGGTATGGAGCACTGTCCACCCGGCTGCAGCGTGAGACGCAGCACCATCACAGGGCTCGGCGAGTTGACGGGGCCTCTTGTGCTTTTGTATTCTCCTGCCACCACCGCAAGCTGTACGCGCCCTTCGTCTTCAGAGATGGTAGGGGTATCTTCGGCTTGCAGGGCGAAATAAGCAGGCAGCTCCATTTTAAGAGCTCCCGGCGTGTTCACCCACAGTTGCACAATCTCTTGCACGCCCCCCTGCTCCTGCATTTCACGGGGAGGGCGCTCGCTGTGCACGATGCCCCGCCCGGCATTCATCCACTGGGTACCGCCGGCCCACACCACACTGTCGTTGCCGCGGGAGTCGCGGTGGTGCACGCCTCCCTGGTACACCAATGTGACCGGCGAAAAGCCACGGTGCGGATGCGGGTCCACCCCAAGCTTATAGGGATAATCTGACTGCTGGACGGTGGTGGTAAGATGGTGCAACAGCAGAAAAGGGTCGTGCTGCTCTACCTGGCGGGTGGGCAGTGGCTGCCGCAGCGGCAGGCCGCCCATGTCTGTTTCTTCAGCAAAAAGGAGTCGTGCGACGGTTCGGTTCTGTTGCATGGCGTTCCGGGGCAATGGTTTCATTTCAGCATACGAAATTACCAAAGCCACGGAACTTTGCCATACCCAAAAGGTGAGATGCGAAACGTCATGCCTGCCGGCAAATGCGCCGGGAGAAGCAGTGCTTATGCTACATCAGAAAGTTTATGCTACCTCAGGAAATCAGTCCGCGCTGCAGGGCGTATTTGATGAGCGCCGCTGTATTTCGGGCTTTGGTTTTGTCGAGCAGGTTCTGCCGGTGGGTTTCGACAGTGCGCTTGCTGGTAAACAGCTTATCGGCAATCTCGGCATTGGTAAAGCCCTCCCCGATCAGGGAGAGCACCTCCAGTTCGCGCTTGGAGAGCTCGCGGTGCTCTTCCTCATTTCCGTTTGATGAGGGCAGTTCGATGGGCAGCTGCTTTATTTTGCGGAGCAGCTCCAGCGTCACTTCCGGACTGATGTAGCGGCAACCATGCGCTATGAGTTGCAGGGCACAATGCAATTCGTCTTTACCCGCATTTTTCAAAATATAGCCTGACGCGCCAAGCTCCATCATCCGTTGCACGTATTTTTCGTGACTCAGCATCGAGAGCACCACCACTTTCAACTCCGGGTAGCGGTTGAAGATCTGGGTTGCCGTATCAAAACCGTCCATTCCTGGCATACTGAGGTCCATCAGGACAATATCAGCTTCTACCCCAGGCAATATATCCAACAATTCGCTACCACTGGCAGCTTCACCAACCACACGCACAGCACCATGGTCTTGCAGCAAAGCTTTCAAGCCATCACGCACTATTTTGTGGTCATCCGTGATTATAAGGTTTATCATGGTTCAAGTTTGAATCAAAGGTCACGAGTGACCTCTTCGTCCAGCAGTTTCAAGGTCATGAAAAGTAGAAAAAAGCCGGACATGCTATAAAGAAGATCGAATAAAGGGCAATCGGTCTAAAGATGATTCAACCAGACTGCCCCTATTGCCAGCAATTTTCAACATAAATAACTGAATGTACAATCACAAAAGCCCCGCATTACATTTAAAACTGATGCATTAGTAAAAAATAAGTATTTCGTGCAGAATCGTATACGTATTTACTACGATTATAATCGGAATTAAACAGCATGAGGACACAGACTGGTAGGTATAGCATTGAAAGGAAGATTTTTCTTTTAACTTTGAAAGCGGTGGCCCCTGCAGCAAGACAGCCTGCGTTGCATTTTTGCGTATGAGAGGCAATAACACAAACTGATCGCTTTTTTGCGGGATATAACCCAAAAAACTGCGACTGATCACGAGAACAAAACAACGATAGATGAAAACTTTTAGCGTTACGACAGATACGATTGGCAAGGGGGCATTGCTTCGGTTCAAGGGAGAGCTTGACGCCAGTTCGTCTGTATACGCCGACAACGCACTGGAAGAGGCAATTGCTGCCTCGTCAGTCTTTGTTTTGATCGAATGCGGTGAGCTGACCTACATTTCTTCGGCCGGTCTTGGTGTGCTGCTGGCTGCCTTTCAGGCCTGCAAGCTAAAGGAGATGGACCTGGTGATGGTGAACATGCAGCCCAAGATCCGCAACGTGTTTGAGATCCTGGGCCTCGACCGCCTGATCAAGTCGGCGGAAACCGTGGAAGATGCCAGACAGATGATTGCCAAATAAAAAGGGACCGCTGCATGCAGTCCCTTTTTTTATTCCAACATAGAGTCTCTTAACGGTCCCAGTCACTGCCGAAGCTTTGGTCTGGCTGTCCCCGGCGCGACTGCTCCCGGCGGGAGTAATCATAGTCAGAGCCACTGTAGCCGCCTGTGCTGCCCATGGAGCTGCTTCTGCCCTGTGTGCCCGGTGCCGAGCTGCCGCCCACGTCACGCTGCGAGCCGCTGCCAGCCCTGTAGCCCGCGGTGCCGGTGTCGCCGTAAGGTCCGCCGCTCCAGGGTCCCGCTCCGCTTCCGAAGTAGCCACCTCCCATAGAGCCGGAGCCGCCACTCCCGTAGTCGGAGCCGCGCGGAAAGCCCATGGAGCTTCTGCCGTAGCCTGCTGAAGAATCCCCGTAGCCGGCAGTGCTGCCGTAGTCGCGCTGTGAGCTGCCATAGTTTGTGTGTCCGGAAGCACCGTACTCACTCCCGCTGGAGCCGGCTCCATAATGAGAGCCACTGCCACCATAACCACTGCCCTGCGAACTACCACCATAGCCACTTCTACCCCGGGACTGGCCACGTTGCTCTGGAGAGCTTCCGTAATCAGACATACGGCCGCTGTAGCCGCTGCTCCATCCTTGCCCGGAGCGGGAAGTTTCCCCGTAGTTACTGCCCTCTGAGCGCTGTGGACTATACCTGCCCAAATGCGATTCCCCGTAGCGGTTGCCCTGCTCCCGGCTTTCCCAGGTACCTGAACCGTAAGGCGATGAGCGGTATCCTCCGCGGTCATGCTCTCCCGAATAAGGGTAATGGGCAGTGCTGCTGTGGCGGTAAGTGTCCTCATCACCGGTCATCCGCTCCCATGCATTGCTGATTTTATCACCTACCCGGTCAAAGAATCCCCTCTCCTGATCGTCTTGAGAGCGGTAGCTTTCCCTTCTATAGTCATCCTGATGATCTCTTGCCATAGCTTTCTCATTAATACAATTATAGAACTTATTGAATATATAATTAGACAAAATATGCACTTATTAAACGGTTTAGTTGGGATGGGGTTTGTTAAATTAACGGGTCCTTCCCAGCTGTTCACTGAAAAGGCGTACAAATACGGAAGGCAAACCGGTACTAAACACTTGCTGGGTTGCTCTAACTGTTCAAACTACTCATTTTCAGGAAAATCATACCTCATTTGCCTCCCCGACGTTCTCCCAAAGCCTGGCTAATCCGTACAAAACTTATGCACAGCCCTCACGGCCCGCAACCAGTTTTATGCGGGCTCTAACCTGAAGCATGAAAGCAAATGAAAATACTTGAACTGAGGATCATGCGTGGGCCTAATTACTGGTCCATCAAGCATCCTAAAATAATCGTCCTGAAGCTCGATCTGGAGAACCTGCAGGATGTTCTCACCAATGAAGTGCCACAGTTTCCGGAGCGGTTAGAAAAGCTTTTCCCGGGTATGTATGAGCATCGCTCATCCAAAGGAACGCCCGGTGGCTTTTTCAGACTTGTGCGCGAGGGCACCACCTTTAGCAAGGTGGTGCAGCACATAGCGCTCGAGCTGCAAACGCTGGCGGGTATGAACAGTGGCTATGGCAGGCGCTACGCCGGCCCCGCACCTGGTGTGGACTTCGTGGTCTTTTCCTATCAGCAGGAACGAGCCGGCGAGTACGCGGCCCATGCCGCGGTACGCATCGCCGAGCTCATGGCCAAAGGCAAGAAGCCCAGCATTGTGCAGGACATCGCCAAGCTGCACCAGATCCGGGAGGACGAGTACTTTGGCCCCAGCACCGAGGCCATTATAATAGAGGCCGTCAACAGAGGCATACCCTATATCAACAACCACCGAAGCGGACTTATTCAGCTGGGGTACGGCATCCATCAAAAACACATACAGGCTGCCATGACTTCCCGCACCTCTTATTTTGCGGTGGAGAATGCCGGCAACAAAAACGCCACCAAGTTGATCCTGGACGATGCAGGTATACCAGTTCCACTCGGCAGCATTGTGCAGGATGCCGATGACCTGGAGACCGCAATAGAGGAGCTGGGCTATCCTGTGGTAGTCAAGCCGCTGGACGGCAACCAGGGCAAGGGCGCCACCATCAATATCCATACCTGGAAAGAAGCGCTGCGGGCGCTGGCCGAAGCGCAGCGCTTCAGTAAAAAAGTGATGGTGGAGCAGTTCATCACCGGCGACGACTACCGCCTGCTGGTCATCAACGGCAAGTTCACGGCCGCTGCTAAACGCACACCCGCCATGGTCACCGGCAACGGCATCTCGACCATACAGCAACTGGTGAAGGAGGTGAACAAGGACCCGAGACGAGGTATAGGCCATGAAAAGGCGCTCACGCACATCAAAATCGACAGGCACACCCGCAGCCTGCTCAAAGACAAAGGCCTGACGCTGCAATCGGTGTTGCCTGCCGGCGAGGTGCTTTACCTGAAAAGCACGGCTAACCTGAGCACAGGCGGCACTGCCACCGACGTGACGGACCTGGTGCATGCTTACAATGTGCTTATGGCCGAGCGCATCGCCGGCATCATCGGGCTGGACGTGTGCGGTATTGATGTGATGACGACCGATATCGCCATCCCGCTGCCCGAGACAAGGGGTTCTGTGATTGAGGTGAACGCTGCCCCCGGCCTGCGCATGCACATCTCCCCGACCGAGGGCCTGCCGCGCAACGTGGCGGAGCCGATCATCAGCATGCTCTTCCCGCATGGCAACCCGACCCGCATACCCATTGTGGCCGTTACGGGCACCAATGGCAAAACGACCACCACCCGCCTGGTGGCGCACATGCTCAAGTTCAAAGGCTACCAGGTCGGGTATACCACCACAGACGGCATCTATATACAGGACAAAAAAATCATCAAAGGCGATACTACTGGGTCTTACAGCAGCGAGTTTGTGCTCAAAGACCCCACCGTGAACTACGCCGTGCTGGAGTGTGCCCGGGGCGGCATGCTGCGTTCCGGCCTGGCTTTCCGGCAGTGCGACATCGGCATCGTCACCAACGTGTCGGCCGACCACCTGGGGCTGGGAGACATCAACACGGTAGAGGAAATGGCTGAGGTGAAGGCGGTGATCCCGCGCACGGTATGCCCCGACGGGTATGCGGTGCTCAATGCGGACGATGACCTGGTCTTCGAAATGGCGACCGGCCTTTCCTGCAAGGTTGCCTTCTTCAGCCTGGACGAAAACAACCCGCGCATTCTGCAGCACATCAGCAAAGGCGGTTTGGCCGCCGTGCTCGAAAACGGGTATATCTCCATCTTCAAGAACACTTACAAGATACGAGTCGACCGTGTTGCCGACATCCCGCTGACCTTCGGGGGACGTGCCCGCTTCAACATTCAGAACGTGCTGGCCGCCACGCTGGCAGGGTATATCAACCACTTTGAGATTGCCGAGATCAGAACTGCCTTGCGCACCTTTATACCTTCCGCCGAGACCACGCCGGGCCGCATGAACCTTTTCAAGCTGCCCCGCTACGAAGTGCTCATCGACTATGCCCACAACATCGCCAGCATGGAGGCCATCGCCGATTTTATTGACAATGTGCAGGCAAGCTACAAGATCGGGATCATAGCGGGCGTGGGCGACCGGATGGAGGAGGACACCATTGAAATCGGGCGTATTGCGGCTGAAACCTTCGACGAGATCATCATCCGGCAGGACAAGGACCTGCGCGGCAAACCCGGACACGAGATCAACAGCCTCCTCAAGCAGGGCATCGGGTCTGCAAAGCCGAATATGAAAGTAACCGAGATCAACCAGGAAAGTCGTGCTTTGGCCCACGCCCTGGAGTACGCGCCGGAAGGTGCCTTCATCGCCCTGTTCTCGGAAGACATTCCGGAGTCAGTGAAAATGGTGGAGAGTTTCCGCATCATTGAACACCGCCACATCTCCTCACTCGAGCAGGATTCATTTTAAGTAAGATTTTCTACTCCAGCGGCTGCCTCTAAAACCAGATGTCGGCCGCTGAACGATTGAACTATGCCCTGAAAAACCAGGGGCAGATTGCCTCGTAATTACCAGAGGCCCTATTAAGGGGAACAAACAACTATGAAAAAATTTGCAATTGCGATACACGGAGGCGCAGAGACTATAACCCCCGGCGAGCTTGACAAGAAAAAGGAAGAGGCCTACAGGCAAGGTTTGGCAGATGCCCTGAAAGAGGGGTATGACGTGCTTGAAAAAGGCGGCAGCGCCCTGGATGCCGTAGAAGCGGCTGTCAACAGCATGGAGCGTAACCCGATGTTTAACGCCGCACGGGGCGCCAGTCTGACCCAGCGGGGCGAGACGGAGTTTGACGCCGCCATCATGGACGGCAACACCCTTCGGGTGGGGGCTGTGGGCGGCGTGCGCTATGTGCAGCACCCGATCAGTCTGGCTAAGGTAATCCTGCAGAAGTGCAAACACTGCCTGCTGGTAGGTACCGGTGCCGAGGAATTTGCCCTTGCCAACAACCTGCCACTCAAAGGACCGGAGTACTTCATAACACCTGAGAAAAGAGAGGCCTGGCTCGACAAGCAGCAGGAAAAGGCAGGGAAGAAAACCATGCCCGGCTCCATGACGGACACGGTAGGTGCTGTTGCCCTGGACATCAACGGCAACCTGGCAGCGGCCACCTCCACCGGCGGACTGACTAACCAAATGAAAGGACGCGTCGGGGATACCCCCATTATCGGCGGGGGCACCTTTGCCAACAACGAGGTATGCGCCGTGAGCTGCACCGGCGAGGGCGAAGCGATCATGCGCGGTGTGCTCGCACATGAGGTATACGCGATGATGAAGTATGCCGGCAACTCCTTGCAGGCGGCCACCGACAAAGCCATTCAGCTGCATGCCGATAAACTGCAGGGCGACAGGGGCATTCTATCGATGGACGCTGCCGGCAAGGCAGCCTTCGGGTTCAACACCGGCTTTATGAAACGGGGCTATTGGGCTGCAGAAGAAGAGCCCTTTGTGGCCTTGTGGGAGTCAGAAAAGCATAAGAAGCCTGTTAAGCTGAAGGAGATGGAAAAGTAGTCTGAAACCAAGCACTGGCTATACCTGCAAGGCATTGGCTGTATACCTGGGTATATGGCCAATGCCTTGCAGCTTCGGAGAAGATATAGCTGACTTGGATGGGGATGGCTGAAGGTCTGAAGACCTGCGTGAACCGCTAGTGGTACATGGGGATTAGGAAATCCCCTACCGTTTACTTCGGGATTTAAAAATCCCGAAGAGCCCTCAGATGCTGCAGGTTTACAAATCCACTCGAAACGAATCTCCCGACGATGCTCTTTCGGACATCTGTGTCCGGAAGTATTTCTGATGGGGACATCCTTGTCCCCGTATACCTACAAAGCAGGCACATGAGCAACAGGCTCTTTCGGATTTATCAATCCGAAAGCTAACGGTAGGGGATTCCCTAATCCCCGTATACCTGCTGACCTACGCACGGGGATGTGCACATTCCCAACAGAATGCTTCGGGACATGAATGTCCGAAAGAGCAAATAAGCATTTGAAAGAGCATTTAAAAAGATAAAGCCATTGGATGTTATACCCACTTTAATCTGCTATACCTGCCCCGTACAAGATGCAATGATCTCGACGAGCAACTGTCTTTTGAAAAGCAATTCACCAACTGGAGCGAACTTGTAGCTCGTGTCTATACCTTCCTCCGCAGCTATACCTCCGGCACGAATAACAGTATGAGCTACAAGCTCATACTAGCAGTTAGTCTTTCTGAAACCTAAATACCCAGCACCAAACCAAGGGCTAGTCCCATACCTCATTAAATTCTTAAAATTTATTTAGCCCCAAAGCTTGACTTTACGTAAACCCGTATTAACTTTGAAACTCAAAGTACTTTACCATGAATCAGCAGCAAGACCAGTTAGAAGCCCTGCATGAGATCCGCAACATCATGGATCGCTCTTCCCGCTTTATCTCCCTGAGCGGTTTGTCCGGCGTATTCGCGGGCTTGTCGGCCCTGGTGGGTGCAGCGGTGGTGAAGTGGTACTTCAGCCAGCACAACATTAATTACTACAGCGACCAGGCTTCGAACTTCAGTCGCCAGGATATTCTTTTTTTGCTGGCGGTGGCGATCGGCGTGCTAGTACTGGCCTTTGGAACGGCTACCTACTTTACGGCGCGCAATGCCCGCAAGAAAAACCAACGCACCTGGGACAACCAATCGAAGCGGTTGCTGGTGAACCTGGCTATACCTTTAGCGACCGGTGGTGTGTTCTGTGCTATCCTGCTCTACCATGGCATCCTATACCTGGTGGCGCCTGCCATGCTGGTTTTTTATGGCCTGGCCCTGCTCAACGGCAGCAAGTATACCCTGGGCGATATCCGCTACCTGGGCATTATCGAGATCATCCTCGGCCTGGTGGCCTGCGTGTTTGTGGGCTATGGCCTGATGCTGTGGACGGTGGGCTTTGGCATGTTGCACATTGTGTATGGCGCGCTGGTGTACTTTAAATACGAACGCTAGCAAACCGGTGAAAGAATACCTGGAAAATATAAACAAGGCCTTCGAGAGCAAGGCGCGGCTAGGCATTATGTCGGTGCTGCTGGTGGACGACAGGGTGGACTTCAACACACTGAAGGAAACCCTGCAACTGACCGACGGCAACCTGGCCAGTCACCTGCGGGCGCTGGAAGAGGCTAAATACCTGCAAGTGGAGAAGCAGTTCGTCGGGCGCAAACCCAACACCACCTACCAGGCAACAGAGGCAGGCCGCGAGGCTTTTAAAAGTCACCTGGACGCCCTGGAGCAACTGATTTTGAACAACAGACAAAGCGACTGATATTTTTTTTGTCGCTACACTTTGAACTTCAAAGTACTTTAATAATCAACAAAACAGACATACACACAAACACAAGATCAACATGGTACAGCAAAACGACTTTCAAAAACAAAACGCACTTGCCGCCGCGGCAGGCCGACGCGCACTCACAGGCGCTGCCTTCGCCCTAGCCCTGATTGCCCTCTTTCTGGCTGGTGTGCAGCACCCTGATCCGGCCTGGGGCAAACTCTGGATGATCAGACCACTCCTTATTGTGCCCATGGCAGGCGCACTGAGTGGCTTCATCAACTACATGCTGCTCCACTATCACCGCAGGCTCGGCATACACAAGGCCATTGCCGTGGTGCTGAGCGCGCTGATCTACCTGGTAGGCCTTTGGCTGGGCTCTGTGCTGGGTCTGGCCGGTACGCTGTGGGACTAGGGCGCAGCAGTGGTCTGGCAAAATGATCTTCAAAAATAACCTTACAGGTATAGTCCCATGAAAGAGCAAATACTATCGCACCTCGACAACCCCGGGCAGCTCGAGAAGCTGTACCGCGCCAACAAGTCTGGCTTCAAACAGGAGTTCAGCGGCATTTACCCCCAGCTACAGGACAAGGCGCTGGCCGGCTTCTGGTACGAGCGACTGAATTACGAAACAGAGGATGTTTTCTGGCGCTTTAACCGGGAGTTCCTTTTCGTGATCATCGCCGCGCTGGTCGCAGGTATACTCGTCAAACTGCCGGCCATCTTCCCCATCAGCGAGGAATTCTACTACCCGCGCAACCTCAGCTTTTTTGTGCTTCCGCCCCTGATGGCCTACTTCGCTTGGCGGAACAAACTGCCGGCAAACCGGATCGCATTTATCACTGCCATCACGGTTGTTTGCGCCCTTTACATCAACCTGCTGCCCGACAACCAGAGCGACACGCTGGTGCTGGCCTGCATCCACCTGCCTTTGCTGCTGTGGGTGCTGCTAGGGGTTTCGTATACGGGTCGGGAACTGCACCTGGCCGACAAGCGACTCAGCTTCCTGCGCTTCAACGGCGACCTGGCTGTGATGTCGGCACTTTTGGTGATAGCCGGTGGGATGCTGACAGGTATAACGATCGGCCTGTTTGCGCTGATCGGGCTCCGGATAGAGGAGTTTTACTTTGAGTACATCGTCGCCTTTGGATTGCCGGCAGTTCCCATCGTAGCCGCCTACCTGACCCAGAACAACCCGCAGTTGGTCAACAAGGTGTCGCCGCTTATCGCCCGCATCTTCAGTCCGCTGGTGCTGGTCATGCTGGTGATCTACCTGGGGGCCATCATTTACTCTGGCAAAGACCCTTACAACGACCGTGAGTTTCTGCTGCTCTTCAACGTGCTCCTGATCGGGGTGATGGCGCTGATCTTTTTCTCGGTGGCGGAGAGCTCGGGCAAGTCGGGGGCGCGCTCGGAGGTATGGGTGCTGCTCCTGCTCTCAGTGGTGACGGTGGTGGTGAATGGCATCGCGCTGTCGGCCATTTCATTCCGTATTTCGGAGTGGGGCATTACGCCAAACCGAGTGGCCGTGATGGGCGGCAACGTGCTCATGCTGGTGCACCTGCTCATCGTGTCGGTCATGCTGTGGAAGGCTGCTACTCGTAAGGCAGCCGTCACCGAGGTAGGTCGCTCCATCGTGCTCTACATTCCGGTGTACTTTGCCTGGACCATCATGGTCGTGTTTCTCTTCCCGCTCATCTTCGGGTTCGAATAGTAAGCAGTAAAAATTCTCTTCATCATAAACCAAAAACACATCATGGAAAAAACATTGCAAATCGGGAGTGTGGTCAGCTGGCTGTTTGGCTTCCTCTTTCTGGCTATCGGGTTCATCAACACTTTTTGGGGCAATGACGCCGGGTATGGCCTGTTCATCATCCTGCTGTCATTCGTTTACTTTCCTCCCATGACGGATATTCTGCGGGAGTCAACAGGCTTTTCCATTCCGTTGGCGGCCAAGGTCATCCTGGGTATCTTTATCATCTGGTCTGCGTTGGGCGTGGCCGAACTGTTTGACAAGATCGACCTGATGCTGCTTGATTTTTAACATTACAGGAATCAGGAAAACAAACCACTTTCATCATAAACTAAAACAGATATGGTAACGCAAAACAAAAGACTTATCGGCATAGTGCTCACAGTAGTAGGCCTGCTACTCATTCCGCTTATCGCCATGCAGTTCACCAGCGAAGTAGACTGGGATCTGCGTGATTTTGTGATCATGGGCATTCTGCTGCTCGGCACGGGGCTCGCGGCTGAACTCGTGCTCCGAAAAGTTAAAAACACCGAGTCGCGGCTCGTCCTCATCGGGCTCATTCTACTGGCCTTATTCCTCATTTGGGCGGAACTGGCAGTGGGTATTTTCGGAACTCCATTTGCAGGCAGTTAAACAGCAGCACTATGAAAGCCCATACCTTGACCTATCCCCTGCTCGGCTGGTTTTTCGGCCTGGTGGTCGCGGCCGTTGGTGTCCTGAACCTGGTGCTGGTGCATCCTGTGCCAGGTATAGCCTACCTATTGCTCTCGCTCGTCTATCTCCCTCCGGCCAACGACCTCCTGAAGCGACATCTGAACTTCTCTATACCTGTGGCGGTTAAAATCATTCTGGCCATCGTGTTGTTTATGTTCACACTGGGCGTAAGCGACCTGGGCGATATGCTGGACAAAGCGCTTCTTTAAGAACATCCGGCACGACATAAACGGGGCGGTTTACGGCAAAAGCTGTGAGCCGCCCCATTTTATAACAGAATTTGCTATGGATGCTTGACACATGGCCGTATCTTTACGGTAGAAAATTGATTGATCAAAAGACAATTTTAAATGGACAGAATAACAACTGATATATGCATTGTGGGTGCAGGACCTGTGGGACTGTTCGCAGTGTTTGAGGCAGGCCTGCTGAAAATGCGCTGCCACGTAGTAGATGCCCTGCCGGTGGTAGGCGGACAGCTATCTGAAATATACCCGAAAAAACCGATCTACGATATACCTGGCTTCCCGTCGATTCTGGCTGGCGAACTGGTAGACAACCTGATGAAGCAGATCGAGCCCTTCCACCCGACCTTTACCTTGGGTGAGCGCGTGGAAGAACTCGACAAACAAGAGGACGGCTCGTTCATTGTGCGCACTTCCGAAGGCACCGAGATCGCCTGCAAGGTAGTGGCCATTGCCGGCGGACTGGGTTCGTTTGAGCCGCGCAAGCCGGCCATCGACAGCCTGGAGAACTTTGAAGGCAAAGGCGTGACCTACATGGTACGCGACCCGGAGCTGTTCCGCAGCAAGAAAGTAGTGCTGGCCGGTGGCGGCGACTCTGCCCTGGACTGGGCGATCTACCTGGCCGGTGTGGCTGAAGAACTGACGCTCGTTCACCGTGGCTCTACCTTCCGGGGAGCGCCCGAGTCGGCGGAAAAAGTGCTGACCATGGCCGAGGAAGGACAGATCAAGCTGCTGCTCAAGTCGAACGTGACGGAGGTGCAGGGCAATGGCAAATTGGACGTTGTAACCGTACTCATCGACAATAAAGATGAGTATAAGATCGAGACCGATTACTTCATTCCGCTTTTCGGTCTGGTGCCAAAACTTGGGCCGCTCGAGAACTGGGGACTGGAGCTGGAGAAGGGCGCCATCGTGGTGAACACCGTGGACTACTCTACCAACATTCCGGGCGTGTACGCCATCGGCGACATCAACACCTATCCGGGCAAGTTGAAGCTGATCCTGTGCGGTTTCCACGAGTCGGCCTTAATGGCACAGAGCGCTTACAACATTATCTATCCGGACAAGAAGTTTGTGCTCAAGTACACCACCGTGAACGGCATACAGGAGCTAAGCTAATGGAGGAGCTGATCAACATACACGTGGAGCTGCCCGACGGTAGCCGCGTAACCCTGGAAGCCCCTACCGACATGGGCCTTTCGGTAATGGAAGTGATGAAGGCCAACGAGCTGGACGTGCCGGCCATTTGTGGCGGCATGGCCATCTGCGCCACCTGCCACGTGGAGGTGCTGCAGAGCGGCGAGTTGCCCGAGCCCGGCGACGACGAAGCCTACATGCTCGAGACACTGCCACACGCCACCGCAACCAGCCGCCTTTCCTGCCAACTACGCGTAAACCCCGACCTCGATGGCCTGGTGGTGCGCCTGATGCCGGAAGCCTAAGCGCTATACCTTATACCTGAAAATCCGGAAAGCCATACCTGTAAAGGGTATGGCTTTTTTGTTTGCGCTATACCTGAAGCCCCTTCAGCATGATGTTGCTTGCTATACATTAGACAGGAAAAATCCGCTCCTTGGCTTGTTTCTGGAACTGCTCCGGCGTCTGTCCGGTCATTTTTTTGAAGAACCTGCTGAAGTAGGATCTGTCATCAAAACCAAGGCCGTAGCCCACTTCCTGTATCGTCTTTGCGCTGGCGACAAGCTGCTGCCTGGCCTCCACTACCAGGCGCTCCTGCAACAACTGCGTGATTGTTTTTCCGGTCTTTTGCTTCAGGATCTGGTTCAGACGTTTGGGTGTGATGTTCAGTTTATCGGCATAGAACGCCACTGTTTTCTCTTCCCTGAAGTGGTGCTCCAGCAGCAGCAGGAAATGGTATACCCGTTTCTCATTAAGCCCCTGTCTGGTTAAGGTCTGTACCTTATACTGCATTAGCTTCAATAAAAATGCCTTCAGCAGCGCTTTAAGCACCAGGAAATTCTCTTGCTGCTGCTCATACTCGTCTTTGATGATCCAAAGAATGCTCTCCAACGTAACGGCCATGTCCTCTTCCAGCAAGATGGTGGAGAAGTTACCCGCGCCTTTCCCAAGAAAAAGCCTGATCACATCCAGCGAAAATTCCTTTACCTCATAGTCCAGCACCGATTTATGAAAGGCGATCAGCGTTCCTTTTTTGCCGGATTTTCTGGGGCGTGGGGAGCGGTTAGCCGGAATCAGGTATAGCCAGTCTCCTTTCACGCGGGGAGTACCCTCTTGTATAAAATGGATAGGCTCCTCATCCTTCAGCCAGGCAATTTCAAAGTAATCTTCCCGAGCAGGACTTTGAAGGTACGCGGTCAGCGGGGCGTCCAACGGGCTTATAAAAAACAGTTCCTTTTCCGGGCTCATAGGCTATCAGGCTTTTCGTAACATCTGGCAACACTTACTCTGGCGGTTTCCTAAGCTATACCTTGCTATTTTTCAGTAATTTCCCTTTTGTCCTACCTTATGGGTACTCTGTACTACCCCCTGCGCCTGGTATTGTTGTAAATTTGTAACAGATGCAGAGACAGTGGCATGCCGCACTTAAATATATTCAAACACATTTAAAGATATAAAATTATGAGCACGACAGTATTAGAACCTATCATAGGAAACGGAAAAGCAGAAAAGAAACTATATAAATTCCCACAACTCAAAGGCAAAGAGTTGCCACGCGATAACTTTATCGGGGGGCAATTTGTCCCACCAGTAAAAGGAGAATATTTTGATAACATTTCACCGATCAACGGGAAAGTTTTTGCGCAGGCAGCCCGTTCCACCAAGGAGGACGTGGAGCTGGCGCTGGACGCGGCACACAAGGCCTTCCCAAAATGGAGCAAGACATCTGCCAAGGACCGCAGTAACACACTGCTTCGGGTAGCCCAGACCATTGAAGACAACCTGGAGTATCTGGCTACAGTTGACACCATTGACAACGGTAAGCCGATCCGGGAGACGCGTGCTGCAGACCTTCCGCTCGTGATCGACCACTTCCGCTATTTTGCCGGCGTGATCCGCGCAGAGGAAGGCGGCGTTTCCGAGCACGACGAAAACACGGTGAGCATTGTGTTGCACGAGCCGATCGGGGTGGTAGGGCAGATCATTCCATGGAACTTCCCGCTGCTGATGGCCGCCTGGAAAATTGCCCCAGCACTGGCTGCCGGTAACACGATTGTTCTGAAACCGGCTGAGCAGACCCCAACCAGTATCCTGGCCCTGATGGAACTGATCAGTGACGTACTACCAGCTGGTGTGCTGAACGTGGTGAACGGTTTTGGAGCCGAAGTTGGTAAAGCCCTGGGTACTTCCCCAAGGATCAGCAAGCTTGCGTTTACCGGCTCCACGGCAACAGGTAAACTGATCATGCAGTACGCCTCCGAAAACATCATTCCTTCCACCATGGAACTGGGCGGTAAATCGCCGAACATCTTCTTCCCGTCTGTGATGGATGCCGACGACGAGTTCTTTGACAAAGCCCTGGAAGGAGCCGCCTTCTTTGCCCTGAACCAAGGGGAGATCTGTTCGGCACCAACCCGACTACTGGTGCACGAAAGTATAGCCGACGCCTTTACGAAACGCGTGATCGAACGCGTGAAAGCCATTAAAGCCGGTAACCCGCTGGACGGTGAAACGATGATCGGCGCGCAGGTGTCGAAACCACAGTACGACAAGATCCTGAACTACATCAAGATTGGTAAAGAAGAAGGAGCCGAAGTACTGCTGGGCGGTGAACCGCAGAAACTGGAGGGCGAATTAGCGGATGGTTACTACATCCAGCCAACCATCCTGAAGGGCCACAACAAGATGCGTGTGTTCCAGGAAGAGATCTTTGGTCCGGTAGTGGCTCTGACCACTTTTAAGACGACTGAAGAGGCCATCGAAATCGCTAACGATACGATTTACGGACTGGGCGCCGGCGTCTGGACCCGTGATGCCCATGAAATGTACCAGGTGCCGAGAGCCATACAGGCCGGCCGTGTCTGGGTAAACCAGTACCATACCTACCCGGCGCACGCTCCGTTTGGTGGCTACAAGCAGTCGGGCTACGGTAGAGAGAACCATAAGATGATGCTCGACCATTATCGCCAGACCAAGAATATGCTGATATCTTATGATAAGAAAAAGCAAGGTTTCTTTTAAGAGCTAAAGTTTGTCATTAACCTGAAATCACCTGGGGCTTCCCCAGGTGATTTTTTTTAAACATTTAATATGTAGAGATATGGAAAAGATACTAGTAACCGAAAAAGCAAAGGAAGTGATCAGCCAGTTGAAAGAGCGCTACGGCGAGCTGCTGTTTTACATGAGTGGCGGCTGTTGCGAGGGCTCTCAGCCCATGTGCTACGAGAAAGGTGAGTATAAAACTGGCTCCCGCGACGTGCTGATCGGCAAGGTGGAAGGCTGTGAATTTTACCTGTCGGACGAGCAGCACCAATACTACGAGTACTCCCAGCTGCTGTTGGACGCGGCACCTGGCATGGGCGGCGGCTTTTCGCTGGAATCTGTGCTGGGTATGGCCTTTAGTATCACGACCCACGCGCTGATCCCAAAGGAAAATGCCGCAGTAGTATAACCATCCCTGTTTGCAAGGCATATTAGATCGGCTTTCAGGAAGGATCTCAGGTATTGGAAAATACCAGCACAGCTGAAAAGGGCCCGCAGGCGAAATGCTTAGGGCCCCTTTTCATTTACGCTGATAAAGGCAAAAACATTTTATGCGACAGACAGCCGAAGAATTGACCACCCTCATTGAATCGGGAAAAGATCAGCATAAATAGCGCATTTAAGATTGCGTTTAAATATGCTGAAAAGAAACTTGCTAAGCCAAAGCCTTATACTTGCCCTGGAAACATTGTGACCTTAGCAAGAATAAGGTATAGACTGGCTGAAGCTTCGCACAATTGTATACTTTTGCAGGAATTCCCACGTCTGTACCCATGAATAAACCGCGCCTTGCCCTGCTCATCGGTATTATCTGCATCTCCATTTTCCCGGTGTTGGTAAAGCTAAACTTCACACCGGGCTTGATATCGGCCTTTTACCGGATGGCCATCGCGGCCGCGCTGCTCCTGCCCTTTGTGCTGCTGACCAGACGCCTGCACATACCGCCAACTCCAATCCTGTTGCTGGCCATGCTGTCGGGTATCTTTTTCGCATCGGATGTAGCTGTTTGGAACATCGCGATTCAACAGTCCACAGCAACGCAGGCCTCGCTGCTCACCAACCTGGCCCCGGTGTGGGTGGGTGTGGGCTCATACCTGTTTCTGGAGAACAAGCCGTCGCGCAACTTCTGGATCGGAACGGTGATTGCCCTGATGGGTATGGTAGTGCTGGTGGGGCATGAGTTTTTCCTGGAGCTGCGCTTCGACCTGGCCTTTATGTTCGGAGTGCTGTCGGGCATTTTCTACGCCGTGTACATCCTGCTGAGCAAACATGTGCTCGAACGCATGTCGGTCCTTTCGTTCATGACGATCAACTTGCTCTCCTCCTCTGTTTTTCTGGCTGTGGTCTCCTACTTACTGAACGAGCCTTTCAGCGGCTTTTCGGAGATGGGCTGGCTGGTGCTGTTTGTGCAGGGTATCCTGTGCCAGCTGGTGGCCTGGCTCCTCCTGAGCTATGCCACGCAGCACATGCGCGCCACCCGCGTCTCCCTCAGCCTGCTCAGTCAGGCACTGCTGGCCTCGTTTCTGGCCTGGTTGTTCCTGGACGAGCAAATTACGCTGCGGATGATAGCCGGTGGCCTGATCCTTTTGTTCGGGATCGGGGTCACGTTTTATGCCAATGACATCTCGCTGCGTAAAATCCTGGGCCGGTCCAGACAGGTATAGCTCAGCGTTTCTGCAGGTATGCGCCTAATCAAAAAAATACGTTACATCAATTTATAATACTATGAAGAAATACCTTATTATCGCCTCTGTTTTCGCTCTCACTCTGAGTGGATGCAGCACAGCTAAAAATGCTGACCAGGCTGCCAATAACGGCACCGTCCCTACCACAGGTGTGGAACAACAGGAGCCCACCATTACCGAAAAGCGCTGGAAACTGGTCGAGCTGGAAGGCCAACCCGTTACCATGTCCGAAGACCAGCAAGCCGAAGCGCATTTCGTGCTCCAAACGGAGGGCAATAAAGTAAGAGGCAACGGAGGGTGCAATGCCTTTAACGGTACGTACGCGCTTTCTGAAGGCAACCGGATCCGCTTTTCCGGGATGGCGATGACCAGGATGTACTGCGCGGGCGTGGAAAAGGAAGATGAGTTTATGAAAGTATTTGAGTTGGCCGACAACTATACCCTGCACGGCGACACGCTGATGCTGAACGTAGGCCGTCGGGCGCCACTGGCTGTGTTCCATGCCGTATACCTGCGCTAGTTTGATTATCCATAGAATGTACTAACTTGGCCCCTTCTCTGTACCTGAAATAATCGCACCCCTATGCGCCCCATCCTTCGCAACATTCTGGCTGTCGTGGCAGGCATCGTAATCGGCAGTAGTGTCAACATGGCCCTGATCTCGGTGAGTGGCACTATTATTCCGCCGCCAAACGGGGCCGATGTCACCACGACGGAGGGCCTGCAGGCGACCATGCATTTGTTCCAGCCGAAGCACTTTCTGTTTCCTTTTCTGGCCCATGCGCTGGGTACACTGGCAGGGGCTTTTCTGGCCACCACGATCGCGGCTACGCATAAGTTTAAGTTTGCCATAGCCATCGGGGTCTTTTTCCTGGCCGGAGGTATAGCGAGCGTGTTCATGCTCCCCTCCCCTGTCTGGTTCACGGTGCTCGACCTGACGGTAGCCTATCTCCCGATGGCTTATATAGCACACTTGCTTTCACGGCGGTTAATTTTTGCCCGAGCCTGATAACACAGTAAGAATCCGTAGCCGCTATACCTGGCTGGGGCTTCAGAAATTTCGTAAGTTGCACCTATGAATCACAGATCACCGGAGATCCGGACCGTAAACGTTATCCGCTACATTACCCCTTTGCGCGAGGGTGGGTCCCTGCCCGCCATTGTGGAGGCGGACGACGAGTTTCTATACGTCCTCAAATTCAGGGGCGCAGGCCAGGGCATCAAAGTACTGATCGCCGAACTGATCGTGGGCGAGATGGCCCGGGCGCTGGGCTTCCAGATCCCTGAGATCGTGTTCATGCACCTCGACGAAGCCTTTGGCCGAACCGAACCCGACGAAGAGATACAGGACCTGCTCCGCGCCAGCGAAGGCCTCAACCTGGGCTCTCACTACCTGCAGGGCGCCATCACCTTCGACCCTGTTGTCACGACCATCGACGCCGGCTTGGCTTCCCGCATCGTGTGGCTAGATGCCCTGGTGACTAACGTGGACCGCACTGCCCGCAACACCAATATGCTGATGTGGAAGAAAGAGCTCTGGCTGATCGACCACGGCGCTTCCCTCTTCTTCCACCACTCCTGGGATAATTGGGAAGAGCAGGCCAACCGCCCATTTGCCATGATAAAGGACCATGTGCTTCTGCCGCATGCCAGCGAACTGGAGGCGGCCGACAAAGCCGGCCGGGAGACGCTGACGTCTGCCCGTATACAGGAGATCCTGGCGCTGATACCGGACGAGTGGCTCACCGGTGTGGAGTCGCCTTTTGAGACTGCTGAGGAGCACCGCCAGGCCTACGCCCGCTTCTTCGAGATTAGATTAGCCCAATCAGACATATTTGTGAAAGCCGCCCAAGATGCAAGAAAGACACTTATTTGAGTACGCCGTCATTCGGGTGGTACCACGGGTGGAGCGGGAGGAATTTCTGAATGTGGGCGTCATCCTGCTCTGCAACTCGCGGGGCTTTTTGCAGATCCGCTATACCTTGAATGAGGCACGCCTGCAGGCTGCGTTCGGCGAGTTGGACATGGAGGAACTGCGGGCACGCCTACAGGCTTTCGAGAAGGTATGCGCCGGCCGTCGCGAAGGCGGGCCGATCGGCCAGCTGGGCACGGCCTCGCGTTTCCGCTGGCTCACGGCCAACCGCAGCACCATCGTGCAGACCTCGGCTGTCCACCCCGGACTTTGCCTCGACCCCGCCGAAACGCTGGCGAAGCTGCACCGCGATCTGGTATTATAGGCACATTTGCTGCAACTCAACTTGCTCCGCTTTTTGTTATATTCGCATAGACCAGACGGCACTTTATGAACATCTCCCGCATCATCACCATCGTCCTGACCATCGGCGCTATCGCGTTTTTAGTTCTGATCCTCTCTGACCCTTACTTTTTTGCGAGCACCAAAAAGATGCGGAAGAATGCGGAGGCGAAGCTGGAGGAAGGCATTATGGGTAACCCGACAGCGTTTAAGGAGGCCAGTTATTTCTTCAATTCCCTGATCGACCAGGGCCACGGCGACCGCCAGACCTACGACCTCCTCTACTGGAGCTACCGCTACGACAAGAACTTCATCGAGGCCGAGGAAGCCCTGAACGAGGCGCTGGATGCTTATCCAGATGATCTTGGCTTTCTGTATCACCGCGCCGAAATGCGGCTGGAGTTGGGCAGGTATGAAGAGGCGCTGGAAGATTACAATGCCGTTATACCCGCTGCCGGAAGCGAAAGCTTCTATTACGACGCGCTTTACGGCCGTGGCGCCGTCCGGTATAAGCTGGGCCAGGAGAAAGAAGCGGAGGCAGACCGGGTGAAAGCGCAGGCGCTGACGCAGGATACGCTGCAGACGTATACGGTCTTTTTTAAGGAGTAAAGACCTTATATCTCCGGGATTTCCGAACGCAAGGCAGGGTGCCCGGGCTATTCCGGTTGGACGTGTTGTTTACTCGTTGATGTTACGGGCCCCCGTTGCCCGGCCCAAAGCCAGAGCAGGATCAGCAGCAACTCTCCAACGGCATCGAGCAGGTATACGTTTCGGATCACATCGTTCAGGCTGTAGTACACATCGACAAACCCAAGCCCGGCAGCACCGCCTATGCCCAGCCATTTGATCTCGGTCGTTACCCGTTTTTTTATACCTGCCGACAGCAGAACCAGCCCGATCACCGTGATTAGAATACTGACCGTGCGCACCAGCCACAGGTCATCCTTCGGGCCGGTTACCCAAATAAAGCTGGGCATGTGCACGAGCGGCCATATACCTGTCATGGCCCAGTAGACCCCCTGAATTTTTGATATAAGCGAAAGCCTCTCCAAGCACTTACAATCGTTTACTGTCTAAATATGCAACTGGTCGTAGATAGGCAAGGTATAGGTATCGCCTGCCGCCAGCAGGTGCACTTTCATATCACGCACCGAAAAGGGTTCGCCTGTCTTGATCTCGTATATATTGGTCTCGGTAATCCCCGTACCGTCCACGATCGTGACCAGACCGGAGCCAAGCACTTTTACCTCATTTCCTTTGGTGACGCAGATAGCCGTGTCCTCTTCCAGCCCGATGCCAATACAGCCCGGGTTGGTGGCAATGCACTGCGACACCCGGATAATGCGCCCCCGCTGTATAAAGTGCGTGTCGATGGCCACATTTTTAAGGAACTCCAGGCCGGTGGTGATGCGCACATCGCCTTTGATGTAGCCCCCCTGCGTTTCGCCCTCGTAGATCATGGGCGTGGACATGGCGGCGGCTCCGGCGCTTGTGCCGGCTATCATAAAACCCTCGTCGTAGGTATAGCGCTCCTTCATGAGTTGAAGCACCGGCGAGCCGCCCAGGATGGAGGTGAGCCGCAGCTGATCCCCCCCCGTGATCATGATGCCAGCCGCCCGCTCCACCATCTCCAGAAACTCAGGTTTGGCCGCGTCCGCACGATTGCGTATATCGAGGATCTCCACGTTCTTCACGCCCAGCTTTTGAAACTCCCTGATGTAGTCCTTCGAGATCTCATCCGGTTCGGTTGAGGCTGTTGGCACCACGACCACCACAGGGTCCCTGCCTTTGAGCATCTTCACAAAATACTTAAGCACCTCCTCGCTCTCAAAGTCAGTATTTTTGCTCTGTTCCTCTGACAGCTCTTTTTCTCCTTTGTCCTCACGGCCTCCTATGGCCAGCAGACAGCCTTTAGGTACAGGGGCCTCTTTGTGATGCTTGTGTCGGTCAGATACTTTTTTCTTCGCCATTTTTATTTGCTCCTTTTCTTATAGCTTTACTGGTTAAGGTCTTTTGTAACTCACTACACGGGCCATTAGCGTATCGGCGCTGGCCGGGTCTTCTTTGAAGTTCACCCAGCCTTCCCGTTTTGAATCCTTCGGGGAAAAGGCGATGCTCAACTCGGCTCGCTCCACTTCCTCTCCTCCCCTTTCGGTGGTGAGCTCTACCTGCACTTCCTCTGCGGTTTCTCCTCCCCTGTTTTCTACCACCACCCGGTAGCGGTGCGGCGCGTTGGCGGAGGGGTCGCTATAGTACTCGACGGCCAGGTCGGGCGTGGATGGTTTGTGGGTATAAGCCATGTAACTCAGGTATACCAGTATAGCCAGCACCAGCACCAGGCTGACGCCAAACACGGTCCACTCCAGGGCGTTTTTATCATCGTCATCTCCAGCCCTGTCCGACTGTTGCTTCTTGTCAATAGCTTCTTTTTCTTTCATTATTCCGGTTACTTAATCAGCAGACGCCCTGCTGAGGCGCCTAAACTGGACAACACCCCCAGCACAATGCATTGGGCAAAGGCTACCTCAAAACTAACCCCCTGGAAGCGTCCAAAAAACCAGAGCAGAAATGCCGACGCCGCCAGCGCCGTGAGGTAACTCAGGCAGGTGTCGAGCGTAATGGCAAAGGCCAGATCGCCCTGCCGGTGTTGCCCCGTCCCCTTGAAATCGCTGAAATAGACCACTACCATACTCATGGCGAGCGAGAGCACCGCCATGAGTAAAATATGCACCGGCCTGGCCCCGATTGCAAGCACCAGTACCTCCTCGGTGGGGGCCACGTTGCCGCCCACCACGATGCTGCCGCAAAGCGCCAGCACCACCAGACTGACCTTGCTATGCAGCCCGGTGCGCCAGCCAGCCTCCTTTGCCTCTGCCTGCACTTCGTTCTCTTCTTCTGCCTCATCGTCCGCGCCACCCAGCTGCGCCGTTCCGATGGATACGCCGATGGATACGGCCATGGCCTCGACAACGATCTTTCCCATGATCTCATCGATTGACATCTCCCCGAACTGGATGCGGTTGAGCACAAACAGTACGCCGAAGGCCAGCACAATGCCCAGGCCCATTTCCTCCACCGAGTCAATGAAGACGCTTCGCCACGAGACCCCGGGCCGCATACCTGCATAGCGGTTATACCCCAGCAGCAACAGGTAAGTGACAATAACCATGATCAGTAACTGAGCGGGCGAGGCAATAAAACCCGCCCACCATACCTCCATGGTATACAGCAAAGGAAAACTGAACAGCAGCCCTCCCGCTATACCCCGGGCATACTCCTGCAGCGATTTCCGGACGGGTCTTATGTTCTTCTTATCTACCATACCTACTGCCGGACGTTAACGGGGTAAGCGAAAGGCCAGACCCGTGGTGATAAAATGGTTGGGAGCTGCTTTGTTCAGCCGCCTACCCGCCGCCACATCAAACTGCAGATTGGGTAACAGCAGGTATAGTATTCCCATATCGGCCTGGTGCTCTGCCGGCTCGCCTTTGCCCTTACTCCCAAAGACCTCCAGGTATAGCGACACTTTATTGATAAACTGCCGGGTGATGTTGGCACCGTAGGATGGTTCAGGGTTGCCATCGGTCCAGCCATAGCCCAGGTTATACGTCAGGTCCACGTTTTCGGAGAGTGCATTGCTAAAGCCCAGATTGAACTGGGGCTCTACGTTATCAGGTTTGAAAACCTCACTGGCCAGAGGCAAGGCCAGCATGGCGCCTATAGCGGCCTCCGGGCGCCAGCCGCTTTCTTCCCATAACCGCACCTTGGTTCCGACACTCAGCGGCCCCCACCCTTTGATGTGGCGCCTTGTCCCGTTCTCGATGACAGAGTCCTTTACGGCACCCTGCAGGCGCAGCTCAACACCCTCCAGTAAGCCTATGCGCAGAAGAGCTGTTGGGTAAGCATATGTCCTGATTCTGGTGTTAAGCTTCTGGTAGTTATAACCCGCCTCCAGCTGCACATACCCTCGGGAGACCACGCCGGGTCCCTGTGAATTGTCCGGCCTGTCTGCGTTCAGCTCCTCCCGTTCTTCCTGCGCCTGTGCCGGTAGTATAGGTATACCGAACAGCAGGCTCAGCAGTACCAGCATGCGCATTTTCGTTGATTTCATTGCCCTTGTGCACGTCGGTGCGTTTGTTGCGCTTTATACGCTAAAGTATGCTGCAGGGAGGCTACACAAGGCACAAATACCGCTTTGCACGGAGCAAGGCCGTATATTACCGCAAAGCATGAACAAAGGCCGAAAGTTTATAGAATTACTGTGATCTATTTGGCAAAAACAATACAGTAGCTGTTGGCCAGCCGGGGGACAAGTTGAATCTGAAGGGAAGTTTTAAGAGGGGAAAAAAGGGAGCCGGTTCCAACCGCCTGCATAAAAAAAACAGATACCGGCTCCCCCATAAACATGCACAAACCGCTAAACGCACCCCAGATAGCGGCAAGCACACGATCATCTTAAAAACAACGTTCGTTTCGGCAGGGTACTAATTAATAGTAAGCCCACATGGTTTAACCAACCTAAAACCAAGAGGCTCCACTGCCTTATCCGTGTTTTGATTTCTTATACGGCAACAGTTTGGGGAGGTGGACTCAGAAGCCACTAATTAGCTGACTTTGAGCCATTTTCAGTATTCCCAACCTCGGAGCTACGTGTTTCTACGCAGATAAAAAAAGACGCACACCTGCACTATCGACTTCAGCACCTTTCCTACATTATAATATTCCAATATTTCTATACTGGCACACTAATTGCCCTTCCTGTGCATGAACCTTAAAAAACAAACATGAAGAAAATCTTTACAACTGCCATGCTGGCATTGCTGGGTGCCGGGGCCTATGCCCAAACGATTCCGCAAACAACACAAGGATCCATCGTTGTATCAGGGTCCGTAAATCTTAGTAACGAAACCTCCGAAAACACGAGCTATGACCCTGCAAGTAAAAACACCTACCGCTCCATCAATCTGTACCCCTCGATAGGTTACTTTATTCAGGATGGCCTCGAAATAGGTACAGGTTTGAGTTTGAGGCATCAGACCAGTATAAGTAAAACAGAGGAACTTAAGCAAACCAGCAGAACGAAAACGATCAGCCTCAGCCCCTACGTCCGGAAGTATATACCGCTTCATGAGCAGCTTCATCTGCATGGTACGGCCTACGCATCTTTCGGAATTGGCAACACTACCGGCAAAAATAACCAAGGCTCATCATCGGTGGTTGTGAGCACCCACCATAATGTAGCTATAGGTGCTTACCCCGGGCTCACGTACTTTGCCACGCCCCGTCTCGGGTTCACAGCTACATTTGGCTCGCTCTCTTATGAAAACAGCAGGGAAAAGGCGAAAGAAGGGCAGGCCTCCGACTGGAGCAGAAGAAGCAACTATTTCAGGGCAGATCTTTCTCCAAACAGCATCAGCCTGGGTTTAAGTTATTTCATTTCACGCTAACCCGACGATGATGAAAAAACTGACTTTATTAGCGATTGCGGGTTTGCTGGCATTCAGCGCCCAGGCACAAACCACAAAAGGCACGCTGGTGCTGACGGGAAAACTGGGCTATTCACAGTCTAAATCCAAGCATGACAGGGATAGAAACACCCCTCGTTCTGAGTTCGAACAATACAACTATACTGTTTCTCCCTCTATAGGATTTCTGATCAAAGACAACCTGGAAATTGGGGTGAGAGCGCACAGGTATAAGTTACATCACGGGGATGCAAATTATTTTGAAAACGTCAAAAGTAACTGGGAAAATGGTGAAAACAACAAAGGTGTGAGCGTGTATGCCAGGCAATACAAGTACCTGACAGAGAAACTGGCCCTGCACGGTACCCTTTCGTCAGGAATCAGCAATCAAGTCATTACTTATGCGAGTAATACGGATGGACCGTATCCTTACACAAGCAGAGAGGAACGGGATGCCATTCTGGTTAATGGCTCTCTTTCACCGGGTATTACGTTTTTTGTCTCCAAAAAGCTGGGGATTCAGGCGGGACTGGGCGCGCTCACTTTCAACCACTCTGTTACCGATTCCTTTAGAGAGTACACGCTTTATAATACCCCTCCTTATGAGTTGCAACGCAGGGAAGATACCATAAAAAGGAATGTGCTACAATTTGACTTCTCAAGTATGCACCTGAACTTCGGGCTCTCTTATTTTATAGGTCAGTAAGGTCCTTTATACCTGTAAATAAGCAGCGGCCTCACCCTTCGTCAGAGTGAGGCCGCTGCTTTATACCTATACCTGTATTTTATACCTTACCAACCACTGGCCAGCACGTCGGCAATGTGCATGGTTTTGATCGGTTTTTTGTTCTTCTGGATGTAGCCGTTCAGGTGCATCAGGCAGCTGCTGTCAGTGGAGATGATGTAGTCGGCGCCGGTAGCCAGCGCATTTTCCACTTTCTGTTCGGCCATCGCCACCGAAATGGCCTCGAACTTCACGGCGAAGGTACCGCCAAAGCCGCAGCAGGTTTCAGTGTCTTCCATTTCGATCATTTCCAGACCGTGTACGCCCTGCAGCAGTGCACGCGGTCCTTCCTTGATGTGGCATTCGCGCAGGGCACTGCAGGAGTCGTGGTAGGTGGCTTTGCCGTCGAGGCGGGCACCGGGCACCTGCGATACCTTCAGCACATCGGTCAGGAACTCGGTCAGCTCGAACACCTTTTTCTGCATGGCGCGGTACTTCACCAGTTTGGATGACTTCACGAAGATGTCCTGGTAGGCATTGCGCACCATCCCGACGCAGCTTGCCGAGGGTGCCACAATGTAATGGGAGGTTTCGTTTGAGAAATCGTCGAGAAACTTATTGGCCACTTCACGGGCTTCATCATAAAAACCAGCGTTGAAGGCAGGCTGTCCGCAGCAGGTCTGGTTGGGGTTGTAGTTTACCTCGCAGCCCAGTCCCTCAAGCACTTTCACCATGCTCATGCCCGTCTCGGGGTGCAACTGATCCACGAAGCAGGGAATGAAAATATCTACAATTGTTCTTCTTGCCATAATCAGGAGAAAACAGAGCCTGAGGCTGCCAGCGCGGCAGCGAAAGCCTCTTTGTCGAGCTCCAAATTTAAGGCATTATTTTCGAAGTAGCTGACCAAATTTTCAGTCGCCATATTGCCCACCAGTTCGTCTTTGGCCATCGGGCAACCACCATATCCGCGCATGGCCCCGTCAAAGCGACGACATCCCGCCTCGTAAGCAGCCTCTACTTTCTCGTGCCAGCTGGTCGGCGTGGTGTGCAGGTGCGCCCCAAATTCGATATGCGGGAAAGCGGGTACCAGCTCAGTGAACAGGTAGGTAATGTTCTCCGGATTGGAAACGCCGATGGTATCTGAAAGGGAAATGATGGTCACACCCAGCTTATCCAACTCCTCCACAAAACGAATGACAGTGTCCGCATCCCAGGGATCGCTGTAGGGATTGCCGAAGCCCATGCTGATGTAAGTAACGAGCGTTTTGCTATTGCTCCGGCAAATATGCTGGATCTGGCCCAGTTGGGTCATGGCCTCGGCGATGCTTTTGTTGGTGTTACGCTGCTGAAACGTCTCCGACACCGAGAGCGGAAAGCCCAGGTAGTCGATCGCTTGGTGTGTAGCCGCTGCCTCCGCTCCCCGCACATTGGCGATGATGGCCAGCAGTTTGGAACGGGTGCGGCTCAGGTCCAGCCCAGCCAGCACTTCGGCCGTGTCGGCCAGTTGCGGAATGGCTTTGGGGGATACGAAACTACCGAAATCGATCGTGTCGAAGCCTACCCGGAGCAGCTTGTTGATGTAGTCGATCTTGGTCTGCGTAGGTATAAAATCATGGAGGCCCTGCATGGCATCGCGTGGACACTCAATTATTTTGATGGGATCGTTTATCATAGCAAAGCGATTTTGGTCGTTATGCCAAAGATACAAAGAAGCATAGGTTTGAGTTGGGAATTACCGTGAGAATTTATACCTGACACAGCCAGCAGCATTGATGGCACAACACCTATGCACCCACCCGAAACGCGGCCAGGTATAGCAGGGTTTTGTTTACGCTTTGTGCATGCATCTTATTGAGGATAAGGGTATAAAAAATTTTTGTATGTGAGCTGAATCTCCTATATTATGCTTGCGAAATGCACCCAATGTCTAAAACAACAGCATGACCCGCATCTGAACCCGCAACCAAACTCCAACCCCACACCCGCTATGAATGCAACAAACACCTTTGTCACCAAGGTCAGCCCCGCCAGGGAAGCAGACCTGCAGGCCGTGCTGGACCTGGTGCAGCAGCAACGCGCCTTTTTTGCCGGAGGCCATACCTTAGACGTCAGTTTCCGAAAAGGGCAGCTCCAAAAACTGCTGGAGGCTGTGCGCAGCCATGAACAGGAGCTGATTGATGCTATGTACGCCGACTTCCGGAAACCAGCTTTTGAGACGTATACCACTGAGATAGGCTTCGTCGAAAAAGAACTGCAGCTGGTGCTCAAAAATGTCGTGCGCTGGGCCAGGCCAAAGTCGGTGGGCGAAACACTCCTCAACTTCCCGGCCCGCAGCTACATCTACTCACAGCCTTATGGGGTGGCCCTCATCATCGGTCCCTGGAACTACCCGCTGCAACTGGTGCTCAACCCCTTGATCGGCGCCCTGGCGGCTGGCAACTGCGCTATCGTCAAGCCGTCGGAGCTCACGCCTGCCACCTCAGCGGTCATCGCCCGCCTGATCGCCAGGACATTTGATCCGCGTTTAGTTGCCGTGGTGGAAGGGGGCGTGCCCACGACGCAGCACCTGCTGGCCCAGCGCTTCGACTACATCTTTTTTACGGGGAGCACCCAGGTGGGCCGAGTGGTGATGAAGGCAGCCGCCGAACACCTGACACCTGTGACGTTGGAGTTGGGCGGAAAGAGCCCCGTGATCGTGGCTGAAGATGCAGACCTGGGGTTGGCGGCACGGCGCATCGCTTGGGGCAAGTTCATGAACGCCGGCCAGACCTGCGTGGCACCCGACTACCTGCTGGTGCAGGAGCAGGTGAAGGACGAACTGATCGAGCGACTGCGCATCGCCATTCAGGAGTTTTATGGCGACTCGCCCCGGCACAGCCCGGACTTCGCCCGCATCATCAACGACCGGCACTACCAGCGCCTGAGCAGCTACCTGCAGGACGGTATGGTGCGGATCGGCGGGCAGCACGATGCGGAGAGCCGCTTCATCGCCCCCACGGTACTGGACCAGGTAAGCTGGCAACACCCGGTCATGCAGGACGAAATTTTCGGGCCTATCCTGCCGGTGCTCACTTATACCCACCTGGACGAAGCCATCCGGCAAGTGAATGCCAGAGAGAAGCCCCTTGCGCTTTACTTTTTCTCATCGGACAAATGGGAACAACAGCAGGTGCTGGAGCAGGTGCACTTTGGTGGCGGCTGCATCAACGATACCATCTCGCATCTCATCAATCCCAGACTGCCTTTTGGCGGAGTAGGCGAAAGCGGCGTGGGCAGCTACCACGGGCAGGCCAGCTTTGAGCTGTTCTCTAACCAGAAAAGTGTCGTGCACCGCGGTACCTGGCTTGACCTTCCGCTGCGCTACCCGCCCTACGGTAATCGCTTGGCCTTTATAAGGAAGGTGTTCAAATGGCTCTAGGCCAGGGTATAGGTATCCCTTTTTTAACCATGTAGCCGTGCCATGGCGCTTCTCGTATGAAAATATATGGGCCAATTGCCGTATAGGAGTTGTACACCCTCACATACCTGAAACACTATGGAAAACCTGATAGAATACCTGGATGAATCTCTTGTTCCACTGGAGGAAAAAGTAAAAGAGTACCTGCATGTGGAGCGTGACATCCGGCTGCTGGAAGTGGAACTGCTGTCGCTGCAGAGCATGCGGCCCGACTTTGACCCGGAGCAGACGATGGAACAGCATCTAAAAGACGCGCAACCGCAGAACTCGTTGAATGATAAAGAGCAGAAGCTGAAAGATCTGCTCGCAAAGTATAAGGCCCTGCAGCAGGAGGTAATCGGCATGCTGCCTGAGCGGGACAAGTTTGTGGAGCTGAATCTGGGCTATGGACCGAGTATGGTGGGCTATTTTACGGTAGATCCGGAGACCCGCACACCGCTCGAGGAGCCGGTGCTGCGCGTGGTGCACTAATTTCAGTATCTTTGATGCCTTCATCTTTGACGTTCCAGGATTAGGGTTGTCACAGACTAACCAAAATCGTATCCACCTACATGGGTTTACTATTCCTATACCTTATTATTTCACTTGTATTTTCATTTTTATGCTCTCTGCTCGAAGCAGCTTTGCTCAGCATAACGCCCTCGCACGTAAGCATCACCTCGCAGGAGAACCCGACGGTAGGCAAGCACCTGAAGGAATTTAAAGACAACATAGACCGTCCGTTGGCTGCCATACTAACGGTAAACACCTTTGCGCATACCATCGGCGCAGCCGGTGTGGGTGCACAGGCCCAAATCATTTGGGGTGAGGAATACCTCTCGCTTATTTCAGCTATCCTCACAATTATCATCCTTATCCTCTCTGAGATTATACCTAAGACACTGGGCGCTAACTATTGGAGGCAGCTGACGCCCTTCACCGTGACCACGCTGCGCATCATGATCTACTCGCCTTTGTATCCGCTCATCGTGCTTTCCCAGTTTATTACCAAGCGTCTGAAGCGTGACAAGGACAAGAGTGTGCTGAGCCGCGCCGACTTTTCGGCCATGGCGGAAATAGGTATAAAGGAAGGCATTTTTAAGAGAGGCGAGTCCCAGATATTGCGCAATGTACTGCGCTTTAACAAAATTCTGGTGCGCCATGTGATGACACCGAGAACCGTTGTGTACGGTGCGCAGGAAGGCATGCTGATCGTTGATTTTTTCAAGCAGGCGAAAACCCTGCGCTTCTCCCGTATCCCGGTTTACCAAAACAGTCTGGACGATACAGACGGCTATGTGCTGAAGGACGAAGTACTTTCCAAACTGATCGACAACCAGGGCCACCTGCCCCTGAAAAGCATTAAACGCAGTATAGAAGTGGTGACAGAATACATGCCTATACCTGAGCTGTTCAGTCGCCTGATCAAAGAGCAAAACCACATCGCACTGGTTGTGGATGAGTATGGTGGCACGGCTGGCATCGTAACCATGGAGGACATCATCGAAACGCTGTTGGGGATGGAGATCATGGACGAGATGGACAACGTGGAAGATATGCAGAAATGGGCCCGCGAGAACTGGGAGAAACGCGCCAAAGGCATTGGGTTTAAGACAGAGTAAACGGCCATCCTATACCTTTCGGATACCCAAAAAGAAGAACTCCCCGCTGTCTGATCGATAGCGGGGAGTTCTTCTTTTGTGCGGTCAGTCAGTGCTTAATGAAACTGTTCTTCTTCGGTAGAGCCGACCAATGCGGCGGTAGAGGCAGTGCCAGACGTAACAGTGTTCTGGATGGCATCGAAGTAGGCGGTACCGACAAAGGACTGGTGTTTCACCGCCTTGAAGCCATCTTTCACTAAGCCGAACTCCCGCTCCTGCAGCTCGGAGTAACCCGCCATGCCGCGTGCCTTGTAGGCCTTCGCCAACTCGAACATGCTGGTGTTGAGCGCATGGAAACCAGCCAGTGTGATGAACTGGAACTTGTAGCCCATCTTCGCCAACTCTTCCCGGAACGTCTCCATTTCCTTTACACCCAGTTTCGCAGCCCAGTTAAAGGACGGCGAGCAGTTATACGCCAGCAGTTTGCCAGGGAATTCCGCATGGATGGCTTCTGCAAACCGGCGGGCCTGCTCCAGGTCTGGCTTAGACGTTTCCATCCAGATCAGGTCGGCGTAGGGCGCATAGGCCAGGCCGCGGGCTATACCTTGTTCAATGCCGCAATTCACTCTGTAAAAACCCTCGCTGGTACGCTCACCCGGTATGATAAAAGCATGGTCTCGTGGATCGATGTCACTGGTGATCAGGTTGGCGGCATCGGCATCGGTGCGGGCTACTAGCAGTGTCGGCACGCCCATGACGTCTGCTGCCAGTCGTGCGGCTACCAGTTTGTTGATGGCCTCCTGGGTAGGCACCAGCACTTTGCCACCCAGGTGTCCGCACTTTTTGGCGCTTGATAGCTGGTCCTCAAAATGCACTCCGGCAGCCCCTGCCTCGATCATCATTTTCATCAGCTCAAAGGCATTCAGGTTACCACCGAAACCAGCCTCGGCATCGGCCACGATCGGCACCATCCAATCGATTTCCCCCTCACCGGTCACACTCTGTATCTGGTCGGCCCGCAGCAGTGCGTTGTTGATCTTCTTGATCACGTTCGGCACACTGTCGGCTGGGTATAGGCTCTGGTCCGGGTACATGTGCCCGGCCAGGTTGGCGTCGGCCGCCACCTGCCAGCCGCTCAGGTAAATAGCGTTAAGGCCGGCCTGTACCTCCTGCACCGCCTGGTTGCCCGTCATGGCGCCCAGTCCGGCCACGTACTCTTCGGTGTGCAGCTTATGCCACAGTTTCTCCGCCCCGTTGCGGGCCAGGGTATACTCGATTTTAACGGAGCCCTGTAGTTTCACAACTTCATCGGCAGTGTACGGTCTTTTTATACCTGCCCAACGTGGGTTTACCAGCCAGTCCTGCTGGATAGCCTGAATTCTTTCGGTCTTGTTCATGGGAGTTAAAGAGTTTAGGAGTTTGAGAATTTAAGAGTTTAAGAAGTAAGAATTGATAAGTTGGGGGTTTTGGAGTTGAGGAGTTTGGGAATCAGAAATTTGAGTTAGAAGCAAGTGGTGTGGGATTGAAAAAATGAGTCACTTTCGAGCGTCTTCTCTTTTTCCTATAATCTTACATTATTGACTCCTCAACTCTCAAACTCCCCACCTCCCCAAACTTCAATCGATGTACTTATAAGCCGGGAGTGTCAGGAAATCGACGAAACAGGTAGAGAGCACGAGTTCGGAGAAGAGTTGTGAGGCGCGTTCGAAGTGGCAGTTTTTGAACATGGCCAAACCTACTTCCTCTTTGATGTGCTCAGTCTCCTCTTTGATCAGTTGCAGCACGCGCGCTTCTGTGATCGGCTCTCCTTCGGCGGTTTTGGTGCCTTCGTGGTGGAGCCACTGCCATACCTGTGCCCGGGAGATTTCGGCGGTGGCGGCGTCTTCCATCAGGTTGTGGATAGCGGCTGCCCCGGTGCCACAGAGCCAGTTGCCGATGTACAGGATACCCACATTGATGTTGAGTCGCAGCCCCGCCTCTGTGATCTTGCCTCCTTCTATGTTAAAGTTGAGCAGGTCATCAGCTTTTACCTTAACTTCTTCGCGAAGCACTTCTTTCTGGTGCGGTTTCTCACCGAGCATTTTGTCGAAGGCTTCCCGCGCCACCGGAATCAGATCCGGGTGGGCTACCCAGGTGCCGTCAAATCCGTTTCTGGCTTCAAAATCCTTGTCGGCTTTCACTTTTTCAAAGGCAGTCTTATTCACGGCCGGGTCGTGGCGATTAGGGATGAAAGCCGCCATACCACCCATGGCATGTGCGCCGCGCTTGTGGCAGGTTTGTACGAGCAGATCGGTATACGCTTTCATAAAAGGCACCTGCATGGTGATGGCCGTGCGGTCCGGGAAAATCACATCCGGCTGGTTGCGGAATTTCTTGATGGCGCTGAAGATATAGTCCCAGCGGCCGGCGTTCAAGCCGACGATGTGCTCACGCAGCTCGTACAAGATCTCGTCCATCTCGAAAGCCGCCAGAATGGTTTCGATCAGCACAGTCGCCTTAATGGTGCCGACAGGTATAGCCAACGCCTCCTGCGCCGCTACAAACACCTCGTTCCACAAGCGGGCCTCCAGGTGATTCTCCAGTTTGGGCAGGTAGAAATAGGGTCCTGTGCCCCGGGCGATCAGCTCTTTGGCATTGTGGAAGAAGAAAAGTCCGAAGTCGAATAAAGCGGCCGAGATCGGCTTACTGCCGATCACAAGGTGCTTTTCTGTCAGGTGCCAGCCGCGTGGACGAACTTTCAGCAAAGCCACCGTATCTTTGAGTTGATATACCTTGCCATTCTGGTAGGTGATAGTGCGCCGCACTGCATCGTATAGGTTGAGCTGTCCCTGCACCACGTTTTCCCATGTAGGTGAGTTCGCGTCCTCAAAGTCAGCCATGAACACATCAGCCCCGGAGTTCAGCGCATTGATCACCATTTTGCGGTCCACCGGCCCTGTGATCTCCACGCGCCGCATTTGCAGATCGGCAGGTATAGCACCCACTTGCCAGTCTCCTTCCCGAACGGCCCTGGTCTCCTTCAGAAAATCAGGACGCTCACCGGTATCGATCCTCTTCTGCCGCTCCGCTCTTGCTTTCAAAAGCTCCTCTCTTCGAATGTCAAAACGCTCGTGCAACATAACCAGGAAATCCAAGGCTTCGGGTGTCAGAACTTGCTCTATACCTTTAACAGGCAAACCTTTTACTTGGGCTGTACTTTCAACTAACATAACTATAAATTTGAAGTGATGGATTGTAATTTTATCATCTATACGCGAACATTTTATTTTTGGCGAATTTTCGCTAATAATTTTATTTACGTTTTTAGGAAATAATCGCAAAAGCCCGTTTATTAGCATAAAGACCTAGAAAATAAATTTAAATGAGGCTACAGGAAGATGTCATCCGGCTTATACTCGGACTGAAAATCAAACAGTTAAGGTCAGAAAAGAACATCTCACTGACCGACCTGGCCACCAGCACAGGTATATCAGTGTCGTACCTCAATGAGATAGAGAAAGGGAAGAAACACCCCAAGCCCAGCAAGATTGCCGTGATTGCAGATGAACTGGGGGTAACGTACGATTACCTGGTATCCCTACAATTGAGCAAGCGCCTGCAACCAGTCGGAGAACTTCTGCAGTCGAACATTCTGTCCGAACTTCCCTTGGAGCATTTTGGACTCGACATCAGCCGCCTGCTGGACCTGTTTGCCACCGCCCCGGCCAAGCTGAGCGCTTTTGTGAACACCCTGCTGGAAATATCGCGCGCCTTCGACCTGCGGGTAGAGCAGTTCTATTTCTCCGCCCTCCGCTCCTACCAGGAGCTGCACGACAATTACTTCGAGGAACTGGAACTGGAGGTGGAACAGTTCATGGAGGCACACGGCATTAGCCCGGAACTTACCCCTACTTTTGCGCAGTTGGCAGGTATACTGGAGAATGTATTTAACATAATAATAGCAACTGAGGCATTCGATCAGCACTCCGAACTGACCCCGCTCCGTTCTATCCACATACCTGGTGCAGCACCTGTGCTTTTGCTCAACCCGAATCTGACAGAGCAGCAGCGCGCCTTTGCGGTGGCCCGCGAGATTGGCTTTGAGGTGCTGCAGTTGAAACCACGGCCGCACACCTCCACCTGGGTGAAAGTAGGCTCCTTTGAAGAGGTGCTCAACAACTTCAAGGCCTCTTACTTTGCGGGAGCCCTGTTGCTCAACCGCGACCGCCTGGTACAGGACATGCAGAAGTTTTTCGCGCAGCCTACCTGGGAGCCCAACCTGTTGCTGCAGCTCATGGAAAACTACAGCACCTCACCGGAGACGCTCCTGCACCGGCTCACCTCCCTCCTGCCTCGCTTCTTCAGCATCAAGCAACTGTTCTTTCTGCGTTTTCACCACGATGTGGCCTCAAACCACTATTCACTGACCAAAGAGCTGCACCTTTCAGGGCTCCACAACCCGCACGCCTCGTTCCTGAACGAGCACTACTGCCGCCGCTGGATCTCGCTCACGCTTTTCGAGGAAATGGATAGGCAAAAACGGACGGGTCAGCTTGGGCAGCCGCTGGTAGGTATACAGCGCTCCTCTTACATCAACTCGACCAACGAATACCTGGTGCTCGCCCTGGCCCAGCCAACTGAAAGTCTGACCGGTACGATCAGCATCGGCCTGCTGCTCAACGAGAACCTGCGCCGCAAGGTCCGCTTCCTCGACGACCCGGCCATCGTGCACCGCTACGTCAATGAAACCTGCGAGCGCTGCCCCGCCCTCGACTGCCTCGAACGCGCCGCCCCACCTGTGGTTCTGGAAAAGCAGCTGTGGCAGGAGAAGGTGATGCAGACGCTGGAGGGGTTGAAGACTGTCTGAATCAGGATTTTCAGGATTAGAGGATTGACAGGATTCTCGCAGATGCCAGTAGAAGATGCCAAGACCTCGCAGCGTCTCCCAGACCTGCGAGTGTCTAATAGATCTGCCTTCGCCCAAACAGATACAGGTATAGTCGGTGCAGCTGAGTGAGACACTCGCGGGAGCTGCGCACACCGCGAGGTCTGGAGGAACAGCTTGACTGAGTCAGGAGTTAAGAATTTCAGGGACGCTCGTGCACGATTAACATCCCCCTGCCCCCTTCGAAGGGGGACTTTCTGCTACTACTATTTCACAGGTATAGGCGTTGTAGCTAATGTTACACACCACTGTCAGGTATAGCAAGAGTAACTTGCCCCGCTGGCAATGAAACAGATCACCTTTGCCAGGTGCATAAACGACGATTTTGTGTTTGAGCGGTCAGCGAGTTTAAAATCGTCTTGATTTTTTTGCCTATTTTTTTCTTTATCGAGGGCCCCTACCCCCATCAAGGAAAAAAGTAGGGCCCGACCGGCCAGGGCAAGCTATGAAACAACTTAGGTTGCTATACCTGCATAAGCAGTCCCTACAGATTCAGCTATTACAAAAAGAAGCCCATGCGTAGCTAAAACAATATTCATTAAAGGACGAAATCCCATAACGCTTTAAACAGATTTCACCGAAAAACCCTATCTTCGGGATTAGATTCCTCACACTGCCCATGGCCCAGTTTTATTTCAGCCAAACCTCCGTTACGCAGGAGTTTCACGCTCCGCTTTCGCTCTTCGAACTGCACCAGCAGATCCGGGAAGAGCTGGAGTTGGCGTTTCCGGACAGTTACTGGGTGGTGGCGGAGATATCACAAGTCACACCGGACAGACGCAAAGGGCACTGCTACCTCAACCTGGTTGATAAAGGCGATAACCCTCGCGGGGCCATACAGGCGCAGGCCCGGGCTACGATCTGGAGCAGCCGCTTTCAGATGCTGGGGCGCTACTTCGAGGAAAAGACCGGGCAGCCGCTCAAAGCCGGACTCAAGATCCTGTTTCAGGCGCAGGTGCGCTTTCATGAACTCTATGGCTTGAGCCTCGACATTGTCAACATCGACGCCAACTATACCATCGGGGATTTGGCCCGACAGCGGCAGGAAACCCTGAAGCGACTGGAAGCTGAGGGATTGCTCACAGCTAACAAAGAATTGGAAATGCCGCTGGTACCACAGCGACTGGCCATTGTGTCGTCGGCGACGGCGGCGGGCTACCAGGATTTCATCCACCAGCTCGAGCATAACAGCTACGGCTATACCTTCGACACGAGGCTTTTTCCGGCCACGGTGCAGGGCAACGAGGCACCCGCCTCCATTGTTAAAGCCATGGACCTGATTGCCAGGTATAGCCACCTGTTCGACGCCGTCGTGATCATTCGTGGGGGTGGTTCGCAGACAGATCTGGGCTGCTTTGACGATTATAAAGTAGCTGCTGCCATTGGAAACTCCCCGCTACCTGTGATAACAGGTATAGGCCATGAGCGCGACGAAAGTATCTCCGATCTCGTAGCGCATACCCGACAGAAAACACCGACGGCTGTAGCAAATTACCTGCTGGAGAAAGCACTTGCTTTCGAAACGGAGGTAGAAGGGCTGTTCGACAGCATTTACATGTTCGCCGGCCAGCAGCTTCGCCTCACAGCCGATAAATTGGAGCGGCAGAGCCTGAAAATCGCGAACCTGACCAGTAACTTTTTGCAGGAGAACCGGGAGCAGCTGGAGCATTTCTCTAAGAGCCTACTGCTCAAGCCAAAGAACTTCCTCCACAACCAAAAGCTCCTCCTGAGCGACAAAGAACAACTGATACGGGCCAATACCAAGGAACTGCTGCACCTGCGCGGCAAGGAACTAAGCCACCTGACCGTTTGTGTGGAAGGAATAGGTCAGCGCTGGCTGCACATGAAGGAGCAGGACCTGAACAAGCTCGTGCACTGCATTGAGACCGAGGCAAAGGACAAGCACAAGCGAAGTCAGCTGAGCTTTGTGAAATGCAGCGACCGCCTGCAATACAGTGCCCAGAAAAAACTAAGCGCCGATAGCCACCGGCTCGAGCTGCTCGAAATGCGCATACAGGCCAACGACCCGGAGAAGCTTTTGCTGCGTGGCTATACCCTAACGCTGCTCAATGGCAGGATCATCAAGCACATGGGACAGGTGAAAGAGGGAGATGTGATTGAAACGCGCCTGCAGGACGGCAGGGTGCATAGTTTAGTTGTAAACACAGACAAAGATGAATAACAAAGACATAAGTAAAATGACGTACCGCGAGGCCACCCAGGAACTCGAGGAAATCCTGCGGGCCATCGAAAGCGACTCCGTGGATGTGGACGAACTTACCCAGAAAGTGCAGCGCTCTTCCCTGCTAATCAAATTCTGCAAGGACAAGCTGCGCCATGCCGAGAACGCCATTAACCAGGTGTTCAACGAGGAGAACTGCGAAGAGCCGGCATCGAAATCTGAGAAAGGCAACGGAGCGAATGGCACCTTGTTTCAGTAGGTATAGCCGAACTCCCCGTGAAAAAATTTGCCCTCGTTCTGATCATGCTACTGATCGGATTGATCATTTATAACCTCACCAACATTGATTTCTCCGGCTCACTCACTTCTGTGCCTAATCAGCAGGTATACATGCGGTTGGTAGCCAACGTGCTGGTACTTTTATCGCTGGCATACAGTTACCGCAGGTATAGCAAAAGAACGGAAGAAAAGCGCTAAGCCCACCAGGCATCGTTAAAACGAAAAGCCCCGTACTGTTATGCAACAGCCGGGGCTTTTCCTGTTTCACTAAAACCAATCTACTGCAATTCTTTTGGAAGCTTTTTCTGTTTAAGCCCCACCAACCTCGAGAGCAGTTTGCGGGCCTCCTCACAGCTATCCAGGTGGTATTTGGCCACGGAGTGCGAGTTACCGATCTTCACGGTGTAGGCCTCGCGTGGCATCGCTTTGAAAATGTCCTCGTCCCCCCAGTCGTCGCCAATGGCCAGCACAAAGTCGTGCGGGTACATGTTGAGCCAGTACCCGGTTGCCTTGCCTTTGCTCACTTCCTGCGCCTTGATCTCGACAGCCATTTGCCCGTCGAGCACCTGCAAATTGCTGTTGGTGGCCAGGAAATTGAGGTGGCTCACGAGCTCACGGGCACGCAGCTCGCCCAAACCGGTTTCTACGCGGCGGTAGTGCCATACCAGCGAGTACTCTTTCTCTTCAATAAACGAGCCAGGCGTACGGTCCACATACAGGTCCAGGATCAGGCGGATATCGCTCTTCCAGTCGTCGATCAGACTGGTCATGGTCTGCCAGCCGGTGCCGCGCTGCTTGATCCAGACACCGTGCTCGGCTATCAGGTCAATGTTCAGATGCCCCAGCCAGCGCTGCATATTGTCTTTCTCGCGGCTGCTGATCACCACTACCCGGTTTTTGGGATTGCTGTTCAGCATCTGTAAAAGTTCCAGCAGGTCTTCGTCAGGGGCAGCCATGAGCGGACGGTTATGATAATCGACCAACGCACCGTCGTACTCCAGGAAGAACAGGCGGGAACTGGCCTCATCGTATGAGTTGCTGAGTTCCTGGTATGTCGCTTCGTCGAGGTAGGTGGTGGCCATGGAAAGCTGCTTGATCTTCACATAAGAGAGGCGGTCCATGAACATGCTCACCCAATGGTGGATGTTATACCTGCGCAGCGATTCCTGCATGTGCTGCATGTGCTGCTTCTGAATGTCTTCGGGCATGGTGAGGGCCGTGTGCAACGTCTCCACCATCTGATTAATGTCATTCGGATTGATCAACAGCGCCTCTGAAAGCTCTTTGGAAGCACCTGCCATTTCGCTCAGGATCAGCACGCCGGTCTGGTCGAGCTTGCTGGCCACGTACTCCTTGCAGACCAGGTTCATGCCATCGCGCATGGGGGTAACCAGCGCCACATCGGCCATTCGGTAGAAGGCGGACAACGTTTCGAGCGGATACGAGCGGTAGAAGTACTGGATCGGGTTCCAGTTCATGTGGCTGTACTTGCCGTTGATGCGGCCCACCAGCTCGTCCACTGCCTCTTTCAACTCCTTGTATTTCTCCACCGCGTCACGCGAGGGCACCACCAGCATCACCAGGGTCACTTTTTCATGAAACTCCGGGTAGCGCTCCAGAAAGAGCTCAAAGGCCTGCAAGCGTTGCGGTATACCTTTGGAGTAGTCGAGCCGGTCGATTGAAAGCACTATCTTCTTGGAGTGCAGGTTGTTGCGGTACATCTTTTCCCGCTTCATTACCTCCTCACTGGCAGCCGTCTGCTCATACTTTTCATAATCGATCCCCATCGGGAAAGAGTCAACGAGCAGGGAGCGGTTGCCGGTGTTGATCCAGCCATGCGTGCTGCCGTGGCCCACCAGGCGGTTGACCGAGCTGAGGAAGTGGCGCATGTCGTCGTAGGTATGGAAGCCGATCAGGTCGGAACCCAGCATACCTTCCAGCAGCTCCTTGCGCCAGGGCAGGAGGCGGAACACTTCGTAGGATGGGAACGGGATGTGCTGAAAGAAACCGATGGTGCTCTCCGGCAACTTTTCGCGCAGCATGGAAGGCAGTAGCAGTAACTGGTAATCGTGCACCCAGATCGTGTCGTCGGGCTCCGCCACTTTCATCAACTCATCGCAGTACTTCTGGTTTACCTCTACGTACGTCTCCCAGAGCTGGTGCTCATAAATGGCGTACTGACTGAAATAGTGGAAAGTAGGCCACAGCGTTTCGTTGCTGAAGCCCTCGTAAAACTCTTTTATTTCTTTCTCGGACAAAAAGACCGGATGCATGTTCTGCCCGTTCAGGTTGTCAGTGATCTGCTGTTGCTGCGACTCATCTTCAACCACCATGCCCGGCCAGCCAACCCACAGGTTGTTCTTCTTTTTGTAGATGGAGCCTAGTCCGGTAGCGAGGCCTCCCTCACTTGGTTTAAAATCAAGCCGGCCCTCACTTTCCTGTAGTTTTACAGGGAGCCGGTTTGATACAATAATCAATTTCGCCATGCGATTACACCTTATGTCTGGCATCTGCAGCAGCCAACCCAGGGTGTGAGCCAGCTGCATTCAGGGTCCGGATTTTGAAAAATATGCTTTGTTAAAAAAATTATGACACAAGCATCCTTTATAGCATACGGAGAAAATTGAGCGCACGTTTTGGCTATATAGTAAAATTAATATGAAATAAATTCCCTTCCTGACACTGAAGTATTTACTTCAAAGCGAAGCTTCCTTCAGCCCATAGAGCATACCTGGCGTTATGTTACCATATTCGCCAAATACTTAGTATCTTTATTTGTGAGCCCCGCCCGGAGGCTTTGCATGAAGCCCGGGCCACTGCCGATTAGAAAACTATTTCTGGTCGTTGGCAGTAACAGCTTACACATTAGCCAAAGAACAAAGCACCCCATGGATTACTTTAAAGGAATTGACCCAGAAATCGTCAATTGGGTCATTATACCTGCCCTTATATTTTTTGCCCGCATTATGGATGTGACGCTGGGAACCCTCCGCATCGTCTTCATCTCGAAAGGTGACAAGACCATCGCCCCGCTGCTGGGTTTTGTGGAAGTACTGATCTGGCTCGTCGCCATTACGCAGGTGATGCAGAACCTCAACAACGTTGCCTCCTACTTTGCCTGGGCGGCCGGTTTTGCCGCAGGCAACTTTCTGGGCCTGCGCATCGAACAGTTGCTGGCGCTGGGCCAGGTGGTGGTGCGGGTGATTACGGTAGATTCAGGCGACGAGCTCATCAGTCGCCTGACCAACAGGGGTTACCGCCTCACCGCGCTGGATGCCAAAGGCTCACGTGGCAAAGTGAACCTGCTTTTCATGATCGTGAAGCGCAAGAAAATGACAGAGGTCATCGACATCATCCGCGACTACAACCCCAACGCTTTTTACTCCATCGAAGACGTACGCTCGGTTGCGGACACAGACCTCCCCAGCGAAGAGGGCGAACGCAAAAGAAGTTTCACCAAGTTTCTGCCGCTGAGGAAGGGGAAGTGACAGCTGGGTGAGTCGGGGTTTACAGGATTCACAAAATTCTCCGGTACGATTGTGCCCATCCCTATCAGGAGGAGGATTGTCTGAATCAGGATTTGCAGAATTTAAGAATTTTCAGGATTCTTGTGCACGATTGACACACCCCTGCCCCTCTCAAGAGCGGATTTTAGGCATTGTCAACTCACAGGTGTCAGCACTGAGGTAAAGGTATACCTGTGAACACCGTCATCCCCCTGCCCCTTCGAAGGGGGACTTTTCTGTAGCTGCTAATTTGCAGGTATAAGCGTTGTAGTTTCAGTAGTTCCTTTGCAATACCGGGTCCAACCACCCCTAACCCCTCCTTGTCTAAGGCGGGGAATCTGTAACTACTACTTTACAGGTATAAGTTTTGTAGCACAGACCACTGGCAGGTATAGCAAGACTAACTTGCCCCGGAGGCTATGAAACAAATAGCATTAGCCAGGTGCACTTATCGGCGCTCCACTGTTCGAGCGTTCAGCGAGTTTGGAGCGTCTTGATTTTTTTGCTTACTTTTTTCATCAAGGAAAAAAGTGAGGCCCGCCCGGCCAGGGCAAGCTACAGGGCAAAGCAGGTTGCTATACCTATAAGCGCTGCTACGCCAGTTGCAAACTGGTATCAAACTCAATATAAAACAGTGATTTAAAGAAAAAAAGAGCGTCTGTCCAAAATCGGACAGACGCTCTTTTCTTTTATCAAAAATTAACCAAAAATCGCTACACAGGCTGGTACTTAAAATACACCACCGCCATAGGCGGCAACTTCAGGATAATGGAGTAGTCATGCCCGTGGAAGGAGTCAGGTATAGCCTGCAGGGTACCGTGGTTATGGAAGTTACTGCCACCAAAAAGACTGTCATCGCTGTTGAACACCTCAATCCAGTTACCACCCGTGGGCACGCCCAGGCGGTAATTGTCGTGTACGCCTGGCGTGAAATTGCAAACGACCAGCAACTGCTCTTCCGGCCGCTCCCCTTTGCGCAGGAAACTGATCACGCTGTTGTGGGCATCGTTAAAGTCAATCCACTCAAATCCTGCCGGGTCAAACGCTTTGCCGTATAACGCTGGCTCTTCCCGGTAAGTATGGTTCAGTGCGCGAATGAGTTTCTGTATACCGGCATGGTAGCCGTAGTCCAGCAAGTGCCAGTCCAGACTGCTGTCGTGGTTCCACTCGGTGCTTTGGGCTAGTTCGGCGCCCATGAACAGGAGCTTGGCACCCGGGTGGGCGTACATATAGGTATAGAGCGCCCGCAGGTTGGCAAAAGCCTGCCACTCGTCACCCGGCATTTTGCGGATCAGGGAGCCCTTGCCGTGCACGACCTCATCGTGTGAGAGCGGCAGCATAAAGCGCTCACTGAACGCATAGATGATGCTGAACGTGATATCGCCCTGGTGATGCCTGCGGTAGATCGGGTCTTTGGAGAAATACGTAAGCGTGTCGTGCATCCAGCCCATCATCCACTTCATGTCGAAGCCCAGACCACCGTCTGCTACCTTGCCCGTCACCTGCGGCCAGGCCGTGGACTCTTCTGCAATCGTCAGCGTTTCAGGGAACTGCGTATGCACAGCTTCATTGAAGTCTTTTAGCAAAGAAATCGCCTCCAGGTTCTCCCGCCCGCCAAACTCGTTGGGAATCCACTCGCCCTGCTTGCGGCTGTAGTCCAGGTATAGCATCGAGGCGACGGCGTCTACGCGCAGGCCATCCACATGGTACTTATCGAGCCAGAACAAAGCATTGCTGATCAGGAAAGAGCGTACCTCGTTGCGACCGTAGTTGAAAATGTAGCTGTTCCAGTCCGGGTGGTAGCCCTTGCGCGGGTCGGCGTGTTCGAACAGGTGTGTGCCGTCGAAATAGGCCAGCCCGTGCTCATCGGAAGGAAAATGCGAAGGCACCCAGTCCATGATCACGCCAATGCCCTCGCGGTGCAGGGCATCGATCAGGCACATCAGGTCTTCGGGCGAACCGTAGAGACTGGCGGCTGCAAAATAACCCGTGATCTGGTAGCCCCAGGAACCGCTGAAGGGATGGAACATCACCGGCATAAACTCCACGTGCGTAAAGCCCAGATCCTTGACATAGGCAGGCAGTTCCTCGGCCAGCTCGCGGTAGGTCAGCGGCCGGTTGTTGTCTTCGGGCTTGCGGCGCCAGGAACCCACATGCAGTTCGTACACGGAGTAGGGCTGCGGCTGGCCATGGCGCGCCTTGCGTTGCGCCAGCCAGTCCTGGTCCTGCCAGGTATGGTGCAGCTCGTGTACCACCGAAGCAGTCTGCGGCGGTTTTTCGCGGCGCAATGCAAAGGGGTCGCTCTTCTCGACATGGTACATGTGGTAGCGCGAGCGGATGTGGTACTTATAGAGCATACCTGCCTGCACATCGGGTATAAAGCCTTCCCATATGCCGGAGTTATCACCTCTTGCTTGCAGCTGGTGACTCTCGCGGTTCCAGGAGTTGAAATCGCCCATCACGGATACCTGCTCGGCATTCGGAGCCCACACGGCAAAGTAGGCGCCTTTCATACCCTGTCGTTCCATCAGGTGCGAACCCAGCTTTTCGTATAGGTTGAAGTGGCGGCCTTCGCGGAACAGGTATACATCGAACTCGGACAGTCGGCTGATGTCGTAGTAGACCGGTCCGGTTTGCTCCTGACGTGGCTGCTCCACCACCGGAGCAGGGGTGGTCGACAGACCTACCTCCTGTGCTTCCTGCTGCAGCGTTGCGGACTTGGCCGATCTGCCCCGCTTCGGTTTCATTTCACCTGGCACGGCAGTAGGTTCCGCTGACGTGGCCTGGACTGCACGCCCCCGCTTTGGCTTCACCATCATTTCCTGGGCTGCACTTTCCGTTGCGGGGCTGTCCGTTTTGCGCGGCCTGCCCCTTTTGGTCTGCGCCGCAGCAAGACCAGACTGCACCTCCACAGTGGCTGCACCTTCGGCCTTGTTGCTTTTCTTTCTGCCCCCGGCTTTGTTCGGCTGCATGTTTTCGTTCAAAGCCGGACCGTTACCGGTTTCTATACCTGTCAGCGGGTTCTGTTGTGTGTTTTCCTCTTCCTTCTTCTTAGCCATTCTGATATTTCCTCATGATGTACTTGATGCCCCTGATCGGGATGAGCACCCAATCCGGACGGTTATTCAGTTCATAGCCCAGCTCGTAGATCGCCTTCTCCAACAGGTAGGTCTCCATCAGCACCTGTATGTCTTCTTCGTTTGCCGGCACCACGCCCGAGCCCTTGGCTATACCCAGGTAGGTATGCATAAAGAAACCGCTTGCGTAGTGGTACCATTGCTCGGCCCATTGCTCCAGGTAGTCGCCGTCTTCTTTGCGGAAACTGTCCTGCTGGAACAATGCATTGTAAGCAGCATAGTGGAACGAGCGGATCATACCGGCCACATCGCGCAGTGGGGAGCGTTTCAGTCGGCGCTCACTGAACGAGCGGGCCGGCTCCCCTTCGAAGTCGATGATGGTGAAGTCGCGGCCTGTAAACAGCACCTGCCCCAGGTGGTAGTCGCCGTGGGTCCGGATCTTCATGGTGTCGATCTTGCGGCGGAAGATCATCTTGAGCCGTTCCAGCACTTGCTGGCGCATTTGCAGCACTTCCTCTGCCTCCGCCCGCACGCTCTCCGGCAGGTTGGGCAGGTGCTTGCGCAGGCTGTCGAAATTGCTGCGCACCAGAGAGGTGAGCGACGAGTAAAGGGAGCGCTGGTAATGGAGCGAAAACTCCTCCGGCGAAAAGTCTTTGGAATCGGTGATGTCGGCCAGTGCCAGGTGCATTTCAGCCGTGCGCTGCCCCAGTAGCTCGATACGCTCCACAGAGGCTCCCCCTAATTGCAACTGCATGTGCTCCGGCGCTTCCGCGAACGGAACGGGCCGTGCCAATGTGCCATTCGTGTCAGACAGCGGCTCCCGGTCTTTGTGGGTTTGCAGTCGCTCAAAGAATCGCTTCAGCGAATCTTCCATGTAAGTCCACGCATCGCCCTGGTTTGGCACCAGTTCCTGCAGCATCACGAGCACCATCGGTGGTTTGCCTTCTTCCTCGTGCTCCACCGAACCCAGGTACATCGGCACGTTCGGAAACTCCTTGTCGGTCAACGTTTGCACAATCTCCACATCCGGGTTCAGGGTACGGTCAAGCTTGCGGTATACTTTCAGGAAGAACTGGTTTTCATACAACACCGAGGTATTGCTCTGCTCCGCCCCCAGTATTTTGGAAGACAGCGTATGGCCTGTTTCTTTAATTTTGCTGGCAATGCTGCGGCTTCCGGTACCTATCACTTCGGCGCCGTCTACTTTAATGCTCCTGCGCTTGGCCATCAGGTTGAGCAATAGCTGGCGGTAGTCCTCAGAGTAAACCGCATCGTACAGAATGCCCTCTTTGCCGTCCATGGTCACGCGGGCGATCACGCTGTTGGGCTGCGTGGCAATCAGCTCCTCTTCCTGCTCACTGCTGGCAAAAGCGATCGGCAACTGGTACAGTTCGGGCAGCCCTTCGTTGTAGCTCACTTCGATGAACAGCAGCGAAGCGGCAAATCGACCTGCTACCATCGGCGTGTTGTTCACCACCTGCATGCGCTGTATCGTGCGGGCTTTGCCCCCGAACCAGCGACGGTTCATCACGTAAGGCGGCAGCACCTTGCTCTCGAGTGTTTTGAGCGCACGGGAAGGTATAGGCTGACTGAGTGGCGGCAGCTGCATGGCTGGTTTTTTCATGTCGAGCCCTTCGCGGCCACTCACTTCCTGCGGTTGCAGTTCGAACCAGTAGTAGCCGTGCGCGCCCATCGTGAGCACGTAACTGTCCTCCTTTATCTGCGGAAATTTGTTCTTGCTGAACACCTCTACCGGCACATAGCCTCTGAACTCGGGCAGGTCCAGCTCCACCGCCTCCGGGAAGCGCGACAGGTTAGCGATCACGAGTATGTTTTCGTCCTGGTATGAGCGCACGAAGGCCAGCACCTTCGCGTTAGCCGGATTCAGGAAACGGATCTCACCACGACCGAAGGCCTTGTAACGCTTGCGCATGTTGATGATGCGCCGCATCCACCAGAGCAGGGAGTTGGCGTTGTGCTGCTGCGTATCCACATTCACCGACTCGTATTTGTACTCCGGATCGATGATCACGGGCAGGTATAGCTTCTGTGGATTGGCCGTCGAGAAGCCCGCGTTGCGGTTGTCGTTCCACTGCATGGGCGTGCGCACCCCGTCGCGGTCGCCGAGGTAGTAGTTGTCGCCCATCCCGATCTCGTCGCCGTAGTACACCACCGGCGTGCCGCGCATCGAGAACAGGAGCACGTTCATCAACTCTATCTTCGCCCGGTCGTTGCCCAGCAGCGGGGCCAGGCGGTGGCGTATACCCAGGTTGATTTTGGCCAGCGGGTCGCGGGTGTATACCTTGTACATGTAGTCGCGCTCCTCGTCGGTCACCATTTCGAGCGTCAGTTCGTCGTGGTTGCGCAGGAACATGGCCCACTGGCAGGTTTCCGGTATGGCGGGTGTCTGGTCGAAAATGTCGATGATCGGGTAACGGTCCTCCATCTTCACGGACATGAACAGGCGCGGCATGATCGGGAAGTGGTAGTTCATGTGGCACTCGTCGCCGTTGCCGAAATACGAAGCCGAGTCCTCCGGCCACATGTTCGCCTCCGCCAGCAGCAGTTTTCCGGTATACTTGCTGTCCACGTGGGCGCGCAGCTTTTTCAGGAAATCGTGGGTTTCGGGCAGGTTCTCGCAGTTGGTGCCATCGCGCTCAAACAGGTAGGGCACGGCATCCAGACGGAAGCCGTCCACGCCCATGTCGAACCAGTAATCGAGCATCTTGAACACTTCCTGCTGCACGTCCGGGTTGTCGAAGTTCAGGTCGGGCTGGTGGTGGAAGAAACGGTGCCAGTAGTACTGCCCGGCCACCGGGTCCCAGGTCCAGTTGCTCGGTTCGTAATCGGTGAAGATGATGCGCACGTCCTTGTACTGCTTCGGATCGTCGGTCCAGACGTAGTAGTTGCGGTACTTGGAGCCTTTCTTAGCGCGACGCGCCCGCTGGAACCAGGGGTGCTGATCAGAACTGTGGTTGATAACCAGCTCGGTGATCACCTTCAGCCCACGGCGGTGCGCCTCTTTCACAAACAGCTTGAAATCCTGCATGTTGCCATAGCTCGGGTTGATGCTGTAGTAATCGGCGATGTCGTAGCCGTCGTCTTTGAGGGGCGACGGGTAGAAAGGCAAGAGCCAGATTGCCGTTACGCCCAGTTCTTCCAGGTAGTCGAGCTTCTGCATCAGGCCTTTAAAGTCGCCGATGCCGTCGCCGTTGCCATCCATAAAGGCTTTGATGTGCAACTCGTAAATGATGGCGTCTTTGTACCAGTGAATGTTGTCGTCGAGAAGGGTGTTGTCCTCTGCCATATTTTTTTTCTGTTTTATTCGTGTTTGCCGTGGTCATCAGGCAGCCAGTTGTCATCCAGACTGTCGTGGCCCATGCCAGGGGTTGCGGTTTCGATGCGGAACACATGCACGGGCATTTCGTGCGGCCGGAGCTCCACGTAATTCCACTCGCTGTTCCAGGTATATTTGTGTTCGGTCATCAGGTCGTGCACCATGTACTGCTGCGTGCTGTCCATGTGCAGGGCATGCAGCGGCACCTGTACCCAACCGGCCTGCGTGTTGTGCGGGTCCAGGTTCACGACCATCAGCATTTTGTTTCGCCGTTCGCTGTCCCACTTGGCATAGCACAGCAGCTGCGGATTGTCGGTTTCGCCGAAGGCGATGTTCCAGGTGGTCTGCAGTGCCGGATTGACCTGCCGTATCTTGTTTATCTTGGTAATGACCTCCCGTATCTTGGTCAGGCGGCCCCAGTCCCACTGCATGATCTCGTACTTTTCAGAGTCCCAGTATTCTTCCTTGCCCTGCACAGGTGTGTTGATGCCAAACTCGTACACAGGGCCATACATACCATAGTTGGACGAGAGCGTAGCCGCCATCACCACACGGGTAATGTGCGCCGGCTCCCCACCTGACTGCAACTCATGCGGCAGAATGTCGGGGGTGTTAGGCCAGAAGTTTGGTCGGTAGAAGTCGCGCATCTCGGTTTGGGTGAGTTCGCGCATGTACTCTTTTATCTCAGCGGCCGTGTTGCGCCACGTGAAGTACGTATAGGACTGCGTGAAGCCGATCTTACCGAGCCGCTCCATCACACGCGGACGGGTAAAGGCCTCGGCCAGGAAGATCACCTGCGGGTATTGCTGGCGCACCTCCCGGATCATCCATTCCCAAAACGCGAAAGGCTTGGTATGCGGGTTGTCGACCCGGAAGATGTACACGCCCTGCTCGATCCAGTGGGTAACGATGCTCTTAAGCTCCAACCACAGGTTTTGCCAGTCCTGGGTCTCGAAGTTGACGGGCAGCACATCCTGGTATTTTTTAGGAGGGTTTTCGGCATACTGCACCGTGCCGTCCGGTCGCCACTTGAACCATTGCGGGTGCTCCTTCACATAGGGATGGTCGGGCGAGCACTGAATGGCAAAGTCCAGCGCGACTTCAATGCCGTGCTCGCGGGCAGACTGCACAAAATGTCGGAATTCGTCTAATGTACCCAGTTCCGGCAGAATGGATTTATGTCCGCCACTTTCGGCGCCGATGGCCCAGGGCGAGCCCGGCTCTCCGGGTTGCGATGTTACGGAGTTGTTCTTGCCTTTGCGGAACGCATAGCCAATCGGGTGGATGGGCGGTAGGTAGATCGTGTCGAATCCCATTTCAGCGATGCGGGGCAGCAGCCGTTCGCAATCCTGGAAGGTGCCGTGGCGGCCTGCCTCCTGTGCGGCAGAGCGGGGGAAGAACTCATACCAGGTGCTGAAAAGCGCTTTTTGTCGCTCTACTTCCACGGTAAGTATTTTGTGGTAAGTCGTCACGTTCTGCCGGTCACAGCAGGCGTGCATCAGGTCCGACACATCCGGACTGGTAGCCAGTGCCACGGCGTCGGCAACGGAGCCGGGTTTGTTCAGTTGCTCGGCCCACTTGCGCAGCCGCTTCTGCTGGCCGGGCTTGGCCGTGGCGGCCGATTCCTCGAGCAGTTGAGCGCCTATCTGTAACTCCACGGTGATATCCTGATTGGCTTCGAATTTCTTTTTGAGCCCCTTTTGCCAGGTATAGAAGTGGTCGACCCAGCCCTGCAGCGTATACTCAAACGTGCCCATGCTATCGGGTTTGAAGCACACGCGCCAGTGGTCGTTGCCCAGGAATTGCATCGGCACTTCGCTCCACTTTTTCTTTTTGGAATGGCGGTAGAGCAGCACGGCTTTTACTTCATCATGGCCGTCTCCAAACACATCTGCCGTCACTTCGACTTCCTCTCCCACAACGCGTTTGATTGGATACTGCCCACAGTTTACCTGCGGTTTCACGTTCTCGATGACAACCCTTTTGGTTCCTTCCAATGCTTCCATGTATGCTTTTTTTCCTGATTTGATGAAGAATAGCTAATAGGTACTGCATGCGCGCGTAATAGGTTTCGAAGCCGGAAGATGCTGCTATACCTACAACTAATGTTAAGCGGGCTATTGCATCACTTTATGATCAGAAAAGATTGGATTGGCCAAAAAAGAACAACCTATTTGCGTCTAAGCGAGTTAAGAATCAGGCGTAAAAACATTGAAAATGAGCATAACACGAGAGATAGGAGCACATTATACCCCCGGCAACGGCACCCTGTTCACGGTATGGGCCCCGTCCGCCGGGCAAGTGGATGTGGTATTAAAAGATAACGATAAGATAATTCCGCTGCAGCGCGAGTCCTTCAGTTACTGGACCGCCCTGAGCGAAGAAACAGGCCCGGGAGCCCGCTATACCTTGCGGCTTGATGAAGACATGGAGCGCCCCGACCCCGCCTCCCATTTCCAACCCGATGGCGTGCACGAGCCCTCAGCCGTGGTAGACCATACTTCCTTTCAGTGGACCGACAAAAACTGGAAGCCGCTGCCGCTGGAAGATTACATTATTTATGAGTTGCACGTCGGTACCTTTTCCGAGGAAGGCACTTTTCAGGGCGTCATCAACAAGCTCCCGGAACTGGTGGACTTAGGTATAACGACGATTGAACTGATGCCGGTGGCACAATTTCCGGGGAGCCGCAACTGGGGCTACGATGGCGTATACCCCTCGGCGGTGCAGGAAAGCTACGGCGGCCCGGAAGGGCTGAAAAAACTGGTAGACGCCTGCCATGCCGCAGGTATAGCCGTGGTGCTGGACGTGGTGTATAACCACCTCGGGCCGGAAGGTAATTACCTCAACGATTTCGGTCCCTACTTTACCAACAAGTACAACACGCCCTGGGGAAAGGCCCTCAATTTCGATGACGCCCACAGCGACCATGTGCGCAACTTCTTTATCCAAAACGCCCTGATGTGGCTGCGCGATTACCACATCGACGCGCTGCGCCTCGATGCCGTGCATGCCATTCTCGACACAGGCGCCAAGCACTTTCTGCAGGAGCTGCAGGAGCACGTAGAGCACCTGGAACAGCAATTGGGCAGACACTTTATTCTGATCGCAGAAAGCGACCTGAACGATGTACGTATCATTAACCCCGTGGAGAAAGGCGGCTATGGCCTGGCCGCGCAGTGGAGCGATGATTTCCACCATGCCGTACACGCACTGCTCACCAAGGAAGACACAGGCTACTACAGTGACTTCGGAAAGCTGGAGCAGTTGCAGAAAGCGCTGCAGCATGGCTTTGTGTACGATGGCCTTTACTCCGAGCACCGCAAGCGTACCTTCGGCAGCGACGCCACCGCCAACCCCGCCCGGCAGTTTGTTGTCTGCGCCCAGAACCACGACCAAGTGGGCAACCGCATGCTCGGCGAGCGACTGTCGCAGCTGGTTTCGTATGACATGCTGAAAGTAGCGGCGGGCCTGGTACTGCTCTCCCCGTTCACGCCCATGCTATTCATGGGCGAAGAGTACGGCGAAGAAAATCCGTTCCTGTACTTTGTGAGCCACTCCGACAAAGACCTGGTAGAAGCCGTGCGCAACGGCCGCAAAGAAGAATTTTCGGCTTTTGCCTGGCAGGGCGAAGAGCCGGACCCACAGTCCGAAGAGACCTTTCACCAATCGAAACTGCAGCGCAGCTACCAGCACAGGGAAAAGAACCGTCAGCTGCGCGACTTCTATAAGGCGCTGATCCGGCTGCGTAAGTCCGCCCCTGCCCTGACAAGACCTGACAAGGCCCGCCTGCATGTTTCAAGTGACAGCCACACCCAAGTGCTGCAAATGATTCATTCGGGTGAGAGTCCGTACCTCTATACCTTGCTTAACATAAGTAATCAACCCCAAAAAACCAGAGTCGTGAAAGAGGTGGGGGCATCGTGGAAGCTGGTGCTCGGTTCGGATGAGGACAGGTATGGCGGGACAGGTATAGGGTTGCCGCAGGAGTTAAGTGCAGGTCAGGAAATAGAATTGCCGCCCGCTTCCGTTACCGTATACCAAAGTAATATCATCCTTTAAAGAGAGATTGGCCCTTAGTCAGGTATAGTCTGTGCACGTTTTCGCAGGTATACCGGACAGTCCTTTGTCTTCTGTCAAACAGTCTTTTGTCATAACAACATGAACAAGTACATCTGCATTCACGGTCACTTTTACCAGCCGCCCCGCGAAAACCCCTGGCTTAACGAGGTGGAGCTGCAGGAGTCGGCCCAACCTTACCACGACTGGAACGAGCGCATCACGGCCGAATGCTATGCCCGCAATTCTGCCTCCCGCATCCAGAACGGCAAGGGACAGATTGTGGATATTATGAACAACTACGCCCGCATGAGCTTCAACTTCGGCCCGACTTTGCTGGAGTGGATGGAGAAAAAAGCGCCCGATATTTACCAATCCATACTCGATGCAGACAAGGAAAGTCAGAAGCGCTTCTCGGGACATGGGGCTGCCATCGGGCAGGTATACAACCACATGATCATGCCGCTGGCTAACGAGCGCGACCAGCATACGCAGGTGATCTGGGGCATTTACGACTTCCGGAAGCGTTTCGGCCGCGACCCGGAAGGGATGTGGCTGGGCGAAACGGCCGCTAACACGTCTACGCTCGAAGTGCTGGCCGAGCATGGTGTCAAGTTCACGATACTGTCGCCCTACCAGGCCAGGCGCTACCGCAAAATCGACGAGAAAGAATGGCACGATGCGACTGGCGCCAGGATAGACCCGCGCCGTCCCTACCGCTGTACGCTGCCTTCGGGCCGCACCATTGCCCTGTTCTTTTATGATGCGCCTGTGTCGCAGGCCATTGCCTTTGAAGGTTTGCTGGAGAGCGGCGAGAAATTCGCGCACCGCCTCACCACCACCTTCGACGAGCAAAGCAAAGACCCGCAACTGATGCACATCGCCACCGACGGCGAAACCTACGGCCACCACCACCGCTTCGGCGAGATGGCCCTCTCCTACGCCCTGCACCACATCGAACACGAGCAGCTGGCCAAGATCACGATTTACGGGGAGTACCTGGAGCTATACCCGCCCAGGTATGAGGCCGAAATTATCGAAAACACCTCCTGGAGCTGCATGCATGGCGTGGAGCGCTGGCGCAGCGACTGCGGTTGCCATACCGGCGGCCACGATGACTGGAACCAGGCCTGGCGCGCTCCTATCCGGGAGGCCTTTGACTGGGTGCGCGATCAGCTGGAGCCCCTTTACGAACGGGAAATGCGCAAGCTGGGCGCCGATCCCTGGCAGACGCGCAACAATTACATCCAGGTGATCATGAACCGGGATGAAAACCAGGTACGCGAATTCATTGACACGCACACCGACCGCGACCTGAGTAAAGGCGAGCAGATCAAGTTTCTGAAACTGCTCGAAATGCAGTACCACGCCATGCTCATGTACACCAGTTGCGGCTGGTTTTTTGACGAAGTGACCGGCATCGAAACCATGCAGGACATCCTGTATGCGACCCGTGCCCTGCAGTTGGCCAAAGACCTGAGCGGCGAGGATTTCGAAGCCCCTTTTGTCGAGTTCCTGAAGCGGGCCAAGAGCAATAACAAAGAGTATGGCAACGCCTCCAAAGCGTACTATAAAATTGTGCAGCCAACCCAACTGGACCTGATACGGGTCGGGGCGCACTATGCCGTGTCATCGCTCTTCACCGACTCGCCGGACGAGTTGCCGCTCTATAGCTACAAAGCGACCTCGGAGTATTACGAGATGCTGGAAGCGGGGCGTCAGCGACTGGCCATCGGCAAGGCCTCTATCCGCTCGACCATCACCTGGGAAGAAGCAGATGTGTCGTTTGGCGTGCTGCACATCGGCGATCACCAGCTGTTCGGGGGTGTGCGCAAATATGTGAGCGCCGAGGCCTTCGCCACTTTGCACCATGAGCTCACCACCGCCTTCGACAAAGGCAACATCACGGAAGTGATCATGCTCCTGGACAAACACTTTGAATCGCACAACTACTCGTTCTGGCACCTGTTCCGCGACGACCAGAAAAAGATCCTGGACCAGGTGCTAGAGCAGACCCTGCGGGCACTGGAGCACGACTTTCAGCAGGTATACGACAACAACTATCCGCTCATGGCAGCCATCAAAAGCGTAGACATGAACCTGCCGCGACCGCTGCAGATCACGGTAGACTACATCGTGACGGGTCGTTTGCTGGAAGCCCTGAAGGCTGAGCGGGTGGATGTGGATACCGTGCTCAAGCTGCTGAAAGAGGTGGAGCGTATGGGTGTGAAACTGGACGAAGGTGCCGTGAATTTCGCAGCCACCGCACACGTAGAGAAAGCCATGCGCCATCTGGAAGAGCACCCCGATGACACGGAGCACATGCTATACCTGACGGAGTTGCTCACCGTGCTGAATGGCTCCAGGCTGCAGCCGGAGTACTGGCAATCGCAGAACATCGCCTACAGGATGCATCAGACCACGTACGAAGCCAGACGCCAAAACCAAGGCGAAAAAAGTGCTGAAGACGACGCCTGGTGCAGGCAGTTCAAGGAACTGTACGAAAGCCTGAATTTGAAAATTTGAATGATTCAAATTTTGACAAGGGACTGTTTGACTATTTGACACAAGACTTTTCAGGATGAAAGATGATGTGACTAAAGACGGGGTAACTGACGCTTTTGGATAAGGATTGTTGAAATCTCGCTTGAAAAACCTATTCAGATTCGAAGGTATAGGAAGTCCTTTATGAGAAAGTCCTTTGTCAAGTAGTCGGCAAATCAAAATAATATCGATAAAACATGGTCTATATACCTTCCTCCACATACAGAGTACAGCTATCACCGCAGTTCACGCTGCGGGACCTGATAAACATTCTCCCCTACCTGCGCGATCTGGGCATCAGCACCATTTACGCAGCGCCTTTTTTCACGGCCCGGCCCGGCAGTGAGCACGGCTACGACGTCACAGACCCGCACCAGATCAACCCGGAGGTGGGTACCATGGAAGAGCTGCAGGAAATAGCCGAAGAACTGAAAGCGCACGGCATGGGCTGGCTGCAGGACATTGTACCAAACCACATGGCCTTCCACCCGAATAACGCCTGGCTAATGGACGTGCTCGAGAAAGGCCAGAAGTCGCGCTTCTATACCTTCTTCGACGTCAACTTCAACCATCCGGATTTCAAAGGTCAGTTGATGGTACCCTTTTTGGGGGAACCTTTGGAGGAGGTCGTAAAAGCGGGACAACTTCAGATCACATTCGATGAACAGGGCTTCCGTCTCAACTACTTCGACAACAGCTACCCGATCAGCATCGACAGCTATACCTTCCTGTTGGCGCGTGTCGCTGAAAAGCTCACGGCAAGTGATGGCAAAACACAACTGGCTGAGCAGACACAAAAGCTGGAGCAACTGATGGCCCATGACAAACTGGCGCCAAATGACTGGCTGCAGGCAAAACAGGCACTCTACCAAGCGGCGCAGGACCAGCCGGGAATAAAGCAAGGTATAGCCGACGTGCTGCAAGGTATAAACGACGACAAGTCAGCCCTTCAGAAATTGCTGGAGCAACAGTATTACATTTTGAGCCACTGGCAGGAAACGGAAAAAAGGATCAACTACCGCCGATTCTTCACCGTCAATGACCTGATCTGCACGGCCATGGAGCGGGAGGAGGTGTTTACCCATTACCATCAGTTCATCAAGGAACTCTGCATGCGGCAACTGGTGCAGGGACTGCGGGTAGACCACGTCGACGGCCTTTTTGACCCCGACAAGTACCTGACGCAACTGCGCGAACTGGCTGGCGAGCAGGTATACCTGGTGGTGGAGAAGATCCTGGAAGGTGAAGAAAACATGCCCGACTACTGGCCAATTGAGGGCAACAGCGGCTACGATTTTCTGGCCTGGGTGAGCAACCTCTACACCGATGCCGAAGGCGAACGCAAACTGACGCAGGTATACCGCCGCCTCGTACCCGAAGCTCCGCTCGACTACGAAGGACTGGTGTACGAGAAAAAGCTGCTGATACTGGAGAACTACATGCAGGGCGAGCTGCAAAACCTGCTGCGACTGCTGCGCGACAGCGAGCTGCTGCCTGCCTCGTCAGAAAACGAGAACTGGCACCATGCGCTGGCCACGCTGCTGGCTTCCTTCCCGGTATACCGCATCTACGGCCATACCTTCCCGCTGGCGCCGGAAGCCCTGGAGGTGGTGGAGAAGGCTTTTACCATTGCGCATGAAAAAGCCCCCGATCTGAAAGCCGAGCTGGAGCATTTGCGCACCTTGTTTGCGTCCGGTGGGCAGGACAGCGAAGAACAGAGGCGCAACAAGCTCTACTTTGTGATGCGCAGTCAGCAGTTCACCGGGCCGCTGGCCGCCAAGGGGGTGGAAGATACGACCTTCTACAACTACAACCGGCTGCTGGCGCTCAACGAGGTGGGCAACAGTCCGGATGTGTTCAACCTCGACCGCCGCGACTTCCACGAGCGCATGCAGTACCGCATGCAGACCTATCCGCACTCCATCAACGCCACGGCCACGCACGACACCAAGCGCGGCGAAGGTTCCCGCATGCGGCTGCAGGTACTGAGCGAGTTGCCGGAGGAGTGGGAGAAAAACGCAAAAGCATGGATGCAACTGGCACAACGGCACAGCCACGAAAACGGCCCGACGGCAAACGACCTCTACTTCATTTTGCAAACCCTGCTGGGCGTTATGCCGATAGATAGCCAGGTGGATGATACGCTGGTGGAGCGGGTGCAGGAGTACCTGGTAAAAGCTTTCCGGGAGGCTAAGGCCAACACCAACTGGTCGGAGCCGAACGAGGGCTATGAAACGGCCACGAAAGAACTGGTGCAGAAACTGCTGCAGGAAGATGAGGAATTCATGGCATCCTTCCTGCCCTTCTTCCGAAAAGCGGCGCACTTCGGCTGGCTCTATTCCCTCTGCCAGACGCTCCTCAAAACCACCTGCCCGGGCGTGCCCGACGTGTACCAGGGCTGCGAACTCTGGGACTTCAGCCTGGTGGACCCCGACAACCGCCGCCCTGTGGACTACGAATTGCGGCAACAGTTTTTACAGGAGATAAAAGCAAGCCAACAACCTGAACAGATGCTGCAGCAACTGCTATCATCCCCGACCGATGCCCGCGTCAAGCTATACCTGCTGCACCAGGTGCTTCACCTGCGCAAGGCGCAAAAAGCACTCTTCGACAAAGGCGATTATATTCCACTGCAGCTGAAAGGCAAGCACAGCATACAGGCCATGGCCTTTGCGCGTCACCACGAAGAAAACTGGTGCATCGTCGTGGTGCCGCGCCTTTTGACCGATATCATCTCCGAAAACGAACTGCCACTGGGCGAGCAGGTATGGGGCGACACATCGGTAGAACTGCCAGCCGAATCCCCGCAGGAATGGCACCAATTGTTTGGCGGGCAGCACGTACAAGCGAAGCGCGCTATACCTTTGGCTGAAATATTCAAGTCTTTCCCGGTTGCACTCTTAACATCCACGAAGCTATGATCATACCCAAAAGAAGTAGCGGCATTCTGCTCCACATCACCTCTCTCCCATCGGCCTACGGCATTGGCGATCTGGGCTCGGAAGCCTACAAGTTCGCCGACCTGTTGGCCGAGGCGGGCCAGCGCTACTGGCAGATACTGCCCCTCAACCCGACCGAGATCGGCTCAGGCAACTCGCCCTACAGCAGTCACTCTGCCTTCGCCGGCAATCCGCTGCTGATCAGCCCGGAAAGACTGGTAGAAGACGGCCTGCTTGATAAAAAAGACCTGCGGGCAGGCGGCGGTTTCAACAAGGCGAAAGTAGACTACCCAAGGGTGGCGGACTACAAGGTAAAGCTTCTTCGGCAGGCGTACGACAACTACAAAGACGGCAAAGCGAGCAAGCTACAGGGTGAGTTCATTCGTTTTCAGGAAGCCCACAAATCGTGGCTGACGGACTTCACGCATTATGTGGCTTTCAAACAGTACTACGACCGGAAACCCTGGACCGAATGGCCTGAAAAAGTAAAGACCAGGCAAGTGCACGCCATGGAAGCGCTGACAGCCGAGTTGGCTGGCGAAATAGAACGGGAGGCTTTTCTGCAGTTTCTCTTTTACCGACAGTGGGAAGCCCTCAAATCCTACTGCACCTCCAAAGAGGTCACGTTTATTGGCGATATGCCCTTCTATGTCAGCCACGACAGCGCGGACGTGTGGTCGCACCCGCATCTTTTTAAACTGGACAGAGCCAATATGCCGACGGCTGTATCGGGTGTGCCGCCGGATTACTTCAGTGAAACAGGCCAGCTGTGGGGCACCCCGGTGTTTGACTGTGCAGCGCTGGAAAAACAGGACTTCGACTGGTGGCTGCAGCGCATTGCTCATAACCTGGAGCTGTTTGGTCTACTTCGACTCGACCATTTCCGTGCTTTCTCCGCCTACTGGGAAGTGGCGGCCGGGGAAGAAACCGCTATCAACGGCAAGTGGGTAAAGACACCCGGAACCGAGTTGCTTACGGCTGTCAAAAAGAAATTCCCGGCCATGCCCATCATCGCCGAAGATTTGGGAGAGATCGACCAACCGGTGCGCGACCTGATGGCAGCTTTTGATTTGCCAGGTATGCGTGTGCTGCTTTTTGCCTTTGGCGAGGACCTGCCGCACAGCCTGTATGCACCGCACCACCACGTGCAGAACGCCATCGTGTACACGGGCACCCACGACAACAGCACCGTGCGGGCCTGGTATGAGCACGACGCCAGCCGCGAAGACAAAAAACGCCTGAGCGACTACAGCGCCCAGCGCCTGTCGAAGGAAAACGTGAGTAGCGTGATGGCCCGATTGGCTTATATGTCGGTGGCGCAACTGGTGGTGTTGCCTATACAGGATGTGCTGGGCCTGGGCAAGGAAGCGATCATGAACAAACCCTCCACCGCTAACGGCAACTGGCAATGGCGCCTGCAGCCAGGCCAATTTACCAGGACGGTAGCACATAAGTTGAAGCAGGAAGTGGAGTTGTATGGAAGGTAGGTGAATATTCATTTTCCTGTGTATATTGTTAGCGCAATATTGTGTGTACTAACCTTATCACGGAACATGAACAAGAACCTTTCCCTTAGCCTCGCATTGCTGTTGGTATGCGCCACGCCCTTGCTGGCGCAGATGGGCGATGCTACAGAAGTAACCCAAACAACCGTCATCGAAAAAGGTGTGGGGCTGGGTTCGGTGATTGCCATAGTGGCCTCCTGGTCACGCAATCAGTCCATCCTATGGGCGATACTGCACGGGATCTTCAGCTGGTTCTATGTGATCTACTTTGCCATCACCAGAAGCTCAAGGGATCGATAAAGAAGAAAATCAACAGGTGAACGATGCCTGTTGATTTTCTTTTTTTATTCCTGCAAAAATCTTACATTGATTCAGCTTTCAGGTATAGCCTGGAAGATTCTCTCACCTAAATCTACAGCGTTATGCCATTAGCTTCCACAGCATTACCTCTGGGCACTGTAGCACCCAACTTCGCCCTGCTCGACACGGTTTCCGATCAGATCGTCTCGCTACAGGATGTCGCCTCTAACAAAGCCACGGTGATCATGTTCCTCTGTAACCACTGCCCCTATGTGCAGCACATCCTAACCGAACTGGTGCAGGTGGCCAATGAGTATCAGCAGAAAGGCGTGCGTTTTGTAGGTATCAGTGCAAACGATGCCGCCAATTCCCCACAGGACGGACCACAGCAAATGCGCGCACTGGCTAAGGAGAAAAGCTTCCCGTTTCCATACCTGTACGACCAGACCCAGCAGGTGGCCCGCACCTACCAGGCCGTTTGCACACCTGAGTTCTATGTGTTCGACCGGAACATGCGCCTGGCCTACCATGGGCAGTTCGATGATGCACGGCCTAAAAACGACGTGCCTGTAACAGGTTGCGACCTGCGCCAGGTACTGGATGCCCTGCTGGCCGGTCAGCCTGTAGTCGCTGACCAGAAGCCAGGTATAGGCTGTGGCATTAAATGGAAAACTCCGCTGGCGGAAGCTGGGTAGGCTGCGTGCTGGCCATGTAGCCCGCCACGGCATTGGCATTGTCCAGGTAGTGCGAAGTATACTGCTTGTCGCCTGAGTGAATGTACAAAGCCGTTCTTCCTGTAATAGCATCGATGATGCTTTCGTGCTCGCCCAGTGGCACCGCCGGACAACCCAGGCTGCGGCCCAGTCTGCCGTATTTGTTCATAAAGTCTTCAGTAGCGTATTCTGCTCCGTGCATTACCACCGAACGGTCGCGGGCGTTCGTATTGTAGCCTTCGTCCAGGCCGTCGAGCCGTAGCGATTTGCCGTGCTTGCCGTGGTAGATGTCGTCCGTCACATAAAAACCCACGCTGCTCATAAACGATTTGTGCTCGTTGGAGAAGGCTTGTGCCCTTACCTCACCGGAGTTACGCCCGTGCGCCACGTAGGTATTGTGCAGCACCTCGCGGCTGTTGAGGTCGAGCACCCAGAGTCTTTTATCGTTGGAGGGCTTCGTGAAATCCACCACCGTCAGGATGCCTTTGTCGGACAGGCGCCCTTCGTTGTACATGCCGTAGTAGCCCATCAGCGCGTTGTTAAACGCATCATAGCTCAGTCCGGCAGCGCTCAGTTTCATCTGGGTATAGAGGTCGAAGGAGACCTGTTCAAAGCGGATGACGGAAAGCGCCGTCACGTCGGCCTTTGCTTTTTTGTCGATCGACACATACTTGCCTGCCCCTATCGAAGCGGAGGGTGATAGTATGAGCGGGGCAAAGAGCGGTAACAGGCGTTTGCCCATCTTTCTCCTGCGGTTGCGCCACCGTTCTTTGATGCTTTTCTTTCTGACGTTCGTTCTCACAATCCGATCTCATTGGTACAGATGTTTTTTACGTGTTCGCTCATACACTGTTCGGGTTTTCCCTAAAGGTCCAACATGGCGCACAAATCATTCTATATCAGGCGAAAGGAATCAAACCGGGTATCATCTTTGTATAGATAGGGACACACATCTGTCATCCGGAAACAAAAACAAGCATGAACAGCAAGCCGATCAGCTATTCTCCTTTTATATATTCTCTATTGATCACCCTCTTTCTCACCGGTTGCGGAAGCCGGGAAACCCTGCGGGGTGTGTTCAAAAAAGAATCCCCCTACGAGGCCTATGTCTCTTCCCTGAAATCCGCCAAACTCGATGAAACCGCTGTAGGGCAGGACTGGCTGGCAGCAGGTCAGACGGCTCTGCAAACGCCTACACCGGTTACGCTTCCTTTTAAGGAAACTGGCTATTTTCCGGCTGACAAACCACGGGCACTGGGTTACAAAGTAGAGGTAAAACGCGGCGAGAAACTGGTCGTGAATCTGGAGATGAAAGCCCGCCAAACCATGCAAGTGTTCATGGACCTGTTTGAGGCTGGCACTGATCCTGCAACTGCCCCTAAACGCGTCGCCTCTGCCGATTCTACAGCCACCATCCTGACCTATGTGGTAGACGAAGACATGGCCCATCTGCTGCGGATTCAACCTGAGCTACTGCGGGGCGGCTCGTATACCATCACGATTCAGGCACAGCCTACGCTGGCTTTCCCTATACCTGGCAAATCGAGCCGCCACATCGCCAGCATCTGGGGCGACCCGCGCGATGCGGGCGCCCGCAGCCACGAAGGCATTGATATCTTTGCACCGCGTGGCACGCCCGTAATTGCATCAGTAGACGGTACGGTATCGCGGGTAGACGAGACGCCTCGCGGTGGCAGGGTTATCTGGCTTTCGGATAGGGAACGTGGGCAGAACCTGTACTATGCGCACCTGGACCAGCAGTTGGTCGCGGCCGGACAGCGCGTTAGCGTAGGCGACACCCTGGGGCTGGTTGGTAACACGGGCAATGCCCGGGGAACCGGTCCGCACCTGCACTTCGGGATATACCGCTACGGCCACGGCGCCACCAACCCCTACCCTTACGTGCATCAATCGGCTGCCCCTATACCTGCCGTAAAAGTGGATGCCGCTCACATCGGCAACTGGGTGCGGGTATCGTCTAAAATGGCCAATGTCCGGACTGCGCCTTCAGCCAAAGCCGGGCTGCATACCTCCCTCCCCAAAAACACGCCGCTGCGGGTGACGGGCGCTGCCAATGACTGGTACCGCGTGCGTCTGCCCGACCAGTCTGAAGCGTACATCATCAGCTCTCTTGTGGAAAGTATAGCCAAACCGATTGCCGTCAAGAAACTAAAACAGGAGCGTCCGTTGCTGGACGAGGCGCACCCGGAAGCCGGGCAAATGGACAGTCTGCCAGCGGGATTCGCTATACCTGTAGTGGCCGTTAACGGGCAGTTTGAGCTGGTGCGGCAATCGGACGGCAGACTCGGCTGGGTGCAGGCTGCTGAGTAAAATTGTTTTCCGGCTGCCTTATTTTAGTGGTTTAGAGCCTTTATGCGTACAGCATTAATACTTATATTTGGCTTGAAAAAGCATGTTGTACGCTCCTAAACAGATTATATTTGAAGTTAGCTGCTATTGATATCGGTTCGAACGCCGTAAGATGCCAGATCTCCAGCGTCCTGAATCAGAATGGAAACGTTATTTTTAAACGAATAGAATACATCCGCTACGCCATCCGATTCGGCGAGGATGTTTTCAGCAACGGCTTTATCAGCGAGTACAAAATTCAGAAATTCATCAAGCTCCTTCACGCTTTTCAACTGCTGCTCGACGTGCACGACGTGGACCACTACATGGTGTGCGCCACATCGGCCATGCGAACCTCCGAAAATGCCCCTGAAATCCTGGACCGCGTGCACCAGGCGATCGGCATGAACATCCAGGTGATCGACGGGGAAGCGGAGGCTGAGCTGATCAACAAAGTCATCGTGAACTTCCTGGACGAGCGCAACTACCTGCACATTGACGTGGGCGGCGGCAGCACGGAGTTTAACATCTATGTAAACCGGGAAAAAATGGCATCCCATTCTTTTGAGCAGGGCTCTATCCGCCACATGCACGGGGTTGACTCGCATGAGCTTTGGAACAGCATGCGGACCTGGATCGAAGAGAATGCCCGGAAATACCACCTCACCCGCGCCATCGGCACCGGAGGCAACATCAACAAGATTTTCGATATGTCAGGCAAGGCAGTTGGCAAGCCAATTTTCCGCAAGCAGATCGAGGAGATTACTCAGGGTATAGCGGCCATGACCATGGAGCAGCGCATTACCGAGCTCCTCCTCAACCCCGACCGCGCCGACGTCATCCTCCCCGCCGCTGAGATCTACCTGTCTGCCATGAAGTGGGCGAAGCTGGAAAGCATGCTCGTGCCTGCCGTTGGCCTCAAAGACGGAATGATCCATGCTTTGTATGAGCAGCACCATCAGGAGCGTTTTGTGATCAGTCAGATTAGCAGGTAGTTTTCGCTTTGCAGTCGGGGCTGAATTGCAGGTATAGCTTAATAGCGTACGACTGCTGGTCATTCATGGCGCGAGTGTCTGGTAGGGTGGGGCCTCTAGCCCCTTTGTCATGTATTACTGGCTGAATGGCTATACCTATACCTGGCGTAGCTTCTTCCTTTCCATACGTTATGCTATTTTGCTCCGTAGCTTGGCTTGGCCAGCCGGGCCTTACTTTTTTCCTTGATGAAAAAAGTAAGCAAAAAAATCAAGACGATTTTAAACTCGCTGAACGCTCAAACACAAAATCGTCGTTGGTGCACCTGTCTGATGCTATCTGCTTCGTAGCTCCCTGCAAGTTAGTCTTGCTATACCTGCCAGTGGACTGTGCTACGGGGCTTATAGCTTCGAAATGGCAGCTACAGACTCCCCTCCTTTGACAAGGAGGGGCAGGGGTGGTTGGACCCGGTATTGCAATATAACTGCTAAAGCCACAGTGCTATACCTAAAAAACCGGCAGCGGCAGAGAGTCCCCCTTCGAAGGGGGTAGGGGGATGACAATCGTGCAAGAGAATCCTGTTAATCCGTGGGGGTAGGGGCCCTCTTAAATCTTGTAAATCCTGATTCTGACAAAAAAAGCCCCCTCCTGTTGTCAGAAGGGGGCTGAAACTATACGAGTTCTACTTCCTGTGCAGCATCCTCGAATACCTTTTTGTAAAACAGCTTGTGTACGTCAATGATCTCTTCGTTGGCGGCTGGTTTTTTGCGGGCGTAGGTGCCGTCTTCGCGCATGATGTAGGAGTTCTGGTTGTCGAGCAGGTTGTAGTAAAGGATGTTGATCGCCTCTTTCTTCAGCTCTTCATTCACGATCAGGAAAAGCGCCTCGATGCGGCGGTCAAAGCTGCGCACCATGATATCGGCACTGCCACCGTATACCTTGGATTCTCCGTTGTTATGGAAGTAGAAAATGCGACTGTGCTCCAGATACTCTCCTACGATCGACTTCACCGAAATATTCTCGCTCAGGTCTTCACGCCCCGGTCGCAGACAGCAGATGCCGCGCACGATGAGTTTGATCGGCACACCGGCTTTGGAGGCTTTGTAAAACTCGTCGATCACCTCCTTGTCTTCCAGCGAATTGATCTTAATAACAATGCCGCTTTTCAAACCTTTTTTGGCGTTGCGTGCCTCATTCCGGATCAGCTCGATCAGCTGCGAGCGCATGGCCTTGGGTGAAGTGAGCAGGTACTTGTATTCGTTCGGCCTGGAGTGGCCGGTGATAACATTGAAAAACTCCGACACGTCGTGCGCATACACATCATTCGTAGTCAGCAGGCTCACGTCGGTATACAGGCGGGCCGTCTGCTCGTTGTAGTTGCCGCTGCCGATGTGCACGTAGCGCGTTACCTTCTCCCCTTCCTTCCGGATGATCATGAGCATTTTGGTGTGCGTCTTGTACTTGCTGATGCCGTAGATCACAAAGCAGCCAGCCTTCTCCAGACGTTCGCCTTCCCGCAGGTTGCGTTCTTCGTCAAAACGGGCCTTCACCTCAAACAACACCGACACGTGCTTGCCGTTTTCAGCAGCCTTTAGCAGGGCAGCCGTCACCCGCGACTGGTCGGCCAGGCGGTAGATCGTCTGCTTGATCCCCAGCACATAGGGGTCTTCGGCGGCGCGTTCCAGCAGCTGCACGACAGGATCCATGTTGTTGTACGGGTGGTGCAACAGCACATCATGTTCCTTTAGATACTCGAACATATCCACGGACTCAGCAGGCAAACTGAGCGGAACAACAGGAGCGGGCTGCTTGAAGCCTTTGTCCTTAAACTGCCGGTGGTTGATGATCTGCCAAAGACCGCGCAGGTCAATCATGGTGGTGATGGTAAAGACATTGGCATTATCGATGGTCCAGCGCTCCTTCAGAACCTTCATCATGAAAGCAGACGGATTGCGCTCGATCTCCAGGCGCACCACACGCCCTTTCTTGCGCGTCTTCAGTTTCGACTTGATCTCCTGCACAAAGTCTGCTTCGATGTCGTCTGACTCCTCCAGCGTGAAGTCCCCGTTGCGGGTAATGCGGAAGAGGTTGACCGACACGATCTCCACGTTTCGGAACAGCTTTTTGATCTTCCAGCGGATTATCTCCTCGATCGGCACAAAGATGAGCTTGTCCTTGCGGTTGATCTCGTAAAAACGGGCCAGGTTCTGCGGTATCTGTACAAAGGTCACGCGGTCCTGCGCCTTCTGCTCCTCTGTCGTGCGGGTCACCACACCAAAGGTAAGCAGTTGGTTCATGAGCAGCGGAAAACCATGGTAATTGTCGAACACCATGGGGGTAAGCAGCGGGTAGATCGTGTTTTTGAAGTAGCTGTCCACCTTCTTTTGCTCGATCTCGGTCAGGTCGCCTACTTTCAGGATGTCAAATCCATTCTTCTCGAACAGCTCGGCCAGTTCGTTGTTGAAGGTCAGGTACTGATCGTTGACGAAGCGGTGGGCATAGTCGAGCAGCTTTTTGCGGAAAGGCATTTCGCGCAGACCGGAATAATCCAGTCGCTCTTTGCCGTAATCGATGTAGTTGTACAAGCTGCCCACCCGGATCATGAAAAACTCATCGAGGTTGGAAGCCGTGATGGCCATGAACTTGAGCCGGTCGAAAATACTGCGGCTGGTGTCGCGGGCCTGGTCGAGCACACGGTAGTTGAAGCGCAACCAACTCAGGTCGCGGCTGATGTATTTACTTCGTTTTATCTGGTCAGAAACCTTATTGATCAGCATGTTTTCGGATGTTAGGGAAGCCTCGTCTGTACCCGGAGAACAAAGGTTTCCGGACAGACGCAGGTATACGGGCTTCGCAAAAAGAACGCCCGAGTGCTAATATAAATTTTGTAAGTGAATTTGTCATGCCTTTTGCCGAAACCTTGCACAAATGTTTTTTAAAAGCATCTTCCAGCACCGAAAACACCTCGCCTATTCCTTTTTCTACACCGAAATCCCAAAACCAATCTGTCTGCCTCAGGTATAAAAAAGAGGCAGTTGAAAGAAGCCATGCAACAGACTGCCATACCTGATTGAGCTCCTGCCCTGACTCTGCCGCACTGGCCCATAGAAAACTTAAAGGTGTTGCGAGGTTACTCGAAATGACATGAAAATGACGCATTTTGGAAAACGCTTTCGTATCGGCATTTTATCATCCACAGTCCTGGTCCTTTCCATGATGTGGGCACCTGCTCTGGCTGGTGCCGCCTGGCAAAGCGATTCCACCCGATCAGCGATTAACATAGGCCTGACAGGGCACAGCGGCTTTATCATACCGCACTCAAGTGATATAAAGGATATATCCGGCTCCAATCCCTGGGGGATAGAAGCAGATGTGAGTCTGCACTTTACCAACGAACGTGCCTGGCAGTACCTGCAGGGCTACCCCAGGCTGGGCGCTGCGCTGGCTTACTACAATTTCGATAACCCGGATGTGTTGGGTAGTGCCTATACCTTGCTTTTGTATGTAGAGCCTTTCCTTTCGGCACACCGCCGCTTTAGTTTGTCTTTCCGCTTCGGTGCCGGACTGGCGTATATGGACAACATCTACCACCCTGAGACAAACCCCGACAACCTCTTTTACAGCACCCGAGTCAGCTTTCCGCTTGAGGTCAACCTGTTGGGCAACTACCGATTAAACGAGCGTTGGATGCTGCGGGCGGGCGGTACCTACAAGCATATTTCGAACGGTGGGCTGCGGCAGCCAAACAAAGGCATCAACTTTCCGTCGGCCACGCTGGGGCTCAACTATGCCCTGCGACCTGCTGCTTTCCCTGAAAGACAAGCATCAGCAGGTATGCGGGAGCAGCAGGAGCGCAATTTTCTGGTGGCTATATTTGGTACGGGCAAAGACCGCCGCGACGAGCCTTCGCGCAAGTTGCCACTGCTAGGTATAAGCGCCTATGTGAGCCAGCCCATCGGCCGCATCAGCGCCCTGACCGGCGGGGCCGAGTGGATAGCAGACTATACCTTGCGGAAGCACTTGCAGGACGAAGAAGACGGTCGTAATTTCCAGCGCGGTGCTTTGCTGGTGGGGCACGAGTTGCGCATCGGTCGCTTCCGCTTCAATCAGCAGCTAGGGGTATACGTATACTCCCCGTACAAAGCCCGGGACCCGGTGTATCAGCGCTGGGGTTTGGAGTACCATACAGCAGGGCATATGTTCTACGGCATCAACCTGAAGGCGCATCGCCATGTAGCTGATTTTCTGGACGCCCGTGTCGGGTTTAGATTTTAATATGATGAAGCACCTCACTTTCGCCATTTTCCTATTGATCTGTACCGCCTGCGCAGGTATAGCACAACCTTCCCAGTCGGAGCAACTGCTCACAAAACCCAGCGCCTATGGCATGGAAGAGACGTTGACCAAACTTCGAACGGCCCTACAAGGTATGGGAATCAACCTGATCGCGGAAGTTGACCACGCCAAAGCTGCCGCTGATAAGGGCCTGGAGCTCCGGCCAACGCATGTGCTTATTTTCGGCAATCCGCTGGTAGGCACCCACCTCATGCAAGCCGACCAGCGCGCCGGTCTGGACCTGCCTTTGCGTCTGCTGGTATGGGAAGACGAAAAGGGTCAGGTATACCTGAGTTACCGTCACCCAAACGAATTGAAACAGCACTTTGCCATAAGTGAGCAGCAGGCCGTGCTCGATAAAATGGGGAAGGTATTTGAGAAGCTGAGTGAGGTGGTGCGGGAGTAACGTATCTGCTCTGTGTTTGTGGTAATTATCGGTAAAACCCATTGTCTGTCAGGGTTGTAAAGGTGTACCCCGGCGCCTGAAATTTCCCCCTCCTGGTTCATTGCAATTACTTATAATTTAAATTATTATTGCGGTCTGAGGGCTCCTAATGGCTCTTATCACAAGCTATGCCCACACGTAGTCTACTCTCATTCGCAGCAGGGTTTCTCCTCCTCTTCGTCCTCTATCATTTCCCGGAGTTTTTCTCTGCTTTCTGGATAATGGCCCTGTTCAAAATCGGGTTCCTGGTGGCTGCTTTTTTCCTGGTCAGAGCTCAGGGGTGGCGAGGGCTTGGAGGTTATGGCTTGGCGCTGAAATCCAACTGGCTCGTGCAACTCCTGGTGGGACTATTGCTGGGTCTGGCATTCTTTGCGCTGTCGTTCTACCTCTCGATTCTGCTGGGCTATGAAAGCATAGTTTCCAGCACCTCCATCGCAGCTTTTGCCGGCCAAGTACCTATGCTCCTGCTCATGACCGTGGTTCCTTCTGTAGCAGAAGACATCTTAACGCGGGGCTACCTTTACGCACATCTGGAAAAGTACTTGAAGCCCGCTTACTGGGTGCTGCTTTCCGCTTTGGTCTATGTGCTCAATCATATCTGGCGATTAGGCGATGGCGCGGCAGTCCTTTCCTATCTGCTGTTACTCGGACTGGTACTGGCCTATGCGGTCATCATCACCAAATCACTCTGGCTTGCCTTCGGCATACACTGGGGCGCCAACATTTCCTACGAATCAACCAGAACATTATTCAGCACCGCTTCTTCATCTTCGAGCGATGCCAGCACCTGGATACTGACAGGCTGCTGGGGCTTTTTGCTGGTGCTATTAATCTTATGGCAGTCCTACAGGAAGCCTCGTGAAGTCAGGTATAGCGCTGGCGTCTGATGTTTTTATAGCGAACATTGAGGAATAAGATAAATAGAAGCGGCTGCCTTTTTCTGAAGCATTCTTTCCTGTTTAAGTTCGTGGATTTAACGGTCTAGTATAAATGACGGCGAAGGCCATAGGCTGAGATGACATTTATACCTTGTTGGGCAAAGGTTTTATTCATGGAATTCATACTTATAGAATTTAGGTATATATCCACGGATACTTTTTAATAGTCCATTGGTGTCATAGCTATAAACCAATTTATATTCATTAACCCTATCGTTCATAAATACCGACCTAATATCAGAGCTAATTAATCTGCCTGCTGCGTCAAACTTGTTTTCAATGATCTTATCATCTTCAAATCTTTGCAAATCAGAGTAATCTGAGAACTGAAACCTTGTAGTGTCACCTTCGTGAATAGCAAGTCCGCTTTTAAGCTTTTGCTCCAAATAAAAGCCATAAAACCTTTTAACATAGAAATCTCTGTCGTACTCCTTAGACTTCTGATAAAAAGTTAATGAGTCGTTGGTGCGGACGGTCGTTGACTTAAAGGGGCTATAATAATAGTTAGTAACACTATAAGGTTTCTGAAATGATCCTTTATAGTATTTAGAAGATGCTAAAAGTCCAGATGAGTTGTAGCTAAGGTAAGTATTGTTAACACTTACAGAATTACTAAAATGAAAAATAGTATCAATTACTTGAGTTGGTCTCTTTAGTGAATCATATAAGTAATGACTTATCTGTTCAACTGTTTTTGATCTGCGAGTCTTTCTATTGTAGGACGCACTATACTTAACAACCCTAACTTTATTTCCATCTTTATCACATTCTACAACTTCAGACAGATCTTTAGGTGAATTTAAGTAGACAAAGATCTTCTTAATGTTTCTGTTAATGTATACACTATCAGGCTGCCACCTATTCTCAACCTGTCCATAAACAGGCAAAGAGAGAAGCAATAAAAAGCATACTATTAGCCTGATCATTCTTTGAAGATTTATTATTTAAGTTCTGCCCAACTAGTGTAAAGCAGGAACACCTACCCCACTATCTGCACTATGTCTGGTATGTTACCGCTTTATCAGAAGCGCATTGTTATACCTAGTTAAACTCTTCTAATATAGGAAATCCGAATATACTCTCAATAAAATACAAACAAAAAAAGCGGCTGCCCTCTTTCGAGAACAGCCGCTTCTAAAATATGATATTCTAGTGCGATTACACGTCTACACGGGCATACTTGGCGTTGCGCTCGATGAAGTCGCGGCGAGGGCCTACCTCATCGCCCATCAGCATCGAGAACAAGTGGTCGGCCTCAGCGGCAGACTCGATCGTTACACGCTTCAGGCTGCGTGTTTCCGGGTCCATGGTCGTGTTCCAGAGCTGTTCCGGGTTCATCTCACCAAGACCTTTGTAACGCTGCACACCTACGCTGTCGTCCTTGCCCTTGCCCAGATCGGCGATGGCCTCGATGCGGTCCTGCTCACTCCAGCAGTAGCGCTCTTCTTTGCCTTTCTTCACCAGGTATAGCGGCGGCAAGGCGATGTAAATGAATCCTCTCTCGATCAGCTCTCTCATGTAGCGGAAGAAGAAGGTCAGGATCAGTGTACGGATGTGCGATCCGTCAACGTCCGCATCCGTCATGATGATGATGCGGTGGTAACGCAGCTTCTCCATGTTCAGCGCCTTTTCGCCCTCCGACGTTCCGAAGCTCACACCCAAGGCCGTGATCATGTTCTTGATCTCTTCGCTCTCGTAAATGCGGTGTTCCTGCGCTTTCTCCACGTTCAGGATCTTACCACGAAGCGGCAGAATCGCCTGGAACATACGGTTACGGCCCTGCTTGGCAGATCCGCCCGCTGAGTCACCTTCCACCAGGTATATCTCGCAGTTCTCCGGGTTATTGTCAGAGCAGTCGGCCAGTTTACCCGGCAAGCTGGTGCTGGAGAGCACGTTCTTGCGCTGCACCATTTCGCGGGCTTTGCGGGCTGCGTTACGGGCCTGCGCGGCCAGGATCACTTTCTGCACAATGATGCGGGCTTCCTTCGGATTCTCTTCCAGGAACTCGTTCAGCATTTCGCCAACAGCCACATCCACAGCACCACCCACGTCGGAGTTACCCAGTTTGGTTTTGGTCTGTCCTTCAAACTGTGGCTCCTGAACTTTCACCGAAATAACGGCGGTCAGGCCTTCGCGGAAGTCATCACCGGCAATCTCGATCTTCACCTTGTCAAGCATACCCGACTTGTCGGCATAGGCCTTCAGGGTACGGGTAAGGGCGCGGCGGAAACCACCTACGTGCGTACCGCCTTCAATGGTGTTGATGTTGTTCACATACGAGAAGATGTTCTCGGAATACGACGTGTTGTACTGCAGCGCAATCTCAACAGGCACACCGTTCTTCTCACTCTCGATATAGATGGGCTCCGGGATCAGGTTCTCACGCGTCTCATCCAGGTAGGCCACAAACTCCCTCAGACCACCTTCTGAATAGAACGATTCAGAAAGAGGCTGTCCGTCCTCACCAATCTCACGCAGGTCCGCCAGGTTAATGCGGATGCCCTTGTTCAGGAATGAGAGTTCGCGCAGACGGCTGGCAATGGTGTCGTACTTATACTCTGTGGTTGTAAAGATCGAGTCGTCCGGCTTAAACTGCACGGTGGTACCGGTTTTGTCGGTCGTTCCGATCTCGCGCACCGGGTAGGCAGGCGCGCCGATGTTGTAATGCTGCTCGAATATCTTGCCGTTGCGGTGCACGGTTACGTGCATGTCGGTTGAGAGTGCGTTCACGCAGGATACACCCACGCCATGCAGACCGCCGGATACTTTGTAGGTGTCCTTGTCGAACTTACCCCCGGCGTGCAGCACGGTCATAACCACCTCCAGGGCCGAGCGGCCTTCTTTCTGGTGGAAGTCGGTTGGTATACCACGGCCGTTGTCAGAAACCGTAACGGAGTTGTCTGTGTTGATGGTCACATTGATCGTGTCGCAATGACCGGCCAGGGCCTCGTCAATGGAGTTGTCCACAACCTCCCATACCAGGTGGTGCAGGCCTTTGATGCCAATGTCGCCGATGTACATGGCAGGACGCTTGCGTACGGCCTCGAGCCCTTCCAGTACCTGAATACTATCTGCTGAATAATTGTTATGCAATTGTTTTTCTTCTACTTCACTCATTTGTGTCATTGGGTAGATTGAATAGGTAAAATTACCAATTTATTTCGTTTTATCTATGCTTTCGGGACAGTATTTGCACCGATTGCCGCGCACCCGCCGGGCAGTAGGCTGCCCGAGCCGAAGGTGCCTCTTTTTAAACAAAATATATACATCTTTAGTGCCTGTTTTACAAACACTTATCCCATAAAAACACAAAAAGACCGCCTCTTCTGGAGACGGTCTTTCTGCTTACTTCGAATGCAAATTATATTGGCAAAAAAGTGCCGGAGCTTTCACCCGCAACTGTTCTTCCTCGCCCTTAGGAGCGGCACGCAGGCCGGCCCGGTTTTTTTCATAGCTCAGTCAGGCATTGCATCGTGTTGTAAACGAACATACTGCCCCGGCATTGCGAAGGTTGCCGAAAATTTCTGTTGCCATCAGGTCGCCTTGTGTTAAATTTCGGGCATGAAAACGATCCTTCTCCTCCTTATCTCCAACATCTTCATGACCTTCGCCTGGTACGGTCACCTCAAGTTCAAAGACACCGTACTCTGGAAGGTCATTCTGGTCAGCTGGTTCATCGCCTTCTTCGAGTACATGTTCCAGGTGCCGGCCAACAGGATCGGCCACGGACAGTTCACGGCCTTTCAGCTCAAGACCATTCAGGAAGTGATCACGCTCGTGGTGTTTGTGGCCTTCTCGGTGCTATACCTGAAAGAAGAGGTAAAGTGGAATTACATCGTCGGGTTCGTCTTCATCTTATTGGCCGTGTTCTTTGTGTTCAAGAAGTGGTAGTTGAATGGTTGAATGGTTAACTGATTTTTTCCGCAGTATAAGCTTATGATGAGGTATAGTTTTCTTGATCCTGCGTTGCTGAAAAAGGCTTTTTTCGATCCCATGCGGCCGGATGAGATCTGCTGGAAACCCCGGGATATAGAGGCGGGGATCAGAGCACTTACTACCCATGGAAAGTCGATCGGGGCAATATCGATTTACTTCAAGTCAGGAGATGGGGTTTATTGTCCTGTGTGGGGAGATTGCCTGCTGCTGGAGGGTGTTAATGATGCATATTGGCAGTTGTTCGAGGGCCTTCATTTTCAGCAGGAAGTAACCCTGGAACTGGTGTATCAGTTGATAAACCGGTTTGCCCTTGTAAAGCCACAATCGTATGACTGGGCTGAAGACGCAGCATGTTTTAAGACGGCTATCGCATCAGAACTCACCCGGTATAATTTAAGTGAAATGTACTTCTGTTTACAATTGGACTAGAAGGTATACCTTTGACGCTATACCTGTATCTTTGCAAGAACAGCGTTGCGTAGAAGAAAGCAGCGTTGCTCTGATTGAAAGAAAACCTATACCTATCATGAAAAAGTGGTTGCTATACCTGAGCCTGCCCCTCACCCTGGTCGCTTGCCAGGGCGGTGCCAGCGAAGAAGACCGCCAGCAGACGCTGGAAACCGAAGTGATGGACCTGCACGACGAAGCGATGGCCGACATGGGCAAGATCTACCGCCTGCGCCGCAACCTCACCAGCCTCCGCGACTCCCTGCAGGCGCATTCCACTGACATGGCCATCATCAGCCTGCTCACGCGCCGCATACAGGAACTGGAAAAGGCCGATGAAGCCATGATGGAATGGATGCGCCAGTACAAAGCACCCGACACGCTCGCGCACCAGCAGGCCATGCTATACCTGAATGAAGAGCATCAGAAAATGGCCCGCGTCAAAGCCCTGATGGACAGCACCATCACCAACGCACAAGAAACCTATGCAACTTATGGAAAGAAATAAACGAAGCACCTTTTTTTCAGCGATGCTGCTTGGCCTTTCGGCGCTTGGCTGGCAGGCTTGCTCTCAAAGCTCTTCTGAAACCAGCGACCTCCCCTACCTGGGCGAACGCCAATTGGTGCAGCGCGAGGTCGATGGCCAGCAGGTAACCGACACGGTATACCACCGCATACCTGACTTTGCTTTCATCAACCAGGACAGTCAGGTGGTAACCAGCCTCACCGTGCAGGACAAGGTATACGTCACCGACTTTTTCTTCACTACCTGCCCCACCATCTGCCCCAAGATGAAGAGCCAGATGCTGCGCATTTACGAGGCTTTTGAAGATGACCCGCGGGTGATGCTCCTCTCCCATACCATCGACCCGCAACACGACACAGTGGCCGTGCTGCGTGACTATGCCGACCGCCTGCAGGTGAACAGCGACAAGTGGCACTTTGTAACCGGCGAGAAAGACAGCATCTACAGCATTGCGCTGCAGTACATGGTGTCGGCGATGGAAGACGAAGAGGAGCCCGGTGGTTTTGTGCACAGCGGTGCCTTTGTGCTCGTGGACCAGAACCGCCATGTGCGCGGCATCTACGACGGCACCGACCCTGCCCAGGTCGACCGGCTGATCCGTGACATACCCGCCCTGTTGCCTAAAAAGAAAAAGAAGGATGCTGATAAAAACTAAAATCTTGCTGTATGTGGCAGGTATAGCCGCTCTGTTCACCCTGACCCGCTGTTTCTACTCAGACAAGCAGAACGAAGGGGAGCAACTCTATACCCAGTACTGCGCCAACTGCCACATGGACGACGGCAGCGGCCTCCGCAACCTGATTCCACCCCTGGCTGGCGCCGACTACCTCGAGAACCATCGCGACGACCTGGCCTGCATCATCCAGCACGGGCAGACGGGAAACATTGTCGTGAATGGCAAAAATTATAACCAGGGCATGCCTGCTTTTGAGCACCTCAAGCCTGGCCAGATTACTAACATCCTCAACTACGTGCAAACCAACCTCGGCAACAACAATCCACGCTTTACCATACAGGAAGTGGAAAAGCAGCTGAGAAAATGCCGCCACCTGCTGGAGGATTAAGTTACCCCAGTTGAAATCATAAAAAAGGCGCTGCAGTTTATTTGCAGCGCCTTTTTCTATACCTGTGCGTTCTGGGTTTATCTTCCAAAATCGTCCTGCACACGCACAATATCGTCTTCGTTTGAGGGGTTGGCGGCATCAGTGTGCTGCCAGATCTCAGCCAGTACGCCCCAGCCATCGAGGCCTACAAGACGATGGCGCTCTCCCTGGCGCAGCGTGATCAGGTCGCCGGGGTGAAGCACTTTCACTTCGCCCTCCTCGTCTGTGTCGCTGGTTACTACACCCACGGTGCCTTTCACCACTTTCCAGATCTCGGCGCGGCGGTGGTGGTACTGCCAGCTCAGTCGCTTCTTCGGCGCCACCAGCAGTATTTTCGGGCTCAGCTTACCCGATATCTTCAGCTGGTCAACCGGCATGCTGTCGAAATAAGCGTTGGCAAAGTCTTGTGCCTGCGTTTCGTCGATCACAAAAAATCCGCCCCAGGGACGGGTCTGGTCCTGGTTGCTGATGTTAAAATGCTGTTGCTTGAGTTGCTGTTCTACTTCTGAGAAAAGGGCTGCTTTATCAGTTGTGTCGGTAGTCATGTTCTATTGGTCTTTAAGGGTGATAGCATTACACGTGCAGGTATACGCTAACGGAAGATTCAGGCCGCCTGTTGAGGCTTAGGGCAAATTTAGTAAAATTCTCCAGATACCAAGGTGATGCTGCGGGCAGTCCCTTTTCATGCTTACAGGATCTCCCCTTGTCCTCAAGGGAGTTGTCTCAGGGAATGAAACAGCCCTTCTTCAAAGGCGGCAACTTATACCTGAAATGCAAGATTTAGGGGATGTCAAACTTCCTTGCCCGCTAAAATGCCCTGGAAGAAACGCTCGAAGTTTTTGTTCAGGGCGCCCCATTTGAACTCGTGGTTGGGCGTGCGGTAACTGTAGCCGGCAAAGGTGTTTTTGGTCACCACCGGAAACTGGCTGATCCGTTGCCCGGTGACCCAGCCGTAAAATCCGACCTGCTTTTGCGCAAAGTCCACCCAGCCCACGATCACATAGTCTTTGGAAGCCGGTTTCTGCTCCTGCGGGTAGCCGTAGGTCCAGTTGTCGTTCGGCGGCCTGTCGGTTGATTTCTTCGCGACTTTCACATCTATTTTGCAGCCGCCTATCAGAAAATCAAACGCATCTGAATTCCTGTTTTCGAAGCCCGCACGATCCACCTCGTAGGTATAGCCACGTGACTTGAGCCAATGTTCGAAGGCATACTCGCCCATACACCCCAGCACAGCCTTGTCAAGCCGCTCTTTCGCTGTAAGTTTAAAGCGGGAGTACAGGCCGTTGCGCACCATATCCGCTGCACACTGCCGGGCTATCGTGAGGTTGGCGTCGAAGTCAAAGTTTTGCACGAGCATTGCTGTTCATCAGATTGATTTAAAGTCAATACCGATGTCCTGCAAAGTTAGTTGTAGATTGGTCTTATCTATTTCGTTCAGCTGAAACAGGGAGTCCGGACAGATGAAGGCTCTGGGCTTCAGCTCGATCGCTTTTCTGAGCACCTCTTCGGTGATCGTATCCAGCCCAAACAGCAGTCCTTCCTGCACCACTTCGTACAATACGGCATCGCCTACCGCCACCTCATTTACAGTAGCCGTCAAAGGCATACCTGACCTGAGGAGCAACTCCCACAGCATGCGCTCCCGCTGCGTCTGATCTTTCTCAGTGCCCGTAAAGAGCTTGAGCTGCTCTGCTTTTCGGTCGATGTTCGCGTGCCCATGGCTGAAACTGGAAGGAGCGAGTTTGAAATGCCTAAATCCGGTGTCTATACCCACAGCACCCTCCTGCCCTTGCAGCTTTTCATGCTGCAGGAGTAGGCGCTTTCTTGTGATCTCGGAAATGGTTCTGAAGCCCTGCTGGTAGGCTTTGGTGGTTTGGGCGATCTGCTCGTCGAGCTGCACGCAGATGTACTTCCGGTTGCCGCCATCCTGCTGGTTCATTTCGAGCACGGCCTGGGCAGTAGCACCCGAACCGGCAAAGAAGTCCAGGAAGATGCCATCCGGATCGTCGGAGAAGCCCAGCAGGTACTTGATCAGGCTGGGCGGTTTCGGAAAGTCAAACACCTTTGCCCCAAACAGGGCTTCCAGTTGGGCGCTGGCGTTTTCGTTGGTGCCCACGCCCACCTTTGCGTTGATCAGGTTCGGCGGCACTTCTTTGTCGTACACCAACTTTTCGTACGAGGGGCTCAGCTTGATGGTCGGTATACTGATCTTGGTGCCCTTGCGGATCTCCTCGTCCAGCTTAGGCTGTGACCACTTGAACTTGGCTTTCAGCACAACAGGTTTTACAAACAGTCCACCCTTCACCACGGTGTCCTCCAACAATTCGATGGCATACCTGTCGGTGCCGTAACTGCCTTTCGGCAGCGGGCCGTCTTCCAGCCGGGTGGTCACCACATTAGCCGGGAATGTCAGGATGCCGGGTTTGTTGGTCTGGTTGAGCAGTCCGTTGGAGCTGGTGCTGTTTTTTTGGACGCCCTTAAATTTTTCGCTGTTCTTATTTTTCTGGTAGCAAAGCACATACTCCACCACTTTCTTGCTTTTCCTGGAAAGGTTGGCCGGCGTCTCGGACTTCGCCCAGGAGAAGTAGTCGATGAAGTTCTCTTCGCCAAACACCTCGTCCATAACCAACTTGAGGTTAGCCAGCTCGTTGTCATCGATGCTCACGAAAATAATGCCGTCTTCGCGGAGCAGCTGGCGGGCCAGAGACAGCCTGGTCAGCATCATGCTGAGCCAGTTGGAATGGCCGTTCTGCTTGCGGTCAACCACGGAACGACCGGATCTGCCTGCAAAGTTGTCGGCGTAGATGAAGCTGTTGGAGCCGGTGTTGTACGGTGGGTCGATGTAGATGCCTTTTACCTTGCCATGATAGGCCTTCTGCAGCACTTTCAGCACCTGCAGGTTCTCCCCCTCAATGAATACATGCTGCGTTTGCTGCCAGTTAACGGACGCATCGGGCACAGGTATAAGCGTGTCGGTTACAGGTATGTGGAGTTGTTTGTAGGCCTCTGCCTTGCCCGTCCAGGACAGTTGGTATACCTCCGGCTCCGGGTGCACCTGGTCCCCCAGCAGTTCCTTCAAATGCGCCACGTTCAGCTTACCTTCGGTAAAGGCCGCCGGAACGATCTCCTTCAGTTTGAGCAGCAAGTCTGTAGGTATAGGTAAGGACGCGCCCTTCATGGTAAAATCTTCTGTTAATCTGTATTTTAAATGGGTTGCCAGGTATAGCAAGCTCAGTTGCAGCCCTACGAGCTGTGCTCTTTCGTTAGCACGGTAGCGTCCGGGTTGAACTATGCCGCAGGGCCTATACCTAGTTTCGAGGAAATTAATCTGGAACGGGAGGAAGCGGCTATACCCTGGCAAAAGTTGAAGATAGCGAATAAAGGAGATATGGGAGGAAGGAAATTTTAGATTAGAGTGAAATCTTAAAAAGCAAGCCCTGACGGCAGATAATATGACTTAAATAAGGCGTCAAAGGTATAGCTATCGGGTTCAGTCCTCAATTGCCTCAATCCCCTGCTCCTTCAGTCGTGCCAGGTGCTCTTTCATGGCCTGGAGCTGCTCCGGCGCATGCCCCTGCCATTCGGTCACCTCGCCCGTAACGCGAAGCGGATGCCGGGTCCGGTAAGACTTTGTCGGATTGCCGGGAAATTTCTTGTCCGTCAGATTGGGGTCATCTTCTATCGGGCCAGTCGGCTCTACGATGTAGATTTTACCCTTTCCTTCGCCCACAGCCAGTTCAGCGCCCCAGATAGCAGCATCCATTGTGGCGGTCAGGTATACGAAGTTCGCCTTTCTGCGCGTGCCGTAGTTGGAGGTGTAGCCCGGCGCAATCAGTTCGCCTTGCTTCAGGTTAGCCTTGGTGCCGTGATAGAGTGGCTGTGCGTTCAGATCGTGGGTAGCCTTCGGTGAATTGGCCTTGTTGCTATTCTGTTCCATTGCCTTCATCTTATTTGTACTCAACTTTTTTTTCTGGCTATAACCGATACGTGATTTAGCGGGTACTGGTCCAGCTCCAGGTGCCGGCACTGACAATTGCACCCGGCCAATATTCTCAGGTTCGCGTCTATCCCGATGGAACTGTAACCGAACTTCTCACCCAGCCAGCTATCCTCGTGCGCTCCCTCCGCATCGCCAAAGGTATAGACCAGTATACCTTGCGGGTTCAGGAACCGGCAAAGCTTCCCGATGACAGGTTCCTGAAACTCCAGCGGCAGGTGAAAAATGCTGTCCCAGGCCACGATCAGATCAAACCTTTTTTCTGTTTCCCATTCAATAATATCGGCCTTTTCAAATTTCACATTCGGATGATTTTCCCTGGCTAATTTCAGCATCCCCTCCGAGACATCGATGCCGGTTAATTCGAACCCGTTATCCAGAAGTCGGTTGATGATGCGCCCGCCGTTCCCGCATCCTACATCCAATGCGGTTCTCTTTTCAGCGCAGTACTGCATGGCCCGCTCGATCATGGAGACGCCGTAGTCAGATCCGATCATATCGGCGTTCCACTGCCGGGCAATTTTGTCGTAGCTTTTGGCGATTTGTGAGGGGTGCAAGGTTGGAGGTGGTTTGGGTTTTGAAGCGGCTTTGCTATCCGAGTGATCTTAATGCCTTTTATATGCTGCCGTGTGCTCGGTATTTTTTGCTTTCAGTATGATCCAAACCAGAACTGAGAAAGCAAGTGTCAGGACGGCGAATAACTTTTCAAAATTGGTTTTCGCAAACAGGTTGCCAATCGTATTTAAACCGAAAAGAATAAGAAATACCCACAGTATTACATTCACAGTTCTTACAGAGAGCACCTGTTTTATATAGCTCCCTTTCATGAGCAGCGTGAAGATGAAGAAGATATTTATGAGGATGGAAACTGACTCAAAAACATACATCTCAGCGTCATTTTTCAACCTCCCTCCCCATGTGATTTCGTAAGGGATGATCTTAAAGATAATACAGAAATGAAAGACCGTTACCGTGGTTACCAGCAATAACATTGTTTTAATGGCAGTTCTTAAATTCATATTTCTTATTATCTCAAATCTATGACATACATAGTACGTTTGTTGGCACTATGTACCCAGGTATAGGCAGCAACTTTAAGCAGTTCCTTAAGCACCCCTACATTGCAAGTCATCTTTGTCCCGAATGATTGTTACCTGCGTTGTTGTAATAACTAAGGCTACCAGCAAAATCGGATTTTCATACTTGCAAATTTGGCACAATGGGCTACAATACGTTGTCGGGTAATGTTATACTTCTGAAGCTAAATCTCTTTCTAGTTGTTTGATGAAACCTCCCCACATGCCGCTGCCGGTTTTTTCAGTTATCCTTTCTTCTGCCTTAACCAGTAATTCATGTGCCTTTTGAAGGTTCTTATCAACTCCCCTACCTTTGTAGTGATAGAAAGCTAGGTCAGACAAAGCATTGTAGTTACCCAGTTCGGCGCATTCTTGGCCATACTGAATGCCCTTCCCTTGATCTATTTTGCCGCCAGTGCCCCTCATGTATATCCTCGACAGTCTCAGCAGTGCACGCTCTCTGTACCATTTGTCCGCTAACAAACTTTCTAACAGTAGAACTGCCCTATCTACCTCTTCTGTTTTCTCGTCAATTATGTAATCTGCCAACTCTAAAACATCCGCTTTGCTGCCCAGTGCAATAGCTTTCTCTCTCCATTCAATCACTTTATCTGCGTCAACGTTCTCCTGGAAATAATAATGGTCAGCTATTTCGTGAGCAGCCTCAGGATGCCCCATTTCTGCTGCTTTGAAAAATAACTCCAGTGCCTTTTTACTTCTGTCTTCAGAAGTATCATGATACTCAGATGCGTTAAGCGCAAGAGCATACTGAAACAGGCTTCCAACACAGTTCTCAATCTCGCCTAGATCCTGATTTACAAAACCTACGCTTTCAATCTCTTCCATTAGCTTCTGCGTCTTCCTATAGTTTGTAAACTCTGTCAATGAGTAGGCATAGAACGTGCCATCATACTCTTCATCCAAATGGCTAATCTTTGTACTTGTCTTCTTAGAGTTTTGGTAGAACAGAACTTCATTATCCTCATTTACTGCAAAAGCAAAGTCGTTTTTTGTCAACGTACCGCTGTTTCTCAGCTTAATAGTATGCTCAAATGAAGTATTTAAATCCCAGAACAAACAGTTCTCCATCCTAAAGAATACTTTGGTTTCCTGATTGATTCGTTCGCCCCGGTAATTCAAATAATCGACAGGAACATCCATACCTAATTCCATTTCCACGGTTTCTACCTTCATTTTTGACGTAAAAGACAGTTTCTATAAAGAAGTGAGATGGTTGATATTATGCTGATCAAACAAGGCGCGTTTGCTTTCAATATTAATTTGCCCAACGGTTAGTACAGGCTGCGAACGAGGCTCAGCCGAATGTGGAGCCTGTGCCTTGTTGTGGTTTGTATTTTTATTTAGCCCATTTCAGTAGCTGAAGCAAGAGAAAAAGCATGGCACTGATTACTGAACCCCAAACGGTTATTCTTGCTAACATCTTTTTATATGGCGAGTTTATGTTCTCCGTTCCAATGTAAAAGACACCATATTTTTTGAGATAGAATTCTAACCTTTCGTAGTTAGCATAGGAGTCTCTGATGAACACAATCTCCTTACCTTCAAGAGGGACAAGAGTAATATAATAATCTAAGCCATGCCTTGTGTAAGTTTCCTTGAATTTATACCCTTTTATGTCCTGCCTCTTCAGTGTTTTTGAGTTAAGTCCAAGCCAGTACTTCACTTTCATTGCTTCGCCTCTAATCACAAGGCTCTTGTAGTTATAGTTGAAAAGCCAACCTAAGGAGCACATGGCAATAATTACCCCTAAAGCTATTATCAGGTAATCATATTCACCTTTGAGACTGTATTGCCAGATGCACACAACCAGTAGGAATGAAAAGAACAGCAAAGCCAAAATAGCTTCATAAGGAAAGATTATCTTCAGCTTGTAATCCTTATCTTTTTTCATCATTGATATAAGCCACAACTACCTCAAAAGCGTGAACATACGCTTATTGGCACTATGTGCGAAGGTGTAATTTGCCTTTCGCAGTACTTTCACTCCACTAGCGACCGTCTTTCACTTCTTTCATCTCTTTATATTCACCTCAGCTAATATACTATAATACTACAAAGATCCACAGGACTTATACTGATATTTAATTTTTGGTAGCAGAGACATTCTTCTGTCAGGAATAGCTGATCAACTAGAATTTTTTCAGGTATAAGTGATACAGGAAATTGCTATATTGTCAGAGAGAAACAGGCTAGTTTATACCTTTGAATCAGCAATCCATTATACTTGCCTCTCCACATGGTACAAATGCAGCCTGTTCATACCTCTTCCCTACCCCTACTATGAATATAACACACGTTCACCCGGCACCGCTCCGACATCTGATCAACATCAGCCTGCTACTGTGCCTCCTTTGCATATTCAGTTGCCGCAGCAAAAGCGACGAATTGCGACTGAAAAGCAAAAATTTCGAACAGGAAATTGCACGGGAGCAGAACCTGGTGTTCACCTTCGACAAAGATTTGGTGGGCGATTCCCTGCTGAACCAATGGGACACGATTCCATATCTGACCATCACGCCGAAGGTAGCCGGCAAGTACAAATGGACAGCTCCGAACGAACTGGTTTTCTCGCCCGATAAGCCTTTTGCCCCAACCACCGATTATAAGGCAGAGCTTACCGAAAACCTGCTCCAGCACGCCGCCACCAAGTATAAAATTCCGGCCGGACAAGGCTTCACTTTCCATACGCCTTACCTGAGGCTGCAACAGGTGAAAAGCTATTGGGTAGCCAACGAGAACAGCCCGAACCAACTGGAGGCAAACCTGCAGCTCGACTTTAACTACCCCATCCTTTTTCAGGAGCTACGGGAGGATTTAAAAGTATATGCAGGCACCAAAGAGCTACCCGTAGAGCTGACCAGCGGCAACCGCGATAACATCACCATCCGCGTGAAGCAAGTGGAGGGGCAGCAAGACAAGGAAATTCCGCTACGCCTAAGTATAGCCAAAGGCCTGAGCGTGGCAGGCAGCACCAACCAGACCGACCATACCATCGAGCGTGATATTCTCTTGCCCAGCCGCCAGCGCATGATGGTAGCGGAAGTGCTTACGGCATTGGAAGAGGGCCAGGAGCGCATTTACATCCTCACCACACAACCTGTCACCAACAGCAACATTGGCAACCTGATACAGGTAAGTCCGCGACGGGAGTATACCGTAGAGCGCCTGCAGAACGGGTTGGTACTGAAGGGAAATTTTAACCAGAGCAGCACCTATACCCTCACGCTTTCCGGCGACCTGATGGGCATGGAAGGCAAACCAATGGGCCAACCCTACCGGCACAGCGTGACCTTTGCCAGCGCGCAACCAGGCATCAGTTTCGCCAGCGGCAAGAGCGTCTACCTCAGCAGCCAGGGGGCTCGAAACCTTGCCCTCAATCTGAATCAGGTGCCGCGCATTAAAGTGAGCATCAGCAAAGTATACGAAAACAACATTCTACATTACCTGCGCGAGGGCAAGCTATACGACGGCTACTACGACGAGGAGACAGAGGAGTATTACTCCAGCTCTTACTACGACGTGAACGAGAACAACGGCAACACGCTTTTTGAGCGCGAGTACAGCACCGAAAGCCTGCGCAAACAAGGTAGTTCCTACCTGCTCAATCTCAACCTGAACGACCTGGATTTTGACAGCCAGTTCAAAGGCTTGTACGTCATCACTGTGGCCAGCACCGACAAAAACTGGCTGAAGGATTCCCGGATTGTGTCGGTTTCGGATATTGGTCTGATTGCCAAACAGGGCAAAGACGAAGTGTTGGTGTTTGCCAATTCCATCCGGGAGGCAACCACCATGGAAGGTGTGGAGATTCGCTTCATCAGCACGAACAACCAGGTGGTGCACCAGGCCACAACGGATAAGGACGGCGTAGCCCGGTTCAGCAACATGGGCAAAGCTGCGCCGGACTTCAAGATAGGTATGATTACGGCCCGCAAAGGGGATGACTTTAACTACATGCCTTACAGCCAGACGCAGGTCAATACTTCCCGCTTTGAGGTGGGTGGCAAACGCCTGAATGACCTGAACTACGACGCCTTCATCTACGGCGACCGCGACCTCTACCGCCCCGGCGACACCATTCATGTTAACACTGTGGTGCGTACGCCGGATTGGAATACGGTGGCCGGATTGCCTATTAAGGTGAAACTGCTTTTACCAAACGGAAAGGAATACCGCAGCACCAAAGGCAAATTGAACAAGCAGGGCGCCAACGAAACCAGTTTTATACTAAACACGGCTGCTGTGACAGGCACCTATACCTTGGAAGTATACTCGGGCAACGATGTGCTGCTGAGCGCCAAAAAAATTGGCGTGGAAGAGTTTATGCCCGACCGCCTGAAAGTGACGGCAGTGCTGAACAAAAACACCTACAACGCCGGCGAGAAACTGGTACTGAACCTGACCGCGCAAAACCTGTTCGGCCCGCCTGCTGCCAACCGCAACTACGAAGCCCAACTCAGCCTCAAAAAGAAAACATTCGAAGCCAAACGCTACCCCGACTATACTTTCGACATCCATACCTCCGGCTCCATCAACATCCAGACCAGCACCCGCCAGGGAGAAACCGACGCGCAGGGCAAAGGACAAGAGGTGTTTGAGCTGGAGAATTTCCAGGATATCGGTCTGCTGGACGGCTCGCTCTACACCACCGTTTTCGATGAAAGCGGTCGGCCTGTTAATCGCCTCAACAAGTTCGATGTGAGCACGCAGCAGGCCTTCTTTGGCATCAAAAATTTCGATGACTATGTGAGCACCCGCCGGGCTATGAACATTCCGCTTATCGCCCTGGACCGCAGTGGCTCGCCTGTTTCCGCCACCGCCAGAGTGAAGCTGGTGCGCTATACCTACGAGTCGGTGATAGAGCGCTACAGCGACGAGTATAACTATAAATCGCAGCGCAAAGAGAACGTTCTTATCAGCCAGAACATAGCCATACCTGCAACCGGAGCCACGTTCAATTTCACGCCTGTTTCATCGGGTGAATACGAAATCCGCGTGATGCGGCCGGGTGCTTATAACTATGTAGCGCAGGAGTTCTACGCCTACGGTTGGGGCGATACCGAAAGCACCTCCTTTGCCGTGAACACCGAAGGCGAAGTGGACATCTCGCTGGACAAGGAAAAGTATGAAATAGGCGAGCAGGCCAAAGTCCTGTTCAAATCGCCGTTTGCCGGCAAGATTCTGGTAACGGTGGAGCAGAACAACGTGCTGAGCTACTACTACCTCAAAACCGACAAGAAGGCTGCCTCACTTACCTTGCCTATCAAAGACGAGCTCCTGCCAACGGCTTACATCACGGCCATCGCGCTGCGCCAGGTGAAAGACAACCAGATGCCGCTGACGATTGCCCGTGGCTTCAAGCCTTTGACTGTTACCAAAAAAAGCACAAAACTGGACGTCGCTATACTTGCTCCAGAGGCTTCCCGATCCAACAGGGTGCAGCAGGTAAAGGTGAAAACCGCGCCTAATGCAGAAGTGACGCTGGCGGTAGTGGACGAAGGCATACTGCAGATTAAGGATTACCAGACACCCGACCCGCACGGATTCTTTTACCAGAAGCGCGCGCTGGAAGTAAACGGCTACGACCTATACCCTTTCCTTTTCCCGGAATTAGGCAGTCGCTCCAGCACCGGCGGAGACGGGTATGACCTGGCCAAACGAATCAACCCGCTCACCAACAAACGGGTAAAATTGGTGTCGCTTTGGAGCGGGCAGTTAAAGGCTAATGCCAACGGAGAGGCAACCGTGAACGTGCGTATACCTGAGTTCTCGGGGGCAGTGCGTATCATGGCGGTGGCTTACAAAGACAATTCCTTTGGCTCTTCTGAAAAGATGATGCGTGTATCGGATCCGGTGGTGATCAGCACAGCGCTGCCGCGTTTTGTTAGCCCGCGCGATACGATACTGGTGCCGGTCACGCTGAGCAATACCACCACCAACAAAGCCACAGCCGCCAGCACCATCTCCGTGACAGGTCCGCTGCGCGTGGTGGGGGAAACCAGGAAATCAGCAGGTATAAATCCGAATGCGGAGGCTCAGGTTACTTACAAACTGGTGGCTACGCCAGCCATCGGGCAGGCAACGGTGAAGGTGGCTGTGAATGCGCTGAACGAGCAATTTGTGAACAACACCGACATCACCGTTCGCCCCATCGCACCGCTGACCAAAGTAACCGAGGCCGGAAGTATAAAAGACGGCGCCACGGCCGACATCAAGCTGGCCAACGACTTTATACCTTCGTCGGTGTCGGCCAAACTGGTGGTAAGCCGCTCGCCGCTGGCGCAGTTTACTGATGACATCACGTTTCTGCTGCGCTACCCGCACGGCTGCCTGGAGCAGACCACTTCTACGGCTTTCCCGCTTTTATACTATACCGACCTGGCCCGCTCGTTGAACCAGGATAAGAAAGGCCGCACTTTCAACCCGAACTACCTGGTACAGGAGGCCATCACCAAAATTGAGCTGATGCAGCAATACGACGGCGGATTCACTTACTGGCCCGGCGCCACTTATACCGACTGGTGGAGCAGCGCTTACGCCACCCACTTTTTACTGGAGGCTAAAAAAGCAGGCTTCCCGGTTACGCAGGCGGTGCTGGACAAAGCCCTGCGCTACCTGCAGCAAAAGGTAAAAGGCAAGGCGCTGGAAGAATACCGCTACTACGATGCCAAGCGCAACGTGCAGAGCAAGTACATCGCCGCCCGCGAAACGACTTACTCGCTGTATGTGCTCAGCATCGCCGGTCAGGTCGATTGGGCTACGATGAACTACTACAAAGCCAAACCGGAATTGCTGTCGCTGGATGCGCGCTACCTGCTGGCCAGCACCTACGCCCTGAACGGCAGCCGCGAGAGCTTCAACCAGATTTTGCCCCGCTCCTTCGCCGGCGAAACTTCGGTGCGGGCACTGGGCGGCAGCTTCTACTCGCCTATCCGGGACATGGCCATCTCGCTGAACAGTTTGATGGAAGCAGACCCGGATAACCCGCAGATTGGCACCATGGCGCGGCATTTATCCGAAGAATTGCGCTCCAAACGCTGGTACAACACGCAGGAACGCGCTTTTGCGCTAATGGCTTTGGGCAAGCTGTCAAGCCGGAACCGGGGCAACCAAACGGCTCAGGTATACCAGAACGGCAAGCAAATCGGCACCTTCACTGGCAAGGACCTGACTTTGACGAGTAACCTCGGTAGTGGGCCAATCAGCATACGCAGCAAGGGCGACGGTTCTTTATTCTACTTCTGGGAGTTGGAAGGCATCAGCCAGAGCGGCGATGTAAAGCGTGAAGACAATTACCTGAAAGTGCGCAAAACCTTTTTCGATAGGAATGGAAGAGAAATCACAGGCAACACCTTCCGGCAAAACGACCTGGTGGTCGTGCGGGTAGAACTGCAGTCGCTTGACGGTAGAAGTATACCCAACGTAGCCATCACCGACATGCTGCCAGCCGGCTTCGAGATAGAAAACCCGCGCTTGATGACAGCCCGCGAGTTCAGTTGGTTGGAGGCTCAAAAACCTGCCACGCCTGACTACATCGATATCCGTGACGACCGAATCAACCTTTACGCGACAGCCAAACCGGAGCAGCAGTACTTTTTCTATCAGGTGCGTGCGGTGTCAAAGGGCGATTTTCAGTTAGGGCCGATTGGGGCAGATGCCATGTATAACGCAGAGTATAATAGTTGCTGGGGGGGAGGGGTTGTAAGAGTGAGGTAGAGAGTCCCTTTCTGTCATTTCGAACGCAGTGAGAAATCTGAATTATTTCATGACCCTAATATTTCAGATTTCTCACTGCGTTCGAAATGACAACAATGATTGAAATGGTAGAGGTGAAGCTTAACCCTCCTGAACCTCTGCATTAAGAGGTAACCAATGTGGATTCATGCTTTCTATCAATGCTTCTTTCTTATCCCGGCTCCATTTCTTCAACTCCTTTTCGCGTGCAATGGCGTGTTCAACTGAGCTGAAGCGTTCGTAATACATAAGTAGATGGCAAAAGTATTTTCCGGCGAATGTTGCAGGATTGCCTGCATTTTCAGAATGCTCTTCCAGTCGACGAGCCATATCATTGGTCACGCCGATGTATAAAGTAGTTTTCTTCGGATTAGTTAAAATGTATACAAAGTAATTGTGAAATTTCATCAGTCGTAATTCATTTTTCAAACTACAAAAAGTTGTCTGAATAAATTCACAACCCAAGATGCCAACACAAAACCCAAAGTATAACCCAGACCAGCGGCTGCTAACCTATAGCAAGCCCTGGCTGAAGTATACCATATACTTTGCGTTGCCCCTTTGCCTTGCCTTTGCTATACTTGACCACCTCTACCCACTCAGGGTAAACGTCTCCTACTCCCCCGTCATCACCGCTTCGGATGGCAGCGTTATCAATGCCTTCCTGAGCAGGGACGATAAGTGGCGGATGCAGCTGGAGCCGGATGAAATAAGCCCTGTGCTGAAAAAGGCGGTGCTGCTGAAAGAAGACAAGTACTTTTACTACCACCCGGGCATCAACCCCTTTGCCATTGCCAGGGCTTTTGCGAACAACGTCCTTCAAAACAAGAAAACCTCAGGCGCTTCTACCATTACCATGCAGGTGGCCCGGCTGCTCTACCCGCAACAGCGCACCTATGTCAATAAGCTGAGCGAGATGTTCCGGGCATTGCAGCTGGAGTGGCATTACAGCAAAGACGAAATCCTGCAGCTATACCTGAACCTGGTGCCCTTTGGCGGCAACATTGAAGGGGTGAAGGCAGCCTCTGTTCTATACTTTCAGCAGTCGCCCAGGCAGCTGAGCCTGGCCCAAGCGGTCACGCTGACGGTTATTCCGAACAAACCCTCTTCGCTGCGGATTGGCGAGCAGAACGAGCGGATTGTGGCCTTTCGAAACAAGTGGTTGCAATACTACCGGGAGCAGCAGGCGTTCCCGGCCTCAGAGATAGAAGACGCTTTGCTGGAGCCGCTGGAGGCACGCAGGCAAGAGGCGCCCAAGGTGGCGCCGCATTTTGCCTACCGCATGTACCGCAGGTATAAAAATCAGCCCATCATCAAAACCACACTGAACCGGCAGGTGCAGGAGAAGGTGGAGCAGCTGGCCTACAACTACATGCAGCGGCTGCGTTACCAGAACATTCACAACGCGGCCGTACTGGTCATCAACAACCAGACCGGGGCCGTGGAGGCTTACCTGGGTTCTGCCGATTTCAATGACTTTGCACACCACGGCCAAGTGGACGGTGTGCGAGCTGTTCGCTCGCCGGGCAGTACCTTAAAGCCATTCCTCTACGCCACGGCTTTCGACAAAGGGCTGCTCACGCCGAAAACCGTGATTACCGATGTGCCTGTGGACTATGCCGGTTATCGCCCGCAAAACTACTTCGGCAACTACAACGGCAATGTCACGATAGAACATGCCCTGGCTACTTCGCTCAACGTGCCGGCCGTAAAAGTGCTCGACCAGCTGGGCGTTTTTACTTTTGTACAAAAGCTGAAGCAGGCAGAGTTTTCGCAGATGAAGCAGATGGGCCACCAGCTCGGCCTCTCCCTGATTTTGGGGGGATGTGACGTAAAGCTGGAAGAGCTGACTTTGCTGTACGCCGCGTTCGCCAACCAGGGAAAGTATAACTCCATACGCTGGCTGCAACAGGATACGACGCAAGTGGAAACGCAGCTGCTTTCTCCTGCATCGGCATACATGGTGAGCCAGATTCTGACGCAACTCACCCGCCCCGACCTGCCGCACAATGCCCACAACAGTCCGAACCTGCCCAAAATTGCCTGGAAGACCGGCACCTCCTATGGGCGAAAGGACGCCTGGAGCATCGGCTACAACAAAAAGTATACAGTCGGCGTGTGGGTTGGCAATTTCTCCGGCGAAGGCGTTCCCGAGCTTAACGGCACCGACTCGGCCACGCCCCTGCTCTTCGACATTTTCAACAGCATTGATTATAACTCCGCTGACGGGTGGTTTCAGCAACCAAAGGGCATTGGTTTAAGAGCAGTCTGCACCGAAAGCGGCAATCCGGCCAACAGCTTTTGCAAAAACCAGGTGCTCGATACCTTTATACCTGGCATCTCCTACACGCAAAAGTGCAGTCATCTGAAAAGAATTGCCGTTTCCGCCGATAAAAAGTATAGCTATTGCACCAGTTGCCAGCCAGCTACAGGCTTTGTACAGCAACTGTACCCCAACCATGCCCCGGAGCTGCTCACCTTTTACGATGCCGAGCGGATACCCTACCAACAGATTCCGGCGCACAACCCAACGTGTAGCCGCATTTTTAAAGAGCACGCCCCGGTTATTGCATCTCCGGCTTCCGGCATGGAATATTTGCTCGAGCAGGAAGAACGCCAGCAACTGATGCTGCACAGCAACACCCACAACGAGGTTAAGCAGGTATACTGGTACATCAACGATAAATTCCTACGCGCCACCGCTTCCAACGAGAAGGTGTTTTTTGAGCCGCTGAGGGCCGGCAGTTATAAAATATCCTGCACAGATGACCAGGGGCGGAACACGGATAGCTATATCACAGTGAGGTTTTTGTGAAGTATAGAAAGTATAATCTCACCTCTGCGAAGCGTGGTGTCTGGGCCAAGTCTGTTAACACCAATTGGCTCGCTTCACAAACCGAGGCTAAGGCTCTGCTATAGCTGTCGCTCCAACACGACCACTTCCTGCTCCACAACCGTTTGGCCATCCTTCTGTTCTTCTTCCCTTTTCACCATCTCGAGGCCCGTCGCTGTAAAAGTTAGCGAGTAGGGCTCTTTGCCCTTGCGGAACTCACCCATGTAGAGCTTTCCTTCCGTCATTTGCACAGGCAGTGTTGTCTGGTGGCGTCCGAAGCCGTCTGTGATAACCAGCCTGCCATCCTTGGTAAATTCATAGGTCTTCTCGCCTGGCTGGTACACGTCGCGGTCTGTCTCTTTGACTGCGCCATTCACTTCTTCTGTGTCTGTTTTGGAGCGTACGTCCCATTTACCATTGAGCCTGTTGTCGATGGGGTTTCGGCCGTTTTCATCCTTGTCCCTGCTGTGCTGGCAGGAGGCGGAGAAGCCTGCTACAAAAAGTATAAGAATGATGAATGATTGTCTTGCTAGCATAGGTGGTCAATTAAAATTGGAAAATGGTATGTGAACTGCCAGGCGTCAGGCTCTCGGGCATGGAGGCCACGGGCGGTAGAGCATGGGATTAAAGCGGATCGGTCTTAAGGGTTTAGGGAAGCCTGTTGACTAGTTCCCTCTGTAGGTAGAGTAGCCATAGGGGGAGAGGGTGATCGGGACATGGTAATGCTCTTTATCCCTGATCTGGAACACCACTTCAACAAAGGGGTAGAAGGAAGCCGTGTGTTGCTGCTTAAAATAGTCAGCCACCAGAAAGGTGAGCCTGTAAATGCCTGCCTCTGCTTTCTTATAGTCGAGAAAATCCTTGATGCGCCCGTTTTCGTCGGTTTTCTTCTCCTCCACTGTTGTCCACTTATTGTTCTTCTCGTTCAGTTTTTCCAGCCTGACAGGCACACCGGCTGCGGGGCGGCCAGTAGAAACATCGAGGATGTGGCTGGAAAGCTGGTAGGTGGGGGTTTGCGCGTAAGCAACGGTGGTTACCAGAACGAACAATAGTATAAAAGCTAAATTTCTCATAGTGTGCGTATTTAAATTAGTGTATAAGTATGGCTGCTTCTTCTATAGTTGCAGATTTTGCGATGTTATCGTCGTTTTCCGGTCCGCCACCGCCCGCTACGCCAATGCCGCCGATTACGCGTCCGTTATGCCAGATGGGGTAGCCACCGCCCAGCAGCAACAGTTCCGGAAGGTTGGCCAGGTTCTGCGTGTCGGTATTGGCTTTGGCATTGCGGCCCAGTAGCAGGGTGGGCGTTTTGGTGGAGAGCGAGGTATAGGCTTTTCTTCTGGCGGCTTCGGTGTTGTGCGGCCCCACGCCATTGCCCCGCGTCAGCATAATAACCTGCCCCGAGGCGTCCAAAATGGCAATGCTCACGTCTTTGTTCAAGGATCTGGCAGCTACCCGGGCGCGGCTTGTCAGCTCCAAAGCTGCCTCCAGCGTGAGTTGATGCGACTCAGCCACGTACCTTGTCTGTGTCTGGAATTCGCTACCCTTTTGTTTTTTGCTTTCCTGATTACTGGTCTGAGCCAAAGAAAGCATCGGAATGAACAGGAGTATTAGCAACTGCAGTTTGTAGAACATAATTATGTTTTTACAAAGCTACCGGTACTGCTTATGAAAAACATTGACCTAGCGCAACGTTTTCAGAGTCTGGCCTTTGTGCGGCTGAGGGTGGAGGGCGAGATGCCCAGGTATGAGGCGGCCATTTTGTTGGAGACGCGCAGCAGGAAATCGGGCTGATGCCGGATGACCCACTTTACTTTCTCCAGTGCGTCGAAGCCCTGAAACCCGTAGATTCTGCTCTGGGCCATGATGAAGCCCTGTTCCAGAATCTGCCGGTAAATGAATCCGAAAGCAGGTATGGTCTCTACCAGATGAAGAAAGTCTGCCCTGTTTATTTTGAGCAGCTCGGAGCGCTCGATGGCCTGCATGTACTCCGAAGCAGGGGTCTGCTCTATAAAGCTGGGCAGCGCGGTGCCAAAGCCTCCTTCGAAGGCAAAGAACCGGCTCGTCTCCTTGCCTCCTTCATGGATGGTATAGATCCTGATGCAGCCTTTGTTCACGAAATAATAATGCTGGCAGACCTCCCCGCTCGCAAGCAGGAGTTCGTTGCGCTTTGTCCTGACAGGACTGAAGCAGGTATAGATCCGCTCTAAATCGGCTTCCGCTATACCTGCCCTGCTTCTAATATAGTCCCTTAAAAGCCCATGCATTGGTTCCTGCCCATCTTAATTTGCTGTCTTACTTTACTGCTTCAGGTGGTCGAGCTTACTTTGCAGAAGCTGCTTCCAGCACCTTTGCTATACCTGCATAACCACGGTTGCGGGCGTGCTGCAGTGCTGTAACCCCGTCGCTGTCCGGAATGTTTACGTCGCATCCGGCATTTATGAGGGTCTGCACCACTTCTACGTACGTGTCGCTGCCGTCGCCCAGTACCACGGCCTCCATCAGGGCCGTCCAGCCCAGGCGGTTCACGTGGTCAATAGGGAAGCCCTTGGTATTGGCCAGCAGCCTGACCACCTCCAGGTGCCCCTTCTCGCAGGCCGGTATCAGCGCGCTGCCGTTGTAGCGGTTGAAGACATCGAAACGCGAGCCGTTCTCCAGATACAACTTTACCAGTTCGGTCTGCCCTGTTGCGCCTGCATACAGAAAAGGGCTGTCCTTTATGACATCCTGCTGGTTCACATCTGCTCCAGACGCTACCAGCAGCTGCGCCATTTTCAAATCATTGTTCTGCGTAGCCAATAGCAGAAGGGACCTTTTCTGATGGTCTGTGGCATTCACATCGGCGCCATGCTTCAGGGCCGATGCCACCTCGTACAGCTCCCCTTTTAGAACAGCCTTAATGATTGAGTTTTGGGCAACAATTGTCTCCATAGTTGATTCTGTGTAACAAGTGGCAAGGACGATGAGAAAGTGAAACAGGAACAAGTAACGCATCTGGCATCGGATTTAGTAGACCATCTTCCCTTTGTGGATCAGGGACTTTACGGGTGAAACGCGGGAAACGGCCTCCGCCGAGCAGCTGGCTTCCACCAGCACCAGGTCAGCCGTGTCTCCAGCCTGGGGCCACTGCCGGTTGCCTTTCTCATCCAGCGGCAGGATGTTGTGCGTGGCCAGTTTCAGGCAGCGGGAAAGTTCCAGTTCGGTCGAGAAGCCGTAGAGTTGTGCCATCAGGTTGGCTTTTTGCAGCACGCTGCCTGTCCCGAAAGTGTTCCAGTGGTCCACAATAGAGTCGTTGCCGGTGCTGACGTCTACGCCATACCTGTAAAGCGTTGGGATGGGCATGATCATGCTTCCAACAGGTATAGAGGAGACGATTCCGATCCGGGCTTGCGCCAGCAGCTCGGCCATTTCCTCCTGTTTTGGTTTCCCGAGCCGGGCAAGCACAAAGGCATGGCTGATGAAGGTCTTGCCTTTCAGGACGGGGTTTTCGTTCACCCGGTCGATCAGGTAGTTTACCGTTCTGAGCCCAGGCTCACCGCCCTCGTGCAGGTGTATGTCGATGCCCTTCTGGTGGTCCAGCGCCAGCTGCACCACAAAGTCCAAGCTTTTCTCCATGTCGCCATCAATCGCATGCGGGTCCAGTCCGCCGATATAGTCGATTCCCATGTTGGCGGCCTCCCGCATCAGGTGCTGCGATTTGGAGCGCAGGATGCCGTGCTGCGGAAAAGCGACCAGCTCTGCGGCAAAGCTGTCTTTCTTGTTTTCAAGGGCACGCTGCAGGTTTTTCAGGGAGTCAAGCTTAGAGGTAGGTTCGATGTTGACGTGGCTCCTGGCAAAATTAGCCCCATGCGTCTGCAGAAGTTCGATGATTTTCTCTGCCCGCCCGGTAGAGGAACTGAGCATCTTGGGCAGGATTTGCTGCTCGTAGGCAATCATATCCTCTACGGTCCGGTTCTTCTTGCGCCGTGCCTGCCAGGGACCGCCATAAAAGGTCTTGTCCAGGTGGATGTGCATGTCCTTGAAGGCGGGAAGTAGCAGCAGGCCTTTGGCGTCGACGGCCTTGGCAGTAGGGTTGTTGGCCCGGACGGCGCTTATTTTCCCCCTGCTGATCTCGAGCAGGAACAAGTCGGTTCGAGTGGCGATCACCTCCCCCTCCTCATACTCGAAGCCTGTCTCCAGCCGCACGTTCTTCAGCGTTAGGGTATCCCCGCTGGCTGCAAACTTGTTGTTTTCGTCGCTCTCTGACTGGCTTCCGGCAAATAAGCTGCTGTAGGAGAGCATGCTGCTTCCGGCTAGCAGGATAGATGAGTTTACGATAAAGTCTTTACGTGTAATGCGTTGCGAGGCCATGCTACTTCAGTTTAGAGCAACAAAGTTAGCGCTTCTATACCTGGCACAGCTGTGTGATTTCTGCCAGAACTTGTTAATTTTATAACTGACTCCGGAATAAGCGTGGCGAGCTTCCGGTCTGGCCCTTAAAAAAGTTGGAGAAATAGGCCAGGTCGCTGAAGCCGAGTTCGAAAGCGATCTCCTTGATCGACATATCGGAGGCCCGCAGAAGGCGTTTGGCTTCCAGTGTGACGCGGTTCTGAACGAGGTACATGGCCGATACCTGTAGGTGCTTTCGGCAGAGTATGTTCAGGTAGTTGGCTGAGATATGCAGCTTCTCTGCGTAGAAAGCCACTGTTTTCTGCTCCTTGAAACAGGCATCCACCAGGTGTTGGTACTTCAGGAGCGCAGGCGCAGCCCGGTACACGGACGAAAGCTCATTTTTGCTTTCGGCCTCATGGCTGACCAGCTGCGCGACGATCTGACTCCTTAGTTTGACGATGGCCCAGTCAACGGGCTTTGAATTCAGCTCGTCGCGCACGGCGAGAAATTCGTAGCGCAGCTTACGGAAAGTGTCTGGGGCGAGGCTGATGACGGGGTGCTTCCGGTAGAGCACGAAGGACAATTCCAGCGAAGAGGAAAAGGTCTCGAAAACAGGTCGGCTGACCATGAGCTGACAGGCCCGTGTGTTTTCACCGAGGCTCCAGCGGTGCACCTGGCCAGGCAGCAGCAGGTGCAGCTGGCCGCCGTCCACGGCATACTCCTCGAAGTCGATAGTGTGCGTGCCACTTCCCTCCTCAAACAAAAGCAGCATGAAGAAATCGTGTTTGTGCGGCCTGTCGATTTGCTGCTTCCCCTGTACGTCCAGGTACTGCAGGCCATGGACCGGCTGCGGAGCCGGCTGAAATTCCTGAATGCCAAGTGTGGGAAAGTGATCGTTTGTGCTCACGACGTAATTTATAAAATCTTGAAATGATGCTCTTAAATTTTATACCCTTATGAGGTATGGCTAATGTAGAAAGGGTGAGCATAACTTGTAGAAATGGTATGCCAGTCCATTGAATTTCTATACCTGAAGCACTAAAACAGACTTCTTTCCAGAAACGCAGATACCCTAACGATAGTCAAGAGTCATGATCTCCCCGAGATCCAGGCATAGAAGGAGTGTGTTCTAGTACGAGAAGCAAGCAGGAAAGGAAGCGATATCAGGGAGGAAGCAAAAGCACAGGTGTAAAATACACCCAGTAAAAACTGCTAAGGCATGTGTCTTAAGCCCCTTTAAGCAGTATGGACGCTAAGATATACCTGAGGGAAGCAGCGTATGATTGCAAAACAACCCAGTTGGTCAGGTGATTATTAATTAAACCTGCATCCAGCTCCTCAGCCCTACTAAATCGCGTGTGTGAAGATAAGCTCCCTTTGAGGAATTAATAAAGTTAGATGGGAGCCGCGTATATAGTCCATTTTGTTCTGCATGTCACATCTTCTAAAGCAAAAAACCCTCTTAGCGATAAACTAAGAGGGTTTTCCATACTTAAACCGTGATCCCGTTTGGATTCGAACCAAAGACCTACTGCTTAGAAGGCAGTTGCTCTATCCAGCTGAGCTACGAGACCAGCGTCCTCAGGAGAGCGTTAGCTCTACCCTTAAACAAAAAATTTCGGAATTGCTTCCGAAATTTTTAAGTCGGGGTGGCAGGATTCGAACCTACGACCTCCACATCCCAAATGTGGCGCGATACCGGGCTACGCTACACCCCGAACTGTGCTTCCAACTCCGGTCAGCGATTGTGTCGCTGTTAATGTTGAACGCGGTGCAAAAGTAAGCGAAGAATTTAAATTGTCAAAACATTTTCAATTTATTTTTTCCGCTTGCGGAGGAGGGGGGATTCGAACCCCCGGTACCGTTTCCAGTACGGCAGTTTAGCAAACTGCTGGTTTAAGCCACTCACCCACCCCTCCGGGTCTCTCCCTGCTGAAGAGATTGCAAACATACTACATTAAATTTGCCCACACAATAGCACACACCAAAATTTTAGCAAACAAACCCGCCTGGCACACTCCTAAACTCCTTTTTCAAAAACTAACTACCTGATTCTATTCAGCTTTCCGCAGCGGTATTTTCTGAAAATAATTTGAACTGTCTCCTCCTTTTCACTACTCCAAACGGCATCTGCCTTACCCGCTATACCTATAACTGCTTTTGGTGCCACGCAAAAGCCCCGTACATTGGCTTTCCTTTCTTATATTTGTCATCGGGCCATTGCCCAAGCCCGTACAACATGACCTGGTACCAAACGCTCACCCTGCTCGAAATCCTGTTCGGCATCCTCTTCCTGGGGCTGTACATCGGGTATCTGTGGCGCGTGCAGAAGGTATCCGCCTTTTTCGGTCAGCGCCCCCATGGTGTCTGGGTGAAGTTCGTGCTGCGCCATGCCTATGTGGTGCTGCTCATCATCGCCATCCTCGGTCCCTCTTTCGGAGCCATGAAAAAGGAGATCAAGACCATTGGCAAGGACATCTACATCGCCGTGGACCTGTCGGCCTCCATGGATGCCCACGATGTGCAGCCCTCCCGCCTGGAACGGGCCAAACGTGACATCATCCGGCTGATCAGCCGCTTCAACTCCGACCGTATCGGCCTGATCGTGTTTGATTCGGAAGCCTACCTGCAAAGTCCGCTCACCTATGACCAACAGGCGCTCACGCTCTATACCCAAACCCTTCGCACGGGGCTGCTGCCACATGGCGGCACCAGTTTTATACCTGTGCTGGAACTGGTGTCGCAGAAATTCGGGCAGGCCGCATCACCTGAAGCGAGTGAGCAGAAGGCGCGCATCCTGGTGCTCATCAGTGACGGGGAGGATTTTGGGGGCCGAACCTCCGACTGGGCCGATAGACTGCGTGAGCAGAATATTCGTGTCTTTGCGCTTGGCGTCGGCACCACGGATGGTGCCCAGATCCCGGTTGGTACCTCTTTTAAAAAGGACCAGCAAGGCAACCCTGTGGTTACCCGTTTGCACCCCGAGGGACTCGAACAATTGGCAGAAGCGACCGAAGGCGAGTATTTTGAGGTCAATGGCCGCATCAGTGAGGTGAGCCGCCTCATCAACGCCATCAACAACATTGAAGGGGAGTTGCGTGAAAGCAAAACCATAGACGTTACCGCCAACAAGTATATCTATCCACTGGCCCTGGCCCTGCTGCTAATACTGCTGGATGTACTCATCACCGTTAAGCTGATCAGGATATGAAAGCGATCTTGGCGGCCTTACTGTTTATCGGGTTTCTGTCTGGTGGACTGCGTACCATCTCGCTGATGAACGAACATGCGGACCTGGCAGCTGTGGCTTATAAGCGAGGTGATTACATAGAGGCTGTGGCCTCGTACGAATACCTGTTAGAAGATCTCGAAGTACAGGATGACCAGGTACGGCTGAACCTGGGGCATGCCTATTTCCGATTAGGCGAAATGCAGAAAGCGCAGCAGCAGTACACCCTGCTGGCCAACCATGCCTCCCGCCATATCAAGGCTGTTTCGCTTCTACAACTCGGTGCCATCTCCTCACAAAACAGGAAATACAAACAAGCCCTTTCCTACTTCCGCCAAACGCTGATCATAGAGCCGGGAAACCAAGCCGCCAGGTATAACTACGAGCTGATCAAGAAACTACTCGAGGAACGCCCGGAACTATCCCGAACCGATGAAGAAGACGAGGCGTTACCTGCCGATCGGCAGGCAGCCCAGGACCAGCCAAAGCCACAACCGGAGCAGGAGTCAGAGGAAGAAGAACAGGTGGAACAGCCACGCAAAAACCCCGACAGCGAAGGTGACCAGGAGGCGGAAGTAGACAAACCCGAACAGGATGACCAGGGGCAGCAGCAAGAGCAGGGCGGAGCGGGTCAGGAGAACCAGGGAAAAGACAAGGGCACTCCGTCTGAGAAATCAGAGATCAGTGGCCAGGAGCCGGGCGATACCCAGGGCATGAACCCGGATAGCAACTTCGACCCGAAACGACCGGAGCGCAGTCGCAGTGCGGAGCCGCTTTCTGACGCCGAGCAGCGGGCGCAGACCAGAAACAGCCGGCTGCAGCAGCACAACATCAACCCCGAAAAGGCCCGCCTGATGCTGGAAGCCATGCGCAGCGCAGAGCAGCAGTATATCCAGCAGCTGCCCAAGAAAGCAACCCGCAAGCCCGATCCCACCAAACCAGATTGGTAAGCGCTGATTTGGAAATTAAAAACCGATTGGTTTATTTTGCGTATTCAACAGCACGATGGATACATCCTTGTCTAAAGCAGAACGCACACGCCAGCTGATCATAGAGCGCGCAGCCCCCGTCTTCAACCAGAAGGGCTATGCCGGCACGTCTATGCAGGATATCATGGCGGCTTCCGGGTTGACGAAGGGAGGAATTTACGGGCACTTTGCGAGCAAGGAAGAAATTGCCCTGGCTGCCTTCGAACATGCGGCCGGCATCGTCACACGCCAGATCGGTGAGCGGGTAGCGGTCAAGGAAAGTGCCTCGGATAAGCTAAAAGCCATTCTGCAATTTTACAAGACCTATCTTTTTTCGCCTCCTGTGCAAGGGGGCTGCCCTGTTCTGAACACGGCGGTCGAAGCGGACGATACCAATCCGCTGCTCAGGGCCAGTGTGGTGAAAGTGCTCAACCGCCTGCACAAAGCCGTCGCCAATATCGTGCTACTAGGTATAGCAAGCGGTGAGTTCAGACCGGAAGCAGACGCACAGCGGTTTTCAATTCTGTTTGTGAGCATGATTGAAGGCGGGGTGATGGTCTCAAAAGCCTACGGCGATAACAAATACCTCAACGTTGTCATTTCTCAGCTGGAGCACATGGTCGAGTCTGAACTGCAAACCTGATTTTTTTTAACCTTAAATAAACCGTTCGGTCTTTTTTAAAAATTAATTCCTATGAAAAAAGAGTTTGCCAAAGTATTGGAAAGTAAGGCGCTGGTCCGCTTTGAGGACTGCGACCCATTCGGTCACCTGAACAACGGCCGCTACATCGACTACTACCTGAATGCAAGGGAGGATCAGCTGCGCGACAACTATGACCTGGACATTTATGCCCTGGGAAAAACGACGGGGAAGGCCTGGGTGGTTGCCTCCAACCAGCTGGCTTATCTACGCGAAGTGAAGTTCATGGAAACGGTCACGATCAGGACCTGTCTGCGCTGGTATAGTAGTTCCGACCTGATGATGGAAGGCCAGATGGTTGACCCAAAAACAGGTGCGATCATTTCGGTGATCTGGACGCGTTTTACCTATGTCGACATCCGCAAAGGGCAGAAAGCGGAGCACAGCGAGGAGCTCACCAACCTGTTCAGCATCGTGGCAATATTGGGAGAAGGAAAACCTGCGGAGTACTTCGAGGACCGTGTGAAAGAACTGCGAATGGCTCCTGTCCTACAGCCGTAAAACAAGGTATGCCGGCCAGGCAAAAAAGCTCGTCAACAATAATTCAAGACCTCGTCAAAACATAGTTTTGGAATAGGAGTATAAGGAACTCATAGCACAAAATATAACTATGAAAACGGGCAGCTAGTAATAGCTGCCTTTGTTTTTTTTGGGTTGCTGACGAGCCTCCTTTAAAGCCTGGCATTGGGGGTATACGCTACCTCCAGCACGAAGCCATTCGGGTCGCGAAAATCGACGGTATAGTAACCTGTGCTGTAGTGTGGCATCTCCAGCGGACCCCGGATCATGTCAGCATTTTGCCGGCGCAACCACGCTTCCACCGCATCCACTACCTCCGGGCTAATGGCATGAAAACAGATATGCCGCACACCCAGACTGTCGTGAAAATCCACGGGCATTTCCTTGAAATAAATTTCGTGCTGACCGCAGCTAAAGGAAGTTTCGTTGAGCGCGTACCAGCCAATCAGGGGAAATAATTCGCCATAGAACCGCACCGATTCCTCCAGGTTTTTCACCCAGAACTCGATGTGGTTGATGCCGGGGACATAGGGGTTTTTCATTGTTGCAGCAGCAAAATATACCTGTCACCATCCGAGACCGGAAGCGCCTTATGCCTTTCTTACAAACTCTGATTTGAGCCCCATCGAGCCGAAGCCGTCGATCTTGCAGTCGATGTTATGATCACCATCGGTGAGGCGAATGTTCTTCACTTTTGTTCCCGCTTTCACAGGTTTTGGAGCGCCCTTCACCGGCAAATCTTTTATCACCACAACCGTATCGCCGTCCTGCAATACGTTGCCGTTCGCATCCACTACTTTCAAGCCTGCCTCTTCTTCCACTTCAGCCGGATTCCACTCGTTGCCACACTCCGGGCAAGCGTAAAGTTCTTCGCCCATCGCATAGCCGTAAGGCGAGCTACATTGCGGGCACTGTTTCAATTCATCTGACATAATAGTATTTTTTTATTCCTGTTATGCTACCGTACAGCTGATGAGGGAATGCCAGTTCCGTTTCATTGTCGCCACAATGCATTCACTCCGCTATACCTCACATAAAGCGAAGATACAAACATTCCATCACTCCTAGCCCTTTCTTTCCTCCATAAAAGAGCAATCGCCTGATTTGCATTGCGTATACTTGCGCAAAAAATACGCCCCATGTCTACCAAACCCGAAACGCATTACCGGAAACTAGAGCAGCTATACCTGAGCGCAAATGTACAGCAGCTGTTTAGTGGCAGCCATATCGAGGTGTCGCACAGCAAAGCCATGCTCTCACTGCCAGTAGACCCGAAGTACTTCCACGGGGCGCAGGCCATACACGGCGCCACCTACTTCAAGCTACTCGACGATGCCGCCTATTTTGCCGTAGCCTCACTGGTGACGGATGCGTTCATCGTCACTTCTTCATTTCAGATCAACTTGCTGCGTCCGGTAAATTCAGGGACCCTGAAAGCCGTGGGCACGGTGCGCTCTGTGGGCAAAAGCCTGTTTGTGGCAGAGGCGACTTTGTACAATGAAAAGGGTAAGGAAGTCGCTTTCGGGACAGGGCAGTTTATGCGAACCGCTCAGCCCTGGGAAAGTCTGGAAGGGTACTCTGCTGAGTTAGAAAGTTAAAGAGTTAGAAAATTAAAGAGTTAAAAGAGATAACCCCAAAAGTCGCTAGGTATGTCTGGGCGGCTTTTGGGTTTAGCATCGAACGGGCGAGTGAAAAATAGCTTGCCCTAAACGGCGTCTGACAAACTGCTGAATGTAAAGTCGCGGACTTTTAATGGCGGCAGAATGTAGTTCACATTCGACTCGCCGCTTATCACGCGTTCCGGTCGGCCCATTTCCTCCAGGTTGTTCAGCATGATGATGGGGCTCTCGTTGAAACGGAAGTTTTTGACAGGATGCTTTATTTTTCCATTTTCGATCAGGAAAGTACCGTCACGCGTGAGGCCCGTCAGCAACAGCGTCTGCGGGTCTACAGAGCGGATGTACCACAGGCGCGTGACAAGTATACCCCGCTCCGTGTTTTTGATCATCTCCTCCAGCGAGGCTTTGCCACCTTCCATGATCGCATTGTTCGGCATCGGAATCGATTTGGCTCCTTTGTTCTCGGCCCAGTAGCGGGAGGCGTACAGGTTCTTCACCACGCCATTCTCAATCCAGTTCACACGCTCCACCGGCCTGCCATCGCCGCTCCAGGTGGCCGTGGGCAGTTCGGGGTGTATCGGGTCTGAGTAAATGTTCACCTTCGCATCGACCAGCTTCTCTCCTATCTTTGTTTTGCCGCCCTGCTTGCTCATAAAACTGCGGCCTTCGTCGGCACTGCGGGCATCCATGTTGAAGAACATGTTCTCGAGTAGCACCGCAACCGCCGCCGGTTCCAATATCACCGTGTACTTGCCCGGTTCTATGGCCACAGCTTTGGCCGAGCCCTCTGCTTTGTCCATCGCAATTTTGGAGGCCTGGGCGGTGTTCAGTTTGCTGATGTCGTTATACCCGCGGGAGGCGTAGCCCGATCCGGTGCCCGCCTCGTTACGCACCGTTACCGAGAATTCTACATCTGTGCTCGGGTGGTAGGCAAACAAGCCCTTGGAATTGAGCATGGCCTGGAAACCGGCATTATGCTGCAGGTAACCGGCTGCTTTCAGTTTTCGCTCCCGGGCAGGCAATATACTGGCTGCCGCCGCTTCGGCGCGCTGCTGCGGCGAGAAGTCGGCTGTGCTTTTGAAGTAGGCATTGGATTTCGCATACTTTTGTGGCCCCATGATTGGCATGTACTCCGGGTTTTCGGGAGCCAGCTGCGCCAGTTCCTCGGAGCGGCGCACTGCTTTCTCGAGCGAGGCGTCGTCAAATTCGTTGATGGTGGCTATACCTGTTTTCTTGCCGAAAGCCGAGGTCACCACCAGGCTGGTCGTGCTGTTCTCGCCGCTCGTCGACACGGCATTGTTGGCGTAACGGATGTTGCCACTGGTGCCGCCCATCAGGTTCACTACGCACTCATCGGCTTTAGAGTACTGCAGCGCCTTCTGCATGATCTCCCGCGCCTGTTGTTCTGTATAAATCATGTTTTTTGAGTTAGAGAGTTGGGGAGTTTAGGAGTTAGAGAGTTCTCTAGTTAGAAAGTTAAAAGGTTTGAAAGTTGAAAGAATATTCGCATTACATCGCTAGTATCGCTACTCTTCCTTCTCTAACTCCAAAACTCTCTAACTCCTAAACTTATCAGATTTTCCTTGCTGTATTGATCACATTGACTCCGTTGAATCTCGTGGTAGCGCTGCCGTGCGACACGGCGCTCGACTGCATGGGCTGGCCCTTGCCGTCGAAGAATGAGCCGCCCAGGCGGTAGTCACGCTCGTCGCAGATGGCGGCGCAGGAATTCCAGAACTCCTGGGTGTTGCTTTGGTAGGCCACATCGCGCAGCTGACCGGCAATCTGCCCGTCTTTGATCTCATAGAAAAGCTGACCGCCAAACTGGAAATTGTAGCGCTGCTGGTCGATGGAGAAGGAGCCGTCGCCGATGATGTAGATTCCCTTTTTCACATCCTTGATCATGTCCTGCACGCTGAGCGGTGTCTTGCCCGCCGCCAGCGACACGTTCGGCATGCGCTGGAACTGCACCGAGCTCCAGCTGTCGGCATAGCAGCAGCCATGCGATTCCTTTTCACCGATGATGTGCGCCTGGTCGCGGGTGGCCTGGTAGTTCACCAAGGTGCCGTCCTTCACCAGATCCCATTGCTTGGTTTTCACACCCTCGTCGTCATACCCGACAGCGCCGAGCGAGCCGGGCTGCGTCTTGTCCGCAAAGAGGTTCACGATTTTGCTGCCGTAGTTAAAGTTCTTCGATTTCCACTTGTCCAGCGTGGCGAACGAGGTACCGGCGAAGTTGGCTTCGTAGCCCAGCACGCGGTCGAGCTCTAGCGGGTGCCCCACCGATTCGTGTATGGTTAGCCAGAGGTGTGACGGATCGAGCACGAGGTCGTATTTGCCGGCTTCCACCGATTTGGCTTTCAGCTTCTCCACGGCCTGCTTGCCCGCTGCGGCGGCGTCTTCCAGCATGTCGTAGTGCTTGCCATAGAGGGTGGTCACGCTGGCGGTCTTGCTTCCTTTACGGCCGTCCAGGTACTCGTAACCCATGCCCATCGGGGCGCTGAGCGACTGCCGTGTCTCGAACTTGCCGGAGGCCGGATCGATGGCGGTGGCGGTGAAAACCGGCCAGATGCGGTGCACGTCCTGGTCGATGTAGGAGCCGTCGGTAGAGGCAAAGTATTTCTGCTCATTCACCAGAAACAGCAGTGAGTTCATGTAGTTGGCACCGTTCTTCATGGCGGCATCGTTGGCGGCAAGCAGCAGGTCGGCTTTCTCCTTGACAGGTATAGCTAGGGCATTTTTCTCGATCGGAGTCTTCCAGCTTACTTCGCCATATCCTTTTTGCGGTGCCAGCACGACAGGTTGCTCCAGCAGTTTGGAGTTGGCTTTGGCAATGGCCACGGCCTTTTTGGCCATGCTGGCAATGTTGTCTTTGGTAATGTTGTCTGCCGCTACAAAACCCCAGGCACCATCTGCAATTACCCGTATACCTGCGCCATAGGACTCCGTGTTGACGGTGTTCTCCACTTTATTATCGCGGGTGATCACGAACTGGTTGAGGTAGCGGCCGATGCGGACATCGGCGTAGGTGGCACCACTGGATCGGGCTGCATTCAGGGCCACATCCGCCAGCTCTTTTTTCAGTGCCACATCCATTTGCCCCAACAGGGCCTCTGGTGGCACATGATTTCCCATTACAGGTATAGGCAGCATCAGCGCACCAGCGCCCATACCTGCCAGGTACATAAAATCACGACGTTTCAAAGTAGTTCAGTTAGGTGAAAAGCGTTCTGAAGCTAACAAACGTCTTTTGCAAATACAAGTTTTTATCGGTTTTTAACTAATAGACGAAACGCTATTTTTCCGCTACAAATCTGGAGTTTTTATAAAAAAACAGCGGCCGCCCCTTTTCGGAGACGACCGCTGTCCTTCAGCTATAAACAGGTATAGAAACTACTCTTTCGGTGCAGAAGAAACCTGCGGCTCGGTCAGTTCAAAGCCGTAGTCTTTGCCTTTGAGCAAGGTCGGCACGCCCTGGTCCATCCACTTCGGAGCCGGAGCACCTTTGAGGTAGTGGTCGAAGAACTGCGACATGCGCACTGACAAGTCTTTGCGGTTTTTGCGCTGCACCAGGTTGTGGTCTTCGCCATTGTACACGAGCATCCACACCGGCTTCTCAAGACGACGTAGCGCCATGAAGAACTCGATGCCCTGGTACCAAGGCACAGCACCGTCCTGGTCGTTGTGCATGATCAGCAGTGGCGTCTTCACGCGGTCAGCGAAGAAGAGCGGCGAGTTCTCAATAAACTGCATCGGCTTCTCCCACAGCGTGCCGCCAATGCGGCTCTGGGTGCGCTCGTACTGGAACTGGCGGCTCAGGCCCGTGCCCCAGCGGATACCGCCATAGGCACTCGTCATGTTCGACACCGGCGCACCGGCCATCGCAGCCTTGAACATGTTCGTGCGCGTCACCATGTAGGCGATCTGGTAGCCGCCCCAGCTCTGGCCTTGCAAAGCCATGTTCTTATCGTCTACAAATCCCTGGGCTGCGAGCATCTGCACACCTGGTATGATGCAGTCCATGGCGCTCTCGCCCGGATAGCCTTCGGTATACACAATATCGGGCACGAACACGAGGTAGTCGTTGCTCACAAAGTACGGGATGTTGATGGTGGAGGCACTCGGGGCAGGTATACGGTGGTTGTGTATACCGTCAGAGGAGCGCTCGTAGAAGTACACCATCATCGGGTATTTCTTTTTCGGGTCGAAGTTCTCCGGCTTGTAAAGGAGTCCTTCCAAAGGTATACCGTCTGTTGACTTCCAGCTTACCAGTTCTACATTGCCCCACAGGTAGTCCTTCATCTGCGGATTGGCATCGCTCAGTTTCTCCACATTGGCAAAGCTCAAATCGGAGGTATAGAGGTCGTTGTACTCCCGGAAAGAACCGCGGCGGAACGTGATACGGTCGCTGTTTTTGGCTTTTTTGAATGAGGTATAGCCGTGCGGCGTCATCACCAGTTTTTCGGGCTGTGCTGTTTTGCTCACATAATCGCGGAAGAAACCACTTGACTTGTCAACGTTGTTGAAGGCGCTCAGGTATAGGGTCGCATCGGCAGGTATAAATTTCTCCTCGCTGTCGAGTTGCTCGTAACGCAGGCGCAGTTTGTTGGTGCGGCCATACCTGTCTGTCAGGTTCTCCGGGGCTTTTTTGCCACTTGGGTCCAGTTTCCAGATGTCGAAACGGTCATACACCAGAAGGGCATTGTCCTTTTCTACCCAACCCGCTGCACCGTAAGAGCCAGGCAAGGCAGGCACGTCGTTGTCCTCTTCATAAAAAGGAAGACCGATGCGCTTGGTCAGGTTAAGGTTGGCGCCGCCTTTGGTCGCCATGGCATGCCAGCTGCTGTCGGTTGGCTCGTACCAGTACACGTATTGTCCTTGTGGCGACAGGCGCGGCATCCCTCTTGTTTCTTTAAGTATCTGCTTGGCTGTTCCCTTTTTCAGGTCGATCAGGTAGGCGTCTTTGCGGGTCGGGGTGTCGTAGCCGATGGTCACTTTGTACTTCTCGTCGCTCACGCCTAATGCTACGTCCGCCTGACCGTGGGCGTCCAGGTATACGTCAGGCATTTCGAGGGTGGCGAGCTGCTGCATTTTCTTGCCGCGCAGATCGTACATGGCCAGGAAAGAGCGCTTCTGATCACGGCTCAATTGCTTGAGCTGCATCGGCTGAATCAGCGGATCTTTATAACCCCAGATGTCGAGGCTCACCTTTTCCTCTTCGAGCTTGGTGGTGTCTTTTTCGAAGCGTGTCGGGCGCGGGAAGGTACCGAAGAACAAACGGCGGCCGTCTTCAGAGAAGCGCAGGTTGCCGTGCTCACTCACCATCCAGGCCTTCGGCATCCCTTTGGTTACCGTGTCAGCCAGCGTGACCGCTTTGTTGTCTTTTTTATTCCAGTGGTAGAGGTTGAAGTAACGGATCTCGGCCCCAACGGTATCTTTGGTCGCGACGTAAGCCAGTTGCTCGCCCAACTTGTCGGTACTGATGCCCGTGTAGGTCACCTTGCCCGTATCGATCGGCACTACCTTAAGATCGGCTGTGCTGAAGGCGTATACCCCGGCTGTGTGCAGCGAGTCGAGTTCGTCTTTCACGAAGTAGAGCATGTTGCCCTTTTCGGAGAACACGTAATCCACCACGCGGTTGAAGCGATGTTCCTGGCCGTTTTGCAGGTTACGCAGCACCAGATCCGTGCCTTCCGATTTCTTCTGCTTCGGCTTGGCTGCTGGTTTAGCGGCAGCTGTCTTGGCAGGCTCAGTCTTCGGAGCTTCAGTTATAGCAGGCTCTGTTTTCGGTTCTCCTTTTTTAGCTGCTTCCTTTTTGGCAGGAAGCGGTTTTTCCAATTGGTAGGCTACCCAGTTGCTTCCTTCTTTGGGCAGCTTGAAGGATTTCACGCGCGGCACCTTCACCACGTTCATGTTCTCCAACGCCACAATCGCCAGCGAGTCTTTCGGCAGGTCATCGCCTTTTTTCTTTTTCAGCTTCAGCGCACGTACGGTGTTATACTCCGGCTTGATCTGGAAAATGGCGTAACGGCTGTCGTTGGTGAATTCCGCTTTGGTGCCACGGGCAAACTCCCGCATGGCCTTGCTGGCGTAGTTGCGGATGTAGAGGGCGCCATCGCCTTCCTGCGGATCGACGTTAAAAAGCACGTACTGGCCGTTGTTGGAGAGTTTGTCTCCGGCTACGCCTTTCCAACTGTCGTATACGTCGTGGGTGAGTGGTTTTTTGCTGGCTTGCTGTTGTGCCTGCGCCTGACTAAGGCCGGCTCCGAACAACGCCATCAACAATAAGAATTTCTTCATTGTAAAAGGTTTGGCTATCGGTTAGCGGTTTTGATTGGTTCTCTAAATGTACAAATTATTTTGCGGCAGCCCGCGTTATACGCTTAGAGACAACTTTATAAGGAAGGTTTAAAGGCAGTTGGTTCCGCAGCAACAATTACATGCTGTGAATCCACTTTCCAAGGATCAACAATTTAACAATGAAGCCATTAAACCATTCATAGGTCATTTACCTAACGATTGTTTGGTTTTCCGCTTGAATCCTGATAATTTCACACTATAAAACTATTAGACACAATCTTATGCAAACGAAAGAAGTTTATATAATCTCGGCTGTGCGTACCCCGATCGGAAGCTTTGGCGGCGCGCTGGCCAGCCTTTCTGCCACGGAACTGGGTGCAGCCGCTATCAAAGGTGCGGTGGAAAAAGCCGGTATTGACAAGAGCTTAGTACAGGAAGTGATCATGGGCAACGTGCTGTCAGCCAACGTGGGGCAGGCTCCTGCCCGTCAGGCGGCTGTTAAAGCTGGCCTTGGCTATAACGTAGAGTGTACCACCATCAACAAGGTGTGTGCCTCCGGTACAAAAGCGATTATGTATGCAGCGCAGGCCATCATGCTGGGTCACAAAGATGTGATCGTGGCGGGTGGCATGGAGAGTATGTCGAACGTGCCTTATTACCTGGAAAAAGCCCGTTTCGGCGCAAAGCTGGGTCATGGTCAGATGACGGATGGCCTGTTGAGAGACGGTTTGTGGGATGTGTACAATGACTTCCACATGGGCAATGCCGCAGAGAACACGGCCCGTGAGATGAAGATCACCCGCGAAATGCAGGACGAGTACGCGATCAGCTCTTACAAGAAATCAGCCGCGGCCGCAGAGGCAGGGATGATGAAGGACGAGATCGTGCCGGTGGAAATTCCGCAGCGTGGCAAAGACCCGATCGTGGTGTCAGAAGATGAGGAATACAAGAAAGTGAGCTTCGACAAAATCCCCGGCCTGCGCCCTGTGTTCGACAAGGAAGGCACAGTTACGGCTGCCAACGCCTCTACCCTGAACGACGGTGCCGCGGCGCTGGTGCTGATGAGCAAGGAGAAGGCAGAAGAACTGGGCGTGAAGCCAATCGCCAAGATCCTTGGCTTTGCGGACGCTGAGCAGGATCCGATCTGGTTCACCACCACCCCTTCATTGGCTATACCGAAGGCGCTGAAAAACGCCGGCGTATCGCCTGAGGAGGTAGATTTCTACGAGATCAACGAAGCCTTCTCGGTGGTATCGATCGCTAACAACCAGAAACTTGGTCTGGAAGGCGGCAACGTGAACGTGTTCGGCGGCGCCGTATCGTTGGGTCACCCACTTGGCGCTTCCGGTGCCCGTATCGTGACGACGCTTTGCAACGTGCTCGACAAAAAAGGCGGTAAGATCGGCGTGACCGGTATCTGCAACGGCGGTGGCGGTGCCTCTGCCCTGGTGATCGAGAAAATGTAATCTCCGCTTTGCGGTATATTTTTTGCAGGAAGCCCTACGTTATTCGTGGGGCTTCTTTTTTGTACCTTGCCTGAATATTAAACTGTTTCCCATACTTTTGGTGTTTATCCATTTGCAAGTAATATGTCACTAGAAAACGAACTGGCCAACTTCTGGGAGTGGGCCAACATGACGCCCGACACTTACAACGAACAAAGGGGCCTGGGCGAGTGGGAGGCTGAGTATCCGGGCTGGGAGGCGCTGCACAAAGCGGCTGATGAGGCGTTGGAGCAACTCAACAAAGCGTTTAACCACGACCTGGCACAACAGCTGGTGTATGCACTGGCCATCGACAATGAAGCGGGCGTAGTGCTGAAAAGTGTAGAGGAGAAATTAGAAGACCCGCTGCGTTTCGTGCGGAAAGCCATTTTCTCGGACCAGCCGCAGGCCAAATGGCAAATGGCCGAATTGCTTGGTCATGTGGAGGTCGAAGGCCGCGAGAAAATGCTGCTGCAATTGATTGACGGCGAAGACAAATATGTAGTCCGCCGTGCATTGCTGAGCCTGAATAAGGTGAACCGTGCCAAAGCGGTGGAACTGGCGCAGCAGTATGTGCGAGATGCCGACCCGTTTTTGAAGTTAGTTGCAAAAGAGATCATCAAAAAGAAGGTATAGCCTTTGAGATAGGACAAAGGACTTTTTTGACAATAGACAAAAGACTTGCGCTGATCCGGCCTTTTATGCTTATAAAAATTAACAGAAAGATATACCTGGTACCCATGTCTAAATTGCTTTCGCTCTTACCGGCTGTTTTGCTCTTCAGCACGGTGGTTTTCGGACAATCTCCCCGCAAAGTAGTCACCTACCACGACGAGTCCATGACGACGGTGAAGGAGGTCTACTACATGACGCCTGACTCAGCTATTGTGGGCTATTACAACCGCTATTACCCATCCGGTGAGCGGGAGGCTTTTGCCAAATTTGTTGAGGGTAAAAAGGACAGCGTGTTCACCGAGTATTACCAAAACGGACAGCCCCGTATGCAGGTAACGTATGTGCAGGATCAGAAGCAGGGACCGTTCAAGGCCTTCCACCCGGATGGGCGCTTGCTGCAGGAAGGCAGCTACGATAAAGATCAGCAGAGCGATGTGTTCAAGACATTTTACGCCGATGGCAAAGTGCGCAAGGAGACAAACTTTGTCAATGGTTTTCCGGAGGGACTGGTGCGTGAATTTTACCCGAACGGCAAGCTGAAATCGGAGATCACGTACAGGAACAGCCAGCAGAACGGTCCGGCCAAAACCTACTTCGAAAATGGCGGCCTGGAGACCGAGGCCACTTACCGCAACGGCATGCTGGAAGGTTCTTACAAAACCTACTTCGACAACGGACAGCTCGAGACAGAGGTGATCAATGTGGCGGGTCAGCGGAACGGCTCCTTCAAAAGCTATTACCGCAGCGGCAAACTGAGCACCGAGGGCAGCTTTGCCTCAGGCAAAATGCACGGCCCATCCAAAGCCTATTTCGAGAACGGCAACCTGCGCAGCATGATCAACTACCGCAACGGGCAGGTGCAGGGCCTCTCGCAGGTATACTTCGAAAACGGCAAGCTGAAAGAGGAAGGCCAGTACAGCAACAACGGCGACGACCGCAAGATCACGACCTACTACCCTTCTGGCAACATCAAAGCCGAGGAGCAATACAAAAACAAGCTGCGCACCGGCAGCTGGAAAACCTACTACGACGCTCCGGGCAAAAAAGTGGAAGTGGCGGAGACCTACAATGCCGGCAAACTGGTAGGCGAGCGCCTGGTGTACTTTGAGAACGGACAGGTAAAGGACAGGTATACCTACGACAAGGCCAATGGCAAAATCGTGAGCAGTCAGGAGTTCTATGAAAGCGGTAAGATCAAGTCCGAGACGAGCTACAAAGACGGTCTGCGCTTCGGCCCTTACAAACAGTACTTCGAAGACGGTAAAGTGGAAGTAATTGGCCAGCATCGCAACAACAGAGCCACCGGCACCTGGAAGTACCACAACGACGAAGGCAAGGTATACAAGACCAGGCTTTACCGCAACGGTGAGGTGGTGGAGGAGAAGGAGAAGTAATGCTATTCCGCGAAGCCACAACCGCCGACATTCCCCAACTCCAGATCATCCGCCATTCGGTAAAGGAGAACATCCTCTCCGACCCCGCAAAGGTTACAGACGAACTTTGTGCGCTATACCTGACGGAGCGCGGCAAAGGCTGGGTATGCGAGGTAGACGGCCAGGTGGTTGGCTTTTCGATTGTTGACCTGCAAGACCGCAACGTATGGGCCTTGTTCCTGCTGCCGGAGTTTGAAGGACAAGGTATAGGCAAACAACTCCACGGCATCCTACTCGACTGGTACTTCCGGCAGACAAAAGAACCGATCTGGCTTGGCACAGACCCCGGCACCAGGGCCGAGCAATTTTACCGCCGTCAGGGTTGGAAAGCGATCGGTATACACGGACGCAGCGAGGTAAAATTTGAGATGCGCCCCGAAGACTGGAAAGCTGCAAAAAAATAATCCAGCACACGAAGGCTATACCTGCATTAGCCACTGCTACTAAGACCTGCCAGCACCTTCGTCCCGACTTTTGCCCCGCTTCTCCCGTATAGACGAATCATTTTTAACCAACCAAAACCGATTCGCTATGCTGGAAGAGCTGTGGTACAAAAATGCAATCATCTATAGCCTGGACCTCGAAACCTTTATGGACCTGAACGGCGATGGGGTGGGCGATTTCGAAGGGCTTGCACGCCGCCTCGACTACCTCAACGCCATGGGCATCGACTGTGTTTGGCTGGCCCCTTTCCAGCCCTCTCCCAACAAAGACAACGGCTACGACATCTCCGACTATTATGGCGTCGACCCCAGGCACGGCTCCAGCGGTGAATTTGTGGAGTTCATGCACCAGGCCAAAAAGCGCGGCATCAAAGTGATCATCGACCTGGTGGTGAACCATACCTCCGACCAGCACCCCTGGTTTCAGGATGCCCGCAGCAGCGAAGACGCCCCGCATCGCGACTGGTATGTCTGGAATAAAAAGAAACCGTCCGACTGGAACGAAGGCATGGTCTTTCCCGGCGTGCAGGACTCCACCTGGTCCTACGACAAAAAGGCCAAATCCTGGTACTACCACCGCTTTCACGATTTCCAGCCCGACCTGAACTGGGACAATCCGGATGTGCGCGCTGAGATCAAACGCATCATTGGCTTTTGGCTCGAGTTGGGTGTGGCGGGTTTCCGGGTGGATGCCGTGCCCTTCATGATCGAATCGCCGGAGCCGAACACCAGCAAGCACGAGCTCAACTTCGATTACCTCCGCGAAATCCGTCGCTTTGTACAGTGGCGCCGGGGAGACGCCATCTTGCTGGGCGAGGCCAACGTGCTGCCCGAGGAAAACAAAAAGTATTTCGGCAAAGAGGGGAATGGCATTCACATGATGTTCAATTTCTATGTGAACCAGCACATGTTCTACGCACTGGCCACCACTGACATTGATCCGCTGATCGAGGCACTGGAGGCCACCCGCACCCACTTCCCGACCGTGCAGTGGGCGCATTTTCTGCGCAACCACGACGAACTGGACCTGGGCCGCCTCACAGACGAGCAACGCGAGAAAGTGTTTGCCCGTTTCGCGCCGGATGAAGATATGCTGCTCTACGAACGGGGTATACGCCGCCGCCTCTCCACCATGCTGGGCAACAGACAGCAAAGCGAGCTGGCCTATAGCCTGATGTTCTCGCTACCGGGCACCCCCGTTATCCGCTATGGCGATGAGATCGGCATGGGCGACGACCAGAGCCTGAAGGAGCGCGATGCCGTGCGCACCCCCATGCAATGGACGGACGATCATCAGGCAGGTTTCTCGAAAGCCGACAAGCTGGTGCACCCTGTCATCGACAAAGGCCCTTACTCCTATCACCATGTCAATGTGGAGAACCAGCGCCGCGACCCGAACTCGCTTCTGAACTGGATGACTGCCCTGATCCGGCTGCGGCAAGAGTGTACGGAAATTGGCTGGGGCGGATGGCAGATACTCAAGACAAACAAGCCGAAGGTGCTCTGCATGCATTACAGCTGGCAAGGCAGCTCACTGATCATTATGCACAACTTCGACGAGATGGCCCACGAGGTCGTACTCGACCTGAAACAGGAGCGAAAAGACAACCAGGAAAAAGAGCACAAACTGATTGACCTGATGGTAAAATACGAAAGCAAAGCTGATGCGAAAGGCCGGCACTACATCACCCTGGATGCCTACGGCTACCGCTGGTTCCGGGCCGGCGACCTGAGTCATTTGCTGAAGAAGGGGTGATCGGCACGGGATGAGCACCCAGGCTCATCCCAGCGATTTTCCTATACCTATTGCCCCTGCAGGTCGATGTCGTCGGTAGGCAGAATCTCCACTCTTACGCCCATTTTCTTCTGGATGATCTTGAAGTGGTGTGCGTCTTCCGTCGTGATCAGTGAAATAGCTTCGCCGGAGGCTTCTGCGCGGCCGGTGCGCCCGATGCGGTGCACGTAATCTTTGGGAGAGCGGGGCAGCTCGTAATTGATGACGAAAGGCAGAAACTTGATGTCTATACCTCGTGAGGCGAGGTCTGTAGCGACTAGTACACGGAGTTTTCCGGCTTTAAACTGCCGGAGCGCTTCCGTTCTGCCGCCCTGGCTTCTGTCGCCGTGGAAAGCGGCAGCCTCAATTCCGTGCTTCTTCAGTTTACCCACCACATTGTCGGCGGTGCGGATAGACGACGCGAACACCAGCACCTGTTGCATGTCGTGTTGGCGGATCAGGTAGCGCAGCAAAGGCCCCTTCTTTTCAGATAAAACCTGATAGGCCACCTGCTTGATCAGCTCCGGCACGGTGGCTTCTTCCTGTACCGTCACCCGTACAGGGTCCGTCAATAGTTTCGCCATCAGGTCTTCCACATCCTGGCTCAGTGTGGCTGAGAACAAGAGGTTCTGCCGGCGGACGGGCAACATGGCGAGTATTTTGTTCACCTCTTCCTGAAATCCCAGGTTCAGCATTTTATCGGCTTCATCGAGCACCAGTGTTTCGACTTCCGAGACGTGCACCGCTTTGTGCTCGATCAAATCAAGCAGGCGGCCGGGCGTGGCGACAAGCACATCCGTGCCGCTCATCTTCATCATCTGCGGATTGATGGAGACGCCACCATACACCGCGAGTGTCTTTACTGGTCTGTCCAACTCCCTACCAAAAGCCCGGAACACCTCTTCGATCTGCACCGCCAGTTCACGGGTCGGCACCAGCACCAGTGTGCGCACGTAGCGGTTGCGGCCGGCTTGCTTCTGCTGGTATAGCTCCAGAATAGGCAGCGCAAAACTGGCCGTCTTGCCGGAACCTGTCTGCGCTATACCGAGCAGGTCCTTCCCTTTCAGAATGGCAGGTATAGCCTGTGACTGTATCGGATAGGGCGCGGTATAGCCCTGGGCTTGGATGGAACGAAGAAGTGGCGCCGAAAGGCCCAGTGCGGAAAATGACATAAATACAGGTATGAGTCGCGGGCAATTGCCCATATACCTGCAAAGGTACGAATATTATGCTTCGCTGTCCTCGGGAGCCAGCACGATCTGGGTGCCATACCTTGCCAGGTGACCGAGTAAGGTATAGATGAACAGCGCCACCCCGGACATTTCCAGCAATTCTTCCAGGCAGTAGAGGATGCGGTTGTACAGGTGATCAATGCCGTAGCGCTTGTAGAGATAGCCCTCAAAAAACTCCAGCCCCAGTGCGCCGGTCACAAACAGCGCACCTGACACCAGGATCAGGTTGCGGGTATAGGTAGGCAGCCGGAGCACGAAGCGCAGAAAATAGGCCACCACAGCCAGCGTGAGCACACTGTAGGGCACCACCCAGGCCCAGTGCAGCATACCTGACAGGTCAGTTGCCAGGCGGGGCCGCACAAAATCGGCCACCCGCTCGTGTACCTGCGTGTTCTCATCGATGGCCATGAACAAGAAGATGCACCCCAGTATAAACCAATGGCGGGTGTAGCTGTCCGGAGCGGAGCGTTTGTATTGAAGGTGAATCAGAAAGAGGAGTCCGCTGGCCGCCAACAACATCACCGAAGAGAAAAAAGCAGGAATGTTACTCTCTCCGTTGAAGGTAAAGTAATACATCAATATCCGCGTCAATCTCGATTCGTAGCGCAATACACCATCCAGTACAATCCCGGCAACGTCAGCGAGCAGCAGTACGACAATAATTAATGCAAGGCTCCGGAGCACCTTTTCAGGCGAAAGCAGCAAAGTCGTGGTAGCCTGAGTAGTAGAAGTCAAATGCATAGATTAACAAGACAGAGGATTACGGTACAATTTACAGATTCAGGTATACCGTAAAACCTCTTCTTCTGTTGTCCTATCCCTATCAGTTGCTGCAACACCGTCAATCAACAACCTCAATCGATTTCTTTGCCATACCTGTGTTGCAACCCTAACCCGACAAATTCAGCTTCCCAACAAATTAACAAACCATTTTATCCACAGAAATAATACTGCAGCTTAAATAGTTAACAAGTTATCCACCAAACATACCCCCAGCCTTGATTTTTTATTCCTAAATCTTCAATTTATCTTCGTCATCCAAACCCGAGCCACCATGATACAAGACGGACTAAACGCAGCCATTCGAAACGACTGGACCCTGGAAGAGATCAAGGCGATCTACTACAAACCGGTACTGGAACTGATCGTAGAAGCAGCCCAAGTGCACAAGCAATACCAGGCGACTGGCGAAGTGCAGGTATGTACCTTATTATCAGTGAAAACCGGTGGCTGTCCGGAAGACTGTGCCTATTGTCCGCAGGCAGCCCGCTTCCATACCGACGTGGAAGTGTACAAGCTGCTGAGCCAGGAGCAGGTGCTCACAGCGGCGCAGCGTGCCAAGGATGGCGGATCCACCCGCTTCTGCATGGGCGCGGCCTGGCGCGAGGTGCGCGACAACCGCGACTTCGACAAGGTGCTCGACATGGTAAAGGGCGTGAACGAGATGGGGCTGGAAGTGTGCTGTACCCTGGGTATGGTGAACGAGTACCAGGCCGAAAAGCTGAAAGAGGCCGGCCTGTACGCCTACAACCATAACCTCGACACGTCAGAGGAGAACTACTCCAACATCATCACCACCCGCACTTACGACGACCGCCTCGACACGATCGAGAACGTGCGTAAGGCAGGTATATCGGTTTGCTCAGGCGGCATCATCGGATTGGGCGAGACGGACGAAGACCGCATCGGCATGCTCCATACCTTGTCTACCTTGGTGCAGCACCCCGAGTCAGTGCCCGTGAATGCGCTGGTGCCGGTAAAAGGCACGCCGCTGGAGAACCAGCCACTGGTTACCGTATGGGAAATGGTGCGCATGATCGCCACAGCCCGTATCCTGATGCCGAAGACCATGGTGCGTCTGTCAGCAGGCCGTGAGCGGATGAGCGTAACCGACCAGGCCCTTTGCTTCCTAGCCGGCGCCAACTCCATCTTCACAGGCGAGAAACTACTGACAACTCCAAACCCTGACTTCGACGCCGACAAAGCCATGTTCGATTTGCTGGGCCTCAAACCTAGAAAATCCTTTAAGGATGAAACACAAGCAGTTTGCTAATTAGACAAAAGACTGTTTGACATAAGACAAAAGACTTTATACTTTACAGTATTACTACTAACTCCTTTGTCCTTTGTCAAAATTTCCTTTGTCACAAAAACTACAGCAGAAGCTGGCGGAGCGGGCGGCGCAGGATAGGTTGCGCACACTCAAAACCACTGCCGGGCTCATTGACTTCTGCTCCAACGACTACCTCGGCCTTGCTCGCAGCGAGAAACTGCGGGCGCTTATCCACAAGGAAGAGGAGCACTATAGACATTTACCTTTGGGGGCGACGGGCTCCCGACTGCTATCGGGCAACCACGGCCTTTTCGAAGAGCTGGAAGGTATGATCGCGTCCTACCACAAGGGAGAGGCGGCGCTGCTGTTCAACTCGGGGTATACGGCCAACGTGGGCCTGTTATCTGCCCTGCCGCAGCGTGGCGATACCGTGTTTTATGATGAGGCAAGCCACGCCTCCATGAAAGACGGGCTGCGTCTGAGCTTTGCCAAGACCTATGCCTTCCGCCACAACAGCGTGGAGGATTTGCGGCAAAAGCTGAAACACGCAACCGGACAGGTATACGTGGTGGCGGAGTCGGTCTACTCGATGGATGGTGACAAGGCTCCGCTTAAAGAGCTGGCTCAGGTATGCAGCGAGCTCGGAGCAGCTTTCATTGTGGACGAGGCCCATGCCGTAGGCCTTTACGGCGAAAAGGGCGAAGGACTAACTGGGGCTTTAGGGCTTCAGGAGCAGGTATTTGCGCAGGTGATCACCTACGGCAAAGCCATGGGCTGCCACGGAGCCGCCGTGGTCGGGCCACAGGTGCTGCGCGACTATTTGATTAACTATAGCAGAGCATTTATTTATACCACAGGATTGCCGACGCATGCGTTGGTGGCCCTGAAGTGTGCCTATACCCTGCTTCCCGAACTCTCGACAGAGCGTGAGCGCGTGCAGCAACTCGCTACCCGACTGTACCAAAGACTGAACAAACTTAGCGGCATACGCTGCACCCCGGAAGACAGTGTGATCCTATCTGTTTTCCCGCATCAGTCCCGGCAACTCAAGGCGCTGGCGGCTGCACTGCAACAAGCTGGATTTGATGTACGCCCCGTGCTGCCCCCTACTGTGCCCGCCGGCACAGAGCGGCTCCGCGTGATCGTGCATGCCTATAATAGTGAAGAAGAAATTGACGGCCTCGTGCAGGCCATAGCGAAAGGTACATGAAAAGATATTTTGTAACAGGCATCGGAACGGACGTTGGCAAAACAGTTGCCGCAGCCATTCTCACCGAAGCCCTGCAGGCCGACTACTGGAAACCCGTGCAGGCGGGCGGCCTGGACTTCACCGACACAGACATGGTCAAGAGTCTAGTTTCGAATGAAAGATCCGTGTTCCACCCGGAGGCCTACCGGCTAAAGATGGCTGCATCGCCGCACAAGGCAGCGGCAGCCGAAGGCGTTGAGATTGATGTGCACGGCCTGAAGCTGCCGGAGACAGCGAATAACCTGATCGTGGAAGGCGCGGGCGGTTTGATGGTGCCCCTGAACAAGCGCTACCTCGTGCTGGACCTGGTGCAGCAATTGGGTCTGGAGGTAATCCTAGTTTCGAGGAATTACCTGGGCTCGATCAACCATACCCTGCTCACGGCAGAGGTGCTGCGCTACCGCAAAGTGCCGGTGGCGGGCATTATCTTCAACGGCGAGGAAAACCAGACATCCGAGGACTTCATTGTGAAGTATACCGGCCTGCGACGCTTGCCCTCCATCCGGCAGGAAGCTGACTTTTGCCAGGAGGCTGTGGCAGAGTACGCTAAGGCTTTCGTACCCTATCTTTAAGCTTACATAACAAAGGATAAACCGCACCATTGCCTATTGAGTAAACTCTACAAAACCACGACACTTACCGTACTTTAAAACGCATTCAGGATCAGCTGCCGAAAAGGCGGCTGATCCTGGGTAAAATCTGAGCAGGTGTTATACCTGCGCCCTTATACATGGCCTATGAACGAAGAGGAACTGCTGCAAGCGTTGAGTCAGCCGTTAGGCAAACGTCAGATACAGGAGCTCGCTGCGAAAACGAACTCGGGCAAGCTCTCGGTGCAACAGCTGTTGGCGTTTTGTTCCTCTAAGCAGGATCGGTCAGTGGCCTTCCGCGCCGCCTGGGTGCTGGAGTGCGTGGCCTATTCCTTTCCCAAGCAATTTCTGCCATACCTGCCCGTTTTCACTGACACACTGCCGGCGCAGCATAACCAGAGCTGCCAGCGGCATTTTTCAAAAATACTGATGTGCTGCGCCAACCCGGAAGACAATCCGCTTTACAAAGCGGCATGGCGGGCGCTGCCTAACCGTGAACCCGTGGTAGAAACCATGTTCGAGTGGCTGATCAACCCACGTACACCCGTCGCTGTAAAAGTCAACTGCCTGGACGTGCTCGTATACCTGCAGCCTGAATTTCCCTGGGTGAAAGACGAATTACTTGCCCAGATCGAGTTTCTGATGAAAGACGGCTCACCCGCCATGCTCAGCCGCGGCAAACGAATACTCAAGCGCTTTTTCCCCGGCAAGGGTAGGTAAATCCCCTCCCCTTGCCTACTTTCGCAGCACAGCGAATACATCTTACCATGTCCACCACCACAACTCTTGCTACCCGCGATCAACAGGTCATCTGGCACCCCTATACGCAAATGAAGACTGCCGCCCTTCCTATACCTATCGTAAAGGGTGAGGGCGCGCTGCTCTACGCTGAGGATGGGAAGACCTATGTGGATGCCGTTGCTTCGTGGTGGGTGAATCTGCATGGGCACGCGCACCCCTACATTGCCCAGAAGGTGGCCGAGCAGTTACAGACGCTGGAGCATGTGATCTTTGCCGGATTTACACACCCGGCCGCCATTACCTTAGCCGAACGACTCATCCAGCTTTTACCACAGGGCCAGAGCCGTATTTTCTACTCCGACAACGGCTCTACTGCCGTGGAGGTAGCGCTCAAAATGGCGATCCAGTATTGGCAGAACAAAGGTATAGCCCGGCGCAAGATCATCGCTTTCCGCAATAGCTACCACGGCGACACCTTCGGAGCAATGGCTGTTAGTGCCCGTAGTGCCTTTACGGCTCCTTTCTGGTCTTACCTGTTTGAGGTGTGTTTTATCGATGTGCCGATACCTGGCAACGAGGATCAAACCTTAAAACAGCTGGAAGCCTATGCACACGAGGGCGATGTGGCCGCTTTTATTTATGAACCACTGGTGCTGGGCACGGCAGGTATGGTGATGTATAACCCGGAAGTTTTGGACCAGCTTCTCGCCATTTGCCAGCAGCATGACATCCTGACCATCGCCGATGAAGTGATGACGGGCTTCGGTCGCACGGGCCGCACCTTCGCCAGCGACTACCTGCAGCTTCAGCCCGACATGGTCACTTTATCGAAGGGGCTGACGGGCGGCACGATGGCACTAGGGGCTACCTCCTGCAACGAGAAAATCTACGAGGCCTTCCTAAGCGATGATAAGCGCAAAACCCTGTTCCATGGCCATAGCTATACCGGCAACCCGGTAGCCTGCGCCGCCGGCCTGGCCAGCCTGGATTTGCTGCTGCTGGAAGAAACAAAGCAGCAGATCGATCACATCCGTCAGCGCCATGCTGCTTTCAGTAAAAAATTCCGGTACCAACCTAAGGTGCTGGAAGTGCGCCAGAGAGGCACGATCCTGGCGGTCGAATTTGAAGCGGAAGGCACTTCGTACTTCAATAAATTAGGCGATACGATCTATAGCTTTGCGTTGGAGCAAGGAGTCATTCTGCGTCCGCTTGGAAACATCATCTATGTGATTCCCCCCTACTGCATCACCGACCCGCAACTCGACCAGGTATACCTTACGCTACAAGGCATGCAGCAACTGATTACGGGGGAGCGCTACTTCGAACCTCCTACCCAAACCACACTGCATGATTAACAGGCAGCTAATAGATTCATTTTGGGAAATACGAGCTAAACAAAGCCCAGAATTCTGGCGAATGTGTAAGCACAAAGCTGAATGCACTGCGATCATGGCAAAACTATCTTAACACCCAAAAGCCTGACAACTAGCCAATTGATATTTAATACCATAATAAACACGTAGCAGCATTCGGCTTTTTTCTTACAATATTTCACATTCCGACCTTAACCATAACCCAATATTTTATATCCAAATCATTCAAAAATTTCCACTGTTAGGATAATAATTCCAGCTTTTGGAAAATTGCACTTCCCTTCCCAACCTGATTGCACTCCAAAGCAGCATAAAGCCAGGCCCGCTAAAAAATATTTACCTTTGATTATCAATGGCTTGCATTTCATTTCACGCTATTTATTGCTGCGTGAAAAGCACTGTACAAAATGGCATTTAATTTTCTTCCAAATCTACAATTAACCAGCTAGGCTTAGCTAAAGTAGGATTCACCATCTCTATATTATCTATCGGAGGGTTAAGTTTCACACCATTATTTACTTAACCCATATGAATCAAATTTTACCCTTCTTCAAGGCTGTCTTGTTGAGCCTGGTGCTTGTATTATTTGTAACCCCTGCCTTGCGCGCGCAAACCAAGGGTATGATCGTGAAGCCTGCCATAGGAGCGGGCAGGGCCGTGCTCGACCCGAACGGCGATGGCTATGTTTCCAGTCCTGCCACTCCTCCGGGCTTCCGATTCAATGATGTGCAGGAAAGCGAGATTCCGTACAGAGCCTTGCCACTTCCGGCAGGTGAGGTAATGGGCGACCTGCTGCGCGGACCTTCTGATGGTTTTTCTGATTTCTCATACCTGTTCGGTAACGTAGACCCGGTGTATACCTACTTGTCTGGAGGCAACCTCATGTTCCGTTTCCGTCTGGGAGGTATAGCACCTAACTCGAAAGGTTACAGCATCCTGATCGACACAGATAACAAATTCGGCAACACGGGTCCGGATGCTGACCCGGACTATACACCTGCCAACCCGGGCTTTGAAGTAGAGATCTTGCTGGCGACCGGCTTTGGCGTGCGGCTCTACAATGTCAATGGCGTGTCGTCTCCAGCTGTCGGAAGCCAGTTGGTTAACCTGCCTTACGAGCAGTATGCCCAGAAAGCGATTGCCTACACCACAAACGGTGGCAGCCCGGACTATTTTTACGATTTCTACATGCCGTTCTCCGAGATAACTAAACACATTCCGTCCTTCACAGCCAGCACTCCGGTGCGCATGGTGGCCAACACGGTGATGAGCGCACAGCACAGTGCACTGGCCGGGCCTATCTCTGATGTGGGCGGCATAGATGACAAGGTATACGGCGGCAATTATGCGGCCGCGTTCACCAACATTATCAAAAGTATCATCCCGACTTCCCTGAACGTAACGCCTACTTCTGATTTTCCGTCGCTACGCAGCGCTGCCCCGGTAATGACGGGAACTTACACGGCAGGCACTTCCACAACCGCAAATCCTTTGCAGGTGAACGGCACATCCATTGAAGCCGCTGGCACTGTGGTAACCGTATACCTGAATGGCGCACCACTAGGCACTACGACAGTGGGCGCAGGTGGCACCTGGACCTATACCTTGCCTGCTAACACTGCACTTGCCGCAAGCGACAAACTCACTGCCACAACCACTGCTACAGGTAAGTCTGTCTCCAATCTCTCGAACGAGGTTGTGGTGATATCACCAGCTTTTATCTGTCCGGCGAGTGCGACCCCTACCATCCTGTGCGCATCAGACAAAGGATTCACCGGAACGGTGCCGGCTGGGGTAGCCGCAGGCAGCATCATCAGGATCTATAAATTCGGAGAGCCCGACAGACCGGTCTTAGGTATACCTGACATCCCGGTAAGGGCTAATGGCACCTGGGGCTGGACATGCCGCGACGGTGTGAATGCAACCGACTGTAGCCCGGGACAGGGATGCGTGGCTGGAACTGTTACTTTGGGTAACGGCAGCTATTACGCGATACTGGAAGAAGGAAACGGCAAATGCTCCTCTGCCAGATCAAACGAGGTATGCGTGGGCAAGGGCAACCTGGCCACCACCGCTACCCCTACCATCACTACAAACCCTATCCTGCAAAGCACCACGGCCATCTCGGGCACCGCTGTTGCCAACGCTTCCGTTATTGTGTTGATCAACGGAAAGTTGTTTGGCAACACCACGGCGACAAGCACAGGCGCATGGACGATGTCGGGTATGGTGCTGAAGGCAGGCCAGGTGGTTTCGGCTCGTGCGTTGTCGCCGAACATCTGCGTGTCGAACGAGACCTTTGCCACTGTGATGGCAGAAGCCTCTGTAGCCCCGGTCTTGAACGGCCCTATCCGGGCAGGTGCCACCTCGGTGTCGGGTACGTCCACAGAGCCGGCTGGCACCGTGATCACCGTTTACCGTAACGCTCAGGCCATCTGCTCTACAAACTGTCCGGTGGTGGATGCCTATGGCAACTGGACCCTAGGCGGCCTTGCCGCTTCAGCGCTCACAAGCGGCAACACCATTACAGCAACTGCCACCGCACCAGGCAAAGGCGCCAGTGCTTTATCAAATACCGTAACCGTTCTGGCCGCTGCTTCAGCAACACCTGCTATACCTGCCATCACGGGTTCTTATGTGGAGGGGGCCACTGCGGTTTCAGGCACCGGTCCTGTCAATACCACGATCAACCTGTACATTGATGGCTATCTTTTAGGCACGGTTACCTCTTCTGCAACGGGTAACTGGACCGTGATCGGCCTGAGCAGCAGTAACATTGAAAAACTATTGTATGCCGGTGGGGTGCTCACGGCTACCTCCGGTACGATCGGCATAAACGAAAGCAGGCATTCAGCAGGTACGACAGTGTTGTGCTCTAATACCATACCTGACAGAAACAAAGCAGTAACAGCCATTGCCTCCGCGATCTGCCAGAACAGCAGCGCCACGATCAGGATCAGCAACTCTGAGCCGGGCATCAGTTACGTACTCCGTAACGAGGCCAACACAGCCGACCTGAGCTCATCTGTGTTAGGCAACGGCAGTGACATTGTGCTTACTTCTTACCCACTTAGCACCAGCCAGAGAATCAAAGTGGCCGCCGTACGCGGCGAAAGCCCGGGTTGCGGCGCGGCTACGCTGAATAATACAGCTGATATTACGGTTAACCCGAATCCGACCGCTTTTATGGTAACGGTTCAGAATACACAAATTTGTATCGGAGCTAAAGCCATGCTAACCGTTACAAGCTCTCAGTTGAACGTGAACTACCAGATCAGGCTTAAGGCGGACAACAGCGCTGTCGGTGCGCCAGTAGCTGGCACGGGTGGTCAAATCACGCTCGAAACCCCGGTTCTGAATACAACGGGCAGCTTCAACTTTTATGTACAGGCCACTTCGGGTATAGCACCGACCTACTGCGGCACCCAGATGAGCAATGAAGTGACCATCACGGTATATGCCCTGCCCTCTAGGACGCTTGAGTTCATAGAAGGCGCCTTTAATGCTGATGGCACCATGAACCTGATCATTAAGAATTCGGAGGTGAATGTGCTCTACCAGCTCCGTCTGAATGGCACGGATTTCAGAACGCCGGTAGCCGGCAATGGGGCTGATATAGTGCTTGTTTCGGATGTGGTAAGCTCTGAGAAGAAAACCTATACCGCTGTAGCCCGCCACATCAGTTCCGGCTGTCCGGTTGAGCTCGAGCAAAAGATCGAACTCCAGAGCATCACGGCGCTTCCGGTCGAATTGGTTTCATTTAAAGCGGTGGCCCAGCAAAACCAGGTATTATTGCAATGGACAACTGCCTCCGAACGCGACAACGACCTTTTTGAGGTGGAGCGCAGCCAGGACGGACGCAAGTTTACCCTCATTGGCCAGGTGAAAGGCAAAGGCACCAGTACTCTTACAAACTCTTATAGCTTCACTGACAAGAACCCGGGTACAGGAGTGAACTACTACCGCCTGCGCCAGGTGGATTATGATGGCACGTTTGAATACAGCAAAACCTTGGCAGCACACCTGAAGGAAGCAAGCACTTCGGTTAAAGCCTACCCGAACCCATTCTCTCACAGCGTGCTGGTAGGTATAGCAACTGAAACGGCTGGTCCGATACAGGTGACTGTGGTTGATGCACAGGGCCGCGTGGTGATCGAGCAAAAGATAAATTCTGAAGGCAGGTATAGCACGCTTGAGCTTTCAACTCAACAACTGGCGACAGGCGTGTACTTCCTTCGTGTGACTGGCGGCGGCGTTAATTCCACCATGAAACTGATCAAATCGCACTAGTTTTCCTGGTACACAAAACAAAGATCGGGGTGACACACGTTTGTTGCCCCGATCTTTGTTTTTACCTTTGCCCCGCATTGGAAAGCGCAAAAGAACATATCGTGATCAGGGGCTGTGGTGTTATCTCACCTCTGGGTACGGATGAGCAGTCCGCAGCGCAGGCGTATTTGTCAGGCAGACCATCATTTTCTATTTGGCAACACCAGGGACAAGCTACTCCTGTAGCCGCTCTATCCGCAGCAGGCGAAGCGGCATTGCAAAAACTCCAGGCAGAGAACCCCAGCTATCGCCAGCTCGACCGTTCCGTGCTGATGGCCATCTACGCTGCCCGCCAGGCAGCTGAACAGGCTGGCTGGTTTAACGCGCCCTCAGTACTACAGCCAGATCTGGCTGTGAATATCGGTTCCTCCAGAGGGGCCACCGGGCTGTTTGAGCAGCACTTTGAGGCCTTCCAGCAACAGCGGCTCTCTGCTTCTTCCTCCCCCACGACTACCTTGGGAAATTTATCAAGCTGGGTAGGCCATGCCGTGAATGCAGGCGGTGCGCAAATCAGCCACTCTATTACCTGCAGCACGGCGCTCATGGCCGTAGCAAACGGCGTTGCCTGGTTGCGGGCAGGTATGGCCAACCGCTTTCTGGCTGGCGGCACCGAAGCGCCACTCACCGATTTCACGATTGCCCAGATGAAAGCGATCGGAATCTACTCTTCAATGCACGACCAACCTTTTCCCTGCCAACCTTATGGAACTTCTGGTGAGAATACCTTTGCGTTAGGCGAAGGCGCAGCCGTACTGGCACTCGAGAAAGCAGCTGCCTCTCAGCTTATCCAGGGCGATGTGGTGATCGAAGCAGTTGGTTTCGGTTTTGAGCCAATCAAAAGCAAAACAGGTATATCCGCTGAAGGACTCAATTTTCAACAATCCATGCAGCATGCCCTGGCACAGCTCCCCCGCCATCAGCAAACGATTGATGCCATCATCACCCATTCACCTGGCACCAGAGCGGGCGACATGGCTGAATTAAGTGCAATTAAAGCAACCTTCAGAAGTAAGCTACCCGCTATCACCACGAATAAACACCTGCTTGGTCATACGCTAGGCGCCTCCGGTGCCCTTAATTTACAGTATGCCTTGTATTTACTTGATCAACAACAAATTACCCCGCCTAACTATCCTTTATTGCTCCCAACTTCGTCCCTCACAGGCATGCAACGCCTTATGATAAACGCAGCAGGTTTTGGTGGAAATGCCGCTAGTATCATCCTTCGTTTAGTTTAGAAATATAATTAAAAATTACAATTAATACACCCGTCTTAATCCAATTCATAGACATCTTCTATATAGTACAATTATTGTACATTTCCATTATACATTCCCCTAAGCTCCTTTTCCAATATTGCACAGATTTAGAAGCTTTATTTAGTCACTGTTTGATTGTGGTTGACTTTCCTCTTTTCCCACTCTGTGAAATCGAACATAACATAGGAAACTGGCCAATTTTCACCTCCAGCTTAATTAATGTATAGGAATATAAGAACTTATTAATACAATTTACCGCCGCCTATCTTTCCAATTCCTGTCCAATTGCACACTAAAGTTTTATAGCACAGGCACGTATAACTCAATACAATCTAAAAGTGAGAACAGAGCACGACCTGCCTGATTCACACTACTTTTTATTGTATTAATTACCCTTTAACCAAATACTTGCTATAACAAACTTTTACCCAGACTATGAAAAAATTTATACAAGTCTCGTTTCTACGAAGCAGCCTCTGGGTTGCTATTTTACTCGTAGTCACGATCGCAGGCGCTTTTGCGCAAACATCTGGCATGATTGTACAGCCAGCCAGAAACGGTGGAGAGGTTATATTAGACCCAAATGGCGACGGTTATATATCGACAACAGCCACCGGATTCTCAGGCGCCAATGACATTGGAGAAGGCATCAGTGAAATCCCCTATCGAGCATTACCCACGCTGGCATCAGAGCCTTTGGGGGATGTTAAAAACGGAACAGCCGGAAGCCACACGGATTTTGCGCCTCCCTCTCCGCTACAGGTATATTTTGATGGCAGAAACCTCATGTTCAGACTGCGGGTGGGTGGTATCTCATCTGCTGCGCGGGGCTACAGTGTCCTCATCGACTCAGACAATACTTTTGCAGGCACTGGCGCAAATCCGGGTTTTGAGTTTGAGGTGGTCCTCTTCTCAAACTCTGAGGTGAGGCTCATCGGTCACACTGGCACATCATCACAAACACTCTTTAGTGGCGCCGTTACGCAGTTCTCTCAGCGGGCACAGGCAGCCTCAACCGGCGGCGGCGACCCGGATTACTTCTATGATTTTTATGTTCCACTTACCGCTTTTAACAACCAGATCACATCCACCACGCCTTTGCGTATGGTGGCCAGCACCCTCAACCTTGGACGCAGTGCGCTGTCAGATCTAAGTTTAGTGACTGACGTAGCGGGGGTTGATTTCAGAACTTACAATCAGGATGCGCTTGCAGCCTGGCGTGATATCATTGGTGTAACGCCTCCAGTTACGCTCAATAACCTGGTAGCAAACGAAATTTCTCAGATCAGGACTTTTGCGCCAGTGATTAGCTCCCCTATTACTACAGCTGCTACATCTATCTCAGGCACCTCCCGGGAGCCAGTTGGAACGATCATTCAAATCTTGCGAAATGGCACTGCTCTTGGTACTGCAACCGTAACAGCTACAGGTACTTGGACATTTACATTACCAAGCGGTGTAACACTAGCAGAAGGTAACCGGATCACGGCTACAGCCACTGCTCCAAACCGTCCGGTTTCAGAGGCATCCAATGCTGTGATTGTTACAGGTACTGTGTGTGCTACTCCGCCGCCAGCAATTGTTGGAGCAGACGGTCCTAGAAGGATACTCAATGGTACTTCAGCGCCGAACGCTATCATCAGAATCTATCGAAATGGCATACTATTATCGAACTCCACTGGCGCTACTTTTGTAACAGCCAGTACTACAGGCGCGTGGACTTTTACAGTATGTGCACCTGGCGGTGGTAGCGGAAATAATAATTGTATTGGCAATGGCGTGTTCACAGCAACACAGCAGCTAGGCACAGGCTGCCAGTCAAATCCATCAGCCCCATTTGTTAACCTACCTACTACAGCAACCAGCCCTGCAACTACTATCACCTCACCAGTTTGCGTCAGTTCGTCTACAGTTTCCGGAACAGCCGCGCCAGATGCTTTCGTGACGGTATTCCTCAACGACCGCCCGATATACCTGGTAACAACAACAGATAATGCCTATACGGCACAAGCAGATGCTGCTGGCAACTGGAGTTTTACAGGTAATTTAGGTTTCACTGCCGGAAACACTTTATTCGCCAGAGCCAGAACGGCAACTACTTATTATGGACAGTCATCAAACGTAACCGTAACCAGCTGCCCGACTACAGCACCCGTTATCACCGGAGATTACTGTGGTGTGACAACGACTGTAACCGGTACATCAACAGAACCAGCCGGCACCTCAATTCAGGTATATGCGGGTGGCACTGCAGTTGGCTCGCCCACCACCGTTAATCAGAACGGTTTCTGGACAGTGACCGGACTCTCCATTCCGCAGGGCACGGCCTTCACGGCACGGGCCACAGCGCCGGGTGGCACACAAAGCCCGGACTCTGAACCGGTAACCGCTACTGCTCAGACATCGGCAGAAGGCCTCACCATCAACAGCCCCATCCTGGAAGCCGCTACCACGATCTCAGGAACAGGCCCTGGCGGCACACAACTAACACTCTATATCGACGGCACGCCCTTCACACCCATCTCTATACCTGAAAATGGCAGCTGGAGCATCACTGGCTTTTCACGCTCAGAGATATTCCCGGGTGCTGAGATAAGCGCTACTGTGACAGCAACCGGACAGTGCGAGAGTGAATTAGCCGAAAGCGTGATAGTGGAATGCGAGCCACTGACCACTACCTTCACGGTCTCTTCCAGCACACCGGCCACCATCTGTGGAGGGAGTACACCTGTGGTCGTAAACCTGGCCGCGTCTCAGTTAGGAGTAATCTATACCTTACTGGCTGATGGAGAAGTATCCGGCGCTTCTGTAATGGGTACGGGTGATGCGATTACAATCACTTCAGGACCTATCAGCAACACTACAAACGCTAACAGGGATGTGGTGCTATCGGTGAGAGCACGCAGGGTCACCGGCGCTACAGGAGAGAGCCTGCCTGCAAGCTGTGAAGCCATCCTGACCGAAACAATCACCAGATCCGTGCTGCCACAAGCGCCAACCAATTACACCGTTACGCCGCTGACAAGCAATGTTTGCGCAGGCTCTGCTGTCACATTGCAGCTCAGCACCTCTGCATCAGGCTATACCTATCAGTTGCTGAACGAGGCAACTGGTGAGCTGGTGGGAACCCCGATTGCCGGAACTGGATCAGCGATCAACCTATCAACAGGTCCGGTTAACTTCAACGCTTCATACAGCGTTGTCATTACTAATAATGCCAATCAATGTGTGCTGACAGATGCAGGGCGTTACACGGCTAACATCTCCGGGCCAGCCATCGACAGGCCGGTATTTGCCACCAATGACAGGGTATGTATCGGAGGTCCGGCAGTCATAAATGTATCTACCCAAGCCAATACCAGTTACCTGTATGATGTATTTCAGGTTGCCCCCGGCGGTTCTGCAACACAAATAGCAAATGACCTACAGGGCACGGGCAACATAATTGCCGTACCTTCAGCAGCGTTGAATACACCGGGCACCTATTCCTTCTATGTGGAAGTGTCGAGTCCTTCCTGTCCTGCTCGCAGAGTACTGCAGACTGCTACAGTGGAAGTGACAAACAACCCAGGTATAGCCAATGCCGGAGAGGATGCAACTGTCTGTGGAACCGAAGCTGTGCTCGCAGCTCAGTCAGCCGCGCCGGGTGTTGGTACCTGGTCTATTGTGACTAAACCAGCGGGAAGTACAGATCCGACTTTCGCCAACGTAAACAACCCCAACTCCACGGTCAGCGGCCTTGTTTCAGGTATCTATGAATTCCGTTGGTCAGTCGTGACCACTTGCGGCGGCACCCCAACTCCGGCAGTAGAAGACATTGTCAGAATCACGGTTAACTGTGAAGCTTCCTATGTGGTGTTGCCCCCTAAATACAGGGATGAATACATGAGTGGTGACACACTGGCTTACACGGTAGACACAGATGGCGGCATAACGGCAGCTACACTACTGAGCGGCTCGCTGCCTCCGGGTTTTATACTTTCACCAACTAACGGCAACATTACCGTAGGAAACCCGGATTTGCTTGTAACAGGCATTTATCAACTAAGCATTAGACTAGTGGACTCCTTGGGAGACGTAACTGATGTCGTGTTGACCATCGTCATCGATGAGGACTCTCCTATCATCATACCGCTCCCTGTCGAGCTGGTATACTTCACGGCTACTGTCCGTAACAACCAGGCGCACCTGGAGTGGCTCACCGCTTCGGAACTGGACAACGACCGCTTTGAGATAGAGCGCAGCCTCGATGCAAGGAGCTTTGAGAAAGTAGGCACCGTGAAAGGCAAAGGCACGGCCAGCCTGGAAACCAAGTACCAGTTTACAGACCGCACACCGGTGCAGGGCACTGTCTACTACCGACTCAAGCAGGTAGACATCGACGGACAGTTTGCTTACAGCAACGTGATTGCAGTCAATGCCATGGGTTTGGCGCGTGAACTGGCTACGCAGGCCTATCCGAACCCATTCCAGGATGTGATCAAAGTGACGCTTATGGCACCAGAGTCGCAGGTAACTGTAATGACCATTTACGACATGAACGGACGCCGTGTGTTGAACAAGGAACTGCCATTGGATGCCGGCCTGAACAGACTGGAGCTTAACCTGGAGCAGCTACAGTCAGGTATGTACATCCTGAAAGTTGTGGGCGCGGGCATGGAGTCCACCACCCGAATCATGAAAAACTAAACGACAGGTATAACATCCACGGAAAAGGCAGCCGCAAATTGGCTGCCTTTTCTTTTTACTGCTTATGACACTTCTGCACTGAATTTGTTAAATTTGCAGCCGGATTTTGCTCATCTTATACCTTGCAAAAGGTTATACCTGACCATCTTCTGGTTATACCCTTTATTTCAAACTGATTACATGAAAGTTTTAAAGTTCGGCGGCACCTCTGTAGGGTCGGCTGAAAGAATGAAAATGGTGGCGGACCTCATCAACGACGGGTCGCCAAAAATTGTGGTGCTCTCGGCCATGTCGGGTACCACCAACCAGCTGGTACAGATTGCCGAAACGCTCTACCAGAATGCCAACCAGGAAGCCAATGCGCTCATCGACGCGCTACACGATAAATATAAACAGGTAGTAGAAGCGCTCTACCAGACTGACGAAAAGAAAAAACAGGCGCTCGAACTGATCTCCCTTCATTTTGATCACATCCGCTCGTTCACACTCGACCTCTTCACGATATATGAAGAGCGTGCCGTGCTGGCGCAGGGCGAACTGCTGTCAACGGCTTTGTTTCAGTTCTTCCTCGAAGAGCAGGGTATAGCATCGGTTCTCTTGCCAGCTCTCAACTTCATGAAGATCGACGAGAACGAGGAGCCGGATACCGCCTATATCAGCAAGAACCTGAAACTCGAACTGGAGAAATACCCTGAAACCAACTTGTTCATCACGCAGGGCTACATTTGCCGCAATGCCTTTGGCGAAGTAGACAACCTGAAGCGGGGTGGTTCGGATTACTCGGCTTCGCTGATCGGTGCTGCCGCAGACGCCAGTGAGATTCAGATCTGGACCGATATTGACGGCATGCACAACAACGACCCGCGTGTTGTCAAAGACACCTTCCCGATCGCGGAGCTGTCGTTTGACGAGGCGGCGGAGCTTGCCTACTTTGGGGCCAAGATCCTGCACCCCTCGAGTGTACAGCCGGCCAAGCAGAAGAATATTCCGGTGCGCCTGCTCAACACCATGCAGCCACAGGCGCACGGCACTACCATCTCAGCCCAGACGGGAAAAGGCGGCATCAAGGCGGTAGCGGCGAAAGACGGCATCACGGCCATCAAGATCAAGTCGGGACGCATGTTGCTGGCCTATGGTTTTCTGCGCAGTGTGTTCGAGGTGTTCGAAAGGTATAAGACCCCGATCGACATGATCACGACTTCTGAGGTGGCTGTGTCGCTGACTATTGATAACCCGAAGTTTTTGACCGAAATTACCCGCGAATTGCAGGAGTACGGGCAGGTGGAAGTCGACCAGAACCAGAGCATCATTTGCATCGTGGGGGATTTTATCGCCGAACGCAGCGGCTCGGGACTGAAAATATTTGAGGCGCTTAAAGACATTCCGCTTCGCATGATCTCGTATGGCGGAAGCAAGAACAACATCAGCTTATTGATCAACACAACCGATAAAGAAAGATCCCTGATCCTGTTGAACGAGGGCATCTTTGAAAGGAACCAGAAAAATGCTTAATCTCTCTGTGCAGGAGTTGCAGCAGCACGCCACTCCCTTTTATGTGTACGACCTCAACCTGTTGCGCCAAACCCTGCAGCGGGTCAGCCAGGAGGCTGCCAGGTATAACTTTCAGGTTCACTATGCCCTAAAGGCCAACACAAACGGCCCGATCCTGGACGAAATGCGCGCTGCGGGCTTCGGGGCTGACTGCGTGAGTGGAAACGAGGTGAAGTGCGCCATCGAAAACGGATTCCCGGCGCACCACGTGGTGTTTGCGGGCGTAGGCAAGTCGGATGCTGAGATCAACTATGCGCTGGATCAGGATATTTTCTGCTTCAACTGCGAGTCGAGCCACGAGCTGATCGTGCTGAACGAACTGGCGGAAGCCAAGGGCAAGACGGCCCGCATCGCGCTGCGCATCAACCCGAACGTGAACGCCAACACGCACAAGTACATCACGACAGGGCTCGAGGAAAACAAGTTCGGCATCAACGCCTGGGAATTGCCTGACGTGCTGGCGCTGCTCAAAACGCTGCCCAACCTGTCGCTGATTGGCCTGCATTTTCACATTGGTTCGCAAATTACGGACCTGTCGGCATTCCGCAACCTGTGCACGCGCGTAAACGAATTTCAGGAATGGTTTGAATCGCAGCAGGTGCAGCTGGAGCACATCAACGTGGGCGGCGGACTTGGGGTGGATTACTACAGCCCGGACGAGCAGCCTATACCTGATTTTGAGGCGTACTTCTCTTTGTTCAACCAGTTTCTGGAACTTCGCCCGAACCAGCAGGTGCATTTTGAATTGGGACGCGCCCTGGTTGCCCAGAGCGGAACGCTTATCTCGAAGGTCCTCTACATCAAAAAAGGCGTGTCGACGAACTTTGCCATCCTGGATGCCGGCATGACCGAGCTGATTCGGCCGGCACTGTACCAGTCGTATCACAAAATAGAAAACCTGACCAGCAAGGGCCCTGAAGAGCGCTACGATGTGGTGGGTCCCATCTGCGAGTCCTCCGACTGTTTCGGCAAAGCGGTGGTGCTGCCTGAGACAAACCGCGGTGACCTGATCGCGATCCGCACAGCAGGCGCTTATGGTGAAGTGATGTCTTCCTCCTATAATCTGAGAGAAAAAGCCGCTGCCGTATACCTTGGGTAGCTCTTGTACTTACCCCATTTACAAAATGAAAGCCCCGCTTCCAATTTAAGGAGGCGGGGCTTTCTCACTCTTAACCCAAAACCATCACAATCAGGTATCTTACATGGCCAGCGAAACCACAAAATCTGGCTCAGCGTGTTTTATCAGCGGATGCTTGTTGAAAAAGTTAGCCATTTCGAGGGCATTGCCCTGTGAATTTTTGTCGGCGCGAAACACAAAGGTGCCTTCGCTCAAGGTGCTCACTAGCTCGGTTCCGGTTGCCTCCGTCAGTCGCTTTAGCACCTTCGCAGCTTCCTGTCGGCCCTCTTCCACCTCCACTATAAATTCGTTCGATATACCCAACAACTGTCCGCCTGCTGATTCAAAATAAGGAGCGGCGTAGTCCACAGCCGGGTCTTTTGAAATTTCAGAAAGCGCCACTTCTACCTGCCGGCAGTTGAGCCCCGCGGCCAGTTTGGCCGGATACAGCCGGGCAGAGTTTGTCTGGATCGGCTGTCCGAGTTCCGCTATAAACCCATGACGGGCCGCTGCGGCCGTGGCCTGCTCCTGATTCAATCCGTCGGTGAAAGACAAAAGTATCATGCCGCTGTAAACCGTGCCCAGCGATTTTTCCGCACCATTATAATAATAGGTATGAGCGGTGCAGGGTATCCCACCAGCCGCCTGCAGCGGATTTAACAGACCGGGGTCAAAACGCACGTTCCGGATAGGCGAAACGTTGTCATTTCTACATGATGAAAATATAATTATCAGAAGTAGAGAGCTTAGCCAGGGTATATAGATTTTCATTGCTGTCGGGTATTATGAATCGTCCATAAATATTCTTTGTACGATAGTAAAACCACAAACAGATGAAAATGACAGGGTTATTTAATTAAATATTTTAAAATGCTTTGCTCAAGACTTTAATCCTATTTATTATAACATACCTATACAAATAATATACAATTTAAAATTACAATTATATAAAAAATTAAATTGAATTATTTTTATACATTCACCAATTACAAAATCGTTCTTCCGGATGTCTCCACTTAATTGAACATAAACTAAACTTATAAGCTTCCTACAGGTATAGCTTCCTTGCTGTTGAGGACTTCTGGTACTATATCAAGCGCAACTTTTGCAGGTATAGCCGCCACAAAAATGCCCTGCTTCTTTAGGTAGGTTTGGTGCACCTTAAGTTCATGCGGCGTCAGCGACAGGATAACCTGGCTATGATCCGAAGCCTGGTGCCGGATGGCAGGCTGCAACAGTTGCAGAATTTCCGCTATACGATCGGGCTCTCCCTGCAGCAAAATAGTGGTCTGCTCATCTCCCGATGTGGCCCTCGCCTGGCTGGTGCAAAGCTTGGGGTAAGTATAGCGGTAACCCCGCACTACAGCCGAAATATCGGCCCACACAGCAGAGCCGGTGGGGTGACTGCCGGCACCGCGCCCTTTCAGGAACTGCTTCCCGGCGAACTGCCCCTCTATCTCCAGCCCATTGAATTCCGCTTCCACATCAAACAAAGTATCCGTTTCAGGTATAAGTGTAGGCAACACCTGTAGTGCCACTTGCCCATCGCGAGCAGCTTTTAGAGAACCAACCAGCTTGATGCGGCAACCCAGTGCATCGGCCAGCTCAACGGCTTCAGAGGTAATATGCTGGATGCCAAAGTGCAGCACGTCATCCGGGTGCACCAGCAAACCATAGGCATGCGCCGCCAGGATGCAAAGTTTGTGTAGGGCATCTGTCCCTTCCACGTCCAGCGACGGGTCAGCCTCCGCAAAGCCCAGTTCCTGCGCCTGCGCCAGGGCAGACTGGAAACTACCATGCTCTGCGTGCAGCTTACTCAATATATAATTAGAGGATCCGTTCAGAATCCCGCGCACCTCCACCAGTGGCTCCGAGCCATAGTAGGCTTCGAGTGTGCGCAGCACCGGTATGCTGCCGCACACAGAGGCTTCGTACAACAATACTCCTCCGTGCCGCTGCTGCAGTTGGATCAGCTCCGGCAGGTTTTCGGCGATCACTTTTTTGTTGGCCGACACCACGGTTTTACCCTGCTGCAAGGCTTGCCGGAGTATGGCGAGTGCCTCCTTTGGTTCGCTGATCAGTTCTGCAATGATGTCAATGCTAGAGTCCTGCAGCACTTCCTGCACATCGTAGGTGAAGGCAGATGCTGGCAGCGAGCGCGGCTTCTCTTTATCTTTCACGCAGATGCTGCCGATCTCCCAGCCCAGGTGCCGGTTGGCCTCTACCACATCGTACAGCCCCTGCCCTACACAGCCGAAGCCGATCAGCCCAATGCGTTTCTTAAACTTCTGTATTTTCATAGTGAATGTGCTTAACTGTTTCTGTTTCATAAAATTCCCGGATGGCCTGCGTGAGCTGTGCCGTTTCCACTAAAAAACCGTCGTGCCCATAGCCGGAGTGCAGCAGCGCGAAGCGGGAGCCTGCCACCAGCCGGTGCAGGTGCTCCTGCTCCTCCACCGGGAAAAGCAGGTCGGTGTCCACCCCAACAAAGAGGCTTTTCGCTTTGAGCCGCTCCAGGGCTTTGGCTATACCTCCCCGGTCGCGGCCAACGTTGTGCGAGTCCATGGCTTTGGAAAGCAGCCAGTAGGTATAGGCGTTGAAGCGACTGGCCAGTTTTTCGCCCTGGTATACCTGGTAAGAGGCCGCCCGAAAATCGTCGGTGATGCTGTTGCCCGGCTCCTGCTGACTCTCCTCGTAGCAGGTATAGTGCCTGTAAGAAAGCATGGCGATGGCACGGGCTGTTTTAAGACCCGCTATACCTGCCTCAGCAGTATTGCCCTGCCAGGTCAGGTCTTGCCGGATGGCCATGCGCTGGCTTTCGTTGAAGGCGATGCCCCAGGCCGAATGCCGCGCATTGGAGGCCACCTGGATCAGATTTTCAAACACCTCCGGCTGCAGGATGGCCCACTCCAGCGCCTGCTGCCCGCCCAGCGATCCGCCGAGCAAGGTATGCACCTGCGCTATACCTAAGTCCTGCCGCAGCAGATCGAAGGCGCGCACGATGTCGCGGTTGGTCAGTTGCGGGAAGCTGTGGTAGTAGGGTTGTAGCGTTTCCGGATTAACTGTAAGTGGTCCCGTGGATCCATAGCAGCCACCCAGGGTGTTCGCACAAACCACAAACCAGTCCGACGGGGCGTATAATTTCCCCTCCCCGAATAATTCGCCCCACCAGTCGGTGAAGTCCGAGCTGCCCGTGAGGGCGTGGCATACCCACACCACATTGCTTTGGTCTTGGTTGAGTTGTCCATAGGTTGTATAGGCCAGCTGGAAGCCGGGAAGCGAGGCTCCCGACTCCAATTGGAATTGTTTCTGGTAATGAAAAACTAATTGTTCAGGCATTATGCTTCGTTCAATACAGGTTGTTCTTGGTGCTGCCGTACTTTGGCAAAGGCCTGTTCCAGATCAGCTTTGATATCGTCAAGGTGCTCTATACCTGCGGAAAGGCGCAGCAAGGTAGGCGTCACACCCGCGCTCTGCTGCTCCTGCTCCGAAAGCTGCTGGTGGGTGGTGGAGGCCGGGTGTATGATCAGGGTTTTGGCATCGCCCAGGTTGGCCAGGTGGCTGATCAGCTGCAGGCTGTTCACGAAAACCTCTGTTTGCTTTTTGTCACCTTTCAGGTTAAAAGACAGCACGCCGCCATACCCGCGTTTCAGGTATTTCTTGGCCAGGCCGTGGTATTTGCTGGATGCAAGGCCCGGGTAGTTCACGCTTTCCACCAGCTCGTGCTGCTCCAGCCACTCGGCCAGCGCCTGCGCATTCTGCACTGTGCGGTCCACCCGCAGCGAGAGTGTCTCCAAGCCCTGTAGCAGCAAAAAGGAATTAAACGGACTAAGCGCCGGACCGAAGTCACGCAGGCCCTCTACCCTGGCTCTGGTGGCAAAGGCGATGTTGCCGAAAGGTCCGTCAGATCCGAATACCTCCCAGAAGTTGAGTCCGTGGTAGCCTTCGGACGGCTCCGAGAACTGCGGAAACTTGCCGTTGCCCCAGTTAAAGTTGCCGCCGTCCACGATCACACCGCCAATGCTGGTGCCGTGGCCGCCGATCCACTTGGTTGCCGATTCCACTACCACACTGGCGCCATGCTCCAGCGGCCTGAACAGGTATCCGCCCGCTCCAAACGTATTGTCCACCACCAGCGGAATGTCGTGCGCTTTGGCCACCGCGGCAATCGCTTCGAAGTCAGGAATGTTGAAGCGCGGGTTACCGATCGTTTCCACGTAGATCGCTTTCGTGTTTTCGTTGATCAGTTGGGCAAAGCTTTCCGGCTCGTCGTTTTCGGCAAAGCGCACCTCTATACCCAGTCGCTTGAAGGATACTTTGAATTGGTTGTAAGTGCCGCCGTAGAGAAAACTGGAGGACACGAAATTGTCGCCGGCCTGCAGGATATTGTTGAGGGCGATGAATTGCGCCGCCTGTCCGGAAGCCACGGCCACTGCCGCCACACCACCTTCCAAAGCGGCGATGCGCTTTTCAAACACATCGGTGGTGGGGTTCATGATGCGGGTATAGATGTTCCCGAACTCCTTCAGGGCAAACAGGTTAGCACCGTGCTCGGCGTCTTTGAAAACATAGGAGGAAGTCTGGTAAATGGGCACGGCGCGGGAACGGGTGGTTGGGTCGATTTCCTGGCCGGCGTGTAATTGAAGCGTTTCGAAATGATGTGTATGAGACATAGTCGTGCTGATTAAAATTTTGAAAAATATAGAATAGATTAGCTTGTTTTAAGACAAGAGAATAGAATTGGCTACAGGCGTTCGTTCACAGGATCTACCTGTGGCTCGGCGGAATTGCAGCAAAAAGTTGGGGGATTGGTCGCGCTAGCAACAGCAGCAACACATGCACATTCGGCTACAGCAGGTAGTAGCGCAGGTATAGGCATGCGAAATAACAGGCAGCTGGGCTGCCGGTGTAAAAAATAAAAGAAGTTGTGTTGGCTTGGTTCCCTTTTCCATAACGTTATCAATTTATATACATCCGGACTTCCGGAATCAGGAATTAGCACCTTGCCCGAGGCTGGTTGCTAGCGCTTCACAGAGCCTGTCTCTCCGCGCTTCTTTATAAATCGATACCCACAAAGGGATATCAGACTTGATGATGCAAAGCTAGAGCAGCATTTTAAATAATCCAAATAATTATTTCAAATAATTTCAAATTCATCTAAAAAATCAATTTCATACACCTGCCTATCAGCAACTTACACACATTATAAGAACCGCCCGCTATACCTGTTGATTTACTGTCTTCGAATAAGTATAATTGCCTGCCCATAACAATCTTAAGCTATACCTGTTGTGCAGGTATAAACTACCTGACAGAACCCGATGAAAATACTCCTGACCGGCGCAAACGGCTACATTGGCAAGCGAGTCCTGCCTGTGCTGGTAGAGGCACAACACGAGGTGGTTTGCCTTGTCCGGGACCCGCGCCGCTTCGAGCTACTGGAAAGTCTGCAGGACAAAGTACAGGTAGTAAAAGGCGATCTGCTCAGGCCGGAAAGTCTGCAGGATATACCCCGCGATATTGAGGCGGCCTACTACCTGGTGCATTCCATGGGTTCGGGTACCGCAGACTTCGAGGAGGCCGAAAAAGCATCGGCCTCGAACTTCGTCAACTACCTCGATACGACCAGTGCCAGGCAGGTCGTATACCTGAGCGGAATCGCCAACGACGTGCATTTGTCGAAGCACCTTTCGTCGCGCCGGCAGGTGGAGGACGTGCTTGCCCAGGGCAAAGCGAAGCTCACCGTGCTTCGGGCAGCCATCATCATCGGTTCGGGCAGTGCTTCTTTTGAGATCATCCGCGACCTGGTGGAGAAGCTACCCGTAATGGTGACACCCCGCTGGCTCAACTCCCGCTGCCAGCCCATCGCCATCCGCGACGTCATGTTTTACCTGACCGCTGTGCTCGGCCGTGCAGACTGTTACGACAAGCGCTTCGAGATCGGAGGGCCGGATGTGCTCACCTACAAGCAAATGCTGCTGCAACTGGCCAAAGTCCGAAACCTGAAGCGGCGCATCTATACCTTGCCGGTACTCACGCCCAAGCTTTCCTCCTACTGGCTGTACTTTGTCACGAGCACCAACTTTGCACTTGCCCGCAGTCTGGTGGAGAGCCTGCGCAACGATGCGGTGGTGAAAGACAGCAGTATACAGCAGTTGATCCCGCGCAAGTGCCTGAGTTACGAGAGTGCTCTGAATCTGGCTTTTACCAAGATGGAGCAGAACATGGTGGTCTCGAGCTGGAAGGATGCGCTGGTGAGTGGCAACATCCAGCTCGACTTCATGGATTTTGTACAAATACCAGAACACGGCGTGCTTACCGACCGGCAGCGCATGCGCTTTGACCGAGCTCCGGAAGAGGTGATGGAGAACGTCCTGCGCATCGGTGGCGCGCGGGGCTGGTACAAGACTGACTTCCTGTGGGAGATCCGCGGCCTGCTCGACAAAATGGTGGGTGGCGTTGGGCTGCAGCGCGGGCGAAGGCACCCAATTGACTTAAAAGCCGGCGATTCGATCGATTTCTGGCGCGTGCTGGCCGTTGACCACAAGGCCGGCCGTCTGTTACTTTATGCCGAAATGAAACTTCCCGGTGAGGCCTGGTTGCAGTTCAAAATATGCCGCGAGGCTGATGGCAAATACCTTGAACAACTGGCCGCTTTCCGTCCTGATGGGCTGGCAGGCAGGCTGTACTGGTACGCCATGTTGCCTTTTCATTTTATAATTTTTAAAGGAATGGCGCACAACATCATTCACTACCGGGAGCAGCTGACTGATAAAATATTACCACCTGCTCAACATTCTGGATAATGTACAAACAATAGATTTCATAATATAAAACTATCACTATACTTAAGAGTATATAGCAGTGTCTTTACTCAGATGCTTATCCCTTCTGCGCAGGCATTTTACATTTATACCGATACCTTATCACGCTCACCCACAAAAATATTTTAACTTTGCCTTTCTCTAACCTAACAGACCTAATGGAGGCCATAAAAGAAACGAATTTCTCCTTCGCCGGGCAGACCGGTTTTTACAGAGGCAAAGTACGCGACGTTTATTATTTTGAAAACCGCCTGGCCGTTTTAGCAACGGACCGTATTTCGGCCTTTGATGTGGTGCTGCCAAGGGCCATACCTTACAAGGGCCAGGTACTCAACCAAATTGCGAGCATCAACCTGAAGGCTACTTCGGACCTGGTGCCGAACTGGGTAATTTCGACGCCAGACCCGAACGTGACCATTGGCTACCGCTGCGAACCTTACAAGGTCGAGATGGTGATCAGAGGCTACCTGGCCGGGCATGCCTGGCGCGAGTACAAAGAAGGCAAGCGCAGTGTGTGCGGTGTGGCGCTTCCAGAAGGCCTGCGCGAAAACGACAGATTGCCGGAGCCGATCATCACCCCGACCACCAAAGCTGACGAAGGGCACGACGAGGACATCTCCCGCGAAGAAATTATTGCAAAAGGCATTGTATCTGAGCAGGAATATATTAAATTAGAAGCTTATACCCGGGCGCTCTTCGCAAGAGGCACGGAACTGGCCGCAAAGCGCGGACTGATACTGGTGGACACCAAGTATGAGTTCGGCAGCTACAACGGCGAGGTATACCTGATCGACGAGATCCACACGCCGGACTCTTCGCGCTACTTTTATCTGGAAGGATACGAGACGCTTCAGCAGAACGGCGAGTCGCAGAAGCAGCTGTCAAAGGAGTTTGTGCGCCAGTGGCTGATCGAGAACGGCTTTCAGGGAAAAGAAGGGCAAACCGTGCCTGAAATGACCGATGAAGTGGTGCACAGTATTTCGGACCGCTACATCGAGCTTTACGAGGTTTTCACGGGGCAGCCGTTTCACAAGGAAAGTTACGACAATGTGCTCTCACGCATTGAGAATCACATCGTAGAAAACATTTTTAACGAGAAAAATTAGAATTATTAACGTGGATTTTGGTACATTCGCGTTTAAATCCTTTACTGGTAGATCTATGAAGTACACGATTGATAAGAAAGAAAACTACACGATTATCACGATAGACGAGAAAAAACTGGATACTTCAATCGCTCCGGATTTGAAATCTGAGTTCGTGAAATTGAATGCTGAAGGGATCACCAACCTGATTCTTGACCTCAATAACGTAAAATATACTGACTCTTCAGGCCTGAGCTCTATCCTGATCGCGAACAGACTTTGCAACTCTTCTAACGGTTTGCTGATTCTGACCAGCCTGCAGGATCATGTGATGAAACTGATCACAATCTCTAAACTGGAGTCTGTGCTTAACATTCTTCCTACAGTGGAAGAGGCGATCGACCGCGTGTTTCTGCACGAGATCGAGCAGGACCTGACCAACAAGGAAGACTAGCAAAACCTACTTTGTGGATTTCGAACTCAGGATACTTGGCAGTTCGTCGGCCACACCCTCGGCAAACCGGCACCATACCGCCCAGTTGCTGACAATCGACAATCAGCTTCATCTGATTGATTGCGGAGAAGGAACCCAAATGCAGCTGATGCTTTACAAAATAAAGCATCAGCGCATTTCTAACATCTACATCAGCCACCTGCACGGAGATCACTACTTCGGTCTGGCAGGTCTGCTTTCTACCATGCACCTGCAGGGCCGCCAGCAGCCTTTGCACCTCTTCGGCCCTCCCGGCCTCTCCGAAATCCTTAGTCTGCAGCTCAAATACTCCGGCACCAACCTGTGCTTCAAGCTTACTTTTCATGAGCTTGATACCGGCCTTTACCGCAAAATTTACGAGGACAAGAAGATTACAGTACACACCCTCCCGATGGAGCACCGTGTCCCCTGCTGTGGTTTCCTGTTCCGCGAAAAACCCAAGCCGCGTCCGCTCATCAAAGAGAACCTGCCCGGCTTCCTGACGCCACCGCAACTCGTGCGCCTGAAGTGGGGAGAGGACATACGCGACGAGCAGGGCAATGTGCTGGTGCGCAACTCCGTGGTAACACTGGAGCCCAAGCGCAGCCGCAGCTACGCCTACTGCGCCGACAGCAGGTATAAGCCCGACCTGCTCCCCTACCTGCGGGGCGTCGACCTGCTTTACCACGAAGCCACCTTTGCTGACGACATGCGGGAGCGCGCCCACTATACCTTCCACAGCACCGCCCGGCAAGCCGCTGAGATGGCCGCCGCCGCGCAGGTACGCCACTTGTTGCTCGGTCACTTCTCGGTGCGCTACAAAGACCTGACGCCTCTGTTGGAGGAAGCAAAGGAAGTGTTCCCGAAAACGGACCTGGCGGTGGAAGGCAGCATTTTCTGTGTGCAGGAATAAGCCCGGCAATGCCTGTGGTCTGCAGGTTTCTTAATTGCAAAATCCCTATCTTGCTGCACCATTTCTATACCTATGGCGGCAACCCCTTCCCTCGAAAAAAAACGCACGAACCTGTTCCTTGTCCTGAGTGGCATCTTTCTGGCCAACGCACTGCTGGCGGAATTGATCGGTGTGAAAATTTTTTCCGCGGAAGCGCTCTTTGGTATGCCGGGTGCCCAGATCGGGCTCCTGGGTGAGAAGTTCGACTTCAACCTCACAGCGGGCGTCATCATCTGGCCGGTCGTGTTTGTGACCACCGACATCATCAACGAGTACTTTGGCAAGAAGGGCGTCCAGAAAATCAGCATCCTCACTGTCATCCTGATCCTGTATGCTTTCCTGGTGATCACGGTGGTGACAGGTCTGCCACCCGCTGCGTTCTGGCTGGAACTCAACAACCAGGATGCAGCCGGCAATCCCTTTAACATCGACTACGCTTTCAACTCCATTTACCGGCAGGGGCTGGGAATCATCATTGGTTCGCTGGTGGCTTTCCTGATCTCGCAGTTTTTGGATGCTACCGTGTTTCATTGGCTGCGCTCCTTTACAGGCAGCGGCAAGATCTGGCTGCGGGCAACGGGCTCTACGCTGGTGTCGCAGCTGATCGACAGTGTGGTGGTGCTTTTTGTGGCCTTTTACATTTTCGGCAACTGGCCGCTTTCGCTTGTCATGTCGGTGGCGGCCATCAATTACATTTATAAATTTTTCATTGCCATCGCCCTCACACCGCTCCTATACCTGGCGCACTATCTGATAGACGGTTACCTGGGCCACCGCACCGCCGAAGCCATGATAGAAACAGCTGCCGAAGAAAGCGAAGAATAGCCTGTGTTATAAAATATTTGATTTAGATCGAATACAGCCTTATCTTTGCGGTCTTGCAAAACAAAATGGCTGCACACTTAGCACATACACAGATCTTCATTACGGGGTACGTCCTGCACGACCTCTAACAGTCGCCATTTCCGAAAAAGGGCCTGTGTAGCCTATTCCTATACCTTGTTTATTTATTTCATTTTCTAAAGGGACATCTATGTTCAGAGGCATCCTTTTGGTATTCCTCGGAGCGTGTAGCTTCGGCATACTATCTACATTCGTAAAACTGGCATACCAGGAAGGCTTTAGCCTGGGTGACGTGACCGGCACGCAGGTTTTCTTTGGCTTCATTATACTTTGGGGCATCGTATTGGTACGTCATTTAATGGGCCGCCGTACCCCCGGCGTTACGACCATGGATAAACTGAAACTGGTGGCCATGGGCACCAGCACGGGCATGGTGAGCATCTTCTACTACAAGTGTGTGCAGGCGGTGCCTGCCTCTATCGCCATTCTGCTGCTGATGCAGTTTACCTGGATCAGCCTGCTGCTGGAGGCGGTGATCAGGCGCAAAATGCCCCAGCCGTCGCAGGTCATCATGGTGCTGCTGGTGCTGCTGGGCACGGCCATGGCAGGCAGGCTTTTCTCAGGCGCTATACCTGACTTCGACCTGGCGGGTATCGGCTACGGACTGCTGGCGGCCGTCTGTTATTCGGTATTCCTGATGATCAATGGGGCGGCTGGCAACCACCTGCACCCGACCACCAAAAGTGCACTCCTGCTCACGGGCTCGACCATACTGGTGCTGAGCATTTTCCCGCCGGTGTTCCTGTTTAACGGTGCGTTGGGAGACGGCCTGCTCAAGTGGGGCCTGCTGCTGGGTGTGTTTGGCACCGTCATTCCGCCACTGTTTTTTGCCTATGGTATACCAAAAACCGGCCTGGCGCTAAGTGCCATCCTCAGTTCGGCAGAGTTGCCGGTAGCGGTGGCCATGTCGTACCTGGTGCTACAGGAAGAGGTATGGACGGTGCAGTGGCTGGGTGTGGCACTGATCCTCCTGGCCATTGTGGTGAGCAACCTGAACAGGCTGTACCGATCACAGAAAAATAAAAAGCTGGCAACAGCCTAAACCATACAATTTTGATTTTTTTACTTAACTCCGAGCAAGCCTATGATGTAATTGACTTAGAACTATAAGATTTGATTTGATTTTTTTTTGAATGGCTGGGTGCCTGCTCTTAAGTGAAGCGCCTGGTCATTTTCTTTTTTAGGGGAATGGGTATGTATAGCCACAAAAGTGGTGCAATTCGTACTCTTCCATTATTTTGCTCCCAACCCCGCTGCATCGCTTTCGTATCTCACATCCGGATACAAGGCCAGGTGATAACTGTCCCTGCAACGCCTCCGCTACAGCGCACAATAAATTATATTTTCAACAGTTAAAACAGATACAGCCAGTTCAGAGTCATGCTTCTGAAAAACTGGTATATTTTCTGATAGGATCAGCCCGAACGACAAACACGAAACGACATGAAAGCAATAATCGCACTTTTCGTCCTATTCTCCCTCACCCTAGGCCTGCAGCAAGTAAAGGCCCAATCTGGCAGAAGTTACCAGGAGTGGCTCGAGGAAAACCGTGCCGGTGGAAAGAAAACAGCAGCAAAGGCTCCGGCAAAAAGCAAGGCTAAACCTACGAAAGCCGAAGCTACAGCAGCCGCAGAGCCTGCACCGGAAGCAGCAACTGTTCTGGCGCCACCAAACGGCACTTTCCGGGGCACACTGGCCTGTAAAGACTGCCAGGGCATCCAGACAGAGCTTACCCTGAATGGCGATTCCAAAGGCTCGTTCACGATGAAGCAGGTATACATGGGCAAACCGGCAGACAAGAGTGTGGTAAACAGCAGCGGCAAATGGTTCCTGGCCAAAGGCAACAAGCAAAACCCCGACGCCGTGGTGCTGCAGCTTATCCCTACCGCCGGCGACATCGACCCGATGTATTTTCTGCAGGTGAGCGACACCGAAGTGAAGCTGCTTACCAAAACACAGGACGAGATAGGGAGCTCAAAGAACCACTCTCTCAAAAAACTTTAAAGCTACAGGTATAGAATTGTCGTAGTCGGGCTAGGCATGTTCTCAGCAATTTGCGTTATTTTTGCAGCTGTAAATCATTTTCCCGACTATGGCACGATACCTTACGGGCATTCAGAGCACAGGCCGTCCGCATTTGGGCAACCTGCTGGGTGCTATCCTCCCCGCCATCGAACTTTCGAAGGCTTCGCAGGAGCAGGCGCTTTACTTTATAGCCGACCTGCACTCCCTTACCACCATCCGCGACCCACAGGTGCTGCGTCACAACACCTACTCGGTAGCCGCCGCCTGGCTAGCCTGTGGCTTTGACACTGATAAACACATCCTGTACCGCCAGTCGGACGTGCCGATGGTGACCGAGCTGACCTGGTACCTCAACTGCTTCGCTCCTTTCCCGATGCTGGCCAATGCGCACTCGTTCAAGGACAAATCGAGCCGCAGAGGACTGGCTGATGTGAATGCTGGTCTGTTCACCTACCCTGTGCTGATGGCGGCTGATATCCTCATGTATGACGCCAACATCGTACCCGTAGGCAAAGACCAGGTACAGCACCTCGAGATCACCCGCGACATTGCCAGTTCGTTCAACCACATCTACGGCGACACCTTTGTGCTGCCGGAGGCGAAGACGGATGAAACTGTGATGACCGTGCCGGGCATTAACGGAGAGAAGATGAGCAAGTCTTACGGCAACATCATTGATATTTTTGAAGCCGATAAACCGCTGCGCAAAACGATCATGAGCATCGTAACAGACAGCACGCCACTCGAAGACCCGAAAGATCCGGACGAGGACACGACCTTCAAACTTTACAGTCTGCTGGCCTCCCCGGAGGAGATTCTGCAGATGCGCCACAACTACCAGAACGGCGGTTACGGCTACGGCCATGCCAAGCAGGCGCTGTATGAGCTGATCGTGCGCAAGTTTGCAAAGGAGCGTGAGCTGTTCAATTACTACATGAACAACCTGCCCGAAATAGACAAAAAACTGCTGGAAGGTGCCCAAAAAGCGAAAGCCATCGCCACTCCGGTTTTGGAGCGCGTACGCCAGAAGCTGGGCTACTAAGCGCTATACCTGCCAAACGAAGAGCGGCTGCTGAAATTGATTCAGCAGCCGCTCTTCGTTTATACCTATACCTTAGGCTCCTGTGCCGATCGGGCGGTCGTTGCGCGACCACTCGCTCCAGGAACCCACATAGAGCGTCGGTATACCCAGGCCGGCATGGTCCATGGCCAGTGCCGTGTGGCAGGCTGTGACGCCAGAGCCGCAGTGTACCACCACATGTTCCATATCGCGACCGTCCAATGCAGCTTCGTATTTCTCCCGCAGCCTTTCAGGCGATAAATAGGTGCCATCCGCAGCGAGGTTTTGCTGAAACGGGATGTTAACAGCCCCCGGAATATGCCCGGCCACCAGGTCAATCGGTTCAGTCTCCCCACGGTAGCGGGCTGCATCGCGCACATCCACTACCAGGTAGTTCGGGTCCTTGACAGCCTTTGCGACTTCCTCCATGGAGATGATCGGCAGTTCCCATGCCTTGAAAGGATAAGGCACTGCTGGTTTTGCCCGCTCTTCTCCGCTGCTCACAGGTATACCGGCTGCCACAGCCGCCTGGTAGCCGCCGTTGAGCACCTGGACCTGTGCGTGTCCGGCAGCGCGCAGCATCCACCAGAACCGGGAGGCAGCGTTGGCACCATTCATGTCGTCGTACACCACCACGTGGCTGCCGTGCGCTATACCTAAGCGCCCCAACAGTTCGGCAAATTTTTCCGGCTCAGGCAGCGGGTGTCGTCCACCATGGGCTGCGTCTGGTTTAATGTCGGCCAGGTCTTTGTCCAGGTCAACATGCAGGGCCCCTGCCAAGTGCTCCTTTTCATATTTTGCCCGGCCATTGGGACCGGAACGGGCGTCGATCAACACCAGGTTATTGTTGTTCAGTATCGAAGAGAGTTCGGTTGCATTCAGGATTGGTTTCATAAGTCAGGATTTAGCAGGTATAGCGTGTTCACAGTTGGAAGATAAATAAAAGATGAGATGAGATGAGAAAAATTTTTGAAAGACCGGACGCTCCCGAAAAGGGATAATCACCTATTGTCCCCTACGATATCAATTTCAATGGGAACGGGCAAACTCATTAAATCCACCGCCCTCCCGCAATTCGAGCAACTTTTTCACATTGCCTTTCTCATCTTTTACCATTTCCACACGCAGGTTCGGAATCCCTTCAATACGGAAAATTGTATCTGTGATCGGGATTAGCTTTCGCTCTGCTTTGCCTTTCTGCTCGTAATAAAGCTCGTTTCCCTGTACACGAACAATTCGTTCGCCATACCTACCGGCATACTTCGACTGGACTTTCTTATCCAGCTGAACAGGCTGCAACTCACTCTTTACGTACTGTAGCTCCCACTCCAGTGGGGTCCTGTCTTGGGCATCGGTGCTTGACAAAAGCAATTCATTCAGGGCCAGCTCTTGTGCCTTTAGTAGCGCCTTGTCCGCCTCTACCTTAACGTCGGGTAATACACCGGTTCCTTCCCAGTTTGTTTGGGTGATGGCATTAATGGATCGGGCGACAGGTATATCCAGTACAAGCTGATCATTCACGATAAAGGGTTGTACAGGGTGCGCACCACCGGCTGTTGTCTCGCCCACTATAGTCGCTCTCTTTAGCGACTGCAGGTTGTAGGTCAGTTCTTTGGCGGCAGAAAAAGTATTGCTGCTGGTGAGCACATACAGATCAGTCTTTGGCATCCTCTCTCCATCTACTTCTGCCAGGGTATGGTATTCTTTTGTAGTGTTGCGCGGCCGGTCATAGATACTGTTGTAGTGAATCGGCTTAACGTCGAAAAAGTAGCTCATCACCAGCTGTACCATTTCGGGATGTCCTCCTCCATTATAACGCATGTCGAGTACAACCGCATCTGTGTTTGCAACAAATGCCATAGCTGCTGCTACTGTCTGGCGGGCTTGCTCACTAACCGGGAAAAATTGGGTAAAATTTATGTAGCCAATGTTGCCCGGCAGACGCTCCACCTTTGTGAAGCCGAAGTTGCTGCGCTCCGCCTTCCGAAGGTGCTCCCGCAATACCTCGGGTCCGGGCTCTGACGCAGACTTCCAGCTTTTCAGCATTTTAACCAAGCCCGGGTCGTTCTTCAGGTTGAGGTGTCCGTCGCGGTGTGCTTTTTGAAGATCTGAGGACATGGCCTGTGCAAAGTGCTGGTAGCTGTTTACCTGATCGTACGCCTTGCGCTGGTACTGCGACCGGATATAATTCCCCATGTCCTTCGCTTTGTCCGGAAAGACATAGTTTTGCTCTAACAGTTCAGCAACACGCTCTACCACACTGTCCTTTTCCGCTGCGGTAAATGCGGGGTGCTGTGCAGCGGCACTGAGGCACAAGAAGTACAGGAACATTATCCAAAAGCTCTTTTTCATAAGCAGCACATTAAAAAGCCATACCAAGCGATTACGGGCAATCGTGTTGTATGCTTGAACCTTAGAAGTAAGTCGAATATTAAGCTTCCCAGCATGAAACATAGCCCATCTGACGATCACATAATACTGAATACTAAGAGAATAGCCATTTGTTGCCTTAGAAATTCGAAACCGTCTTACAAACCAACGGCCTTCGGATAGGAAGTTTAGAATAGTGTTAGAGGCTAGGCCAGCTGCATGTGCAATGGCTGTCCCTGAAAGAGCTGATCAAAACCTTTGGCGGAATCTCAATTGGTTTACACCCCAAACTGCCTCAGGTGATGGTCAGAATGTTTGTATACCAGAATACCAATCTGCTCCTTCGTCATCTTTCCGAAAAAATCGTGTATGAAGGCTGGGTTATCATAGTTTTCATAAGCTTTCGTCAATGCAATCCATTTCAGTTTCTCAGCTTCCAGGTCTCCCGTCGTTTCTTTTGCTTTGAACTGGGAGGAGGTAGGTATATTCCTATCAAAAGGCTCTTCATCCTTTATCATTTTCCGCAATGCCATCTTCCCAAATACTTTACCCAGAAAAGCCTGCTTGTATGTATGTCCGTCCTTCCCCAACATCCATCCGTTCCAGTAAGTATTGTGCTCCACCATTTGGAAAACATTCATTTTGCCCCATTGGACGCTGCTACCAGCGTTTAGGAACGCTATTCGGCCAATGATTTCGTCTCGGGAGGGTTTATCAAAAATTGATTTCATTTTCTGCTCGATTTCATGGCCTTTACTTTCTCTAAGTTCTCGTCTGCTACAAACTTCTCGTATTCTGCTGTCTCCATTCCGTAGATAGCCATTTTTCCTTCGCTGTCGCAATGAACGCCAAAACCGTAGGTTTTTGTTAAAGGCGATGCTCTGAAACAGGCTTGCCCTTTCGAGAAAAACTGTGCTCTGGCATGCTGGTATTCAGCCTCGGCTAAATCATTTCTGTCTGCAAAAACCTGAAATAAAACATCGTCGGAGGTATAGCGGTACGGGTGTTTAGAAATCAGATCATACTGCCTTTCTGCAATTGTTTTTTTGTCGCCTTTAGACGGTGGTTTCATGCCGCAAGCCGCTTTGGTGTCTTCCGCCACTTGGATAAAAGTATCAAAGTAATTGGTGGTATGTACTTTCATTTTGGTTTGATGTGGGTGTTTGGAGGCCTCTTGTAATCGGCGGCCGAGTCTGATGTTTACAAAATGCCAGCCACAGGCCTTTTTATTTTTCTTGTTTTCTGCAGGTTATGAACCAGAATTTTTGAGAGGGCTTGTTTCCTATATTCTTGGCAGGTTCATCTACCTCTTTTGCTTCAATTATCCCATACCTGCCAAATTCTTTTTCTACAGAATCTGAATCATAGAAGAATAGCAGAACACCATGCTTCGTTTCAAACCTGTCTTTACTTAATTCTTCTCCATCCCCATAAGCAGCATCATTTTTTGAAATTGCCACAAAAACCATGTAGCCCCCTGGCTTGAGTTGCCTGTAACAGTCATCAATCAGTTTAGCCCTTTCTTTTTCACTTAACAAATGGATTAAAGCGTAACAGAAAATCCCATCGTATACCTCTTGGTCAAACGGCATAGCAGTAACCGAACTGTGATAAACTCTCACATTATCTCCGTAGTGCTTTTGGGCCAATTCGATGGCGGTTTCTGATATCTCTATCCCAGTTATCTCGAATCCAGCATCGGTGAAGATTTTAGCATTTCTGCCGTAACCAAACCCAGGGATTAAAATTTTATTCAGCCTGTTTTCTCTAAACAAGTTTAGGGCCGCAATGGCGGAGTCAGCAGGTTCAAACCCCCACATTGTTTGCTTATCTCTAAAACTTGCCTCCCAGAATTCCGCCATTATATTTCCTGTAAATTCAAAATAAGAAGATATTCCTCTTTGCTGTGGCTAACGTCTTGTGCAGCTGATGGGCAAGGCGTGGCCGAGCATAAGTGCTGCACCTTGTTATATGCTACTTTTCTTTTTATTCCTAAGCTTGAAGTATTTTATCAGCAATCTCTAGGCACCTCTCTAAATCCCCATCCATTCCCATTTTATCTTGCTCCAATCTGAGAAGGTGTTGAGCGATTTCACCTCTGTCTGCACCTGACTTTCTCAGGTTATAAACTTCAGGAACATAGGCTTGGTATTCATCTCTCGGAGCTAAATTGCTAATAGCTATTGGATCCCAATCATACCAGAATATTTCATCAATTCTTTTGTAGAGCAGGAAGTCCCTTGCAGCCTTGATGTTGTCTTTAAACTTTTTATTCCGGCTAAAGAGGTAAACAGTCACGTCTACTTCCTCTTCGAGTCTTTTGTCTCCAAAATGTTCTGCTAATTGAAAAGCCAAACTCGGTATAAACCAACAGCTGTTACTATCAAATGGGGCAGTGCTGCCTGACGCATTATAAGTCACTTTGGCCACTTTTTCAGCCAACTGTAAATAATTCTCAGGCTGAAAGCTTTTGTTGTTTAAACCGAATTTCCTAATCTTATTGAACTGTTCGTGTGCTTCTGCCCATCTGTCTTCATTGTCGATTATTGGGTATAGGTCACTAATGACAGTTGGCAAAGAGTTGATGTAGTTGTCGAAGAGGGACAAGATAAGTCCTGCCCATCCTGGTTTCATTTTATCAGGAAGGCTTGCACAAATTTGACGCCCTATTTCTAAATCAGTTCTGATGTTGTTCTATACTTTAAGTGGCATATAACTACTGTGTAAACATCATAGTGACGTTTATCTGCACTATGTATGAAGGTCAATTTATTATACCTGTGTTTCCTTGATAGAGCCTCCCAACCATAGTATAATACTAATATAATAAATACAAACAGTTGCCCAAGCGTAGAGTCAAAGTTTCTTCCTGAATGTTGTGATCTAGGAACATCTACGCGTTTAGTCAGCCAGGCTAAGCTTTAGAACCAATACTTCAGTGCTCTACTTCCTACACAGAATAATTCAAGCCTTTCAACAAGCGCATCTAAACGTTTCAAAAAAACGGATATCAACTTCAGCTGGAAATAAAAAAAACCACACGCACCCTTAATCGCTAAGAGCACGTGTGGTTCTATCACGGAGCAGACCGCAGCCTGCTACATTCTTCTCAAACTATACCTTACTCAGCTTTCCAAAGCTCACGCTCCTGATCACCGATCAGCACAACGAAGCGGGCAGGATTGGCAGTCAGCACCAGGCGCATCTCTACTCCCGGAAACTCGTCCGATTCCACCCATACGCCTTCGCGCTCACCATCCGGTGTCACATGGTCGCCATTCAGGGAACTTGGCAGGTAGGCAGTTGGCAGCAGGATGTCTGCGTCGGAGCGCAGCTTGCCGTGTACTTCTTCCAAAGCGTCTTCCAGGTAGTCACCGTACTCCTCGTTGAAATCATCTTCCATGTCGTGGAGTTCCTCTTCCATATCGTCGTAGCGCTCGTCGTTGTAGTCCAGCGCATTCAGTTCTTCTTTCTTGCTGATGATAGCCACCAGCGAACTGTTTAGTGCATTTGCGTTCATAGCGTCGTTCTGTTTTTTACAAAGTTGGAAACATGCTCTAGTAATTGCAAGAATTAACAATGATAATTTACCGCGGCAATTCTCGGGTTTTGATAAACGTATAAAAAGCGTATTTTTACAAAATCTATGATTTAAACCATACCTATACCTATGGCAACAGATATTCTGCCCCTGAACGGCACCGACCATATTGAGTTTTATGTGGGTAACGCCAAACAGGCAGCCCACTTCTATCAGACGGCTTTCGGCTTTAAGCTGGTAGCCTACGCCGGCCCGGAAACTGGTGTGCGCGACCGCGCCTCTTATGTGGTGCAGCAAGAGAAAATCCGCCTGGTACTGACCACTTCGCTGGACCCGAACTCAGACATAGCCCAGCATGTGCACCTACACGGTGACGGCGTAAAAGTGCTGGCTCTGTGGGTGGACGATGCAGAAGCCTCTTTCCGTGAGACGGTAGGTCGTGGCGCAAAACCAGCCCTGGAGCCGAAGACCCTTACCGACGAGCATGGCGAAGTGAAAGTCGCTTCTATCCATACCTACGGCGATACCATCCATACCTTTGTGGAGCGCAAAAACTACAGCGGCGTGTTCATGCCGGGCTATGTGCCGCGCCAAAGCGAGCTCGAGATTGAGCCGGTTGGCCTCAAGTACGTGGACCACTGCGTAGGTAACGTAGAGCTGGGACGCATGAACGAATGGGTGAAGTTCTACGAAGATGTGATGGGCTTCAAACTGCTGCTCACTTTCGACGACAACGACATCAGCACGGAGTATACTGCCCTGATGTCAAAGGTAGTGTCGAATGGAAACGGCTACATCAAATTCCCGATCAACGAGCCAGCCGAGGGCAAGAAGAAGTCGCAGATTGACGAGTACCTCGAGTTTTACCGAGGTGCAGGTGTGCAGCACATAGCCGTGGCCACCAACGACATTCTGCATACTGTGGCGGAACTACGTCGCCGTGGCGTGGAATTCCTGCGTGTGCCGGAAACCTACTACGAAGACCTGCTCGAGCGCATTGGCCACATCGACGAAGACATGGCCGATCTACGCAATCTCAACATCCTGGTAGACCGTGACGATGAAGGCTATCTGTTGCAGATCTTCACGAAGCCGGTAGAAGACAGACCGACTGTTTTCTACGAAATCATTCAGCGCAAAGGCGCCAAATCGTTTGGCAAAGGCAACTTCAAAGCCCTCTTCGAAGCCATAGAACGTGAGCAGGCGTTGCGTGGTAACCTTTAGTCCGCAAGCAAAGTATAGCACGGTGTAACCCGTGTTAGACACCTCTATCTTGATATACCTATAGCACACCAGTTCTCAAAACCGCTATGCGGCAACCGAAGGACTGGTGTGATTTTTTGTGGGTTTGGGGGATGTTAGTGAATTAGTGATTGAGTGAATTAGCGAGTAAAGTCTAGGTATAGCTCCGTGGGATTTACACAGACCACTGGCACGTATTGAAACACATACTTGCACGGAAGCTATGAAACAGAAAGTTGTGCCAGGTGCTCCTTTGACGATTTTTTGTTTGAGCGGTCAGCGAGTTCATAATCGCCTTGATTTTTTTGCTTCCTTTTTTCATCAAGGAAAAAAGGAAGGCCCGCCCGGCCAGGGCAAGCTATAAAACAATAAAGGTTGTCATACCTGCAAAAGGCATTAGCTACAAAGTAAAGTATGCTATACCTATAACCTATACTAGGCCGGAGGCCCCGCCATAGTAGACACGAGCGTGGACGCTCGCGCCATATTACATCATATTACAAACGACATTATCATCAATACATACATTACAAAAACTATGATTGAACCAGCTATACAGCATAAAATAGACGCTTGGCTGAGCGGGAACTACGACGAAGCAACCAAATCAGAAATAAACGGCTTACTGGAGCGTAACGAGCACGAAACGCTGTCCGACGCCTTCTACAAAGACCTGGAATTCGGTACCGGCGGACTGCGCGGCATCATGGGCGCGGGCAGCAACCGCATGAACCGCTATACCCTGGGTATGGCAACCCAAGGGCTTTGCAACTACCTGAAGCAGAACTTCCCGGGAGAGCGCGTGAAAGTGGCCATCGCCCACGACTGCCGCAACAACTCTGATGTATTTGCCCGCATCGCCGCTGACATTTTCGCTGCCAATGACATCGAGGTGTACCTGTTTGAGGCCCTCCGCCCTACTCCGCAACTTTCCTTCGCTATTCGTCACCTTGGCTGCCACAGCGGCGTGGTGGTTACCGCTTCGCACAACCCGAAAGAATACAACGGCTACAAGGTATACTGGAACGATGGTGCACAGGTAACCGCTCCGCATGACAAGAACATCATCGCCGAAGTAAACAAGATCACTTCTATCGATGAAGTGAAGTGGGAAGCAAAGTCTGGCAACATCCACATGCTCGGTCAGGAAATGGACGAGGCCTACATCGCCAAAGTGCAGAGTCTTTCCATTTCGCAGGAAGCCATCCGCAACCAGCATGATCTCAAGATTGTGTTCTCTTCCATACACGGTACAGGTATAACGCTGGTACCCGAAGTGCTCAAGCGCTTTGGCTTCACCAACGTGCACATTGTAGAAGAGCAGGCCACGCCAGACGGCAACTTCCCAACGGTGGTATACCCGAATCCGGAAGAGAAAGAGGCCATGACATTGGCACTGAAGAAGGCAGTGGAAATAGACGCCGACCTGGTGATGGCCACCGACCCGGACTCCGACCGCGTAGGTATAGCTGTGCGGAACCTGAAAGGAGAATTTGAACTCCTGAATGGCAACCAGACAGGTGCCCTGTTGATGAACTACCTCCTGCTAGCCTGGCAGCAAGCCGGCAAATTGACCGGCAAGGAGTTCATCGTGAAGACCATCGTGACCACCGACCTGATCAAGGATATTGCCGACAGCTACAACGTGAAAATGTACGAGACGCTGACCGGCTTCAAATACATTGCCGAGAAGATCCGTGAGCTGGAGGGCAAGGAACTCTACATTGGCGGCGGCGAGGAAAGCTACGGCTACATGATCGGTGACTTCGTGCGTGACAAGGACGCGATTTCGGCCTGTGCCCTGATCGCTGAAATGGCTGCCGTGGCCAAGGACAGAGGCCAGAGCTTGTTCGAGATGATGGTGGAGATGTATACCCAGCATGGCTTCTACAAAGAAGAGCTGGTATCCTTCACCAAAAAAGGCCAGCGCGGCGCCGAGGAGATTCAGCAGATGATGGCCGACATGCGCGCCAATCCACCGCAGATCATCGCCGGCTCCAAAGTGCTGGAGGTAAGTGACTACAAGCACAGCACCCGCAAAAACCTGATAACTGGCGAAGAGTCAAAACTGGATCTGGAGAGTTCCAACGTGTTGCAGTACCTCACCGAGGACGGCAGCAAAATCTCCGCCCGTCCATCCGGCACCGAACCGAAGATCAAATTCTACATCAGCGTAAACGAACCCCTAGCTTCCAAAGACGATTTTGATGCTGTTGACCAGCAGTTGAACCAGAAGATTGAACAGATTCTGGTAGATTTAAAGTTGAGGTAAGGTTGATTGTTAAATTGTTGAATGGCTGAATTGTTGGGGGCTTACCATCCGGCAGTTTAGCCATTTTTTATGCTCTCAGCGCTTACTTTCATAATTGCTTTCTATACCTATACCTATACCTATACCTATACCTATACCTATACCTATACCTATACCTATACCTATACCTTCAGACAAAGCCCTGCTAGAATCCCCTCTCTGCATTAAACTCTTCCTTCATACTTGAAGGTTAAGGGGCCTGACGAACATTTTCAACAATACATTATTGGCTAATCATCCTTTCCTTCAGTAATCGGAATATTCCCTGAAAATATTTTTATCGGGTGGTTAAACCTTCAAGACACCACTTGCTCTAAGAAGTTCAGGAAAGATGAAGAAGCCGCTTCGCTGTGAGCTTCCTATGCAAGTATTACCTCTATTAAAGCTATACATTAAAGTCCAAAACTACTACACTACTACTTAGAATGAGGAAGTTATTCTCTCTGCTGATCATGCTGATCGGCTTTTCACAGGTTTACGCACAGACTGTATCCGGCACAGTGCAGAGCGCTACAGACAAAAGCGGTTTGCCGGGCGCCAGCGTGGTGATGAAACGTGCCGCCAGCGACGCGATTCTGACTACCTCGACCGATGTGCAGGGCGCTTTCCGCTTTGAGCGGGTGCCTTCCGGAAATTATACCCTGGAGGTTCGTTACCTGGGTTACGATCTGCTCTCCAGGCCAGTGCAGGTAGCACAGGCCCCCGTTGTCCTGGGGGTATTGAGTATGCAGGAGCAGAACACCCGTCTGGGTGAAGTACAGATCATCGGACGCGCACCGCTCGGTGAGCAAAAGGGCGACACCTCACAGTTTAACGCCAAAGCTTTTAAAACAGCCCCTGATGCAAGCGCAGAGGATCTGGTAACCAAAATGCCAGGCGTGCAGGTACAGGATGGCCGCATTCAGGCACAGGGCGAGGAAGTGCGCCAGATCATGATTGACGGCAAACGCTATACCGGCGAAGACGTGACCTCTGCCATGCGCAACATCTCTTCTGACATGATCGAGAACGTGCAGGTATTTGACGCGCAGAGCGATCAAGCTGCTTTCAGTGGCTTTGAAGACGGCAACCGACTGAAGACAATCAACTTTATTACCCGCAAAGACCGTCGCCAGGGCTATACCGGCAAGATATCGGCTGGTTATGGTACTGATGAGCGCTACATGGCGGGTGCAGCCATCAACTACTTTAACAACGACCGCCGCATCACGGTAACCGGCCTGACCAACAACATCAACATGTTCGACTTCTCGATCGGCGAAACACCCGGTGGTGGCATGCGCGGCCGTAGAGGCGGCTGGGGTGGTGGCTCCCCGACCGGCATCATCAACACCAACAACTTCGGTGTAAACTACCAGGACAAGTGGGGAAAGAAGATGGACGTAAGCGCCAACTACAACTACACCAACCGCGACATCGTCAACGACCAGTACCGCTTCCGTGACTTCGTGTCAGACGAGGCGGGGCTGCAGTATACCGAAGACTCGAACAACAGGGACCGCGAGGATGGGCACCGCCTAAACATGCGCCTGCAGTACAACATCAACCAAAACAACCGCCTGCTCGTAACGCCGAACCTGCGCGTGCAGAATGACGAAAGCTTCACGGGAAGAAATGCCCGTACCTTCGACCTGAACGGAACGCTGTCAGAGTCTTTGAACCGCGCTAGCTCAGACAACACGACGTTTAACTTCAACAACAACATCCTCTACTCCAAGCGTTTCGGGGATTCCGGCCGTATCCTGACGACCAATTTCAACACCAGCATCAACAATGTAGATGGGGATGGTTTCCAGTACGAGCAGACGCAGAACTTTGAGAACGCCGACAACAACGTACTGCGCGACCAGTTCATCCGTCTGGATCGCAAGAACTTCAGCTGGTCAGGAAGCACCAACTATTCCCAGCGCCTGGGGGAGAAATCTCGCTGGCAGTTGGAGTACAGCATCGGCAACCAGATGCGTGACTCAGATCGCAGAACCTACGACTATGTAGAGACTGCCGGTGAGTATGCAGATTTCAACATGCCGCTGAGCAGCTCTTTCAAGAGCGATTACCTTTCGCAGAGTGTGGGTCCTAGCTACCAGTACCGCAACGACAAGACCAGATTGCAGGTGAACGCCCGATACGAGTATGCTGTACTCGACACAGACAGCCAGTTCCCGGTAGACCTGGACCCGCTGAAGCGTAAATTCAGCAACTTCCTGCCATCTGCAGAGTACGAGTTCAAGTTTTCTCAGTCACAGAACCTGACGCTCAACCTGCGAACCAACACCAACGTTCCTTCTGTGGAGCAACTTCAGGAAGTACTGGATATCTCTAACCCGCTGCAGGCCCGTATCGGTAACGCCGACCTGGAGCAGGATTACCAGACCCGCTTTAACGCGCGCTACCGTAACTTCAATGCCGAAACTAACCGCGTGTTCTTCATCGGTATGTTCGGTACCATGACCAACAACTACGTGGCCAACAGCGTGTACACGACCAGTGCGCCGGAGGGGCTTGCCGAAGGGTATGAATTCCGTCCGGGCGCCCGCCTGAGCCGCCCTGAGAACATGGACGGTTACTACAACGTGCGCTCTTTTTTCAACTACGGACAGCCGCTTAACTTCATCAGCTCGAACTTCAACGTGAACGGTTCGGTGGGTTATTCCAGAATACCAGGCAAGATCGATGGGCAAGTGAACTACTCCAACAACACCAACCTGGGTGCAGGATTCAACATCAGCAGCAACATCAGCGAGAAGATTGACTTCACGGTTTCCACTTTCTCGAGCTACAACATTGTGTCTAACACACTGCGCACGACGCAGAACAACAACTTCTTCAACCAGAACACCAGCCTCCGTTACAACTGGATCCTTTGGAAAGACCTGGTATACCGCACCGAACTGAACCACCAGTACAATTCTGGCCTTTCAGCCGGCGTGGACAATAGCTTCCTGCTTTGGAACATGAGCCTGGGCAAGAAGATCTTCAAGGACAAGCAAGGTGAGATCAGCCTGAGCGTGAATGACCTGATGAACCAGAACGTGAGCATCCGCCGCAACATCACAGAATCTTATGTGGAAGACGTGCAGTCAACTGTGCTGCAACGCTTCTTCATGCTGACGTTCTCATACAACATCCGCAGTTTCAAAGGAGCACCAGCTCCCGATGAAAACATGCAGCGAGGCCCGGGTATGCACCGTGGCGGTCGTCCGGGAATGAACTAAGCCAAATTACCTTTCACCAAAAGAGGCCTGCAAGTTTTGCAGGCCTCTTTTGTTTTTAGTGGGCATGAAGGTATAGGTATAGGTATAGGTATAGGTATAGGTATAGGTATAGGTATAGGTATAGGCTTATGCCTGTTCAGGCAATTTGCCCCAATTATCACTACCATACCAAAGCCAGCCTTCTCTTATTTGCAGTGGAGAGTCGATGTTGTTATGGTATAGCTGTCCGGTGCCGAGCCCTTGTGGGATGCTGATGGCATAATTTCCCGTGAACTGACTGATCGCGTTAAGCCCGATGTTTGACTCCAGTGCCGACGTCATCCACCAGCTGATATTGCGTTCCTTCGCTTTCTCGATCCAGTCTGCGCTCGCTTGCAGCCCCCCGACCAGGGTTGGCTTCAGGATGATGTACTGCGGCTTAATAAAATCCAGTAACTCCACCTGGCGTGCTGCTTCCTGCACCCCGATCAGTTCCTCGTCCAGGGCGATCGGTATGGGGGTATAGGCACAAAGCTGTTGCATCTGCTCGGGCTGTCCCTGCCGGATGGGTTGCTCAATGGAGTGCAGGCTATACCTGGCCAGACGCTCCAGTTTGCGAAAAGCCTCGTCGGGGGCAAAAGCACCATTGGCATCCACCCTAATGGTCAGTTCCGCTGGCCCGGCAACTTCCCGGATCTGGTGCAGGATCTCAAGCTCAGTGGCAAAGTCCAGGCTGCCGATTTTCAGCTTCAGACAGGTATAGCCTTCGGACAGTTTCTTTCTGATCTGCTCCTGCATAAAGTCCTTCTCCCCCATCCAGATCAATCCGTTGATAGGTATACCTGCCTTGCCCTGGCTGAATTCGTTTGTATAAAGGACTTTTCTTCCACCTTGTTGTAGATCCAGCAGGGCCGTTTCTAGTGCAAACCGGATCGCTGGCCAGTCACGCAGATCACCAGACATAAGCATCTGCTGCAAATCGATAACCGTTAGTTGACGCTCCTTTACTTCAGCCACAATCTTCCTGAGTTTAGCTTCCAGTTCGGGACGTGAGTCAATGCTCAAGCCGGGAAGAGGCGCGCACTCTCCTATGCCAATTGTCTCCGGATCGTCAGAATCGCTGAGCTGGAGGTAGTATACCTGGTGCGTGCGCATTGCCCCGCGTGAGGTGCGGGCATCGAATTTGAACTGCAGCTGATGGGGCGTAACCGTCAATCGTAAGGACATAGTAGCGTAAAATTAGGCTTTCCAAAATCGGCTTATCGAAAACAAAGTACGTAGAAAAAGAGTTAACACGACAGTTTGAAGGTCTTTTATCCCTCGAATAACAGCATTTGACTGCTGCTAAACCGCTTCCTTAACATTAAAATACCTATGACAACGATCACTGCTTCCATCAGCCAGACCATACTTGAGCGATTCAGCCAGATCCGGGCGCAGACCGAAAAGATATGTTCCCCGCTGGAGCCCGAGGATACGGTGGTGCAGCCGATGGTTGATGTTAGTCCCCCGAAATGGCACATGGCGCATACCACCTGGTTTTTTGAGCAATTTGTGCTGGGTACCTATCTGAAAAACTATCAGGTGTATCATCCGAACTACGCCTTTCTGTTCAACTCTTACTACAACTCGGTGGGCAACCGCGTACAGCGGGCAGAGCGCAGCACCCTCACCCGGCCACCCCTGCGCGATGTCTACGCCTACCGACGACATGTCAACGAAAACATGGTCGAACTACTGCAAAAAGTAAGCGATAACCAGCTGGAAGAACTCCTGCCTGTGCTGGAACTGGGCCTGCAGCATGAACAGCAACACCAGGAACTACTCATCACCGATATCAAATACATCCTCAGTACCAATCCGCTTTTACCGGCCTACGCTAAAACGGTCGCTGACACACCATCTGCAGACCCGGGTAAACCGGAGTTTCTGGAGGTGCCCGGCGGCATTTACCGGATCGGTTTTCAGGGAGAAGGCTTTTGTTTCGACAACGAGCTGGGCGTGCACGAGGTGCTACTCTCTGATTTCAACGTCATGAACCGCCTGGTGACAAATGCCGAGTACCTGGAGTTTATGCAGGACGGCGGCTACAGCGATTTCCGTTTCTGGCTCGACGAGGGCCTGGCCATGGTGCGCAGCAACAACCTGAAGGCCCCGCTGTACTGGCTCGAGCAGGACGGTGACTGGCACTACTATACCATGCACGGGCTGGAGAAACTGGACCTGCACAAGCCTGTCAGCCATATCAGCTTTTACGAAGCACAGGCCTATGCCACCTGGGCCGGGAAGCGCCTGTTAACTGAATTTGAATGGGAAGCGGCCTCGCAGGTATACCCACCTATAACTGGCAACTTCCAGGAGTCCGGGTTGTTTGAGCCAAGGGCAGGTATACGCAGTAAAGGTATGCAGCAACTCTATGGCGACGCCTGGGAATGGACCTACAGCGCTTACCACCCCTACCCGGGTTTTACAACGGCCGCCGGGGCACTGGGCGAGTACAATGGCAAGTTTATGATCAACCAAATGGTGTTGCGTGGTGGTTCATGCGCTACACCCGAGCGCCATATCAGAACCACTTACCGTAATTTTTTCCACCCTGACAAACGCTGGCAGTTCACCGGAATTAGACTGGCGCAATAAAACGATGCTACTACAATCAACAACCAACCCATTGATTGACCTTTCACGCAAGACTAATGGCACCCAAGACCGGGCTGAGTTCGCCAAACACGTGGCGGATGGCTTAAGCCAGCACCCTAAAAAGTTGTCCTCCCGCTACTTTTATGATGCCAAGGGGAGCAAGCTTTTCCAGCAGATCATGGACTTGCCTGAGTATTACCTGACCCGCGCCGAATACAGCCTGATGCAGCGGCACCGATCAGCCATGGTCAGAGCTTTTGCGGCCGGCGGTTTCTTTCATCTCGTCGATCTGGGAGCCGGAGATGCCTTGAAAACGAAGCTGCTGTTGCAGGAACTTGAACGCCAGCAAAAGCCCTTCGATTATGTCCCCATGGACATCTCGGGATCTGCGATGCAGGAACTGAGCAAAGACCTGCAGCAGGCGCATCCGGATCTGCACGTGCAGGCGGTCGTGGCGGAGTATATCACGGGTCTGCAATGGCTCGAGCAGCACCTGACGGAGCGAAAAGTCGTGCTGTTCCTGGGTTCCAACATTGGCAACTTTGAGCGCGAAGAGGGACTCGAATTCATAAGCCAGATCAGGCGGCACCTTCAGCCGGGCGACCTGTTTCTGCTGGGGGTAGACTTAACCAAAGATCCGGATATTATTCTGGCTGCCTACAATGATGCCAGCGGCGTAACGGCTGCCTTTAACCTGAACCTGCTGGAGCGCATCAACCGGGAACTGGGGGGGAATTTCGATCTGGACGATTTCAAACATTTTGCGCTGTACGATCCGCAACTGGGCGTGATGAAGAGCTTCCTGGTTAGTCAATGTGAGCAGGAGGTATACCTGGAAGCTAACCAGGCGCGTTATTCCTTTGCTGCCTGGGAGGCGATCCATACGGAGAGTTCGCACAAATATACTTTGCCCCAAGCCACCGAAATGGGCCGCTCGGCTGGTTTTGAACTTGTCACGTCTTACCTCGACGAGAAAGGCGGCTTTGCGGACATGCTTTTTAAAGCTATCTGATCATCTTCCCTAATATTGATCATCCCGCTTATGGATACCAAGAAGATAATTTTAACCGCTGCCTTAGTGCTGCTCCCGATTCCGGCGAGAGCAATTCTGGCAAAGCTCCGTGGTGTAAAAAAAACCACTTGAGCAGATCGAAATAGCTGACTTATGCAACTTCACTTGTGCTAGGGAAAGGAAAAAAGGCTAATTTTGCAGTCCTTTTTCCTTCCCCTTTATGATTTCATTAGAATACCGAGACCACTTCCGAAAGAATTTCCTGCTGGCATACCCTGTCGTGCTAAGTCAGCTGGGACATATCATGGTCAGTGTATTCGACAGCCTGATGGTGGGGCAAATCGGAACGATACCTTTGGCGGCCGCTTCACTGGGCAATAGTATTTTCACCATCACGCTGGTATTTGGGTTGGGCGTATCCTACAGCATCACGCCTTTGATCGCGGCAGCCGACGGCCGCCGAAACTATACCCGCATCTCCCTGCTTTTGCTCAACGGATTGTTTTCCAACCTGCTGCTGGGCGTTATCTTATTCATAGCCGGGTACTTTCTCTCACCCTATATCACCTGGCTCAACCAACCCGAAGAGGTTGTCAGACAGGCCGTTCCTTACATCAACATTTTGTTCTTGTCCATGGTGCCCTTGATGGTGTTTCAGGCTTTTCGCCAGTTTGCAGAGGGGCTTTCACTTACCAAACAGGCCATGTACATTTCCATCATAGCCAATGCGCTCAACATTGTGCTCAACTACATCCTCATCTACGGAAAACTGGGATTTGAACCCATGGGACTGGTGGGTGCTGGTTGGGCCACTTTGATCTCGCGCGTCATCATGGCCCTGATGATGGGGGGCTATGTGCTTTACGGCAAACGGTTTGCCGCCTTCCACCGCTTCCTTACTTTCCGGCACCTGTCTTTTGTGCACATGTACCACATCTTCCGCCTGGGGCTTCCCATCTCCGGACAAATGGTGTTTGAGATGGGGGCCTTCAGCTTCTCGGCCATCATGATCGGGTGGCTGGGCGCGCGTGAACTGGCCGCCCACCAGATCGCCATCAACGTGGCTTCGGTCACGTACATGATGGCCAGCGGAATTGCGGCGGCTGCGACCATTCGGGTGGGTAACCAGAAAGGCCTTGGCAACTTCAGAGCCATGCAGGTAGCCGGTAACAGCAGTTTTATGATGGGGGTACTTTTCATGATTCTGAGCGGGCTGCTGATGATTGCCGGTAAAAATTTTATACCTTCCCTATACCTGGACGATCCCCTGGTGATCGAACTGGCCTCTACCCTGCTCATCATTGCCGCCCTGTTCCAGATTTCGGACGGTGTGCAGGTAGTGGGACTGGGTGCGCTCCGTGGTCTTGAGGATGTGCGTATACCTGGGCTTATCTCTCTGGTCGCCTACTGGGTGATCGGTCTGCCGGTGGGGTACATACTCTGCTTTAAGCTGGGTTTTGGTGTGCACGGTGTCTGGACTGGCCTGTTAGTGGGATTGTCAGTAGCCGCTATATTACTATTCTGGCGCTTTAAAATGCTAAGTAGCAGGCTTAGCAAATAAAATAATGCAATCGTGGCACCTATTTGTATGTGCCGCTGTTGCCCCGATAGAGACTTTTTAAACTTTTAGCCGATGTTTATCATTACTCTACTCCTAAGCCTACTGGTGGGCTTGCTATTGCCGCATGCCACCCCAGCCGGTTCGCCGGCGTCTGTTATTTATGTTCCAAACCCAGCCAACTCCGGCGTTTCTAATACTGAACAGCTGGCCTGGTCTGCTGAGCGGAAGTTGAACTGGGAGGACTTCAGGGGAACACCCGAGTCCACCAACCCGCACCACGCCCTGACGGCTGCCAACCTGGCCGTGGACGCCCGCTGCAAAGACAATAAGTTTTACTACGAGGTGAAGTGCGTGTTCCTTCCGGGAGAGTCCTGGTCGAAGAACAAAAAGTCGGAGAAGCTGCTGGCACACGAGCAACTGCATTTTGACCTCACGGAGGTGCATGCCCGCATGCTGCGCCGGGAGTTGAAGGAACTTGGGATGTCTTGCGGCAACCTGAAGACCAACCTGAACACCACGGTCGGTAACGCATTCAAAGCCTGGAAAGCGGAGCAGGATCAATTCGATAAAGCGTCCCGCCATGGGTTGGATGCAGAGGTACAGCAGGACTGGGATAACCGAATAACACAGCGCCTGAGGGAACTGGACGCCTGGAAATAAGATCTGATCAAAAAAAGCCCTGCATTACGGAAACGCAAAGCAGGGCTTTTTTTTAAGTTTTATTTAGGCTATTACTCAGCAGGGCCAAGGTCTTTGGAAGCCGGACCCGTAATCACCTTTCCGAATGGGTCAAAACGGGAGCCGTGGCAGGGACAATCCCAGGAACTTTCCACTTCGTTCCAGTGCACCACGCAACCCAGGTGCGTACACACCGCCGAACACTCGTGCCGCACCCCGTCCTGATCGCAGTACACCGCCACTTTGCTCATCCCTTTGCGCATGATCTTGCCTGTTCCAGGCATCACTTCCATCGGATCTTTCACCTCTCCGGGTGTCACGAAATCTTTGAACTGGGCGGCTACGTTGATGTTCTCCTTTAAAAACTCCCCTACCGATTTGCTATTCTTACGGCCTGGGTCATAGAGTTTTTCCCATGGGTTCGGCCTTCCCTGTATCAGGTCGGTGATCAGCATACCGGCAATGGTGCTGTTTGTCATGCCATGGCCTGAGTCACCGGTGGCGATGTACACATTCTCGGAATCACCCGGATTGCGGCCTATAAAGCCAAGGCCGTCCACAGGTTCCAGCACCTGGCCTGACCAGCGGTAGACCACTTCTTTGGCCATCGGAAAGTGCTTGCGCGTCCAGCGCTCAAGGGCTTCGAATCGCTCACTCAGATGATCGCCCTGCCCTGTCTTGTGGTCCTCGCCCCCTACGATCAGCAGGTCCAGGTCGTCTGCGTTTTCCCCGCCTGTTTTGCCTTTCAGCAACCGCACGTAGTGATAAGGATCTTCCATGTCCCAGTAAAGCGCATCCGGCACCTCGCCCTGCCGCACCGCAAGCCCGATGGCGTAGGTGCGGTAAGGAGCCTGTTTCGTGTGCATCGTCACCAGGTCGTTGATCGGCGTGTTGGTGGTCACGACCAGGTGGTTAGCTGCTACGGCATGTCCCTCTTTCGAAACAGCCGACACAACCGGGCCTGTCTCAAAGCGCTCCACCTTCGTTTTGGTATAAATGCGGCCACTTGCTTGGATAAAGGCGTTTGCCAGCGCAGAAACGTATTTCAGGACGTGAAAATGCGCCTGGTTGGGGTATTGCAGACAAGGAAACTCCGTCAGGGTGTTCAGCGGGCTGTGCTTGCGGAGCACCACGTCCATCCAGCCGATCTTCTGCAGCGCCTCTAGTTCCTTCATCAGGTCATCCTGCTGCTTGTTGTCGGTGGCGAACAGATAACCGTCTACCCGGGTAAAATCGCAGTCAATTTTTTCATCTTTGATGATCTCTTCGATCTTGTCGATTGCCTTCCCGTGGCTTTGGGCAGCCAGGCGGGCGCCGTCCTCCCCATGAAGGCGGATCAGTTCGTCGAAGCGCTCATCCAGTGCATTGGACAAGTGGGCCGTCGTGCGGCTTGTTTCGCCACCGCCTATTTCCTTGGCTTCCAGCAACACCACGTTGCGCCCTTCCTTGGCCAGCAGGTAGGCCGTGGTAACTCCTGCTATACCTGCCCCGACAACGCATACATCACATCGGATGTTGTCCTGTAGGGGGCTCGTAACAGGCATCGTTATATTCTCCACCCACACGGGTAAACTAGCTCCGGATTCTCTTTTCATAGTTTTATTGGTTATGCAATTGCTTCGACAAACTTACACTTTCAGTATTTTTAACAGTAAGAAAGTCAGTTGCCTAGGATACGCGGGTATAAGCCTAATGTTACCCAAGAGGCCAACAGGGGGGCTTCACGTACCTTATTTTAAAGCAGAATCCTTAACTTGGGAGAGAAAGACAGAAATAAACATGCATACTCCCGCAGAAGCCATGCCGACCATCTCATGGCAACATTTTGAACAGACAGACATACGCGTGGGCACCATCGTGGAAGCCACCGAATTTCCGGAAGCGCGCAAACCGGCTTATAAACTGCTCGTCGACCTGGGTACACTGGGCTTGAAAAGATCGAGCGCTCAGATCACGAAACATTATACCCTGGATGAGCTGCCCGGGAAGCAGGTGCTGTGTGTGACCAACCTGGGCAACAAACAGATCGGGAAATACATGTCGGAGGTGCTGGTGACAGGTTTTGCCGACGAGAACGGTGATATTGTGCTGGCGCAACCGGCCGGCCCCGTGCCAAATGGCAGCAAGCTGATCTAGGCTAATAAGCCTGCTTCATACCTTCCAGTATTGGCACCGGCGGTTGTCTCGGAGCAGCGTTTGTCGTATCGGTGGCACGCAGTTTGGCCTCCCGCACGCTCAGCGTGTCCAGAATGATCTCGTAGAGTTTGTCCATCTGCGCCAGGTTGCTCAGGTAGTAGCGGTAGGTCCTGCGAAAGTCTTCCTGTGTCACCCCATGCTCCGCCAGGATCTGCTGCTGCTCTTTATTGAAAACCATCAGCGCCGTATCCGGGTACAGGACGTGCGTTTCGATGCGCGATTCAGCGATATGCACATCCGCCAGTATCTGCACCATCTTGTTTTCTGGCAGTAGATCAGCGGGTCGCTTTTCAGGACTTTGGCCGCAGCCAGCCAGCACGGCAAAGGAAAGTAGGTATAAAATTCGTTTCACGAATGTAATATTACGGGAATATGTCCTAATTTTAAAATCTGAGGCAAAGCCCCTACCCTATGAAGGAACTTGTTCAAAAGCTGCGCAAGTACGAGATACGCATTCGCAAAGCCATCAACACCCAAATGCAGGGCGACTTCCACTCCGTTTTTAAAGGCACGGGGCTGGAGTTTGATGACGTGCGCGCCTACCAGTACGGCGACGACGTGCGCTCGATCGACTGGCACGTTTCGGCCAAAGGGCAGGGCACCTACGTGAAAACCTACCGGGAGGAAAAAGAACAGTCCGTATTTCTGCTACTGGATGTAAGCGCCTCCCAAACCGTGGGAACAGGCCGCCAGCACAAACTGGATGTGGGCAAGGAGATCTGCGGCGTACTCGCCCTCGCCGCCGCCCGCCAGCAGAGCCAGATCGGGATCATCTGCTTCAGCGATCAGAAAGAAAGATACATCAAACCTGCCAAAGGAATCGAGCAGGCCTATACCTTGATTAAGGCACTGAAAGAACTGAAGCCTAAATCGGTGAAGACCAACCTCGCCGCCGGCATCAAACTGACGCTCGACATTGTCAAGCGCCGCAGCATTATCCTGCTGATCTCCGACTTTATAGACGTGAACTACGAAAGAGAGCTGGCTATGCTGGCCAAGCGCCATGACCTGATCGTGATTCAGCTGCTCGACCTGCGTGAGCGCAACATGCCGAGTCTGGGCATTGTGCCGGTGGTTGATAAAGAAACGGGGAAAACGATCTGGCTCAACACCTCAGGGGCAGAATTCAAGGAGCATTATTTCGCCCAGTACAAACAGAACCAGGACCGTGTGATCCGGATCTGCCAGAAATACCAGGCCAACTACCTGGCCATTCAGGCCAACGAAGACTATGTCATGCAGTTGGTGAACCTCTTCCGCCTCCGTAACCGAACGTCCAAGAAAAGTGCGTAAAACTCTGCTTATATTCTTTTGCTTGATTTCCATTGGCACGCAGGCGCAGCAGTTGCTTCCGCCTGACGGTGGCTTCAGCAAAGACTCGGTATATATCGGGGAGCTCGTGCGCTATACCCTGGTACACCGGCACCCGGCGGCGCAGGAAGTCATCCTGCCCGACTCGAGCTACAATTTCGCCCCCTTCGAACTGGTACGGCAGGAATACTACCCAACCAACACCCGCGCGGGCATCAGTACGGACAGCACCGTCTATACCTTGCGCACCTTCGACACTTCGCCTGTGCAGTCGCTTGAACTGCCGGCCATCGTGCTGCAGGGCAAGGATACGCTGCAGGTCGTGTCACCTAAGCGGTCGGTGGTGTTGCGTCAGCTGGTGCAGGACGTCTCTACGTCCCTTCAACTACGCACACAGACCACATTAGCACAGGTGGAAGAACGTTTCGACTGGCCAATCCTGCTACTCTGGATCGTCACCATAGCCGCGTTTATAACGCTGGTGTGGCTGGTGTTCGGGCAGACGATCAAGATCAAATACCAGCTTTACCGCCTTCGCAAAGACCACCTGTACTTCAACTCCAGGTATAACTCGCACGTGGACCGCTTCGTGAAAACGGGTGTGCCCACCAGCATGGAAAAAGCCGTGGCGCTCTGGAAAAACTACCTCACCAAACTGGAGCGGAGCGCGATCAACTCCTTCACCACAAAAGAGATCGTGGAGTACTACAACGATGACGAGCAGGTGAACGTGGCGCTGCGCCTTTGCGACAAAGCCATTTACGGCAACGTGACGGCCGAGCCCGATCAGGAAACAAACCAGGCCTTGAGCATGCTGCGTCGTTTCGCCCGCAGCCGCTATAAGACACATCGTGAAATAACCGGAAATGCCAGGAATAAGCAATGACATGCTGGACTGGCTGAGCCTGGAGTGGTTTAGCCTGAGCACAATGCGCTCCTTCGACTGGGTGTACCCGCTGGTGCTGTATGCCCTGCCGGTCGTGCCCCTCCTGTTCATGATCAAGGGCCTGCTCCGCCTTAAGTCGCGCAGCAAACTCGACATGGCCATGTTCGAGGGCACCGTACGATGGCAATGGTCGAGCCTGCTCCGCTTTGTACCGGAAGTGGTTTTCATGCTTTTTGTGATGCTCGTGCTACTAGCCCTGGCCCGACCGCAGCGTATAAACGAACAAGTGGAGCAAACGGCCGAAGGTATAGATATTGTGCTGGTCATGGACGTGTCGGGTTCTATGGAGCTGCAGGACATCAAACCCAATCGCCTGGAGGCAGCCAAAGACGTGGCCATCAATTTCATAAACGGCCGTGTGGCCGACCGCATCGGCGTAGTGGTCTTTGCCGGCGATGCCTACTCCCTGGCCCCGCTCACCACCGATTACGAACTGCTGCGCGAGAGCATCCGCTCCATCGAAAACGGGATGATCCCGAATGACGGCACGGCCATTGGCAGCGCCCTGGCCGTGGCCATCAACCGCATGCGCGACTCCAATGCCAAGTCAAAGGTAGCCATCCTGATCAGTGACGGCGAGAACACAGCTGGCAGCCTGGATCCGCACATGGCTGCCCGGCTGGCCTATGCCCACCAGATCAAGGTATACACAATCGGTATCGGAAAAGACGGCCTGGTGCCTTACGACGTGGATGCCGATGGCAAAACCTTGTTAGTCGAAACGCAGTTAGACGAAAAAAGTCTGCGTGAAATATCGGAGACGGGCGATGGCAAGTTTTTCAGGGCCGACTCACGCGACGGCTTGCAGGAGGTTTTCCAGAACATCAACCAATACGAAAAAACCGAGGTACGGGAAAAACGCTTCCGTGACACCTACGACTACTATCAGGTATACCTGAAATGGGCACTGCTGTTGCTGCTGGTTTGGATGCTGCTGAAAAACACCTTCATGACCAATGTGCTGGAAGACTAGGAAGTTAGAAAGTTAGAAAGGTTGGAAGTTAGAAAGACGAGGCAAGGTATAGCTGTTGCTTTAAACCTATGCCTGCATTAACCTATACCTGCTTTGCAGAAGTGCACAAATTACGTAGAACACAAACATAAAACTATGTCTGACATTGCCGATAATATCCATTTTTTTGATGAGAAGCTGCGTGGCACTCCCTGTCGCCTGGTAGCTGTTTCCAAAACGCATTCTCCCGAAAAAATCATGGAAGCCTATGATGCAGGGCATCGTATTTTTGGAGAGAACAAGGTGCAGGAACTGCTGGAAAAACGGGACAAATTGCCACACGACATTGCCTGGCACCTGATCGGGCACCTGCAGACCAATAAAGTAAAACAAATCGCTCAGTTCATTGACACCATCCAGTCGGTAGACAGCCTGAAACTGCTGGTGGAGATCAACAAAAGAGCCGAGCAGTTTAACCGGACTTTGCCCGTAAACTGCATGCTGCAGTTCGACATTGCCGACGAGGAAACCAAATACGGCATGTCCTATGACGAGGCTGTTGCACTGCTGCAGAGTGATGAGTACCGCAACATGCACTTTATCCGTATTACGGGTGTGATGGGCATCGCCACCAACACCGATGACCAGGAAAAACTTCGGGGTGAATTCAGAACCCTGAGAGGCTACTTCGAAAAGCTGAAAGAGACATTCTTTGCCGGCAACGAAGACTTCAAGGAGATCTCGATGGGCATGACTTCTGATTGGGAACTTGCTGTAGCTGAAGGAAGTACCCTGATACGCGTAGGCAGCGGCATATTTGGTGCCCGCAATTACAACAAATAATCATACCTTACACCATCTTTTCACGCTAAACCAACCATCACCATGCAAGAAAATACCAACGAGAACATGGAAGCCAATTACAGAAAATTTATCCAGCGCATCGTCGACTCCGAAAGCGTTTGGGGCCTGACACACGACGAAACCTGGGCTACTTCCAGTTCTGCTGAGTTTGAGGACGCTGAGGTGATCCTGTTCTGGTCCGACGCAGCCGGTGCCAAAGCCTGTGCCGAAGATGACTGGAAGGATTACACGCCGGAATCCATCACACTGGTTGAGTTTTTGGAGAACTGGTGCGTGGGTATGTACGGTGACCAACTGCTGCTCGGATCGGATTGGGATGCCAGCCTGGTTGGCCGCGAAATGGAACCGCTGGTAGTGGCCCTGGATGTATTGCAAGAATTGAAGCATAAAGGCAAAACCCTGGAATTTACGCAGTACGACAGCCAGGATGAATTTGAAGAGCAGGTGATCGAAGCGCTGGAAGGCGAAGACGAGTAAGCTGCTGCAGAAACAGGCCGGAGGGCAGGTATAAGAATTAACGATTTCTTAACAGGGATAAGGTATAGCCTTGCCTTCCGATTCGCCTATTTTGCTGTCAAATGATTCGCATGCACAAGTTCCTGCTATTTGCCTCGCTCCTATACCTGATAAGTTCCTGCACCATGCCCGCACGACAAGGCGCTATACCTGACAATACTGCCCGGTACCTGCCCGCTTTCGATCTGGAGGGCCACCGCGGTGCCCGCGGACTGATGCCGGAGAACACCATTCCGGCCATGATCCGGGCACTGGACCTGGGCGTGACCACCCTGGAGATGGACACACACATTACCAAAGACAGGCGGGTAGTGCTGTCCCATGACCCGTACATCAACCACGAGCACGACCTCCAGCCCGACGGAAGCGAAATACCCGCTGCTGACAAGCATAAGTACGTGCTCTACCAAATGGACTATGCCACCATCAAGTCGTTCGATGCGGGCTCTAAATTCTACGACAAGTTTCCGCAGCAGGAGAAGCTTCCTGCTTACAAACCCCTCCTCTCCGACCTGATTGACTCCGTGCAGACCTACCTGCAGCAGAACGAGCTACCGCAGGTATACTATAACATCGAAACAAAGTCAAAGCCAAGTGGCGACGGAAAGCTGCACCCCGCTCCGGATGAGTTTGTGGACTTGCTGATGGAGGTGATCGAAGCGAAAGGTATAGCCGAATGGGTGATCATCCAGTCGTTTGATGTGCGTACGCTTCAGGTCCTGCACCGGCGCTATCCGCATATCAAAACTTCCCTGCTGGTTGAAAACGTGAAAGGACTGAACAAGAACCTGGAGGCACTGGGCTTTCTACCTGACATCTACAGCCCCTACTATCGGCTCGTCACGCCCAAACTGATCAAAGATTGCCACGAAAAAGGCATGAAGGTGGTCCCCTGGACTATCAACGAGTTGCAGGAGATGAAGCGACTGAAAGAGATGGGTGTGGACGGATTGATTTCGGATTACCCGAACCTGTACCGTGAATTATGAAATGGAGAATAAAGTCGGTAATTTGCTCCTGCTAATAACCATTCATGTTAAAGCTCACAACCAGGATTGACAGCAAGCTGATCCTTGCCCTTCAGATCATAACCGGTGTCTACCTTGCTTTGATTTTCCTATTGCAAGGCGTCATTTACAAACTGGTCCATCTCAGGTTCGGCATTCTTATCGAAAATGACTCCCCGTTCCTCACCTTCCTGGTTTTTTACCTCCTGACGGCTCCTTTAGCGATCATCACAAGTAATCTACTGAATAAAAAGCGATTGCAATACGATACGGCTTTGCAGGCAGGTATGATCGCAAACTATACCTTCGTATTGATGTTGGTCTCTTTGCTTTTGTTTGCTCCTGATATATCTATTTTTGCCATTATAGGGGCAATGTTTTTTGCGAGCATCTTTGGTTTTGCTTGGTCAGCGCTCTCAGCTGTCCTTTATGAAAAAATTCTGCTACTTAAAATAAAAATCTAAACTCATGACTCAAAAAGCCATACTCTTAATAGCAAGTGCCCTGGGCGCACTTAGTGTGATGATCGGTGCCTTCGGGGCACATGCCCTGGCGCCCATGCTGCGTGCGACCAACCGTGTCGAGACGTTTGAGACCGCTGTGAAATACCAGATGTACCATACCCTGGCCCTGCTGGCGGTGGGACTGCTGCTGTTCAAAGTGGAGCATCCGGCCCTGCAGATAGCCGCCTGGGCTTTCCTGATCGGCATCATCATCTTCTCAGGCTCCCTCTATACCTTGATCCTGACAGGTGTGACGTGGATGGGTGCCATCACCCCGATCGGTGGAACAGCCATGATCGTAGGCTGGGCTGCTTTGTTCTATGCTATCCTGAAAGCGCTTTAAGGTTTAGAAAATAAAAAAAAAGAGAAAGGCTCCCGGTTATCTGCCGGAAGCCTTTCTCTTTTTATATAGGTATAGCTGCTTACTGCGCTTTGGCAGCAGACGCTGGCTTCTCATTGATGTTGGTGACAATGTAAACGTATGTCGGTTCTCCTGTGTTGGAGTGGATCGTAATAGCTTTCTTCTGCTGTCCCATGCGACCGGCGCTGTTATACTTGGCTTTCACAAAACCTGTCTTGCCCGGCATCACAGCCTCTTTGGTCCAGTCAGGTGAGGTGCAACCACAGGTGACGTCTACGCGGTCGATGATGAGCGGCTGCGTACCCGTGTTCGTAAAGGTGAAGGTATGCTCCACCACATCGCCCTGGGTGATCTCTCCGAAGTTGTGCTCGGTCGAATCAAACGTGATGGCTGGACCTGATTTGGCTTGTGCCTGCGGAGCCGCGGATTGCTTGGTTGGGCCTTGCTGCGCTACGGCACCACCGGCTACCAGTGCTGCCATTGCAAAAGACAGGATTAACTTTTTCATACGATATAAAGGGTTTAGCTATTGCTGTTACGATTTGTCTGTTGTTAAGTTCTAACGTTTTGGCAGACCATCCAAATATATCAGTCAACCAATAGTTGCTTGCTAAAGTTCAGCAAATATAGCTCTTCCGACGAACGGGTGAGCGCTGTATAAAGCCAACGCGCGAATTCCTCGTTTACCATGTCATCCTTCAAAAATCCTTGATCCACAAATACGGCTTTCCACTGTCCGCCCTGCGCCTTATGGCAGGTTAGGGCATAGGCAAACTTCACTTGCAGCGCATTCAGATAAGGGTTTTGCTTCATTTCTTTGGAGCGCTCCCTTTTGTTTTTGATGTCTGCGTAATCCTGCAGCACCGCGTCGTACAGCTTCTTGTTTTGGTCAGCTGGCAAGGCGGGCGCATCGGTATACAGGGTGTCGAGCATGATCTTCACTTCCAGCTCTTCCTCCTCCGGATAGTCAACGAATCGCACGCGCACATCGGCAAAGCGCATGTCGTACATGTCCTCATACCGGATGATCTTGGTGATCTCCACAAAGTCGCCGTTGGCCATAAAGCCGATGTTAGATTCTTTCGGCAGCCAGAAATAGTTGTTGCGCACGATCATCAGGTAATCCCCCACGCCTATTTCGTCCTCCGAGAAAAAGATCTGTCGCCGGATGTGCTGGTTGTAGAGGTTGGCGGACTTGTTGGAGCGGCAGATCACGATGGAGTTCTCGACCCCAAACTTATCATACGCGTAGCGCAGGCCGTCTTCGAGCTTTTCACCCGTCATTCGGTAAATGTCGCGCCAGCCTTTGGTGTGCAGTTTTATCTCAGGTTTATCGCTTAGCAATTGATCACGCAGCTGCGTGGCGTTCATGAGTATACCGGAGGCTTCTGCCTGTCGCATCACCTGGCGCAGTTCCAACTCGTGTACCTGGCAGCGGAAGTTCTGCTTCAGATAATCCGCGTTAAGTGCCGGACTCAGGGCCTGGTTAACCGGCGGCAACTGGGCCGTATCACCGATCAGCAGCAGTTTGTTGCTTTTGTTTTCAAACACATAGCCCATCAGGTCCCGTAGCAAACCATTTTGCCCAAAGCCACTGTCATCCGAGATCATGGAGGACTCGTCTACGATGTAAAACGTCTTGTCCGCTTTGTTGGGCATGCGGGTGAAGGCCAGTCCTTCGGAATAAGGGTTAGCCGTTTGCCGGTATATCTTTTTGTGGATGGTAAATGCTTTGCGGCCGCTGTACGAGGCCATCACCTTGGCAGCGCGGCCTGTCGGGGCCAGCAACACATACTTATACCCAAAGGTGCGGAGAATCTTCACCAGCGAGGTAACGACCGTGGTCTTACCTGTGCCCGCATAGCCTTTAAGCAAAAACACCGATTTTTCAGCTTCGGTGTCCATTATAAATTCGTCAAGCCTGGCAAAAAGCCGTGCCTGGTCCTGGGTAGGCTCAAACGGAAAACTTGTTCTAAGTGCCTCTACTGGACGCATATTTTAAGTTAGAAAGTTAGAAAATTAGAAAGGGAGAAAATTAAATAAGTTTGAAAGGTTAGGAATTTGAGAGAACGTCTGTAAGTAACCATTAAGTAACAATAGACGGTGTAATGACATTCAGGCCTGAAAGCTATAATCAGCAACATTCTACCTTTCTAACTTCCGAACTTTTTACCTTTTAAGCTCCTCGGGTGCGATGTTGGCCATGGAGGCGCTGGCTTTGGCGATCAGGAGCGGTTCCTGGCTTCCTTTTACCACGTATACCTCGGCCTCACAGAAATTAAGTTTGCGCCCCTGCTTCAGCACGTAGCCTTTGGCGAGCAGTTTGTCACCCACACCCGGATGGAAGTAGGACACCTTGATCTCGGCCGTGACCACATGGTGGCCCTTCGGCACCAGGCTCACGGCGGCAAAGCCCGCCACAATATCGGCCAGTGTCGCGATGACACCGCCGTGCGCGAAGCCTTTGTGCTGCTTGTGCTTCTGCTCCAACAGCAGCTCACCCTCTACCCTGCCCACTTCTATTTTAGTCACTTCAAAGCCCATGAGCTTCATAAATTCCTGGCGCTCCAGTTTTTCTTTTATATCTGCCCGAAAATCGGGGTTATAGCTCTGAATCATATTTCGTAAATTTACCACCTCTAGCCCGCTATCGCAAACATGAATACACTAAACCCCAATGCCGCCGCCTATGCCGGTAAAGTAAGGCTGCGCGTTTGCGGCATTTGCCTGCAGGACGAAAAACTCTTACTTGTGCGCCACCAGCCCACGCTCCACAATACCGCTTTCTGGGCACCACCCGGCGGCGGTTTGCAGTATGGAGAGACGGTTGAAGCCTGTCTGGTACGCGAAATGCTGGAGGAGACCGGCCTGCAGACTAAAGTGAAGCGCTTCCTGTTTGTCAACGAGTTTCTGGAGGAGCCGCTTCAGGCCGTAGAGCTTTTCTTTGAGTTGGAAGTGACAGGCGGCGAGCTGATGACAGGTATGGATCCGGAAGCTGGTGCTGATCAGCAGCTGATCGAAGAGGTCGCGTTTCTGAGTCTGAACGAGATCCGGCAGATTCCTTTGGCAGACAAACACCGCATCCTCCATTACCTTTTTTCGCTGGACGATTTGTTCGGATTGCCACATCACTTTATGCAGAAATGATCATTTTACTATATTTTTAGTATACTTGCATAGCACAATATAGCATTACCTGGAGCTCCTATACCTTGAATACCATCAACACGCATTTTCGGCTGTCTTACCAACTGCAAGACGAGGCTTTTCAGCTTTCGCAGGCGGGCAACTGTAATCTGTACATTGCCCTCAGTTCCAAAGCCATGCGGCTGGCTGTAGCGGATGTGGAACGCAACAAGTTTGTGGCGCTGGAAGATTATGAGTTGATCACCGTTTTCACCCCGCTCCAGATTGCCGAGCAGCTGCGCCTGATCGCTGACCAGAGCCCCATCCTACAGGAGCAGCGCTGGTTGGATATTCGCGTCAGCGTCAGCAACCAGTTCTTTACACTTGTGCCCGAAACCCTCTTCGACCCGGCACACCAGGAAGATTACCTGCGCCTGCACAGCACCCTCGACCCACAGCAGCACGTCATCCTCCACAATCGCACGTTCGGACTGGATGCAGTGAATATCTTCGCTGTTGACGGCGTGCTCTACCGCATGGTCCAAAGCTTTTTCCCGGAGCGCACCGTGCAGTTCACGCACCAGACCAGCGCCCTGATCAAAAGTCTGCTACTGCAGACAGACCGCAAGGCGGGTCGCACGATGCACCTGTATGTGGAGCGGAATTATGTGACTGTGCTGGTCATAGACGAAAATGGTTTACAGTTCTGCAACGTGTTCCATTACCTGAGTCCGGAGGACTTCATCTACTTTGTTGTTTTTGTGATGCAGGAGCAAAAGATGAATCCCGAGCAGGAGACCATCACCGCCTGGGGCGATATCACCCCCGACTCCAGTCTCTTCAACATGCTCAAAAAATATATCAGGCAGGTAAAATTCGGCAAGCGACCTACCGATGTAGGCTACAGCTACAAGTTCGATGACCTGTTCGACCACCGCTACTTCGAACTCTTCAGCCTACACTTTTGTGAGTAGTATGAATTGTTAAATCGCTGATGGTTAAATTGTTAAACTCCTTGACTTCAATTAAATAGAAAGCATCCATCACTATACCTTTCATACCACACCAAAGGTAAGCTGCATACTTTATACCCCACTAACAAACAGCAATATAACCATTAAGCTATTTAACCCTCATATGAAAAGAACCGCCATTTTTCCCGGATCGTTTGACCCATTTACCAATGGCCACCTGGATGTGGTGCTGCGTGGTTCTAAAATGTTTGATGAGATCATCATTGCCATTGGAAACAACAGCAGCAAGCAGCGCTACATTCCGGTAGATAAAATGGTAGAGGTGATCAATGGGGTGTTCAAGGACCAGCCCCACATCAAGGCGCAGGCATACAAGGGACTGACGGCAGAGTTTGCCCGGGAAGTGGGCGCTACATTTTTGCTGCGCGGGTTGCGCAATACCACCGACTTTGAGTACGAAAACACGATCGCACAAGCCAACCGCCACATCAACCCGGAACTGGAGACGGTGTTTCTGATCACCTCACCGGCTTTGGCGGCCATCAGTTCCACCATCATCCGCGAGATTCACCGCTTTGGGGGCAACGTAGACGATTTTATACCTTTCCGGATTTCAGAGATTGGAGATATTCCCGCACAATAAAGGCAATGGAGGTATAGGCTTTGGGTAGCACTTCCATGGCCTCTTCCGGCGTCATCCAGCGCACTTCTTCGATAAACTCCTCAGCCTGCGGCTTCATCAGGCTATCGTCGGTGCACTGCATCAGGTACCAGCTGGTCTTCTTGAGTATCTTTTTGCCCTTAAAGGCATAAGAGTGCCAGGTCTTGGGGAGCTTGTTCAGCACCTCTACCTTGATATTGCACTCCTCCTCTACCTCGCGCACAGCGCCATCCAATACCTTCTCGCCTTTGTTCAGCTTTCCTTTTGGCAGGTCCCATACGCCCAGGCGGTAGATCATCAGGATCTTACCGTCCTTCAGCACCAAGCCGCCTCCGGCCTTTACGATCTTGAACTGGTCCTTGAGGTGCTCGATCAGCTGCTTTTTTTTATTCGCCACAAGCGTAAGCGAATTGAGCTTCTTCAGTTTCTTCACCTCCATGAGCCGCACAATACGATCGATCAACAACGGATCGGCCCGTTTGATGAGCACGTCGCCCACCAGGTCCTTGGAAGTGAAGTGGTTATCGGCATCGAGCACCAGGTCATAGTGATGACGGTATACCTTCTCGTTTGATTTTTTGATGATAAGCGGAATATCGTTAATAAAAACGTTCATAGGGAAAGGTGCTCGTGTATCAGGCTTGAAATTAACACAAATCAATCAATATTTCGATGTAAAGAAAGTACAGGGCGCTAAAAAGGGGAAATATTTCTTAAATTCGGCCATGGATAATCAGACGACAGCACACCAGGTAGCCTCTTTCCTGCTGGAAACCGAGGCCGTGAAATTGAGACCAGAGCAGCCTTTTAAATGGAGCTCCGGCTGGAATTCGCCCATTTACTGCGACAACCGCGTAACCTTATCCTTCCCCTACATCCGGAGCTACATCAAGCAGCAGTTGGCCGACATGATCCGGCAAAACTTTCCGGAGGCCGAAGCCATTGCAGGCGTGGCCACGGCAGGTATAGCGCAGGGTGTACTCGTTGCCGATCTGCTCGAAATGCCCTTTCTGTATGTACGGCCGCAACCAAAAAGTCATGGTATGGCCAACCAGATTGAAGGCAAATTAATTTCGGGACAGAAAGTGGTGATGGTAGAGGACCTGATCTCGACAGGCGGTAGTTCGCTGAAGGCAGCCGAGGCCGTACGGTCAACGGGTGGCAATGTGATCGGAATGGCAGCCATTTTCACGTATGGCTTTACGGTGGCAGAAAACAATTTTAAAGAGGCAGGTATACCACTGCACTGCCTGAGCGATTATCAGGCGCTGACGGAAGCGGCCATGCAAAACGGGTACATCCCGGAGTCGGCCATGCCAACGCTGGCTGAATGGCGCCAGTCACCGGAAACCTGGAAGGTATAATTGTTTAAGACAAAAAGGCTTTTGACAAAGGACAAAGGAATTCTACCCACGAACAAAAGACTTTTTTAAAGGTATAGCATGAAAATAGGGCTCCTCTCTGACACGCACGACTACATAGACGATCAGATCCTGCGCTTGCTGGGCGACCGGGACGAGATCTGGCACGCCGGTGATTTCGGCACTGCCCGGGTGGCGGAGCGTCTCAGTGAGGTGGCCCCCCTTCGGGGCGTTTATGGTAACATCGACGGACAGGACATCCGGGTGCTATACCCAAAGGTACTGCGCTTCGAGGCCAACGGACTGGACGTGCTCATGACGCATATCGGGGGCTACCCGGGCAAATACCATCCGGATATCCGAGATCAGATCAGGGCAAACCCGCCGGGCCTTTTCATCACCGGTCACTCGCACATCCTGAAAGTAATGCCTGACAAAAACCTGAACAACCTGCTGCACATCAATCCGGGTGCGGCTGGCATGCATGGCTTTCACAAGGTGCGCACGATGGTGCGCTTCTCAATAGACGCGGGAAAAGTGCGCGACCTGCAGGTGATCGAACTGGGCAAAAGGTCATAAAAAAAGCGTGCCTGCTGGTGCAAGCACACTTTGAAGTCTTCGGAAAACCCGCCACCCGCAGCTTTCACAGCGTTGGCAGGCAGATGGTTTTACTTTGCCGTAAAAGACTACTCAGCAGAAGCTTCTTCTTCCTTCTTGTTCTTTGGCGCTTCACCGAACTGAGCACGCAGCTCGTCCATGTCCACGTTCTTGATAACTGGTGTCAAAAGCAATTGCTTAATTCTGGCAACCTTGTTGTTTGCTCTTGCCTTATTCTTACGGTCTTTTCTTTTAAGTCTAGTAACTCCCATCGTTGCAAAATTTAAATTTGAAGGGCAAAAGTAAGTTATTATTTTTACAAAGTAAAGTATTTCTAGCATCAAATTCGATATGAACATAACAGACCTCCGTTCCGACACCGTGACCAGGCCCACTCCCGACATGCTGCAGGCGATGTTTGCCGCACAGGTGGGCGACGACGTGTACCAGGAAGACCCGACCATAAACGCACTGGAGCAGAAAGCCGCCGCCCTCTTCGGGCTGGAAGCAGGACTCTTCTGCCCTTCCGGCACCATGACGAACCAGATCGCCATCAAAGCCCATACCGAGCCGATGACGGAGGTGATCTGCGACATCACGGCGCACATTTACCAGTATGAGGGAGGCGGCATCATGTTCAACTCCGGCGCTTCGGTAGCGCTGGTACACGGCGAACGCGGCAAAATGACGCCCGCTCAGGTAGAGGCGCACATCCGGCCTGACAACATTCACTACCCTCCTACCCGTCTGGTGGCTTTGGAAAACACCTGCAACAAAGGTGGCGGCTCCTACTATACCTTGGCCGAGATTGCGGCCATATCAGAAGTATGCAAGCGCCACGGCATCGCCCTACACCTGGACGGTGCCCGTGTCTTTAACGCCCTGATAGCTTCGGGTGAGAACCCGCAGGAATATGGCAAGTACTTCGATAGCATCTCCATCTGCCTTTCCAAAGGGCTTGGCGCACCGGTAGGCTCCCTGCTGCTTGGCAAACAAGACTTCATCAAAAAATCGCGTCGTATCCGCAAAGTGCTGGGTGGCGGTATTCGTCAGGGTGGTTACCTGGCAGCGGCGGGTATCTATGCACTCGATCACCATGTAGAACGCCTGGCCGAAGATCATGCAAAAGCAAAGCAGTTGGAAACCGTTTTGAACGAGGCGGACTATGTAGAGTTTGTGCTCCCGGTTCAAACCAACATCGTCATTTTCAAGCTCAACGACAGGTATAAGGATGCAGATTTTGTAGCGGCGCTGGCCGAAAACAATATCCGGGCTTCCAGCTTCGGGCCGCAAATGGTGCGCTTTGTGACGCACCTGGATGTGAGCGACGAGATGCTGCAGCATGTGCTTCAGGTCCTGCATACACTAAACAAAAAACAAGTAGAGGTATAGCTTCGGCTATACCTTTTACCTTTTCATAGACAAAGGCATGAGCGCATTATACCCTGATTATCCGGCTTCTGAAGTGATGTCTGTATTCTCAAATGACCCGATACTGGCAGGTATAGTAGGCAGTGGAAAGTCGCTGGAATCTTCACGATCGGAGGACATTTACTTCAAAATGCTCAGCGCCATTGTATCGCAGCAGCTCAGTACCAAGGCAGCTGCCACTATTTTCGGGCGCTTCAAAGCCCTCTTCCCTAACGAGTACCCTCATCCACACTTAGTGCTCGAATCGCCTGACGAAATGCTTAGAGGTGCCGGGCTATCGTTTCAAAAGATTGGCTATGTGCGGAACGTAGCAACTTTTGCGCAGGGTGGGAACTTAGAGCACGCCGTGATTGACGCGATGGAAGACGAGGCCCTGATCCAGCACCTCACCCAGATCAAAGGAGTCGGGCGCTGGACGGTAGAAATGCTGCTGATGTTTGCGCTGGAGAGACCCGATGTGATGCCGGTAGATGACCTGGGGATACAGAATGCCATGAAAAGGCACTATGGCCTGGAGGAAAGCGGCAGGGCGCTCAAAGCCAGAATGATCGAGATTGCTGAAAACTGGCGGCCTTACCGTACCATTGCCTGTAAATACCTGTGGCAGTCGCTGGACAATATGCCTGCCTAAACCAGCGGGTTCATAGGCGCTTCTGGGGTCATCAGATATACGCGCTGTCCAACACGAGCTCAAATCCCCAATTGAATAGCCAGGTTTGCCTTACCATCAGACGACTAAATCAAGTATTATTTTATATTTAAACCTGGAATCACAACATTTACTTTGCAGCTACGATATAAAACTAACCTATTCATTAGACATAGATTTATATAGAAACGATGGCACACAAATCCACTGCTGACTTGGTGAAAGAAGCCAAACAGCAAATCGAAAACCTCACGCCTGACCAGGTGGAAGAAGAGATCTCAAGGGGAAATGCGACAGTGATTGACATTCGCGAGAGCGAGGAATTGCAGCAGAACGGAAAGATTGCGGGTTCTGTCCATGCCCCGCGCGGCATGCTGGAGTTTTACGCCGATTCATCTTTGCCCTACCATCGACCTGAGTTTGACAAAAGCAAGCGCCTTATACTGCACTGCGCTTCCGGCGGTCGTTCGGCCCTGGCAACAGCCACGCTAAAGCAGTTGGGCTACGATAATGTCGCTCACATGGATGGTGGCTTCAAGGCATGGAAGGAGGCAGGGAAGCCAGTAGCTTAATAAGGTAGCAAAAAATGCCTGTTGCTATACCTACCTTACTTTCGCCCGCTTCACCAGGTAACTGTACAGCACCTTGTCAAACGGTTCGCTGATATCGACAGGCACAAAGTCGATCTTGTACTGGCCGCACTTTAGCTCGAGTTCGCGCTTGTAGTTCGCTACGGCCTGCTGGTAATGAGCCTTCACCTGCGAAGGCTGCAGCTTCAGCTCCTGTCCTGTCTCCACATCCACAAACACATAAGGCCGCTCGGCGAAATCAAATTCCTCTTCGGTGCGGCGGTCCATCACGTGAAAGATCAGCACTTCGTGCTTTTGGTGCTTAAGGTGCTGGAGGGCGGCAAATATGGCGTCGCTGTTTTCGTGTTGCCCCAGCATATCACTCAAAATAACGACCAGCGACCGCTTTGGAATCTGCTGGGCGATGTGATGAATCACGGAAGCCACATCGGTCCGGGCACGGGTTGGTGCCTCTTCCAGCTGTTTTTGGAGCAGCAACAGCAAGGTATGCAGGTGTGAGGCGGTGGACCGGACGGGCGTTTGCTGCTTGACCGTATCGGCGAAGGTTACCAGCCCCACGGCATCGCGCTGCTTACGAAGCAAGGTAGCCAGGGCAGCCGCGCACAGCACGCTAAACGTGAGCTTTCCGCGGTTCTCCACCGGATAGTACATAGAAGGGGAAACATCGAGCAGGATGTGGCAACGCAGATTCGTCTCTTCCTCAAAACGCTTCACAAATAGCTTATCGGTGCGGGCGTATACCTTCCAGTCGATGTGGCGGGTGCTTTCGCCGCTGTTGTAGAGGCGGTGCTCCGAGAACTCCACCGAAAAGCCATGGTAAGGCGACTGGTGCAGGCCCGTTATAAAGCCTTCCACCAGCTGCTTGGCCAAAAATTCCATGTTCTCGAATTTCTGGACATCGGCTAGGGTGAGGGGCTTCTTCATACAGGTATAGGGCTTATCTTTTTCCGGTCGGCTTTATCTCAGAAACGACAGTCTTCATTTCGGGTTGCCCGTCGTCCGGAACTTCGTGCAACTGCACCGAGGCGATTCCCTCCCGGATCAACTCAATCTCCTGCGCTGCTGCCTTCGAAAGGTCGATGATACGATGACGGCTATGGGCCATGCGGTCATTAATCCGCACGATCACCTTTTTCCCGTTCCGCACATTGGTGACCTGTATATAGGTGTTAAATGGCAATGTGGCGTGGGCGGCCGTCAGCTGCGTTTTATCATAGCGTTCGCCGTTGGCTGTCCGGTGTCCGTGCATGCGGTCGGCGTAGTAAGAAGCCTTGCCGTCAGCAGAATACAGCGCTGTGTTGGCATTGAAAGAAAAGAGAAATACTAGTATAAGTGAAAGAAAATTCATACTATACTATATTTGGTCCGGTGGCAAATATAGAATTTATTCTCTGCAGAGCGGCAAAATGCCTGAATTTTAAATTCAAAAATTTTTATATATCAGAACAATATGTTAGCTTTAGGTTCAGAAAGTTGAATTTAACGTCTATAACACGGTGGAAGAGAACAACGACAAAGCAGAAATTTATTCCCAAAGGGTAAGAGCAGGGAAGAGAACGTATTTCTTTGATGTGAAATCAACTCGCTCAAATGACTTCTATGTGACCATCACAGAGAGCAAGCGCAAGTTTAAGGATGATGAGTTCTCGTACGAGAAGCACAAGATCTTCCTTTACAAAGAGGACTTCGTGAAGTTCATGGAAGCATTACAGGGTACAATCGATCACGTTAAATCTGAACTTTTGACAGAAGAGGCTCTTGCCGCTCTCGAAAACCCAACCGAAACTGAGGCAACTCCTGTACCGGTGGCCGCTGCCGAGGTATCTTTTGATGAAGAACTGAAGTGGGAATAGTTTCCCCGTTTTTAGTTTAGCGACCGAGAGCCCGTGTTTCAGCACGGGCTTTTTTTATACCCCCACCCCCTACCCTAAACTTGTCGGAATTTCGTACCTTTGCACCCTGATATAAAACAAGAAAAGATAAATGGGACTAAGATGCGGAATCGTGGGACTGCCAAACGTGGGCAAATCCACTTTGTTCAACGCCATTTCGAATGCCAAGGCAGAGTCTGCCAACTACCCTTTCTGTACCATCGAACCGAATGTGGGTGTCATCACGGTGCCTGATGAGCGCCTGCAGATCCTGGAAGAACTGGTAAACCCGCAGCGCGTACTGCCGACCGTGATCGAGTTTGTGGATATTGCCGGCCTCGTTAAAGGCGCCAGCAAAGGCGAAGGTCTGGGCAACAAGTTCCTGGCCAATATCCGGGAGGTTGATGCCATCATTCACGTAGTGCGCTGCTTCGAAGACCCGAACATCGTGCACGTTGCCGGCAAAGTGGATCCTATCTCTGACAAGGAGATCATCGATACGGAGCTTCAATTGAAAGACCTGGAGTCGATCGAAAAGATGATGATCAAGGTGCAGCGCTCCGCCAAAGCCGGTGATGCAAAAGCCAAGAAAGAGCTGGCCAGCCTTGAGAAATACAAGAACCACCTGGAGCAGGGTCTGAACGCCCGCAGCCTCGATGCGACAGAAGACGACAAGGAAACAGTTAGCGAGCTGAACCTGCTGACCGACAAGCCGGTGATCTATGCTGCCAACGTGGACGAAAACTCCATGAACGATGGCAACGAGTTCTCCAAAGCGTTGGCTGAACACGTGAAAAACGAAAATGCGCAGGTTGTGTTGATCTCTGCCTCCATTGAAGCCCAGATCGCGGAACTAACGGATCCCGAAGAAAAAGAAATGTTCCTGGCTGAGTACGGCTTGAAAGAGTCTGGCCTGAACAAGCTGATCCGCGCGTCTTATGAGTTACTTGACCTGATCACTTATTTTACCGCTGGTGTAAAAGAAGTTCGCGCCTGGACAATTGGCAAAGGCTGGAAGGCTCCTCAGGCAGCAGGCGTTATCCACTCTGACTTCGAGAAAGGCTTTATCCGTGCAGAAGTGATCAAACTGAAGGATTACCAGGAGTACAAGACCGAAGCGAAGATCAAAGAAGCCGGTAAAATGGCAGTGGAAGGAAAAGACTACGTCGTGCAGGACGGTGACATCATGCACTTCCGCTTCAACGTATAGTGTTTAAGACATACCATTACACAACTAAAAAGGCGGGATCACTCCCGCCTTTTTAGTTGATATTCTCTGAAGCTAGCCGGATAAGTCGGGCTTATAGTTGGCTAACCTCAGATCGTATCAGTCTATTGTCATGTTCAAAGGTATAGCGCTCGTTCCTTTTCCGAAATACCTACAACTGGGTATTTATATAATGCCTTTATCTGTTGTTGAACAGGATCTCTTCATACCCGATCAGAAGATCGGCACGTGACCCAGGCGGACGGTAGTAGATCAGGATATCGTAGGTATTGCCCGTAGCAAAATGGCTTCCCTCAAAGTAACTGGCATCGGCAGCCTGGCCCTTGGCCGGCCTTAGCGCATAGTAGTAATTATAATATCCCTGTTTCAGCAGCAGCCTGCCTTTGTAGGCCTGTTGTTCCTGGTCGTAGCGCATCCGGCTCTCATCGTTTAGCAGCCAATCGGTCATGCCACCCTGTATGTATACCTCTCCCTGCTCCTCGCCTGTCTTCAGTTCAAAGTCAACCCAGGTATAGTCGGCATTCACAACGGAGTTGCCATACTCCCTGTTACCGTACAGCATCTTGCCGTCCGCGTCGGGGTCCTGGCTGTAGGCTAATCCGGCACGGCTACGCTCCTGCTGGAGTTTAATATGCACGGGCACTGCCTCCAGGTTGATCTGCTCTATACCCAGCCCTTTGAAGCGGATACTGCGCGAATCGAATGAACGGAACTCACTCAGTCCGAGAAAATGATCCTTGGCTTCGAAGAACACATACTCCAGGCGGCGCTGGTCATCACGCACAAAAGCTGGCTTCGGGTATACCTTGGCATTGTCCCAGCGGTGGTTCTGTCGCATCATGGCTTTTACTTCCTGCGCCGGATTTACCAGCGCGTAGTCCTTGTAGAATACATTGAACTCGACTGGCTGGCGGGCAGCCCTTCCCTCCGGCCCGGTTGGGGCGCCTAGCTTAGCAGCCACCGCTACCAAATTCTGGTATACCAGTATGCGTCTGGTCAGCAGCAGATTGCCTCCCTCCTCACTTACCTGCAGCACATAATTCCCGCTGATCTTCACGCGCGGCACCCGAAAACGATAGTGCACGTACGGCACCCGGGTATTGATCGAATTCTGCACATCGGTAATAAAGAACTCGTTGAAGTCGTTTAGAAACTGCGCGTCATTCAGACCGGATGGCGTCCAGTCGGCGTTGCAGTGCACCAGCTTGGCCACCAAGCGCTGCGGACCGGCATTCAGGCGATCAAATTCGAGCAGGATGGGCTGCTCCTGGCCTATGGAAACAACGGCCGGCTCCAGCACAGCTTCCGGCCCCCCGGTGCCGCGGTAGCACTGCACCGAGCGTATACTGGTGTCGTACACCAAGTCCTCATAGCGTACGGTCTGCTGTTGTGTCGTGCTGCCCGAAGTGGCGTAGCCTTGCTGCTCCAGTGGAACACAGGCAGCCAATCCCAGGCAAATGGAAGCAAGTGCGAAGGCATTGCTGATCTTACTTAAGCGCATCATTCAGTTTTTTCAGTTGAATTGATTTTATTTCCCGTCCCACACAAAGCATAGCCGAAGATAGGGATTTTTGAACAAAGCTGCAGGAACTGCGTAATGCAGCATTGTATTTTTTCAATTAATCCACTGCAAATCAGTCGTTTGTCACGTATATGAATTAACGCAACACAACACCCCTTCCATATGAAAAAAGTTCTACTGGCCGGCGCTACAGGGCACCTGGGGAGGCATATTTTCCGGGTGCTGAAACAACAGGGATACGAAGTGCGTGTACTGGCGCGCAACCTGAAAAAGGCACAGTCACTTTTCCCTGATCCGGAAGAACTCGTGCTTGCCGATGCGACGAAGTCGCTTGAACTGGAGGGTTGTTGTTCCGGGGTAGATGTGGTGGTATCGGCTGTTGGCAAAAATCTGAGCCTCCGGCACACCGGCAGCGGTTCTTTTCACGACATTAATTACGTGGCAAATCTACATCTGCTCCAGGAGGCAGAAAAGGCTGGTGTGAAGCAATTCATTTATGTTTCCGCCTTTGGGGCCGGACAGTTTCCGCAGCTGGCCTATTTTAAGGCACATGCTGATTTTGAGAAAGCACTGCAGCACAGTTCGCTCACTCATACGATTCTTAAGCCGGTTGCCTTGTTCTCAATGTTAGAGGAAATGGCGATCATGGCGCGCAAAGGACGCATCGGGCAGCTGGGCCAGGGCAATAAACTCGTTAACCCCATCTACGATGGCGATCTAGCCAACATCGCTATTTCCTGCATCGGAAAACCCAGCCAGACGCTTGAGCTGGGCGGACCCGCCACCTATACCCGGCAGGAACTGGCGCAGCTGGTGTGTGAAGCAGCCAGCTATAGTGGCCGTGTTACCGAAATTCCCTTCGATTACGTGGAGACACTTCTGCCTTTCGTGCGATTGCTGAGCAGGAACCTGTATGATAAACTCGCTTTTATGGCAGCGGTTAGCAAAGTGAATTGTATAGCGCCGGCATTGGGTCAGTTTAGTTTAGAAACCTATTTTGAATTGGAGCCCCAGTTAAGTAGTTAAAGCAACAGAAAAGGGCAAAATTTACTGGTTATAAATGAACCAGTTAGCCTGAAATGGGCCTTTTATTCGATAAAAAGTATGGGTGACTGTTTGCAAAATAAAAGCAAGCCGCTATATTTGCATCACAATACGACAGAATGGTCCGTTCGTCTAGGGGTTAGGACTCCAGATTTTCATTCTGGCAACAGGGGTTCGATTCCCCTACGGACTACATAGTAATTTAGAACCCGCATATTTAGCTAAATATGCGGGTTTTTTTATTCCTAGGAGTACATAAAACATCACAAGAATTTAAATTCTAAAAAGAACACGGTACTGTAAAACAAGTCGGTATATTTATAGACAAACATAGATGTACGAATCACCTCACATTTAAAAAAAGACGCTTAGTTTCAAGATAGCGCATTAAGAGACATAAGGATTGCTATGATACTGTATATTAAATACATGGTTAGCCTGCGCTGTAAAATGATGGTGAAGGAAGAATTAGCTAAACTGGGGTTGCAGTATGTGGTAGTAGATCTGGGTACTGTTGAGATACTCGAAGATATTACACAGGAGCAGCGCTTGTTACTGAAAAATAATCTGCTGGTATCGGGGCTGGAGTTGCTCGATGACAAACGCAGCATCCTAATCGAAAAAATAAAAAATGTGATCATTGACATGATCCATCATTCAGATGAATTCCCGAAAGCAAATTACTCAGACTTTATTAGTGATAAGCTTAACCACGATTATACCTATCTGGCTAATATTTTTTCTGAAGTAAAAGGAATTACGATTCAGCAATTCATCATTTTCCACAAAATAGAAAGAGTAAAAGAACTGCTTTTATACAAAGAACTCAACCTTACCGAGATCGCGCACAGGCTCCATTACAGCAGTGTCGCGCATTTGTCGAATCAGTTCAAGAAAGTGACGGGCCTCTCCCCTTCCTTTTACAAACAACTAAAGCAGAAAAGACTGGCGAACCTGGAAAACATGTGATTTATGTAATATTCTTTACTTACTGTGTAACATAGTGCCGTTTGATTAGCCCCACCTTTGTAAAATCAAATACTGCCGTGCATTATATAGGTGCACGCACCCGCCAGTAACGGAGAATTAATAATCACCCATTGAATTTAAGAAAACTAGTGACTTCCCTTGCCTTCGCATCTGTAGTTGTGATTGCCGGATGTAAAGAAGATACATTCATTGAAGATTTTGGGGTATGCCCCGTTGTTTTAAGTACTACTCCTTTAGATGGAGCCATAGAAGTTCCGCGTGAATCACAGGTTACCGTTACCTTTAACGAGGCAATGAACCCTGCCACCATCAACCAGACATCCTTCACCCTATTAGGTCCGGATAAAGCAGAAGGTGCTATCACCTATAACACTGAAAACCACACGCTGACCTTTATTCCCAAAAGCAAGTTAAAGTATTCTACTACCTACACAGGCAGAGTTGCCACTTCCGTAAAGGACATGCTGGGGAATGCCCTTCAAAAAGAATACGTCTGGACATTCAGTACCGGTGATCTTGTATCGCCAGTCGTTATCTCTACTGACCCTGTCAACAATGCGACCGGTATCCTGCTGAATAAAGCCATAGCTGCTTCTTTTAGCGTACCCATGGACCCGTCGACGATTAATACGACAACTTATACCTTGAAGCAAGGTGCAACTGCAATAGCCGGAGTGGTCACGTACTCTGGCACGACAGCCGTCTTTACACCTACTGACAACCTGACGGCAAACACGGTCTATACCGGCACCATTACAACGGGCGCCTTAAACAAGGAAGGTAATCCACTGCTCAGTAATCATGTATGGTCCTTCACTACAGTAGCCCATACCACTCCTACGATTACCTCTACAGACCCTGCTCATCAGGCTACGGGCGTCGCCCTCAATAAAGTAATCAATGCCACTTTCAGTGAAATGATGAATCCTGCAACGATCACCGCATCGTCCTTTATTTTAAAAGCAGGCACTACAACGGTGGTTGGCACAACTAGTTACACTGGCACCAAGGCAAGTTTTACACCTACTAATAACCTGGCTGCCAACACAACCTACACGGCTACTATAACGACTGCTGCTAAAAGCACAAACGATGTCGCGCTAGCAAAAAACCATGAATGGTCTTTCACAACGGCAGCCGAAAACCAGCAACCAGGTACGCCAACAGTGGGAGTTAACCTGAAAACAGCCGCACGCTTCGGCATCTTCGCAGGGGTAGGCATCAGTAACAATGCAGGCCCTAGTGTGATCCGTGACCTGGATGTAGGCATAACACCTGGTGTTCGCTCATCTGTAACCGGCTTCCCGCCAGCCATCGTTGAGAACGGCGCAATTTATGCATCCGATGACATTACACCTCCGGGCACTGCAGCCATGCTGTTACAAGCAAAGAAGGATCTGTTGGAAGCTTATCTTTTCGCTGAAGGTGCCTCTGCTCCGGCACCAGCCACAGTAGCAGGCGACCAGGGTGGCAAAACACTGGCACCTGGTATCTACAAATCTACTTCTACTTTATTAGTACAGGCTGGTAGCCTGACGCTGGATGCAAAAGGCGACCCGAATGCCGTCTGGATTTTCCAGATAGCCTCTGACTTTACCACCGTGGGTGGTGCAGGCGGTAACATCATACTGACAGGTGGTGCACAGGCTAAGAACATCTTCTGGCAAGTTGGAAGCTCTGCCACAATCGGCGACGGTACTTCCTTCAAAGGAAACGTACTGGCCTACACGTCTATCACCATGAACTCAGGTGCCAGAGCTGTAGGTAGAATGCTTGCCTTGAATGGCGCGGTTGTCATGACCAACACAAATATCATCGAGAAGCCTTAATCAACACGAAAATGATCATCAAAAATAATAATACCGGATCGCGCAAAGCGTGGTCTGCCCCTAAGCTTGCGCTCAAAAGTTTAGTCCTCAGCACCATTATCTTCACTGGGATACAGGCGCCAGTACAGGCACAGGATGCTCCGTTCACAAAACCATCCTGGTGGATCGGTGCAGCAGCCGGTGCAAACTTTAACTTCTACAACGGTTCCACGCAAAAGCTGAACGCACAATTAACGCCGCCAGTAGCATTCCATAATGGAAATGGCGTAGGTTTGTTCGCATCTCCACTGATAGAATACCGTCGTCCGGAATCCAGGTGGGGGATTATGCTGCAAACAGGTTACGATAGCCGCAGAGGTACATTCGACCAACAGATTACGCCTTGTGATTGCCCCATAGACCTAAGCACCAAGCTCAGCTACATCACTGTCGAGCCAAGCCTGCGCTTCGCCCCATTTAAAGCAGCTGGTTTCTATCTGATGGGTGGCCCGAGACTGGCTTTCAATGTAAAAAAAGAGTTTAGGTACGAACTAGGGATCAACCCGGCTTACCCGGATCAGGAAAAGAACCCTGTTGTTAATGGTGACCTGAGTGATGTAAAAAAGACACTGCTCTCCATGCAGATTGGTGCTGGATACGACATTCCGCTTAACTCACAGGATAATCGCAACCAGTTCATACTTTCTCCTTTCGTGACGTACCAACCATACTTTGGCCAGTCACCACGTACCATCGAAACCTGGACAGTCAACACCTTGCGTGTAGGCGCTTCCATAAAGTTCGGACGTGGAAAATCGAACACGGCTACAGCTGTAAACGATGTGCAGTTCTCGGTTAACTCCCCTACCAACATCACGGCAGACCGAAGAGTAAGAGAAACCTTCCCGCTTCGTAACTATGTGTTCTTTAACCAGGGCTCCACTACCATTCCGGATCGTTATGTGTTGCTAGAGAAAAACCAGGTAAAAGATTTCAAAGAAGATCAACTGGAAGTGTTCACGCCAAAAACACTTTCTGGCCGCTCGGAACGCGAAATGACGGTTTACTACAATGTACTCAACATTCTCGGTGACCGTATGGATAAGAATCCGGCAGCCACGATTACCTTGGTTGGCTCGTCCGTAAATGGCCCGCAGGAAAGTAAAGTAATGGCTGAAACGGTAAAGAGTTACCTGGTGACCACATTCGGTATTGAAGCTTCACGCATCAGCATAGAAGGACGTGACAAACCTAAACTGCCTTCTGAACAACCGGGTGGTACCAAAGAACTGGAACTGCTCCGTGAAGGCGACCGTCGGGTGTCTATTGAAAGCAACGCACCGGCTTTGCTGATGGAGTTCCAGAGTGGCCCGGAAGCTGCCCTGAAACCAGTGGAAATCACGGCAATACAGGAAGCACCGCTTGACAGCTATGTTACTTTTAACACAGTTGGCTCAGACAAGGCCTATACCTCCTGGTCTATGAACCTGACAGACGACAAAGGTACAGTCCAGAGTTTCGGACCGTTTATGCAGGAAAGTGTCAGCATGCCCGGCAAATCCATTTTAGGAGACCGACCGAAAGGCACTTACCTGGTCACCATGCTTGGTACGAAAGAAGATGGCACCATTGAGAAGATGGAAACTACTGTGAACATGGTACTCTGGACCCCGGCAAAAGACGAAGAAGGACAGCGCTACAGTGTGCTGTATGAGTTCAACGACTCCAAGGCGATCAGCACCTATGAGAAATACCTGACCGAGATCGTGACGCCCAAAATACCCCAGGGCGGCAAGGTCATCATCCATGGTTATACAGACATCATCGGTGATGAAACCAATAACAGGAACCTGTCATTAGCAAGAGCCAATGATGTGAAAAGAATCATCGAAGCCAGCCTGGCGAAAGCAGGCAGAAAAGATGTGACTTTTGAAGTACAGGGGTTTGGCGAAGATCAATCCCTTGCCCCATTCAACAATAAATTTCCGGAAGAGCGCTTTTATAACCGTACCGTTATAATCGACATTATCCCCGGAAAATAGTTAAGCCGTATATTCATTGCTTAAAAGCTGCCTGGTTTATATCAGGCAGCTTTTTTGTTTCATACATAATACAAATGCCAGGCTGAATAGCTGCACTTGTCAGCCTTGCCTCAATCTGAGCAACATTTCTGCCCTGAGACCGTCTAAATAGAAGGGATACCTAAAGTTTCTAGTAGTCCCTTGATTTATGGTGAGAATATTTTTACTCTCAACTCTTCTCCTAATCAGTGCGATTTGCCGGGCACAATACCCGGAAGAGAAGCCTGAGGAGAAGCCATACCTGAAGCTGGGCGGTGCAGTGCGCTTTAACTATAACCTCTCTACCTGGAAGCAGGACCAGCTGGAACGCGGCGGCGATTTCGGGTTTGATATGTTCCGCATCAACGCCGAAGCCGAATATAAAGAAATCAAACTAAACGCCGAATTTCGTCACTACTCCCAGGCCTTTGGTGGTTCCTTTCTAAAACAAGCCTGGTTCCAATACGACTTTTCTGAGCAATCCCAGCTACAGGTTGGCCTGAACCAGGTGCCTTTTGGCATTCAGCAGTATAACTCCAACAACTGGTTCTTCAACATCACCTACTATGTTGGCTTTGAAGATGACCACGACATGGGCGTCAAGTATATCCGTGACTCCGGCCGTTGGCAGTGGCAGGCAGCTTACTACAAAAGCGCAGAGGAGTTTGTCTTTGCCTTGACAGACCCCAGCCCCAACCGCTATTCCTATGATGTGACGGGCCGAAACAAGGAAAACAACCAACTCGACATTAAGGTAATACGGCGCCTGGGCGACAGCCTGGCCCATGAACTGGGAGTTTCGCTACAGGGCGGCCTGCTCTACAACCTGGACACTGAACGTAATGGCACCCGCTACGCTGGGGCAGTCCACTACGAGTATAAAGCAGAACACAGCCCCTGGAACATCAAGCTGCAGGCCATGCTCTACCACTTCAATCCAAAGTATGCTGCCGGAGCCAATCTGGACTTCGTGGAAATGGGCGCTTACGGAGCCAACTATAACGTGGCCAACAAAGGAGAAATTTATACGGCCGGCATCGCCTACCATATTCCTTTACAAACCCGCCTCGTACAAAGTATAGATGTTTACAACAACTACGGCTTTTACAACAAGCGTATCAGCGGTTACGAAAATGCCCATACAAACGTACTTGGCGCGCTTATTACCGCGGGCCCTATGTATATCTACACCGACGCAGCCTTCGGCTACAATCATCCCTGGCTGGGCCCGGAGTGGACGAACGCCCTTGCCGCTGGCACACCCGGCAACACCAAATGGCACATGCGTTTTAACATCAACATGGGGTACTATTTCTAACCTTAGGAGACAGGATGTATGAGTAAAGTAAAAAGTGATACAAAGAAATCGTTCGGCCTGGATGTAAACGGCCCTGTGTTCTGGTCGTCCATCGTATTCCTGGTGCTAACGATAGCCTTGGTTCTTATTTTCAGGAAGGATGCAGAGGAGTTTTTCAGCGCCACCCAGGTAGCCATTACCTCCAGCATGGGCTGGCTGTTCATCCTCAGCGTCAACATCTTTGTAGCGTACTGCCTGTACATGGCCTTCAGCCGGTTTGGTAAAATACGACTGGGTGGCAAGGATGCGAAGCCGGAGTTCACGACCTCGGCCTGGTTTGCCATGCTTTTTAGCGCCGGCATGGGCATTGGCTTGCTGTTCTGGAGCATTGCAGAGCCGATCAACCACTTCCAGACCCCTCCGCTCGGGGAGCCCGGCACACCCGCCGCCGCCCGGCAGGCTATGAACTTCACGTTCCTGCACTGGGGGCTGCATGCCTGGGCCATTTATGCGCTGGTAGCACTGGCGCTGGCCTACTTTACTTATAATCGACAGTTACCGCTCACCGTGCGTTCGGCCTTCTATCCGTTTCTGGGCGAGCGCATCCATGGCATGGTGGGGCACGTGATCGATATCCTGGCCGTAATCGCGACGCTTTTTGGCCTGGCCACTTCGCTGGGGCTGGGTGTGCAACAGGTGGCAGCCGGCCTGAACCACGTGTTTCCTGCCATAGTGAACGATATCACCACCCAGATCATCCTTATCGTAGTGATCACGGGTGTGGCTACCATTTCTGTCGTAACCGGGGTGGACAAAGGCGTGCGTATCCTGAGCGAGTGGAACATCCGTGTGGCGCTGTTTATTCTGGTGGCCGTCATGGTGCTGGGTCCCACTGTTTTTATACTCGGGTCCTACGTGCAGAACACCGGTTCCTACATCGGCAACTTCATGCAGCTCTCCTTCTGGAACGAAGCCTATTCGACCCGGAACTGGCAAGGTTCCTGGACGGTGTTTTACTGGGCCTGGTGGATCTCCTGGGCTCCTTTTGTGGGCATCTTTATCGCACGGGTTTCCAAAGGACGAACGATAAAGGAGTTTATACTGGGTGTGCTCATCGCCCCCTCCCTGCTCTGCTTCCTGTGGATGACGGCCTTCGGTAGCACTGCTCTTCGCGAAACCCTGGCCGGCGATCCCACCATAGCCGAAGCCGTGGCATCCGACATGTCAACTGCCTTGTTCGTGTTTTTTGAACAGCTGCCTTTCTCCACCATACTTTCAGTGATCGGCGTTATACTTGTAGCCGGCTTCTTTGTCACCTCCGCCGACTCCGGTTCGCTCGTGGTGGTGAGCCTGACATCCGGCGGCAAGCTTAACCCTTCGGTGGGCATACGCGTCTTTTGGGCATTGGCCGGTGGTGCGATTGCGGCCGTGCTTCTAATCGGCGGCGGCTTGCAGGCGCTTCAAACAGCGGTTATCATCACGGGCTTGCCCTTTGCCATAATACTTTTATTGATGTGCATCAGCCTATACCGGGGCCTGAGCGAAGAAGCCGACGAGGAAACACGACTCGGCAAGGCCCAACAACGCAAGGCGTACCAGCAACTGGTAGCCGAGATGCTGGCCAGGCGTGCCCAGAAACAAGCTGTGAAAACAGTAGAAAGCAAACAAGATAATCCAGTATCACCAAACCCCGATACGCTATGATCACGATAGATGCCATGATGGTCTGCCTCGACCTGAGCGACGTAGACGAGAAACTCGTTGCCTTTTCCCGCTCCCTCTGCGAGCGCCTGCAGGTGCGGAAAGTATACTTTGTGCACAACATCAGGCTCTATGAGCTGGCCGATGACTTCCGGGAGATGATCGGGGACCTGGACCTTAGCAAGGAGGTAGAAGGCAACATCACTGACATTGTAGCCGAGCAATTTGGAAACATCACCGACCACGAAATACTGGTAAGCGAGGAACCTAACAGCGAGGTTATACTAGCTGACCTGGTGAAGCGCTATGGCATTAAGCTGACACTGCTTGGTAAGAAAATGAGCGACAGAGGCACCGGCGCTTTGGGCACAAAACTGTTGCGCATACTTCCCTGCAGCGTACTGGTCTTCCCCGAAACAGCCGGCTTCAACATCCGTAAAGTGCTCGTGCCAATTGACTTTTCGGATACTTCGCTGCACGCACTCCGGCTCAGCAAAGACCTTTCGGACCAGTTGGGGCTAGAGCTGGAGATCATGCACGTATATCGGCTGCCGACGCAGTTTTTCCCACTCATATCGGAAGAGGAGGCTGTCCGGAAAGCAGTGGAAGTAGTAAAAGTAAAATTCGCTGACCTGCAGAAGCGGCACCCTGAAATAGCCGTCGTGCCGTACACGTTGGTGCGCGCGGCAAACAAAAGTATAGCCGAGCGCATTGCCCTGCACCTGGAGAAAGGCCGCCACGACCTGTTGGTGCTGGGCCTGAGAGGCAACAACCCACTGCCTATGCTAAACCTAGGCAGCGTGCCTACCGAAGTATATAACTCAGACATTGACGTACCGCTGTGGTTGGTATACGCCGAAGGGGCAATCCGAAAATAGCAGGTATAGCATGAAGTATGATTGGCTATGATTTATAACGGCACCTTGGGATAATTAAAAACCTCCACCTCTTCGCCGTTCTTCGTGTGAAGCAGTCGGCTCGGACGATGGCTTTCCGCTAATTCGTGCGCCCGGGCAAGTGCTTTATCCTCGTCATGAAAGGTTTCCACTACGTTTTTGTTATCCAGCACTTGCCACTGCTCATTTTCTTTATTCCACTTTATGCGGTAGATATATTCAGCTTTGGGACGGTTTCGGATCAGGTCGAGGATGTATTTCCCGTCGCTGTAGCTGCCGTCCGGGTAAGGCATGGGCAGCAGCGCAAAAAAGATATAATACATGGAGAAGTAGGTAAACTGGTAGGTGAGCATACCCGCCTCTACGGTACCTTTTTCTACCAGGTACATTACCGCCAGGGCTGATAGAGCGTTGAACAACATTCCACCCGAAAAGATTAAGATGTGGGCTAGGCGCTGTTTTCGCTTCAGGTTATCAAAAGAACAGTGGCCGTACCAGAAGTAGTACTGCCGTACTTCCAGCATGCCCAGGCGAAAAAGCACATCGCCGGTGCCCACCGTTACTTTGATGTTTTTGCCGCCCATTAGCCAGGCGAAAAACACATGCCCTCCCTCGTGCAGAAAGGAAATGACCGGAAGCACTACAAAGAAGGCCAGGAAAAACTTCGGTATATCCTGAAATCCAAACATTACTATACCTGTTACGGGAACTGAGAATTGAGTTGTGCTAGTACTTAACGACAGGTATAGGTTAAAGTGGTGAAACCGAAATACAGTTTGTCACTGTCTTTTACTTTATCGCTTCCTTAGACTGTACCTTGTTGAAATACTTCTTAGTTTTGTATCGCAACCGGATCCATACCTTCGGATTTCTCCGGTTATTATAAATAATACGGTACATGCTATCGAAAAAGACAAAGTATGCGTTTCATGCCCTCACCTACCTGGCCGAAAGCCAGGATAAGGGTGCTGTGCTTATTCAGGAAATCGCCTCCAGTAAGAATATCTCGCATAAATTTCTCGAAAACATCCTGCTCGAATTGAAGAAAGCAGGTATACTGGGCAGCAAAAAAGGCAAAGGCGGTGGCTATTACCTCATCAAAAAGCCAGAGGAAATTACACTGGCTAAAGTCATTCGCCTGCTGAACGGACCTATTGCCTGGCTTCCCTGCGTGAGCCTGAACTATTATGAGAAATGCGCTGACTGTGCTGACGAAGCTACGTGCAACATGCACCTCATCATGTGCCAGGTGCGAGATCAAACCCTAGCCGTTGTCGAAAATAAAACCCTCTCCGATCTAATTACAAAAGCAACTGATAAACAGGTTCTTAAATATTAAAAATAGAGAATTTTAGTTTTTTTTACCGCAATACCCTACTTAGTTTGTAGGTTTTATGTAGATTTGGCACTCAAAGCAGCGCTATGCTAATAGACCAATATCTCCGAAAAGCTTTCAATAGGAAGCGAGGACCTAAGAAGGACAGTAAGTTCAAGAGCGTCGCCAAGGCATTTTCCTGGCGCATCCTGGGTACTCTGGATACCATTGTCATCTCTTACTTCATCACCGGAGAGCTGAAAATGGCTTTTTCCATCGGTTCGATTGAGGTCTTCAGCAAAATACTGCTCTATTACGTGCACGAACGAATCTGGGAAAGATTCACCGCAAAAACCCACGCCCATGAACTTGAAAGACCAAATTCCGTCCCTGCTTGAGGAGCTGGCGGACTTGTCGTTCTCCGAAGCGCTGGCCCGAATGGCTAACCGATTTCCCGGAAGCATCGCTTTCTCGACGGCGCTAGGCCAGGAAGACCAGGTTATCACACACGCCATCTTCTCCGAAAAGCTTCCGATCAGGATCTTTTCGCTCGACACCGGGCGGCTGTTCCAGGAAACCTACGCCCTCTGGAGCGAAACCGAGCGACTGTATCAAAGCAAAATAGAACCTTTCTTCCCGCAGGCCAATGAGGTGGAAGCCTATGTTAGCCGCGACGGCATCAACGGCTTTTACGATTCCGTGGAGAGCCGGAAAGCCTGCTGCCACGTCCGCAAGGTGCTTCCTCTGACGCGCGCGCTGCAAGGAGTAGACATCTGGGTGACCGGGCTGCGTTCCGGCCAGAGTGCTAACCGGAGCAGCTTCAACCTGCTGGAATGGGACGAGGTTTTCCAGGTCATCAAATTCAACCCGATCATCAACTGGTCTTTCGACGAGATGCTCGCCTACCTGCAGGAGCACCAGGTGCCTTATAACAAGCTGCACGACCAGGGATTTGTCAGCATCGGCTGTGCCCCCTGTACACGGGCCATACAACCGGGCGAGGAACCACGCGCCGGCAGGTGGTGGTGGGAACAAACCCAGAAAGAGTGCGGGCTTCATGCAAATTATTTCAACCAAAATAATTAATATGGCTACTCACAACACGGCATTTCCCAGAGAACTGGAAGACGAGGCTATGTATATCCTGCGGGAGGTGGCCGCCCAGTTTGAGAAACCAGTCCTGCTGTTCTCCGGCGGAAAAGACTCTATCACGCTGGTAAGGCTGGCTCAGAAAGCCTTCTACCCAGCCAGAATTCCCTTCTCCCTACTCCACGTCGATACGGGGCACAATTTCGAGGAGACCATCCGCTTCCGCGACGAACTGGTGGAAGAACTTGGCCTGGAGCTGATCGTGCGCTACGTGCAGGACAGCATCGACCAGCAGAAGGTAACGGAAGAGACCGGAAAATACGCCAGCCGGAACGTGCTGCAAACCGTCACGCTGCTGGATGCCATCGAAGAGTTCGGTTTCGACGCCTGCATTGGCGGCGCCCGCCGGGACGAAGAGAAAGCCCGCGCCAAAGAACGGATCTTCTCTGTCAGAAACGACTTTGGCCAGTGGGACGCCAAGAAGCAGCGCCCGGAGCTCTTTGACATGCTGAACGGCAGAATCAACATGGGCGAGAATGTGCGCGTGTTCCCGATCAGCAACTGGACGGAGCTGGATGTATGGAATTACATCCGGGAAGAACAGCTGGCTATACCCAGCATCTACTACTCGCACGAGCGCGAGACCTTTGAGCGCGACGGACAGATCCTCCCCTACTCCAGCTTCATGATGGTTTCGGAGGACGAGCCCGTGAGCACCCGCATGGTTCGCTTCCGGACCGTGGGCGATATGACCTGTACCGCGGCAGTAGAGTCTACGGCCGTTGCAATCGAAGACATCATTGCAGAAATCCTAAGTGCCACTGTATCCGAAAGAGGTGCCCGCATAGACGACAAGCGCTCCGAGGCAGCCATGGAAAAAAGAAAACAAGCAGGATATTTTTAAGGTATGGACGTTCTAAAAATAGCAACCGCAGGAAGTGTGGACGACGGGAAAAGCACACTGATCGGCCGACTGCTTTTCGAAACCAATTCGATTACCACCGATAAGCTGGAAGCCATCATGGCGAGCAGCAAAAAGAAAGGCCTCGACTACGTGGACCTGTCTTTGCTCACCGACGGATTGATAGCAGAGCGCGAGCAGGGTATCACGATCGATGTGGCGCACATCTACTTCTCTACCCCAAAGCGAAAATTCATAATCGCCGATACACCGGGGCACTTTGAGTATACCCGTAACATGGTGACGGGCGCCTCCAATGCCAATGTCTCGATGATCCTGGTGGATGCCCGCAACGGTGTAGTGGAGCAGACGTTCCGGCACTTTTACATCTCCTGTCTGTTGCGCATACCGAATGTGGTGGTGTGCGTGAACAAGATGGACCTGGTGGACTACGATCAAGCAAGATTTGAGGAAATAAAAGCCGCTTTCATGGCCTTTGCCGAAAAAGTGCGTTTCACTGGTCAGGAGATCAGCTTTATACCTGTGTCATCGCTCTACGGCGAAAACCTGGTGCGTCAGTCGGCACATATGCCCTGGTATAACGAGGCACCACTGCTTAGCATGCTGGAGGCTATACCTTTAGAGCAGCACCTGTCAGAAGAACCGAGCCGTTTCCCGGTGCAGTATGTGGTGCGGCCTAAGTCCGAAGAGTTTCACGACTACAGAGCCTACGCGGGCAAGGTGGCCAGCGGCCTGCTGCGTAAAGGCGAACGGGTGGTCGTGTTGCCAAGTGGACAGGAAACCACCATCGCCCGCATTGAAAAATTTGGGCGTGAGATAGAAGCGGCGCAGGCCAAAGAATCCGTGAGCGTACTGCTGCAGGACGACGTGGACATCAGCCGGGGCGACATGATCGTGCCCCTGAGCCAGTTGCCACAGCAAAGCCGACAACTGGAAGCCACGATTTGCTGGATGGATAAAAAGCCGCTACGAGCCGGGAATACCTACCTGCTGCAACATGGGGTAAACACAGCCAAAGCGAAAGTGAGTTCGCTTTCCAATCTGATCGATGTAGTGACGCTGGGCAACAACACGCAAGTCACCGAGCTGAACCTGAACGAAATAGCCGATGTGCAGCTGAAAACAGCGAAGGAATTTTTCTATGACGCCTTCGCAGAAAACAGAGCAAACGGTTCGTTCATCCTCATCGATGAGCAGACTAATTCCACAGTGGGAGTTGGTTTGATCAAGTAGTGCCTGTCCTGATTGGAAAAGGGATTGAAGCGGCGACAACTCGCATCAATCCCTTTTTCTATACCTATACCTTACCTAGCGCGCATTCATAATGGCGCTTTGGTGGTTGATCGATTCCTGGTGCACGGCTTTGAGGTACTTTTGAATAAAATCCCGGCTCAGACCCAGTTTCCCTCCCCGCTCAAAGGACTTCTCCAACACCTCATTCCAGCGGGAGGCCTGCAGAATGGTCAGCTTGTTTTCCTTTTTATACCGGCCGATGTTCTCCACCACCTGCATCCGTTGCGACAACAGGGTGAACAGCTCACTGTCGAACTGGTCTACCTGGCTGCGCAGCACCTGCAAGGTGTCATCCACCTCGGCTTTCCCGCCATAACCGTTTCGCAACACCAGCCCATCGATAATCTCCGCCAGTCGCGCCGGCGTCACCTGCTGTTTGGCGTCGCTCCAGGCATTGTCCGGGTCAATGTGGCTCTCCAGCATCAGTCCGGTATAGTTCAGGTCCAGCGCCTGCTGCGAAATTTCTGCCAGCAATTCCCGGTTTCCGCAGATGTGGCTCGGGTCACAGATCATGGGCAGGTCGGGCATCCGTCTTTTCAGCTCGATGGGCAATTGCCATTGCGGCGCATTGCGGAATTTTGTCTCACCATACTTGGCAAAGCCACGATGGATGGCACCCAGTTTGGTGATGCCTGCCCCGCTCAAACGTTCCAGCGCCCCGATCCACAGCTCCAAGTCGGCGTTGATCGGGTTTTTGACTAAAAAAGGCACGTCTATACCTTGCAAAGCATCCGCAATTTCCTGCACCGAAAAGGGGTTGACCGTTGTGCGGGCCCCGATCCAGAGAATGTCCACCCCATACTTCAGGGCTTCCTCCACATGGTGCCTGTTGGCCACCTCCACCGCTATCTTCATGCCGGTGGCCTCCTTCGCTTTTCGCAGCCACTCCAGCCCGATGGTGCCAATGCCCTCGAAGTTGTTGGGACGTGTACGGGGTTTCCAGATGCCGGCTCGAAGCACATCCACCTTTCCCGTAGCTGCCAGTTGCCGGCAGGTTTCCATCACCTGCTCCTCTGTTTCGGCGCTGCAGGGACCGCTGATCACCAGTGGTCGCTGCAGATTCGGTAGCCAGGTGCTGATCGGGGCAATCTCCAGTTCCTCGCCACCTGTGTGCGGGCTTACAAAAGGCTTCTGCCGGTTCTTGAGTTCGATGCCATCCAGTATGCGGCTGACCTGGTTGGCTGTCGAGATCATGTCATACGTTTCGGAGCTCAGTCCTTCGTCGATCGTTTCCTTGAAAAGCAGCAGCTGATCGATGTACGCATCGAGTGCCGCAGATACATGGCCAGCATTCTGACTGAAGATGGGTGCCCACATGTCCGGGGAGCTTTTGGCCAGTCGCACGGTAGAGGCAAAACCACTGCCGGCCATGTTGAAAATGCTCTTCTCGTCTTTCTCGATCTTGAGCACCGTCAGGCCAAGGGCAAAGGACGTGATGTGGGATAAGTGCGAAACAAAGGCAATGTGACGATCGTGCTCGCGGGCCTCCATGTGCACCGTTTCCATTTTCAGGGCGTCAAACACTTCCTTCGCTTTTTGGACAGCTGCCGTACCGGAGTCCTCCGCATTGCAAATGATGTTCACTTTGTGGTCGAAGAGCTTGTGATGCGCCGCTGCCGGACCAGTGTTTTCGGTACCCGCAATCGGGTGGCAGGCGACAAATTGCCGGCTTCGCGGATGCTTCGCGACGGCCTGGCAGATCTGCTCTTTCGTAGATCCCACGTCCAATACCACAGTGCCGTCTTTTACCTGATCCAATAGCGTTAGCACGATGCCCGGGGATACATCCACCGGCGTCGCGACGATGATTACGTCACAGCTTCTTGCCAGCTCCTCCAAACTGCCCTCTTGCTGTATAATGCCGGCACTTTTCGCGATCCGGATGTGCTCCGGGTTGTTGTCTGTGCCGATTATTTTGCTGGCAACACCACGTTGCCGGAGGTCCATAGCCATGGAGCCCCCAATCAGTCCGATACCTACTACGCCTACGATCATGTTGTTTTTATTTTAGTATTTTTAAATGCTTTTATTCTTTCCAATGCTGTTAGCAGCTGCCCGGTATCTGCACAAAGCGACACCCGGATGTAACGCTGCCCATTCGTTCCGAAAATGAAACCGGGCGTGATAAAGACTCCTGCTTCGTAGAGGAGTTCCTCCACCAGCTGCTCAACCCTGACTCCTTCCGGTGCGCGTCCCCATACAAACAGGCCTACTTGCGCAGTGCTATACCTGCAATCCAGAACATCCATTAACTGCCAGACCAGCTTCCGTCGCTCGGCATACTGTGCATTCAGTTTGTCAAACCAGGCCTGTGGTTGTTTCAGCGCCTCGATGGCGGCTTGCTGTATACCCAGGAACATACCGGAATCGACGTTGCTTTTCGCGATCAGCACATTGGCGATATGCTGCCGATGGCCGGCCAGCATACCAACCCGCCATCCGGCCATGTTGTGCGATTTGCTCAGCGAGTTCAACTCCAGCACATGCGGTGAGATACCCTTGACCGACAGGATGCTTTCAGGCTTGTCGTTGAGGATGAAACTGTAGGGGTTATCGTGGCAGAGTAGTATGTCGTGGCGCTCGGAAAAGTCGACGAGTTGCGACAGGGCGGCTTTACTTGCTTTAGCCCCTGTGGGCATGTGCGGGTAGTTCACCCACATGAGCTTTACTTTGCTGAGGTCCTGCTGCTGTAGTTCCTGCAGGTCTGGCAGCCAACCCATCGCTTCCCGCAGATCATAGTGCCGCACTACTCCGCCGGCAGCTTTGGTGGCAGCACTGTAGGCCGGATAGCCCGGGTTGGGCACCAACACCTCATCCCCGGCATTCAGGTAAGCGTTGGAAATATAGGTGATACCTTCCTTAGAGCCCATCAGGGGCAGCACCTCTGTTTCCGGGTCCAGGGCAACGGCATAGTTAGTGGCGTACCAGTCACTGAATGCCTGCCGGAGGGCTGATGTTCCTTTGTAACCCTGGTAACCGTGTGCATGGTCGTGTTTGGCGGCAGCGCACAGCGCTTCCACCGCCTGCTGCGGCGGCGGTAGGTCCGGACTGCCTATCCCCAGGTTAATAATGTTTTTGCCGGCTGCGTTGAGCTGTGCGACTTCCCGCAACTTTTGCGAGAAGTAATACTCCTGCACATCGCCGTATCTGTCTGCTATGTTCACCATCTGCTTTTTTTGGTGCTTATAAAATGCTTTAAATAAAAAAAGAGTCCGCCGGAAGGGGACTCTTTGTAAGTGCAAATCAACATCTTGCTTTTACCATAGAAATCCCGCCTGCTTCCTGCGATAGAAGTAGTAATAGTAAAAAGTAAAGTAGTTGTTCAGTTTCGTTGTCATGTATTCACATAAAAAAAGCCTCCGATCGGGAGGCCTCTGATTTATAGCTGATTGTCAACCTATAGCATAGCCACCCTTATTTACATAAAGTAAAATAATAGCTATAATAGGCGATATGGATTTGCGCTTTGTTCATTTCTGTGGGCTAATATCTGATATAATCCTTACAATCAAAAAATTAAGGCTGTTTTTTTTAGGGGCTCTTCCATAGAGGCAGGTATAAGCTGACGATAAACAGGTATAGATCAGCTGATTTAAGCCAGTAAACGTTCTAATTCCAATGCAGTTGTGAGACACTCCGTTTTTAGCTAAATTGATCTTCTAAACCTTCACAAATGAAAAGACTCATATCCCTTTGTCTCCTGGCCCTACCCCTCTTCCCGGCAACGGCGCAGCAGACCCAGAAGCCGGTGCTGCATGGCAAGAACTGGATGGCCATTACCGGCAAACCGCTTGCGGCCACTGCCGGTGCCATAACCTTCCAGAAAGGCGGTAATGCCGTGGATGCGGCCTGCACCATGCTGGCCGCCACCTGCACCATGTGGGACGTGCTGAGCTGGGGTGGCGAGACGCAGGCGCTTATCTACAACCCCAAAACCAAAAAGGTGATCGCCCTCAATGCGATGGGGGTCGCTCCTACCGGCGCTACTGCCAAGTTTTTCAAAGACAAAGGCTACAACTTTCCGCCGGAGAACGGCCCCTTGGCAGCCACCACACCTGGGACAGCGGGCGGACTGATGCACATGCTGGCCAATTACGGCACCCTGAGCCTAGAAGAGGTGCTGGCCCCCGCCATGGAATTGGCGGCCGGCTATCCGATCGAGGCGCAGACGGCCAACAGCATGGAAAAGAACAAGGAACTGATCAAACAGTGGCCTTACAGTAAAAAGGTGTTCCTGACGCACCCGGGTGAGGAACGCGAGGCACCGTACGCCGGAGAAATTTTCGTGCAGAAAGACCTGCTGCAGACACTCACCAAACTGGTAGAGGCCGAGCGAGCAGCCCTCAAACAAGGCAAAAGCCGCAAAGAGGCCATAATGGCTGCCTACGATCGTTTCTACAAGGGCGACATTGCCGAGGAGTTTGTGCGCGGCTCTAAAGAGCAGGGCGGCCTGATCACAATGCAAGACCTGGCGAAATGGAAGCCGATCGAGGAAGAGCCCATGATGGTGAATTACAAAGGCGTGGAGGTATACAAGATGCAGCAGTGGACGCAGGGCCCGACCATGCTGCAGGCACTCAACATCCTGGAGAACTTCGACCTGAAAGACATGGGCTACAATAGTACCCGCTACATCCATACCTTATACCAAGCCATGAACCTGTCCTTTGCCGACCGCGACTTCTATTATGGTGACCCCTACTTCAAGCCGGCGGAGCCGATGAAGGGTCTGCTCAGCAAGGAATATGCGAAACAGCGTGCCAGTCTGATCCGCTATGACAAGAACGACCCCACCATTGGTCCGGGCGACCCCTACCCTTTTGAAGGCCGAAAGAACCCTTACCTGAAAATGCTGAAGAAGAGAGGTTACGAACCCGACACAGTGCGCCGTAACTTTGCGCCGACCCACGACCAGCGCACTGGTTCAATTCAGGAAGAGGCTGAATATCAGGACCGGCTGTGGCGGGGCACCACCACCATCGAGGCAGCTGACAAAGAAGGCTGGGTCGTGTCCATCACTCCGAGCGGGGGCTGGCTGCCGGCCGTTATTGCAGGCAACACAGGTATAGGTATGAGCCAGCGCATGCAGAGCTTCGTGCTCGATGCAGAGCTTAATCCGTTCAACGTGGTGGAGCCGGGCAAACGTCCGCGCGTGACGCTCACGCCTTCCATGGCGCTGAAAGACGGCAAGCCATACCTGTCCTTTGCCGTACAGGGCGGCGATACGCAGGAACAGAACCTGCTGCAGTTTTTCCTCAACGTGGTGGAGTTTGGCATGAACGTGCAGCAGGCAGCTGAGGCGGCCAATTTCAACACCAACCAGCTCTGGCTCTCGCTCGGCGGCACCAAGACCGACGACCGTAAGCCTAAGCCTGGCCATATCCTCCTCAACGAAAGTACACCAGAGGCCGTGCGCAACGAGCTGAAGAAAATGGGCTATACCCTGAGCTTCGGCGGCCGCACCAGCGGACCGATCAACGCTGTCTTCTTCGACTGGAAGCACGGTAGCTTCTGGGGCGGCTCCAGTAACCACGGGGAAGACTACGGCATCGCCTGGTAATCAGGACTGACCTAATCTACAAAGGCCGCTCTTCATGCAAGAGCGGCCTTTGTGTTTTTCTGACCTTTTTACAAATTATTTCTGATCACTCCTGTTTTTACTTATTAAATTTTTCCTATACTAATACCAGCCGAATATTATAAAAGGCTTTTATTTCTTCGCATATAACATCGAACAATGAGCATCAATATTCTTCATACAAAACCTTTATAATTGCGCTGGAAAAGATGTTTTTTATCAGTGAAATAGAATATAGTATTGCATCTGACTATAGCGTACTTAAGCACGAAGCATCTCCGTAAGCTGCGAAATGCCTTTTAAGAGATCTTTCAAAACACCTTAAAAAGATTCGCCCGAATAAAAAATGTGCAATTACGAATTCAACTTACTTTTGTTTCAGAATTAAACATAATTTAAATTAGCGAAAGAATTATGGCTAACTGGCCATCCAATCTACCGCTCCTATACCTGCACTATGAAAAAGGCACAGACCCGATTATTTGATTTTCCGGACTGCGCTAGATCCATACGATTTTAGTACCTATTACCAATTACAGTATGTGCAGAAGGTTGTGTGTCGCCCTGCTTCTGCTTTGCATGGTCGCATGCCAGGCAGGAGTCATCAGACCTACTCATTCACAGACCAGATTATTAGAAGCAGGCTTGTCCTCTTTCTGGTTCGCATCAGAAAGATCCTCACAACAGACGACTGCCATAGCGTCCACGACGGGCGGTGTGGTATACCGCTCACCCACTGCTTCCCACTTTAGTAGTAACTCCGGAAGTACTGCGGCCCAGCGCAGCATCTATTACAATGTAACTACCCCAGACGGGAGCGTCGTGCAGCGGCAGGCTATTCCGGGATCCGCTTACATGGAGTTTGACGAAACACTCGACGACATCATGCGCCGCTTCGACGTGCCGGGTCTGGCGGTCACCATCACCCGAAACGGGGAGCCGGTTTTTGTCAGAAGCTACGGCTACGCTGACCGGGAAAAAGAAGCGCTTGTGAGCGACCAGAGCCTGTTCCGAATTGCCAGCCTATCCAAGCCCATTACGAGCGTCGGCATTCTGAAGCTGATCCAGGAGGGGAAAATGACACTGGCAGACAAGGTATTTGGAGCGGAGGGCATTCTTGCTGAGGAATTCCCGGAGCCGTTTGCCGACCCGAACATGGCACTCATCACCGTTTACCATTTGCTCACGCATACCTCCGGGCTGACCAACAGCGGTGGCGATCCGATGCTGGCCGGCAATGCCGCCACTGCCCGGGAGATCATAGCAGAGCAACTGCTGAACCGGGTGCTGGAGCATCAGCCGGGCTCCACCAGTGTCTACTCCAACCTGGGGTACAGCATCCTTGGGCGGGTAATCGAAAAAGTGACGGGCAAGCCCTATCCGGATTATATACAGGAAGAGATACTGACCCCGGCGAAGGTTTTCGGAATGCGCATGGCGGGAGACTCCATAGAGCAGCAGGCGCATAACGAGGTGAAATACTACCAGCCCGAATACAATCCCTACTCGTATAACATGGCACGTATGGACGCGCACGGCGGCTGGCTGTCGAGCACGGGCGACCTGATGCGCTTCATGGCCCTGATCGACCGCAACCCGGCCATACCTGATCTGATCGGAGACAACCTGCTACAGGCCACTTATTTAGGAGGCGACACCTGGACGCACTACGGCTCCCTCCCGGGAACCACAGCCGTACTCTCGCGGGTCAACGACGAGTACAGTTTTGTGGTGCTGGCCAACACCCGCTACAACCGCTCCCCTAACCGGATTGCCGACGAGGTAAGCGACGCCCTTAAACAGAAGATCCTGTCCATGGAAAGCTGGCCGACGGAAGCTGAGCAGCTGGCGGCTAACGATTAACCGTACCAGGCAAGAGTTCCAGCACCGCCACCACTGGCCGGTGGTCGGAGGCGTAGCTTTCTGGCACCACATACTGTGACAGAACTTTCAGATTAAAGGCACGCGAAAAAACGATGTAATCGATGATGCGGTCGGGCCTGTCCTGCGGGAAGGTAGGTTCGCAATTAATCTGGCATGTACGCTGAAACGCCTGGTCGAGAGCGGCCATGGCGGGGCTGTCCGGCAGGTCGTTGAGGTCGCCGCCTAGGATAAAAGGCAGTTGCTCAGACCCGGCGATGGCGTTGATGGTCTGCACCTGCTGCAGGCGGTTGGCACCGCTCAGCACGTCGAGGTGGGTGCTGCCAAAGCGGACACGTTGTCCCCCCGGCAGCTGCACGGTGGCCAGTGCCAGCACCCGGTCCTCCGCATTCGGTTCGGCTTCCTCTGGCAAGGGTACTTTCCGAGTATCCGTCAGCGGGTAACGCGACAGGATGGCCACCCCATACTCCCCTCCCCCAAAATCAATGGCCTTCGCAAAGTAAAAGTGCATTCCAAGCAGCTGTGCCAGCGCTTCCGCCTGGTTGGCATTTCCTGAACGCGCTATACCTACATCCACCTCTTGCAAAGCCACCAGATCAACCGACTCCTTTCTGATCACGTTCGCAATCGACTCCAGCTCAACCACGTCCTTCTTACTGGGCGGATTCGCATGGCGGATGTTGTAGCTCATGACGCGCAGTTGTGAGAGGGCAGCTTCCGGTGTAAGGCTAGCTGTGCTTTGACGGGAACTCGGCGCACAGGCTGTCAGCAGGAGGCCACTTAAGAATAGTATACAGGGATAGAGCAAACGCATAGGTATAGGTATAGGTATAGGTATAGGTATAGCTTCGTAAATATAGCAATCTCTTGTTGTCACTGCAGTTCTCTCTCCCCTTCTTTTAGGTATAACCAGGTATAAATCAACACCCGCAGACCTTTGCCTGTGGGAAATAGCCTGCGAAACGTTCGGTTTCCAAACAAATGTGCCAGAACCCCACAGGAGTTCCGGCACATGGTTTCTATACCTGTCCAGGCAAATGACTATACCGGAGCATAAGCTATACCTACCGCACAACGCTTTCCAATTTGGCCACTTTCAGCTTATCCCGGAACACGTTCCCGAATCGATCCGTTGCTTGTACGACAATGGTTGTGGCGTTCGCCGATGGTTTGGCGAAGAACAGGTGGTCGGTCGGCTGCGGTTCTACCCACTTGTGCTTGGCGGGCTTGGCCGCTCCTTCGTGCAGCTCTACCGAGAGCGGGTCCAGGCCGGTTTCGCGGGTCATCTCACCCATTTGCCTGCCATCTTCCAGCCACTCCACTATCCAGCTTGGGTCCCAGTTCCAGACGTTCACGGCCACGTAGTCGGGCCTGGTGGCCACAGCGCCTACCGGGTAGATGCGCAATTGGTGCTCACGCGCCAAACCCGTGGACTTGTAATACCACTGCAGTTCGCTGCCATTCACTTCGTACACGCCATAGCCACTCGGTGTGCCGTCATAGCAGATCGGGCCGGTCCACCAGGCGCCACATACCGTACCGTGCACATGCTCGATGATGTTGTCGCCTTCAAAGATCTTTTCGTTGAAGTGGGTATGACCTGACATGATATGCGCCTTAAAGGGCTGCAGCAAACGGTAAAGCTCCTTTCGGTTCGACACCACACCACCGATGGACGGCTCTTTTTCTTGGTTGCGCTCATGCTGGCGGGTGTAGGCCGGTATATGCAGACTCACCACTACTGTAGTTCCTGGTTTGACAGTAGCCAAATCCTGTTCCAGCCAGGCCAGCTGCCGCTCGGTCAGGTAGCCAATGTATTTTTTGGCCGTGCCGATGAAGAAAACATCATCCAGTACCACATAGTGTATTTCTCCCCGGTTGAAGGAATAGTAGGTCGGGCCGAACAATTCTTTGAACTTCTCAGTCGAGCCTTCGTCGGTGCGGGCGTCCAGGTTCATGTCGTGGTTGCCGATCACCTGGAAAAATGGGATACCTGATATCGCCAGCGCCTCCTGGTAATCGTCAAACAGCTCGAACTTGTCCCACACCAGGTCGCCACAACCGATACCGTGGAAAAGCGTGTTTTGCGGATAGCCGCTCACCAATTGCTTCAGGTCCTGCGCCGACTCTCTTTTCAATTGCTCGGCATCATCTTTTGAAATGATCTGCGGGTCGGCCCAAACCACGAAGTTGTGCTTCGTGTCGTCCTGCGCCAGCTTCTTCAGCTCAAAGTCCGCTTTGAAACGGCCACGCTGCGGCACTATCCTTTTATAAAATCGGGTAATGCTCTTTTCGTTAGTGAACTCGTAGCCGCTCGGTATGGAGATATAAACCAGATCAGCAGTGGCATTACTGAGCAGTTCGTAGCGGCCGGCCGAGTCGGTTGTCACCACGTTGATGCCGTCGGTCACGGCCACGCCGGCGATGCCTTTGCCATTGGCGTATACCTTACCGCTCAGCGTGACGGTGCTCAGATCTTTGCCTTTGGCAGGTATAGCTGGTTTGGCCTGTAATACATTAGGTGCGAAAGTCAGGCCTATACCTGCCAGGCCCAGCGATTTGAGGAAGCTTCTTCTTTTCTGTGACATAGGAAATCAATATAGTAGATTGACGATGTAATTGCTAAAGGAGCCAGCGCCTTTGTTGGCTCTGGCTCCTTTGATTACTGCAGGCAGGACTTTACTTTTCCCACCATACCTTGGTGTTGATGTCATCGCCGCCCATGGACTCGACTGCTTTGCGGTAGTTTTCGAGGTTGTTCGTTTGCAGGGTGGTCGGGTAACGGAAGCGCACCGGCATCACCTGGTTGTTAAGCATATCGGCTCCCTTCGGCAGCTCCGGCATACCGGTGCGGCGGTACTCAAACCACTGCTGGTTGTCGTTGAAGAACAGGGCGTAGTACTTCTGCAGCATGATGCGCTCCAGCGTACCGTCGTAAGCCGCGGCCTCATTCTCAAAATAATTGGCCGGCACAGTGGCGCCCCACTGCGTGATGGCTGCTTTCACCCCGTTTTCATAATGCGTCCTGGCATCGCCTCCGTAAATGCCGCGCTGCGCCAGCTCGGCCTTGATCAGTTCTACCTCCGCATAGGTCATGATCACGGTGGTCATCGGCGCTGTTACCAGGGCAATGTTCAGGTTGGAAGGCAGGAAGTCGAACTGAGAGTCGCTGCCGCCGTAGCCGCTCGGTATACCTTTGTAGCCGATGGTGGCGGTACCGTCTTTGGAGCGTGCCTGTGTGGCAAAGCGTGGCAGGCGCGGATCGTTGAAGGCCACCAGGTTATCGATGAAGAACTTGGAAGCGGCCCGGAACGTGGTGAAGTCGATGGCACGGCCCCAGGGCGATAGGTTTGGCGTCACGCCTGTCACTTTCAGAATGGCGGCTTCCTCGTTCCTGGTAAACACCGGGTACTTGGCCGGGTCGTTGAGCATCTCGTTCATCTTGGCGAAGGAGTTCATCTCACCCCGCTTCGACACACGCAGCAAAAGGCGGAGGCGCAGCGAGTTGGTGAAGCGACGCCAGTTGCCGATGTTATTGTTGTACAACAGGTCGGTGCCGTACACCATCGGCTTGCTCGTGTCATACAGGTTGTTGGCTGCTTCCAGGTCGGCCAGAATTTTGGTGTATACCTGCTGCTGTGTGTTGAACCCCGGGTAGAAGATCCCCTCGTCACCGCGGGCAGCCTCCTCCATCGGCACATCGCCAAAGCTGTCGGTCAGCAGCGAGTATACCCAGGCATTCAGGGTCAGGGCCACGGCCTGGTAGTTCGGGTCGTTGGCCGCCACGGCCGCCGCCTGCATCTCCTTCAAGTTCGTGATCCAGCGGTAGTAGGTGCTCCAGGTGGAGTTGCCGGTGCTTTCGGTGATGTTGTAGCGGTGAATGCCGCCCGAAGCGCTCGGGAACGGAAGCGACACCTGCATCAGGTCGAAGCTAAAACCGTTGCTGCGGGAGGCATTAAAGCTCGCCATTTCGTACACGATCGGGTTCAGGAGCGTTCCGGGGTTGATGCGCTCTACGCGGTTCGGGTCGATGTTGATCTCTTCGAAGTCGTCGGTGCAGGACGATACGCTGATGCAGCTCAGGGCCAGGGCCAGTGCTAAAAACTTTTTCTTTATCGTTGTCATTTTGTGATGCTCTTCTGGTAATGATGGGTAAGACTACAGCTTCAGGGTCAGGTTCATGCCCCAGGTGCGCGGCGTTGGCAGCTGGCCCATCTCCACACCCGGCAGAATGGTAGAGCCGTTCAGGGCGGCTGTCTCCGGATCGAAGATCGGGAACTTGGTGATCATGGCCAGGTCGCGTCCGTAAAGGGCTAGGCTGGCACCCTGCAGCACCTTGGTGCGGCTCAGGAACTGCTTGGGCAGGGTATACTCCAGGCGCACCTCGCGCAGCTTCAGGTATGAGGCGTCGAAGGAGTTGGACTCCACGTTGGCACGACGGTAGTAATCGGCATAGTAATCCGGCAAGCTCACCTGTTTGGTGTTTGGCGAGAAGGTACCGTCGCCATTCTGCACCACGCCATCGCCCACGATAAAGCCATCCTCGCGGCCACGGAGCGTGTGCTCCAATTTGCCCTGCTCGCTCATTTTGTGGTGCGTCTGCGAGTAGATCAGTCCACCGTACTGTCCGTCGAGCAATACATTGAAGCGGAAGTTCTTGTAGGTCACCTCGTTCAGGAAGCCGCCTTTCCAGTCGGCGTAGGCATTGCCAAAGTACTGGATCTCGGTTGGTCGCGCCGGCAGGCCGTTGCTGTTGTAGATGATCTGGCCATCCGGGGCACGCAGGAAACCGAAACCGTAGATATCGCCTGAGGTACCGCCAACTTTGGCAATGATGGAGGCATTACCGCCCACACCAATCACCTGTTGGTCCGTCAGCCCCTCGGCCAGTTCCAGCACCTTGTTGCGGTTTCTGGACCAGGTCACGGTGCTCTTCCACTTCAGGTCGCCCAGGTCAACGGGTGTCGCGTTCAGGGCCAATTCTATACCCTGGTTGCGCACTACGCCACCGTTCAGCACGGCGCGGCTATACCCGGTGGTAGGGTCCAGCGGCACATCCAGTATTTGGTTGCGGGTCAGGTTGCGGTACACGGCCACGTCCATCCCAAAGCGACCTCCGAAGAGCATGAATTCTGTACCTGCTTCGTAGCTGGTCGTGATCTCCGGCTTGAAGTTGTCGTTGTGCAGCGTGGTCGGCACAGTGGCAGAGCCCGGGAATTCGCTTCGGCCGTAGTATTTACTTGTTTTGTAAGGATCGGTATCGTTGCCCACCTGCGCTGCCGATAATCTCAACTTGGCAAAAGAAACCTGACGCGGCAACATGAACAGATCGCTCAGGATAAAGCTGGTGTTGATCGATGGGTAGAAGAAGGAGTTGTTTTGCACCGGCAGCGTGCTCGACCAGTCGTTACGGCCGGTCACGTCCACAAAAATCTTATCGTCATACGAGAAGGAGCTGAAGGCATACACGCTGTGCACGCGCTTGTGGCTGTTGAAGGTCTCCAGCATCGGGTTGTTCACGCCGTTAGTCAGCTTGTACACACCCGGAATGTTGAGCGCGTCCACGTAGCCGTTCACATGGTTGTACTTCCTGTTCATGATGTTGCCACCCACCGAGGCGCGGAAATCAATCCGGTCAGTCAGCTTGTCTCTGAATGTGAAGAGACCGTCAGTGTTCATCTCATAGTTAAAGATGTTCTGCTCTTTGTAGTAGCCGCGCTGGAAGTTGGCCGTGCTGTAGGGACGGCGCTGCTGGCGGTCTTCGCTGCGCATGTCCACACCGGAGCGCAGCATGAACTCGAACTTCGGCGACAGCTCATAAGTAGCCGCAATATTGCCCACCGTGCCATAGTTGCTCATGGCGTTCGTCATTTCATAGGCGATCAGGTAAGGGTTATCAATAAAGGTACTGAAGGGGTGTATCTGAGCGATCTGATCCTGCCCATTCTTCCAGCGAGGCTCGTACCAGGCCAGGTCCACGTTCGGGTTCTGGAAGATCATGAAGTAAGCGATGGACTGGTTATTATACCCGGTGGCCGGTAGGTTGTCACTACTCTTCTGGGTATAGTTCACCTTCGAAGTCAGTCTCAGGCGCTCGGCAATCTTGTAATTCAGGCTCACAGCCGCTGTCACACGCTCAAAGCCTGTGTTCGGCATGATCCACTCATTTTTGGAATGGGTGATCGAGGCGCGTGCGGAACCTTTGTCGTTGCCGCCTTCCAGCGATACACTGTTGGTCAGGGTAGAGCCGGTTTGCCAGAAGCCTTTGATGTTGTCTTTGTAAGGACGCCACAGCTGTCGCTCTGCCGACTGTCCCTCCAGGGTAGGGTCATACTGATAATAATACTGCCCGTCGAATTTGGGACCGAAGGCACTGCTGGTACCTCCAGTGTGGGCACCGTCTCCAGAGGCCCCATAGGAATAATAAAGCTGCCCGTCTTTGTTGAAGGAACGGCCAGTACCCTGTCCGTACTCATACTGGTAATCCGGCCACTTGAGCACATCGTTAAAGCTCAGGTTGGAGTTTACCGTCACTCCCAGCCCTTTCATGCCGCGGGCGCCGGATTTGGTGGTGATGATCAGGGCTCCGTTGGCGGCGCGCGAACCGTAAAGCGCTGCCGCACCCGGGCCTTTCAGCACGGTGATGCTCTCGATGTCGTCCGGGTTGATGTCGGCGATGCCGTTACCGAAGTCGATCGGCACGTCGTTGCCGGAACCGGCACCATAGGCATTGCCCACGCCGGAGCTCGTCATGCCGCTGTTCATCGGCACACCGTCCAGCACGATCAGGGCATTGTTTTTATTCGGGTCCAGGGAGTTGTCGCCCCGCAGCGTGATGCGCATCGAGTTGACAGGGCCTGAGCCCGGCGACACCATGTTCAGACCGGCCACTTTGCCAGACAAGGCGCTGGCGAAGTTGTTGGAACGGGCGTTGGTGATCTCTTCCGCGTTCACCGTAGACACGGCATAGCCCAGTGCCTTCTGCTCACGCTCTATACCTAAGGCGGTAACCACTACCTCGTTTAGTTGGTTTTGATTGGGCTGCAGCTGAAAGTTGAGGGTGCTGCGGTTGCCTACAGAAAGCTCCTGTGCCAGGTACCCGATGAAGGAAACCACCAGCACATCGTCACTGCTGCGGACAGCCAGGTTATAATTGCCGTTACCATCGGTGATGATGCCGTTGGTGGTACCTTTTACGGCCACACTGGCACCCGGCAGACCGGTGCCCTGTTCGTCGGTTACCCTGCCCTGTACAGACAGCGACTGCGCCACGGCTACCTGACAGCAAAGCAGCAGAAGCAGCAATGCGCACAGTTGCCGTTTTAAACGTGTAGAAATTCTTAATAGCATAGCGAAAGATGTTGGTTTATCTGGTCGCAAAGCTATCCCGGGCAGGTTATCTGAATATTAAGGAAAGGATATGTAAAGGTTAAGGAATTGAAGATGGAAAGTATAAAACTTGACTTTACGATAATGTGTAATTTCCGACACTTACCGGGGCTATAACCGTTACCGACTCAAATGCTCCCTTTCAGCCAGCTTGAATATGTCGCCCAGGGTATAGGTGTGCACGCCGGGCTGGGCGGCTATACCTGCATTGATCATGGCCCGGGCCACTACCTTGTCTTCGTAGGGCCTGTACTTGCCGGCTATACCTACTCTGTCTAAAAAGTGCATTACTATGTAGGCCAGTTCTTCGCCGAAGCGCTCCTCTTTGCGGTCGCCGTGGAGCAGGCCCGGCTGGATGATGTTGATGCTCTGGAAACCGAGCTTTTTCACAGCCTCCTCCAGCGTGCCTTTCATGCGGGAGTAGAAGATCATGGAGTCCTTGTTGGCGCCTGACGAGGAAACCAGCACATAGGCCGGAACACCATTCTGAGCAGCGATTTCGGCAAATTTGTACTGGTAAAAGTAGTCGACCTTGTACTGCTGGCTTTGTCCGCCTGCCTGCTTCAGGGTGGTGCCCAGCGAGGAGAAAAACACATCGCCCTTTACCAGTTGCTGCCATGCCTCGGGTTTGTCAAAGTCGATCAGGTGCTCTTCCAGTTTGGGGTTGGCTATACCTAAGGGGCGGCGGCCGAACACGATCACCTTGCTGAAGCGGTCATCGGCCAGTAGCTGCTGTACGAGTTGGGTTCCCACCAGGCCGGTGGCGCCAATAACGAGTGCTGTTTTCATAGTATGTTTTTTGTCTGTTTCTTCTATTGCTATACCTGCATGACGGGCTATTGTTTTCCGGCACCTGTCAGCTGCACCGATGCCTCCCATAATTGGGCGGCCAGATCCGGGCTCACCTGCGGATTTCGACGGCCGGGCCTGCGCTGGTAATAATACTCCCCGTCCTGCCAGTCCTTGCCCGGTTGCGTGCTGATCAGCCAGAGCATGGTATCGGCCCCTTTTTCAGGAGAGATCATCAGGTAACGCCCCAACAAACCCTCATACGCCCACCTGATCAGGCCGCCTCCTTCCCGCGCAAAACCTGTCCCGACCACGCCCGGATGAAAAGAGGCTGCCCATACCCCTTTAAAGCGCCGGCTGATCTCCATGGCGTGCAGGATATTCATGAGCTTGGACGCCCCGTAGGCTGCCATGCTTTTGTAGTTCTTTGCGTTTTCGAGGTCATCGAGCTTAATCCGCCCCACCAGATTGGCCGCGCTGGAGGTGTTGATCACGATCGCCTTGGAAGCCTCCAGTCGCTCCTGCAGCAGCAGCGTGAGCAGAAAGCCTGACAAATGATTGACCTGCAGGGTGGTTTCATGGCCGTCTTCGGTCATGCGGCGGTTTGCCATAATGCCGCCCACGTTGTTGACCAGCACATCGATGCGGGGGTATTTCGCCAGCAGGTCGCGGGCAAAGGAACGCACCTCCGCAAAGCGGGGATAGTCCACCAGGTAATAGTCGCAGCCGATCTCCTCGGCCAGTTTCCGGGTTTCGTCGGAGCGGCCCGTGATCACGACCTGAGCACCCTGAAGGCGCAAGCTTCGGGCCGCCGCTGCGCCGATACCGGAACTGCCGCCTGTGATGATGATGGTTTTGCCGCTAAGGTTTGTTTGCATGCTTCTCTATATGTATAATCAGGAATGCTGCGGTATGAACAGACATTCCTGACCTGTTATTTCCCCGACAGGTATGGAAATTCGGATGCAGACTTATACGGTTGATTTAATATTTGCGCTGATTGCTGGTAGTGTGCCTTTGGCAGAAGGTTGGCATGATAAAATTGTTTCCCCGAGGGGCTGCCTGGATCAGGCAATTGCCATTAACCAGTAACGGGCTCACCGCTCTTCGGGACAAGGATGTCCCCCGCAGAAATACTTCCAGGCATGGATGTCCGAAAGAGCGGTAAAGAGCCTGAGGAGGGTTCTTCGGGAGAGCATTGCGTCCGGGCCGGAAATAGTATTCTGCCAGTCCGGAAGAGCTGTCAGCAGGCAACTTGGATTCCGCGCATACCCGGATACCGGCAGCATTTATAAAACGACATCTTAATTAGACTTTTTTTAGCCAAAAATTTAATATTAATAACTAAGTGTATAGGCAAGTCGTAATCTTTCTATTGCGTCTTAGTTTTTTCAAAGCTGGCGCGATGTTGATCTAAATCTTTTTTAAACAAAATAAAACGACTGAAAAATGGCTGATTTAAACGTTGAACCAAAACAAAACAGACCCTGGTGGATATGGCTGCTGCTGGGTCTCCTGGCACTGCTGGCTATCATATTCTTGCTTCGTGGATGTGACGATGACAACGATGTGGACCGTGACATGGACAGAGATACTACGACCGCCACAACCGCTGGAGCTACCACGGGCGGTACGACCGGCGCCATGGACACAGACCGACGCACGGCGACTGACGATGACTGGAATGACATCGACCGCAATGCGCCTGTCGCCACTTACCAGGAGATCACGGACAGGGATGTGACTGTGCGCGGCAATAATGACTATGCCATCTACAGCCTCGACGAGACGATCCTGTTCGATACGGATTCGAAGGAGATCCGCTCCGGGGCTGCACCTAAGCTAAAGCAGGTGGCGCAGTCGCTGAAACAACGCTACGACGACGGGCAGATTCGCATTTACGGCTACACCGATTCCAGGGCCAGCAAAAGTTACAATAAGGAACTGGCCGAAGAACGCGCAGAGGCCGTGCGTAACTGGCTGACAAAAAACGGCGATATCAGTGCTGCCCGCATTACGGTGCATGCGGTAGGTGAAGCCGACCCGGCTGCCACCAACCAGACTGCCGAGGGGCGAAAGCAGAACAGACGCGTGGAGATCGTGGCACGACGCACAAACTAGACTTCGGCTACACCACACAAAAGCGGCTTATACGTGTGTCATTAACATGCGTATACCTAAGTAGCACAAAGCCAACTTATTAATTATTAACTTATTACGACGATGAACACAAACGAAAATTATAATGATAGAAACCGCCTGCAGGAGTTGGGCGGAAGTGATTTCCAGATAGCAGAAGGAGAGCCTAACATCAAAGGCTGGACTGTGAAAGACCCGCAGGGCAACACCATCGGCGAAGTGGAAGAGCTCTTGTTTGATCCACAGAGCCGCAAGGTGCGCTACATTGTGCTGGACCTTGAAGGCAACTTCCTTGATCTGGAGCCACGCCATGTGCTCATCCCTATCGGGGTAGCCGAGCTGCAGGATGCAGACGACGATGTGATCATCCCCAATATCACAGCGGACCAACTGAACGCACTGCCCGTGTACGAAAAAGGCAGCCTGACACGCGAAACTGAAACGACTGTGCGCAATGTATTCGGAACAATGGGAGCCGCCGGTGCCGCCGCTGGCGCTGCTGTGGCAGGCCGTGATACGGATGATTTCTACAACGACCCTGCCTACGACGAAGACCGTTTCTACCGCAACAGACCCAACACCTCTAATGTAAAGGATGATGATCAGACGATTCCGATCATCAAAGAGGATCTGGAAGTCGGTAAGCGGGAAGTAGAAACCGGGGCCACCAACATCCGGACCCGCATTGTGGAGCGTCCCGTGGAAGAGCACATCAAACTACGCGAAGAGCATGTGGACGTGGAGCGCAGACCGGTTAATCGACCTGCAACAGAAGCAGACATGGCCAATGCCCAGGAAGGTGAGATCAACCTGACGGAGCGTGCCGAAGAGGCCGTGGTGAACAAAGAAGCCCGTGTAGTGGAAGAGATCAACCTGCACAAAGAGGTAACCGAGCGCGACGAGACCATCCGCGACACAGTTCGAAGCACGGAGGTGGACATTGACAAACTGGACCCGAATGACCCGCGCAGAACGAGCACAGACCCGAACGATCCACGCCGTCCTATTGATCCGAACGATCCAAACAGCCCGCGCCGACCAAACGATCCGAATGATCCCCGCAGGCCATAACTTAGAAAGAAAAATCCCCTCTGCTGTAACAGAGGGGATTTTTTATGCGAGGTAAATTGCTTTCTAAAACCTGCTGATTACAAGCGGCTCAGGTCGCCCTCCAGCTGGAGCAGGATGTTGTGGAGCGACTGCTCCCCCATGCGCCCGGCTTCCAGTTCAAACTGGTCCAGGTATAGCCAGGTAAATTTCTTCGACGACTTCCAGAGATTGCGCAAAGGCTCCTGCGTGTTCTTGAGCTGTTCCTCCCCACTGGCAACCACGGCACCGTTTTCAAGCAGCTGGTAGCTCAGCACCAGGTCGGTTGGGCGCGGCGTGATGGATTCCTCACCCGATGTAATGTGCGCAAAGATCAGGAAAATGACATTGCCCTTGCTCACGTACATGAACTGGCCGGGCGTCTGCCGGATATCGACCACCAGCTGTCTGCCAGCCAGCCTGTCCTGCAGGTTGAGCTTGTCTGCCGCCTGGTACATGCCGCGGCTTACGGCGGCGGCTGCCATACCCGCATCAAGCTCGCAGGAGATGGTCGAGTTCCAGCCCCAGTACACCAGCGCAGGTATAAACGAGCGCTCCAGCTGTTTGAACTGATTGCCAGTTTGTCCGGCGGCGGGTGCCTTCACCACCAGCGCGTCGTGCTGTGGTGCCGCTACCTGCTCCGTCGGCACACGTTGCTCCACAAACGAAGCGTATTTCTTCGTGCCCATACAGCTCGTCAGGCCCAGGACTGCCACCAGCAGCCAGCTAAAATTTTTCATAAAAATGGTTTTTGAGGTATAACCGCCGCCTGCAGGCCAGGTCTGTTTCATCTCAAACCAGGGCATAGCCAGCAAATAGCTGACAAATATAATATTTTCATTCTTACACCAAAGCAGGCCTGTACAACTGCTGTTATTTTTATTACCTTAGGCATCATTTCAGATCAGCAACCCCATACCCCCTCAACTTAACTTATGGCACAAGTATCGATCAAGGACTTCGACTGGAACCGCGACTATTACGCTTATGTGTGCATCGGCGGCTACGAATGCTACAGCGGGCGCTTCCGTGCCTGGAAACTCTACAGCCTCACCAGCGACGCCGTGAAAACCCTCAGCCAGCGACAGGAAGAAGTGCGCGCGCTTTTCGAGACACAGGAAGAGCTCGAAGCCTATATCAAAGCGCTGCACGAGCAACCGGCACCGGACACCGAAGCGATCAAGCTGAACAAGATCGGCAAGGAAGGGGGCGACCAGCTGATCATCAGCTCGATTTTGTAAGCTATACCTGCCTGCAAGCTATACCTTGCGTGAACGAGGTATACCTTAAGGGGAAGACAATCCCTTACCCTGTCTAGGGCCATTAAGTTCTGCCGAGGACTATCCCCTTGAGGGGATTATAGGGGTGTTCATTCGAGGCTGAGCTACTAATAGTTTATCAATTGGGAATTCACTCACAGCAGTAGACACCCCTCTGCGCTCCCCTCAAGGGGAGAATCCCTAGAATGAAACGGCCATACCTACCCTGTCATTTCGACGATAGGAGAAAGCTGGATTTGATCATCGACTGCAATAGCATGCCTGTGCAAATGGCGCAAGCTAACCATAGGTATAGCCACCTGATCTCCGAACATTTCAGGTGGCGATTGGTTAAGTATTTTTCTTTTGCGTAGATAGAATTTTCCCGAAATAACGCGCTCCGGAATATGAAAAATATCAAGACACTTGCCATCCTGAACACCGTGTTTTTCCTGCTCCACCTGGTGCCTTCGCAACTCACGCTGCTGGAGCTTTTCAATAGCCAGACCATCGGCGAAGTCTCGGCCAAGTACCCGGCCCTCTTCACACCGGCAGGCATTACTTTTTCCATCTGGGGGATTATCTACCTGGCGCTTTCGGCTTTCTGCATTTACCATCTCGTCAAAGCGTTTAAGGAGCCCGCCCTGCATGAGGCCAACGCGGACCTGAAGCGGCTCGGCTTTCTTTTTATGCTCAACAACCTGGCCACCGGCGCCTGGACCATCGCCTGGGTAAACGAGCGGCTGCTGCTCTCGGTGGTGCTGATCCTGGTGCAACTGATTACGCTGCTGCTGATCCACCTGCGACTGGGAATATTTGACAGGAGCCGCCCGGCTGCTTCGATCTGGTTTACGCAGGTGCCGCTGAGCCTGTACTTTGGCTGGATCATCATCGCCACGGTCGCCAATATCAGCGCTGCGTTGGTTGGTTTAGGTTGGGATGGTTTTGGTCTGAGCGAGGGACTCTGGACAATGATAATGATCGTGGCGGCCACCCTGATCGTGGTATATGTAGTCTTTAGCCGGACGAACCCTGTGGTGGGGCTGGTTGGTGTCTGGGCGCTCTACGGCATCATTCTCAAACACCGTGAACTCAATGTAGCGGAAAGCCCGCAGATCATCACAACGGCCTGGATCTGTTTTGCAGTAGTGGGAATGGTGGTGTTGCTGGTGTTTTTCAGGTATGGGAAAGTAGTGCAGGAACAGGTATAGCCAGGCTATACCTGACAGACGGGGCAGCTACTTCAACAACCGCCAGGCAGCTGAATTGATGCATCATCACGTACACATATAACAAAAACGAAAAGCTTCTTTAATCGATCACCAGCTCAATGATGATATAAGCGACTGAGCCAACCAATAGCAGCGCAAGTACAGTATTCGGAGTCATAGGCCATTCTGATTATTAGTGAAACATAGAACCAAATCAGTTCATCTACTATAGTTAACTAGCTTGTTTACAGAAAGTTTCGCCTAACAACATGTCATTTCCGAAACGACCCCACTTTGTCATTTCGACGATAGGAGAAATCTGAATTCCTATACCTGCTGCATATGACCTGCTCCTTCCCTCTCAAATAATTAAAATAAGCTATCTTTCCTTCCTGGCCTTCTAATCTTTCCATACCTTGAGCCTCTGAATCCGGGCAAACGGGCGGCTGCCCTGGCTGAAAAATTAGAAACCACTGGCAACAGGAGCTGCCGTATTGCATACCTGGATACCGACAAAAAGATGAAACTATTCCTTTGCTTTTCCTTGCTGCTGTTTACGTTCTCATGCACCGTGCATCGGCAAATGAAGCTCCCAGCCCGTCCGGCCGCTGCTTTGTCGGGTTCAGCCTTCTACCAGCAAGCGGCCGCCTATACCTGGCAGCAGCGCGATTCGCTGGCCGTGCGGGAAATCCTCAGTGGCAATGTGCCGGACTTCCTTCAAAAATTTGTGGCTATACCTGTCACCGCTACAAACGCTGAGGGTAAAACCATAGAGGCTACTTTTTATGCCAGTCCGGACTACGTGAGCATCGGCAGCAAACAGGACTGGGCCCGTATCCCCCTCACCCCAATGGCCGCGCAGCAACTGGCCGACAGCCTGGGTTGTTTTCTGCCTACCCGCAAAATGGTGGACGCTATTTACAAGCAAGCCGCCATTAAACTCGAGCCTCTCCCTCTCTACGCCCTCCGGGACAGCACCCCTACCTTCTACCACCATCACCTCATGATCGAAGGGCAGCGCCAGGGGCGCAAAGGACTGATTGCCGGCATCAAAAAGGATATCGTGATCAGCAGCAAAGTGAACCGCGACCCGCGTCCCGACCGCGTCGCCATCTACGGCTGGCACCGCACAGACGGCAAAGCCATACAGCCGCTCTATACCGGGCACATCAACTGGTATGTAGACTATAGCCACGGCATCCGACTTATTCACCGGAAGCTAAAGGTTAACGGCAAGTGGATGGATTATACGCAGGTGCTGCAAGACCCCGAACTTCGGCAGTTGCTTTGCGATGAGGAGGTGTGTGATTTTACTGCTTATCCTTACTGAATATTATTTTACGCATGATTCGTCAATTACCGGCCACAATGCGTGCGGGCCTCTGGGAACCAATTACGAGAAACCTAGCTGCTGTTGGACTAGCCATTAATATTTTAAACTGAAAATAATCTTTCACCCTGTCATTTCGACGAAAGGAGAAATCTGGATATGATAACCGACCGCGACACCAATTTCGTTTACTTCAGCAGCCTGATCAAAGAGCGGCCCGCGCTGAAAAGCTTTTGGCTGAATCTGGAGAAGAAGCTTAAAGGGGCAGGTATACCCTATGGCTTTATTGAGAACACAAACGACATCTGGTGCCGCGACTACATGCCCGTGCAGATTTCACCGAAAGCTTTTGTGCAGTTCAATTACTATCCCTCCTACTGCGACACTGTGAAGTACCGGCCTACGATTACAGATCCTTCACATGTACAATTAAGCCATCCATTAACAGGCACAACAGTGCAACATCAGCTGCTGCTGGATGGCGGTAATGTCGTGAGATCAAATAATGCGGTCGTGTTGACAGAACGAATCTTTAAAGTAAACAATAGCCTCGAAAAAGAGGATGTGCTCGCACAGCTGAAGCAGGCATTGCAGGTGGAGCAGCTATACCTGATCCCTTCCCAGCCTGGTGACTTTACCGGCCACTCAGATGGCATGGTGCGGTTCGTGGATGACAATACTTTGCTGGTTGCCAATTATAGTGGAGAGCTGGATTATTGGAAAAACAGGTATAGGAATATGCTGAAAAAGACTGGACTGCACTTGGTAGAATTCCCAGCTGCACCTGCGGAAGAGAAAAACGAAAATGGAGATTACCCTGCCACCGGCTGCTACATCAATTTCGCTCAGATTGGCAATGTGATTTTGTTTCCACAGTTCGCCATACCTCAAGACAAGGAGGCATTGAAGGAGGCGGAGCGCATCTTCAAGGATTGTCAGGTGATACCTGTGCCGAGCGGTGAATTAGCTAAGGATGGTGGGGTATTAAACTGTGCGACTTGGAATGTGAAGGTCTGACAAACAGCCAACATGATCAGCAGAAACTAGTATCATTACCCTGTGCCCACTGCGGGTAAAGGCTGCTATTACTCTACTTCCACGATCATCTCTACTTCCACTGCCATGTTAAACGGAAGCGCATTGGTGCCTACCGAAGTCCGCGTATGTTTGCCCATGTCTCCAAAAACTGCGAGCATCACATCGGAATACCCGTTGATCACTTTCGATTGGTCGTAAAAGGTCGCGGCCGAATTCACATACCCATTCACTTTCACGATACGCTTTACCCGCTTCAGGTCACCCAGCTCTTTTTTCAGTACCGCCAGTTGCAGCAGGGCAATTAACTTTGCCGCCTCATACCCCTCCTCCACAGTCAGGTCCTGTCCCAACTTGCCCTTTATGTACTCGCCGTTGCTGGTACGTGGGCCTTTGCCCGATAGGTAAATCAGGTTTCCAACTTTTACAGCGTCTACAAAACTGCCACCGGCGGCCGGCACTTGCGGCAGCTGGATGTTTAATTGCGCTAACTTTTCTTCCGGAGACTGCGCAAAAGCCACGAACGTGGTAAAGAACATCAGGATCAGTAGGAGTGTTTTCATAGCTGGAGGATTGGTTATTTATAGCAATCAGATCAGTGCTCTGTCATCGGACGAGGTTTCACCTTTAAAGGTTGAGTCTTAAGATCGTCTTATTTGCTGACCATCATTTGAAAGGAAATTGTTCATTCATATTCATAAGCTACCTAAACGTAATGGTATTTTTATGATTTTAGAGACAATGCCCAATTTTTTTAATCTGAAAATATAATAATAAACTCAACCTTTTGTCATATATAGGAGTTAGCTAATAAACTCATCCACCTATATTCAAAATGGCTAAATTAAGAGAATCAACAATACAAGCAAGAGCGATCGCTGAACTCGAATCTTTTTATCAAAGCAGAGAAAATAATAACAATATCCAATCGCGTAAGGAAGCACGAACAGTCAAGAAATCGGGAGGCAAACGGGCTGACGGGTTATTATGCTTCCATAAAAAAGAGAGTCAGTATTATACTGTATCCATAGAAGCTAAATCCCATAGGACACTTGGTGCATTGAAGTCTAGTATAAGTGATGATCACATTGGAATGCATGGTATTTTGGCTGCTGTAACAGTTGCTGCAATGAGTGCGCTATACCTCAGTTTATTCACTGAAATGGCCTGGTACTTTGTCATGCTAATTACTGTTCTCATCCTACCTGTTACCTATCTACTTACTTTTGCGATGTTAGATTGGCTGGACTTTGACAAGCATAAATTCAATGGAGTTGTAGAGCAGCTTAGACAGTATCCTGCTAACGAACAGTGGATCGCTTACTCAAAATACACCGAGAACTTATTGGCTTCAACTCCATCAATATTCAGGAAAGACCACATTCAAATATTAAAAAGCAATTGCATGGCAAATGGTTTTGGTCTGCTTTTAATCGGCCATCAGAAGAATGAAATAATCATGGAGCCTAGTCCTAAGAAGGGTGACTATTTGCAGTATTACTGTTGCGCACAGGAAATGCGATCCGCGTTGAATGTCACTATTATCCCAGATAAAACCTATTCTGAATTATTGCCTTAACCTGAAGCTAAGAAGGTTAATATTCAAGGTAGTTATAAGAGACTATCGATCATCTATGACAAGGTATGCAGCGTTTAAAAATAATTAACTGGAATGTGCGCAAAGCGAAGAGCAACAGTACTGCATGGGATATTATCATGCAGGCCGATGCAGATGTCGTTACCCTACAGGAAGTCGCCGGTATTCCCGATTTTGTGAAGGATCGGTACAAGGTTCATCAGAAACAAACAGTCTCTAAGTCAGGAATTGAACAGAAATTTGCGACTGCTATTCTCGCCAAAGGAGATATATCAGATGACTTATACCTGCAATCTGATTTTGAGTGGGTTAATAAAGAATTAACCCACTTCAGCGGTAACCTTTTAGCATGTCAAGTTAAGATGGAGGGCTTCGCTCCTATTCATGTCGTCTCAGTTTACAGTCCTGCCTGGCCGATACCTGTCACCAGATTGGAAGGAATAGACATAGCGCCTATTAAACTCAAGCAAAATCCTGGTCAAGACATTTGGTGTAGCGAGATACTATGGTCAGCGCTATGTACTATACCTGATCTTGCAAACGAGTACTGGCTCGTGGCTGGGGACTTCAACTCTTCTACTACTTTCGACCTTAAGAGACCGCGAGGAAATCAGGAAATTATTGATCGGATGAACGCGCTGGGATTAACCGAATGCCTTTTTAGCTATACCAAAAAGTTAACCCCAACTTTCAAAAATGCTTGCGGTGGCAAAGTAATACACCAGTTGGATCACATGTATGTATCCGATATGCTCCATAAGGCACTAATCAGCACTTACATTGGGGATGCAGAACACATTTTTGGTAATTCAATCAGCGACCACGTACCTATCATCTCAGAATTCAATTTCAAAACACCAGGACATTCCCTTGCCTGCGATTTCGATCAAATGGATAGATCTGAAAGCGTAAGGATATATTTGGAAAAATAACATCAGTTATAGTCCTTTGCAAACATTTAAAATAAACTATATTTTCCTCCTAACACAATACATTATTCCCTATCTTGAGACTTTGTTTCAACACCGAGTACACCCTTACATGGCCAATAAGAATACCCCTGCCGCTAAAGCAAAGGCGGATATAGATTTTGAAAACGAACTCTGGAATGCCGCCAACGAACTGCGCGGCGCTGTAGCTGAGAACCAGTACAAAGACTACGTGCTTTCGCTGCTGTTCCTGAAGCACCTCTCCGAGCGATTTGAGATACGCAAACAGGAGCTGCAGCTTTCCTTCTTCGATCCGCAGAGCGACTATTATAACATAGAAGCACACGAGCAGACTGAGGTACTGGAAGACGAGCTGGAGTACCAGGTGAAGAACGTGTACCGCCTGCCCCGCGAGGCTACCTGGGCCTACCTGCGCGAGAACGCCGAGCAGGACGACATCAAGGTGAAGGTGGACCAGGCTTTTGTGCTGATCGACGAAATCCTGAGCAAGCGCAACCCCGACTACAAAGGCGTACTGGAGCCGATCTTCGTGAAAAGCCAGCTCTCCCCTACTCAGGTAGCCGGGCTCATCAACCTATTCTCCAAAGAGAAGTTCTCCGAGATCAACAACCCCGAGTCCGACATCTACGGCCGCGTGTATGAATACTACATTGGCAAGTTTGCCATGGCAGAAGGTTCCGGTGCAGGGCAGTTCTTCACACCAGGCTCGGTGGTGCGTTTGCTCGTGGAAATGCTGGAGCCGCTCAAGGGCCGCATCATGGACCTGGCCTGCGGCTCGGGTGGTATGTTTGTGCAGAGCCTGAAGTTTCTGCAGGCGCATGGCGGCGACAAAAACGACATTTCCATTTACGGGCAGGAGCGCTACGAAGGCACGCTGCGCCTCTGCAAAATGAACCTGCTACTGCGCAACCTCTCCTTCGACGTGAAGCTGGGCGACTCGCTGCTGCAGGACCGCTTCCCCGACCTGAAGGCCGACTACGCCCTCATGAACCCGCCGTTCAACATCAGTAACTGGCACCCCGAACTGCTGCCCGACAACGACCCGCGCCTCTTCGGGGCCAAAGATACCTTTACCACTCCCGGCAACGCCAACTATATGTGGTTCCAGACGCTATGGCACCACCTCTCGGAGCGCGGTACGGCAGGTGTGGTGATGGCCAACGGCGCCATGACCACCGGAAGTGCCGGCGAAAAGAACGTGCGCGAGCACATGATACAGCAAGGCATGGTAGACTGCATTGTGCAGATGCCCGACAAGCTGTTCCTGACCACCGGCATACCGGCCTGTATCTTTATTCTGAGCAAGAACCGCGACGGCCGCGACGGCGAGCACCGCGAGCGCAAAAACGAGATACTCTTTATTGATGCCCGCAAACTGGGCTCCATGGCCAGCCGCCGCCTGCGCGTGTTCGAAGATGCCGACGTGGCCCGCATTGCCGACACCTACCATACCTGGCGCAACATCGGCGGCAGCTATACCGACACTGAAGGCTTCAGCAAGGCCGCTACTTTAGCCGAGGTGGCTGCCAACAACTACGTGCTCTCGCCGGGCCGCTACGTGGGCTCCGAAGCCGAAGAAGACGACGGCGTTCCGTTTGAAGAGAAGATGAAGCTGCTGACCACCGAATTGGCCGCTCAGTTTGAAGAAAGCGCTTTGCTGGAGAAGCGGATTCGGGAGAATCTGGAGGGGATTGGGTTTGGGTTGTAAGATTTTACATATTACTTATTAGTTGTTGCCACCGATTTAATCTATGGATTCTGAGATAAGAATAAAATTTCTAGAATATATAACTACCAAGAAAACTTTAATTGTACTACTCTCACTAGTGCTGTTGATTGTATTTTGGGATTCTGCTTGGGATAAGTTTGATGAAGTTATAGTTATACCAGCATTAAGCAAAGTAGAACCTAGTTGGATACTTGATTGGCTACATATAGTTATAGTGTACTTCACTATAATACTGACAGCTTATGCTTTTGTAAAGGATAAAAAAGTATCTACAGAAATCTTCTTAATATCTGCTCTTTCACTATTCATCTACACTTACTGGAGATTTGTTAGTGATAAATATAATTTTGTATCACTAAATTTTATACCTTTTCATAAACACTCTGATCTTATTTACCTCTTAGCAGTATGTATTTCTTCGCTGAAATTAAAGGATCTGCTTGACCCACCTAAAGAACCTATCTATTATAAAAATCCATTTTTAGTTGATAAACCAATTATTCATCCAGAAAAGGATCTCTTTGGCCGAGAAAAATTTGCTAGAGAGATTTCAAATAAAATACAATCAAGGTTATATGTAGATGATGCTGGTGCTTTAGCTATCGGAATAAACGGAGTATGGGGTTCTGGTAAAACTTCATTCAATAACTTAGTTCGTTCATACATAAATCACAATAATCGAATTGTTATTGATTTTAATCCATGGAGTAGCACAAGTTCCTCAAAAATAATTGAAGACTTCTTTGAAAATTTAGTTTCTGAAATGGCCAAATATGATCCTAAACTCTCAAAAAATATATATGACTACTCTAAAACCCTTACTTCTATTGACGAAAATGCTATCACTAAAGGTTTAAATTCTCTTTCGGATTTCCTATTTAATGGATCAAGCAGAAGCTATGATGAAGTCAATACAGCTATCGGAAATTTAAAAAAGCAAATACTAGTCTTCATTGATGACTTAGATAGATTAGATAAAAAAGAAATAATAGAGGTATTAAGATTAATAAGAAATACTGCAAATTTTAATAATGTAGTTTACATAGTTTCATACGACAAAGAATATGTTGAAGAAGCTATACACGATTTCAATCCTTATAACTACAAATCCTTCTTAGAAAAAATCTTTCAATTTGAATTTACTCTTCCTAAGTATGAAAAAGCAATCCTAAGGAGGGAGCTTAAAGGGTTTTTAAATGATAAGATGGAAAGTAAGTACCATACAATCATAGAGAATGCCATTGAAGCAAGAAGTCCATCTGGTAGAAGCTTTACAAATGAAATAGTTCGCACGAAAAGGGATGTAATACGACTTGCGAACTCTATTCTCTTTGAATTTTCTTTAGTTCAAGATGAGGTACATTTTGTAGATTTATATTTGCTACAATTACTGAAATTAAAATATCAGAACATATACGAAAGCTTATATGAATACCAGAATGTCTTCTTTATCGCAGAGACGAGACAATCTAAAACGTACCTTCGCCTCAGGAAAGAAAGTGAAAAAGATTTAGATGATAGCTTTAGGGATGTAATGAGACTCATAAACGAAGCTGACATACTTGATTCCCCAAGTCCAAAACCTAAGGACGAGCAAAAGATTAAAGACTTCATAATCCTACATAATTTCATAGAAGCTACTGTTAAAAACTCATTCGATAAAAATATCATTAAAGAGTTAATTGATGAGCTATTAAACGAGAAGAATTTTAATGAAGCAATTAGTAATCTTGAACAATACAAGTCATTCGCTTACCCAGGTAATTTCCATAAATATTTTTCATTTCAACTTTTAGCAACAGATTTACCTTCTAAGGAATTCGAAGAAGCCAGAAGAGGGCCCTACGAACTTTATAAGCATAGAATTTTTGCGTGGATAGAGGAAGGAAAACTTTCAGAAATCCTCGACCGACTAGATAAAATAAATGATTTTACAACTTTAATTGAATTTGAGAACCATCTCAAAATTTCAATTGATATTGGGAAACATAGAAAGAACAAGGGAGAGAGTTCCTATGGGCTTAATTACTGGCAAATTGTTAGGACATTAAAATATCCAATTGTAAAGATTGGTCCATTTAAAATTTTTGAAAATAAAGAAAAGTATCGAGAATACATTCATCGCTTTTTTTCCGAGGCTCCAAGTCCATACTTCTTTGAAAGTAATGTTATAGTTGCACTTATGTCTCATTTAAAAGATTTTGTACTAACTAATGAAGAACTCACTGACATAAACCTAAATTATTTCAAAAAGTACTGTAAAGAAAATAAAGCAATAACTAGCGACTTTAGAGAACTTTATCACAGTTGCGTAAAGCTAACAGACAATTCAAGTAAAGAATATGAGATCGTCCCTGAGGCAGTTTCTTTATTTAAAAGTCACTTTAGATCTTATTTAACAAGTTGTGAACTAAGTGGATTTATTTCACACACTTCTCCTATGAGTAATTACTTTCAACTACATTTAAATTGGGTAAAAGAAATCTTTAATTCAGTTGATGAATTTGAAAACTACATAGAAACAGCGAACAATTTAAATAAGGACGAGTGCTATAGTGAGTTTTTAGATTTTTTTGAGAAGTCTAAAGACAATCTGTTCAATGGCATTGAGTACGAATTTAAGAGCTTGAATCCATCAAGATATAGATAGGCGGCATGACGAACTGGAAAACATATAATCTTACCGAAGTTGTTGATAAAAGAAGGGGTATATCATATGGTATAGTTCAACCAGGTACTTTTGTGGATGATGGTGTACCTATAATTAAGGTAAATAACCTTACTGATAGAAAATTATCATTTTCAGATGTTCAGAAAGTTAAACCTGAAGTTGAAGCAAAGTATCAAAGGACGAAGCTTAGAGGCAATGAAATCCTTATTTCATTAGTTGGAAGTTTAGGACACGTAGCCAAGGTTAATGAAGCAATGATTGGTTGGAATGTGGCAAGAGCAGTAGGTGTACTTCCAATTTCAGACTCTTTTGATAAGGAGTGGATTTTTTGGTTCTTAAAATCTCCGCAGGCCCAAAACTTTGTGCATGGCCAAGCAACAACGTCTGTTCAAGCAACCTTAAATCTAAAAGAGCTACAGGAACTACAGATAGCTTATCCAGATGAAAAGTATAGAAAGAAAGCTTCCGAAATCTTATCTGCGCTGGATGACAAAATAGAGCTGAACCGCCGCATGAACCAAACGCTGGAGCAAATGGCTCAAACACTTTTCCGGCAGTATTTCGTGGATGGTATTGATGAAGAGAATTTGCCGGAAGGATGGGCTAAAAAGTCATTAGGCCAGCTAGTTGATATTACATCGAGTAAAAGAATTTTCCTGAACGAATATGTACCTGAGGGTATACCTTTCTATCGAGGTAAAGAGATAATTCAGCTAAATAAAACAGGTATCATATCGACTGAGCTTTTCATCACAGAAGAAAAGTTTGAAACTATAAAAGCCAAGTTTGGTGTGCCAAAAGAAGGAGATATACTTCTTACTTCGGTTGGTACTATAGGTGTTCCATACTTGGTAAACAAAGATGATGTTTTCTATTTTAAAGATGGTAACATTACTTGGGTCAAAAGCTACTTAGATCATGTAGGCCCAGTTTATTTATATCAATGGCTAATTTCTGAAGAAGGGCAGTCAAGTATAGATAACATCACGATTGGTAGTACTCAAAAAGCAGTTACTATACAATCTTTAAAATCTATGCAGGTTATAGTTCCTCCCAAAGAACTTCATGATTCTGTATGTAATCAACTTCAAGCATTAAGAGATAAAATCAATCATAACATCAAAGAAATAAGAGCTCTTATTCAAACAAGAGACTCTCTTCTTCCCAAACTCATGTCGGGAGAAATTGATGTAATGCAAATCAAACCGGAAGAGCTGCATGAGCCAGTACTTAGCTGAAGAAGCCATTGAGCAGGCGGCCATTGCCTGGCTGCGCGAGCAGGAGCCTTATACCTACCAACATGGCTCCGACATCAAGCGCGACCTGAGCAAGGCAGTGCTCGAAGACCTGTTCGAGGCCTTTCTGCAGCGCCGCTACCCGCAGGTGCCGCAAAAGGTGCTGGCCGAGCTGAAGCAGGAGTTCCTCTACAGCCCCGGCGCAGATCTGCACCAGCGCAACCACGCCTTCCACCTCAAGCTCAGCAAAGGCATCAGCAAAACCTGGAAAGACGATTCCGGCAAACAGCACTTCGGGCACTTCTACCCTATCGACTACGAGGATGTGCACCAGAACGAGTTTCTGATGGTCAACCAGTTCACTATCATCGGCAAAAGCAAGCGCATCCCCGACCTGATCATTTTCGTGAACGGCCTGCCGCTGGTGCTCTTCGAGTTCAAAAACCTCTTCAACCAGGACGCCACCGTAGAAGCCGCCTACAACCAGGTGCAGCACTATACCTACCAGATTCCGCAACTCTTCGAGTACAACGCCCTGACTGTAGTCAGCGATGGCCAGACCACCCTGCACGGCATGTACAGCAGCGGCCTGGAGTGGTTCGCGGCCTGGAAAAGTATAGACGGCAAAACGGTGATCCCAAACGGGTTCGCACTGGAGACACTGATCAAAGGCCTGCTCGTACCCAAGCGGCTCTTGCAATACGTGCGCCACTTTATCTTCCACGAGCTCGACAAGGGCCAGCTGATCAAGAAAGGCGCCAAGTACCACCAATTCTTCGGCATAACTTACGCCCTGCAGGAAACGCTGAAGTCGGTAAAGCCTTTTGGAGACGGCCGTATTGGCGTTGTATGGCACACCACCCGCTCCGGCAAAAGCATTACCATGGCCATTTACACCGGCATCCTGCGCCAACTACCCGAACTGAAGAACCCGACTATTGTGGTGCAGGTAGACCGCTTCGACCTCAACCGCCAGCTCTTCGACGATTTCGTGGCCGCCAAAGACCTGGTAGGCGACGTACAAATTGCGAACACCACCGATGAACTGCGCGCCCTGCTGAGTGGCGATGGCGGCGGCGTGGTGTTCAGCACCGTACAGAAATTCAACCTCAAAGACACCGCCACCGGCCGTGAGCTGGAGCACCCCGTCCTGAGCACCCGCGACAACATCATCGTGATTGCCGACGAGTGCCACCGCACGCAGTACGGCCTGGTGCAGGGCTTTGCCAATAACCTGCGCCGCGCCCTGCCACAGGCCTCCTTCATCGGCTTCACCGGCACCCCCGTCGATAGCAAAGACGCCGACACCGTAGCCGTGTTCGGCGACATCATCCATACCTACGACATCCGCCAGGCCACCGAAGACAAAGCCGTTGTGCCGATCTACTATGAGCCGCGCCTGGCCAAACTGCACCTCGGCAACGAACAGCTCGAAGAAGAAGCCGAAGAGATAACGGGCGGTCTGGAAGAAAGCGACAAGAACAAAATACTCTGGGCCGCTATGGAAGACGCCGCCGGTTCTGCAGCTCGTGTCGAAGCCATCGCCCGCGACATCCTACAGCACTATACCTCCCGTACCGCGAGCGGAGCCAGTGTAGAAGGCAAAGCCATGATCGTGTGCATGAGTCGCCGCAACTGCGTGAAGCTATATGACGCGATCACAGCGCTGGAAGGTTGCCCCGAAGTAGCCGTGATCATGACCACCAACATCGCCAAAGACCCGGTGGCCTGGCACCCGCACGTACGCAGCAAAGAGCAGATGGAAGGTATAAAAGCACGCTTCAAAGACCCCGACGATTCGCTCAAACTCGTGATCGTGCGCGACATGTGGCTCACCGGCTTCGACAACCCCGCCATGCATACCTTGTATGTCGACAAAGTAATGAGCGGCCACAACCTGATACAAGCCGTCAACCGCGTCGCCACCGTTTTCCGTGATAAGCCCAGCGGTCTGATCGTTGACTACATCGGCATAGGCGACCGACTAAGAGATGCCACGAAGAAGTATACCTCCGCAGGCGGCGAAGGCAAAGTAGCCTTTGATATAGAGGAGGCTTTTGAGCTGGCAAGAGAAACCGTTGGTTTGTTGCGGGAGATGTTGCCTGGTGGTCCTGTTGACGTACGGTACGGCACTCTGAAATTTGCATCTGTTCACGAGGCTATACCTTACTTCTCCGCTTTGCCAAAAGGCGAACAGTTGAAGCTGGTTCAGCATGCCACAAACCACATCATAGCCGACGATGAGCTTTGCAAAACCTTTATCCTGAACGAGAAGAAACTCAGCAGCCTTGCTCCCATCATTAAAAGTCACTCGGAAATCAACGAGTTGTCAGCGGACATTGTATACCTGCAGCACGTAGGGGCCGCCTTGCGCAAAGCGAAAAACCCGGAACGTAAGATTCGGGAGAAGGCAGACAAAGTAAAGGATCTCATCCACCGCAGCATCGAAAGCGAAGAAGTTGTTGATGTGTTTCAGATGGCAGGTATAGAACGCTTCGACATCTCCATCATTAACGACGATTTCCTGGCCACCGCCAAAGAGCAGAAGACGGGTAATGAACTGAAACTTGAGCTCCTGCGCCAGATCATGAACAACGAGATTAAAGTGCGTTCGATGAAGAATCTGGTGAAGTACAAAAAGCTGAAGGAGGAAGTAGAGCGCATCATTGCCGACTACCACAACCACTTCTTCGACAGCCTGGTCGCCATGGAAAAGCTACGCGAAGTCGCCAGGCAAATACAGGAAGAAGACGAGCGCCGCAATCAGCTTGGCTTAACAGACGAAGAAGAAGCTTTCTACGAAATCCTGGCCAATCACCCCGACGCCGTGCAGGACTTTGACCTGATCAAAGAGCTCGTGCAGAAGATACTATCCGAAGTAAAGAAAAGCGCCCGCCAACCCGATTGGTACAAAAAAGACGATACCAAAGCGCAGCTTCAATTGGCTGTGAAGAAGGTGCTACGCTTCAAAGTTAAATCCGAACTGCAGGAGATTCTGGATGAGATCATGGAGCAGGCCGAAGCCAGGTATAGGGAGTATGGGATGAGTGTGGCCTAAGATGTAATGAAAACTAACTTAACAGCATAATATGTCAAAATTTATTACTGGAAAAGAGCTCGAAAAAGCGGTTGATAAAATAATATGGCAGGCAGAGGATCAACTTGTAATAGTGTCGCCTTATATCAAACTGGATAATCATTTTAAAAAGCTTTTCGAAAAACATGAGAGTAACCCAAAGCTTCATATTGTTATCATTTTCGGCAAGAATGAAGGTCAGGTAGGTAAAAGCTTAAATAAATCAGATTTAGAATACTTCAAGCAATTCCCGAAAATCAGCATAGTGTACGTACCAAACTTGCATGCGAAGTATTATGCCAATGAGTATATGGGTTTGCTAACTTCCATCAATCTTTATGATTACTCTTTCATAAACAATATTGAATTTGGTGTGCTCTACGAGAGGAAGCTCATAAACTTCCCCGCTAAAAGTGCAGACGATGAAGCATGGGAAACTTGCTGGGAAATTGCTCAGGCTAACGAGGTGATCTTTGTTAAAAGGCCATTTGTTGAAAAAAATTTCTTTGGCCTCAACAAGACCTATAAAAAGTCTAAAGTTCTGTTAGACAGAATAGATGAACTATATAGTGGAAAGCCTCTTACAAAAAGCACCAAAAGACTTGATGACTTTGAAGGAGAACTAAACTCACAGGAAGAATATGCTGAGAGACCTATCCGCGAGGAAGTTGTAAAGCCAGCCTCACCAGTTTACTTTGAAAAGAACTCTTTTGCACAGAAGTCATTTGAACCTGGCTATTGTATTCGGACAGGAGAGAAAATTCCATTTAACCCGGAGCGCCCACTTAGTTATCAAGCATTCAAAAGCTGGAGTCAATTCGGTAATGAAGACTATGAAGAAAGATTCTGCCACTACTCAGGAGAACCTTCTAACGGCGAAACCAGCGTTCGACGTCCTATTCTTAGAAAGAACTGGAAGCAAGCCCAACAGGCAGAAATTTAGAATTAAAGTAATCGGGTAGATTAAAATTTCTCCTTTACACATCAGAAGTAAACATGCAAAAATATTCTGTAAATCAGTATCTTATCGAAACTGTGTTAGCCTGGGTAAAGTCAGGCGAAATAGCTATACCTGAAATTCAGCGTCCTTTTGTATGGGATGGTTCCAAAGTCCGCGACCTGATGGACAGTCTATACCAGGGATATCCTGTTGGTTACGTCATCGCCTGGAAGAACCCAAACGTCAAACTGAAAGACGGTACGCTGAGTGAAGGCAAGAAAGTACTGATTGATGGTCAACAGCGCATTACCGCTTTAACCGCAGCCATTCTTGGTCAATATGTAGTTAACAAAAACTACAAACGTGTAAAGATTAAAATAGCCTTTCACCCCATCGAAGAAAAATTTGAAGTACAGAACTCTGCCATTCTGAAAGATAAGACCTGGTTGCCTGATATTGCCGAGGCCATTAATGGGGATCTTTTTGAAATTGCAGATAATTACTTCGAATTGAACCCTGATGTAGATAAAAAGCAGGTAAGAAATGCCTTTTCGACACTGATCAATATTCCTAAGAAGCAAATAGGTATGATTGAGCTTGCTCCGGACTTGGATATTGAGACTGTTACTGAAATATTTATCAGAATTAACTCGAAAGGAGTTGTATTGAGTCAGGCAGATTTTGCAATGAGCAAGATAGCCTCCAACACTGAATATAACGGCAATGAATTAAGGAAAGCTATCGACTATTTCTGCCATCTGGCTATAGCTCCGGATTATTATCGGCACATCATTGATAATGATCCGATATTCGCAGGCACGGATCTCTTCCAGAAGATGCAATGGCTGAAGTCAGAAACAGAGGATTTGTATGATCCTGAGTATACAGACCTAATCAGGGTAGCCTTCACTTCTAAATTTAACCGTGGAAAACTTTCCGACCTAGTAAGCCTTTTGTCAGGCCGTAATTTTGAAACCCGCACTTATGAGGCTTCTATCGCAGAAAACTCATTTGCATTACTGCGGGAAGGTGTGCTGAACTTCATTAATGAAACCAACTACAAGCGTTTCATCATGATCGTGAAATCAGCCGGTTTTATTTCGCCTAAGCTTATCCGATCTCAGAACGTACTGAACTTTGCTTACATCCTATATCTAAAATTAAGAGAGCAAAGTGAAAACGCTGTCTCTATTGAAAGCTATGTTCGACGTTGGTTGGTATATTCAATCTTAACGGGTCGCTATTCTGGTTCAGCTGAAAGCTACTTCGACTATGACATCAAGCAAATATCTGAAAGACCTTTTGCAGAATACTTAAAAGAAAAAGAAGCAGGTGAGTTATCAGAAGCTTTCTGGAATTCATCGTTGCCTCAGAGCCTGGATACTTCGGTGGCCAGCAGCCCGTATTTCTTAGTTTTCCTGGCAGCTCAGGTGAAGGCAAATGATAAGGGATTCTTGTCGAAAGATATTTCCGTTTGCGATCTGATCACGCATAAAGGTGACATACACCACCTTTTCCCGAAGGAATACTTGAAGAAGAACGGTCTTGATCGTGGGAAATATAATCAGATTGCCAATTATGCCTTTATGCAGTCCGAGATCAACATCAAAGTAGGCAGTAAATCTCCAAAGGAATACTTTGAATTAATTAACACCCAAATGGAAGAGCAGAATTTGCAAGTAACCGGAATCTCAACAAAAGAGGATTTAAGGCGGAACCTGGATATGAACTGCGTGCCATACTCTATAGATAACATGAGTGTACAACACTACCAGGATTTCCTCTATGCCCGCCGCAGAATGATGGCGAATAAGATTAGAGAGTACTATTTTTCACTGTAATGAGATCTGTCTGATTACCACCTGATGAAGTCGTAGTCCTTTCAACAGCTATTCTATCTCCCACCTCGTAAAACATAATTCCTACCAACCCCATATTCACCATGTGCGGCAGATACTCGGTACTAGCTAAACCAAAGGGAAAATCAAAAGCGGCGAAGCTGCTGGCGAAAAGCCTACAGGAAGCCCATTACAATGCGGCGCCTTCGCAGCACCTGCCTGTCGTGACGAACGAGCAGCCGGATGTTATCCAGTTCTTTTCCTGGGGGCTGCAGCCTTTCTGGGCGAAGGACGCAAAAGCGGTGAAGCGGGCGATCAATGCCCGGGCCGAGACGCTCGCTGAGAAACCCTCCTTCCGCAAACTGCTCGACTCGAAGCGCTGCCTCGTGCCGGCTGACGGTTTCTTTGAATGGCAGAAAACGGATCACGGCAAGGTACCCTACCGCATTCTTTTGAAAGACGAGGATACGTTCTGCTTTGCCGGTCTCTGGGATGAGTGGCTGGATAAAAGCACGGGAGAGCTCCTGCATACGTACACCATCATCACGACCGAGGCCAATGACCTGGTGAAGCCGATCCACGACCGCATGCCGGTCATCCTCTCACCGGAAGCAGAAGAACTCTGGCTGGATGCACATGAATCGCAGGAAGAGCTGCTGTCGCTGCTCAAGCCCTATGATGCAAACCAAATGAAAGCCTACCCGGTGTCTCCCCTGGTAAACGCGGCCCAGAACAACGTGCCGGAGATACTGAACTCATTGTAGCAGGAAGAAGCCAGGTATAGGGATTTTGATATAAGTGTGGCGTAAAAACACCTTTTGTAGGGACAGGTCGCGACCTGTCCGCACGCATTGTGACCGGTATTTGTGATTTTCGAGAACTCTAACTTCATATAAAACTCTACCCGGTGCACGATTAACCCACCCCTACCCCTCCCGAGAGGCAGGGCCGTTATGTTCTGCAAAAAACTATCCCCTAGAGGGGATTATAGGGGTGTAAATTCGGTGTTATAATGCCATTCATTGTCTTGTTTGGGATTCGTCCGCAGTTAGAACACCCCTCTGCACTCCCCTCAAGGGGAGAATTTGGTAGAACTTAACGGCCCTGCTTCCCAACAGGGGAATTTTATGCACGATTCGGACAGGTCGCGACCTGTCCCTACGAGGCCCGTAACTATTCGCTTCGCGATAAAACCAAGAAATCAGGTATAAATGTGATCTAAACTATTTTTTGGCTTAGCAGTTAATCAGTCAAAGCCAATCAAAATTGAAAAGCACGCTATGTCTATACTTCAGTTAAAACCTACTATACTGGTCGAAACGCCTTTAGGTACGGGCCAGGCAATTTTCATCATCGACTATGGAATGCATCAGAACACGTGCTGGGTGGTGGCCTTGCAAAAAGATGGCGTGATCAAACATTTCGATTGCAATGACGTGATCCTGTCAACGAACTATACCTATGGGATGAATCTCAGAAAAAATCACTTCCCGGTGCAAGAACCTCCTGCAGTATCAGAATAATCCCAGATTCATCCTGATGCCGCTTTAGGCTGTTCTTCCGGCTGGTATTCGCAGTAATTCGCACAAGCACAAGGCATGAAAAAAGCCTTTCCAGCTACGGAAAGGCTTTTTGTTTTATTGCTGGCACCCAAGTTTGCAGCTACTGATTTACACCAGCCTCAACTCGCCTTATTCCCGACCGTCACCACGCGGCCGGATCGTCCTGAAGGTGCAAACACCTTCAGCTTCACCTCTCCTTTGGTGCTGATCGGGCCCGTATACAACTTGCTCTTTTCGGTTGGCTCCGAACCGTCCGTGGTGTAGCGGATGACAAAGCCAGGCAGCTGCACATTGGCCAGTACTTTGCCGTTTTCCAGCACAGCCCCGGCTGTCGGGATGCGATACTGATAGCCGCCGGCATAGTAGCTTAAGCGCGGGAGCTCGCGTTTACCCAGCACATTCACGAATTCAGACCAGGCCTGGTTGTAGGCAGCTTCGGCTTTGGCAGCATCGGGCTCAGTTGCCCAGGCTGGGTCGGGTGCCCAGGCGCGATCGGCCAAGCCCAAAAGTTTAGGCAGTAGCATGTACTCCAGGCGCTCCGGGGTTTTGATCATCTCTGACCAAAGCGGCGCCTGCAAGCCCACAATGTTCGTCCGGCCATAGGCAGTCAGGCGCTCTTTTCCTTTGAATACTACCGCCGGATTGATCGGCTTATTGTCTGTGTCTACTTTCTGGTTCTTCATGTAGTCGTAGGGTATGAAGTAGAAAGGCTTGTCCAGGTCCAGGTAGCCTGCCCAGTACAGGCCCGACTCTTCATAGGCCTTCTGGTAAGTCAGGTCCAGGTATAGGTTGGAGGCATTGGTGAGCACCACTTTGTAGCCGGCATTCGCCATGCGGTAGGCCAGGTCCTCTGCGCCCCACAGGTTATTCCAGACATCCACATGAAAGTTCTTGTCTTTGAAATCCTGGTTGGGTACGTACTTTTTCTTCCCGTTCTCCTCTACCCTGGTCAGGCCAATTTCTTCCCATCCCGACAGGTATAGCTTGCGGGCCTTGAGCATGTCGTTCACCTTGCCGAAGAAGTAATCCCACAGATCGTATTTGCCTTTTATCGTGGGGTTCGCCGCCATCAGCGTCTCAACGGCAGGAGATTTCTCCCACACGCCATTGGGTACTTCGTCGCCGCCCATGTGGATGGTCTGGATTGGGGCACCCGCTTCCTTGTACATTGCCAGTATCTCGTCCACCACCTTTCCGAGGAAGGTATAGGTAGAAGGCAGCGCCACATTGATCACGTTATCGTTCCAGTTCTGCACCGAGCGATACACCGATTTATCCTCCAGGTCGCGGAGCAGGTAGCGTTTGGCTTCTTCCGGTTTTCCCTCCTGCATCAGGCGGGCGTAACGGGCGTCCATAGATTTGATCGCGGCCCGGGCATGACCCGGTGTTTCGATCTCCGGAATGACCTTGATATGGCGCTCGGTCGCATACTTCAGGATCTCGATAAAGTCAGCTTTGGTATAGTGCCCGCTGCCGCTGGTCTTGTCCGCATCCGGACCAGAGCCCAGCGAGGGCTGCAGGTGATTCAGTTCATCTACGGTATGGCCGCGTTTGCCACCCACTTCGGTCAGTTCCGGCAGTCCTGGAATCTCCAGGCGCCAGCCTTCGTCATCATTCAGGTGAAAGTGCAGCACGTTCAGCTTGTAGAGCGCCATCAGGTCCAGCACCTTCAGCACCTGCTCCTTCGATTGAAAGTTGCGGGACACATCCATCATAAAGGCCCGGTGCCCGAAACGCGGATTATCCGACACCCGCACGCCAGTCAATGAAACAGAGGATTGTTTTTTAGTTAGTGATGCCGCCGGGATCAGCGTCTTCAGCGATTGGGTGCCATAGAAGGCACCGGCTGGTGTGGAGGCATTGATCACCACTTCCTGCGGACTCACCTGCAGTTCGTAGGCTTCCGGCCCCAACCCTTTCTTCTGCTGCAGACGGATTGCCTTGCCGGTACCCAGCATGCTGATCACCGGCTTCTTCCCGAAGACAGTGCCGAGGTACTCAGAAAGCAAAGTAGCCTCGCGCATGAAAGCCGCATCCGTTACAATAGGTATAGCGGCGGTCATGGTAAAAGGCTTTCCGGTTTCGTGGTAAACGGCCGGCGTCGGGAATACCTTGGTCAACTTCTCTTCCGGGATGTCGGTGATCACTTTGTTCTGCGCATAGACATCTTTCGCCTGCAGCCAGTCCACCCAGGGCTGGTCCGGCTTTTTCACGCTGATCGGCGCGGTAGCATGCCCTTTCGATTTGTCCTGGTCCCATACCAGGTAAAAGCCGTGCGGTGTCCTGGACTCATTCACAACCAGCCCGCCAGAGACAAACTCCAGACGCAGCGAGGCGCCCGGTGCCAACTCCTTGAAGGCAGCAGTTGGTGACAAATAGCGCAGGTCCCCGTTCACATGCTCTACCCTGACAGGTGCGTTTTCTGCTTTGGGTTTCAGGGCAGGAAAAGAGTGGAAATACAAGGTCCACCCGCTGGCCGGCAAAGGTGATTCTCCTGCGTTGGTGAGGGTGAGCACCGCCAGGGTCTGCGGTTTGTTCTCATACTTTCCATCCGCCACTTCATAGCTCAGCTGAAGTTTCTTGGGGTCGATTTTTTTGCTGTTTTCCTGTGCGAAGGAAGTAGCATATAGCAGGACAAAAAGGGCGCATAAAACTGCTGCCAGGGGCTTTCTCATGGTATCTAAATAATCAGGCGTGTCGAAGGATGCTGAAATATAGCATAAAACAGGTAGAACCGAAACCTTATACCTGCATAAAACCGCAAGATTGATGTGACAACTCACTTCAGACAATCAGGTGCACGATTTTATTTCAACCCGAGGCAACCATCCGAAAAAAATCTCCGTGATGGGGGCACCAATACAAAAAGGAAGAAAAAGGCAAGACATGGCAAGAACCTATACCTCTCTGAACAAACTAATGCTGGGCATTCTCCTTTTGGCTGCTGCGGCCTGTGCCGATGACAATGAAGAAGACCTGACGCCGCAGCAGCCCGCTCAGCTTTGCGATACCGCAGTTACCTTTTCAGGCAGCGTGGTACCCATCCTGGCTGCTAACTGTTACGCCTGCCATGCCGCCAACATCGCGGAGGGAGGCGTGGTGTTGAGCAATTACGCCGGTGTAAAGGTCAAGGTAGACGACCGTCGCCTGATTGGTGCCATCTCGCATGCGCCTGGTTTCTCTCCCATGCCGCAGGGCGCTGCGAAACTCTCGGCCTGTGATATTGAGAAGATCAAAAAATGGGTCGACAACGGCGCTCCGAACAACTAAACATTCCCCATGAAACACCTCATCCTGCTGATAGCGCTCTTCCATTTTCACCTTGCCGATGGTTTGGCGCAGGCACGTTATTTTACCAAAACAGGCCATATCTGGTTCTTTTCAGACGCGCCCCTGGAGGACATTGAAGCGCATAACCACAAAGTGGTTTCGGTACTGGATGTGAGCACCGGCGAAATGGTTTTTTCGGTCCCGATGAAGGAGTTTCAGTTCCGTAAGTCCCTGATGCAGACGCATTTCAACGAAAACTATGTAGAGTCGGACAAGTACCCGAAAGCCACATTCAAAGGGAAAATAATGAACCTGGACGCAGTGGACATCAACCGGGAAGCAGCCTACCTGGTGCGGGTGCATGGGGTGCTGAACATTCACGGCAGGGACAAAGCCATCGACACCGTGGGCACCCTGGAAGTGAAAGGCGGGCGCATCTACGGCAAATCCACTTTCTCCATCACACCCCAGGAGTTCGACATCCATATACCGCGGCTTGTACGAAATAACATCGCCCGGCGGATCGACATTACCGTGAACATCATCTATACCCCCTTAACTGGTAACAGCCTTTGACATGATGAAGAAATGGATGCTCGTGTTGCTGCTCTGTCTGTCTGCCGCCCTGGTGCAGGCGCAGGACGAATTGATGAAAATAGCGGAGGCCAACGACAGCACTACGACCGGCCATGTGACCGGTACCTTTAAGGCCACGCGCCTGGTGAACGGGCACACGGTGGAAACGAACAGTGCCGGCGTACTGCTCTTTCTGATCTCCCACCGGTTTGGCACCTTAAACAGCGGCGCTTATGAGTTATTCGGACTCGATCAGGCGACCATCCGCCTCGGGCTGGAGTATGGCCTCACGGACCGGCTTGACATAGGTATAGGCAGAAGCTCCCTGGAAAAGACCTTTGACGGTTTTCTGAAGTATAGACTGCTGCAACAACAAATGGAAAGGGGTAGTCCGGTCACGCTTACGCTCTTTTCAAGTGCAGCCGTCCGCTCGCTGAAATGGCCGGAGGAAGAAAACAACTTTGAGTTCAAACACCGTTTAGCCTATACGCAACAGGTACTCATTGCCAGGAAATTTACAGAGCGTCTCTCGCTCCAGCTGTCCCCCACCCTCGTTCACCACAACCTCGTGCGAACCCGTCGGGATGAGAACAATGTGTATGCCTTAGGTGGCGGCGGTCGATTCAAGATCACCAAACGGACCTCTTTCAACGCGGAGTACTTTTACCTGCTCTCTGACCAGACACGCCAGGACTTCCGGAACGGTCTTTCCCTTGGCTTTGATATCGAGACAGGCGGCCACGTTTTCCAGCTGATCTTCACGAATGCCCAGGGCATGGTCGAGAAGTTCTTTGTCTCCCAGAACACCGGCTACTGGTCTGACGGCGATATCTATTTCGGCTTCAATATTTCGCGTGTTTTCGACCTGAAGGGAAAAGAGAAACGGGAATGGTAAGCACTACTGCGACCACTCCGTCGGCTTCCGGTCCCAGCGGTGCGACTTAAGCTGCTCCAGTACTTCGGCCGGCAAGCCTTTTCCATCGCTCGCCTGCAGATTGGCCTGCACGTGGTGTGCTTTGCGCATACCGGGTATGGTGGTGCTCACATCCGGGTTGCTGAGAATAAAGCGCAGGGCCATCTCCGCCATCGTCATGCCGGCAGGTAGAATCGGCTTCAACCGGTCGGCGTGCTCCACGCTGGCTTTCAGGTTTTCGGGAACAAAGTAGGTGCTGCGCCAGTCCTCCGCCGGGAAAGTGGTTTCAGTTGTGAACGTGCCGGTGAGCGTTCCTTCGTCAAAAGGGACACGGGCAATGGTGGCGATGTCCAGTTCGCGACAAAGCGGGAAAAGGCTGTCTTCTGGTGCCTGATCGAAAATGTTGTAGATGACCTGCACGCTGCTGATGTGGCCGGTGCGCAGGGTCTGCAGCACATTGTCCGGTTCCCAGCGGTTCACGCTCACGCCCATGTGCTGAATCTTGCCATCGGCTTTCAGTTTCTCCACGGCCCGCTGCCATTCCTCCTGCCCGGCCCAGCTGTCTTCCCAGACATGAAACTGCTGCAGGTCGATGGTCTCCACCCCCAGGTTCTGCAGGCTTTTCTCGGTATAGGAAATGATGTGTTCGGCAGGAAAACAATCCTCTAGCTTATAACTAGCTTTTGACGGCCACTTCATATTCTTGGGTGGGATCTTGGTTGCCACGTACAGGCGTTTATCGGCATGGCGCCTGAGTAGGCGGCCGAGAATCTGTTCGCTTTTGCCTTTGCCGTAGCCCCAGGCGGTATCGAAAAAGTTGCAGCCGCCTTCCACGGCCAGGTCCAACGAGCGGTCCGACTGCTGGTCATCCGAACCGGTCCAGCCGGCCATCCCCCACATGCCGTAACTCACTTCACTCACTTGCCAGCCTGTGCGGCCAAATCTTCTGTACTCCATACCTTGTATATTTCTAAGTTCACAGTTCTGTCTACATACTCTTGCCACCAGACTAGAGTTGCTGCTCAAGGTACCGGAAGTCACGAAGCTTTCCGATAGACCGGAGCAAAAATTTAAAGGAACGCCAGGTATAGAATGTAAGGCAGCCGGATTCAGGTAAGGGCAGGTAAAGAAGGTACAGAAGATGGGGCTAGAATAGGTATAAGTATAAACCGTGACACAAAAAAAGGGCAGGCGCCCTATGGGAAAGCACCTGCCCGTTTCTATACTGCAAAATCTGCTGCTTACATGCTTGGCGGCAGCATCACTTTGTCGATCACGTGCACCACACCGTTAGAAGCTGCCACATCCGGCATGGTCACGGTGGCATCGTTGATCTTCACGCTGCTGCCGTTGAGCATCACCTTCAGGTCAGCGCCGTTCAGGGTTTTGGCAGACATGCCGTTCGACAGATCGGTTGATTTTACGTTTCCTTCCACCACGTGGTAGGTCAGAATATCGACAAGTTGCTGCTTGTTCTCAGGCTTCAGCAGGTTCTCCAGAGTTCCGGCCGGTAAGGCAGCAAACGCTTCGTTTGTAGGAGCAAAAACGGTATAGGGACCGGCGCCTTGCAAAGCGCCCTCCAGGTCAGCTGCCTGCAGGGCCTGCACCAGCGTGGAGAGCGATGGTGTTTCAGAAGCGAGGGCAACAATGTCCTTCGAACCTGCCGTCATGGCATCGTCAGTGGTCATGGTCTCATCGGCGGTGGCCATTTCAGTGTCCGTTGTCACGCCTTCCTCGCTTTCGGTGGCTTGTTCGTTGGTGTTGCAGCCATAGAGGAACAGGGCCGACAGGAATAAAATGCTTAGTTTTTTCATACGTATTATTTTAATTGGTTGATTAACAGGGAGAAAACCAACAGGCAGCACCTTTGTTCAAAACTATTTTTAAAAGGGTAAGGCTTTGCAGCGAACTTGCAGCCTCGTCAAATCCCGGCACGCAAAAAAAAGCTCCAGCAGACAAAGCAGGCAGTTAACGGAATTCTGGGATTGATGCTTATCTTAGGCTTCTCAAAAAACATCCCCTGACGACCATGCTTAAAAAACTCTGGAAGAAAGCCACCCTCACATCACTGACGCTTATGGCCCTCACCCTACCCAGCCATGCACAAAATACCAAAACGGAAGCAGACCTGCAGGCCCTCATGCAGCAGCACAACATGGTTGGGCTGGCGGTTGTCGTGGTCAAAAAAGGGGAGATTGTCTATAACAAATCCTTTGGTCTGAAGGATGTTGAAAACCAGACGCCGCTCTCCAACAGCGACATTTTCAGGATCGCCTCTATCTCCAAGTCCTTTACGGCCACCGCCCTGATGCAATTAGTTGAGGAGGGCAAGATCTCGTTGAACGATGATGTGAGCAAGCTGGTCGGCTTTCAGGTGCGGAATCCGAAGTATCCTAATAAAGTCATTACGCTGCGCATGATGCTTTCGCACACATCCAGCATCAACGACAGCCAGGGCTATTTTACCCTCGACACCATTGACCCCGCCAAAAACCCGAACTGGGCGGCCTGCTACAACGACTATGAACCGGGCACACAGTATGAGTACTGCAACCTGAGTTTCAACATGGCCGGAACTATCCTGGAGAAACTAACCGGCGAGCGCTTCGACCAGGCCATCAGGCACCGCATCCTGGATCCGCTGGGACTGTACGGTGGCTATAACGTTGACTCTTTGGACGCCGGCCGCTTTGTCACTCTGTACGAATACAATGCTGACTCCAGCATTTTCTCGCCTTCTCCCTCAGCCTACAACCCACGCCGGCAGGAAATCAGAAATTATAGAATGGGCTACAGCACGCCCATTTTCTCGCCTACCGGCGGCATGAAGATGTCGGCTGCCGATCTGGCAAAATACATGACCATGCACCTGAACAAAGGTGAGTACAAAGGTACCCGGATCATCTCGAAGAAGAGCGCGAAGCAGATGCAGTCGAAGATCGCTGACAATGGCTACGGCCTGGCGCTGAAAACTGAGAAGAACCTGATTCCGGGCAAGTCCCTGGTAGGCCACACCGGCAATGCCTACGGTCTTTATAGCGCCATGTTCTTTCAGCCCAAAGAGCAGTTCGGGTTTGTGGTGATCACCAACGGCACCAGCGCCCCTGAAGTGAATGAATACAATCTGGCACTGGCAGAAGTCATCAACAGCCTGTACAACAACCTGGTGAAATAATCTGTGCGAACAGCGCTTCCGCTAAACGTGTCAGCTAAAACTTAAAAAGCCTCTCCATTTCCTGAGAGGCTTTTGCTTTTTACCATCGAGCTATACCTGTTGTGCTGTGGTGTTACAACTCAGTAGCGTTAAAGGTATCGCCCTGATTGACATCGCCTGTATCGAAACCTTTTTTGAACCAGCGGACGCGCTGAGCGGAGGTGCCGTGGGTGAAGGAGTCTGGCACCACCCTTCCGGTGGCCTGCTTCTGCAGCCGGTCATCGCCGATGGCGCTGGCCGCATTCAGAGCCTCCTCCAGGTCGCCGGGCTCCATAATTCCTTTTGCTTTCTGGGTGTGGTGCGCCCATACGCCGGCATAGAAATCAGCCTGCAGCTCGACACGTACCATTAGTTGATTGAACTCCGTCTGGGAGAGCTGGCCCCGCATGGCATTTACCTGGTCCATGGTGCCGGTGAGTTTCTGGATGTGGTGCCCCACTTCGTGGCCCACCACATAAGCCTGCGCAAAATCTCCCTCCGCACCCAGCTTGCGATCCATTTCGCTGAAAAAGCTCAGGTCAATGTAGAGTTTTTCGTCGCCCGGGCAGTAAAAGGGTCCGGTAGCGGCGGAGGCAAGTCCGCAGGCCGAGTTTACCTGATCCGAAAACAGCACCAGCGTGGGTTCTCTGTACCCCTGTATCATGGTGTTCCAGACATCCTCAGTATCTGCCAGCACCACGGCCGTTTGGTCGGCCAGCGCCTGCTCTTCCGGAGTCGGCTGGTAGTCGGTTGACTGCGCGTATTGCGCGTCGCCACCCACAAATTGTTGCAAGAGCGCGAGCGGATTGGTTCCCGTCAAAAACATGATCAGCAGCAGAACCCCCACGATGACGAGTCCTACTTTAGAGAAAAGGAGTTTGAACAAAGGGATAAGCAGCATGGGACTGATGCCCCTGCCTCCGCCGAAACCGCCTGCTGACTGACCTCTACGGTCTTCTATATTGGTGCTTTTTCTTCTGCCTTGCCATTTCATAATAATTGTTTTCTAATGCGGGTCTGATAGTATAAGTCTATACCTGATAATCGAACACTTTAACGTGGAGCGGCCTGACTTGGATTTAGGAAATTCAGGGAGCGTGCCTTTGCCGGTTTACGGGAGACTTGTTCGTGAGATAAGGGGCGACAAATGTAATTTTAGAGGCCCTGGTCCAAACGTTTTCATTTTCCTTCGTATAGTCATTTTCATTTAGCTGCTTTTTTAGGCTTTGCCGATCTTAAAAAGCTGACATGTAAGGAAAAGGCAGGTAGTTAGACAAAAAATCATGGATCACACCTATAACAGGAAAGCGCACAACAAACTGATCGAATTAAACGATGAACTTGAAAACTATTTCAACAACACGATCATCCCGCAGCTGTTTGTAGATGCCAACATGATCCTGCGTAAGTTCACGCCCCCCGCCATGCGGCACTTCAAGCTGACGGATGACGATATCGGGAAGCACATCGTGGAAGTATCCAGCAACATCCGATTCCCAACCTTCATCGAGAACATAACCGAAGTGATCGAAAGCAGCAAGGACCTGGAAAAAGAGATCCAGACCTCTGACAAGCGATGGTACCAGATGAACATCCTGCCCTACATCGTGCGGAAGGAAAACAAGACCAATGGCGTCATCGTCACCTTCATCGACATCGACGACCGCATCCAGATTCTGAAAGGCTACGAGAGCCTGAACAGAAACTATGAGAACATCATCCACTCCATCTCGCACGACATCAAAGGCCCGCTTTCTAACATAGAGGGACTGATCAGGCTGATGCAGGAAGCGCCGGAGGACGAGGCAGACAGCCAGCGGATAAAAGACATGCTAAGCGAGTCCGTAGCCAACCTGCGCCAGACAGTAGAGGACCTGGCTGACATTCAGGCAAGCGACACAGGCTTCGCGCAGGCACCGGAGCGGGTGAATTTCGAGAACATCATCGAAGACGCCAAGCTCGCCCTCCGGGACAGGATTGCAGAGACCAACGCTGAAATCCACACGCAAATTGAGGAGCCAGAGATCAGCTTTTCCCGAAAGAATGTCCGGAGCATCGTCTACAACCTGCTCAACAACGCTATTAAGTACCAGAAGCCGGGCAAAGCACCTGTCATCTCCATCCGCACGGAAAAGTCCGGCGACTACATCCTACTCACCGTGCGCGACAACGGCTTAGGTATAGCGGAAGATAAAAAATACTCGATTTTCGAGCGCTATACCCGACTGCACAGCGAGGTGCCGGGCACTGGTGTTGGGCTGTTTATTGTGAAAGGCATGGTGGAGCAGATGGGTGGAGAGATACAGTTGGAAAGCACCTTAGGGGAAGGCTCCACTTTCAAGGTATATTTCAAAGCATTGCGATAGGCTATAGCTAGCGTGTAGGCAAGGCCCCCAGACCTCGCGGTGTCTTCCAGACCCGCGAGCGTTTAACAGATCGGCCTTTCCTAAGCAAGTATAGGTATAGCCGGAGCAGTTGGGTTGAAACGCTCGCGGGTGCTGCGCAAGCCGCGTGGTCAAGGGGCGGCTATACCTATACCTGTGCATGATTCTGTACCTGCCTTGCGCTATACCTAAACCCCTCCCCTTCCTTCTCCCGTACCCCTGCTATACCTGAACGCCGCAGATGAACAACCTGAAAGACTTTTTGCAGCTCGTCTGGTCTGCCGTAAGGGGCAGAGAGCAGGACTTTACGACCCTGGGCATCCGGACGAGTATTGTGCTGCTGGCAGTGCCGATGATCCTGGAAATGATCATGGAGTCGCTCTTTGCCGTCGTCGATATTTTCTTTGTCGGCAAGTTGGGGCCAAATGCCCTGGCTACGGTGGGCCTCACTGAAACAGTGCTGATGGTGATCTACTCGGTGGGCATGGGTGTGAGCATTGCGGCTACGGCTTTGGTCGCGCGCCGCATCGGAGAGAAGGACTACCACGAAGCAGGCAATGTCACTTACCAGCTCCTGATCACGGGCGCCGTCCTGGCTTTGCTCATGGGTATCCTGGCTACCTGGTTTGCAGCCGACATTCTCACGCTGATGGGAGCCGATGCCGCCCTGCTCGAAACCGGACTCCGCTATGCGCAGATCATCTTTGCCGGCAACCTGGTCATCATTATGCTATTCCTGATCAACGGGATTTTCCGGGGAGCCGGTCAGCCGCACCTGGCCATGCGGGCGCTCTGGCTTGCCAACGGCGCCAACATCGTCCTGGACCCGCTCCTGATCTTCGGTATCGGCAGCTTCGAGGGCCTGGGGCTGGAGGGCGCGGCCTGGGCCACCACCCTCGGGCGCAGCATAGGCGTCGTCTACCAGTTCTATCACCTCCTCAACGGAAAGCATCTGCTAAAAGTCGGGCGCGACAATCTGGTCGTTAGTCTGGCAATGATCCGGCGCATCCTGGCGGTCTCGTCGGGCGGCATGGGCCAGTACCTGATCGACTCCGCCAGCTGGATCTTCCTGACCCGCATCATCGCGGAGTTTGGCAGCAGCGCCTTGGCCGGCTATACCATTGCTTTTCGCCTGATCGTGTTTGCCCTGCTACCGGCCTGGGGACTGTCCTCGGCGGCGGCCACGCTGGTAGGCCAAAACCTGGGCGCGCAGAAAGTGAGACGGGCTGAGCTGGCAGTATGGCTGACGGCAAGGTATAACGTGATCTTTATGGCGGCCGTCACGCTCCTGTTTCTTTTTTTCGGCGAATACCTGGCCGCTTTTTTCGCAACAGACAAAGCCGTGATCGCGGTGGCCTCTGAGGCGTTGCAGATCATTACGCTGGGCTACGTCTTTTTCGGGTTGGGCATGGTGATGGTGCAGGCTTTCAACGGGGCCGGCGACACCCGCACGCCGTCCCTCATCAACATCGTGGTGCTTTGGCTGATCGAGATCCCGCTGGCCTATCTGCTGGCCAAAACACTTGGCTTCGGGACAACCGGTATTTTCCTCGCCATTGCTTTTTGCCACTCGTTCCATGCCTTGGTCAGCTGGTGGCTTTTCCGGCGCGGCACCTGGAAAGTGGTGAAGGTATAAGGTATAGGTATAGCTTTTCATCATCTCCCTGATCGCTTGAAAACTAAAAAGCAGGTATAGCGCGAACGGCTATACCTGCTTTTGGGTGAAGGGAGCTAAGGACTAGTTTTGCACTAACAGACCATTGAAGTTCGCTACGAAATAAGCGTGCGCCTGCTCCGCAGTCAGGATATGACCCTGTTTCTGGGCATCAGCAGCTAGACGGAAACCCAGCTCAGCTGCCGCCATACGCTGGATTGGTGTGCCGTGGTGGCCTGCACTTTCGAAACCACAGTCTCCTATCTCAAAAAACAGCTCGTAGAACTGCGCCACTCGCTTGCTGTTATAAGTAGCGCCGCGCTTGTGCGTCATGTAGTAGGCAGCCAGGAAGTCGGCTTCCAGTTCTTTGTAACGCGTAGCCTCTGGCTGACTGGCGAAAGTGCCCGCCGGATACCAGGCAGTGTTGTTCTTAAACTGAATCTGATGCGCCCACTCGTGCGCCAGTATACCTGTCCATACGATATCCTGCTCTACACCTGTTTCAGAAATCATTTGCACCAGACCATCCCCGATCACGATCAGGTTGTTGTAAGTTGTTGCGAAACCATCTGCAGCAAAGAAAGGAGACTCCGGCAATTGATCTGAGAATGTGTTGAAGTACAGGATCTGGTCTGCAACAGCATAGGCTTGTTCCCTGGATGTAATGCCAACGCCAATCAGCTCGTACACATCGGCAAGCCGTTCTCTGTTATTCAGTGTAGCCGTATGTTGGCCATGTACTGGTATCTGGTTTGGCATGTCCCAGAATTTCTCCAGCTCCCGCTTGCGCTTGTTCACCAGGTCAGTGTACTCACCATTTGCCCCGAAGTACTGTGCGGACTCGTCGAATATCGCAGCATACTGACCTAATGCAAGATAAGTGCTATAAATTGATTGAGCCTGCGGTCCGAACAAGCCAATCAGATCATTTGCCAGGGGTGCGAAATAACTGTTTTGAACTTCGTATAAGGCAGTAGGACCGCACTCAGAAGGCTCCACCAAATTACTCATCAAGGTGCTGCGCAGATTTTCATGAATCGGCACCAGGCCGTCCATTGGCTTCAGGGGTACAAGCTCCGAGGCGCTCTGGTTTTTAACAGCGGTGGACTGCAGGGTGCTGCCGGATGCCAGCCCAATCTCATCCACTTCCTTTTCACAGGAAAAAGAAATAAAGGCCAGGCCCAGGCAAAGTAGAGTAGACGTTGTTTTGTTCATACTACGCGTGAATAAGTAGGATTAATGTTATGAGAAGTTAAAAAATAGTCAATTTTGATAACGTGGTGCCAACACACGAAATAGCAGTATTAAAGTTAGCTGTTCTTGTACCAAAACCAAATTTCATGGCCTTAAATATTATTTTTTCAGATTTGGGTGCTACGGGCAGTCCAGGTTTCTGAACATATTTCGTACAACCCGGTTCAAACACAGCCGTTATTGCAGGATGTAACAGAATTTTGTCTGCCAGAAGTTGTTTGCCAGACCGTTTTAAAGAGCTCCAACACGCCACGCACCATGTCCCCTGTCCCAATCAGTCTCCTTAACTCCATAAAGCACAGTAAAATTCCATACCTGTTCTGGCTGGCAGTTTTACTGCTTTGTGCCCTGCCTGCTGTGACGAGCGCGCAGGAAGTGACGGAGCAAGACACGGCGGTTGCTGCGGCGCCCACCTGGCCCGAAGACTCCCTGGGCAGACGCACGCCGCGGGGCACCGTCTCGGGTTTTATCAAGGCAGTGGCCGACGGAGACTATACAAGGGCTGCCTTCTACCTGAACCTGGTATCGCCCACCGACACCATACAGGACGGCGCCGCGATGGCACAGGCGCTGCAACGTATGCTGGACCAGCGTAGCAAAACCATCCCCCGTTCCTGGATCAGCAATCTCCCTGAGGGCGACCTCGACGACAACCTGCCCCAAAACCTGGAGCGGGTCGGTACTGCTACCGTAGACGAGCAGAACGTTGACATCCTGCTCGAGAAAACAGAAGGACCAGCGGGGGGGCCTATCTGGCTGATAGCGGCTGAAACCCTGAAACAAGTGCCCCTGCAGGAAGCAGCCCCCGCCGAAACCGTGGTCGAGAAAACATTGCCCGGCTTTCTGGAGGAAAACCGCTGGGGAGGTGCACCGACAGGCCATTGGCTGGGGTTACTGCTGATAGGAATTGTCTCCTATCTGCTTGCATGGGGCATCACTTCGGGGTTGATTTTTGTGATCGGCTACATCTGGCGCAGAACCCGCAACGAGCCGACGTATGGTTTTATCAGCGCCTTCTCATTGCCGGTGCGGCTATACCTGGCCGCTCTCCTGTTGGTATACCTGAGCCAGCGACTGGGCATTTCGTTCGTGCTGCGACAACGCTTCAGTGAGTTGACCATCATTATCGGCCTGATAGCGGTATTGCTGTTGCTTTGGCGCCTGGTGGATGTCATCACCAGTTTCAGTAAGCGACGCCTGGTGGAACGCCACAACATGGGGGGCATCTCCATTGTGCTTTTCCTGCAGCGCGGAGCCAAGATCGCCTTGGTGGTGTTCGGTGTTATTTTCATTCTCAGCACCCTGGGCTTTGACGTGACCACAGGTTTGGCCGCACTGGGTATTGGCGGTATCGCGCTGGCGCTGGGTGCCCAGAAAACGGTGGAGAACTTTGTCGGAAGCGTTACGCTTATTGCCGACCAGCCCATCCGGGTGGGCGATTTTTGCAAAGTAGGTGACACGAGCGGCACGGTAGAGCAGATCGGCATGCGTTCCACTAGGCTGCGCACCACCGAGCGCACCATAGTCACGATTCCGAACGGGGACTTTTCTTCGCAGAAGATCGAGAACTTCGCCCACCGCGACCGCTTCCTGTTCAGCCCTACCCTACGACTACGCTATGACACCACGCCGCCTCAGATACAGGCCGTGTTACGCTCCCTGCGGGAAACACTCTCCGCGCATCCTAAAATAGAGAAAACCAGTGCACGCGTTCGCCTCACCGAGATTACGGCAGATGCCCTGAAAGTCGAGGTGTTTTCATACATCCTGACCAGAGACTTTAACGAACACCTGGAAATCAAGGAAGGACTCCTCATTACCATGATGGATGCCGTCAATAGCAAAGGCAAGGGCTTTGCACTGCCTGTTCAGCAACTGCTGGTCAGCAATGATGGTGCAGGTATGGAAGAGGGAAAAGATAAGGCCTCTTGAAGACGGGCTAATGAATTCTAGAACTTGTTTTTGTTCGCATAGGCCACCAGCGAGAGCATAACCGGCACTTCCACCAGCACGCCCACCACGCATACCAGCGCAGCCGGGCTGTCGAGGCCGAAAAGCGCGATGGACACCGCCACGGCAAGTTCAAAGAAGTTACTGGCCCCCACCATGGCTGCTGGCGCGCACACGGCGTAGCCCAGTCTGAGCTTACGACCGCTGTACCAGGTCAGGAAAAAGATGAAGTAGGTCTGCAGGATAAGCGGTATGGCAATGAAAACGATGATGAGCGGATTGTTGAGAATGTTAACGCCCTGGAAGGCGAAAAGCAAGATCAGAGTGAGCAACAGGGCGAGCACGCTCATGGGCTTGAGCCGGGGCAGAAACTCCCTCGTAAACCACTCCTCCCCTTTCGATCTGATCAGGGTACGGCTCGTCAGAAAACCCGCCACGAGCGGCACCACCACATAAATGACGATGCTCAGAAACAGCGTATCGTAAGGCACCGTTACATCCGTAATACCCAGCAACAGGCCCACGATCGGCACGAAGGCCACCAGGATGATCAGGTCGTTGACAGACACCTGCATGAGGGTATAGTTCGGATCGCCGTCGCTTAGGTAAGACCACACAAAGACCATGGCTGTGCAGGGGGCCGCCCCCAGAATGATGGCACCTGCTATGTATTCCCCAGCCTGCTCTGGCGTGATGAAGGCGGAATAGAGGTTGGAAAAGAAAAGCCAGGCAAAAAAAGCCATGGTAAAAGGTTTGATCAGCCAGTTCACGATCACGGTGAGCACAATGCCGGTTGGCTTGCGACCGATGCGCTTGAGGCTGGTGAAGTCAATCTGCAGCATCATCGGGTAGATCATCAGCCAGATCAGGATGGCGATGGGAATATTCACCTGGTACACCTCCATCCTACTGAGCACCTCCATCTGGTCTCCGGCCACATAACCGATCAGGGTGCCACCCACAATACAGAGGATCACCCAGATGGTGAGGTATTTTTCAAAAAAGGCAATCTGCTTTTTGGGTTGTTGGGTTGGTTGTGCCATGCTGCTGTCCGTTCAGGTATACGCATCGTAATATTACGATAATAAAATCAACTGCAAAAATTATTTAGCAGCTTTTCTTGCCTGACAGAAATTACAGCTATATGGTACCTATCTATGATTGAGTAGGGAAATTTGAAACAATTAGGAAGCGGGCTCCGGTTTTTGAGAAAAATCGTTTTAATTAAAGAAATCAAATTTTCAGATATAGGAGCCTGTTGCTGAACGCGCGCTCCTTTAGCTGATGGTTTGCTTTCTTTAAATGACAACTTTTAGCCGAAGTTTCCATGATCATCACCTCTATTCTTACTTTCATTGGCCTGCTGGGTACGCTGGCCATTGTAGCCTACTTGCGTCAGGTGGAAGACGCGATTGACGAAATGCAGGAACAGTTCGAAGTGCCCGTCTGCCCGGTTTGCCACCTCCCCCACCCGCCGGAGCAGGATGAACGGATGCATACTGGCCAGCTGCACCGCCTCAGCAATTATTACAAGCGCCGCAAACTCGCCTCCAGAGGTATACAGGGTGTACGCCAAGGCATGTAGCAAAAAGTATCTGCCTGAGCAGGGTGCCTATACCTCTCCCGAGAGTTCTTTGGAAGTATACTTGACGTTGTTGCGGAAGAGCTGGCTAAAGATAGCCTGGAAAAGTGGTGTGGGAACGTGCTCTTCGTCGAGCTGCAGCGTGGCCAGCAGGCGCATGACCTCCTGCAGTTTGCCGAGCTTGCATGGCTCGTTCATGTGGTTGAGTTCTTCCTTGCCAAACAGGAAGGTATTGGCCAGGCGATCGTCGGTGCGCTCAATGTAATCCATCACCTCGTATACCCGGGCAGCAAGCTCGGACAGCATCGTGTCGTTGGTCACGCGGTCGAATTTCCAGAGGTAGGGCACGATGGGCGCCCCCAGCTGCTGGCTTCGCTCGATATCGGAAAGTCGCTTGTAAAGCAATAGCGCCAATACCACGTTATTACAGCAATCTTTACGCTGGCCAAGCTCACGGAACAGACCAATAGCCCGCTGTACGGTGCTGAAAACGTGCTCGACTATCTGTTGCTCGTCTTTCCGCCAGTTGCTCATGTGTACCAGGTCGTCGGTCATGTTGAAGTATCCCGGATTCTGGTAAACTGCCTCTTCCACGGACTGCACCATGGCCTCGAAACCAGCGGTAGCTTTGAGCAAGCGGTTGAAGCAAATAAAGTAGGCGATCTGATGGGGGGTCATGGGCACCTGCCGAAAGCGAAGTGTCGTTTTGATGGCCTCAGGAATGTTCATAGAAGTGACCCATTAAAGGTTAACGAATCCACCCGGCAGGAAGGAGTAAATCAAATATAATGCATTCATAATCAGTTATTCAATACCCAGAAGTGGGTATTTTTGGAGCTCATACAGTCACGACCACTTTCCCCACGGTTTTGCCCTGCTGAAACAGGCGGATGGCCGCGTGCATGTCGTCGAACGCAAACGTGTGCCCCACATGCTGCGGTGCCAGTTGCAAGGCCTGCAATCCCTGCAGTAAGTCATGCATCATATCGGTCTGCTCGTAGAGGTAGATCAGGTTAAAGCCCATCAGCGATTTGTTTTCGGTGGGGAGCCTGAGCGGGTCTATTTTTGGGCGGCGCAGGTATTTCCAGAAGAGGCGCGGGTAATTCGGCTTACTGCCGTGGCTGCTGAACGAGGCATTGCCGTAGACCACCATGCGCCCCATCGGCGCCAGCGCCTTCCAGCCCTGCTCAAGTATACGTCCGCCGATGCACTCCATGATCAGGTGGAGGGGGCGACCGTGCAAGCTGTGCATGAGCTTGTCATAGAAGTCACTGTCCCGCAAGATCACATCGCCGTAGTGCTCGTGCTTTCGCAGAAAATCCACCTTATCCGGCCGGCCCACGGTGCCGATGGTATAGGCCCCCACCTTCTGGCAGATGCGGTTGGCCAGGATGCCCACGCCGCCTGCCGCACTGTGTATGAGCACGTTCATGCCCGGCTTCAGGTTACCCAGCTCGGTGAGGGCGTAATAGGCGGTGAGCCCTTGCACCAGGAAGCCGGCACCCTCCTCAAAGCTCCAGCGCTCGGGCAGCGGCAGCACATAGCGGTGGTGACTGTTGATGTGCGAAACGTAGCCACCGAACCTGGTGGCGCCCATCACCCGGTCCCCGACCTGCCAGTCGCCAGCCTCCTCTCCCACCGCCACGATCTCGCCCGCAAACTCCAGCCCAGGTATAAACGAGCCGCTGGGGGTGGCACTGTAGAGGCCCTGCATGGCAAAGATGTCGGCAAAGTTGAGCCCGATCGCCCGCACCTGCACGCAAACCTCATCCGGTCCGGGCGACTCAAGTGATTCCTTTCGCAGCTCCAGGTTACGGATAGAGCCAGCCTTTGTCATGCGGTATACCTGTCGGTCGATCATTGCCTTGTATGAGTTAAAGTTGTCTAAACGCTGCTTACGACAAACAGCCGCCGCCGTAAGGTTAATGAAAAAAATGGATAGGCCGTGTGGAATCCGGGGCTTTGCTGCATCTATTATACAAATGCAGCAGAGGGACTGTCTGCAACGTCAACCCTAATCGGAAAGGAGCCGCACCATGGCACAGGTACAGGAAAAACAGAACCCGGCAAAAGGCAGTAGAAAACGCGCACGCAACAAAGGCTTTCACCTCGACATGACGCCCATGGTGGACCTGGCCTCGCTGCTGATGACATTCTTCATGCTCACCACCACGTTTGCCAGATTTCAGACCTTGGAGATCAATATGCCCACTGCGCAAGGCCCTGACACGCCTGTAGCTGGCAAAAATGCGCTGAACATTGTGCTCGACGAAGCAGACAAGGTATACTACTTCTTCGGCTACCCGGGCGATGCACCCGAGGTGAGGCAAACAGACCTTTCCACTACCGGACTCCGGCAGGTGTTGCTGGGTGAGCAGGTGAAGCGCAATCCGAACATGGTGGTGCTGGTGAAAGCGACGAAAAGCTCCCGTTTCAAGAACCTGGTGGACGCGCTCGACGAGCTGAAGATCACGGACACCCGTAAATACGCCCTGGTGGAGCTGCGCGAAGAAGACAAGGCTTTACTGGCCACCCGGTAAGCAAAAGCCCTGCTGCACTAAGGGGCAGCAGGGCTTTCACAAGATATGCATTACAGGTATACCTTTAACGGAAGTTCCCCTTACTCCGCTGGTCCCGTGGCATAATTGCAGCTAACGGTCGGGTTAAAGGGGAAGTGCATTCCGGAAGGGTTATGCTTCCATACCCAGGCATGCAGCTGGTAATTGTCAAAAGGAAGTGGGTTTGTCGGTGAGTTGATGTACACGTCGAAAACCTGATCGCCCAGCATCGGTGTCGTGCTCTGCCCCCACTCGTCAGCCCGGATGATGAACTCCACCCCAACGAGCTTCAGACGGCCATTTTTCTGCGGTTCGTACAGCAAGGCCTCGGGTTGGCTGGGGTCGAGCACACCATCCAGCAGGAGCGGATTTACATAATGATAGCCCATACCGCCCAGCACCGGATGGCTGACACAAGGACTAAAAGGTACGTAGCCGTCTTCCATGGCCTCTTCGACACGGTGGTAGCGGGCGGTGGCACTGCGAATGTCGTCCAGCACTTTGTTATGCAGGGCCGAATTAGGTCGTTTGGGCCCTGCATTGGCTTCTAGTTGAGCAGCAAGCGGCTCAGGTGTATCCAGACTTTCACTGTCACAGCCCAGGAACAGAAAGGCCGAGACAAATAACAGGAAGGATACCAATGTTTTGAACTGGTGTTGAGATGGTGTGAGCATAGTTTGGAGAGAATAGAACTAAATAATGGTGAAAAGCAGTAATTCCCTACAAAGCAAAAGCAAGACTAAGTCTGGCAGATGCAAGTAGTGCCTTGGTATAAGCAAGCGGGTGATGGAAGGATAGCCGGTATGCTACCCGGGTAGCGGGTGGAGATAGCGTTGTGAATACTTAGAGCGTACGAATAGAAAATAAAGATAGTAACATGTTTTCATTAATAATTTTTATTTAAGCAAAGAGACTGCGGAAAAGCAAACATCCTTCAAATAAATCATGGTGCATTCAACAATATTTACTTTATTGAATATACGTTAAGCCCTCACCTGCTATGTTTTTAAAGTTCTTCTCGAAATCCCGTTCCACTGATGACCTGGAGCTAGTGCGGCAATACCGCCGGACCGGTGACCTGGACGTGATCGGGAAACTCTTCGAGCGGCACACGGAGATGGTATACCTGATCTGCCTGCGCTACCTCGGGGAGGAAGAGGACAGCAAAGACGCCACCATGCAGGTGTTCGAGCAGTTGATCGTGGCCCTAAAGCGGCATGAGGTGAGCAACTTTAAATCGTGGCTGCACTCTCTCACCAAAAACCACTGCCTGCAACTGCTGCGCACCAACCGCCTGAAAGAAAAAGTGAACCAGGCCCTGCCACGCGAGCAACACACCCTGCCCCAAGGCGAAACACCTCAGGCGGACCTCGACTGGCAAGCGCTCGAACACGGACTCGTACACCTCCCCGCCGAGCAGCGCACCTGCATCGAGCTGTTTTACCTGCAGCAGAAAAGCTACCGCGAGATAGAGGAGATAACCGGCTGCGACCTCAAACAGGTAAAGAGTTACATACAGAACGGGCGTCGGAACCTTAAAATTTACATTGAAAAAAACCATGCGCAACGATAAAATACAAACAAGCGAATGGGGACTGGAGGAACACCCCTCCACAGAGCTGCTGCGGCAATACGAGGAAGGCTCGCTGCCGCCGGCTACCAATTACGAACTCGAAAAGCACCTGCTCGACTGCGAGATGTGTGAGGATATACTGACGGGCATGTCGCTCTCTGACCGGAACCGGACAAGCCAGGCTCGCTACCGCATCTGGCAGCGGGTGCGCACCCGCCTGCGTCGCAAGCATCGTCCCAGAACAATCCTTAGCCTGGCAGACTGGCGGGTGGCTGTGGGCGTGCTGATGATGTTTAGTTCGCTGGGCCTTATCCTGTTTTACGCTTACACACGCACGGCCGCTCAGGAAAAAGCAGCCATACATGCGGCCGGGATACTGCCCCCTAGTCCGGAGGAGCTGCTGGCCCGCACGATCGATGCGGCAATCGTGCTCGACATTCCGGCACCGCCTGTCAGTAACAGCGACCTTGAAAACGGCAGTCAGAAAGCCCTGTCTGAGTTTAGTCTGCAAGGGCAGGTGCTCAATGCAAACGGACGAGGTATAGCACAGGCTACCATTCGGGTACAGGGCAGTCCTTGGGAAACCATGAGCGACGACAAGGGCTATTTCAGGCTCTCACTTGCTGCCGGCAGCCATACCTTACTTGTCAGCAGTCCCGGCTTCGCTTCGCAGACCTTTAGTGTTGCAAGTCCTGACAAAACACTTCAGCTGCGCCTCGAAAACAAGCGGTAGATTAACAACCAGCATGCGTAACAACGCATGTCCCTTTTTGCTTTTTCATTAAGTCAAAATCAAACATAGACAGCATTATGATGTAACCCTTCGCGTTTAAATTCAGTATTTCCATCATGATTTTAGGGTAAAAACACTTAAATTACACCCTGAAAACCTTTGCCAGAAGAATATAGACTCCAAGATTGCTTAGATTCATGTTCCTCTACCACCCCTGGCGGAGGACTTGGAATACTATGGAAAATAAAATATCTGCGCTGCAAAACGGTGGCGAAAAAAACTATGATTCTGACTTCTGCGGAAGCATTCCGCTGCACCAGATTAACCTGATACAACCGCACGGCCTGCTGCTGGTCCTGGACAAATCACTACACATCAGGCAGGTAAGTGAAAACAGTGTCGACCTTCTTGGCCTTGCGCCCGATTCGATGCTGGACCAACCGCTTTCCGCTTTCGTACCCGGAAAAGAGCTGGCAGATCTTCAACTCAAAATCACCCGTGAACAGGAGTCAGAACTGGACCAGGTGGACATCCCCTTTTCGCTCACCTTCAATACGGGAGAGAGCAGTAGCGCCTTTACGGCCACCGTACATCCGGAGGCAGAGCAGATACTGATTGAAATGGAGCCAGCCCGGCGTGAGGACGATGTATCCTTCCTGGCTTTTTTCCAGCAGATCAAATACATCACATCCCGCATCAAGCAAGCCGACAGCACCGAGGCGATCGCGCAGATAGTGGCCGATGAGTTCAAGCTTTTTACAGGCTTCGACCGGGTGCTCGTCTACCGCTTCGATCCCCAGTGGAACGGCACCGTAATCGGCCAGGCCAAAACGGAGGACATGAGTGATCTGCTGGGGCTTCGGTTTCCGGCATCTGATGTGCCCAGGCAGGCACGCGACCTCTACTTCAAAAACCCATACCGCCTCATACCTGCCCGCGACTACGAACCGGTACGCCTCCGCCCTATCCTGAACCCCATTACACGGCGCTTTACAGACCTGACCAGCTGCAACCTGCGCAGCGTGGCCGGCGTGCACCTGGAATACATGGGCAACATGGGCATTTCGGCCTCCATGTCGGTACCGCTTATTATGGGAGGCAAATTATGGGGACTGATCTCCTGCCACCACAAAGCCCCGAAATACCCCAGCTACCAGGAGCGCACCGCTATGGAACTGCTTTCCACGATCGCAGCGGTACGGCTGGGTGCCTACGAAAAGGAACAGCACGCCACGATGCAGGCGCATATGCGCGGACAGCACGCCACGATGCTGGAGCAGCTCTTCAACCAGGATTTTTTTGCCGAGGCACTCCTGTTTGGCCAGCCAAACCTGTTAGAACTATTGTCGCTGGGCGGTGCAGCCGTGTTGTATGAAGGCAATGTGCAGACAGTGGGCAACACCCCCCCCGTTCCAAAACTAAAAGAACTTGCATCCTGGCTGCGGCGCAACAGCTCCGATAAAACGTACGTAACCAACTCGCTCCCACAGGCCTATCCGAACAGCAAAGAATACAAGGACCAGGCAAGCGGCTTGCTTGCGCTACCTATTAACCCTGACCAGGGAGAGTACATTCTGTGTTTTCGGGGAGAAGTGCTGCAAACCGTCAACTGGAGCGGCAACCCTGATCAGGCCATCCGGATGGAACCGGACGGCAAAAGCTATCATCCGCGCAACTCGTTTGCACTTTACCAGCAAACGGTGCAGCTAACCTCCCTCCCCTGGGGACAGGAAGAGCTGGAAGCCGCCGAAGCGCTGCGCAGTGCTGTGCTCAGCAAGATCATCCGCGAGAAGTATTAAGAGAACGAATTACCTTTATTACGGCTAACACAGCATGTTGCAGCAAGCAGACAATAAGCAGGAGCAAAAAATAATCCCCAGGCCTGCCGATCATTACCTGATAGGCATAGGCGCCTCTGCAGGAGGCCTGGAGGCGATTCACAAGCTCTTTGACCATTTCCCCGGGAACTCCAGCTTCTCTTTTGTGATCATACAGCACCTTTCGCCTGACCATAAAAGCCTGATGGCCGAGTTGCTGTCCAAGCATACCAGCATGCAGGTGCGGGAAGCGGAAGACAATACGTTTACCCGGCCAAACTGCGTATACGTGCTGCCTAGCGGCAAGCAGCTGAGTCTGCAGAACGGACGCTTGCGCCTGACCGAGAAGCCCCGCAACCGGGAACCCAACTTTGCAGTGGACACCTTTTTTGAGTCACTGGCCGTGGACCGCGGCCCCAATGCCATAGGCATTGTGCTGTCAGGCACCGGAACCGATGGCAGTAAGGGGGTGCGCGCTATCAAGCAGGCCGGTGGGCTGGTGGTGGTGCAGGATCCGGAAAGCGCGAAATTTGACGGCATGCCCCGCAGCGCCATTGACACAGGAGAGGTAGACTTTGTGCTTCCGCCGGATCAGATTCCGCATGAGATCATAGAGTACACCCGCCGTACACCGCTGGTCAAGAGCATCATCCAGAACGGCAAGCAGCAGGAGCAGCTCGATGAAGAAGCAGTGCTGAAAGAGATTCTGGACCTGGTGTGCAGCCACACCCAGATTGACTTCACGCATTACAAAAAGCCCACGCTGAATCGCCGCATCCAGAAGCGGATGCAAACCCTCAAGCTGAACAGCCTGCAGGAATACCTGGACTACCTGCACGCTAATCCGGCCGAGATCAAGATACTTTGCCAGGAATTCTTTATCAACGTGACCAGCTTCTTCCGAGACCCGGAGGCCTTTCATCAGCTGGAGAAAAAGGTAATTCCGGATATTCTGAAATCAAAAGAAGAAGGTGAACCCATCAAGGTATGGATAGCGGCCTGCAGCACGGGCGAAGAAGCCTATACACTGGCCATCCTTTTTCAGGAGGCGTCCCATAAACTAGGCCGCCCGCTGGATGTCAAGCTCTTTGCGACCGACGTAGACCAGCAAGCCCTTCAGAAAGCCTCAAAAGGAGCCTACCCTGCCAACACCATCCGGAAGCAGGTATCAGAAGCACGCCAGCAGCGTTTCTTTCAGAAGACGGGTAACAAATACGTTGTAAGTGATGAGATACGCAAGATGGTGATCTTTGCACAGCACGACCTGCAGAAGGACCCGCCTTTCAGCAAGATCGACCTGATCACCTGCCGCAACATGCTCATCTACCTCAACCCGAGCTTGCAGTACAAAGTACTCTCCCTGTTTCCCTATGCCCTCAACATGGGCGGTTATCTCATGCTGGGCCCAAGTGAGCACATCGGGGATATGCAGGAATACTTTGAGGAGGAAAACCGCAAATGGAATATTTTCCGAAAAGTGAAAGACCGCAGCAGCCTGCAGCGCAGCTATGGCGTTACCGACTACCACACTAACAGCATGCAGCAAAGCCAGGCCAGTCAGTTCAAGACCACGCAGCTAAACCGCTATAACGAGGCATTTATGGATGCCCTGGCAGAGGACTTTAAAGTCACCGCTCTGTACGTAGACACCAATTACCAGCTGCTGCACGGCATAGGCGACATTAATCGTTTTCTAAAATTTCCGGACAAGCGCCTGCACTTCAACCTCATCAAGATGGTGCCGGAAGAACTGGCCGTGGTGCTGAGCGTGAGCATCCGCAAAGCCATCAAGACCAAACGCAGTGTGGTAGGCCGGCAGGTAGCCGTAAAGTTCGGCAAGAAAGAGCGTCTGATCCATACCTCTGTGCGCCCTGTCACGCTCGAAAAAGGCCAGCCGCCGCTTATCCTGGTCTTGCTGCAGGAGATGGGCGAAGTGAGTCCGCAGCCCAGGTTGAGCGAGACGCCGCACCTCTCAGACGCCGACTACTACCAGCAGCTGACGACGCTGGAGACGGAACTGCGCGAGACACGCGAAAGCCTGCAAATGACCGTACAAGACCTCAGTACGGCTAACGAAGAGCTGCAGTCAAGCAACGAAGAGCTGATGTCGAGCAATGAGGAGTTGCAAAGCTCGAACGAGGAAATGCAGTCACTCAACGAAGAGCTGCACACGGTTAACTCCGAGCACCAGCTTAAAATAAAGGAACTGCAGGAACTCAACGAAGACCTGGACAACTATTTCCGCAGCTCCAACGTGGGCCAGCTCTTTGTGGACCACAGCCTGGAAGTGCGCAAGTACACCCCTTCCGTAGAGCAGATCGTCAACATTATTGGTGGAGACATCGGGCGGCCGGTGTACCACCTGTCGCACAGCCTGAAATATGCGCGCCTGTTCGATGATATACGTCAGGTAAACAATACATCGCAGGGGATAGAGCAGGAAGTAGAGACCGAAAACGGACGCTATTACCTGATGCGCATTATCCCTTACCTGAAGCGGGACGGCAACAAAGACGGGGTTGTGATCAGCTTTGTGGATGTCACCACCCTTAAAACGCTGAGCAGTGTGGTACAAGGTGTGCTCGACAGCTCGCTTAACAGCATCATGGCTATGCAGGCCGTGCGCGACAACAAGGAGCAGATCAAGGATTTCAACTGGACCCTGCTCAACAAGAAAGCGGAGGAAATGCTTGGTGAGTCGAGCGCGAACCTGATGCAGGGAAGTGTGACAGCAACTATACCGCATTTGCGCGACACCGGCCTGTTCCGCAAATTTTGCCAGGTGGTGGAAACCGGCAAACCGCTGCACATTGAGCAACTGCTCATTTTAAATGAGCAGAAAGCCTGGTACGAGATTGCCGCCGTGAAAATGGGAACAGGCATAGCCGTTACCATGGCGAACATCAATGACAAAAAGCGCAGCGAGGACCAGACGCTGGCAGCCTACGAAGAACTCAAAAAAGCAGAAGAAAACCTGACCGTACTCAACAACCAGTTGGAGCGCCTGGTGGAGGATCGTACCCGTGAACTGGCAGAGAGCGAAGAGCGCTTCAGGCTGGTGGCCATGGCGACCAACGACGTGGTTTGGGACTGGAACCTGGCTGCCAACGAGATCTGGTGGAGTGATGGGCTTTATAAAATGCTGGGTTTTGACGAACAGGAGATATCGGGTGGGCTGGAAGGCTGGTTCTCCAAACTGCACCCCGATGACCGGAATGAGGTGGAGCGCAGCGTGAACGACGCCATCAACAACGGCAGAAAGCAGTGGAACGCCGAATACCGCATCCAGCACAAAGAGGGCAGCTATACCTATGTTTCGAACAGGGCTTATATCCTGTACAACGAGTACCAGATGCCCTACCGGATGATCGGTTCGTTTATAGACCTTTCGGACCTGAAACTGGCACAGGACGAACTGCAGCAAACCAACGAGCACCTGATGCGCGTGATCGACGACCTGGATACCTTCGTGTACACGGCCTCGCACGACCTCAAGTCGCCTATCGCCAACATTGAAGGCCTGATGCTGGTGCTGGAGGAACAGATACGGGAAGCGGAACCTTTACCTGGGGAACCGACAGATCCGCTCTTCGTTATGATCAAAGACTCGATCATCCGATTCAAAAATGTGATCCGCGACCTGACGGATATCGCCAAAGTGCAGCGCGACGTGGACGGCGAGTCGGAACCACTCCAGATCGAAACAGTCTACAACACGATCTTTGAAGGACTTCGGGGAGAGGCCGAACGCAAACAGGCTATTATCGAAACGGACTTCTCAGAAGCACCCAATATCAGTTTCTCTAAAAAGAACCTGAACAGCATTCTATACAACCTGCTGAGCAACGCACTGAAATACAGCTCCCCCGACCGCAGGCCGCACGTCAAGATCAAGAGCAGCCAAAAAGGGAAAAAACTTGTGCTGAGCATAGAGGACAATGGATTGGGTATCAGCAAAGAAAGCCAGGGCAAGATGTTTACGCTCTTTAAGCGCTTCCACTCCCACGTAGACGGCACCGGTATGGGGCTTTACATCGTGAAGCGCATCATGGACAACTCCGGCGGGCAGGTGCACGTGAAAAGCGAACCAAACAAAGGTACCACCTTCACCCTCACTTTTCAGCAGTAAGAAGGCGGACATCCACCAAATTTAAAAACGAACTATGTATATAGCCATGAGCCAGTTTGAGGTTGCCAACGGAATGGCAGCCGATGTGAAGGAAGCATTTGTGAACCGACCGCACCTGGTCGACCACGAGAAGGGCTTTCTGGGCATGAAGGTGTTCACTCCGCAGGAGAACGAAAACGAGTTTTGGGTGATGACCACCTGGACCGACGAGATCAGTTACAGGGAATGGTACAAGGAGCACATGAAGGCCTCACACGAAGGTATACCGAAAGGCTTGAAACTGGTGCCCGGTAGCCTCAAAGTACGATTCTTTGACCTAGTGAGTGACTAAATCAGATTTTTATCGTAGGAAAGGCAAAGACCAAAAGCCCTTGTCCCGATGACTTTCTACTCTACAAGACCTGTTGACATCCTGTTTGATGCCGCCCGGCGCGGCGACCTCATGCTTCTGAAACAACTGATTGATGAGGGCGTTGACGTAAATGAACCGGGGCCCCGCGGCTTCACGCCCCTGATCATTGCCACCTACAACAACCAGCCCGTAGCTGCCCGCATGCTGCTGGAAGCCGGCGCTGACGTAAACGCACAGGACCTGTCCGGAAATACCGCCCTAATGGGCCAGTGCTTTAATGGATACGAAGGTATAGCCGAGCTATTGCTGGAATACGGCGCGGACCTCGACCTGCAGAACGGCAGTGGCGGCACCGCCCTGATGTTTGCCACTATGTACGGCCGTACCAACATGGTTAAGTTTATGCTCGAGCACGGCGCCAACCGGGAGCTACGCGACATCCGCGGCCTGACAGCCCAGCAAATGGCCGCCCAGGTCGGAAACGAAGAAGCGCTGAAGCTTTTCGAAGCCTCCACAAAAAGCGCTACCTGATAAGTTTATTTATTTTTCGGAAATTGCGGCGACATGTCGCACGCCCTTTCTATACCTGAATTGCCGGAGCTCCCTGTAAAGGAAGCCCTTCCCAGCCTGTTGCAGGCGCTCGCTGCCACCAATCGTGCTGTGCTGGAAGCCCCTCCGGGAGCAGGAAAGACCACACTCGTTCCCCTTACTTTACTCCAGGCAGACTGGCTGCAGGGCGGCAAGGTGCTGGTGCTGGAGCCCAGGCGACTGGCAACCCGTGCCGCTGCCCAGCGCATGGCCGACCTGATGCAGGAGCCGCTGGGCCAGACCGTAGGCTACTGGGTGCGCATGGAGCATGTCGTGTCCTCCCGAACCCGCGTGGAAGTAGTAACAGAAGGCATCCTGACACGCATGCTGCAGGAAGACCCTGCCCTGGAAGGTGTTTCCGCCATCCTCTTCGACGAGTTTCATGAACGTAGTCTGCAGGCCGACCTTGGCCTGGCGCTGGCGCTGGACGCGCAGGCCGTCCTCCGCCCCGACCTCCGCATTGTGATCATGAGTGCCACCCTCGATGCGACAGGTATAGGCAAATGGCTGCAGGCCCCCGTCATCCGGAGCGATGGCCGCCTCTACCCTGTCGAAACGCACTACCTAAGCCCAGCTGAAATTGCCGCAGCCGGCACACGGCCTGCTGAGCGTCTGCAGCAGCTGGTACCCAAAGCCATTTTCAGAGCATTGCGTGAAGAACCTACCGGCGACGTATTGGTCTTTCTGCCAGGTATGGGTGAAATGCGCCGGGTAGCAGAGCAACTGGAAAGCAGGCTGCCAGGCGATGTGGAACTGCACCTACTGCACGGCGATCTGGCGCTTAGCCGTCAGATGGCCGCCATCCAACCCTCCCCTTCCGGCCGCCGGAAAATAGTGCTGGCCACCAGTATTGCCGAAACCAGCTTAACCATAGAAGGCGTTAAAATTGTCGTGGATGGGGGCTTCGCACGCGTGCCTCGTTTCCTGCCCCGTACCGGTCTCACCACGCTGGTCACCACGCCGGTATCCAAAGCAGCCGCCGACCAGCGCCGCGGACGTGCCGGGCGATTGGGGCCGGGTGTCTGCTACCGACTATGGTCCACTGCCGATCAGCTGCAGCTCCCTGAGCGGCAGGACCCTGAAATCTGCGAGGCAGATCTGTCGGGTGTGGCATTGGAGCTGTCCTTGTGGGGTGTAAAAGACGTGACCACCCTGCAGTGGCTGGATGCACCACCCGCAGCAGCCCTTTCCCTGGCACGTGACCTGCTTTTGCGACTGGAAGCCATTGACAGTTCAGGTCAGGCCACAGCCCATGGGAAGGCCATTGCCTCTATGGGACTTACGCCTCGCCTTGGGCACCTGGTGATCCGGGGGCACGAAATGGGTCTGAGCGAAACGGCCTGCACCCTGGCTGCGCTGCTGGCTGAGCGTGACATCATCCGGGCGCAACAGCCCTTCAGCACGCCACTGCCCGATCTGGCGCTGCGGCTTGAGCTACTGGCAGGCAAGCGTCCTCCTATACCTGGCTTTGTGCGCGACGAAAATGCCATACGGCGCGTGCAGGAACAGGCCCAGCACCTGCGCCAGCGACTCCGTGCCCCAAAAGGAAATATCGAAGTGCATGCGGCCGGCCTCCTCACCGCACTGGCCTACCCCGACCGGCTAGCGCAGCGCGAGAGCACGGGCAAGGTACGGCTGATCACTGGGCAAATTGCCTCACTCCCCACCGAGTTATTCTCGGAAGCAGCCTACTACGGCATAGCCCACCTCGATGCGGGGCAACATCCACGCATTCTGCTGGCTGCGCCGCTCAGCAAGGACGAAGTGCTCGAACATTTCGAAGCACAGCTCATAAATACCGAAGAGGTTCGCTGGGACGATGCCGGCGGCCGTGTGCATGCCCGTCGCATCGTCAAACTGGGCGCGCTGGTGCTAGAAGAAAAGCAGTTGACACAACCTGATCCGGAGCAACTGGCAGCTGCTCTCCTACAGGCTTTACAGGACAAAGGTATAGCACGCCTCCCCTGGTCAGATGAAGGAGTTCGCACCCGCCAGCGGATCACGTTTCTACAACAGATTGCACCGGACGAGTGGCCGGATGTATCGGACCAGGCGCTGGAAGAGACTATAGTGGAATGGCTCCTGCCGCACCTGGCAGGCTTGCGCAGCATGGAGCAGGTCAGTCGACTTGATTTCAATAACATCTTACTATCGATGCTAACCTGGGAACAGCAGCAGGAACTGGACAAGCTGGCTCCCACCCATCTGCAGGTACCAAGTGGCTCCCGCATCGCACTGGACTATGCCAACCCCGACACCCCAGTACTCGCTGTACGCCTGCAAGAGGTTTTTGGTCTGCTCGACACACCCCGGATTGCGGCAGGCAAGGTACCGCTGCTCATGCACCTGTTATCTCCCGCTTCACGCCCCGTACAGGTTACCCGTGACTTGCGCAGTTTCTGGAATGCCGGTTATTTTGAGGTAAGAAAAGACCTGCGCGGGCGCTATCCCAAACATCATTGGCCAGAAGATCCGCTGAGTGCTATACCTACCCGCAGCATAAAAAGGAAAGGTAGCTAAACTATACATGGTGGGCTCCTGAAACGGGCGGGAACATTGTGAGTCCTGCTTTAAATAGAACATTATCAAGAACATACAAACTAAAAAGCACTGACTTACAACCTTTTACACCAGCAATACCGTACAATTAATCAATATATGTTCTGCTTAACTTAAAGGCGAACATTGTATTATAACCAAGTTAAAACTATAAGACCATGAAAAAGATATTATATACAGGTTTCGGTATACTGTTTGGCACAATGGCTTTAGTAGCCTGCGATAACACGGACAGGACTGGCACAACAGAAAGTGATACTGAAAGAGTAGTCGACCGGGACTCTGTAGCCACCGAGTATGAAGTGACAGAAACCGTTGTGGATTATGACACTACTAAGAACACGAAAAAGGTGGATGTCGATCGTGATAAGGAACGGGATAACAACTAAAATTAAAATATTTTTTGGGTAAACGTAACCCTGCCTGAATAGCCGCCGTATAAAAGAACGGCTAAAAGTTGAAAAGTTAATTGTTACAGACTAATCTTTTCAATATAGAAGAGCTCCTTTTCGAAGGAGCTCTTCTTTTTTTGTCCGGTCTATACTGCCTCCGTATAGTTCTCCCCGTTTTCACTGATAGCCTTATTCGACAATATACAATATAGGCGCAAAGCTGAATCATAAGCATTTCTATCAGCTGGATGTGATGGATAACAGCTTAAAGCCAACTTCTGCGATATATCTTGGCAAGCCTGGCCTACACACTTAATGACCAAATAAAAAATATTTTTAAGAATTCTGTAACATCCCCAAAACTGCTCCCGTATAAATGAATGGCTAAAAGTTGAAAAGTTAATTGTTTTAAAAACTAATCTTTTCAATAGAGAACAGACTCCTGATAAAGGGGTCTGTTCTTATTTTATACCTACCCCAATCAAAAAGGGGGGCCCTGACTATAGTCAGGCCCCCCTTTTTATGTTATGCCTTGTTTTATTAAAGCGCATTCTTTTTCAATTCTGCCTGGAATTTCTTCAGCTGGGGGTCAATCACTTTCTTATCCCCTACTACCACCAGGGTCATGTTCTTAGGTGCCATGTACTTTTGGGTGGTTTGCTGTACCTGCTGCGGGGTGATGGCATGAATGTTCTGTACCTGGTTTTCCAGGAAAGAATCTGGCAAACCGTGCAGTTTCAGAAAGTTAAGCTGCGACACGATGCCCCAGGGGGAAGAATTACGCAAAACAAACAGGCCAGCTTCGTAGTTCTTGATGCCTTCCAGTTCTTCCGGCTCAGGGGCCTCTGTAGCCAGGCGATTGATCTCATTCAGTATCTCGCGAAGTGAGTTGCCCGTGTGCTCGGTGGTCACGTCGGCTACCTGCGCCCAGTCGCCCACCCGGTAGCGCGCGGCCAGCGTACTGTAAGGAGAGTAGGTATAACCTTTGTCTTCGCGGATGTTGCGGGTGATGCGGGAACCAAAGGAACCGCCCAGCAGGGAGTTTGTCACACGCAGCGCCATGTAATCGGGATGGGAAGGATCCACCACTGGCAGACCAAAAACAATGGTAGACTGCGGGGCTCCCGGCCTGTCGATGACGATCATTTCGCTCTTGGTGACAGGCTTTGCAACGGTGATCTGAGGGGCTGCCCCTTTTCGCCAATCGCTTAGCTGACTGGTAAGCGCCTCCTTCATGGCACCCTGGTCAAACTTACCGGCCACGTATACCGTGGTGCGGTCGGCACCGAACTGCTGCTCGTAAAACTGCTGCACCTGCTCCCGGGTAAAGCCATCAATCATTTTATCAGTCGGGAAATCGCGGCCATAGGGGTGGTTAGGGTATAGCGCGCCTCTAAACTTCGACTGCGCGATGGCGCCCGGTTGCTGGCGCAGGAGATTGTTCTGTCGCTTGAAGTCGTTTTTGATCCGGGCCATCTCGGAGTCCGGGAAAGCCGGGTTTTTGAGCAGATCCGCCATGATCCCGACCAGTTGAGGGCCATATTCCGACAGTGCTGAACCGGAGATAAATGTCTCGTTCGGACCTACGCTCACTGAGACCGAGCCACCCAATCGGGCAACTTCCTGGGCAAGCTGCGTTGCGTTGCGCGTCGCAGTGCCTTCCTGCATCAGGTTGCCTACAATATCGGCCAGACCGTTTTGCTGGGCCGTTTCGTGGACGTTTCCTACCTGTACCACCATGCTGACCACCACTTTCGGTACGTCGCCATAAGGCACCATGACAGCAGACAGGCCGTTGTCCAGCTCAAATTCCTGTTTGGCGGGCAGTTTAAAATCCCGTGGCTTGCCCCCTTCTGGTGGCGTCTGCTTTTGAGCGGCGGCTATACCTGCTGTCAGGGTCAGGATAGCGCTCAAGGCTATTGAGAAGATCTTTCTATTCATGGCGCTTAGCTTTTTGCAAGTGGGTTAACAACAAGAACAGTGCGGTTGGTCGGACGCAGGTACTCCTCGATGGTCTTGCGGAGCAATTCAGGCGTCACTTTCCGGAACTCTGACTCCAGCCGGTTGATGCGGGCCGGATCATCGTCGAACAAAGCAAAGGTGGCCAGCAGATCGGCTTTGCCGAAACCTGAGGAGGCGCTTACCTGATCGTAGAGGGAAGAGCGTATCTTCACAATCGCCAGGTCAATCAACTCCTGGTCAATTCCTTCCTGCTGCAGCTTCTGAATCTCTGCGTCCAGCACTTTCACGATTTCATCGGATTTCACATTCTGGTCATGGATCAGGCTGCCCATCCAGAGCATCGGGCCGTTGTAATTATACATATTGCCCAAAAAGGCGTTGATGCCGCCATCCACAGAAGCGGTATAGCCCCGCTCCTGTACCAGCGCCTGGTACAGACGACTGTCGTTGCCCTGCAACAGGATCTGGTCAAGCAGCCCCATGGCGTAGTACTCCGGAGAGTTGCGCTCGGGCATGTGGTAGGCAAAAGCCAGGGCCGGGCGATTTGCGAGTTTGTCGTCTTTGGTGAAGCGCTGCTCTTTTTCCTGGCGCGGTTCGGTAAGGTCGACGGGTGCCGGTAAGTTGACGGAAGGTATGCCGCCAAAGTACTGCTGAATCCAGTTTTTGGCATCACCCGCCTCAAAGTCACCCACCACGACGAGTACGGCATTGTTTGGAGAGTAGAACGTGTCAAAAAAGGACTGCACATCCTTGAGCGTGGCTGCATCCAGGTCTTTGAGGTCGCCATAAAAGTTATGTGCATTGTACCAGTTCTTGTTGGCATACTGCGGCATGTCGAGCCAGGGAAAGCCACCGTAAGGCTGGTTGAGTACGTTCACCTTCACTTCGTTTTTCACCACGCCCTGCTGGTTGGTCAGGTTCTCCTGGGTGATGTTGAGCCCCTTCATGCGGTCAGCCTCAGCCCAGAGCATGGTTTCCAGCTTATGCGCCGGCACGATCTCAAAGTAGTTGGTGAAGTCAAAACGGGTGGAGCCGTTCAGGATGCCACCGTTTTTCTGAATGAGCTGAATGAACTCCATCTTGCCCAGGTTATCGGAGCCCTGGAACATCATGTGCTCAAACAGGTGGGCGAAACCAGTGCGGTCTTTGGGCTCGTTCCGGAAGCCGATGTTATAGTACACGGCGATGGTAGCTATGGGAGCCGTCTTGTCCTGCGACAACACGACCTTCAGGCCATTGTCCAGGGTATAGTAGTCCACCGGGATCTGATAGGCTGATTCGGTCCCCGTATTCTCCGGGGTTGCGGGGACGCTCTCCGCTGTTGCCGTAGTGGTATCTGGAGACTGGGTCGTGGTCCGCTGTCCGCAGGCACTCCAACTGAGCAGCAATGCCAGGGCGCCCCATCTCACATAGTTTTGAAAAGGTGTGTGATTCATCATGCGCTGATTTTAAGGTGGAAACTTAGATAAGCCTTAATTCAGGAGATAGTACGTAAACGAACTAAAATATATGCCAAAAAATATGGTTAATTTTAAAATAAGCCTTGCACTATATAAAAAAGAAAGCCTGTGCATAAATCTCTTATGCACAGGCTTTACCTTCTTGCTAAGCGATAAAATTCTTTATTCCGGCAACAAGACCTGGTCTATTACGTGAATGATACCGTTTGAAGCAGGTATAGAAGCAATGATCTTGACGCCGTTGACAGTTGGCTGATCGCCTTCCAGACCGAGATTCACGCGACCACCGTTTACCTGGCCAAGCGTCATGTCGTTGTCAAAACGCTCAGCAGGGATAACACCCACGTACACGTGGTATTGCAGGATGTTCCGTAACTTACTGCGGTTCTCTGGTTTCAGAAGGTCGTCTACTGTGCCTGCCGGCAATTTATCGAAAGCGGCATTGGTAGGCGCAAATACTGTGAACGGGCCTGCATTGGTCAACGCATCCACGAGCCCGCCGGCTTTTACGGCGGCTACCAGCGTAGAGTGGTCCTTCGACCCGGCTGCGATCTGCACCACGTTCTGCTGCGACTGGTCATCAGCTACGGCAGACTGGCCTGCGGCTTGTTCGGTTTCTGCTTCAGGGGCCGCTACAGCCGTCTCGGGCTGGCTCTCCGTATTGCACGAGGTCAGCAGACCAAAGGCAATAGCTATCAAGGCAACATGTAAACTTTTCATTTTCGTTAGGTGGTTTAGTTTGATGATACAATATTCCGTAATTTCCATTGTCATAAATATGATGGTGATTAGTCTAAAAGATGATATTGGTTACTATTTTCTATGAGAAGCAAAAATGAACTGCGTGAGACCATTTTCCGTCACCTGGATGGTATTGTAACAGCACCGACGGCCTACACGCTTCACAAGCACGGCGTGCTGGATTACTTGCTGCAACAGCAGAAAGCTAGCCTGGAGGAACTGGCAACCCGGTTCAAGGCAAACGACGGCTACCTGAATGTGGCGCTGCGCGTGCTCTGCTCGCAGGGTTGGCTGGAACAGGAACTGGACAATGCCACCGACCAGGTCACCTACCGCGTGGCCGACCGCGGACGCATGGCTTTTCCACTGGTATACCTGTATGAGGATGTCGTGAAGCTCATGCAGTTATCCGGCAACTACCATCCTCGCAAATTTGAAAAGGAACCGTATCAGCTTTGGGCGCAGGTGGCTGACCGGTACAAAGAAGGGTATGGCCTTAACCTTTCAGACAACCCGGAAGAGCGCACTGTGCAGGAGCAGGTACTGAAGCACATCGAAGGACTGCTGATGGGCCCGACCATTGTGCTGCTGGGCATGAACGGCATGTTTCACAAATACTTTATGGAAAGCCGCTTCAGCCCGGAGGAATTTCACGAAAACCACGAAGACTTCCGCAAGATACTGGACCTGTTCGCCCATTTGGGCTGGTTCCGGAAGGTGCGTGACCAGTATGAGTACACGGACGAAGGCATTTTCTTTGCCAAGCGGGGCAGCGCCTACGGGGTAACGGTCTCTTACATCCCGACTTTCCGCCACCTCGACGAGCTGATCTTCGGCAATCCAAACATTCTCTGGGACAAGCCGGAAGGCGCGCCCGAACTGCACGTGGACCGTGAGATGAACGTGTGGGGCAGCGGCGGAGCGCATGCCACTTACTTCAATGTGATCGACGAGATCATCATCGAGCTTTTTAACCGGCCCATCCACGAGCAGCCGAAAGGTATACTGGACATGGGTTGTGGCAACGGCGCCTTCCTGCAGCACATGTTTGAGGTGATTGAGCGGCAGACCGCCCGTGGAAAAATGCTGGACCAGTACCCGCTCTTTCTGGTGGGGGCCGATTATAACCAGGCAGCGCTTAAAGTGACCCGGGCCAACCTGATCAAAGCCGACATCTGGGCCAAGGTGATCTGGGGTGATATCGGACGTCCGGACCTGCTGGCCCAGGACCTGCGCGAGAATTACAACATCGACCTGAAGGAACTGCTTAACGTGCGCACCTTCCTCGACCATAACCGCATCTGGGAGCGGCCTGCCCAGCGCACCGAAAACAGGCAGAGCCAATCGACCGGCGCCTTCGCTTTCCGGGGCCGGCGCATAAGCAACAATGAGGTAGAGGATAACCTGCTGGAGCACCTCAAAAAGTGGACACCCTATGTGGATAAGTTCGGCCTGCTGACCATGGAACTGCATACCATCCCTCCTGCCCTGGCGGCAGCAAACCTGGGCAAGACAGCAGCCACTGCCTACGATGCAACGCATGGATTCTCAGACCAATACATTGTGGAGGTGGAAGTATTCCATAAAGTAGCAGGGGAAGCCGGCCTGCACCCTGACAAAGGGGCTTTCCGCCGCTTCCCGGACTCTGACATGGCGACCATCAGCATCAACCTGCTGAAAGGCAGAACACAGTGAGGCTATCCCTATGTTGACCATCCGCAAAGCCGAACTGAGCGATCTCAGAGCCATCAAATCCATCGACCAGCTGTCATTCGGTGCCGATAGCTACCCGCTTTTCGTGCTGCGCCAGTTCTACGATATCACGGGCGACTACCTGTTAGTTGCAGAAACGGATGGCGCTGTAGTGGGCTATATGCTGTCGCACCTGGACGTCGAAAAGAAAGCGGGTTGGCTGCTCTCGCTGGGGGTGTTGCCAGCGCACCGGGGCAAGCGCATCGGGGAAAATCTGATGACTGCCACCATGGCCCTGATGGAAGCCAAAGGCGTGAGGGCGCTATACCTGACCGTGCACCCTGACAATGCCACCGGCATCAGCATCTATACCCGTCTTGGTTTTAGCGTGCAGCAGGAAGTTCCGGACTACTATCTCGACAACAGCCCGCGCCTTTTCATGAGCAGACAGGTAAAGCTGTAGCTATACCTGCGGGCTCCCAGGTGAATGGCACCAAAATTGACTCCTAAACTTTAAACCGGCTTATGGTGTTACAGGAAAGCAAGGCCTTAACACGGGCTGTCCAAAAAATAAACATCATTTTTTCGCTTATTTGCCTTATTTTAGGCCATTCAAAAAAGCCCTGTAAGCAGGACTTCTTTTTGAGCATTTTAAAACAATCAATCTAACATGAAAAACACAAAAGACACTACTAATCTGTCTCAGACTAAGGGAGAGTCGTCTGTCTGGAAAAACCGCCTGAGAATCTTACTCTTCGGTGCGGCCACTTTCTGCGCACTGGAGGCTTCGGCCCAGAACGGCGGCAAGCCTGCCGGCCAGGACAAGTTCATCGACAAGTCCAACATGGACACCAAGGTGAAGCCCGGCGACGATTTCTATACCTACGCAAATGGCGTTTGGCTGCAGAAAAACCCGGTACCTGCCAAAGAAACACGCTGGGGTAGCTTCAACCAGCTGCGCGACTTCAACATCATCGCCGTTCGCACGATCCTGAACGATGCCGCTGCCAAAACAAGCGCACCGGCCGGTTCGGTGGAGCGCCGCGTGGGTGACTTCTATGCCGCCGCTATGGACAGCGCAGCGATTGAGAAGCTGGGCTATACCCCTATCAAAGCTGATCTGGAGCGCATCAAAGGTATACAGGATGTGAACGGTGTGCTGCATGAAGTAGCGACACTGCGCAGCACAGGAGCAGCTGCCCCTATGTTTGGCTTCTATGTGGGCCAGGACCGTAAGAACGTGGAAGTGATGATTCCGCAACTGAGCCAGGGCGGCACCACCCTGCCTGACCGCGACTACTACCTGAAGAACGACGCCCGCACCACTCGCATTCAGGATGCCTACAAAACCTACATCACCAAACTCTTCACCCTGACCGGTGTTGATCAGGCTACTGCTCAGAAGAACGCCGAGACGATCTTCAACATCGAAAAGCAGATGGCAGCCGCGCAGATGGCCCGCGTGGAGATGCGTGACCCGCACAAGACCTACAACAAGTTTGCCGTAGCCGACTTCAGCAAAACCACGCCGAATATGGACTGGAAATCGCTGATGGCAAAGATGAAGGTTAGCGGTGAGGATACCGTTCTGGTGAACAACCCGAAATTCTTCACAGAGCTGAACGGCATGCTGACGGCTACCCCGGTAGCTGACTGGCAGACCTACCTGCAGTGGAACGTGCTGAAATCAGCAGCTCCATACCTAAGCTCGGATTTTGTGGACGCAAACTTCGCCTTCACCCAGATCCTCTCAGGCCAGAAGGTGCAGACACCACGCTGGCAGCGTATGTCACAGCTGACAGATGGCACTATAGGTGAGCTTCTTGGCCAGCTGTACGTGCAGAAACACTTTAAGCCGGAAGCAAAGGCGCGCATGGACGAAATGATCGCCAACCTGATCAAAGCCTACGAGATCCGCATCAAAGGACTGGACTGGATGTCTGCCGAAACAAAGGAAAAGGCACTGGCCAAACTTGGTACTTTCCGTCCGAAAGTGGGTTACCCTGAGAAGTGGAAAACGTACGATGGACTGGAAGTGAACCGCAATACCTTCTTCCAGAACGTGCGCAACGCCGGCCAGTGGGGCTACAACGACATGATCAGCCAGCTGGGCAAACCGGTTGACAGAACCAAGTGGGGTATGACGCCTCCGACCGTGAACGCCTACTACAGCCCGGTGATGAACGAGATCGTGTTCCCGGCTGGTATCCTGCAGTTCCCGTTCTTCGACCCGAACGCGGATGATGCGGTGAACTACGGTGGTATCGGTGCTGTGATCGGACATGAGATCTCCCACGGTTTCGACGACTCCGGTAGCCAGTACGACAAAGACGGTAACCTGCGCAACTGGTGGACGGCCGAAGACCGCAGCCGCTTCCAGGCAAAAGCCGATCAGCTGGTGCAGCAGTTCAACGACTATACCGTACAGGACACCATCCATGTGAACGGAAAGCTGACACTGGGTGAAAACATCGGTGACCTGGGTGGCCTGAGTGCCGCTTACGAAGCCTTTAAAATGACCAAGCAGGGCAAGTCTAAGAAGAAGATTGACGGCTTTACGCCAGACCAGCGCTTCTTCCTGGCCTGGGCACAGGTATGGAGAACGAACATCCTGCCCGAGACGGAGGCGCAGCTGATCCTGACGGACACGCACTCACCGGGTAAGTACCGCACCATTGGTGCACCCGTGAACATGGACGCCTGGTACAAGGCCTTCAAAGTGAAGCCGGGTGACGCGCTATACATTGCGCCGGAAGACAGAATCAGAATCTGGTAACCAGCGCATCGCTCAATTCAAAAGCCCTCCCGATCGTCATGATCGGGAGGGCTTTTTTTTGGGAATTTTATGGCCAGTAACCAGCGTCAGCAGGTATAGCGTTATCAGATTGTCAAGCTATACCTACTTATCCACCGTATGCTGCAGGCCAAGCACCTCGCTGGTCCAGCTGCGCACCTTGCGGAGCAGTGCCTCATTCTCTGCCAGCGATTCGCCGTAGGACGGAATCATGCGCTTTAGTTTCTGCTGCCATGCCGCTGACTGCATCTTTTCAGGAAAGCAGCGGTGCAGCAGGCTGATCATGATCGAAACAGCCGTGGAAGCTCCCGGAGAAGCACCCAATAGTGCTGCCAGCGAACCGTCGGCTCCCGCTACGATCTCAGTCCCAAATTCCAGCACGCCCCCGTGCTTCGGGTCTTTTTTGATGACCTGTACACGCTGCCCGGCCACTTCCAGTTGCCAGTCCTCGCTTCGCGCCTCCGGGTAGTACTGCCGTAGTGCCTCCACCCGCTCATCAGGCGACTGCCGTACCTGGTCAATCAGGTATTGCGTGAGCGGGATGTTCTTGATTCCTGCCGATAACATCGGGTGCAGGTTATTTACTTTAAGAGACAGCGGCAGGTCAAAGAACGAACCGTTCTTCAGGAACTTGGTGGTGAAGCCGGCATAGGGCCCAAACAGCAACTCGCGCTTGCCATTGATAAAGCGGGTATCCAGGTGGGGCACCGACATGGGCGGCGAGCCAACTGAGGCTTTGCCGTATACCTTGGCACGGTGCTGCTCTATCACAGCCGGGTTGATGCACTTGAGCCACTGCCCACTTACCGGGAATCCACCGAAGCCATCGCTCTCCGGTATACCTGACTTCAGCAGCAAGGGCAGGGAGCCACCACCCGCACCAATGAAGACGAAATTTCCCCTTACCCTATGCTTCGTACGGGTCTCACGGTGCCGGATGCGGACACTCCAGCGGTTATCGGGGCGTTGCTTCAGCTTGCGCACGTCGTAGCCAAAATACAGGTGTACGCCTTCCATCTTGCTGAGTCGCTCAAACATCGAGCGGGTCAGAGCGCCGAAATTCACGTCCGTGCCCAGGTCCATCCGGGTGGCAGCCACTTTCTCGAGCAGGTCGCGACCTTCCATCACCAGCGGCATCCAGGACTTGAGTACCTCTACATCCTCTGTATACTCCATCCCTTCAAAAAGATGGCAGGCAGTCAGGGCAGTATGGCGTTTTTTGAGGTAGTTGACATTCTCATCACCCCACACAAAACTCATGTGCGGGATGCTTCTGATAAAGCTGTCGGGTAGGTTCAGTTTACTTTCCTGAATCAGGTAGGACCAGAACTGCCGTGAGATCTCAAACGATTCAGATATACTGACAGCCTTCGTGGTGTCGATGCTGCCATCGGCTTTTTCCGGGGTATAGTTCAGTTCACAGAAGGCGGCGTGGCCGGTCCCGGCATTGTTCCAGGCGTCGGAGCTTTCAGCGGCCGCTTCATCAAGCCTTTCAAGTACTGTGATCCGCAGATCGGGTTGCAGCTCTTTTAGCATCATACCCAGCGTGGCACTCATAATCCCAGCGCCTATCAGTACGACATCCGTCTCCGACATATCGGGCAGTCTACGATCTGTTTCCATAAGAACTTCAGTTTAGGGTTTAGTAGCTATACTACGTAACACGTAGTGCAGGGTACGCTGGCCGAAGATTATCCTGCTTTTTTTAAGCGCTATCTAAGTGGCCAAAGTATATGAATCATGGGTAAACAGCATGTAATCAACAGTGAACGATGGAGGACCTACCCCTGCTGCAAGCACTTGACAAGATTTCATAAATTACTTGAACTCAAATACTTATATTACAGTTTCTAAAGCACTGAATTCCAAACCGCGCTGCTTATACCTACTGACAGCATTCCTGTCTGATGAAACAAATGATAAATATGAGTACCATTAATCCGAATATTCCATTACCTCCTTTTGCTGGTTTCAAAAAGCCCTTTTCACCAGCAAACGAGCATGACACTGATATTCTTTCCGTATGTTTTTGCCCGCAGCTAAAGCTGCTCTGCGCCAAATGGGACCGCTTTACTACTTCTGCTGAACTCAGGCAGTCGGTTCGTTTGCTTGCCCGTGCTGCCGCCATTCTCAAAGCAGAGCTTTTGCTGGTAGAGATTCCGGCGCAGTACTATGCGTCGGCGGAGGACCAGCAATGGGCCAAAAAGTTCACGCAGGAAGCCCTTAATTATACCTCCATTCTGCGGGTGGCCCGTGTAGTGCCGGCTGAGCGCAATAGTACGGTGCGGCAGGCACTGCGTTCGCTGGGCGAGATGCCGTATGAAGCGAAGGTATTTGATGACCGGGAAGCCGCCTTACGCTGGCTGCTGCGTGAGAACTACGAGGTAGTCGCGAACGAAAAGTTCATCCAGATTCCGCTACACTTCAACCTCAAACTCATACGTGCCGGGTTGAAGAACCGGGCCCAGGCGACTGTAGCGGCAGCCCCCGCACAACGAGGTAACCCTGCCAGCGAGACTGAAGCCCTGCCGGAACTGTTCACCATCGAAACAGAATTTGTGGCGATCGCGCTGCACAAGACAAAAAACTTGATGAACATACGCTGGAAGAAAGCGCCCCATAGCCGACAGTATCGCTATGGCATGCTGAAGGCGGCGCGCGCTTTGATAGAGCACCGTTTCGAGCGCTTGCTGCTCAATAACCAGCGCATGGGCGTGCTTACGCTGGAAGACCAGGGCTGGCTGATCGCTTCTGCCCAGCAATTGCTCCCTAAAACAAATCTGCGAAAACTGGCCGTGATCACATCGGCAGATGCACTACAGCAGATGAGCAGCGAAAACATTGGTAAAAAATTGAAGCAGGCCGCGCTAAGCCACCAGATCCATTACTTTCTGGCAGAAGAGGACGCGCTCGAGTGGCTGGTGGAGGACTAGTCACGCCTAGGCATAGGCAGTGTTACGGTAAAGGTGGTGCCTTCTCCTTCCCTGCTCTCAACATGTACTGTGCCCCCGCTGTTGCTTACGATGCGCTTGACTATGTAGAGACCAATACCGCTCCCCTGCACGTGCATGTGCATCCGTTTAAACAACTGAAAGACCCTTTCCTGCCGACCTGCCGGAATACCGAGGCCATTGTCCTGCACACTTAGTTGGAAACGATCACCTTTTATAGCGGCACGAATATGAATCCGTAACTGACGTTCCGGATCCTTATACTTGATGGCATTGCTCATTAAGTTGAGCAGCACACTTTTAAAATTCTTTCGTGAAAAAATAATGGCAGGAGCCTGCTCTGTGTCCACTTCGATCAAAGCACCTGCCTTTTCAATTTCGGGCTGAAGCAACTGCTGAATGTCAGCTACCATGTCTGCCACCTTAAGTTCGGTCGCTTCCTGTCCAAAACTGCGCTGAATGCGGGCGACCTCGGTCAGGTCTTCTATGGTGACCTTAAAGCGCTCCACGGAACGGCGGATGTGATCCAGTTCAGGCACCTCTCCCAGTTGTTCCTGGCTCAGGCTATCCTCCAGCAAATTGACAAGACCTTCGATGTTCAGGATAGGCGATTTGAGGTCATGCGACGCTGTGTACACAAAGGTATCCAGGTCCTCGTTCACGCGCTGGAGTTCTTTGTTGAGCTTTTGCAGTTCGTCTATGTGCGCCATCGTGCGCTGCCGGGCCTGCGTGGCCTCCGTCACATCGTTCACAATGGCAATCTTGTAGTGCGAGGCGCTGTTTGCATCAATATCGCCGATCGAAATCTCCAGAAACTTTCGCTTTTCACCTGTTCCCATCTCAAAGATGCGCTTCTGCTTGCTGTGATAGCCATCCGCTATAAAATCCTGCAAGGCGACGCGTTCCAAATCAGGGAAATGCGCCGCAAAGGCAATCCCCTGGATCTCTTTATCGGAAAGGCCCAGCAGGCGCACAATGTAATTGTTGACATTGAGCACGGTGCCGTCTTTTGCCAGTAAAGCGGCTCCGATCGGGGCTTCATCCAGTACGCGGGTCATGTAGCTGACCCGGACCTTTTCCATGTAGTGGGGTGAGAAAGCAGCGGCAGAAGAGCTGGCGGAACGGATGCGCACATAGCTGCGCCTTTGCTCGGTGCGCTGAACCGCATCCTCCAAGATCGGAACCAGGCCGGTGCCGAGTTCGTTCGCCACTGCCTGTATCGTAGGGCCTACAAAGGGAGCGAACTGCAGCGCGCTCTTCACTTTCTGATGGTTTGCCTTGTCGTTGATGAGCAGAATGGAGATGGCTTTGTCCTTCGAATAACACTGTTGCGCTATCCGGACAGGGTTCACGACCTGCTCCCCCATCAGCAGCGTGTCACATGCGGTCAGGTCGACCTTGTTGTCGACAATAGCCCCTTCGGTGATGGGCTGCAACTCAATTTCCACCAGTTGCTTCTGGAAGAGATGCAGGGTATCCTCATGCAGCCCGATGTAGTATACACACTTCATTTTGGCCGGCATCATTAACTATCCAGGATGGGTTGCTCAAGCAACGCCCTTCCGAGCCAGGTATACAAAAGATCGGTGGTGGGTGCCATCACGTGGGCGGCCCGGGCATCGCGCAGTAACACGTCAAGGCGGGAGTTATCACGGTAGGCGATGCCTCCAGCCAGGGTCATGGCCTCGTTCACTACGTCCACTGCACAATTCGCCACCTCTGCCTTTGCCGACAAAATAGGCAGCATTGCCCCCGGATCACCCAGGTCCGACAGTTCGGTGGCATGGTAGATAAGTCGACGGGTGCGTTCTATCTTAGCCCACAGCGTACCCACCCGGTGCTGGAGCAAAGCCAGCTGCGACAGCGACATGCCACTGTGGCGGTGCGTGCGATCCATGAGGTGTTGCCGGACATTGTCAAAAGCAGCCTGGGCTATACCCAGGTAGGTGCCCGACATGGCCGTGAGGAAGTAAGGTGCCACAACCTGAAAAACGTACCAGAGCTGATCGCCATGTTCGCCCAGCAAGTTCTGAGCAGGCACCCGCACGTCATTCATGGTCAGGCTGCGGGAAGAGTTGCCACGCATCCCCAGTCCTTTCCAGTCAGCGCCCCACTCCAGGCCATTGCGATCTTTTTCAACAACCACGCAGGAGAACTCGTGCAAGGTGGCATCGGGCTCTATTCCCATGGTAGACAGGACATAGGAGTCTGCTTTGCCACCGTTTGTCACAAAGGTTTTGCTCCCGCGGATCAGGTATTCGTCATCCGGCTGAAGCAAAAGCTGCGTTTGCGGGAAATAGAAATGCGAACCTGTGCCGGGTTCACTCAAGGCCAGCGTGGTCAGGTGCTCGCCGGCGGCGATCGGCTGCAGAAACTCTTTGCGCTGCTGGTCGGTAGCCTTCGCCGCGATCACTGCCGTTCCGACGCAATGCATTCCAAAGCACAGGGCCGTGGAGGCTGACACACTGCCAATGGTTTCGCAGGCACGCGCCAGTGCGTACAGCCCCTGCCCCATCCCACCTTCATGTGTTGGCACTACCAGCCCGGCAAGCCCATTGCGCTGCATCGCTCTTATGCTTTCCTCAGGCCACATCGCATCCCGGTCCACCCGCGGTGCCTCTTCCCGTATGACGGTCTGCGTGGTCTGGCTTACCAGTTGCAGTATTTGATCTAAATTCATGTAATGGCGCATAGGTTCGTGGTCTTCAGGTATAGCATACAGGGATGCTGGAAGCCATTAGGACAAATTTACCGATAAATTGGGGCTATAACTAATTTGCATCTTCTTGCGGTTAAGCCCATTATTACGCTGCTGCAGGGCCCAAAACACGTACTGCCATTTTTAGAAACAGGTTTACGGAAGATCCCCCTGATCCGATGTGAGCTTATATCCTATCGTCAAATTGAATAATATGCGGTCTGCTGGCGTTGTAATCCGAAACCTTGCGGCAAAACCGGATGTCCTGGAAAGTTTTTTTCTCGTATGGCCTCTGAAAAACAAGGCCAGGTATGGCGTGGTTATTGCCTGCCTTTTGGCTGCTGCTGCGACAGCGGTTGCGCAAAACTAACCTTATATGAAGCGATTGCTTGTAAAGCTAATAAAATTAATCACTTACGGTCTTCTGGTGCCTGTACTCAGCTTTCTGGGGACGCAGTTTCGTCTGTTTTTCAAGAGCCAGCAACCAAAACTCACCGCCACCTATTGGCAGCAGAAAGGGCAGGCGATACGCCAGTTTAACCCCTTTAAGCCCAAGATGTCAGACGTACGGGCCATCCTGCGTTTTGGCTTGAAGAGCGCCCTCTTCCTTGTACTCGCTTTCACCATCTTCTACCTGGCCGTGTTTACAGGTATAGTGGGTGGCGCCATACCTTCGCGCGCGCAACTGAAAGCGATCCAGAACAACACGGCCTCCGAGGTATACTCAGCTGACAAGGTGCTGCTGGGGCGCTATTACATTCAGGACCGCACCAACATCCGCTACGACGACATTGCGACCGTTGCCATCGATGCCCTGGTCGCAACCGAGGACGTTCGCTTTTATAAGCACAACGGTGTGGATGCCCGCAGCATGGCTCGCGTACTCGTGAAGACGCTGCTGATGGGCCAGGAAAGCGCTGGCGGGGGCAGTACCCTGAGCCAGCAGCTGGCCAAGAACCTCTTTCCGCGTAAAGGTCGCCGCCTCTGGGAAATGCCTATTAACAAGCTGCGCGAGATCATCATCGCCCGCAAGCTCGAAAGCATCTACTCCAAGCAGGAGTTGCTGGAGCTATACCTGAATACGGTGCCCATGGGGGGCAACCTCTACGGTATCGAACGGGCCTCCCGCCGCTTCTTCAACACAACCGCCGATTCGCTTAAGACGGAGCAGGCCGCCGTGCTGATCGGTATGCTAAAGGCCACGACCAGCTACAACCCACGCCTGTATCCGGAGCGCTCGCTGCAGCGCCGGAATGTGGTGCTTAACCAGATGGCCCGGTATGAGTATCTTACCACACAACAGGCTGACTCTCTGAAGAAGATACCCCTCAAGCTAAACTATCGCTATACCACCCACAACGACGGGGCGGCACCTTACTTTCGGGAGCAGCTGCGTCAGGAACTGGTGCAATGGGCAGCCACCCAGCGCAAGCAGAACGGCCAGCCTTATAACCTCTACACCGACGGACTGAAGATCTACACCACCATCGACTCACGCATGCAGCGGCACGCCGAGCAGGCGGTGCGTAAAAAAATGGCCCAGCTACAGCAGCAGTTCGACGCGCACTGGAAAGGCCGTACGCCCTGGGGCTCCGATGCCTCAGTCATTCAGCTGGCCATGGAGCGCTCTGATCGCTACAAGAAACTGAAGGCGGGCGGTGCGGATGAAGCAGAAATACTCGAAAACTTCCGGCAGCCCCTCAACATGCAGGTCTTCAACTGGAAAGGCACCACCACCAAGCCCATGACACCGATGGATTCGCTCCAGTATTACCAGCGTTTCCTGAACACGGGACTCCTGTCGATGGAGCCGGCCACGGGGTTTGTGCGTGCCTGGGTAGGCGGCATCGACCACCATGCGTTCAAGTATGACCATGTGCGCTCCCGGCGCCAGGTGGGCTCTACGTTCAAGCCTTTTGTGTATGCGGCGGCGCTGGAGAAAGGTATAAACCCCTGCGAATACTTCCCGAACGAACTGACCACCTACCCCGAATACGAGGATTGGTCCCCGCGAAACTCCAACGGCCAGTACGGCGGGGAGTACACTATGCGGGGTGCTTTGGCGCAATCGGTCAACACCATCTCGGCGCACCTGATCCTGGAGACCGGGGTGGACCGCACCGTGGCGCTGGCCAAGCGCATGGGCATCCAGCAGGACCTGCCCCGCGTGCCTTCGCTAGCCCTGGGCACGGCAGACCTCTCGCTGCTGGAAATGGTGAGCGCCTATGCGGCATTTGCGAACGGCGGCTATAAAACAGCTCCTATTTACATTGATCGGATTGAGGACCGGCAGAGTCGCGTCATTCACCAGCACCGCAGCCGAAGCGGCACCCAGCGCGTGCTCTCACGCGACAACGCGGCCATCATGCTGCACCTGCTGCAAGGCGTGGTGGAAGAAGGCAGCGCGGCCCGCCTGCGGACAGAGTATGGCCTGCGCATGGACATTGCCGGTAAAACAGGAACCTCGCAGGAGCACGCCGATGGCTGGTTCATAGGCATCACCCCGGAACTGGTGACGGGCGTTTGGGTTGGGGCGGAGAGTCCGAAGGTCAGGTTCAGGACGATCGCCGAGGGGCAGGGATCGCGTACGGCCATGCCAATCTGGGGCGAGTACATGCGTCGCGTGGCGCAGGACAAAGCGTTCGCCAGTCTGCGTACCGGCCGATTTGCACCGCTTCCCTCCCACCTGCAGGGTATGGTCAGCTGCCCGTCTTACCGCGAAGGCCCGCCTGAACCGGAAAACATCTTTGACCGGATCGCAGACACGGTTGTGAAAACCTACGAAGACTGGAAAAACCAGGCGAAGAGCAACCGCGAAAGAAAAAAGGAAGAGAAAAAGCGCAGACAGGAAGAGAAAAAGAACCGGAAAATCCGCTGGTTTTAATCCAGGCATGTGGCCTAGACCTGACATGCCTTCACGGGTCATTACTACTTTCAGGACAAGCAGGTATGCTGCTCTGAACCCGGATATGATTGACCTATACCTGTTCAGTTCGCATGCTTGCTCTTCCACAAACGAGGAAACGGTGTAAGCTGATAGTTCTTCAATCTAGGGGCTTTTGCTATACCTTGGCATGGGCTGATTCTGAAAAGGCTATACCTGTGCGTATGCTTCTACCTGCCTGGCAAAAATCGAAACAGATTGTCTTCAGATTCTTTGCGTATAATGCGTGAAATAAGCCAATCAGATGAAACTGCTGATCATAGAAGACGAGAAAGCCCTGAATGCCTCGATGGTGTCCTACCTGCAACAGGGTGGCTATACCTGCGACACAGCCCTGAACTACCACGACGGTTCCCGCATGCTGGCCGACCAGCACTATACCTGTGTGCTGGTAGACCTGACCTTGCCGGGCGGCAACGGACTGGACCTGGTGAGAGTGCTCAAGAAGAACAGTCCGGATACGGGCATCATCATCATATCCGCTAAAAACGCCCTCGACGACAAAATCACCGGACTGGAGTTGGGTGCGGACGATTACCTGACCAAGCCTTTCCACTTGTCAGAGCTCAACGCCAGGCTGCGCTCCGTCATCCGTCGCCGGAACTTCAACGGGCAGAAAGTCATCCGGATCGGAAATCTGGAAGTGTTCCCGGAGTCAGCCGAAGCGCTGGTGCAGGGGCGCAAACTCACCCTGACGAAGAAAGAGTATGACCTGCTGCTCTACTTTGTCACGAACAAAAACAGGGTGCTGACCAAAGATTCTATTGCCGAGCACCTGTGGGGCGACCACATCGAATCACTCGATTCGCTCGACTTTGTGTACACGCATATCAAAAACCTGCGCCGCAAGCTGGTGGAGGCCGGTAGTGAAGACCCGATCACGACCGTGTATGGGATGGGCTATAAATTCAGCATCTGATGCGCATTCTCACCAAGACCAGTCTCTACTACCTGCTGGTTTCCGTTATCGTGTTTTTACTGGGCGGCCTGAGCTTTTACAAGATCCTCCAGACCGAAATATATGACGAGGTAGACGACCAGCTCTTCACCGACAAAGAGAACATCATAGAATACATCCGGAGTCACAACGAACTGCCCAATGTGACGTCCGGTATATCGGAAGCCATTATCGTCAGGGAAACGAGCGCCCATGCCGGCGCCCTCGAAGCGCTGTCGGACACGCTGATCTTCAGCACTTACGATGAAGAGTACGTGCCCTTCCGCAAGCTCACCTTCACCACCTACCAGGACGGCAAACCCTTCGAGTACACCATCCTGAAGTCACTGATGGACTTTGAGGACCTGTTTGAGAGCACCATGCTGGCGATGGCCTGGATCTTTGTGTTGCTGCTCATCGGGCTGGCCGGGGTGAACTACTTCATCAACAAATACAATTGGCGCAACTTCTACGACACCCTCGAGCGGGCCAAGCGCTACAGCCTGACGCAGCGAAAACCCCTGCTGCTGAAACCAACCGATACCCAGGAATTTCAGGAGCTCAACGAGGTGCTGCAAGCCATGACCGGCAAAATCCACAACGACTACCTCAACCTGAAAGAGTTCACAGAGAACGCCTCGCACGAAATACAGACGCCGCTGGCCATCGTGAGCAGCAAACTGGAGCTCTTCATGCAGTCCGACAACCTGACACAGGCGCAGGCAGCCATGCTGGAAGAGATGCATGCTTCCATCAACCGCCTGTCACGGCTCAACCGCTCCCTGATCCTGCTCACCCGCATCGAGAACCAGGAATTTTCAGAGAACGAAATCATCCCTTTGCACGAACTGTTGCAGGAGCAGCTCGACCAACTGCACGAGATGATGCTGATGCATGACATACAGGTAGAGATCGAGGACATGCAGCCTGTTTTTGTGGAGATGAACATCGGCTTATGCGAGATTCTGATCTCCAACCTGCTGCTCAACGCCATCCGGCACAACAGCACAGGCGGCATCATCCGGATCAGCCTGCGGGCAGATGAGCTTTGCATCAAGAACTCCGGTGAGCCCCTGCAGGAAGAGCCCGTGACTTTATTTGAGCGCTTCCGGAGTGGTAACAAGCTCTCCGGGTCGATGGGAATTGGACTGGCCTTGGTCAGCAAGATCAGCGAGCTTTACCAACTCACGCCTTCCTATACCTACGAAGAGGGCCTGCACGTGCTCCGGCTGAGGTTTCAAAAAAATATTACCTAAAATCCGGTTTCTTCAGAATTGCTTCAAATTCGGTCAGTACACCCTATCAGATACACGAACGAATGATGAAGTTAAAAATGAAACATACTTATTTATGGGCGATGGTGCTTGTAGCGGGCACCACCCTAAGCAGCTGCGACCAGATCTGGTCTGCCCGAAACGTGCCGGATGCCGTGAAGGTGAAATTTGTGGAGAGTTACCCTACCATTAAACAGGTGGACTGGGAGCGAATGGACAGCCTGTACGAAGCCGAATTCAAGATCAGCGGCCGGGAGCGGAAAGCCCTTTTCCGGAAAGACGGCACCCTCATCAGCTATACCGAGGAGATCGAAGAACAGTACCTCCCCAAAACGGTAGTGGCGCAACTGCAGCAGGAATTTGACCGCTACAAGATAGAGGAAGTACATCGGGTGCAGGAAGACAACGTGACCAGCTTTGTGGTGGAGCTCGAAAAAAGTGGCCGCGACATCTGGCTGCGATACAACGAAGCGGGTGAGTTACTTGAGCAATCTACGATTCCCAGTTCCAGGATTCTGAGTCAGTCTGCTTCCCTCCTGCCTATGACTAACAAAGAAGCGACAACGGAAGACCTGGGTATGGCAGATACGCGTTGGGAGCTACCTGCTGAACTACGTGAAGTGTCAGGCATCTCGATGCTTTCAGATGGTACTATGGCCTGTGTGCAGGACGAGGAGGGCAAGATTTTCATCTATGACCTGGAACAGGAAGCGATCATCCGGGAGATTCCGTTTGCAGGGCCTGGTGACTACGAAGGTATAGCCATAGCTGGCGAGAATGCCTACATCGTGCGGAGCGACGGCACACTCTTTGAAGTAGCCGGATTTAAGGGCCAGAAGCCGGATGTGAAGGTATACGAAGCGTCTTTTCCAGCAACGATCAACATCGAAGGCCTTGCTTATGACCAGGAACAGAACCAGCTCCTGCTGGCTCCCAAAGGGCACGATCCGAAACTGAAGATGCAGAAGGGTATTTACGCTTTTTCGCTGGACTCCAAAAGATTTGTGTCAGAACCTGTCATCAGCATTTCACTGGATCAGGTAGCGCCTCCGAAGAAAGGTAAAAAACAGAAATCGGACTATGATGTGCTGCAGCCTTCCTCCCTTGAAAAGCACCCGGCTAACAACACGCTATACCTGCTCGATGCGGTCAACAACCGGCTGTATGCGATGGCGAAGGATGGAAAGCTGACCCGAACCCTGGAGCTGGACGAATCGCAGCTCCGGCAGGCGGAGGGCCTCACATTTGACCAGGACGGCGCCATGTACATTGCCAGCGAAGGCGGCAAAAAAGGAAAAGGGGTCATTCTGAAATACACCAAAAGCCTCAACTAACTCATATCGCCCGGCACCTTAAGTGTCGGGCGATTTGCTTTAATGCAGCTGCCATACCAGGGCAATACCGCCGGCCCCGCCACCGTAATAAGGCATCATGACCAGTTTATTTTGTTGCCTGCTGTGAAAACTGCGGTCTATGATTTCCTGAAGTCTGGGGTAAACCAGGTATACAAGCTCTGCCGACAGGATCCCTATACCTGCTCCGGCCAGCACATCGGATAGCCAATGTTTATCGTTGAGAATGCGCAGTGTACCCGTGGCCGTGGCTGCGGAATAAGCCGCTATGCTATACCAGATGCTGCGCCCACCATACTCCTTGTGAAAGAAGGTAGCGTACGCGAAAGCCTTGCTGGTGTGTGCTGAGGGAAAGGCATCGTTGTTGGAGCCATCCGGGCGGTTAATGGCCGTGATGGACTTGAGGTTATTGGTAATGACCCTGTTGATAAAATGCGTCATGCCCAGCAGTAAGGCCTGTTCGGCATAATGGTGCTCCCCTTTTACGCCCGCCAGGTTAAGCCCAACTGTCAGCGCCAGAGGCGTGTGGTAAAGGTAATCATCCACGCGGGTGTTGTAATCGGCGTATCCGCGCTGCACGACCCGGCGCAGGCCGCGGCTCCCTTCGAAAAGCCCTTCATCATCCATGTGGGTCACCCCCAGCCCGATCAGCAAAACCGGCACCGCGGCTTTTCTGGCGAACACGCTGAGCTTTCTTCTGTCAGTCACCTGCGCGGTCGTGTCAGTCAATTGTTCAACAACAGCGGTATCCGGAATGTGGGGAAGTGTGTTTTGGGGCTGGTGAGCGAACACCGGGGGAAGCGCCAGCCAGCTCAGGAAAAAGCAGTAAACGTATTTCTTCATAGCAAAGGCCTTTTCTCTACTATATACCAGCCGATTCTGAAGAAAATCTGATTTTAACTAAAAAAAAGCCGCTGCCTATCAAATAGGCAGCGGCTTTTCAAAGGCATATGCGTTCTGAGCGATCAGTTGCCTCTCAAAGCGGCCACTTGCTCTTCTTCCAGGTCCACCAGATCTTGCAGTAACTGCAGGCTCACCTCCCCCGGCTTGCCTGAGCCGATCAGCACATCATCCACCCGCACGATGGGCAACACGCGTTTGGTCGTGCTGGTCAGGAAACACTCTTTAGCCTGCAGCACTTCCTCTAAGCGGATGTCGCGCACTTCGGTCTTATACCTGCGACCGGCCAGCGTCAGCACATTTTTGCGGGTGATTCCCTTTAAGATATTTTTGGCCGGCGTGACCACGGTATCGTCGTGCGTTACGAGGAAGAAGTTGCAGCGCGGAAACTCAGAAACAATCCCGTTTTTAGCATACAGCACCTCTTCCGCCCCAACGGCCTTTTGCTCCTGCAGCAGGCGTATACCCATGGAGTAGTTGATCGTTTTTACTTCCGGCACCTCCCGCACATAATCGTGCGTCATGATCGTTATACCTTTGGCCACTTTATCGGCGGAAGGCAGGGTGAGTGGAAGCTGCGTGATGAGCAGGTTGGGATTCAACGGTGTAAAGCCGTCCTCGGAGTAGCCGCCGGTCAGGATCATTTTTATACCTGCTTCCGGCAACTGGTTGCGGTCTATCAGATCGGCGATCACCTGCTTCAGCTCTACCCTGGACAAGGGCACCTCCAGGTGCATCAGCTGCGCCGACTGGTAAAAGCGGTCGAGGTAGTGGTCCAGAAAAAGCGGACAGCCCTGCTGCACTTTCACAAAGTCAAACACTCCGTAGCCGCGCTGCACGGACAGGTCACTGATGTGTAGTCGTGCCTCACTCAGTGGTACGATCTGGTCCAGGTTGTAGGCGAAAAGCTTATCGTTTGATGCCATTGTGTTTCTTAAATAGTTTGATAACTGGTTCGATTGGGAGTGCTTCTACCGTATTATTATTGTGGCCCTTCATGGTCTCCGCCCGGAAAAGCGAATTGATGATCGCTTCTTCTGTTGCCTCGACCGTAGCCATAAAGAGCGGTGACATCTCGTCATTCCGGAGGAGCGTGAACGTCTGTGTTTTTTCTTCTGAACTGTAAGGTATACGCAAGCCTTCGTTGGTAGAGAAAGCGATCACATAATCGCCGCTCCCATTGGAAGCGATCCCTCCTGTTTTGGCCAGCCCGAGCATGGCCCGCTTGGCGATGCGCTCCAGGTTGCGGGCGTCTACCGGCGCATCCGTGGCCACCACGATCATGCAGGAGCCGTCCGCACTTTCCAGCACCTGCTTGCTGTATGAAAACTTGCCCAGCTCCTCTCCCACCGGCACACCGTCGATTTGCAGCACACCTCCGAAATTGCTCTGTACCAGCACCCCCACGGTATAGCCGCCCAGACTAGCGGGCAGTTTGCGCGATGCCGTACCGATGCCGCCTTTATACCCAAAACAAACCGTGCCGGTACCTGCCCCCACATTGCCTTCGGCCACCGGTCCGCCTGCCGCCTGTCTGATCGCCTGCAGTACATGCTCTTCTTTCACATGCCTGCCCCGGATATCGTTCAGGTAGCCGTCGTTCGTTTCGCCCACCAGCGCATTCACCGACTGTACCGCCTCGTTACCGGACTGCTGCAAGGTATAGCCGACCACCGCATTCATGGCCGTGCCCACTCCGAGCGTGTTTGTCAAAGTGATGGGAGATTCCAGGTTGCCTAGTTCCTGTACCTGCGTGCTGCCGGCCAGTTTGCCAAAGCCGTTACCAACGTAGACCGCTGCTGGCACTTTATTCTGAAAGAGGTTGCCGTCATGCGGCAGAATGGCCGTCACCCCGGTTCGGATGTTATTTCCCTGCACAATGGTCGTATGCCCCACCCGCAGCCCCGCTACATCGGTAATGGCGTTGTGCGCACCGGGTTGCAGCACACCGATCCGGATGCCGTAGTCACGGGCGCGTTTGCGGTCCTGCCCACTTGCATTTACCAGCACTGCCATCATAAGGAATCCTGTCAGGAGTATTTTCATAGCGGACATCTAAGTCTAAATACGAGCTTTCACAACCGCCACAAACAACCCAAACGAAAGCCAGAAAAGCCATTCCTTAAAAGAAATAAGCTTTAGTCTACACAATTAAGCAAAAAAGCCTTTGTTTTGCAGCATTAAAAATCCAATAATTTTATCGATGAAAAAAATAGTTTGTATTCTGCTATTTATACCCCTTTTTGTATCACAGGCCATGGCCTGGGGGCAAAACGGACACCGCGCCGTGGGCCTGATAGCAGAGCAGCACCTGAAGAAAAAAGCGCAGAAGAAAATCAACAGGATCCTGGCAGACAATTCCCTGGCGGAGGTGTCGGTTTGGATGGATGATATCAAGTCGGACGCAGCCTACAACCACACGCATGACTGGCACTGGGTAACGGTGCCGGGCGGCAAGAAATACGAAGAGACCGAGAAAAACCCGAACGGTGACATCATCATGAAGATCGAGGAGTTGGTGACCGTACTGAAAGCCGGCAACCTGACGGCCAAGCAGGAAGAAGAGTATCTCAAGTACCTGGTGCACCTGGTAGGTGACCTGCACCAGCCGCTGCACGTGGGCAAAGAAGGCGACACCGGCGGGAACGCAGTAAAGGTGCAGTGGTTCGGGCAGCCCTCCAACCTGCATCGGGTATGGGACAGCGATATGATCGACGGCAAGAACCTGAGCTTTACCGAACTGGCCAGATTCGTTGGCACGCCTTCTAAAGAGCAGGTGAAAGCCTGGCAAGCTACGGGCGTGCGCGACTGGGCGTACGAGTCGGTACAACTAAGAGAGCAGGTATACAGCTTGCCGGAAGATGGCCGCCTGGGCTACCGGTATAGCTATGACAATTTCAGCACCGTGGAGCAACGCATCCTGCAAGCGGGCATTCGCCTGGCGGGTCTGCTGAACCAGATCTACGGCTAAACAGTACAACGTTTATACCTTAAAAAAATCCGGCAGCTACTCCATGTTGCCGGATTTTTTTATGCCTTTTTCTGAACGACTATGCAAGCGAGAAACCAAATTGAAAAAAATAATAGGCCTTGAGCGTGCGCAGAAGCATATTTTAAAATTTTTTGCAAAAAGTTGCAACATACTATGAACGTTTTACCGTTATGCAGTGTCTAACATGTATTAACAATAACATATCATGAGTAACGGAAAAGTAAAATTCTTTAATGAAACCAAAGGTTTCGGTTTTATCAAAGACAGTGAAACAAACGAAGAATACTTCGTACACGTAACAGGTTTGATCGACGAGATCAGAGAAAACGACGAAGTAACATTCGAAGTGAAAGAAGGCAAAAAAGGACTAAACGCGGTAAATGTGAAACTGGCTTAGTCTGGTTATATATAAAGCGTAAATCAAGCAAAGGGCTCCGCATCATGCGGGGCCCTTTGTCGTTTATACCTGTCCGCGCGACAATTGACGGACCATAGGCTGCTCTTTTTCGAAATTCTTCTTAATTTAAGCTTTCTGAATGAAAGCTATACCTATGAAAAACCTATCGGCCAGGCGCACACTTACCGGTGTTGTACTTCTGCTGGGACTCTGCAGCCTGGAGACGCAGGCGCAGCAGAAAGCTCCCACCTTTACCCGCCAGGACACCCTGCGGGGTACCATCACCCCCGAGCGGGCCTGGTGGGACCTCACCTACTACCACCTCGACATCCGTGTGAATCCGGCGGACAGCAGCATTCACGGCAAAAACACCATCCGCTATAAAGTGCAGGAGCCTTACCAGATCATGCAAATCGACCTGCAGCCTCCTATGCGTATGGAACGGGTGATGCAGAACGGAAAGCAGCTGAATGTGCGGCAGGAAGGCAACGCTTATTTTGTACAGTTGGTGGACGCGCAGCAAAAGGGCGCTCAAAACGAAGTGGAGGTATACTATGGCGGCAAGCCGCAGGTTAGCGAGAATCCGCCCTGGAGCGGGGGCATCACCTGGAAGCGCGATGAGCGCGGCAAACCCTTTATCGCCAGCTCCAACCAGGGAGACGGTGCCAGTCTGTGGTGGCCTTGCAAAGACCACATGTACGACGAGCCGGACAGCATGCTGATCAGTGTGGCCGTGCCCAAGGAACTGACCAATGTGTCGAATGGCAGGCTGCGCGGCATCGATAATAACCCCAATGGCACCCGTACCTTCCACTGGGCTGTCACCAACCCGATCAACAACTATGGCGTGAACATCAACATAGGCGACTATGTGCAGTTCGGCGAGAAATACCAGGGCGAGAAAGGGGTGTTGGACTGCGATTACTGGGTAATTCGTGATAATCTGGAGAAAGCAAAAGAGCAGTTCAAGGAGGTGCCGCGCACGCTGCAGGCCTTCGAGCACTGGTTCGGGCCCTACCCTTTTTATGAGGACAGCTACAAACTGGTGGAAGCGCCCTACCTGGGGATGGAACACCAGAGCTCAGTGACCTACGGCAATGGGTACCAGAACGGCTACCGCGGCCGCGACCTGAGCGGCACCGGGTGGGGACTAAAGTTCGATTTCATCATCATACACGAGTCAGCCCACGAGTGGTTTGCCAACAACATCACCTACAAAGACGTGGCCGACATGTGGGTACACGAAGGCTTTACCGCCTACTCGGAGTCGCTGTTCCTGGATTACCACTACGGCACGCAGGCAGGAAACGAGTACACCATCGGCAAACGAGCCAGCATCAAGAACGACCGTCCGCTGATAGGCCACTACAATGTGAACCACGCTGGCTCCGGCGACATGTACAACAAGGGAGCTAACATGCTGCACACCCTGCGCCAGATCGTGAACGACGATGAGAAATTCCGCGGCATCCTTCGGGGCTTGAACCGCGACTTTTACCACCAAACGGTGACTACGCAGCAGATTGAGAATTACCTGTCAAAGCACACGGGTCGTGACCTGAGCCGCTTCTTCGATCAGTACCTGCGCGACATCCGCATACCTGAATTGGAATACCGGGTGGAGAAGAAAAAACTCACGTACCGCTGGGCCAATGCCGTGGAAGGATTCGATATGCCGGTGAAGGTATACCTGAACGGCGTCGAAACCTGGCTGGAGCCGACAACCAACTGGAAAGAAATCAAGAAAATTAAAGCCGGCACCAAACTGACCATCGACCCGAACTTTTATGTGCAGGATGGGAAAGGAGCCTAGAAGTTTGAGAGTTTAGGAGTTTAGGAGGTTAGGAGGTTAGGAGGTGGAGAGTGAAGAATTGAAGAGTGAAGAATTGAAGAGTTTATCAAAACAATTATAAAGAAGGCCTGCCAGGTATACCTGGCAGGCCTTCTGAATTTAGTACGACGGCTTTCTAATCTAAAGTCAACGGCTGCATGTCTTGGTCTGACACGAGTAGGGAGCAAAGTCAAAGTATTTGAAAACATAAATACTGAGGCTACACAAACTCCTCAACTCTCTAACTCTCAAACTCCTTAACTCCTAAACTTACCTCACTCCCATTGCCTTGAGCTCTTTGTCGAGCCGCTGGTTCCAGCTGTCCTGTGCCGCTTTGTCGAGGCCGTGGCGGGTCTCGGAATCGTACTGGTCCTGCATCTGGTTCATCTCACGGAAAGATTCGATGAAGTGGTACTGGATATTGCTGTTGTAATCTGCCAGCGAGAGTTCTTCGGGTTTTATCTTCTGCTTAAAGCGCTCCGACACCAGTTTTACGATGTCAAAGTGCCTTTGCTCGTGGTTAAGGCCATAAGGATCTTTCGCATCTTCCTTTACCCAGGATGAGCTTTTGAGCACGTATACCTTCATGTCCAGATTCAGGTGAATGATGCCGTCGCGTACCTCCGTCTCGCCTTCGTAGGCAAAACTTGGAAACACAGTAGCTGAAAAGCGACTCGTTTTGTTGACATCCGCCTGAAAGTCATTCCAGTTGAGCGGCCGGTTCGGGTCGTAGAAAACCGTATCCTGGTCGGCAGAGGCAGCATAATCCGTAAAGCTCACTTTTATACCTTTGGCCAGCCTGGGATTGGTGTTGGCCTCGCGGTCCATCCAGGTATTGAGGTAACGTAAAGCTTCTACAATAGATTGGCGCATGGCGGGCTCTGTCACCTCGTTTCGTGTGGCTGACCGCTCGTAGCGTCCGCCGCCCTTGTACTGCAGCAGCGGCACCGCCTCCCCTTCCCGCTCCATTTCAAAGGACATGATCAAAGAAACATTCCCTGCTACACGACCAGCTGCCGCAGGTGTTTCCTTTACCTGCAATTCCTTCAGCCGGATGATAATGGGTCGTAGTGATTTGTCTGCAGGCAGGCTTTTTTGGATGAACGTGCGCAGCGCAACGGGTGCGCCGCCCTGCAGATCAACAGCCTGTACCTTGCCTTGGCCACCCACCGGCAGCAGGTAGACAACTGCTTTGCGGTCGCTGCGGTCATCTACAATATCGGCTATGTAAAACTCCCGGGGCGTAAACGGCAGCTTCTCGGCTCGCAGCACAAGAGGCTCTACGTTAGTGGCTATACCTGTCGCCTTTGCGTAAAAGAACACCAGCAACAGCAGCAACCCAGCCATGCCGGTATAAAGTTTTCTGGACATAAAATGCATGATCTGAAAAAAGGCTTTTTTTCTGAGGCTATACCTGTAACAGAAGCCAGGACCGCTTTCGTTCAGTCAGTTTGGTAGGGCTTTATCGTATAAAACCAGATGCAGTATTAAACTATTTTTTTGCAATCCAGTCTATTCTTTTGACTATCTTAGCCTAACCAATCAGGTATTCCTTTTATCGCTTTATGAAAACTTCATTTTATTTCCGTCATATACTACTAACTATCCTGGTGCTGGCTCCCTTGCTGACAATGGCGCAGAACGGCAACAGGAATAACCGCCCGAGCCCGCCGGCCACCGCCTCTGGCAAGATCGGCGATGCCCTAGTAACCATCGAATACAGCAGTCCGGCCGTCAAAAACCGCAGGATCTGGGGAGAACTGGTCCCTTACGGAAAAGTTTGGCGCGCCGGGGCCAACGAGGCCACTACGATCGAGTTCAGCCAGGATGTGCAGATCGAGGGAAGACACCTGGCCAAAGGCAAGTACAGCCTCTATACCATCCCCAACGAGAACAGCTGGACGGTGATTTTCAACAAAGCTACCGGCCAGTGGGGCACGGAGTACGACGAGCGGCAGGACGCGCTACGGGTAACGGTCAAGCCCCGCAGAGCTGCTAAAATGCACGAGCGACTGGCCTATGTGGTCGGTAAAAACGGCATCCTGATGCGATGGGAAAACCTGGAGTTGCCCGTTAAGATAAAGTAACCGCAATATCAAAGCCGCCTATACCTGGTATAGCGCGGCTTTTTTATGTCAAACCCATAACCGCAAGCATCCATGATAAAACTACTGAAGAACACCTCCGCTGCAGGACTCTCCTTTTTTCTCCTGATGAGCTGCGCCGGCACTGACGCAACTTCTACCAACAATGGAGACCAAACTGTATCATCTGGCAGTAGCGCTGTTGCAACAGGCACCGCCGCCAGCACCACTGCTGCTGCTACAGCTACAACTACAGAACATGCCATGCAGCAGGCTACGGAACTGGAAGGCGCCTGGCGCACAACCGACGGCCAAGGGAATGAAGTGGTGATGCTGGTACAAGACGGCTTCATGACGTTTGCCCGGTTCAACCAGCAAAACAAGCAGTTTCTGGGCACAACCGGTGGCACCTATACCTTATCCAACGGAAGGTTTGAATTCAAATACGAATTCAACACCATAGATTCGACCCAAGTAGGCACGAGCACTTCGGCGAACTACAGACTCAAAAAAGATCAGTGGATTTTGAGCAGGGACGGCTTGACAGACACCTGGAACCGCATCAACGAAAGCAACAGCAACTCGCCGCTGGCGGGCACCTGGCGCATTACGGGCCGCGAGCGCGACGGCCAGATGAACACTATGCGCCCCGGCCCGCGCAAGACATTGAAGGTGCTCTCCGGCACCCGCTTCCAGTGGATCGCCTTCAACTCTGAAACAGGTCAGTTCTCCGGCACAGGCGGAGGCACCTATACCGCCGAAAACGGCAAGTACACCGAAAACATCGAGTTCTTTTCGCGGGACAGCAGCCGGGTGGGGATGTCGCTTAGCTTTAACTTTGAGGTGAAAGACGGCAACTGGCACCACTCCGGCCAGAGCAGTACGGGTGCTCCGGTGAACGAGATCTGGTCGCGCATCTCGAAAGATTAATTTCAAAAAGGTATGGCAGGTATAAATTGGATATCTGCCTGGCTTTCCTGAAATTGATTCCTAAACAAGCACCCACCATGAAGGACACACTAGACCAGCTGGTCGTGACAAAAGCTTCAGGCGAGAAAGTACTTTTCTCTGTAGGCAAACTCCGGCTCTCGCTCCTCAAGTCCGGGGCTGATGAGGAGCAGGCTGACGAGGTCATCCGCCAACTGGTACCCGAACTCACGCCAGGCATCTCCACCAAAAAGATTTACCGCAAGGCCTTTGCCATCCTGAAGCGAATTTCCAGCACGGCCGCTGCCCGCTACAGTTTAAAGCAGGGCATCATGGAATTGGGTCCTTCCGGCTTTCCTTTTGAGAAGTTTGTGGCTGAAATCCTGCGCGCGCAGGGTTACCTGACAGAGATCGGTGTTTTCATAGACGGCCACTGTGTGCGCCACGAAATAGATGTGCTGGCGGTGAAGGATGGCAGGCGGGTGATGATCGAATGCAAATACCACAACCTGAAGCGCAACAAATCTGATGTAAAGATCCCGATGTACATCCACTCCCGCTTCAAAGACGTGGAGAAGGTATGGCCATCTGAGAATGAGTTTGAAATTCGCTTTCATGAGGTCTGGGTGATGACGAACACCCGCTTCACCGAAGACGCCATCCGCTTTGCGTCCTGCATGCAAATGAAGCTAATTGGCTGGGATTATCCGCATAAAGGGGGCCTCAAAGACATTGTGGACTCGTACCGACTATACCCGCTCACCACCTTAACCACGCTTACCAAAGCGGAAAAACAGCGGCTACTGGACCTGAAGATCGTGCTGTGCAGTGAGCTGCTGCACCACGAGGAACTCCTGCACCGGGCTGGTCTGAACGAGGAACGGGCCAAACGCGTGATGAAAGAAGTGGAGGACCTTTGCAACGGACGCTATGCCTGACAGCAACTCCAACATACTGCGCCTGCGCCGCCTGGGCATCGACACCCATACCGAAAACATCGTTTTCATGCGGGCCGACTGTCAGGTATGTCGGTCTGAGGGCTTCACTGCCAACACGCGGGTATCGGTGAACCATGGATCGCACCATATCATCGCAACGCTCAACGTCATCACCTCCGACATCATACAACCCGGGGAAGCCGTGCTTTCCGAGGAGGGATTCCGGCACCTGCATGCCCAGGAAGGCGACCTGATCACCGTCACCCATTTACGGCCTATCCTTTCGTTCAGCGAGGTACGGGCGAAGATGTTCGGGCGGAAGTTCAACGAAGAGGCCATCCAACGGATCATCGCAGACATCACGCAGGGCCTATACTCTAAAATAGAGATCGCTGCTTTTGTCACCGTTTGCTCCGGCGACAACCTGGGGTTGGATGAAGTGATCTACCTCACCCGCGCCATGATCGAATCCGGTTCACGCCTGCAGTGGAAAGAAAAAATGGTCGTTGACAAGCATTGCGTGGGCGGACTGCCGGGCAACCGCACCACTCCGATTGTGGTACCCATCCTTGCCGCCGCTGGCTTGACTATACCCAAAACCTCTTCCAGAGCCATCACCTCCCCTGCCGGCACAGCCGATGTCATCGAAACCATGACGCCGGTTGACCTGACGCTGGAGCAAATAAAGGAAGTCGTCAAGAAAGAGGGCGGCTGCATGGCCTGGGGCGGCGCTGTGAAGCTGAGTCCGGTGGATGACATTATCATCTCAGTGGAAAAAGCCCTCGACGTGGACAGTGCCGGGCAAATGATTGCCTCCGTCCTCTCCAAAAAAGCAGCAGCGGGTTCTACGCATACCGTCATCGACATTCCGGTAGGCCAGACAGCCAAGGTGCGGTCCAAGGAAGAGGCCTTCCTGCTGGAATACTACTTCCGGGCGGTAGGGCTGGCGATCGGGATGGAAGTGGAGGTGCTGATCACGGACGGAACCCAACCTGTGGGTAAAGGTATAGGACCAGCCCTGGAGGCATTGGATGTTTTGTCGGTGCTGCGCAACGAAGCGGCCGCCCCCACAGACCTGCGTGACCGGGCAGTACAACTGGCTGGTTTGACGCTCGAAGTGGCTGGACTGGCACCTAAGGGGGCAGGTTTTGAAAAGGCGATGGGGATTTTGCAAAGCGGCGCGGCACTTGAAAAATTCTACCGCATCTGCGCCGCGCAGGGAGGTTTCCAGGAACCTGTGGCCTCACCTTTACAGCATGAAGTAGTGGCCATGTCAAGCGGCGTGGTGCGCAGCATCGACAACCGGAAACTCGCCAAAGTCGCCAAGCTGGCGGGTGCCCCGAAATCACCGGGTGCAGGTATACGCTTTCAGGCTCCGCTTGGCAGGTATGTGAAAAAAGGGGAGCTGCTGTTCACGATCTATTCCGAGTCGCAGGGTGAGCTAAGCTACGCCCTTAATTACCTGCATAGCTCAGGCCATATTGTAGAACTGGTTAGCCCATGAAAACCCTCGTATTTGCCCTGCCCGGAAACGAAGCCCTTGCTGCAGCATTAGCAGTGCACTTACAGGCTGAGCGTGGAGAAGCCGTTATACGCCGTTTCCCAGATGGCGAGAGCTACGTGCGCATTCTGTCGGATGTGCAGGATCAGAAGGTCGTACTGGTCTGCACACTGCACCAGCCGGATCAAAAGCTGCTGCCACTTTACTTCATGGCCAACACCGCGAAAGAATTAGGCGCAGCCGAAGTTTGCCTGGTAGCCCCCTACCTGGCCTACATGCGGCAGGACAAACAGTTCCATCCCGGCGAAGGCGTGACTTCCCGCTATTTTGCCGACCTGCTTTCGGGCACCGTAGACAGGCTCTACACCATCGACCCGCACCTGCACCGCTTCCACCACATGAACGAGCTATACGCTATACCTGCACAGGCGCTGCATGCCGCACCTATTGTAGCTGCCTGGGTGAAGGCTCACATCGACAAGCCCATTCTGATCGGTCCGGATGAAGAGAGTTTGCAGTGGGTGAGTGAGGTGGCCGGACTGGCGGATGCGCCCTACCTGGTGCTGAACAAGACACGACTCGGCGACCGTGAAGTGCAGGTGACCCAACCCGAAATGGCCAGTTACCAGCAGCATACGCCCGTGTTGGTCGACGATATCATCTCCACGGCCAGAACCATGATCGAAACGGTGCAGCACCTGAAACAACTTACGCCACAGGCACCCGTTTGCATTGGCGTGCACGCTGTTTTCGCCGAGGGAGCCTATGAGGCCCTGCTTCAGGCAGGCGCTGCCCAGGTCATCACCTGCAACACGATTCCGCACATATCCAATGGCATTCAGGTCGACGCTTTATTAGCAGAGGCCATCCGGACTTAAGCCATCCCTTTTTTCTTCTCCGCCTCCAGCATGTTTTCCAGCCCTCTGAAAAAAGCATCCGGGTTAAAAGAAATGCTATCGATGCCATGCTCTACCAGGAAGGCAGCATAGGCGGGATAGTCACTCGGGGCCTGGCCGCAGAGACCGACTTTGGTACCCGTCTTCTTGGCTTTTTGCAGGGTCATCACAATAAGCTGCTGGACCGCCTGATCAAAGGGTGAAAAGATATCGCTGAGCAAACCCGAATCGCGGTCAGCCCCCAGGGTAAGTTGTGTGAGGTCGTTGGAGCCAATGGAAAAGCCGTCAAAATGCGCGGCAAACTCCTCGGCCAGTAAGGCATTGCTTGGGATCTCCACCATCACGTATACCTCCAGGCCGTTCTCCCCGCGCTTTAACCCATGGTCTGCCATCAGCCTGATCACTTTCTCACCTTCCTGCACGGTGCGGCAAAACGGGATCATCAGTTTCACATTCGTCAGGCCCATCTCTTCCCTTACTTTTTTCATGGCCCGGCATTCCAGCTCAAAGCCTTCCTGGTAAAGCTTATGGTAGTAGCGGGAGGCCCCGCGCAGTCCGATCATCGGATTGGCTTCGTCGGGCTCAAACTGCCGGCCACCCACCAGGTTGGCATACTCGTTCGACTTGAAATCACTCATCCGCACGATCACGTCTTTGGGGTAAAAGGCCGCTGCAATTACCGCTGTCGCCTCGGCCAGCTTGTCGACAAAATAGTCGGCCTTGTTTGGGTAATGGTGTGTGAGCTGCTCTATCTTTTCACGGGCCTCTCTATTCTCTACCTGGTCGAAATGTGTGAGCGCCATGGGGTGAATCTGGATGGAGTTGGTAATGATGAATTCCATCCGCATCAGCCCGACGCCATCATTGGGCAGAAAAGAATACTTAAAGGCTTGTTCCGGATCCCCGAGAATGAGCATCGCTTTGGTGTGGGGCTTACCGAGCTTGCTCATATCGGTCTTTTTCTCTTCCCATGCGAGTTTGCCTTCAAACACATAGCCCGTCTCCCCACCCGCTGTCGATACAGTTACCTCCTGCCCGTCTCGTATGGTTTTGGTGGCATCGTTGGTGCCCAGTACGGCCACGGCGCCCACTTCCCGCGCCACGATGGCGGCATGGCTGGTGCGGCCGCCCTGTTCGGTTATGATGGCGCTGGCTTTTTTCAGAATAGGGTCCCAGTCGGGATCGGTTTTGCGGGTTACGAGCACCTCGCCTGCCTGCAGTTTATCGCTCTCGGCGGGGGTGTGCAGCACGCGGGCTATACCTGACACAATGCGGTTACTCAAGCCTATACCTGAGCAGAGCACTTTGCCCTTTTCCTGCAAGGTATATTCTGTAAAAAACGCCGCGTTCTTGTGCTGGCTCTGTACTGTCTCAGGTCTGGCCTGCACTATGAAGAGGTCGCCCGAGAGGCCGTCTTTGGCCCACTCAATGTCCATGGGCTGCTGGTAGTGCTCTTCGATGCGCAGGCCCCATTTAGCTAGCTGCACCACTTCTTCGTCTGCCAGCACATATTGCTCCTGTTGTTCCGCGGGCGTGTCTAGATTGATGATGGCATCAGCCGGGCTTTGCAATTCACCCTCGGCTTTGTCAGCGTATACCATGGTTTTGGCTTTGCTGCCAAGTTTACGCGAAATGATGGATTGCCTTGCCTTGTCAAGCATCGGTTTGAAGACGATGAATTCATCCGTATTCACAGCCCCCTGCACCACATTCTCCCCCAGGCCCCAGGAGCCAGAAACCACTACCACCTTCTCAAACCCGGTATCCGGATCGAGCGTGAACATCACACCCGAGCAGGCTTTGTCTGAGCGCACCATGGTCTGTATACCTACCGAGAGCGCCACCTGCATGTGCTCAAACGCATTGTCCACCCGATACTTGATGGCCCGGTCCGTGAACAAAGAGGCATAACTGTGGTGACAGGCGCTGAAAAGATTCTGGAGGCCGCTTACGTTGAGGTAAGTTTCCAGCTGGCCGGCAAAGCTAGCGGTGGGCAGGTCTTCGGCGGTGGCACTGCTGCGCACGGCCAGCGAAATATGTTCGCCATACGCTGATTTCAAATAGGTATAGCCTTTCTCGATTTCTGCCTGAATCTCCTCCGGCAAGAGGGTACTCAGAATCAGTTCTCTTGCCTGCTTGCCCACTTCGGATAGGTTATGGAAATCGCTGGTGTCCAGTCTGTCGAGCGCCTCTGTTAACTGTGCTTTCAGATGTTGCTGCTCCAGAAGATGCCAATAGGCAGCCGAGGTGGTTGCGTAGCCATCGGGCACGCGTATACCTTCCGGGTTGAGCTGATTGTACATCTCTCCGAGAGAGGCGTTCTTTCCGCCCACTTTGCTGATGTCTTTGTAGCTGATGTCTTTGAAGAGCATGATGAACGGTTCCATGGCTGTGTGCGAATGAAGGTGAAACTTGGTAAAGTGAAATCAGAAATTCATCTACACTTCATAACGCAAGGCTATCTACTTGGTTTTGAATTACATACAAACCAATCTTATATAAATACCAGTCTGTTCATAATAGGCTATACCTCTTTTTGAGTCGTAACATCAGTTCAAGGAAGGAGAAGGTGACACCCCTAAATTCAGGGTTTATAATATTTTTAAGTACTATTTAAACAATTCTTTGTCCGGTTTTGAAACACTCTCGTATAACACCCTATCACTCAAGCATATATTACAAGCATACAGGAGGTTTTATGGGAACTGTCAGGCACTTACTCCAGAAAAAGGGAAATAGGGTTATCTCCATTTCCCCAGATAGCACTGTTTACAGCGCACTCGAAAAGATGGTGGCTCAAAACGTGGGCGCACTCATTGTGATGGATCATGACAAATTTGCCGGGATGTTCACTGAGCGTGACTATGCCCGTAAGGTGATTCTGAAAGGCAAGGCATCGCGCGACACCCTGGTGCGTGAAATCATGAGTGAGCACCCCGTTGTGGTGACACCCGACACGACCATCGACCAGTGCATGGCCCTGATGACTGAAAAGTATATCCGCCATCTGCCCGTCATGGACAAGCAACAACTCGTAGGGCTGGTGTCGATTGGTGACATCGTGAAGTGCATGATCGATGAGCAAAAGTGTATTATCGAAGACCTCGAGCATTATATAACCGGGCACCACGAGTAGTAGCCCGGATAGTATTGATTAGGAGAAACCATGCAGGAAACAGCTGAAACAACAACTTTACTGTGGCCATTGGCGGTCTATGGTGCCATCGTGCTCAGCCTGGTACTACTGATATTGGGCCTTTCTTATGTGCTCGGCCAGCGCGGTCACGGCCGCGCCATGGGTGAGACGTACGAAGGCGGCATCGTGAGCGCAGGCGGTGCCCGCATCCGTTTCTCCTCCCAGTTCTACATGGTCGCCATGATGTTCGTGATTTTCGACGTGGAGACCATCTTTATTTTCGCCTGGGCCATTGCCTTCCCCGAATTGGGTTGGTATGGCTATTTCGGCGTGCTCGTTTTTATTGCCATGCTGGTGGTGGTGCTGGTCTACGAGTGGCGAAACGGCGCGCTGGACTTCGGTCCGGACGGAAAGAAAATATTGGCCGCCTACAAGCGCATGCTGCAGAAGCCAAGCTTAAACTGAGCTTTTGACAAAGGACAAAGAAACTCTGATAAGGCCTGTACCTAATCGCATTAAGCTTTTGGGAAAAATGTAACGAAACACCCTACGATATGAAATGGTGGTTAAGCAAACCCGATGAGCCAGCCAAAGCCGTGACAGGCACCAGCTCTTACGAGGAGACCGTGCAGCAGAGCATCATGCTCACCACGCTGCAGGACCTGATCGGCTGGGGCCGGAAGAACTCCATGTGGCCCTTCCACTTCGGGCTGAGCTGTTGCTTTGTGGAGATGGCGACCAGCATGACGCCCAAGTATGACGTGGCCCGCTTTGGGGCGGAAGTTATCCGGGGCACCCCAAGAGAAGCCGATGTGATGATCATCGCCGGAACCGTCTTCATCAAAATGGCCCCCATCATCAAGCGCCTGCATGAGCAGATGATGGAGCCGAAATGGGTGATCTCGATGGGCTCCTGCGCCAACTCTGGCGGCATGTACGACATCTACAGCGTGGTACAGGGCGTCGACAAATTCCTTCCCGTGGATGTTTACGTTCCCGGCTGTCCTCCCCGTCCAGACGCCTTCATGGAAGGACTGATGCTACTGGCCGACCGGGTAGGTAAAGAGCGCCGCCCCCTCAGTTGGACCATCGGCGATCAGGGGGTGATCCGACCGGAAAAAATAGAAGTAAAAGCGGGCAAGAAAGAACGTTGGAGCCAGATGAATGAGTTTAGGTCGCCGGATGAAATATAGAAGTTTAGGAGTTTGAGAGTTTAAGAGTTGAGAAGACAAAAACCTGTAGGGACAGGTCGTGGCCTGTCCGAATCGTGCACAGGGTATAGTCTGTCTGAATCTTTGTATAGGGCCCCTACCCTAAGGATTTACAAGATTTAAGGATCAACAGGATTCTAGTGAACGCTTGACACACCCCTGCCCCTCTCAAGAGGGGATTTTGGGCTGCCAATGCTTTGAGGTATAAGTATTGTGGCAATAGCTATCGTCCACCGGCACGCATAGCTAGCATTCTTGCACTTGAAAAATGCAACAGAAAGCGGTGCCCGGTGCACAATTGACGATTTTTTGTTTGAGCGGTCAGCGAGTTCAAAATCGTCTTGATTTTTTGCTTACTTTTTTCATCAAGGAAAAAAGTGAGTGCCCGCCGCACAGGCGAAGCAATGAAACGAGGTAAGTAGCAATAAGCGACTGCAGTTGCAACGCTAGCAAGAGATAGTTATAAACTTAGCATTAAAAAGAAAGAGAGTACATGACTTAACATATTACATCAACTTCTTACAGCCTCCTCCCATGAACAACAACAGCGGCATACTGGAGCAACTCCGGTCGCGGTACGGCGAAGATACGTTCAAGACGCAGCCCACCAAGGATGACATCCTCACCCTCTGGCTTCCTGTGGACCATGTGCCGGAAGTGCTCAAATTCCTGAAGCACGACCTACCCCAACCCTTCCTCCTCCTCTTCGACCTGACGGCCATTGACGAACGCACCCGCAAACCCGAGAACGGCCATATACCTTATAGCTTCACGCTCATTTACCACCTCTTCTCTTTTGAGCGCAACACCTTTATCAGACTAAAAGCAGGCCTTCGCGAAGACTTCCCGAAAGCCCCTAGCATCAGCGGACTCTGGCAAAATGCCAATTGGTACGAGCGCGAAGTATACGATATGTTCGGCATCCGCTTCGAAGGACATCCGCACCTCTCCCGCATTCTGATGCCGCGCACGTGGGTCGGCCATCCGCTCCGCAAAGAGCATCCGGCCCGTGCCACCGAGATGGGGCCTTTCCAGCTTTATGACGACAAGATAGACCTCGAGCAATCGGCCCTGCAGTTCAAGCCCGAAGAATGGGGACTGGCTAAGCAGAGCGATGATACGGACTTCATGTTCCTCAACATCGGTCCGCAACACCCCGGCACGCATGGTGTATTGCGCATCGTCCTGCAGCTCGACGGCGAAGATATTGTGGACGCTATACCTGACATTGGCTTCCACCACCGTGGCGCTGAGAAAATGGGTGAGCGCCAATCCTGGCATACCTACATCCCCTATACCGACCGGGTAGATTACCTTGGCGGCGTGATGAACAACCTCGCCTACCTGCAGGCCGTGGAGAAACTGGCTGGCATTGAAGTGCCGGAACGGGTGAAGTATATCCGGGTGATGTTGTGCGAGCTTTTCCGCATTGCCAGTCACCTGGTATGGTATGGCACCTTTGCGCAGGACGTAGGCCAGCTCTCGCCAGTGTTTTACATGTTCACCGACCGAGAAAAGATTTTCGACATCATCGAAGGCATCTGTGGGGGTCGCATGCACCCGAACTGGTTCCGCATCGGCGGTGTGGCGCAAGACCTGCCCAAAGGTTGGGAACAACTAGTGCAGCGCTTCCTCGATTACTTCCCGAAGCGCATCAAGGAATACGATAACATGGTGATGAAGAACAGTCTCTTCAAAGCCCGCACGGTTGGCATCGGCATCTTCACCAAAGACGAAGCCATCGAATGGGGCGTGACCGGGCCAAACCTGCGAGCCTGCGGCTTCGAGTGGGACTTCCGTAAAATGCGCCCCTACTCCGGGTATGAAATGTTCGACTTCGAAGTACCCACTGCCACAAACGGTGATTGCTACGACAGGGCTGTGGTGCGGGTAGCAGAAATGCGCCAAAGCCTGCGCATCATCGAGCAGTGCGTGAAGAACATGCCGGCCGGTCCTTACAAATCCGACCATCCCATCACTACTCCGCCTGTTAAGCAAAACACCATGCACGATATCGAGACGCTCATTACGCACTTTTTGGGTGTGACCTGGGGACCTGTGATACCGCCGGGAGAGGCCATGAGCTGCATCGAAGCCACCAAAGGAGCCAACGGCTACTACTTGACCAGTGATGGTAACACGTCCCCTTACCGGGTACGCATCCGCACTCCCTCGTTCCCGCACATGCAAATGCTCCCCTACATCACACGTGGCTATACCGTAGCGGATTTGCTGTCGATACTGGGCGCCATGGATTATGTACTGGCGGATATTGATAGGTGAAAGTTTAGGAGTAATAGAGTTGAGGATTTCAAAAGTGTAAAACTTGAAAATAGGGCTTTGCATAGTGATTTGTTTGGCGACCATTGGGCTACAGGCGCAGGAGCTTGATGAAAATCAGGTAAAGCGGCTATACCTGTCCGTGACGGGTGGTGTGGGCTTGATGGGGCCACAAAGCGATATCGAAAACCAGATGCGGGCTTCCGGATTAGGTGATACGCAAACCGGTGGTTGGTTTAGTAGTGGCAGTACGGAGCATCCAAAAAGCAGCAAAATTCCTACACTCAGTTTAGCTGCCAACTACTGGCTGCAAGGGCGTCAAGGCATTGCTCTAGAAACAGGTTTGGTTGACTACATCGAAGTAAATGGATACGATGACATAGGCATAGGAAATTACATGTTTCTACGAAGCGCTATTTGGTCAGCTTCGCTGAACTATATGCTGGGTTCACAAAACCGAAAACGCTATCTCAGTATAGGACCGGCACTTCTGCTGCATCATATAAAAGATGATGCAAGTTATAGCCGAACTGCAGCGCAGACGAATTGGCTGGTAGGGTTTAACGCCAGTTAAACGGCCCATCTTATAGATAGACCAGAGTGGTTTTTAGCTATCAAAGCTAGTACCCGGCTCTCCCCAGAATCAGAGATTGGTCCCTTTATAGCAGAACATGAAACGGGTATAGCATTACCTGAGCCTGAAAACCAACGCTCTGAATTCAGGCAAACGAAAGTCCGGACGAGCGGCTTCAACATCGGCCTGACCTTTGGCCTGAAGCTAAAGGGGAAGACGGGATGACGCCATACCTGAACAGGAAAACAACCATTTAACCATGTAGTAATTTAACCATATATCCACATGCTGACCACCGAAGAAAAACACAAAATCGACCACGAAATCAGCTTGGTGCCATCACCGAAAAATGCGTGCATCGAAGCGCTGAAAATCGTGCAGCACAGCCATGGTTGGGTGTCGGACGAAAGCCTGAAAGATGTGGCGGATTATGTGGGCATGTCGCCGGCGGAGCTGGACAGTGTGGCTACTTTCTACAACCTGATTTTCCGCAGACCGGTGGGGCGGCATGTGATTTTGGTGTGCGACAGCATCAGTTGCTGGGTGATGGGCTACGAAGGTATACGCGACCGCCTTTACGAGAAACTCAACATCCAATACGGCCAGACCACTGAAGACGGCCGCTTTACTTTGCTACCCAATTGCTGCCTCGGCACCTGCGACCGAGCCCCGGCCCTTATGATTGACAACGATCTGTACCGTGACCTAACGGTGGAACAACTGGACGAGATTCTGGAAAAGTATACCTAAAACCCAAGCGGGCATACCCATGGAGAAGCCCCTGACCCAACACATTGTCCCCGGACGCGCACCGCTCTCGCTCAAAGAGTACGAGAAAGTGGGCGGCTACCAGTCTGTGCGCAAAATCCTGAAAGAGATGGCCCCTGCCGACGTGCAGAATCTGGTCAAGGCCTCCGACCTGCGCGGGCGCGGTGGTGCGGGCTTTAACACCGGCCTGAAATGGAGTTTCGTGCCGATGGGACCTGAAGTGGCCAAGCCCAAATACCTCGTGGCTAATGCCGACGAGATGGAGCCCGGCACCTTTAAGGACCGCGTGTTGCTGGAAGGCAATCCGCACCAGTTGATAGAAGGGATGATTGTGGCGGCCTATGCCATCGACGCCAGCATTTCCTACATCTTCATGCGCTGGGCCTACAAGGTGGCGGCACGAGAAATCATCAAGGCACTCGACGAAGCCTATGAAGCGGGTTACTTGGGTGAAAATATTCTGGGTTCAGGCTTCAATTTGGACATGCACCTGCACACCGGCGTGGGCCGGTATATGTGCGGCGAAGAAACGGCTTTGCTTAATGCGCTCGAAGGCAAGCGGGCGAACCCACGCGCCAAGCCGCCTTTCCCTCAGGTGAGTGGCTTGTTTGGCAAGCCTACGATCGTGAACAACGTGGAGACGCTCTGCTGTCTGCCCCACATCATCAATAACGGAGCGGAGTGGTTCAAAGGCCTGAGCAAAACTGGAGACGCCGGCACCAAACTATACGGCATCAGCGGCCGCGTGAAAACACCTGGTTGCTGGGAACTGCCCATGGGCACCACCATCCGCGAACTGATTGAAGAACACGGCGGCGGCATGCAGGATGGTTACCTGTTCAAAGGCCTTCTGCCGGGTGGCGCTTCCACGGATTTTCTGGTGGAAGAGCATCTGGATTTGCCGATGGATTATACCGCCATACAGGCTGCCGGCAGTCGCATGGGTACGGGCACCATGATTATCCTCGATGACCAGACCTGCCCGGTTGGTTTTGTGCACAACCTGCAGCATTTCTTTGCGCAGGAGTCCTGCGGCTTCTGTACGCCTTGCCGCGAAGGACTGCCATGGGTAGAGAAAATCCTGTTGGCTATCGACCGGGGCGAAGGCAAGCCTGAACACCTCCTCACACTCGACTTTCATACCAAATACCTCGGCCCCGGCAACACGTTTTGTGCCCTTGCCCCCGGCGCCATGGAACCCCTGCAGAGCGCTCTGAAATACTTCAGAGAAGATTTTGAACGACACATTCACGAACAACACTGTCCCTGGAGCAAAGCGAAAGTATGGCAACCATCTATATAGACGACAAACCCTACGAAGTACCTACAGGCAAAAACCTGTTGGAAGCCTGCCTCACCCTCGGCAAGGACCTTCCCTACTTTTGCTGGCACCCGGCCATGGGCTCCATCGGTGCCTGCAGGCAGTGCGCCGTGAAGGTATACAAGGACGAAAATGACACCAAGGGCAAGCTCTTTATGTCGTGTATGGAACAGGTGCGCGACGGCATGCGCATTTCCATTGCCGACATGGAAGCGAAGGAATTCCGTGCACACATCATCGGCTGGCTGATGACTAACCACCCGCACGACTGCGCCGTTTGCGACGAAGGAGGCTCCTGTCACCTGCAGGACATGACCGTGATGACAGGCCACAACTACCGCGCCTATCGTTTCGACAAGCGCACCTATGTCAACCAGTACCTCGGCCCGTTCATCAACCACGAAATGAACCGCTGCATACAGTGCTACCGCTGTGTGCGCTACTATAAAGACTATGCAGGCGGCAAGGACCTCGATGTGTTCGCCGCCCACAACCACCTGTATTTTGGTCGCCACGAAGACGGCGTATTGGAGAGCGAGTTTAGCGGCAATCTGGTGGAAGTCTGCCCGACCGGCGTGTTCACCGACAAGACCCTGAAACAACACTATACCCGCAAATGGGACCTGACGATGGCGCCATCGGTGTGCCACCACTGCAGCCTTGGTTGCAACATTTCGGCAGGCGAACGCTACGGCACCTTACGCAACATCACCAACCGATATAACGGCGAAGTGAACGGCTACTTCCTTTGCGACCGCGGCCGCTTCGGCTACGAGCATGTGAACCATGTCGGCCGCATCCGCAAACCGCTGGTGCGGGCGAAACTCCCCGAAGCCACTGATAAATTGACTGCCCTGCAGGCAGCCGCAGCGGCATTCCGGACCGGCAGTGTGATTGGGATTGGCTCTCCACGGGCTTCGCTGGAATCGAATTTTATGTTGAAGACACTAGTGGGCGACGACAACTTCCATCACGGTGTTTCTGACACCGAGCATGACTTGGTATGTTTGGCACTGAAGATTCTGAAAGAAGGTGCCGCCCGAACCCCATCGCTGCGGGAAGTGGAGCAAGCCGACGCCGTGTTCATTTTGGGTGAAGATTTAACCAACACCGCTCCCATGCTGGCGCTGGCTGTGCGGCAATCGGTGCGCAAACAGCCTTCGCTGGAGCACATTTCCAAAGCCAACATACCGGTGTGGCAGGATGCCGCCGTACGCGAACTCATGCAGGACGAAATGGGCCCGCTCTTCATCGCCACCATCCACAACACTAAACTCGACGAAATCGCCACCCATACCTACAACGATTCCCCGGACGCTATTGCGCGACTGGGTTTCGCGGTGGCCAATTTTATCCATGCTGATTTCCCGGAAGTGACTGGGCTGAACGAAAACGAAATCCAGTTGGCACGACAGATTGCCGATGCCCTGATGGCGGCGAAAAAACCGTTGGTGATTTCCGGCACGCACTGCGGCAGCGAACGGGTACTCATGGCCACGGCCAACATTACCAATGCGCTGGTAGCGAAAGAAAAAGAAGCGGGCATTGTGCTCACCTTGCCTGAGTGTAACAGCATGGGCTTCGCCATGCTGGGCGGTCACAGACTGGAGTCGGCATTCGAGGCGATACTTAACGACTATGCCGATACAGTCATCATCCTGGAAAACGACCTTTACCGACGGGCCAACGCAGGTATGGTGACCAATTTCCTGAAGACATGCAAGAACGTGATCGTGCTGGACCACCTGCACAATGCCACTACCGAAGAAGCCAGCATCTTACTGGCATCGGGCACCTTCGCCGAGTCAGACGGAACGCTGATCAACAACGAAGGCCGGGCACAGCGCTTCTTTCAGGTATACCCGACGGGTGATGACCTGCAGGAAAGCTGGCGCTGGCTGGGCGAGTTGGGCACCATTCTCGCACACGACCGCATCAGTCACTGGCACGGCTTCGACGACGTGCTGCAGGCCATGGTGAAAGAAATGCCGGAGTTTAAAGGGGTTGACGCTGTGGCGCCGGGCACCGACTTCCGCATTGCCGGTCAGAAAATACCGCGGGCACCGCACCGTTTCAGCGGCCGCACCGCCATGCTAGCCAACATCAACGTGAACGAACCCAAACCGCCGGTGGACCCCGACGCGCCGCTTTCCTATACCATGGAAGGCTACCGCGGACAACCGCCTTCGTCCATCATTCCATTCTTCTGGGCACCGGGCTGGAACTCCGTACAAGCTACCAACAAGTACCAGCAGGAAGTAGGCGGACACCTCAAAGGCGGAGACCCGGGTTTGCGCTTAATCAAACCGGACACCAGCCATACCACACCCTATACCCAGACGGTTCCGCAAAAATTCCAGCCGCTGGAAGGCCATCTGTACATGCTGCCGCTCCACCACATTTTCGGTTCCGAAGAACTCAGCATGTACTCCCCGCCGATTGTGGAGCGGGCGCCGGAGCCTTATGTCTTGCTCAACGAAGCAGACGCCATCCAGATGAAACTACAGGTGGGCCAAAGTTTGAGCTTCACCATCGAAGGGCAGGTATACCAACTGCCTGTGAAAATAAGTACGCTTATACGCAGCGGCACGGCGGGCATGCCTGCCGGATTGCCGGGTATACCTTATGCCGAATTGCCTGCCTGGGCCACACTTAACCGAGAACTCAAATGGAAACAGCAACCCCAAACTACTTACTGATTATCGGCGGCGTGCTCTTCGTCATGCTGAACGTGGCGGCCCTGCTCATCTGGGTCGAGCGACGCGGGCTGGCTCTGTTGCAGGACCGCTATGGACCCAACCGAGCAGGGCCCTTCGGCTTGCTGATTGTGGCCGCCGACTCCATCAAGTTGTTCTTCAAACAGGACTGGATTCCGCCTTTCGCCGACAAACCCGTGTTCATACTAGCCCCGGCCATCGTGGTCGTCACAGTGCTGATGTCCTTCGTCGTGATTCCCTTCGCGCCGGGCATTGTCGTGGCAGACCTGAATGTCGGTTTGCTCTTCTTTCTGGCGATGTCTTCGATGGGAGCTTACAGCATTATTCTGGGTGGCTGGGCCTCCAACAACAAGTACAGTTTGCTGGGTGCCATGCGTGGCGCGGCGCAGATGATATCCTACGAAGTGTTCATGGGCCTGTCGCTGATGGGCGTGGTGCTGATGGCGGGCTCGTTCAATCTCAGCACCATTGTGGAAGCGCAACGCGGCATGTGGTTCGTGGTGCCACAGATCATAGGCTTCGTCATCTTTTTCATCGCAGGTATAGCCGAAACCCACCGCCTGCCCTTCGACATTCCGGAGGCGGAAAGTGAGTTGATCGCCGGTTTTCACTCCGAGTACTCCGGCATGAAATTCGGCATGTTCTTCATCGGCGAATATATGGGCATTACCCTGATTTCGTGTATGATGGTGGTCCTGTTTTTCGGCGGCTGGCTCGGACCGGATTTCCTGCCGCCTATCGTGTGGTTTATCCTAAAGACAGCTTTCTTCCTTGGCATTTTCATCCTTTTGCGCGCCTCCATGCCGCGCCCTAGGTATGACCAACTGATGGAGTACGGCTGGAAGTATTTGCTGCCTCTGACGCTGCTGAATCTGGTGGTGACGGCGGGGGTGTTGCTGTGGTTGAATGATGGGTTTGAGGGAGTTTAGGAGTTGGGGAGTTTAGGAGTTAAAAAGTTGAAAAATGGATAACACGAGACTATCCCCTTGAGGGGACCATAAGGGTATAAAGCCAGTTGGGAAGTCTTTCACTAAGAGCTTACATCTCACGCCCTCGCTCACCTCTGGCGAGTGTGAGCTATCCAGTGGCGTCCCGCCACTTGTGCCGACAAGTACAAACTGAAGCGGCCAGAGCCCGTCCAATAGCACACATTCGCGGGACGCGAGCGAGAGCAAATACTAGAGAAAAAGTCCCTCTTGGGGGTTAGGGACCCTCGACAATGAAGGGGGCGGGGGATGATAATCGTGCATGATGATCACCCTTTTAATCCCCTCAAGGGGATAGTTGTGGAGATTACATCGACTAAACCTTCAAGGTGAAAGTTGAAATAAAACGATAAACGAAAGGAGGACTTATGTTTAGTTTATTGCGCAGTATGTGGCTCACGTTTCTGCATGCGTTTCACAAGCGGGAAACCATCCAGTATCCGGAGCAAAAGGCCATTCTCCCGACCCGCTGGCGGGGCCGCATTGTGCTGTCGCGCGACCCGGACGGGGGCGAACGCTGCGTGGCCTGCAATCTCTGCGCCGCCGCCTGCCCCGTGGACTGCATTGCCTTGCAGGCCACCGAAGACCCGACCGGGCGCCGCTATCCTGAGTTTTTCCGCATTAACTTTTCGCGCTGCATTTTCTGCGGCTTCTGTGAAGACGCCTGCCCGACTTACGCCATCCAGCTCGTCCCTGATTTTGAGATGGGCGAGTACAACCGCCAGAACCTCGTCTACGAGAAAGAAGACCTTCTTATCAACGGACAAGGCAAGTACCATGGCTATAACTACTACAAGGTAGCGGGCCTAGCTATCGGCGGAAAAGGCAAGGGCGAAGCCGAGAACGAATCCCCTCCTGTTGACATCAAAAGTTTACTCCCATAGCCTATGGAACTGACATTTTATATAGCCGCAGCCGTTGCCGTGCTGGCCACCATCATGGTCATCACGCGCTACAATATGATTCATGCCCTGCTCTACCTCGTGGTGTCTTTTCTGGCCGTCGCCGTGGTGTTTCTAACCATGGGAGCCCCCTTTATGGCCGCCTTGGAAGTCATCGTGTACGCCGGGGCCATTGTGGTGCTCATCATTTTCGTGATTATGATGCTCAGCCTCACCCGCGAAGATGTGGAACAGGAAAAAGCGTGGCTCCAGCCCAAACTCTGGATGGGTCCTGCCCTCCTCTCCTTTGTGTTGCTGGCTGAACTGGTATACCTGTTGGTCATCGCTGAAATGCCAGCTGCTCCTGCTGCCGGTAGCTATGTCGATGCGAAGGCTGTTGGGCTGGCACTGTACGGGCCGTACGTGCTGAGCGTGCAGCTATCCGGTATCCTGCTGATGGCAGGTATCGTCGGGGCATACCATTTGGGCCGCCAGAAGAAGAAAGTCATTCACCGCTTCCTGCAGGAAAAGGAACCACAAAAAGAAAGGAGCGCAGCGATATGAGTGCTATACCGATGGAAACAGGTTTGTTGCTGGCGGGCGTGCTCTTTATGCTCGGACTCATCAGTGTGATGATTCGCCGCAACATCATATTTATGCTCATTTCGGTGGAGATTATGCTCAATGCCGCTGGACTGGCCTTTATCGTGGCGGGAAGTCACTGGGCGCAGCCCGACGGACAGATCATGTTCATCTTCATCCTCACGATGGCCGCCGCTGAAGTGTCGGTTGGTCTGGCCCTGATATTACAGATTCATCACCAGCTGAAGACGCTCAACAGCGACGCGGCTAACTTTATGAAAGGATAATGCTATGGGAGAATTACTCTGGTTAATCCCCGCCCTGCCTTTTGCCGGCGCCCTACTGCTAGTGCTGTTCGGCAACCGCATTTCGCGAGCGCTAGTCTCGGCCATTGGGGTCGGGAGTGTGGGTATTTCGGCGGCCGTTACGCTGGTATTAGGTATAGAATACCTCACCTCGCGCCCTGCCTTTATCCGGCAGGAAGTATGGCAGTGGTTTGATGTGGCGGGCTTCAGTCCGGCCATCGCTTTCCACCTCGACGCCCTCTCGATAGTCTTTATCTTTGTCATTACCTTTGTCGGATTTCTGATTCACATTTACTCCACCGAGTACATGGCCGAAGACAAAGATTATGCCCGCTTCTTCGCCTGCATGAACCTCTTTGTGGGCTCCATGCTGGTGCTCGTGATGGCCGATAACTTGCTGTTGCTATACCTTGGTTGGGAAGGCGTGGGCCTCTGCTCCTACCTGCTCATCGGTTTCTGGTACAAGGAACCGGCCAACGGCTACGCAGCCCGAAAGGCCTTCATCATCACTCGTGTCGGTGATACGGCCATGGCCATCGGACTCTTCATGCTCTTCCAGACTTTTGGTACGTTGCACATCCAAAGCATTTCCATGGAAGCGGCGCAGGTATGGACCATAGGCAATGAAACGGCGGTCATCATCGCTTTCCTGCTGTTAGGCGGTGCAGTTGGTAAGTCCGGACAGTTGCCACTGCAGACATGGCTGCCGGACGCGATGGCGGGCCCGACGCCGGTGAGTGCGCTCATACACGCGGCGACCATGGTGACGGCTGGCGTATACCTGATTGCCCGTATGCACGTGGTGTTCGAATTGGCTCCTGCCGCCATGATGGCTGTGGCCGTAATTGGCGCTATCACCTTGCTGATTGCAGGCTTTGCGGCACTCACGCAATACGACATCAAACGAGTACTCGCCTACTCCACCATCAGTCAGGTGGGCTATATGTTCCTGGCTTTGGGTGTAGGCGCCTGGTCGGCGGGCGTGTTTCACTTCATGATTCATGGCTTCTTCAAGGCGCTGCTTTTCCTTTGTGCCGGGGCGATTATCCTGGCATTGCACCATGAACAGGACATGAGGAAAATGGGTGGCCTCAGTAAGAAACTGCCCGTCGTATTCTATACCTTCCTGATAGGCGCTGCCTCGCTGGCGGCCTTCCCGCTTGTGTCGGCGGGCTTCTACAGCAAGGACCAGATTCTGTGGCTGCAGCTGGCTGGTGAGAATGGCAATATCTGGTTATACCTTGCCGGTTTGCTGGGCGCGTTCATCACCTCCATCTATACCTTCCGGATGGTCTTTCTCACCTTTTATGGCGAAGAGAAAACACATGTCGGACACAAACCAACCATGGCGATTACCGTGCCGCTGATTATACTGGCCGTGCTGTCTTTTGCAGGTGGCTTCATCGAGCTACCACACAATTTCGGCCACGTCGTGCTGTTCTCCGACTTCCTCGCTCCTATACTTCCAGCTGTGAGCGTGGTGCCGGATTTCACGCAGTATGAATGGATGTTGCAGTTGCTGGCGGCGGTGATTTCACTGGGTGGTATTTTCATTGCCTACCTTTTCTACTACAAAAAACCGGAGCTCATCGAGAGCATTCACCGCTCCGAATTAGCCATGGCGATTCACCGCTTCTGGCACTCGGGCTGGGGCTTCGACCAACTATATGACACGCTGTTTGTGCGGCCTTATGTATACTTGTCGCGGGTGAATAAAAGTGACTTCATTGACTCCATCTATACCTTCATCGCCAATAGTACTCAAGGTGTGCACCAGCTCTTTTCCACTACCCAAACCGGTGTGATGCGCAATTACGTGGCAGGCATTGTCGTCGGGGCGATCATGATTATAACCATAAGTCTACTGCTATGATACTGGTCTGGCTGATTGTGATACTGATGGCCGGCGGCGTGCTGGCCTGGATTTCCGGGAAGGTGAACCGCGCCCTATCCCGCTGGATAGCGCTGGCCTCGGTACTGGCTGTTTTCGGGATGACGCTCTACCTGTGGCTGAGCAACCCTATACCTGCGCCAGGTTCGGCCTGGCTGATACAATTCAACCAGCCCTGGATTCCGCAATGGGGCATTAGCATCAGCCTGGCGCTCGACGGATTGAGTCTTATCCTGCTGCTGCTCACCTTTTTCCTGGGGCTGCTGTCGGTGCTCATTTCCTGGCGGGAGATCCAGAGCAAGGTCGCTTTCTTCCACTTCAATCTGCTGTGGGTGCTGGCAGGTATAACCGGCGTGTTCCTCACCATGGACCTCTTCCTATTCTACTTTTTCTGGGAGGTGATGCTCATTCCGATGTACTTCCTCATCGGCATCTGGGGACACGAGAACCGTCGCTATGCCGCTTTCAAATTCTTTCTCTTCACACAGGCCTCTGGTCTGCTCATGCTGCTGGCTATCCTCGGACTTTACTTCATTCACGGGAACCAGACGGGCCTCTATACCTTCAGTTATTTTGAGCTGCTCAACACCACGCTGGCACCGGAAGCGGCACGCCTGCTGATGTTCGGTTTCCTGGCTGCTTTCCTGGTGAAGCTCCCCGTCGTGCCCTTCCACTCCTGGCTGCCCGATGCGCACTCACAGGCGCCCACGGCGGGCAGCGTGATTCTGGCGGGTCTGCTGCTCAAGACCGGGGCTTACGGACTGCTACGTTTTGTGCTGCCGCTCTTTCCTACGGCTACCGTGGAGTTTGCCCCCTGGGCCATGCTGCTGGGCGTGGTCGGTATTCTCTACGGAGCGATGCTGGCCTTTTCGCAAACCGACCTCAAACGGCTGGTGGCCTATACCAGCGTGAGCCACATGGGCTTTGTGATACTGGGCGTGTTCTCCTTCAACGAATGGGCACTGCAGGGCGTGGTCATGCAGATGATTACGCACGGTTTGAGCACAGGCGCTCTTTTTATCATTGCCGGCTTCCTCTATGAGCGACTCCATACCCGCGACATCCGGCAGATGGGTGGCTTCTGGTCCACGGCTCCCAAGATGGGCATCATCGCGCTCGTCTTTGTCATGGCCTCGCTCGGCCTGCCCGGCCTCGGAAACTTCATCGCGGAGTTCCTGACCCTGGTCGGCTCGTGGCAAGCCAACAACTGGCTGACGGTTTTCGCGACCATCGGCATCGTGCTGGCCACTATCTACTCGCTGCGCATCATGCAGAAGATCTTCCTGGAGGAGTATAAGCTAAAACAAACCCTACCCGACCTGAACGCCCGCGAAATGCTTATTGCAATACCGATGGTGGTGCTGATTTTCTGGCTGGGCCTCTACCCGCAGCCTTTTCTTGACACGACCCGACCCAGCGTACAGGAGCAACTGCAGGCCTATACCGGATCGGATAAAGAAAGAGAACCCATTGCACGCGCTGAAGAAAGTACAGAGGAGCTTAGCTCGGAAAAAGCTGAAGACGCGAAACCAGCTTCAACTCTTCAAATTTCCAAATCTCCAAATCCTCTCATCTCCAAATCTTCAAATCTAAAACCATGACGCTGACTGATTTCCAACACCTCATGCCATTGCTCATCCTCACCTTTGCGGTGCTGGTGTCCATGCTGGTGATTGCCGTGGGGCGCAACCACAAGATCATGTACGTGATCACGGCCCTCTCTTTCTTAGCGGCTTTTGTCTCGCTTTTTGAGTTGCGCGATGTGGGGCGCTATACCATCGGGCCGCTGCTGGTGATGGACGGATTCGGTGTCTTTTACATCGGCATGATGTTGCTCACAGCCCTGCTCATCAGCATGCTCTCCTACGCGTATTTCGAGCAACGGGAAGAGCGCAAGGAGGAGTATTACATTCTGCTCCTGCTGGCGACCATCGGGGCCTGCGTGCTCGTCATCAGTACCCATTTTGCTTCGCTTTTCTTAGGTTTGGAAATCCTCAGCGTTTCGCTTTATGGCCTTATTGCCTACCTGCGCACCCGCGAGCGTTCCGACGAGGCAGGCATCAAATACCTGATCCTGGCAGCTTTCTCCTCGGCTTTTTTGCTCTTTGGGATGGCGCTCGTCTATGCCAGTACCGGCACGATGGAGTTTGCAGGTATCGCCACGGCTATTGCGAGCTTCACGGAACTGCCGCTGCTCCTACTCACCGGCTTCGGGATGATGATCGTGGGGATTGGTTTCAAGCTGAGCGTCGTGCCCTTCCATATGTGGGCGCCGGATGTGTATGAAGGCGCACCGGCTCCGGTCACGGCTTTTATTGCCTCTGTTTCCAAAGGCGGCGTGCTGGGCGTGCTCATTCGATTTTTCATGGAAGTCGATGGTTTCCGTTACCCGACCCTTGTACTGATCTTTACCATCGTAGCCATTGCCTCCATGCTGGCGGGCAACCTGCTGGCCTTGCTGCAGCGCAACGTCAAGCGCATTCTCGCTTACTCTTCCATCGCGCACCTGGGCTACCTGCTGGTGGCCTTCCTGGCGGGCAACCAGATGGGCGTGGAAGCGGTGACCTTTTACCTGGTGGCCTACTTCATCACCACCGTGGGTGCCTTCGGGGTAGTCGCCATGCTCTCGGACACAGAGCGCGACGCGGAGCAACTCGAAGACTACCGCGCCCTGTTCTGGCGGCGTCCCTGGACGGCGGCGGTCTTCACGGCCATGCTGCTTTCGCTGGCAGGTATACCGCTCACGGCGGGCTTCGTCGGCAAGTTCTACATCCTGGCGGCGGGGGTGAACACGCAGCTCTGGCTGCTGGTGGTGATGCTGGCACTGAATAGTGTCATCGGTCTGTTCTACTACATCCGCATTGTGGCCGTCATGTTCCAGCAACAGGAGGCAGAAACTGCCATCCAGCCGCGCAGCAGGCTGCGCCCTTCCATTTACCTGGCCAGTGTAGGCACACTCACCGTGCTGGCCCTGCTGCTGGTTTACATTGGCGTATACCCGTCCGGCTTATTGCAGATCATCCAAGGCTTAATTGCAACGGCTGCGCCCTAGTTATTCATTCAAACATCTTCAGGAAAAGCCCTTCAATCGGAGGGCTTTTTGCTTTTGAGCCAACGAGCCAAACGCTTGTTTTGGCCACTCCCTCAAAAGAGGAACTTGTCCAGATCCTTCATCGTGCTTTAGCAACAATTCAGACGATCGCCTCATAAGTCACAGCAATACAAATACTCAGTATAATCAAATTTTATATTATCTTATTTATAATTAATATCGTATTCAAAAGAACACCAAATTCTCTTTACTTACCACCAGCCCTACCCGCAGAAGTTCACGAAGCGCAAAAAAGGGGAGTTACTTCACAACATGATGGCCAAGAAAAACAAGGGTTTCAAAATAGTGCCCTATCGTCCTGAACATGAACAGGCCCTCTTGGAAATCGAACGTCTGTCACCGCAGGGCTTTATGGTGAAGCTCGAAACCGTGCGTCCGGAATTCCTGAGCAGGGCTGCCTTGTTTGAAGACCATACCGCCTTTGTCGCGGTCGGGCCGGAGGCCAGGGTGCTGGCAGGTGTCACCGCTGCACAGGCTCCCATGCGCATCAAGGGCGAACTGCAGCAGACTGGCTTTGGTTTCGACGTCGTGGTCGATCCGACTGTTCGGAACAGGGGAATTGGGCGTGAACTCGCTACCTGTCTGCGTAAGCGCTTTTTTGAACCCAAGGGACTGACAAGACAGTTCACCAGCCTGCGGGCGGGTAACCTTACCATGCTGAACCTGATCTCCAAATCCTATCGCAATACCTTCCTGTACGAATTTCTATACCTGACCTTTCCGACAGCACGCACCATACGTGTCGAAAACACGGCTATCGGCGAGCCCATTTTCAATGTCTCGCTCCTCTCGGATAGTGATAAACTAAGCGACTACTACGAAGTGACGGAAAGTGGTCTCGGCTTGTGGCACACGCACCAGGTATACCAGTTTAAAGTAAAATCAGTGAACCCGGTGTTGAGCGGTGGGCTATGGCTCGGAAACCGGTTTATCCGGACGAACAAGTATGTGCCCCTGGTTGGTTCGATGCTGAAAACGACAACCATCTACAACCTGACCCAGGACAACATCCATACCTTGCCGGAGGTGTCGCTGCAACTCTACAAGCAGGGCATCAACTACATGCAAATCTGCTGTCAGCCCAGCGATGCGGTATACCATGCGCTGCAGAAAAGCGCCCTCAACGCTTTCAGCCACTACATCGTGGGCACCAAAGAACTCAATCCCGACGAGCCGCTCACGCTCGACGTCCGCTGTCTGTGACATTTCCCCTATCTTTACGGCATAACTACCTGCTGCAAAACCCATGAGATGCTTCCTGTTGACTTTATTGGCTGTGTTTTGCCTGTGCCTGCCTGTCCGGGGCCAGCAACGGCCAGACAGTGTCCGCGTCACCTTCCGGGTAAACGCCGCCACACTCCCGGATTCGCAGCGCGTATACCTGAGCGGCAGTACGCCGGCGCTCGGTAACTGGCAGCCGGACAAAGTGGCGCTGCACCCTGTGGGCGGACATGTATGGGAAAAGACGCTATACCTGAAAGAGCCATCGGTTGCCTACAAGTTTACGCTAGGCTCCTGGGAGACCGAGGCCACCGATGCGAATGGCAAACCGCTGCCGAACTTCAGTCTGCAACTGGATGGCGACACCACCATGGAGCACGAATTAAAGCATTGGCTGAAGAAGGAAGCCCGTAAAATCACCGGCGGCATAACGGGTACAGTGCGCTATCATCACAACCTCACCGCCGACAGCCTCAAACCACGCGACTTGATCGTATGGTTGCCGCCGGGCTACGAGGAAGGCAGCAAACGATACCCGGTGCTGTACATGCACGACGGCCAGAACGTGTTCGACCCAGCCACCAGTTCTTTCGGGGTGGATTGGCGCGTCGACGAAATAGCCGACAGCCTGATTCGCAGCAGGCAAATGAAACCGGCCATTATCGTGGGGATCTACAACAGTCCGGACCGCATGGAAGAGTATGTGCCAGGCGCTAAAGGCAGTGCTTACGTGGATTTTGTGGTGAACAAGGTTAAGCCGCTCATCGACCAGAGTTACCGCACCAAACCGGGTACAAAACATACCCTGACAGGTGGCTCGTCGGCTGGTGGCATCATGGCCTTTATGCTGGCCTGGGAATTTCCGCAGGTGTTCGGCAAGGCCCTCTGCATGTCGCCCGCCTTCAAGATCATGCACATCGATTATGTGAAAGACGTGCAGGCCTACAGTGGCAAAAAGAAGAAGCTGAAGTTTTACATCGACAACGGGGGCATCGACCTCGAAGCGCGTCTGCAGCCAGGTATAGACGAGATGCTCCAGGAACTGCAGCAAAAAGGCTACCGCGAAGGCAAAGACTATGTTTGGATACTGGACAAAGAAGCCCAGCACAACGAAGCTGCCTGGTCAAAGCGCCTACCGAGGGCACTCACCTTTCTGCTTGGAAAGTAAGGGAACATCTGTAAAAAGAAGCTCTTCATCTAAATATTGCAAAACACATATATTTACAGGGCAGCAGCTCCCGCTCATCTGAGGTCCCACAGGCAGGCATTTTATACCCTTAGGTGTTCTGTAAGAGGCATTTAAGGTCGGAAATAATTTCTTAAAAACCATTCTTCGGACTTAAAAACCACTGCAACGAGTGGCATTCTATTGCATTTTTCCTTACCTTGATACACAATTCACCCACGATTTTCAGGTTATAACAGATAGGTATAGGAAAGGAGCACGCTATGAAACAGCAATTTATTAAGTATGGATGGGTGCTGGTCGCCCCCCTGTTGGTTTTACAATTCACTGGCGAGAACAGCCTGAAGCTGAACGCCACGCCTAACGAGCGCAGCGACCGGGCTTTTGAAACGAACAGGCAAATTTTCACTTCCCCTGCCCTGCCCGATGCCATTACCTTTGCGGGCGAACCCGTGCCGCTGCATGTGCCGGATGTAGCCGAGCGCCTCGACCGTGAATTGCTGGCCAATTCCTACCTGCATACCAGCACTTTGCTGGCCCTCAAGCGGATGCAGCGCTACGTGCCCGAAATCAAGCAGATGCTGAAGGAGAATGACATACCGGAGGACTTCGTATACCTGGCCCTTGCTGAGAGTCTGCTAAGCCATGTGACCTCTCCTGCCGGTGCATCCGGCTTCTGGCAGCTGATGCCCGACACGGCTCGCGGTTATGGCATGGTGGTGAACGGCGAAGTAGACGAACGTTACCATATTCAGAAGTCTACCCTGGCGGCCTGCCGCTACCTCAAAACCGCCAAAGCCAAGTTTGGCAACTGGACCAACGCCGCCGCCTCTTACAACCGCGGTATGGCAGGTATAGAACGCGCCATGAAACAGCAGGGCGTGACGGATTACTACGACTTATACCTTAACGACGAGACGTCCCGCTACATGTTCCGCATCCTGGCGCTGAAAGAAATACTGGGCAATCCGCAGAAATACGGCTTCGACCTGGCTGTAGAGCAGGGCTACAAGCCATTACCAAGCAAACCACTCACCGTAACCAATACCATCAACGACCTGCCCGCTTTTGCCCTGGAGCAAGGCATCAACTACAAAACGCTGCGTCTCTACAACCCCTGGATCAGAGGGTATAAGCTGACAGTTCCGGAAGGCAAAGAGTATGTGCTGCAGTTGCCGATGTAGTTTGGTTTTTTGACAAAGGAGTTTTTTGACAATGGATAAAGGACTTACTGTATAAATTATTTTACGGGTATACAGCTTATACCTGACCAATGGATAAGGGAGCGGCGGAAACATCTGCCGCTCCCTTGCTGTATAACGGGGCATGAGCCGTGCATTTGTAAAAGAAGACGACGCGGGCGAAGCGCCCATCATTCCGCCCCGGGCTGCCCTGCCGGCGGGAGTGCCCAACTACGTGCGCCCACAGGGACTGGAAAAATTACGCGCTGAGCTGGAAGAACTGGAGGCCGAGCGCAGCCAGGCAGAAGCCAACCGCGAAAACGAGGCCGACCGCACCCGCCAGCTCACCATTCTCAATGGCAAACTCAGCGCGCTGAACGGTAGAATCGCCAGCGCCAGAGTCATCGATCCGCAAGAGCAAACTCCTGATGAAGTGCGTTTCGGCGCCACCGTCAAGCTGCGCACCATCAACGGCGGCAAGCCCGGCACCATTCGCAAATTCACCATCGTGGGTGTGGATGAAGCGGATGTCATGCAAGGTTTGATTGGCTTCGTAGCCCCGATCGCTCAGGCCGTGACCGGCGCGAAAGTAGGTCAGCGGTTACAACTGAAATTGGGCCGTGTGGAAGAGGAAGTAGAGGTTATGGAGATCGGGTATAATTGAATTAGGTGTCATAATAAATGTCATTTCGAGCGAAGCGAGAAATCTGAAGATACAGTGACCCAGATTTCTCACTTCGTTCGAAATGACATTGAAAAAAAGGTTCGCTCTTAATGCTGGTGCTCCTGTGGCATGGAAGCCGGCTGATCTGAAGCTGCAGCTCCGGTGCTCTGCCCTTTCCTATAGGTTTCCTCCGTCTCCCCGCAAGCCAACATGGCTTCTCCAAAGTACGGGTTGCGAATGTCCTTGATCTCGCTCAGCCAGAACGCCCCTTTATCACCAAGTGCCATTGGGCAGGACTGAATATAGGCTACTTCATGCTGCATCCCGAACACCTTCACAGCTTCGATCACATGATCCGAAAGCGGTGAGAAAGCAGCTCGTTGCTTCTCCAGATCGCGACTCTTCTGGATGGCCTCGGCATTCGCCTTCAGCGTTGGCAGCAAGGCCATCCACTGGTCGTGCAGTTTGCCGTCGAGTTTGGTCATGTCCACTTCGCCCAGTTTCAGGACGAAGGTACCCGCCGCCTGACGGGCCGCAGGTATATCCGAAGCCACCAGCGCATTTTTCAAGGTATAGTACTGGTCAACAAGTTGGGTCAGTTGCTTTTGGAAAGCCTCTGGCGCCTTTGGTCCGCCGGCTGGTGGCGGCGACATCATGCTGTAGTTGCCGCGCAGTTGGGCGGCACCGTCTACGGCAAACACACCGTTCGTCACCACTTCCTCGCCTGGCTGCAAACCGGATTCCACTACATACCGCTCGCCCATACGTGGACCGAGCGTTATTTCGCGCATCTCAAATGCCGGCATCTCCTCTGCTGCCACTTTCACATACACCACCGAGCGTTTGCCGGTCCACAGCACGGCACTGCTTGGCACCGATAGCGACTGGCCTTTGACTCCTGTCGAGGTCTTGATGCGCGCGTCGGCAAACATGCCCGGCTTCAGCTGGTTGCCCGGATTCTGCACCTCCGCCCTCACCTCAATGGCACGTGTCGTAGGGTCGAGCACTGGGGTAATAAAGGCAACTTTAGCCGTGAATTCTTTGCCGGGTATACCGGGCACCGTGAAGGTGATGTTGCCACCCTTCTTTATCCACGACAGATCGGCCTCGTAGGCATCCAGCACCACCCATACCGACGACAGGTTGGCTACTTCGAATAGCGCGGAGCCTGTAGTCACGTAATCCCCGGTACTCACCAGGCGTTCCGTCACCACACCGGCGGCATCGGAGTAAATGTCGAAATTGGTGATGATGTCCGAAGCGTTTTCAATACGTTTGATCTGGGCATCCGTCAGTTTCCAGAGTTTGAGTTTGGCGCGGGCCGCCTGGTACAGTTCCGGCATCAGTTCTTTGGCGCGTACGGCTTCCTGCAGTTCGCGCTGGGCAGTGATCAACTCCGGCGAATAAAGCGAAGCCAGTCGCTCGCCGCGGCGCACTTCCTGGCCCGTGAAATTCACGTAGAGCCGCTCAATGCGCCCCGGAAACTTGGCCGTGATGGAAGAAACCTGCTGTTCGTTCAGCGACACACGTCCTGAAAGCGTCAGTTCGTTCTCCGGATTCACCATTTCCAGTTTGGTAGTCTGGATGTTGGAAAGCGCGATAGCTTCCGGTGTCATCTCCAGCACATAGCGGCTCGTGTTTCCACCGCCTCCGCCGTTGCTAAGGGGTATAAGGTCCATGCCACAAAGCGGGCACTTTCCTGGTCCGTCCTGCCTGATCTGCGGGTGCATGGAACAGGTATACTCGGTAGTGCCTGCCACCTCGCCGTCATGGTCGTGCCCCTGCTCAGAACCTCTGCCGCCAAACAGCAGCCAGCCCAGCAGCAATCCACCCAGGGCCACCAGTAGGTACGTTCCGATTCTTTTATTTCTAGTTGTCATCGTTTTTATTTTTAGAAAAAGGATTTTGTGACAAAGGACAAACGACTAACCGGGTAGCTACACAATTAATAGGTTCTGAAAATCCATTGCAGCCCATTTGTGTCAAAAGTTCCCAGTATTTCATCTATAGTCCTTTATTAAACATCACTCTTCAAAAAGACTTTTATCAAACAGTCAATTTTATAATTAATTATCCCCCTGCATCATCCGGTTTATACCTGACACGGCAATGTGCTGGTTGGTGATGGCCTGCACCTGCTGTTGCTTGTAGCTGAGCAGGGACTGGCGCTGGCGGATGATCTCGTCGATACCGGTGCCTGAAACGGAGTAGTTGATCGTGAGCAGGCGGATGGTTTGTTCCGTTAGCGTGATCTGGTCCTTCAGCAGGCTGATGCGGCTCACGGCGCTTTGGTACTGGTACAGGAGGTTTTCCAGCTCCGTGAACAGCTCCCGCTCCGTCGCTTCCTTCTGGTAAACAGCTGCCTGTTGTGAGTACTCCGCTTCTTTCCTGGCCGCACTGTATTTTTTACGGTAAATGGGCAGCGTTACGCTCACCATCGGCATGATCATATTCTCACCGCCCATCATCATACCATCATCCATGCGCGGTTGAAAGATCATGTAGTTCAGTCCTAGTCCGAACATTGGCCGGCCCATCAGCTGCGCCATGCGCAACTGCGACTGGCGCGCCTTCTCGTCCCACTCGTACATTTTGAGCATCGGGTGGTTTGAGCGGATCGAGTCTTCGATCAGGGACAAGGTAGCTGGCAGTGGCACAGGCAGCAGCGTATCGGCTGATAGTACGGTCATGCTCGGCCGTCGGCGCAGCAACTGGTTAAACTGTACCTGCAGCGGGCGACGGGCTTCGTGATGAATGTGCATCTGGTTCTCGAGTTCCTTCAACTGCAGGCGGATCAGCATCACATCGACCATAGAAGAGCCGCCGGAGCTGCCCATGCTGGACATGCTACTTCCTGCCGCCATATTGCCACTGCTGCCAGCATTGCCTGCTGCGCTGCCACCCGAGCCGCCCATACCTGCCATACCGGAGCTTCCGCCACTCACAGCTCCTGACGAGCTACCTGACCCGCCTGCGGTACTGCGAGCGGGGGTGGCGGCCCCAGAGTTGCCGCCTGCCGGCGCTGACGTATACTTAGCCAGTGCGAGCCGTTCGAGCGTCTTCATGATCTCCACTTCCCGCTCCATCAGGATAGATTCCTGGTCATTCAGGTATAGTTGGTACCAAACGGTACGTATGTCGTGGTACAGGTTTATTTTCGCCTCGATAAAGGAAGTGAATTTCATCTGCGCCATGTAGTTTGCCTCGTCTTTGGCCGCTTTGTTAGAACCGAACCAGGGGAACATCTGCATCACCGACACACCGCCCACCTCGTTGCCCATGTAGCGCTCCATCGGCTGCAGGAAGAAGTTAAAAGAGGCCTCCGGATCCGGCAAAGCACCTACCTGCGGGGCTCGCTGCAGGGCCGCCTGGTACTCGGCGTAGCGGGCTTTCAGCGTGGGGCTATTTTCGCCTGCTTCCACCAGGTACTCCTCCAGGGTCTGTGCCTGTGCCAGGGGCATGGCCCCCAGCAGCAAGCTTATAAAAGCCAGTATCTTTTTCATACGGTTTCTTTTTTGATTTTGAGTTCTTCGCGCCAGCTGTACAGCACCGGCACAATCAGCAGCGTGATCAGGGCCACGAACATCCCCCCGAAGGAAGGGATCGCCATCGGGATCATGATGTCGGAGCCCCGTCCGGAGGAGGTGAGCACCGGCAACAGCGCCAGCAAAGTGGTTGCCGTCGTCATCAGGCAAGGACGCACACGGCGTATACCTGCTTCCATCACGGCTTCCCGTACTTCAGCCCGTGTTTGTGGTGTACTTCGTTCAAAGCTTTGCTTCAGGTAGGTGCCCATCACCACCCCGTCGTCTGTCGCGATGCCGAACAGGGCGATAAAGCCAACCCAGACCGCCACACTCAGGTTAAACGTGCGCATCTGGAAAAGCTCCCGCATGTTGGTCTCCCCGAACGAGAAATTCATGAACCAGTCCTGGCTATAGAGCCACAGCATCATAAAGCCGCCGGCAAAAGCCATGGCAATCGCTGTGAAAATAAAGAAAGTAGTGCTCACCGAACGGAACTGGAAGTACAGAATCAGGAAGATGATCAGTAAGCTGAGCGGCACGATAAAGGCCAGTCGCTCCTCAGCCCGCACCTGGTTCTCGTAATTGCCCGAGAACTTGTAGCTCACACCGGTTGGCACCACCAGTTCGCCGGAAGCGATCTTTTCCTGCAGGTAGCGCTGCGCATCTTCCACCACCGTTACCTCGGCAAAGCCCTCCCGTTTATCAAGCAGCACATAGCCAGTCAGGAAAGAGTCTTCACCGCGGATCATCATCGGTCCCGGGCGGAACTCGACTTTGGCGATGGCCGCCAGCGGAATTTGCCCTCCTTGCGGATTGGCGATCATAATGCGGCTCACGGATTCCGGATCGGTACGGTACTCCCGGGCATAGCGCGCCCGGATGGAGTAGCGCTCACGGCCTTCCACTGTTGTGGTCAATGCCATGCCCCCCATGGCCACCTCAATGTACTCCTGCACGTCGGCCACGTTCAGACCATAGCGGCCCATGGCCCGGCGGTCCAGGTCAATTTCCATGTAAGGCTTTCCTAACGAGCGGTCCGCAAAGACCGCCTCCGGTTTTACCGACGGTACTTCTTTGAGCAAACGCTCCATCTGCATGCTGAAGTCCTCAATGGTCTGCAGATCGGGGCCGTATACCTTCACGCCCATGGGGGCGCGCATACCGGTCTGCAGCATCACCAGACGGGTTTCAATCGGCTGCAGCTTCGGAGCAGAAGTCACGCCCGGCAGTTCCGCCACAGCCACAATTTCGTTCCAGATATCGTCCGGCGTCCGGATGTGGTCGCGCCACTGGCGGAAGTATTCGCCCCGCTCGTCTTCGATCAGGTCGCCTTTTTCGTCGCGGACAAACTCACCTTCGTCATCTACCTTGAAGCGTACCTTATACCCGTTTTCGTCCGTGATGTATTCTGATTTGTACTGAATCACGTTCTCGTACATCGACATTGGAGCCGGATCCAGGGCCGTTTCCGCACGACCGGCCTTGCCCACGACCATCTCTACTTCAGGTATAGCTGTGATCAGCATGTCGAGCTGCTGCACGTAGCGTTTGTTCGCCTCCACGCCGGTGTGCGGCATAGAAGTCGGCATCAGCAGAAAAGCACCCTCGTCGAGTGAGGGCATAAACTCCTTGCCCATGCCCGGAAAGGTATGCACCATGCTACTCCAGGGTGATGACGTGCGTACGTTCACCCCCACTTTATCGAAACCCGTTGCTACCCAGCCGAACACGCCATTGAACCCAACCCAGATGTTCAGACCCAGCAGCATGATGAGGGCCGGGATCAACAGAAAAGTCCCTTTGTTGGCCAGACACCAGCCCAGCACGCGTGGGTATAGCTTGATAAAGAGCGAGAACATGCCCAGCACCAGGCCAATGATCAGCAGGATGAAAATGAAGTTGACAAAGTAGCTAACGGACACGCCCAGCGGCACCCATTCTGTGGCCAGTAGCCACGACACGGCCAGCACGGCAATGGCGACCATGATCAGGCTGTGGTGGCGCCCGAAGCGCTCCGGTTGGTAATAGTTGAGCAGGTTGTTTGCCGCAATCAGGATCAGCGTTATACCTGCCAGCGGCAGGATGAACAAACCCGTTATGCCTATACCTGCTAGGGCCCAGTTGAGGATCTTGCTCCAGGCCACGTTGCGCGACTTCAATCCGAAAACCACATGTGCAAAGGCAGGCATGAACACAAGCGTGAACACCAGCGAAGCCACCAGCGCGAAGGTCTTGGTATAAGCCAGCGGTCCAAACAGTTTGCCCTCGGCCGCCTCCAGCGTGAACACCGGCAGAAAAGAAACCACAGTAGTAGAAACAGCCGTCAGAATGGCGGTGGCTACTTCGGTGGTCGCATTGTAGACCGTCTTGCCAAGCGACTGCCCTGGCGGGGCCTCTTCCATGTGCCGCAGGATGTTCTCGTTGAGGATGATCCCCAGATCGACCATGGTGCCGATGGCGATGGCTATACCTGAGAGGGCCACGATATTCGCGTCCACCCCGAAGTATTTCATCAGAATAAAAGTCATCAGCACCGCCAACGGCAAGAGCGCAGAAATAAGCAACGATGCCCGCAGGTTATAGACCATCACGATGATCACGATGATGGTGATCAGGATCTGCAGGATGATGGCGGTGTTGAGCGTACCTAGTGTCTCGTTGATCAGCTGCGTGCGGTCATAAAATGGCACCACGGTTACTTTGGAAACACGTCCATCGGCCAGTTTTTTGGAGGGCAGACCGGCGGCGATATCGTCCAGTTTGGCCTTCACATTGTTGATCACCGCCAGCGGATTGTCGCCATATCGGGCAATCACCACGCCACCCACTGCTTCGGCACCGCCCTTGTCGAGCACGCCCAGCATGGAGCGGTCAGCGGGACCAATGTTCACCCGCCCGATGTCGCGGATACGAATCGGCACGTTGTTAGCCACCCGCACCGTCGCGTTTTCGATGTCGCTGATCTCCTTCACGTAGCCCAGTCCGCGTACCAGGTACTCCACCTGGTTAATCTCCACCGTGCTGGCACCTACCTCCTGGTTGCTGGCTTTGAGGGCGTTCATCACCTCCATCATGGAGACGTTATTTGCTTTCATGGCCACCGGATCGAGGTCTACCTGATACTCTTTGATATACCCGCCCACAGAGGCCACTTCGGCTACGCCCTGCGCTCCGGCCAGGGCATATTTCACATAGAAATCCTGAATACTGCGGAGTTCGTGCAGGTCCCAGCCCCCGGCCGGGTTGCCCTCTTCGTCTCGCCCCTCCAGGGTATACCAGTATACCTGCCCGAGTGCCGTGGCGTCTGGCCCCAGCTTGGGCGTTGTTTCGGCAGGGAGTAAATCGGCAGGTAAAGAGTTGAGTTTTTCGAGTATGCGGGAGCGGCTCCAGTAGTACTCCACGTCATCCTCAAATATGACATAGATGCTTGAGAAGCCGAACATGGACGTGGAGCGGATGGTCTTCACGCCGGGCATCCCCAGCAGGGAAGTCGTGAGCGGATACGTGATCTGGTCCTCCACGTCCTGCGGAGAGCGTCCCATCCACTCGGTAAAGATAATTTGCTGGTTCTCGCCAATGTCGGGAATGGCGTCGACCGGAACCGGGTCGCGTGGCAGGAAACTCACGTTCCAGTTAAAGGGCGCCACGATAATGCCCCAGCCCACAATAAGGAGCAGTAGCAGGACCGTTACCAGCTTCTGTTCCAGAAAGAATTTTATAATGCTGTTTAACATGCTTTGTTCGATTGAATGCAAAAAGAAATGGCGCTTCCCCTTCGGGAAAGCCAATAGCTATACCTGACCAGAAAGGCCGGGCATCATCGAAAAAGCAGATTTATAGCAGGAAGGATTGCACCAGGACGGGAATATCCTGCGCCAGGTATGGCGGTGCGTAGTCCGGCACATGGGTGTAGACCGGTTCGTAAAGTTCGAAAAGGGCTGACCACACCGCCGTAAAGGCTGCGATAAAGGTCATATCCGGAACGGATAGCTTGAAGGTCGGACTGAGTTGCTGCTCGTCCTCCACTTCCAGCACCGTGGTCTGGTTCTGGCAGCAGTCGTCGTCCATGGCCGGTTTGTGGCAGTCCGGCAGCGACTCGCGCTGTTTCTCCATGTCGCATTCGGCGCTGTGCGAGAAGATAGCCGTCGACATGATCTCACCCGCACAAAGGTGCTGCGTGATCGTCATCCCCAGTGAGGAGAAAACAACCAGCAGAGCCAGCGTCAGGGTCAATATGGTGCGAGTCAGCTTCAATATTGCTTGTGTTCGTTCTAGCGAAGATACAGTTTCTTTTGCAAAAGTAGGCAGGAAAAGCCGGAGGCACTTACAGATTTTGTATTAAAACTTACAAATATCGACAGAAGCCCTCCGATTTACGCTATAACGCACCTTAACCTTGACATGATTCAATCTCGGCACAACTAAGTATTCACGTAAAGACGTATAGCACTATAGTAAGATAACCACGACAGCAACCAGATGGCAAATACAGAACAGGAAGAACAGGGGCGTGTTCGGGAGAGCACGGCTGACAGTATCAATGAACGAATTGACACATCCATCCGGCAGAGCATTGCCCGTTACAAAGGCCGCAGTCACGGCGAGATATCAGAGCGTATCCGCGAGCTCGATCAGGAATGGAGCATTGAGCGCACGTTGGAGATAAACGCCTCCACGCTAGCCTTGTCCGGCACGCTGCTGGGCGCTTTTGTGAACAAGCGCTGGTTCATTTTGCCGGGCATTGTGAGCACATTTTTGCTGCAGCACGGCCTGCAGGGCTGGTGCCCTCCCCTGCCCGTCCTGCGGTCGCTGGGCATCCGCAGCCGGCGGGAGATAGACGAGGAACGCTATGCCCTCAAGGCCCTGCGCGGTGATTTTGACGATATTTCCCCTAAAAGCTCCCCCTCCGAAATTCTGGACACAGTGCGGAATACGTAGGTATTTAATTTTAGAAAAGTGACAATCATCATCTTCTGACAGGGCAAAAACATGGATATTTGTTCTTTTCCATGTTATGCGTCAAAAATCTGTTTCTATACCTGTCGTAGGCTGGCTCATCAGCGGCATTGTGCTGGTGGTGGCCATGGTCATTATCGGGGGCATTACGCGCCTGACCGGCTCCGGACTTTCCATTACGGAGTGGAACCTTATCTCGGGCACGCTGCCGCCGCTTTCAGAAAACGAGTGGCTCGTGATGTTCGAGAAGTACAAGCAGTTTCCGGAGTACCAGAAGCTGAACTTCGGCATGACGCTCTCGGGTTTTAAGCAGATCTTCATGTGGGAGTACCTGCACCGCCTGCTGGGCCGCTTCATCGGCATCGTTTTTATTGTACCTTTCCTTTATTTCCTGTACCGCAAAATACTGGCTCCCTGGCTGGTAAGACGCCTCGTTTTCATCATGCTGTTGGGTATGGTGCAGGGCGTGATGGGCTGGGTGATGGTGATGAGCGGCCTGAGCGAGATGCCCCATGTGAGTCACTACCGGCTGGCGGCACACCTCACGCTGGCCTTGCTTTTGGTAGGTGTTATCCTCTGGACAGTAGCCGATCTGGTTGCTCCTGATGAGCATAAGTCCACAGCCAAACGTCCCGCTTATACCTTGTCGTGGCTGGTGCTGGGTGCCATCATGGTGCAGATCGTGCTCGGGGCCTTTGTGGCGGGACTCAAGTCTGGTTTCTCCTACAACACCTGGCCGCTGATGCAGGGGGAAATCTACCCGGCTCTTCTCAGAGGTGCTTCTATTTCTGAGTTCTTTGACAATGGCGTGGCCGTCCAGTTCATGCACCGCTGGTTCGCTTTCGTGGCGCTTGCGGGCATTGTGCTACTGTGGTACAAGGTGCGACAGCAGGTATGGAGGGGGCGCACGCAACAACTTGCCAACTTATTGCTAATCACAGGTATAGCACAGGTCCTGCTGGGAATTTTTACCCTCGTGCTGGTAGTGCCGATCAGCCTGGGCGTGCTGCACCAGTTGGTGGCAGTGCTCCTGTTTTCCGTTTCTGTACTGACCGTACACCAACTACGGCAGCCGGAACCGGTGAAAGCAGGCTATGCAACTTCTCCCTTTCCTCAACACGTTTAATTTATAGTCCCCATGTCTACTACCTACATGCCCCAACCTGCCTCTCAACAAGCTCCCTACCCTGAAAACGAAAGCAAAAGGGTCTTCGACCTGATGGCTCTTGACTTAGACTACAGTGCCCTTGAGAAAGAGTTTGAGGAGCTTACGTCCCTGGCGGCCCGCGTGGCCGGCACTGAGATCTCCCTGCTCAACCTGATCGACCTGTACACGCAGTGGACGGTGGCCGGCCATGGGTTCCCGATGGTGCAAACGCCCCGCGAAAACACGGTTTGTCAGTACACGATCCTGGAGGAAGACCATTTTGAGGTAAAGAACCTGCAGGAGGACGAGCGCTTCAAGGACCTGGCCGGCATCAAGGACGGGCCGATGCTGCGCTATTATTTCGGAGTGCCGCTGCGCACCCCGGACGGACACAACATCGGGTCGCTCTGTGTAATGGATAGCAAGGAAGTGACGCTTACCACTGATAAAGCAGACCTGCTCAAGTCCCTGGCCAAAGAAATTGTAAAACGTCTGGTTTTACTGAAAGAGGTGCACACCCTACGCGTCGACCTGGCGGAGGCCAGAGCGGTTAACAAACGCGTGGCACATGATGTGCGCGGACCAATCGGCGGCATGATCGGATTAACAAAAAGGCTGATTCAAAAAGAAGGCAGCAGAAGCCCTGAGGAAGTGCTTAAGGTCAGTCAGATGATCCACAAGAGCGCCTCTTCGCTGCTGGCACTGACAGAAGAGATCCTGCAGCCCAATCAAAAGCCTGCAGCTCAGCCAGAGATCGAGGACGGGATGACGCTGGCGAGCTTTAAAGAAGCGCTCGAGCAACTGTTCCTGCCGCAGGCCACTGAAAAAGCCATCAGCTTTGAGGTACGCATCAACGAAGCGCTCAGCGATATAACCTTCAACAAAACCAGGCTGATGCAGATCGTCGTCAACCTGGTTTCGAATGCGCTTAAATTTACGCCTCCCCTGGGCGAGGTCTCTGTCGAGCTGGATCTTACACTGACGCAGCACAACCGGGTGCTGAAGATTCTGGTGCAGGACACCGGCATCGGCCTTAGCCCGGATCAGGTCGATGCCGTGGTGAAAGGACAAACGCCGAGCACTTCCGGCACGCAGGGCGAACTAGGCTACGGCATGGGACTGCAACTGGTTCGCCAGTTGCTCGCAAGCCTGCACGGTACGATGCAGGTAGAAAGCACACCGGGTCTTGGGTCTTCTTTTGAGCTCATCATCCCGATTGGCACTGTTTCCCATACTGGCTAAACGCTACCAGAATAAAGGCCCGCTGTTTCTCTCGCGTTCTGTGGTAAGTTGACGCAAGGTATAGGCTAAACCGATTTCGTTGGTGGAGCGGCTGATGGAGCGGGCCTCCCGGATGGGGCTTTCGTAGGCGTAGGTGATGCGGAACTGGCGGTAGTGCAGACCGGCTCCTACATGAAAGGCCTGGTCGTTGCGATAACCTCCGCCCGCCCATAGCAGGTCGTTATACACCAGTTTCACCTGCCCTTCCACAGTACCCTTCAGCTGCTCGTCGTACTGGTAGAGGCCGTTAACGATCAGCCCAAACGGTTCTGCCAGAGCGGTTCTGAAACCTGCCTGCGCGATGTGCTTGCGTGTATAGACATCTTTCATAAAGTTGTTGCCGCTCTTCAGAAAGTGGCCTTTGGTGATGTCCTGCATGGCGTAGCCCAGGTAGTAATGGGCAGAAGTCAAGGCAAAACCCAGGTTCAGGTCAAACTTGCTCATGCTGTTCTGGTCGCCCAAAACGTGCTGGTAGCGCGGATCACCTGTGTTGTCCACTACCAGGCTGTTACCGTCGAGCCGGAAATTGTTGAAGGTAAGCGAGGTGCCGAAACGCAGGCTGAGCGACTGCGAAAGCCGCACGCCGGTGCCGTAGTTCAACCCAAGCTGCGTTTCCCTTGTCGGGCCGAAACGCTCCTGCAGCGCGATAATACCAAAGGCATGCCGGGCACCCAAGTAGTTGCTGCGCGAGTCACGGTACTGGTAGTGACGGGTACGGTCCGTTGTCTTGTTCATATCCGCCAGATCCAACTCCCCCGAGAAAAGGAGCGTTTTGGGCGCATCCTCAAAACCCGTCCACTGATTGCGGTAATAGGTCCGGAGCATAGAGCCCTCGCTGCCGGTGAGCGACGGATTGTAGAAATGCTGGTACGCTGAAAAATTGCTGATATGTTTGCGGTTCTGCGCCTGCAGCCCCGAAATGGTCAATAAGAATAGTGCTGTTATGAATAATCTGTTCATGTACGCTTACTTAAGTACTGTTAATACACCCTTCTGCACCAGGTTGATATCCTTCACCTCGATGATGTAGAAATAAGAGCCCTCCTTGACTTGCCCATCCTGACTGCGGCCGTCCCAGCCCTGCTCAGGATTGGTGGTATGGAAGAGTCTCCTGCCTGCACGGTCAAACACCTGGATGCTGATCTCATCGTAAAATTTGAGTTCAGGCACGGTCCAGGTGTCGTTCACCCCGTCTCCGTCGGGCGAGAAGGCATTCACCAGTTTGATCGGGTTGGCCGGCTGGTATACCTCCTTGTTCAGGGTAAAGGTCTGCTCGAAGCTGTTCTGGAAAGGATCGGTGGTGCGCACGCGGATCTGGAAGTTGCGGATGCCCGTCAATCCGGCAGTTGACTTCAGGTATAGCTTGTCGTCTCTAAGCTCAAAGTAATTGTTGTGTTCGGCGCCCTGTCCGCTCACAAAGGTATAGGTATGGGTTTCATCATCCGGATCGGTGGTACTGAAGGTCAGCAGCACTTCATCGGAACTTGCGTTCGGTTTGAATGAGTTTTGGCTGATGGCAATGGCTGTCGGCGGCAGATTTGGCTCCACGGTCACGGTAATGGTAGCCATGCGATTGTCCTGATTGGTCGTATTTGGCTTCAGCACCAGCTCGCCGTTTAAGGTATAAGTGCCGGGCTTTAGTCCATTGTAGTCGCCCTGCTGCCATTTTACCTCCAGCTCTTCTTCCTCGCCATTGGTATAGCGCACCTTCACTTGCGTTGGCAGCGGCAGGTCCTCGAAGCTGGTCCGGAACTTGACCCTGATCGCCTCCAGATTATTGACAGTCGCAATGTTCTTGGTCATCTTCACCACCTGTGCCGTGGCATCCGCACCCCGGTTACCGGCGGCGTCCACCTGGTAGAACGTGAGGGTGAGTGTGCCGTCATGCAAACCGCTCAGGTCAAGCTTCTCGACTTGGAAGGAAGAAGCCGTCGAGTTAGCAGTGCCATTCACATCAGTACCGCCCTTGTCGCTGCTAATGGTATAGAAGTAAACGGCGGTCTGCTCTGCTCCTTTCACGCTGAAGGAAACCTGCTTCTGGTTGCTGTGGTCTACTTTTTCGGTGCCAAAAGCCACGGTATAGCCGGAAGGACCGGTTCCGTCAAACCGTACGCTTAACGCGTTGGAGGCAGCATTGGGGTTGCCTGCCGCGTCCTGTGCTATACCTGCCACGAGTCGAACCGTCACTTCGCCATCGGCTGACGGCCTGATCACGGCGCTAAACGCCTGATCGTCAGTTTTCTTAAATTCGCTGGCTGCTCCATTTGCTACAGATATATCGGTGACAGCGAACCCTTCGACCGCTTCACTGAATCGGAAGTTCACGGTAAAAGGCTTGTTAGTCAGCTCCGGAGCGTCTGTGCTCAGCACCACGGTGGGCGCTGTGGCATCGTACCGGCGTTTGAGGACATTCGAGGCCGTGTTGCCGTTGCCGGCCTGGTCTTCCACTTTACCAGCGGCCAGTTGCAGGCTAACTTCCCCGTCTTTCTCGGGCGTCAACACAACAGTATAGGTCGTGTTGTCGGTTTTCTGCAGGTTGCTCAGTTTGCCATTGGTCGCGCTGAAGGAGGCCAGGGCAAGGCCGGACACAGGCTCGCTGAACGTGACCGTGACAGGTATAGCGGCATTCGTCAATTCACCCGCCGTGGTGGCCAGCATAACGGTTGGCGGGGCCATGTCATAGAGGCGCTTCAACTCGGCAGAGGCTTCGTTGCCATTGTCGGCTTCGTCGGTTGCCTTGTTCTCCGACAGACGCACCACTACTTCTCCGTCGGATGACAGGTTGATGGTGGCCGTATACACCGTGGCGCTCTCAGCCTTCAGGTTGCCTGCCGTCCCGTTCTGCACACTGATATCAGCTGCCGCAAAGCCTGTCACGGCCTCATCAAAAGTGAATTTCACCGTAAACGGTGCTTTCACGAGCTGCGGGGCATCAGAACTCAATGTCACTTTCGGGCGCTTCAGGTCGTAGGCGATCTCCAGTTTATTAGAGGCTGTGTTGGCGTTGCCCGCCATGTCGGTCGCTTTGTCGGCGGCTAGAATGATGGTTACTGTACCCTGTCCGTTGGCAGGTGGGGTGATGGTGGCGGTGTAGGTGGACTTGTCTACTTCTTTCAGATCGCTCAGGGTTGCGCCCGTCACAGCAATGTCGGCGGCAGCAAGTCCGTATACCTCTTCCGTGAACTTGAGCTGGACAGGGAAAGCTTTGGTCACCGGCGCTTTTGCATCAGAACTAATAGTAACATCCGGACGGGTCAGGTCGATGGTGACGGTAAAGGTGCTGCTGACCTTGCTCTCGTTGCCCGCAATATCAGTTGCGACAGCGGTGAAACGGTAAACACCCGCGGGCAGGACAGTGCCTTCGTGATTGAAAATCCAGTCGCCGCTGTCGTTTGCTTTTACTTTGCCCAACACGCCACGTTCGGCTTCGCTCACGGTCACCTCTACCCCATTCTGCGCCTTGCCAGCCAGACGGATGGTGTTGTCAGAAGTCACACGATCATTGTTAACCGGCCCCCGGTCTTCGGTTACAGCTGTGAAAGTAGGCGGTGTGGGAGGCTCTGTGATGATGGTCCAGGTATAGGTGGCCGGTGTGGCGTCTTTTCGCCCGCCCGCATCCACAGCCCGCACCGATAAAGTATAGCGCCCGTCGGCCAGGTTGCTCAAGGTATACGGATTGCTGACAGCTTCATAAGCCCCTCCGTTCAGGCTCACTTCAAAGTATACAGGGCTTTTATTGCTGGCAAATTCAAAGGTGGCCGACTTCTCTTTGGAGATTTCGGTCGGTTTCCTGGTGATGGTGGTTTCCGGGTTGCTGGCGGTAATACTGGCTGGCTTCAGGAGCGGGTTCAGGACCTTAAACCACTGGTTGGCCATTTTCTGATAGCCGGATGGTGCCGGGTGCAAGCTGTCGTCCATGTCTCCGCCATTGCCTGCCAATTTGTAGATGATGCCGGCCGCTTTTTCCATGTCCACCACAATCAGCCGGTCACTTTTAGTTTTGATGCGGTTCTCAGCCATGGCTGCCACTTTCGCATTGAAACGCGAGGTATACTCCACCGCCGCCGGGTCATTTTCCTGCGGAACACGGTTGATGATGAGCCCCAGCAGGACGGTTACCTCTTTGTTGGCTCTGGCTTCATAGGCATCCACTTCGTCGAGTATGGCGGCCATCTCCGCAATGGCCTGCTCGTCGTCGGTGACGCCCCACTGGCCGCCGTTGGTGCCCAGGTGCAGGAGCACGACATCCGGGTTAAAGCGGTCGAGGTATAGGCCACTGCCACCTGAAGTCACCAGCTCGTTTGCCTGATTGCGGTAACTGCCGGTGCGCAGCAGACTCAAAATGTCGCCGGTGCGGGATCCCGAAAAACCTGCGTGCTGATCGTTTGCCAGCGTGGCACTACCCGAGCGCTCACTGCCCACATAGGTGAACTTGGCATTAACCCCCATCAGCAGGTCGTAGAGCTGCTTGCGGTAAGCGATGCGCTGCGCGTCTGGTCGGGTGTCACTGAATTTGGTGCCGTGGGTGTTGGAATCGCCAAGCGGCATGATGTTGAAGGTCTTGTTCTGCGCATGCGTTGTGGCGTTCACCGTACTACTCCAGGGCGAGTCACCGGAGCTCGTCACGGCTTTCACGCGGTAGTAATATCGTTCATCGTAGCCCAGACCGGTATCGCGGTAGGTATAGATCGTTTTGCCGCTGGTGGCGGCAACGGTGGCGTGCGCCTGAAAGCCGTTGTTTGCAAACAGCGAACGCTCCACCACATACTGGGTGGCACCTGTTACGGCATTCCACTGAAGGGTGATGGCACCTACTAAGGAGGGCTGCGCTTTAACTGAGGCGGGTGCAGAAGCAAAAAAGGCATAAGTAGACGAAGCGGCCGTGCTTCTGAACCCTGAAAATGCCACTACTAAAAAGAATACTATAAAAACTGTCAGTCTGGTTTGTTCTCTGTAGACGAACGAGTAGATTTTATTCATACAAACTTAATGAATCGAATGAAAACACCCTGCTAAGCTAATGTTATGGAGGTTCAGAGGGCTAAACGAAAATTGCCTGTAGGGGTTGAGTAATTGGACAAGAATATATAGTAATGCTGGCCTTCACCCTCCTTTTAAACTTAGTGCAGCCCACCTCCTTTGGCATTGATTTTTGGACTAGTTGGTGACTGTTACGAAGATGTTGGATGAAAAAATTATAACTTGGTGCAGCATGGAACACAGGAAGGTACATCTGGTGCTTGGAAGCGGCGGCGCGCGCGGATTGGCACACATCGGCGTCATCGAGGTGCTGGAGGAGAACGGCTTTGAGATCGCCAGCGTCATCGGCTGCTCAATGGGAGCCGTGGTAGGCGGTCTGTACGCTGCGGGGTATAACCAGGCTTACAAAGAATGGGTGCTCACCCTGACCAGAAGTGCTGTCTTCAACCTGCTCGACTTCACCTTTACAAGGCAGGGCTTTCTCAAAGGCGAAAAAGTATTCAACCTGCTGCGTGAGGTGACAGGCCCTCAGGAAATAGAAAACCTGAAGGTTCCCTTTACAGCCGTGGCCACCGATATGCTCCGAAATGAGGAAGTCAATTACACCTCCGGTGACCTGTATAAAGCCCTGCGTGCCTCCATTGCTATACCTGGCGTATTTACGCCCGTGCTTGAAAACGGACAGTTTCTGGTGGATGGCGGTGTGCTTAACCCACTCCCCCTCAACCTGGTGCGTAAAAAGGAGAACGACCTGGTGGTGGCGGTCAATCTGAACGGCCCGGCTACCGAAGACAGGCCGATGCTCAAAGTGAACGAGCGTCCGGAGGCTGTGTCGGCCCTCTGGAAATGGATGCACCTGACCGGCCAGGACACCCAAAACGCTTCCGGTGACTTCTCGCCACTCTCGGATTACTCTTTAAGAAAGCTGCTGTTGCTGGCCTACCAAATGACACAGGACCGCCTGACCAGTTTGATGCTACAGGTACACCCGCCCGATGTGCTGGTGGAAATACCGGTGAACTCCTGCTCTATTTTCGAATTCTACAAAGCCAAAAGCCAGATCGAGCTGGGCCGTGAAATCTGCCGGAAGGCCTTGCTTAGCTATACTTGAAAATTGCCTGACAGGCAAAAGGCCTCACGCTTCGATACGCAAGCAGTTTAGTAATACACCATCCAGACTCCCACCTGCCTGCTATGGAGCAACTGACTTCTCAGCCAGTTCCGGTTGGCTGGCAATTCCCTTTTAGATACAAGAACAGCCTGGCTGTTCAGCAATTCCCGAAGCCTGGTGGAGTCCTGCCTGTCCTGAATACGGAGCAGATGATTGCGCCAGGCATTGCCTGTTTCAAACTGTGTTTCGCGTTTAAGGCTGTGGTGTTGATCGCTCACCGATACGATGTCCTTGTTTAAGGCAAATGCCAGGGAGGGCAGCAGACGGTCATAGACGACGATGGTTCGCCCCTGCAGATTCTCCTCCCTGATCAGATTGGCCACCGCTCTACTGGAGTTCATCTGCACCGCATTGGCACCCAGGATGTGCGTCGATAAAGGAATCAGAAATATGGTGAAGGCAAGCACAGCAGCCACTACTTGTTGTATACTTTGCCTCATGTACCGCCAAAGCAAGTATAACACCCCCAGCATCAGCACAGCAAATAGAACCAGAGGCAAGGGGACGGTGTAGCCCAGCGGCAGGAACCGGAGCAGGACCAGGCCAAGGACAACCAGGCCCAGGTATACGAAGGTGATTCTGGAGATAATCCGTAGCTCGTTTGCGGTCAGCTGGTAAAGCAACCAGGAAATCAGCAGGGCTATACCTGCCAGCATCGGCAGGACGTACAGGATCAGCTTGGAACTTGAGAATGAGAAAAAAAGAAGCGGCACGAGTAGCCAGAGCACAAAAAGCCGCTTCTGTTCCGGCACTAATTTTCGAAGTGCAGGTAAATGAAGCAGCAGCATGGCCGACCAGGGCAGGCTCAGAACAGGTATAAAGGCCAGGTAAAACCACCACGGTTGGGACCGCCCAAAGGTTTCCGGACTGGTATAGCGCTTCACGATGTGGTTGAGCAGGAAGTAATCGACAAACTGCCTGTTTTGCCACATCAGGTACACATACCAGGAGGCGCTTAAGATCAGAAAAAGCGAGAGGCCTACCAAGTGATGCATGAGACTGGGACGAGCGTTTGCTCCTTTTACCCTATAACCTAGCACGACGAGCACAGGAAAGATCAGGCCCACCGGGCCTTTGGTCAGAAATGCGAGGGCCAGTGCCAGGTAGAACAGGTATAGCCAGGACGGCTTTTTGCTTGGTTTATACTTCATCCAGGCCCAAATGGCCAGCAATTCGAACGTAGCCAGAAATGAGTCCGTCGTCAGGTTGCGGGCAGCGATCAGAACGGCAGGCAAGGTCACGTAAATGACCAGTGCGGTGAATGCTATTTTGCGTGACTGAAATAGCTCCCGCGCGATGCGGTATACCAGCAAGGCCTGCGCAAGCAAAGAGATTTGCAGGAAAAAACGCACCCCGAATTCATTCACACCGAACAGGCCCATACCTGCGGCAGAAATCATATAAGTGATGGGGGGCTTGTGAAAGTGCTGGATTCCGAGCAGGTGGGGGTACAACCAGTCACCACTCAGCAGCATTTCCCGGCTGATCTCGGCGTACCGGGCTTCGCTGGTTTCCACCAAACCCCAGCCGCCCAGGTTATAGAGCAGGACCAGCAACAACAAAAAAAGCAATGCTGCCACAAGGGTATGGTGGCGCAGACCCGCAAAAGCTCGCTTCATATCCAATCAGGAAACAGTGCGTTGGCTAGCAGATTGTTTTTGCAGCCCCAGGTATAGGTTCCGGCTATAGGCCACTACGCCGACCACCTGCCCCAGCAGCAATACCGGATCCAGGCGCAGGACGGCATAGGTCACGATCATCAGACTGCCGACCAGGCTGATCACCCAGAAACCGTTCGGCAAGATGGATTCCTGGGCAAGTTCTGAGTAATACCACTGGTACACAAAACGCAGCGTGAAGATGACCTGCCCCGCCCCACCCCAGGCTATGAGCAAACCCGAGACCTTGCTGTGCTCCCAGATATACGTCAGGCTATACGCATCCCCGAAAACCAACCAGACCACTGCCCCCAACGGGAACAGCACCGCCGGCCACCGCACCGAGCCAGGCAACTCATTCCAAACCCCTTTGAACTGCAGATTGCGCAGGTAGATCAGGTATGAGATCACTTGCCCGCCAATGATGACCAGATCCTGGCGGAACATCCCGTAGAGCATCAGCAGGAAAGACGCCAGCAGGCTGAAGGTCCAGAACGAAGTGGGCGACAGCACCCTGCCCGCCCGCTCCGATGTGATCCATTGCACCAGTATGCGGGCAGAGAACAGCGCCTGCGCCATCAGTCCCAGACTCAATATGCCTATTTCAGACCTGCTCATGCCGCACTGCCGCCTTGTTGATGAATTGCTCAGAGATGGTATACCGGATGTAGCGTTTGCGCATCCAACGGAAGGCGAAGGTATCGTTCAGCGGACCCCAGAGGCGGTTGAACAGGTGGTATTTGGAAGTGCCTGCGTAGCGTTCAAAATGCTGCACCGGTATCTGCTTTACCTTTCCGCCCTGCAGTTGGATAAGCGCAGGCAGGAAGCGATGCATGCCGTCGAAAAAAGGGACGCGTCTGGCAAACACCGCATCCATGATTTTGAGCGGACAACCGGTGTCGACAATCCCATCGTTGATCATGCGCCGCCTGAAACCGTTGGCGATCCTGGAGGAGATTTTCTTCACAAACGTATCCTTTCGCTTCATCCGGATGCCGCATATCATCTGGTGCTCGGGCAGATGCTCGAAGAACAGCAGAAAATCCATTGGCGACGTCTGCAGGTCGGAGTCGATGTAGCCGATGTACGTGCTTTGGCAATGATCTATACCTGCTTTGATGGCCGTGCTCAGGCCACTGTTACGGCTCAGCGAAATGTAGTTGTACAGATTTTTGCGCCCGCATATCTCCCGGATCATGGACAAGCTGTCGTCAGTCGACCCATCGTTGATGAACAACACCTCCGCCGGTATCGGGGACTGCGGAAGAAAGGCGTCCACCGCCTCGCTCAACCGCAGGAGGCATTCCGCTTCGTTAAAGACGGGAACAAGAATCGTGAGGGTAGGTTTTGCAGGCCCCTCATTGTAGTGTTCATTTACCATACCTTGCTTTTTTTAAATCCAGTGAATGCCCAAACCCTTATCAGGCTGCTTTTTCAACAGGGTGTGCCGTATAGTAGGCTTTAAACCAATCCAGAAACTTCCCTATACCTTCCGCCAGGCTGGTGCGCGGCCTATACCCGATGGCCGTCACCAGCGACTCCACATCGGCATAGGTTACAGGCACATCGCCCGGCTGCATGGACAGCAGGTCGATACTGGCCTTTTTATGCAAGCCACGCTCCAGCAGCGCCACCATCTCGAGCAACTGCACGGGCTGGTTATGGCCAATATTGTACAGGCGATAGGGCGCTTCGGGAGCACGCTTCTTGTTAGCAACCTTTGGTGCGCGTAGCAGCAGTTTCGTTACGGCGGTCACCACATCGTCGATGTAGGTAAAATCGCGCCACATGTTCCCTTGGTTGTAAAGCCGGATGGTACGTTCCTCGGCAATGCATCTGGCGAATTGCAGGCAGGCCATGTCCGGTCTGCCCCAGGGACCATACACGGTGAAAAAGCGCATGCCCGTGGTTGGTATACCATACAAATGGGCATAGCTGTGCGCCATTACTTCGTTCGCCTTTTTGGTGGCGGCATAGAAAGAAATCGGCTGGTCTGTCCTATGGCTGGTCGAAAAGGGGATCTCCAGATTCTGGCCGTAAACCGAACTGGAGGAGGCAAAGAGGAAGTGTTTCACCGGATGTTTCCGGCAAGCTTCCAGCATGTTGGCGAATCCTACCAGGTTGCTCTCCACATAAGCCATCGGGTTTTCCAGGCTGTACAGCACCCCGGCCTGCGCGGCCAGGTGTACCACGATGTCAAATGCTTGTTCCTGAAAGAGCTTCTCAAGGGTCCTTGCATCTGTTAGATCAAGCAGGATAAACTGTCGGGAGGGATTGTCGGAACTGCGGATGCAGGTATTGTACCCGATCCGGGATCTGTCAAAGCCCTGTTCTTTGAGGCGATCGTATTTCAGGGCCGGATCATAGTAATGATTGATGACATCAAGCCCCACTACCTCAAATTGTGCCTCCCGCAAAGCCATCACGACATGATGCCCGATGAAGCCTGCACTGCCTGTAACCAAGATTCGTTTTTTCATGCTCATAGGTATTCCGAGCTATTTACGATTTCGAGCTTTACCATCCGTACTTGAAACCTTAAATACGTATAACACTAAAAAACAACAATCAAATACAAATTTTATTTGATTCACGCTTTTGAAAGCTACCCACATACACTTGCTACTGCATCATATCCCGGTTCAAAGAACGTTGACTGGGGCCTCTGCCCTGCTTTGGGGTATGGTTCGGGGCCAACACACAGTGAAAGCGGGAGCGGTTGTCCGTCTTTTGGCCAGGTCGGGCATGGCTATAGGGTTAAACCTGACAGGTATGAAAATGAATAGCGGCATCCTACTGACAGGCCAATAAGCATGCTGACCAGGATCATTTCCTTTTCCATACACAACAAGCTCATCATCGGGCTGTTGGTGATAGGGTTGGTAATCATCGGTATATATAATGTTACCCGGTTACCGATCGACGCGGTGCCGGACATCACCAACAACCAGGTACAGGTCATTACGGTAGCTCCCTCCCTGGGTGCGCCGGACATCGAGCGGCTCGTCACTTTTCCGGTGGAACTGGCCAACAGCAACATTCCCGGCATCATGGAGATCCGCAGCTTCTCCCGCTTCGGCCTTTCGCTGGTCACCATTGTGTTTGAAGATGGGATCGATGTCTACTGGGCCAGGCAGCAGGTAGCGGAGCGGCTGCAAATCGTGCAGCAACAAATCCCGGAAGGCGTGGGCACGCCAGAGTTGGGCCCTGTCACCACCGGCCTGGGCGAGATCTACCAGTACGTGGTCCGGCCCAAAGCCGGTTACGAAGAAAAATACGATGCCACGGAATTGCGCACCATCCAAGACTGGATCGTGCGGCGCCAGCTGCTAGGTGTGCCGGGCGTAGCCGATGTGAGCAGTTTCGGGGGCTTTCTGAAGCAGTATGAAATCGCCATTGACCCCTCCAGGCTCAAGTCCCACGGCCTCACCATCGCCGACGTGTTCACGGCCCTGGAAAACAACAACCAGAACACGGGCGGCTCCTACATCGACAAAGGCGACGCCGTGCTCTTTATCCGCAGCGAGGGACTGCTCGGTAACCTGGATGATATACGGGGTATAGCCGTGAAAAACACCGGGAGCGGCACACCCCTGTACCTGCGCGATGTAGCGGAGGTGGGCTATGGACATGCCAACCGCTTTGGCGCCATGACCTACAACGATCAGGGTGAAGTAGCCGGAGCCGTGGTGATGATGCTGAAAGGGGCCAACAGCAACCAGGTTATCAAGCTGGTAAAAGAGCGCATCGCACAGGTGCAGGCGTCTTTGCCGGAGGGCGTGGTGATCGAGCCCTTCCTGGACCGCACCAAGATGGTGAACAATGCCATCAGCACCGTCGAGAAAAACCTGCTGGAAGGCGCCCTGATCGTGGTCTTTGTACTGGTGCTGTTCCTGGGCAACCTGCGGGCAGGCCTGATCGTGGCGTCGGTCATCCCGCTCTCCATGCTCTTTGCCGTCACCATGATGAACACGTTTGGCGTAAGCGGCAACCTGATGAGCCTGGGCGCACTGGACTTCGGCCTGATCGTGGATGGCGCCGTGATCATCGTCGAGGCGGTGCTGCACGCCCTCCATTCGAACAGGCAGTTTGCCACCACCACACAACTGGCGCAATCCCAGATGGACGATACCGTGAAGCAATCAGCCAGTCGCATGATGAACAGCGCTGTTTTTGGCCAGATCATCATCCTGATTGTCTACCTGCCCATCATGGCGCTGGTAGGGATAGAGGGTAAAATGTTCAAGCCGATGGCCCAGACGGTTTCCTTCGCCCTGATAGGTGCCGCCATCCTGTCGCTGACCTATGTGCCCATGATGAGCGCCCTGTTTCTGAGTAAAAGAATCAGCCATCAACCTACTTTCTCTGACCGCCTGATGGCCAGACTGGAGAATTTTTACCAGCAGCACCTGCGACGGGTACTTGCATACCCCAAAACGGTCATTGCGGCGTCTTTGGCGCTTTTTGCGGGTGCGGTGTTGGTACTGATGTCGTTGGGCGGCGAGTTTATACCTGCGCTGGAGGAAGGGGACTTTGCCGTGGATACCCGTGTGCTCACCGGCAGCAACCTGAACACAACCATCAGGGCAACACAACAGGCTTCCGGTATCCTGTTGGAGCGTTTCCCGGAAGTAGAGAAGATCGTGACAAAAATAGGCTCCGGCGAAATCCCAACCGACCCCATGCCAATCGAGGCAAGCGACATGATGGTGATCCTGAAGCCAAAAGCGGAGTGGACCTCCGCCGCGTCCTTCGACGAGCTGGCCGAGAAAATGGGCCACGCCATACAGGAAGTGCCCGGCATTACCTCCGGTCTCCAGTACCCCGTGCAAATGCGCTTTAACGAACTGATGACGGGTGCCCGCCAGGATGTGGTGTGCAAGATATTCGGTGAAAACCTGGACACGCTGGCGCTCTACGCAAACCGGATGGGAAAACTGGTCTCTACCGTCCAGGGTACCGCAGACCTTTACGTGGAGAAAGTGACCGGTATGCCTCAAATCGTGATCAAGTACAACCATGCCGCCATCGCACAGCACGGCTCCAACATTGCCGAGATCAACCGGACCGTGAATGCCGCCTTTGCCGGCGTGAGCAGCGGCCTGGTGTTTGAGGGGGAAAGGCGCTTTGACCTGGTCGTGCGGCTGCAGGGAGAACTGCGCCAGAACCTGAACGATGTGCGGAACCTGCTGGTACCCACCCCTTCCGGGCAACAGGTGCCCCTATACCTGCTGGCGGAGGTGCAACTCGAAGAGGGCCCCTACCAGATCCAGCGTGAGGATGCCAAGCGGCGCATCATGATTGGTTTTAACGTACGCGGCCGCGATGTGCAGAGCATAGTGGATGAGCTGCAGCAAAAAGTACAGCAACAGCTGACGCTGCCACCCGGCTACTACGTGGTGTACGGCGGCGAATTTGAAAACCTGGAAGCCGCCCGTAAACGCCTGACCGTGGCAGTTCCTATTTCACTGGCGCTTATTTTCCTGCTGTTATTCTTCGCCTTCCACTCGGTGCGCTACGGGTTGCTTATTTACTCGGCTATACCTTTGTCGGTTATCGGCGGCATCTTTGCCCTTTGGCTGCGGGGCATGCCGTTCAGTATTTCGGCGGGCGTGGGTTTTATCGCCTTGTTTGGGGTGGCCGTGCTGAATGGGATCGTGATGGTGGCTGAGTTCAATCGGCTTCGGTTAGCCGGAGGAGGCCTGAGCCTGCAGGAAATCGTGCTGGAAGGCACCAAGACACGCCTGCGCCCGGTACTGATGACGGCCAGCGTAGCAAGTATGGGCTTCCTGCCCATGGCTTTGAGCACGGGCGCTGGGGCCGAAGTACAGCGCCCTCTGGCTACCGTCGTAATCGGTGGTCTGATCGTGGCCACTTTCCTGACGCTGTTCGTACTGCCAACGCTCTACATCCTTTTCGAGAAAGGCGCCCATCATGAGGACAAAAAAAGCAAGCCAATTGCCACCTCAGCTGGAATTCTACTCTTGTTGCTTCTTCCCCACCTGTCTGCGGCGCAGCAGCCCATTTCTTTAGAAAAAGCCATATCCAAAGCCCTGCAGCAGCATGTTCCCTTGCAAAACGATCGCCTGCAGGAGGCAAGCCTGCAAAAGCTACGGGGAACGGCCTGGGATATTCCACAGACAGCCTTGTCGGGCGAGTACGGGCAGATCAACTCAGCCTACAAGGACACGCGGTTTGTCGTTTCCCAAAGTATGCGGTTCCCGACGGTGTACGCACAGCAAAGGCAACTGCTGGAGCGTGAATGGCAACAGGGCACACGGCGAACGGAGCTGAGCGCATACGAGCTGCAATGGCAGGTGACACAGGTTTTCTACGACTTGCGTTTTACCCGCGAGAGACAAAAACTGCTGCTCCGCACCGACAGCCTGTACGCCAGTTTTCTGCGGAACGCCGAACTTCGCTTTGCCAAGGGTGCCAGCAATGTTCTGGAGAAGATCACGGCCCAGACACAGCGCGGCCAGGTGGGCATACAGCTCAAACAAAACGAACAGGAATTAACCGCGCTGAAACACCAGTTCCAGTTGCTACTCAACACGGACACAGTCTATTTGCCCTCAGAAGGCCCGCTAAAGATGGCATTGCCTGTTGCCGGCGACACGGCAGCTGTGGAGGCGCACCCTTATCTGAGGTTCCTGCAGCAGCAACACGAGGTGAACCAGGCCAGGACCAAAGTAGAGCAGTCCAGGCTGCTGCCGGACCTGATGCTGGGCTACAACAACCAGAGCATAAGAGGCCTTCAAAATATAGAAGGCCAGGAAAAATACTACTCCACCTCCGACCGGTTTTCTGCGGTGCAGATGGGTGTTGGCGTGCCTTTGTTTTTCGGAGCGCAGCGAGCGCGCATACAGGCGGCCAGATTGCAGGAACAGGTTACGCGCAACAGCTACCAGGCTGGCAGGTTGTTACTGGAAACACAGCTGCGCAAGGCGCTGACACAGTACCGGCTGGCAGCCGAGAACCTCTCCTACTTCGAGCAGACGGCCCTACCCAGCGCCACGTCTATCATCCAAACTGCCGATGAGCAGTTCCGGGGCGGCGAAATAGACTACCTGGAATGGGTGCTGCTCACAAACCAGGCCATCACCCTGCAGGCCGGCTACCTCGACGCCATCAGAAGCTACAACCAACGTTTGCTTGAAATAAAAGCCCTCACAGGAAACAGATAACGCCATGATAAAGCTACTACTTCTATCGCTGATCGCCACAATGGCACTGCTGACCGGCTGTGGCACCGAGCAGCCCGCCGGTTCCGTCGCTGCCGATAAGCCGCAGGAGACCAACCTGGTGCAGCTCTCCCCGGCGCAGATGCAGAACGCAGGGGTTCAGACAGGCAGGCCCGAACGCAAGTCCATCGCTACCATACTACAGGTGAACGGAGTAATGGAGCCGCCTCCCCAAAGCATGATCTCTGTAAGCGTGCCGCTGGGTGGCTACCTGAAAAAAACTACGCTGCTGCCCGGCATGCACCTGAAAAAAGGGCAACTGATGGCAGAGCTGGAAGACCAGACTTACATCCAGTTACAACAGGACTACCTGACTGCCAAGGCCCGGCTGGCTTACCTGCAGCAGGAATACAACCGGCAGCGCGAGCTGAACCAAAGCAAGGCCAGCAGCGACAAGGTGTTTCAGCAGACAAAGGCCGACTACCAAAGCCATCGGGTGCTGCTGCAGGCCCTTGCCGAGAAACTGCGCATGGTGGGCATCAACCCGGGACAGCTAACGGAAAATAACCTCACCCGAAAACTCCGGCTCTTCTCCCCTATCGATGGCTATGTGACGAAGGTGAACGTGAATGTTGGCAAGTATGTGGTGCCGACGGATGTGCTGTTCGAACTGGTAGACCCGCGCGACCTGCACCTCATGCTGACCGTGTTTGAAAAAGACCTGGACAAGCTGGATATAGGGCAGCGAGTGGAAGCGTACCGGGCTAACCAACCGGAGAAAAAGTATCTTGCCCGGATCGTCTACATTGGCAAGGATGTGAGCGAAGACCGGTCCGTGGAAGTGCATTGCCATTTAGACAAAGCCGACGCAACCCTGATACCAGGCATGTTTATGAATGCGCAGATAGAGGTGCAAAACGTGGAGGCCTATACCTTGCCCGAGGAAGCAATCGTGCGCTTCGGGAGCAAACAATATGTGTTCACGGCGCGGGACAGCAGTGTTTTTGAGCTGGTAGAAGCACAGACCGGCAATTCCGAGAACGGGTATACGGCCCTGGTGCCAAGCTCAACGCTGCAGCCCGAGCGCCAGACGTATGTCACCAAAGGCGCATATGCCTTGCTGATGAAACTGAAAAATAAAGAAGAAGAATAAGCACTCCTGTTTAAACTGTTTAAACCCATGGCCACGACCGATACCCTTCCAGATAAAAAGTACACCGACAGTCTGCAGACTGAGGTAGACGCCGCTTTTCTGTATGAGCGCATCGCGGCAGCCGAAGAAGTACCGGCCATTGCCCGCATGTTCCGGGAACTGGGTGCCATTGAGCACGAACACGCCACTAAAATGGAAGCCGGCCTGCGCAGCAAAGGGATAGCCGTCGCCTTGCCCCCGCCCTCCTGGCGCGCCCGCTTGCTGGACCGGATCGGGAAGACGTTCGGGTATGGCTATGTAATCGGGGTGCTGCTGGATACCGAAAAAAGCATCTCCGCCGCGCAGCTGGCACAAAAAGAAAAAAGCCACATCCCCATCTCCGGTGACGAAGCGAACCATGTCCGGATCCTGCAGACTCTGCTCAACAACAAAATCAAAGTCACTGGCGAGCACATTTCACGTATCGAAGGCAAGCACCGCACTATAGGGGGAAACGCGCTGCGGGCTGCCGTGCTGGGCGCAAACGACGGTTTGGTGTCCAACATGAGCCTGGTGATGGGGGTGGCCGGCGCCACAGACGGGCAAAGCGGCGTCCTGCTGGCAGGTATGGCCGGCTTGCTGGCCGGAGCCCTGTCAATGGCCCTGGGCGAGTGGATATCCGTCAAGAGCTCACAGGAGTTGTACGAACGGCAGATGGCACTCGAAATGCTGGAAATCGAAACCAACCCGGAGGGTGAGATGCGCGAACTGGCCCTCATTTACATCGCCAAGGGCATACCCGAGGCACAGGCCCACCAAATGGCTGCAGCAGCTATTCTGGACACCGAACACGCCCATGAAATACTGGTGAAGGAAGAGCTGGGTATAAACGCCGAAGAACTGAAAGGCTCTGCCTGGGAAGCGGCCATCATGTCCTTCATCCTATTCGCCGTCGGGGCCATACTGCCTGTCATTCCCTTTTTTTACGCGTCCGGTTACGCGGCCATCCTGCAGAGCCTGGCGTTCAGTGCGCTGGGACTGTTTGTGATTGGCGCCGCCATTACGCTTTTCACGGGCAAGAGCATCTGGTTTTCAGGCTTCCGGCAGGTACTCTTCGGCCTGGCTGCAGCGGCCATTACCTACGGCATCGGCAAATTGATCGGTGTGAGCATTGCCGGATGATTTTCTGATGAGGGGGCTACTTCATACGATCTGGCACCTGGTGGCGCTGCTTACCGTTAAAGTAATCCTGATCGGTCTGCTGTTCCTGGTTAGCCTGCTTGTCCTGTTCCACCTCATCCATGATGTGTTTGCAGACGGCGACACCGGTTTTGACCAAATGCTGTTTGCCCTTTCCGATCATATTCGCTCACCGGGTATGACCCGTGCGATGCGCTCCATTTCTTTCCTGGGCTCCTACCATTACCTCATCGTTATGCCCGCCTTGTTGGTGCTGGTATTTTCCTTCTACAAGGGCATGCGCTGGAACGGGCTTCGGGTTCTGATCATCTCTTTCACCACCTCTCTGCTTAACCAGTTTCTGAAAAATTATTTCGGGCGACCGAGGCCGGCGTTCTCCCTGCTCGAAATGTCCGGCTTCAGTTTCCCAAGCGGGCATACCATGATCGGAGGCGTTTTCCATGGTCTTATCGTTTACATCATCTGGACTAACGTTAAAAACAAGGCGTTGCGTTGGGTACTTTCGTTGTTTTTCACCTCGTTTGTGGTGCTGGTTGGCTTAAGCCGTATATACCTGAAGGTACACTATGCGACGGACGTAGCGGCAGGCTATCTCATGGGTTTGCTGTGGCTGATGCTGTCGCTATACCTGCTCGGACTGATCGAGAAGCTATACCTGGCCAGGTATAAGCCCGGACCACAAAAACAGGTATAGCAGCACTGCTCATCATTTTATACCTTGTGCATGATTCCCGTACACCTGCTGCTGAAAAATGCAAGCCCGCTTTGCTCATGTTTTTCAGTAACCTGCTGTATTCGACGCACCCTAATGACGTAGCGACATGTGGTTCTCCAAATCAAGAGAGGCTGTTCTGAAAGAACTGGCGGTAGACCCGGCTCAGGGACTTTCCGAAGCGGAAGTAAAAGTCCGACTGGAAAAGTATGGTCCTAACAAGCTGACTGCAAAAAAGAAGAAGAGCATCCTGCAGCTATTCCTGGCACAGCTGCAGGACTGGCTCATCTACGTGCTGTTTGCCGCGGTGGTGATCACCGTTTTCATGGGCGAATACATCGACGCCATCATCATCCTGGCCGTGATCATCCTCAATGCAGTATTGGGTGTGGTGCAGGAAGTGAAGGCGGGCAATGCCATCGAAGCGCTGCAAAAGATAGCTTCCCCCAAAGCCCTCGTGCGCCGCGAGGGTGTCGTGAAAGAGGTTGACTCTGAAACCGTAGTGCCGGGCGACATCCTGGTGCTGGACGCCGGCAGGTATATTGCCGCTGACCTGCGCCTGCTCGAATCGGCCAACCTGCAGATAGAGGAGTCGGCCCTGACCGGCGAGTCCGTTCCCTCGCCCAAAGACGCCACCATTACCTTGAAAGCGCCTAACACACCCCTTGGCGACCGCGACAATGCCGCCTTTATGTCCACCTTGGTAACGGCGGGCAGAGGCGTGGGGGTGGCCGTGGGCACTGGCATGCAGACCGAGGTGGGCAAGATCGCCACCATCATCGACACAGAAGAAGATTCTAAAACCCCGCTGGAGATCCGGCTGAACAAACTCGGCAAATCGCTTGGCAAATTCGCGATCGGCATCTGTGTGCTGATTTTTGTGGTGGCCCTGCTGCAAGGGAGAGACTTGGCGGAGATGTTCCTGATCTCGGTTTCACTGGCGGTGGCCTCTATACCCGAGGGACTGGCCGCCATCGTGGCCATTGTGCTTTCGATTGGCGTCACGAGCATGTCCAAACGCAACGCCATCATCAGGCGTTTGCCAGCGGTGGAGACATTGGGCTCTGTCAACATCATCTGTTCCGACAAAACGGGCACGCTCACCCAGAACAAGATGACGGTGCTCAGGTACTTTAACGCGGATGGGGAGGTGGCCGTGGAGCGGGAAAAGGGCAACTCCCCTACCAACGATGCCGCGCTGCTCGCCAAAGCCATGGTGCTCTGCTCCGACGCCACCTACGAAAATGGCGAAGGAACCGGCGACCCCACCGAAATCGCCCTGTTGATACTGGGAGACGACTTAGGGATAGACCGCGAAGCATTATGCAGGCAAAACAAACGCATCGACGAGTTTTCGTTTGATTCGGACCGGAAACTGATGTCGACCCTGAACGAGGAAAACGGCAGGTATACGGTGTACACCAAAGGCGCCATCGACAACCTCCTGCAGCTGACCACACATGTACACGAAAAAGGGCAGGTGGTCCCGATCTCTGAGAAACACAAAGAGCAGGTGCAGGAAGCCACCGCCCGCATGTCGGAGCAGGCCCTTCGTACGCTGGGGGTCGCCTACAAGCCCGTTGACTCGGTGATTGGCACCGACGAGATGGAGCAGGACCTGATCTTGCTGGGGCTTGTCGGGATGATGGACCCTCCGAGAACCGAGGTGAAGGACTCCGTGCGCAAAGCAAAAGAGGCGGGCATCAATACCATCATGATCACGGGCGACCACAAGATCACCGCCTTCGCCATCGCCCATGAACTGGGTATAGCCGATAACCTGGACCAAGCCATAACGGGTCAGGAGATAGACAGGCTAAGCGAGCGCGAATTCAGCGAAAAGGTCAATGACTACCGCATCTTTGCGCGGGTTTCTCCGGAACACAAAGTTAAGATTGTGCGTGCCCTCAAGGCGCAGGGCAATGTGGTGTCGATGACCGGAGATGGCGTGAACGATGCGCCCTCGCTCAATGCCGCCGACATCGGGGTGGCCATGGGTATTACGGGGACAGACGTGGCCAAAAATGCATCAGACATGATTCTGACCGATGATAATTTTGCCACGATTGTATCGGCTATCGAGCAGGGCCGGAACATCTACAACAACATCCGGAAAGCCGTGCTCTTTCTGCTGAACTGCAACCTGGGCGAGGTGGTGGCCATGTTCATCACGCTGATGATTGGCTGGGAAGCGCCTCTGATCGCCACCCAGCTCCTTTGGATCAACCTGCTCACCGACTCCATGCCGGCCGTCGCGCTGGGCATGGACCCCGGCGACCCGGATGTGATGCAGGAAAAGCCCCGCAACCCGAACGAAAGCTTCTTTACCGGCATTGCGGGCTGGCGTGTGTTGGGCGGCGGTTTGCTGATCGGCGCCCTCACCATTTTTGCTTTCTGGTTTGGCTACTATGAGCACGGCTATACCCCTTTTGATGATGTTGTGCCTGTCGCCACGCTGGAGAACGCCAGAACCCTGGCCTTTATGACACTAGTGGCCTGCCAGCTCTTTTATGCGCTGGCCATGCGGCATCCGACGAAATCCATTTTCCAGCTGGGCGTTTTCTCGAACAGGTACCTGATAGGCGCCATCGTGCTGGGGCTGGCATTGCAACTAGTCGTGATAGCCGTTCCTTTCATGCGGAAAGCGTTCAACCTGACCATGCTCGACACAGCCGGTTGGTTAATGGTCCTGACCTTAGGCTTAGTACCGCTGCTGGTGAATGAATGGGGCAAAATATACCTGCGGGCCCGCAGAAAGAAACAATCAATAGGATAATACATGCCTTTCACCTATTGCCATGGTGCTTTAGGTCCTAGATCACTTTCTGGACGGCAGCGTGAAGTTAAGATCCGTGCTGATGATGAAGGCCTTGAGACCGTCGCTGCGCCAATAGTTGGCACCCCGCAGTTCAATCCCTTTCAGTGAGGTTTTGTTCTTCGAAAATGGCAGTCCGAATTTGGCTATACCTGACAGAGGTGAGTAGCGCAACCCTATACCTGCCTTGTGGCTGGTAAAGCCCGACAGATCATAGTCGGAGGTGTAAAATTCCTGGCTCAGACTATGATCTTTGTAAGGTGCAAAGTAGTCGGCCGCCGTTTGGGTATGGAAGCGGTAAAAAGGATAGAACGAGAAGAAAGGCCCGAACTTGATGGGTGTCTCCAGCTCGATGGTGTTGGCCGTCACGCCCCAGTTGTCGCTGTAGAAACGGTAGAAGAAGCGCGAAGTCAGGTAATCATTCACATAGTAGTTCACCCGCAATCCCAATGGGTACTTCAGGCGCTGGTCGGGCAATTGCTCTACCTGCGCCGCCTCCTGCTCCCGGAAATACACCCTGTGAAATGGCGTGGAGAGCAAACCAGACTGGTAGACGATGTCGGCGCTTAGCGAAGCCTGCATTTTTTGGTTGATCACCTGCGACAGAGTAGCCGAAAGGTTATAGGATTGCCGCTTGTTGGTGCTCACCAGGCGCTTGCCGTTGCGCAGCTCCTCCGGGTAAATCAGCGTCCAGGTGTCGTAGTAGATCATACCCGTCAGGCTGAGTTCCCGGTTGCCGTCCCGCGACTCCTGCGCCCAGCCAGCCCCCACTGACAGCGACTGGTAATCGTATTCGGTAGAGCCACCTATGCTCAGACTTTTCGTCGTCCTTGTCAGGCTGTTGCGGCGGCTTATACCCAGGTTAAGGTGTGTGCGCAAATCAGATTTGGAGGCGGATGAGACGTTAAAATCGATGTTGTCGGTAGAAGCCGAGGAGTAAAAGTCCATCCCGAAGTTCACATTCAGGTTGGTGACCGAGTCGAGCGGCACGTTCACGATAATGGTCGGCGTGACATCCGTCAGCTGCTCGGTGCCAATGCCCCCGGTCACCGGCGAATGGTCGCCGTCCTGGCTGTAGTAACTGCCGAGGATGTTTACCTCGGTCGGTTCCAGCTTGCGCACGCGGCGCGAAGGGGCCGTAACAGTCGTGCTAGTGCTTTGTGCGAAGGCCGTCGTGACCATGGCGCAGGCCATCATGAGGCCGATATACCTTAGTTGCATCCGCACCCCCCTCCTACTTTACCGCCGTTTGCACCCGAGGCACCTTCGCGGTACGATTGAAAATTCGTTTCAAAGGCCTCTATTTTCCGTGCGCTCAGCTTCATCTCCTCCTCGTTCAGCAGGGTTTTCTGATAGGGTTTAACGACTTCGCAGCCACCCAGCGAGCCAAGCAAAACGGCACCAGTGGCATACCATGCGACACATCTGATCAACTTCATGGGCTTAGATTTTAGAGGTTTTGGCAGGTATAGGAGCTTTGGCTGAAGCCGGCTTGTTTTTGTAGTAGTGCAGGTGCAGCTGGTCTGAGGTTACCATTTCGTTTTCATCTGTCACCAGCAGGCACTCCACTCCTTTTAGCTGGTTGACCAGGTATAGCCCCTCTTCTTTCCCCAGCACAAATACGGCTGTTGCAAGCGCATCGGCAAGCTCGGCATCGGGGCAGATGATGGTGACGCTTTTGAGGCCGCTTACCGGATAACCGGTGCGCGGGTCTATGATGTGACCGTAGCGTTTGCCATTGATTTCGGCGTACTTCTCATAGCTTCCGGAAGTCACGACGGCGGTGTGGTCGGCAGTGAGCCAGGAGAAAACCTTTTCCTTGTCGGCAGGGTCGGCTATACCGATGTACCAGGGCTGGCCATCAGCCTGCTTGCCCCAGGTGATCAGGTCGCCGGCGGCATTCACCACGCCGCTTTGTATACCCATTCTGCGCATCAGGTCACGTGCCCGGTTGGCGGCGTACCCTTTGCCGATGGCCCCAAACCCGATCTTCATCCCTTCCTCCTTCAGAAACACACTGTGCGTCTCAGGTATCAGCTGAATCTTATGGTAACCGATGTGGCGAATGGAATTCTTCACAGTCTCCTGTGATGGCATCTCTTTCATGGAACCATCAAACTTCCATACCTTGTCGGCCGCTGCCCAGCTGATGTCGAATGCCCCGCCCGTGAGCTCCGAAATGCGGAGGCTGCGCCGGATGAGCTCGTAGAGTTCCTCATCCACTGAGACGGGCATACCGCCGGCACTCCGGTTAATGGCGCTGGTCTGGGAGGTCGGTTGCCACTCCGAAATGAGCGCCTCAATCCGCTGGATTTCCGTTATACCTGCCTCAATGGCCTCGTTGGCCTGTTGTTCGTCCTCCGACACGGCCACCAGTTCAAATCGGGTGCCCATCAGCAACAACACTTTCTTCTGCGTCTTCAGCTCCCGGGCAGGAGTCTGCGCCTGCGCGGCGTTGCATACAAGCAACAACGCCACCAGCCAGAATTGCATGATTCTATACATAAAATACAGCGGTTAAGTGAAAGCGGCCTATTACTTCTGGTGAAGGAGTTGCTCCAGGTGCGCGATGTACTTGTCGGGACCGCCAGGCTGATAGCCCGTTTTGCCCAGTACATTTCCTTGGTCATCTGTCAGGACGACGAGTGGGAACAGGCCCTCCTGGTTATATTTGTCTGCCAGTTGTTCGTTGTATTTTTTCTGTTCTTCCGGCAGCTGGTTTTTCTTGAAACGGGGGAAATCGAACTCGAGCAGCACAAAATGATCTTTGGCATAATCCCGGAAGGCTGGCGTATCCCATACCTCTCTGCGCAGCAGGATGCAGGGCTTGCACCAGTCGGAGCCGGCAAACACCATCAGGATGGGTTTGTGTTCTGCTGTGGCCTGTTTGGCAGCTGCTTCGTAGCTGTGTGCCCATTTCACATCATCAGTCTTGGACTGTGCATTGGCAGTATAGACAAGCGAGAGCAGCGCCCAGAGAAGGGCAAAAGAAAAAGCACGTTGCATATTCACCTTTTTTGTAGTTTGACATAATAAGCCAATCCTGCGGACAGGTATAGGCTACTCTCAAAAATTGAAGGTGTAAAGCTTAGTGCTTCATGATGAGGCTGTTCGTTGTCCTTTAAACGCCGCGCAACCGCCACACGTTGTACTGTTGCCTGTTTATTTTTTCAGTCAATTTATACCTGCGCCTCTCTCCTCCCTTTCTGCACCGGCATCCACCCTTGTGTAACCATAGTCACTGAACGCTACCGGTAGAGCGTTGACATTTGTACCGTCATCCTGATAAAAACAGAACAGCTAACCAAACAACAGACAATGGAAAAGAGACTCAACATCATGGTGCCGATGGACTTCACAGCGGTATCATTCAAGGCGCTACAATTCCTGAACTTACTGCTTGAGAAAAACCCGGTCGATCTTCACCTGGTGCACGTCATTCAGGTAAACGCCGCTGAATGGGCCGGCACGACCGATTCTTCTGAAAGTATAGACAGAGCCAGGCTGCATGCCCAGGAGCAGAAAGCTAACCGGCAATTCGACGAACTCAGGAAGCAGGCCAGCATCGGCTTCACCAGCGCCGTGGTCTACGGCGGCCTTACGACCAGCCTGACCAGGTATGCCGAACAGCAACGCATTGACTTGATTATCATGGGCACCGAGGGGGCTGACGGCTGGTTCGAACGCATTTCCGGTTCAGAGGCGCAGCATGTGGTGCGCCATACGCACATCCCTGTCATCACCATCCAGAAAGACGCCTCCATCACCCCAATCCATAACATCCTGTGGGTGGCCGACTTCGCTGCCGAAAAGCAACCCGAGCAGTCAGTTCAGACCATCAAGACCCTGCAGCAGCTGTTCGGTGCACAGTTGCACCTGCTGCAGATCATTCAGAAAGACGACGCTCCGAAACTCGACAGCACACTACAGCAGATGCAGCGTTTTGCCACTAAGCTGGAGCTGGAACACTACGAGATTCACTTCAAGAGTGATGATAAGGTGCCGGACGGCGTTCGAAACTTTAACCGCGAAACAGACATGGACCTGGTGCTGATCGGCACGCACGGACGCAAAGGTTTCAGCCACGTCTTTTACGGCAGCATCGCCGAGACACTCGTGAACCACTGCATCCGTCCACTACTAACATATCACTTAAAATAATAACATTTTAGCCATGATTAACGCTATGTGACTTACGTCACTGTGTGCCGTAACGGTTTACATTACCTTTGTAGTGAAATCAGGGGGTACGGTTATACCTCCCGAAGTTTTGAAATTAAATACCCAAAACCCATGAAAATAGAGCAATTCGAAGACAAAGGCCTGGCACATTACGCTTATGCCATCCTGAGTGAAAATACCGGCGAAATTGTGTTGGTTGATCCGGCGCGTAATCCGCAGCCTTACTACGATTATGCCGCGCAAAATAATGCGAAGATCGTTGGCGTGATCGAAACGCACCCGCATGCTGACTTTGTGAGTTCGCACCTCGAGATCCACAAAAAAACCGGGGCCACCATCTATGCCCACAGCCTGGTGGGGGCCGACTATCCGCACAAAACCTTCGACGAGGGCGCCGTGCTGGAGATGGGCGACATCAAACTGAAATCGCTGCATACGCCTGGCCACTCCCCGGATGGCATCAGCATTGTGCTACAGCACGAGGGCAAGGACGTAGCCGTGTTTACGGGCGATACCTTGTTCATTGGTGACGTAGGCCGTCCGGACTTGCGCGAGAGTGCTGGCAACATCACCGCCAAGCGCGAAGAACTGGCCCGCCAGATGTACCACAGCACCCGCGAGAAGCTGATGAAGCTGGATGACGATGTGCTGGTATACCCTGCCCACGGTGCCGGTACGCTTTGCGGCAAGGGACTGAGCGAAGCCAATAGCAGCACGATTGGAGCTGAGAAAATGAGCAACTACGCCCTGCAGGACATGAGCGAAGACCAGTTTGTGAAAGTGCTCACAGAAGACCAGCCGTTTATACCAAAGTACTTTGGCTACGACGTGGGACTGAACAAGAAAGGCGCGCCTGCCTACCAGCCCAGTGTGGATGGTGTGAAGCGGCTGGAGAAAAACTACAAGCCATCAGCGGGTGCTGTAGTTGTGGATGCACGCAGCGAAAAGGTCTTCAAAAAAGGACACCTGAAAGGCGCAATCAACATCCAGAACGGGGGCAAATTTGAAACCTGGCTGGGTAGCATTGTAGGTCCGGACGAACGCTACTACCTGATCGCTGAAACAGAAGAAGAGCTGGATGATCTGATCCGCAAGGCTTCTAAGATCGGATACGAACTGTTGATCGAGGGGGCATTTGTACAAACTGAGGCAGCCGAAGAGAAATCGCCTGTGATCGACGTGGCAGAGTTCAAAGAGAATCAGGATGAGTATACGATTGTGGATATCCGCAACGCTTCAGAAGTGAGGGGCGGTAAGTTCTTCGACAAGGCCATTAACATTCCGCTTCCGGAACTACGCGAGCGGGCCAAGGAGATTCCTGCGGACAAACCTGTTGTGGTGCATTGTGCGGGTGGTTACCGTTCTGCGGCAGGGAGCAGCATCGTAGAGGCCGCCTTACCAGATACCACAGTGCTTGACCTGAGCGAAGCCGTTAACGACTTTAAATAAGCTATCCATAAGTTTTTCATTGCCAGTGCAGGTACTTTTGGTGCCTGTACTGGTTTTTTGCTTTATACTTGCCATACCTTATAATCTATCCAAAGCTTTACGACACGTATACTAAACTATGGAAATACAGCAGAGAGAAGACATCCTGAAAAAATTCCCGCAGTTCGAACAGCCGCTCCTCGATGACATTCTGGCGCACAGCACCATCCGGCAGGTGGAAGAAGGCGAAGAGGTGATGCGCACCGGGCAGTACATCCGCTCCACGGTATTGCTTCTGAGCGGGCTGCTCAAGGTATACCGCGAGGACGACGAGGGCAACGAGTTTCTGATGTATTACCTCGAGCCAGGCAATGCCTGCGCCATGTCCATGATGTGCACCGCCCGCGACGAGCAGAGCCAGATCATGGCCAAAGCGGTCACAGAAGCGGAAGTTATCCTGATCCCCTCCCACCTGTCCGAGCAGTGGCTGGCCAAGTACAAGAGCTGGCACAACTTCGTGATCGCTTCCTACCGCCAGCGCTTCGAAGAGCTGCTGCAAACCCTCGACAGCATCGCTTTCAAAGGCCTTGACGAACGCCTCCTGTTCTACCTCAAGCGCCATGTGAAAGTAAGCGGAAAAGAGATACGCCTTTCCCATCAGCAAATCGCCCTCGAACTCAACAGTTCCCGCGAAGTCATCTCCCGCCTCCTCAAAAAACTGGAACAGACCGGCGCCATCGCCCTACACAGAAACTACATCGAAGTCCATGATCTGGAGGTGGTTTAGCAAGTTGGGGAGTTTGGGAGTTACTAAATTTTAGAGATAGGTCGCGACCCCAATGCCGTCAACTCAAGCAAATGCTCTTCGGGACATCCATGTCCCGATGCTTTATAGAGGGCCCCTACCCCCAACTGTTGGGGATGTCCACATCCCCGTGCGCAGGTTTGCAGGTATACGGGGACAAGGATGTCCCAAGCAGACAAAGATTCGGACATGGAAGTCCGAATCAGCAGTGCAGCAGATCTCTCACCATGTTCTAGATGAAAGTTTGGGTTATTATTCCTTATGTTGACGGCATTGGGTCGCGACCTATCCCTACAAACTTACCTCCCCAACTCCTAAACTCTCAAACTCCTAAACTCAAAAATCCCCCTCTGTGATAATAGTCACTGCCAGGTCCTGCGGATCGCTATACCTTTGTATTATATTACAAAGCAAACAACTAAATCCATGGAAATTCTAGGTTATCTGGCGGCCATGCTGATTGGCCTTTCGCTTGGTCTGATTGGTGGCGGCGGTTCCATTCTGACGGTGCCGGTATTGGTATACCTGATCGGTCTGAGCCCTGTTATCTCAACAGCATACTCGCTCTTTATTGTTGGCCTGACCAGCTTGGTAGGCTCTTATAAATTCTACAAAAACGGCCTTGTCAGCATGAAGACAGCCGTAGTGTTCGGTATACCTTCTATCGTAGCAGTTTACCTGACGCGCCGCTACCTGGTGCCCGCCATACCGGAGGAAATCTTCTCGGTGGGTGATTTTATGGTGACCAAAGGCATCATGCTGATGTTGCTCTTCGCCGGATTGATGGTGTTCGCATCCATCAGCATAATCAGGAAAAAGCAAGCTCCTTCTCCAACCGAAACCGTGGACATGGTGGACGAGAACATCGACACGGAAATTGATGTGGAAGGAAACGGCACCACACACCCGCAACCAAAATTCAACTACGGCGGCATTCTGGCCGAAGGACTGGTCGTAGGCACGCTCACCGGATTAGTTGGTGCCGGCGGTGGATTTCTGATCATCCCTGCGCTGGTGCTCTTCAGTAAGCTCGACATGAAAATGGCGGTGGGCACTTCCCTGCTCATCATCGCAGCCAAGTCCCTTTTCGGCTTTATCGGCGACATCTTCAACTACGAGATCGACTGGATGTTCCTGGGTATTTTCTCCGCCATCTCGATTGCCGGTATCTTCATCGGCACCGCCCTTTCCGCTAAAATACACGCCGACAAACTCAAAACCTCTTTTGGATGGTTCGTCCTGGTGATGGGGGTTTATATCATCGGAAAAGAGCTTTTCTTCTAAAAAAATCGCTTGCGTGACCTATGTCACTGTGTCGAGCAGATAATATGCTGATATTTGTATCGTCACCAGTTAAGCAGGTGACAGCATTAACCAAAAAATTAAAAGACCTAAACTCCTATACCCATGAAAGTAGAACAGATCTATACCGGTTGCCTGGCACAAGGCGCCTACTACATCGAAAGCAACGGTGAGGTGGCCATTATTGACCCGCTACGTGAGATCAGCTCATACCTGGAAAAGGCTGAAAAGGCCAACGCTAAGATCAAATATGTACTGGAAACGCACTTCCACGCCGACTTCGTTTCGGGGCACGTGGACCTTGCTAAGGCTAGTGGTGCTCAGATCGTTTTCGGACCGAACGCCCAGCCAACTTTTGAAGCGCACATTGCTACCGACGGCGAAGAACTGAAACTCGGTGACGTGACCATCAAGGTGCTGCACACACCGGGTCATACCATGGAGTCGACCACCTACCTGCTGCTCGACGAGAACGGCAAAGAACACGCGATCTTCTCCGGCGACACGCTCTTTATCGGCGACGTGGGTCGTCCGGACCTGGCCGTGAAGTCTGACCTGACAGAAGAACAACTGGCCGCGCACCTGTACGACTCACTGCGCAACAAGATCATGACTTTGCCGGATGACGTGATCGTATACCCTGCGCACGGCGCCGGTTCTGCCTGCGGCAAAAACATGAGCAAGGAAACCACCGACCTGCTCGGCAACCAGAAAAAGGTGAACTACGCCCTGCGTGCCGACATGACGAAAGAAGAGTTTGTGAAAGAGGTAACCGATGGTCTACTTCCTCCTCCGGGCTACTTCCCGATGAACGTGAAGATGAACAGGGAAGGCTATGCCAACATCGATGATGTATTGGCAAAAGGCCAGCAAGCCTTGTCGCCAGAGGCGTTTGAGGCGGCTGTGAACGAAACAGGCGCCCTGGTGCTCGACACACGCAAGCCGGAGACCTTCGCTGCAGGGTTTATACCTAACTCTATCAATATTGGCATCGACGGCAACTTTGCCCCGTGGGTGGGCGCCCTGATTCCTGACGTACAGCAGCCGATCCTGTTCATAGCCGAAGAAGGCCGTGAAGAAGAAGTGGTGACCCGACTGGCCCGCGTTGGCTACGACAACACCCTGGGGTATCTGCAGGGCGGTTTTGCGGCCTGGCAGGCAGCTGGCAAGGAAGTGGACTCCATCCGGTCGATCTCAGCTGCGGCCTTTGCGGCTGATTATGGCAAAGACAACAGCATAAAAGTTGTAGACGTGCGCAAGCCGGGCGAGTACCAGGCCGAGCATGTGGAGACAGCGCAGCACGCCCCGCTCGATTACCTGAACGACCACCTGGCTGAGCTGCCAAAAGAGGAAGACATGTACATCCACTGCGCCGGCGGTTACCGCTCCATGATTGCGGCCTCAATCCTGAAGGCAAGAGGCTTTGACAACGTCATCAACGTGGAAGGCGGCTTCAAAGCCATCGCCGAGACAGACGTACCCAGAACAGCCTACGTTTGCCCATCCACACTGAAGTAAGATGGTTTAGTACCTTGATAAGGAAAGCGGGGCCGGTCTGATACTGGCCCCGCTTTCTTTTAAAACCAGGCTGCGTGACCAAAGTCACTGAACCGCGCTGGCTATACCTGTACCTTTGTATTGTTAATTTTAATTCACAAATAACAAGACACAAAAGCCATGTTTAATATCTTCAAATCCGCTCCCAAGAACTACGAAGATCTGGACGGAAAAACATTCAAAACAAAATTCCAGAACGCGTCCAAAGCGGAGTTGCTGGATGTCAGAACAGCCGGTGAGTTTGCCTCCGGCACCATCAAAGGCGCCAGGAACCTGGACGTGACCTCTGGGCAGTTTCAGAACGCGCTGGGCTCGCTCGACAAAGACAAGGAATACTTTGTGTTCTGTCGCAGCGGCAACCGCAGCGGCTCTGCCTGCGACCTGATGAGCGCACAGGGCTTTAAGTGTTACAACCTGGCCGGAGGTATAGGCGCCTGGCCAAATAACTAACCAAAAAAACGGAGCAGATACGGAAGGGGCATGCGACCTCGCCCCTTCCCTGCTTTTCTCTCCATTACTAAATATTAAATTGACTACAATATGTTAGAGCTTTTAAGACAACCATGGCCCTGGTATACCTCCGGTATCGTGATCGCTTTCATTATGGTGCTGCTGTTGTTTTTCGGCAAGTCGTTTGGTTTCTCTTCCAACCTGCGCACGATCTGTTCGGCCTGCGGGGCCGGCAAAACGGTTAAGTTTTTTGATTTTGACTGGCGTTCCCAGACCTGGAACCTGCTGTTTTTGGTAGGCGCCATCATCGGTGGTTTTATCGCGTCTGAGTTCCTTTCCAATGGGGAGGCGGTGCAGATCTCCGAAGCCACTATCCGGGACTTGCAGCAACTGGGCATTTCATCGCCGGACGGCATGCAGCCAGAGGAGATTTTCAGTCTGAGTGCGGCCTTCAGCCTCAAAGGCTTTCTGATTTTGCTGCTGGGTGGGTTTGCAATAGGCTTCGGCTCGCGCTACGCAGGCGGCTGTACTTCGGGCCATGCCATCAGCGGTATATCCAACCTGCAGCTTCCTTCGCTGATCGCCGTGATCGGCTTTTTCATCGGTGGCCTGATCACCACATTCGTGCTACTACCGCTGATCTTTTAATGAGTAATTATTCTTTCATCATTCGTCATTAATCATTCCATCCCGTGAAAGGTATAAAATTTATAATAGCCGGCATTTTGTTCGGCATCGTGATGAGTAAGTCGGAGGCGATTTCGTGGTTCCGCATTCAGGAGATGTTCCGTTTCCAGGACTTCCACATGTACGGCATCATCGGTACGGCGGTCGCGCTGGGTACGCTGGCTACTTTCCTGATCAAGAAATTCAAACTGCGTGACTACCAGGGCAACCCGATCGTGTTCACTCCCAAGGAAAAGTCGGTTTCGCGCTACCTTATTGGCGGCACCATTTTCGGGTTAGGCTGGGCACTGACGGGTGCCTGTCCGGGTCCGATGTTTGTGAACATTGGCTTCAGTTACTGGGCGATCTTTATCGCGATTGCAGGCGCTTTGGCAGGTACCTACGCCTATGGTGTTGTCAGAGACAGATTACCCCATTAAAAAATTGGCTAATTGTTGCGTAAGTGCTGAAAGCCGTCTGCCACAAGCAGTGGCTTTCATGCCTACCGCTAAAAAAACAGGATCATGCCGACAAACGATACAAAACTAGGCTTGAGAGAGAATGCCAGGCAGTTCTGGCTACTGGTGCTGATCAACGGTTTTGTGGGCGCCATGGTCGGGCTGGAGCGCTCTGTAATCCCGGAGTTTGCCGAAACGGTTTTCGGTATCAGCGGACACACGGCGCTGCTGTCGTTTATCGTGGCTTTCGGTTTGGCCAAGTCTATTGCCAACATGCTGATGTGCCGATTGACCCTCAGATTTACCCGCAAGCAACTGCTTTTGATTGGCTGGCTCTTCGCCCTGCCGGTGCCCTGGCTGCTGCTATATGCCAACAACTGGTGTTGGGTGATATTTGCCAACCTGCTGCTAGGTATAAACCAGGGCCTGGCCTGGTCTGCTACCGTGGTCATGAAGATTGACCTGGTAGGCGAAAAGAACCGCGGACTGGCCATGGGCATCAACGAGTTTGCCGGTTACCTGGCCGTAGGTCTGATCGCCTTCCTGGCCGGCTATATAGCCTCTACCACTGGTGAGGTGACGTATGCTTTCATACCAGGTATAGCTTTCTCCATCATAGGCCTGCTCCTGACCTGGTTCTTCGTGCGCGATACCCATGCGCATGTTAAAACGGAGACGGCACAGACCAGCATACCGCTCCTGCGCAACGTCTGGAAAGACACCACCTGGCGGCATGCCAACCTGGGTTCGGTAACGCTCAGTGGGTTTGTGAACAACATGAACGACGGCATCCTGTGGGGTTTGCTGCCGGTGCTGCTGATGAGCAAGGGCTATACCTTGCAGCAGGTCGGTTTGCTGGCAGGCATCTACCCGGCCGTATGGGGTATCGGGCAGTTGGTGACAGGCAAACTCGGCGACGTGCTTTGCAAGAAACAATTGCTGAGTTTGGGTATGATGCTTCAGGGTGTGGCTATTGGAGTGCTTTTCTTCAGCCAGGCCTATGCGGTCGTGATCGCGGCACTGGTACTGCTGGGGGCCGGTACAGCACTGGTATACCCTAATTTCCTGTCGGTAGTGGCCGAAAACACGCACCCGGAGCAGCGGCCGCAGAGCCTGGGCATTTTTCGTTTCTGGCGCGACTTCGGCTATGTGGCAGGTGCCGTAGCGGCCGGTGTTTTCAGCGACCTCTTTGGCGTGGAATTTGTACTGCTGGGCACAGCCATCCTGACCGTTGGGGTTGGTGTACTTTCTGAAATACGGATGTGCTGCACCAAAAAGCTCTTATGGCACAGCCCCGAATGCGCGACAAACTTGGCAGTCCGAACATAGTATTGTAAATTTACATGATGGCCGGTTTGCTATACCTGCCGCCTCCACTAAAACCATGAAGCATACGCTGCTCCTTCTTTTAGGCACTTTATTACTTTTTTTCACAATGGCTACTACACAAAAGCCTGTGAAATGGGTAGGCTGTGCACTTAAAAGTGAGTTGAAAGCAGCAAATGGCGATAGAAAGCTGAAGCGCCCCTGCGCCAGAAAATGCCTGAAGCACCAGACGCACTCAGAGCAGAAGACTCCTGCCACCGTCCTGGTTGACTGCGGTCCACAACTCTACGCTGTGGTGGATGAGGCGCATTCTGACGCTCTATTACAGTTTGCTGCCGGACAGCAGCCAGCGGCGCCCGTTCAGCTCAGCTACCTGTCGCCTACCCTTGGCGCCGATCCCGACCCTCCGCGATTTTCTTAACCGAACGCATGCACTATGTTGGCACAGCCACCAGTTGCCAGGTTTGCCCCTGTTGCTATACCTGCCGGGCTGTGCCTTGTTCGACTTGTCCAGCCGATAGGGACCTCCTATTCTGCTGTGACGATCATTTAAAGAAAATAAGCGATCTTATGGAAAATAATCTTTTGCAAAAAATATCATTCCTGGTGCTCCGCATCATGGGCAGCCTGATCTTTATCATGGCTGGTTTCAATCATCTACTTCAAACCGCAGGCGCTGCCGCACGACTCGAAAAGGCTCCTTTTGCCCATTTGGCTAGCTGGATCGCTCCCGCCGAAACACTGATCATCCTGTCAGGTGTGGGCTTGCTGATTGGCGGCTCTATGCTGCTGGCCGGATTCAAAACGAGGCAGGCTGCTGCTTTACTGCTGGGTATCCTGATTCCCATCACCCTTACCGTACAGGTAGGCGCGGAAGGCTCCGGACCCTTGTTCAAGAACATTGCCCTGATCGGGATGCTTTTGTTTTTCATTGTGAATGGTGCCGTTCATTATGGTCTGGACCAGACATTTTTTCAAAACAAACAAATAAAACCAGCTCTTAAGAATAAATTATCCAGAAACTATGTTGCCGTACTGGCAGTTGGTCTGCTGATGTTCCTCGGCGCTTGCGCCACAGGCACGACAACTGCCCATTACACTACTGCTCCCAAAGCTATTGCGGCTGAAACCGGTAAAAAATACGCTGTGCTGATTAGTCAGCCGAACCACCTGAAAGCCGCTGTGAACACCGCTGAAACCATTACGAAAGAAAGCCGCTACCAGCGGGAGAGCTTTGTGGTGATGGCCTGCGGCAAGTCCGTGGAAGCATTTGTGAAGGGCAGTAATATGGCACAGGAATTTGAGAAAGGCAAAGCGGCCGGCATCACCTACCGGGTATGCGGCATGTCGATCAAGCAGTTTAACATCGACGCCAGCACGCTGGTAGAAGGTGTAGAAGTAATTCCGAACGGTCTGACCTACATGTTTGACTTGCAGCAGCAAGGCTATAAAACAGTCGAGCTTTAAGCTCAAGCTAATTAAGGGTAAAGCTCAAAATTGACTTTATAAATTGATTTAATCTGATTCGCGCAAGTCGGATCCTACAAAACATACGATCATGAACAAGAATAAATTCTCCATTAAAAACATACCCGGCTGGGCGATCACGCTCGGCATCTTTGGCATCCTATACCTGACCGGTCTGCACACCGAGGCCATCGGGCAGGTGCAGCGCATTTTGCTGGCGACAGGTATAAAAAACGCGGATGTGCCCGCCATAGACGAAATTGCAAGCACCTCCGCTGAAAACACAGCCGAAGTTACAACCGGAGCAAACATGGCCGGAGCCGGATTCAAAATGGTGGGACTTGATGGCAAAACCGTGGCCTTCGAAAGCCTGAAAGGAAAAGTGGTATTCCTTAACATCTGGGCTACTTGGTGTCCGCCCTGCATTGCCGAAATGCCGAACATTCACAGCCTCTATAAGAAAATGGACCCCAACAAAGTGGCATTTGTGATGCTGTCGGTGGACGAAGGCGGCATGGGCAAGGTGAAGAAGTTCATCGACAAGAAGGGCTATACCTTCCCGGTCTACATGCCGGCGAGCCAGTTTCCGCAGGAATTTTACAGCACGGCTATCCCTACCACATTCATCATTTCCCCGCAAGGCAAAATTGTAGCCAAGCAGGAAGGCATGGCCGAATACGACACCAAAGAAGTACGCGAGTTTCTGGAAGGACTGGCAAAATAAGCTTTACAAAAATAGTCGGCTGAAACATCATGCCGACTATTTTTTTATACTTACATCGGCGAGCCGTCCGGAACGATTCGCCTGTAAAAATCATTGACTGTAGCGCGGCATGGAAAAATACTGGCACATCTTCACGAGCTCCTTTTCAGACTACGGCAACTACCTGTGGCGCGAACTGCTGCACCCGGGCTGGGGCAACTATTTCTACTGGCTGCTGGGGCTGTCACTGTTTTTCTGGCTCCTCGAGATCGTGGTGCCCTGGCGGAAAGGGCAACCGCTGATCCGACAGGATTTCTGGCTCGACGGTTTCTACATGTTCTTCAATTTTTTCCTGTTCTCGCTGGTTGGTTTCAACGCCCTCTCCAACATCGGCGTAGAGGCTTTCAATGATTTTCTGGGCTTATTCGGCATCCAGAATCTGGTGGCCTTTGAGATACAGTCGTGGACAGTGTGGGCGCAGCTGCTCACGCTCTTTTTGCTGCGCGATTTCATTCAGTGGAACGTGCACCGCCTCCTCCACCGTTCCGATTTTCTGTGGCGCTTCCACAAGGTGCACCACTCGGTGCAGCAGATGGGCTTCGCCGCGCACCTGCGCTTCCATTGGGGCGAGACGGTGGTCTATCGCACGATTGAGTATATCCCGCTGGCCATGATCGGCTTTGGCATTCAGGACTTCTTCCTGGTCCACATCTTCGCCACGGCCATCGGGCACTTCAACCACTCCAACCTGCACATCCCGCTGGGGCCGCTCCGCTATCTCTTCAACAACCCGCAGATGCACATCTGGCATCACGCCAAACATCTCCCCCACCGCTACGGCGCCAATTACGGCATCAGTCTGAGTGTATGGGATTACCTGTTCGGCACAGCCTATTTGCCGGAAGACGGGCGCGATATCGAACTTGGGTTCAAGGAAGTGGAAGCTTATCCGAAGTCTTTTCTGGAGCAGCAGTTTCATCCTTTCAAGGAGCGTTCGGCTATACCTCAGGAGGAAGCAGGAGTTGAGAAAGAAGTGACGGCTATACCTGCAGAAGAGGTTGGTCAGTTGAATTAAGTTTTGTGCCGTTGTTCCAGCAAAGCCGGTAGAGCACGTCCACATGGCGCGAGCGCCCACGTTCGTGACTTGCTATGGTGGGGCCTTTGGCGCAGGTATAGGTGTAGCTTGCTTTGTAGCTAAGGCTGTTGCAGGTATAGCAAACAGTAGTGTTGTATAGCTTCGCCTGTGCGGCGGGCACCGTATGCCCTGGCCGGGCGAGCCTCACTTTTTTCCTTGATGAAAAAAGTAAGCAAAAAAATCAAGACGATTTTGAACTCGCTGACCGCTCAAACAAAAAATCGTCATTGGTGCACCCGGCACAGCTATTTGCTTCGAAGTGGACGTGCAAGTTAGCCTTGCTATACCTGCCAGGGCATGTTGCAGCAAAGAAAACTACAAAGCTTATACCTTAAATATGGCAATTACAGACTCCCCGCCTTAGACAAGGAGGGGTTAGGGGTGGTTGGACCCGGTATCTGTGAAAATCCTGTAAATCCTTTAATCCTGAAAATCCTGTTTCAGACAAACACCCGATGCACAATTCCGTCCTGCCCCTACTAACGAACTTAATTTATACCTGCCAGTAAAGCCGCTATACCTTCCCGCCGCGACGTTACACTACAACATCGCTACTTCTCAACCCCCAAACTCTTCAACACTCAACTTTCCGAATTCTTCTTTTTCCTGTAACTTTAGTATAGCATCTACCTAAACGCTCCGTGCCATGCAACACCATGAACTACAGTCAGAAGACAAGATTCTCTTTTTCAAAAAGGAATACATTTCCGAGTTCGTGTATGGCGGCATTGATGGGTCCATTACCACCTTTGCCGTGGTGGCCGGTGCGGAGGGCGCCAGCCTGGGGATATCGGTGGTGATCATTCTGGGGCTCGCCAACCTGATTGCCGATGGCTTCTCGATGTCGGTGGGCAACTTCATCTCTACGAAAGCGAGTCGCGATAATTTTGACCGGCACAAGGCCCGCGAATACTGGGAGGTGGACAACCTGGGCGCAACGGAGAAAGAGGAGATCCGGGTAATTTACGAGGCCAAGGGCTTTAAAGGCGAACTGCTGAACCAGGTGGTGGAGGTGATCACTTCCGACAAGGATGTGTGGGTGGACACCATGATGAAAGAGGAACTGGAGATGACAAAGGATGACAAGACGCCCGTCAAAACCGCGTCCGTCACCTTCTTCAGTTTTGTTTTAGTCGGCTCCATTCCGCTGCTGGCCTACATTTTTGCCGGCCTGGATTCAGGTATAGCCGGAGCCGAACTGTTCCTTTACTCCAGCATCCTCACGGGCATCGCCTTGACGATAGTGGGTGCCCTGAAGAGTTTGGTAACAGAGCGTAACATGCTGGTAGGTATAGCGGAGACGCTCTTGCTGGGCGGCCTGGCGGCTTCACTGGCCTATTTTGTTGGCGATGTGCTGGAACAGGTTTTTATGTAGTCCTTGCCCTCCCCTGCATTCAAAAAATCTCTTCCTCAGCTGTCTGCCATAAAGCCGGGCATATCTCCCAGCTCCGGAATACAATTCAGGATCAGGTAGAGTGATTTACCTGAATCTGATAAAGCGCCTAGACACAGTTTTCGAAGCGTCTGTAAATTTAATTTACAGAACACGCACTTACTTGCAATTTGTATTATATTTGCCATGGCTTATGGCCCTGAATCTGCCTAAATACCGCTTACTGAGGCATTTGATCATGTCGCTTGCTCTGCTTTGGGCCGTTCTGTTCCATAGCGCAGTAACGTATGCCTATGGTACAGCAGAGGTAGCGCAAAGCAGTGCTGCCAGTATAGCGCAAGGCGATCCGGAGGGCAGCGAAAACACCGTTACAGGCCTGCAGTCCGGTAAGCTTTACCTGGCACAGGAAGGAACAACCTCCCTCCTGACGCTCAGCCTGCAGCCTTCGGACACGGATACAAAATCATTTAACATCAGGTTTTCCAGTCACCAGGCGACCCCACCCTACACGGCAAGGGCGCCAGGCGATACCTTCTTTTGCCAGTTTTATTATACCTCCAGTCAGCCCCAGGCTCCCTAGGCAGCTGACATACCCTTCTTACAGCCAAATACTGCTCCAGCGCAAGTACAATTAACTCGACTTGCAACCGCAGGTATAGCCAGTGCTGCTACGCAGCCTGCCTGTTACTGATCTCCTTCTATACTGTTGGCTGCACGTGTTTGCGAGGCAGCTTTGGTAGCCCTCTTTTGTAACACGGCTACACCCCCCTTTGCTGCTTTCGTGGTGGTAATGGGACGATTAGTTCGTATTCCCTAAAACTGAATTTAATAGCATTTTAAAATGAATAGCATTGGAATTTTCGCCTTCATAGGAGGCCTGGGTGGCTCTGAGGTAGTCCTTATCATATTTGCCATCCTGCTGCTGTTTGGCGCTAAGCGCATTCCTGAACTGGCACGTGGTCTCGGCCGTGGCATTCGCGAGTTCAAGGATGCCACCAACGAGATAAAGAGCGAGATCGACAAGTCTGTACAGGACAAAGGCGATAAGAAATAACAGTCTGGTCCCGCACACATAGCCTAAATACCCGATGGATTTTGTTTATTATTTAGTAGACTTCGTTTTGCACATTGACAAGCATCTGGTCGAACTGGTGCAGGAGTACGAGCAGTGGATCTATTTCATACTGTTTGTGATCGTGTTCTGTGAGACAGGCCTGGTTGTTACCCCTTTCCTGCCGGGAGACTCGCTGCTTTTTGCGCTCGGCGCGCTGGCTGCCATACCTGCATCGGGTCTCAACCTGGTGCTGCTGATGGTGTTGTTGGTCGTGGCCGCTATCCTGGGCGACTCGTTCAACTACTACATGGGGAGCAAGGTTGGAAGCCGCATTTACCTGCGCGACTTCTGGTTTATGCGCCGCTCGCACATCGACCAGACGCATAAATTTTATGAAAAGTACGGCGGACTCACCATCATCTACGCGCGTTTCGTGCCCATCGTCCGCACCTTCGCTCCTTTCGTGGCAGGTATAGCCAAAATGAATTACAAGCGCTTCTTCAGCTTCAACGTGATCGGAGCCCTGGTATGGGTGGTGTTCTTCATGATGATCGGCTACCTGTTTGGTAACCTGCCGGCCGTCAAACGCCATTTCTCCCTGCTTATCCTGGCCATCATCGTGCTTTCCATTACCCCTCCCGTCATCGCTGCCATCAAAGGCTGGCTGTCGAAGAGAAAAACCTTGCAGCATTAATAAAACAACAAAACTTTAGACGAAACCTTATGAACAAGAAGGCCATTCTGCCACTCGTTACCCTGATCTGCATCAGCATTGCCGCCTTGCTGACAGTATTGCAGCAATATGAAGTCATTGCCCTGCCTGCCCAGGTTCTCACCGCCATCCGCTGGGCCGGCACCGGTGTGCTGCTGCTCTACGGACTGCAGAAACGCTCCCTCACCACCTGGATCCTGATCAGTATGGTGGTGGGAGCCCAGATCGGTTACGATTTCCCGCAGGTTGCGCAAAACCTGAACGTGCTGAGCAAGGTGTTCCTGAAACTGATCAAGACCATCATCGCGCCGCTCATCTTCGCCACGCTGGTGGTAGGTATAGCTGGCCATGCCAACCTCAAGCAGATCGGCAGCATGGGCTGGAAGGCGCTCCTGTACTTTGAAGTGGTGACCACCATTGCCCTGTTCATCGGGCTGGCTGCCATCAACATCAGCAAAGCCGGCGAGGGCATCGACATGACAGGTATAGCCGAGACCGAGGAGATACAGGCACCTGTCAAGCAGACCTGGTCCGACATCATCCTGCACGTGTTCCCGGAGAACATTGCCAAGTCGGTGGCCGAAGGGCAAGTACTGCAGATCGTGGTGTTCAGCGTGATCTTTGCCATCGGTCTGGCCATGGTGACGGAGAAGAAGCGCAAGCCAATGCTTGACTTTTGCGAGAGTCTTTCCGAGACCATGTTCAAGTTCACGAACATCATCATGTACTTCGCCCCGGTGGGTGTGGGTGCCGCTATTGCCTACACCGTGGGCCACATGGGCTTCGGCATTCTGGTAAACCTGTTCCAGTTGCTGGCCACGCTCTATGTGGCACTGCTGGCCTTCGTACTGCTGGTGCTGCTGCCGATTGCGCTCATCGCCCGCGTTCCGATCGTGCGTTTCCTGAAAGCCATTTCCGGCCCGGTTTCAATTGCCTTTGCTACCACCAGTTCGGAGGCGGCCCTGCCGCGCGCCATGGAAGAGATGGAGAAACTGGGCGTTCCGCGCCGAATCGTGGCCTTCGTGATGCCGACCGGCTACAGCTTTAACCTGGATGGCACGACGCTATACCTGGCGCTGGCCGCTGTGTTTGTGGCGCAGGCTGCAGGCATCGACCTGAGCTGGGAGCAGCAGTTGCTGATGGTGTTTACGCTGATGCTTACCAGCAAGGGCGTGGCCGGTGTGCCACGTGCCTCCCTGGTGATCCTGCTGGGTACCGTTGCTTCGTTCAACCTGCCGGTGTGGCCGCTGTTTGCCATCCTGGGTATAGATGAGCTCATGGACATGGCCCGCACTTCTATCAACGTGACTGGTAACTGCCTGGCCACCGCCGTAGTGGCGCGCTGGGAAGGCGAGTTTGATCCGCAGCCGGTAGTAGGCCTCGTGGAAACAACGAACCCGGAGCTGCAGGTAGAACGAGAAGAAAAACCTGTTTCCGCCTAACCCCCTTTGCCAGGCCATTGCTGTTGAAGCGAAGCAGTCCGGTCAGCCGATAAGCTGACCGGATCGCCTCGCTTCAACTCTTTCTGATTATTAGTACCCTTACTCTTACCTTTTTCTGTACAGGGAACCTTTGCCCTGACGCACTTTATGTTTGAAATCCTGATCTATACTTTCCTGCTCAGCATCTCCCCTTTTGGCGAGGCGCGTGCGGGCATTCCATACGGCGTGCTCAACGATATGCCCGTTTTCTGGGCCTTTGTGGTGGGCCTTGCCGGCAACCTGCTCATCTTCCCCTTGCTGGCCTGGCTTATCGAGTCCTTCAGCAAAAAACTGTGGCCGAACCGCCTGTACAAAAAAGGAGTCGTCAAGCTTGGCAGAAGGGCAAAAAAAGGCGTGGGGTCCGAAATTCAGAAGTATGGCTTCTGGGGACTGATGGTCTTCGTGATGATCCCACTGCCCGGAACAGGCGCCTACATGGGCACAATTGCCGCCTATATGCTCAAAATAGAACGTTACAAAGCCTTTCTGGCCGTCAGCATCGGGGTAGTCATTTCGTGCCTGATCATGGCCGGCGGATCGTACCTCGGAAACATGGGTTTGAAAACTTTGCCTTAAATTTTCGTTAGCTTGCATATCTCAGATTTCAATCAGAATAAACCAGATCTGCATGCTGAACATACTCCTTCTCCTGGCCGGCTTTGTTGCCCTCATTTTCGGGGCCGACAAACTGGTGGACGCCGCCTCTGCCCTCGCCAAAAGACTGGGCGTTCCGAACATCGTGATCGGCCTGACCATTGTGGCCTTCGGTACCTCGGCGCCCGAGCTGGTGGTGAACGTGTTTGCGGCCGTCAACAAAAACACAGACATGGTGCTCGGCAACGTCATCGGGAGCAACCTGTTCAATGGCCTGGCCATTTTGGGTGTCTGTGCCACCATCTTCCCGCTCACCGTCAAGCGCAACACCACCTGGCTCGAAATACCACTCAGCGTGCTGGCTGCCGTGGTAGTAGTTTTTATAGCCAGTGATATATCGCTGGATGGCGCTGCCACCAACGTCATCTCCCGCTCCGATGGACTCATACTGCTGCTCTTTTTCGCGATTTTCCTGGTCTACAACGTCGTCATCGGCCTGGGCGGAAACGCCGATGACGAAGAAACGGAAACAAAGGACTATACCTACCTCAAGTCGGTTCTCTTCATTGTGCTGGGCCTGGCCGGCCTGGTGCTGGGCGGCCGGCTTATCGTGACGGGCGCCGTGAACATTGCAGCAGCTTTTGGTCTTTCTGAGCGTATTATCGGCCTGACCATCGTCTCGATCGGCACCTCACTCCCGGAGCTGGCCACCTCGGTTGTGGCAGTGCGCAAACGCAACGTGGACATCGCCATTGGCAACGTGGTGGGCTCCAACATCTTCAACATCTTCCTGATCCTGGGGGTTTCTACAGTCGTGGCGCCAGTGCCGGTCAATCCGGCTTCCTTCACAGATATTTTCATGAACATTGGCTCCTGTTTGCTGTTATTCATTTTTATTTTCGTTGGCAAAGGGCGTCAGCTGTCGCGGGGCGAGGGTATGGTGTTCCTGCTGCTCTATGTGGCCTACATCGCACTCCTGATCAGCCAGGAGTAGAAAAACCCTGCATCACCCGCAATGTGATCGATAGCCGTTCACTATATTTGTCATTCCTTTTGCTTCAAAGGTTTATAGTTTAAGTTGTAAACATTTCATTCTTTTTGACTTTAATTGCGTTTATCTCTTAACCAACCTTTTATCCTTTTACAAGCATGAGTGAACTAACGGAGTTTCTAGCTAAACTCGAATCTTGCGAATGCGATTTAATAGTTCTTACTTTCATCAGTGATGATCGCCTTTATTGCCGCTTTTTCAAAGGCGGTTTGTACAGAGACCGTATGTTTATCAATGAGCAAAGCATCATTTCGCAGTTACGCACTTTTTCCGGTGAGGGCGAAGAGATCGATGCCATGGGGATAAGCAAGCTGCGGCAGATTGTTTCCTCCACGCAGTCAAACACCCCTGAACTGCAGTAGCAGTCATCCGTTGCACATATTATACCTGATTAAAGCCTGACACTGCATGGTGTGAGGCTTTTTTGTTGCAGCAATTTCCAGCCACCCCTACGGCCATAAAACAGGAATTGACGTTGGAATGGCAGAAGGGAAGGCCATTCGCGTATGTAGCATTTGGACCCTACTCAAAAACCAAAAACCCCGCTTTGCATGCAACTGGCGCTCTCTGACATCAACTGGCTTCTGATCGGAGAAACGCTATACCTGGGCATCCTGATCCTGGTAAGCCTGCGCATCATTTACGACACCCGCTCATCTATTAAAACACTCGCCTACCTGCTGCTGGTCATTTTCGTGCCGGTTGGCGGTATCCTGTTCTATTTCTCGTTTGGCATCAACTACCGCAAGCGCAGCCTCTACTCTAAAAAGCTGCTGCAGAATGTGGAGCTCATGAACCAGATCGAGCGCAGGATCATCTCTGTCTCCAAACAGAACTTCAGGGAAAGCAGCGCGGAGGTACAGCACTACAAGCCCCTGGCCCGCCTACTGCTCCAGGATAACCTCAGTCCCCTGACCGCAGGCAACAAGGTAAAGCTGCTGCTGAACGGCGGGCAGAAGTTTGCTGAGGTGTTCGAAGCCATCGAAAAGGCCCGGCACCACATCCACCTGGAGTACTACATCATCGAAGATGACGACATCGGCAACAAACTCAAGGCACTGCTGATACGGAAGGCACAGGAAGGCGTCATCGTCCGGTTGATCTACGACGACTTTGGCAGCCGTTCCATACGGCGTGGCTTCAGGAAGGAACTGCAGGCCGCCGGCGTGGAGGTGTACCCCTTTCACAAGGTGCATTTCCTGTTGCTGGCCAACCGGCTCAACTACCGCAACCACCGCAAGATCATTGTGGTGGACAGCGTGACGGCCTTTGTAGACGGCATTAACGTGAGCGACAGCTACCTCAATTATCCCGATCAGAAAGAGAAAACCTACTGGCGCGACACGCACCTGCGCATCGACGGGCCGGGCGCCTTTTACCTGCAGTACCTGTTCTTTACGGACTGGAATTTTTCATCGCAGCGGCACCTGGAGCCGGAGAAGAAATACTTCCCCTCTTCAGAGGACGCACAGGGCAACACCGTGGTGCAGCTCGCCTCCAGCGGCCCCGACTCCGCCAAGCCCACCATCATGTTCTCCATTCTGCAGGCCATTGCGCTGGCGAAAGAGGAGATCCTGCTCACCACGCCATATTTTATACCTGGCGAAAGCATACTGGACGCCTTGTCGATTGCGGCCATGGGCGGCGTGACGGTGAAACTGCTGGTGCCGGAAAACTCGGATTCCTTTATCGTGAACGCCGCCGCCCGCTCCTATTATGAAAGCCTGCTGGAGGTGGGCGTGCAGATCTACCTCTACCAGAGGGGCTTCATCCATGCCAAAACCCTGGTGGTGGATCGAAACCTGTCGATGGTAGGCACTGCTAACATGGACTTTCGCAGCTTTGATCTGAATTTTGAAGTGAACGCTGTGGTGTACGACACTGCCTTTGCCGAAGAACTCCGCAACGCCTTTTTCCAGGACCTGACGCAGGCCACGAAGATAAACCCGGCAGCATGGAAAGCCCGACCCGTTTACCGGCAACTCATCGAAAAGGTATTCAAGCTGATCTCCCCGCTGCTGTGAGCACATAAAAAACAGGCAGGAAAACCGCATCGGTCTTTCCTGCCTGTTCTTACTCCGGTACCACCAAGGGCGGCACTGCCCTATGGGTTACTTCTTGGTCACCAGCACATCAATGCGCCGGTTCTGGGCGCGGCCTTCTTCGGTGGTGTTGTCTGCCACCGGGTGCTGCTCGCCATACCCTTCCGCCGCCAGACGATTGGCCGCTATACCTTGCTGCTGAATGGCATTTTTCACAGCTTCGGCCCTGCTCTGGGAAAGCTTGAGGTTGGCGGCCGGTTGGCCCACGTTGTCCGTGTAGCCGCCGATTTTGATGTTCACCTGCGGATACGCATTCAGTATCTTGACGATGTTGTCAATCTGCTCCTGCGACTCGGGCTGTATGCGGGCGCTGCCGGTCTCAAAATGCAGACGGTCGAAACTAAACCAACTGGTCTTGTCAGGCACTTTGTTCTTATCCTCAATAAAGGCCACCAGTTTGCTTTCGATGCCGTTCGGCGGGATGTTGAGCACCACCCCTCCCGGAATCTCCCGTTCGGTCATGTCCATATCGGTTTGCCTGGACGCCATGGGTTCCTCGGTGGTGGCAGGATTTTCCTCGGTGGTGGCAGGAGGCACCGTTGTGGTGGTTGGCTCCGTGGTCACATCCTCGGTATCGTCGTTGCAATTGCGGAGTCCGAAAATAAGCAACAGGAGGGCTGCAATGGCCAGCAGCGGCCAGAGCCAGTTTGTTTTTTTGCGAGGCTCCGGGGTATGGTGGACTCTCTCGGCAGCGGCCGCGGCGGCGGCCCTCGGTCGCTCTACATGAGGTGCGGCGGCCGCGGCGGCGCCACCCAGTCCGCCCAGACCCAAAGCACTGCCCAGCCCGGCAGGAAGCGCGCTCATGATGCTCGCTTTCTGGCTGCTCAGGTAACTGCTCAGGCCGTCTTCGTCCAACTCATCGTCGTGCACCTTTTTACCCAGGAAGCCCAGCACCAGCGGCGCTATGTAGCCCAGTATGGCCGACACGGAGGTGGGTTTTATACCTGCATACTTGCTGAGTGCATTTTGGACACCGTCTATTTTGTTGCCAAAGATCTGGGATAGGAACTGGTTGCCGACAGGCGCTGTACTGCCCGGCGCACCCGGAACCGTAGTGCTCAGGTTTGACAACAAACCGCTGTCGCTACCCCGGATCATGTTATAAATAGAACTCATCGCACCCGGCTCGGATGTGCGGCTAACCAAGCCGGCCAGCACGGCGGGTATGATGCCCCCAAAGGCTTTTGCAGTGGCAGGCTCGTTCTCGCCTAGTTCACCGCTGGTTCTTGATATGAGGTCCGGGGATATAAAACGCCGCAGTGACTCGAGTAAATCTGCCATAAGATCTTCGATTAAAGTTTAACAAAGTCAATTAAACTTTATACAGATTTAATACTATTTTGTTGCTGTATACCACAATAGCTGTTTCCTATAACTGATTCATATTCTGCTATTTAATACCATATCTGATGTTACTGCCGAAATAATCTGATCAGGTTGTGTCTTTCAAATGCAAATTGAAGGAGGTGGCAGCCCAATGCCGTCAACTTAAAGAACGACACTCCAAATTTGTCATCTCGACAGCATGGAGAGATCTGGGTCAATTCAGAACAATGGCAACATTTCAGATTTCTCACTGATAGAGGGCCCCTACCCCCAATGTCGTCAACTTAAGCGTTTTTTGTCATTTCGAACAAAGTGAGAAATCTGGAATATTGCGAAAATGCTTAAATAACCCAGATCTCTCCTACCGTCGAGATGACAGTATGGTCACAGTGTTTCTTAAGTTGACGGCATTGGGAGGTAGCTCTATTTAACATATGTATCCAACCCTGCACTTTTCAACAGATCCAGGCCGGTAGCCAGCGTAGCCAGGCATTCAGCAGCATAAATTATGTTGTGACATGAAGAATGCAGTATATTTATTATATATTAGATTTTTAATTTATTCGTCTCGTCGAAAACAAACCCTGCGCACCCATGCCTCATACCTCTACCCCATCCATTGCCCACTTCATCACCCGCTGGAAGGCTTCCGGCGCTTCCGAGAGAGCCAATTACCAGCTGTTTTTGTCGGAGCTGTGCGAGTTGCTGGGTGTGGAGAAGCCGCAGCCGGCCACCGACAAGGTACACGAGGCGACCTATACCTTTGAGCGGCCCGTGGTGTTTGACGATGGCGAGGGCAAGACGAGCACCAACTTCATCGACCTCTACAAAAAGGACTGCTTTGTGCTGGAGGCCAAGCAGGGTGCCGACAAGGCAGGTATAACCGAGGCCGAAAGCCTGGGCGGCGAAAAGGTGAAGACCAAGACCGGTACCGCCACCCGCGACACCCGCACCTGGGAGCGCGAAATGAAAAAGGCCAAGGAACAGGCCCTGCGCTATGCCCGCTCCCTGCCCACCACCGAAGGATGGCCGCCGTTCCTGGCCGTGGTGGACGTGGGCTACTGCATCGATCTGTACGCTGACTTTGCGCGGCAGGGCAAGACCTATGTACCTTTCCCCGATCCGCAAAACTATAGAATTACGCTCGACGAACTGCACCGCACCGAAGTGCGCGAGCGTCTGCGTTTGCTCTTCACGGAGCCGCTGGAACTGGACCCAAGTCGCCGTGCAGCCCGTGTTACCCGCGAGCTGGCCGCGCGGCTGGCGAAGCTGGCGGCCTCGCTCGAACAGGCTGGCCATAGCCCGGAGCAGGTGGCGGGTTTCCTGATGCGCTGCCTCTTCACCATGTTTGCCGAAGACGTGAAGCTGCTGCCCGACAACTCCTTCACCCGGCTGCTGCAGGACTACCGCCAGAACCTGGAGCACTTCCCCGATGCGCTGCAGGCGCTGTGGGAGAAAATGGACTCTGGCGGATTTGCCGCTATCCTGCACACCAAAATTCCGCGCTTTAACGGCTACCTCTTCAAAAACCCCGAGGCGCTGCCCATTACGGCGGCGCAGCTCGACCTGCTGGTGCTGGCTGCCGAAGCCGACTGGGCCGAGGTGGAGCCCGCCATTTTCGGCACTTTGCTGGAGCGGGCGCTGCAGCCGCGCGAGCGCCACAAACTGGGTGCCCACTACACGCCCCGCGCCTACGTGGAGCGCCTCGTGATGCCGACCGTAATTGAGCCGCTGCGCGAAGAGTGGGAAGCGGCCCGCACGGCTTCGGCCATACTAGAAGACGCCGGCGACGAGGCCGGTGCCCGAAGCGAGATTGAAAACTTCCACCGCCGGTTGTGCTCGGTGCGCGTGCTGGACCCGGCTTGCGGAAGCGGCAACTTCCTGTACGTGACCCTGGAGCACCTCAAAAGGCTGGAGGGCGAAGTGCTGGAGGTGCTGGCCCATTTCCCGCGTCAGCTGAAGATGGACATGACGGGCGGCTATACCGTAACACCGGCGCAGCTGCTGGGTCTGGAGGTGAACCCGCGGGCGGCGGCCATTGCCGACGTGGTGCTCTGGATCGGCTATCTGCAGTGGCATTTCCGGACGCATGGCTCGGCCGACCGACTCAGCGAACCGATCCTGCGTGAGTACGGTAACATCAAACAGCAGGACGCGGTGCTGAGCTATAGCGACAAAGTACCGCGCCTCGACACGAACGGACAGCCCGTTACCCGCTGGGACGGCCACAGCACCAAACCGCACCCGGTTACCGGACAGGAAGTGCCCGACGAAACCGCCCGCACCATCGTCTACGATTACCTTGACCCCAAACCCGCCTCCTGGCCCGAAGCCGATTTTATTGTGGGGAATCCGCCGTTTATTGGCCCTGCAAAAATGCGGGAATCATTAGGTGATGGGTATGCAGAAGCCCTAAGAAAGGCTTATAAAGGAATAGTGGGAGATAGTGCTGACTTTGTTATGTATTGGTGGTATAAAGCAGCGGAAGTTTTAGCAAAAGAAAAGATTGAAAGATTTGGATTTATCACGACCAATAGCATAACCAGATCATTTAATAGAAGAGTACTTCAGAATTTTATTGAAGCAAAACTCCCTGTTTCTGTAACGTATGCTATACCTGACCACCCTTGGGTAGATAGCGCAGATGGTGCAGCTGTACGTATAGCACTAACTGTTGCAGAAAAGGGTCAACATCAAGGAAGGTTAAATACAGTTATTGAAGAAAAAGAAAGTGATGAATTTGAAAGAATTATAGTTTTACAGGAGAGAGTTGGGGCAATCCAAGCAAATCTAACTATTGGCGCGGCTGTTATATCTTGCTCTATTCTATCAGCTAACGACAGAATCAGTAGCCGAGGCATGCAGACTATAGGCTCCGGTTTTCAGGTAACACGCGAAGAAGCCAAAAATCTAGGTTTAGGAAGAATTGAAAACCTTGACAAGTATATCAAAGAATACCGAAACGGTAAAGATTTGATGAGTTCTCCTCGTGGAATTATGATTATTGATCTTTATGGATTGTCTGAAAAAGAAGTCCTAACAAAATTCCCAGAAGTATATCAATGGGTATATGAAAGAGTTAAACCAGAAAGAGATGCAAAAGCACATTCTAAAGATGGAGCTGCTTACGCAAGACTTTGGTGGCTCTTTGGTAAACCACGACCTGAACTAAGAAAACATCTTGAGGGATTGCCAAGGTATATAGCGACTGGAGAAACAGCAAAACATCGCTTTTTTACATTCCTAGTTGCTTCTATACTTCCTGATAATGCAATTTTCACAATAGCAATATCTGATGCCTATCACCTTGGTGTATTTAGTAGTAAGATTCATGTTTGCTGGGCTTTAGCAACTGGAGGTAGATTAGAGGACAGACCAGTTTATAGCAAAACACTCTGCTTTGACCCCTTCCCCTTCCCTACCCCAACCGATGCACAGAAAGAGCAGATCCGAGGTATAGCCGAGCAGCTGGACGCGCACCGCAAGCAGCGGCAGGCGCAGCACCCTACGCTCACCATCACCGACATGTATAACGTGCTGGAGAAACTGCGGTCGGGCGAGGCGCTTTCGGCCAAAGAGCAGAAAACCCACGAGCAGGGGCTGGTGAGTATTTTGCTGCAACTCCACAACGAGCTCGATGCCGCCGTGGCCGCTGCTTATGGCTGGCCCGCCAATCTGCACGAAGAGGAAATACTGGAGCGCCTGGTGGCCCTCAACAAAGAACGCGCCGCCGAAGAGGCACGCGGCCTTGTCCGCTGGCTCCGCCCCGAGTACCAGAATCCGCAGGGCACGCAGCAGGGCGAGCTAGGTATAGAAAGCAAAAAAGCAGGCAAAACCGCCCTGGCCACCGCCAAAGAGGTGCTGGCCTGGCCGAAAACGCTGGCCGAGCAGGCGCAGGCCGTGCAACGGGCCCTGCAGCTGCACGAGCGCCCCGCCACCGCCGAAGACCTGGTGCGCCAGTTCAAGCCCGTCGCCAAGCCCCAGCAAACGCAGCGCCTCCAGCAGATCGACAGCCTGCTGCAAACGCTTCATGGCCTGGGCCTGTTACGGAAAACGGAGCAGGAGCAGTATGTGAAGTAAGATGTTTGAGGCAAAGACCTCGCGGCGTCCGAAGGTCCCGCGAGCGTCTGGCCTGTATCCTGCTTCTCTCCCTGGCAGCAAGCCCCCGCGGGTCCCAAAGACGCCGTGAAGTTTTTCTTTATACAGCATCCTGTGCAGGACAAGGTATTTGACAAGGTTTTCAGCGGTTCCGGCATGCGCGAGCCTGCCCTGGCCGCTGCATCCCGCCCCCAAAGGCCCCTGGTACACGGCTACTTAACAACCTAAACCCAGGTCTTGCTGTACAAAAGTCTACATGAAAATCGCCAGGAAGATCGCTTTCTACTTTACGCTGGTTTTAGGCACCGTCCTTATACTGGTCACACTCCTATCCCTCCTCTACAACATAACCTACTGGTACATCAAAGTGCTCGACTTCCCGAGAGTGCAGGTACTGACGGGGCTGCTCCTCTGCCTGGTTCTGTTCATCCCGATCAACGAGAAATGGGGTTATCCTGCCGTGGCCTTTTTGGTGGGGCTGCTAAGTGCTATCGTGATTCAGTCCACCTTCATCCTGCCCTATACCCCTATATCCGATAAAGCTGTAGCATCCGCTGAGCCACTGGCCGTGCAGAAAGGTCGAACCTTTAGCCTGCTGGTCGCCAACGTCTGGATGAAAAACCGGAAGGCAGAGGAGTTCCTGCGGATTGTGCAGGAGGCAGACCCTGACCTGGTGCTGGCCATGGAGACGGACCAGTGGTGGGCAGACCAAATCAGCCAGCTCCGGCATCGGTATGCGCATGTGGTTTCCTACCCGCTTGACAACACCTACGGCATGGTACTGTACTCCAAACTTCCCCTGATAGAAACCAGCATCCTGTTTCTGAAGCACGAGACGGTGCCCTCCATCCATACCAAAGTAGTGCTGCCAGGCGGAGCGGAGTTCATACTGCACGCGATGCACCCCGTTCCTCCTAAACCCAGCAAGCACCCGGATAATATGGGTACAGATGAAGTGGAGCTGTTGAAAGTAGGCAAGATGGTTAGCCAAACGGGTGTGCCCTCCGTGGTGGCCGGCGATTTAAATGATGTGGCCTGGTCGCACACGTCGCGTCTGTTCAACACGCAAAGCCGGCTCAGGGATGTGCGGGTCGGCAGGGGCCTTTACAACTCATTCGGCGCACATAACATCCTGTTGCGCTACCCGCTCGACCATGTGTATGTGTCAGGAGAGTTTCGGGTGCTGGAAATGGAACGGCTTCCGAAGTTCGGCTCCGACCATTTCCCTATCTTTGTAAAGCTTACTATAGTGGAGTAGGCAGCCCTGGCGGGTTCTCTCAGCTCTTGCGGTGAAGAGGCGGTTAAAGGCGCTACCTACAGTGCCGTTATTTTGAGAGTTCTTCGATGATTCTCCGTTTAACGCCGCGCTCTATTTCGCGCTCCACGTTTATGGTGTCGGCCGCACCGATCTTGTTAGCCAATGAGTCGATTCCGGTATATCGCTTCAGCTCCTTGTTGGCCGTATGGTGGAGCGAGTCAATGACCATCGTGGCGCCGGATTCCACTACATTGTAAAAGGTGTCTTCCAGGTTATTGTCTGAAGTGCAGGATACAGCACTGAAAGCGAGGGCTATATAAAGGAATTTCTTCATTGGGGTGAGGTAAATTAATGTGCTAAGATACCATGCTGGCCTGCAGCTTCCATACCACCGAACCATAGGAGTCCCTGGCTTCATACATACAACAGCAGGAGCGCCCTGTATAACGTGTAAAACCAGCCAGACGCACAGCGGTTGTTCAGGTATAAAAATGGTAGCTACAGGGCTCACACCAGCAGCAGTTTTGTCATTCCGACGACAGAGGGGCCTGTCACCATCGGCACCACCCTACTGCTCTTTCGGATTCGCAATCCGCCTGATTGCCTTTAGTTGCTGCCTTCGCTCATGCGAATTACAAATCCGCGGCTATTGTGCTTTCGGATTGCAAATCCGAAAGAGCGGGGGATCAAGGATTCAGAAGCAAAGACCTCGTGGTGTGCGCAGCTCCCGCGAGCGTCTAACGCAAAGCCCCGGCTATACCTGTCTGGGCGAAGGCCGATCTGTCAGACACTCGCGGGTCTAAAGACGCCGCGAGGTTTTATAGCCCAACTGCTGTTTCGGGTTGCAGATCAGAAAGACGGGGTTTCACACAAAATAATGATGGTGCGCCAGTTGGAAAACAAGGACGTGTAAGTACAATTGTTTATATTACAACTTATAAAAAACAGCCCATGCAAACCAGAATAATGATGACCTTGAGTGCCGCTGTGCTGGCGATCTTAGGTATAGCCTTTACCTTTCTGCCCGACGAGCTGGCCGTATACCTGGGCGCGGAGCCGGGTCCGCTTCATGTGCTCCTGCTGCAAGTGTTGGGCGCGCTGTACGCAGGCTTCGCCATGCTCAACTGGATGGCCAAAGGCAGCCGGATCGGCGGCATTTACAACCGCCCGATCTGCATCGCCAACTTCGCCCATTTTTTCATCGGCGCCATGGCCATGCTCAAGTTTTTGTTCCGCTACCCCGAGCAGCCCTTTGTGCTCTGGATTTTATGTGCCGTGTACGCCGGCCTGGCCGCCTGGTTCGGCCTCACGCTTTACCGGCATCCGCTGCCTGTGACAGAGGAAAAGGTGAAGGCCTGAGGATAAAGCACCTAGACCCGGAGGGATATATTGTTCCTTCTCCCCTGTAGGTATACATCTGCAGGCATAAGCTTTATTTGCGCTCCGAATTCCATTGAATATACCAATTACAGGTGCTGTTATACCTTTTGTTAAGTGTATCTTCAGGCATCCGAAAACCAGCCCTTCGACATAACCACTTTAACCATGAAAAACCTTTTCACGCCAGACACCACGGCAGCACTTACGCAGCGCATCAACAAGCTTGCGCCCGACACAAAGCAGCTCTGGGGTAAGATGAATGCAGCCCAGATGCTGGCCCACTGCAACGTCATCTACGAGATGGCTTACGAAAACAAGCACCCGAAGCCCAACGCCTTCAAGCGGGCCATCCTGCGACTGCTGCTGAAAAACACGGTGGTCAACGAGACGCCCTACAAGCGGAACAGCGCCACGGCCCCACAGCTCAAGATGAAGACCGACAAAGACTTTGCAACCGAGAAGGCCCGCCTCCTGCAGTACATCCGCCAGACAGAGGCCCTGGGAGCCGCCCACTTCCAAGGCCTGGACTCGCATTCCTTCGGTCCGCTCAGCAGCCAAGAATGGAACAACATGTTCTATAAGCACCTCGACCACCATTTGAACCAGTTTGGTGTGTAGGGTTGGTATATGTTGCCAAGTGGATTTTCGGCAGCTGTTCCCCACCTGTCATCCTGAAAGGATCTTGGTTGAAGGGAGGTTAAGCAGTAGCTATAACACACCCTGCCCCTCTCTTCGAAGAGGGCCCCTAGCCCCAGAGGGGATTTTCTGCTACTTCTACTTCACAGGTATAAGCCCTGTGGTTTTAGCAGTTACTGTGCTATACCGGGTCCAACCACCCCTGCCCCTCCTTGTCCAAGGAGGGGAATTCGTAACTGCCGTTACACAGGTATAGACGTCATAGCCTCGGTTTTCGTGGACAATTGACATCCCCCTGCCCCCTTCAAAGGGGGACTCTGCCTTCTCTATCTGTCATCCTGAAAGGATCTTGGTTGGATAGGGACAGGCAGTCACTACAACCCACCCCTGCCCCTCCCTTTGTCGAGGGCCCCTACCCCCAGAGGGGATTTTCTGCTACTTCTACTTCACAGGTATAAGCCCTGTGGTTTTAGCAGTTCCTGTGCAGTACCGGGTCCAACCACCCCTGACCCCTCCTTTTCCAAGGAGGGGAGTTTCCGCCGCTGCCAGTTCGTAAGTATAGGCATTGTCACCTCAATTACCCATGCACGATTAACATCCCCCTGCCCCTCCCGAAACAAGTCCGGGATCTTCGACTTCGGAGGGGGACTTTCCGCCGTTGCCAGTGTCAGGTATAAGCTTCGTCGTTTCTGTCACAGAACACTAGCAGGTATAGCAAGACTAACTTGCACCGGAGCGATGGAACAAATCACTTTAGCCAGGTGCGCGAACGACGATTTTTTGTTTGAGCAGTCAGCGAGTTCAAAATCGTCTTGATTTTTTTGCTTACTGGGGGTAGGGGCCCTCTTTCTTTTCATCAAGGAAAAAATTGAGGCCCGCCCGGCCAGGGCAAGCTACAAAGCAATGCTGGAGGCTATACCTGCGACAACCTCAGGCAAGAATTAATTTCTCAAGCTACCCACTGCGTCTCCATGCAGTGGCCTAAACACAATAAAAAAGGCCAGTGCGAAGGCAAAACCATATCACGGTATACCTGCACACCGGCCTTTATAACTTACCTGGTTTCTTATACCTTCACAGCCTGCGGCGTCTGCACGATCCTCTTCTGAATGATCGCATTCCACTTCTCCGCCAGTTGCAGCTCACCTCTCAGCATCATGATGTCTTTCGTGACGTAGAACGGCAGGTATACGCTCGTTGCTTTCGACCCGTGCAAGGCAATGCGCAGGCCGATCGCGTCGATGATGCGGTTACCGTTTACGTCGCGGTGCGCATTGTCTACTTCGCACTGCTTCACAGAACCCAGGTCCAGACTCGTTTCCTGTGGCTCGGCCTTGTCGTTGTGCCAGTAAAAGAGGCGGTTATTGGCCTCGTCGAGTCCGATGCCGTACTGCTCGTCCCAAACATCATGCTGCACCAGGTTCAGCCCCTTCCGGTTTGCCGCTTCCATAAACGGCTGCTTTGCTTTTTCTAACTTCGACTTTTGCTTGTGTTGTATATAGTAAATAGGAATCACGAACAGGGCCAAAGCCAGTAGTCCCATTACGATGGTTGATGTATCCATTCTTCTTTTCTTTTTCTAAATAATGTAAAATAACAGGTACAGGTATGCCAGCCGGCGCAAGGGCCGCTTCATACCTGATGGTGCTGATCAGCAGGGCTTATCCCCTGCGAGGCGTTAAAAAAGAAAAGAGATTACCAGAAGTAGTGGAAGGGGAAAATGATGTCGCGGATGGTGAGGCCGGGACTGAAATACCGGGACCGCTGCAGGTAGTGCACCGCCTGTAGTTGCAGCCTGAACTCCTGTGTCCAGATGAAGGCGGCCAGACCCGGAAATGCCTGCTTAAGCGGTGCAGAAGGCCTTGGCTGCCCTAGTCGTAGTTGCTCTTCCGGCTGAAGGAATCCCGCTGTCCCTTCGAGTTTGCCTTTGTCAAAATGGGTTGATTTACCTTCCGTGGCCCATTCCTTTACCGATTGGGCCCGCATCTCCATCGCCGCCCTGGTCTGCATCCAGTAGAAAGCAAAAAAGAGCGAGAGCGCAAAGACTATATTTTTGACAGCGTAGTGCACGTTGCAATATACCACTATTAAACAAGGCCTGCCCCACCCCCGCCCCACATAATTTATGTTTTGACGTCTATCTGCAAAGCGGTTGCCTTCTCAGATCGATAACTGCCCCATCCGTGGCAACATTTAGCATCCGGTGTCCGGTATAAAATAAAGTTCATCAGAAAGACGCCTGCATATACGTACCAGACTAAAGTAGCACCCCTTCTCATTAATAAGCCTACACTCACAAGCAGCGATAAAATGTACACGTTAAAACCATTCAAACACTACTGGAACAGTCTTGGCCAGCGCTACTGCACCATCCGCTACCTCAGATCCAGGAAAATGGTCAATCTTATCTGGAAAGGCACCGCCACCAGGGAGGGTATACAGGAGGTGGCAGTAGGGCTCAGAAAATTAATCAGCCAATACCCTAGTCGGTCTATTCTGAACGATGTGCAGGAGTTTCACCAGGGGCCGGCAGACTACCTGATGTGGTCTGACTGGGACATGAAAGGGCTCGTCGAAGAAGGCATTCGCTGCATTGCCTACGTCCTGCCTCCAGAGGACACGCTACCGGAGCCAATAGAGTATAGCAGCCAGACACCTGAGGTAAAGTTTTTCAGACACACCATGGATGCCGTAGAGTGGCTCAACGAACAGAATCTGCTCTGAATACGCCTGCCACAGAGGCCAGGCGGGCAGCCTTTCAACAATCATCTCTGCAACAGCGTATTAAGCAAAACACCTCCCTGCGCACCAGTTTCAGGGCCCGGTGAACTGATAAAACTATGGAAAAAATAAAAACGCAACATGGCTGAGATACACATCGAAAAAAAGAAAAAACCTGTGTGGCCCTGGATCCTGCTGGTCGTGATACTACTCCTGCTGGGCTGGGCTGTTTATGAACTGTTTCTAAGAGACGGACAAGTCCAGGCTCTTGCCGCTGTCAGCACGCTGCTGCCTGCACCAAGTCCTGAACTGATGCCTGATGTGATACGCACTTAAACTGAACTTATGAACGACAACGAATTAAGAAATGAAAGACTGGTGCCTCTGAGCGAGCTGAAAGACTACGAGGTCGCCAAAAACAACACCGACGTGACCGGCTGGCGCGTGGTAGGCGCCGACGGCGAAAAGCTGGGGGATGTGAAAGATCTGGTGGTGGACATGGACGCCATGAAAGTGCGCTACCTCTCCGTGCTGGGAGACCACCGCTTCTTCGACCGCGACCGCGACACCTACCTGCTCATACCGATCGGGGCAGCTGCCCTCGACCGCAAAGGCAAGAACATCTTCGTGGCCTCTGTGGATGCAAAAAGCATTGCCAACTACCCGGCCTATGCGGGCGGACCGATCACGCCGGATTATGAGTATGCCGTGCGCGACAATTTCCGGCGGGCCCACCGCGACGCCTTCGACGACAAGAACGAGTACAAGTCTGAGTTTAACGATGCCCTGCAGCACGACGCCACCACGACGCGCCGCATCAACCCGGACTTTTACAACGACGAGTCGTTTAACGAGGACCGCTTCTATGCAGTGCAGGATGCCACCGCCGACCGTGACTCGCACGCCCGGCACGTAGCCGACCGCAGCGATAGCAGAGACTACCGCAGCAAGCCCGTGGAAGACGCCATTACTACCATTGAGCGACTGGAGAACCTGCGGGAGCGCGGCTCGATCACCGAGGAAGAATTTATCCTCCTCAAGAAGAGAGCGCTGGACTCCTAGGCCAGACCGGTCCGTATGCTATACCTGCAAAGCCGCACCTGCAAACCGTGCGGCTTTTCGGTTTACGGGTGCCTGCGAACAAATTACCTACAATGGAGTAAAACGAATGATTAAACGCTGTTTACCAACCACCAAAAGATAAAACACTATGAAACTATCCCGACTCATCCTCATGAGTGCCATCGGCATCGCCACCATGGGCGCTTCCTGCAGCGAAGAGAGAGCCACCGAACAGGAAAAAGACCCACAAGAGCCCGTAGCCACTACACCGCAGGAAGACTGTCAGCCAATTGACAGGGGCGCGCCCAACTCTCCGGAGCAGAAGCCGACCTTCGAGGGCCAGACCCGTGCCTGTGAGATAAAATCTGAAACGGCTATTGACGTGCAGGTGCTCACCAAGAACCTTAAAAAGCCCTGGGCCGTGGAGCCCTTGCCGGATGGCAACCTGCTTGTCACTGAAAAGGGAGGCCAGATGCGCATCGTGTCGGCCACCGGACAGATTGGCAACCCGATAACAGGTATACCGAAAGTGGATGCCCGCGGACAGGGCGGCTTGCTGGACGTGGCCCTCGGCCCTAAGTTCGGTTCCGACCGCATGATCTACTGGAGCTACACCGAACCGCGCCAGGGCGGCAACGCGACCAGCGTAGCCCGCGGGGTGCTTTCCGAAGACCGTTCGCGCGTAGAGAATGTGCAGGTGATCTTCCAGGCGCAGCCCACTTACGACGGCACGATGCACTACGGCTCCCGCCTGGCTTTCGGACCGGATGGCATGCTCTACATCACCCTGGGCGAGCGATCGGATATAGAGATACGTCCTCAGGCGCAGCAGATGAACAGCCACATGGGCAAGATCATCCGCATTGCGCCGGACGGCAAAGTGCCGAACGACAACCCGTTCGTGAAGAAAGAAAACAACCTGCCTGAGATCTGGAGTGTTGGTCACCGCAACGTGCAGGCGGCCGCTTTCAACAGCCAGGGCCAGCTCTGGATCGTGGAGATGGGTCCGCAGGGTGGTGATGAACTGAACCTGGTCGAAAAGGGAAAGAACTATGGCTGGCCAGCAGTCACGTTCGGGGAGGAATACTCCGGCGAGCCTGTCCCTAATGCGGTGACCACCAAAGAGGGCTTCGTAGATCCTGTCTATTACTGGGATCCGGTAATTGCCCCTTCAGGAGCGCAGTTTTATACGGGCAGTGCTTTTCCGGAGTGGAAGGGGAACCTGTTCGTGGGCGGCCTCCGCGCGCAAGGGCTGGTGCGCCTGCGCATCGAGAACAACCGCGTGACCGGCGAGGAGCACCTGCTCCGCGACCGCGATCAGCGTATACGTGACGTGCGCCAGGGAGCGGACGGAGCGCTATACCTGGTGACCGACCAAGAGAACGGCGAACTCTGGAAAATCATGCCGAAGCAGTAGGCACTACAAAAGATGCAATAACAAAAAAGGACAGGTATACGCCTGTCCTTTTTCTATTTAATATTGTTCCAACTGCTTAGTTATGAGTCACCGGAAGCGTCACGCGCAGCATGTCCCAGGTGATCTGGATGCTGCCTGCGCCGTCCTCCCCTGAAATGATTTCATAGCGCAGCCTTTCCTGTTTGGTAGGGGCCACTTCGGGCTTCACGGTAAAGCGCAGCACATCCTCTGCTTCCTTGTAGTCGTCGGCCAGGTGCTGCTCCCAGTTTTTGTTGATGATGATCGTCCACTCCTGCTCACCCGGAATGGTGAACAAGGCGTACTTGCCGGCCGGTAGCTCCTTCCCGCCTATTGTGATGTCCTTGTCGGTCATCAGGCTGGTAGCAGTGTGCGCGCCTGTCACCCATACCTGGTCATAGGCCACCAGTCCGCCCCAGATCACGCGTCCGCGTACTGCCGGCGAGTGATAGGCGATGGTCAGGTGCGCGTCGCCGATCATGCCGTGCGCCTCCGCCTTCAGGCTTCCCTTTAAGGTATCCGGCTCTGCCTGCACCCCGATGGTGTTCGCGCCCTCGCTTGGTTGCATATTATGTCCGGAATGGCTTTCTTGTGCCGGAGGCGTTTCCTGCTCGTTTTTCTGCTCCGGCTGGTTGCAATGCGTCAGGGTGGCGCTGAGCACAAGCCCTAATGCAAGATGGGTAAAGGTTTTTTTCATGTCAGTGAGATCTAGTGGTCGTTTTATACGAAGGCGAAGCTACAAATTGTTTCTCACACAAAGGCGCTCCCCCACCCTGTATTTATGCCTTACACCGGAGCCGCTGCAAGCAGTAAGACAGCCCGGTTATAACGAAAGCAATGCGCCCGCAGTACAAGACTGTGTACAAATACCCTAAACATAGATAACCATGACCCACCACAGTTACGACACCCTTTCCGGCGCCTTGAACGGGCTAAAGCAGAGAGGCTATACCGAAGACTTCAATCTGAAGGAAAACTGCATTATCTGCACCTCAAAACCCCTGGAGCTTAAACCCGAAGAGTTTGACATCGAGGAAGTGCACCGTTTCGAGGGCATGAGCAATCCGGATGACAGCTCGGTGGTGTACGCCATCGCTTCCACCTATGGAGTGAAAGGTGTATTGGTAGATGCCTACGGCGCCTATGCAGAGGCCATCACCCCTGAAATGGCGCAGAAGCTGAGAGTTTAAACCCTAAAGAATCATGGATCACGATCACCAGCATCACCACAACAGCCAGAAGCACCAGGCCCAAAAGCAGCAGGATCGGCTAACCGAAAGGCTCGAGGAAAAGGCGCTGCACGGCCACGAGCAGGCCATGCATGAAGACACCAGCGGGCACCCACCGCACGACGAGCATGACCACAGCGGACACGGCCACGGCGAGCACGGTCACGACCATCACCGCATGATGATCGAGGACTTCAAGAAGCGTTTCTGGATCTCGCTCGCGCTGTCTATACCTGTCATCCTCCTCAGCCCGATGGTGCAGCACATCCTGGGCTTTACGCTGGATGTACCCTACAGTATGTACATCGCCTTCGTGCTCTCCTCCATCATCTATTTCTACGGTGGCTGGCCTTTCCTGACGGGTCTGGTTGAGGAGGTGAAGAAGGGTGCGCCGGGTATGATGACGCTGATAGGAGTGGCCATTACGGTGGCGTACCTTTACAGTTCTGCCATTGTGTTCGGTCTGGAGGGCATGGACTTCTTCTGGGAGTTGGCCACGCTAATCGTGATCATGCTGCTTGGACACTGGATCGAAATGAAATCGGTGTTGGGTGCCTCCAAGGCATTGGAACTGCTGGTGAGCATGATGCCTGCCGAAGCGATGCTGATCAGGGATGGGGAGACGGTGCGCGTACGAATCGAAGAGCTGCAGAAGGGCGATCTGATCCTGGTGAAGCCCGGAGAGAAAGTGCCCGCCGATGGTGTGGTGGAAGACGGCGAGAGCCACCTGAACGAGAGCATGCTCACCGGCGAGAGCAAGCCGGTCAAAAAGACGATAGACGACAAAGTGATCGGCGGCTCCGTGAACGGCAACGGTGCTCTCCGGGTAAGGGTGGAGCATACGGGTAAGGAGAGTTACCTCAACAAGGTGATCAAACTGGTGCAGGATGCCCAGAAAACGAAATCGGATACGCAGCGACTGGCCGACCGCGCCGCCAAATGGCTGACCTACGTGGCACTGACCGCCGGCTTCGGCACCTTTGCCGTGTGGCTTTTGCTGGGGCAGGACCTGGCTTTTGCGCTGGAGCGCATGGTGACGGTGATGGTGATTTCCTGTCCGCACGCGCTGGGGCTGGCTGTGCCGCTGGTAGTCGCTATTTCCACAGCAGTCTCAGCCAACAACGGCCTGCTCATCCGCAACCGCACCGCCTTCGAGAACGCCCGCCTCATCACCACCGTCATCTTCGACAAGACCGGCACGCTCACCCAGGGCTCGCATGAAATCGCCGCTGTCGTGACCTTTGACAAGACTGTGGACGAGCGTGAAATGCTGCGGCTGGCCGCTGCGGTGGAACAGAACTCGGAGCACTTTATCGCGCAGGGCATCCTTAGGAGAGTGAAAAAACAAGGTATAACCGTGCCTCCGGCGCAGTCCTTCAACTACCTGCCCGGCAAAGGGCTGGAAGGGATGGTCGAGGGCCGGGATGTGAAAGTGGTCGGCCCTAACTACCTCAGGGAATTCAACATACAGGTACCGGCCAGTGAGGCCGAGGAAGGTGTGGAAACGGTGGTCTATGTTTTGACAGACGAGCGCCCTGTCGGCTACATCACCATGCGCGACCAAATACGGGAGGAGTCGGCCGAGGCCATCCGGGTGCTAAAAGCGAACGGCATCAAGAACCTGCTGCTGACCGGCGACAATGAGCGGGTAGCCAAAAGCGTGAGCGACAAGCTGCAGATGGATGGCTTCCTGGCCAACGTGCTGCCCCACCAGAAACAGGAAAAGGTGAAGGAACTACAGGCCAAAGGTGAGTTTGTGGCCATGACGGGCGACGGCGTGAACGACGCCCCTGCCCTGGCGCAGGCCGACGTAGGTATAGCGGTAGGCTCCGGCACAGACGTAGCCGCCGAAACAGCCGACATCATCCTGGTCAACAGCAATCCTCAGGACATCGCCTCGCTCATACTCTTCGGCAAGGCCACCTACCGTAAAATGATTCAGAACCTGATCTGGGCCACCGGCTATAACGTCATCGCGCTGCCTCTGGCCGCCGGCGTGCTTTACAACCAGGGCATCATGGTTTCGCCTGCCGTGGGTGCAGCTTTAATGAGTCTGAGCACCGTGATCGTGGCAATCAATGCGCAGTTGCTGCGCCGGCAGATCAGGTAGCAGCAGAAGTGAACGCTCTCGTATAAACAAAGAAAATAGAACCATGAAGAAAACCTTACTCCCGCTCCTATCACTTGTGCTGCTCTGCGTGAGTGGCTGCCAGCAGTCTGACAACGTGCAGGAAATGCTGCGCGACGAGGCCGAACGCCAGCAGGTATACAGCACCATTCTGGAAGATGAGCAGATGCGCAGCGAACTGATGGCGGTGATGCGCGACCAGAACATGGGTGCCGGCATGATGCGCGGCGGCATGATGCAAGGCGGTATGATAGGCGATACCTCCGGCATGGTCAACCTGCACCGCCAGCAGGTGCAGCAGCATATGAAACAGATGATGACCCTGTGCGACTCGGACACGGTTGCCTGCAACGAGATGGCCCGCCTGATGCTGCAGCACCCGGGTATGATGAACAGTATGATGCGGCGCATGCAACAGCGTGGTATGATGGATAGCACCCACCTGAACCGGATGCGACGGGGAATGAACCGCTAGCGCCTGTCTGCCGTTCTGAGAAGCTGTAGGCTATACCTGAAAAAAATTCCGGTATTTATTTTGATGTGCAACTAATTGATCGTAATTTTACGATCAATAAATTTTACTCATGGAACTTACTAAGACAGCGCAATTTACTGACGAGGATATCCTGATGGCCCGCTATGCCAAGGCCTTGGGGCATCCGGCCCGCATTGCCATTCTGCGTGTGCTGCTGGAGCGCAAGGCCTGCATCTGCGGCGACATCGTGGATGAACTGCCCCTGTCGCAGTCGACGGTATCGCAGCACCTGAAAGAGTTGAAGGACGTGGGCCTGATTCAGGGGGACATTGATGGCAAGAAGGTGTGCTACTGCATCAACGAGCAGGTATGGAAACAGGCGCAGGAAACCTTGGGCGCGTTATTCCAACGCTATACCTCATGTGACAGCAGTTGCTGCTAAAAAAATTTACCTTAATTTATCGTAATTTACCGATATATAAAATCCATCGCTATATGAACAAGGCAGAAGAACTTAAGAAAATAGTGCGCGACAAGTACAGCGAGATCGCGCTGCAAAGCAAAGAGCAGAACGAGGCCTCCTGCTGCGGGGCCACTGGCTGCGGCACTGTAGACTACGCCATCTTTGCGGACAACTACACGGAGCTGGAAGGCTACAATCCGGATGCGGACCTCGGGCTTGGCTGTGGCGTACCGACCGAATTCGCCCAGATCAAAAAAAGCGATACAGTAGTAGACCTGGGCTCCGGCGCCGGCAACGACTGCTTTGTGGCCCGCGCCCTGGTTGGCGAAAACGGCAAGGTGATCGGCGTGGACATGACCGAGGCCATGATTGCCAAGGCCCGCGAGAATGCCGACAAGCTGGGATTCAACAACGTGGAGTTCCGACAGGGTGAGATCGAAGCGCTGCCGATCGCGGCCAACCGTGCCGATGTGGTGATCAGCAACTGCGTGCTCAACCTGGTGCCGGATAAGCGACAGGCTTTTGCCGAGACCTTCCGTGTGCTCAAGCCGGGCGGTCACTTCAGCATTTCGGATGTGGTGCTGGTGGGCGATCTGCCGGAGGGCATTGTGCAGGCCAGCGAGATGTATGCCGGCTGCGTGTCAGGTGCCATTCAGAAAGACGAATACCTGCAGATCATCCGGGAAGTAGGCTTTGAAAACATCACGGTGCAGAAGGAGAAAGTGATCCAGGTGCCGGACGAGATACTGCAGGACTACCTGGACGCGGAAGGTATAAAGGCCTTCAGAGAAAGTAACACGGGTATCTACAGCATCACGGTATACGGCAGCAAGCCCATCGAAAACCTGGCCTGTGCGCCGGGAAGCGGTTGCTGCTAAGAAGCACGTAGGTATACAATAGAGACCGGGAGTAGCCAACATTTGCTGTTGGCTACTCCCGGTATGTTTTTGCTATACTTGCTATCAGGGCGCGGCCGACAGCGTGGACACGATCAGGATGATCAGACCGAGTTGTATGCCGGCTCCAATGCCTACACCTGCCAGGGCCTTACCACGCTTCTTGCGGGCAGCCTGCTCTTTATACCCTTTCAGGTAATCCTGGTCCTCCAGCAAACGAATATCGGGAACATGCTCCGGCTTCACTTTTGGAGGCGTAGCTCCAATAACCAGACTACCGGCCAACCCGAGCGGAAACATGACCATCGAACTGGCCGCTGAACCCCACATGGCGCCATTGCCTTTGTAGTACTGCTTCGCATCTTCTTTGCCCAGCGCATACAGTTGATCGGGTGTCATATCTTGCGCCATACCTGACATACTATCTGGCTGCTGCTCAAAAACCTCTTTCGTCCCGTTCTCAAACTTCACCATAAACACCTCGGCTTTTGGCATCCGCCACGTTATACCTTGCAGGGAGTCGGGGTGCTTGTAAAGGATTTCGTGTAGCGTTATTTCCAGAACACGGGACGGTATTTCCTCCCCTGTCTTCTTTATGATCGTATCCTGCGCCAGCAGCAAATGCTGCAGGCCGAAAAATAGCAGCAGTAGTAAAGCTCTTTTCATGTCTTTAAAGTTTAAAGATTAGTATTTGCGGGAGTTAAATCCGAAGAGCAGACTGAAGCGCGCACCGTCTTTGGATGGTGCCACGGCAAAATTGACGGGGAAGTTCACCCCCTGGCTTTGGAAATTGGTACCTACCGCCAACACTAAGCCTGCACCTCCGAGCGACACGTTCGGCCCGACGCCAAACTCAAGCCCCTTCGCCCCTCTTATACCTACCAGCGCACTCAGGCTCGGCAGAAACTTCCCTTGCTCTAAGCCACCAATCAGCGGCACAAACTCAAACAGTCCGGAAGTGCCGTTTTCGAGCGTGAACACCCGCGTCTCGAACTGCCACCCAAACTGGGTCATCAGGGCGCTCACATTCGTGTCGTAGTCACTTTTGATGTGGTCGCGGTAGTTCTGGCTCAGTACCGTAAAGCCCAATCGGGGGCCGGACAGTTTCAGGCTCTGCTGTTGGTTGTTTGGTCTGGCATATACTGGTTGCTGCGCGGCCGGGCGCATCTCGTTCATCGTCACCTTGGTGCCGTTCTCATACTTGATCATAAAAACGTCCGCTTTCGCAATGGAAATGACGGGCCCCTCGAGGTTGTCGAAGCGCTTGTACTTGACCTCCTGCAGGTTGATCTCCAGCACTTTGACTTCCACCTCGTCGCCGTTTCGTTTGATGAGGATATCCTGCGCCTGGCCAGCAAAATAAACGAGGCAGGCAAAGATGGTGAGCAATAAATTTTTCATGGTCGATGTGTGTAAGGTGTATGTTTATTTCCTTTTTATATTAGATCAAACTTACATCACACCGACAGGTATAGAAAGCCAGCAAAACGATTTTCAGGACTTTTAGAAATTAATTTAATTAAGTGTATATAATTAATTTACAACGTCTTATATTGTAGGTATAGGACTTCTAAGATTTTAAATAATCTTATAAATCTCATAAAATGGATTGCTACCCCTTTACCTGATGTGATTCGAATCCCTAACCAGAGTACCTTACACAAACACCTTTTTGCTGAAACCCGATGGATGATCTCAAAATAACGCTGGAAACGCTCGGTGAGGAAGACCGTCGGGAGCTTGGCATCTTCATTCAGCGGCAGAAAAAGAAGAAGAGCCGCAAGGATCTGACGCTTTACAAACTTCTGCTGCAGGAGAAGCAGTACACCCCGGAGCAACTGATCGCGCGTCTATACCCGGAGGACCCGAACCCGGTGGCTTACTACGCGCTCCGCAAACGGCTCACCCGCCACCTCACCGACTTCATCATGCTCAAACGGATGGAGGAGGACAGTACGGCGGCCTCCTCCATTATGGGCCTGCTTTCGCTGGCCCGTTACCTGTTCGATGCACGGGTAGAGCGCCTGGCCTGGCACTACCTGAACAAAGCCGAAAAGCTTGCAGCCACCAACGAGCAGTATGACCTGCTTAACACCATTTACAACTTACAGATTGAGAAAGCAGACAGTGCGTATGCCGGAAATCTGGAAGAGATCATAACCAGGCGAAATGAGAACAAACTGGCTGCTGACGAAGTGGAACGGGCTAACATTGCCAGCAGCCTCATCAGCCAGCGCCTGCAGGCGGTCCGGCGTCAGGGCAGCGACCTGCACTTTGACCGGATCATACAAGATGTGCTCAGCAGTTACAACCTGACCGAGGCTGTGAGCAAACGTCCGCAGTTATTATACAAGCTGATGTCCATTGCCCGGAGCGCCGTGCTGGCCCGCAAGGATTTTCTGACCTTTGAGCCCTACATCATCAGCCAGTACCAGGAAACGGAACAGAAATACGGCTTCATCAAAGCCCATCAGTATTACAAACTCAGCCTCCTCTACATGATCGCGCACGTGCTGTACCGGAACAAGAAGTTCGTGGAGTCGATCCACTACCTGGCCCTCCTGCACAACAGCATGAGCGGCGACGGCAAAAATCACTTTGCAACTTTTTACCCGCGCTACATTTTTTTGATGGTGGCCAACCTGGTGTTTCTGCGCAACAATACAGAGGCCATCGGGCTGATGGAGAAGCTGCTCTACAAGAGCAAGGTGCACCTGAGTCAGCGCGACCAGCTGACCGCCCTGCTCGGCCTAAGCTTTAACTATTTTGCGCAGGGGGCATTCGGCAAGGCAAACCGTGTGCTGCTCGGCATCAAGCGGTCCGACAAATGGCTGGAGCAAACCATGGGGCGTGAGTGGGTGCTGAAGAAGAAAATGGGGGAACTGATCCTGCAGTACGAACTCGGTAACGAAGACCTGGTGCTGAACAAGATCCGGTCATTTGAGCGCACCTTCAAAGACCTGTTGCAGCAAACAGCTTACTACAACGTGAAGCAGTACCTGCAACTCATCAAGCACATGGTGGACCAGCCGGAGCTTGTGGCCAGTGAAGCATTCTTTCAGCAGGTGGAGCAGAGCCTGGAGTTTGAGTCGTTTGAGAACACGGACATACAGGCCATGAGTTTTTATGCCTGGCTCAAGGCCAAAATGCTCCGCCGCCCCTATTACGATGTGCTGCTGGAGCTGGCGCAGAGCAACCTTTAGCGCTCACTGAAGCAGGTCATCAAACACAAAAAACAGCAGAACGCGTATGGGCTATAAAAGTACCGGCCGCTTTTTTTGACACGAGAATTTGTCAGGGAATCAGGCGAGATAAACTTGTAAACTATGGCAACAGAAAAGTATACCGTACCAGCACAAACGCGCATCGGGCATGTGCACCTGAAAGTAGCCGATCTCGACAGGGCGCTGGCATTTTACCGCGACCTGCTGGGCTTTGAACTGATGATGATGTACGGACCGGATGCGGCCTTCATTTCAGCGGGCGGTTACCACCACCACATCGGCCTGAACACCTGGTACAGCAAAGGCGGCACGCCACCGCCGGCACGCAGCACCGGCCTTTTCCATACCGCCATCCTCTACCCCACTCGCAAAGACCTAGCTGCCATCCTGAAGCGGATCCGGGAGTCCGGTTATCGCCTCGACGGCGCTTCTGACCATGGCGTTTCGGAAGCGCTCTACCTGTCGGACCCCGACGGCAATGGCGTAGAACTGTACTGGGACCGTCCGCAGGAAAAGTGGCCGCGTGACGAGGAAGGCAAGATCACCATGTACACCCAGCCGCTCGACCTGCAGGACCTGCTCAGCGAGCTGGACAGTTGATCTGACTTCTTGACAAAAGACATTTTGAAAAAGGAATGCGCCGCCTCACCTGCTGAACTAACTTTGTAGAGTTCACATCGCCCTGAAGGAAGTCCTTTGTCTTTTGTCAAAATGTCCTTTGTCAGGTATAAGTATAGCCCTACCCTTCCAACTCCACAAAATCGGCGCTGCGCGGCAGCTCCATAAAATGCTGCGCCAGTTCCTCCGGCAACGCTGCCAGCTTTCTTTTCAAAACGTCTATCCAGGCACCTTCCACTTTAATCACAGCAGCCTTCACGCCGTCTGCTTTAAACAATTCATGTCGCAATGCCCAACGCGAACCATCTTTGCGGCTGGCGGTCAGTTCTGTGTGGATGGTGATCTCCTCATTGATACCTACCTCCCGCAGGTACGTGGTTTCTTCCTTAAACAGGATCGGGCCGATGTGCAGGCGCTGAAAAGTTTTAAGATCCAGTCCTAGTTCTTCCAGGGCTTCGATACGGGCCTGCGCGGCAAAATCAGCATAGGCGGAGTGGCGCATGTGCATGTTCGCATCCAGGTGCGACCACATTACTTTTCCGGTGTAGGTATGGGGCATGTTTTGTTGGGTTTAAATGGAATCGGATTGATAACGATGACAGGAAGGCAAAGTTAAGGTATGCAGGTATAACAAAGGCTGTATTTTTTAATTTTGCTTCTAGCAAATCACGCAATATAACGCTATGTTTATAGCCTAAATTATACATTCCCAGCATCATACCATTTTGTTAAAAACCTCTATTCTGTGCCTATGAGAACAACTTTACCCGCTGTTTTAATTTTTCTTTTCTTTTTCACGAGCCACACAGTATTTAGCCAAAGTCGCATACCGGGCTTTGTTCTTCAAAACAGGGTTGGTGTACAGGTAGGCGATCCTACAGATGTGGCCGTTGATAGTGAGAATAATATTTACTTTGTATCAGAAACAGTAAAAAAATTCCGCTATCATGAATCTTTGGGCACAGAATACCTCGACTACGCGCCCGAGGGACTGAACAAGGAAAATTACGGATCTTACGACATTGCCCTCGACCAGCATAACAACCTATATGCTGTAAGTTATACCTATTCAAAGGTTGCCAAATTCAGCCCGGAAGGAAAACTGCTTTTAGAGTTTGGAAATGTAGGAGAAGCCCCCGGACAGTTCAGGTTTCCGGAAGATATAGCTGTCAATTCAAAAGATGAAATTTATGTAGCCGATACGGGAAACCGACGCATTCAGAAATTTGACAAGACAGGTAAACTACTGCAGGTAATTCCTTTAGACCCCACTAACGGAAACTACTTCGAAGCACCCTTAAGCATCGATTTTGATAGCGACAACAATCTATACCTACTCCATAATCCGGAAAATAAAGTTGTAAAGTATTCTCCAGATGGTAAAAAACTTATAGAGTTTGGGCAGGCCGTTGGTGACACTCTCCTCATGATAAACCCCTGGAAACTGGCAGTAGACAAACGGAACAACCAGGTATATGTAACAGATCTGGAACTAGAAGGCTTCTACAGATTTAATCTGGAAGGTGGGCTTGAAAGTGTCATGTCTCATAAACGATCATCTTATTTGAACGGCACTATGATGAGTATAGCGATTGGAGCCGTAGACGAAATTATATTCATTGCTGACAGAAGAGAAAACAATGAAAGCCAGATTCTGATGTTTAATGGTATGGGTGGCGAGGGCATGTATGAATGGGGAAACCTATGGCAGAACGAAGACCTCCATATCGACAATGAAGGGAATGTCTACCTGCTGGATGAAATTGGAAGAATCACAAAATTCAACGAGTGGGGCGAATTTGTGATGACATTTGGTAATATAGGAGAATGGAGCGCCAATCTGCCTAACATTGTAATAAAATACCCAAGAGCTATTACCTCCGATCTATTTAACAATCTATATGTGCTTAGAAGTCCGGGCTTACCCCGAGACACCACGGTGATTTATAAGCTTGATCAGAATGGAAAAATCCTGGGAGTATACGACGATCTTTTACCAAGCACCAACACCTATACTGATCTGGCAGTAGATGCCGCTGGCAACATGTATGTGGCAGATCTTACCGCCGGCCTGATACATAAAATCAGCCCCGACAGCAGGTACCTGGGCACAATTGGTAGTCCGGGTTTTGGCCCCGGTCAGTTATGGATGCCTTTGGCTCTAGCAATAGATAACACCGGAATCTTGCATGTACTTGACTATAATGGAGGAAGGGTACAGCAGTTTGATGCCAGAGGGAAACTTATACGCCAGTTTGGCAAGTTCAGTCAGAATGATGGCGGCCCTATTTCAAAAAGTGATCTGGCTTTAGATAGCAAAGGAAATATACATGTGGCTTCTAACATGGCCCAGAGACGCTACTGGGTTTTTAATTCGAAAGGTGATCTTCTCCACGAAGTTCTGGATAATAAGGTGAACCGCATTGCTCTCGACCGACTTGGTGCGAACCTGGTGCTTGATGATGATCAGGCAGACGGCTACTCGCTTTATACTGCCGATGCGTATGAGACACCACAAAGCATTATAACAGGTGTCGTTTACAACGACGTGAACAACAATTGCATGTTTGACGAAGGTGAGAGAACACTTTCAGGGATAGTTGTTGCCACCAATCCAGGGCCATACTTTGCTATAACAGATCAGAATGGCAGTTATACTCTGACAGTGACCCCTGCTGAATATACCCTGCATACAATGCTATCACAGCAAGCTGGCAAAACAATAACAGCAACCTGCCCTGCACCAGAAAAGGGCTATCCAGTTACTATATCTGATCCGGGTCAGCTAATCCAAAATATAAATTTTGGCAACTACGTTTTTGCTCCAGCTCACCTCTCGGTCAGCGTCTCCTCCACCCGTCGGCGTCGTTGCTTCGAGAGCACCACGACAGTCCGTTATGAAAACTCCGGCTTCGCCACTGCCCCCGATGCTAAGGTATATTTGCAGCTGCCCAAAGAGATGGGACTGCTCTCGGCCGACAAGTCTTATACCCGCCTTGCTGACGGCACCTATGAATTCAAAGTTGGCGATCTTGCAGGTGGCCAAAGCGGCACCATCACCATCCAGGACATCGTCACCTGCGGCGACGAGTCGGTGCGGGGCCTGACGGTCTGCACCCGCGCCTGGATCACGCCCTCCAATAACAAACCAGCCGAACCCACCCCGACCGTTTCCATTACCGGCCGCTGCCACGCCGAGACAGGTATGATCCGCTTTGTGGTGCGCAACACGGGCACGGCCGACATGGACCAGCACGAGCTGTTCCGCAAGTTTGCGAATGGGGAACTGGCCTCGCAGGAGCAGTTCCGCTTGGCCGCCGGCGACAGCCTCGTGCTCTGGGTGCCATCGCTGGGCTATACCTGGCGCCTGGAAGCCGACCAACCCGACGGCAACGGCGACAACTCCGCCGTTAGCGTCACCATCGAGGGCTGCCCGGGCGAAGCGAGCAGCTCTGTGAGCACCGGTATGGTCAACCTGCTGCCCTCCGACGACGAGGAGGCGGAGAAGTCGGCCGAGTGCATGCCCATCACCGACTCCTACGACCCCAACGACAAGCTGGTGACGCCCGTGGGCCGCACAGAGGAATTCTATACCCCGACTAACACGGCCCTCAAGTACAAGGTCCGCTTCCAGAACACAGGCACCGATGTGGCCTACCGCATCGTGGTGGTCGACACGCTCTCCGAGCACCTGGACCTGAGCACGCTGCAATTGGGGGCTACCTCCCACCCGAGCCGCGTGGAGGTGAGCGGAAAAGGACGGCCCGTGCTCACCTGGACCTTCGACAACATCATGCTGCCCGACTCCACGGCTGACGAGCCCGGCAGCCACGGCTACATCCTCTTCAGCATCAAGCCAAAGGCAGGTCTGCCGGAGAAAACACTGGTGGAGAACTTTGCCGACATCTTCTTCGATTTCAACTCCCCCATCCGCACCAACATCACCCAGAACCGCATCTACGACATGCCGCCGGTGATCAACGAGTCGGTGCGCGTGCACCTGGAGGATGTGCTGGCCACGCCAGGTATAGCAGGCTTCTCCCCTTCCGCCGGCAAGTTCGGAACTGAGGTCACCATCACCGGACAGCGCTTTGCAGTGAAGCCAGGCGAGAGCAAGGTATACCTGAATGGCAAAGCAGCCACCGTCGTGAGCGCCACGGCCACTGAGCTGAAGGTGCTCGTGCCGACAGGCACCGCTACCGGTAACTTAAAGGTCATTACCCCGGACGGAGGCGTGACCTCCGCTGACAAGTTTGAGGTATACCAGCCGCCGGTGCTCAGCTCCTTCAGTCCGGCCGAGGGCATGGTAGGCCAGACGGTGACACTTTCCGGCGAGCACCTGCAGGCAGAACTGATTGAAGAAATCAGACTGGGCAACCTGACCTGTGAGATCCTGAGCAGCCAGGGTAACACGCTTACGGTACGCGTACCGGCAGCGGCCGCAACAGGCAAATTCCAGATCAGCACCAAAGGAGGCGAGGCGTTGAGCAGTGCGGCCTATACCGTCTGGTACGCCCCTGGCATTACCGGACTAAGCAAGCAGACCGACATTGTGGGCGCGCGCGTCACGATCATGGGTGAGCATTTTGCCACAGACAAGGCGCGCAACCAGGTGCGATTCGGGCAGGCACTGGCCGAGGTACTGGAGGCCAGCCCGCAGCAGCTGACCGTGCGGGTGCCGGAAGGCGCTGCGTCAGGCTTTATTTCCGTGGAGACACCGGGCGGAAAGGCCACAGCTACGACCACCTTCGAAGTGATTCCGGGTCCGAAATTCACGGCCATGCAGCCTGCCAGCGGCACGGTGGGCACCGTGGTCGAGATCACGGGCGAGCACTTCGGCATCATGGGCCAGCAGGACAAGATCGTCTTTAACGGGCAGGTGGCCCTGGTGCTGGAGAGCACCGGCGACAGGTATAGAGTGCGCGTACCGCGGGGGGCCAGCACGGGCAAAGTGACCATCACCGGCTACGGCGGCAAGGCACACAGCAGCTCTGATTTCGTGGTGGAGGAACTGGCGCCAGCCGAGGCCGTCACCGTCTACCCGAACCCGAGCAACGGACAGTTCACCGTGAGCCTCCGCCACGCCGATTTCGACGTGCAGCTGATCGAGGTATACGACGCGCTGGGCAAGCGCCTGCATCAGACACACATCCCCGGACCAAGGCCGGAAACGGTGGAGATCAGTCTGCCAACTGCTAAAGCAGGCCTGTACTTCCTGCAGATTCAGACGGAACGTGGGATGATCACCAAAAAGCTGACAGTGCTGTAATCGCCTTGTTCATACAAGATTGAAGCAGCACTGTCAGTCTGGCTTACAAACTAAGCGGCTTCGCGTTGTTCGTCTTTCAACGATTTGATCGCGTCGTAGAGTGCAGGGCCGGCATCACGCAGGTTCTCTATGGCATTGGCCAGGTCGTAGAACTTTTCGGGTTCGACCTCTGAGCTGTTGGCGAAGGCTTTTAAAAGCGTGTGAAGGATCTGGGTATAATTTTCTTCAAATTCGTCTGGGTTCATAGGTAAAATGGCTAAAAGTTTTCATTATCAATAAGATACAAACTATATCTTAAAATAATTCGATAGCAGCAAAAAAAAAGCGCCGTACATTTCTGCACGGCGCTTTTTTGTCTTATGTCCTTTGTTAAAAAAATCCCTTTGTCCAGAGCACGCTTACAGTTTCTTCAATCCCTTCTGCTCCTGCTTGTTTCCCTCCTTTACACTCACGGCCACACCGCCGCCAGAGGCTAAGTGCTGCTTCAGTACGCTCTTCGAATTTACAAGCACCTTACGGATCTGATACTTTTGCGGGTTCTTGTTCCAGCTGGCATCTTTGGCATCAGCGTAAATGGTCGCGATGTAATTTTTGCCTTTTGGCAGGTAGTCGAAGCGGATGTTGGCCGTGCGGGTGTTCTCGTCGGTGATGCCGCCAATATACCACTCGTTCTTGCCCTTCGCTTTACGGGCAATTGTCACGTAATCACCCGGCTCTGCTTCCAGTACCCAGGTATCGTCCCAGTCCACGGCTACGTCTTTGATGAACTGGAAGGCATCCGGGAAACGGGTATAGTTGTCCGGAATGTCAGCCGCCATCTGCAGCGGGCTGTACATGGTCACGTAGTAGGCCAGTTGCTTCACCAGGGTGGTATTCACGCGCTGCTCACCGCCGTGGTAGTACGACAGGTCCGTCTGGAAAATGCCCGGCGTGTAGTCCATCGGTCCTCCCATCAGGCGGGTGAACGGCAGGATCGTGGCATGGTCCGGCGCCAGACCGCCCATCGCCTCAAACTCGGTGCCGCGGGCGGACTCCTGCGCCAGCCAGTTCGGGAAGGTACGGTGCAAACCTGTCGGGCGAACCGCTTCGTGGCTGTTGATCATGATCTGATACTTGGCTGCCGTGCGGGCCACGTGGTTATAGTGGTTCACCATCCACTGTCCGTCGTGGTGCTCGCCACGTGGAATGATCTTGCCTACATAACCTGTCTTCACTGAGTTGTAGCCATGGTCTTTCATGAACTGGAAAGCATCCTGCAGGCGGCGCTCGTAGTTCGTGGCGGAAGCTGAAGTTTCGTGGTGCATCATCACGCGCACGCCCTTCGACTCCGCGTATTTCTGTACCTCTTTCACATCAAAATCCGGGTAGGCCGTCACAAAATCGAACACCTCTTCTTTCCAGTTGCCGAACCAGTCTTCCCAACCGATGTTCCAGCCCTCGATCAGTACCGCATCAAAGCCATGCTCAGCGGCAAAGTCGATGTGCTTCTTCGCATTCTCAGTTGTCGCGCCGTGGCGACCGTTTGGTGTCAGTTTCGTGAAATCGTCGGTGAGCTTCACATTTGTTTCGGTACCATAAGCCCAGGAACTCTTACCCGCCACAAAGTACTCCCACCAGATGCCGATGTATTTCACCGGCTTGATCCAGGACACATCTTCGTACTCGGTCGGCTCGTTCAGATTCAGGATCAGCTTGGAGGCCAGAATATCGGTTGCTTTGTCGCTCACGACGATTGTTCTCCAGGGCGTATGGGTTTCTGTCTGCATATAGCCCTTGTTGCCCACGGCATCCGGCACTAAGTGTGAACTGAACTTGAACGTTTTCGGATCCACGTTTAGCTGCATGGCCGGGTAGTTGAGCAGGGCCGCTTCGTGTATGTTGATGTAGAGTCCGTCCGAAGACTTCATCATGGAAGGCGTTTGCACCGCCAGCGTTTTGATCGGGAACTGGGCATGCACGTCGATGGTCGCCTTTTCCATCAGGCCCGGAATCTGTGAGATCTGGGAGGTGGTATAGGCATACTCGTTGGTGTCGTAGTCCCCCGGAATCCAGAAGATCTTGTGGTCGCCGGTCAGGTTGAACTCCGTGTGTTCTTCTTTGATGATGAAATACTTCAGTTCCGGCTGCTGCGGGAATTCGTAACGGAAACCCAATCCGTCGTTGAACAAGCGGAAGCGGATCTGGATGTGGCGGTCCTTGTGCTCCTTCTGGTTGAGCGTCACCAGCAATTCATTGTAATTATTGCGGATGGTTTTCTGCTCCCCCCATACCGGCTCCCAGGTATCGTTCACAGAATTTTGCCCGGTCTTGGCTACCGCAAAACCGTTCATCATAGAAGGAACGTCCTTCATTTCGAAGCCCATCCTGCTCTGCTTGATCACCGGCTTCTTTTTGTAGGTGAGCTGGTAAGTGGGCACCCCGTTGGCGGCCAGCTCAAAGGTCATCGACAGGTTTTTGTCCGGTGAGGTGATGGTTTGCGCCTGCACCAGTACGGTGATCAGGAACAGGAAAAGGAAAAGGGAAAGCCGCTGCGCGAGGCGGCCGGTCAGGTTAGCGTTTTGATGCATAGTTTATAGATGATCTTGTGTAAAGGACCGCTGATTGTACTCCATCAGTCCCCCGCAGGTTATAAATATCTGTCTGCAAATTACATTAAAAATCGTTTGGTACCGAAGTGGCTTTCCAACACCTTCCACCTCCAGGTCGTATACTTGTTTCAAACCTCTTATATCATCCCATGGAAATCATTCACGACGAAGAAGACACCCGCTTTTATGTGACGCTCGATGGCGGTGAGGCCGAGCTCACGTACTCTATTACCGATCAGGGACATATGGACTTTGACCATACCTATGTGCCCGAGCAGCACCGGGGCCAGGGGATAGCCGACAGACTGGTGAAAGAAGGACTGGATCATGCCCGCGCATGCAAATGCATGATTGTTCCCTCCTGCCCTGTGGTGGAGGCTTACGTAAAACGCCATAAGGAATACGACGCCATCGTGCAATGGGACTAGCCTATACCTGCTGTTCCGTTTTTTGCGGCCGGAGCAATAACCAGATAATCAGGCCAACCGGCCATACCATGAGCAAGACCATCAGGGCTACCAGCCAGGGCGACTTGCCACGCCGCCGGGCATCCTGGTAAGACCAGATCACACTCCAGGCAATAAACACCAGCAACACGATACTTAGGATGATGCCGATCAGGCCCAGACCAGCGAAGAAGGATGAGTAACTCTGCTCCATAGTTTTCATTGTCAACTATTTAAACGCAGGCCTTAAGGTGTGGTTGAGTAAACGGCGCGAGGGTCAACGTTCGTGCGGATTAATCAATTCACATAGAGCCCGTCAACCGACTAACCATACCCTCCATAGAGTTTCCCGTACATGAGACATTATTCTCATTAAGTACCGGCCTGAGGCCAATTCGCAAACCAAACACTATGAAAGACACACAGCAAAAACACCTGTGGTGGCAGGAAGGCGTCATATACCAGATCTACCCACGTTCCTACCAGGACAGCAACGGCGATGGCGTGGGTGACTTACAGGGCATCATCCAACGGCTCGACCACATCCAGTCACTCGGTATAAAAGCCATCTGGATCTCCCCGATCTTCTCCTCTCCCATGGCCGATTTTGGCTACGACATTTCCGATTACTGCGACATTCACCCGCTGTTCGGCACCATGGACGATTTCGACAAGTTACTGCAGGCCGTACACGACCGGGGCATGAAGCTGATCCTCGACCTGGTGCCCAACCATACCTCCGACGAACACCCCTGGTTCAAAGAATCGCGATCTTCCAAGGACAACCCGAAGCGCGACTGGTATATCTGGAAAGATGCCAACGAAGACGGCTCCGAACCGAACAACTGGCTCAGCGTGTTCGGCGGCAGCGCCTGGGAATGGGATGAGCACACCGGGCAGTACTATTACCATGCGTTCCTAAAGGAGCAGCCCGACCTGAACTGGCGCAACCCCGAGGTGCAGGAGGCCATGCTGGATGTGATGCGCTTCTGGCTCGACAAGGGCGTAGACGGCTTCCGGGTAGACGTGATGTGGCACATGATCAAGGATGACCAGCTGCGCGACAACCCGGTGAACCCGAACTACAAAGCGCACCAGGCCACTTACGAAAAACTGATTCCAGCCTACTCTACCGACCAGCCTGAAGTACACGACATTGTGCACAAAATGCGGAAGGTGCTCGACAGTTATGACGAGCGCATGATGATCGGTGAGATCTACCTGCCCATCCACAAACTGATGACCTACTACGGCACCGACAAGAACGGGGCGCACCTGCCTTTCAATTTCCTGCTGCTCTCCATCGACTGGGATGCCACCGAAATCTCATCCAACATCAACCAATACGAAGGTGCCCTGCCTGATGGTGGCTGGCCGAATTGGGTGCTGGGCAACCACGACCAGCCCCGCATCACGAGCCGTGTAGGCAAGGCGCAGGCCCGTGTGGCGGCCATGCTCTTGCTCACGCTGCGCGGAACGCCTACCATATATTATGGTGATGAGATCGGGATGCGCGACGTGCCCATTCCGCCGGACGAGATTCAGGATCCGCAGGGGCTCAACATGCCCGGGCTCAACCTGAGCCGCGACCCGCAGCGCACCCCCATGCAGTGGGACAGCAGCGAGAACGCCGGTTTCAGCAAAAGCAAGCCCTGGCTGCGACTGCCAGAAGACTACCGCCGCGTGAACGTGAAGGCGCAACTGGAAGACGAGTTCTCGATCTACGCCCTATACAAACGCCTGATCAGACTGCGCCAGGAGGAACCGGCCCTGCACATCGGGGACTACCGACCAGTAGTAGCCAGCGGTCCGCTTCTGGCCTACCTGCGCTATACCCCGGATGAGCGCTTCCTGATTTTGCTCAACCTTAGTCACAAGCCCTGCCATTTCGCGCCGGAGCATTTCAACTTCGAAGGCACCATCGTGATCGACACATTGCCCGAACGGGAAGGCGGCAGGGTCAGCAGGCACGTCAGTCTGAGCGGCGACGAAGGCATGATCATCCGGCTGAAACAATCCTAAACCAGGTATAGCACCCTAACAAGCATAACTGCAAGATGCCTTGCAGTAAAATCTTATACCTATAAACAGAGCTATGAAAAAAGCGGGTGCCTATTATCTGGGCCAAGGCAGGTGTCGGTTTACGGTATGGGCCCCTGAAAAGGAGCGCTTGGTGCTGCACCTGGTGCAGCCAGAGGAACGAAAACTCGATATGCAGCCAGCTGGCGATGGCTTCTATACCTTGGAAGTAAAGGCCGTATACCCCGGTACCCGCTACTTCTTCATGCCGGACGGCGAACAGGACTACCCCGATCCGGCCTCGTTCCACCAGCCTGACGGCGTGCACGAAGCCTCTGCGGTCATCGACCACACCGCCTATACCTGGCAGGACAGCAACTGGCGCGGCCTCCCCTTTCAGGAGCTCGTGCTCTACGAGCTACATGTAGGCACCTTTACCTCCGGGGGCACTTTCGCAGCCATCATCCCGCGTCTGGAGGAACTGGTGGAGACAGGTATAAATGCCATCGAGTTGATGCCGGTGGCGCAATTTCCCGGTACCCGAAACTGGGGTTATGATGGCGTATACCCTTACGCCGTGCAAAATTCCTATGGCGGTCCAGAGGGTCTGAAGCTGTTGGTCGACGCCTGCCACGCCAGAGGTATAGCTGTTTTCCTGGATGTGGTGTACAATCACCTCGGGCCGGAGGGAAATTACCTGTCACAGTTCGGGCCTTATTTCACGGACCAATACAAATCGCCCTGGGGGGATGCCATCAACTTCGACGGTGTCTGGTCGGATGGGGTGCGGGACTACATTTCAGAAAATCCACTCTATTGGTTTGAGCACTTCCACCTGGACGGGCTGCGCTTCGACGCCATCCATGCCGTGATCGACAATGGCGCGGTGCACATCTGGGAGCTAATCCACCAGAAAGTAAAGAAGCTGGAACAGTGCCTGGGCCGCCGGCTATACCTGACGGCGGAGAGCGATTACAACAGTCCCCGCGTGGTCAAGAGTCCGGAAGTAGGCGGTTACGGCTTTGATGCCCAGTGGCTCGACGATTTTCACCATTCGCTGTATGTGCTGCTCGACAAAAAAGGGCAGGTACGCTACGTCGATTTTGGGAAAATGGAACAGCTGGCCAAGGCCTACAACGATGGCTTTGTGCAAAGCGGCGAGTACGTTCGTTTCCGCAAAAGACGCCACGGCGCTTCCTCTGCAGGTATAGCCGGCGACCAGTTCATCGCCTTTAACCTCAACCACGACCAGGCAGGAAACCGGGCCCAGGGCGAGCGGCTGTCGGTGCTGGTGAATACGGACAGGCTGAAACTGGCGGCAGCCGCCCTGATGCTCTCACCCTATGTGCCCCTGCTTTTTATGGGGGAAGAATATGGGGATGAGAGCCCTTTCTTCTATTTCGTGAGTCACTCGGACAAAGAACTGATCCACGCTGTGCGTGAGGGCCGGAAAAAAGAGTTCTCCAACTACAAGTGGGAAGCGGAGCCACCTGACCCGCAGGCATCCGAAACATTTGAGCGCTCTAAACTGAACTGGGAAAAGCGTCGGGAAGGCAAGCACCGCCTGCTGCTCGACTGGCACCGCACCCTGATCGCCCTGCGGCGCAGCCATCCGGTACTACAGGAGTTCAGCAAAAGTTGTGTACGGGCGCACGTGATCGGTTCGCAAGGGCTGCTGCTGCACCGCCAAACGCAGGACGGTCTGCAGCACCTCGTCTGCCTGTTCAATTTTTCGGAAAATCTCCTACCTTGTTCACTACCAGACTGGTCAAAAACATGGCAAGTCGTCCTTGATTCTTCAGCAAACGAGTGGCAGGTCAGGAAAAAGAACATCACAGAGTCTATACCTAGTAAAGCGAAGTCAAATACTGCTTTGCAGCTGCCTCCGTTGAGTGTGCTGGTGTATGAGGGGAGCATGGAGTTTTGAGGAAGAAGACTAGTGACTACATTTTAATTTACGCGCCATTTTAATAGTAATTCGAATCAGCTCTATTTCCCATTAAGATATTTCAGAGAAAATAGAAAAATGACTGTTTTTGTCATTCTGAAAGAAACCAGGTAGAAATAGAGGGCCCCTACCCCCGGGAGGTTAAGCCCCAGCTATGAGAAGCCACAACTACTTTGTCTACATCACTACTAACCCAAGCAAAACGGTGCTTTATGTGGGGATGACAAATGACTTGGTGTATCGGCTTGAGCAGCATAAGGCAAACAGAGGTAAGCCTGAGACTTTTGCAGGGCGCTATTACTGCTACAAGCTGCTCTACTATGAACGCTATACCTATGTACAGCACGCTATTGATAGAGAAAAGGAACTGAAGGAGTGGGGTCGCGAAAAGAAAATGGCGTTGATTAAAAGTGAGAACCCATACCTGCGATTTCTAAAGGCAGATCCTTGAATTATAGCTTGACACCCTAACTACCAAGATCCTTACAGGATGACAAAAAGTGTTAGGGTTGCCTAAGCTTATGTGTAAATACTAATAAAATCAGGCAATTTAAAACTACCACCTCGGCCAGATCAACTACCTGAGACGGATGCTAGACTAACGCTCAAACTCAGTCCGAAAATAATAGCAAAATTTAGTTCTGTAAATTATGAACTAATGAAACCAACTATTACCTTTGTAGCGTTAATGCTTTAAAAGGAAGGTACAATATGACTCTTAGCGAACAACAGCTTAGCCTGATCGAGGAATTTGGTGTTTATCAGGAAAACAACGGCTTTCAGCCAGCTGTGGCACGGGTAATGGGGCTGCTGCTTGTTTCTGACCGCGCGGAACTTACCTTTGATGAGATCAGCGAAGCACTCAACATCAGTAAAAGTGCTACCAGCAATGCGCTGAACATGCTGCTCAACACAGGTCATATCGAGTATACCACGTTCCCGGGCGACCGCAAGCGCTATTTCCGCATCAAATCTTCCAACTGGCGCGATCTGTTTGAAAAGAAGATGGAGGACCTGAGTCACCTGAATGGATTGCTGAAACGGGTGATGGACGTAAGAAAGCGCGAAAACCCGATCTATGACGCCAAGCTAAACGACTTCATCAGCTTTCTGGATTATATGAAAAACAGAATGCCCTCTCTGATTCACGAGTGGGAGAAGACCCGGAAATAATTTTTTTATTCTTATAGTTCTCTCTTTTCAGAACTTACTAGTTACATCTAAACACAATAAACCAACAACGTGAAAATCAAATATTTAGTAGTCGGATTGGCCATGCTTTTCGTGAAGCCGGTGATGGCGCAGGAGAAGCCCGATGTGCGGACGCTGAGTCTGCAGGAGGCCATTACCTATGCGCTGGAGCATAATGAGGACATGCAAAAGGCTTCGTATGACCAACTGAGCGCCAAATACATGGTGAAAGAGGCGAAAAGCAGTGGTTTGCCGCAGGTGAATGCCTTCGGTAACTTTAATATGTATCCGGCCATCCCGGTGCAGGTGATCCCGAACGTGTTCGAGGGCAAGCCGGACGAGATGATCCCGGTGCAGTTTGGTACCAAATACAATGCAAACGGAGGTATACAGCTGTCGCAGTTGCTGTTCAACCAGTCTTACTTTGTAGGACTGAAAGCAGCGAAGAGCAGCGAAGACCTGTACCGTCTGCGCAAGACCATGACCGAAGAAGAGGTAATGTATAACGTCAGCTCCTCTTACTTTCAGATCCTGCAGACGAAAGAGCAGTTCGAGATCATCAACGCCAACCTGGCCCGCCTGGACCAGCTAAACAAGATCCTGCAGTTGCAGTACGAAAACGACCTGGCCCGCAAGGTGGATGTGAACCGCATCAAGGTAAACAAGACCAACCTCGAGACACAGCTGCAAACGCTGACCAGTGCGCTTGACCAGCAAATGAACGTCCTGAAGTTCTTCATGGGCATGCCGCTGGAAGAAGGCATCGCCTTGACAGACGCCTCCATCACACTCGATACAGGCGCTGCGGCCTTTAACAGCAGCAAAGACCTGGTGCAGGGACAGACGCAGTTGGAGCTACTCAACAAACAGGCTGAACTGACCGATCTGCAAATGCAGAACATCAAGGCTGGTTACTACCCCACTTTGTCGGCTACTGGCACCTACCAGTACAACGCCATGCGCAAGGAGTTCAACTTCCTGGACACGAACATGCCCTGGTTTAAGACGGCCATTGTAGGGGTTCAGCTCAACATTCCGATCTTCGACGGTATGCGCAAGCACTCCCAGATCAAGCAAACAGAATACACGCTCAAGTCACTGGAGGCAGATCGCCAGAAGCTGACCAAGAACCTGGAAGTGGCGCTGGAGAACTCCATCAGCCAGCTGCAAAACAGCTCGTCGTCCATTGCGGCGCAGGAGCAGAATGTGGCCTTGGCCCAGGAGGTATACGACACCACCAACGACCTGTACAAAGAAGGCATCTCTCCGCTGACTGACCTGCTGGAGGCCGAAGTGAGCCTGCGCGAAGCAAAAACCAATTTGAACAACGAAATGCTGAAGTACCAGCTGGCCCAACTCGGCTACCTGAAAGCTACCGGCGACCTAAACACATTAATTAAATAAGCATCACACAAACACAAAATGAAAAAGCTGATTTATATCGTAGTCGTAATCGTGATTTTGGGCGCCATAGGCTTTAAGCTGATGAGCAACAAAGAGCAAATGGCCGCCAATGCCGCCGTTGCCTCCATCAAGAGCGATGCTATACCTGTGACCATTACCGAAGTGGCCTCCGCCAAACTCGACAAGTCCTTTACGGCGCAGGGCAACTTCGCCCCGATCCAAAGCCTGACACTTCTCTCTGAAACACAGGGCCAGATCAAAAGCGTGCTCAAGCGCAAAGGCGACAAAGTGAAAGCTGGCGAACTGCTGTTACAGGTAGAGAGCAACACCATGGCCGCCGACCTGGCAACCGCGCAGACCAACGCCGAGAAAGCCAAGCGTGACCTGGAGCGTTTCGAGAACCTGGCAGCCGGCGACGCGATCACGAAGCGCCAGCTGGAAGATGCCCGCCTGAACGCAAAGGCTACAGAGGGACAACTGGTAGCTGCCCGCCAGCGCCTGACCAAGACCCGCATTACCGCCCCTATCAGTGGCGAGATCAACGAAATTTATGTGGAAGTAGGCTCATACCTGAACGCAGGCACGAAGCTGTACGACATCGTGAACGTGGACAAGCTGAAGCTGAAAGTGAAGGCTTCCGAAAGCGAAGTACTGCTGATCAACAAAGGTGACAAGGTAAAGGTGAAAGCCGATGCCGGTTCGGGCCAGGAGTATGAAGGGATTGTGACAGCCATCGCTGCCCAGGCCGACCCTACCCTGAAGTTCGACGTGGAAGTGGAAGTAAAAAATGCCGCTAACAACAACCTGCGCGCCGGTATGTACGGCACCGCTTTCTTCGACGTAGCCGACCAGCGCAACGCTATGCTGTTGCCACGTGAGGCGATCGTAGGCAGCATTCAGAACCCGCTAGTGTATGTGGTGAAAGACGGACAAGCTAGCCAGCGTCCGGTACGTGTGGGTGTGGTAACGCAGGACCAGGTAGAAATTCTGGATGGTGTAAAGCCAGGCGAGCAAGTGGTTCGCAGCGGCCAGATCAACCTACGCGAAGGCATCAAAGTAACGGTGCTGAAATAACAGACAATCTTCTTTCTCAAGAACATTAAGAAATGAATATAACCAAAATATCGATACAGCGCTCCACCCTGGTTGTCGTGGTCTTCACGGTCCTCACACTATTGGGTGTTGCGAGCTACCAGTCGCTTAACTACGAGCTTCTTCCGAAGTTCAACCCGCCGGTGCTCACCATCTCCACCATTTACCCGGGTGCCTCTCCTAACGAAGTGGAGAACTCGGTGACCAAGGAGATCGAGGAAGCCTTGTCATCACTAGAGAATGTGAAGACGATGCGAGGCACCTCTTTAGAGAGCTTCTCGATCATTGTGGTAGAACTGAACCAGGGCACCAACGTGGACCTGGCCCTGCAGGACGCCCAGCGCAAGATCAACACCATCCTGGCCAATCTGCCGGATGATGCGGAGTCGCCAACGCTGAACAAGTTTGACCTCGACGATCTCCCGATCATTAAGATGGGTGCGACGGCCAACATGTCGCCGACGGAGTTCTACGACCTGATCGACAAGAAGATCAAGCCGGAGCTGTCGCGCATACCAGGTATGGCGGCCATCAAAATTCTGGGTGGCCAGGAGCGTGAGATCAAAGTGAACATCGACGCTAACAAACTAGAGGCCTACAACCTCTCCATCCTGCAGGTGCAGCAGAAGATCCGCAACTCCAACCTCGACTTCCCTACCGGAAAGATCAAGCAGGAAAGCGGGCAGACGCAGATCCGTCTGGCAGGTAAGTTTGCGTCGCTGGACCAGTTGCGTGGCCTGATCATTCGCGAAGACCAGAACGGCATTGTGCGCCTGGCTGACGTGGCCGAGGTACAGGATACCCAGAAGGACATTGAAGTACTGACGCGCGTGAACAGCAGCCCTTCGGTGGGTATCACGATTCAGAAACAGTCGGACGCCAACGCCGTGGAGGTAAGCCGTTTGACAAAAGAAGCCCTGGCCGACCTGGAAAAAACATACGCTGACGTTGGATTGAACTTCAACATCGCCAACGACTCATCAGACTTTACCCTGGAGGCTGCTGACTCCGTACTCCACGACCTGATGATCGCGATCATCCTAGTGGCGGTGGTGATGTTGCTGTTCCTGCACTCGTTCCGAAATGCGGTGATCGTGATGGTGTCTATACCTGCCTCTTTGGTGGCGACCTTTATCTTCATGTACCTGTTTGGCTACTCGCTGAACCTGATGTCGCTGCTGGCGCTCTCGCTTGTGGTGGGTATCCTGGTGGATGACGCCATTGTGGTGATCGAGAACATTCACCGCCACATGGAAATGGGTAAAAAGCCGGCGCAGGCCGCTTACGACGGTATCCGCGAGATCATGGCGACGGTAACGTCCATCACCCTGGTAATTTCGGTGGTGTTTATACCTATTGCCCTTTCATCAGGACTGGTATCCGACATTCTGCGTCAGTTTGCCGTGGTGGTGGCCGTGTCAACCATGATTTCCTTGTTCGTGGCCTTTACCCTGATACCGCTACTGGCCAGCCGATTCTCACGTCTGGAGCATATCTCAGATAAGAACATTTTCGGGCGCTTTATCCTGGCCTTCGAGCGCTTCCTCGACAACATCATCGATGGCTTTACGGCAGCCCTGAAGTGGGCCTTTAATCACAAGTTCATCACATTGGCCGTAACGATCCTGCTGCTGGTAGCTTCGTTTGCGCTGGTGCCACTCGGCTTTATCGGGTCGGACTTTATACCTGCTGGTGACCGTGGGGAAGTGAGCTTGCAGCTGGAGCTGCCTAAGAACTCCACTGTGGAGCAAACCAACTTTGCAACACGCCAGGTAGAGCAATACTTGGAGGGTTTCCCGGAAGTAGCGAAAGTGTTTACCACCGTAGGTACCACTTCCTCTGCACAGCAGGGCCAGAACACGGCTTACAAAGCAGAAGTATCGGTTACGCTGGTGGATGTGAAGGAGCGTATGTTCAGCACCGACCAGTTCAGCCGCCAGGCCAAGGCCGACATTGAAAGCAAACTGCCGAACGTGGAAGTGACGCCGGTGCCGGTAGGACTGGTGGGTAACTCACAGGCTCCAATCCAGCTCATCATCTCGGGTTCTAACCTGGACAGCGTGATGGCTTTCTCACAGCAGGTAATGCGTGTGGTGGAAGGCGTGGCCGGTACTGCCGACGTGGAAATGTCAGTGGAAGGTGGTAACCCGGAGATTGAAGTGGTGGTGGATCGTGACAAGATGGCCAACGTAGGCCTGTCGCTGGAGAACGTGGGTGCGAGCATGCAGCTGGCTTTCAGTGGTAACTCCGACGTGACTTTCCGTTCCGGTACCGAAGACTACGACATCAACATCCGCCTCGACGAGTTCGACCGCCGCAGCGTGACCGACATCGCCAACCTGTCATTCGTGAACAACCAGGGGCAATTGGTGCGCCTGGGTCAGTTTGCCGACATCCGTCAGTCTACGGGTCCGTCGCAGCTCGAGCGCTACAACCGTGTGACGTCCATCAACGTGAACTCGCAGGTAATTGGCCGTCCGACAGGCACAGTGGGTGCCGACATTCAGGCGCTGATGGAAGAAGTGGAGATGCCGGCTGGTGTGAGCATTGAGTACGGCGGTAACCTGAAAAACCAGAGCGAAGGCTTCGGCACGCTGGGTGTTGCCTTGCTGGCCTCGATCATCTTCGTGTACCTGATTATGGTGGCACTGTACGATTCGTACGTGTACCCGCTGGTGGTACTGTTCTCTATACCTTTGGCGATCATTGGAGCCTTGCTGGCCCTGGCGCTGGCGCAGCAGTCGCTGAGCATCTTCTCGATCCTGGGTATCATCATGATGATCGGTCTGGTAGCCAAGAACGCCATTATGGTGGTGGACTTTACCAACAAGCTCAAAGACGAGGGTGTGGAAGTGAAGGAAGCCCTGACCGAAGCAGTAAGAATTCGTTTCCGTCCGATCCTGATGACGACGCTGGCGATGGTGATCGGTATGTTGCCGATCGCACTGGCCGGTGGCTCCGTAGCCGCGACCAAGAACGGTCTGGCATGGGCTTTGATCGGTGGTCTGAGCTCTTCGATGTTCCTGACCCTGATCGTGGTGCCGATCATTTACTACGGCTTCGACCGCATCCTGGCTAAGTTCGGGCTGGACAAGAAAACAGTGATCGTGCTGGAAGAGAAGTCGCTGGAAGAACTGGAGCACGAAACTAGAGAGCTCGAAGAAAAGAAAATGGCACACGAATTTGTGCACTAAGATCTTAATTAAACTCCCCTCTCCTTCTGTCCTATAAAGTGGCAGGAGGAGATCAGGAGAATGCGAGGTTCCAAACTACCCTTTACGATGATGCATATGGCAGATCCTAGAACGACCCTGTACAAAGAGGTAATTAACCTGGTAAGCAGGTTAAAAGCAATCGCCCCCCACAAACTATCCGGCCCCAAAGGACTTTGGGAAAATGGAATGGATATAGTGGATGTAGTAGATATTATTTTGGCTGTGGAGAAAAAGTACAGCGTCGTGATTCCGGACGAAGTTCCGGTATACTCTATTGACGATCTGGTGAACTACCTGCAGTTAAGCAAAGCGAGTTAGGCAAGCATATTTCTTATTTCATTCATTAAAAAAGGTGCAGGATAAAGTCCTGCACCTTTTTTAATGGCGTAACAGTTGCGGACAATGCCCGGTCGCTGCATACACAAACAGTTTGATTCCCCCTTATACCTGGTAGCGGTCGTACTTCTTATAGCGGTCGTACTTCCGTTCACTTCGCTCTTCTTTGCCATACATGTAGTACAACAGGTAGCCTACTGCATAAATCGCCAGTACCGTCAAGATGATAAATATCTCCATAACCCATGCTTTTTTATCCGAGTTGCCTTATATACGAAAGTTAATAGGTTCTGACTAATTTTCAATTATTTACGAAAGAATCTTCAAAAAAAAATATCGGAGGATATCAAATCTGAAAATTTGAAGTGCTGAAACTTAAAATAAGTTAAATTTATAAAATTATTAGTAAATATATACTTTTTTTTATTTGAAACCCCAACCTTTATAAGTAAACAAAGTTATAATATAAATATTAAATTCAATTCTGTTCCACGCTTTTTCCTTTCCACCCCCTTCCAACCCATGAACGACAGTTACACTTTCACTTAACCGGAACTGAAACACTATGCAGCCTAGAATACAAGGAAAGCTATACCTGACAAGTCCCGCTTTTTCGCAGGGGGAGCGGATACCGACCCGCTATACCTGTGACGGCGAGAATATCAGTCCGCCGCTTGAAATCAGAAACCTGCCTAAGTACACGGAGAGTGTGGTGGTGGTTGTAGAGGACCCTGATGCACCGCGGGGCATCTGGACGCACTGGCTGGTGTGGAACATACCTCCCACCAACCTGATTGAAGAGGGTGATGTGCCAGGTATACAGGGCACCAACGATTTTGGAAGACTCCATTACGGAGGCCCCTGCCCGCCGCAGGGTTTGCACCACTACTATTTCAGAATTTATGCCCTGGACGTGATGCTCAACATCAAAGAAGGCACCGGCCGTCAGGCCCTGCTCCGCGTGCTGGGTCCGCACGTGCTGGCTATGGGCGAACTGATGGGTGTGTACAGTCGCTACAACGTGATGATGGCCTGATGGAAGCCATTATGCTATTTCGGTAGCACAAGCTCCGGATGCCACCGCTCCATATGATGAGCATGTGTATGCAGATAGGCACCTGGCTGGTAAAACTTATTATAAAAGTCCAGATCGAGGTGGTGTGCCTGCAAGTAAGGGCAAATGAAGACCGAAGGCACCGTACCGGGGAATTTACCAAAAGTATCATATACGTACTGCGCCTGCAGTGCCACGCACTCCCTAAAGTCGGCATCATGCACCTGGGCAGCGCCCCTTACGCCAGCGGTATCTTTCCAAGGGCCAGGGGTTGCCGGATGAAAGGGCCCCCCCTTCCCAAACTTTCTATCACAGACTGCTTCCACAGCAGCACGCATATCAGGATAGTGCGGCGGGCAGTACGCCTCCATCACCCCTGCCAGTCCGGTCGGATTGGGGTAGGGCCAGCGATTATCGGTGTCGTAGCGAAAACCCAGCCCCTCAGCGCCAGCTACCCCACTCGCCCCTAACACGCTAAATGGATCGATGCCGTCGTACAGCCAACCCCCCAAACCCATGGCCTGCAGCATCAGCGAGCCCGCGTAGCAGGAAGTAGACAGCTCCACGGTAACCTCGGCCATGCACAATTGCTCCACAAAGGTAATCGGCCAGGTGCTGTCCGGCTTTGCAAGGGTCTTGAAACGGTCTATACCTGGTATGGGGCGTTTGTTAATATCATCGTACAATACGAGTCCGTTCTGCAGCATGTAGCATAGCCCCAGCAGCACGTGTTGCGTCAGATCAGCCACCGGAATCACCAGCAGTGTACCCGGTTTGTTGCTTACCCAGGTGTTGTGCGCCTCTACAAAGGGCACCTCTGATGGCAGTTTCAGGCGGCCGTCCTGCAATTTGGTGATATGGCGCTGCAAGGCTTGCACTACGTCACCCAGTTCCAGCGAACCATCTTGTTTGCGATCAGCTGGGGCAGGAGCATCGCGGTTGTTAACCGCATACACACCGGTGTCATCTGTAAAAAAGGTCATGGAAGTATGAAAGCCTGCTGCCGAAGGAAAAGTGCGCCCTCCTGCTGCGGCAGCATAGTTAGAAAGGTGTGGTGCATAACGCTGCGCGCGGTAGATCATGTTGTGCCAACCTGTATTGCCGGCACAGGCTGTCACCACAAGCAATTTCTCCAGCTCTGAAAGCGGCATGGGGGCATGTTCAGATTTGTAGGCAAAGACACCATCCGGAATCTCCGCCCCCATGAAAAAACGACGGGAACGGCGACCCAGTAAGGCCTCCACCAAGCCAAATCCTAACATTTCTTCAAAACCGGGAGGTATAGCTGACAATGCCATGACTCAAACAAATTGGTTGCTATCTTTATTTACTCTGAAAGCATCCAGTTGTTTGGAAATTAGACAGTTACCTAGTCCCCTTCACTAAAAAAATGATGCAGCCTTGTTCAACTGGTAAAACAATGTAAGTATAGTATTGTCATCCTCCTGCAGACTTCTGTTTCGTGTCCGATCGCCATTAGCAAAAATTTCTATCCTTGTTAGCAATCCTGCGTAAAGTCAAACTGTAAATACGACACCTATCGCATCAGCCAAACATATCGGAAAGACCATTGCCAAGGTAATACTGTGGTTCCTTGCCATCGTAGTGGGTCTGCTATTGCTCATTATCATTGCGTTGCAGATCTCCAAAGTGCAAAACTTCGCCGCTCAGAAGGGAGCCTCATACCTGGCTGGCATGCTCGACACCCGGGTGGAGATCGGGCGCTTTAAAACAGACTGGCGCAATGCCATTGTCCTGGAAGATGTGTACATGGAGGACCAGCAGCACGATACGCTCTGGTATAGCCAGCGCCTCGGGCTAGACCTAAAGGTATGGTCGCTGTTAAGTGGCAAAGTCAATATCAGCAAAATAGACCTGCAGCAAGCCACCCTCAACCTGCACATCCGCCCTGACTCCACGTCCAACTTCGACTTTCTGATGGAGGCCTTTGCCACCGACACCACGGCAGCCCAGCCTGCCGACACGACCGGGGCCATGCAGTTGGACCTGGGCCTGATCAACCTGGAAAACGTGTACGTCAACTTCAACGACGAGGCGGGCGGCAACCACATCCGGGCACGGGTGGGCCAGCTGACCACCACCATGGAAGAACTGAACCTGGAAGAGGAAATCTACCGGTTGGATGAAATTGAACTGCGCAACACAGGTATAAACTACGTGCAGTCCAAACTGCCGCCTGAAACTGAGCCCGAGCCTATTACTTTTGAATTTGACATGAACGGCGTGGAAGTGGAGAACTTCGCCCTGAACTACGTCAGCATACCGGCAGACCAGCGCATCGAGCTGAAGCTGGGCAAATCGGAGCTGGCCGTGGAGGACATTGACCTGCCCAATGCCCGCATCGACCTGCGCAGCTTCGACCTCCACGACTCCAAGGTGCTGTATGTGCAGAAGAAAATGGTACCGACTGACTCGCTGGCGGTGAACCCGGCCGAGACGGTGCGCAAACTGGACGAATCGGTAGAGAAGACACAGGGGCAGCCGGTGAAATGGGTCCTGAACCTGGGTAAGCTCAACGTGAGCGGACTGGAAGCAGGTATGGAGAATGCCGATGCGCCCCGGCAAGCTCGTGGGATGGACTACAATCACCTGCGCTTCACTAATATCGAACTGGATGCCGAAGACATCAGGTATAGCCTGAACCAAATGGGCATGCAGCTCAACCAGCTCAAACTAAAAGAACAAAGCGGCTTCCGGATTAACAATTTCCAGTCTGACATCACGCTCGATTCCACGCACGCCAGGCTCGCCAACCTTGACCTGCAGACCGGAAACAGCCGCATCAGCAAAGATCTGGCATTAAACTATACCTCCTGGGCTGATCTGACCGATAACCTGGATGCCGTGCAGCTGGACCTCGACATCGACAACAGCCGCATTGGCATGCAGGATATACTGCTTTTTGCGCCCGACCTCGCCGAAAATCCCTCGTTCCGCAAGATCGCCAACTCCACCATTCGCCTCGACGGGCGGGCACAGGGGCCATTGGACAACATCAGCATACAGCAGCTGCAGGTAGCGGGTCTGCAAGGCACCACCGTGAACGTGACTGGCAATGTACGCAACGCCATGGACCCGGACCGACTGGCGATGAATCTCAACATCAACCGCCTGGCCACCACCCGCACCGACATCCTGGCATTGGCTCCTCCAGGCACCATACCGCCTGAGATCCGGATACCGAACAACCTGAGCATGACGGGCAGGTATAGCGGCACCCTCACCAATTTCGATCTGAACGCAGCCATCAAAAGCTCCTTTGGCAACCTGAACGCCGTCGTGGACATGGACGAGGGACCTGCCGGAGCAGAGCCTTTCCGGGCGACAGTCAAAACAGCAGGCTTCGATCTGAAGCAGCTCTTTACAGAAGACTATGGCGTAGGCCGCGTCGCTTTTGAGGCAACGGCAAAAGGCACCGGCTTAAGCCCCGAAACCATGCGCGCGGATGTGAAGGCCCACATTACAGAAGCCAACTATAATAATTACGCCTACAACAATGTGGACGTGGATGCCCGCATCGACCGCAACCTATACCAGGTGGCAGCCCGCGCCCGCGACGAGAACCTGAACTTCGATCTGAAAGGCGACTTCAATATGCGCAATGCCCAGCGGGGTGAGTATGTGTTTGACCTGGACCTGAAGGGCGTCGACCTGAAAGCACTCAATTTCTACGAAGAGGAACTCGGCGTGCGGGGGCAGCTGCGCGGTCGTTTTGCAGGCAAGGATGCCAGTGATATCAGCGGCACTCTGGAGGGCGACAATGTACGCGTGCGTCTGCAAGGCGTCTCCTACCCCATCGACTCGCTGCAGCTGACCGTGAACCAGAAAATGCCGGGTGCCGCCATCGCACTCAACTCCAGCATACTCAACGCCGACATGCGGTTTGACAATGACTTGGGAGAGCTTCCTACCGCGCTGGCCAAACACTTCTCCGCCTACTTCGACCTGCAACCCGATCCGCCCTACCCGGCCAACGTCAACCTGGGCAGTTTTGAGGCTACCATGCTCGTTCGCCGTCCGGACATCATCGCCTCCTTTGTACCCGATCTGGGAGAGCTGCAGGTGAACGGTCCGATCACGGCTTCCTACAACGGGGAAACACAGCTTTTCGCCATGGACGCGAATGTGAGTAAGCTGACCTATACCGAATACAACGTCCAGGATATGGCACTGCAGGTACGCGGCAACCGGGAGCAAATGGGCTACAACCTGGGCGTGCGCGAGATCAGGTCCCCTTCCCTGCTGCTCAACAATGTGCGCCTGAACGGGGCGGCCCGCGACAATGACATGAGCGTGCGACTGGCCATGGCTGACGCAGATAGCGCGGAGCAATTTGTGATTGGCGGGGTGCTCAACAGCCTGGGCCCCGGCTATCGTTTCGCCTTTAATCCGGAGCAGCTCGTCATCAACGGCGAGCCCTGGTCGGTTCCGCAGGATAACTACCTGCAGTTTGACACCAACCTGCTCTATGCGAAAAACATCCGCCTGGAGCGAAACGGAAATTACGTGTCGCTCAACAGCACCGGACCGGTGAGCCCGAATGCACCGCTGCAGGTGGAGTTCGGCAACTTTGAGATCGGCCACATCATGGCTTCTTTTCAGCAGCAGGACAGCGTGATGACGGGCGTGCTGGACGGAACCGCCACGCTGACGGACCTGCTGGCCGGTAATCCGGCTTTTACGGCCGACCTTACCTTGTCAAAATTCGCCTACACAGGTATACCGATCGGCGACATCGCCCTGAAAGCCAACACGGCGGGCGCCAACCGCTACAACCTGAACCTGGGGCTGACCGGCAACGGCAACGAAGTGCTTGTGAGTGGCACCTATGAAATGCAGCCTGAAACGAGTCTACTCAACCTGGATGCGAATATTGCCAACCTGAACCTGGCCTCGTTCGGCGGTTTCACCCAAGGTATGGTAGACAGACTGGCCGGCAGCGCCAATGGCAAGCTGCGCATCACAGGCACGCTGGCGCAGCCTGCTATCCGCGGTGGCCTTGATTTTAACCAGGCACAGTTCAACCTGACCATGCTCAACTCGCTCTATTCCTTGCAAAACGAGCGGTTAGAGTTTACGGAGAAAGGCATCAGCATGCGCGACTTCACCCTGACCGACACGCTGGGCAACACCCTCGACATCAATGGCAACATCCTGACGCAGAACTACACGGACTATACCTTCGACCTGCGTGCGCGAACGGACCGCTTCCTGGCGATGAACTCTACTGCGAACGACAACGACCTGTTTTATGGCAACGTGCAGATGGCCATGAAAGCCAGTATAACGGGCAATATGATGGCACCGAACATTGAAGTATTCGTGACGGTGCTCGATGGCTCCACCTTCACCACGGTCATCCCGGCCGATGGGGTGGCCGCTGCCGAGCGCGAAGGGGTAGTCGAATTCGTCACGCTCAACGATTCCCTCAACGCCATTCTCGCAAGGGCGGTCGAGGAAAACACGACTGCCGGTTTTATGGGCGCCAACATCGATGCCCAGATCACGGTAACCGATGCCACCACCGTGACCATCGTGATAGACCCGACCACGGGCGACAACCTGGTCGTGCGTGGCAATGCCTCTCCCCTCTACATCGGCATCACGCCAAGCGGACAGATCAGCATGAGCGGTCGCTATGAGATTACGGAAGGGATGTACAGCATGGACTTCTATGACTTGGTGTCGCGGAAACTCGAGATCGCGAAAGGCAGTTACATCAACTGGACCGGCGACCCAATGCAGGCCAACATGCAGATCTCAGCCATTTACCGGATCGATGCGGCGCCGATGGAACTGGTGTCTAATCAGTTGGACGTGGATGCGGGCCAACTGAACCGTTATCGAACGCAGTTGCCTTTCGAGGTATATGTGAATTTAGACGGAGAGTTACTCAAGCCTGAGATCGGATTTGACATTCAGCTGGAAGAGCAGCGGCGCGGGGCCTTGGATGGCACGGTGGAAGCACGCCTGGGCGCCTTGCGCCAGAACGATTCTGAACTCAACAAACAGGTATTCTCGCTGCTGGTGTTGGGCCGCTTCATGGCAGAGGATCCGCTGTCAAGCTCCGGTGGCGGCGGGCTGGGCTCCACGGCCCGTAACAGCTTAAGCCAGGTGATGACAGACCAGCTCAACCAGTTGACGAACCGCTACGCCGGCGGCCTTGGACTGGAACTGGGCGTTAGCTCTTACGAAGACTACTCCTCCGGCTCAGCCGAGGGCCGCACCGACCTGAACGTGGCCCTGCGCCAGCAGTTTCTGGATGACCGCCTGACCGTGCGTGTCGGAACTGACATCGGGCTGGAAGGACAGAGTGAACAGCAGCGTAACATGAGTGGCTTCGGCGGAGACGTGTCGGTGGAGTATTCGCTTACAAAAGACGGCAGGCTCCGCGTACGTGCATTCCAGCGCAACCAGTACGAGGGCTTCCTGGAAGGTGACGTGCGAGCTACCGGCGTGGGCCTGATCTTCGTGCGGGACTACGACAACTTCTCCGACCTGTTCCGCAGCCTGGAAAGCAGGGCGGTACGAAGAGAAGAACGCCGCCTGGAAGAGGCCATTAAGTTTAACCAGCGCGAGAAGCGAAAAGAAGAGCAGGAAGCCGAAGAGAAAGTAGAAGAAGTCGTAAAAGAAGAACAAGAATAAGTCCCCTATGACCACAGCCTTACGCTATACCTTGATTGCTTTCTGTCTGGCACTGAGCTGGGTGCTGCCCGGTTGCAGCAGCACGAAAACCGTACCGAAGGGCGATGCGCTGTTTGCCGGATTTGAGGTGAAAGTGAACGATGAAGAGGACAGCAGCAAGCGCGGGCCCGAACTGGAAACTGAACTGGGCAACACGGTTCGCCCGAAGCCCAACGCCTCCATCCTTGGCATGCGCCCCAAACTCTGGATCTACAACGCATTCTACACCGAGAAAGACAAAGGCCTGAAGCACTGGATTCAGACTAAATTGGGTGAACCGCCGGTGCTGCTGTCGGAAGTGGACACGGCCAGCATTAACGAAGTGATGCGCGCGCGCCTCCACAACCGGGGCTACTTTTACAACACCGTACAAAGTGACACCACCATCAAGAAGAAAAAAGCCACCATTGCCTGGCAGGCTACGGTGCACGAGCCCTACCGCATACGCAACATCGCCTATACCCTCAGCGACTCCCTGCCCATACACGCCGAGATCAGGCAGCTGCAGGCCGGCTCCCTGATCAAGCAGGAAGAGCCTTACGACCTGGACAAGATGATCCTGGAAAGAACCCGGATAGACCAGGCGCTCAAAAACCGGGGCTACTTCTTCTTTGCACCCAATATGCTCATCTTCAGTGCCGATACCACGGTGGGCAACAAAGGCGTGGATGTGGTCCTGCGCCTCAAAAACGACATGCCGGCACCCGCCCTGCGCTCCTATAAGATTGATGACATCTTCATCAACGCAAACTTTGTTCTGAATGACAGCCTGTCCGTGAGCGACACGCTGCGCTTTGAAGGTTATAACTACATTCCGAACGAAAACTATGTACGGGCGAAGCACATTGTGCCGGGCCTTTTCGTTGCGAAGGACAGCGTGTACAGCCGTCGCAACCACCTGCTGACGGTGAGCAGGCTGTCGGGGCTGAGTGCCTACAAGTTCGTGAACCTGCAGTACGAGCGCGATACTTTGAAAGAGGACCGGCTGGACGCCTTCATCTTTATGACGCCCGACATGAAAAAATCGCTTAGGGCAGAGGCGCAGATGGTGACCAAATCCAATAACCTGGCCGGGCCCGGTATGTCCGTTTCGTTTCGGAACCGCAATGCCTTTAAAGGATCGGAGATGCTGACCGTCAATTTCACAGGTCGCTTCGAGAACCAGGTCGGGGGCCAGCGGGTCGTCAGCAGTGGCGAGTCGCCCGAGGAGAACCCGGTCGGGCTCAGTTCCTACGAGCTTGGGGTACAAACCAGCCTCACCTTCCCCAGGCTGGTGGCTCCCTTCAACCTGCCCAACCTGCGCTCTGCCTTTGTGCCGAATACGCGCATTACGCTGGGGTACAATTTCCTGAACCGGGTACAGTTCTTTCAGATGAACTCCTTTAACGCCTCATACGGGTATAACTGGCGTCCAAAGCAAACGATCACGCACGAGTTCACCCCGATCAATTTGCAGTATGTGCGCCTTGGCAAACAGACGGACGAGTTTATGGCTATTCTTGAGCAGAACCCGTTTCTGAAAAGCAGTTTTGAGGAGCAGTTCATTATTGGTTCCATCTACCAGCATACCTTCAGCACCCTGAGTTTGGAGAACAAAACACACCAGTTCTTCAATGCCACCACCCTCGATGTGTCGGGCAACCTGGTGAGTGCGGTGCAGTCGCTGCTGGGCAACGACAAACGCGATGATGAAGCGGAGCCGCCAGTGCCACCGCGCACTATCTTCAATCAGCCGTACTCACAATACTCGCGGCTTGAAAACGACTTCCGCTACTACTTCAACTTTTCCAAAATGAGCCAGCTAGCGACGCGCCTGATTGCAGGAGTGGGCTACCCCTATGGCAACTCCCTGACCATGCCGTATGTGAAGCAGTTTTCGATCGGAGGGCCGAACAGCATCAGGGCCTTTCGGGCGCGCAGCATCGGACCGGGGAGCTACAATGTATCGGACGCACTTGCCTTCTCCTTTTTTGACCAGGTAGGCGATATCAAGCTGGAGGCGAATGCCGAGTACCGTTTCCCGATTTTCGGATTCTTCAGGGGAGCTGTTTTTGTGGACGCCGGTAATATCTGGCTGATCAACGAGACGTATGACAAAAACGGGGTACTGGAAAAGCCCAAGTTCAAGGCCGGCAATTTGTTCCAGGAACTGGCAGTAGGCACGGGTTTTGGTCTGCGGGTGGACATTGAGTTCTTCGTGATCCGCTTCGATTTGGGTATACCGGTGCGTGTGCCTTACCTACCAGAGGGCGACCGCTTTGTGCTCGATGATTTCCGGTTCGGCTTCAACCCCAAACCCGGTGAACACGGCATGGTGCTGAACATTGCCATTGGCTATCCATTCTAAAACAGGTATAAGGTATAGCCTTTAGCATAACACGGCTATACCTTATACCTGCCTATACCTGTGTTACAGGATGTCGAGCACTTTTTCCGGAGGCCGGCCGATGGTCGCTCTGTCGCCTTTCACCACAATCGGGCGCTCGATCAGGATGGGGTGTTCAGCCATGATCTGCAACCATTCCTCGTCGGTATAGCTTTTGCCCGCAAAGTTTTCTTTGTATACCTGCTCGCCTTTGCGCAGCACCTGTTCGGGTTGCAGGCCTAGCTTTTGGAGCACGGCTTTAAGCTCTTCGGCAGAAGGTGTGTTTTTCAGGTATTCCACTACCTGTAGCTCCTCTCCTTTTTCGCGCAGCAAGTCCAGCGTCTGGCGGCTTTTGCTGCATCTGTTGTTGTGATAGATTGTAACCATTTCTAGAAATTCATTTACTCAAAGATACGTAAAAGCCTCCGATAGGCGGAGAGGGTATCGTTGTAGCCTTTTCGCTAAAAAGCTTACCTTTGCAGAAGGATTGCCCGCCATGGGTACCTGAGGTATAAACAAAATGTCATAAACACTTCGATTTCCTAATAAACCATTATGAAAAAGACAACATTATTTGCAGCGCTGGTGGCCATGTTCGCATTCGCTTCCTGTTCATCTGACAGCAACCAGCACCAGGCGGATGCCACTGAAGAGCATGACCACGAGCACCACGACGGCATGGCGCACGGTGACAACCTGCCTGCAGCCGGCACCGTGGTTGTAGAGACGCCTACCTTTGATTCGGTGGCAGAGCCCATGAAAACCAATCTGTCGCAGCTGCTGGACGAGTACATCGCCCTGAAAGACGCCATGGTAGAATCCGACGCTGAAACGGCGAAAGAGGCGGCCACCACCATACTCAACTCAGCGAACGCGATGCCGGTTGCTACCCTGCAGGTACCGGAGCAAAAGTCGTTTGCAGAAGAGCAGGTTGAAAAAGTACGCACCTCTGCTGCTGCCATCGCCGCCACCAACGACCTCGGTGAGCAGCGCAACCAACTGGAAGACCTGTCAGAAGCCGTGTTCTCGCTGACCAAAGCTTTCGGCGCCACTGACAAGAAAGTATACTACCAGCACTGCCCGATGGTCAACAACAACCAGGGCGCCTACTGGGTGAGCACCAACTCAGAGATACGCAACCCCTACTTCGGAAGCAGCATGCTGAAGTGCGGCAGCAACGAGGAAGTTATCAATTAATTGAGTGATTGAGTGAGTTGGTGATGGAGTGATTGTAAATTAAAAATGGGTAATGAACTTTACCTAGGCAAATAACCTAGAAGAGCTGGTCAAAGATTTGATCAGCTCTTCTGTTTTTAGAGAATTGAAGATTCGCTCCATCGCTCAATTACCAACTCACTCATTCACTAACTCACTCAATCGCTCAATCACCAACTCACTCAATCCGTCACTCCATCACAAATAACAATCCATCCAATCCAGGACAATATGTATGAGCAGGCCCAGGCCGATTAGCCGGGTCTTCGGGATAAGCGCCAGAATAGCGTAAATTGGCACGATCCAGTACCGGTGCAGTAAATGAAACCCAATGCTGCACCTGTCCTGGTCGATGATGGGGGTTACCAGCAAATGGTCAAAATCAATCAGCCAGCCTGCCAACATCATCAGCGAAGCATAGCGGAATTGATCTCTGTAGAACAGCGCCGCTACCAGTACGGGCACTGCCATGTGCAGCATGATATGGATCGCGAAAGATAAAGATAAAGTCATACAGCAGGTACTGCATCCACAGGGTATAGGTTGCTGTCTGACGGGGCATAAAAAAGCCCTCCGCTAATTAGAAGCGGAGGGCTTTTTCTATCACAATGCGAGTTAACTATTTCAAAGTATCCAGGAGCATGCGCGATTTAACGCGAAGTGCAAACCATTCGTACGTGTTCTTGAGCCGCTCAAAGTGTAAACCCTCCACAATACCGTTCACGCTTGCTTCCTGCAGCGCTGTCGCCAGCACATTGTTTTCGATCGGGAAATTATCGTAAACGAGGCCCTCCCTTATAAAAGAACATTCAACATTCTTTTCCCGGTCTTTCAAAACAAGGGTATTACTGTGCCGGAGTGCTTTCTGGATTCTCTCAAGCTCTTTCATAGTCGTGAATTTGTGCAAATGATTATAACTTATTGGCAAGGTTATTACATGAACAATTCACAAAAAGTTCAGGAATATTTCATGTTATTACTGTTTTTTTTCAAAAGAATGGTAAAATCAGGCAAAAGCCATTGACAATCGCACTTGCAGCGGTCTTCTTTCCAGATAACTGAATGTGGGCTGGTTCTTAAGATTAAATTAGTAGGTTTTTCAAGTGGCATTCCGGAACAAGCCCTCACAGGGATCGCTGGACGATGCGAGCCATTGTTGTGCAGTGCAGGAATCAGCGAAGTAGGCAATCTGCAACTTGTTACCGGACATGCTGAGCAGACTGCTGCTCACTTTCTCTACAACAACCTCCAGAAAGAGGTCATCAGGTAGCACGAGCGCCAGTTTGCGAAGTTTGGTAAGCGGCAGGCTATGACCGAGCAGTTCGATCGTCCAGCTCTGATCACTCATATTGGGGCTGGTCATGTTACTGAAGTCAACCAGCCATCCCATGGCATTGCTCTTCTGTAGCCGCTTGCAGACGTTCACTAACGCCCGCCGGTACTCGGTGCTGTTCACTACCCGCAGCCACTGGCTCGAAAGCAGACCCTGTTTTGGGTTGTATTTTACCTGAATATAAGGCGGTGGTTTCATGTCTTAATAACAGTCTATTATTTACTGCTATAATCATATAACGAATAAATACGTACCCTGTTGTTACTATCGTGTGAAAATAACCTGTTTCTTCCTTCAACTCACTGTATTTCAATGCAAACGGAACTTAGACAGGAAATTTTATCTTAGAAGGCATACACTCACGTAGTTTTTTAAACCATTGACACTTAAAATGATAAGTGTCATTTTATATGATGATCACACTTGTTAGCTTTAAGCTTCGTTCATGAAAACATACAGTATAAAATAACATTATCACAATCTATAGGCAGCAAGGGATGAAGAATTTGAGACGTGCCTTGGTCGAAGAGACCGGAACGAAAGTGAAAAAGAGAACTGTCAGAAAATGTTTTTTCAAGGTATACAGCTATTTCCTCTACCAGGATACAGCCAGCCTGTGTGAAATCCTGGATTACCGGGAATCGCTGGGGCAGGAAGAACGTAAGCGGGAGCGTTATTTCGTTTTCCGGTACATGCTACGCCTGATCAAAAACAGACATCCCAAGCAGTATGTTCGTCTATGCGCAACGCCTAACTAAGGTATAGCATGGCATAGCCGTACTCCTACCTCATGCACTGACCTCCTGTTTGCCTCTACTGGCAGGTAGGAGGTTTTTTTTGTGGAGGTGCAGCTAAAAAACTTAGGTACACAAGCAACCATAGCCTTCCGCTCACCATCTATCAGCCTAAGAAAGCTTTGGAAGCGGCTCCTCCACCCCTCCTTTCTCCAAATGCCTTCCGGTTGAACTTCCATTCGTCGGAATTCTGGCGCTGTTGACGGATAATTTCTGATAGTTCATATAATAAACTAAACAGTACCTTGCATTGCAAAGTACTATAGACTAGCTTTGCCACATCCTATTACACTACATGCTAACAAAGTAACACTATGAAAAAGTTATTCTACTTATTCGCTTTCATGTTCATTACCACACTGTCACACAATACCTTAGCCCAAACTGAAGGCTGGCTGAAGGGTAACGTGCTGGACGAAAAAGGAGAAGGCCTGGGATTCGTGAATGTCGCCGTGCTCTCCCCCTCTTCTGATGCAGTCGTGACAGGTGCCATTGCCGAAATGGACGGAACCTTCCGCATCAAAACGCCGGCAAAGGGAAGCTACAAATTGAAGTTAAGCGGTTTGGGCTACCTGCCCATGGTAACGGAGGTCTTTGAAGTGACCGGACCTGACTTCAGCCGCGACTTCGGAAGGCTGCAGCTGAAACCGGACGTTAAAACCCTGAAGGAGGTGACCATCCAGACCATGCGCCCCACCATCACGAACGATGCTGAGAAGATGGTGGTGAGCGTGGAAGGAACCGGACTGGCACAGGGCAGCACGGCCTACGAGGTGCTGGAGAAATCACCGGGCGTGTGGATTGACCAGGATGGCAACATCACCCTGAACGGCAAGCCCGGCGTGCAGGTCATGATCAACGGCAAGCAGTCGTACCTATCCGGCAAGCAGCTGCAGAACCTGCTGCAGGGCATGTCGGCCGAAAACCTGAAGGACCTGGAGATCATCACCAACCCATCCTCCCGCTACGATGCGGAGGGCGCTTCCGGCATCATCAACATCAACCTGAAAAAGAACGAAGCCTTTGGCATGAACGGCAGCGTGTACGCCGGTTACCAGTACAACCGCATGAGCTCCTACAACACAGGCTTCGACCTGAACCACAAGAGCGGCAAGTGGAACACCACGGCTGGCCTGGACTTTGCACGCCGCAGGAACTTCCGCGACATGGAGATGGAGCGTATTTTCAACGATCCGGCCGGCCGCAGCTTCTTCGACCAGGAAGGTATAGAAGAGCGCGAGCGCCTCAACCCGACCCTGCGCCTGGGCACTGATTACGAGATCAACGACCGCCACAGCGTAGGCTTCATGAGCAACCTGTTCTACAACTCCAACGAGGGCATTTTCAACACGGAGTCTGACCTGCGTCGCCCGGTAGCTGCCGATAGCCGCCACATCTCCGCCACCAACGAGCACGAGAGTACCTACCGCAACGGTACCTTTAACCTGCACTACAACGGCAAACTCGACACGGTGGGCACTACCCTTTCGGCTGACGTGGACTATGCCCGCATCAAGGACGAGACCGACTTTGTGTTCAAGAACAGGCAGTATTTGCTGGGCACCAACGAACTGGTAAGCCAGGAGCACCTCACCAGCTTTAACCCCACCGGCTACGACATCCTGGCTGGTAAAGTAGACTTCAGTAAGAAACTGGGCAAAGACGGAAAGCTGGAACTGGGCGCCAAGGCCAGCCATGTGGTGTCCGACAACGAGCTGCTCTTCTACGAGGTAACGGACGGACGTAAGGTGCTGGACCCACGCCGTACCAGCCACTTTGTGTACACCGAGAACATCTATGCCGGCTATGCGAACTACTCTGCTAAACTGAGTGACACCTGGAAAATAATGGGCGGTCTTCGCGCGGAGCATACTTCATCCGAGGGCAACTCCATCACGTTGGAGGATATCAAAAAGCGCAACTACCTGGACCTGTTCCCCAGCCTGTTCCTGCAGCAGAAGGTGAGCGACGACTACCAGGTGAGCTACAAGTACAGCCGCCGCATCAATCGCCCTTACTACGGCCAGCTGAATCCGTTCATCTTCTACCTCGATCCCTATACCTGGTCGCAGGGCAACCCGAACCTGAAACCGCAGTACACCAACTCCTTTGAGATCACGCAGACCCTGAAGGAGCGCTACAACCTGATGGCCGGCTACTCCATCACCACCGACTTCATTGGGGAGATACCGACCTACAACAGCGAGGACAACACCACGGTGTTCGGCCAGCGCAACATCGAGAGCTACAAGAACCTGTATACCACCCTGGTGGCACCTGTAAAGATCTCCGGCAAATGGGAGATGAGCAACACGGCCACCCTGGCTTACCAGCGCTATACCAAAGAAGTGAATGCACAGGACGTTATCAATGACCAGGTGCTGTTCTACGTGCAGTCTAACCAGAGCATCCAGCTGCCCAAGGACGTCCGCCTGGAGCTGAACGCCGGATTCCAGGGACCAGCCGTGTATGGCCTGTACGAGATCAAGAGCCAGTGGTGGCTCGATGCCGGCCTGAAACGCACTTTCATGGACGACCGCCTGACGCTGGCTCTTAACGCAACCGACATCTTTCAAACCCGTGTGCTGAAAGTGAAAACGATGCTGGATGGCAACCTCAACGCCATCGACCAGTACCAGGGCACCCAGAGCATCCGCATCAACCTGCGCTACAATTTCGCCAAGGGCAAAGACTTCGAAGCGAAGAAACGCAACAACAGCCTGGAGGAGATCAACAGAACCGGAAATTAAATTAGATAAATAGTACTTGTTAGCCTACTCAGCCCCCGCACCACCGAGTGCGAAGGCTGTTTCCTTTAAGGACAGGTATAGCCGCCCTATCCTGAAGCGGCCCTGGCACGTAGTATTACATTCAATAAAACGAACTACGATGCAAGACGAGACTATAGAACCTAAGAAACTACGGTTAGCGGCCGTAGGCGACATACATGTGAGTGAGCAGGATACAGGCAAATGGGTTGACTTTTTCAGGCAGGTGTCGGAGGAGGCGGATGTGCTGCTGCTCTGCGGCGACCTGACCGACACGGGCCGCGAAAGCGAGGCCGAGGTGCTGGCCGGAGAACTCAGGTCCTGCTCCATACCGGTGCTGGCCGTGCTGGGTAACCACGACTATGACCACGACCAGGTCAAGAAACTGCGTAAGGTTTTTGTCCAAACCAACCTGCAGCTGCTCGACGGTGACTTCACGGTGATCGAAAATGTGGGCTTTGCCGGCGTGAAAGGGTATGGTGGCGGCTTCGATAGGTATATGCTGGGTATGTTTGGCGAGCAACTCAACAAGGACTTTGTGCAGGAAGCCGTGACCGAGGCTTTGAAGCTGGATGCGGCCCTGTCGCAGCTCGACAGTCAGCAAACTGACATGAAAAAGATCGTGCTGCTGCATTACGCGCCCATTCAGGCTACCGTGGAGGGGGAACCGGAGGCCATCCATGCTTTCCTGGGCTGCTCCCGCCTGGAGGAGCCACTGAACCGGCGCAATGTGCTGGCCACTTTCCATGGGCACGCGCACGTGGGCACGCTCGAGGGCAAAACCAGCACCGGTGTGCAGGTGTTCAATGTGTCGCTGCCCGTGCTACAGAAGTCGGGCTACGAAAGGCCTTACTTTTTGTACGAGGTATAGCGCTATACCTTCATGCCTAAGTTATTGAGATTGGTGCGCGAGCAATCCGCTATATTCTAATTGCACACACCACCGTGTTGCTTAAACTGAAAGCCAGGTATAGAACAGAACGAAGCGGCTGTTCTATACCTGGCTTTTGAATTCGCGCTGAAAAACCGTACTTTTGCACCTCTTTATGCAGCACCTGTCTATCCATAGCACCCCTACTCCCCCTTGACGCAAGCTGGCCTCTGGCCACGTTTTCATAGAGGCCTGCCTATACCTGCCCATCCGGATCAGGTATAGACTTCGGGCACTCTCTATTTTTTATAGCCTTTAACTCGTCGCTCACCTCCGCAGGTGCGACACGGTCGGCTGTATACATCACTTCAGAATAATTATAACATCATACAGTATACTTAATTACAGTACATGCAATCCGATAATTTACCGCTTCAACCAAAAATAAAAGACAGTCTGTTCTCGCACGTAAAGACCGATCTGCCCGCCGGCCTTGTCGTTTTCCTGATTGCCCTGCCGCTCTGCCTTGGCATTTCGCTCGCCTCGGGCGCTCCCCTGTTCTCGGGGATCATCGCAGGTATAGTGGGCGGCATTGTGGTGGGTTTCCTGAGTGGCTCCAAAGTGAACGTGAGCGGACCGGCAGCCTCTGTGGCACTGGTTATTTACATGGCCATCGAATCGCTGGGCTCGTTCCAGATCGTGCTGAGCGCCGTGATCATTGCCGGGGTTTTCCAGATCATACTCGGGTTTCTTCGTGCCGGTACCATCGCCTATTTCTTCCCATCTTCCATGATCAAGGGTATACTGGCGTCCATCGGTCTTATTCTGATCATCAACCAGATTCCGCATGCGTTCGGGTACTCAGGCAAGGCACTGTTTGGCGGCATGGAAGGTGGTTTCAGCGCCAATATTTTTCGCGAAATCGCAGGGATTGTAAACTACATCAGCATTGGGGCGACCGTTATCACGTTCCTATCACTGCTCATCATTTTTGCCTGGGACCAGCCCGCCCTCAAGCGCTATACCTTCTTTAAGTTTGTGCCCTCTGCCCTGATCGCCGTGCTGGCCAGCATTGGCATCAACCAGCTCTTTATCTCCTACTTTCCGGAGCTCGCCCTAAGCGGCGGACGATTGGTGCAGTTGCCGGCGGCTGGTAGTCTGGGGGAGTTCTTCTCGTTTTTCACTTTCCCGGATTTCTCGCAGATCACAAACCCGCAGCTTTGGACGGTAGCGCTGAGCGTCGCCTTTATCGCCTCCCTTGAATCGCTGCTCAGCACAGAGGCTGGTGACAAACTGGACCCTTATAAGCGCAAGTCCTCGACCAACCGCGAACTGAAAGCCCAGGGCATCGGCAACATTGTTTCCGGCATGATTGGTGGCCTGCCGGTTACCGCCGTGATTGTGCGCACCTCGGCCAACGTGTCGTCAGGAGGCCGTACGCCACTCTCCACTATTACCCACGGTACGGTCATGCTCATCTGCGTGATGGCGATTCCGCACCTGCTCAACCTGATCCCGCTGGCCTCGTTGTCGGCTGTGCTGTTTGTGGTAGGTTACAAACTAACGTCCGTCTCCCTGTTCCGACGCATGTGGAAGGCGGGCAAGCGCCAGTTTGTACCTTTCTTTGTGACCGTGGTGGCCGTGATGCTCACCGACCTGATTACGGGTATCGTGATCGGTGGTGCCGTATCAGTGTTCATGATCCTGCGCGATAATTACCGCACTCCGTTTTTCGTGGACCGTGAGGCGCATTACGAAGGCGAGCATATTGAACTGGTACTGGCACAGGAGGTTACCTTCCTCAACAAGGCCAGCATCATGCTAACGCTGGATCACGTAGCCCCGAACTCCACCGTGCGGATAGATGGCTCCCAATCCGTGCACATAGATGACGACGTGCTGGAGATCATTGAAGATTTTAAGGCCACCGCCGCCTACAAAAACATCAAAATGGAAACGATCGGTCTTGACAGGTTCTATGCGCAGCGCCAGCTGAGCTAGTTATGGCCGGCTCCCTGCTCAAGCCTTTCTTAAAAGCCCGTCGCTATACCTGTTACAAGGGACAGCGGCGGGCTTCACTTTTTATAGAAACCAGCAACTATGAAGGTATAGGGCACTTGCTTTATACTTTCAAATGATTATATTTACATATTAAAACCAACAACCCCCTCACTCTAAAACATCAGCGCTTATGGGCATGATAAAAGAATTCAAAGAGTTTGCCATGCGTGGCAACGTAATGGACCTCGCCATTGGTATTATCATTGGTGCAGCGTTCAGCGGATTAGTAAATTCCGTTGTAAATGACTTGTTCATGCCGCTGGTAGGTGCAGCCCTTGGCGACATGGACTTCTCGAACCTGTATGTGCCGCTTGCCGATGCCGTGCCAGAAGGTCTGGCACTGGAGGAAGCGCGCAAACTAGGCGCCGTGTTTGCCTGGGGTAACTTTGTGACGGTGGCGCTTAACTTTCTGATACTGGCCTTCATCATCTTTCTGATCGTGAAAGGAATGAACCGCATGATGCGGAAAAAAGCCGCTGCCCCTGCTGTGCCGCCAGCTCCGACCAAAGAAGAAGTGCTCCTCACCGAAATGCGCGACGCCCTGCGAACCATCGCCGCGAAATAGTATTTCCCCAATTCATAAAAACCATGCTGTACGGGGGCGGACCTGCCTGGGTACAGCATGGTTTTTTGTTTTGGTGGTTGTGACCTCGCGGCGTGCGCAGCTCCCGCGAGTGTTATAGGGTGTCGGCTATACCTATACGCACCATTCTTTGGGATTTGCAAATCCAGATCAGCATGCATTTGGTTCGTAGGGACAGGTCGCGACCTGTCCGAATCTTGCACGAATCGCCAGTTGGGTATATCACGAATCGCATGTTGTAAAAATACAGCACGGTCATTTGCAGTACCGGTCACAAGATGTGCGGACAGGTCGCGACCCGTCCCTACGAGTATGATGTCGCTTTGATATGCTCTTCGGGACATCCATGTCCCAAAGCTTTATCGAGGGCCCTAACCCCACTGCCGGGGATGTCCACATTCCCGGTAGTAGGTCTGCAGGTATAGGGGGATCAGGAAATCCACTATCGATTGCTTTCGGATTGATAAATCCGAAAGAGCCTGTGAACCTGGTTGCCATGGACGGTTTGATTTTGTAGGTATACGGGGACAAGGATGTCCCCTCCAGAAATGCTTCCGGACACGGATGTCCGGAAGAGCGGAAAGATTGGCCCATGCACGAACGACGTTACAGTGTAACGTCGCTACATGTTAACTCCCCAACTCCCAAAATCCTAAATTCTCAAACTCCCAAACTCTCAAACTCCTAAACTCTCTTATACCTGTCTTTCGGGTCGATGGCGGCGAGTTCCTGCAGGAGCTGGGCGATGTTGCGGGTGGTGGCTTCGAAAAAGGCTTTGCCTTTGGCGGGTGTGGCGGCCGCCGGGTTGCCGATGCCGGTGTCGTCGCTCACCTGCGACCACAGGCGCTCTGCCCAGGCCCAGCCTTCGCGTATACCTGTCAGCCTGGACTTGTGCTCTTTGCCCTCCCCCGCTTCGCTGAGCGGCAGTACCAGGTCGGGGCGCAGGTGCTGCATGATGCTGGTTTCCATTTCGTCGGCGTGGTCGCCGGGGCTGTCGAAGAAGGCTTTGCGGTCGGCAGCCAGAAACCAGTTGCAGGTGAGCAGGAACACCTCCGGAAACTTCAGGCCCAGTTCGCGCAGTATCGGTTTAAAGTCGTTGCCGCCGTGGCTGTTGAGAACCAGTAGTTTGCGGATGCCCTGCCGGTTGAGCACCTCTACAATGTCGCGCAGGATGGCCAACTGCGTGCTGGGGTTCAGGTTAATGTCGAGGGTGATGTCGGCCTGGCCGGTGTTCACGCCAAAGGGGATGACCGGAAGCACCGATACCTTCACTCCCGCCTCCCAGGCCAGCCTGGCCGCTTCGGCGGCCACAGCCTCGGCTTCGAAGTTGTCGGTACCGTAGGGCAGGTGGTAGTTGTGGGCTTCGGTGGCGCCCCAGGGCAATATGGCAACCTCCACCTGCTGGTCTTTGATAGCTTTCCAGTTCGATTCGGCAAGAATGTAAGGGCGCATGGGAGTTTAAGAGTTTAAGAGTTTGGGAGTTAAAAATTGCAAAGGCAGAAAGTTAAAAAACTATAGGTTATGAAGTAATTAAGTTGCTGTATTGTAAACGCCTATCCATATACCTGGATTAATTTCAAATGAGTCCTGGCTCCCGAACTCCCACAATCCAAACCTCTCAAACTCCTAAACTCTCAAACTCATAAACTTTCAGTCAGCCAGGCAATGGCCTCGTCTATGTTGTCGAAGCTGCGATAAGCGACAGAACCTACCACCAGCGCGGCAGCGTTAGAGGAAATTGCTTCACGGTCAGCATCTCGGGTGTTCAACTTAGCAAACTTCTGCAGCCGCGTAGTGGCCAGCTGCAGCGCCAGCTGATTGACAACTTTGGCGTACTCCTCCAGCGGCACTGTCACCTTCGACTGACGCGTGTCAGTGAGGATGCGCTTGACGTCGTAGCTGCGTACAGCGTCTATCACCTCGTCAATGATGTAGCTCACCTCCGGCATGGTATAATCATGCATGTTGGGCCATTCCACAAACAGGACATCGTAGGTTGGGTTATAATCTAGCTTCAGGAACTTGTTGGGAATGATCATCTTCAGGTATAAGGTGCCGTTTTTTTAAGTGCGGTGCAAAGGCAGCGCGTCCGGAAAGTCAGGCCAGTAGCCAGTTGCGGGCCTCGCCATAGAACTCAAACTCCATCAAACCGTACTGGAACTGGCTGTAATCGAGGTACCTGAACATGTTCTCGGAGCTGATGCGGGCTGAGATGTCTGTTGACCGGACACGGGCTATTTTCTCCAGGCTCTTCACCTCCTGAAAGAACAGGGGCGCCCACTCTTCTATCGTCCACTTCTGATCCGAGAGACGCACCACCCGAGCCTGTCGATGATCTTCCAGCCAGCGTTTTACTTCGTACTTCCGGAGCGCCTCAATGTATTGTAGCATTGCCTCGCGGTACGCTGCGCTGGCGGCATAGGCCAGCCACGTAACTTCGAGCAGTTTTTCCGCCTCGTAGTAGGCAATGCTTATATAGTCTTTCTTGTATATTATCATTGCAACTCAGTCTATGGGAGCAGGTATAGGCACTTCGAATAGCAGTATACCCGATTCGGGGATGATGCCCCGAACAAGCCTAAACCTAGCTGGTTCGACTAGGGTTTGCAAGAAAGGACTTACAGTTTTAAAATCAAAACCAAGATATGCATTTAGTATATATTTGTGATATTACTCAATTTTTGCTTGGTGGGGCTACTACTGTTTTGTATATTAATGCGCCGTTTCATACCCGATATCCCTAAGCATACTTCCCACATCATGATTCTTTTGCAAAACAGCATACTGCGACTGGAGTACGACCCTGCTACCGACATTTTGCAGGTGCGCTACCCCGATCTGCAGCGCTATCATATGTCAGAGATCAAACACAGTCTGCAGATTATGGTTCAGACGATCCGGAACTACGATGTGCGCAAATTGCTGTTGGATGCCCGCACAACTTCCGTAGAGATTGATGATGAGGAGAACCGGCAGCTTACCATGGAACTGACGGCCATGCTGTCGGCCACGCGGCTGGCTAAAGTAGCACGGCTGCAGCCTTTTGACCCGGAAAACGAGGCGCGCGCCCAGCGCAACATCGAAGAGGCCCGCAAAACGGGGGCTATAGCTTATGAGGTGGCAACCTTTGCGACTCCTGCCGCCGCCCTTGAGTGGCTTAAAGCTTAATACAGGCGCATAAAAAAAGCGGCCCCGGTCGTTCACCCCCGGAGCCGCTTATACTTTCACAAAATGAGCTTTCGCTAAGCTTTCTATATATACGCTCACCTATATTAAAAAGTTGTTATCCTTTTTGAATTTATTTTTTCGAGGCGAAATTAGCGATGTTGCCCTGACCTCGAGGTGTGCGCAGCTCCCGCGAGCGTCTAACAGATCGGCTGATGCTAATCATGTATAGGTATAGAATAGGCGATTGCGAAGATTAAGCTTCTAAAATTTCAGTCTCACGAAAATCGCGATTAAGCTCGTAGGTCATGAAATAATAGTAGAAGGCCGCTTGCAGCTGTTGGGTAAGAGGGCTGGTGCCGGAGAGCAAACCTCCTATCGCTTCTTTGGCTATACCTAACTGCTTGCTCAGGTCATTTCTGGAAAGTTTGTATGCCTTTTTGCTATCCGCTATCCAGAGGTGGTCGATTTCGTCGAACTTAGGTTTGAATGAAAGTACTACATAATGTTTTTTTTACTGGTCTTTTATTGGCGCTAACAAAGCTCCTGCTCTTTTAACAAGCTGCCGCTGACTAAGGATGCAATTATTTTTAAGCTCGGTTTACTCAACCCGAACCTGCAGTACACCTTCTTCCAGGTCAAGTATATCGACCTTTATACCTGTATAGGCCAGCAATTTATCTCAACTGGTTCTGATTTCGTCCTGCACAGACTTCTCGATCGGCAATAGTTCTAGGTTTCTCATTTCTAAATCTAATGTGAGGCTCTCTCCTATGTTCTTTGTAGGGACAGGTCGCGACCTGTCCGAATCGTGCACGGACTTTGACTGCCCGGCTATACCTGATTAATTGCCTGCTGGAACTGCCTGTATCCAAACTGCTTCGTTGGCCGGCCTGTCGCGCGGACAGGTCGCGACCTGTTCCTACGAAGGGTGCTATACCTGAGTGGCTGCCCCCAGACCTCGCGGTGTCTTCAGACCCGCGAGTGTCTCACAATGCTGCGGTGGAAAATCAAGTATAGGTATAGCCACGGCCGTTACGTTAGACACTCGCGGGAGCTGCGCACGCCGCGAGGTACTGGTGCGGCCGCTTCATACTCCTCCCGGGTCATGGCAAAGGCCGGGTCCACGAGGAGCACTTCATCGTAGCTGAGGTCGTAGAGTCGGTATATCTGCAGATCGATCTCCGCAGCCAGCGCTGAGGCGTTCGCGCCCAAACTGCTTTTGATCGTCGGCCCGTTGTGGATCACTAGATCGGTGCGCCCGCTGGTGTTGATGCTTTAGCCGTTGTAAAATACCGCCTTCAGAAAGTCGCGCAAATGGTTTTTGGCGTGCACCTCGGTTTCGTGCGGGTTAATGCTGTCCAGGAGCGTGCAAAGTGCCGCCTCGAAGCGCTCCATGTCGTTTCGGGCCGTTTCTGGCGCAGATAGGCCTAGTTGAGTGCCTGTCGCAGACGGAGGGTGCTGTGCTGCATGTGCTCGGTTTGTTTGCTATTACAAGGGACTTAAGCACAGCCAATATCCATTAGGCTGCTCCATTGCGATTAAAAAAAAAACATGCTATATAGTCATTTATAAATATAATTTAATTAAAAATAATTATAACAATATAAAAGAGGCGCCGTATTGTTATAATCTTATTTTCCATAACAACCTATAAATCATTGGTAAAGTAACAGTTTCGCTGTGGAATCTGCCCTTACAGGGCTTAATGTGGTTCTGCACACGGAATTGTATTGCCAAACAGAGCGGGTCTGTCTGCACAGGTCATCAGGATGGTGTTTTTAACTATTACTAACCATAAAACCTTTAACATGACTAACAAATTCTTTACTCGCAACAACCTGCTCGTTGCAGCGGCTTTTGCCTTTTTAGGCTTAACAGGCTGTAATCCCGAAGAAGACGTGAATCCGGATGGCGTTTTAAGCGCCTCTGAGACAAATGAAGCCGTCGCTGCAGCTGCATCTGGCGTTAAGTACCGTGGCAATCATTACATCGTGCTTTCCAACACCGAAACGCTTCCGGCTGGCCTGGGAAACCAACTGGCCTCTATAAATGGCAGGATGACGAACATATGGTCAGAAGCTGGCGTGGCAACCGTCTATTCCGAAGACCCTGCCTTTCTGGCAAAAGCCTCTAGAATACAGGGTGTGCGTTCTGTTGTGCGCGACCTGGAGATACAATGGATCAAGCCGGATAGCCGGGAGGTCGTTCTACATGAAGAGGTATATGGCAATCCGCCTAACAGCGGCGATAATGATACCCGGTTTGATCTCCAGTGGGGACACGCTGCCATCAAGGCGCCAGCCGCCTGGAACGCTGGTGTGCGTGGCAAGGGTGTAAAGGTAGCAGTCCTGGACTCAGGCTTTGACCTGGACCACCCCGATCTGGCACCAAACATTTTGATGAATGACAGCAAAAGCTTTGTTGTCAATGACAAAAATGAAGACTTGTGGTATGCTTTGGATGATGCTTTTAGCCATGGCACCCACACGGCCGGCACCATTGCTGCGGCTGACAATGCCTATGGTGTGATTGGTGTGGCGCCCGAAGCTAAACTCATACTCGTTAAAGTGCTGAGCGATCATACAGGTTCAGGGGCCTTCTCCTGGATTATGGCTGGTATTGTACACGCGGCAGACAAAGGTGCTGATGTGATCAATATGAGTCTGGGTGCTGCTATACCTCGAAACGGCTGGTTTGTGAATGACAATGGCACGCCAACCAACCCTTCGGACGATTACCTTGAAAAAGGTAGCACCAGTGCGGTACAGGAGCTGCTCATAGCACTTGACCGCACCACCCAGTACGCTAATAAAAAAGGGGTGACCGTCGTAGCGTCTGCCGGCAATGCCGCCAACAACGGAAACAAAGACGGCTCGCTGGTACACGTCCCCTCCGCCTCCTCGCAAGTGATTTCCGTTTCGGCTACAGCCCCCTTTGGCTGGGCATTGAACCCGTACGGCGTGTTCATGGACAACTTTGCCTCCTATTCCAATTACGGCACACCGGACATACACTTTGCAGCCCCAGGTGGTGACTCCAGATTTGCGCGTGAGCCACAGGGATTCCAGCCAGTCAAAATCGGACCAGTCACTCAGGTTGCCTATGCTTTTGACCTGGTATACAGTACAGGAAATACCCGGGTTCCGAATGCCGGTGCGTTCTACTGGTCAGCTGGCACCAGCATGGCCTCTCCGCACGCGGCGGGCGTGGCCGCCCTCATCATCAGCAAAAACGGGGACAAGATGGACCCCGCCCAGGTGCTGGCCAAAATGCGCGACACTGCCGATGACTTAGGAAAACCCGGCCGCGACCCGTACTACGGCTACGGCCGTGTAAATGCCTTGCGTGCTGTAACAGAATAAGTTATACCTGCATTCATAACAAAAGCCGGACTGTGGACAGTCCGGCTTTTGTTATTTGATTACTGTGCAATTTTTATTACACAGTAATCATTACTATAATCCAAATAGGAATTTACTATCCACGACTTAAACTAACTTGGGTATTAAAACAAAATTCGATAAAAGAACCGGAATATAGGATATAAGAAAGCCATTTTTCAACAATTAAAACAATTTAATAAATATTGTTTAACAATTGAACCCATATTGTCTAATTACAATTACATTCAGGAAGTTTTTAGCCAATACACCTCTATGAAGGTAAATTTTACGCAGCCTGAAGCGCTGGCCCTGACGCCAGATTTCTATACCTCAATTGTACGGCACGGATCCGAGCTCATCACTGTGATTAACTGGCAGGGCAACTACCAGTATGTTTCTGACTCGGTCGGCCCCGGGTTGGGGTATGCCCCTGAAGAGCTGCTGGGCACCCATGTACTCGAACTCATCCACCCGGATGATGTGCCCATAATCGGAGATGAGCTTTTGAAGCACACGACCGGCCAAACAAAGCAAATAACGCTTGCACCTTTCCGCTTCAGGGCAAAAAACGGCGACTGGCACTGGCTGAGCTGCGTATCCACCAACATGCTGGACGATCCGCATGTGCGGGGCATTGTCACCAATTCGCGTGATATTACCGCTAAGATGGTGGCGCTGCAGCAGAAAAAAGAAAGCCGGGCTTATTATAAGGCACTCTTCTTCAACAATCCCGATCTCGTATTCACGCTGAGCACAAGCGGTCGGGTCGAAGCCTGCAACGATGCTGTGGTGGACCTGACCGGCTATACCCGCGAGGATTTCCCTGAAAGCCATTTTGCTGATTTCGTGCTGTCAGAGTACCACGCGGCAACATTTGAGGCTTTCCACCAGGCTTTGGCTGGCAAGTCCTGCACGTTTGAGTCCTGCATCAGGCACCGCAATGGTCAGAAGCGCCACTTGTCGGTCACGCTGGTACCCGTGGTGCTGGAAGGCCGTGTGCTCGCTGTACAGTGCATTGCCAAAGACATTACCAACGAAAAAGAAGCCAACCTGCTGGTGAAAGCCCAGTCCCAGAAGTTGCACAACATCCTGGAGGCGATGGTAGAAGGCTTCTTTGCCCTGGACACAGCATGGCGCTACAGCTTCGGCAATACGGTCTTCGCCAATTTCCTGGGCCGCCCCCTCAACGAACTGATGCACCGCCAAATCTGGGAAGAATACCCCTTCCTGGTAGACACCCTTTTTTATCAGAAATGCCTGGAGGTAGACAAGACCAGAAAGCCCGTCCAGTTTGACCAGCGTTTTGATGATCTGAAAGCTGTGCTGCGCTTCACACTGAGTCCCTTTGAGGATGGCATTCTGGTATCGTTTGTAGACATTACGGAGCAGTTAAAAGCGCAGGAAGAGCTCCGCAAGCTCTCGCTGGTGGCCAGCAAAACCACCAACGGTGTGATCATCACCAACAGCCAGCATGAGATAGAATGGGTGAACGAGGCTTTCTGCAACGTGACTGGCTATGCGCTGGAAGAAGTCGTTGGCAAGCGTCCGGGTGACATTCTGATCTCTAATGATACGGATTCGCGTGAACTCACCTGGGTAAGGGAGCAGCTGGCACTGGGCATGCCGATGCGTAAAGAAATGCGCAGCTACCATAAAAATGGCGAGATGGTCTGGGCCGATGTCACTATTTCGCCTGTTGCCAATGAGCGGGGGGAGATCGAAAAGCACGTCTACATCCACACCGATATTACGGAGCGCAAGCTGGAGCAGGAGCAATTGCTCAAAACCACTGAGCACCTGTACCATCAGAACGAGGACCTGCAGCAGTTCAACTACATTGTGTCGCACAACCTGCGCGCGCCTGTGGCCAATCTGGTCGGCCTTTCGACCATGTTGCAGAAGCTGGACCGCAACAGCGGCCGCTTTATGCAGGGCCTGCAAAACCTGGAGACATCCGCCCGTCGGCTCGACGATGTGATCGGTGACCTGAACAAAATACTGGCCGTGCGTTCCACTAACCTGCAGGCTTCCCACGAAATGGTCAGCCTGGTCGAAGTGGCGGCCGAAGTGGCACTGAGCCTGCAGCACCTGCTTACCCCGATCAGCGGGCGTATCGTCCTGAACCTGAAACAGGAGGACCTGCTTTGGGCCAACCGCGCCTACGTTTACAGCATCCTGCACAATCTGATCTCGAACGCGATCAAGTATAAATCCGCACAGCGTGACTTACTTATTGAGTTAAATAGCGTAAGGAAAGAAGACAGTCTGCAACTACATATAAAGGACAATGGCAGTGGCATGGACCTGGAGACAGTACGGCCGCAGCTGTTCCAGCTCTACAAGCGCTTTCATGCAGGACCTGATGGCAAAGGCATAGGGCTATACCTGGTGAAAATGCAAATGAACGCCATTGGGGGAGAGATTGAAGTAGAAAGCAAACCCGAATCAGGTACAACCTTCACCTTACATTTTAAGCAAGCAGCCTATGGTCAGCAAGGTTTACATAATTGACGATGATGACATCAGTGTCTACCTGACCACCATGGTGCTGGAGGAAGCGGGGTTTGCCAAAGAGATATGCACCTATACCTCGGCAGATGATGCGTTGGCTGACCTGTCTTTCACAGTGCCCGCTCCCCTGCCGGAGGTAATCCTGCTCGACCTGAACATGCCTTTTAAAAGTGGCTGGGATTTTCTGGATATTCTGCGTCCCTATGAAGCAACACTGAAAGGAAAACTGGATGTGTTCATCCTGACCTCTTCCATTGCTGTCAGCGACAAGGAGCAGGCACGCAACTATCCGCTTGTGTGCGGGTTTCTGCATAAGCCCCTGGACGAAGAGAGTGTCGCCAGTATAAAGCGCGCGTGTACCCGTCGCACCTAAGCGGCATACATGGGTAGCCTGACCGTAAAGCGTGTGCCTTCCTGATCCCGGCTCTCCACACTGATGGTGCCACCCTGCAGCCGCACCAGTTCATACACAATGGAAAGCCCGAGTCCGCGCGACTCCTCCCCGTTCAGCCCCGGTCTGGAGGCCCCCCGCCGCTCAAAGACTTTGGGTAGCAGGTACGCCGGTATACCGATGCCATTGTCGGTATGCACCATCACAGCCTCTCCCTTTTCCTGATAAGCCCGGATGGTGATCGTGCCGGAGGGAGGAGTGAACTTGATGGAATTGGAAATCAGGTTATTCAGTATCTGCGAGAATTTGATCGGATCCAGTTCCACCATCAAAGGCTCTTCCGGTAGCTGCAGCACAAATTGCTGCTGCACCATCTGGCCTTTCTGGTAAAACTCCACTACATTCCGGATCTGCAGGCTCATATCCAGCCGGGTTTTGTTCACGTATACCTCCGGCGATTGCAGGTGCTCTTCGCTTAGCAGGTCCTGGATAAGGTCTGTACACTGCAGGCAGGCCCTCTCTATGATGTCGGTATAGTGCTCCAGTTCCTGCTTTTTGTCATCTTGAATATCCTGGCGGATCAAGGACGACACACTTTTGACGATGGCCAGCGGCCCCCGCAGGTCATGCACAACCATTTCGAGCGCGCTGTTCTTCCGCTGTCCGAACTCAGTCAGGTAGTTGATAAAATCCCGCTGCTGGGTTACGTTCTCGGCCATACCTGCCACGGATACCACCTGTCGCGCACTATCAAAAATCGGGTAGGCCACGTAGCGGATGTAGCGTTTAAGGCCATTATGTTCAATGCACGCCACCTCGTCCACATGGTCACCCTTCAATACCCTTTGCCAGCAGCGTATCACGGCTGGGCGGTCATCTTCTACTACGGAGTCAAACAGCAGTTGCGGGTTTTCCTGAAGCCGTGATTCCCCCATTTCCCATATCTCACAAAAGGCTGGCGACAAATAGACGAACTTATTTTGTGTGAGGCTATATTGGAATAAGACTTTGGGACTCTGCTGTCCTATCTGGTGTATGACGTCTGATTGGTTCATAGTAAGGTGCTTGTTTGCGCTGTTCTTGATACGGCGCACCGGACAGGATGTTAATGCAGGCGCATTACTTGCACAAATCCCAGCCGGGCTTAAGCTATACCTGGCTTATATTGTCTCACTAGCGCCCGGCCTTAGGAGCTAACAATCCAATACGTTTTGCCGAATTAGCGCACAGCAAAAAGAGGAACAGCACCATGCATGGTTCCGCCTCGCCTATTTGGCGATACCCAGACACAAACCCTGATCGCTTAAAAAGGAGAACCGCCTGTCAGAAAGTAAAGACCAGCGAGGCCCGGTTATAGGCATAGCCAACACGAAGATCTTTATCCGGACGTTTGGCATAGCGCAGCCCCTCGTTGTACACATAGATGGCTTGGTGTCCCCGTTTCATTTTGGCGCCGGCAAAAGGGATGCTGAAAGTCAGCAGGCTTGCCCCCGCCCCGGAGACCAGCCAGTTAGGTTGGTAGCCAGTCAGTTTCCTGCTCATCGGATAGCTTATGAGGAGACCACCTGCATACGTGAGCGCCGTGGCTGGAAATGAATTGCGCTGGCCTTTCTGAAGTTCCTGCCGCGCTTCCGGATGTTGATCCAAAATGTGCAACAGTTGTTTTTTACTGATTTGATTGCCATGCTGGTAGTAGGCAAATCCGAGGCCTTTTTTCTGTACAATAATTTCACCGCCCGCCTGCGCAAAGGCAAAATTAAGCACACTGCTTAAACCAAGCAGTAACAACAGTAGATAAGTTTTCATAGACAAAAGGTGCGTATCGGGAACAAAATAGCAAAATTGCAATTTATATCAAAGTGCAATTTTGCTATACGTATATTTTTGCATTGAAGTACAGGGCATTGAAGTTGCTTTAACATTAAAGATCAGCCTTATACCCAGCGAACAGCACAAAAAAAGCAGCAAACCCATGGCTTGCTGCTTCAATTTTAAATCCCATTACCTGTTCCTAACCGGATTACCTCGGTATTTCAGGTTGTATTTCAAACTTTTTAACTATCTAACTTTTTAACTTTCTAACTTTCTAACTTCTAAGCTGCTCCTCCAACTCCTCGGCCTCCAGCATCATGTTCTCCCACTTCTGGTTGACGGCATCCAGTTCTTTCTGCACCGCTTCAAACTTCTGGGAGGTTTCCTGCAGCAGACTTGGGTTCCCGTATACCTTCGGGTCGGCCAGCTCCGTTTCGTACTGGGCGAGTTCCTTCTCCAGTTGCTGCACCTGCTTTTCCAACTCACTTATCTGCCGGTTTACCTGCTTTAGCTGGTTGTTCAGCGCGTTGAACTCGCTGTTGTCACGTTTCGGCTTCGGTTCGTCTTTCTTAGGAGCTGGCGCAGCTGCGGCTTCACGTTTAGTTTCCTTCTCGCGCTTCTCCTGAAACGTCTCAAATTCGTGGTACGTGCCGGGGTATTCCTTCAGTTGGTAGTCTTCGATGTACCAGATCTTGGTCGCCACATTCTCCACGAAATAGCGGTCGTGCGAGATGATGATGAAGGTGCCCTCGTACTGCTCCAGCGCCTGGATCAGGATGTTGACCGACTGCATGTCCAGGTGGTTGGTAGGTTCATCGAGCATCAGGAAGTTGGCCTCCGAGATCAGCGTTTTGGCCAACGCTACGCGGCTCTTCTCCCCTCCCGACAGCACCTTGATCTTTTTGAACACATCGTCGCCGGTGAAGAGGAAGGAACCCAGCAGCGTGCGCAGCTCTACCTCCGTTTTGCCGGAGCCCGCCTGCTGCAGTTCCTGCAGAATTTCATTTTCCACGTTCAGAGCTTCGAGCTGGTGCTGCGCGTAAAAGGACATGATCACGTTATGCCCCATTTCGCGCTTGCCCTGTATGGGCTCAGTGCCGGCAATGATGCGTAGCAGTGTGGACTTACCCTTGCCGTTGGCACCGATGAGCGCAATTTTGTCGCCCCGTTCGATGTGCACGTTCGTATCCCTAAATATGAGTTTGCTGCCGAAGCTTTTGCTCATGTGCTCCAGCCGGAAGATGTGACGGCCCGGCTGCACATTGAAGCGGAAGCTGAAATTCACTTTCGCAGCCTCTCCTGCCACCTCCTCGATGCGCTCCATGCGCTCAAGCTGCTTCATGCGGCTCTGGGCCTGCTTGGCTTTGGTCGCCTTGGCCTTAAAGCGCTCAATGAAGCGCTCCGTCTGCCTGATCTGGGCCTGCTGGTTTTCGTAAGCGCCTTTCTGTATCTCGTTGCGCAGGGCTTTCTCTTCTACATAGAAGCTGTAATTGCCAGGGTATAGGTTCAGCTTCGCGCCCGACACTTCCACCGTGATGTTGGTGGTTTTGTCCAGGAACTCCCTGTCGTGCGACACGATCACGACGGCACCTTCAAAGCGGTCCAGGTAGGATTCGAGCCACTTAATCGAGGGCAGGTCCAGGTGGTTGGTCGGTTCGTCGAGAAGCAGCAGCGAGGGTTTCTGCAACAGGATCTTGGCCAGCATCACGCGCATGCGCCAGCCACCTGAGAAAGAGGCCAGCGGTTGTTTCAGTTCCTCGGTCGTAAAGCCCAGGCCCTCCAGGATCGACTCGGCCTCGGCCTGCATGGTATAGCCGCCAAGCGCCTCGAACCGTTCCTGCAAAGCCGCTAGCTTGTCCACCAGCTTGTCATGGAAATTATGCTCAAACTCTACCAGCACCTGGTCTATCTCTTTTTGCAAGGAGATGGCCTCATCAAAGGCCTGCATGGCCACCGACAGAATGCTCTCGTGCGTTTCGTAGCTGAGCAGGTCCTGGTTCAGGAAACCGATGGTGGTGTCCCGGCTCATTTGAATACTGCCGCCGTCGGGCTTATATTCACCCACGATGATGCGCAGCAGCGTCGACTTGCCGGTACCGTTGAGGCCGATCAGGGCAATCTTGTCTTTGGGTTTGATGTGCAGGTTGGCATCCTCGTACATGGGGCGGCTGCCAAAATGAAAGCTAAGGTTATTGATAGAAATCATAGATTCGGAAAGCTGAACTGCAAAGGTACTTATTTTGGGAAACATCCCCATCTTAAAGGGCCACAGACCAAAAGTCGCCCCATACGTAAAATGAGACGTTGCCCACCGCAAAAAGCCCTGCACAGGCAAACATTATCACATGTGCCCCGTTCTATAGCTTTATGCTTTTGATAAATGTGTGCGCGAGACGTTGAGAACAGCAATAAAAAATAACCTTTTATGATCGCAGTTACATCCCTGCTCGACCCTTCCCATTCTGCACGTGTCACCGAACTGACTGAGTTACTCGACTCCCAATTCGGACTCAATGAGGTGAAGATGACGCCCTACCCACATCTGACCCTGCTAACGGCCGAGATCCCGGATATGGAAGAGCTGCAGCAATACCTGCAGGAAACCAGCCGCGAGACGGAGCCCTTTACGATCCGTACCACCGGCCTGGGTGTGTTCCCGGGTGAGAAGCCGGTCATCTACATCCCCGTGCTCCGCACCGCCCCGCTCAATCAGTTGCACGACCGTCTGCACCGCGATATATCAGAGATGAGCAGCGAAATGGGCATCTACTACAATCCCAACATGTGGCTCCCTCATATTTCGCTGGCACTTGGTGACACCTCACCCGAAGTGCTAGGACCTGTGCTCACCTTTCTTTTCAATTACAACTTCAACTGGGAGATCACGATCGATAACCTGACCATCCTGCAGAAATGCGGCGATTATTACCTGAAGGAAGACGAGTACAGCTTCGGCCGTAAGGAACTCAGCCTATGATATCCGGGCGTTAATCATTTGCCCATTTCCTTAGAATACTTCTAATATAGCTGGCGCTATACCTGTGTTTTATATAAACAAAGCACAGGTATAGCGGTCTTGTCTATTCTTAAAGTCTTATTTTAATTCCATTTTAATCTTGTTTAGTTTCACTTTTTCTTAACCACTTAAAATACTAACCCGTATGGTTGGAGTGAATTCCGCACACGAATATTAAAAGCTATACCTCACCTACATCCAAAAACAAACAAAACCATGGAAGAGAAAGACAAGCACAAGGCCAAGCCTACCCACGTCGACGAAAACATCAAGAACAAACAGCTCGAACAGTTTCGGGAGGATGGCAAAGGCCAGTATATGACGACTGATCAGGGAGTACGGGTGAACCATACAGATGACTCCTTAAAAGCCGGCCAGCGCGGACCGACACTAATGGAGGATTTTCACTTCCGCGAGAAGATGACCCACTTTGACCACGAGCGTATGCCGGAGCGCGCGGTGCATGCCCGCGGTGCCGGAGCCCATGGGTATTTTCAGCCTTATGAGTCGATGGCGGCCTACACCAAAGCCAAGTTTCTGAGCGACCGGAGTGTTAAAACGCCTGTTTTTGTGCGTTTCTCCACGGTGGCGGGTTCTCGCGGATCGGCTGACACGGTGCGCGATGCCAGGGGTTTTGCCACCAAGTTCTACACCCAGGAAGGAAACTACGACCTGGTGGGCAATAACATCCCGGTGTTCTTTATCCAGGACGGCATCAAATTCCCGGATCTGGTACATGCCGTGAAGCCAGACCCTGACAATGAAATACCTCAGGCCTCCGCCGCCCAGGACAGCTTCTGGGACTTCATTTCCCTGATGCCGGAGTCCACGCACATGATCATGTGGTTGCTGTCGGACAGGGCCATCCCCCGAAGCTTTAGAATGATGGAAGGCTTTGGCGTGCATACCTTCCGCTTTGTAAACGAGGCTGGCAAGGCCCGCTTCGTCAAGTTCCATTGGCGTCCGGTGTTGGGCACGCACTCGCTTGTGTGGGACGAGGCGCAGAAATTAGCCGGCAAAGATCCGGACTGGCTGCGCCGCGACCTCTGGGACGCTATTGAGCAGGGCAATTATCCGGAGTTTGAGCTCTGCGTGCAGATGGTGGACGAGGCAGATGAATTCAAGTTTGACTTCGACCTGCTCGATGCGACCAAGATCATACCGGAAGAGCTGGTGCCGCTGAAGCCCATCGGCAAGATGGTGCTGAACCGAAACCCGGACAATTTCTTTGCTGAAACTGAGCAGGTGGCCTTCCACCCCGGCAACCTGGTGCCCGGCATCGATGTGACCAACGACCCGCTTTTGCAGGCGCGCCTGTTCTCATACCTGGACACCCAACTGAACCGCTTCAACAGCACCAACTTCTCTGAGATTCCGATTAACCGACCGGTTTGCCCGGTGCATAACTTCCAGCAGGACGGCTTTATGCGGCAGACCATCAACAAAGGCAAGGTAAACTACTGGCCTAACTCCCTGGCCAATGGCTGCCCGATGATGGCGCCCGAAAATATGGGAGGCTACGTGCACCACGCCGAGAAAGTAGAAGGCCACAAAATCAGGGCCCGTAGCAAGAGCTTCGACGATCACTATTCGCAGGCTACCCTGTTCTGGAACTCACTCACAGAAGATGAGAAAACCCATCTGGTCGACGCTGCCCGCTTTGAGCTTGGCAAGGTAAACACCAAAGCCGTACGTGCCAGGCAGCTGGCCAACTTCCACAGAGTAGACCCGCAGTTTGCCGCCCTGGTAGCCGCAGGCATTGGAGTTGAGGTGCCAATAGGCGATGACTCCATCCCAACCGGAAACTTTGTAGCAGATGATGCCTCTAAAAAGATGGCGAACGGCCAGTCTGTAAAAGACTCTCCGGCTGTAAGTATTGACAGAAACAAGAAGGAAGTAGCCAAGTCCAGAAGAGTCGCGATTCTGCTCGAGGATGGTTATGATTACAACGAGGTGATGCAGGTAAAGGAAGCACTGGAAGCGGCTGGCGTTACAGTAGAGGTTGTATCCAAGTTCCAGGGCAAGCGCCTCTCCAGCACCGGTCAGGAGATGGAGGTGGACAAGAGCCATGTAACCACCGCTTCCATTATGTATGATGCCGTTTACATTCCGGACGGAGAGAAGAGCGTGCGCAAAATGATGGGACTGGGTGACGCCCTGCACTTTGTAGCCGAGGCCTTTAAGCACTGCAAGCCAATCGCGACCTCCGGTTTTGGCATCAACCTGTTGGAGAAGGCTTTTGTGGTGGGCGTGAATTTCGCTGACAAGGAATCTGGCAAGGTAGTTTCCCACTCCGGTGTGATAACGGCCGGAGCCAACGCCGACGCAGGTGAATTTGCCAATATGTTTGTTGAGGCCATTAAGAAGCACCGCCACTGGGATCGGGAGAAAAACATGACGCCAGCTTAAGCATTTAGATGTTTGTTATTGATTGTTTGTTTGGAGCAAGAGCCGCGAGTTTCGTGGCTTTTGCTTTTTATGGGGTGGTAAGGTTTGTCTGAAGCAGGATTCTGGTGCACGATTGTCATGCCCCTACCCCCAAGCGGGGAATCACCTCCCCTAACCCCTCCTAAAAACAGAGGGGGACTTTCTGCTGCTACCAATTCACAGGTATAGGCACTGTAGTTCCTGTTTTGCAATACCGGGTCCAACCACCCCTGCCCCTCCTTGTCTAAGGCGGGGAATGTGTAATTGCCATATTCAGGGTATATGCACTGTAGTCTCAGCTATCCGTGCACGATTGTCATCCCCCTACCCCCTTCAAAGGGGGACTCGTGCCATTGCCAGTGTCAGGTATAAGCGTTGTCGCTCCTGCCACGCACCCCTGGCAGGTATAGCAAGAGTAACTAGCACTGAAACTACGAAGTATATAGCTAAGACAAGTGCACAAACGACGATTTTTTGTTTGAGCGTTCAGCGAGTTCAAAATCGTCTTGACTTTTTTGCCTACTTTTTGTGTCAAGACAAAAAGTAGGGCCCGCCCGGCTAGGGCAAGCTACACAGCAAGGCAGGTTGCCATACCTGCAACAAGCTATTACTACAACGCCAGGTATAGGCATCCCCGCTTCTCAAAATCCCTTATATTTACAAACACCCTCAACACAAACTATGTCCAAACACAGCTATACCTTTAAAGCCGCCTCCCTGGCTTTGTCTCTGGCAATACTGAGTGGCTGCAGCAAAGGCCCTGCAACCAGCGCCTATACCTTGCCGGTAGAGACCGGCGTTTCTCGCGAACTGGCGGAGCACCGCAACCAGATGCTGCGCAACGTGCAGTATGAAATCAAACTGCAGATCACCGCTGGCAAGGACGCGCCTATACCTGCTTCGGAAATCATCTCTTTTAACCTGCTTAGCAAGGCGCAGGCCCTGCAGATCGATTTTAAGGAGCAGCCCGACCAACTGCACGCCGTACGGGTGAATGGAAAGCAGATACCGACCGTGTTTCAAAACGAGCACATCGTCATCGAGCAACGCTACCTGCAAAATGGCCCGAATCAGGTGCAGCTCGACTTCACGGCCGGCAACCTCTCGCTCAACCGCAACGAGGACTACCTCTATACCTTGCTGGTGCCGGACCGAGCCCGCACCGTGTTTCCCTGTTTCGATCAGCCGGACCTGAAAGCGGTCTTTAAACTTACACTCACGTTGCCGCAGAACTGGAAAGCGCTGGCTAACGCTCCGCTGCAGGACTCAGTTGTAACGGGCGCGACCAAGACCTATACCTACCAGCCTTCCGACACCATCCCGACATACCTCTTCTCGTTTGTGGCCGGAGAATTCAGCAAGGTGAGCAACAGCGACCGGAGACGGACCATGCACTTCTACCATCGCGAAACTGATCCGGACAAACTCAGGCTAAGTGTTGACCCGATCTTCAGCATACACCGCGATGCGCTTGCTTTTATGGAGGATTATACCAAAATCCCCTACCCTTTCCGGAAGTTTGACTTTGTGGCTATACCTGATTTCCAGTACGGCGGCATGGAGCATGTAGGCGCAATTGACTACAAGGCCTCTACCCTGTTCCTGGACGAGGGCGCAACCAAGGACCAATTAGTGGCACGCTCCAACCTGATCGCGCACGAAACAGCGCACATGTGGTTTGGCGACCTCGTGACGATGCGCTGGTTCAACGACGTGTGGATGAAAGAGGTGTTCGCCAATTTCATGGCCGACAAGATTTCCAAGACGACAGTAAAGGACAGCAATTATGACCTCAAGTTTCTGATCGACCACTTCCCGGCGGCCTACAGCGTGGACCGCACAGCAGGCGCCAACCCGATCCGGCAGGATCTGGCCAACCTGCAGGATGCCGGCTCGCTTTACGGGCACATCATCTACCACAAGTCCCCCATCATGATGCGGCAGTTGGAGCGGCTGATGGGCGAAGAAGCCTTTCGGGAAGGGCTGCAGGTATACCTGAAAACCTACGCCAACAGCAACGCCACCTGGCCACAGCTGATCGAAATACTCGACGCCCGCACGCCTGCGGACCTGCAGGCCTGGAACCAGGTATGGGTGAACGAGCCGGGACGCCCGGTTTTCAACAGTACGCTGGATGTAGAAGATGGGAAAATCAGCGTTTTTTCTATTTCACAAAAGGGTGAGGACGGGTCAGATCGCTTGTGGCCTCAGCTTTTCGAAGTTGCGCTGGTTTACGATGACCGTGTAGAAGAATATACTGTGAACATGGACCGGCCCTCCATCGAATTTCAGGAGGTGGTTGGGAAGGAATGGCCGCTTTATGTTTTGTTCGACTCCTCCGGACAGGGCTACGGGACCTTCCCCATTGATGCCCGCGGCATAAGCTACCTACCCAAACTGCAGAACCCTGTGATGCGCGCCTCGAGCTACATCAACCTGTATGAAAACATGCTTAACGGGGTAGATATTACACCTGACATGATACTATACATTGCTCTTCTGCAATCACCTAACGAACAGGAAGAGCTGAACCTAAAGCTATTGACAGGCTACCTGAGTGACACATTCTGGAAATTTACCAGCCCGGAGCAAAGAGCTACACTAGCACCTGCATTTGAAAAAAATCTGTGGGAGGCGATGGAAAAACAAACGTCCGGCAACAACAAAAAGCTCTTCTTCAAAACCTACCAGAACATTGCCATGACCAAAGAGGCGCAGGACAGGCTACACCAGGTATGGCGAGATCAGAAAGCACCAACGGGCGTCACGCTCACCGAAGATGACTATACCTCCCTGGCTCTTTCACTGGCCGTGCGCGACTATGCCGATTCGGAAGGCATATTGCGGCAGCAACTAGCGCGTATCAAGAACCCGGACCGTCAGAAGCGTCTGCAATTCCTGATGCCGGCCCTGTCGGGCGACGAACAGGTGCGGGACGCCTTTTTTGCCTCGCTCAAGGACCGCAGCAACCGCGACAAGGAAGCCTGGGTAGGCACCGCCCTCTCCTATTTGCACCACCCACTGCGTACCGCTTCCTCGGAGAAGTACCTGCGCGAGAGCCTGGAGCTGGTAGAGGAAATACAACTCACCGGCGACATCTTCTTCCCTACCAACTGGCTGCAGTCCACCTTCGGCTATTACCAGACGCCAACGGCCGCCACCACCATCCGCACGTTCCTGGCCGAGCACCCGGATTACAACCCCAAGCTAAAGGGCAAGATTCTGCAGGCCGCGGACCATGTGTTCAGGGCGGAGAAACTGGTGAAGTAAAATTTGCCAGCAACGACCATTATCAGAAAGCGTTGCCTGTTTAGAACCGGCAGCGCTTTCTGAGAATAGCGGATTTTACTTTAATTTATAGCCCAGCCGGACGGTTACTGAATTATTGGCAGTTTTCACTCCCTTCGCAGCCGAGAAACCATTTCCGTTTTCAAGCCTCACCTCCGCCTGCACGTTCCTCCATTCTCCTCCTATACCCAGCAGCAGTGCCTGCTCATGCTTCCGCATGCTACTTGCCATTGGATTACCTTCTTTGTTGTTAACCGTTGAACTGGATGGGGTATAGGTCAGCTGCCTGCTTTTATCATTTAAGATGAAACTGTTGCCAATGCCCAGGCTAAGGTATGGCTTTATGCCCTTGTCCAGGAGCCGGTAGCGGCCTAGTAGGTTGATAGCCATTTGGGACATCTCAAAGGTGGTGGTATATTCTGTGTATACCTGCTCCGTATGCGGGTTCACATGTTTGAAGGTTCCCTCCGTCCAATACGCTTTGTAGAGCAGTTCCCCTATCAGGGCATATTTGCCATGGCTTCTGGGCAAAGTGGCCATAAAGGAGGTGCCGAAGGTATAGCCCATACCTGTGAACTCCGGTTCGCTCAGCGCCCTGTTCGGATGGCCATGGATGTTCAGGGAGGTATACGAAACGCCTCCTATAGCATAAACATTGAACTTTATCTTCTCTTCAGCGGCCACATAATCACCCTCGTTGCCGCCGGCGCACATGTTGTATTCCTGCACCAGACTTTTCAAAGCAGACGGCTTAAAAGCTACCTTGCTTATCTTGTCGGCCAAATCCTGGCAGTCCGTCATTCTGGCGGTCAGCGTTCCCCTGTAAACCGGCAGTTTCACAATACCTGATTTGCCGCCTGTCCGCTTCATAATGGACCTGTACACCAGTTCAACGGGAGCTTCGCCTTCTTTCTGAATGTAGATGCGCTCCTGGGCATCCGGTTCATTCAATGTGTACAAACTCACCCTTCCTTTGACCAGGGCACGCAGAAACACAGTGTCCCGCACCATGCTGGATTGACTATCGTAGAGGTAAGTGCTGCCTAGCTTTGTCACGTTCTTTTCTTTATCCACGGCGTGCACCTCGTACCTGTCACCTGAAGCAAGCAGGAAGCCTTTGATATCTCCCACCCCGAGTCTTTGTGTGTTGAAGCTGGCCAGGTCCTGCTTCACTTCAATAAAGGTGGGACTCCTTTTCCAGTTCTGGTCGTTGATGTGCGCCTGCACGGTGTCTCCCTGGTGCGTCACGTACTGGCCCGCCACAAACCTCTTCTGCCCAAAGGCGAGCGCACAGGTGAGCAGTAAAATAAGTGTAAAGGTTGTTTTCATGTATGACCTGTTATGAAAATATAATGGAATTAATATACTAGGTAAGCTTGGTTTAAGATTCAGTTCTAGTATTTTATACCTGTTCCCGGACCAACACCCGGCTTAACTTTCAAGGTCTGTCACTAAGGGACTTCTATCGTTCAGAACCGATGCCAAACAAAAAGCCCGCTGCATCAACAGCGGGCTTCTTCCTTATAAATATCAATAGTCTATTGTCTTTTGTCAAATAGTCCTTTGTTTCAAAACCTACATATCCAGCACAATCGCAAAGATAAGCGGCGCTACGATGGTGGCGTCAGACTCGATCATGTACTTCGGCGTGTCTTTACCCAGTTTGCCCCAGGTGATCTTCTCGTTTGGCACAGCACCTGAGTACGAACCATAGCTGGTAGTAGAGTCAGAGATTTGTGCGAAATAGCCCCACAGCGGAACACCTGTGCGCTGCAGGTCCTGGTGCAGCATCGGTACCACGCAGATTGGGAAGTCGCCGGCAATACCACCGCCAATCTGGAAGAAACCTACTGTAGACTCCTCTTTCGCGTTCTGGGTATACCAGTCGGCCAGAAACATCATGTACTGTATACCTGTACGCATGGTGTGCACATTCTTGATGTCGCCGCTGATCACGTGGCCGGCATAGATGTTACCCAGCGTAGAGTCTTCCCAGCCCGGGCAGATGATCGGCAGGTTCTTCTTGGCAGCCTCCAGCATCCAGCTGTTCTTCGGGTCGATCTGGTAGTACTGCTCCAGCTCGCCAGACAGCAGGATCTGGTAGAAGAACTCGTGCGGGAAGTAGGATTTGCCTTCCTGGTCGGCTTTCTCCCAGAACTTCAGCACCGTGTGCTCGATACGGCGCATCGCCTCTTCCTCAGGTATACAGGTGTCGGTCACGCGGTTCATGTGGCGGCTCAGCAGTTCTTCCTCGTCGGCAGCTGACAGCTCGCGGTAATGCGGCACGCGCTCATAGAAATCGTGCGCCACCAGGTTGAAGATATCCTCTTCGAGGTTAGCACCGGTACAAGAGATCGCGTGCACCTTGTCCTGGCGGATCATCTCGGCCAGGATGATACCCAGCTCAGCAGTAGACATAGCGCCTGCCAGCGTGATCATCATTTTGCCCCCGTTGTTGAGGTGCGTCTTATATCCTTCTGCAGCGTCGATGAGCGAAGCAGCGTTGAAGTGCTTGTAGTGCTTCTTTAAAAAATTAGATACTTCCATTTCCTTGTGTTTATGCTTTTACTAATTCGTGTTTATACTCCTGCAACTCTGTATGAGTTAAGAAAAGATGATTTCCGGCAAAGATAAGCTTTAAATTGACATCCCTCCCCTTCCTACTTCGACACCAGCTTTAGCCCGATAATGGAACCGATGAGCAGGAAGATGAAGAAGAGGCGCCAGAAGTCGGCCGGCTCCTTGTAGAGGATCATGCCGACGATCACCGTGCCTACTGCGCCTATACCTGTCCAGACGGCGTATGCGGTGCCCATCGGGATGGTCTGAATGGCTTTGTTGAGCAGGAAGAAGCTCAGGGAGATGCACAGGAAGAAGCCGACTGACCACTTCAGCACACTAAAGTTGTTCGATAACTTGAGACAGGTGGTAAACCCGATCTCAAACATGCCCGCAATGATTAAGTATATCCAGCCCATTTTTCCTTTTTTACAAAGGTCGGGACTGTGGGGCAGAAGAAATTTAACAAATGTTAAAAAATCACCGGACCTGCGCCCGGATGCGGCTCAGGGTAACCTGTGTAACGCCTAGGTAAGAGGCGATCTGGTTGAGGGGCACACGCTGTATGAGACCGGGACTCTGCTCCAGCAGGGCTTTGTAACGTTCGGTGGCCGACTGGAACTGAAAAACCATGAACCGCTCCTCTGTCTTGATGAGTTCGTACTCGGCGAGCTTGCGGCCCCAGTTTGCCAGTTCAATATTGTTCAGGTATAGGTCCTGCAGACGGGCCAGGTCTATGGCGTGTACCACCGCGTTTTCGAGTAGCTCCACGGTTTCGTAGCCGGGCTTGTTGGCCACGTAGCTGTAGTAGGAAAGCAGCATCTCGTTTTCGGCACCAAACCAGAAGGTCACCTCCTGGTCGTTGCGGTAGCAGAAGGCGCGCGCGATGCCACGCTCAATGAAAAACACCTTGTGGCTCACTTCCCCCTCCCGGAAAAGGATACTTCCTTTGGGCAATTCCTGCCGCTGCATAAGCGCTGTGAGCTGTCCAAAAGAAGTATCAGAAATGGGGTATAATTGCCGGATGGCCTGTTCGATGGTCTGCACCATGTGCGCTATACCTGAGGTTATTTGGCCGGTTTTTCCAGCACCAGGTTGTGGTTGGTGTAGATGCAGATGTCGGCGGCAATGGTCAGACTCTCGCGTACCATTTCTTCTGCGGTAAGGTGCGGTGCGTGCTTCTTCAGGGCCAGGGCCGCCGCATGGGCAAACATGCTGCCCGAGCCGATGGCGGCGATCTGGTTGTCGGGTTCCAGCACGTCACCGGTGCCGGAAATGATGAGCAGTTCCTCTTTATTAGCCACGACCATCATAGCCTCTAACTTGCGCAGGTACTGGTCTTTTCGCCAGTCCTTGGCCAGCTCGATGGCGGCGCGTTTCATGTTACTCTGGTAAGTGTTAAGCTTCTCCTCGAAGCGCTCCAGCAGGGTGAAGGCATCGGCGGTGGAGCCGGCAAAGCCCGTCACGATCTTGCCGTCGAGCAGCTTACGGATCTTTTTGACATTGCTCTTGGCAATGTGCTTGTCCATGGTGGCCTGTCCGTCGGCGCCCACGCATACTTCTCCGTTGTGGTATATGCCTACTACTGTAGTCGATCTTATTTTTGCCATTGCTGTGTGTTGGTTTATGTGAAGGTATACGGCTGTTTCAGGACAAAAGAATTTTAGACAAAGGACAAAAGACCTAGGATGTACAGCCCATAGCCCATACCTCGGTAAAACTCCTGACTCACCTGCATTTCCTACAAATGATTCTGCCTTGCTGCTTGCCGTAGCTAGCTTGTGCTAAAGCTACAGTTTCTGCAAACAAAAAGCCAAAGGTATGGCAGCCGACAAAATGGCTGGTTGCCGTACAACAGGGCTGTATATTAATGAAAGAAGCCTTATCTTAGCAGTGCAAGAGCCTTTGTGTCAGGTATACGCTCTGCCAGTCACGTTATAACAGCCACCCGTATGCTGACAATTTTCAGGTTATGGAAACTTGCCTTCAGCCGACAGCACACACAGCTGGCAGGGCGATTGCGTACCTTTTATACCCTGCTCCACATCCATACACAGGCCAAGCTCAGCAAGAAGACAGGCGGACTAATTCCATTAAAACTGGAAGGCTTTACAATAGCAGGGTATAGCTACGTAACCTTAACAGAGCTTTACACCGATATTTTCATCAAGCAGGTATACCGGTTCGAAACAACTGCCAAAAAGCCTTTCATTGTTGATTGCGGTGCTAACATTGGCATGTCGGTGCTTTATTTTAAGCAGCTATACCCTGAAAGCGAAGTATGGGCTTATGAAGCGAATCCGGATGCCTTTGCCCTCTTGCAACATAACGTAGAGGCCAATAAGTTAAAAGGCGTGCACTTGTTTAACTACCTGCTATCGGATACGGAAGACGAAGTTGACTTTTATATACCTGCCGCCACAGCCGGTCTGAACGGCTCACTTCATCCTTCCATTGCCAAAGGCAAAAAGCAGCGAATGAAGGCTTACAGGCTATCCGGCTTGTTGCCTGAGCATAAAACAGTTGATTTTGTAAAGGTGGATATAGAAGGCGCTGAGTTTAACGTTTTGGGAGAGATCAGCCAGTCAGGACGTATGAAGGACATACGCCAGCTTGTAGTAGAGCTGCATGCCAGCAGGGAGAGCGCACAGCTGAAATACAACGAGTTACTGGCCATCTTCGGAGCGGCCTACCGGCACGAAGCTGTAGGTGACCAGTATACCCTGGAATTTCCACACCTCGTAAAGTTCACCAAACAAGACCCGCTGACAAGCACGCATTGCTAAGAGCCTGCCGACGATGTTTGCTGCAAAGCTGAAAATGCGATAATTTTACATCAAAAACCGACGATAATGAGCAAAGCAAACTGGGTAACAGTTAAAGAATACGAAGACATTACCTACAAGAAATCCAATGGCGTGGCCCGCATCGCCTTCAACCGGCCGAACGTGCGCAACGCCTTCCGCCCGAAAACAGTGGGCGAACTGTTCGAGGCTTTCCTGGATGCGCGCGAAGACACCTCGATTGGGGTCGTGCTGTTATCGGCTGAGGGGCCTTCTACGAAAGACGGGGTATACTCTTTCTGCAGCGGCGGCGATCAGAACGCCCGTGGACACCAGGGCTATGTGGATGAGGCCGGCATGCCGCGCCTGAACATCCTGGAAGTGCAGCGCCTGATCCGCTTTATGCCGAAAGTGGTGATCGCCGTAGTGCCGGGCTGGGCCGTGGGCGGCGGACACTCGCTGCACGTAGTATGCGACCTCACATTGGCCAGCAAAGAACATGCGATCTTCAAGCAAACGGATGCCGACGTGACCAGCTTCGATGGCGGCTACGGCTCGGCTTACCTGGCCAAAATGGTGGGTCAGAAACGTGCCCGCGAGATCTTCTTCCTGGGCCGCAACTACTCGGCGCAGGATGCCTACGACATGGGCATGGTGAACGCCGTGATCCCGCACGCCGAACTGGAAGACACGGCTTACGAGTGGGCGCAGGAGATTTTTGCCAAGTCCCCTACTTCGATCAAAATGCTCAAGTTCGCCTTTAACCTGACCGACGACGGCATGGTGGGCCAGCAGGTGTTCGCCGGCGAAGCCACCCGCCTCGCCTACATGACCGAAGAAGCCAAAGAAGGACGCAACGCCTTCCTTGAGAAGCGCAAGCCAGACTTTAAGGATATTAAATGGATTCCGTAAGGAATAGCCTTCAGGTTGAATCGTCCTGAAATAAGTTGACAGATTTAACAAGGTCCCGGTTTGTTTAGGCAGGCC